>NZ_CP120417.1:0-2136713 GCF_029492705.2 Lactococcus sp. bn62 | reverse complement strand
ATTTTTCCTCTAATATATTAAAATTAAGTAGAACCTATTATATCATGTTGATAACTATTTATCCACCGCTGTTGAAAAAAAATACGATTTTTCCACAGAAGTGGATAACTATCCCCAAAAATGTGGATAATGTGGAAGGATAAAAAGTTTTCCACAGGAGGCGAAGGCTATAACAAGCGTTTCTAAACTTTTCCACAAAAAAGGAAAACAAAATTTTTGTGAATAAATCTTGGGATAAAAAATCCACAGTGAATTCACTGTGGATTTTTTGTGAGTTTATTCAAGAGTTCTTCGAGTTTTTCTAAACTGTCAAAATGCAACTCTAGTTTTCCATTTTGGTGCTTTTCATTATATGAAATTTTATTACTTACACCTAAACATCTTGCAATTTCTTTTTCCTTTTCTTCTATATAAATGCTTTTTTTATTATTCGTTTTTTTAGTGGCAACTTTTTGGTAAATGATATCTTCAAGTTGTCGCACATTAAGTTTTTCCTGAATGACTTTATGAGCTAAGGAAACTTGTTTTTCTTTATTTTCTTCAGCAAGAAGTGTCCGGGCGTGAGCTAAACTAATTTTTTTCTCTTCTAATAGATGAAGTATTTCTTGAGGAAGCTTTAAAATTCTCAAGAGATTTGAAATATAGGAACGAGATTTTCCGAGATGTTGAGCAACTTCATCATGAGTCAATGAGCTTTTTTCTAAAATTTTTTTGATGCTTTCAGCTTCGTCTAATGGACTCATGTCATCACGCTGCAAATTTTCTAAAATAGAGAGCACCATCATATCCTTATCAGAATAAGAACGAATAATCGCTGGTATCTTATCCAGCTTCGCCAGTTTTGATGCACGCAAACGCCGTTCTCCTGCTAGAAGTTCATAGCCAAAAAGATTACTCTTACGAACAATAATGGGTTGAAGAACACCATTAATTTCTATAGAATGTGATAACTCTTTTAACTTATCGTGATCAAAATGTTTGCGGGGTTGATAAGGATTTTTACTAATATCTTCTATATTTAGTAGATAAATTTTTTCTTCCATGAGCTAATAATACCACAAAATGACAAAAACGAGAATAAAACACAAAAAAAATAAGTGATGAAACGTGACAACGGCGGGGTTTTCCGAACGAGTGTAAAAAAAAGGGAGAAAAATCACAGTTTATTCTTGACAGAACAAAGTGAGTTTGATAGAATATAATAGTTGTCGCGAGAGAGCGTATCTCTTACGAGAGCGATAGACCTTTGAAAACTGAATAAAGTAGAATGACTATATGCGAGAAGTTAACTTCTTGTATACCAACTGTCAATTCAATAATGAAAGACAAAACAACAGCCAGTTCATTTGATGAACTAAATTTAAATGAGAGTTTGATCCTGGCTCAGGACGAACGCTGGCGGCGTGCCTAATACATGCAAGTCGAGCGATGATTAAAGATAGCTTGCTATTTTTATGAAGAGCGGCGAACGGGTGAGTAACGCGTGGGAAATCTGCCGAGTAGCGGGGGACAACGTTTGGAAACGAACGCTAATACCGCATAACAATGAGAATCGCATGATTCTTATTTGAAAGAAGCAATTGCTTCACTACTTGATGATCCCGCGTTGTATTAGCTAGTTGGTAGTGTAAAGGACTACCAAGGCGATGATACATAGCCGACCTGAGAGGGTGATCGGCCACACTGGGACTGAGACACGGCCCAGACTCCTACGGGAGGCAGCAGTAGGGAATCTTCGGCAATGGGGGCAACCCTGACCGAGCAACGCCGCGTGAGTGAAGAAGGTTTTCGGATCGTAAAACTCTGTTGTTAGAGAAGAACGTTAAGTAGAGTGGAAAATTACTTAAGTGACGGTATCTAACCAGAAAGGGACGGCTAACTACGTGCCAGCAGCCGCGGTAATACGTAGGTCCCAAGCGTTGTCCGGATTTATTGGGCGTAAAGCGAGCGCAGGTGGTTTCTTAAGTCTGATGTAAAAGGCAGTGGCTCAACCATTGTGTGCATTGGAAACTGGGAGACTTGAGTGCAGGAGAGGAGAGTGGAATTCCATGTGTAGCGGTGAAATGCGTAGATATATGGAGGAACACCGGAGGCGAAAGCGGCTCTCTGGCCTGTAACTGACACTGAGGCTCGAAAGCGTGGGGAGCAAACAGGATTAGATACCCTGGTAGTCCACGCCGTAAACGATGAGTGCTAGCTGTAGGGAGCTATAAGTTCTCTGTAGCGCAGCTAACGCATTAAGCACTCCGCCTGGGGAGTACGACCGCAAGGTTGAAACTCAAAGGAATTGACGGGGGCCCGCACAAGCGGTGGAGCATGTGGTTTAATTCGAAGCAACGCGAAGAACCTTACCAGGTCTTGACATACTCGTGCTATCCTTAGAGATAAGGAGTTCCTTCGGGACACGGGATACAGGTGGTGCATGGTTGTCGTCAGCTCGTGTCGTGAGATGTTGGGTTAAGTCCCGCAACGAGCGCAACCCTTATTACTAGTTGCCATCATTAAGTTGGGCACTCTAGTGAGACTGCCGGTGATAAACCGGAGGAAGGTGGGGATGACGTCAAATCATCATGCCCCTTATGACCTGGGCTACACACGTGCTACAATGGATGGTACAACGAGTCGCCAACCCGCGAGGGTGCGCTAATCTCTTAAAACCATTCTCAGTTCGGATTGCAGGCTGCAACTCGCCTGCATGAAGTCGGAATCGCTAGTAATCGCGGATCAGCACGCCGCGGTGAATACGTTCCCGGGCCTTGTACACACCGCCCGTCACACCACGGAAGTTGGGAGTACCCAAAGTAGGTTGCCTAACCGCAAGGAGGGCGCTTCCTAAGGTAAGACCGATGACTGGGGTGAAGTCGTAACAAGGTAGCCGTATCGGAAGGTGCGGCTGGATCACCTCCTTTCTAAGGAATATAAAAAAAGATGTTGTTCTACTTTATTCAGTTTTGAGGGGTCTATAAAGACCAAACAAGCAGTCTTTTGATGCAAGATAGAGAAGATTGCGTTGAGAGAAGGGGCCTTAGCTCAGCTGGGAGAGCGCCTGCTTTGCACGCAGGAGGTCAGCGGTTCGATCCCGCTAGGCTCCATAAGATACGACAGTATCTTGTCAACGAAGACGTTAAAATAGGAATTGATCATTGAAAACTAAATAACAATATCTTATAACGATAAATAAACCGAGAAATGGTAAAACATTTCTGTAAAGCTGCGAATTATTTTAAATAGTTCGAAAAAACTTATACTTGTTTTAATGGCAAAGTTAATAAGGGCGCACGGTGGATGCCTTGGCATTAAGAGCCGAAGAAGGACGTGACTAACGACGATATTCTAGGGGGAGCAGTAAGTACGCATTGATCCCTAGGTCTCCGAATGGGGAAACCCACTATGTTATGCATAGTATCCGTAAGTGAATACATAGCTTACGAGAAGGTAACGCAGAGAACTGAAACATCTAAGTACCTGCAGGAAGAGAAAGTAAAAACGATTTCCTAAGTAGCGGCGAGCGAACGGGAAACAGGCCAAACCAAGAAGCTTGCTTCTTGGGGTTGTAGGACTGCAACGTGGACTTAAAGTCTATAGAAGAATTACCTGGGAAGGTAAGCCAAAGAGAGTAATAGCCTCGTATTTGAAATAGACTTTATACCTAGCAGTATCCTGAGTAGGGCTGGACACGCGAAATCCAGTTTGAATCCGGGAGGACCATCTCCCAAGCCTAAATACTCCTTAATGACCGATAGTGAACCAGTACCGTGAGGGAAAGGTGAAAAGAACCCCGGGAGGGGAGTGAAATAGCACCTGAAACCGTGTGCCTACAAGAAGTTCGAGCCCGTCAATGGGTGAGAGCGTGCCTTTTGTAGAATGAACCGGCGAGTTACGTTATGATGCGAGGTTAAGCTGAAGAGGCGGAGCCGTAGCGAAAGCGAGTCTGAATAGGGCGCTTTAGTATCATGATGTAGACCCGAAACCTAGTGACCTATCCATGAGCAGGTTGAAGGTGCGGTAAGACGCACTGGAGGACCGAACCAGGACACGTTGAAAAGTGTTTGGATGACTTGTGGATAGCGGAGAAATTCCAAACGAACTGGGAGATAGCTGGTTCTCTCCGAAATAGCTTTAGGGCTAGCGTCGCAATTTAAGTGTATTGGAGGTAGAGCACTGTTTGGATGAGGGGCCCATCTCGGGTTACCAATTTCAGATAAACTCCGAATGCTAATACACATGTGCGGCAGTCAGACTGCGAGTGCTAAGATCCGTAGTCGAAAGGGAAACAGCCCAGACCACCAGCTAAGGTCCCAAAATATATGTTAAGTGGAAAAGGATGTGGGGTTGCACAGACAACTAGGATGTTAGCTCAGAAGCAGCTATCATTCAAAGAGTGCGTAATAGCTCACTAGTCGAGTGACCCTGCGCCGAAAATGTACCGGGGCTAAACATATTACCGAAGCTGTGGATTTAATATTAATTAAATGGTAGGAGAGCGTTGTAATCAGCGATGAAGGTATACCGTGAGGGGTGCTGGAGCGATTACAAGTGAGAATGCCGGTATGAGTAGCGCAAGATAAGTGAGAATCTTATCCACCGTAAGACTAAGGTTTCCAGGGGAAGGCTCGTCCGCCCTGGGTTAGTCGGGACCTAAGGCGAGGCCGAAAGGCGTAGTCGATGGACAACAGGTTGATATTCCTGTACTAGTATTGTTAGTGATGGAGGGACGCAGTAGGCTAAAGGGAGCCAGTTAATGGATTCTGGTCTAAGCAGTGAGGTGTGGAATGTGTCAAATGCATTTTCCTTTAACATTGAGCTGTGATGGGGAAGCAACTACGGTTGCGAAGCCCTTGATGTCACACTGCCAAGAAAATCTTCTAGCGTTTAATTCAATACTACCCGTACCGCAAACCGACACAGGTAGTCGAGGCGAGTAGCCTCAGGTGATCGAGAGAACTCTCGTTAAGGAACTCGGCAAAATGACCCCGTAACTTCGGGAGAAGGGGTGCTGTAGAAATACAGCCGCAGTGAAAAGATCCAAGCAACTGTTTATCAAAAACACAGCTCTCTGCTAAACCGCAAGGTGATGTATAGGGGGTGACGCCTGCCCGGTGCTGGAAGGTTAAGAGGAGGGGTTAGCTTAGGCGAAGCTCTGAATTGAAGCCCCAGTAAACGGCGGCCGTAACTATAACGGTCCTAAGGTAGCGAAATTCCTTGTCGGGTAAGTTCCGACCCGCACGAAAGGCGTAATGATTTGGATACTGTCTCAACGAGAGACTCGGTGAAATTTTAGTACCTGTGAAGATGCAGGTTACCCGCGACAGGACGGAAAGACCCCATGGAGCTTTACTGCAGATTGATATTGAGTACCTGTGAAGCATGTACAGGATAGGTAGGAGACTTTGACCTTGGGACGCTAGTTTCAAGTGAGTCGCTGTTGGGATACTACCCTTGCTTCATGGTTGCTCTAACCCACACGCATAATCGGCGTGGGAGACAGTGTCTGTCGGGCAGTTTGACTGGGGCGGTCGCCTCCTAAAGAGTAACGGAGGCGCCCAAAGGTTCCCTCAACATGGTTGGAAATCATGTGTAGAGTGTAAAGGTATAAGGGAGCTTGACTGCGAGAGCTACAACTCGAGCAGGTAGGAAACTAGGGCTTAGTGATCCGGTGGTACCGCATGGAAGGGCCATCGCTCAACGGATAAAAGCTACCCTGGGGATAACAGGCTTATCTCCCCCAAGAGTTCACATCGACGGGGAGGTTTGGCACCTCGATGTCGGCTCGTCGCATCCTGGGGCTGTAGTCGGTCCCAAGGGTTGGGCTGTTCGCCCATTAAAGCGGCACGCGAGCTGGGTTCAGAACGTCGTGAGACAGTTCGGTCCCTATCCGTCGCGGGCGTAGGAAATTTGAGAGGATCTGCCCTTAGTACGAGAGGACCGGGGTGGACTTACCGCTGGTGTACCAGTTGTTCCGCCAGGAGCACCGCTGGGTAGCTATGTAGGGAAGGGATAAGCGCTGAAAGCATCTAAGTGCGAAGCCCACCTCAAGATGAGATTTCCCATTCTTTATGAATTAAGAGCCCTGAGAGATGATCAGGTTGATAGGCTGGAAGTGGAAGTCCTGCGAGGGATGGAGCGGACCAGTACTAATAGCTCGAGGACTTTACCAAGTAATAGAACATATGAGTTCAGCTTTACTTATTTATCAAGAGATTGTTATTTAGTTTTGAGTGTTCAATACATTCAGACCATGATTTGGTATTCATTGCATAGGAGATACACCTGTTCCCATGTCGAACACAGAAGTTAAGTCCTATTACGCCGGAAGTAGTTGGGGGTTGCCCCCTGCGAGATAGGGTAAATACCAAGTTTATATGGTCCGTTGGTCAAGGGGTTAAGACACCGCCTTTTCACGGCGGTAACACGGGTTCGAATCCCGTACGGACTATATTCTCAAATCCCGATTTATGATCGGGTTTTGTTTTATGCGGATTAGCTCAGTTGGTAGAGCGCACGACTGTTAATCGTGTTGTCGTCGGTTCGAGCCCGACATCCGCAGTCAAGTAGATCAGCCTGTGGCTGTTTTTTTTTGTTGTGTTATAATAGTAGATACTGAAGGAAGTAATATATTATGCAAAAACGCTATACCACATGGAACGAATATTTAAGAGGGACTTTTGGAGAAAAAATTTTTAAGGTTCCCATTGATGCTGGTTTTGATTGTCCCAATCGGGATGGGACTGTTGCACATGGCGGCTGTACATTTTGTACCGTATCTGGTTCTGGTGATTTGATATTAGAGCCTGATGCACCAATTGCAGAGCAATTTCGTGTGGAAGTTGAGGCTTTTCATAAAAAATGGCCTGGTGTAAAAAAATATATCGCCTACTTTCAAAACTTTACCAATACTCACGCTCCAGTTGAGGTTTTACGTGAACGTTTCGAAGAGGCTGTGAACCAGCCGGATGTTGTGGGTATATCTATCGGAACACGACCTGATTGTCTTCCACCAGATGTGGTTGATTATCTGGCGGAACTTAATACGCGTATGGAAGTTTGGATTGACTTAGGTCTTCAAACAACATTTGAAAAGACAAGTGATTTAATTAACAGAGCACATGATTACCAAACTTATACGGATGCCGTAGCTCGTTTACGTGAGCATAATATTAATGTTTGTGTCCATTTGATCAATGGATTACCTGGTGAAAGCCATGAAATGATGTTAGAAAATGTACGCCGCATGATTTTAGATTCGGATATTCAGGGTGTCAAACTTCATTTACTGCATTTAATGAAAAATACGCGAATGCAACGTGATTACCATGATGGACGTTTACAACTCTTGTCTCAAGAAGAATATGTAAAGATTATCTGTGATCAGCTAGAGATGATACCTAAAGAAATTGTTATTCATCGGCTCACCGGGGATGCACCCCGTGAGGCTTTGATTGGTCCGATGTGGTCTTTAAATAAGTGGGAAGTCTTGAATGCGATTGATCGTGAAATGGAGCGACGTGGCTCTGTTCAAGGCTGTAAAAATATTAGAAAAGTGGAGTCAATTACCTATGCTTAGACCAATTGAGATGGCACATCAGATGTTATCTAAAACAATTAAGTCTGGTGATGTGGTCGTTGATGCGACCATGGGGAATGGTTGGGATACAGCTTTTCTTGCAGGTTTGACGGATAAGGTATATGCCTTTGATGTGCAAAAGGAAGCCTTAGTTTCAACCCAAGCTTTATTGCAAGAAAAAAAACTAGAAGCCAAGTTAATCTTAGATGGCCATGAGAGTATTGATAAATATGTCAAGGATTCTGTAAAAGCTGCTATTTTTAACTTAGGTTATTTGCCTCGGGCAGATAAATCGGTTATTACACAGCCCAGTACGACTTTAAGAGCTTTAGACATCCTAAAAGAAAAACTTCTACCTCATGGGCAGATTATGCTTGTTGTTTATTACGGACACGAAGGTGGTCAAAGTGAAAAAAATGCTGTTCTTGCTTGGGCAAGTGAGCTTCCCCAAGCACAATGGCATGTGATGAAATATGAGCCTCTGAACCAGATCCATACACCACCTTTTTTGATTTGTATTGAAAAGCGATAAAACACGTATTTGCGTGTTTTATTTTTTTTCGATTCTTTATTTTGTTAGAATGAAAGTGTGATAAAAATGAGTCAAAAATAAACTTTTAAAAGAATGGAAGAGTAGTTAGAACTTTCCATCAATACTTTAAGGCTTAAAAGACTAGCTATTAATACTCATTTAAAATAGTAGGTTAAAAAGTGCATCAAATTAAAAAATAGATAAGAAGAATGCATTGTTATTTATGTATAATAATGTTAAAATAAGAAGATTTTTAGTTAATATTTATTTTGGAGGCTGAAATGGAAGGAATTTTACTCGCTCTCGTCCCAATGTTCGCATGGGGATCCATTGGTTTTGTATCAAATAAAATCGGTGGAACAGCAAAACAACAAACTTTGGGGATGACTTTTGGAGCCTTTGTCTTTGCTCTGATAGTATTTCTTATCCGTCAACCTCAATTAAGTTTTCCTATTTTTCTTATTGGTTTTATTGGTGGCTTTATTTGGGCAATTGGTCAAAGTGGACAGTTTCACTCTATGAAATATCTCGGTGTATCCGTAGCTGGTCCTTTATCTGCGGGGTCCCAACTCGTTTTGGCAGCACTAATCGGTGTCTTCATTTTCCATGAGTGGACCCAAAATATTCAATATACATTAGGGTTTATTGCCATTTTAGCTTTAATCGTTGGTTTCTATTTTTCTGCAAAAAGAGATCCTGAAAATACCATTGCTGTAGAAAAACATCACTATGTTAGAGGTTTGATTTGTTTAGCTTACTCGACTTTAGCTTATGTATCTTATGTGATTTTGTTTAATAATTTATCCGCTCTGTGGTTCAATATTCATTTTGATACATTAACAATTATTTTTCCAATGTCAATCGGAATGGTTGTAGGTGCTTTTGTTCTTTCTGGTGGTGATATAAAAATGGAAGCAGTTGTTTTTAAAAATATTTTTGTTGGACTAATGTGGGGCGTGGGTAATGTTTTTATGTTACTCGCAGCTTCACTGGCAGGGAATGCTATTGCTTTTTCCTTCTCCCAATTAGGAGTAATCATTTCAACAATTGGAGGTATTCTCTTTTTAGGCGAGAAAAAAACAAAAAAGGAGTTAGCCTACATTACTATAGGTACAGTATTGTTTATTATTGGAGCAATCTTACTTGCTATTGTCAAAGCAAAAGGTATCAATAATTGATGTGCTGAAGAAATGTAAAAATATGATGATAGAGGAGTGATATGAACATTTTTCGTAAAAGAGTAGTTCAAGAAAAAAGTGAAATGAAACGTACTCTTAATTCGATGGACTTAACTTTATTAGGTCTAGGATCAATGGTGGGAGCAGGTATTTTTACTTTTACTGGTGTTGGTGTAGCCCTGATTGCTGGGCCTTCGCTTATTATATCCATTATTATTGCAGGGATTGCTGTAGGGTTGTCAGCTCTAATCTTTGCTGAGTTTGCTTCACGTGTACCAAGCCGAGGTGGGCCTTATGGCTACATTTATGCTGTTTTTGGAGAATTTCCTGCTTGGATCGTAGGCTGGCTTTTGGCAATTGAATTTTTTACAACAATTGCAATCGTTGCAAAGTCATGGAGTGGTTATTTCAAAGGCTTGCTGCATTTGCAACTTCCTTCCAGATTTGAAGGCTCATTTGGCCATACTTCAGGTTTTTCTATTGATTTAATTCCAATGTTGGTAGTGGCTGCCATAACGGTGATGATTTTCTTAAACACCCGAACAGTGTCACATTTGAATAATACTCTCGTTGTTTTAAAATTTTCAGCATTAATTGTTTTTGCTATTGTTGGTCTTTTTTATCTGGAACCTGCAAATTGGTCTAACTTTGCACCTTTTGGCTTGGGTTCCTTAATCGGTGGTCAATCGGGTATCTTACCAGGTGCTTCGATGCTCTTTATTGCCTTTATTGGTTACGAAACAGTGTCGACAGCGGTAGATGAGGCTGAAAATCCCCGTCGAAATATTCCTTATGGCGTAATTAGTTCACTTTTTGTTGCTGTAGTCTTTTATATTATTGTGACATTGGTGCTTACAGGAACAGTGCCTTATTATAAGCTAAATGTCACAAACTCTATTGCATTTGCTCTTGCTTATCTTGGAGTTGAGTGGGCAGCGACTTATATTTCTATTATAGCGGTGATTACTTTGCTCAGTGTTGCTCTCACCATGTCCTATGCCTTATCACGCTTACTTTACTCTATGAGTCGTGATGGGCTTTTACCTCCAAAGCTCAGTAAAATTTCAGCTAAGCACCAAACACCAATTAATGCTACACTCGTTATTGGAGGTACTTCAATGTTGATAGCTGGCTTTGTTCCTATGTCTTATCTCAGTCAGTTTTTGAGCTTATCTACATTGTTATATCTGATTGTATTAGCTCTTGGTTTGTTAAAGCTTCGTAAGGAACAAGGGTTGCCACAACCTCATGAGTTTAAAACTCCACTAGTACCTTTGATTCCTATCTTATCAATTATTGTCAATGGCTTTTTAATCGTCCACTATCATACCCAAATATGGCTTTTTCTTCTAATTTTACTTATGTTTGCAGCTGGTTTCTACTTTGTTTACAGTTATCGTCATTCTAAACTAGAAAATTCTATAAAATAAAAAACTTTCTTGTACAAGAAAGTTTTTTATTAGAGTTTTTCGTTTACAAAACGGACGAATTTATTCCACATCACGACAAAGACATTTGCACGTTCCACATCTGTCTTAGCTGTAAGAGGAAAATGATAACCTGAAAAACCTGGGAGATAGCCGAGCTTATCTTTTTGTGTAGCTGTAGCCTGAACTAACTCTTCTCCTTTTTTGATGGGAGCCTCGATATTTGTTTTAGGATCGCGATCAAAGGTAATTTCAATTGCATTTATGTCGGCTGTACCATTTTTTAAGGGGACTACAGCGGAGAAGTTATCTTTAGCTATAAGATCAATACTGTTTTTCTTTCCGTCTCGTACAGGAAGTCTAGCGAAATCGCTGAGTTGCTCATCCTTACTAATAATATCTGCATTTGTCCAAGAAGCATAAACTTGGTTCATAAGATCATTAGTGAGTGTAAAAGGTGTTGAATTATCTACAGAAGGGTCTTTAGCTTCTAAAATAACCGTAATAATACGGAACCCATTTTGAACTGTTGTAGCAGCAAAGCAGTCGACATAAAATGAAGTTGAACCAGTTTTAAGGCCATCTACACCGGCACGTGTTGTTGTAAACCCAGGCAACATTTGATTAGTATTTGCTAAAGTAGTTTCAGATTGACCTCCCTTATCAAATGGAAGTTCTGTTTTTTCGGTGATTTTCAATATTTCGGGATAATCTTTGAGGAGATGTGTACACATGATGGCAACATCTTGAGCACTCATTGTATTGGCATCATTTTCAGTAGATCCTGGATAAATATTTTCACCGAGCTCGCTGTTTGGGAGGCCAGAAGAAGTATAAAGCTCAGCATCTGTAATGCCCCATTCTTTCAATTGAGCCATCATCATATCAACAAATTTCGGTTCCGAACCAGCAATTTTTTCTGCCAAGGCTATAGCAGCGGAGTTAGCTGAGGGTAAAAGCAAGGCATTAAGTAAATCTTTAACCGTGACTTCAGTTCCCTCAGCAAGTGGGATATTACTTGCGTTGCTGTTCATTGTTAAATTATAAGCATAGTCAGAAATAGGTACTTTTGTATCCCAAGCAATTTTTTTCTCATCGACACTCTTATAAACCAAGTAGGCCGTTAAAAGTTTAGTGATTGAAGCAATGCGCGTGCTTGAATCCGTTGCATTTTGGCTATAAAGGATTTTGCCACTGCTTGCATCTACGGCGATAGAAGATTTTGCTGCCACAGAAAAATCCTCAGCTTGAGCATTTATAGTAGCCAAAGGAGAGAATAAAAGCAGTAAGGAGAGGAAAGTGATTACGATTTTTTTCATGTTTCTATTTTATCATACCAGCGAAATAAGGTCTAATGTATTTCAAAAATAATATGTGTTAAACTCACACTAATAGATGCTTCAACAGCGAGTCAATGGTTTCACGTAAAACATTTCTTCTCTTTTAGGAAAATCTATGCAAATATTTATTATTTTACAGAAGTAAATGAAGTTTACAGTATCGGTAAACTTCATTTACAATAGCTCTTTTTACCCTCTTAGATAGGCATGCAAGAAATATTTGCTAGACATTCTATTCTTTTTAATATATCATGATGGGGCATGAAAGGAGTAAAGATGAATTTAGCCACTATTTTAGTAGAGGAACGGAAGAAAAAAGGAGAAACGCAACAAAAAGTTGCTGATACACTCTATATCTCAAGACAATCCCTTTCCAACTGGGAGAACGGGAAAAACTTTCCAGATGTTCCGATGCTGATAGAACTAAGTAATTATTATGATTTTTCACTTGATATTATTAAAGGAGACCCGCAGTTTATGAAGAAAGTTAAGAAGGATTATGAGTTAATCAATACGAAGAAAGCGAACAAGAAGTACTCAATACTATTGATTATATTGACCAGCCTTATCCTCCTCTTATCATTATTACTCATTCCTTTATCTCAGAACAACGTAACTTTACTAAATGGTATTACAATAATTATCTTCCTCCTCTGCATTCTCCTTTTACATGTGACTGTAAGCTTTAATAAACTTGCTTATCAGCATTATAAAGGAATAATGGGTTCTCCCCTTTGGGTGCCAAAAGTATTCGGTTATGGCCTCAGTATTAATCCCTATAATAAGATAGGGCGTATACTGACTATTGTTCTCGTAATTTTTTTAGATTTTTTATTTGTTGCCCTAATTATCGCTATTTTATTTTTCGGTTATCCTGCTACATCATTTATTCATTAACCCAGATATGAGGCAATTAAGCGCGCGTGTCAGTATAGAAAATGCAAAAAAATTTGTAAAGAAATACTTTTCTCTAATAATATGCAAAATAAAGTTGACAGAGTGTTGAAATTTTGATATGATATTAAACGGTACTTTTTATATTTGGTCCTAATAAGGAGAACTTGTATAAGTTGCCAAACTTCTTGTCAGAACTTGGATTAAGCGACCATATACTGACATTCCAACTTTATAAAAAAACAGAAAGGATTGTTTATTCGTTTTATTTCGCTTTGCGGTTCTCCGTAAATAAAAGGGATAAGCAGACAGAAAAATGCCTACTATTAACCAATTGGTGCGTAAAGGTCGTCACTCTAAAGTGGAAAAATCTAACTCACCTGCATTGAACATCGGCTATAACAGTCGTAAAAAACTCCAAACTAAAGTAGCAAGCCCACAAAAACGTGGTGTTGCAACTCGTGTTGGAACAATGACTCCGAAAAAACCTAACTCAGCGCTCCGTAAATTCGCTCGTGTACGTTTGTCTAACCTTATCGAGGTTACAGCATACATCCCAGGTATCGGTCACAACTTGCAAGAACACAGCGTTGTACTTCTTCGTGGTGGTCGTGTAAAAGACTTGCCAGGGGTACGTTACCACATCGTTCGTGGTGCACTCGATACAGCTGGTGTAACAGATCGTAAACAAAGCCGTTCTAAATACGGTACTAAAAAACCAAAAGCGTAATTGAAAGGAGATAAGAAGAATGCGTAAAAATCGTGCCCCAAAACGTGAAGTTTTGGCAGATCCAATGTACAACTCAGTAGTAGTAACACGTCTTATCAACCGCGTTATGCTTGATGGTAAACGTGGCGTTTCTACAAATATCGTTTACGGAGCTTTCAAACAAATTGAAGAAGCTACTGGAAACAACCCACTTGAAGTTTTCGAAACAGCTATGGAAAATATCATGCCTGTTCTTGAAGTTCGCGCTCGTCGTGTTGGTGGTTCTAACTATCAAGTCCCAGTTGAAGTTCGTCCAGAACGTCGTACAACTCTCGGACTCCGTTGGTTGGTAACAATCGCTCGTAACCGTGGTGAACACACTATGCAAGACCGTCTTGCAAAAGAAATTCTTGATGCTGCAAACAACACAGGTGCTGCAGTTAAGAAACGTGAAGACACACACAAAATGGCAGAAGCAAACCGTGCGTTCGCTCACTTCCGTTGGTAAGAAGATGACCCTTGGTCATTATTCTAGAAAAAGCTTGACTTTATGGTCAAGTTTTTTTATTTTCAAAGATAAGAAAATAAAAAAATATACACATTTACATAACAAAAATATGAGAAAAAAGCTACAAAAAACACTTAAACACCTTGCAGATTTGATGAATTTGTAGTAAAATAAGGCGAAAACACTTTCAAACTTAAGGAGTATATTACACAATATGAAAAAATTGTCTAAAACCGCCTATGGCGGTGTCGCAGGGAAAGATTACCTCCCTTATGAAGATGGACGCAAAAAGAGTGCTGGCAACCCAGTTGTAATTGTTATTGGTATTATTTTGGCCATTCTTTTCGCAGCATCTACTGCCTATTCAGGAATGCGTGCTGGTTTAACAGTAGCTGCAGGTATCCCAGGGGCTATTCTTGGTTCAGGACTCTTGTCAATTTTTATCCGTAAAAATAACTTCCTGATGAAGAATATCCTCCAGTCAATGGCAACTGGTGGTGAGTCAATTGCCTCAGGTCTTATCTTTGTCTTACCAGCAGTTATCCTTATCGGACAACAAGTCTCTTTCTTTGAAGGTGTAATTGTTGGTGTTTCTGCGGTTCTTGTATCTCTTGGTATTTTGTCATTTGTTCAAGACTATCTCTTAGTTGAAGAACATGGCACACTTGTTTATCCCGAAGCAATGGCAATTTCGGAAACGCTTGTTGCTTCTTCAACAGGTGGTAACTCACTTAAATACATGGGTATCGGTTTCGGTGTTGGTGGTCTTATTACTGCATTCACTTCAGCAGTTTTTGGTGTTGTGAACAACGTTGTAAGCTATACAAACGAAACATTCTATAAATGGAAACTTGAAATTGAAGTAAATCCAATGCTTGCTGCCATCGGCTTTATTGTTGGGCTTGAGGTTGCAGTAATGATGTTTGCTGGTTCAATCCTTGCTAACTTTGGTATCGCTCCATTGATTGGTTACTTCTCAGAAATGGCTGGAAACGGTCATCATGTTTGGAATGACCCATCTACTCCAATCCAAGCTATGAATTTTGCCGCAATCTCTGGATCATATGTTAAATACATTGGTGCGGGGATGATGATTTCAGGTGGTATGATTGGGGCAATTCGTCTTATCCCAACAATCATTAACTCTGTTAAAGCAACACTCGATGGACGTAAAAATGCCGAAGCTGGAGAACGTGATTCACTTGGTATCTTTGCTATCCTTATTGGTATTGTTGCAACATTTGTTGTTGGCTTCATTATCTCTGGTGGGAACATAGCCATGACTTTCCTTGCTGGTATTCTTTCAATCGTTCTTTCAATGTTATTCATCATCGTTGCAGGACGCTTGACAGGTACAATCGGTACATCTAACTTGCCAGTATCTGGTATGACAATTGCCTCTCTTGTTATCCTGACTCTTGTTTTCTTGACAATGGGTTGGACATCAAGTGCAGACCTTAAATCACTCTTGCTCTTCGGTACCTTCATCGTTGTAGCGATTTCAGTAGCTGGTGGTTATACACAAGCTCAAAAAGTTACTTTCATCACTGGTGGTAATAAATATGAAGTACGTCGTTTCTTCCTTGTTGCTGCTGTTCTTGGTGTTGTAGTGGTAACAGGTGTTATCGTATTACTTCGTGATCAATTAGCTTTAACGGGTGATGCAGCTCAGTTCGCCTTACCACAAGCAAACTTGATGGCAACTTTGACTGATGGTATCATCGGTGGAGAACTTCCATGGCATATGATTATTGCTGGTATCGTGTTTGGTATTATCCTTTACATGATTAAAGTTCCAGTTATGACATTTGCGATTGGTTTCTACCTTCCAATTTCAACAACGTCAATTATTCTTATTGGTGCTTTAGTTCGTATTTTGGTGGAAGTTCTTGGTAAAAAAGATACAGAAGCTGTTCAAGAAGAACGTATGTCATCAGGTGTCTCTTTATCGTCAGGTTTAGTTGCCGGTGCATCAATTATTGGTTTGTTGGGTATTATCCTTCAAGTTTCAGGAGTCGTAACTCCAGGAACACCTACGGGATTTGTAGGTTCTAACGCCATGGCTTGGGTACTCATGGTTATCTTAATCATTGCGATTGTAGCACCATTGATGTCAATCAAGAAAGCTCCGGCTGCCGAGAAGTCAGATGAGTAATAAAAAGAAAAAAGATGATATTTCAGATGAAAATCTGAATATGATTTTCCGGAAAAAAGATAAAGTGTTATTTGAATGGCACGAAGGTCGGATTCGGATTTATAAAGATCAAAAACATTGGACACAAAATCTTATGCGTAAGATGGGGGCGAAAATACCTCAACGTACGTACATGTCTTTGGATGAATATGGTACACTTGTTTTTAGCATGATCGATGGTAAAACAACTGTAAAGGAAATAGGAGAAGCACTAAGTGCACAGCACGAGGAAGCCTCTCAACAACTCTATGAGCGTCTTTTCCTGTACCTTAATCATTTAGAATCTGTCGAAAGATGGATTGAGATTGTTGAAAAAGGGGAATAGTCTCCTTTTTCTTTTTTTGATAAAAATTTTTCATGAAGAAGAAGTAAGTCTTTTTGAAAAAAGCTTAAATTTTATTTAAAAATAGTTGAAAGATAAAAATAGAACTATAAAAACCTTTATTATTATGATATAATGGGGTGTAAAACTAAAAATTAATTAGGAGAAAACTATGGCTCGCGAATTTTCACTTGAAAATACTCGTAATATCGGTATCATGGCTCACGTCGATGCCGGTAAAACAACTACCACTGAACGTGTCCTTTACTATACTGGTAAAATTCACAAAATCGGTGAAACTCACGAAGGTGCATCACAAATGGACTGGATGGAGCAAGAACAAGAACGTGGTATCACTATCACTTCTGCTGCGACAACTGCCCAATGGAAAGGCAACCGTGTAAACATTATTGATACACCAGGTCACGTGGACTTCACAATCGAAGTACAACGTTCACTCCGTGTTCTTGACGGTGCAGTAACTGTACTTGATGCTCAATCAGGTGTTGAACCACAAACTGAAACAGTTTGGCGTCAAGCAACTGACTATGGAGTTCCACGTATCGTTTTTGCTAATAAAATGGATAAAATCGGTGCTGACTTCTTCTATTCACTTTCTACATTGCACGATCGTTTGGGCGCTAACGCTCATCCAATTCAAATCCCAATCGGATCTGAAGAAGACTTCGTGGGTATCATTGACTTGGTAACTATGCGCGCAGAAATCTATACTAACGACCTTGGTACAGATATCCGTGACGAAGAAATCCCAGCAGAATACATGGAACAAGCTGAAGAATGGCGTACAAAACTCATCGAAGCTATCGCTGAAACAGACGAAGACTTGATGGAAAAATACTTTGCAGGTGAAGAAATCACTGAAGCAGAGTTGAAAGCCGCTATTCGTAAAGCAACAATCAACGTTGAATTCTACCCAATGCTTGCAGGTTCTGCCTTCAAGAACAAAGGTGTTCAAATGATGCTTGATGCGGTTATTGATTACCTCCCAAGCCCATTGGACATCCCTGCAATCAAAGGTGTTAACCCAGATACAGACGAAGAAGACGAACGCCCAGCATCTGATGATGCTCCATTTGCGGCTCTTGCCTTCAAGATCATGACTGACCCATTCGTTGGACGTCTTTCATTCTTCCGTGTTTACTCAGGTACATTGGATGCTGGTTCATACGTCTTGAATACTTCTAAAGGTAAACGTGAACGTATCGGACGTATCCTCCAAATGCACGCGAATACTCGTCAAGAAATCCAAACAGTTTATGCTGGCGATATCGCCGCTGCTGTTGGTTTGAAAAACACTACAACTGGTGACTCATTGACTGACGAAAAAGCACGTATCATCCTTGAGTCTATCGAAGTTCCAGAACCAGTTATCCAACTTTCTGTTGAACCTAAATCAAAAGCTGACCAAGATAAAATGGGTGTTGCCCTTACTAAATTGGCTGAAGAAGATCCAACATTCCGCGTTGAAACAAACGTTGAAACTGGTGAAACAGTTATCTCTGGTATGGGTGAGCTTCACCTTGATGTCCTTGTTGACCGTATGAAACGTGAATTCAAAGTTGAAGCTAACGTTGGTGCACCTCAAGTATCATACCGTGAAACATTCCGTGCAGCTACTCAAGCACGTGGATTCTTCAAACGTCAATCAGGTGGTAAAGGTCAATACGGTGACGTATGGATCGAATTCACACCGAACGAAGAAGGTGCTGGTTTCGAGTTTGAAAATGCTATCGTCGGTGGTGTGGTTCCACGTGAATTCGTACCAGCCGTTGAAAAAGGTTTGGTAGAAACTATGGCTAACGGTGTCCTTGCTGGTTACCCAATGGTTGATATTAAAGCTAAACTTTATGATGGTTCATATCACGATGTCGATTCATCAGAAACTGCCTTCAAGGTTGCGGCTTCACTCGCTATGAAAGAAGCTGCTAAGACTGCACAACCTGCAATCCTTGAACCAATGATGAAAGTTGTTATCACAGTTCCTGAAGAAAACCTCGGAGATGTTATGGGTCACGTAACAGCTCGTCGTGGACGTGTAAACAGCATGGAAGCACATGGTAAATCACAAATCGTTAATGCATTTGTACCACTTGCTGAAATGTTTGGTTATGCAACTACTCTTCGTTCATCTTCACAAGGTCGTGGTACATTCATGATGACATTTGACCACTACGAAGATGTACCTAAATCAGTACAAGAAGAAATTATCAAGAAAAACGGTCGCGGTGGCGATGCTGAATAATCTTTGATTATTTCAACTAATAAAAAAGCAATATCTTTAAGGTATTGCTTTTTTTATTTTGAATTATTCGAAAATATATCCCAGATACTGTAATTTTTATGATTAAATTTGAATGCTTTGCTTGATTGTTCGGTTTTTCTACGTTATAATTAAACCAACAAAAAGAAAAGGGTGATTAATATGAAAAGAAACGAACGTTTAGTGGACTTTACTAATTTTTTATTGAACAGACCCAATAGAATGTTGAATCTGAACGAAATTAGTAAACGCTATGAAGTAGCCAAATCCTCGATTTCTGAAGACCTTGTTTTTATTAAGCGTGTCTTTGAAGATCAAAATATTGGAATTGTCGAAACTTTTCCTGGAAGTTTAGGAGGCGTACGTTTCACACCCTATATATCTGATGAAGTTTCTCGGGATCGTGCGTTGGAACTTGCGGACCTTTTGCGTGAAGAAAACCGTATTTTACCTGGAGGTTATATATATCTTTCTGATATTTTAGGTCACCCTGCTAATCTAAAAAAAATTGGTCAAATTATTGCTCATGAGTATTGTGATAAACAAATTGATGTCGTGATGACAATTGCGACAAAAGGGATTCCGATTGCACAGTCTGTAGCGGAAATTTTAGATGTTCCTTTTGTTATTGTTCGACGTGATCCTAAAGTTACAGAAGGGGCAACTTTGAACGTGAATTATATGTCAGGTTCAAGCAGCCGTGTTGAAAATATGACACTTTCTAAGCGGAGTTTATCGATTGGCCAAAGTGTATTGATTGTAGACGACTTTATGAAAGGAGCTGGAACGATTAATGGCATGAAGAGTCTTGTTCACGAATTTGATTGTTTCTTATCTGGTGTGGCTGTCTTTCTGGAAGGGCCTTTCAAGGGAGAGCGGTTGGTAGATGATTATAAATCAATCCTCAAGGTAGATCAGATAGATGTTGCCCAGCGGACAATTGAAGTAGAGCTAGGTAATATATTTGAAGAGAAATAAAGCAAACAAGCAAGGTGTTATTGATTTAAGCTTTGATATCGTATTGTTACTAAAGTCACTATTTGCCTTAGGCGAAGTTCTTGGTGGTATTTTTCTTTTCTTTATTACACCTGAGCGCATGTCTGGTATTGTGGGCTGGTTTACTCGAGGAGAATTAAAAGAAGATCCAAGCGACTTTATAGCTCATTTCCTATTAAATTTGGGGTATCATTTTACTGTTAGTACACAATACCTTGCTGCTGTTTATCTTCTAGTACATGGTTTAATCAAGCTTGTGACTTTGGTGCTTTTATGGAAAAAGATTCTTTGGGCGTATCCATTATTAATTTTGGTTTTTTTATGCTTTATTGTTTACCAACTGACGGATTATTTGCAATATCATTCTAATTTTATGCTTTTTGTCTCAGTTTTTGATGTTTTGCTGATTCTCCTTACCTACCTAGAATATAAAAATATGAAAAAAACTTTGTCTATCTAGACAAAGTTTTTTTATTAGTTAAGGGTAGAAATTTTATTAATTGGCCACACACGGAACATGGTTCGACCAACAATATCAGAACGTTTAAAGGTTCCTACTGCTCGACTGTCTCTCGACACAATACGGTTATCCCCTAAGAGAAGATACTCTCCCTCAGGTACTTTAATCGTAAAGGTTGGATTGCCTGTTGCATCCGTGGTAAAGGCTTGAGCTTGTTGCGCAAGTTGAACAAAGTAAGCGCGATTGGCTTCAGAGAGTTCAGAAGTCAAAGCGTAATTTTGATAAGTCTTTTCGAGTTCATTATTAGAAAGCTGTTTTTTAAAGTCTGCCAAGTAAGGCTCATCAGTTTTCTTTCCATTGATGTAAAGTTGATCTTTATCAAATTTAATCTCATCACCCGGCATACCAACCACACGCTTTACAACGTCTTTTGTTTCGGTTTGCCCATTTACTGTTTCTGTTTCTTTAGCAACTACGATATCAAAGCGGTTAATGCTTGCAGTTTTAATAAGAACCAGGCGTTGTTTATCAGCTAAGTTTGGATCCATTGAATGACCATCAACAACGACAAGTGACCAGATAAAGATACGTGAGAGGATTGCGATAGTGATAATTGCGATAAAGATGCCCCATTCTTTAACGAATCGTGTGAAGGCATTGGGTTGTTTGTTTTGTGTGGTATTTTCCATATTTAACTTTCTATATTTGAGCTATGTTTATTGCTTTCTTCGTGTTAGCAAAATGTAATTTTGCATATCTTTTCAAGGACTCAGAACCGTTTTGACGTATTAGCTTTGCAGCTACTTGGTCAGAAGCTGCTCCGGCGCCGCTTGGTAACTTATACCCTGCTTCTAGAGAAAGAGCTTTGAGATTTTCTAGAAAGAGGTAGCGGGCAATAATAGAGCTGCAAGCAACGGCTAAGAATTGGTCTTCAGCCTTAGGTAAAAGGGTAACTTTACCGTTCACTTTATTTTGCTCGGCTAATAAATATTTTTGGTAATTTTTTTCAGTCGTAAAGGCATCAACAATTATATATTCAATACTTTCTGAAACACGTTTTTCGAGGAGATAAATAGCTTGGTTATGCAAGGCTACTTTGATACTTACAGCATTGTAACCTGAATCAATGACTTGGTTATATTTTGTGGGTTCAACAATCAAAGGCACATGTGTGATATTCTCCATTAATTGAGGAGCAATTTGATAGATTTTTTCATCGGTAACTTTTTTAGAATCGGCGACACCGAGCTTCTTTAATAAAAGTACATCTTCAGTATTGACAAAACTTGCCACAACGACTAAGGGACCAAAATAAGAACCATTGCCGACTTCATCGGTACCGATTATGTTCTCTTGTTGCTGTGGACGTGATGAAGCAGTATGCCCAAATTGTTGAGCGATACGTTCAGCATCCTCTCCTTGAAAGACAACTTTTCCTGACGTATATACAGAAATAGTAGCTTTAGGTAGCTTTGCATAAAAAACAATATATTGGTTTTTTGATGCCTTCTTATATTTGTCGAACTTAAGAATAAGTCTATCTAACATTTTGGAGTCTAAAGTAAGAACTACATTCATGGTAATAGTTTAACATAAAAGCAAAAAAATTAAAAATGAATCTTGACAAGACTTGACATATGTGGTATTATGATAAACGGTATTGTTTACCCCATTTTTGTGGCCCCGGAAACCCAAAAATATTTGCAGGACTCTTACACCTGCCGTAAACAAATTCTAAGTAAAGGAAACTTAACCCAAATGATGAAAACAACATTCATGGCTAACGCTTCAAACGTTGACCGTAAATGGTACGTGGTTGACGCAACTGATGTACCTCTTGGTCGTTTGTCAGCTGTAGTTGCTAGCGTGCTTCGCGGTAAAAACAAACCAACTTTCACTCCTCACACAGATACAGGTGATTTCGTTATCGTTATCAATGCTGATAAAGTAAAACTTACTGGTAAAAAAGCAACTGATAAAGTTTACTACCGTCACAGCCTTCACCCAGGTGGATTGAAATCAATCACTGCTGGTGAACTCCGTGAGAAAAACGCTGTACGTTTGATTGAAAAATCAGTTAAAGGTATGCTTCCACACAACACTCTTGGACGTGCTCAAGGCATGAAACTTAAAGTGTTTGTTGGTGGTGAACACACACACGCAGCACAAAAACCTGAAGTTCTTGATATTTCAGGTCTTATCTAAGGAGGGAACGCACTAAATGGCACAAGTACAATATACTGGCACAGGACGCCGTAAAAATTCAGTTGCTCGTGTACGTCTCGTACCCGGCACAGGTAAAATCGTAATTAACAAACGTGATGTAGAAGACTACATCCCACAAGCAGCACTTCGCCTTGTTATCAACCAACCATTTGCAGCTACACAAACTGAAGGTAGCTACGACACACTCGTAAACGTAAACGGTGGTGGTGTATCAGGTCAATCAGGAGCTATCCGTCACGGTATCGCTCGTGCATTGCTTGAAGTGGATCCAGACTTCCGTGGTGCTTTGAAACGCGCTGGCTTGCTTACACGTGATGCTCGTATGGTTGAACGTAAAAAAGCTGGTCTTAAGAAAGCCCGTAAAGCTTCACAATTCTCAAAACGTTAATCTGTTTCAGATATATCAACGTTTCGAACAATTATTTGGTGGAGATTGGTGTAACATTCAATCTGCCTCATATAAATATCAAAAAGACACCAGAGTTTTACTGGTGTCTTTTTGGTATTTATTGTAGCAGCTCCATTTAAGCAATATTTATCATAAAGACCGTCTTAATACGAATACTAAGAGCGGAGTAAGATTTCGAAGAGTAAAAGTACCCCTAGGAAGGGGCTCTATTTTTAAGATTAGTATTCAATTGATTTAATCTTTTCGTTTGACTCTAAAAGAGTTACCAGTGATGCAAGTTCATAAGTTTTGGGTAAGCTCAGATATAGATCAGTTTTCAAACAATTATTTGATTTTTTTCAACTTTTATACTCAGGATTTTGATATGTTCATTTTTCATTTGTTTTTGCAACAGGCGAAGACCTTCAGTATCTTCTAATTGAACAATAAGATGATTGCTTGTTGCTGTTTTTATCCACCGATAATTTTGATGTAAAATAATTTGAAAAAGTAAAATGAGTAAAGTAGCTACAATACCTATAAAATATAATCCAGAACCAATAGCCATACCAATACCAGAAGTTGCCCAAATGCCAGCAGCGGTGGTTAAGCCTCGAACTGATTGATTGTGAACAAAGATCAGTCCTGCTCCTAAAAAACCAATTCCGCTTACAATTTGAGCAGCAATTCTGGAAGGATCAAGATTGATCCCATGAGTGCTAATGATGTCCATAAAGCCGTATTTTGAGACGATAATCATCAAGGCAGCACTCAAAGCAACAATTAAATGAGTACGTGTGCCAGCATTTTTATAACGGCTATTTCTTTCATAACCAATAGCATAGCCACAAATTCCTGCTAATATTAAACGAATCAACCAATCAATTTGTGTTAAGAAAGTAATTTGCATAAAAATTCCTCCTTGTCATTTAAAACCTACCTTACATTATATCGCTATTTTAATAAGAAAAACAGTAATTTTTATAAAAAATGGATAACTTATATTGGACTAAATATATATAGTATATTCTCTGTAGAGGTGGAAAGTTCAAGCGTTTTTTTACACAATAGTAAATTAATGTCTAGCACACGTTCAATATTCAATCAATTTTGGTATAATTGGATGAACAATATTATTTTATAGAGGATTATTTTAGGGAGAAATATTTTATGTCACTTGCGACAATTTATAGTTTTATTGGAACACTGATAACGATTAACACGGTGCTTGCCCTTGTGACGATTTTTCGTAAACCGAGGTCTATTGCCAGTATTTTGGCTTGGTTTATGTTCTTAGTTTTTTTACCAGGTATTGGATTTCTTGGCTATCTTTTCCTAGGACGAGGACTTGATCGAACAACAACACGTCGTTTTGAAGAAGAAAACAAATACAACCTGTCCATTCTTGGCCAAAGAGTTCATGAAAACAATGAAAAATTTGGGCCCAAAGATATGACCCCCCACGAAAAATTACTTAAAAGGTATTTTAATAATATGGAGCGAACACCGCTTTGTCGTGGGAATAATGTACAATTTTATCTAAATGGCGAAGATAAATTTTCAGCTTTGTTTGAAGATATAAAAAATGCCAAAGACAATATTCATGTAGAATACTATGCATTTTTTAATGACAAAATTGGAACTGCTTTTCGTGATCATTTGATTACGAAAGCTAAAGAAGGTATTGAAGTAAGGGTGGTTTACGACCCGTGGGGAGGAAAAACGAAAAAAGATTTCTTTAAACCATTAGAGGAAGCCGGCGGGAAAGTTACAGCCTTTATCACTTCGCGTAATGCACTAATGAAAACGCGGCTTAACTATCATTTACACCGTAAAATCGTAGTGATAGATGGTCAAATTGGCTGGACTGGTGGTTTTAATGTTGGTGATCAATATATTTACAATAGTAAAAAGTTTGGTTTCTGGCGTGATACACATGGCAGAATTGTTGGTACAGCAGCTTTCGGTCTTCAAGAAACGTTTATTCGAGATTGGAATGTTTCCGTTAAAGACCCTCGAGAGAAACTTGAACGAAAAGATACATATTTTGTGGTACCAGAAGAAGAGGGGAACATTGATATCCAGATTGTGGCTAACGGTCCAGAAAATGATAATAAAACCTTAAGAACAGGTTTTATTAAAATGATTATGGATGCAGAAGACTATATTTGGCTTCAATCGCCTTATTTGATACCTGACGACTCTATGATAACGGCACTTATTGCAGCGGCGAATTCTGGTGTTGATGTAAGGATAATGATTCCCGATATGCCTGATCATCCATTTATTTTTCGAGCAACGCAGTATTACGCAAATTATCTGCATAAACAAGGCGTAAAAATATACAATTATACAAATGGCTTTATACATTCTAAAACTCTTGTAATGGATGGAAAATTAGGTGTTTTTGGTACAACTAATCAAGATATACGCAGTTATGAATTAAATTTTGAGATAAGTGCTTTTTGCTATGATGAAGGAGTAGCAGAGGAGATGAGAAAGACTTTTGAGGCAGATTTGAGAGATTCAAGTCTACTTACAGATGAAGAAATTGCTCAACAATCCCTCTGGCTTAAAATCAAGCAAAACTTTTCACGATTACTGAGTCCAATATTATAGAATAGAAAACCAGCCCCCAAAGTGTCTGGTTTTTTTATAGTCTTTAAACGTGACAACGGCGGGGTTTTCCGAACGAGTGTAAAAAAAAGGGAGAAAAATCACAGTTTATTCTTGACAGAACAAAGTGAGTTTGATAGAATATAATAGTTGTCGCGAGAGAGCGTATCTCTTACGAGAGCGATAGACCTTTGAAAACTGAATAAAGTAGAATGACTATATGCGAGAAGTTAACTTCTTGTATACCAACTGTCAATTCAATAATGAAAGACAAAACAACAGCCAGTTCATTTGATGAACTAAATTTAAATGAGAGTTTGATCCTGGCTCAGGACGAACGCTGGCGGCGTGCCTAATACATGCAAGTCGAGCGATGATTAAAGATAGCTTGCTATTTTTATGAAGAGCGGCGAACGGGTGAGTAACGCGTGGGAAATCTGCCGAGTAGCGGGGGACAACGTTTGGAAACGAACGCTAATACCGCATAACAATGAGAATCGCATGATTCTTATTTGAAAGAAGCAATTGCTTCACTACTTGATGATCCCGCGTTGTATTAGCTAGTTGGTAGTGTAAAGGACTACCAAGGCGATGATACATAGCCGACCTGAGAGGGTGATCGGCCACACTGGGACTGAGACACGGCCCAGACTCCTACGGGAGGCAGCAGTAGGGAATCTTCGGCAATGGGGGCAACCCTGACCGAGCAACGCCGCGTGAGTGAAGAAGGTTTTCGGATCGTAAAACTCTGTTGTTAGAGAAGAACGTTAAGTAGAGTGGAAAATTACTTAAGTGACGGTATCTAACCAGAAAGGGACGGCTAACTACGTGCCAGCAGCCGCGGTAATACGTAGGTCCCAAGCGTTGTCCGGATTTATTGGGCGTAAAGCGAGCGCAGGTGGTTTCTTAAGTCTGATGTAAAAGGCAGTGGCTCAACCATTGTGTGCATTGGAAACTGGGAGACTTGAGTGCAGGAGAGGAGAGTGGAATTCCATGTGTAGCGGTGAAATGCGTAGATATATGGAGGAACACCGGAGGCGAAAGCGGCTCTCTGGCCTGTAACTGACACTGAGGCTCGAAAGCGTGGGGAGCAAACAGGATTAGATACCCTGGTAGTCCACGCCGTAAACGATGAGTGCTAGCTGTAGGGAGCTATAAGTTCTCTGTAGCGCAGCTAACGCATTAAGCACTCCGCCTGGGGAGTACGACCGCAAGGTTGAAACTCAAAGGAATTGACGGGGGCCCGCACAAGCGGTGGAGCATGTGGTTTAATTCGAAGCAACGCGAAGAACCTTACCAGGTCTTGACATACTCGTGCTATCCTTAGAGATAAGGAGTTCCTTCGGGACACGGGATACAGGTGGTGCATGGTTGTCGTCAGCTCGTGTCGTGAGATGTTGGGTTAAGTCCCGCAACGAGCGCAACCCTTATTACTAGTTGCCATCATTAAGTTGGGCACTCTAGTGAGACTGCCGGTGATAAACCGGAGGAAGGTGGGGATGACGTCAAATCATCATGCCCCTTATGACCTGGGCTACACACGTGCTACAATGGATGGTACAACGAGTCGCCAACCCGCGAGGGTGCGCTAATCTCTTAAAACCATTCTCAGTTCGGATTGCAGGCTGCAACTCGCCTGCATGAAGTCGGAATCGCTAGTAATCGCGGATCAGCACGCCGCGGTGAATACGTTCCCGGGCCTTGTACACACCGCCCGTCACACCACGGAAGTTGGGAGTACCCAAAGTAGGTTGCCTAACCGCAAGGAGGGCGCTTCCTAAGGTAAGACCGATGACTGGGGTGAAGTCGTAACAAGGTAGCCGTATCGGAAGGTGCGGCTGGATCACCTCCTTTCTAAGGAATATAAAAAAAGATGTTGTTCTACTTTATTCAGTTTTGAGGGGTCTATAAAGACCAAACAAGCAGTCTTTTGATGCAAGATAGAGAAGATTGCGTTGAGAGAAGGGGCCTTAGCTCAGCTGGGAGAGCGCCTGCTTTGCACGCAGGAGGTCAGCGGTTCGATCCCGCTAGGCTCCATAAGATACGACAGTATCTTGTCAACGAAGACGTTAAAATAGGAATTGATCATTGAAAACTAAATAACAATATCTTATAACGATAAATAAACCGAGAAATGGTAAAACATTTCTGTAAAGCTGCGAATTATTTTAAATAGTTCGAAAAAACTTATACTTGTTTTAATGGCAAAGTTAATAAGGGCGCACGGTGGATGCCTTGGCATTAAGAGCCGAAGAAGGACGTGACTAACGACGATATTCTAGGGGGAGCAGTAAGTACGCATTGATCCCTAGGTCTCCGAATGGGGAAACCCACTATGTTATGCATAGTATCCGTAAGTGAATACATAGCTTACGAGAAGGTAACGCAGAGAACTGAAACATCTAAGTACCTGCAGGAAGAGAAAGTAAAAACGATTTCCTAAGTAGCGGCGAGCGAACGGGAAACAGGCCAAACCAAGAAGCTTGCTTCTTGGGGTTGTAGGACTGCAACGTGGACTTAAAGTCTATAGAAGAATTACCTGGGAAGGTAAGCCAAAGAGAGTAATAGCCTCGTATTTGAAATAGACTTTATACCTAGCAGTATCCTGAGTAGGGCTGGACACGCGAAATCCAGTTTGAATCCGGGAGGACCATCTCCCAAGCCTAAATACTCCTTAATGACCGATAGTGAACCAGTACCGTGAGGGAAAGGTGAAAAGAACCCCGGGAGGGGAGTGAAATAGCACCTGAAACCGTGTGCCTACAAGAAGTTCGAGCCCGTCAATGGGTGAGAGCGTGCCTTTTGTAGAATGAACCGGCGAGTTACGTTATGATGCGAGGTTAAGCTGAAGAGGCGGAGCCGTAGCGAAAGCGAGTCTGAATAGGGCGCTTTAGTATCATGATGTAGACCCGAAACCTAGTGACCTATCCATGAGCAGGTTGAAGGTGCGGTAAGACGCACTGGAGGACCGAACCAGGACACGTTGAAAAGTGTTTGGATGACTTGTGGATAGCGGAGAAATTCCAAACGAACTGGGAGATAGCTGGTTCTCTCCGAAATAGCTTTAGGGCTAGCGTCGCAATTTAAGTGTATTGGAGGTAGAGCACTGTTTGGATGAGGGGCCCATCTCGGGTTACCAATTTCAGATAAACTCCGAATGCTAATACACATGTGCGGCAGTCAGACTGCGAGTGCTAAGATCCGTAGTCGAAAGGGAAACAGCCCAGACCACCAGCTAAGGTCCCAAAATATATGTTAAGTGGAAAAGGATGTGGGGTTGCACAGACAACTAGGATGTTAGCTCAGAAGCAGCTATCATTCAAAGAGTGCGTAATAGCTCACTAGTCGAGTGACCCTGCGCCGAAAATGTACCGGGGCTAAACATATTACCGAAGCTGTGGATTTAATATTAATTAAATGGTAGGAGAGCGTTGTAATCAGCGATGAAGGTATACCGTGAGGGGTGCTGGAGCGATTACAAGTGAGAATGCCGGTATGAGTAGCGCAAGATAAGTGAGAATCTTATCCACCGTAAGACTAAGGTTTCCAGGGGAAGGCTCGTCCGCCCTGGGTTAGTCGGGACCTAAGGCGAGGCCGAAAGGCGTAGTCGATGGACAACAGGTTGATATTCCTGTACTAGTATTGTTAGTGATGGAGGGACGCAGTAGGCTAAAGGGAGCCAGTTAATGGATTCTGGTCTAAGCAGTGAGGTGTGGAATGTGTCAAATGCATTTTCCTTTAACATTGAGCTGTGATGGGGAAGCAACTACGGTTGCGAAGCCCTTGATGTCACACTGCCAAGAAAATCTTCTAGCGTTTAATTCAATACTACCCGTACCGCAAACCGACACAGGTAGTCGAGGCGAGTAGCCTCAGGTGATCGAGAGAACTCTCGTTAAGGAACTCGGCAAAATGACCCCGTAACTTCGGGAGAAGGGGTGCTGTAGAAATACAGCCGCAGTGAAAAGATCCAAGCAACTGTTTATCAAAAACACAGCTCTCTGCTAAACCGCAAGGTGATGTATAGGGGGTGACGCCTGCCCGGTGCTGGAAGGTTAAGAGGAGGGGTTAGCTTAGGCGAAGCTCTGAATTGAAGCCCCAGTAAACGGCGGCCGTAACTATAACGGTCCTAAGGTAGCGAAATTCCTTGTCGGGTAAGTTCCGACCCGCACGAAAGGCGTAATGATTTGGATACTGTCTCAACGAGAGACTCGGTGAAATTTTAGTACCTGTGAAGATGCAGGTTACCCGCGACAGGACGGAAAGACCCCATGGAGCTTTACTGCAGATTGATATTGAGTACCTGTGAAGCATGTACAGGATAGGTAGGAGACTTTGACCTTGGGACGCTAGTTTCAAGTGAGTCGCTGTTGGGATACTACCCTTGCTTCATGGTTGCTCTAACCCACACGCATAATCGGCGTGGGAGACAGTGTCTGTCGGGCAGTTTGACTGGGGCGGTCGCCTCCTAAAGAGTAACGGAGGCGCCCAAAGGTTCCCTCAACATGGTTGGAAATCATGTGTAGAGTGTAAAGGTATAAGGGAGCTTGACTGCGAGAGCTACAACTCGAGCAGGTAGGAAACTAGGGCTTAGTGATCCGGTGGTACCGCATGGAAGGGCCATCGCTCAACGGATAAAAGCTACCCTGGGGATAACAGGCTTATCTCCCCCAAGAGTTCACATCGACGGGGAGGTTTGGCACCTCGATGTCGGCTCGTCGCATCCTGGGGCTGTAGTCGGTCCCAAGGGTTGGGCTGTTCGCCCATTAAAGCGGCACGCGAGCTGGGTTCAGAACGTCGTGAGACAGTTCGGTCCCTATCCGTCGCGGGCGTAGGAAATTTGAGAGGATCTGCCCTTAGTACGAGAGGACCGGGGTGGACTTACCGCTGGTGTACCAGTTGTTCCGCCAGGAGCACCGCTGGGTAGCTATGTAGGGAAGGGATAAGCGCTGAAAGCATCTAAGTGCGAAGCCCACCTCAAGATGAGATTTCCCATTCTTTATGAATTAAGAGCCCTGAGAGATGATCAGGTTGATAGGCTGGAAGTGGAAGTCCTGCGAGGGATGGAGCGGACCAGTACTAATAGCTCGAGGACTTTACCAAGTAATAGAACATATGAGTTCAGCTTTACTTATTTATCAAGAGATTGTTATTTAGTTTTGAGTGTTCAATACATTCAGACCATGATTTGGTATTCATTGCATAGGAGATACACCTGTTCCCATGTCGAACACAGAAGTTAAGTCCTATTACGCCGGAAGTAGTTGGGGGTTGCCCCCTGCGAGATAGGGTAAATGCCAAGTGATTGGGAGTTTAGCTCAGCTGGGAGAGCATCTGCCTTACAAGCAGAGGGTCAGCGGTTCGATCCCGTTAACTCCCATTGAATATGTTATAATATATTCAATGACAATTAAATATCGGAAGGGTAGCGAAGAGGCTAAACGCGGCGGACTGTAAATCCGCTCCTTCGGGTTCGGGGGTTCGAATCCCTCCCCTTCCATAGTTTTACGGGCATAGTATAAAGGTAGTACAAAGGTCTCCAAAACCTTTGGTGTGGGTTCAATTCCTGCTGCCCGTGTTTGTATTATGGCGGATGTGGTGAAGTGGTTAACACACCAGCTTGTGGCGCTGGCACTCGCGGGTTCGATTCCCGTCATCCGCCCTTTTAATGGGGTATAGCCAAGCGGTAAGGCAAGGGACTTTGACTCCCTCATGCGTTGGTTCGAATCCAGCTACCCCAGTTCAAATATTTTATTTGAGAAAAGTCTGTTGCCGAAGTGGCGGAATAGGCAGACGCGCCAGACTCAAAATCTGGTTCCTTCACGGGAGTGCCGGTTCGACCCCGGCCTTCGGCATAAAATAAAAGATCTAAGTATTCTTAGGTCTTTTTTGTTTTTATCTAAATGTAAAAACCACTTTCATAACAAGTAAAAGTGGTGTAATATGTTTAGGCAAGAAAAGTTTTGTTGAGTTTTTTGATAATGAACTTTTCAATTTCTATCACGATGAAAATCACAAGAGAGAGGAGTATAGCGATAAGCCAGTGTGTTGTTGTGAGAGGCACTACATCAATGAATGTTCGTAAGGGTGTAAGTGTGAAGACAAAGGTTATGATTAAGGATATAATGGTTGTCCAGAAAATTGTTTTATTTGAATATAAACCATCTTTAAATATAGAATCGTTACTCCGAGCATTAAAGATATGGTAGGTTGAAGCGAGGGCAAGAACGAGAAATGTCATCGATTGTCCGACTTGCATACTTGGAGTAGTTCCCGCTATCTCTACAAATCTACCAATATAGAATCCGATAAGTGAAATAATGATAAAGGTTGTGGAGGATGTGAGAATACGTTGTGAAACACCTCTAGAGAAGAGACTTTCGTTTACATCGATTGGTGGTTTTTTCATAATATACTTATCAGAGGTTTCTCGACTTAAGCCAAATCCAGGAATACCATCTGCGAGAACATTAATATAGAGAAGCTGCATACCTGTAAGTGGCAGACCCCAACCAATAATAGCTCCAAATAGCATAATAAGGATTTCGGCAACATTGGCAGAAAGAAGATAATAAATTGTTCTTTTAATATTAATGTAAACACGGCGGCCTTCAGCAATTGCACTAACAATAGTTGCAAAGTTATCGTCGGCTAAGATGATGTCAGAGGCATTTTTGGCCACTTCTGTTCCGGCGATTCCCATTGCGGTTCCGACATCTGCTGCTCGTAGAGAGGGAGCATCATTGACACCGTCACCGGTCATGGCAACTATATGTTTTTTATCTTGCCATGCTTTCACAATCCGGAGCTTGTCTTCAGGCGAGACACGTGCATAGACTGAAATTTTTTCAATCTTTTCCTTGAGCTCCTCATCCGTCATGTTTGCCAAGGTAATTCCGTCTACGACCAAGTCTCCTTCACGATAAATATCAAGTTCCTGTGCGATTGCTTTAGCAGTTAAGGCATGATCCCCTGTAATCATTACAGGAATGATTCCAGCAGTACGGGCTTCGGCTACAGCATGTTTACTTTCGGGTCTTGGAGGATCAATCATTCCAATTATTCCTAAGAATGTTTGGTCTTCTTCCAAGCTTTGATGGTTTTCTGGAATCTCTTCAATTACTTTGTAGGAAAGAGCGAGGACACGCAAGGCATTTTCTGCAAAGGTGTCGTGAATATTATGTGCTTTGCTAAAGTGATTAGGGACAAGCCGATCAAAGGCTCCTTTTGTAATAACCAGGTAGCCCCCGCTTTCGTTAGATACAACAACCGTCATTTTTTTTCTGGTCGAATCAAAAGGAAGTTCTAAGAGACGCGGGGGATTTTTATCAGGATGATAAGAGTTATGTGCGATAAGGAAGTTGATGATGGCTGTTTCTGTTGGATCGCCGTGTGTGACCCATTTCCCCTCATCTTTTACGGCTGTTGCATTAGATACTAAACCAAACTTGTAAATTAAATCTTTTTCCTTATCAGAGAGTTGGTCCTTATGCCAAATCTCTTCTCCTTGTACCCAGAGTCTTTGAATAGTCATCTGGTTTTGAGTAAGTGTTCCTGTTTTATCGGAAGCAATGACCGAAGCATTTCCCAGGGTTTCAACTGCAGGAATGTTACGAATAATGGCTTTTTTATATGCCATATTTTCTACACCATAAACGAGTGATAAGGTCACGATGACAGGAAGAGTTTCCGGCACGGCAGCAATACCAAGAATAACAGCCGTCATCATATTTTCACTGAAGGGAATGCCACCGTGCAATAAGTTGACAATAAAGATGATTGCCCCTGCACCAAAAGCAATTGCAGCAAGGCGTTTTGCCAGAGAATCAATACGTTTTTGTAAAGGTGTTTTCCCTTTAACCTGGTCTTCTAAAAGTTGGGCAATTTGTCCCATCTGACTTTTCATTCCTGTAGCTACAACAATGCCCTGAGCTGTACCGTTAAGCACATTTGTTCCCGAGAAAACCATGTTCACTTGGTCTCCCAAAGGCACATCTTCGAGGTTCTCACGTGAAGCATCTTTTTTTATTGGTTCAGACTCCCCTGTTAGGGAGGATTCATCGACTTGTAAGCTATTTGCTGAAAGGAGACGAACATCAGCACCAACCTGTTCTCCAGCGCTCAGTTGAAGCAAATCACCGACAACCAATTGCTCAGAAGGAATTGTGCTGAGCTTCCCTTCACGTATAACCATAGAATTTGGAGCCGATAATTTCTTGAGGGCGGATAAGGCGGTTTCGGCACGTTCCTCTTGCATGTGGGCAACGATGACATTGATGACCACGATTAACAGAATAACGATTGGTTTGGTGAAGTTCCCAGTATCCATCGATAGGTAAAAAGCAGGAACTGAGACAATGATTAAAACAAGATTCATTACCTCAAGTAGATGTTTCAAAAGCTTTTGAAAAATACTTTTTTCTTTGGCTTCTTGAAAAACATTGCTGCCGTATTTGGCTCGGTGAGCAGTAACTTGTTTTTTATTTAAACCCTCTGAAGCGCTTGTTTTATAGTACTCTTTAATCTTTTTTATATTACTTTTCTTATAATTCATAAATCCTCTATTCTACTTTTGTCATATTTATAAAATATTTTATAATAGAATTATAATATTTTTATCATTTATTACAAAACGATTTAGCATTCAGAAAAAGCTGTATAAATAGCTAAAAATGTGGTATTATGGTAGATATGGAAACGAAAACAGTAAGTGAACTTGCAGAACTTTTTGGTGTGACTCGCCAAGCGATGAATAAACGCATCAAGCAGCTAGACGAGCAATATGTAGAGAAAAATGAAAAAAATGTTACTGTAATTAATGAAGGCGGTATTCATGAACTTGAACACCTTTATGGCAAAGTTGTGACAGCGCAGGCGGAAGTTGTTGATGGTAAAGATGAAACACAAGAACTTTCAACAGCGCCAACGGACACAGCTGTTTTTGAGTTGGTTTCAAACCTGATGAAAGACAAGAATGCAGAAATTGACCGTCTAAATCAGCAATTGATGGCCAAAGATGCACAAATTGCAGAAAAAGATAAGCAAATCAACCGTCAACAAGAACTGATGGAAAAATCTTTGAGTGATAATAATCAGTTTTTACTTGAAATGAAGGCTGAATCAGAAAAAGGCTTCTTTGCCAAACTTTTCGGAAAATAATAACAGTGGCAAAACTGTTATTTTTTTATTAGAAATATAAGGAAGTAGACAAATGTAAACGTTTTCCTCTTCGTTCCCACGGTTGTGCCTATTTTCCGGCTTTTATGTTTGCAAAATCTCAAAAAAGTGTTAAAATGTAAGAGTAAGTTAAATGATTAACTTAGTGATAGAGAATTTCTCTATAAACAAAATTTTAAACCTATAAGGAGACTTACTCATGGTAGTTAAAGTTGGTATTAACGGTTTCGGACGTATCGGTCGTCTTGCTTTCCGTCGTATTCAAAACGTTGAAGGTGTTGAAGTAGTAGCAATCAACGACCTTACAGATCCAGCAATGCTTGCTCACTTGTTGAAATATGACACAACTCAAGGTCGTTTCGACGGTGAAGTTGAAGTTAAAGATGGTGGTTTCGAAGTTAACGGTAAATTTGTAAAAGTTACTGCAGAAGCTAACCCAGCTAACATCAACTGGGCTGAAGATGGTGCAGAAATCGTTCTTGAAGCAACTGGTTTCTTCGCAACTAAAGAAAAAGCTGAACAACACTTGCACGCTAACGGTGCTAAAAAAGTTGTTATCACAGCACCTGGTGGAAACGATGTTAAAACTATCGTTTTCAACACTAACCACGAAATCTTGACTGGTGAAGAAACAGTTATCTCTGGTGCATCATGTACTACTAACTGTCTCGCACCAATGGCTGATGCTTTGAACAAAAACTTCGGTCTTAAAGTTGGTACAATGACAACTATCCACGGTTACACTGGTGACCAAATGACTCTTGATGGCCCACACCGTGGTGGTGACTTCCGTCGTGCACGTGCTGCAGCTGAAAACATCGTACCTAACTCAACAGGTGCTGCTAAAGCTATCGGTCTTGTATTGCCAGAATTGAATGGTAAACTTCAAGGTCACGCACAACGTGTACCAGTTCCAACTGGTTCATTGACAGAACTTGTATCAGTTCTTGATAAAGAAGTTACTGTTGAAGAAGTTAATGCAGCTATGAAAGCAGCATCTAACGAATCTTACGGTTACAACGAAGACGAAATCGTTTCATCTGATATCGTAGGTATCTCTAACTCTTCACTCTTTGACGCTACTCAAACTGAAGTTACTACAGCTGACGGCGTTCAATTGGTTAAAACAGTTGCTTGGTACGATAACGAAATGTCTTACACATCTAACCTCGTTCGTACACTTGAATACTTCGCTAAAATCGCTAAATAATTCTGTTATTTAACGTTAGAAACAGAGAAGCTTAGCTCCTCTGTTTTTTTGTTGTCTTTATTTTTTTAGAGCGTCTTTGAGATTTTTTTCATAATATAGTACACTATAGGGAGTAGTGGTTGAGAAAGCAGGAATTGGATTATGGATAAAAATTCGAAAAAGCGAAGAGTTATTTTTGGAAGTATCCTTACGGGTCTTTTACTTGTTGGCATAGCTATATTCCTGATTGTTGTTGTCTATTCAACACCTAAAAAAGATACCTCGCGGGCTTTAAATCATCATAAAACTTCAGAAAGTTCAATGATGAAGATGAGTTCAACTCAAGGGAGTAAATCAGATCCGATACAGACAGCTTTAACGGAATGGAAGAGTTTAGCTCTTAACCAACAAATTGCTTTATTGGCTCAGTCCTATGCTAAATTAAATCCTCAGTCCACAATTTTATCATCGGACCATATGGCAATGACAGGGGATATTGATGATGGTACAATAGAGTGGTATGATTCAAACAAAATTATCCATAAGGTTAATGTGAAAATTAACCAAACGATGATTAAATATAACTACATCAATGCTGAAACATGGGAAACAGAAGAGCAAGTAACAAAGATAGATACGGTTCTTGCAGATTATTTTGAAACCCCCACAGCTAAACAAGTTACTGAAGAAATAGCTGCCAGGCTAATCGATTCTGCCAGATTGACAAGCTTAAATGCTGAGATGAATTTAGAACAAATTGCTCAAGGAGATTATTCAAGTGTGCAAGGCACTTGGAAAAATTTGGCAGGCAGCACACTAACTTTTGAAACTAATCAGTGTTACATAGTGGAGGGTGAACAGAAAACCAGACTTATTCTGACTACTCTATCAGCAGATAATCCGCAAAATCAAGGATTCCTTATGGTAAATAGCAATCCTGAAGGCTCTCCTGCTGGAGCGGGACTCTCCTTTATTCCAACAGGTTATGATTGGGCGGATACAGACAAAGCGAAACCTCGTATTTGGTTGTCCAACACTTTTGGTCCTAGTGCGCAAAGCCTTCCAGAGAGACAAAAATTAGCAGTACAAAAAGCAATTTACTATAAAGTAGATTAAACACATAATAAACACTACCAACAATTAAAACCAAAGAATGGAGAAATAATGGAAACACCTAAATGCCCAACTTGTTCAAGTGAATATACTTATGAACTCTCAGACACGACATTTGGATGCTCAGAATGCGGCAACGAATTTACACAAGCAGATTTAGAAGCAGATAAATTTGTTGTGCTTGACAGTGTCGGACAACCTTTAGCTGATGGGGATGCTGTAATTATCATACAAGATCTTCCAGTAAAGGGAATGCCAAAGCCCATTAAAAAAGGTACAAAAGTTAAAAACATACGTATCAATGAATTTGGGAAAAATGAACACTATATTGATTCAAAAATTGATGGTTTTGGGGCCATTGGATTGAAGGGATCTGTTGTCAAGAAAGCATAAGCAATAGAAAAATGACCTTCTGGTCGTTTTTTTTTATTTGAGTATAAAGGAGAAGGTAGTAAAACAGCTTTTCTGCTATAATGAACTTATGAAACTAACAGACAGTATACAATACCTGAAAGGTGTTGGACCTAAATCTTTTGAAAATTATCAAAAGCTTGGCATTTCCACAATACAGGATTTATTGCTTTATTTTCCTTTCCGTTATGAAGATTTTGCTGGACGCTCCATTTTTGAGTTAGTAGATGGAGAAAAAGCAACGGTGATTGGTGAAGTGGTAACACCCGCTAATGTCCAGTATTATGGATTTAAACGCAATAGACTTACTTTTAAACTCAAACAAGGGGAAGCTGTAGTTGCTGTGAGCTTTTTTAATCAGCCCTATTTAGCGGATAAGATTGAGGTTGGAAAAGAGGTTGCGGTTTATGGCAAATGGGAACAAAAAAAGCAGCAACTGCTGGGCATGAAAATATTAACACAAGCAGAAGATGGCTTTTCCCCCGTGTATCATCTTACCGCAGGGATGAAGCAATCCAGCTTGGTGAAAACAATTCAAATGGCTTTTGAGAGTGGGCTTTTATCGGAATTAAACGAGAATCTGCCAGACTATTTATTGAAAAAGTACCGATTGATGCCCCGGCAGGAAGCGGTACGTGCCATGCATTTTCCAGATGATATGGAGATGCACAAGCAAGCTTTAAGGCGCGTGAAGTTTGAAGAACTCTTTTACTTTCAACTGAAGTTGCAGGCTTTGAAACATAAAGAGAAAGCACAACGCTTTGGACGAAGGGTTATTTTTGACCAGCGGTTGATGGAAGAAAAAATTAAAAATCTTCCTTTTGAACTGACAGGAGCCCAACAAAAATCCTTAGACAAAATTTTAGCAGATATGTCTTCAGCTTACCATATGAACCGTCTTTTACAAGGTGATGTCGGTTCAGGTAAAACAGTTGTTGCTAGTTTAGCAATGTATGCAGCAGTTTTATCTGGACTTCAAGCTGCTATAATGGTTCCGACTGAAATTTTAGCGCGACAACATTTTGCTAACTTACAAAATCTTTTTCCTGAACTAAAAATTAGTCTTCTTGTTTCGGGATTAAAAGTTGCGGAGCGAAGAGCGATACTAGAAAGTTTAGCAAATGGTCAGACGCAAATGGTTGTGGGAACGTACGCTTTAATTCAGGAAGGGGTTGATTTTTATGATTTGGGGCTGGTCATTACCGATGAACAACATCGCTTTGGGGTTAACCAACGGAAAGTCTTACGCGAAAAGGGTCAAAATCCTGATGTACTTATGATGACTGCGACACCAATTCCTCGGACCTTGGCGATCACAGCTTTTGGTGATATGGATGTCTCCATTATCGACGAATTACCTAAAGGGCGGCAACCGATTACGACCAGATGGGTAAAACACGAGCAACTTCCAGAGGTCTTGAAATGGATAAAAGAAGAACTGGAGCAGCAGGCACAAGTCTATTTTATTTCACCACTTATTGAAGAATCAGAAGCTTTAGATTTAAAGAATGCTGTAGCTCTTTATGAAGAACTAAACCAATACTTTGGCGAAGAAACAGGCATAGGTTTACTGCACGGGAAAATGAAAAATGAAGAAAAAGACCAGATCATGCAGACCTTTAAAGCAGGGGATTTGTCGGTTCTGGTTTCCACAACGGTTATTGAAGTTGGTGTGGATGTGCCAAATGCAACGATTATGGTGATTATGGATGCGGATCGTTTTGGTCTCTCTCAGTTGCATCAGTTAAGGGGCCGTGTAGGACGGGGGAGTAAGAAGTCCTATACGATTCTCGTTGCCAATCCCAAGACAGAATCAGGTAAAAACCGGATGAAGATAATGTGTCAAACGCAGAATGGTTTCCGTTTAGCTGAAGAAGACCTGAAGATGCGCGGCTCCGGAGAAATATTTGGCGTACGTCAATCAGGGTTACCAGAATTTCTAGCAGCTGATATAGTGAATGACTACAATATTTTAGAAGTGGCACGTCAAGAAGCGCAGGAAATTTTTAAAACACCTGACCGTCCAGAATATCAGATGATGCTTGCAGACTTGGATGTTGACGGTGGTTTTGATTAACGTTTCAATTATGAATTCAAGAAAGGATGATAAAATGGGACTTCTCTTAGCATTTCTAGGTGGTGGACTCTCTTTGCTAAACTTTTCTGCCGAATGGCGGTTTCTTTCCTTGCAGCTTATTTTCACTCTCCTTTCCTTAAGCAGTATGTTTGCCTATAAAGGAAAGCGCACAAGAAGATCCTATGAAGGAGATGGCACAAGTATCTTCACCTTTGGCTTTGCCTTGTGTTTCCTTTCATTTATCGGATCAGCATCGATTCTTCTGGCCTTATTCATGGGCTGGCAGTGAATAAAAAAACATAAGTAGAATATCTCCTACTTATGTTTTTTTATTTTCCTAAGCAGAACTGACTGAAAAGCTGAGTAATCAGTTCATCCGGTGCAGCTTCTCCAGTTATTTCACCAAGCAATTGCCAACAACGTGTGATATCTACTTGGATGAGGTCCACAGGAAGTCCCATTGCCAAACCTCTATTTGCTTCCTTCAAAGCATCTAAAGCTTGTTCGACTAGGCCGATATGACGCGCATTGGAGAGAGTCGTTGCATCTTTTGCTTCAATTTCCCCAGAGAAAAATAGCGCGCGTATTTGTTTTTCGACGGCATCAAGATTTTCATTTTTTAAGGCAGAAATTCTGATAAAGTATTTAGGGAGTTTTTCGAGCTCAATTTTTTCTGGTAGATCGGTCTTATTTAGCAAGACGATACGGTTTGTCGAAGAAGAAAGTTCCAACAATTCCAGATCTTTGGGAGTTAAAGGTGACGAAGCATCAAGCACAAGTAAGACCAAGTCGGCTTCTTCTAAGGCTTTTTGACTACGCTCAACACCGATCTTTTCGACGATATCCTCAGTTTCTCGTATACCAGCAGTATCAATTAACTCAAGGGGCACACCACCAATATTGGCAAACTCTGTGATAACATCACGTGTTGTTCCGGCTATGTCGGTAACAATGGCTTTTTCCTCACGTAAAAGTTGATTGAGCAAACTTGATTTACCAACATTTGGCCGGCCAATAATTGCTGTTCTCAAACCTTCACGCAGAATCTTACCGCGTTTAGCTGTGGCAAGAAGTGTTTCCAGAAGTTGCTCAAAATGGGCTGTTTTTTCCAGAAGCATTTGACTTGTCATCGTTTCAACGTCATCATATTCGGGATAATCAATATTGACTTCCACTTGCGCGAGCGATTCTAAAATTTCTTGACGAATGTTGTTAATCAAGTTAGAGAGGCTTCCATCGAGCTGTTTTACAGCAATATTGGCTGCCTGATCTGTTTTAGCACGAATCAAATCCATTACGGATTCGGCTTGCGCCAAGTCAATACGTCCATTTAAAAATGCACGTTTAGTAAATTCACCTGGTTCAGCGAGGCGAGCGCCAGAGCGCAGCAGGAGTTGCAAAATTTCTTGGGTGACAGCAATTCCGCCGTGTGTGTTAATTTCCACAAGATCTTCACGCGTAAAGGTTTTTGGAGCTTTCATTACAGAGAGCATAACTTCATCAACGAGACGGTCCTCGTCAAAGATATGACCATAGTTGATGGTGTGTGAAGCAACTTTATCGAGATCTTTCCCTTGAAAGACCTTTTTAGCGATTGAGACAGCATCGCTACCAGACAATCGGACGATAGCAATTGCTCCTTCACCTAAAGGTGTGGAGATGGCTGCTATAGTATCAAATTCTTTTGTTATCATATTTTTATCCTAATTACTAATTTCAGTATGCCTTATTATATAACAAGTCGTCATAAAAATAAAGATTCGTCAACTCTTTCTTAAAGGTTTATCTTATCCATATTAAGCAAAATTCTAGTAAAATAAGAGTATGAGATTGGATAAATATTTGGCGGAAGCCGGGCTGGGATCACGTAAAGAAGTTAAGGTGATTCTCAAGACAGGAAAAGTGACAGTGAATGATCAGAAAGTGAAAGACGGCAAACTACATGTTGAGCCAGATAAAGATTCTATAAATTATGATGGGCAACCCATAGGTTATCAAGAATTTTATTATTACCTCCTTAATAAACCCGCTGGTGTTGTTTCGGCAACGAAGGATAATAAGGACAAAACAGTTGTCGAATTATTACAGGGAAAAGATTTTCGCGAAGATCTTTTCCCTGTAGGGCGCTTAGATAAAGATACAGAAGGCCTTCTGTTGCTAACAAATGATGGGCCACTGAGCCATAATCTTCTGAGCCCTAAAAAACATGTAGAAAAAGAATACTTTGCTCAAATCCAAGGCCAGGTTACACAAGAGACTGTTCGAGAATTTGCAGCAGGTTTGACCTTGAAATCTGGAGAAAACGTCAAACCAGGTCAACTTTTTATTGAGAAATCAGAGGAGAATAAAAGTGAAATCCGCCTGATTGTTCATGAAGGTAAATTTCATCAGGTCAAACGAATGTTTGAAGCTGTAGGGATGAAGGTAACTTATCTCAAACGGTTACGTATGGGAAGTTTAAGATTGGATCCGGAATTAACTAAGGGAGCATACCGTCCGCTCACAGAAGAGGAAATTTTAAAACTCAAGGAGTAGCTATGGAAGAAATAGTTTCTGTAAAAAATCTAAGTGTCCAATTTGAAAAAGAAGAGATTTTAAAAAAACTATCTTTAAGTCTCTTTGCAGGAGAAATTGTTGGACTCATCGGTCCTTCAGGTTCGGGAAAGTCAACTTTTATGAATGCATTACTCGGGATTGTTGCTCCTAATAGTGGAGAAATCAAACTACTTGATATCTCGATTCCTAACCGCAAAGTGTTGTGCAAAATTGGCTATATGGCACAGTCGGATGCCTTGTTTACAGAACTTACAGGGAAACAAAATATGGAATTTTTTGGAGCCTTGCAAGGAAAAATAAGTGAAGAGGAGCTGCTCAAAGCTGCTCAAACCGTTGGGTTAACATCAGCTTTGTCCAAGGCTGTTTCGAAATATTCTGGCGGAATGAAGCGTCGCTTATCTTTAGCAATTGCTCTCCAGACGGGTGCTCCTCTCTTATGCCTAGATGAGCCCACAGTTGGTATTGATCCAGAACTTCGACAGGAAATATGGACAGAGCTTAAGCGACAAGCAGAGATGGGCAAAGCTATTCTATTGACGACACACGTAATGGAAGAGGCAGAGCGGTGTGATCGAGTTGTTTTATTAAGAGACGGGCACTTTGTGGCCCAAGGTAGTCCTGAAGCCCTTAAATCCCAGTTTCATGTTACTACTGTGGAAGAGGCCTTTATTCAAGCAGGTGATTATGATGAGAATTAAAGCGATTTTTAAACGTATACTGCTACAAAGGTTGAGAGATAAACGAAGCTTGGCTTTACTTTTCTTTGCTCCCCTTGGCATTATCAGTCTTTTATATTTTCTTCTTCAAGTTCCTTCGGATATAAAATATCGTGTAGGTCTACAAGAAAACCAACCTGTTTTAGCACAAGTTCTCAAGCAGAACGAAAAACTAAAAGTGATTGAAATAGGAGAAACGTTAAACACTCGAGAAATAGTAAATACTCACAATTTAGATGCTCTGATACAGCTGGTAGGAAATGAAATAGAAGTAACTTATGCAAATAGAGATACGTCAAAAACACAGGCACTTACTCAGATGATTGGACAAATTGCTCAAAAGATCCCAGCGAGTATGCGAGAAAACCAAGCAAAAAGTTCTGCAGAAAAAGTGCCGCAAGACTCGTTAGAAACACTAGCTCTGAATATAAAAAGTCATTATCTTTATGGTGACAGTTCCCTGAGTATGTTTGATAATCTAGCGCCACTGCTGGTAAGTTTCTTCGTTTTCTTCTTTGTCTTTTTAATATCAGGCATTTCACTTGTTAATGAACGAAGCAGTGGTACACTTATGCGAATGCTGGTTACACCTGTAAGACGTACTGAAATTGTGGCAGGTTATACTTTAGCCTACGGTTTCCTCGCACTACTTCAAACAAGCTTAATTGTACTTTGGACACGTTATGTTTTACAAATGCAGATTTTGGGGAACTTTATATTAGTCTTGTTGATTAATTTATTGATTGCTCTGATTGCGCTGTTGATTGGACTTTTGTTGTCTGCCCTTGCGAAAACTGAATTTCAATTTATTCAGTTTGTTCCGATAGCTGTCGTACCACAATTCCTTTTTTCAGGTATTATTAATGTCGACACAATGGCAGCGCCCTTACGCTGGATTGCACATCTTATGCCTCTGTATTATGGCGTTGATGCACTTCAAAAAGTAGTGAAACAAGGCGAAGGTTTCTCTCAAATTGGAAACAACCTGTTTATTTTAGGAATGCTTGCTCTTGTATTTTATGTAGCTAATGTAGTGGCTTTGAAAGGTTTAAGAAAAACTTAGATATTCAAATAAAAAGCGAGTTATTTTCGCTTTTTTGTTATAATGATTGAGAAGAGTATTTGAAGGGATTTTACAAATGGAAAATTTAAAAAAACAAGTAGGTATAAAAGCAGCTGAGTACGTGAAGTCTGGTATGATTGTTGGATTGGGAACAGGTTCAACGGCAGCTTTCTTTGTGGAAAAATTGGGGCGCCGTGTTAAAGAAGAAGGTTTAGATATTGTTGGAGTAACGACGTCAAATGTAACCAGTCAGCAAGCTGCAAGTCTTAATATCCCTTTAAAATCAATTGATGAAGTGGATTATGTTGATTTGACAGTAGACGGTGCAGATGAAATTGATACTGACCTTAATGGTATTAAAGGTGGTGGTGCGGCCTTGCTGATGGAAAAAATCGTTGCAACATATTCTAAAGATTATATTTGGATTGTTGATGAAAGTAAACTTTCAGAAAATCTTGGCAGTTTTAAAGTTCCTGTCGAAGTTATCCCTTACGGATCAGAGCAGTTGTTCCGAAAATTTGCAGCGGCTGGTTATGCACCAACATGGCGGATGAATGCCCAAGACAAGCTCATCACTGATATGCAACATTATATTATTGATTTGCATATTGAGAAGATTACTGAGCCAGAAAAGCTGGCTGAAGAGCTTGATTTAACAGTGGGAGTTGTCGAACATGGTTTGTTTAATAACATGGTCAAAAAAGTTATTGTTGCAGGACAAGGCGGAGTTAAACTTATAGAAAAATAAAAAGAAGGAGTGTGCTCCTTCTTTTTATTTGTTCTTAAGCCATTGTTCTACGCCCCACTTATGAGAACCGCGCTTGAGTTTAACCAAAGCAGTCGGAACGTCAAACCAGAAAATTTTATTGAAATCCTCAAGAGGAGCCTGATCAAAATGAACTTCCAAAGTCTCGTAGATATAAGCAGGATTGCAAAAATATTTATCCCGATGTGAGCTATAAAAATATTCGTCGGCCTGTCCGAAATAACGTCCTAAAGTCGCAGTCGCACCTAACTCTTCCAGAAGTTCTCTTTCTAAGGCGCGAGCATGGTTTTCATCTGCTTCAATTTCTCCACCAGGGAGAAAAAAGGCTCCGTTTGGTGCTTGCACAAGACAGATTTGGCTCTTGTTTTCACGTGAAACAATACCATACACTCCATAGCGGTATTGGTAATCAACTCCGGCAATTTTTTCACCGAAGACTGGAATTTCTTGTTGTGTCATATTTACGGACCTCCGATATAATTTTATAGAAGAAAATTTAATTATATTCTATCAAAAAGTTGACAATTTTGATAAAATAAAGAGGCTAAACAAAGCTCTTGCGAAGGGAAATATGAACAGTGAAAAAATTCAATCTTAGTAAAATGATTATTATCGCCTTAATTATTGTTATTTCAGCATTTACAGCAATCTTCATCTCGGCTGATAATTTTAAAAATAATAAAAATCCATCAACGATGACACAAATTATTAATGATGGTACAGGAACCATAGACAGAATCATTGGTGCACCGATCCGCTTTGTTCAAGACAAAGCCAATCAAGTGGGCAATCTTTTTGATACATACAAGCAAAATCAGTCCCTAAAAACGCAGGTGGCAGACTTAAGTAGTTCAAAAAATAACCAAGAAAGTCTAGAAGTTGAAAATAAAGAATTAAAAGAAGCATTGAAGCTTCAAGAAACATTAACAGACTATAAGAGTATTTCTGCAAATGTGATTACCCGTAATCCGGCCAGTTGGGCAGATACGCTCGTAATTGATAGCGGCAGTAAACAAGGCATCAAAAACCGTCAACTCGTCATGGCTAATGGGGGTGTTATTGGGCGTGTAAGTCAGGTAAACGAAAATTCCTCTAAAGTTTCCTTGTTGAGCTCCGATAAAGGTATTGACGCTAAAATCCCCGTTCGCCTTGGTAGCCCGAGTGATCCAGTAAATGGACTTCTTGCGAGTTATGATGATGATCAGAATGCTTATGTTGTCACTTCTTTAGTAGGGGAAGGTAATATCGAAAAGGGAAGCCAAGTTGTTACTAGCGGTCTTGGAGGTGATTCGCCGCGTGGTCTCTTGCTTGGAACCGTAATTGATGTTAAAGAAACAGATCAAGGCTTGAACCGTAAAGTATATGTGAAACCTGCCAGCAATTTGTATGATATCCGGTTTGTCTTTGTGATTCAAGGCATGATTGGAGGCAACTAAATATGAGTCGTTTTAGCTTCCAGTTTTTTAGTCCCTTATTTCTTTTTTTCCTACTCTTGCTTGATGGGCAGCTGACGCATTTCTTTACGGCTTTGTCTGGTGGAAGTATTATGCCTGTAAGCCACTTGTTGCTCATTTTTATGGTATATACTGTGACACAGCACCGTCATAGCTATGTTCTTATCGTAGGTGTTCTTTTGGGAATTATCTATGACAGCTACTTTTTGGGAATTTTTGGTATTGCAAGTTTGATTTTACCTCTTATTGCTCTTTTCGTTTATCAAATCCAAACGGTTGTCTTTACCAATCGTTGGACACGTTTATTTACAGTGATTATCATTGTTTTTGCTTTTCAAGTTTTAAGTACGCTTATTGTTAACTTAGTCGGTGTTGTCAATGTCAATTTTGTCTCATTTATCGTTAGGCAACTTGCACCAACGTTAGCCCTAAATATTGCCTTTGCAATACTGCTGCAATGGCCTTTAGAAAAGATGTATCGCCTTCGGTGAACATCTTTTTGTAATCAAAGGGTAAAAAAAGTATTCTTAAAGAAATTAAATTGACTTGATTAAGTTATAAAAGAGTGTTATACTTGGGACTATCTTGGCGTTATATTTATAAATTATAGAAAACGGGAAGAAAAGAAAACTATGAAAAAGAAACTTATCACAGCATTGATGTTGTCGACAGTCATTTTATCTTCGGGTGCAAGCCTTGGAGCGGTAAAAGCGGACAGCACAGACGATCAAATCGCAAAGCAAGATGCAGCAATCAGCGCTGCTAAAAGTTCTTCTGCTGAAGCGCAAGCAAAAGTAGATGCGATTCAATCACAAGTAAATAGCTTACAATCTAAAAAAACTTCAACAGCAAATGAAGTAAATAAATTGATGAAGGAGCAAAAAGAACAATCAGCAGAGATTGCTCGTTTGCACAAAGACATCAAAGAACGTAACACAGCTCTTGAAGCACAAGCACGTAGCGCTCAAACAAGCGGTTCAGCGACAGACTATATGTCTACTATCTTGGATTCAAAATCTTTGACTGATGCAATTCAAAAAATGACAGCGATGGCAACCGTTTCTGGTGCTAACAAAGCCATGCTTGAAAAGCAACAAGAAGATGAAAAAGCTATTCAAGCTAAGTTGAAAGATAATGAAGCAAAATACGCTAAAGCTACAAAACTTCAACAAGAGTTAGAAACACAAAGTAACGAGTTGGCAAGCCAAGAAGCCGCCCTCAAAGTTGCTCAGTTAAATTATCAAACAACAATTGCTAACTCTGAGAGTAAAAAACAAAGTTTGATTGATCAAAAAGCAGCTGCAGTAGCTGCCCAAGAAGCTGCAGCTAAAAAAGCTGCAGAAGTGGAAGCTCAACAAGCTAAAGCTGAACAAGCTGCTCAAGCTGCTCAAAAAGCACAAACAGAACAAGCTGCAGCATCTAAGAGCGAAAATAAATCAGATGCAAGTACAGTAAATACAGAAACAGTACCTGTTGTTACAGCACCTGTTGAGACTACTCCAGCGGCTTCTGCACCAGCAGCATCAACGCCAGCTGTAGAAGAAAGCAAACCAGCATCAAACAACAACACAACAACTACGAATACTGGTTCAAACTCAACTACAACTACTGATACTGGTTCAAATAATACTAACAATAATAATGTATCTGGTGGTTCAGGTTCATCAAGTACTCCAGGAACAAGCTTGAGCAATCCTTACCCTTGGGGACAATGTACTTGGGGTGTTTGGGAATACTTCGGTGGAAGTATTCCTACTTACGCTGGTAACGCCGGTGACTGGGTAGTTTACGCAAATAGTGGACCAGCAGTTGGTACAATTGCGGTATTCCCTCCAGGTAACCAAGGCGCAGGTGGCGTAGGTCACGTTGCTGTGGTCACAGCTGTAAATGGTGATAAACTTACTGTCTCAGAAACAAACTTCTCAGGTCCTAATGGTGGAGGCCTCGGTATCCGCACAACTCGTGAAGTTTCAGCTGCAGGTGTAAGTTTCATCCGCCCATAAGAAATAACTCAAAACAAGTAATGAAATATTGCTTGTTTTTTTGTGCATTGATAAAAAACAGAAACCGACAGAAACAAACTTAAATGTAACTGTAATTGATTTGTTACAAAACAGGTGAAGGCACATGATACAATATACTATATTCACCGAACTACCTAGGGAGGCAAATTTAAAATTTTATGAAGAAAAAACTTATTACAGCATTGATGCTCTCGACAGTCGTGCTTACGGCTGGCGCACCTTTTGCTGCCGTAAAGGCTGATTCAACAGATTCAAAAATTGCACAACAAGATTCAAAAATCGCTAATGCAAAGAATGAAGCTGCTAAAGCGCAATCACAAGTTGATTCAATTCAATCACAAGTAAGCACTTTAAAATCAAAGCAAACATCAATGACTAAAAAAGTTAATGAGTTGATGGCTCAACAAAAGGAACAATCACAACAGATTCAAAAGTTGAGTGAGAGTATCAAGGAGCGCAATACTGCCCTTGAAGCTCAAGCACGTAGTGCACAAACTGATGGTTCAGCAACAAACTATATGTCTGCTGTACTAGACTCAAAATCTTTAACAGATGCGATTCAAAAAATGACAGCAATGGCAACTGTTGCTGGCGCTAACAAGTCAATGATTGAGCAACAACAAGCTGACCAAAAAGCTATTCAAACGAAGTTAGCTGATAACCAAAAGAAATATGCTGAAGCAACAAAACTTCAACAAGAGTTAGACGCACAAGCTAATGAGTTGGCGACACAAGAAGCTGCTCTCAAAGTTGCTCAGTTAGACTACCAAGCTACAGTAACTACTGCAGAAGGCAAAAAACAAGATTTATTGAGCCAAAAAGCAGCAGCAGAAAAAGCAGCAGAAAAAGCAGCAGCAGCAGAAAAAGCAGCAGCAGCGAAGTCTGTAGTAGCTCAACAAGAAAAAGCTGTAGCTGCAGCACCTGCAGCTTCTAATCCAGCTCCAGCTGCTAATAATACTGCTGACAATAGCAATTCGTCTACACCATCTACTGGAAATAATACAGGTGGCAATGGTAATTCTTCTAAACCAACGCCAACACCAGATCCAACTCCGATACCAACACCAGATCCAGATCCAGACCCAGGACACAGTGGTACTAACCCTTATCCAGCTGGTCAATGTACTGCATTTGTTTGGGACTACTTTGGTGGTAACATGCCAACATACATGGGAAATGCTGGTGACTGGGTGGCTTATGCAAACAGTGGACCTGCAGCAGGTACAATTGCTGTATTCCCTCCAGGTAATCAAGGCGCAGGCGGCGTAGGACACGTTGCAGTTGTTCTTTCTGTATCTGGTTCAAAAATGACAGTTATTGAAGGAAACTTCAACGGCGGTTGGGGAACAACACGTGAATGTTCAACAGCTGGTGTAAGTTTCATTCGACCATAATTAAATAAAATTTAAATACAAACTACGGTTTGTATTTTTTATCTCTAGGATTTAGCACTCTTTATATAAGAGTGCTAATTTTTTTGCCAAAAGTCATAAAAAATGCTAAAATAGATTATGGTAGAAGTGAATATAGTCTACTTTTAGAGAGTAAGTGGTTGAAAAACCAAGTAAATCTCTAAAAATTCCATGTCAAGAAGGTTTAAATCATATGAATAACACAGAATTTTACGAACGCCTAGGTGTGGATAAAAATGCCAGCCAAGACGAAATTAAAAAAGCTTATCGAAAGATGTCTAAAAAGTATCACCCAGATATTAATAAAGACCCGGGTGCAGAAGACAAGTACAAAGAGGTTCAAGAAGCTTATGAAACTTTAAGTGATGAACAAAAACGTGCCAGCTACGATCAATATGGTGCTGCAGGTGCTAATGGTGGTTTTGGCGGAGGTCAAGGTGGTTTCTCTGGCTTTGACGGTTTCCAAAGTGCAGGCGGCTTTGGCGGTTTTGAGGATATTTTCTCAAGCTTCTTTGGTGGAGGCGGTGGCCAAGCTGATCCAAATGCACCACGTCAAGGAGATGACCTACAATATCGTATCAATTTGACATTTGAAGAAGCTATTTTTGGTGTTGAGAAAGAAATCAAATACCATCGCGAAGAGCTTTGTCACACTTGTGCAGGTTCAGGTGCCAAACCAGGTACTCATGCTGAAACATGTCATAAATGTCATGGACGAGGACAAACACAAGTTATTCGCGACACTCCATTAGGGCGTATGTCAACAAATGTCGTCTGTGATGTTTGTCATGGTACAGGTAAGGAAATCAAATCTCCTTGTCCAACATGTCACGGTACAGGTCACGAAAAATTGGCACACACAGTTAAGGTAAAAGTACCGGCTGGTGTGGAATCAGGTCAACAAATGCGCCTCCAAGGTCAAGGTGATGCTGGGACAAATGGTGGCCCTTACGGTGATCTCTATGTCCGTTTCCAAGTTGCTGCAAGTGATAAGTTTGAACGTGATGGTAGCGAAATTTATTACAAGATGCCATTGAACTTTGTTCAGGCAGCCTTAGGGGATGAGATTGAAGTTCCAACTGTTCACGGTAATGTGAAGTTGAAGATTCCTGCTGGTACGCAAACAGGTACTAATTTCCGACTTAAAGGTAAAGGTGCACCTAAATTACGTGGTAGTGGTCAAGGTGATCAACACGTTGTGATTAATATTGTAACACCAGAAAAATTGAATGATGCTCAACGTGATGCTTTGCGTGAGTTTGCAAAAGCTAGCGGACAAAATGTATCAGAACAGAAAAAAGGATTTTTCGATAAATTTAAATAAAAAAGCTGTCGTTAGACAGTTTTTTTGTTTATCAATTAGGTAAATGCTGCTGTATTTGGTATAATGTTTTTATGAAACTTGTGAATTATAAACCAGACTATCTTCTAGAAGCTGTGTATAACTTGGATGTGGAAAACTTAAAAAAGCGAGATATTCGAGGAATTATGGTGGACTTAGATAATACACTTATTGCTTGGAATAATCCCGATGGAACACCCGAATTGCATCAATGGCTACAAACAATGCGTACAAATGGTATAAAGGTTATTGTTGTCTCAAATAATAAACATGACCGTGTCAAACGTGCGGTAGCTAAGTTTGATGTTGATTTTGTTTCGCGTGCGATGAAACCTTTTGCTTGGGGAATAAATAAAGCCTTAGTTAAACTTAACGAACGACCGGACCATGTCATTATGGTTGGTGACCAATTAATGACAGATATTCGAGCTGCACACCGTGCTGGGGTTCGCAGTATTCTTGTGAAACAATTGGTAGAGTCTGATGGTTGGAGTACCAAGTTTAACCGCTGGCGTGAACGCCGTGTGTGGAAAAAGTTGATTCGGAAATACGGCTATCCTAAATGGAATACAAGATTATAACTCTGCAGAGGCAGAGTTATTTTCTATTATTGGACTTTTCCTGAGGTTTTCCACTGTATTGTTCTACTTATCCCAAGTTTTCCACAGTTTTACACACCTTATTCACAAAAATGTGGAAAACTGTGAATAAATGTGTGGAAAAAAAGAAACCTCAATGAAGTTTCTTTTTTTTATTTACATTAAACCGCGTTCTTTATACCATTGATCAGGTTGCCAGATCCACTGTCTTCCATCTTTTTTGAGAAGTTCAAAGGCTTCCTGTGGTCCCATGCTTGCTGCTGGGTATTTCGGAAGATCTTGATGCGCTTCATCCCATGCTTGGCGGATAACATCAATAAGTTCCCAAGAACGGGAAACTTCTTCCCAGTGGGAGAAGTTAGTGCCATCACCATGTAAAACGTCAAGCAAGAGTTTTTCATAAGCTTCAGGAGAATTTCCTAAAATTGCTGCATCATGACGGTAGCCCAATTTGATAGGCGCGATATTGAATCCTTGGCCAACTTCTTTCCCATTAATTGTAAGGGAGAAACCTTCAGTAGGTTGGATATAAATGGTAAGGATGTTTTCCCCAAGATCTGTATCAAAAATATTATTAGGGTCTTGTTTGAAAACAATGTTAATTCGTGTTCCTTTTTCTGTCAGACGTTTTCCACTACGTACGTAGAAAGGAACACCAGCCCAACGGTCATTATCAATAAGGAATTTTCCAGCGACAAAAGTTTCTGTGTTAGAATCTGGAGCTACAGAGGGTTCAGAACGATAATCTACAAAGTTCTTACCGTCAATCTTACCCTCAATATATTGTCCAGGGATGAAAGCTTCAAGCGCTTCTTGTTTGGAATATTTACGAATGCTATGAAGGGCCTTAACCTTTTCGTTCAAAATGTTTTTTTGTGTAAAAGTTTGAGGCTTTTCCATAGCCAGTAAAGCCAAAACTTGAAGCACATGATTTTGAATCATATCCTTGAGCGCGCCGCTCGTTTCGTAATAACCACCGCGATCTTCAACGCCAATACTTTCAGCAAAAGTAATCTGTATATTATCGATGTGGTCCTTGTCCCAGATGGATTCAAACATTTGGTTGGCAAAGCGGATAGCCGAAACGGATTGAATCATTTCTTTTCCGAGATAGTGGTCAATACGGAAGGTTTGATCTTCTGAAAAGACATCTTTAAGTGCAGTATTCAGTTCTTGAGCTGTTTCCAAATCACTTCCGAAAGGCTTTTCGATAATCACACGTTCAAAACCTTTACCTGTCAGAATCTTTTCTGATTTGAGGTGGTTAGCAATGATTGAGAAAAATTGTGGCGCCATAGCCAGATAGAAAACTTGGTTGCAAGCAGTATTATACTTTTCTCGGAGTTCATCTCCGAGCTCCTTGAGGGCATGATAGTGACTGCTGTCATTTACATCATGGCTTTGATAGTAGAAGTGGCTCGAGAAGTCATTGAGTTCTTCTTGGTCACTGCTTAAACCAGCTAAAGATTCCATAACGATTTGGCGATAATACTCATCGGTCCATGGGCGACGAGCAGTACCAATCACTGCAAAATTTTCTGCAATTTCGCCTTTTTTATAAAGTTGGAAAAGGGCGGGATAAAGTTTCCGTTTTGCGAGGTCACCAGTAGCCCCGAACATGGTAAAAAGTACTTGTTTACTCATAAGTCTCTTCTTTCTATTGATTATCAAACATCATTTTCAGCATAGTCGATATAAGTATCAACATAATCCAGATAGTCTTTATTTAACTGGGTCTTTATATCTTGATACTCAGCTTCAGTATAATCACGCTCAGCAATTTTAGCACGATAAAAAGGTAAGTTTAATTCTTTTTGAAGTCTCTCTTCAAGCTCTTTACGATTCATAATGATTTCCTTATATGAGAAAAATTTACTACTAAGAAAATTATATCACAAAAATATCTTTGCGCCCTCCAACTGAGATTCTTTCGAATGAAAGTGATAGAATAGGAATATGTCTTTATTAACTTTTACACTTTGCATGCTCATACTTGGCGTTGTTGCCGGTATTGTAGGAAGCATTTTAGGTCTCGGTGGTGGAATTATCATCACACCGATTATTACCTCTTTTTTTGGGGTTGATATAAAATATGCAATCGGTGCAAGTATTGTCGCTGTTATTGCAACGAGTTCAGGTGCTGCCATTTCTTATTTGAAAGATGATCTGGTTAATGTTCGGGTCGCCATGTTTTTAGAAATTTTTACCACAATTGGTGGATTACTAGGAGCGATTTTGGCCGGACTGTTTAATGCTGCGGTATTAAATATACTTTTTGCTTGTTTATTGATTTTTCAAGCCTATAATATGTGGCGTAAGCTACATCAAGGTGAAAAAGTCTTGCAAAATGTTACCTCAGACAAATGGGCAGAAAAGATGAAGCTTAATTCTTCTTACTTTGATAAGCAAACAGGAAAAGAGGTCGCTTATCAAGTGGAAAAAGTCCCAGCTGGTGCATCGATTATGTTTGGTGCAGGAATAGCTTCAGGACTTTTAGGAATAGGTTCGGGGGCATTTAAGGTTTTAGCTATGGATACAACGATGAAAATGCCATTAAAACCGTCAACTGCAACCTCAAATCTCATGATTGGGGTAACTGCAGCAGCTTCAGCGACGGTCTACTTCTTTAACGGCTATGTTGATCCGTCCTTAGCAGGACCTTTAGCGATAGGAATTGTAGCTGGCGCAGCTATTGGTTCGCGTATTATGCCACATTTGCCTGCTCGGACGATTCGCTTGATATTTATTCCTGTAATTGGTCTTATGGCTTTACAAATGATACTTAAAGGACTTGGTTTATGACGGAAGAAAAAGAAAAATTACTTGAAATTGAACTCAGAATAGGAAAAATTTTAAGAGCGGGTGTATTTATTAGCTCGGCAATTATCATTATTGGTTTAATTATGTTTGTTTTCACGGGGCATTCTGGTTACCCAGGGACGACTTATCCTCGAGGCTTGTCGGAAATTGCAGAGGGGCTTGTCGCTTTTAAAGCCTTCGCTTGGCTTATGACTGGTCTGTTTCTTTTGATTTTAACACCTGTCCTTCGGGTAGTTGCTTCTATTTTTGCCTTTGCAAAAGAAGGTGATAAAATGTATGTCATTATTACGATGATGGTACTCGCTGTATTGATTATAGCTATCCTTTTAGGGCATACAGGTGCGTAAGCTATTTCTTGCAAAACACTATTGAAACTGGTATTATAGGTAGTGCTGGGGGAGTGGTGGAATGGCAGACACGCATGCTTCAGGTGCATGTGCTCGTAAGGGTGTGGGGGTTCAAATCCCCTCTCCCCCATAACCAGTTACAATCTCGCTTAGGCGGGATTTTTTATTTAAGAGGTGAAGATATGGCAAGAAGATTGACAAAAGAAGAGCTACAGGAGCGTATAGATGAAAATCCCCTCCGTGCTCTAGCAAGTATAGGAGAGGAAGTGGGTTTAACACGTGTTGGGATTGAAAAATTGCTGAAAAGCTATAAATTAGAAGATTATCGTAATCAAAAGATTAAAGCCTTACGTCGAACAGTAGCAAGGCAAAGAAGATTGAACAAATAAAGGAGAAATCATGGCAAAAATCGGATTTATCGGTACAGGAGTAATGGGCGCAGCAATGGCAGGTCATCTACTTGATGCAGGCAATGAACTGTATGTTTATAATAGAACAAAAGCAAAAACTGATTCTTTAGTAGCGCGTGGAGCAACTTACTGCGCGACACCGCAAGAAATTGCAGAAGTAACGGATATTGTTTTTTCTATTGTAGGCTATCCCAAAGATGTTCGCGAAATTTATTTCGGCGAAAAAGGTGTATTTAAGGCAGATGTACACGGCACGTTTTTGGTGGATATGACGACATCAGAGCCGGCTTTGGCTCAAGAGATTTATCATGCTGCAAAAGAAGCGGGAGCTTCGGCTTTAGATGCTCCGGTATCGGGAGGTGATATTGGGGCAAAGAATGCCAGCTTAACAATTATGGTAGGTGGTGAGGAAGAAGCCTATGAACATCTCTTGCCTTACTTTGAAGCTATCGGCAAAACGATTACACGTCAAGGAGCAGCAGGAGCGGGTCAACATACCAAAATGGCCAACCAAATTGCTATTGCAGGAACGATGACTGCAATGACAGAGCTGATGGTTTATGCAGATAAAGCTGGTTTAGATGTGGAAAAAGTTCTTCAAACAGTAGGAGGAGGCTCGGCAGCTACTTGGTCAATGACTAATTATGCACCGCGTATTTTACGTGAGGACTTTAGTGCGGGTTTCTTCGTTAAACATTTTATTAAAGATTTAGGAATTGCTTTAGCTGAGGCTGAAAAAATGGGAATTGAACTTCCTGCCACAGCAGGAGCGAAAAAACTTTATGATCGTTTAGCAGAAGAAGGATATGAAAATGATGGCACTCAGGCGCTGATTAAACTTTGGTGGCCAGAAGGCGTGAGACCGAATAAATAAAAAAATAGACCATGTGGTCTATTTTTTTATTTGAAAACTTACATTTCCTCTGGTGCTTCCACACCAAGCAGACGCAATGCTTCTTTTAAGACAAGAGAAGTTGCATTAGCAAGTGCTAAACGTGCTTGAAGCCCTTCGTTGTCCTCAAGGATACGTACATGTGCATAATATTTGTTAAAAGCTTGTGCCAAGGAAATTGAGTATTTCGCAATGATAGAAGGTTCATACTTATCGGCAGCACGTTTAACAATGTTACCAAAGTCTTGGAGTAGCTTCACAATTTCCCAAGCTTCAGCTGGTGTCTCTTCAACATTGACTGGTTGCGGTACATAGTTTGCTTTACGTAAGATTGAACGGATACGTGCATACGCATATTGTACGTAAGGGCCAGTCTCACCTTCAAATGAAACCATTTCTTCAAGGTTGAAGTCATAACCATTGTTACGGTCGGTTTTTAAGTCGTAGAACTTCACGGCACCCACCCCAACTTGTTGTGCAACACGCTCTTTGTTTGGCAAGTCAGGATTTTTATCGTTGATTTGCTTCAAAGCACGTTCTACCGCTTCGTCAAGTGTTGTTTCTAACTTAACAACGTGACCTTTACGTGTTGAGAATTTTTTCCCGCCTTGCGTTACCATACCGAAGGACACGTGTGTCATGTTGTCTGACCAGTCATAACCGGCTTCCTTGAGTACTGCCTTTAATTGTTTGAAGTGGTTTTGTTGCTCGCCACCAACAACATAAAGTGATTTTACAAAATCAAAAGTTGCTTTACGGTACATTGCTGTTGCTAAGTCACGTGTAATGTATAATGTTGCACCGTCAGTTTTTTTAATCAAGGCTGGGTTGAGGTTGTATTTTTCGAGGTCTACAACCATCGCACCTTTAGATTCGTGCATTAAGCCTTTAGATTCTAGGTCTTCAACAACGGCATCCATCTTATCAGAGTAGAAAGATTCACCTGTAAAGTGATCAAACTCAATGCCTAATTTACCGTAAATACGGTTAAATTCAATCAAGCTGACATCAGAGAACCATTTCCAGATGCGAAGGGCTTCCTCGTCACCTTGTTCCATTTTAAGGAACCAAGCGCGACCTTCTTCGTCTACCGCGGGATCTTCTTTAGCTTCGGCATTGATTTGTACATAAAGCTTCAATAACTCATCGATTGGATTGGCAGTAATTGTCGCTTCATCACCGTATTTTTTATAAGCAGTGATCAAGAGACCAAACTGTTTGCCCCAATCTCCCAAGTGATTGATTTTGATTGTATTGTAACCAATCTTTTCATAAATTTTTGAAAGCGAGTCTCCGATAACAGTTGAGCGCAAATGACCAATAGAAAAAGGCTTGGCAATATTTGGAGCCGACATGTCAATAGGAACATTAGCACCATGACCGATATTTTGGTCGCCATAGTCTTCTTTTTCAGTGATAACTTCGTTGATAACTGCTGTGGCAACAGCTTTTTTGTCAAGGAAGAAATTCACGTAAGGACCGGTAGCAACTACTTTATCAAAGCCAGTAGCATCAATGTTCTCAGCGATTTCACCAGCGATGATTTGTGGGGCTTTGCGCAAAGTCTTGGCTAAACTGAAAGCTGGAAATGCGATATCGCCCATTTCTGATGATTTTGGTTTTTCAAGCAAATTTTCGATTTGTTCGAGTTCAAGCGCACCATCGAGTACGGCGAACAAAGATTTTGCTGCTAATAGTTTTTCATTCATGGAATAATTATACCATAATAGAAATAAAAAAGTATAGTGCTTATTGTGTTAAATTTTAAGCTTTATGAGTGAAGTGAGCCAAATAAATTATAGGATAAGGAGCATTCTTTTTTAGAGATGTTTTTTTGTGTGATGTGTTGAATTTACGGACTGAAAAAATTATAAAAGATATATTTTGTATTTTTATACACTTTTGATTAGAAAGTGGAATGGTTGAAGCAAGGAAGAGGTCTCTTTATTCATTGGTGTTATGGGGATAGGTGCATATATTTTTATCCTAAGAGGTAAAATATGTATAAATAATAATTTAAAATAATGACAAATGTACCTTCATTCCTGTATTTTGTTGAGTATTTTTATGCTATAATGAGACTATGAAAAGAGAAGAACGATTAAATTTAATTAAACAAATTATCTCTGAAAATAAGATTGCGACACAGGAAGAGCTTCAAAGTGTCCTAGAATCTAGAGGGGTAAAGATTACGCAGGCGAGTCTGTCACGTGATATTCGTGAGCTGCATATTATTAAAAAGCGTGAAGACGGTAAGAGCTTTTATGTTTTTTTGACAGAGCTTAACTCGCCTTCACAATCTTTGCTGCAACAATATCTGACTAACTTTGTACTGAAAGTTGATGTTGCCAGTGTTAATGTAGTTGTACACACGCATCTGGGTGAGGCAGATCTTTTGGCGAATGCTTTTGATGATGAGCAACGCCCAGAAATTTTAGGGACTTTGGCTGGTGCAGATACTTTACTGCTCATTTGTAAGGATGAAGCGGCTGCAGAAAGCTTAGCCTTGGAGATTGAAGATGCCTTATAATGCAAGTAAAGAAAAATTGATTGCACATATTCTTGATTTGGATTATGTTAAGGCTTTTCAAAAAGCAGAAAATACCTTACAGGAAGAAAGAGAGCTGTTTGAGCAACAAAGTAAAATGAAGGAGCTGCAGAAGGAAGCCGTTCTCTATCAAAAAATAGGTAAAATACAGGCCTTTAAAGAAACATCTAATGCAGCACAAAAGATACACAAGTCTTTAAAAAACGATCCCTTAGTTGAGGATTATCTTTTAAAAATGCAGCCTGTTGATGCTCTTTTGAATCATGTAACAGGTGAAATTGAAAGTAAAGTTAATGAAGCTTTAGGACATTAGGTCGCTAGGAGAAGGATCTTGTGTCCTTTTTGTTTTTACCTACAAGCTTAAGCTGGCTTTTTGTATGTTATAATAGAAGCAAACAATTTTCAAAAGAAAGAAGAATTATATGTCTGAAAAAATTTCACCAGGAATGCAGCAATATCTTGATATCAAAGCTGATTATCCGGATGCTTTCTTGCTCTTTCGTATGGGAGATTTTTACGAGCTTTTTTATGAAGATGCGGTGAATGCAGCCCAAATTTTAGAATTGTCTCTGACTTCGCGCAATAAGAATGCAGAAAATCCGATTCCGATGGCAGGTGTTCCTCACCATTCAGCAGATCAATATATCGAGCAGCTTGTGAATTTAGGCCATAAAGTTGCCGTGGCAGAGCAAATGGAAGACCCTAAAACAGCTGTCGGTATTGTCAAACGTGCCGTCACTCAAGTTATCACACCAGGAACAGCTGTTGATGTGGGCTTAACAACGGAAAATAACTTTTTGGTGGCCTTGGATAAAGCTTCTGAAACATTTTCCTTGGCTTATATGGATCTATCTACAGGCGAATTTAAAGCAACACAGTTCTCTGATTTTTCAGCAGCCCTCAGTGAGATATCATCTCTAAAGGCACGTGAGATTGTCGTCGGTTATGAGCTATCAGATGATGACAGGAAAGTCTTTGAAAAACAGTTGAACGTGATGGTTTCAGAGCAATACGAGTATGAAGACGTTGCTTCCACACTTACTCCTTTGGAAAATCAAGTGGCTTCAAAGCTCTTGGCCTATGTTAATCGCACTCAGTTACGGGATTTAAGTCACTTACAGGAAGTGGAACACTATGAAATAAAAGACTTTCTGCAAATGGACTTTGCAACGAAATCTTCTCTAGAGTTAACCGCAAATAAACGCGAAGGAAAAAAACATGGGACACTCTATTGGTTGCTTGATGAAACCAAAACAGCTATGGGCACACGTTTACTCCGTAACTGGGTAGATCGTCCGTTGATTTCTGCCAGCGCAATCAATAAACGTGCGGATATTGTACAACTTTTCGTGGACAATTTCTTTGAACGGGCAGATTTGATTGAGGCTCTAAAGGGAGTTTACGACCTTGAGCGCTTGGCTTCCCGTGTGTCCTTTGGTAAAGTTCTTCCCGTGGATTATTTACAGTTAGAAAATTCCTTATCTAATGTCCCAGGCATTAAAAATGTTTTACTGACCATGAACAATCCAGCCCTAGAACCCTTGATCTCTCAACTGGATGAAATTCCAGAGCTTATCTCCTTGATACGTCAGGCAATAGATGAATCGGCGCAACGTGTCATAACTGAAGGGGGTGTCATTAAGTCAGGTTATAATGAGCAACTGGACAAGTATCGCGAAGCTTTAACAAATGGTACCTCGTGGATAGCAGAGTTGGAAGCGAAAGAAAAAGCCGACACCGGAATCTCGACATTAAGAATTGATTTTAACCGCAAAGATGGTTATTATTTCCATATTACGCAGAGGCAGCTTGGTAGTGTTCCTGACCACTTTTATCGTAAAGCCACGCTGAAAAATTCAGAGCGTTTTGGCTCAAAAGAGTTGGCTGAAATCGAAGAAATTATGCTTGAGGCACGTGAAAAATCAAGTATTTTAGAATATGATCTTTTTGCGCAAGTACGTACAGAAACTGAACAATATATCTCGCGCCTGCAGAAATTAGCAAAAGCAATTGCCAGTATCGACTGTTTGCAAAGCTTAGCGACTGTTGCCGAAAAATATCAGTATATCCGTCCAATTTTTACTCCAGAACGTAAGGTTAACATTATAAAAGGGCGTCATCCTGTGGTTGAGAGCGTTCTTGGGGCACAAGAATATGTCCCCAATGACATTAAGTTACCGGACCAAACCGCAATTCAACTCATCACTGGGCCAAATATGTCTGGTAAATCAACTTACATGCGTCAATTTGCGATGATTGTTATTATGGCACAGCTAGGTTCTTTCGTACCAGCTGAGGTTGCTGAACTTCCAATATTTGATGCGATTTTTACACGTATTGGTGCAAGTGATAATCTAATCTCAGGAGAGTCGACCTTTATGGTAGAAATGATGGAAGCCAATCATGCTATACAACATGCTACGCCGCATTCTTTAATTATTTTTGATGAACTTGGACGAGGCACTGCAACCTATGACGGAATGGCTTTGGCGCAGTCGATTATTGAGTATATTCATGATAATATTCATGCTAAAACACTCTTTGCGACGCATTATCATGAGTTGACGGAGTTGGCAGATAATCTTAAGGAGTTAGAAAATGTTCACGTTGCCACCTTAGAAAAAGGCGGTGATGTGACTTTCCTGCATAAGATTACGGAAGGACCAGCAGACAAATCCTATGGTATTCATGTGGCTAAAATTGCAGGATTGCCAACAAAATTACTTGAACGTGCCGATATTATTTTACAAAAGTTGGAGAATAAGCCTGTGATGAGCAAGGCACCCGAAGTTGAAAAAGAGCAATTGAGCCTTTTCACTTTTGAAGATAACCATCAAGAGTTGATTGAGATGCTAAAAGAAACGAATGTCGATAATATGACAGCACGCGAAGCTTTGAACTTTTTATGGAATCTCAAAGACAGGCTGTAAGATTTGGTTTTTAATAGTAAAATTGTTAGAATAAAGTGAATAAATATAGAAGTGTTAAAAGGAGAGTGTATGGCGGAAGATAAAGATAAAATCGTAGAAACACCTGAAGTCCCCGAAGTTGAAACTATGGAAGAAGATGGTGTTGGCGTAACTCCTGAAGGTAAACAGGAAGAAACACTTATAGTATCAGAAATAGAGCGCTCTGTCTCGCCTGTTTCGGAGCCTGTGGAAATCGTGGAAACTACAATTGAAGAAGAGGTTGCAGCTCCCGATGTAGCATCCAAAGACGAGATTCTTCCTGAAAAAGAAGAAACTGAAGCACCTCAAGTTTCTCCATTTGATTATGCAGATGAGCCATTTTTGGCAGACAACCGTGTCAAATCAGGAATAACTCCAAAATGGAACTGGGGTGCAATGGCTATGCCCGTCTTCTTTGGTGTAGCTAATCGCTCTTATCTCGGTTTGCTCAGTTTACTTGTATGTATTCCTTGGCTTGGCTGGATTTTTGGTATTGTTTGGGCTATTGTTTTCGGTATTAATGGAGAACGTTGGGCTCTACAAAATCCAGACAATCGCTACCGTGATGAAGAAGAGTTTCGTAAGGTTATGGACGGTTGGAATCGTGCCGGATTAGTTGCCTTTATCATTGGTGCAGTAGTTATCGTACTTCTCTTGCTTTTCTTTATGATTCTTGGCGCAGCTATATTCAGTAACATGGATCAGCTTCAGTATTAAAATAGATTAATGAAGTGATAATATGAGAGACCTCTCCGGTGTATTTCAGGAGAGGTTCTCTTTGTTGTCAAGAAACTCTTCAGCTTTCAAATTTCTCTCTTTAAAATATGCTATAATAAGTACTGACTATGAAAAAGAGAAACAGTCGCTTGATGCGGAGGTCTGAATAAGTGGGAAAAATAATCGAACTTGATGAATCACTTGCTAATCAGATAGCAGCTGGTGAAGTGGTAGAACGGCCTGCTAGCGTTGTAAAAGAATTAGTAGAAAACTCAATTGATGCCGGTGCAACGCGTATCATTGTGAAAATTCAAGAGAGTGGTTTACGACTCATTGAAGTGATTGACAATGGAACGGGGATTGAAAAAGAAGATGTTGCTAAGTCTTTGAAGCGGCACGCAACCAGTAAAATCAAAAATAAAGCGGATTTGTTTAAAATCCGTACTCTTGGATTTCGGGGAGAAGCGATGCCTTCAATTGCTTCAGTCAGTGAATTTTCTATTGAGACAAGTGTGACAGATGAAGAGTCAGGCACACGCTTGATTAGTCATGGTGGAAAAGTGGACACATTAGAAGCAATTGCCCAAAGAGAAGGGACCAAGGTTACTGTACAAAATCTTTTCTACAATACGCCGGCACGCTTAAAATATATTCGTTCCTTGCAAGCAGAACTTAGCCACATTACGGATGTCATTAATCGTCAAAGTATGGCTCATCCCGAGATTTCTTTCACACTGATCAATGAAGGCAGAGAATTGATGAAAACGGCGGGAAATGGTGATCTACGTCAGGTTATTGCCAGTGTTTACGGCCTTTCAACTGCCAAAAAAATGTTAAAAGTAGAAGCGGAAGATTTAGATTTTACGATTTCGGGATACGTGAGTTTGCCTGAGCTAACACGCGCTAACCGTAATTACATTACCTTGATGATAAATGGCCGCTTCATCAAAAATTTCTTGCTAAACCGTGCAATCCTTGAAGGATACGGTAACCGTTTGATGGTGGGGCGTTTTCCTATTGTTGTGCTTTCTATTGAGATTGATCCGCAATTAGCCGATGTTAATGTGCACCCGACGAAACAAGAAGTACGCTTATCAAAAGAGCGTGAACTAATGCGTTTGATTACAGAAGCTATTCAAAGTGTTTTTGTAGAGCAAACTTTAATTCCTGATGCATTGGAAAACCTTAATTCACGGCGGGCGAAAGTAGAGGAACAACCAGAAGTTACAAGTGAGAGCAAAACAACAAACCTTTATTACGATAAGGTAAGTCAGGATTTCTTTGTGAATAAGACTCAGGTACATGAGGAGTACAGCATGCCTCAGGAGAAGGTTGTTCCTCCAGATGAAGCCCGCACACCTTCTATTTTCGAAGAAACTGTGATCGAAGAAAAACAACAGGCTGAAAGCCCAGAGAAAATAGAAGAAAAAACGGCCTTTCCTGATTTGGAATATCTGGCACAACTGCATGCTACTTACCTGCTTTGCCAAGCGCAAGATGGACTTTATATTATTGATCAACATGCCGCCCAAGAGCGGATAAAATATGAATATTGGCGCGATAAAATTGGTGAAGTAAGCATGGACCAACAAATTTTACTGGCCCCTTACATTTTTAGTCTACCTAAGAATGATTTTTTGATGTTTTTAGATCGAAAATCTATTTTGGAAGAAGCAGGATTGTTCCTTGAAGAATATGGAGAAAATCAATTAATTCTACGTGAGCATCCCACTTGGCTTCAAGAAAATGACTTAGAAGAAACAGTTTATGAGATGATTGATGAAATCCTTTTGACAAAAGAATTCTCAGTCAAAAAATATCGACATGATTTAGCAACAATGGTGGCATGTAAGAGTTCGATTAAGGCAAACCATCCGCTTGATGTTGAATCAGCGCGGGCATTAGTCAAAGAACTTGCTACTTGTGAGAACCCTTACTCTTGTGCGCATGGACGTCCAACAATTGTCCATTTTAATGGCGGAGACTTAGAAAAAATGTTCCGACGCCGTCAAGAAACACATCTTTCCAAAGCCGCAAGTTGGAAGAATATAAATTAAAAATAGGAAAAGAAGAAAAATGACAACTTTATACATGGTAGTCCCTTGTTACAACGAAGAATTGGTACTTGATGAAACATCACGCCGCCTTGAAGAGAAATATGCAGCTTTGAAGCAAGCTGGCAAGATTGATGAAAAAAGCCGTGTTGTTTATGTTAATGATGGTTCGCGAGACAGTACCTGGGAAAAAATTCAAGAAAAACATGCGGCCAATCCGATGTTTAGTGGTATCAATCTCTCACGCAACAGAGGGCATCAAAATGCGCTCTTGGCAGGTTTGATGCAAGTTAAAGACTTAGCAGATGCCGTTATTTCAATGGATGCGGACTTACAGGACGATATCAATGCGATTGATGCGATGCTTGAAGAGTACGAAAAAGGTTACGAAGTAGTTTATGGCGTACGTGATAATCGTGACACAGATACGGCATTTAAACGCCGTACAGCTATGGCTTTTTATGGCTTGATGAAGAAACTAGGCAGTGAATCTGTGCCCAATTCGGCAGACTTTCGCCTGATGAGCAGTCGCGCCTTAAATGGTTTAGCTGAGTATGAGGAAGTAAACCTCTTTTTACGTGGCATGGTCCCTCTTGTGGGATATAAATCAACAAATGTTTACTATAAACGTGGGGAACGTTTTGCAGGGGAAAGTAAGTACCCTCTCAAAAAGATGGTGAGTTTTGCGATTGATGGTATTACTTCAACTTCAGCAACACCGATGCGCTTTATTTTCTGGACTGGATTGACTATGTTCCTTCTTGCTTTTGTAGCTGGAATTTATGTTGTAGCGCGTCATTTCATCGGAGGCTTTCCAACGACTGGTTGGGCCTCAATCATGGTTGCTATTATTGGTCTGGGTGGAATTCAACTCTTGGCTCTTGGGATTATTGGTGAGTATATTGGTAAGATCTTCCTCGAAGTTAAAGCACGCCCACGTTTTATTATCCAAGACTTTATTAACACAGAAGGTGATGAGGACTAATGTACGAATACTTCCAAGGCAAGTTAGTTAAAATTACACCAACATATATCGTTGTTGATGTCGCAAGTATTGGCTATCTCATCAATGTAGCAAATCCTTATGCTTGGTCGCATATGATGAACCAAGAGATTAAAATATATGTGCACCAAGTGATTCGGGAAGATGCACATAGTTTATATGGCTTTATGGATGATGCAGAGAAAGCTTTGTTTTTACGTTTGATTAGTGTATCAGGCATTGGACCAAAATCTGCCTTAGCAATCATCGCTGCAGATGATAATGTGGGTCTTGTTCATGCGATCGACAACAGCGATATCAAGTATTTGACGAAATTTCCAGGTGTCGGTAAAAAGACAGCGATGCAGATGGTTCTGGATTTAGCTGGTAAGTTTGATGCTACGACTTCAGCTGAAATAGTCAAAACTACGGCTAAAAATGAAAATCTAGCTCTTATTGAAGCGATTGAAGCTTTGCAAGCCCTAGGCTATAAAGCAACCGAGCTTAAGAAAATTCAGAAGAAACTTGAAGTTGAATCTGGATTGACCAGTGAAGAGTATATCAAAGCCGCCCTTAAATTAATGATGAAATAAAATCCGTACAATACGGATTTTTGTTATAATAAAAACAATGAACGAAAACTTATCACCAACACCACTTGAAGATGAAATGATGGTTGAGAAGTCTTTAAGGCCTCAATTTTTCAATCAATACATCGGTCAAGACAAGGTTAAAGAACAACTTGAAATATTTATCAAAGCAGCAAGACTACGTGAAGAAGTACTGGATCACGTGCTTCTTTTTGGCCCTCCCGGATTAGGTAAAACAACCATGGCCTTTGTTATTTCGAATGAGCTGGGGGTGAATATCAAACAAACATCGGGACCAGCAATTGAAAAACCAGGTGACTTGGTCGCTATCTTAAACGAACTTGAGCCAGGAGATGTCCTTTTTATTGATGAAATCCACCGTATGCCTATGCAAGTAGAAGAAGTTCTTTACTCTGCCATGGAAGACTTCTATATTGATATCATGCTCGGATCTGGCGATGGCAGTCGCTCAGTTCATTTGGATTTGCCGCCTTTTACATTAGTGGGGGCAACAACGCGAGCTGGGATGCTTTCCAATCCTCTGCGTGCGCGTTTTGGAATTTCAGCTCATATGGAATATTACACTGAACGTGACTTGGAGGAAATTGTCAAACGGACAGCGGATATATTTGAAGTGGAGATTGTGGATCAAGGAGCGCTTGAGATTGCATTGCGAAGCCGAGGCACACCACGTATCGCAAATCGCCTGCTGAAGCGCGTTCGAGATTTTGCACAAATTATGGGTGACGGTCGCGTAGATAAAGAAATCACAGATAAAGCACTTCAGATTTTAGATGTGGATAATGCGGGACTTGATTATATTGACCAAAAAATCTTACGCACAATGATCGAAATGTATAATGGAGGTCCTGTAGGTTTAGGAACGCTAGCGGTTAATATAGCAGAAGACCAAGAGACTGTTGAAGATATGTATGAGCCTTATCTGATTCAAAAAGGGTTTATCATGAGAACTAAGCAAGGGCGTAAAGCGACACCCAAAGCTTATGAACATTTGGGCTATCCTTATCAAGAGAAATAAAAAATACTCCGTATGGAGTATTTTTTATATGTCTTACTTAAGTAAATTTCCATTATATGATATTTTTTATGCTCATAGCTGTGCTATAATGAAGATATGGAAAAAATAGTATTTGTCTGCTTAGGTAATATTTGTCGAAGTCCCATGGCTGAGTTTGTCATGAAGGACTTAGTTGAAAAAGAGGGGAAAAATTTCGAGGTGGAAAGTAGAGCCACATCGAGCTGGGAACACGGGAATCCCATCCATCCAGGGACACGTTCTCTTTTAACTACGTATGGCATCCCATTTGATGCTGCCAAAGGGAGCCAACAAATCTCACGGGAAAATTTCCAATATTTTGATCAAATTATTGCAATGGATGAATCTAACAAAGAAAATTTAGAGAAAATGGCTCCTGCAGATCAAAAATATAAAATAAAAATGCTTTTGAATAAATCAGTCCCAGATCCTTGGTATACGGGAGATTTTGAGGAAACTTATCGCTTGGTAAAAGAGGGTTGTTTAAATATTTTAGAAAATAATGGCAATTGATGTTATATGATGTGACATAAACCTTTGACAAGAGATAAAACTAGGTTTATAATATGGCCATAGAGTTGAAGTTGAGGAGATGACGGGTGAAAGAACGTGAATTGAGACACTCCCTAGCAGTGCTACCTATTGGTACTGTTATGAAACTAACAGGATTGAGTGCAAGACAAATTCGCTATTATGAGGAACAAGGTTTACTTTTTCCAGAGCGTAACGAAGGTAACCGTCGGATGTACTCTCTTAATGATATTGAGATTGTTTTTGATATTGCTGATTTACTGTCGGAAGGCAATAATATCGCTGATATTAAGCGTATCTATGCTCAAAGACAGAAAAAAGCTATGAAAAATCTCTCTATCAGTGAAGTACATCTTGCTTTAGAACGTGAATTTGCACAGCAAGGACGCTTCGGACATCCAACATCAACTCATTTTAACCAGCCGCGTATGTAATAAAAACTTACATCAAAGAAATTGAAGCATCGTTTATTCTTAAAAGGAGCCGTATTATGGGAATCACAGCAGCAAACATCCGTCGTGATGTCAAAGAAAAAAATATTAAGTTTCTACGTCTAATGTTTACCGATATTTTAGGAACACTTAAAAACGTAGAAGTTCCAGCAACTGATGAACAGTTAGACAAACTTTTTGACAACAAGATGATGTTTGATGGCAGTTCAATTGAAGGCTTTGTCCGCATCAATGAATCAGATATGTACCTCTATCCAGATTGGGACACATGGATTATCTTCCCTTGGGGAGATGAGTACGGAAAAGTAGCTGGCGTTATCTGTGATGTTTATACAGCAGAAGGACAACCTTTCCCAGGAGATCCACGTGGCGTATTGAAACGTAATCTTAAAAATATGGAAAAATTAGGCTTTAAAAAATTCAATCTTGGTCCAGAACCTGAATTTTTCCTCTTCAAGCTTGATGAAAATCAAGAACCAACACTGGAAGTAAACGATAAAGGTGGATATTTTGATCTCGCACCGACCGACTTGGCAGGAAATACACGTCGCGAAATCGTAAATGTCCTTACTGACCTTGGTTTTGAAGTAGAAGCAAGCCACCATGAAGTAGCTGTTGGGCAACACGAGATTGACTTCAAGTATGCCGATGCATTGAAAGCTTGTGACAATATTCAAATCTTTAAACTTGTGGTAAAAACAATCGCACGTAAACATGGTTTACACGCAACCTTTATGGCCAAACCTAAGTTTGGTATTAATGGATCTGGTATGCACTGCAACATGTCGCTCTTCACAGAAGATGGGCAAAATGCTTTCTATGATGAAGCAGGTGATATGGGACTTTCGGAAGCTGCAAACTACTTTATTGGCGGTTTGCTCAAGCACGCTTATAACTATACAGCCATCACTAACCCAACAGTTAACAGCTACAAACGTTTAGTGCCCGGATATGAAGCACCAGTTTACATTGCCTGGGCTGGTCGTAACCGCTCACCGCTAATTCGCGTACCAGCATCCCGTGGTATGTCTACACGTGTCGAGCTTCGTTCAGTAGATCCATCAGCCAATCCTTACTTGACAATGGCTGTTCTCCTTGCCTCTGGTCTTGATGGGATTGAAAATAAAATCGCCGCACCAGAAGCTGTTGAAGCGAATATTTATGTAATGACCGAAAGTGAACGTAAAGCACATGGTATTACAGACTTGCCGTCGACTTTACACAATGCTGTGAAGGCACTACGTGAAGATGAAGTAGTAACAGCTGCCTTAGGTGAGCATGTTTTGGTTAACTTTGTGGAAGCTAAAAAAATCGAATGGGCGAGCTATGCACAATTTGTAAGTCAATGGGAAATCGATAACTATTTGGAACTTTACTAAAAGAGATAAGCATCTTTAAGATGCTTTTTTTGAATTTTTATACTAAAAAGACTAAACTATACATATGGATATAAAAGAAAATTTAAAAAATATTATAGATAAATTAGACTATGGACAGGTTGCAAAACTTGCAATGTTGGAGAGAGGAGCTTATGCAGTATCTGGACCGCAGGAAGCAGCTGCTGATGGTGACCTGTTTGAGGACTTTGCATCCAAATACTTGTCGGAGAATGAAGATTTGACGGTTGTTAATCGCAAAGACCCAGAAGTTGCACTTCAACCAGAAGATTTTGAGGTATTGCTTGATCAACTGAAAGCTCCTCAACATATCATTTTCGTAGAATGTCTTGAATTAGGTACAACTGAAATTAAGGGCTTTTTGAATACTCTACTCTCGGCTGGTTTAATCGAAAGTAGCAAGGTAGTTCTCTTGGACTTGCCACAATTAGAATATATGGCATTACGTTCAAGTATGAAAGGAAAAATCGCTATTTAAAGCGATTTTTTTCTTGATATTCTCGGGAACGTTTCATAATTTCTTTATAGATAGAGTGGATAGCTGGCTCGTATTGGAGTTTCTCTGTCTTTTTTTTTATCTTTTCGAGAATAAAGTATTCTCGATCCGCATCGTAGACATTTTTATTTTCTTCTGCCTTAGCTGTGATTACCTCGTCAACCAAGGACATGCGTCTTTCTAAAAGCGCAATAATTTGATCGTCTAGTGCATCAATTTCTTTACGGGTTTTTTCTAAAGTCATATTTTTATTATGACACAAAAGCTTCTGGAGGACAATTTTTAAATAAAAAAAGCAATCTACATTTATTAAAATGAAAAAGTTTGTCTTTCGACTTTAATAATGTTAAACTTTAATAAATAATATTAAGGTTGGAGAAATTATGGATTGGTTTTTTAATCTGGAAGATGAAGAACAAGAATTTATCAAACAATTTATTTTTGCATCGGGTTCTTTGAAAGAGTTGGCCAGGTATTATGGGGTGAGTTATCCTACAGTGCGGTTGCGTGTAGACCGTTTAATTGAGAAAATTGCTCTGAATGACACTAAAAAGGATTCCTTTGAAGTGAGTATTATGCAAATGGTTATTGATGAAAAAGTGAGTCTGAGCAGTGCAAAAGAGATTATAAGAAAACATAGGGAGATTTGAGATGAATCATTTAATGGATATAGCAATAATTGGAGTCATTATCGCATTTCAGACATTAGCGGGTTATAGGGAAAATAAGTACTTGGGTGCCATACTTCCGCTTGCTTTCTTGGCCGCTGTAGGTGTTTTCTTATACAGAGGTGCTCTCGGGTTTAATTTTAAAGATATTGTGATGCCCTTTGTTGGACTCTTTGTCTTAATCATGCTGTATGAAGGAGGAAAAGAGTCAAGAAAAAGCAAGATAAATAAAGAGTTAGAGAAAATGAAAGCCAAAGATATTTCAAAAAGAAAATAAGAGATAATTTAACCGCAAGTATTGACTCTATTGTGGGTTAAGTTTATAATTATAAGATGAATAAAAGCGAAAAAATTGAAGGATATGAACTCCTTAACCTACAATTGAAAGGTTTACTTTCAACACAAAACTATACATTGTCAAATCTCTCCAACGCATCAGCTCTTCTTAATGACTTCTTGCCTAATCAAGTCTTTGCAGGGTTTTATTTGTACAACGGCGAACAACTTATTTTAGGTCCTTTTCAAGGTGGGGTTTCTTGTGTCGAAATAAAGTTAGGCGCTGGAGTATGTGGTGAAGCCGCAGAAAAACGCCAAACATTGATTGTTGACAATGTTAAAGAACATAAAAACTATATTTCTTGTGACAGCCGAGCACTGTCAGAAATTGTAGTACCGATTATTAAAGATGGCGAATTAAAAGGAGTTTTAGATTTGGATGCTTCAGAAACTTCCTTTTATGATGATGTCGATCAAAAATATCTTGAAGAATTTTGCCACATTTTGTCAGATATGACTGATTGGAAATTTTTTTGAGCGAGGTAAACAATGAAGGAAACAGTAAATAACTTTATAGCAGATAAATTTGGTACCAGTGAGGTGAAGCCTGTAGGTTTTAATGCTTTGGCTCAACCTAAAGCATTTGCTCAAGATTTGGGTAACTTTGTGTATCAGTTGCACCAATTAGAAGCAACGGGAGCCGAAAGCCCAGCCTTAATGTTGCCGGTCATCGAAGCTGAATTTTTGACACTGTTGGATCAAATGAAAAGAATTGCACCTGTAGAAGGTCTGCGCTTGTATTGGGATAAAGCTTCTAAAAATCCATGGACTAAGCCCGCGGTCGTGTTACATGGGGATTTGAACTTAGATACCGTGTGGAAGATGGCCGACAAATTTTCGGGAGTGGCTGAAACAACAGCTTCCATAGTTGGCGATCCAGCCTGTGATTTGACTATTGCATGGGAAATATTTGATGAGAAACAAAGAAAGATATTTTTCTCCGCCGCTGAAGCCGATAAGGCAACAGTCATCCGCGCTCGCGTTTGGGCTATTTACAAGGCAATGAAAAATTATAACGCTGCCGATATTGATCAGTCTATACTGGCGCGTGATGTTCTTTTCCGAATCAATGAAGAGCTCGGTCTTGGCGCAGAGCCAGACCTTTATTAGAAGGAATGAAAAATGGCTTACCAAGCTTTATATAGAAAATACCGTAGTCAAAGATTTGATGAGATGGTTGGCCAAGAAGTGGTGGCCACAACCTTAAAGAATGCTATCGTTAATGGGCAGATTTCCCACGCTTATCTTTTTAGTGGTCCACGTGGGACAGGAAAAACTTCCGCGGCAAAAATTTTTGCCAAAGCAATTAACTGTCCTAATCAGAAAGAGGGAGAGCCTTGTAACACTTGTGATATTTGTCAAGCTATTACCCAAGGCAGCCTTGAAGATGTGATTGAACTTGATGCTGCTTCGAATAATGGGGTTGACGAAATCCGTGAGATTCGAGATAAATCAACCTATGCAGCCAGTCGCGCAACTTATAAGGTTTATATTATCGATGAGGTTCATATGCTTTCAACGGGAGCATTCAACGCTTTACTGAAAACCTTGGAAGAGCCTACAGATAATGTTGTCTTTGTTTTAGCAACAACTGAGCTTCAAAAAATTCCGGCAACAATTATTAGTCGTGTGCAAAGATTTGCTTTTAAAGCTATCACAACAAATGATATTCGTCAGCACTTAGCAGAAGTTTTAGCTGATGAGAAGATTGAGTTTGAAGATGCGGCACTTGATGTCATTGCAAAATCTGCCGAGGGAGGAATGCGTGATGCCTTGAGTTTATTGGATCAGGCCTTAAGTTTTTCTGATGGCAAGCTTGCAGAGAAGGATGCTCTTTTAGTGACAGGCTCCATTGCCAATGAAGCGCTTGTCTCTTATGTTGCAGCATTGATCGCTTCAGATGGACCAACTGCACTTGATGCTTTGGAGAAAATCTTTCTTGAAGGTAAAAATATGTTACGTTTTACGGAAGATCTCTTAACTTATTTCCGTGATTTGCTTTTGCGGGAAAATAATGAAATCCCACGACCTCGTCTTTACCAATGGATCAATATTGCGATTGAGTCTCTGAAAATTATTAAAGAAACAACACAGAGTAAAATTGCTGCTGATGTGATGACGATGCGTCTTGTAGATGCAGGTGCTTATTCTTCTGCGGAAGATAAGGAAGTTCCGGAAAGTTTGAACCATGAGCTTCAGGCTTTAAAAGCAGAAGTTGCAGAGCTAAAAGCTAAAGTGGCAGAAACGGGCAGCCAAACGGTGGTATCCACTGTCAGTCAAGAAGTTCAAATTAAGCAGCAAGTGAAAACGAAAACAGTCACCGAAAAGTACACTGTAAATCAAGATTTGGTTTTTAAAGCTTTAAAGGAAGCGACCAACGAAGCTCGTCAAGCAGTTTTTGGTGCATGGCCTGAGATTGTTTCCAGCTTTACCAAACCTTCAGACCGTGCCTTAATCAATAATACTGCCCCCGTGGCAGCCTCAAGCAATTTTGTGGTAGTTACTTTTCCTCATGGTAATTTAGCAAAGCGTGTTACGGAAAATGAAAACCTACAATTAACTTTTGGCAATTTAATGTCATCAATATTGGGATTTTCGCCTGAGATTATTGCTTTAGCAGAGCAAGATTGGCAGGCTGTACGTCAAGAGTATGTCTTAAGCCTTAAAAAAGGGGAGCAGCATGTTACAAAAGATACGGAATCTGAGCCAGAAGAAGAAGAAGTTCTTGTAAGTAAGGCCAAAGAATTTTTTGGTGAAAAAGTGAAGATAATCAACGACTAAAAAAACGCCTTATGGCGTTTTTATATTCGTTTTAATCAATATCACGGCTTAAATCAACTTCTTCAAGCGGAATAAGTTTTGTTTTCTTCACGATTTTGTAAGAGAAATATAAAATCAAGAAGAGAGGTAAAGCAAGGTAGGTTGTAATGATGCTTTGCGCATTCATCGTTACGGTAGTAATTTGCCCGATAACGATAATGATTGAAAGAATAAGAGCGATGATTGGCCCAATAGGGAACCATTTAGCATGGTAGCCTAACTCAGAAAGTTTGTGACCTTGTTTAATAAAAGCACGGCGGAAGCGGAAATGACAGATAGCAATTCCAATCCAAGCCAAGAAACCAGATAAACCGGAAGCAGCGACCAAATAGAAATAAATCTCAGTTCCGAAGATACTTGTTAAGAAGGCCAAAAGACCGATGGCAACAGTCGCTAAAATTGCATAAATTGGTACCCCGTTGCTTGTATTTGTTTTAGCGAAGATTTTCGGTGCATGCCCCTCTTTTGCCATACCAAAAAGCATGCGAGAAGCAGCATATAACCAAGAATTGGCAGATGAAATAACCGAGGTTAAGATGACAGCATTCATAACGGATGCAGCAGCAGCTAAGCCAGCACGTTCAAATACCAAGGTAAATGGAGAAACGGTAATGTCGCTTTGGGTTGCTGCACGGAGAAGACTTGGGTCTTTATAGTAAACCAAGGCACCGATTACGAATATTGAGAGGAAATAGAAAATAATAATCCGCCAAAAGACTTGTTTAATCGCTGAGGGTACATTTTTCTCAGGGTTTTCTGACTCGCCGGCTGCGATACCAACGATTTCTGTACCTTGGAAAGAGAAGCCTGCAATCATGAAGACAGCAATCATACCTCCAATACCACCGACAAAACCATGATTTCCTCCAGCAGAAAGATTGCGTGCCACATCTGGCTTATAACTCATAACTCCAAAAATTGTTGCGAGACCAATCACGATAAAGGCGATAACAGCGATGACTTTAATTGTCGCCATCCAAAATTCTGCTTCACCATAAGCTTTAGCTGAAATGAGGTTAACCAAGAGGATGAGCGCAATCACAATAGTCGACCATATCCATGTGGGCACATGGGGCAACCAGAACTGCATAATAACACCAACTGTAGCTGCCTCAACCGCTACAGTAATTGCTGAGTTAAACCAATAGTTCCATCCCATAGCGAAGCCGAAAGCTTTATCTACATAACGGTCAGCGAAAGAAGCAAAAGAGCCTGATACTGGAAGATAGGAAGCCATTTCACCTAAAGACGTCATAAGGAAGAAAACCATGAGCCCAATGGCGACATAGGCAACTAACGCGCCTAAAGGTCCAGCTTGAGAAATCGTTGCGCCTGATGCAACAAATAGCCCGGTACCAATAGTTCCTCCTAAGGCAATCATTGTTAAGTGACGATGTTTAAGGCCACGTTTAACTTGCGTGGATGGCGTGGCCTCATTATTTGAAGTATTATCCATTACTTCTCTCCTAAATTTATAAATATTAATACAAAAAGCAATCCCTAGAGATTGCTAAACGTCAGAAAGATCTTTCATCCGAATAGCGCATCATGGTCATAGTTAGACCACGACAGTTTAACAGGTATTTCCCGCTAAACCAAGAAAAGTCGGTGAGCATAACTTCTCTTTCGGCAACCGCTCCTGGGCTAAACTTCTCAGCATGCTCTAGCTCTGCTTAGCTTATTATTGGTTGCGACCTCTATCGTTTATTAAGTATTTATGAATATTTTAGATTAATTTGAGAGGGATGTCAAGGACGAGCCTACTAGATTTGAATAATTATACATGCTGTTGTTTAAAATTACAGATTTTTTAATGTTTAGCCATTAAAAATCTAGACATTTGTTTTAGAGATTAAAAAGAGTTATAATATAAGAAGAGATGATTGCGTTTTCATCTCAATTATATCTGGAGGTGGTTTTCAATGACGTTTACCCCAAAATATGTATCTCCAACTTACGCGGGAGAAAAAATAGTATGCGTAACCCGTAGCCAGGAAGGGGAAATTTCCCACTTATACCAGCGCTTTGATAGCCGTTGCAAGTTGCATTTTATCGTGAAAAAGCTTGGCTATTATCAATCGAAAGAAGGTGAGTATCGCTACATTCCAGCTAATGTGCTTGATGTAGTCGCTTAATAATAAAAAATGATGAGAAATCTTCTGCAGAGGCAGAGGGTTATTTTTTATTTTATAATAGAATAAATAAGATAAATCAACTTGCAAAATGTAGCTAAATTTGATATAATATATACTTGTGAGTAAAAACTCATAACTTACACAGGCTCCAACCTGTGTCATTAGTCCAAAAGGAGGAAAAATCAATGACAAAATACGAAATTCTTTATATTATTCGTCCAAACATTGAAGAAGAAGCAAAGAAAGCCCTCGTTGAACGTTTCGATAGTATCTTGACTGACAACGGTGCTGCTAATCTTGAGTCTAAAGACTGGGAAACACGCAAACTCGCTTACGAAATTCAAGACTTCCGCGAAGGTATCTACCACATCGTAACTCTTGAAGCTGCTACTGATTCAGAAGCTTTGAGCGAATTTGACCGTCTTGCTAAGATTAACGGCGACATTCTTCGTCACATGATCACTAAAGTAGAAGCTTAATTCTAGTTTAGCTGGACAAATTTAAAGGAGAAGCATCATGATTAATAATGTTGTTTTGGTCGGACGCGTTGTGCGTGACCCTGAACTGCGATACACACCGCAAAATACTGCGGTTGCTACATTTACGATTGCTGTTAACCGTCGTTTTAAAAACGCGCAAGGCGAACGTGAAGCTGATTTCATTAACTGTGTCATCTGGCGCCAATCTGCTGAAAACTTGGCAAATTGGGCTAAAAAAGGTGCCTTGATTGGTGTAACAGGTAGTATTCAAGTGCGAAATTATGAGAACAAAGAAGGTCAACGTGTTTACGTGACTGAAGTATTGGCTGATAACTTCCAAATGCTTGAAAGTCGTGCCGCACGTGAAGGTGGCTCTGGTTCATATTCTGCACCACAGCAACAACAATCACAAAATCGTCCTTTTGCTGGCTCTAACAGCTCAGCAGGAAATTCAACACCTGATTTTGGTCGTGATGCAGATCCATTTGGTGGCTCACCAATGGAAATCTCAGATGATGATCTTCCATTCTAATAAGTAAGGCAGCTGTATAAGGCAGTCTATCTGAGCCCTATTCGTTGAGTATAAAAGCGGTATCCGTATTGACTTTTCTACTCAACAACATCATACAATAATATAAGGAGAAACACACTATGGCTTTTCAAAAACGTGGTGGCTTCAAACGCCGTAAAAAAGTTGACTTTATCGCAGCTAACAAAATCGAAGTTGTTGATTATAAAGACACTGAACTCTTAAAACGTTTTATCTCAGAACGTGGTAAAATCTTGCCACGTCGCGTAACTGGTACTTCAGCTAAAAACCAACGTAAAGTGGTTACAGCTATCAAACGCGCACGTGTTATGGCTCTCTTGCCATTCGTAGCTTCTGACGAAAACTAAGAAATAACTAGGCACCTTCGGGTGTTTTTTTGTTACGTGCTTTGATACAATAAGGAGCGTGAATCTCATTATGAAGAATAAAAAATCTGAATATGGTAAAATAAAGCAATGACATGGATTATAATTTTACTTTTCTGCCTTTTGGCTTATGGTATTTTCGTTGAACCGCATTTAATGCGTGTGCGACAAGTGAAAATTTCAAACACAGCCGGGCTGAAAGTTGCACACTTTACCGATACACATTTTAATTGGCACACACATCCACGCCGCTTTTTTAAATTTTCAAAACACATAAATAAAACACAACCTGACTTGATCTTGTTCACAGGCGACTTATTTGATAAAGTCGATTGGGCGCAAGCGCATGATGTTGATAAGGTAAAAGAAATTTTAGCAGAACTTGAAGCACCCTTAGGAAAATTTGCGATTTTGGGTAATCATGATTTTTCGCATGAAGGGGATGCTAACTATATAAGAACTTTTCTAAAGGAAGCGGGTTTTACTGTACTTACCAACCAATCACTCATGTCAGGAACAGTAGTATTAACCGGACTTGATGATTTACGTGAAGGACAACCAAATTTTAGTATGGTCCCTGAGCAAGGAAAGTTTTCGATTTTAATGATTCATGAGCCGGATACGATTTTGCAAGTAGAATTTCCTGAAAAATATGATTTAGTCGTTGCAGGACATAGTCATGGTGGGCAAATTCGTCTTGGTAATTTGCGCTTACGTAATGATGGCTCAAAGGTGTATGATTCTGGTCTATACTTATTAGGGAAATATACAAAACTTTTTGTCAATGCCGGTATTGGCTTAACCTTTTTACCAATCAGATTTGGTGTTCCTCCAGAAATCGTCTATTATGAAATTTAAAAAGTCTCCAGAATTTTATCTGGAGACTTTTGTTTAACGTTCTTGTGAAGAGATAATGGTTTCTTTACCATTATTATCAACAGCATGGAAATGCCGAGGCCAAGAATTATTAAAAGGGTATTGGAAATCAACTGTAATGGTTAAAGGATTGTGCGGCTGTGAAAATTTCACAGAAAGAAGTCCTTTTTGGTTGAGTAATTCAAAATTGATAAGAGGCTCAAGCGGGATAACGCCTTTTAGCTGATTGTCAATGATGAACCAAAAACTGTCAATGATTTCACCAGGAATACTAGAGACAGTTCCATAGCTTGCATAGCGTCCTTTTGTTTCAGTAAATGCCATTTTGGTCCTCCTTTATCATTAACTTTCTAGTTTAATTTAAACGGGTTTGGCTGATCACTTCTCGAATGTTTTCCAAAGTATCTTCGATTGAATCCTGAGCTTTCATCCCGTACATCAAAAAGATGGCATCTAGAAGACTAATTTGAGAGACGGTTGAAGCGACAGCTTCAGGTCGAAAAGATATTTCTTCAGCGATTGAAATAAGTGCCAAGTCGCTTTTTTTCACCAAGGCTGAGTTGGCAAATGACGTAATGGCAATCACAGGAACGTGATTGCTCTTCAAAATATCAACGATTTTCAGTGTATCTTTGTTTTTACCAGTATGTGAAATAACAAAAGCACAGTCTTTTTCGGTCAGTTTAGAAGCCAACATTTGTTGATAATGAAAATCCTGATGATATACCGTTTGCAGTGGCATACGCAAAAATTTATGGTAAGCAATTAAAGCAACGGCATTAGAGCCACCCAGACCAAAAAAACCACATGTTTTGGCGGATAGGAGGATATTCATAACCTTATCCAAAGTTTCGCTCTCTATCAGCTGCAATGTTGCATTGAGAGAAGAAATATTACTTGTAAAATTCTTGGCAAGAATATCTTTATAGCTATCTTCTGGCGATAGTTCGCTGAAAAAGTTGTCGGATTTAAATTTTTCGGTGCTGTGGATAGCTAACTTTAAATCTTGAAATGAATCAAAACCGATTTTTTTGGCAAAACGCGAAATGGTTGCAGTAGATACTTTAGTATTTTTTGCGAATTCTTGAATGGACAAGCGGGCAGCTGTGTCCATATTTTCAATCAAGTAATTTGAAATGGCTTGATCAGATTTACTGAGATTATCGTAATAAGAGTTGATACGTGTGATGAGAGATTGTGTCATATGCTTTCCAGTCTTGCTTTTATTATATCATAACACAATTTTGAGGTGGAAAATGGGAAATGCTTTTAAAGAGAAAGTTGATTTATTCCTCTTCAAAATCATAGTCTCGTATTGCGCTAGAAATATCACTAAAGTCGAATCCTTTACGGGCTAAGGCTTGGGTGATGCGTTGCTTAAGCTCATAGCCTTCGTATTTTCTACTGTATTTACGGGCACTTTTGTCGAGTTCAGTGTAAAGGAGCTCTAACTCATTTTCTTCATCCACTTCAAGTTCTAGACTTTCAAGAGCTATAGCGCTAATGGCATAGGAAAAACCCTTAGCAGTGAGTCCTTGTATGATTTTTTGTTTAAGCTGCTGTAGAGTGTGACGACTTGCTTTTTGGTGGACTATCTTTTCCGCAAGAGCGACAGCCACGTCAATTTGTTTTTCTTCATTAAAAACTTGCGCTATACCCTCATCAATAAGTTGTAAATCTAGCCCCTTTAGGTGGAGTTTCTGTTTGATCTGATAAGGACCAGCACTTGCTGTGCGTACTTTTCCCTGGATATAACTTTCGATATAAGCTCGGTCGTTGAGGAGACCATTTTTAGTAAGGCTGTCAATGATCGCTTCGATTTGAATTGGTTGGATATTATGGTCAGAGAGATATTTTTTGACTTCTGATGATGTCCGAGCTTTGAAGGAAATAAAGTAAAGTGCTAAAGATTTACCTTGTGCAAAATTATCAAAAGCTAACAGTTGCTCCAGCTCAGCTGTAGAAAAGGCTTTATCCCTCGTCAGCATATATTTTACAACTGTATCCTCACAGACGTAAATTTTATCTTTAACTTCCTCCCAGTCCTTATATGAAAAAGGCTCTGTTAGTATAACTTTATAAAGCTTTTTGAGTTTTGTGATTTCCTTGATTTTTATCATAACTTTATTATAACAGAGTATCGGATGAAGGGGAAATAGATTTTTTGGATCTAAGAAAAAAGCACTAGCGAATGAACTAGTAGCTTTTTCTAAAGTTGTCTTTGTTTTTTATCTTGGAGTGATTTATTTGATAGCAACTTTTTGTTTTTGAGCCCCAATAATGAGAAGCATAGCAAGGAGGACAATAACAATCCCTGCAAGTGGTGTATAGATAACACTACTTACTTTTGCCACCTCGCCCCCCGTAAATGAACCCAGTGTAATACCAATGTTGAAAGCTGAAATATTAAAAGCTGAAACAAGAGTGATGTCTTGGGGAGTAAATTTTTCAGCCAGTTGGACAACATAGAGTTGTAAACCAGGTACGTTCATGAAGGCAAATAAACCCAGCAAGAGCGTTGCAAGTAATCCAAGCCACTGAGAAGCCATTAGTGCTGCTATAAAAAGGATAAGCAAACTTGCAGTTAAAGCACCAAACATTTTGAGTAATACAGGTAAAATATTTTTATTTGAGTAATGTCCACCGATAGTATTACCGATTGCTACCATTATACCGTAAGCGACCAGAACGACAACAACAGTACTTGAGCTGAAATTAAAGGTATCTTCTAATAAAGGAGCTAAATAAGTATAAGCAGCAAAGGTACCACCGTAACCAAAAGCAGTAATAAAGAAAGAAGTCATAATGTATTTATTGCGGAAAATTCTCGCAAAACCACTTAAGTTTACTTTGCCTGGTATAGGGAGGTTTGTCGGAATTAAAAAGATGCTCGCTAATAATCCAATCAATCCAATTGCAGCAATGAAGATAAAGGACATATGCCATGTAGAATGTTGTCCGATAAAAGTTCCCAAAGGCACACCGATAACAGTTGCTACAGTAAGTCCTGTAAACATCAAAGCAATAGCAGAAGCACGTTTTTCAGGACGAACTACATTTGCAGCAATAAGTGTTGACACCGACATAAAGATACCATGTGCTAATGATGCTAAAATACGTCCAACTAAGAGCAGGAGGAAAGTTGGAGCAAAAGCAGATAAGAGATTACCGCTGATAAAGAGTAGCATAATAGCTAACATTAATGAGCGTCGATTCCATGTGCCTGTAACAATCGTAAGAAGAGGTGCTCCAATAGTCACACCTAAGGCATATAAAGAGACGGTAAGTCCTGCTTGAGATAAATTGATATTAAAAGTGTTCACAATCATCGGCATAAGACCAACACTGATGAATTCTGTTGAACCTATGGCAAAGGCATTAATGGCTAAAGCCAATAAGGTTAGGTTTGGTGAAATTTTTTTCATGAAGGTTTCCTATTTTTTAAAAATTAAATGTTTCTGGATCTGGTCCCACGCGAAGATTTTCATCAAGATTATTGAGGAGTTCCATATCATCTTGATCCAGAGAGAAATCAAAGATATCACGGTTGGCACGCATACGTTCTATTTTGACAGATTTCACGTTAACCAAAATACCTTGCTCTAAATGCCAACGAAGGATAACTTGTGCTGTTGATTTATTGTGTTTCTGAGCAATTGTTTTAATTGTTTCATTGGCTAACAGTTGTCCTTGCATCAATGGTGACCAAGCTTGTACTTTAATATCGTGTGCTTCTAAAAAGTGATGCAGTTCTTTTTGAGCAAGTTTAGGGTGAAGCTCGATTTGATTTACTGCAGGGATAATTTGTGCATAGCTAAAGAGACGCTCTAAGTGATGTTTTTGGAAGTTACTTACACCAATAGCTTTGATACGTCCGTCTTTGTAGAGGTCTTCCATAGCTTTCCAAGAAGCTTCAAACCCATAATCAGTACCTGGCCAGTGAATGAGATAAAGATCAAGGTAATCCAGACCTAATTTTTCTAAACTTGTTTCAAAGCTTTGAATGGTTTCCTCATAAGAAAGGTTGCTGCCCCATAGTTTTGATGTGATGAAGAGATCTTCGCGTGTAAGATTTGTGTCTTCAAGGCCAGCCTTGATCCCTTGTCCTGTGCCTTCTTCGTTACCATAAATTTGGGCGGTATCGATCAAACGATAGCCATTGATGATTCCGTTTTTTACGACTTCAGCAGTTTCCTCATTTGAGATTTGGAAAACGCCTAATCCTAATTCGGGGATATGTGTTGTATTGTTAAGTTTCATTGTCTTTTCTCCTTAGGTTTTCTTTTGACAAAAAATAGTATATAATAAAAATAACTTGTTGAATAGTACCTACTTTTTTGTCATATACATACAAAAAAGTTAGTTTTGTTTGAAATAAAGGATTTAGAAAGGAAATTTTTTTGGAAAAAACTTATAACATAGGTGTAGAAGCCACAATGGACGTCATTGGTGGAAAATGGAAATCTATCATTTTGTGTAACCTCAGACACCAACCCCGCCGTCCAGGGGAACTTAAACGAAGTATTCCAGGGATCAGTCAAAAAATGCTTACACAACAATTACGTGAATTAGAGCTGGATAATATCATTGTCCGCACCGTTTACAATCAAGTGCCGCCAAAAGTTGAATATTCGCTTAGCCCATATGGTGAAAGCTTGAATAACATTTTAGATAATCTTTGTTCTTGGGGGGAAGATCACGTCCGTAATCTCAAAGCTCAAGGAGAAGAAGTCTGCATCTTGGAAGAAGATGAGCTTAAGCCTTAAGAGTTAGAAGATAAGATAGAGGGAAACATGTATACACCAAATTTTAAGAGCATACATCATATCGCTATTATAGGGAGTGATTACGAAAAATCACGACACTTTTATGTAGATATTCTGGGATTTCCAGTAATCAGAGAAAGCCATCGTCCGGATAAAGGGGATGTGAAAATCGATCTTCAAATGAATGACAGTACGGAAATAGAGCTCTTCATTAAAATTAATGCGCCTGAGCGTGTCTCCTATCCAGAGGCGAAAGGTTTACGCCATTTGGCAATACAGACCGATGATATTGAAGCAGACATGGCTTATTTATCGGATCAAGGAATTAAAGTTGAAGAACTGCGCGTGGATGAGATTACCAATAAAAAGATGGTTTTCTTCTATGATCCTGATGAATTGCCAATAGAATTACATGAATAGAAAAAAATTCCAGTGAAGGTACTGGGATTTTTCTTTACAATTAGGAGAATCCTTGGATTTTAGTGGTCCAATTATAGGGAAATTATGTTAAAATTGGAATATGATTAATCTGAAAATTGGACAAAAAATCCCACTCAATATCGAGCGTATGGGTATCAATGGCGAAGGAATCGCCTCTTATCATGGGCGCTTGGTATTTGTGCCTTATGCACTGCCTACAGAAGAAATTTTGGCAGAAATTACAGAAAATGCCCGCAATTTTTCACGCGCAAAAGTTGTCAAGATAAATAAAAAGTCAAAATACCGTGTTAAGCCTGAAGATCGTGTTTACCATGAGCTGAGCGGCTCACACATCATGCATCTTGCTTATCCGCAACAATTAGAGTTTAAGCGTGATTTGCTCCGTCAAGCACTTGAAAAATACCGTCCAACAGGTTGGAAGAAGTACGAACTTCTGCCAACACTTGGTATGGAAAATCCTTTGCGTTACCGTAATAAGTTGCAATTTCAAGTGCGTCGTCTAAACAATGGCGATGTCATTGCTGGATTGTACAAAGAAGGCACACACCATTTGGTGAATTTAGAGAATTGCTTGGTTCAAGACGAAGTCATTCAAAATATCGCTAATCGTATCTGCCGTTTGATTGAAAAATACAATTTACCTGTTTATGATGAGCGTAAAGTCATGGGGATTCGCACCATCGTTGCGCGACGCAGCCAAAAAAAAGGTGAAGTCCAAATTATTTTCGTGACATCTGCACGCATTAGTCTAGATGGACAGGTTTGGCCTGCCCCACGTGAAGAGCTCTCAAAACGTCAACGCAAAGACTTGGTGAAGATGGATAATATTTTATCTGACTTGACGGAAGAGTTCCAAGAGATTGTTTCTGTATCAGCCAACTTCCATCCGAAGAAAACCAGCGAAATTTATGGTGACCGTACACAGATGCTTTTTGCGGAAAAAGAAACGATTACCGAAGGCGTTTTGGATTATGACTTTGAGTTGTCACCACGTGCTTTTTATCAACTCAATTCAGAACAAGCTAATGTGCTCTATGGTGAAGCTGTACGTGCGCTAAATCCGAAAAAAGATGACCGTGTGATTGATGCCTACTGTGGCGTTGGGACAATCGGTTTTGGTGTGGCCAAGAAAGTAAAATCTGTCCACGGAATGGATATTACGCCAGAATCTATCGCAGATGCTAAAATCAATGCAAAACGTCTTGGCTTTAAAAACTGTCACTATGAAGTAGGTAAGGCGGAGCGTATCATTCCTAACTGGTATAAGTCAGGCCATAGAGCCACAGCCCTTATCGTTGATCCACCGCGTACAGGATTGGATGATGCTTTGTTGGAAACAATCACCACTTATACACCAGAAAAACTGGTTTACGTGTCTTGTAATGTTTCAACATTGGCAAAAGACTTAGTGATTCTTTCGCAATTTTACAGCATCGAATATATCCAATCTGTCGACATGTTCCCACATACAGCGCGTACTGAAGCGGTAGTGAAAATGCGTAAACTTGCCCAACCTTTGGCAGCACCTTTCCGTGCGGAAAAACCAAAGCAACAATATGACAAGCCACGTAGAAAAAGAAAATAAAATAAAATAGTGCTTTTAGTTTGAGCGGGGAGAAAAAACATGATTTATTTAAGAAAGGCAACCACAGCAGATATCGTAGCTATTATGCCGATTATTGCTCAGGCGCGTGAATTTCTGGGCAAATCAGGCAGCGATCAATGGCAAGCAGAGTACCCCGCACAAAGTGATATTGAAAATTTTCTTCACAAAGCTGTAGGTTACGTTCTGATTGTAGATGAAAAAGTTGCAGGCTTTTGCGCGATCATTACTGGCGAAGATACGCAATATACGAAAATTTATAACGGTGAGTGGTTAAATGATAGCTTAGACTATGTCACTGTCCATTGTTTAGCACTGTCTGACCAATACCGTGGTCTGGGTCTGACAAAATATCTTTTTTCAAACATCTTTACTCTGATGCAAGCACGCGGATATAAGGACTTCCGCGTGGATACGCATCCAGCTAATGCAGTGATGCAGGCAGTCTTTGAACGTGAGGGCTTTGAAAAGCGCGGCATGGTTTTCTACGAAGGAGATCGCTTCGCTTATCAACTCCTTTTAGGAGAATAAGATGGATAAAGAAAACTGGCTAGAGTTTTGCTTAGCGCTTGGTCCAACTTTTGCAGATACACCTTTTGCAAAGTTGGAAAAAGGGCCAGCGACGATTGTAGTGAAGCATCTAAAAAATAAAAAATCTTTTGTCTACATCTCGGAGCGTGAAGGCGAGCTTGTTTTGGCTGTCAAAGGTTTACCTTCAGTCAATGAGGAACTGCGTGAATCTTTTGTCTCAATACGACCAGCTTGGCACATGAATAAAACGCACTGGAATGATATTCATTTTGGTGGTGACGTTTCAGAGAAGTAAGCGAAACAGATGATTGAGAACAGTTATCATTTAATCAAACCAAAAAGAGAATAAAAATGGAATATAAAGAAAAATTTTTAAAAGATTTTAGTGAGTGGGTGGACCAACAGGTTCAACTTTCAGAAATTGCAATGAAAGCCGCAGAAAAAATTGCGCATGAAGATAAAAAAATTGAAGCAAAAGAAGCAGCTATTCGTTATGAAAGTCGTCTCGATGCCTATCAATTTATTCAAGGGAAATTTGAAAACTATAAAGCAGGTAAAGATTTCCACGACGTACCAGACTTAGGTACCAAAACTTTTTAAGTAATAAGGAGGGTTTTATGAAATTAAATCCTATGGTTGGTAAACAAGTGCGAGTAACTGCTCTCGCGTAAGTTTACCGCTAAGTTAACAATATTCTCACTTAGCGGATAGTTAAGGAGAAAAAATGAAAGCATACGAATACAACAGAATAAAATACCTTACCTTTGACCTCATCAATGTCTACCATTCGGTTAATGATAAAGCCACGGTAGAAGCAGTTTATGCTCAAACTGTAGCTGAAATAGAAGAGCTCTCGAAAGCAAAAGAAGTCGGGGACTTTTTAGAGAGAATTGCTGACAGTAAAACAACTAAAGAGCAAGCAGAACGAGATTTGCTCCATTTAAAGAATTTAGTTGAACCTTTTGCTTTACCATCTGAAAGTCAGATTAAAAAGATTTTTAAGAAGGTTAAAAAGCTTAAAGTTCCAGCGCAAGCATCTTGGGACATGAAAGAAATCACCTATTTTGCTTGGAATGAAATTTCCAGTCAGCGAAAATATATCGTGACAAGTGACGGACGAGGTTTTTATGGGACGACTTCTGGAAGTATAAAAAATATCTGTGCGATTTGTCAAAAAACAAGCCAAGTGACACAGTTTTTAGCAACCACTAAAAGAGGTTCTGATGGTACCTATACTAAGAACGGAACATATATCTGTGTTGATAGTGTGAACTGTAATCGACAAATGCAAAAAATAGAAGGTTTAGAGCATTTCTTAGAAATAATCAAAGAACGCTGAGCGACCTTGCAAAAAACTGACAAATCTGATAGAATAAAAACACTAAATGAGGAGTAACAAGTCTAGTCTTTGAGAGAGAAATCGGTCGCTGTGAGATTTCAGATGAAACTTGTGAAGGTTGCATTGTGGTCAGTTAAATAAAATTAAGTGTCTGCTTTAAAAAAGGCAGGAATTTAGGTGGTACCGCGCGTGAGCGTCCTATTTTGGATGTTTAGGTGCGGTATTTTTTTATTGACATACTCTTGAACTTCTCCCTCGACATTATTAACTGTTTTCATACCGAAAGGAAAAATAAATGACAGAAGAATTATCAACAAAATTTAATCCTGCTGAAGTCGAAGCAGGGCGCTATGAAAAATGGCTCGAACAAGGTGTTTTTGCCCCTTCAGGGGACAAAAAAGCAAAACCCTATAGTATCGTTATCCCACCACCAAACGTAACAGGGAAGCTCCATTTAGGACATGCTTGGGATACAACCTTGCAAGATATTATCATCCGTCAAAAACGTATGCAAGGTTTCGATACCCTCTGGTTGCCAGGTATGGACCATGCAGGAATTGCAACGCAAGCCAAAGTGGAAGCACGTTTAGCTGAAGATGGTATTTCCCGTTATGATTTAGGCCGTGAGAAATTCTTAGACAAGGTTTGGGAATGGAAAGACGAATATGCCTCAACCATCAAAGAACAATGGGGTAAAATGGGTATCTCTGTTGATTATAACCGTGAACGTTTTACTCTAGACGAAGGTTTGTCTGCTGCAGTCCGCAAAGTTTTTGTTCAACTTTACAAAAAGGGCTGGATTTACCGTGGTGAGTTTATCATTAACTGGGATCCAAAGGCCATGACTGCGCTCTCTGATATTGAAGTTATCCATAAGGATGTCGAAGGTGCCTTCTATCACATAACTTATCCTTTGGCGGATGGTTCAGGTGCACTTGAAGTAGCGACAACGCGTCCAGAAACTTTCTTTGGAGACACTGCTGTTGCTGTTAACCCAGCAGATGAACGTTATGCCAAATACATTGGTCAAAGTGTTATTCTCCCTATCATTAACAAAGAAATTCCTATTGTTGGTGACGAACACGCAGATATGGAAAAAGGGACAGGTGTGGTTAAAATTACCCCTGCCCATGATCCTAACGACTTCTTGGTTGGTCAACGTCATAACTTGCCACAAGTTAATGTAATGAATGCTGACGGTACAATGAACGAGCTCACAGGCGAATTTAATGGTATGGATCGTTTTGAGGCCCGCGAAGCTATCATTAAAAAATTAGATGAGCTCGGCAACTTAGTTAAAGTTGAGAAAATGATGCACTCCGTTGGGCACTCAGAACGTACAGGTGTGATGGTTGAGCCTCGCTTATCGACACAATGGTTCGTTAAGATGGAAGAGCTGGCTAAAAATGCAATCGCAAATCAAAAAACAGAAGATGCGGTTGAGTTTTATCCTCCACGTTTTAACGACACTTTCCTCCAATGGATGGAAAATGTACACGACTGGGTTATTTCACGCCAACTTTGGTGGGGACATCAAATTCCTGCATGGTACAACGAAGCTGGCGAAATGTATGTTGGCGAGGAAGCCCCAGAAGGTGAAGGTTGGGTTCAAGATGAAGACGTACTTGATACATGGTTCTCTTCAGCCTTATGGCCTTTCTCAACTATGGGCTGGCCGGATGAAAAGGCAGAAGACTTCCAACGTTACTTCCCTACATCGACCTTGGTTACGGGCTATGACATCATCTTCTTCTGGGTTTCGCGTATGATTTTCCAATCACTTGAGTTTACAGGAAAAGCACCATTTAATAATGTACTTATCCACGGTTTGATTCGTGATGAAGAGGGACGCAAGATGTCCAAATCTTTGGGGAATGGTATTGACCCAATGGATGTGATTGAAAAATATGGTGCCGATGCTTTGCGTTGGTTCTTGTCCAATGGTTCAGCTCCTGGACAAGATGTGCGTTTCAGCTACGACAAAATGGATGCAGCTTGGAATTTCATCAATAAGATATGGAATGTTTCACGCTATATCCTGATGAATGCAGGAGATATCACAGCAGAAGAAATTTCTACTCATCTTGACCAAGTGGCAGCGAAAACAGCAGGTAATGTTACCGATCGCTGGATTCTCACACGTTTGAACGATACAATTGCGCGTGTTACGGAACAAATGGATAAATTTGAGTTTGGTGTTGCAGGTCATATTCTGTATAATTTCATTTGGGATGAGTTTGCCAACTGGTATCTTGAGTTGACTAAAGAAGTAATGTTTGGCGATGATGAAGCAGAAAAAGACGTCACACGTTCAGTACTTGTGCATCTCCTTGATCAAGTGCTTCGTCTGCTACACCCAATCATGCCTTTCTTCACAGAAGAAATCTTCGAAAAACTTCCGACAGCTGAAGGCAAATCTATTGTGGTGACTGAATATCCAGAAGTACGTCCAGAATTTGATGATGCAGAAGCTGGAGATGGAGTTGCCATGCTCATTGAAATCATTACCGCTGTACGTAATATTCGTGCGGAAGTGAATACGCCTTTATCAAAAGCCGTGCCAATGATGATCAAATCAGACAAAGAAACCTTCCTGAACAAGGTAGCGCCTTATATCAGACGTTTCACTAATCCAAGCGAGTTAACTATTGCAGCGGATGTGGCAGCACCAGAACAAGCCATGTCAGCAGTTGTTACTGGTGCGGAAATCTACCTTCCATTAGCAGGCTTGATTAATATCGAGGAAGAAATTGCTCGTCTCAATAAAGAACTAGACAAATGGCAGAAAGAACTCGATATGGTTAACCGTAAGCTTTCTAATGAAAAATTTGTGGCAAATGCCAAAGCAGAAGTTGTAGATAAAGAACGTGCTAAATTAGCAGACTATCAAGAGAAGTTTGAAAGCACACAAGCCCGTATTGAAGAGTTACAAAAATAGTTTATGAGACGTGGAAAAGTTCCTAATTGTGGGAACTTTTTCTTTTTGGTATAGATAGGTTTACAATATCTTAAATTTTCATTTCTTGTTAAACCTATGGAAAAGTGATAAAATAAACAAAGAAAAAAACTCTAAGGAGAGATATAAGATGGCACATATTAAATTTGACTATTCTAAATTGAAACCATTTGTAGCTGATAAAGAACTTGACGAAATTCAATGGCAAGTTGATGGCGCAGATAAACTTCTTCGTGAAGGAACCGGTGCTGGTTCTGACTTCATCGGTTGGTTAGATCTTCCAGAAGACTATGATAAAGAAGAATTTGCACGCATTCAAAAAGCAGCAAGCAAAATTCAATCTGACTCAGAAGTTCTTATTGTTATCGGTATCGGTGGTTCATACCTTGGTGCCCGCGCTGCAATTGACTTCTTGAACAACAGCTTTGTTAATCTTCAATCAAAAGAAGAACGTAAAGCACCACAAATTCTTTATGCAGGAAATTCAATTTCTTCAAGCTATCTTTCAGACTTGGTAGAATATGTGGCAGATAAAGATTTCTCTGTTAATGTTATCTCTAAATCAGGAACAACAACTGAACCAGCAATTGCTTTCCGTGTCTTTGAAGAACTTTTGGTTAAAAAATATGGCCGTGAAGAAGCAAATAAACGTATCTATGCAACAACAGATAAAGAAAAAGGTGCCGTTAAAGTTAATGCTGATGCAAACAACTGGGATACTTTTGTTGTGCCGGATTCAGTTGGTGGACGTTTTTCAGTTTTGACAGCTGTTGGTCTCTTGCCTATCGCAGCATCAGGTGCTGATATTACAGCTCTTATGGAAGGTGCTAACGCAGCGCGCAAAGAATATACAGCCACAGACGTACGTGAAAATGATGCTTATGCTTATGCAGCGCTTCGTAATATCCTTTACCGCAAAGGTAAACTTTCAGAAATCTTGATTAACTATGAGCCATCATTGCAATACTTCTCAGAATGGTGGAAACAGTTGGCAGGTGAATCTGAAGGCAAAGATCAAAAAGGTATTTATCCAACATCAGCAAACTTCTCAACAGACTTACACTCATTGGGTCAATTTATCCAAGAAGGTACACGTTCTGTATTTGAAACAGCTATTCGTGTTGAAAAACCACGTAAGAACATTAACATTCCTGAACTTGAAGCAGATCTTGATGGTCTTGGCTACTTGCAAGGTAAAGATGTTGACTTTGTCAACAAAAAAGCAGCTGACGGTGTTCTCCTTGCACACACAGATGGTGACGTTCCAAATATGATCGTTACTTTGCCTGAGCAAGATGAATTCACTTTAGGTTACACTATCTACTTCTTTGAGCTTGCAATTGCGATCTCAGGCTACTTGAATGGTATCAATCCATTTGACCAACCAGGTGTTGAAGCTTACAAACGTAACATGTTTGCACTTCTTGGCAAACCAGGATTTGAAGAATTGAGTGCTGAATTGAACGCACGTCTTTAATCAAAAATGAGATAAAAACAAAAACCACAGTACATCATTGAACTGTGGTTTTTTTGATGCTTGTGGGCGAAGAAGACACAGTGTGCTATAATAGAACAATGAGAGTTGTAGCAGGAAATTATGGTGGTAGACCACTGAAAACATTGGCAGGAAAAACAACACGTCCAACGACAGACAAAGTTAAAGGAGCAATTTTTAATATGATTGGTCCATATTTTGAAGGTGGACGAGTTCTGGATTTATTCTCAGGTTCGGGTTCGCTTGCTATAGAAGCTGTATCACGTGGGATGGACAATGCTGTAATGGTTGAAAAAGACCGTTCAGCACAGCTGGTGATTGCAGAAAATATTAAGATGACCAAGGAAGAGAAAAAGTTTCAACTTCTTAAAATGCCAGCAGAACGTGCTTTGGCTAATCTTTCTGGACAGTTCAACTTAGTTTTATTAGACCCACCTTATGCGAAAGAAAGTATTGTTGCTAACCTAGAAGAAATGCAGAAAAAAAACTTGTTGGCAGATGATGCTGTCGTGGTTTGTGAGACGGATAAGGAGGTCACACTTCCGGAAAATATCGGTCACTTGTCGTTAAGTAAAGAAAAAGTATATGGAATTTCAAAGGTAACCATCTATGAAAGATAAAATCGGTTTATTTACGGGCACTTTTGACCCGGTCACAAAAGGCCATCTTGATATCATTGAACGTGCCAGTAAGCTTTTTGATAAGCTTTATATCGGTATTTTTAAAAATGAAGCTAAAAATCCTTTGTTCAGTCTAGAAGAACGTGTAGCTCTAATCGAAACAGCCTTAGCAGATTTACAATTAACCAATGTGTCAGTCATTGCACATGCGAGTGATCTGACAGTAAATATTGCGGAGAAACTTGAGGTAACAGCGCTTGTTCGGTCCGTTCGCAATGCGGCTGATTTAGACTATGAGAAAAATATGATTTACTTTAACCGTGAAATGACAGGGATCGAAACCATCCTACTGACTGCAAAACCAGAACTCGAAAATATTAGTTCTACCCGAATGCGTGAACTTTATCATTTTGGTCAAGACCTAAGTCGATGGTTACCTGCAAATGTTATTGAAACATTGAATGAGAAAAAAGCACATGAAAAATGAAAAAATAAAAAAGCATAAAAAACTAAAGCTATTCTTTGCCATCGCGCTACCGCTTCTTATTGTAGTGGGTTTATTCTTCCCCTTACCTTACTATATCGAGCAGCCAGGAGGAACCATTCCAGTTAACCAAATGGTTGATGTTGCAGGGAAAAAAGACGAACATAAAGGCAACTTTTATTTAACGACAGTTGAAATGGTTCGCGCCAATGCAGCAAGTATGCTTTATTCCAAGTCGAACTCTTTTGCCACTGTTGTGAGTAGTGAAGAGATGACGGGTGGAATGACCAATCAGCAATTTGACTTGGTCAACCAGTTTTATATGCAGACAGCGCAAAACACGGCTATTTATCAGGCCTTTAAGTTGGCAGGGAAACCTTATGAGATGAAGTATCAAGGTGTTTATGTTTTGAGCATCACTGAGGATTCAACCTTTAAAAATGCCTTACAACTTTCAGATACGATAACGGCAGTTAATGGACATACTTTCAAATCTTCAACTGAGATGATTGATTATGTATCGCAACAAAAAGTTGGGGATAGCGTTACCATCAAATATACACGTGTGGATGGCAGTAATCATGAAGCCACAGGTAAGTACATTAAGTTGAGTAATGGTAAAACAGGGATTGGTATTGGTTTAGTAGATCATACCCAGGTTGTGACAGACCCTAAAGTTAAAATCGATGCTGGAAGTATTGGCGGGCCAAGTGCTGGTATGATGTTTACCTTGGAAATATATAGCCAAATTACAGGCAAAGATTTACGTCAAGGACGCGAAATTGCAGGTACTGGAACGATCAATGAGGATGGCAGCATCGGGCAAATAGGTGGCGTTGATAAAAAAGTTGCTACAGCAAGTAATGCGGGCGCAAAAATTTTCCTTTGCCCAGATGAAACGGAAGAACAGACAAAGGCTTCTGGTACAACAAATAACTACACAGATGCACTTGCGGCAGCTAAAAAGTTGAATACAGATATGAAAATTGTACCTGTAAAGACAATTCAAGATGCGCTAGATTATCTCGAAAAATAAAAAAAGCTGTAATTTACAGCTTTTTTTATGCTTAATATTGATCTTGTAAGAGTGTTTTAAGCTCTGAAATACTTGGCTGGCGTGGATTTCCAGGTGTGCATTGATCATCATAAACAAGGTTTGCAAGCTTATCGAGTTCACACTCCAAGTGGTTTTTATCAACACCATTTCCTGATAGAGTGACATCGATATCGATGCTGTCCGTCAATTTTTTAATTTCCTTAATAAGTTTGTCTACGAGTTCCGCATCATCTTTACCTGTAAGACCAATATAACGCGCAATTTCAGCGTAATCTTCTTGGGCACGGTAAATCTCATAACGTGGGTATGGTGTACGTTTAACGTTTCCTGTTACAGCGTTAAATTTAATGACGTGAGGCATAGCGATAGCGATAGCTAAACCATGTGGTAATTCAAACTCACCCCCCACTTTGTGGGCTAGGGAGTGATTAATACCGAGAAATGCATTGGCAAAGGCCATACCAGCTAAGGTTGCTGCATTGTGCATATTGGCGCGTGCGACTTGTCCTTCTTTAGAAGGCTTTGATGGGTCGTAGTGATATGAGGTTGTCAAATTATCAAAGATTAACTTAATGGCACGAAGTGATAATGGTTTAGTATAATCCGAAGCCATGACTGAAACATAGGATTCAAGCGCGTGACTGAGGGCATCAATACCTGACCAAGCCACAGTACGTTTTGGCACGGTCATAACAAATTCAGGGTCAACAATAGCTACTTGAGGTGTAAGTTGATAATCAGCTAAAGGATATTTAACATGGGTTTCATCATCGGTGATAACAGCAAAGGGCGTTACTTCAGAACCTGTACCAGAAGTGGTCGGAATACATACCAATTGCGTTTGATCTTGATGCGGGAATTTGACGATACGTTTACGAATATCGATGAATTTTTGCGCCAACTGCTCAAAGAGAGCTTTTAGTGCAACGTCATCATTGAGGTCAACCTCTCCACGAACAGAGTATTCATAAATCAAGCGGCCAATTTTTGCTGCATCAAGTGGAGAACCACCGCCGAGTGCGATAACTGTGTCAGGTTTAAAATCAGCCATTTGTCGAGCAATTTCAATCGCTTGTGAAAGTGTTGGGTCAGGTTTTACAGAACCATATATTGAAGTTTGAACTTGTGTTTCACGAACGGCCAATTGCTCAAGCATGTGGTCGACAAAGCCAAATTGCAACATGCCGTGGTCTGTGACGACAAAAGCACGCTCGATATTAGGCATTTCTTGTAGGTAAGAAATAGAGTTGTTTTCGTAGTAAATTTCTTTTGGCAGACGAACCCATTGTGGGCGATTACGACGACGTGCCACTGTTTTGATATTCAATAGATCATATGTACTCAAATTGTGTGAGATTGAATTTTTCCCCCATGAACCAGTTCCTAAAGTCAGCGATGGACGCATTGCATCAGTATAGATATCACCAACGCCTCCAATAGAATCTGGTTGGTTAACTAAGATACGTGCAGCACCAATAGCATCAGCATATTCTTTCACAAAAGGATCGTCTTGTGCACCTATCTGGATAGCCGCATTATGCCCAGCGCCTTGATAAGCCAAAAGTTTCTGAACGATGGTGGTACCATTTTCGCGTGAGGTAGATTTGTAAATTGACAAAAGCGGGCTAAGCTTTTCAGAAGAGAGAGCTTCACCAATGTTTTTTTCTTCCAATTCAAAGAGAAGAACATCTTTTCCTTCAGGTACTTTTACGCCTGCTTGTTCAGCAATCCATGGGCCAGGACGGCCGGCAACTGGACCAGTTACTCCGAAGCCCTCACCCGCACGCTCAACAAAAACAAATTTTTCGATGGCTGAATAATCTTCCTTTGGAACATTGTAAGCACCGTGAGCTTGAAGTTTTTCGAGGAATTCATCGTAAATTTCTGCAGCAACTACAGCAGAGTTTTCGGTAGCGCAAATCATGCCGTTATCAAAACGTTTAGAAAGTAGCAGGTCTTCAACTGCACGATCCACATTTGCAGTAGCATCAACGAAGACGGCACCATTACCTGCTCCCACTCCTAGTGAAGGGTTGCCTGACTTGAGTGCTGCATTAACCATTCCGGGTCCACCTGTAGCTAGAATAGAAGCAATACCGTGGTTTTGGATAAGTGCAGTAGTGTTGTAAAGACTTGGATCTTCGACCCATTGGATAAAGTTCTCAGGTGCCCCAGCTTTTAGGGCAGCTTCGTAGACAATACGTGCGGCATGAGAGGAACAATTTTGGGCTTGAGGATGAAAGGCGAATACGATAGCATTTCGTGTTTTTGCTGTTAAAAGTGATTTGAAAATTGTTGTAGAAGTAGGGTTGGTTGTTGGTACAATTCCTGCAAGCACACCCAAAGGGGCTGCAATTTCTACTGAGCCAGCAACTTTGTTCTCGCTGATTACTCCTACTGTTTTATCATTTTTAATTGAATTATAAACAGATTCTGAAGCAAAGCGGTTTTTAGTATCCTTATCCTCAACGATTCCTCGCCCTGTTTCATTATGAGCTTCGTGCGCAAGTTCCAGGGAATGTTCGCTTGCCGCTAAGGCCATTGCTGCGACAATTTTATCTACTTGCACTTGTGTGTAGCCTTCAAATTGTAAAGCGGCTTGATGTGCTTTTTTGACAAGACCGTCTGTATATTGCTCTGCTTTTTCCGCAAGTACAGCTTTATCAGCGGTTGTTAGTTCTTTTTTGGTATTCTTGCTTGACATATTTAAATTTCTCCTTTGTGAAATTTATCACGTATTATTTTAACAAACTTTGAAAGTGCTGTCAAATAATATTGTGTAAAACCACACAAACTTTTTTTGATAAAATACTATCTGCATTTTAATGATAAAAAAACCGCCTTAAGGGCGGTTTTCATTAGAGTGTTGGTAAAATACATGTGCCCTCTGGGCTATAAAAATCTTTTTGCTTAAGTGTGAGCATTCCTGTTTTCCTATTACGGCGGAAAAGACTAATATTATCGCTATCTTGATGTGCTACGATAATAAAATCTTCTGTACTGTTGAAATTGAAATCGCGGGGCGTTTCCCCTTCAGTTTTTACAATATCTTCTAAAGTTATCTTTGTCCCTAAGGGGCTCACACTGTAGATGGCGATAGAATTATGTCCACGATTTGAAGCATAAAGAAATGCACCATCGGAAGAAAGACGGAGAGCAGATGCGCTCTTTGTGCCTTCAAAATCTACTGGAAGAGTACTGATTGTTTCCAGTGCAGCAAAGCGTCCTTTTTCTTCATTATAGCTGAGAACAGTTACAGTAGAAGAAAACTCACCAATAGCATAAGCAATCTTACCATTGGGATGGAAAGTAAGATGACGTACTCCAGTACCTGCAGGCATACGATAGAGGCTTACAAGAGAGAGCTTGCCTTCTTCACCAACAACATCGTAAACTGTAATCTCATCTGTACCCAAATCACAAGTAACTAAGCGTCCGTCAGGTGTAAGATCTGTGTAATGCACGTGAGGGCGTTCTTGGCCAGGGTGTACTTTTGATCCCTCGCCTTCATGTTTTACAGTGTCTGTTAAGGTAAGCGACCCATCTTTTTGAATTTTGTAGACACGGATTTCCCCTAAGTGATAATTGGCACCGTAAACAAAACCACGTTTATTATCAACGGCTACATAGCACAGAGGTGCGCCAACACTAGTAACATAGTTGAGAAGCTCTGTTTTACCTCTTTTATAGCTGAGAGCAGCAATACCGCCACCATTTTCATCTGCAGCACAAGTGTAAAGGTGCTGTTTTGTTTTGTCCAAAGCAAAATAAGTAGCATTTTGAACATGAGCAACTTCAGTTAGATTAGAAAGTTCTTCCTTTGCAATATCTAGGTCAAAACTATAAATCCCCTTTGATTCACGCTTAGTGTAACCGCCAACTAGAATTTTTTCACGCATATCTTGGCTCCTTTAACATTTAATATTCGTATAATTATTTTATCATAAATGAGCGTTTTCAGGAAACTAAATCTCTTGGAATTTGCGAAGATAGGACAGCCAACAAAATGACACAACAAGCTCTTGCAATAAGGGAGTGTTTAGTGTATAATAGTACTGTTGTCTATGGGCAATAATTTCACATTTTGACTTGACAGTGTCGTAGTGCACTTGTGTAGCGGCATTGGCTGACAGTTAAAAGAGGAAAAACTATTTTAAAAGGAGACATTAATATGTCAGTTATTTCAATGAAACAACTTCTTGAAGCTGGTGTTCACTTCGGTCACCAAACTCGTCGTTGGAACCCAAAAATGAAACCATACATCTTCACAGAACGTAATGGTATCCACGTTATCGACCTTCAAAAAACAGTTAAACTTGTTGACGATGCTTACAACTATGTACGTAACGCTTCATCTGAAGGTGCTGTAGTACTTTTTGTTGGTACTAAAAAACAAGCTTCAGAAGCTGTTAAAGAAGAAGCACTTCGTGCTGGTCAATACTATGTAAACCACCGTTGGCTTGGTGGTATGCTCACTAACTGGAATACTATCCAAAAACGTGTAGCACGCCTTAAATCAATCAACAAAATGGAAGAAGACGGAACTTTCGAAGTATTGCCTAAGAAAGAAGTTGTTCTTTTGAACAAAGAACGCGAACGTCTTGAAAAATTCATCGGTGGTATCGCTGACATGCCTCGCATCCCAGATGTGATGTACGTTGTTGACCCACACAATGAACAAATCGCTATCCAAGAAGCTCAAAAATTGGGAATCCCAGTTGTAGCAATGGTTGATACAAATGCTGACCCAGATCCAATCGACGTTATTATCCCAGCAAACGATGATGCTATCCGTGCAGTTAAATTGATCACTGCTAAAATGGCTGACGCTATCATCGAAGGTCGTCAAGGCGAAGATTCAGTAGAAGCTGAACTTGCGGTTAAAGATACTGCTGCTTCAGAAGAATCACTTGAAGAACTTGCTGAAATCGTTGAAGGCAAATAATTTGTAATGAATAATACAGGCGAGGCCCTACGCCTCCCTGTTTTTTTATAAAATATAATAATAGGAGAATTATACAATGGCAGTAACAGCAGCTCAAGTAAAAGAATTGCGTGAAAAAACTGGTGCAGGTATCATGGATGCTAAACGTGCACTTGTTGAAACTGATGGAAATATGGAAGCAGCCGCTGAGCTCCTTCGTGAAAAAGGTATTGCGAAAGCTGAGAAAAAAGCTGACCGTATCGCCGCTGAAGGTTTGACAGGTATCGCTGTAAATGGTAATACTGCAGCACTTATCGAATTGAACTCAGAAACAGACTTCGTTGCTAAAAATGAACAATTCGTTGCTATCGTTAAAGAAACAGCTGAACTTATTGCAGAGAAAAAACCTGCAACTAATGAAGAAGCTTTGGCTTTGACAACTGCAGAAGGTATCAGCCTTGAAGATTCTTACACACAAGCTACAGCGACAATTGGTGAAAAAATTTCATTCCGTCGTTTCCAACTTATCGAAAAAACAGATGCGCAAACCTTTGGTGTTTACCAACACAACCAAGGTCGTATCGGTGTAGTTACAGTTGTTGAAGGTGGAGATGCTGAGCTGGCTAAAGCAGTTGCAATGCATATCGCTGCGATGAACCCAACTGTTCTCTCTTACAAAGAGTTGGATGCTGAGTTTGTTCATGATGAGTTAGCTAAATTAAACCACACAATCGATGAAGATAACGAAAGCCGCAAATTGGTAAACAAACCAATGCTTCCACATCTTGCCTACGGATCACGTAGCCAATTGACTGAAGAAGTTCTTGCAAATGCTGAAGCAGAAATGAAAGAAGAACTTTTGGCTGAAGGTAAACCAGAAGCGATCTTGGGTAAAATCATCCCTGGTAAAGTTGCAAAATTCATCATTGATAACACTAAAGTCGACCAAGCCTACACACTTCTTGGACAACTTTATGTTATGGATGACAGCAAAACAGTAGAAGCTTTCCTTGAGTCTAAAGGGGCTAAAGTTGTAGCATTTACACGTTACGAAGTGGGTGAAGGTATCGAGAAAGCAGAAAATAACTTCGCGGCTGAAGTTGCTGAAGCAGCAGGTCTTGCTTAATTATAAAAAAAACAGTTCATTAGAGCTGTTTTTTTTATGACTATTTGTGTGAAGCGCTTCTTTTTCATGGTTTTAAACTTATAGTGTGTGTAATCTAAAAAATGTAGAAAAGTGATGTAAAATCAAATATAATGTGCTATAATAAAGAGTGAAACTTTGTATTTAAAAATAAGTTTAAATAAAAAGATAAAATTACCTAAAGTTTTGGAGAGAAGATGTCAAGTACAATAATTATTCTTTTGGGCGTTCTCATAGTGATTGTCGTTGGATTCTATGTATTTTCAATGGTAATGCGTAAGAAAACAGAAAATCGTATTCTTGAGTTGGAAGAGCGCAAAGAGCTGCTTTTTGATTTACCTGTGCAAGAAGAATTAGATGCCGTCAAGAAGATGCATCTCGTTGGACAGTCACAGACCATTTTCCGTGAGTGGAACCAAAAATGGATTGATTTGTCATCAGATTCATTTGCTGATTTAGAAAACCATATTTTTGAAGCTGAGCAATTGAATGACTCCTTCCATTTTTTCCGTGCACGTGAGTCTGCTGATGATAGCGAAGCACAAATCGAAGTTATGGAATCTGAAGTCGAAGCGATTCGTGCAGGTGTTGCAGAGTTGGTCGAACAAGAAAAACGTAATTCGACAAAAATTCAAGAATCTCTTGACCTTTATGAAACACTCCGCGATGAAATCACTGATAACCAAGAAAAATATGGTACAGTTATTGACGAAATTAACCGTCACTTAGCAAACATAGAAACAGAATTTTCACAGTTTGTTACGCTTAACTCAACAGGGGATCCGATTGAAGCAGCCGAAGTGTTAGAAACTGCGGAAGAACATACAATTGCTTTGCGTGCAATTACAGAGCAAATCCCAGACTTGCTTGTTGTTGTCGATAAAGAGTTGCCAAAACAAATTGAAGAGTTAGAAGAAACAGTTCATAAGTTCGAAGAGGAAGATTACGTACTTCCTGCAAGTGTTAACCTTGAGAATGAAATGAAAGCTATCCAAGATGATTTGGAGGAAGCTAAAGCCCTTCTTGACAGTTTTGAACTTGAAGCAACGGAAGCCCGTATTTCTTCAATTAATGACCGTATTAACGGTATTTATGACATTTTTGAGCGTGAATATAAAGCACGTCGTAGCGTAGAAAAACGCGTCAATATTCTCCGAAGCTATATCGAACACACACGTGCAAACAACAAAAACCTCTTGTTAGAAATCGACCACACGATGCAGTCATATTTGCTGTCTGACAATGAAAAAGCAGCTGTACGTAGCTACTCTGAGCATCTTGATATCCTCGAAGGGGAAGTTGACAGTGTGCTTGAAGCAGTTAAAGAAAAACAAAAACCTTACTCTGCTTTAGGTGGAAATGTAAATTCAATTATTGAAGCTTTGGAAGATATCGAAAAGAACCAAATTAGTATTAGTGAAGGACTTGCTAACTTACGTGAGCAAGAAAAAGTTGCACAAGAAGCTGCTGATCGCTTTGACTCAGAATTACGCATCATCAAGCGTTATGTGGAAAAACGTAACCTTCCAGGTTTACCGAAAGATTATTTAGATCTCTTCTTTGCGACAAGTGAGCGCTTAGAAGCCCTCTTTAAAGAATTAGGTAAAGTACGTATTAATATTGATGTAGTGAACCATCAACTTGACACATCTACTCAAGATATGGAAGCCTTGAAAGATGCAACAGATGATTTAGTAGATCATGCCGTTCTTGCAGAACAGTTGATGCAATATGCTAATCGTTATAAAGCAAGTGATGAACGTATTGCTGGAGCCATTGCTCGAAGCTTACAACTCTTTGATCGTGCGCGCAACTATGATGGAGCTTTTAACGAAATTTCAAACGCTCTAGAAATGGTTGAACCAGGAGCAGCAGAACGTATTGCAAATGTATACAATAATCACAAAGAAAAACCAGATTATCGTTAATAAAAAGACGTAAGGAAACTTACGTCTTTTTATTTTATATCATTTTAAAATGTCCTTTCCTAACAAGCTCAAGTCTCGAATAAAAGGACAAATGGTTATTGTATGAAATATGTTATAATAGGCCTTTAACATAAAAAGAGTTTCTATGGCAGTAGATATATGATTTTGGAAAAGTAAATTTGAAACTAACCAAAAAACTAACCAAGCTCGTAAAATAGTGTGTATATAAAATTTATAAAATAAAGGATTGCTGAGATTGAAAACTTTCAGCAATTTTTTACTTTGTAAGTCTTATTATGTTATTATGTAGATAATATAAGTTGGAGGAAAGAATTTAATGAGAAATAAAAAGTGGTATATTATTGGATTAGTAAGTATAATTGTAATTTTATCAGGTGTTTTTTTAGGTCTAAGACAAGTGAAGTCAAATAGTATGAATGGTACATATTATGAATATTATTCTAATGATAAAGTAGGAGGAGAATATTTTAAAGAGGGGGATAAGATTGTTATTAAAGGGGATGTATTAACATATATTCCTGATACTATTGATTCTCCTACTTCTTGGATATTAGATAAGAAACGTAAAACAATGAAATACACTAATGTTGCAGAATATCCATATGACTATAAAGATGATGTTTTTAGTTTTAATAACTTAGATTTAGTTAAAGAAAATTCTAAAACTTATAAAAATAGTAAAGAAAAGTAGTAGATATGGAATTTTGGACAACTTTTTGGACTGCAGTTGGTTCGATTGTAGGAGCATTTGTTCTTGTAGTTACGGTATATCAATTAATACAACAAAACAAAAGGCAAAATGAATTAGATGAACGTCAGAAAAAAATAGAAGAACGTGAAAAATATCAAATTGACTTAAATATTAAGCAATCTTTATTTGAACGAAGAGTTACGAGTTGGAAAATTATTAAAGCGCTATATCTGTCTATCGATGACGAAAATTTTATCCTTAACAAGGAAGATAGTGAGTTTCCAATTTTCATGTATATAAAATTAACTAACAATTATTATTTACAAGATATTGGGAATTCGATTAGGGGGAAAAATGAAAAAGACCATACTTGGCGAAGAAAGCAAGACAGTTTCTTAATGAAAATGAATGATATGACGTTACTTTCTTATGAAATTCCTTTATTGTTTTCAGGAAAAGAAGGGGAGCACATCAGTAATTTTATTAATTCATATAAAGAAATGATTAAAAGTGTACGTAGGTATGAGTGGAATATGGATAATCTGCGAGAGCTATCTGAGCTGGAAAAAGAAGTATTTAATAAACATACCGATGTATCTAAAATAAAATCTCAGAGAGAAGATTTGTATGAACAGTACAAATTACTTTTTGAAATGTATAAAGAGATTAAAGAAAATAAGTATATTGATGAATTGTATCAACAGATAAAATTCACAAAATAAAAAAGAGTGGAATTCAATATCTACTCTTTTTTTGTTACCAAAAATTTAGTATTCAGCTTGATATTTTTTTAAAGCTTCAGAAATTACTGGTTTATAATACTCAGGATCAACTCCAAGATATTCCGCAATTTTTAAATAGTTAGGCTGAGGTATTTCTTCAGTTGCTAGTAAAGATATTAAATCCGCAATTCCATCTTTATTTGCTGAAGCTTCTACTTTAAGTATTTGTAAAGAATTATAAAATCCTATATCGCCATGTCTAACATGTTCTAATTCATGTAAGATTACTTTTAATTCTTCTAATTCAGGAAGTCCTGCTCGAACAATAATATAATCATTTCCGTTATCATGGATATATTTTCCTTTAGATTTTAAAGTTCCTGTATAGTCGTAAAGAAGGGTAACATTTTCGTCTTTACAAAATCGCCATACTTTATGTATCAAAAAATTACTTTCCTTTACTCTCGAGATAATCCTTTATTAAGTTATGGATAATTTCTTTATCCTCATCATCTAGGGGGCTTCCATCAAAACTTTTTGAGTTTTCAATACTTTCATCAAGACGTTTAGAGTCATAATCTTTAGCAGTAGTATTTCCGAGGAGATAATCTGTACTAACATTAAAATATTCCGCTAATTTAGTCAGTTTATCATTACTAGGATTTACTTTTTTATAATGATACATAGAATTTTTGGAATAACCTAAATCGGCTTCGATTTCGTTAAAAGATTTTTTGTTTTCTTTTGCGAGAGATTTTAGGCGTTCGTAAAACATTTTGAGACCTCCTTAAAAATAATAAAAAAATATAGTTATCAGTTGACAAAATTAACCTGTTGCGTTAAAATGATAAATGTAGTTAACGCCAAACGTTAAAAAACTACAAAAAGAATAAGCAAATAGCCCCAGTGAGTGGAGCTTCTTGCAAGTTGTTATTTAATAACATAGAACATTATTATTATAACAATTTTTAAGGAGAAAAGCCAATGGCGACAAATGCTTATAAAGGGTTGCTACTTACAGCACGCTTAGCAGAGCGTAAATTGTTATAGGACGAGAAATGAAGACAGCCACCTAGATTATTCTAGGAGTGTATAAGTTGTACGCTTGAAGAAGTCGGGAAAGTTTTGGGAAGTCAAGTATGCTTAGAGTAACGCTTGCTTCTGTCTAACAGGTAATACAAGGGGTATTATTTCAAGGAAAACAAAATTTTCATTTTAAAACCGATACTGTACCCACTCACAGCTAAGGGGTTATCGCAGTCGCTGTACGAATCCTACCGTCGCCTATTTCTCTATAAGTCTTGAAATAGGTCTTAAGTGGTTGACTGTCGAGATGATAGACAATGGCGGAAGGTTAATAGACGAAAAACTGTCTGTTAACTTATGAATACTTTTTTGGTATTCATTTTAATAGACAATAAGATAAAAAGAAAGCCTTAAAAATTAGGGCTTTTTATTATGAATGAAGTAAAAACTTATATTTTCTTGTGGGTGTGATAATGACTACCTAAGACAAGAGCTATAAGTTTTTTTATGGGTACATAAGATAATGGCTAGTCCGCAAGTCTCCAAAACTTGCTGTGGGGGTTCAAATCCCTCTGTACCTGTTCTACTTTGTGATATACTAAGAGTAGAAAGAGATACTTCTGAAAGGAGACAACATGATTTTAACTATTGAAGAAATTACAGAAAAAGTAGCACCTATTGCGAAAAAATATAATTTGAAAGAAGTTTATTTATTTGGCTCTTATGCAAGAGGTGAAGCAAGAGAAGATAGTGATATTGATTTATTGTATGTGAAATTTGATAATTCAATGTCACTAACAACTAAGTACATGTTGCTTGATGAACTAGAAGATAGTTTAGGAAAGAAAGTAGACTTAGTTTCATTACAGGCTTTTGTAATGAATAAAAAAGTACCAGGCACAGATGAAATCTTAGAAAATATTGAACAGGAGAGAGAAGAAATTTATGCAGCATAACCGTGATTTATACTATTTAGAACAAATGGTATATCATGCAGAGGAAGCTCTTGAATTTTTTAGTCAAATTGATAACTCAGAAGAACGTTTATTTAATGATAGCCTATATCAAAAAGGTATTTCTAAGAGCTTAGAACAAATGGGGGAAATGCTTGCGGTTGGTCGTATTTCTGAGGAGTTACAGGAACGGTATAACTATATTCCATGGCGAGCTATTAAAGGTTATCGAAATATGGGTGTACATGAATATGACCGTATAGACTGGAGCGAGGTTTCAGCATTATTAAAATCAGAGCTAAGAGGTAATATAGCAGATTTACAAATGATTATTCAAAAAGAAAGAATGAGAAATAAACAGCTTTAAGGCTGTTTTTTTTATTGGATTTTTTATGATTTCGAATAGAGAACAGTTATTTATTAATATTGAAAAATTAGAAGATAAAGTACAGAAGTATGAACAACTTTTTTTATTAAATATCTCTGTAGATGTAAATAAAGAAATTAAACAGATTATCTTTCAATTGAAACAGGGATTGTTTATAAATTACTTGGTTCTTTTGATTTCATATAGTTTTTAAAGGAGAATACTATGACATCAATTTCTCAAAATTTAATTGGGTTAAGACGTGCAAGAAGTTTAGAGCGTAAAGAAGTATGCGAAGCTTTAGGACTGCTTCCTACAAGCTATGCAAGATATGAAACAGGCTTACGTGTCCCTGATATAGAATTATTAGGAAAGTTTGCATGCTATTATAACGTTACGATTGATTACTTAACAGGTCACACTGATCTAGTGAGTAAAGAAGAATACTTTCAAGAAGTATTAGAAATGATTGCGGATATGGGCGGTTGTGCAGGAGCTATGGCAAGTGAAGCCTTGAATGCGTGGAGCAAATGAAATTTCCAGTTAGTGAGTGTAAATATTGTGGAGGTAATTACTTTGAAGTGAAGGGAACTACAAAGGGAGTATTTGCAGACTTATATAATTCAGATGGCGAATTTATCAATACTACAGAACCTACGGATAGTTTATCTTATAAGTACGGAAAACGTTGGTTTTGTGCTAATTCAAAATGTGGACGGCAATTGTTTACAGAAAAAGATATTAAGGGGTAAAAAAATGATTGATATAAAAAAACATACAGTAACAGAAGGAAAAACAACTTATGATGTACGTATTTATACTGAATTGAGTAAGTTACCTCATAAATTTATTCAACGAGTGAAGCTCACAAAAGAAGAAGTATTAAAGGTTATTGATACTTATAAGCCATCACCAACTGTATTAAGTCAAAGAATTTATAATAATTTGCTTGGGATTAAGGAGAATTAAATATGGAAAAAGAAGCTATTTCTCATGCCTCAATTTTACGTTATGCTAAACGTTCAGGTATTCTGGGCTTGTTAGAAAAAATGTAGATATTTACAGTTCATTGAATCCTTATTTTATCTACATTATTTTAATATAGAGTTTTCTGTGTTTATATCCTTAAGTGTTTTATCTATAAGATATTTTATTATTACTATTTATAAAGTAGACATAAAAAATCTATTTAAGAAAAGATCTTATTCCTATAGATATGTTATAATTATCATAGTAAGAAGCTGTTGAATTGATATTTCAAAGCAGCGAATAATAATTATATAGGAGAAAACTATGGGTCTATCATTAGAAAATTGGAAGGAACTTTCAGAGAGTGAAAAAATAAAAGTTGTAGAGTTTTTAAAGGATAATTGTCGAATTGATCGTGAATTGGCAGAAGCCCCGGAAAACAAACCTAATGCCTATATTATAAAAGAAGGAGTAACTTCTGGTGGTTTTCCTAAAAAGTATGGAGATCAGTACCGAATTAATATTACGGATATTACTGATATTCCGGAATTTCTAGCAGCTGAATTAAAGGAACCAGGAAAAAGAAATAGAATAGGAGGGTCAAAAGCAATAAGAGAAATCATGGATTTTGGTGGTTTTAGAATTGGAAGAAATTGATTATCTTTCTATTAAGCTTGCGAAAGTATGGTAATAAAATTATAGAAAAAAGTACAAAAAGAAACGAGTTAGCAAATATCTGTCTCGTTTCTTTTTGCATTTTTGACAAAAGAATAAAAATTTTAAAAAATAAACTTAAATTCATGTTATAATGAAAAAATGCTATTGAACCAAAAGTATATGAAGTTAATATTTTTTCGACGAAGTGACTATTGATTATTAAAATAGCAGTATATTAAATAAAATAGATTTAACACTCATAAGTCTCTGCTTAATCTCAAGGTGGATTAAGTTGAAGTTTAAAGGAATAAAATAGTGTTTTAGATATGCTCTGAGTAACATACAGAGTTTTTTGTTGTTTACGAAATTTTTTAATGAAATTAAATATTTTTTAAACGAACAATGAGGTATTGAAGGATGAGAGGAAACTCAATTTTAAATAAAGCAAAGCACTCAGGAAATACTGATGAGTGGTATACAGATTATCAAACTGTAGAAAATGAAGTTAGTAGGTATAAAGATCAGTTTGAAGGAAAAATTGTACTTTGTAATTCAGATGATCCCTTTGAATCGTCATTTTCTAAGTATTTTATAAATAATTTTAATGATTTGAAGTTGAAAAAATTGATATGCACATCGTATAGTTTTTCAAGAATATATGAAATGGTTAATTGTGAAAATGAGTTAGGTATAGAACAGGGATATGGAATGATTGTGGAAAACATTCCTAAGCAATTAAGTCAAAAAGATAATGAAAACTATCTTGTGGATTATATTAAAAAAAATGAAAAATTATTTAAATTAAAAGGAAATGGGGACTTTAGAAGTGAAGAATGTATAAACTATCTAAAGGAATCAGACATTATTGTGACTAATCCACCTTTCTCAAAGTTTTCTGAAATGTTTTCGCTATTAGTAGAGCATAAGAAAAAATATTTGATTATAGGTAATCAAAACGCATTATTATATAAGGAAATTTTTCCGTATATTAAAAATAATTTAGCATGGGTTGGTTATCATTTTGGAGATATGGCTTTTAAAGTACCTAGCGATACTTTACCAAGAAAAACAAGGTTTTGGGAAGATGAAGATGGTCAAAAATGGAGAAGCTTAGGGAATGCTATGTGGCTCACTAATCTTCATGTTAATAAAGAAAATATGAAGTTAGTTTTGAAACACAGATATTTACCAGAACTATATCCCAAATATGATAATTTTGATGGGATTCATGTTTCTAGAGTAGCTGACATTCCTTTTGATTATGAGGGAATTATGGGGGTCCCACTAACCTATATTAAATATCATAATGAGGATGACTTTGAAATAGTTGGAGAAGCAAACCATGGATCAGACAATGAGTATGATTTATTCAAACCAATAGTTAATGGAAAAGAAGTTTTTAAACGCATATTGATTAGAAAGAAAAAGAGAAAAATAAATGTTTAAAATATTAGATTTGTTTTGTGGTGCTGGGGGAATGTCTCATGGAATGCATATGAATCCTAATTTTAAAACAGTAGTTGCAGCAGATATAAATGAGAATCTTGCACAAACTATGAAACAAAATAATATAGATGTTGAATTAATAGTAGGAGATATTCAGGAAAAATCTGTAAAGGATCATATTATTAATCTTTCTCGAGAACGGAAAGTAAATATGGTGATTGGTGGTCCACCGTGCCAGGGCTTTTCACTAAAAGGAAAAAAACTAGGTTTAGATGACCCTAGAAACTTTTTATTTCTAGAATATCTAGATATAGTAAAACAATTAAAACCTGAAGTTTTTGTAATTGAAAATGTAAAAAGTTTACTATCTACTTCAAATGGATGGTTTAAGGATCAAATTCTTACTGCAATTAATGATTTAGGGTATCAAGTATCTGTGGGTATATTAAAAGCTATAGATTATGGTGTTCCACAGAAACGAGAAAGGACAATTTTTTTATGTTCCAAATATAAAAAAATTTCCTTGCCTGCTCCGACTACAAAGGATATTGTTACAGTTAGAGAAGCAATTGGCGATCTTGCTTATCTAAATTCAAATGAAGGTGATTTTGAACAAGAATATATAACTGAAGCAATATCTGATTATCAGAGAATGATGCGATCTAACAGTAAAAAACTTTATAATCACAAAGCTTCTAATCATAGTAATATAGCAATTGAAAAGCTTAAGATGATTCCGGCAGAAAAAGGGAAGGAGTTTTTACCTAAAGAATTATTGGGAAAACAAAAATTTAAAACTACATGGGGAAGGCTAGTGTGGGATGAGCCATCAGGTACAATTGATACTAGATTTGATGCTTCATCAAACGGGAAAAACAATCATCCGTTTTTGCACCGTTCCATTACTCCCAGAGAAGCTGCAAGATTACAATCTTTTGATGATCAATATATTTTTTATGGAAAGAAAGTTGACATAAGGACCCAAATTGGTAATGCTGTACCTCCTCTTATGGCTAAGGCGATAGCAGATCAAATTTATAATACATTAAATTCTCAGAACTAATAGAGAGAACTTGTAAAAAAACTGAGTATCTTATTTAATGTGAATTACTTATTGTGAAGATAGTATTATGATGATTGATAACTGTAGAAAATTCCGATAAAAATTTTAATAATAAAGCAAAATAGATATTTGGAGCTATGACGTACATATATCATAGCTGTGTTTAAGCTTTCTACTTTTTGAAGCTAAAAAAGAGTGCAAATTTTTGCTTCAAAAAGAATAAAAATATACTAATGCGGTGAGCTAATTGCTCATTATTAGTACTTATATTTATATTAAAAATCTACACTATTTTAGTGTAGATTTTTTGCATTTAGGGTCTAAAGAGGTTTTTCCTTTACTTCTAGGGCAAGACACTTATATTGTGGCTATATAAGTAATACAGGTTCGATTCCTGCTAAGTGCTTTGTCAGAAATGACGTTAAACATTAAAAATAAAGAGCATAAGGAGAAAAAATATGCAATTACAAGAAGTTCCTGTAATGGAATTAAAAGAACTCACAAATGATGGTAAGGTCTATGTTTTACCAGAATATGAAACTGTCGCACGTACAGCAGATATGCCTGAACATACAGTTTTCTCAGGCGCAGGTGATGGGGAGAAAAACTTCCATATCGTCTGCTTTGGTAAAGTGCCTAAAAAGGACGAGTTACGAAAAGCCGTTCTTGGTGGATTGGTTGAAATTGAAGTCGAAGGACATGAACCAACACTTATTGATTTTAATTATGCAGAAAATGGTGTTACAAAAAATCAAATGGCTTTACGCTTAAATGAAGTCAAAATCAAAGGAGGAAAATAACAATGGCAAAATACGGACTTAATCAATTCAATCGCACAATTACACAAAACCCTAAAAAACTTTTTGGCACTATGACTTATCTTGGTATTGAAAATATTCCAGAAATGGTTTATTACGATGAAAATGGTGAAAAATTTGAAACACAAAATGAAGAAGGTACACTTAAAGCAGTTCCTACTGGTGAAATTGCTGAAAAGTATATTATGATTGCTTCTCCAAATTATCCAAAACAAATTGATATTAAAGTACCTCTTGACTTTGATGAAAAAACAGTTCCTTTCCGCAGTGAAATTGAACTTGTTGAACCTGTGACAGCTTCTGTATACAAATCAAATCATGAAGTTGTAGGAAATAATGGTCGTGTACAACGTGTTCCTAAAATTACTTTCCCGTTGAAGGCATCAGGTGTTAAAGTTGTGACAGGTTCAAATTCTAATGTAAATACGAACTCTGAACCACCACGTACAAATGCACAAGAAGAGCAGTCTAAGCCAAAAAATAAATAAAGGATAGGAGGGAAACATGAACAAATTGTTTCCAAAAGGTCATCGTTTAAAAAAGCGTGACCGTCGCATTCCTTTAAGATTGTATGCTCTTGTTGCTGTTCCAGTATTTTTAGTGACAGGGGGCGCTAGTGTTGCTCTCTATCTGCTTTACGGAAAAGCTAAAATTGCTCTTGTTGGAGGGCTTTCCTTTGGGCTTATTCTTTTTGGGTTCTTGCTTTCATATTGGCTGTATCGGATTCTCTTGAAAAAGAGTTTTTTCTTTATACGTAAAAATAGGCATTTTCTTTTATGGCGCTTTATGTACCAAAATAATTTCTATTTTACGAAAGAAAGAAACAGTAATAATAGGCAAGGAAAACCTAAAATATATTTTCCTAAGGTTTATCTTAAGCAAGAAAAATATGAGCTTCGAGCAAGTTTTCAACTTGAAGGGATTAAGTTCCAGGAACAATTCCTCAAACTAGGAGGCATACTTGAAACAATGTTCTCAGGTGACCTTATGGGAACTTCGGACGAGAAGGGCTATGTCGTGTACTCTTATGCGATAGACTCTGTACGTAGTCGTATTTCTGCTAAAGATGTTGTGGCGGATGTTAAACAAGGTGTGAAGCTCGCAGAGGGTGTATATTGGGATTTTGTTCATGATCCGCACTTAATTGTCGCAGGTGGTACTGGGGGAGGTAAGACGGTGTTCTTGCGCTCACTCTTGACTGGTTTGTTACGTATAGGTGTAGTAGAAATTCTTGACCCTAAGCAGTCAGATTTTGTAAAGCTAGAAAATCTTAATGTTCTAAAAGGTCGAGTGACCTATACGACAGAAGAAATGGGGCAACGTTTAATTGACCTCAAAGAAGAAATGGAACAGCGTTATGAAATCATGCGCCAAAGATCAGAAGAACAAAATGAGGAAGAATTAGGTGCTTTTTATAAGTATGACATGAAACCTCTTTTTATTTTAATTGATGAAGAACCTTCTCTTGTTTCTGCTTTAGAAGATTTGCCTTATGGCGGTGTGATAGATTCTATGAAAGTCATGAGTGCTTTAAAGCAAATTATTCTTAAAGGACGTCAAGCAGGTGTTTATGTTATTATTTCGACTCAAAATGTGAAAGCTGATGATTTACCTTCAACATTTAAAGATAATATGATGACTCGTATAACTTTAGGTCGATTGGCACAGTTTAGCTATGACACGCTTTATGGTGAAGAGAATAAACAAAAACACTTTAAATACGTTGAAAAAGACGGAGACACAGGTAAAAAGATTTTTGGACGAGGCTATTATGGTATTTTTGGAGGGAGTGCAAGAGAATTTTACGCTCCTTTACTGCCTGACCCTAAAACCTATAGTTTTTATATGGACTTTAAAACCTTGCCACGTATTGAAAAAGAAACGTCACCTATTATTGTAGTTGAGGAAAAATTCACACTTGAAGAAATGGCAAATGAGCTTAATTCTGATGTGAGATTGCTCAAAAAAATAAAAAGTAAACTGATAGAAAATAGCTATGAGTTTGCTTCAAAAGACTACTCCCTGAAAGATAAGGGGCTATTTGAAGAAATTCTTAAAGTGAAGTCAGGTAGTTCTGATACCTTAGAGGACATAGTTTGTAATGTTGTGAGCCAATATTAAAACGGCTCGTCTTTGGCTTCTCTCGAAGTGGCGAAGGTAAGCTATAGACAAAGAAAGCCGATAAAGTGTAGGTTAAACGCTGACGTGGCGAACGAGGGGCGAAAGCCCCGGAGTGAGTGCGAAGCGGAGAACCGTACAAATTTACGGTCTTTTTTTGTCGTGAAGTAGCGGCTGAGTGCGAGAGAAAGAGCCATTAGAAAGAGTCTTAGTCCAGACGTAGTCTGGGCTAAGCAAGTGTTTGCGGTACCCCGTTTGGTAACACGGGGTACAAGTAGTATACCAATACAACAACCTTAGTAGCTTACAGGGTTTATTGAGGTATACCCCTTAAAAATATAGAGAGGTTGAAAGTGGATTTATTAAAAGTTAGAAAGTCTTTTGGGCTTTCTCAAAATGATGTATCAAGAATTATGGGGGTGAGTAAGGGCTTTGTATCGGCTGTAGAAAATGGGCGTAAAACATTAACGGCAGAAAAAGAAGAAAAACTCGTTGCTTACTTGAACATAAAGCCAAAAGCTGATGTGACCGTTTTGATTGACTATTTAAAAATTCGTTTGAAAACTTTTCAATATGAAAATGTTGTAAAAAAACTCCTTCAAATTCCATTGGATAAGTTCAATGTAGGGCGAGGGGGAGGTCAAGGTTATCCTTGCCGTATCGAACATGGCAATATTAAAGTGTATTATCAGATTGAAGATAATGAACATGAAGAAAATATTGATATGGGTGTTCTGATTGAAATGACAGGGAGTGGCTGCCGTTTATTTGAAACGTTCTTAAAAGAGCAGGATCGCACATGGCGAGAATTTCTAAGAGATTGTCGTTCTTATGCAGTAAAGGCGACACAAATTGAAGGTGAAATAGATGAGGAAGCTGTAGAAGATTATCTTAATTTTACTCAGTTTGATATTGCTTTAGATGAACGCTATAACCCTGAATATAATTATGATTTATTCAAATTGTGGGGGAAAGTGAGAAATAATCAAGTCAAAACTTTATTTAAGCACTTTGAACCACATGAAGCATTCTCTCCTGTAGGTGGTCTTTTTCAGTCTAAAGGATTGTCTTTAGCATTTGGTAAAAGAGGTGGCACAATAGCTATGGAGTTTTACGAGAAAGACAAAGAACAAGCACTGAAAAGAGAATTACCTGTAGAAGATGTACAACAAATTTACGGTTTTAAAAATCGGTATGAGGTGCGTTTGAGTCATGATAAGGCAAAACAAGTCATTTATGATTATGCTTTTAAGGAGTCAAACTTATTCGAAGTTGCGGTGTGTATCATTTCAAGTTATCTTACATTTTATGATGATGAAGGAGATTTAGACCGTGAATGGCTCGATGTTTTAGGAAGTTCTAAACGCTATAAGTTCATTACTGAGCCTAAAGAAATTTCACCAGAAAAACGTAGACGTTGGATTACACGTCAACTCTTAAGAGAATTAAGTATTGAATATGCGGTAAACAAGAACACAGGGGTGCATTTTTTAATGGACTCTATAAGAAGTTATGATTTTTCAGAAGAAGAAGAGTTGCGGATTGAGGAAGAAACAAAATATTTGAAGAATAAAGAGTTCCAGTATCAAGCAAGGTCTACTTCTAAGGGTCGTAATCTTCTTGAAGCAATAGGAATGGGGGAAGGTAGAAGTGAGTAGGCAAGAAGAAAATCAAAAGCGAAGAGAATACTCTGACCGCTTAAGACAACATATTGCAAGCCGTCTTGACCTTCCTGAGTGCCAAGAGTTGCGTTTAAAAATAGACTGCCTGTGTTCACGGCATTATGCGCCTGATAGTGAGGAAGCAAGACAATATATTGAAAAAGCAAAAAATTATAGTGTCAAAAGACGACTTCACTTTATTAGGCTCTATCAAAAACGTTATGATGAACTACTTTATAAAGGTTGGGAGGGCTAAAAAATAAAAGAAAATATGAGGTAAATATCATGGCATATAATAAAAAAGAAGCACAAGGTAAAATTCAAAAACTCGGTGAGTTAATGACTGCAAAAAAATATGATGAAGCGTGGACTTCAGCAGGTGATTTAAATGCTTATCTTAAAGCAAATAAAGATGTAATGACAGGTTCAGATTATGAAGCTATCAATGGCATTCTTAAGAACTATTACAATATCAATAACCAACTTGAAGCAGTAGGCAAACGTGCTTATGGCATGGGTCAAAAAGCCCTAAATACTCAACTCTAAAAATCAATGAGGGTGGAGTTCTTTATAAAGAAGTTCTCACAAGTTCAAGGTTCGACTCCTTGTTCTTGTTTTAAAAAATAAAAAAGTTCTTGCAGGGTGCAAGCTAAAAGAAAAAGGAGTAAAAGTGAACATTAACAAATTAGAGGAACTTGAAAAAATTAAAAAATTGGCAAATAAAATTGATTTAGATGTCTTATATCTGGGAGAGAGAAGTTCTAAGTTTGACCGTATGGCATTTATTGCAGGCTCAAAATTAAAGGAAGCACTTATTGCAACAGAAACTGCTTTAAAAACAAAAGAATGATATAATATGCTTTTTCTTGACTTGAAATACAATGCATGATATAATATGCATATAGTAATTAAGGAGGGCATTTTGAATAAGGTAACAGATAAAGAGTGGCAAACAGCGACAAAGGAATTATTTGAAATGGATAAGGACTATAGAGAGGACTGGGCGTTCTCAGAAGCTAAGCGAGAGTTAGCGCTCAATTTGAATACGGCTCGTCTTGAAAAGGGCTTAACTCAACAGGAGCTAGCAGACTTAAGCGGTAAAAAGCGACAAAATATAGGTGCTATAGAACGTGAGAACGTGAACCCTTCGATTAAGTCACTTGCGGAAATAGCTGTAGCTATGAATAAGAAATTAGTTGTCAGCTTTGAAGATATTGATTAAGAAATTATTTTAGGAGAAAATTTATGAAATTAACAAAAAAACAAATTATTGTAGGTGGAGCTGTCGCAGTTCTTTTAGCAGGGGGTGTTACAGCAAGTGTGGTGCATAATAACAATGTCCAAGCGGAGAAAATTGCACAACAGGCAAAAGATGAACATGATAAGCTTATTCAAAGTGTAAAAGAAAAGACTTCACAAGCTGAAACTTATAAATCAGAAAGTGATGTGAAAACAGCGCAAGATTTGATTAAACAACTTGACGATAAAGAAAAGCCAGACTATGTTAATCGTATAGAAAAAGTACAAAAAAATTGGAAACTCGTAAATGAAGCAAATAAAAATGTTGTCAATGCTGAAAAAATCCAAAATGATAATAACGTAAAAACAGCCCAAAAAGCGATAGACAATTTAAAAGATGAAAAAATCAAATCTAAAAAGACTGCATTGCAGACACGTTTAGATAAGGTGAAAACTTCTATAAAAAACACAAAGAAACAAAAACAAATGACTTCTCAAAAAGGTTTAAATAAAGAAAAAGAAGAAGTTGCTAAAAAAGTAGATAACTCTAGTCAATCTGTCAGTGCTAATAATTCAGAAGTTAAACAGGCACAAGTAGAAAGTCCAACTGTTACTGATCCGACACCTACAGATAATGGAGGTGTTTCAAATGACAGTGTTTACCAACCTACTCCTCAAACCCCACAAGCTCCAACAACAGGAGGGAACACAGGAAGTGGGAATACTTCAACTACCAATCCACCAAGCACAGGTGGCGGTAATACAGTAACACCTCCAACAGGAGGAGGAAACTCAGGCGGTAATAGTAATACAGGTGGAAATAATGGAGGGGGAACAGTAACTCCTCCTCCTGCAGAAACATTTACTGGCTGGGTAAGAAATAAAGAAGGACAAATTGTTTGGCAACAAGGAGGTTTTAGCTCTTTAGCTGAAGCTGGAAGTGCCGCAACTGCATGGTGTAATGCTAATGCGACAAGTGGTGGTTGGTCATCAGGTGCTTATTAATTAATATAAAAATAAAGCGGTAGTTTCTTGTGAAACTGCTGTTTTTCTTTTGCCCTCAATCATGGCATAAAAAGGATTGTAGCTAGGAGGTGCAATATGAAACATTAGTTATTTAATATTTAAAGAAAGCCTGAGCCAAGACAGGCTTTTTTATTTTGCGCAGAATAAAAAAGAAAAACAGGAGAAAATCAATTATGTCGAATTTTAAAAAGAAAAAAATACAAAAAGCTCTCACAGAAGAAAAAAACACACGTTTCCGCATGCATAAAAAAGGGAAGCATATGGTCACAATGTCTATGCTCGTTTTGACTGTAGGTGGTTCTCTCGCAGGTCTTGCACAAGCAGATGTTTTAAATATCAGTCCATTTTCAAGCCCTGCACGTTCGCTTAGCCTTCCGGATAAAGGGCCAGTCAACTATAAGTTTTCAGGTACAGGGACGGTTAAATGGTCGAATGGGCATGAAGCTTCCGCAAACTTTATGGAGGTTAATGGTGCAACAACGTTCTGTTTGGAGCCGTTTGTAGATGTCTTTAATGGCGCTTATGCGACTAGAGCAGGACAAAATGAAGCCGTCTATAAGTTATGGACAGAGATGACAGAGTATCAACGTAACCTCATTACCAATATTACTTACATTGGTGAAGTGAATAATGCGGAAGCAGATAAAAACATTAACCTTGCGACACAATTTGCTATGTGGCTCGTTGAAGCAGGACAAAATGAAGTATCAGGGTTACTTCCTAAAGTTTCAGAGGTTGACACTTCAAAATTGAATAACGTTGTGGGTGGGCATAAAATTACAGGCTTAGAGTCCACTGGTGCGGATATTAATAAGGTCATTGAACATGCGACAGTTATTCTTAAGCAAGCAGTCGCAAGTTCTAAAAATCCAGATTTTAACCCTAATCCTTTAACAGTTATTGCAGGTTCAAGTGCAACTGCCACAGATAAGGCAGGCGTTCTTGCAGGTGAAGCAGGGGGATATGGATTGCCTTTTGACCATATCAACTCTAGTGAAGGCTTAAGTGCGGTACGTAAAGGGAACACTCTTGAAGTTTCAGCTACTCCAAAGGCAATTGGAACAAAAGGGGTTATTGATGTTTGGAATAATAGAAAGGATTTTAACCCCTCTTATATTTACGGCACAATCAATCCCGATGGAAAAGTAGGACAAACACTTTATGCTACAACTGACCCAGCCAACTTAGAAGGACAGCTTGAAGTTAAAACGATTGGTCTTGGTGAAGCAACGCTTCTGAAACAAGATGCCGATACAGGCTCTACTGAAACACAAGGAGCGGGTCATCTTGAGAATTCTGAATGGGGACTTTTCTATAAATCAAGTGGAAAACCTGTCACTTGGAAAGATGGCAATGAAGGCTATCCAATTACAGCAGTCGCAGGCGAAAAAGTCGCAGGTGATAATATTGTCCTTCGTATGACAGATGTTTCTAAAGGGGTAAAACTTAAAAATCTGAACTTCTCAGATAAAGTCTACTGGCAAGAAACAAAAGCTCCTGAAGGCTATGAGCTTTCAACGAAAAAATATGATGTTGAATTTGATGAAAAAGACAAATACAACTCAGATACAAAAAACTATGTTGAAGAAGCCACAGCCAAAGACCGTGTAGGTAAATTTGGGGTGGTTTGGTCAAAAGTACAAGATGTTAATGGTTCACTTACTGGATTGAATGGTGCAGTCTTTGAAGCCAAACCAATCAATGATACAAAAGGTGAACCTGTAAGAGTGACTTCTAAAGCAGTCACTGACCCTAGCACAGGGATTACAACTAATGGTGTTGTAGATTTCAAAGATTTACTTACTTTTGGGGATCATGAGTTTACAGAAGTTGAAACACCTGACGGCTTACAACCTATCAATCCATTTACAGTTACACACACAACTAATCGTGATAAGGACGGCAACATTACAAGTTATACGTTCGTCTTTAAAGATACTGTCACAGGTCAAATTATCTCTACAAATGATGTTGATATTTCCCACATGACAGATAACAATATTATGTTCAACTTGAACCTTGGTACGTTTACAGACAAGCCAGAAGAAAAACCAACACCAACCATTACCACTACTGCTAAGGATAAAGCAGATGGCGATAAGACCCTTGGTGTAGGTCAAGCACAAGTGACAGATATGGCTCAAATGTCAAACCTTCCTGCTTCTAAAGAACTCAACCTCAAAGGTAAAGTTGTTTACAAAGACTCAGGTAAAGAAGTTAAAGATGATAAAGGTAAAGCTATTACTGCCGAAAAGAAATTTACAACGGACGAAAATGGTAGTGCCACAGTTCAGTTGGATTTCCCAGTCATTAACACGGTGAAAGACCAAAACAAGGACTATACCGTCACTGAACTTGTCACAGATGAAGAAGGAAACAAGGTCGTTGAAGAAAACAACTACAAAGACAATCCTTCTCAAACGGTCAAAGTAGATGAAGCAGATGGGCATACGGAAGTTCAGGATAAAGAAATTACACCTGAAACAACGACAGTGACGGACAAATTCTTCTATGAAGGCTTGGTTAAAGGGGATACTTACACGGTTAAAATCACACAAGCTTATGACCATAACTTGAAAAAAGTAATTGATGTAGACGGTAGTTTGACCTTCAAAGCTGAAGATACTTCAGGTACTGTGGAAGTTCCTGTCAAAGTAGATGCGAAGCAATATGCAGGGCATAAAATTACTTTCTATGAGGACGCATGGCACGGTGAGAAACCAAATGAAGAAGAGCCACCACTGATCTCTCACCATAACAAAGATGATGAAAAGGAAACTTTCACAGTGAAGAAACCTGAAACACCTAAAAAAGAAACACCAAAAACTCCGGACAGTCCAAAGAGTATTCTCCCTTCAACAGGTGAAGAAAAAGCCCTTTGGAGTATTGCAGGACTTGGAATGCTTCTTTTAGGTTTAGCTGTTTGGCAACGTGAAAAAATCAAAGGTCTTTTTAACAAAAAATAATAAATATTAACTGAAAAAAAGCGGTGCAGTGGTGGGGTGGAGGTATAAATAAAATGGAGGTAACATTTGAAAATTTATGAATTGGCAAGAGACTTGGGCGTGGATAAAGAAGCGCTCCTTTTTCTTGCTCAGAGTCAGGGGATAGAAGCCAAAACAATCGCAAAAGTTCTAACTTCAAGTGAGGTGGACGTTCTTATTGCGGAGTTTGAAGAACGCGGGGGTGTAGAAGCACCGCCTAAACAGGAAGTAGAAAGTAGAGTTCATGATGTAGAGAAAGTTTCCGTTTCTACAGATGAAACACCTACTTTTGTTATTCCAGAAGAAAAAAAGAAACGTTCGCCTTTTTCTAAATTTAAAAAGAATTTAGAAGGGTATGAAAAAATTCCAAAAGAGCCTGATTATGTAGAAGCTAAAACTGTAAAAGCAAGCCGTGCCAAAGGATTTTATCGTGCGTTTTGTGTTCTAGTTATACTTTTCTTTGTAGGGCTAGGTAATTCAGCTTATCAAGCAAATGTACAAGTTCAAAAATTGACCGAAGAAGTAAATAGTACGACTAAGGTTTTGAATGAAAATCAAGAAGCGCTCTCAAAACAAGAAAAGTCTCTTGATTCCAGATTAAAGAAACTTGAAAAACAGGAAGCTTCATCTAAAGAAGATAAGAAAGTTTCTACTGATAAGAAAGCTCCGACAAAAACACCTGAAAAGGCTAAAAAATAAAAGAAAGTAGGAAAAATAAATATGGATTATGCAACTATAACAAGTGGTTTGATTACGCTATTGGGGATTATTGCTTTCTTCCTCATTTTGAAACATTGGAAAGCAGGGGCTTGGGCAGAAGTTCTTTCTGTGCTCGGAATTGCAGCCGTCTGTTGGGCTATGCTCTCAGGAAAAGACATCTTTTCCATTGTATGGGATTTCTTGACAGGATTCCTCAATGTGTTTGGTGTCAATGTGAAGTAGAGGTAAGCTGTGGAAAAATTGCATTATGATTATGCTGTTGGTTTATCAACACCCTACTGGATTCAAGAAGTGCGATTAAAAGGGAAATTGTATTGGTCGTTTCAAACACCTATTTCATTGCCATTTATTGGTATTGGATTGGTGAGCGGAATATTAATTTTTCTCTTGATTGTGAATCCTTTGATTTTTATATTGAAGGAAGTTCCATTTATACCAGTAGCTTTATGCACGGTTGTGCCATGGAAAATCGGAAAACTATACGTAGAGTATGAGCCAGATGGAAAGAAGCTCCATCATTATTTATACGGTTCATTACGATATTTAAAGGATTTTGGTTGGGATTCTCGTGCAATATATGGACAACAACGGCGAAAAGAAGTAGAACAAAAAATAGTATTTGAAAAAACAAGGCTTTAAAAGTAGAAAGTGAAGGAGTATGAAATTAAGTTATCCCATTGAAAAAACCAAAGGCAACCTTGCCTTAACGAAAGAAAGAGAAGTAATTGCCTATTATACAGTTCCTTATTTTTCTTCGTCAGTTGTAAATATCAAAAAGAAAGAAGAAACAAAGGGATTAATTGAATCAACGCTCAAAAAACTTTTGCCTAATAAGTTTTTTGAAATTTCTCTTATCCCTCGTGATTACCTTTTACCAGAAAAAATGTCTGATCTTGCAAAAACACTTGATTCTAACTATCAAGAATCAGGGGAAATATATTTAAATGAGTACACGGAACGTATCACAAAGGAAATGGAAATTCCTTACCACTATGTGTGGCTTATTGGTATTCATCTTTCTAAAGATGGAGAAGTATTTACCTTTAAAGAGCTTATTCAAGAGATGGTCACAAAACAGACACGTCTTCTTATAGAATTCTTTAATTATCGAGTGCGAGCAGAGGACAACTGGGCGGATTCGTGGTTAATGACAGAAATTGAACTCCGACAAAAAATTTCAGCTTTAAAGCCTGCTCCACTTTCAGATGAGCAACTTTATTATTATCAACGGCTACAATTCTTACCTTATATTCCACACACATTCAAAGAAGTTATGGATTCAAGAAGTGTTGAGAATATTACAGATACGATGATTTATGCTAATAACTTAGGTGAGCTTGAATTTGTAAGTCCATATGGTACAAGTTATTTATCTATCTTGCCTATTGGGCGGACAGAAGGTGTACTTACAAATAATCATATTGGGGAAATTGTACAAACTTTTAATTATCCTATTGGGTTGAAGTTTAAAGGGCAGTTTCCAGATATGAAAAGTTCGTTTGGCTTAAAGTCTAAAATGACACAAGGTATGACTCGTGCAAAAACTATAGGACGTGAAACCGCAAAAACAGGTAATGTTCAACATGACCGTATACGCATAGGGCATTTAGGACTTAATGATATGGCACAGAAAGTACAAGCAAAAGTTCCCATTATTGAATATGGGGGCTTTTTATTTGTGGCGGGGTCAAGCAGAACTCAATTGAGACGGAGGGTAAAAACAGCAATTAATGCTTTTTCTACACATGGTATTGCTTTAGAACGTGCACGTATGGATCAAGCGTATTTATTCCAAGCTTTATTATACGGTGCTAAATTAGAGAAAACTACTCATTATTGGTATCATGTGACCGATTCAGGGGGCTTTGCACAACACTTACCTTTCACAACGACAAAGAGTGGTTCGGATTCAGGGTTTCCTATTGGTCGTGTAGATACAAACTATTATAAATGGGAAAATCTTGATACAGCAATTCATGCTTCGAGAAACCTCGTCCTCTATAATCCTATGCTTGCAAATAAAGAAGATATTCAAGGTAAAGTGACAAAGAATTTGTTAGAAACAATAACAGGTATGACAGGGTCAGGGAAAACGATTCTTGCTCAACAAAAATTCTTACAAGCTGTTCATTCAAAAATTAAGACGCTTTATATTGACCCTAAACGTTCTATTCGTAAGCAATGGGAGTCAAAATTAAAAGATAAGAAATGGGCAAGTCAAAATCCAGAATTAGTTGAAGTTGTTAAGAGCATTAATTTTGTGACTTTAGACTATAAAAAATCTTCAAATATTGGAGTACTTGACCCTATTGTATTTTTGAGTCCAGAAGATGCTACAACAGTTGCCAAAACAATGCTTAAATTCTTGGGTGAAGGTACGTGGAAAAAAGAAGAAACAACGGCTATTTCAAAAGCCGTTAAAGATGTAGTGAAACAAAAGGTCGAAGGGGAAACGGTAGGTCTAATGAATGTCATAGACATCCTGAGAAGTTCAGATAAGCCTGTCATTAAAGAAGCGGGAGAATATCTTTTTGAGATAGTCGAAGGCTCACTTTTACAATTGGCATTTTCTCGTGGAGATGTTGAGGGGATTTCTTTTGAGGAACATGGAACAGTGCTTGAAATTGCGGACTTGGAATTACCAGATTCAGATTCAGAAGATGAAATGGCAGATGACGAACGCTTATCAGTAGCCTTGATGATGGCTTTAGGTACATTTTGTAAACGTTTTGGTTCAATGAATGATAAAGAGGAAACAATCGAGTTTATGGACGAGGTTTGGGTTATCATGACCTCAAAAGAAGGTAAGAAAATCATAAAATCTATGAAACGTGTAGGACGTTCTCAAAATAATAAACTTGTGTTGATTTCTCAATCAGTAAACGATGTGAAAGACTCAGATGATACAACGGGTGCAGGGGAACGCTTCTGTTTTTATGAGGACGGGGAAGAAGAAGAAATTCTTAAGACTCTGAAACTTGAAGTGTCTGAACGTAATATTCAATGGATTCGTAATATGAATCAAGGGCAGTGTGTGTACTTAGATGTGTTTGGAAATATTAATCGTATTTCTATTGAAGTGCCTAAAGCATGGCTTGAATTGTTTAGTCCTGAACAGGATTCTGAGCAATCACGTTTGGAACAAATGTATAAAAAACGTTAGAAAGGAGAAAAATGCACGAAGAATTATCAAAACTTCATGAACTCGTCAGTAAATTTGGTGTCTATCATGAATCTGTTCCTGGAGGTGCGCTTCAACCTGTTTCACTCTTTTGGAATTCTTTTTCAGGAATGGTGGTTGATTTACCCTTTCAGCTTTTGCAATGGTTTGTGGAAGTAGTAGGTGGCTTATCAAGCTTACTTAATATTTCAAGCAGTCTAAAACCTATTCAGGCAGATATGATGGGAAAAGCTCGAACGATGTTTCTTTCTTTTATTGGAGGAAGTAATGGTACGATTGCTCAATTCTCAGGGGCGGGGTTATTGCTCATTATTACTACAATGTATCTGTTTTATCAGTTCACAAATGGTAAGGGGCACTTTATGCGCTCCTTGTTTCATTTATTAGCAGTTATTGCAACAATGTTTTTCTTCTTTGGGAACTTCTCTTACAATGCGGAAGGCAGTGGGCGTAAAACTGCAATGGGAGGACAAATTCTCTTTGATACAGTCACAAACACTTCTGATAAAGTTAAAAATGGTATCGAAAGTGGGCTTGTTGGCTTGGCTGATCCTGATGACGCTAATTTTTTAGTAGATTATGTTTTAAAACCTACTGCAAATACAGTAAATACGGGTAACCCTGAGGGAAAAATCGGAGATACAAATGAAAAGTTTGACTATGAAGCAGCTGCAGGAAAAAAAGAAGGCAGTAATGGGAAAAAAGGTCAAAAATATGTGGACGCAGTCTCTAAAGATTCTCCTTTTCTCAAAAATGATGGTAAAAACATAGGATTCCAGTTTATAGCAACTTTCATGGGAGGGATAAATCTTTGGATATATGTTATTCCAATTTCAGCGGTTAATTTGACCATCTCAGGGCTTAGTTTATTGTTGTGTGTGTTTATCTTGTTGATTCCTGTGAGTGCTTTATTAAGCTTTGTTCCATGGTGTAGAAATGCTTTTTGGGGTGTGCTTAAGCATGTGTCGGGCTTATTGGTTGCACCAAGTATTTTGGGTGTCACTCTAAGTATTTTATTTTATATCATGTCACAGGTTGATTTGATTGTTTTAAAACTAATGACTGGTGGTGCTTCAAAAAGCTTGCTTACAGGAGTCTCTGCTTTAACAGGGAGTGAGTTTCTTATATTTATCCCTGTAGTCGTCTTAATTAAGGTAGGTTTTATGATAATGCTTTGGAAGAGTCGAACAAGTATTACACAAATTGCGATGGGTCAAAATAATGGTTCAGCTTTTGTGAACGACTTGAATCAAATGAAAAATCAAGCACGAAATAAAGTTGAGGGTGCAGTAGAAGCTGGTGCAGGTGCTTATACAGGTAACCCTTCACTTGCAATGGACGGTGCGCAAAAACTTGCGCCTGAAAATGAAGAAGTAAATGCTTCAAATAATCAAGAACAAGCCGTGAAACCAGAAATGAAAACAGAATCTGAGACAGAACCAGAAGAAGTTCTTCAAGAGACAGAGGAAGCTGTAGAGTTTGAACAAGAACCAGAAGATGGTTTTGAACTTGAAGATGACAATATTAATCTTGAAGAATCTTTAGATTCAGCAGAAGAACAAGAATTAGAAAATCTTGATGTTGAAAACCCTCAAGACCTTGATTTAAGTGACAGTACCGTAGAAACAGAGGGTGAGAATAATATTCAAGACGAAGGTGATACTACTTCTGAACCAGAAGTGACAGAGGTACAAGAAGAAGTATTTATTGAACCAGAAGAGATGACACAGAATGAAGAAGTAGAGTTTGATACGCAAGACCACGTGACGTGGGAAGAAGCACAAAGTGATTTAGAAGCAATGAGGGCATAAAATGAAAAAGAAATTTATCTTTGGAGGAATTTTTGGCTCTCTTGTTATTTTCTTTGGGGTGATGTGTGTCATGTTAGGGTCAATGGTTAGTATTGGAAGTATCAAGGAAGATGATACTCCGACTATATCAGGGAGTGGTACACCACCTGTAACAGGGGAAGCGCTCCAAGTTGCGACAAAAACTTATGAACATCTCATGAAGGAACATAAATTTACTTCTGCAGGCGCTTCTGGCGCTTTGGCTGTTGGGCAACGAGAAAGTGGTTTTAATCCACAAGCAATTAATCCATCAGGAGGAGTTGCAGGGATTTTTCAATGGTCAGGGTGGGGTAATTTTATCAATGGGGATAGGATACATTCCGAGGGTTCAATTCAAGGAATGGACTTGTCTACACTGACACTTGAAAATGAGCTTAAGCTTATGGATAAAGAATTGAATGGTTCTTATTCAAAGGTGAAAACCTTATTAAGTAAATCTAAAGACCCTGTGCAATCTGCTAAAGATTGGTCACTTTATTATGAAGGTGTAAGTTTATCTGACGGACAAACAAATTTAGAGATGATTTCTCAACTGGCGAATCAATGGTATGCTTATTTTAATGGTTCAGGTTCATCAGGAGGGGATATTAAACTTCTTAATGATGTTTTAGGACAAACAGTAGGTTCAGGTCAATGTTATGCTTTATCTGATTATTATGTGAATAGTATTAGTGGGTTTCATCTTCAAGGGCTTTGTGCTTTTAATATAGGCTCAGATAACTTTAGTGCTTTTACTTCTCATGGTTGGAAAGTCATTATGAAGCCAACAGCGGATCAATTAGTGGCAGGTGCTGTTGTAAATTGGGGATTTGGGGCTGTAGCAGGTTCAGCAAGTGAAAATCCATATGGACATACGGGCGTTATCAGTACTGTAAAAGGCAGTAGCTTTACCACTTATGAGCAAAATGTAGGTGGTGTACAAATTGTACAAAAAATGAATCGTACGTGGGATAGCAGTATCACAAGTATTGCAATTCCACCACAAGGAGATAAAAAGTGAAAAAATTAAGTATTATGATAATAGGATTATCTTCTATTTTCTTGCTTTCAGCTTGCGGAAAAAATCAAGTATCAGAGCCAAGGAAAATAGAAGTGTCTTCTTCTGTAGAGCAGGTACAAAGTTCATCTTCAAAAGTAGAAAATTCTAAAGCAAGTGAGACACCACAACCAAAAGAAAATAAATTTGATTCTACAAAGGCTAAAGGTGCAGTGGAAGGTTTTATCCAAAGTTACTATAATTATACTTCTGAAAATAAGCGTAATGAAGCAACTCAGCCTTTATGTACATCAGAGGTACAAAAGAAATTGCATTTGGTGAAATCAGATAAAGAAATAAAGATGGAGTCTAGACTGACTGACTTTGAAATTTATCAAGGAAGTAATGATGAATATTTAGCTTTAGTTTCTTATACTTTAAATGATAATCAGGTTGCACCGCAAATCGTTAGACTTACAGTTGATTTGGAAAACAATCACTATCTTATGAGTAGTGTTGAATTTCCTTTAATGAATTAGGAGGTTATTTTGAGTACAAACAGAATAAGAGATGAGTCAAAAGCTCATTTTATTGCATAAATTAAACAAAGACTTGTCAAAATAAGACAGTCTTTTTATTTTTTAGGAATTAAAAATGTTACAAGAAAAATATGAACAACTGATTAAAGAAAAAGGGACAGATTATGTATTAAGTGGTCTAACTGATATGGCTGGAGCAGAAATTGTCTTGTCCTTTTTGAGATATTTCTCAGAAGGAGATTATGTAGAAGATACAGGGTGTTATCCAGAGCTATATCATGTCAACCAAGATTGGTTAGATGAAAATGCCTTAGATAAGACGTTAAGTAATGAAGATGTCTTAGCAGCCTTTCAAACTTATGTAGGTTCATTTAGATTTTCACAGTACATACAATTTTTATTAAAAGATGAAGATGTTGATGTATATTTTGAAGACGATGAAATTTAGGGTACGAAATGTGCTCTTTTTATATTGGAGGAAATCATGGAAGTAAAAGAAATGCGCCGTTTGGCGCTTATTGATTTGAAAAATAAGAAGTTTGTCCCAGATAGTATGTGGGAAGGTGAGCGGACTTGGGTAGGTATTTATGCTCGACCAGTCGGAACACCTAAGTATGGGGTTGATCCCGTTGATGAAGAAGAAGCACAAGCTATGGACGGTAAAGATTATTCGGAATGGTTTGAATGGTATCCAGAAGATTTATTGGAGTTGCAAAAGCAATACCCGCAATAGAATTAGGGAGCGTTTTATGGATTTAACACAGCTTCGTAATCAAGTAAAGAATGCAGAAAGTCAGTGGAACATGAAGTATATTGCCTTTGATAAACGGTTAAGAGAAATTGAACAGGAATTATCTCTACCGCCTTATGCTAGACTATCTGATGTTATTCAATGGTGCGAGAAATTGATTACTTATGAACGAAAAATTGAACTTATGCGTCAGTCAACTATGACGTTATCAAAGGAAGCATGGGGGAAATTAGAAAAAAATATAGTTGATTATCAAAGTAAAGATGATAGAGCAATTACTATTATGTCTGAGTTTGTGAGCTTCTTAGTGAGTTTAGATAAAAGATATAGTCAACGTTTGGAAGTCTTTTTAAATTTCTTAGATAACTGTGTTCGCTACGTGAGAGGTTATGCGGAGGATTTAGAAAAAAATGGTCTTTCAATAAATTCTACATTACAGAAAGCTAGGCAATTAGGGTCTATGCATTGGATAAATGGTAAATCTTATCAATTAAAATTGGAGGGCTAAATGATTGTTTACAGATTAAGAGGAAATAGATTTGTGAGCTTGTACTGTTCAGATGTACCTGAGAGGTCTATTTATCCTGAATATGATTATGTATCTTTTTCATTAGATAGAAACTTTAATTATACAGGAGGGGCGATAGCCTACTGTAAAAATGAAATAGTAGAGAAATTTATTATCAAAAGAGATAAGGAGGGGAAAATTGTAAGACAAGAATTATAGTAGTTAAAATAAAATCGGTGAATATGAAGGGTGGGAGAAATCTCGCCCTTGTTTTTTTGTATATAGGGGGAGGATTATGATTGTAGACTTAAAAACAAAATATCAACTGGCTTCAATTTTTCAGTGGTCAGTAAAAACGGTAGAAAAACATTTAACAGAAATGGAAAGAAATGAATTTTCAAAGTATATCTTAGAACCTTCACAAGGCTTAAGACGGGTAAGTTTGTCGGGGTACTATAAGTATATGGAATATAAGCAAGAACAGCGTAGGAAAATGTTATAATACAAAGTGCACACATTTTCTTGCTTGGAGAACAAGGAGAAAAATGTTTTATAAAAAATTAGATAATGGGAAATATCGTTATTTTGAGAAATATTTTGATGATAGTCAAGGAAAGTGGCGACAAGTAACTGTTACCATGAATTCGAAAAGTCGAGTATCGCAGTCAGAAGCTAAAAGTAGACTTTCTAAGAAGATTGAGAAGAGGATAAAAGAAAGTACAGCTAGCAAAAGTGAAATTTTACCCTCAGTTCAAGAAGTATTTGATGAATGGCGAATTATACGGGATCAAGAATTAAAAGCATCATCTCAATTTGTAGAAATAAGTGCTTTTAATATTTTTTTAAAGGAATTTGGTAATTTAAAAATAAGAGAAGTGACTACTGCTAAAGTGCAGAAATTCTTCATGGGATTACGTTTAGCGCCTGCAACTCTTAGTTTAAGGAAAACTTACTACAGATTGCTTTTTTCTTATGCAAAGAGAATAGGTTATGTTAAAAATAATCCAATAGAAAATATAGTTTTGCCTAAAGTTAAGTTGACTCACGAACAAATTCAACAGAAAAAAGAGAAATTCTTAGACAAGAGAGATATGAGAAAACTTCTTGATTATTTGTATCAAGATAAGTGGCATTTCAGAAAAGCGTTGATGTTTGAGTTCTTATTTTTGACAGGACTGAGAATAGGTGAACTTTTGGCGATAAAATGGGAAGATGTTGACCTTGATAATCAGAAGTTACATATTAGGCATACGTTAAATATTCATGGTGTTCCTGCTCGAAATAGGGAGTTGTTATCTCCGAAAACTAGTCATTCTTACAGAAGTTTAATGCTGGATAATAGGTCTATGGAAATATTAGATTTTTTTGCTAGTGAGCATAAAGATGAAAATTTTGTATTTGTTGGAACTAAGAAGCAAACTTACGGACCTGATACTTTATCTAGAGTTTTTAAAAAAGCATGTACAGAGATTTTAGGAGAAGGACAGTATAATTTACATATGCTTAGACATTCGCATATTTCTTTATTAGTTGAAATGAATATTCCTATTAAAGCGATAATGGAACGTGTGGGGCACTCTGATGAAAAGATGATATTACAAATTTATAGTCATGTGACAGAAAATATTCAAAGTAGTTTATTAACGAAATTGAATGATTTAACTTTTTGAAAACTAACCAAGAAACTAACCAAAAATTAAAGGAGATGAGAGGAACACGTAGGAAGTTATCAATTTTCGAAACTCAAAAATAATGTCCTGATGTAGAAGCATAGGAGGTTAGAGGTAAATAGGGGAGAATAATAACTTGAAAAGTGTTAAAATAGGCCTATGAATGAAACTGAAAATATTATGGAAGAATTGCATTGCATTGGCTGCGGTGCATTGATTCAAACAAAAGATAAAAATGCCTTGGGTTTCCTGCCTGCAGGAGCGCTAGCGAAAAGAGGAGAAGATGACGCACTGTACTGTCAACGTTGCTTCCGCCTTCGTCACTATAATGAAATCGCTGATGTCAGCTTGACAGACGATGATTTTTTGCGCCTTTTGAGCGAAATCGGTGAGCATGATGCGTTAATCGTGAATGTTGTTGACATCTTTGATTTTAATGGCTCCTTAATCCCAAGCTTGCATCGTTTTACGGGCAACAATCACCTTCTCTTAGTAGCCAATAAGAAAGACATTCTGCCGCACTCATTAAAAGTTGGTAAAATGAGCGCTTGGCTCAAGGAGCAAGCAAAGAAAGCTGGTCTCCGTCCTCTTGATGTTCTTGTAACTTCAGCTAAAAATCAAGATGATGTTCGAGAACTCATGGAAAAAATTGAGAAAATGCGTAAAGGTCGTGATGTTTACGTAGTTGGTGTAACGAATGTGGGTAAATCTACATTAATTAATGCCATTATCAAACTTGTCACAGGGGATGACAATGTGATTACCACTAGCCGTTTTCCAGGGACGACTTTAGATAAGATTGAGATTCCTCTTGATGATGATAGCTTGCTTATTGATACACCGGGGATTATTCATCGTGGACAAATGGCGCACTATCTTGAAGCAAAAGACCTGAAACTCGTTTCACCTAAAAAAGAAATCAAGCCTAAAACTTATCAACTTAATGCAGGGCAAACTCTATTTTTAGGGGGGCTTGCACGTTTTGACTATATACAAGGTGAAAAACAAGGGCTTACTGTTTTTTGTGACAATGAGTTAGATATTCATCGTACAAAATTAGAAGGAGCTACTGAATTTTATGAAAAACATGCGGGTGGTTTACTTCAACCGCCACGTGCGAAAAATCTTTCGGACTTCCCAAAACTCATCCGTAAAGAATTTTCTGTCAAAGAAAAATCAGATATTGTCTTCTCTGGTCTAGGATGGATTCGGGTTGCGGAACGTGGCGTTGTGGCAGCATGGGTACCAGAAGGTGTAGACGTAGTTCTGCGTAAGGCATTGGTATAAGTATGATAAATCTAGAAGAAAAACAAGAACGTGTCTTACTCGTTGGCGTAGAGACCTTTGAAAATAGCGAAAATTTTGAAAGCTCGATGCTTGAACTTGCTGAACTCACAAAAACAGCAGGGGGGCTTGTGATTGATGCCTTTACACAAAAGCGGGACAAATACGATACTAAATTTCTGATTGGAAGCGGCAAGCTTGAACAAATGAGGTGGGCAATTGAAGTCGGAGAAATAGACACGGTTATTTTCAATGACCGTCTGACACCTCGCCAAAACATTAATCTGGAAGAAGCTTTAGGAATCAAAGTTATTGATCGGATGCAATTGATATTGGATATTTTTGCATTGCGGGCGCGGTCTCATGAAGGGATGCTTCAAGTCGAACAAGCTCAGCTTAGCTATTTGTTACCACGCTTGGTCGGCCAAGGTATCATGCTCAGTCGTCAAGGAGGAGGTATCGGCTCCAAAGGTCCTGGTGAAAGTAAACTTGAAACAGACCGTCGTTATATTCGGACACGTATTGAAAATATAGATAAACAGCTCCAAAAAGTTGAAAAAACCCGTGAAACGATTCGGAAAAAGCGTAAAGAAAGCTCTATCTTTAAAATCGGATTGATTGGCTATACGAATGCCGGGAAGTCAAGCATAATGAATGCTTTGACTGAAAAAACGCAATATGAAAAAGATGAACTTTTTGCTACACTAGATGCAACAACCAATCTGGTAAAAATAAAAGAGGATTTTACAGTCAGTCTTACAGATACAGTTGGTTTTATTCAAGATTTGCCGACGGAGCTGATTAAGGCATTCAAGTCGACTTTAGAAGAGTCGACTCATGTGGATTTACTCATCCATGTCATTGACGCGAGTAATCCCCATCATGAAGTCCATGAAAAAACAGTCCAAAAATTGATGGAAGAAATGGATATTCAAGGTATTCCTGTGTTAAATGTCTATAATAAGATGGATATTGCTAAGGATTTTGTACCTACTTTGACACCAGCAGTACAGCTTTCGATTAAGTCAGACGAAGGTGTCCAGTGGTTGCGTACGGCAATTTTAGAAAAATTGCATGAGCTCTTTGTTGCTTTTGAGTTAGATTTGCCTTATGCAATGGCTTATAAACTACCTGAACTGAAAAAAATAGCCATGGTCAACGAAGTTGTTGAAGGTGAAACAGCTTATAAAGTTAAAGGGATCATTGCTCCCAGCATGACCTGGAAGCTGGATAATTATTAGAAAAGAGAATTAAAATGGAATTAACTGGAAAACAAAAGCGTTACCTGCGAAGCCTCGCAGTAAATATTCGCCCCATAGTTCAAATCGGAAAATCTGGACTGTCGAACGAAATTCTTACAAGTATTCGCCACGCTGCAGATGCGCGTGAATTAATTAAAGTTAACATCTTACAAAACTCTGATGAAACTGCCAAAGATGTTGCAGCGATGATTGATGAAATGGGGCTCAACGTTGTCCAAATTATCGGACGTAATGTAGTAGTCTTTAAGGTTAGTGATCGTAAAGAAAATCGTAAAATTTCAGAAGATGTAAAAAAGGTATAAGTTATGTCGCTTGAACTTCTAACACCTTTTACTAAGGTGGATCTACAAGAGGAAAATGCTCGTGTTCGCCGTGCCATCGGTCTTTTTTGGGGAAGTTTCAATCCTGTACACATCGCACATTTAACAATCGCTGATCAAGTGCGTCAGCAGCTGAATTTAGAACAAGTTGTGTTTCTTCCGGAACATAATACCGATGGGCATGTTACCCGCATGTTAGAGCTAGCACTGGAAGGGAAAGAAGGTCTTGTATTGAACAAATGCCGCTGCCAAGCAGATGAAGGCATATATGAAACAGTAAAGGCCCTCAAGGAAGAACATCCCAATACAGATTTTTACTTTATCATTGGGGGAGATTTAATCAATAGTTTACCAAGTTGGAAAAATATTGAGCAACTTTTAGAATTAGTACAGCTGGTTGGCGTACGTCGACCACGCTTCCGCGCGGGGACAAGTTATCCTATTTTGTGGGTGGATGTACCGGGAATGGATATCTCTGGTAATATGATACGTGAACAATTTAGCCGAGGGCTTGTTCCAAATTTCTTGTTAGCACCCAAAGTACTTGCTTATATTAAGAAAGAGGGACTTTATGTTTGATTTTTATCCAGAAGTAAACTTGTCAAGAGAAGAACTACTTGCGAAGATAAAAGCTCAAATGTCTGAAAAACGTTTCCAACATATCCTAGGAGTAGAGAAAGCAGCAGTTGCACTTGCTGAAAAATATGATGTAAATGTGCATAAAGCAAGTCTTGCTGCTCTGTTGCATGATTACGCAAAAGAAACAGCAGATGACATCTTTTTAGAACTGATTGAAAAGTATAACTTGAATCCTGATTTGAAAAATTGGGGCAATAACATATGGCATGGTACAGTGGGCATCTATAAAATGCAAGAAGATTTAGGTTTGAAAGATACCGAAATTCGACATGCAATCGAGGTGCACACTGTAGGGGATGCAGCGATGTCTGACTTAGCAAAAGTACTTTATGTGGCGGACTATATTGAAGAGGGACGTGATTTCCCGGGTGTTATTGAAGCGCGAGCTATCGCGGATTACTCTCTGAATATGGCAGTTGCCTTTGAGACAATGCGACTTATTGATTATCTGGCTGAACTTCGTGTAAAAATTTACCCCCAAAGTATCGAAACATATAACGCATTTATCAAATATCTTAAAAAATAATAATAAAAATAGAAAATAGGAATAAAATGAATTCAAAACAATTACTCGAAACAGTTGTAAAAGCAGCCGATGATAAAAAAGCTTTAGATATTGTAGCACTTGATGTCGCTGCTGTGTCAGGCGTTGCAGATTATTTCGTTGTCCTTGAAGCAATGAATACGCGCCAGATTGATGCGATTGTCGATAATGTTGCTGAAGAAGCGGATAAACTTGGTGTGCAAGTAGCAGGACATATCGAAGGGGATGCCCGTACAGGATGGGTTTTAGTTGACTTAGGTGACGTGATTGTCAATGTTTTTGACCATGATTCACGCTTGCGTTTTAACTTAGAGAAACTATGGTCAGATGCACCACTTGTTGATATTAATGAATGGATTTCTGAATAAATGACGGCTTCTTATGAGGAATTTGCCCGGGTCTATGATTCCGTAATGGATGAGGAGCTCTATGACTTGTGGTTTGAGTTTAGTCAAAGACATTTTCCAGCAAAAACGCAAAATATCATGGAATTGGCATGTGGTACAGGGATTCTCTCGATAAGATTTAGTCAAGCAGGCTATGAAGTAACCGGTGTTGATTTGTCAGAGGAAATGCTGACCATTGCAGATAAACGTGCACGTCAGATGGGGGCAAAAATTACTTTTGCTGCCGGAGATATGCGTGAATTATCAGGAGAAACCACATTTGATGTTGTGACTTGCTATTCGGATTCGCTTTGTTACATGTCGAATGCTTCTGAAGTTCAACGCGTTTTTGATGGTGTTTATAATTCTTTAAATGCGGAAGGTGTGTTTATCTTTGATGTCCATTCGACATATCAAGTGGATTCGGTCTTTCCAGGTTACTCTTATCACGAAAACGATGAAGATTTTCTTTTCTCTGGGATTCTTTTGTAGGGGATTACCCTCATTCAGTCGTCCATGAATTGACTTTCTTTGTTAAAGATTCCGATGGAAAATTTGTGCGTAAAGATGAAGTACATCAAGAGAGAACGTACCCAATAAAGGAATATTTGACAAGACTTCAAAAATTTTCTAAAGTAGAAGTATATGCTGATTTTGAAGATGAAAAACCTGAAGAAGAAAGCTTACGTTGGTTCTTTGTATGCAAAAAATAATAGGAATTGTTGCTGAGTTCAACCCTTTTCACAATGGACATAAATATTTATTAGATCAGGCAGGCGATGGTATAAAAATCGTTGCCATGTCTGGTAATTTTATGCAAAGGGGTGAACCGGCTCTTTTTGATAAATGGACAAGAGCTGAAATGGCTCTAAAAAATGGTGCAGATATCGTGGTTGAGCTTCCTGTCATGGGAGCTGTCCAAGCTGCTGATTTTTTTGCACAGGCAGCAGTGGATATTCTTGATAAAATGGGGATTGGTGAACTTGTTTTTGGTTCGGAGTCTACCCTTGATTATCAAAAAATCGTGAATCTTTATGAAGAGAAGTCAACCGAAATGGAGAACTTCATTAAAGATTTACCTGATACATTGAGTTATCCCGAAAAAACTCAGATGATGTGGCAGAAATTCTCAGGCTTACATTTTGATGGAAATACACCCAACCATGTCCTGGCTCTTGCTTATGCCAAAGCCAGTGCGGGCAAAGATATAAGACTACAAGCCATTCAGCGTAGTAACGATTTTCATTCTCGTAGTTTATCTGGTGAAATTGCTTCAGCAACAGCTATTAGAGCAAATATCGACCAACAAGATATTTTGAATTTTGTGCCGGAAAATTTAAAACAACTCTATCAGCACCCCAGAGTTTCTTGGGATAATTATTTCACTTTGCTTAAGTATAAGATAATCTCCCATGATTTGAGCCTTATTTTTCAAATGAATACAGAGTTGGAAAGTCGGATAAAAACAGCCATCAAGCAAGTGAATACTGTCGATGAATTGATAGAGGCAGTGCATACAAAACGATATACTAGAGCACGTGTAAGACGGCTTTTGACCTATGTTTTATTGGATATTCCATGTGATTTTCAGTTGCCTCAAAACATTCATGTTTTAGGTTTTACAAAGCAAGGACAACAACATCTGGCTAAAGTGAAGGATAAGCTTGTGACTCGCATTGGAAAAGAATCATGGGACTTACTTACGCAAAAATCAGATGATATTTATCAATTAGGAAATCGTAATTTTAAAGAACAGAACCATGGGCGCAAACCATTGATTTTGTGATATAATATTTAAGAATAAATTGAAAATAGGAGGTGTCCCATGGGACGCAAATGGGCCAATATTGCCGCAAAAAAATCAGCTAAAGACGGAGCAACATCAAAAGTTTATGCAAAATTTGGTGTTGAAATATATGTAGCCGCAAAGCAAGGGGAGCCAGATCCAGAGTCAAATACAGCGCTCAAGTTTGTTATTGAACGTGCGAAACAAGCACAAGTTCCAAAGCATGTTATTGATAAAGCGATTGACAAAGCTAAAGGTGGAGCAGAAGAAGCTTTCGTTTCTGGACGATATGAAGGATTCGGACCGAATGGATCAATGATTATCTGTGAAACGTTAACTTCAAATGTAAACCGTACAATTTCTAATATCCGCACAATTTTCCATAAAAATGGTGGGAATATTGGTGCGGAAGGTTCTGTAGGCTACATGTTCGATAATACAGGTGTGATCGTCTTTGCTGGTGATGATGCTGACGAGATTTTTGAATATTTGATTGAACAAGAAATTGACGTCCGTGATGTTTCTGCGGAAGAAGGACAAATTATTGTTTATACAGAACCTACAGATTTACACAAAGCAATTGCTGCTCTCAAAGAAAAAGGTATTACTGAATTTACAACAACTGAACTTGAGATGATTGCACAGAGCGAAGTTGAACTTTCTGGTGAAGATTTAGAAACCTTCGAAGGTTTGGTAGATGCTTTAGAAGACGACGACGATGTTCAAAAAGTTTATCATAATGTGGATATGTAAATAAAAAGATGGCCAAGTGGCCATTTTTTATTTACATAACGATGTTCTTATCTTAATTAACAGGAAATCACAAAAAAAATAAATGGCGTAAAGCCCAGTAAATGGGGGATAAACCGAACAAAGGTAAAATTTTTTAAAAAAATCACAGTTTATTCTTGACAGAACAAAGTGAGTTTGATAGAATATAATAGTTGTCGCGAGAGAGCGTATCTCTTACGAGAGCGATAGACCTTTGAAAACTGAATAAAGTAGAATGACTATATGCGAGAAGTTAACTTCTTGTATACCAACTGTCAATTCAATAATGAAAGACAAAACAACAGCCAGTTCATTTGATGAACTAAATTTAAATGAGAGTTTGATCCTGGCTCAGGACGAACGCTGGCGGCGTGCCTAATACATGCAAGTCGAGCGATGATTAAAGATAGCTTGCTATTTTTATGAAGAGCGGCGAACGGGTGAGTAACGCGTGGGAAATCTGCCGAGTAGCGGGGGACAACGTTTGGAAACGAACGCTAATACCGCATAACAATGAGAATCGCATGATTCTTATTTGAAAGAAGCAATTGCTTCACTACTTGATGATCCCGCGTTGTATTAGCTAGTTGGTAGTGTAAAGGACTACCAAGGCGATGATACATAGCCGACCTGAGAGGGTGATCGGCCACACTGGGACTGAGACACGGCCCAGACTCCTACGGGAGGCAGCAGTAGGGAATCTTCGGCAATGGGGGCAACCCTGACCGAGCAACGCCGCGTGAGTGAAGAAGGTTTTCGGATCGTAAAACTCTGTTGTTAGAGAAGAACGTTAAGTAGAGTGGAAAATTACTTAAGTGACGGTATCTAACCAGAAAGGGACGGCTAACTACGTGCCAGCAGCCGCGGTAATACGTAGGTCCCAAGCGTTGTCCGGATTTATTGGGCGTAAAGCGAGCGCAGGTGGTTTCTTAAGTCTGATGTAAAAGGCAGTGGCTCAACCATTGTGTGCATTGGAAACTGGGAGACTTGAGTGCAGGAGAGGAGAGTGGAATTCCATGTGTAGCGGTGAAATGCGTAGATATATGGAGGAACACCGGAGGCGAAAGCGGCTCTCTGGCCTGTAACTGACACTGAGGCTCGAAAGCGTGGGGAGCAAACAGGATTAGATACCCTGGTAGTCCACGCCGTAAACGATGAGTGCTAGCTGTAGGGAGCTATAAGTTCTCTGTAGCGCAGCTAACGCATTAAGCACTCCGCCTGGGGAGTACGACCGCAAGGTTGAAACTCAAAGGAATTGACGGGGGCCCGCACAAGCGGTGGAGCATGTGGTTTAATTCGAAGCAACGCGAAGAACCTTACCAGGTCTTGACATACTCGTGCTATCCTTAGAGATAAGGAGTTCCTTCGGGACACGGGATACAGGTGGTGCATGGTTGTCGTCAGCTCGTGTCGTGAGATGTTGGGTTAAGTCCCGCAACGAGCGCAACCCTTATTACTAGTTGCCATCATTAAGTTGGGCACTCTAGTGAGACTGCCGGTGATAAACCGGAGGAAGGTGGGGATGACGTCAAATCATCATGCCCCTTATGACCTGGGCTACACACGTGCTACAATGGATGGTACAACGAGTCGCCAACCCGCGAGGGTGCGCTAATCTCTTAAAACCATTCTCAGTTCGGATTGCAGGCTGCAACTCGCCTGCATGAAGTCGGAATCGCTAGTAATCGCGGATCAGCACGCCGCGGTGAATACGTTCCCGGGCCTTGTACACACCGCCCGTCACACCACGGAAGTTGGGAGTACCCAAAGTAGGTTGCCTAACCGCAAGGAGGGCGCTTCCTAAGGTAAGACCGATGACTGGGGTGAAGTCGTAACAAGGTAGCCGTATCGGAAGGTGCGGCTGGATCACCTCCTTTCTAAGGAATATAAAAAAAGATGTTGTTCTACTTTATTCAGTTTTGAGGGGTCTATAAAGACCAAACAAGCAGTCTTTTGATGCAAGATAGAGAAGATTGCGTTGAGAGAAGGGGCCTTAGCTCAGCTGGGAGAGCGCCTGCTTTGCACGCAGGAGGTCAGCGGTTCGATCCCGCTAGGCTCCATAAGATACGACAGTATCTTGTCAACGAAGACGTTAAAATAGGAATTGATCATTGAAAACTAAATAACAATATCTTATAACGATAAATAAACCGAGAAATGGTAAAACATTTCTGTAAAGCTGCGAATTATTTTAAATAGTTCGAAAAAACTTATACTTGTTTTAATGGCAAAGTTAATAAGGGCGCACGGTGGATGCCTTGGCATTAAGAGCCGAAGAAGGACGTGACTAACGACGATATTCTAGGGGGAGCAGTAAGTACGCATTGATCCCTAGGTCTCCGAATGGGGAAACCCACTATGTTATGCATAGTATCCGTAAGTGAATACATAGCTTACGAGAAGGTAACGCAGAGAACTGAAACATCTAAGTACCTGCAGGAAGAGAAAGTAAAAACGATTTCCTAAGTAGCGGCGAGCGAACGGGAAACAGGCCAAACCAAGAAGCTTGCTTCTTGGGGTTGTAGGACTGCAACGTGGACTTAAAGTCTATAGAAGAATTACCTGGGAAGGTAAGCCAAAGAGAGTAATAGCCTCGTATTTGAAATAGACTTTATACCTAGCAGTATCCTGAGTAGGGCTGGACACGCGAAATCCAGTTTGAATCCGGGAGGACCATCTCCCAAGCCTAAATACTCCTTAATGACCGATAGTGAACCAGTACCGTGAGGGAAAGGTGAAAAGAACCCCGGGAGGGGAGTGAAATAGCACCTGAAACCGTGTGCCTACAAGAAGTTCGAGCCCGTCAATGGGTGAGAGCGTGCCTTTTGTAGAATGAACCGGCGAGTTACGTTATGATGCGAGGTTAAGCTGAAGAGGCGGAGCCGTAGCGAAAGCGAGTCTGAATAGGGCGCTTTAGTATCATGATGTAGACCCGAAACCTAGTGACCTATCCATGAGCAGGTTGAAGGTGCGGTAAGACGCACTGGAGGACCGAACCAGGACACGTTGAAAAGTGTTTGGATGACTTGTGGATAGCGGAGAAATTCCAAACGAACTGGGAGATAGCTGGTTCTCTCCGAAATAGCTTTAGGGCTAGCGTCGCAATTTAAGTGTATTGGAGGTAGAGCACTGTTTGGATGAGGGGCCCATCTCGGGTTACCAATTTCAGATAAACTCCGAATGCTAATACACATGTGCGGCAGTCAGACTGCGAGTGCTAAGATCCGTAGTCGAAAGGGAAACAGCCCAGACCACCAGCTAAGGTCCCAAAATATATGTTAAGTGGAAAAGGATGTGGGGTTGCACAGACAACTAGGATGTTAGCTCAGAAGCAGCTATCATTCAAAGAGTGCGTAATAGCTCACTAGTCGAGTGACCCTGCGCCGAAAATGTACCGGGGCTAAACATATTACCGAAGCTGTGGATTTAATATTAATTAAATGGTAGGAGAGCGTTGTAATCAGCGATGAAGGTATACCGTGAGGGGTGCTGGAGCGATTACAAGTGAGAATGCCGGTATGAGTAGCGCAAGATAAGTGAGAATCTTATCCACCGTAAGACTAAGGTTTCCAGGGGAAGGCTCGTCCGCCCTGGGTTAGTCGGGACCTAAGGCGAGGCCGAAAGGCGTAGTCGATGGACAACAGGTTGATATTCCTGTACTAGTATTGTTAGTGATGGAGGGACGCAGTAGGCTAAAGGGAGCCAGTTAATGGATTCTGGTCTAAGCAGTGAGGTGTGGAATGTGTCAAATGCATTTTCCTTTAACATTGAGCTGTGATGGGGAAGCAACTACGGTTGCGAAGCCCTTGATGTCACACTGCCAAGAAAATCTTCTAGCGTTTAATTCAATACTACCCGTACCGCAAACCGACACAGGTAGTCGAGGCGAGTAGCCTCAGGTGATCGAGAGAACTCTCGTTAAGGAACTCGGCAAAATGACCCCGTAACTTCGGGAGAAGGGGTGCTGTAGAAATACAGCCGCAGTGAAAAGATCCAAGCAACTGTTTATCAAAAACACAGCTCTCTGCTAAACCGCAAGGTGATGTATAGGGGGTGACGCCTGCCCGGTGCTGGAAGGTTAAGAGGAGGGGTTAGCTTAGGCGAAGCTCTGAATTGAAGCCCCAGTAAACGGCGGCCGTAACTATAACGGTCCTAAGGTAGCGAAATTCCTTGTCGGGTAAGTTCCGACCCGCACGAAAGGCGTAATGATTTGGATACTGTCTCAACGAGAGACTCGGTGAAATTTTAGTACCTGTGAAGATGCAGGTTACCCGCGACAGGACGGAAAGACCCCATGGAGCTTTACTGCAGATTGATATTGAGTACCTGTGAAGCATGTACAGGATAGGTAGGAGACTTTGACCTTGGGACGCTAGTTTCAAGTGAGTCGCTGTTGGGATACTACCCTTGCTTCATGGTTGCTCTAACCCACACGCATAATCGGCGTGGGAGACAGTGTCTGTCGGGCAGTTTGACTGGGGCGGTCGCCTCCTAAAGAGTAACGGAGGCGCCCAAAGGTTCCCTCAACATGGTTGGAAATCATGTGTAGAGTGTAAAGGTATAAGGGAGCTTGACTGCGAGAGCTACAACTCGAGCAGGTAGGAAACTAGGGCTTAGTGATCCGGTGGTACCGCATGGAAGGGCCATCGCTCAACGGATAAAAGCTACCCTGGGGATAACAGGCTTATCTCCCCCAAGAGTTCACATCGACGGGGAGGTTTGGCACCTCGATGTCGGCTCGTCGCATCCTGGGGCTGTAGTCGGTCCCAAGGGTTGGGCTGTTCGCCCATTAAAGCGGCACGCGAGCTGGGTTCAGAACGTCGTGAGACAGTTCGGTCCCTATCCGTCGCGGGCGTAGGAAATTTGAGAGGATCTGCCCTTAGTACGAGAGGACCGGGGTGGACTTACCGCTGGTGTACCAGTTGTTCCGCCAGGAGCACCGCTGGGTAGCTATGTAGGGAAGGGATAAGCGCTGAAAGCATCTAAGTGCGAAGCCCACCTCAAGATGAGATTTCCCATTCTTTATGAATTAAGAGCCCTGAGAGATGATCAGGTTGATAGGCTGGAAGTGGAAGTCCTGCGAGGGATGGAGCGGACCAGTACTAATAGCTCGAGGACTTTACCAAGTAATAGAACATATGAGTTCAGCTTTACTTATTTATCAAGAGATTGTTATTTAGTTTTGAGTGTTCAATACATTCAGACCATGATTTGGTATTCATTGCATAGGAGATACACCTGTTCCCATGTCGAACACAGAAGTTAAGTCCTATTACGCCGGAAGTAGTTGGGGGTTGCCCCCTGCGAGATAGGGTAAATGCCAAGTGAAGTAAAGAAGCTAAGGCTTCTTTTTTTTTATAAATTTAAGGTATAATAGGAGTTATGGAAAACAAGAAAAATAAATTACTGCTTATTGATGGTTCTTCATTAGCATTCAGGGCTTTTTTCGCCCTCTATAATCAAGTAGATCGTTTTGTGGCTCCGAGTGGCTTACATACCAATGCGATATATGGCTTTCATCTTATGCTTAATAATTTGGTCGAAAGATTAGAACCTAATCATGTTCTGATTGCATTTGATGCAGGAAAAACAACCTTTAGAACGGAAATGTTTTCTGCTTACAAAGATGGGCGAGCACGTACACCGGATGAATTCCGCGAACAATTGCCTTTTATTAAGGAGCTGATTGAAAAGTTAGGCTATAATCATTATGAGCTTAAAAACTATGAAGCAGATGACATTATTGGTACTTTAGATAAAATGGCTGAACTCCCTGAAGCTGGCGATTATGATGTTACAATCGTAACTGGGGATAAGGATTTGATTCAGTTAGTGGACTCAAATACGACAGTCGAAATTTCGAAAAAAGGTGTGGCTGAGTTTGAAAGCTTTACACCGGCTTATTTATTGGAAAAAACGGGCTTAACGCCACAACAGTTTATTGATCTTAAAGGTTTGATGGGTGATAGCTCGGATAATTATCCAGGTGTAACAAAAGTCGGCGAAAAGACGGCTATGAAGTTGCTTCAAGAGTGGGGATCTATTGATAATCTCTATGAGAATATTGATTCACTTAAGAAAAGTAAGATGAAGGAAAATCTTATTGCTGACCGTGAAATGGCCTTTTTATCTCGTACTCTTGCAACGATTGATACGAAATCTCCGATTGAAATTGATCTTGCTGATACTTTGATTAAGCCTGTGGATGCAGCAGAATTGATCAAGTTTTATGATGAGATGGGATTTGCGCAATTCAAAGCCAAACTTGAAACGGCAGAAGCAGATGAAGTTACGCTTAGTTTTGAAGTTGTGGAAGATGCAACAGATATTTTAGTGGACAAAGATGATTTCTTTTATATTGAAATTTTAAATGAGAATTACCACAAAGAAGATATCATTGGGTTTGCTTGGGGAAATGAAGAAAAAGTTTTTGTATCAAAGAATACAGAACTCCTAAAGAATTTCCCTTTTCCTGAAAATACATATGATTTTAAGAAAAATAAAGTTTTGCTTCATCGCTTAGGTATTGAACTACCGACAGCCAAGTACGACAGTATGTTAGCTAAATATCTTATTTCTACAACAGAAGATAATAAGGTTGAAACTATTGGTCGATTATTTGCTAACAAGTATATATCTACTGATGAAGAAGTTTACGGCAAAGGAGCAAAACGTCGTATTCCTGAAGATGAAATTCTTTTCAAACATTTGGCAGGTAAAATTCATGTCTTAGCTACAACGAAAGCGGTAATGATCCAAAATCTCGAGGAAAATGAACAATATCATCTTTTGACAGAAATGGAACTTCCCTTGGCCAACGTGTTAGCTAAAATGGAAATAGCAGGAATAGCTGCTGAAGTGAGCACCTTAGAAGAAATTGGTGCGGCAAATCAGAAGATGATTGCTGATTTAACTGAAAAAATTTATGAACTTGCAGGTGAAGAATTTAATATTAATTCGCCTAAGCAACTTGGAGTCATTCTTTTTGAAAAATTACAGTTGCCGCATGGGAAAAAAACAAAGACAGGCTATTCAACAGCAGCAGATATTTTAGAAAACTTGGCTCAAGACTATGAACTAGTAGCCAAAATACTCGAATATCGTCAAATATCAAAAATTCAATCCACTTACGTGCAAGGGTTGATTCCGCAAATAGCTGAAGATGGCCGTATCCATACACGATATGTTCAAGATTTAACGCAAACAGGTCGTCTCTCCTCGATTGATCCAAATCTGCAGAATATTCCAGTACGCCTAGAAGCTGGACGCTTGATTCGTAAAGCTTTTGTCGCAGCTGAAGATAATATTCTTTTGAGTTCCGACTATTCGCAAATTGAACTTCGGGTTTTGGCACATATGTCTAAAGATGAACATCTTATTGATGCTTTTAATCATGGTGCTGACATTCATAGCAGTACAGCAATGCGTGTTTTCAACATAGACAAGCCTGAAAATGTTACGCCTAACGATCGTCGCAATGCGAAAGCTGTCAATTTTGGTATCTCCTATGGAGAAACAGAATATGGACTCGCTAAACGCTTGAGTATTTCCAATAAGGAAGCAGCAGAGATGATCCAAGCTTACTTTGAGCGTTATCCTGGAGTTGCCAATTATATAGCGGAAACAAAACGTGAAGCCAAGGATAAAGGCTATGTAAGCACGATGTTTAATCGCCGGCGTAAACTGCCAGAAATCAATAATCGCAACTTTATGGTGCGACAAGGTGCAGAACGTCAAGCAATTAATGCCCCGATTCAAGGGTCAGCCGGAGATATCTTGAAAATTGCCATGATTAATCTTGATGCAGCATTGTCAGAAGGCAAGTTTAAAGCCAAATTATTGCTACAAGTTCACGATGAGATTATTCTTGAAGTACCTAAGGAAGAACTTACGGCGGTTCAAAACTTGGTGAAACAAACTATGGAATCTGCAGTAGAGTTAAATGTTCCCTTACTTGCAGATGAAAATACGGGCGACAGCTGGTATGAAGCAAAATAAATTTTTAAAAATAGAAAAAAACACTCTCTAACAATAGAGAGTGTTTTTTTAGTAGTTTTGACTGCTTACCGTACGAATTAACCAGATGAAGAAGGCAATAATCGCTAGTGTGAAAAGGAAATGAGTATTGAAGAAGAGAAAGAGTCCGCCCAGAAAAAGTTTTGCAAGGAAGATAAAAAGAAGCAATGGCAAGATGAACTTAACAAAGCCCTTGAGAAATAGATAAGTGCATAGAATAAAGAATAATAAGAATAGCATAGTCGTTAACCCTCTCGATTTATTTATATCTTTATTATAACATTCTAAAATCTAGGGACAATCAGTCTTTCGAATGAATTTTAAAACTCTCCTTTGTTGTTCGTAAAACTTATGTAGACGAACAGGTGAGGCAAATGTGAAGCTTCAGGAAATTAAAATAGGCAGAAAAATGATATAATAATATGTAACTAAAATTAAGCTATAATCAAAAAATGCTAGGATAAGCTCTCGGAAACGGGAGTTTTCCTGCTTTTTATTTGATTGATAGCGGATACAAGTGAAGGAGAAAAATGAAAAAAGAAAAGTTATGGACGCCAAGTTTTATTATTAATATGCTACTCAATTTTATATATTATTTAGTATTTTATATTCCAACGATTGTTATTGGTACACATGCGATGGCAAAGTATAATGCTTCTGCGGGTACAGCCGGAATTTTGACAGGTCTTTTCATTGTAGGTAGCTTATTTGCACGTCTTTGGGCGGGGAACAACATTGCAAAATGGGGTGTTAAGAAAATGCTCTTTATGGGAACAAGCATTTATTTGCTCTTTGGTTTGGTATACTATCTTGTACCAAGTGTTGAGAGCTTGCTCGTTCTTCGTTTCCTACATGGTATTGGTTTTGGTATAGCAACAACAGCTTCAGGGACTTTAGCAGGAGCAACGGTTCCTTCTTCTCGGCGAGGGGAAGGTATCGGTTATTATGCTTTATCGGTAACGATGTCTTCAGCTATCGGTCCTTTCCTCTCCATGTTTCTTTATGGTAAATATGGTTTTACACTCTTAATTCATCTTTCAAATGTGCTCTTGCTACTTGCACTTATTGGTATCTTCTTTATTAAAGCGCCTCATACAACTGTAGCTAGTTCAGAAAGTATTAAGAAGAAATTTTCTTGGTCAAATTATTTTGAAAAGAAAGCTGTTTCTATTTCTGTAATAGGGATGCTGATAGGTATTGCTTATTCAAGTATTTTGGCATTTATGAATACTTATTCCTCAGAAATTGGGCTTGCAACAGCCGGATCTCTGTTCTTCCTTATTTATGCCTTAGCAATATTGGTTTCACGCCCTGTAACTGGTCGTATCTTTGATATCAAAGGTGATAATTATGTAATGTACCCTGTCTTTATCTTTTTTGCAATTGGCTTGGTACTGATCGGTTGGGCACAGTCTTCAATCATTCTACTGGTGGCAGCTATTTTTATTGGACTGGGTTATGGTTCATTTTCACCTTTTGGTCAAGCTATTGCAATACGTAGCTCAGGCGTTGATCGTTTAGGTGTAGCCACATCGACATTTTTTGGCTTTTTAGATATGGGTGTAGGTTTTGGTCCTTTCATCATGGGGCTTCTCGTTCCATTTTTAGGTTATCGTAATTTGTATTATGCATCAGCAATATTTATAGTTTTAATCATTGTAATCTATTATTTCACCCATGGGAAAAAAGTAAAAAAAGAAGCTCAGTAAGAGCTTCTTTTTAATATGCAGTTTGATTCATGCTTCTCTTCGTATCGATTAAGTTTTGATAATAAGCGATAGTAGACATTTCGATATATGGGGTTGTCCAGAATTTAGCAAGACCTAGAGTAATACCTGAGAGGATATACCATAAGATGAAGCTCAACAAGAAGAGGAAATAATCCCCACGTGAGCCACGCATTACTTGAGCAGAGGCATTGAGCACGCCCCAAATACCAGTATAAGTCCCAGATTCTAATTGGTCAAAAAGAATGTAATCTTTTTGTGACCAACCTAGGCCAAGATAGATAGCAAAAGGGATACCAATAATCGTCACTGTTAAAAGACCAATGAGGAGTGCAGTCACTAAGTGAAGAACAAATATTTTTGTCCAACTGCCGTCTTTAAAAGGAGTAAAGACATTTTTAAAGCGTGGATTTTCTCTTTCGCCACGGTATATTTTAATATAGTTGAAACGCGCACCCACAGTGATAACATCTATAATGACCGAAATCATAAGGCCAATCAGCCCGCCGATAAGTATTCCTATGAGTATAGAAAGTAATAGTCCTGTTGTAATAGTATTGGCATCAAAATTATTGACTGTATCCATATTGGAATTATAATTTGATTGGTAAGTCATGTTTGTTGAGATAATTCCCCAGAAAATTGGAATTAAGAACAAACGTAATTTGGCACCAAAGTTTTCTCTCAGAGCATCCTTAGCTCTTTCTTTTAAATCTTTAAACTTCATAGTATCCTCCATTTCTTAGAATACCATAAAAGACGGGGCTTCACAACCAAAAACTTTTAGAGAAAGGAGGTTATAGACTGGCTGGGAAAAATCAAAGAAATTTGGTATACTTGTAGAAGTTTAAAGGAGTTTACATGACTGAACATGCAATAAAATACAGACTGATTAAAAAAGAAAAACATACAGGCGCGCGTCTCGGTGAAATTATAACGCCACATGGGACTTTTCCAACACCTATGTTCATGCCTGTAGGAACACAAGCCACGGTTAAGACACAATCCCCAGAAGAACTTAAAGAGATGGGTTCTGGGATTATTCTTGCCAACACCTATCATTTGTGGCTTCGACCAGGCGATGAGCTTGTTGCTCAAGCAGGCGGTTTGCACAAATTTATGAACTGGGATCAGCCTATTTTAACAGATAGTGGTGGCTTCCAAGTCTATTCTTTAGTACAAAACAAGAAAAATATCAGTGAAGAGGGTGTTAAGTTTAAAAGCCATCTCGACGGTCGCGAACTTTTCCTCAATCCAGAAAAAGCGATTTCTATCCAAAATAATTTAGGTTCTGATATCATGATGAGCTTTGATGAATGTCCACCTTTCTATCAACCTTATGATTACGTCAAAGCTTCTGTGGAACGTACATCCCGCTGGGCAGAGCGTGGCCTAAAAGCGCATCAACGCCCACATGATCAAGGACTTTTTGGTATCGTGCAAGGTGCTGGCTTTGAAGATTTACGCCGCCAATCTGCGCGTGATCTCGTCAGCATGGATTTCCCTGGTTATTCTATTGGCGGACTTGCTGTAGGTGAGTCTCACGCTGAGATGAATGCCGTACTTGACTTTACAACACCGCTTTTACCAGAAGATAAACCACGTTATTTGATGGGTGTTGGTGCACCTGATAGTTTGATTGAAGGTGTCATTCGTGGTGTAGACATGTTTGACTGTGTGCTACCCACACGTATTGCTCGTAATGGTACCGCAATGACAAGTTTCGGCCGTGTGAATATTAAAAATGCCAAATATGAGCTTGACTTCACACCCCTTGATCCAGAATGTGATTGCTATTGCTGCTCAAACTACACCCGTGCTTACTTGCGTCATTTATTCAAGGCTGACGAAACTTTTGGTCTGCGCCTTTTAAGCTACCATAATTTACATTTCTTGATTAACTTGATGACAAATGTTCGTCAAGCTATCATGGATGATAATCTTCTAGAATTCAGAGAAGATTTTTGTGAAAAATACGGCTATAATAAGCCAAATGCTAAGAACTTTTAAAAATAAAAAACAGAGAAAATTTACGTTTTCTCTGTTTTTGTTTAAATCCCTCATAAAAATATAATCCAACATCTAAAAATGGTAAAATAAGGGAAAGATTGTCACCATGATTAAGAGGAGGTTTCTCAGAATGTTAAATATTTTGCAGTATGATCCATACCTAGAACCATATAAGGAGGACTTATCCTACCGCTTATTTGAATTTTCAAGAACGAAGAAGAGATTGCTAGGAATGGAGGGGAAACTTACAGATTTTGCCAATGGTCATAAATATTTTGGCTTTCAACAAGAAAAAGAGTATTGGACTTTCCGTGAATGGGCGCCTCATACTGAAAAAGCTTTTTTAGTAGGGGACTTTAACGATTGGACAGACAAACATGAACTAAAGGCAGCTTATGGTGGTGTATGGGAAATAGCTGTACCAGGAGATTTACCACTTGGTTCCAAGGTAAAGGTTAAACTTGTTATCAACGGAGCTGAAGTTTATAGAGTGCCTTCTTATGCGCTCTATGCTGTTCAAAATGAACATTTCGAACTGGACGGTGTGATTGTTGCCCCACAATATCAATTTCAGCATTCTTCGCCTCTCTTAGAAGAGGAAGCACCACTTATTTATGAAGCTCATATTGGAATTTCTAGTGAAGAGCATAAAATAAATACTTATCAAGAGTTTACACGGGATATTTTACCTCGTATTAAGGCAGCGGGCTATAATACGATTCAGCTTATGGCTATTATGGAGCATCCTTTATATGCAAGCTTTGGTTATCAAGTTTCTAACTTTTTTGCAATATCAAGCCGTTTCGGAAAACCTGAAGATTTGATGGCTTTGATTGATACAGCACATGGGATGGGACTTCGTGTTTTATTGGATGTGGTCCATTCACATGCTGTAAAAAATGTTGGAGACGGTCTGAATCTTTTTGATGGAAGTAGTGATCAGTACTTTCATCAAGGCGCGCGTGGCGAACATGCAGCTTGGAACACAAAGTTGTTTAACTATGGTAAAGATGAAGTTATTCACTTTCTTTTATCTAACCTCAAGTTTTGGTTAGAGACTTATCATTTTGATGGTTTCCGCTTTGATGGGGTCACGAGTATGTTGTATCATCATCATGGACTAGGGACAAGCTTTGATAGTTATAAGAAGTATTTTTCAACAGAGACAGACATTGAAGCAGTTGTTTATCTTATGCTGGCTACTGAACTTGTCCATCAAGTGAATCCACAGGCAACACTGATTGCAGAAGATATGTCAGCCATGCCAGGAATGGCACTTCCTATCTCTGAGGGAGGGATTGGTTTTGACTATCGCCTTTCGATGGGGGTGCCGGATTATTGGATTAAGCAATTTAAAGAAAAATCTGATGAGGACCTTGATTTAATGCAACTTTGGTGGGAATTAACCACAAGACGTCCCGGAGAAAAGAACATTGGCTATGTGGAAAGTCATGATCAGGCTTTGGTTGGAGATAAGACGCTCATGATGTGGCTGGCCAATGAAGCAATCTATGATGCGATGGATATCCACAGTGAATCAATGGTGGTTGATCGCGCCGTTGCCTTGCATAAAATAGTACGCTTGATTACCTTTAGTTTAGCCGGAGAAGGCTACCTCAACTTTATGGGAAATGAATTTGGTCATCCAGAGTGGTTGGATTTTCCAAGAGAAGGCAATCATGATAGTTTTCAACATGCTCGTCGTCAATGGTCTCTCGCAGCAAAGGAGCATTTGCGTTACCAATACCTGCTCAAGTTCGATCATGACATGATTGCTTTAGAAAAAAACTATCACTTTTTGAAACAAAGTGATAGCTTGCAACAATACTGGATAAAAAATGAGAATAAGCTTTTAGCTTATCGTAAGGGAAATTTGCTGTTCGTTCTTAATTTCCATCCGACCATGGAACAACGACTCCAGCTCGATGTGCCTAATCCTCCGACATTTCTTCTCGATACAGATGATCGAAAATATGGAGGATTTGGTCCTCGATCAAGCTTTTCTTATCAAAAAGAAACGGGAAAACTTAAACTTTCATTAGCTGCACGCACAGCGATGGTCTTTCAATTGTAAAAGTTAGAGCGAGCATTGTCTCGCTTTTTTTGTCTATCTGCTTTTCATCAAGAATTTTAGAAATGAAAATTGTATAATAGAAGAATGACTAAAATCGAATTAAAAGCTGGTGAACGTATAGATCAAATCGCGGCATCGAATGTCCAGATTATTCAAAGTCGAGAGGTTTTTTCCTTTTCGATTGATGCTATTCTCCTTGCAAGATTTCCACGCCTTCCAAAAAAAGGAAAAATTGTGGATATGTGTGCGGGAAATGGAGCAGTGGGCCTTTTTGCCAGCTCAATGACTAATGCACATATTACAGAAATTGAATTGCAAGAACGTCTAGCAGAAATGGCACAGCGCTCCATTAAACTAAATGGCTTACAAGAACAAATGACTGTTATCAATGATAACTTGAACAAGTCTTTAGACTATATCAATACCTCAACAGTTGATTTAATTTTTTGTAACCCACCATATTTTAAGCTGGATGAAGCGAGCCATATTAATAATAATCACCATTACACACTTGCACGCCATGAGTTAGCGACAAATCTTGATGAAATTTTTGAAACCAGCAAGCGTCTTTTAAAAACAAATGGTCATTTGGCTCTGGTCCATCGTCCCGATCGTTTTTTTGAGATTATAGATAAAATGAGGGCTCATAATCTGATTCCCAAACGCATTCAGTTTGTTTATCCGAAAGCCAATCAAGCAGCAAATATACTACTGATTGATGCGATTAAAGACGGGAAAGCTGGGGGAGAAGTTTTTCTTCCACCTTTGATTGTACACGGAGAGGATGGCGCTTATACAGAAGAAATTCGTAAAATCTATTATGGTAAAGCATAAACGTTTTAAGATTGATTATGCCAGAGATTATCTGGTATTTTTTTATAAGAAAAAATGTAAAATTTTACAAAAAGACGATTTTTACGAGAAAATATTTTCAAAAAATCTATTCTTATGTTATAGTAGGTATCTATTAAATTTTGGGAGAATTTTATTTAATGAATAAACGAATTTTAACACTTGGTGCACTTGCACTTGCCTCCGTAACTATTCTAGCTGGCTGTCGTGGACGTAATAGTGAATCAGCGGGTGCTGCAACAGACTTAAAGGTAGCACTTGTTCCAAGTACAGGTGGGGTAGATGACCGTTCATTTAATCAATCCGCTTGGGAAGGCCTACAAGAGTGGGGCAAGGAAAACGGTTTGTCACAATCAAAAGGTATCAACTACTTTAACGCAAGTGCTGTTTCTGAATATACAACCAACTTTAACTCCGCTGTTTCGGCAGGTTATGGTTTAGTATTCGGTGTTGGATTCGACCTCCAAGAAGCAACATCGCAGGCAGCAAAAAATAATCCTGATACAAAATTTACAATTATTGATTCAGTGATAAAAGATCAAGACAATGTTGCCTCAGCAACTTTCGCAGATCAAGAAGCAGCTTATCTTGCAGGTGTAGCTGCAGCAAAAACCACCAAAACAGATAAAGTTGGTTTTGTAGGCGGGATGCAATCGGATATTATCACTGCATTTGAAAAAGGTTTCACCGCTGGGGTAAAATCAATTAACCCTGATATAAAAATTGAAGTACAGTACGCGGGTACTTTTACTGATGCAGCCAAAGGCAAAACAATAGCTGCAGCAATGTATGGTTCAGGTAATGATGTTATTTATCAAGCAGCAGGTGGTTCTGGTGCCGGTGTCTTTTCTGAAGCTAAAGCTCTTAATGCTACAAAAAATGAAGCAGATAAAGTGTGGGTTATTGGAGTAGACCAAGATCAAGAGTATCTTGGAAATTATAAATCTAAAGACGGAAAATATTCGAACTTTGTCTTGGCTTCATCTGTTAAAGAAGTTGGTGTTGCTGTAAAAGATATTGCGAACAAAACCAAGGATGGTAAATTTCCTGGCGGACAAGTTCTTAACTACAACCTAAAAAATGGAGGGGTTAGCCTTGCCAAAGACAACTTGTCAGATAAAACTTGGAAAGAAGTTGAAGTAGCAAAACAAAATATTATTGATGGTAAAGTTACAGTACCGGAAAAATAAAAAAAACCATCAAAGATGGTTTTTTTGTTTAATAAATCATATCGTAAAGTTCAATCGCTACAAGGTCGATATCATCAAAGATAGCAACATCTTTTTGTTTTGGATATTTGATAGAAAAGGCAGTTTCTTCTGGCACGAAGCTTACAGTTGCAATAACTTCACCTTCGCGCTCAAAGTTGTAAGTTTCTTTTGGATCAGCCGTTTCAATCAAACGATTCAAACGATCCATGATTGCCATCAAATGTGATTTCATTATTTCCTCCAATGCTTATTTTAAGGGACCTTTTAATTGTCCCACAAGCCTTATTTCATATTTTCTTTATCTATTTTAACATAATTCTGTAGATTTTTAGCGAGTTTAGTTGCTTTTTTTGTTAAATATTGCGCCCTAATTTTTTCTCTACGAATAGAACGTTTCATTTGTCTTGACCATCTTTGAGTAACCACATCAAATTCTTCTAAAAAATGCTCAGAATTTTTACGTGCTTGATATTCAACAATGGTGTCTTGATAGAAGTTATAGACTTGTTGTGCGAAGTTTTCTGCAGAAATTTCGTACAATTTTTTAGCAAATTTTTCTTGATCAAGTGTTTGACTTTCTTGTACCGCTGCGACGACCGTATCAACGATTTCTTCATCAGAAGCAAAGAGTCGGCCAAACTCCTTATCATCAATAAGCTCTGTGAGATATGGGTTTACGGTTGCTAAAACACGTGTGCCGGCAGCTAGTGCTTCAAGATAAGTTAAACCTTGCGTTTCAGAAGTTGAGGCTGAAATGAAGAAGTCTGCAGCTTTATAGTAGTAAGCCGTTTTGGTATTTTCTACAGCCCCTGTAAAGACAACGTATTCTTCCATCCCTAGCTCAGCCACTTGATCTTGGAGATTCTTCATATATGGACCATCTCCGACAATGACCAATTTTACAGCAATTTGTTCAACCAACTGTGGCATGGCTGCTACAACTGCTTGAATGTTTTTCTCCGCCGCAATTCGTGAGAGGCTAAGAAGCATTGTTTCATCATCTTTAAGTCCTAAGCTATGACGTAGATCTTGAATCTCCTCGTGAGTAATTTCATCTCGTTTGAAACGAGACAAATCAATCCCTGTAGGAATAATTCGTTTAGGTAAGTCGATACCGTAGCCATTGACAGTATCTAAGACCATTTGGCTGGGGCAAATAATAGCCTCACTACCTCGAAGGAAGTTTTTGATGATATACTTCACCATACTAGGGCGTATCAAATGACCCTTAGCAATATAATGGACGTAGTCCTCATATTTTGTATGTAAAGTATGGATGACAGGAATTTGAAGCTGTTGTGCGACCATTTTTCCTAAGAGTCCCATACCAAACTCTGTTTGTGTGTGGATAATATCAAGCTGGTAAGTTTGTGCAATCTGATAAGCAGCAAAAACTCCCTTGATTACAATCTTACGTTCAGCAAGTGATACAAATGGCACACTTTGGAAACGTATGATATTTTCAGGCTCATGATCGACATCAGCGTGTGGATCTGTTGTAGTAAAGATAAAAACCTGATGTCCGAGTTTTTCTAACTCAATAGTTAAGCTTTGAATACTTGTAGCCACACCACTAATTTGTGGAAAGTAGCTGTCTGTAAAAATTCCGATTCTCATAGTCTTTCTCTTTTATAACTCCAAAGTTTGGCGATAAGCAGCAGCGAGTTCAGCGGCGACATGTTCAATGGCGCGTGTTTGTGCAACTTGATAGCCTTTTTCTGTTTTATCAATTGTGCCGTTCAGTACTTTTTCGAGCTCAGCTACAAAACCATCAACATCTGTGGCTAAACTAGCTGATGTGGTATCGAGCCATCCTTTATAAACTGGTATATCACGTACCACAACATCTTGATGACTGGCCAGTGCTTCTAAAACTACAATACCTTCGGTTTCCTCACGTGAAGGAAAGAAGAAGGCATCAGCAGCAGTCATTGCTCCTTCATAGATATCCCCTTTGATATAGCCGGGGAAGCGTACATTATCAGGATGGTTCTTTTTAACGATTCGACGTACCCATCCAGGGATGGTCCAAAGGTTTTGATAGCCGAACCAGATGAACTGAACATTTGGCATTTTTTCGGCAACTTTAACGAAATCGTCAATGCCCTTCCGTTTGAAATAAAGTCCGGCACAAATGACCACTTTTTGTTCGTCTTTAATCTTAAAATATTGACGGAAAGCTTCCTCTTTCTCAGGTTTAGCTTGATATTTGTTCAAATCAATCCCATTGGAGATGGGCAAGATAGGACAAGTCAAGCCGTACCCACGTAAAAGTCCAGCTGAATAGTCTGTAGGCGTGATCACCAAATCAGCTTTACGATAAAAACGCATCAAATAGCGTTTAAACAGAGGTGCAATTAAGTTAGAACCGATAAATGAATCTCGGAAATCTTCCTCTGTAGAGTGTCCATGGAAGATAACTTTTTTTCCAGCTTTTTTGGCTTTTTTGAGCATCCGCCAACTTTGAGGCCCATAAGTATTGAGATGGAGAATGTCATAGTCCTCATTGGGATTTTGGGTCCACTCTACTTGCATTAAATCTAATGCTCTTTGTTGATGTTTCATTGCACGACCAATTCCTGAGCGGCTCAAAATTTGTTCGGCTTCTAAATAAAGTAATATTTTCATGCTTATCACTATTTTACCATAATTCTATTAATAAAAAATAAATATTTATTATAATTCCTTATCAAAAAATCCCCTGTTTCAAGGGGATGTAATTTTTTAATTTTGTTTGTCAAAGTTGATATCACTACTTGTTTTATCCAATTTGATATTCGCAGTAGCCTGTTTTCCGTCACGATAATAAGTTACCTTAATCGTATCACCAATTGAAGACTTATAAAGTGTACTTTGAAGGTTCACGCTTGAAGTGATTTCGTCATCATTGATTTTGACAATAACGTCGCCTTGCTTGAGTCCAGCTTTGGCAGCAGGCATTCCTGATTGAACTTCAGCGATAGCAACACCGTTAGTCACGTTTTCAGGAAGGTTAAGTGAAGCTAACATGTTTTGGGAAAGACTTGACAAGTTGACCATTTGTACACCGAGAGCAGGTCGAATAACTTTGCCATCTTTTTCCAACTTATTGATAATGTTAACGACATCATTGGCTGGAATCGCAAATCCCATACCTTCTACAGAGACACCACTACTGCTTGTTCCGCTTGGTGTTGAGGTAATTTTACTTGAGGTAATCCCGATGACTTGTCCTTGAATATTTATGAGTGCACCACCAGAGTTACCGGGGTTAATAGCTGCATCGGTTTGAATAGCGTTAACATTAATTGTTTGGCCTTGGCTGTTTTGCAGTGTAACATTGCGATTTAGACTTGAAACAATTCCTTCTGTTGCTGAGTTTGCATACTCACTTCCAAGGGGAGAACCCACCGCGATAGCGGGCTCACCAACAGTAAGTTTGTCAGAGTTGCCGAATGTTGCTGTTTCTTTGACATACTTAGCATCAATTTTGAGGACAGCTAAATCAGAATAAGCATCAGAACCAACAACTTCAGCAGTAACTTTTTGACCGCCGGCCATGAGAACTTCTAAGGAAGAAGCACCTTCAATAACGTGATAGTTGGTGACGATATATGCTGTATTGCCATCCTTTTTGTAAATAACACCAGAACCCTCTCCAGCCAGCTGTGGCGTATTACTCTCATTGCTACTTGTATCGCCTCCGCCGAAAATCTTCTCAAAATCGTTGCTTGAGGACGATTTTTGGTAATTAAGAACGGAAACAACAGTGTTCGAAATTTTCTTGATTGCTTTTGTAGTATCTGTATTTACTTGGACGTTAACTGTACTTACAGAATTGTCCGAAGTGTTGTTAGATGACGGCGTGTTGGTCATATTTTGGTAGATAGCACTACCTCCGAGAGCGATAGCACCCCCGGCTACGCCTGTAATAAGTAATGAGGCGATATTTTTTTTTGCCATAGTACAAGAATCTCCTTTTCCAGTAAGAAATATTTATACACAAGTATAATGTACATTCCTTAAATAATCTTTAATATAATACTTATAATTGCGGGATACTCACATTTATATAATACCTTAAAAGCCACTAAAATGGAAATGGAAAAAGAAGTTTTCCACACTTCTGTGTAGAACTCAATAATAATTGTGAACAAGTGAATAAAATTCACAGCTTTTCCACAAGAATGTGGATAAGTTGTGAAAAATGTTGATAAATCTAGCTTTCATTTTGCTTTCAACTGGGGAAAAAGATAAAATAGAAGAATGAAGATAAAATTAATTGTTGTAGGAAAGCTTAAAGAAAAGTATCTCAAGGATGGCATAGCCGAATACCAAAAGCGTATGCGCACGATGAATCCTGTGGAAATTATTGAGTTGCCGGATGAAAAAATTCCCGACAATGCTTCAGACAAGGAAAAAGAAGCAGTAAAAAATCGAGAAGGTGAAAAAATATTGGCTCGAATTGATGATGGGGATAAGTTGGCAGTTCTTGCCATTCAAGGCAAGCTAATGACCAGTGAGAATCTGGCCGAATTTGTGAAGAACTGTGAAATTTATGGTACGCGTCACTTAGTTTTAGTTATTGGAGGATCTCTGGGGCTATCTGATGCTGTTTATAAACGAAGTGATTTACAACTATCTTTTGGGCGTTTTACTTTACCCCATCAATTAATGCGGCTTGTGCTTATTGAGCAAATTTATCGCGCACAAATGATAAATAGAGGGAGTGCCTATCATAAATGAAAATCATAGAAGACTTTCAGGCCCATGCTGATACAGAAAAGGCAAAGAAGCAAGAAGCTTATTTGCGCAACCAGTTTAAATTTTTAGGGATTTCAACACCGGTTCGTCGCGACTTATCAAAAAGTTTCTTAAAGGAAAAAGCTGAAGAAAAGATAATCGATTGGCAACTTGTTAATCGTTTGTGGTCAGAAGAAGAAAGAGAATTTCAATATTTGGCATGTGACTATCTTCGAAAAATGAAGAAGTATCTAAAGACTACAGATTTACCCCAAATTTATCAGCTAGCAACGACCAAATCTTGGTGGGAAACAGTGGATAGTTTGGATGAGTTGGTGGGAACTCTCTTGCTTAGTGGAAAGATAAAATCACAAGATATTTTGAATTGGTCAATAGATGAAAATTTTTGGATTCGTCGTATCTCAATTGATTGTCAGCTTGGTTTTAAAGAAGCGACAGATACAGAACTCCTGTCCTCCGTAATTCGAAATAATCTGGGGTCAAAGGAATTTTTTATTAATAAGGCTATCGGCTGGGCTTTAAGAGATTATTCGAAGACGCATCCAAAATGGGTCGCCCACTTTCTTTCAGAAAATGAAGAAAAACTTGCAAATTTGTCTTTGCGTGAAGCGTCCAAGTATTTATAGACAGCCCTTACAAAATGTGCTATAATAGTCCTATTGTCTGTGGATAATCAATGTTTTAAAGGAGAATTTAATAAATGAATGTTATGTCTTTGATCTTTATGGTTGTTGTTGTAGGTGGGATGATGTTCTTCATGAACCGTAGCCAAAAGAAAGCTCAACAACAACGTCAAGAACAATTGAACTCAATGGTTATTGGCGCAGAAATCGTAACTATTGGTGGTTTACACGGTGTCTTGAGTGGTATGAATGAAGCTGATGCAACGATTGAATTAGATTGTGAAGGCGTTATTTTAACTTTTGATCGTGCAGCTGTTAAAACAGTAAAAAACAATACTGCTGCAGCACCAACAGTTTCTGAAACAACAGTTGTTGAAGAAACTAAAAAAGAAGATAACCCAATCGAAGAATAAGCAGTAAAAGATAAGTTTAAAAGCCTATCACTCGTGATAGGTTTTTTGTTTTTCGAAAACACCATGATTGTATTGTAAAAAACAGGTCTTTTTCTCTTTAGAGAGCCATTGCTGCAGTGACTTCAGAGCAAAATGTATCGAATTTACCTGTGTTTTTATCCAAAATATGATAAAATGGGAGTACTAACTGTGAGGTGCTATGTTTAATAACTTAAAAAATAACTCGCAAGAGCAAATTCCAGTGCCACGGCATATTGGAATAATTATGGATGGAAATGGCCGTTGGGCTAAAAGTCAAGGGAAACCAAGAATTTTTGGGCATAAGGCCGGAATGGATGCCCTAAAGACGGCAGCTATCCACGGACAAAGACGTGGTGTAAAGGTAATGACTGTTTATGCTTTTTCGACAGAAAACTGGTCTCGTCCTATGGATGAGGTCAAGTTTATCATGAGTTTGCCCATTGATTTTTATAGTAAATATCTTCCAATTCTTAATGAAGAAAATATCCAAATTCGGATGATTGGTGAGCGCGAAGGTTTACCGAAAGCAACTTTAAATTCAATTGACCGTGCAGCTGCTGAAACAGCCAATAATACAGGAATGACTCTTAACTTTGCCATGAATTATGGCGGACGTCGGGATATCCTTTTGGCTGTTCAAGAGTTGGCAAAAAGTGGCAAAGATTTGGCGGAAATTACAGAAGAAGAACTTTCTGCTCATTTACAGACAGCAATTTTACCTGAAGATTTACGGGATCCTGATTTGATTGTCCGAACATCAGGGGAATTACGTTTGTCTAACTTTTTACCTTGGCAGGCTGCCTACAGTGAGCTTTATTTTACAGACGTAGCTTGGCCAGATTTTGATGAAGCAGCTTTAGATGCTGCTATTTTAGAGTTTCAAAAACGTGATCGCAGATATGGAGGAGTAAAATGATAAAGCGTATAATCACTGCTATTATCGGAGGAGCCGTTTTTATTGGCCTAATGTTGGCAGGCGGTGCCTATTTTCAAATTTTAATAGCATTGTTGGTTATTATAGCGATGAATGAACTGTTCAAGATGCACAAACTACAATTGATGTCTTTTGAAGGAATATTATCAACTATGGCGGCCTTATGCTTGGCTTTGCCGATTGGAAAATATTTCTTTGGCATGGATGTTGAAGGAAGTACTCTTCTCTTCATGCTTTGTTTATTTGGCATGTTGACCGCTATGGTTTTTTCCAAAGGTTCATATAGTTTCGAAGATATTGGCTTTCCTTTTCTCTCAGCCTTTTATGTAGGTATTGGCTTTCAAAGCTTACTCTTGGCACGTGAAAGTGGATTAGCTGTCGTCTTCTTGGCTTTATTTATTGTTTGGTCTACAGATATTGGGGCATACTTTGTCGGGAAATCAATTGGGAAACGAAAATTAATCCCCGATGTTTCACCAAATAAGACGGTAGAAGGTTCTATTGGAGGTATCTTATCTGCAGTAGTCGTTGCAATTTTGATGTTTATTTTTTATAAAAATGACTTGCCTCAAATCGGCTTCGTAAAACTTGTTCTCTTTACCATTGTCTTTTCTATCGTAGGACAAATTGGTGACTTGGTAGAGTCAAGCATCAAACGTCATTATGGGGTAAAAGATTCAGGGAAACTTTTACCGGGACATGGAGGCGTGCTTGATCGCTTTGATAATTTAATCTTTGTCTTCCCAATTATGCATTTATTAGGCTTGTTCTAAGCCTTGAGGTAAAATAATACGAAATAAAAATACTCTCACTTCACATTTTATTACGCTTTAGGTAAAATAGAGTGTTAAGGAGGGTTTTATTTCAAAGAAAATAAGAAATAAATACACCTTTAAAGTTATTCGCTCACAAGCTGATGAAAAGCTAGAAGATTAAGGGAGGATCTTTATTGATTCAAACATTGGTAACATTTATCATTGTCTTTGGTATTATTGTTGTTGTACATGAGTATGGTCATCTATTCTTTGCTAAGCGCGCGGGGATTTTAGTCCGCGAGTTTTCCATTGGAATGGGCCCCAAAATTTTTGCACATCAAGCCAAAGATGGCACGTTTTATAGCATTCGTATACTTCCTCTTGGAGGTTATGTCCGCATGGCGGGCTGGGGCGATGATACAACGGAAATAAAAAAAGGAACCCCGGCATCTTTGATGATTGTTGAAAATCAGGTGGTTAAAATTAATCTTTCTGAGCGGGTGACTTTGGAAAATAGTGTCCCCATGCTGGTCACTGAATACGATTTTGAAGAAGCACTTTTCATCGAAGGAGAAGTTTTTGGTGAAACAAAACGTTATTCAGTTGACCATGATGCAACAATTATCGAAGCGGATGGCACGGAACTTCGTATCGCTCCACGCGACGTACAATATCAAAGTGCCAGCGTTCTCGGCAAGATTTTAACAAATTTTGCTGGTCCTTTAAATAACTTTATTTTAGGGATTATAGCTTTTATTATCATCACTTTTATGCAAGGTGGTGTACCTTCTAATACAAATCAAATCGGACAAGTCCAATCTGGCACCCCTGCTTATTCGGCAGGTTTACAGTCAAAGGATAAAATCCAAGCAGTCAATGGTGAAAAAACCAATAACTGGGAAGAAGTTGTCCAAAGGATCGGTGCAAATGATGGCAGTGAAATCAAGCTGGATATCGAACGTGCAGGTGCGACGAAGACACTGGAGCTCAAGCCAGAAAAAATTGACGGAAGATACCGCATTGGTATCACTCAAACAATCAAAACTGGCTTTTTAGATAAGCTAACGGGTGGCTTTACTCAGGCTGCTAACGCAACAACGTTGATATTTAAAGCTTTAGGTAACCTCATTGCACAGCCAAGTCTTGATAAACTTGGTGGACCCGTTGCCATTTATGATTTAAGTGGGCAAGCAGCCCGAGAAGGTCTAGTATCTGTTATCGCTTTACTTGCCATGCTCTCAATTAATCTGGGAATCGTAAATTTAATCCCAATCCCCGTCCTTGACGGAGGGAAAATTGTCCTCAATATTGTTGAGGCCCTACGAGGCAAACCACTTTCACAAGAAAAAGAAGGAATCTTAACACTTGTTGGTCTTGTCTTTATGGTGGTCTTGATGATTGCTGTGACTTGGAATGATATCCTCCGAGCCTTTATTAGATAAGAAACGAAAAATTTAAGGAATAAAATATGAAACAATCAAAAATGCTTATACCAACGCTTCGCGAAATGCCAAGCGATGCACAAGTTATCTCACATGCTCTTTTAGTTCGTGCGGGATATGTCCGTCAAATCTCTGCAGGTATTTACGCTTACTTGCCATTGGCAAATCGTGTGCTTGAAAAACTTAAAACAATCATGCGCGAAGAATTTGAAGAAATCGGTGCAGTAGAACTCTTGGCTCCTGCACTTTTGACAGCAGATCTCTGGCGTGAATCAGGACGTTACGATACTTATGGGGAAGATCTCTACAAGTTGAAAAACCGCGATCATTCCGACTTTATCCTAGGTCCTACACATGAAGAAACAATGACGGCCCTGGTACGTGATGAAGTTACTTCATATAAAAAACTTCCTTTAAACGTTTACCAAATTCAATCGAAATATCGTGATGAAAAACGTCCACGTTATGGGTTGCTCCGCGGTCGTGAATTCATCATGAAAGACGGTTATAGTTTCCATGCGGACTATGAAAGTCTTGATGAAACTTACAACGACTACAAGCGTGCTTATGAAAAAATCTTTAGTCGTGCGGGTCTTGATTTCAAAGCAATCATTGGTGACGGTGGTGCAATGGGCGGTAAAGATAGTCAAGAGTTTATGGCTATCACAGCTGATCGCACGGATCTGGAAAAATGGTTGGTTCTTGGAAATTCTATTGAATCAATTGACGAAATTCCAAACACAGTCATTGAGCAAATCCAAGAAGAACTTGCCAAATGGCTTGTTGCAGGTGAAGACACAGTCGTTTATGCTGACGGTGGTGACTATTCTGCTAACTTGGAAATGGCAACAAACAAGTTTGAAAATATCGCTAGCTATACGGAAACTTTAGAGCTTGAAAAAGTTGCAACACCTGACGCGAAGACAATCGATGAAGTTGCTGCCTTTTTAGAAGCTGACGTTGCTGAAACGATTAAAACACTTGTTTTCCGTGCTGATGAAGAGTTGGTTGTAGTACTGATGCACGGTAATGATGAGTTGAATGAAGTTAAACTCCAAAACTACTTAGGTGCAAGTTTTGTTGAACCTGCTACAGAAGCAGATGTTGAAAACTTAGCTGGAGCTCACTTTGGTTCACTTGGTCCTATCGGTTTGAAAGACGTTAAGATTATTGCTGACCGTGAAGTTCAAGCGGTTAAGAATGCTATCATCGGAGCAAATGAAGATGGTTTCCACTATCGTAATGCTAATTTTGGTCGTGACTTTGAAGTAGACGAATTTGTTGATTTACGTACGGTTAACGAAGGCGAAATGTCTCCTGACGGTCGTGGCACACTTAAGTTTGCGCGTGGTATTGAGATTGGACACATCTTTAAATTAGGCACACGCTACTCAGATTCAATGGGCGCTAACGTTCTTGACAAAAATGGTAAGGCAGTGCCGATCGTTATGGGTTGTTATGGTATCGGCGTGAGCCGTTTGCTTTCAGCAATTCTTGAACAATTTGCCCGCATTTACGTAGAGAAAACACCACGTGAAGAGTACAAATTCAGCTGGGCAATCAACTTCCCTAAAGAGCTTGCACCATTTGATATTCACTTGGTACCTGTCAATACAAAAGATGAAGAAGCGATGGCTGTAACAGCTGAACTAGAAACGGCCCTTCGTGGTAAAGGCTATCAAGTTCTTGTGGATGACCGCAATGAACGTGCAGGAGTTAAATTCGCAGACAGTGATTTGATTGGCTTACCTGTTCGTGTAACAATCGGTAAAAAAGCAAGTGAAGGTATCGTTGAAGTTAAAATTCGTGCAACAGGTGAAGTTGTTGAAATCAATAAAGAAGAACTTGTCAATACGATTGAGATTTTGACGAAATAAGATATCACAGATTAAGCCTCTAAAACTTATCTGGTAAGTTTTTAAAGTATAAATGAAAAGATTGAGATTGGAATTGTCTCAATCTTTTTTATATCTTTTCTTGAAAGGAAAAGATTATGTTACAATTTCTTTAAATAATTTAATAAAATATTAAGAGCAAAAATATATTTAGAGGAAGTTCCTCTTATTCTATTAAGAAATTAAGCAAAGATTATCATGGGAAAAAATAAAGTTAATACTGAAAGGCTTGCAAAGCGATGTAAAATACCTAAAATAATTCTGGCCTATATCTGGTATATTTGTACTAAAAAATGAATTTACTATTAGGTGTATTAAGTTGATGAAATTAAATAAAATAACAACTTTATGGCTTAATAGTAACGATCGGCTTTATTATTTTGCTGTTAATTATCCTTTATAAACTCTTTAAAAGAACTTATAATATCCCAAAGGTGAGGTGTAATATTATGAAATTATTTTTTTGGGGTTTAGCATTTATGCTAGGCACCAATTTTTTGAGGAGATTTGTGCAATGGGGGCTTGTGGCTTTCCTCGAATTTCCCCTCAATCTGACGACAGAATTATTAAGTCTAGCCATTTCAGGTCTTTTCTTATTAGCAGTTTTTATGCTTGGACCTCGGAAAATTGACATCCTAAAGTTAATTTTTTTATCATTTTTATTGCTCACCCATTTTTTCAGTCAGCTTTTCAATCACATGCTTGTGTCTGGTTTTGATTTTCCTGACACTCTAGCTATAGACTTGTTAAGTTTTGCTCTCCCCGCTCTTATCTTTGGAATACTTTTTGCTATCCTAGGGCGAAAGGCTGATGTTTTTAAGTGAAATTTACGTGTTTTTTCTAAAATTAAAAAGGCTGACATCACTTTCAGCCTTTTTAACTTCATAATAATTTCCGATAAAAAGCACAGATGTTGCTTTTTTGTTATAATGGAGGATACAGAAAAAATAGAGATATGCGGAGAAAAAATGGAAAATCTTTTTGAAAAACTGATGGATCAAATAAAAATGCCAAACCAAATTCGCGAATCGGCTCTTTTTTCCAGTGGAGAAATTGAAAATGTCGAAGTACATACGGAACGGAAGCTTTGGAAATTCCAATTAAAATTTGAGAAAATCTTGCCAGTTGAACAGTGGAAGGTTTTGTCTGGATTGATTGAGTCTGCTTTTTCAACTATCGCTGAGACGGAACTTTCGATAACAGTGGACCAACCTGAATTTGATGAGGCGATGCTTAACGATTATTATCAGCTTGCATTGACTTTACCAGACTTAGCAGATACAGCTTTTGCGAATATCTTTAAAAAATATCAGATAGAGCAACGAGGCGTTCAGATCAATCTTTTGGTCGAAGATAATCCTCAGTTGGATCATTTTGTAAAAAAAGACTTCCCTATCTTAGAAGAAAAGTTAAAGGATTTTGGCTTTGGAGCACTTACTATTCGCCCTGTTGTTGACGAAAAGTTAACCTTGGAAAAACGAGAAGCACATGAGCGTAAAGTGCATAACATGCTGGCTGCAGAGTCAGCCTCGCAACAGCAGATAAGTGAACTCAAAAAGCAACGCACAGATGAAGCTAGTGCCAAAACCGAAAAAGCTCCTGAAAAAATTGATACAGCCTTGTCAGAAGGAATTTCATTTGGACGTAAAATTAACGGCACAAGCCCCGTGACTTCGATGAGCTTTATCGCTGGCGAGGGAAGTGGCGTTGTTTTTGAAGGTTACGTCTTTGATGCGCATCATCGTGAGTTTGCCAGCAATGGTACAGGAAAAGTCAATCATGTTTTGGAGATGAAGATTGCGGATGAAACTTCCATCTTCCAAGTTGTTAAATGGGGGCGCAAAGACAATGAAATAGCTCAATTTAACACCATCGTTGAGAAAGTCAAAGCGGCCAATACAAGTGAAGATGGCTCGATTCAATTTGAACAAGGCATTTGGCTGCGTGTGCGTGGAAATATTGCACATGATGTTTATAAAGACGATCTAGTCATGACCGCAAATGATGTCGTTGAGATTGCTAAAAAAGAAGATTGTAGCCGAGTTGCGGCACAAATTAGTGCTGTAAAATCAGATAAAATTCAGATAGGGCGCGAAATTAAGAATTCTGAGCCAATCACACCGATGCGTTCGGTCAGTGAATTTTCTACTCATGGCTCTTTGGTGTTTGAAGGTTATATCTTCAAGAGTGAGCTGCGCGAGATTAAATCACGCAAGACAGGAAATATTAGCCATCTGTTAGAGATTGAAATGACTGACTATACATCCAGCTTTTATATCTCAAAATGGGTTCGTGGAGATGAAGAAATTGCTGTGGCTAAGCAGCTTACAGGCATTTGGGCGCGGGTACGCGGCACAGTGCAGCATGATGACTATAAAAAAGATCTTGTTCTCCAGATGAGTGACTTACAAGAAATACCGACACAAAGAGTGCGGAAAGATAAGGCGGCTGAAGGAGATAAACGTGTGGAATTCCATAGCCATACGAATATGTCAACCATGGATGCGATGCCTCCTGCAAGTAAGCTTGTTGCTCAAGCTGCGAAATTTGGTCATAAAGCAATTGCCATTACAGACCATGCGGGTCTTCAAGCTTATCCTGAAGCCCATCAAGCCGGGAAAAAACATGGTGTAAAAATTATCTATGGCGTAGAGGCAAATCTGGTAGAAGACAAGATCCCTATTGTGTTCAATGAAGAAGATGTCAACATGTATGAGTCAACTTATGTTGTCTTTGACGTGGAAACGACAGGACTATCTGCTGTCCATAATGACTTGATTCAAATTGCCGGAACGAAGATGCATAAGGGAAATCCCATCGGCGAGTTTGATGAGTTTATTAACCCTGGTTATGCCATTAGTGATTTTACAACAGAATTAACAGGTATTACACAGGATCATTTAAAAAATGCGAAGCCTCTATATGATGTTTTAAAAGCCTTTCAAGAATTTTGTCAAGGCAGTATCTTGGTAGCCCATAATGCTACTTTTGACGTAGGCTTTATGAATATGAATTATCAGCGAAATGGCTTACCTATCATTAAGCAACCTGTAGTGGATACTTTAGAATTCGCTCGTAATCTGTACCCAGAGATGAAGCGTTTTGGTTTGGGACAATTGACGAAAAAGTTTCAGATTGGTTTAGAGCATCACCACATGGCCAATTATGATGCGGAAGCGACGGGACGTTTATTGTTTGTCTTCCTTAATGAAGTTCGCGATCGTTTTGGCTGGACATCACTGCTTGACTTGAACGACAAACTCGTAGCGGAAGATTCTTATAAGAAAGTCCGTCCAAAACACGTTACACTTTATGCTCAAACACAAGCAGGTTTGAAGAATTTATTTAAACTTGTAAGTTATTCTAATGTTAAGTATCTTGCTGGTGTACCACGTATTCCGCGTTCCGTTTTGCAAGAACATAGAGAAGGCATCATTGTTGGCTCAGCCTGCAAATCAGGCGAAGTTTTCGATGCAATAACCAATAAAACCTTTGAAGAAGCTTTAGAAATTGCCAAGTTTTATGACTTTATTGAAGTTATGCCGCCAGCGCTGTATCAATCTCTTGTTGTCGGGGGTAATTTTAAGAGTGAGAAAGAGCTGCAACAAACGCTGAAAGACTTGATTAAGCTCGGCAAGAAGTTAGGCAAACCGGTCTTAGCTACTGGTGATGCTCATTACCTTAACCCAGAAGATGCGATAAATCGTGAGATTATTATACGTTCGCTGGGTCAAGGGGCAGAAATCAACTGGAATCAAGGAAGAGGGGAGCATGCAAAACCTCTACCTTTACCCGAAGCGCATTTCCGTACGACAGATGAAATGTTGGACGAATTTAGCTTCTTAGACGAAGCCACAGCGCGTGAAATTGTCATCACCAATACGCAAGAAATGGCAGAGCGGTTTGAAGAATTAACACCTGTAAGAGATGATCTTTATACACCGAAAATGACCTTTGAAGGTGGAGAAAGTTCTGAGGAGCGCATCACGCGTTTGACTTATGAGAAAGCGCACGAGTGGTATGGCAATCCTTTGCCAGATATTGTAGATGCGCGTTTGGAAAAAGAGTTACGTTCTATTATAGGGAATGGTTTCTCCGTGGTTTATATTATTTCGCAAGAACTTGTACGGCGTTCAAATGAACGTGGTTATATAGTAGGTTCTCGTGGATCAGTGGGTTCATCACTTGTAGCTACAATGATTGGTATTACCGAGGTTAATCCTCTTGCACCGCATTATCGCTGCCCGGAATGTCAATATTTTGAATGTTATGATGATGGGAGCTACGGCTCAGGTTATGATATGCCTGATAAAAAATGTCCAAAATGCGGACATAAGTTGGTAAAAGATGGTCATGATATTCCCTTTGAAACTTTCCTTGGTTTCAAAGGTGACAAAGTACCCGATATTGACTTGAACTTCTCGGGGGATGATCAGCCTTTGGCCCATTTGGATGTCCGTGATATTTTTGGAGAAGACTATGCTTTTCGTGCGGGAACAATTGGTACGGTAGCCGAAAAAACAGCCTTTGGTTTTGTCAAAGGTTATGAACGAGATTACAATCAGTTTTATAGCAATGCTGAAATTGATCGTTTAGCCATGACTTCAACAGGTGTTAAACGTACAACTGGACAACACCCGGGCGGGATTATCGTTATTCCAAACTATATGGATGTCTATGATTTTACACCTGTACAATATCCAGCTGATGATGTGCGTGCGGAATGGCAAACTACCCACTTTGATTTCCATGCGATTCATGATAACATCTTAAAACTTGATATTCTTGGACATGATGATCCGACGATGATTCGAAAACTCCAAAGTTTATCGGGGATTGTCCCACAAGATATTCCCATGGACGATGAGGAAGTAATGAAACTCTTTACAGGTACAGAATCGTTGGGAATTACGGAGGAACAACTAGGCGCAAAACTTGGTACGCTAGGTATTCCTGAGATGGGGACCTTCACTTCAATGAACATGATTGCTGAAGCTAAACCTAAAACTTTTGCAGATTTATTGCAAATTTCAGGACTTTCACATGGTACGGACGTATGGGCAGGTAATGCCCAAGAATTAATACGCTCAGGAATTGCTGACTTGTCCAGCGTTATCGGTTGTCGGGATGATATTATGGTTTACTTGATACATGCTGGTTTAGACGAATCCATGGCCTTTAATATTATGGAACGAGTGCGTAAAGGGATGTGGAGCAAGATTGGGGCAGAAGAAAGAGAAACCTATGTTAATGCGATGCGTGAGCATGGTGTCCCAGATTGGTATATTGAATCTTGTTCGAAAATCAAATATATGTTCCCGAAAGCCCATGCTGCTGCCTATATTATGATGGCTCTTCGTGTTGCTTATTTCAAGGTACATAAGCCAATTCTTTACTATTGTGCATGGTTTTCTATTCGTGCAACAACATTTGATGTTGCAACGATGGGAGCAGGTTTAGATGCAGTCAAGGCGAAGATGAAGGAGATTCGTGATAAAGGTTTCGATGCAACCAACACTGAGGTCTCTTTAATGACAACGCTTGAGCTTTGTAACGAAATGCTTGAACGCGGCTATAAATTTGGTAAAATTGACCTTTACCGCAGTGAAGCTACAGAATTTGTTATCGATGGCGATACATTGATTCCACCATTTATCACAATGGATAGCTTGGGCGAAAACGTTGCAAAACAACTTGTTGAAGCCCGTAAAGAAGGAGAGTTCTTGAGTATTATGGAACTTCGTAAACGAGGAGGCGTGTCACAAACAGTTGTTGACAATATGAAATCTATGGGAATCCTCCAAGGAATGCCAGAAGATAATCAATTAAGTCTCTTTGAAGACCTCTTTTAATAAAAAACAGGAAACCAGACACAATGGTGTCTGTTTTTTTATAGTCTTTAAACGTGACAACGGCGGGGTTTTCCGAACGAGTGTAAAAAAAAGGGAGAAAAATCACAGTTTATTCTTGACAGAACAAAGTGAGTTTGATAGAATATAATAGTTGTCGCGAGAGAGCGTATCTCTTACGAGAGCGATAGACCTTTGAAAACTGAATAAAGTAGAATGACTATATGCGAGAAGTTAACTTCTTGTATACCAACTGTCAATTCAATAATGAAAGACAAAACAACAGCCAGTTCATTTGATGAACTAAATTTAAATGAGAGTTTGATCCTGGCTCAGGACGAACGCTGGCGGCGTGCCTAATACATGCAAGTCGAGCGATGATTAAAGATAGCTTGCTATTTTTATGAAGAGCGGCGAACGGGTGAGTAACGCGTGGGAAATCTGCCGAGTAGCGGGGGACAACGTTTGGAAACGAACGCTAATACCGCATAACAATGAGAATCGCATGATTCTTATTTGAAAGAAGCAATTGCTTCACTACTTGATGATCCCGCGTTGTATTAGCTAGTTGGTAGTGTAAAGGACTACCAAGGCGATGATACATAGCCGACCTGAGAGGGTGATCGGCCACACTGGGACTGAGACACGGCCCAGACTCCTACGGGAGGCAGCAGTAGGGAATCTTCGGCAATGGGGGCAACCCTGACCGAGCAACGCCGCGTGAGTGAAGAAGGTTTTCGGATCGTAAAACTCTGTTGTTAGAGAAGAACGTTAAGTAGAGTGGAAAATTACTTAAGTGACGGTATCTAACCAGAAAGGGACGGCTAACTACGTGCCAGCAGCCGCGGTAATACGTAGGTCCCAAGCGTTGTCCGGATTTATTGGGCGTAAAGCGAGCGCAGGTGGTTTCTTAAGTCTGATGTAAAAGGCAGTGGCTCAACCATTGTGTGCATTGGAAACTGGGAGACTTGAGTGCAGGAGAGGAGAGTGGAATTCCATGTGTAGCGGTGAAATGCGTAGATATATGGAGGAACACCGGAGGCGAAAGCGGCTCTCTGGCCTGTAACTGACACTGAGGCTCGAAAGCGTGGGGAGCAAACAGGATTAGATACCCTGGTAGTCCACGCCGTAAACGATGAGTGCTAGCTGTAGGGAGCTATAAGTTCTCTGTAGCGCAGCTAACGCATTAAGCACTCCGCCTGGGGAGTACGACCGCAAGGTTGAAACTCAAAGGAATTGACGGGGGCCCGCACAAGCGGTGGAGCATGTGGTTTAATTCGAAGCAACGCGAAGAACCTTACCAGGTCTTGACATACTCGTGCTATCCTTAGAGATAAGGAGTTCCTTCGGGACACGGGATACAGGTGGTGCATGGTTGTCGTCAGCTCGTGTCGTGAGATGTTGGGTTAAGTCCCGCAACGAGCGCAACCCTTATTACTAGTTGCCATCATTAAGTTGGGCACTCTAGTGAGACTGCCGGTGATAAACCGGAGGAAGGTGGGGATGACGTCAAATCATCATGCCCCTTATGACCTGGGCTACACACGTGCTACAATGGATGGTACAACGAGTCGCCAACCCGCGAGGGTGCGCTAATCTCTTAAAACCATTCTCAGTTCGGATTGCAGGCTGCAACTCGCCTGCATGAAGTCGGAATCGCTAGTAATCGCGGATCAGCACGCCGCGGTGAATACGTTCCCGGGCCTTGTACACACCGCCCGTCACACCACGGAAGTTGGGAGTACCCAAAGTAGGTTGCCTAACCGCAAGGAGGGCGCTTCCTAAGGTAAGACCGATGACTGGGGTGAAGTCGTAACAAGGTAGCCGTATCGGAAGGTGCGGCTGGATCACCTCCTTTCTAAGGAATATAAAAAAAGATGTTGTTCTACTTTATTCAGTTTTGAGGGGTCTATAAAGACCAAACAAGCAGTCTTTTGATGCAAGATAGAGAAGATTGCGTTGAGAGAAGGGGCCTTAGCTCAGCTGGGAGAGCGCCTGCTTTGCACGCAGGAGGTCAGCGGTTCGATCCCGCTAGGCTCCATAAGATACGACAGTATCTTGTCAACGAAGACGTTAAAATAGGAATTGATCATTGAAAACTAAATAACAATATCTTATAACGATAAATAAACCGAGAAATGGTAAAACATTTCTGTAAAGCTGCGAATTATTTTAAATAGTTCGAAAAAACTTATACTTGTTTTAATGGCAAAGTTAATAAGGGCGCACGGTGGATGCCTTGGCATTAAGAGCCGAAGAAGGACGTGACTAACGACGATATTCTAGGGGGAGCAGTAAGTACGCATTGATCCCTAGGTCTCCGAATGGGGAAACCCACTATGTTATGCATAGTATCCGTAAGTGAATACATAGCTTACGAGAAGGTAACGCAGAGAACTGAAACATCTAAGTACCTGCAGGAAGAGAAAGTAAAAACGATTTCCTAAGTAGCGGCGAGCGAACGGGAAACAGGCCAAACCAAGAAGCTTGCTTCTTGGGGTTGTAGGACTGCAACGTGGACTTAAAGTCTATAGAAGAATTACCTGGGAAGGTAAGCCAAAGAGAGTAATAGCCTCGTATTTGAAATAGACTTTATACCTAGCAGTATCCTGAGTAGGGCTGGACACGCGAAATCCAGTTTGAATCCGGGAGGACCATCTCCCAAGCCTAAATACTCCTTAATGACCGATAGTGAACCAGTACCGTGAGGGAAAGGTGAAAAGAACCCCGGGAGGGGAGTGAAATAGCACCTGAAACCGTGTGCCTACAAGAAGTTCGAGCCCGTCAATGGGTGAGAGCGTGCCTTTTGTAGAATGAACCGGCGAGTTACGTTATGATGCGAGGTTAAGCTGAAGAGGCGGAGCCGTAGCGAAAGCGAGTCTGAATAGGGCGCTTTAGTATCATGATGTAGACCCGAAACCTAGTGACCTATCCATGAGCAGGTTGAAGGTGCGGTAAGACGCACTGGAGGACCGAACCAGGACACGTTGAAAAGTGTTTGGATGACTTGTGGATAGCGGAGAAATTCCAAACGAACTGGGAGATAGCTGGTTCTCTCCGAAATAGCTTTAGGGCTAGCGTCGCAATTTAAGTGTATTGGAGGTAGAGCACTGTTTGGATGAGGGGCCCATCTCGGGTTACCAATTTCAGATAAACTCCGAATGCTAATACACATGTGCGGCAGTCAGACTGCGAGTGCTAAGATCCGTAGTCGAAAGGGAAACAGCCCAGACCACCAGCTAAGGTCCCAAAATATATGTTAAGTGGAAAAGGATGTGGGGTTGCACAGACAACTAGGATGTTAGCTCAGAAGCAGCTATCATTCAAAGAGTGCGTAATAGCTCACTAGTCGAGTGACCCTGCGCCGAAAATGTACCGGGGCTAAACATATTACCGAAGCTGTGGATTTAATATTAATTAAATGGTAGGAGAGCGTTGTAATCAGCGATGAAGGTATACCGTGAGGGGTGCTGGAGCGATTACAAGTGAGAATGCCGGTATGAGTAGCGCAAGATAAGTGAGAATCTTATCCACCGTAAGACTAAGGTTTCCAGGGGAAGGCTCGTCCGCCCTGGGTTAGTCGGGACCTAAGGCGAGGCCGAAAGGCGTAGTCGATGGACAACAGGTTGATATTCCTGTACTAGTATTGTTAGTGATGGAGGGACGCAGTAGGCTAAAGGGAGCCAGTTAATGGATTCTGGTCTAAGCAGTGAGGTGTGGAATGTGTCAAATGCATTTTCCTTTAACATTGAGCTGTGATGGGGAAGCAACTACGGTTGCGAAGCCCTTGATGTCACACTGCCAAGAAAATCTTCTAGCGTTTAATTCAATACTACCCGTACCGCAAACCGACACAGGTAGTCGAGGCGAGTAGCCTCAGGTGATCGAGAGAACTCTCGTTAAGGAACTCGGCAAAATGACCCCGTAACTTCGGGAGAAGGGGTGCTGTAGAAATACAGCCGCAGTGAAAAGATCCAAGCAACTGTTTATCAAAAACACAGCTCTCTGCTAAACCGCAAGGTGATGTATAGGGGGTGACGCCTGCCCGGTGCTGGAAGGTTAAGAGGAGGGGTTAGCTTAGGCGAAGCTCTGAATTGAAGCCCCAGTAAACGGCGGCCGTAACTATAACGGTCCTAAGGTAGCGAAATTCCTTGTCGGGTAAGTTCCGACCCGCACGAAAGGCGTAATGATTTGGATACTGTCTCAACGAGAGACTCGGTGAAATTTTAGTACCTGTGAAGATGCAGGTTACCCGCGACAGGACGGAAAGACCCCATGGAGCTTTACTGCAGATTGATATTGAGTACCTGTGAAGCATGTACAGGATAGGTAGGAGACTTTGACCTTGGGACGCTAGTTTCAAGTGAGTCGCTGTTGGGATACTACCCTTGCTTCATGGTTGCTCTAACCCACACGCATAATCGGCGTGGGAGACAGTGTCTGTCGGGCAGTTTGACTGGGGCGGTCGCCTCCTAAAGAGTAACGGAGGCGCCCAAAGGTTCCCTCAACATGGTTGGAAATCATGTGTAGAGTGTAAAGGTATAAGGGAGCTTGACTGCGAGAGCTACAACTCGAGCAGGTAGGAAACTAGGGCTTAGTGATCCGGTGGTACCGCATGGAAGGGCCATCGCTCAACGGATAAAAGCTACCCTGGGGATAACAGGCTTATCTCCCCCAAGAGTTCACATCGACGGGGAGGTTTGGCACCTCGATGTCGGCTCGTCGCATCCTGGGGCTGTAGTCGGTCCCAAGGGTTGGGCTGTTCGCCCATTAAAGCGGCACGCGAGCTGGGTTCAGAACGTCGTGAGACAGTTCGGTCCCTATCCGTCGCGGGCGTAGGAAATTTGAGAGGATCTGCCCTTAGTACGAGAGGACCGGGGTGGACTTACCGCTGGTGTACCAGTTGTTCCGCCAGGAGCACCGCTGGGTAGCTATGTAGGGAAGGGATAAGCGCTGAAAGCATCTAAGTGCGAAGCCCACCTCAAGATGAGATTTCCCATTCTTTATGAATTAAGAGCCCTGAGAGATGATCAGGTTGATAGGCTGGAAGTGGAAGTCCTGCGAGGGATGGAGCGGACCAGTACTAATAGCTCGAGGACTTTACCAAGTAATAGAACATATGAGTTCAGCTTTACTTATTTATCAAGAGATTGTTATTTAGTTTTGAGTGTTCAATACATTCAGACCATGATTTGGTATTCATTGCATAGGAGATACACCTGTTCCCATGTCGAACACAGAAGTTAAGTCCTATTACGCCGGAAGTAGTTGGGGGTTGCCCCCTGCGAGATAGGGTAAATGCCAAGTGATTGGGAGTTTAGCTCAGCTGGGAGAGCATCTGCCTTACAAGCAGAGGGTCAGCGGTTCGATCCCGTTAACTCCCATAGGTTCCGTAGTGTAGCGGTTATCACGTCGCCCTGTCACGGCGAAGATCGCGGGTTCGATTCCCGTCGGAACCGTTTCAAGTTGATAGACTTGAAAGGTAATAAAAGAAATAGACTCGTTAGCTCAGTTGGTAGAGCATTTGACTTTTAATCAAAGGGTCGCTGGTTCGAGCCCAGCACGGGTCATACTTTAACAATAGGTTGAGGTATAAAGCGTAAAAGAACTTGTCAAGCGGATGTGGTGAAATTGGCAGACACGCTAGATTTAGGTTCTAGTGCTTTAGGGCGTGGGGGTTCAAGTCCCTTCATCCGCATTTCTTTTATAGCCGACTTAGCTCAGTTGGTAGAGCATCTGATTTGTAATCAGAGGGTCGCGTGTTCGAATCATGTAGTCGGCATTCCTTTAACTGTTGGACCTAGTGTAGTGCAGCTAGAGGTATTTAGAAAGTTTTTCTTTCTTTAAGCGTTGCGAACGTAGTTCAGGGGTAGAACACAACCTTGCCATGGTTGGGGTCGCGAGTTCGAATCTCGTCGTTCGCTTTGTTAGTTCTCCCTTAGTGGGGGGATTTTCCATATTTTGCCGGGGTGGCGGAACTGGCAGACGCACAGGACTTAAAATCCTGCGAAGGGTAACCTTCGTACCGGTTCGAAACCGGTCCTCGGCATCAGTCAAACCAAGAGTTTTATGACTCTTGGTTTTTTTATATAATTTTTATTAATAACTAGGTTAGTGACCTAGTTATTTTATTGACGAATAAGTTTGTTTGTTAAATATCAGAGAATTGTTATTTATTACTCTAAGATGAAAAGATACGTGCTAATATTCTAGTTTTTTTGATAAAATGTCAATTTATATTCTGTAACTTAAAAAATGTCCATAATTTCGATTATATTTTAGAAATTTAAAAAATAAAAATAATTTGATAATTGTATTTAATTGAAGCTATGGTATTCTACTATATAGGAGTAGGGCATATCACAAAAGGAAGGGGGAACATAATAAATTACGATAAGTTGGAAGTTATTCTAGAGGGGAGAAAAAATATAAGGATGGAGCATAATTTAGATATGGAGCAGCTGGAAGAAATATTTCATTCTGTCCAACATATTGTGTGGAAAAGCAGTCGTTTAATTCCGATAAATTTTTGGACGATTGATGACTATCAGCAGGAAGGGCGCTTGGTATTATATGACTTGCTTAGCGACGGTGTGACACAAAGAAATTTATTTTGCCATTTTAAGGTGCGCTATAAGCAGAGACTTATTGATATTAAAAGAAGGGAGCGGGCTTTTAAAAGGGGTTTTGATTGTGGGACTGGCTTAGACATATACGAATATTCGGATGCTTTAAAAGGTAAAGCGGCCAGTCCAGAACATACGCTGATTTCTGGAAGTTTACTAGAAGAAGTTTTTGAAAACTTAAGTTTACGTTACCGACGGCTCCTGAAAAGTTATCTCGCGGGCGATGAATTGCATCGTATGGAAAAGTATCGTTTGAAAGAAAAAATAACGAAAATATTGTATGATCAGCAGTGAGTTTATTGATAATGCTTGGAGAGAAAGTTTTGCCTAAATTGTGATATAATTACTTTATTACTAAATAAAAATTTATAGGAGATTTCCAGAAAATGGCAAAATTGACTGTTAAAGATGTAGATCTTAAAGGAAAAAAAGTTCTTATTCGTGTGGACTTCAATGTCCCACTTAAAGATGGTGTAATTACTAATGATAACCGTATTACTGCAGCTCTTCCAACAATCAAGTATGTACTTGAACAAGGCGGACGTGCAATTCTCTTCTCTCACCTTGGTCGTGTTAAAGAAGAAGCAGATAAAGCTGGTAAATCTCTTGCTCCAGTAGCAGCAGCTTTGGGCGAAAAATTGCGCAAAGAAGTGGTCTTCCCAGGAACTACACGTGGTGCTGAATTGGAAGCTGCTATTGCTGAATTAAAAGATGGCGATATCTTGCTTGTTGAAAACACTCGTTTTGAAGATGTTGATGGTAAAAAAGAATCTAAAAATGATCCTGAACTTGGTAAATACTGGGCTTCACTTGGAGATGGTATCTTCGTAAATGATGCATTTGGTACTGCTCACCGTGCGCACGCTTCAAACGTAGGTATTTCTGCTAACGTGGATAAAGCAGTAGCTGGTTTCTTGCTTGAAAACGAAATTGCTTACATCCAAGAAGCTGTTGAAAACCCAGTTCGCCCATTCGTAGCGATCCTTGGTGGTTCAAAAGTTTCAGATAAAATCGGTGTTATTGAAAACTTGCTTGGTAAAGCAGACAAAGTTATCATCGGTGGTGGTATGGCGTACACATTCTTCAAAGCACAAGGTATCGAAATCGGTGATTCTTTGGTTGAAGAAGACAAACTTGACTTGGCAAAAGAATTGCTTGAAAAAGCAGACGGTAAACTTATCTTGCCAGTAGACTCAAAAGAAGCAAATGCTTTTGCTGGTTACACTGAAGTGAAAGATACTGAAGGTGAAGCAGTCGATGCAGGTTTCCTTGGCCTTGATGCTGGTCCTAAATCAGTTGAACGTTTTGCTAAAGAGCTTGAAGGTGCTAAAACAGTTGTTTGGAACGGTCCTATGGGTGTCTTTGAAAACCCTGATTTCCAAGCAGGTACTATTGGTGTTATGGATGCTATCATTTCTCAACCAGGTGTAAAATCAATCATCGGTGGTGGTGACTCAGCAGCTGCAGCAATCAACCTTGGCCGTGCAGATAAATTCTCATGGATCTCTACAGGTGGTGGTGCTTCTATGGAACTTCTCGAAGGTAAAGTTCTTCCAGGACTTGATGCTCTTACAGAAAAATAATGCAATAAAAAACAGACCATGGTCTGTTTTTTTTGATACAATAATACTATGAAGAAAATCACAGTAAAAAAGCAGGCTGCACTTAAGCTTCGTCGCGCTTTTCCCTTAATTGTTACCGAAGATTTAAAGTCTACTCCACAGGAAGATGGGTTTATTGACTTTGTTGATGAAAAAGAAAACTTTTTAGGAAGAGGCTATTTATCGAAGCAAAATAAAGGCGCTGGTTGGCTTTTAAGTCAAATCCCAGAGGATATAAATCAGCGTTTCTATGAAAAGAAGTTTGAGGAAGCTAAGCGCGCACGTCTTTCTTTTTTCCAAGATGACCTAACAACAGCTTTCCGGATTTTTAATGGTGAAGGCGATGGCTTAGGCGGTATAACTGTTGATTATTATGCTGATTATGCTGTTTTTAGCTGGTACAATCCTTTTATCTATACGCAAAGTACAGACATTATAGCTGCCTTTCGCTCTGTTTATCCTGAAATCAAAGGAATTTATGAAAAAATTCGTTTTGATGGACTAAGTTTTGAAACGCGACATATAGGCGGTGAAATTGCCCCAGAACCATTGGCCGTTATGGAAAATGGTGTGACCTATGCAACATATATGAATGAAGGGCTGATGACAGGGATTTTCTTAGATCAGAAAGAAGTGCGTGGTACTTTAGCAAGTGGTTTAGTGGCCGGTAAGACTCTTCTTAATATGTTTAGTTATACAGGCGCTTTTTCGGTTGCAGCAGCGTTTGGAGGAGCAAGTCAGACAACCTCAGTAGATTTGGCCAAACGTTCTTTGGATAAAACGCGAGAACAATTTACAATGAATGGCATTGATTCAGAGAGTCAACGTATCTATGTTATGGATGTTTTTGGCTATTTTAATTATGCCAAGAAAAAAGAATTAAGTTATGATGTTGTAGTTTTAGATCCACCAAGCTTTGCTCGCAACAAGAAGAAAACTTTTTCGGTGGCAAAGAATTATGGGGAACTCGTTCAAGAATCAATCGATATTTTAAATAAAGAAGGACTTTTGATTGCGTCTACAAATGCTGCTAATGTTAGCCGTGAGAAATTCCGTACAATGGTAGAACAGGCTCTGAAAAATAAAAAAGTTAAATTTGATATTTTTCAGGAAGAGCACTTGCCTGCCGACTTCAAGGTGGCTTCTTCTTTCCCGGAAGGTGATTATTTGAAAGTCTTGTTTATTCAAATCAAAAAATAAGAAAAAACTGTTGGAAAGTTGCTCCAGCAGTTTTTTAATAAGCCATAAATTACTGAAATGTAAGAGAGGATGTACAATTCTCCTTTATAATAAAAAGGTATCAGTTTTTTTTTAAAAAGCCGTCTCAGTAAAAGTAGTTCTCTTGATTCTTAACTATCTTCATCTAGGCTGGTTTCTTCTAGAAAATCTGTTTCACAAATAAGGGAGAACAGAGTATGAAAAAAATTTTTTCTAGCTATGATTTAAAAATTATAGGTATAGTATTTATGGTTATCGACCATATTAACATTTATCTTGGAAGTTATTTGGGCTTACCTACCTGGATAGGCTTTTTAGGGAGATTTGTCGCACCTCTATTTGTCTTTATGATGGTCGAAGGCTTTCATTATACAAGAAGTCGAAAAAAATATTTTTTAAGGCTTCTAGGTGGTGGTCTACTAATGTATGCCATCAATATTAGCTTCAACTTGCTGACACGGAGCAGTTTTGAGGACCCATATGGGCAATTTGATATATTTTTACTTCTTGCAGGTCAAAATATTTTCATGACGCTGGCGCTCTTATTTGCTTTAATCTGGGCAATTGATATTATTCGTAAAAATCAAGGGACGAAGCTTAAGTGCTTTTCATATAGTTTAGTCATTATATTACTTTTGCCCCTTATCCTGTTGAGTGAGGGTGGCCCATATGAGCTTGTATTGGTCCTCATTTTCTATTTTTTCCGAAGAAGATGGGCAAAAATTTCAGCAGGGATTATTACTTTTAGTCTTCTTTTGCTTATATGGAGTTTGGTGGGCTATTTTACAGGCAGTGCAGCAGGTACGCTTTACCAGGTACTCAGTTTTTCAAATGAATTTATGATTATTACTGTTTTACCTTTCATTTATCTCTACAATGGTCAACGTGGCGGCAATGGCGCACAGTGGCAAAGAGATCTTTTCTATTATTTTTATCCCGCACATTTGCTTATTCTGTACATCTTACGTTATGCCTTGGTAGGTGTAGTATAACAAAAACACACGGTCATTCATTAACCGTGTGTTTTTATATTGGTAAAAAGCTATATAATAAAGCGAAGAAAACAAAACCAATGAGGCTCATAACCCATATTTTATTGTGTGATAAGAGGGCCACGTATTCACGTATGAGGGCTGTGGGTAAGAAATAAAGTGCTGTTGGTGCACCAACCCCTTCAGCCTTAAGATGCACTCTACGGGCATATAAACGTGCACGGAGCACATGATAATTATTGGTTGAAAAGATAATACTTGGCGCTGGGTGGCCACCCTCAAATCTTGTGAGCCAATCTTCTTCAATAAGCTGTTTTGAAAAAAGCATATTTTCATAAGTTGTAGTTGATTGATCTTCTAAAATAATCATATTTTCAGGAATATGCTGAGAGAGGAGGTATTTACGCATAGCATAAGCTTCAGAAACAGGCTCATCAGCACCTTGCCCACCACTCACAACAAATTTCGCATTCGGATTTTTGTAGAAATATTCAATCCCTTTGTCCAAGCGGCTTTTAAGAAGCGGTGGAACGTATTCACTAGAAATACCAGACCCAAGTACAATAATATAGTCAATATGCTTTTTAAGCGGCAGCATCTGGTACATCCAAGAATAAAAGAGGTAAGCAATAAAGATGAAGGACAGTATTAAATCAAGTAAGAGGATAAATAACAAAATTATATCCAGAAAAAGTGGTAGTTTGAACATACCCGTGATTAAAAATAGAAAAAGAGGGAAACTGATGATTAAATTTAAGCCCATGGCAGCGGAGAGCTTTGCAGTTAAACTTTTTCCTTCTTTAGTACGCATCGTTTGTGAATTGAAAATGAGATAGATGCATACAGCTAAAAAGATGAGAGGGAGAAGTAAATAAAAAATTGCTAAAGCAAGCATTGAACCATGAGAGGAGGTTTTATCAAGGAAAACGAGTCCAAGAATTAAAAGGGTGAAAAATGAGAGAATCAACCCAGCAGCAAAAAGCAGCCCGCCCAAGATACTGCGATCTTTAAATTTTATTAGCAAATAGCCTATCCCAGAAATAGCGAGAAAAAAGAGTAGATATAGCATAAAGTCCTCCAATAGATAAAATTAGTATACCATGTTCGCGCCTTGGTAAACTAGTATTTTGTATTACTCGCTGACGCTAAGGACTACTGTGAGAAACAAAAACTTAAAATTGCCTAAGAAAAGTCCATATGCTGGGAAGATGTTTTGAATTTACTAAGAAAAATATTACAATGGATATATGTTTGTTATCTTAGTTACTTAAAAGTAATGTTTATAATTGTTCAAACAGATCGTACAGAATGAAGGGACTTTTTCTTATGGAGGAAACGCTATATATCGTTGTAATGATTCCCGCATGGAATGAAGCGGGGAGTATAGGAGAAGCGGTAAGCAGCATTTATGAACAAACGAGATTACCTGATCGCATCTTTGTCGTACCCAATAACACAACGGATTTGACCTCTGTAGAAGCTATGGCCGCTGGGGCAGAAGTTTTGGTTATGCCAGGGAAAAATGAGAAGAAAAAAGCAGGTGCACTTAACTGGGCACTAGAAAAACTTTCTCCGACATTAGATGCTCAACGCTCTGCTGTTTTAGTTATGGATGCGGATACGATGATAGAGCCTGATTTCATCGAAAAAGCTGAGAAAAAAATGATAGAAGAAGCGCGTGTGGGTGGGGTCAGTTCTATCTTTGTTGGACGTAATTCAACCAACTTACTTGGGATTTTACAACAAATGGAATTTGCTCGCTTTGCCCGCTTAGTTCACAAAAGAGCTGAAGTTTATGTTTTGTCAGGAACAGCTAGCTTGATTAGTTGGGATGTTCTCAAAGAAATTAAGGGAGCACGTTTAGAAGGTAAGCTATTACCAGAGGGGGGAAGCTACTATGATGTCGATAGCATGACAGAGGATAATGAGCTGACTTTGGCTATCCTCGTTTTAGGCTTTTCAGTACCTCATGTAGGTGTGAAGTCCATAACTGATGTTATGGAAGATTATAACTCGCTTTACCATCAGCGTAAACGCTGGTATATTGGTGCTTTACAAAATATTAAAGAATATGGCAGAAAAATGCCACCTTGGATGCGGATGATTTATTGGGTGCAACAAATCGGGCTGTATATGGCGCTTGCTATCACTCCGATTGTTCTTTTTGCCTTTACGATTTATTTGATTCAGGTAGTGCTTAGTGAGGGAGCGGTTTTGGGATGGTCTAGAATAACTTCTATCGTACTTCTCATACTTTATCTCTTCGTTCAAGTGACTACCGTTTGGGATCAAGGCTGGAAATGTCGCCTTGTGGCACTCAGTTATTTCCCCGAAATTGTCTATGCCATCTTTCTCTTGATTTTCTATGCCGCGGCTCTATGGTCTTTCCTGACAGGTAAAGATATGAAATGGAAGCACACTTAAAAAAGAGGGGGGGAAACGACAGGCCACAGCTGATTTGTTACAAATTATCTAAATATTAACGCATAAACTAGTCATAGTTTAGCGTTTTTTAGTTATTTCCAAGTAATGCAAAAGAAATGTTTAAAAATATTTGCATATCTTTTGTAATCTATATTGCTTTTATATATAATAAATTACGCAGATAAACAAAAACAATAAAAGTGAGGAAATAATATGCAAAACTTCTTGATTATCGTTTCTTATTTCATTAATATTGGTATCGTCTTCCATATTCTGAAATTTGTATCAGGCGTTGGTTTACATTTCCTCATTAATGATGAAAAAGGCACAAGAAAGCTCTACCTTACGCTTAGAGGTAAACCAGTGTTAGCATTGGTAGAATTGGCAGCAACGATTACAGAAAAACCTTCATATTAATTAGATTGCATTATCTTGCAATACTCAGAGGTAATCAAATTTGAATGACAAAATTTAGGTGTATACAGCAATTGTTCAAGATTAAGAGGCTTCTTTTTCGAAGAAAAAATATGAAAATTTTTTTAATTTCTATTTTAAAACCACAACCTAATCAAGGTTGTGGTTTATTTTTGTATCTATATTTTTATCCATTGTCCACTGTAGCATACTTAGTAATAAAAAAAGAAAAGCACCAGTCTTACAAGACTGGTGCTTAAATTCTTATATAGATGCGGAAGGCGGGACTTGAACCCGCACAGCCAAGATAGGCCACAGGATCCTTAATCCTGCGCGTCTGCCAATTCCGCCACTTCCGCGAATTGGTACTTTAATATAATACCATTTCACGAGAAAGAATGCAAGAATGAACTTAACTTTTAGATGTTTTTATAAAGTATGTTCAGTATTTCATATAAGAGGCCATTTCTGCGGCATGGGTACCTGCTACATGACCAGTCACAAAAGCACAAGTGATATTATAGCCACCCGTATAACCGTTAATGTCGAGCAATTCCCCAGTCATATATAGACCGGCTGTTAATTTACTTTCCATTGTCTTTGGATTAATTTCTTTAAGTTGAACGCCTCCACCAGTGACAAAAGATTTTTCAATCGGAAAAGTTTTATCGATTTGGATTGGAAATGCTTTAAGGATATGAGAAAATTTCTCCAACTGTTTTTCGGTCAATTGCTTTGCAGGTATATCTGCGTCGATTTGAACTTTATCCAGTAAGAAAAGTAAATAGCGTTCCTGCGTGAGCGCTGCAAAAGCATTTTTAACAGCCTTGCCATTGTCACGCGCAGTATTTTTCAAGTCGTTTAAGAGTTGTGCTACAGATATGTCAGGGAAGCTGTCCAGCTGGACAGTCACACTTTCTGCGCCTTTAGCTAGTTCTTGGTTGATAAAGCTAGAACAGCGAAGTGCTGCAGGGCCACTGAGACCAAAGTGCGTGAAGAGCATGTCCATTTGATGTTCAATGATGATTTTCCCTTTAGCATTAAGTACACTTAATCGGATATCTCGAAGAGAGATACCTTGTAAAGTTTTCTCACTAATAAATGTTTCAGAAGAAATTAATGGGGATTCTGTCGGATAAAGTGTTGTGATTGTATGACCAGCACTTCGTGTTAATTTATAACCGTCACCAGTGGAACCTGTCGAGGGATAGGCGCGTCCGCCAGTAGATAAGACAACACAGGAGGCTGTGAAGCTATCTGTTTCTGTTTCAAGTCCTGTAATAGCACCATGTTCTATATTGAGTTCAGTTACAGCAGCGTTTGGAAAATAGTCCACATGAAGCTCCTCTATTTTACTGAAAAGGCCCTCAACAATTGTTCGAGATTTATCGGTTACAGGAAACATTCGACCATGGTCTTCCTCCTTGAGTGGAATACCATTTTTTTCAAAGAAGTCAATAATATCTAAGTTTGAAAATTGAGCAAAAGCACTGTGCAAGAAGCGGCCATTTCCAGGGACATGGGTGATAATTTCGTCCACCGAATGGCTGTTGGTAACGTTACATCGTCCGCCTCCCGTCATCAACAGTTTTTTTCCTACTTTTTTGTTCTTATCAATTAAAGCTGTATGTGCACCATTTTCTGCAGCAGCTATTGCTGCCATCATACCCGAAGGTCCGGCTCCAACAACGATTACATCATATTTTTTCATAACTTCATTATAGCATAGTTTCAGGTGCTGATTTCTTGCGCTCGCTTATGAAATATATAAAAAGAACCCTTATGTAAGAGTTCTTAAGCTCAACCTTTAAATCAAACTGTGTTTCACTAAAAAGTCATGTGCCACGGCAGCAGGATCTTTTTGCTCAACATTGACGGCGTAATTCATATCAATCATTTCCTGATTGGTAATTTTTCCTGAAAGTCGGTTTAAAATTTGCTCCAATTGGGGGTATTTCTTAAGGAGATTTTTATTCATCAAAGGAGCTGCTTGATATGGTGGGAAAAGATTTTTATCATCATTCAGGACGGTCAGTTCATATTGTTTGATTTGACTGTCTGTGGAATAAACTTGGGCTAAATCAATGCTATCACTATTCAAGGCATTGTAGATCAAACTTGTTTGCATTGTCTTCACATCAAAATTTAGTCCATATAAACTTTGAATGCCAATATAGCCATCTTGGCGGTGTGCGAATTCTAAGTCAAAGCCAGCTTTAACTGAAGGAAGCCCTTGGAGATCAGAAATATTTTTAAGGTGATGTTTCTGGGCGTAGCTATTTTTCACAGCTAAAGCATAAGTATCCTGAAATTCCATAGGTGTAAGATAGGCAAAGTTATCAAGTTTAGCAATACCTGTGCGTGCTTCTTCGTAAACTTTTTTGGGATCGGTGGAGGTTGTGTTTTTTTTCAAGAATGTCGTTAAGACTGTTCCAGAAAATTCAGGATAAATATCAATTTTATTGGATTTTAAAGCATTGTAAAGGAAAGTTGTATCTCCAAAGTTGGACTTGAGTGTGACTTCGATATCACTGTTCTTTTCAATGACTTCCTTGTACATATTTATCAAAAGTGTCGGCTCAGCTCCGAGCTTTCCAGCAATGGTAATCTGTGGATGAGTATTGGATTGAGGTTGATAATACGACCCTAGCAAGAGTAAAAGACCAGCAAAGAAACTAATCAGAATGGTCCGAATTTTTGCTTTTTCCAAGAAGCGGAGTAAGGTTGAGAAAATAACGGCCAATAAAGCAGAAGAAATCGCTCCAATCAGGATAAGGTTAACATCATTGGAGTTAATGCCCAAGAGGATGAAATTTCCGAGTCCGCCTGCTCCAATAAGTGCAGCTAAAGTTGCTGTTCCAATAATCATGACAGCACTTGTACGAATACCAGCCATAATAAAGGGAAGAGCAAGTATCAGCTCAAACTTCATCAAGCGCTCCCGTCGGTTCATCCCAAAAGCAGTTGCTGCTTCAATTAAAGACTGATCAATTTGCTGAAGACCGGTGTAGGTGTTTTGAATAATAGGAAAAAGAGCATAGACAACTAATGCGACAATAGCTGGCAAAGAACCAATCCCAATAAAAGGAATCAATAATCCAAGCAAGGCCAAACTTGGAATCGTTTGGAAAATTCCGGTAAGTTGCAGTACGGGCTCAGCAATTTTAGGGTAACGTCTTAAAAGTAAAGCAAGGGGAAGAGCGATTAAAATAGCGATAAAAAGAGAAACCAAGGAAATTTGGATATGCTCTAGAAGAGCAAGCCAAAACTGGTGCTCTTGCTGTTGAAAGGTAGAAATCAAATTATTCATGAGCATCGTCCTCCAGACTATTTAAGATTTCCCCCAAAGGCGTTTCTTCCGAAAAATCATGAGTTGCAAGGACTTGTTCAAGATTTTTTAATTTATATTGAGACAAGTCTTGCTGATAATCAGTGAAGAAGTCCGCCACAAAAGTATTTGCTGGGGCATTTAAAATTTCTTGGGGACGTCCCACCTGTTGAAGTTCGCCGTCTTTGAGAATTGCGATACGGTCAGCCATCGCCATTCCTTCAGACATATCGTGGGTAACAAAAACCGTTGTGATTTTTAAGGTTTTCTGCAAATCTTTGACCAGTTCCTGTAGCTGTTTACGGGAGATAGGATCCAGAGCGGAGAAAGGTTCGTCCATTAAAATAATCTTTGGTTTACAGGCGATAGCACGCAAAATACCAATCCGTTGTGCTTCACCTCCAGAAAGTTCATGAGGGTATCGGTTAAGGTACTTTTCAGCATCTAGACCCACTAAAGGAAGGAGTTCGAGTACGCGCTCACGCGTTTCTCTTTTGCTCCAACCTTTCATTGTCGGGATGATACCAATATTTTCTAAAACGGTCATGTTAGGAAAGAGCGCAATTTGTTGAAGCACATATCCTATTTGAAGACGCAAGTCTCTTAAGTTAATTGTTTGAATATCTTGATCATCAATGAGGACCTGCCCTTTATTGGGTTCGATGAGCCGGTTAACCATCTTGAGTAATGTTGTTTTTCCGCCACCAGAAGAGCCTGCGAGAACAAAAAACTCGTGACTTTCAATGGATAAGTTGATATCTGAAAGTACGGCTTTGTCTCCGTATTTTTTAGTGACATTTTTAAATGTAATAGTCATAGTGTCATTTTAACATTTTATCTTTCAGTTCTTTCAGGAAATGGATTGCTATTTTTATGGATGGAAGGGTATAGAAAAAGCCCTCAAAGAGGACTTTTTATTTAAAGCCATTTTCTAAAGTTTCAATAACTGTCAAAATTTGCTCATCCGAAACGAGTTTTTCAGCTCCATTCACGAGTGACTCATAAGCTGCATCATAGACACGACCATAATCGCCTGAAACCGTAGGAATTGACTTTTCAATGCGATCGCCATTTTGATTGTAGTATGTCAATTGAGCAAAATCTTGCGGTGCATCGGCCCCAAAACCGTCACTTCCCGGGAAGATTCCCACCTTCAAATCATTTTCCTGTTGGTCAACGTTTTCTTTAATTAAAGTTCCTCTAGAACCATAAAGCACCCATTTGGGACGTTTGAGTGCAGCCAGTTCAGTGGCTTGAACTGTTGCTCGGAAATCGGTGTAAAGCAAGTTTACAGAGAAGTAATCATCTACAGCATTTGAATCGCGTGTTGAACGAATATCGTATTGTACATCTTTTGGCTGTCCAAAGAGTGAAACCATTTGGTCAACCATGTGTACACCATGGCCATACCAGGCGCCATCAAAGTTTTTACCAGCAGTTGCATCTGCTGGACGATAGTGATCCATAGTGACAGTAATGTCAAGCAAATCTCCTAGGTAACCCGTATCCAAAACTTTTTTGATTGTCAAAAAATCACTGTCAAAACGACGGTTTTGGAAAGGCATAAAGAAGAGCTTCTTTTCTTGAGCGATACCAACTAATTCTTCGGCTTGTTCTAACGTTTCTACTAACGGTTTGTCACAGATAACGTTTTTTCCACCCAGTAAAAGCTTTTTACTGGTTTCATAGTGTGCAGCACCTGGAGTGACGACAATGACTAAATCAATTGAATCATCTTGAATAATATCATTGATGTCTGTTGAAAAAATAGTTCCTTCAGCCTCAAGAATAGCTTGCTCAGGACGTTTGCCTAGGCTACGGTTGACAACGCGCGCAATGTCGAAGTGCTCACGGATTTTAACATAAGGAATATGATAGCGATTGGTGGACTTCCCAAAACCAACATAAGCAATGTTTAACTTTTTCATGCTTTCTTCTCTTTTTTCTTTTTCGCTTGGTGTTGTTTTTTTAATTCTTCGATTTTTGACAATTTATCTGTCTTTTTATTTGAATTTTTTTCGTGGAATTTTTGGACAGAGGCTTGCCCTTTATAATCTAATTGATACTTTCCCATGGTTCTCTTTCTCTCTATTTTACAAGGCGACGTTCGAAAGCATCCGAGGAGATACCTTCACTTAAAATTTTCTTCGCCCATTCTTTTGCTGAAAATAATGAGTGATCGCGATAATTTCCACATTCTTTTTCGGCAACCCCTGGGACATTATCCCAAGTGAAACTGTCTCCTGCGAGCTCTTCCAAAGATGAAGTGATCACTTTAGCAATCTCCTCAGCAGTTGGTTCGCCCCACATAATCATATGGAAGCCAGTACGACATCCAAAAGGAGAAAAGTCAATCATGCCATCAATACGGTCACGAATCAAACTTGCCATTGAGTGTTCGATAGTATGTAGCCCACTTGTCGGGATTTCACCGTGATTAGGTTGCACAAAACGGACATCAAAGTTGGTGATGATGTCACCTTTAGGACCAGTCTCTGTCCCAATTAGGCGCACGTAAGGTGCTAAAACTTTTGTGTGATCGAGCTGGAATGATTCTACTTCAGCCATATTTTCTACCTCCAGTATTCTTAGTATTCTTCTATTTTACCATTTTTTGAACCAAAATTTTTTTGTCTGACCTCGTAAAGTGATAGAATGAAGCTAGAAAGTAAAGAAAAGGAGAAATTATGTCACTTACAGAAACTTACACTCTCGCAAATGGTATGACAATTCCAAAAGTTGGTTTTGGAACATGGCAATCTAAAAATGGTGAAGAAGCATATCAAGCTGTAAAAACGGCCTTAGAAGTTGGCTATCGTCATATTGATACAGCAGCTGTCTATGGCAATGAAGAGTCGGTGGGACGCGCGATTAAAGACAGTGGAATTGCTCGCGAAGACTTGTTTATTACAACGAAGCTTTGGGCTGTTGGTACAACAGAAGATGCCCGAGCAGCACTAGATGAAAGCTTGGAAAAACTAGGTTTAGACTACGTGGACCTTTATCTTATTCACTGGCCAAATCCAAAAGCATTTCGACCAAACTTTGCCGAGCGCAATGCTGCGGTTTGGAAAGCAATGGAAGAAGGCGTATGGGACAAAAAAGTTCGAGCTATCGGGGTGTCTAACTTCCATCCACGTCACTTAGAACCTTTACTGGAAGTTGCTGAAATTAAACCTGTTGTCAACCAAATTATGGTTAATCCTTCGGATCAGCAAGAAGAGGTTGTAGCTTTCAATAAAGCACACGATATTTTGACAGAAGCTTATAGCCCACTTGGCACAGGTAAAATCTTTGCGGTTACTGAATTGACGGATATTGCAGATAAATATGGTAAAACAGTTGCCCAAGTCGTTTTACGTTGGAGTTTACACAAAGGCTATCTTCCTTTACCTAAGTCTGTGACGGCAAGCCGTATTAAAGAAAATGCGGATATTTTTGATTTTGATTTGACCGAAGAAGATATCGCCTTTATTGACAGTCTTCATGGGAAAGCAGGTCTGGCACGCAATCCAGACGAAGTGGACCACTAAAATAAATTTAAGGACATTCAAATTGTAAGATTTGAGTGTCTTTTTTTATAATTGACAGAATATAGACAGGAAGAATAATAAAACGTTAAAAAAGTGTTTTATTTCACAATTATAATTGCTAAATGGATATGAAAGTGCTATCATTTAATTGATAAAGAATTCACAAAGGAGAAACAAAATGAAAATTGGTGTAATTAAAGACCCAAAACAAGGTGAAGCGCGTGTAGGGATGACTCCAGAAAACGTAAAAATTCTCGTTGAAGCAGGTAATGAAGTACTTGTCGATAGTAATGCTGGTGCAGGTTGTGGTTTTACAAATGACCTTTATGAAGCGGCTGGGGGACAAATCGTTGATACAGAAACTGCTTGGGAAGCAGAGTTGATTGTTAAAGTCAAAGAACCAATGGAATCTGAATATAAATACTTCAAACCAGGCCAAATTATTTGGGGATTCTTACACTTGGCAGCCAATAAAGCTTGTGTGGAAAAAATGATGGAAGTCGGAGTAACAGCTATTTCCGGTGAAAATATCTCAATCAATGGTGTGCTTGAGTTGCTTAAACCAATGTCAGCTATTGCGGGACGTCGTGCAGTTAATATTGGGCAATATTATCTTGAAAAACAACATGAAGGGGAAGGAATTCTTCTTCCTGGTATTGAAGGTATCGAGGCTGGTACAGTTGTTATCTTCGGTGGAGGTAATGCTGCAGAAAATGCTGCCGATATGGCTGTTGCTTTGGGATGTAAGGTTATTATCATTGAACTTGGTGATGCGCGTATCGCCCAACTTAAAGAACGCTATGCAGGAAAAACAGTTGAAATCGTTAAATCAACAACAGAAGCATTGGAAGAAAATATTAAACTTGCAGATGTCTTTATCTCAACAATCTTAATCCCTGGCGCTAAACCACCAAAATTAGTCAAAGAATATATGGTTAAATCTATGAAACCAGGTTCTGTTATCGTGGACATCGCTATTGACCAAGGAGGAACTGTTGAAACAATCGATCATGCAACAAACCATGCGGATCCAGTCTTCATCAAACACGGCATAATTCATTACGCTGTGCCAAATATGCCAGGAGCAACACCTCGTACAGCGACAATTGCTTTGGCTCAGGGCAATATCTCTTTCCTTAAGGATATTTCAGTCAAAGGCTTAGATGAGGCGCTGAAATCAAAAGAACTCTTATCTGGGTTGAGTGTTTATAAAGGAAAAGTTGTTTCTAAAGCACTTGCTGATTCAATTGATGTCACTTATACGGAACTCTAAAAAGAAATCTAAGGAAAAAGAATTATGCCAAATTTAGCAAATCTGCCAATTACAATTAAAGATATTAAAAAAGCTCAAAACACTGTTAAACAATATGCACGTGAAACACCCTTGATTCAGTCAATGTTTTTGACTGCTAAAACAGGTGGCGAAGTTTACTTGAAACTTGAAAATATGCAATTAACAGGCTCATTCAAGTTCCGTGGCGCTTTCAATAAGATTGCTCAATTATCTCAAGAAGAGAAAGATCGTGGAGTAATTGCGTGTTCAGCAGGGAATCATGCTCAAGGTGTGGCTTTAACTTCCAAACTTCTCGGTATCAAGAGTATCATTGTTATGCCAAAAGGTGCACCTCAAGCTAAGGTTGATGCCACACGTGGCTATGGTGCAGAAGTAATGCTTGAAGGTGAACAGTTTGATGACTCAAAGGCCTTTTGTGAAGCTTACGCTAAGGAAAATAATATTACGTATATTCCTCCATATGATGATGCAGAAGTAATGGCTGGACAAGGAACAATCGGTCTAGAAATCTTAGATCATCTGTGGGATGTTGACACAGTATTGGTGCCAGTAGGCGGTGGTGGTTTGATTTCAGGTGTTGCGGTTGCCTTGAAATCTTTTAACCCTAATATCCAAGTTATTGGTGTGCAAGCTGAAAATTGCCATGGTATGACTGCATCTTTTAGAGAACGTAAGAAAGTGCACCATGATGAAGCACCAACGATTGCAGATGGCTGTCATGTGGCTTATCCAGGTGAATTGACTTTTGAAGTAGTCAATCAAATCGTTGATAATATGGTTCTTGTAACGGAAGCAGAAATCGAATTAGCCATTAAAGATTTGATTCAACGTACGAAAATTGTGGTGGAAGGTGCTGGCGCTCTTGCAACAGCAGCTATTCTTTCAGGTAAAGTTGATGATTATGTGAAAGGCAAAAAAGTTGTTTCTATCGTTTCAGGAGGGAATGTTGACTTGGCCCGTATTGAAGATGTTGTGGATCATTTTCTCATTGCCAATGACAATGATCAATAATTCTTAAAACAAAAGGACTTTGAATTTCAAAGTCTTTTTTTGTATAGTTCAGTCTTTTTTTAATCGTGAGATAATTTACTCTGATATCACGAAATTCACAAAGACATGTAATTTAAATTAAAATTTAATCAAAGTGCAAAAAATTCTTGCATGAGTAAAAAAAAAGTGTTAAACTTACTGTAAACGGTTACAAAAAGTGTAACTAAAAATTGAAAGAAGGTTATAGAATGACTTCAAAAGTTTTAACACAGTTCCTCGAAAATGGGCTTGGAGCCCTTAAACAAAAGGGTTTGCTCAACACAATTGACGTTTTAGATAGCGCTAATGGTCCTGAGATTACAGTTGCGGGCAACAAGATGATTAACCTTGCTTCAAATAACTATTTGGGATTTGCGACACGTCCTGAATTAATTCAAGCAACAAAAGATGCAACAGATAAATATGGAGCTGGTGCTGGTGCAGTACGTACTATCAACGGCACTTTAGATATACACATTGAATTGGAAAAAACAATCGCTGAATTTAAAGGCACAGAAGCCGCGATTGCGTTTCAATCAGGTTTCAATTGTAATATGGGAGCGATTAGCGCCGTAATGAAAAAAGGTGATGCGATTCTTTCAGATGAACTAAATCATGCCTCAATTATTGACGGATGTCGTCTTTCAGGTGCTAAAATTATCCGTGTTAAGCATCAAGATATGGCTGACCTTGAAGCAAAAGCAAAAGAAGCGACTGAGTCTGGTGAATACAATAAAGTAATGTACATCACAGACGGTGTGTTCTCAATGGATGGGGACGTTGCTAAATTGCCAGAAATTGTTGAAATCGCTGAAAAATATGATTTGATTACTTATGTTGATGATGCGCATGGTTCTGGTGTTATGGGCGGCGGAGCCGGTACAGTAAAACATTTTGGCTTGCAAGATAAGATTGACTTCCAAATCGGTACTCTTTCAAAAGCGATTGGTGTAGTAGGTGGCTATGTAGCGGGCTCAAAACTTTTGGTTGACTGGCTTAAATCACAAGGACGTCCTTTCCTTTTCTCAACTTCATTGACACCGGGTGCAGCTGCAGCAGCAAAAGAAGCCTTTGTCTTAATGCATGATCATCCAGAATATGTCGAAACACTTTGGGACAACGCAAAATACTTCAAAGAAGAATTACAAAAAGCCGGCTTTGATACAGGTGTATCTGAAACACCAATCACACCAGTGATTCTTGGAGATGAAGCAAAAACACAAGAGTTTTCTAAGAAATTGATTGAAAATGGCGTCTATGTTAAACCTATCGTATTCCCAACTGTACCACTTGGAACAGGACGTGTACGTGCGATGCCTACAGCAGCGCATACGAAAGAAATGTTAGATGAAGCTGTTGCTGTTTTTGCCAAAGTAGGTAAAGAGATCGGCTTGATTTAATTTCTTGGGGCAATAAAAACTTTCTATTACAAGTAAGCATACAACAAATATATTGGAGAAAATATAATGAAAAAAGTACTCATCACAGGCGCACTCGGACAAATCGGATCAGAATTAACAGAACGTCTTCGTAAAGATCTTGGGGTTGATAATGTTATCGCAACAGATGTACGTGAAGTTGAAGGTAATCCAGTTGTGACTGACGGACATTTTGAAATTTTGGACGTCATGGACCGTGACAAAATGATGGCAATTGCTAAAGATAATGGTGTGGATACAATTATCCACTTGGCTTCACTTCTTTCAGCTGTTGCAGAAGCAAAGCCACAATTTGCTTGGAATTTGAATATGGGTGGTTTGGTTAATGCCTTAGAAACAGCGCGTGAACTTAACCTCCAATACTTCTCACCATCATCTATTGCTGCCTTTGGACCAAGCACTCCAATGGACAACACACCTCAAGTAACTATTCAACGTCCGAATACAATGTACGGTGTGACTAAAGTTTCTATGGAATTGCTTTGTGATTACTACTACACTAAATTTGGTGTTGATACACGTGGTGTACGTTTCCCAGGTTTGATTTCTTATAAAACATTGCCTGGTGGAGGAACGACAGACTATGCTGTAGATATTTATTACGAGGCAATTAAAAATGGTCATTACTCAAGCTTTATCGCTGAAGGAACAAAGATGGATATGATGTACATGCCTGATGCTATCGATGCTATTGTTGACTTGATGAATGCCCCTGCAGACAAATTAGTAAACCGTAACGCTTTTAATATTACTGCGATGAGTTTTGAGCCTGAAGAAATTGCTGCGTCAATCAAAAAATTCATGCCAGACTTTACAATGGATTATGATGTAGATCCAGTCCGTCAAGGTATTGCAGACAGCTGGCCAAACTCTATCGATGCAACTTGTGCCAAAGAAGAATGGGGCTTCAATCCTAAATATGATTTAGATGCAATGACGAAAGAAATGCTTGAAAAACTTACAGAAAAATTAAAAGGCTAAAAACTAAGTTCATCCCATCACAAAATCTAAAATTATGTTAAAATAAGAGAGTAATCGGTTACAAGATTACTCTCTAATGCTGATGTTAGGAGTCAGCATTGTTATTATTAATCTTATCAAAAATTTATCTTTGAAAGAGGAGCTCTTATGGAACAAAAAAATGAAATGAAGCGAACGCTTGGTTTCTTCCCTGCCCTTACAACAGTAATGGGTACGGTTATTGGTGCAGGTGTATTCTTCAAGGCTGGACGAGTTGCGGAACTCACAGGCCAACCAGGATTGCACATATTGGTTTGGATACTTGGTGGTATCATTTCAATTTGTGGGGGATTAACTGCTGCAGAACTTGCTGCTGCTATCCCTGAAACAGGTGGGATGATTCGCTATATTCAACGTGGTTTTGGTAAACGTTGGTCATTTCTCTTAGGTTGGGCACAGTCTATTATCTATTTCCCTGCAAATATTGCAGCACTCTCTGTTGTATTTGGTACACAATTTTTAAATTTGTTTGGGATGAATGTGAGCGCAGCTAACACTGCAATAGTCGGTGTAATTGCAGCAATTACAGTTACCTTAATTAACTTCATTAGTTCTAAAGCTGCGGGAGGCCTTCAGTCCGTTACAACAGTGATTAAGTTAATTCCGATTGCCTTGATTGTTGTTGTTGGGTTACTTCGTCCTGGTGGTGTTGATTTCCAATTGCTTCCTATTACAGCAGGAGAAAACTTATCCTTGGCGTCTGCAATTGGTTCAGGTCTTTTAGCAACTATGTTTGCCTATGACGGTTGGATTTATGCTGGTAATATTGCCGGTGAAATGAAAAACCCTGCTAAACATTTGCCTCGTGCGATTATTCTTGGTATTGTTGCTATCATGTTTGTATATGTCTTTATCAATGCAGCTTATATTCGTACTTTAGGTATTCCAACCTTGATGGAAAATGATCCGAATCTCCCTGCTATTGTTGCCAATACAATTTTTGGTGGTATGGGAGGTAAACTTGTCACAATTGGTATCTTAATTTCTGTTTACGGTACAATTAATGGTTATTCAATGACAGGAATGCGTGCATCATACGCTTTGGCAACAGAGAAATCTTTCCCTTTCTGGAGAACGTTTAAAAAGCTTTCAGCGAGCGGCGTGCCCGTAAACTCAGGTATTCTGCAAGTTGCAATTGCAGCAATCATGTTAGTTGTAACAATGCTTTCAAGCGATGCTTTTGACTTCTTAACAAATATGTTGGTCTTTGTAATTTGGATTTTCTACACTATGGTTTTCATAACGGTCTTTATCTTACGTAAGCGCGAACCAGAATTAGTCCGTCCATATAAAGTACCACTTTATCCAGTTATTCCAATTATTGCAATCATTGGTGGTGTCTTCATCTTAGTCATGACCTTGATTAGTTCAGACTATATGAGTAACCAAGTTCCAGCCTTGGTTGGTGTTGTCTTTACTTTAATTGGTCTTCCTGTATACAACCATCTAGACAAGAAGTACCATCGTTAATATAGAAAAAAACTCCGAGTATGGAGTTTTTCTTTTGGAGCTGGAAGGAGAGCTTATTTTTTATCAGCATTTGCTTTTTAAAGTAAATTTGCTATAATTTGCTTATGAAAAAATTACTGGTATTGATTGACTTTCAAAATGATTTTATAGATGGTTCTTTGGGCACAAAAGAAGCGCAAGCCATTGTTCCAAAGGTTATCGAGAAGTTGGTGTCTTACGCTGAAAATGAACGACTTGCTACACAAGATACACACTTTGAAGATTACCTAACAACTCAAGAAGGACAAAACTTGCCAGTAATTCACTGTCAAAAAGGTACTCAGGGTTGGGAAATACGTAAGGAAGCACAAGTTGGCTTTCAACGTGTGTTCGAAAAAAATATCTTTGGTTCAGTAGAGCTTGCAGAATATATCCGCAATGAGAATGTGGAGCAAGTGGAACTCATTGGTATCTGTACGGATATATGTGTGGTTTCAAATGCTTTATTGATTAAGTCATTTGCTCCAGAAGTAAAAATTACTGTTGATGCCTCATGTTGTGCGGGTGTAACTCCAGAAAGTCATCGTGCAGCTTTAGAAACAATGAAATCTTGTCAAATTAATGTGATTAATGACTAAAAAGAGCAAAAATAGCTCTTTTTTTATTTTTTGGCCTCAACACTATATATAGTGTGCTTTCTTTTGTTTTCATAAAAAATGATACTAGATATAGTGGAAAAAGGAAAATTTATTTGATAGAATAGAAGCACAAGGAATTAAAAAATGGGGGAACGAAACAATGAAAATGGTTGAGGAAAGCACTGTTGTAACAGATCGAGAAATCAGTGTGATTAAGCGTGATGGTCGCTCCGTAAAGTTTGACAGCAGCAAAATTTTTGAGGCGTTGCAAAAAGCTGGGGACGAAATAGTACCTCCGGCTTCAGAGGAGCGTATAGCAGAAATCTGCGATCGTGTAGTGCACGAAATATTCACACGTTTTACGGATAATGTTAAGATTTATGAAATTCAAAGTATTGTGGAACATCTGTTGATGGAACTTGGTGAAACAAAGTGGGCGGAAGTTTACACAACTTATCGCACACAACGTGATCTTGAAAGAAGTAAGGCAACAGACATTAACTTTACCATCGAAAAATTGATCAACAAGGACCAAACGGTTGTCAATGAGAATGCCAACAAGGATAGCGATGTTTTCAATACACAGCGTGATTTAACTGCAGGTGCTGTTTCTAAAGCCATTGGTTTAAAGATGCTCCCTCCTCATGTAGCGAATGCCCACCAAAAAGGGGAAATTCATTATCATGACTTAGATTATTCTCCCTTCACAACGATGTCAAATTGTTGTTTGATTGACTTTAAAAATATGTTTGAAAATGGCTTTAAATTAGGGAATGCTCAAGTAGATTCACCTAAGTCCATTCAAACAGCAACTGCTCAAGCTTCACAAATTATTGCAAATGTAGCTAGCTCACAATACGGCGGCTGTTCATTTGACCGTGCTGATGAAATTTTAGCACCTTATGCAAAATTAAACTATGCGAAGCATTTAAAAGATGCGGAAGAGTGGATTGAGCAACCGGAAAAACGTGAAGCCTATGCTCAAGCAAAAACTAAAAAAGATATCTATGATGCGATGCAATCTTTGGAATATGAAATCAATACGCTTTTTACTTCAAATGGGCAAACACCTTTTGTTACAGTTGGTTTTGGTTTAGGAGAAGACTGGTATGCACGTGAAATCCAAAAAGCTATCCTGAAAGTCCGTATCGGAGGTTTAGGAAAAGAGCATCGTACAGCTATTTTCCCTAAATTAATTTTCACCTTGAAGCGTGGTTTGAATCTTGAAGTCGGTACGCCAAACTATGACATTAAAAACTTGGCACTAGAGTGTGCCACAAAGCGTATGTATCCAGATATCTTGTCTTATGACAAGATTGTCGAGTTAACAGGTTCATTTAAAGCAAGTATGGGATGCCGTAGCTTCCTTCATGGTTGGAAAGATGAAAAGGGCAACGAAGTAACTGCGGGCCGTAATAACCTCGGAGTAGTAACGGTAAACCTTCCACGTATTGCACTTGAAGCGGCAGGCGATAAAGAAAAGTTCTGGGAAATTTTTAATGAACGCATTGCCATTGCTAAGGATGCTTTGGTTTTCCGTGTTAACCGTACAAAAGAAGCCCAACCCAAAAATGCCCCTATACTCTTTATGAATGGGGCCTTGGGTCGCTTGAAAGCTGAAGATTCAGTCGATGAGCTTTATAAAAATGAACGTGCAACAGTTTCCCTTGGCTATATCGGCCTTTATGAAGTTGCAACAAGTTTCTATGGACCAACGTGGGAAAATAACAAGGAAGCAAAAGACTTTACTTTGGAAATCGTAAAACGTATGAACCAAGATTGTAAAGACTGGAGTAAAGAAACCGGTTATCATTTCTCTGTTTACTCTACACCAAGTGAAAGTCTGACAGACCGTTTCTGTCGTATGGATAAGGAGAAATTTGGTTCTGTTGCGGATATCACCGATAAAGATTACTATACGAACAGCTTCCATTATGATGTGCGTAAAAATCCAACTCCATTTGAAAAATTGGAATTTGAAAAAGATTATCCCGTTTATGCCAACGGAGGTTTTATCCACTATGCGGAATATCCAATGATTCAACAAAATCCTCGTGCACTTGAAGCCGTTTGGGACTTTGCTTATGATCGTATCGGCTATTTGGGAACAAATGCACCGATTGACCATTGTTATGAGTGTGGTTTCGAAGGAGACTTTACTGCGACTGAGCGTGGCTTTAAATGTCCCCAATGTGACAATGCTAACCCACAAACATGTGATGTGGTAAAACGAACATGTGGGTACCTAGGTAACCCTCAAGCTCGCCCTATGGTTCATGGCCGTCATAAAGAAATATCAGCGCGTGTCAAACATATGAATGGCTCTGTAGGTGTTCTTGAAGATGGCGAGAGCATTGACAGTGAAGCTGTAGATCATGCAAAGAGCAAGTTTGTAAAATAAAGTAAAAAGTGAATCTTAGGATTCATTTTTTTTTATGAAAAGATAAAAAAGCAGGGACAAATTTAAAATTTTAGTGAAAATTCAAGAATAATATTGACAGTGTTTAAGTTTTATTTTATAATTTTAATGCAACCGCTTTTTTACATTTGTAAAAGGCGCGTAAAAAATTACTTTGTCTTGTCCGCAGAGTGATAAAAAATTTTAAGGAGTAATATGGACACTAAAAAAATTAGATGGTTTACCGTCGCATTTATCGCCTTCAACATGGTTTGGGGCATGGGAAATGTGGTCAATAACTTCGCCCAGCAAGGGATCACAGTTGTTACCTCATGGATTTTGATTTTGGCGCTTTACTTTGTACCTTATGCACTTATTGTTGGGCAGTTAGGCTCAACTTTTAAAGACAGTAAAGGAGGCGTAAGTTCGTGGGTTGAACAAACTTCAACAAAACGTCTTGCCTACTATGCAGCCTGGACATATTGGGTTGTGCATATCCCTTATCTGGCCCAAAAACCTCAAGCAATTTTGATTGCCTTTGGTTGGATTGGTCGTGGAGATGGACAGCTTGTAAGTTTGATGTCTGTTCCGATGGTTGCCATCATTTCATTGATTATTTTCCTTCTCTTCCTCTGGCTTGCAACAAAAGGTTTAAACACGCTTAAAGTTATTGGGGGACTTGCAGGAACAGCAATGTTTGTCATGAGCTTGCTCTTTATCGTGATGGCTGTCAGCGTTCCTTTTATTGCAAAAGACTTTGCAATCGCAACACCAGATATGGGAAATATCAACACGTATATCCCTAAATTTGACTTCAGTTACTTCACAACAATCTCTATGCTAGTCTTTGCGGTTGGTGGGGCAGAAAAAATTTCACCTTATGTCAACCAAATGAAGAGTCCTGCACGTGAGTTTCCAAAAGCAATGTTTATGCTTGCTGCAATGGTCGGTGTCTGTGCCGTTCTTGGCTCAGTTGCGATGGGTATGCTCTTTACAAGTGGTAACTTGCCTGATGACCTCATGGCCAATGGTGCCTATGCTGCCTTTCAAATGCTTGGCGAACACTATGGTATTGGCAATAGCCTGATGTATGTTTATGCCTTTACACAAGGTATCGGTCAAATTGCTGCGCTTGCCTTTTCAATAGATGCGCCATTGCGTATTTTGCTTGCGGATGCAGATGCACAATTTGTTCCAGCTTGGCTACGTAAAACGACTGCCAAAGGAACACTGATCAATGGTTTCGTATTGACAGGAATTTTGGTAAGTATCGTTATTTTGATGCCTTTGCTTGGAATAGGAAACATGAACGAATTGGTCAAATGGCTGACAAACTTAAACTCAGTGGTGATGCCAATGCGCTACATGTGGGTATTCTTCGCCTTTATCATGCTTAATCGTGCGATTAAACACTTTACTTCTGAATACAAATTTATCAAGCAAAAACGCTTGGCGATGTTTGCTGGTATCTGGTGTTTCTTGTTCACTTTAGTAGCATGTGTCCTTGGTATGGTACCAAAAGTAGATTTTGCTGCCGACCCTTCGGCTTGGTGGTTCCAATTGACTTCGAACATTTTGACACCAGTTGTCTTGATTCTTTTAGGGATGCTCCTTCCATTTATTGCGCGTCGTGAGCAAAAAAAATCAAATGATTTAGTCTAAAAAGTAGTATAATAGAATGAGTAGTTTCGGAAGAAATTGCTCATTTTTTGATACGCTACTCTCATTGCCCTAAAGGGTCTAATGAGGAATGTCAAGCTTTATCAGGCTTGTCTGCATGATATCCTCTTCATTGTGATTAAGAGGATGAATTGTGAAATTTTAGATAAAATAGAGATAGGAGTAATGGCAGATGAATAATCCAAAACCACAAGAGTGGCTTGCTGCGGATTTGGAACAGGGCTATGTTTCAGATTATAAGCCTTTCAATTTTGTTGATGGTGAAGGTGTACGTTGCTCGCTTTACTTATCCGGCTGTAAATTCCACTGCGAAGGATGCTATAATCAAGCAACTTGGAATTTCCGTTACGGTAGTCCATATACAAAAGAATTAGAAGAAAGAATCATGGCTGACTTGAGCCAGTCTTATGTTCAGGGATTGACATTACTTGGTGGTGAGCCTTTCCTCAATACTGGCGTTGCTTTACCGCTGGTCAAACGTATACGCGCAGAACTTCCTGAAAAGGATATTTGGTCTTGGACGGGTTATACTTGGGAAGAGCTTCTACAAGAGGATGAAACCAAACTTGAGCTTTTGCGAAATATTGATATACTTGTTGACGGTCGCTTTAAACTCAGTAAGAAAAACTTATTGCTCCAATTTAGAGGCTCTTCAAATCAACGAATTATTGATGTGAAAAAATCCCTCGCTGAGCATCGAGTAGTCATCTGGGAAAAACTTAATGACGGTAAAGCAGCTGTAGAACAAATTCATAAGGAAAAGCTAATATGAAAACTGTGTTAGTAATTTGTGAATCAGGCTATTGGCATGACTTACGTGAAGGACTAGCAGCTGTAGAAATTGGCTTTCTCGGTTTTGACAAGAAAAAACCTAGGCGTTCCGAAATTGACCAATTAGTGGCGCAAGCTGACTTTGTGATGATTCGGAACCTCAATGTCGCTCATGCTTCAGTTCGATTTGCAAAAGAAGCAGCAAAAGCGAGTGATACACCTTTCTGGATAGGCAGTAATTTCGGTGTAGAAAAGATTATTGAAAAGCTTAAGCTTGCCTTTCCGGAAATAAAGTTGTCCGAAAAAACTATGAAGCCAAAAATGCCAAGAAAAAAAAGTCCGCAACAAAAGTTGGCTAATCCTTCTACGAACAATTCTGAAGAAAAGTACCAGCTACCCAAGAAAGCAAAAAATCTTGCCTTAAAATCGGCTCTGAAGGACTTCAAAGTTACTGAAGAGGAAGTTGATTTTGCAAAAATGTTTAAGCCCTGACATCAGGGCTTTTTTGCAAAAATGAGAGATAGCGAAAATGCAAGTCATTTGGTATAATTAGTTTTATGAATAAAATCCTCGAAGTAGAAAATCTAACTTTCAAATATGAAGAAGATCAAGAAGCGCCCACTTTAGATGGGGTATCTTTTGCTGTCCAAGCAGGAGAGTGGGTTTCTATCATTGGTCAAAATGGTTCAGGAAAGTCAACCACAGCTCGTGCTATTGACGGTTTACTTGAAAATGTATCTGGAAATATAAAAATTGACGGACAAATTTTAAGTTCGGAGAACGTTTGGGCACTTCGTCAAAAAATAGGAATGGTTTTCCAAAACCCTGACAATCAATTTGTTGGAGCAACTGTTGAGGACGACGTCGCATTTGGAATGGAAAATCAGGGTATTCCTCGTGAAGAGATGATTTTGCGTGTGGACCAGGCTTTAAAACAAGTCAATCTGCTAGAGTTTAAAGGCAAGGAACCTGCACGATTATCTGGTGGACAAAAACAGCGTGTTGCTATTGCAGGGATTATCGCATTGCGTCCAGAAATTATTATTCTTGATGAGGCAACTTCCATGCTTGATCCGACAGGACGTGCTGAAATCATGCGCGTTATCCGTGAAATTAAGGCAGAATATAATCTTACAGTGCTCTCGATTACTCATGACCTTGATGAAGCTACCCTGTCTGATCGTGTATTGGTCATGCGTGCGGGTAAAATTATCAAATCCGCCAAGCCAGAGGAACTTTTTGGTTCTGGTGAGGATATGATTAATATTGGTTTAGATATGCCTTTCACATCGAACTTAGCCGAGGATTTACGAGCGGACTTTAACTTGCCAGAAAAATATTTAAATGAAGAAGAACTGGCAGAACTCTTAGCAGAAAGACTGAGAAAATGATTAAATTTGATAAGGTAAATTTCACTTACCAACCGAATACTCCCTTTGCGAGTCGAGCGCTCTTTGACATCAATTTAGAGGTGGCAGAAGGAAGTTATACTGCCCTTATTGGCCATACAGGTTCAGGGAAATCAACACTATTACAACATCTTAATGGCCTGTTGCAACCTACAGAAGGTAAGGTCAATATTGATGATATTGTCATTCAGGCCAGCAGTAAACAAAAAGAAATCAAGCCAGCACGTAAAAAGGTGGGGGTTGTTTTCCAGTTTCCAGAAAGTCAGCTTTTTGAAGAAACGGTTTTGAAAGATGTTGCTTTTGGTCCACAAAACTTTGGTGTTTCGCAAGAAGAGGCGCTTAAAATTGCGCGTGAAAAGCTCGAGCTTGTCGGTCTAGCAGAAAAAAACTTTGAAAAATCGCCTTTTGAATTATCAGGTGGACAAATGCGCCGTGTTGCCATTGCGGGAATTTTAGCAATGGAACCTAAAGTTTTAGTTCTTGATGAACCCACTGCTGGATTGGATCCCAAAGCCCGTATCGAGATGATGGAGCTCTTTAGTCACCTGCATCAAGAAGGACAGACAGTTGTTTTGGTCACACATAATATGGATGACGTGGCCGAATATGCAGACAAGGTATATCTCTTAGAAAAAGGACGTGTTATTTCATCAGGTAGTCCTCAAGACGTTTTTCAAAATGTTGAATTTTTGATGCAGCATGAGCTTGGTGTACCTAAAACAACAGAATTTGCTGTCAAGTTAGAGCAGCGAGGTGTGGTCTTTGACCGCTTGCCTATCAAACGTCAAGAGTTGATTCAAATGCTGAAGGAGGCGAAAAAGTAGAATGCAAAATATGCTTATGGGACGTTACATCCCTGGAAATTCGCTGATTCATCGTCTGGATCCTCGAAGCAAACTTTTAGTCATGTTTATTTTTGTTATCGTGATTTTCTTTGCACATGACTGGTTAGGCTATTTACTCTTAATTCTTTACACTTTTGCTGGTGTCCTTTTATCAGGAATTTCTATTTCTTATTTCCTTAAAGGTCTAAGACCGATGATTGGCTTGATTTTATTTACAGTTATTTTTCAGATGCTGTTTACACCTGGAGAACATATTATTTTTCAATTTTGGATATTGAAAATATCAACAGAGAGCTTAATTAACGCACTCTATATTTTCTTCCGCTTTGTGTTAATTATCTTTATGTCAACAGTACTCACATTGACCACGCCGCCGCTAACCTTGGCAGATGGTATTGAAACTGGTTTAGCACCTTTGAAGAAAATCAAGGTACCGGTACATGAATTAGGACTTATGCTTTCGATTTCACTTCGCTTTATTCCAACATTGATGGACGATACAACCATGATTATGAATGCCCAAAAGGCAAGAGGTATGGATTTTGGTGAAGGGAATCTCTTGCAAAAAGTCCGCTCGATTATCCCGATATTGATTCCGCTCTTTGTTTCGAGCTTCCGCCGTGCAGAAGATTTAGCAGTTGCCATGGAGTCACGAGGCTATCAAGGAGGCGATGGGCGCAGTAAATATCGTCAGCTCAAATGGTCGAAAAATGATTTTATTTTATTACTGAGTATTTTTATATTGGCTGCTCTCTTACTGTCATGGAATACCTTTAGTCGTTAATTCGCACAGCTACTTTTAGAATAAAAAAACTGAATAATTTCGGTTTTTTTTGTTTAATTATGAGTTTATTCTTGCATTCGCAAATTTGATTTGCTATAATAATCAAGTAGTTAAAAAACGCACCCGTGGCTCAACTGGATAGAGTACCTGACTACGAATCAGGCGGTTGCAGGTTCGAATCCTGCCGGGTGCATAATAATTAATTCGGGCTTGCCCGTTTTATTATTGTAAAAAATTTTCATACCTTCGGGAAGTAGCTCAGCTTGGTAGAGTACTTGGTTTGGGACCAAGGTGTCGCAGGTTCGAATCCTGTCTTCCCGATTACCGACTAACCCTAACTCATCTTTCGTAGATGAGTTTTTTTGTTGGAAATGAAAACTGAGCCTGTATTGTGGTTGGAGTTAGTGAGTTAAAGAATAGATTCTTTAGAGTCTATTTTTTGTTTTGCTTTGATTTGGTATTAATATTGTCACTCTAGTATCAGGGCGTGCTATATAGAATAAAGCAAATAGGAGATATCAAGAAGTATTGCAATTCTAGAAGTAGCAGTTAAAAAGTTTTTTTGATTTTTTTTGTTATATTTCATATTTTTTTACGGATAATAGTGTGCCATGAATAAAATTTATTGTGAATAGGAGGATGTGAAGTCAACATTGCAGAACAGATCAAAAAATAGTAGAAAACAGACCTTGAGAATAAAAGTACTAACTGAAATGAGGCTTTTTTGAAAAAAAGAATTTTAAAATTTAATCTTGCTATTCTTCTACTCAGCATTTTATTTGGAATGTTTATTTTTCAGGTAGAGCAATATTCAAGAGATAAAGTGACAGACTTTTTTAGATATACGGATAGTTATTCTCCTGTAAAAAAACCTAAAAAAATAACGAATAAAAAAGAGAACGACAGCGCGATTGATATTATAGAAAAAATTTCAAAACAGGAGGGATTATTTACACTCTATAAAGTTGTAGACCAAGGGTACTTTATCAAAGAAGGGATCAATTTTAAGTTCCTAGAAAAAGCAGAGATAACCTTGTATATACCTCAGACGCATCAAAAAAGCGTGTACAGCCCTCCATTGAGTAAATCAGTCTTAACTATAGACGGTATAGATAATTTAAAAAATAAAAATGAATTTGAGTGGCAAGTTTTTATAAAAACAGAGGATAAAAACAAATATAAAGATACGGTAGAGCAGATTAAAAATACTTATAACAAAGCTTTTGATGAGAACTATACTTACAAAGATTTTGCAGATTTTGAAAAAAGTGAAAGTTATGAATTATCATCGGGTAGGGACATTTACAATATTTCAAGCTATTTAAAGATTGGCATAACCTTTTTTACGGTGATGTTGAGTTTTTGGATTTTTTCAGTTCATAAAAAAATTCATATTTTACGACAAAATGGCTATTCTATCGTAGCGAGTATAAATAACTTTATCGGCAAGGGGTATGCAACTTGTATTTTTGTATCCATTGCTTTACTTACCTATTTATTAGGAAGCATTTCACGCATCTATTGTGTTAATTTTATGATAAATGTTGGACTACTCCTATCCTTTAGTTATATTTGGTTGATGATGCTGGTTTATGTCGTGGAAAAGTTAGGTCGGAGAAAAAAAGAGAGTAAAAATAAAGGAGAAAAGTTATTTATCAACATATTGCCAACAGCGATAAAACTTATTTTTCTGATGATGTTAGTCGTAATACACCTAGATTTAGCAAGGATTATGTATCAAGCCTCCAATATCACCTTTAATAGTGAAGTGCCTAAAAAAATAAGTGAAGATAACTTGGACTAATGTCAAATATTTAGACACAAAATGAGCTATATTTTCTTAAAATAGTTTTCTTCTTTCTGATTTGGAGTTAAACCATTGTTTGCGGAATGAGGATTATAGTTGTTATAAAACTGTTCGATGTATTCAAAGCAAGAGAGTTGAACTTCTTGAATGGAGTGATAAGTTCTTCTGTTTATTTCCCGTTGTTTGAGGTACTTGAAAAAGGCCTCAGTGACAGCATTATCATAAGGATATCCAGGTTTGGAGTAAGAAGCAAGCAATTGATGCTCATCTAATATTTTTCTAAAGGAAGCTGATTTAAATTGGCTACCTTGATCCGAATGAAAAATGATTGGTTCCTTAGGCTTCCTCTTATTTATAGCCATCCCTAATGTGTCACAGGCAAGTTTAGCATCAATCCTGTCACTTACTTTCCAAGCAATACATTTTCTAGAGTAGAGGTCAAGGATGGCGCAGAGATAAACATGCCGTCTATGTCCTATAGAAATATAAGTGAAATCAGTTGTCCATACTTGATTCGGGGACTTAGGATTAAATTCTTGTTTAAGGAGATTATCAGAAGAAAATGCAGGAGAGTGTTTTGATTTAACTCTAGGTTTAATCGTTGACATTTTAGGGAGTGTCATAGACTTGAGAAGTCTTAAGATACGCCCCTCAGAAATATTAACGCCATAATCACGCAGGAGAATAATTTTAAAAGCTCTCGTTCCAATTCTTTTCTTGGCTTTCATATAAATCTCAAGGAGTAATTTTCTCAAGCGTTGATTTTCTATTTCACGTTTTGAGGGCTTCTTGTTTATGAAGTTATAGTAGGTGGAACGATTGACATGTAAAACACGACAGAGCATAACTGTCGTGTGTTCAAATCGGAGTCTATAGACTGCTTTTAATCTCACTTGGAGTTTTGCATGAATATGGCACTTGCTTTTTTTAAGATAAGATTTTCTTCTTCGAGTTGGGCATTCCTTTTTTGTAATTCTTGAATCTGTTTAGCAGTCAAGACCGTATTATCTTCAAGACGAACTTGAGAGTACTGGTTGATCCATTTTGCAAGTGCAGAAGGGGAGACACCATAGTCTTTACAGAGTTCGGATTGAGTTTTACCTGTTTGGTAGAGATTAACGAGAGATTGCTTAAATTCCTCGTCGTAACGTTTAAAACCTGACATAAAAGTCCTTTCATTTTTGTGTCTTAATAGACAGATTATAACACACAATTTTCTGTCCACTTTTATAGTATAGCTCCAATTACGACTTCCCCTTATTTTTGATACGCATAGATTAATGATAGGATTTAATGACGACGAGATACGCCAATTTATTCCCCAAAGCTATCGCAGAATGAAATTGAAAAGTGTACTATTGGAATAATTTGTATTTGATGATAAAAAAGCAAAGTGTGGGTCAAAAATCTGCACTTTGCTTTTTTGTTGTCCGAAGAACGGAAATCCGTTTTTCGGTACCCGAAGGACTGAAATTCCGCTCTTCGGGTTTTCCAGCGGTCGGAAATCTGTCCTTTACTAAAATAAAAACACTAACAAAAATAAAAACTTATAAGAAGAGATGAAAAATTAAAAGCGAAACAAAAATTTTTTTGATGAAAAAAATCTCCTGCCTATAATAATAGGGATATTATTTTTAGAAATGAGAATTACAATGTCATTTAGCGAAGAAACTTTTCAAATAGAAATAAGAGAACTGTATATTCAAAAGTTTATCAAAAAGATGAAACAAGTTGATCGTGAACAGGGGGCTCTATTAGAAAAAGAAGGTTGGTTTTATAAGGAAACGGCAGAGCGGCGTGTCATGTTCACTTTTGGAGAAGTTGTCCTTGTGAGAAGGTGCTATGTTAAAAAAGGAAAACGCCGTTATCCTGTGGATGAATATCTTGGTTTAGAGCCTTATAGCCGATACTCTAAAGAACTCCTTTACAAAATAGCTGTTACAGCTGTTGATTTAACGTGTAGAAAAGCCGCTGCGCATTTCAAAGAACTTCTTCAGCTGGATATCAGTAAAGATACGGTGTGTAAGGCTCGTAAACTAGCGACTCAACTTTATAAAGAACGTGAAGATTATCGCTTTTTTGACGAAGAAGAATTTATCAAGAAGGAGGTTAAAGTACTTTATATAGAAGGTGACGGTCTTCTTTTAAGTACCCCAGAAGCCAATGATAAGAAAAAGAAAACAGATTTTTCACACTTTCTTATCCATGAGGGACTTGAAAAAGAATATGGGAAGCGTCAGAAAACGGTTCATCACCATGAAATATGGTCAACCAGCAATAAAGCGGCCAGAGAAAAAGTGATGGATTATCTGTACAATCATTATGAAATCACAAAGGATACACTCCTCATTACCAATTCAGATATGGGACATGGCTATACTCCTTATGTGTTTGATGAAATCGCTAAAACCTTTTCTTGCCAACATGTTCATTTTTGGGACAAATACCATCTTCGAAAAGAAATTTCAAAAATGATGAAACCTTTTCCTTTAACTTTTGAGGAAGGGCTTTTTCAGGCTATCGCACAACATGATAAGAAAGCCGTAAAAGAGATATTGAATAGAGCCTCTGCACTTATTCCTGAAAAAGAGGAATCCTTTGGGGAAAGTTTTGTGACATTTTCTCGAAAGTTATTAAGAAATTTTGCCTATACGAAATCTCCAGAAAGCCGTGGTTTGTCTTCTGCCGGTATTGGTATCATGGAAAGTAACCATACGAAACTGTCATATCGTATGAAAAAACAAGCACGACATTGGTCCGTGGAGGGTGCACTTATCATGGGACAAATGATTCTTGATAAAGCGGAAGGTAAACTTCATGATCTTTTCTTTGGAGACTGGCGAGAAAAGTATGCAAAATATAAAGATTTAGATTGTTTAAGTGTCCAACAATTTTTAAAAAGAGGAGAGCGCTCATCTGGAATTAGACAGGTGAAGCAAGCCAATAAATCGGGACGAGCAAGGTATTTTTAAGCGATCCATAAAGAGAAAAAAGTAATAAAAAACAGCCTTTTTGCTTAAAAAGGTTGCATTTTTGTGTGCACTTTAGTATAATTAGGGTATAGAATAAATCAAGAAAAAAGCCCCGAGCGGGCAACTCGAGGCATGTGATTAAAGCAAATCGGACTTGCGATAATCAACTTTGATTATTTTACACCAAAAGAAGTAAAAAATCAAGGCTGAAATTTGCGAGGGGGAAAGCAGATTTCAGTCTTTTTCTGTTCTAGTTAGAGAAACTTTGATATTTTTTTGAGCACGAAAAATATAGACACGTACTGATTCACTTGTCATGTTGACAGTTTTTAATAATTTTGCTAAAATAGTAAAGTTGAATATAGCAGTCAGCTAGAAAACTCGTCAACATTTCCCTTGTTACGAAGTAACCGAAGCTGTAAGGCGAAAGTGAAATGCACGAATTCGAGGCTGTCAATATTCTTCAAAAAAATTTGAAGGAGACATTAACATGTCACGTTATACTGGTCCATCTTGGAAACAATCACGCCGTCTCGGCATCTCACTTACAGGTTCTGGTAAAGAACTTGCACGTCGTAACTACGTACCTGGTCAACACGGCCCTAACAACCGTTCAAAACTTTCTGAATACGGTTTGCAATTGGCTGAAAAACAAAAACTCCGTTTCACTTACGGTGTTTCTGAACGTCAATTCCGTAACTTGTTTGTAGCAGCTACACGTGTTAAAGAAGGAACTCTTGGTTTCAACTTCATGACTTTGCTTGAACAACGTTTGGATAACGTTGTATTCCGTCTTGGTCTTGCAACTACACGTCGTCAAGCACGTCAATTCGTAAACCACGGTCACATCCTCGTTGATGGTAAACGCGTTGATATTCCATCATACCGCGTAGCACCTGGTCAAGTTATTTCAGTTCGTGAAAAATCTATGAAAGTTCCTGCAATCCTTGAAGCTGTTGAAGCAACTAAAGGACGTCCAAACTTCGTATCATTCGATGCTGATAAACTTGAAGGTTCACTCGTTCGTCTTCCAGAACGCGATGAAATCAACACAGAAATCAACGAAGCACTTATCGTCGAATTCTACAACAAAATGATGTAATCTCGTTTCACACGAGTTATAACTCTAAGTCAGATTGACTTAGAGTTTTTTTGTTTAAGATTTACTTCATAAACTTTAGGTTCAGTTATACTTAATGAAAATAAAAAACACTGTTTGTCAGTGTTTTTATCGAACTGATATGGAAAGGAAAAATTAAATTAGTCTAGCTATGAAATAGTATTCCTAATTATACTGAAATTGATAGAGCTATTAAAACAATACTGGTATTAGAGTAATAAGCATTATCATGATAACTACGATATTAAAGAGTCTGTTAATACTCCGATCACTAAGTTTTCCACTAAGTAATGCGCCAAGATGTCCTCCAATAAATGCAGCAGGAATGATTACCCATAAGATGTTTAAATCATATGCAAATACATTCGAAAAAATTAAAGTTGTAGCTAAATTTGAAACTTGTGAGAACAAAATAGAAACGATAGAGTAGGTCGTTGCTTCTTTGATTTTTAGAGGGAAAATCAGTAAAAGAAGAGCGACATTGAAAGGACCTCCCCCAATTCCTAGAAATACAGATATGGTTCCAAGAGACAGTCCACATAAGAAATAAAGAGTATTGAGTTGTTTATTAAACTGAATGTTTAATCGTCCTAAGAGTAAAACGCCAGATAATAAAATAATTAGTAGGAAAGCTTGGAGTTGACCTGTATTTTCATTTCCAATAATTTTAAAAGAAAATTGCAAAACCCGCTGTCCGAGCATTCCGCCTAACACGGAACCGATAGACAAAAAAGTAACATTTCGAGCGTTAATTTTGATGCCGTTTTTAATTTGGCGCGCTGTTGAAGAAAGTGCCATAACAAGGACAGCCACGCTAGAATAAAATACGATTTCAGGCAGTGAGTGAAATCCAAGTAGGGACAGCAGGGGTTTGATGATTAATCCACCACCCATGCCACTGATTGCTCCAATCACATTTGCTATGATAATGATAAAAGGATAGACAAAAAATTGTAAAATATTCATACGAACAGTATAACATAAAAAAACACCAAACGAAAATTAATTTCGTTTGGTGTTTTATTTTAAAATAATTGACAAATATTTTCGTTTTCGCTACAATAGGATTATCTAAAATATAAAAACGCTTTCAAAAGAAGGCGGAGGAGGAAATATGGATACACTTTCCATTGGAATCATCATTGTTCTTCTGGTCTATACAGCCATTGGTGTACTAGATCAGATTTCTATTTAAATCGGTCCTTACACGCCACTTTTTGCAGCTGCATTTACAGGGGTTGTTATGGGAGATCTTACAACAGGACTTCTGGTCGGTGCAACGCTACAGTTGATGACACTTGGAGTCGCAACTTATGGTGGGGCTACTGTTCCTGATTTTTTAAGCGGAGCTATTATGGGAACAGCCTATGCCATTCTTTCAGGTAAAGGTGTAGAATACGGCATTGGTATCGCTATTCCGATTGGACTTTTGCTCACACAAATGGATATTTTGGGTCGTATGGTTAATTTATTCTGGCAAAAGCGAGCAGCCAAATTTGCTGAAGTCGGCAATGCTCGTGGTGTGGAAATGAGCAACGTATTTGGAATATTTTCGTGGACATTATCACGGATGATTCCAGTATTTATTGGTCTTTATTTCGGTGATCATGTCGTTAATCTTATTAATGAAGCAATACCTGTTTGGGTAATGAATGGACTAAAAGCGGCAGGAGCAATCCTTCCTGCTATGGGTATTGCAATTTTGCTTCACTATCTCCCGATTAAAAAATATTGGTCTTATTTTATCATCGGTTTTGCCTTAATGGCTTACTTTTCTGAGACTTTTTCAGTACTTGGAGTCGCCCTTATTGGACTTGCACTTGCTGGTATCGCGGTAATTAATCAACAAAATAAAGTGAAAGAAGCTGCAGCACCACAACCTGTAGCTGCTACAGCTACGGGAACAGATTTATCAGAAAATCTCTACGTAGATGAGGAGGTTAACTTCAATGACTGAACAATATAATAAACCAGAAATCACAAAAAAAGATTTAAAAAAAGTTTACATTCGCAATCTCTTTGGTTTCCAATGGGGGTGGAATTACGAAAGTATGCAAGATTTAGGCTATGCCTACACAATTATGCCGGCTTTACGTCGCCTTTATGGTAACAATAAAGAAAAAATGGCTAAAGCCTTGAAAACACATATTGGGTTCTTTAATACAACACCAGCCATGAGTCATCTGATTATTGGGGCGAACATAGCTATGGAAGAAGAACTCAATGAAACAGATGAAGAAGCAGTTATCGGTCTTAAAACGGGTTTAATGGGACCATTTGCTGGTGTCGGGGATACGCTTTTTATTGCTATTTACCGTGCTGTTGTCTTCTCAATGGCGGCTTACTTAGCTCAAGCAGGACAAGTTGTTAGCTTAATTATTCCTTTGATTATTGGATTAGCTGTACTCGTCGTTCGCTGGAAATTCCTTCAGATTGGTTATGCACAAGGTAAAAAAATTGCTGTTGGTTTTGCATCACAAATGAAAGTCTTGACTGATGCAGCAGCTATCCTTGGTTTGACCGTGGTAGGGGGCTTAATTCCTTCTGTGATTACCTATAAACTTGAACTTTCCTATAAAAAGGGCGAAGTAACAATGAATGTGCAAGAAATGTTGGATAAAATTCTACCAGGGCTTGTGCCACTTGCAATTGTCGGACTTAGCTACTGGCTTCTAGGTAAAAAGAAGATGAACTCTACACGCTTGATTTTTGTCCTGATTGCTTTGGGTATGATTTTAGGAAATTTACAGCCTATGTTAAATGCTGTTGGTAACCTCTTTAACTAGTAGAATTTTAATTGAAAGAAGAATGGGGAAATAGTAAAATGATTATACATGCAAGAGTAGATGAGCGTTTGATTCATGGTCAAGTTGCTGCCGTTTGGTCAAATGTAGTGAATGCTGAACGACTCTATGTAGTAAATGATAGTGCATGGAATGATGAGATGGTTCTCGGTGCATTGCAGTTGGCAAAACCAGCGGGGAAAAAGTTAACTGTGTCAAGTATTCGCCGTGCAATTGTGAATTTTAAGGAAAATCGCTTTGGTGATGAACGTGTTTTTGTTTTGACAAAAACAATTGGAGATATGAAAGCTTTAGTTGATGCTGGACTACTGGACGAATTTAATGTGGGAAATATCTCGAAACAAGGCGAAGACTCTGTTCAGGTAAAAAAATCTGTCTTTTTATCTCCCCAAGATATAGAACAGCTCAAGGAACTAACAGAAAATGGAACAAAAATTACTGCTCGTATGGTACCAGGTGAAAGTGATGCCTCCATTATGAGTATGATTGATGATAAATAGAAAAAGGAAATATTTATGAATATCAGAATGGAAATCAAGCAAAATTATGAAGCGCTCAACCAAAGTCAAAAAAGGGTGGCGGATACTTTTTTGCGACATCCTGATGTTCTGACGATGAGCATTGCTGAAATTGCAGCACAGTCGGATACATCCGCTTCCGCGATTACAAGATTTGTTCGTAAATTCGGTTATGAAGGCTTGGATACATTTAGAATTGCAATGGCGCAAAGTTCTAATGCTATAGCTTCAAACGATATCATAGAGATTGATCCCATCGTTCAAAAGAATGATGATTTATCAACAATTATTGATAAGGTTGCTGTTATGCTCTCCACGACAGTTTCGGATACAGCTAATTTTCTAGATGAAAAAGTGATACAAGAGGCTATTTCTGCTTTGAAAAAAGCGAGGAGAATTTATCTTATTGGTGTAGGTTCATCAGGAGTTATTGCTTATGATTTGGCTCACAAATTTAACCGGGCTGGTTTTCTGGCTTTGCACAGTTGGGATGGGCATATGGTGATGGAAAATTTGGCTTACCTCAATGAGCAAGACGTTGTTTTAAGTTTTTCTTATTCAGGAGAGACAAAAGAAGTTCTAGCTGCTTTGGATATTGCACGTGAACGCGGTGCTCAATCTTATATTGTCACTAAAAATCAGTCTAATGAAATAAGTAAACGTGTGAGCGGTGTTATTGCGATACCTACAACAGAGCACCTGTTACGGGTGGGCGCAATTGCTTCTTTTGAGTCATCCTTTCAAGTGGCCACAGTATTATATCTAGGTGTTATTGAAGAGATGATTGGACCGAAATTGACGAAGCGTATGAAGAAAACGGCTGAAAATATAAAAAAAATTAAATGAAGTGAGAAAAAATTGAATAAAATTGAGAGTTTATCTACAGAAGGACGTAATCCGAATTCCATGAATTTAGACCAAGTTTCGACTTTAGAAATGGTTAAAATCATGAACAATGAAGATGCGAAAGTAGCAGCAGGGATTTCAACTGTATTACCTGAAATTGCTCAAGCTATTGATCGTGCTGCTGAACGTTTTGCGACAGGCGGGCGTATCATTTATATAGGGGCAGGAACGAGTGGCCGGTTAGGACTTTTGGATGGTGTTGAATTAACACCAACTTACAGTGTTCCCGCAACACGAGCTTTTGGAATTATCGCAGGAGGGGACGAAGCAGTTTACAAGGCCATTGAAGGTGCCGAAGACTCTCGTGAACTAGGATTGGCTGATATAAAAGCAGTTGAGCTAACGCCTCAAGATATATTGATTGGGTTATCTGCAAGTGGCCGGACACCCTATGTTTTGGCAGCGTTGGAATATGGCAAAAAAGTGGGCGCACTGACGATTTCAGTATCTGCAAATCCAAACAGTGAAATGGCTACAGTAGCTGATGTGGGGATAGATGTTGCTGTTGGTCCTGAAGTTATCACAGGGTCAACACGGATGAAGTCAGGCACTGCACAGAAGATGGTGTTAAATATGATTTCTTCAGGAATTATGGTTAGGACAGGTAAGGTTTACCAGAATTTGATGATTAACGTCCAAGCGACAAATGAGAAGTTAGTGAATCGTGGTATTCGTATCGTTTCTCAAGCAACAGGTGTTAGTTTTGAAGAAGCTGAAAAAGTCTTTTATGAATCTGGAGAACGTGTGAATGTCGCAATTCTGATGCTGGAGTTAAGTATTTCAAGCGATGAAGCTAAAAAATTACTTGAGGAAAAAGATGGAAATATCGCCAATGTTATCCGAGAAAGCAAATGATATTTTTAAAATATTGGAAGCCGCAGTAGTTCGGGAAGATACACCTGGCTTTGCGGCTTTTTATATGGAAAACCAACACAGTCAAACTGTATATGGTGGGACAATAGATTATGTTGAGAAAGTCACCTCATCGTCCCTTTATGACTTGGCTAGCCTGACTAAAGTTGTCGGAACAACAACGCGCATACTTCAACTTATAGACCGCGAAGAAATATCTCTTTCAGATTCGATCGGCGTGTTTTTTCCTATGCTTGAAGAGTTGAAATTAACAATCGAAGACCTTCTCTTGCACCGTGCAGGCTTTCCTGCTGACTTTACAGATAAAACAGATTTTTCACAGGAATTCTTTTGGAACTTTTTGAAGAAAATTAACCTCCCTTTGCCTAATGAAAGGCACACGATTTACTCCGACATTGGTTATTTACTCCTGGGAGAAATCATTGAAAAAATAGACGGTTGTGGACTTGAAGAGAGTTTTCGCACTCATGTTTTTGAGCCTTTGGGTATGGTATAGACGACCTATTTTCCAGATGAAAGTTCTGCTGTACCGACAGAGATTACGCTATCTCGAGGTAAGATTAAAGGTATTGTTCACGATGGGAAAGCCTATCTCTGGGAAAAAGAAGCAGGTCATGCGGGACTTTTCAGCACGATTGGAGATTTAGAAACTTTTGTTAGAGCAGTTTTTTCAGGGGATATTTTATCTGATGAGCTGTTAACGACTTTACAGACATTTGAGGTTTCGGGACGGACACTAGGCTGGCTTTCTCGTAGTGCTGGGCAGCTCTATCATACAGGTTTTACGGGAGGTGTGATATGTTTAGATCTTTTACAGATGCGTGCTTTAGTTGTGCTGAGTAATCGAACATATCCTAATCGGGAAAACAAGAGTTATATTTGTGTTCGACAAGATATAATAGAAAAATTTTTTGAAAGTGAGATTTAGGAAAGATTCCAAGATACTTTAGCTTTATGAGATAAAATAAAAAATCTGCTTAAATGCAGATTTTTTATCACCGAATTTCCATAATATCCTCAAGCCCCAAACGAAAGCTTGGTTGGCCAGTTTCCTCAGAAGTTCCAAAAGGGATGATGAGTTCTGGACGGTATTTTTTATCGACGTTGAGAATCTCATTGATTTTTTCTGTGCGTTTATAGCCAAGGACAACATTGGCCTTATAACCTTTATCATAGATGGCATAGAGCAAGTTCATTGTGACAAGGCCAGTTGTCATAGACATATAGGTATTGAGATATTCAGCATCAAAACTATTGACATAAGCTTGATAGCGTTGAGTAAAGCGTTCAATGTCAAGGCTTGAAAGTTCTTCACTGCCACGCTCGCTAATAAGTTTAAGGCGATCGGCATATTGACTGTCCGCAAAAATCATGATCAAGCCACCTGCTGTTTCAATCTGTTCGTGATTTGAAGGATTGACTTCTTTTAAAAGTGCGGCTTTGGCTTCAGCTGAATCAATAACGACAAAGTGCCAACTTTGTATATTAATTCCTGAAGGGGCTAAACGAGCAGTTTTAATAATGCCTTTTATCTCTTCAAGAGGAACTTTTTTCCTATCAAACTTTTTGACGGCATGGCGTGTTTGGGCTAATTCTAAATATTCCATTTCTTCCACTTTCTAATTTTTTACTAGAGCTATTTTAGCAAATAAACATCGAAATCACATGAATTGAAAATGGTGATAATATGGTAAAATGGAAGAATGGAAAATACGCAAAAAATAGCTGAATTACTAAATATTAAAAGTTCACAAGTTCAAAAAGTACTTGAACTGACAGCAGAAGGTAACACAGTACCTTTTATTGCCCGTTATCGAAAAGAAGTTACGGGTAGCTTAGATGAAGTTGAAATCAAAAAAATTATTGACGAAAATGATAGCCTAACAAAACTTAAGGATCGAAAAACAGCAGTGCTGTCCAAGATTGAGGAGCAAGGCAAATTAACGGATGCGCTTAAGGCTCAAATAGCAGCGGCTGAGAAGCTGTCCGAAGTTGAAGACCTTTATCTTCCTTATAAAGAAAAACGTCGTACAAAAGCCACAGTGGCGAAAGAAAACGGTCTTTTCCCGCTTGCACAACTCATTGTTAAAAATACACCAAGTCTTGAAGAAGAAGCAGAGAAATATACGAATGAAACTTTCGCCACAGTAGCAAAAGCGCTTCAAGGGGCCATGGATATCCTGGCAGAGGCAATCTCTGAGGATGCTAAATTGCGGAGCTGGCTATTGAGCGAAGTGAAACAAAATAGCCTCTTAGAAAGTCGTCTGAAAGAGCAAAGCCTCGATGAGAAAAAAGTCTTTCAAATATATTATGAATTTGCAGAGAAAATCTCTGAACTTCCAAACCACCGTGTGCTTGCTTTGAATCGTGGTGAAAAGATGGGCGTTCTTTCTGTAAAATTTGAACATAATGAAGATAAGATTTTACGCTTTTTTGAAAATCGTTTTGCTGCGCGAAACAACAAATATATGAGTTTAGCCATAAAAGAAGCAGTGAAGAAAAAGCTGCTTCCAGCGATGGAACGTGCAGTACGGGGTGAATTAACAGAAAAAGCTGAAGATGCAGCCATCGAAGTATTTGGTGAAAATTTGAAAAACCTACTCTTGGTGGCACCGCTTAAAGGGCGTACAGTGATGGGTTTTGACCCCGCGTATCGTACAGGAGCAAAGCTCGCCATTGTTGATGCAACAGGTAAACTTTTGTCGACGACAGTTATCTATCCCGTAAAACCTGCTAATGCGAGTCAAATTGCCCAAGCGAAAAAGGAGTTAGCAGCACTAATCTCTAAATATAAGGTCGATATGATAGCTATTGGTAATGGAACAGCCAGTCGTGAATCGGAAACTTTTGTTGCCGAAGTCTTAAAAGAAAACAGTCTTTCTGATGTCTTTTATGTTATCGTGAGTGAATCTGGGGCTTCTGTTTACTCGGCTTCGGAGTTGGCGCGTGAAGAGTTTCCGGACCTGACGGTAGAAAAGCGTTCGGCTATTTCCATTGCAAGAAGGTTGCAAGATCCTTTGGCTGAGTTGGTGAAAATAGAACCGAAAGCTATTGGTGTAGGACAATATCAACATGATGTTGCAGAGAAGAAACTTACCGAAAACTTGGACTTTGTTGTTGAAACGGTCGTCAACCAAGTTGGTGTCAATGTAAATACAGCAAGTCCAGCACTACTTTCACATGTTGCTGGTTTTAACAAAACCTTAGCCAACAATGTCGTGAAGTTTCGTGAGGAAAATGGAGCTCTCAAAAGCCGTGCGCAGTTGAAAAAAGTTCCACGTTTAGGGGCGAAAGCTTTTGAGCAGGCAGCAGGCTTCCTTCGTATTCCTGAAGCAAAGAATTTCCTTGATAACACTGGAGTCCATCCAGAGTCGTATCAAGTGGTCGAAAAATTACTTGAAACACTTAATATAGCAGATCTTGATGCGAATTCCGCAGCAATTTTGAAAAAAGTAAATATTGCCGAAATGTCAGAAAAACTTGGTGTTGGTCGCGAAACATTGACAGATATTATTGCTGATTTGACAAAGCCAGGACGTGATTTACGTGATAATTTTGATGCACCAATCTTACGCCAAGATGTTCTTTCCGCGAGCGATTTACGTGTGGGCCAAAAACTTGAAGGAGCAGTGCGTAACGTTGTCGATTTTGGTGCCTTTGTGGATATTGGTATTAAAAATGACGGATTGATTCACGTTTCTGACCTGAGCAAAAACTTTGTGAAAAATCCTCATGAAGTTGTTTCTGTCGGACAAATCGTAACCGTTTGGGTAAAATCCATTGACCAAGAGCGCGGTAAGATTAATTTAACTTTGGTTGAGCCACGTGAACAATGAGGAATTAACAGACCATGTGCGTCAACTTTCTGTAGAGAAATTTGCGCGTCCATTTCTGCATACTGCCCAGTGGAATAGTCGTCTACGCAGTACGGGAGGCCGCTTTTTTCCTAAGGATATGCATTTGGATTTTAACCCTAAAATGGCAAATCGAGCAGAGTTTGATGGTATTATTCTCCATGAGCTGGTTCATTACCATCTCTATGACCAGCAACGAGGTTATAAGCATAAAGACAGGGAGTTCAAGGATTTACTTGCTCAAGTAGGGGGGTTACGTTATGCTCCATCAATAAGAGAGGCTAAACATACTTATGTGTGTCAAAGCTGTCATCAGATTTATCAACGTCAACGTAAAATTGATATAAAAAAATATGCCTGTGGCAAATGCCGCGGCAAACTAAAAGAACAAGGATAACTTCTTGTTCTTTTTCTTTGCTTTTTTTAGTGTTAATTTCGTTTTTTTCTCGTATTAGTTAGTGAAGGATTTATCACGATTTTTAAGGAGAAAGACGATTGAAAAGTAAAAAAAAGATGATGATGTTTTTAGTCTTAAGTTTGCTACAAATACTTATTGCTGTATTTATAGTTGTGAAAAGAAAGGATTTTATTTATCTATTACCCGCAAAAGAGCCACAAGTATTAAGAGATTTAGCCTATGACAAGGACAAACGCTTGGGCTACACCATTCACATCAAAGAAGAAGGAAAGTTGGTGCCCTATCTGGTGCTCGCGAAAAATTATATTGATCAAGGCAATGTCTTGTTGCTTCGAAAGCATCTGCTGGATCCCCCCATGCCCTTTCAAGAAGGCTGGAAAAGATTTTATTACGGGCATAGTATGATTGATGCCTTTATGAACAAAGAGTTTATTAATCGTTTTCCTAAAAATGTGCAAGAAAATATTCCTCTCACAGAGCTAGGGATAAAGCCTTCAGAAGAACATGCAGGAATGAAGCATATAGAAAAAATAAAGCGGAAACTTTTCTTGCTTTCGGACGTTGATGTTGGAGATGATAGAGGCAAGCATCGTATGGGGGATGACCGTAATTTACTTTATTTTAAGCGTAAAGGTAGAGTAAAAGAGGACAGGTTAGCTTATTCAGATGGGAATTCAACTCCTTACAGTTGGTGGCTCCGTACTGCTTTTGCGACGGATTCTGTAGTAGCTAGTGTAGTTAATTATAAAGGGAGGCTTGGAGGAAATGGTGTTGCTTACATCTCTTATGTCCGTCCAGCCTTCACACTGCCACCAGAAACAGAGGTGGAGGAAAAAGGGAACGACGAGCGGACAATATATGTGCTTAAGGCGGATAAATAAAGGAGTGAACCCAAATGACCAATAAAAAAATATTTCTGATTGTATTTTCTCTGTTCTTTAGTATCGCAGTAACAGCTCTTTTAGTAAATAGAGAAAAACTTGTGTATTTACTTCCTGCAAAAGAGCCACAAGTATTAAGAGATTTAGCCTATGACAAGGACAAGCGTTTAGGCTACACCGTTCACATCAAAGAAGATGGAAAGCTAGTACCTTATCTGGTTCTTGCGAAAAATTACATCGGACAAGGTAATGTTTTATTGCTTCGAAAGCATCTTGTAGATCCGCCCATGTCTTTTCGAGAGGGCTGGGAGGAAGCTTATTACGGGCATAGCATACCAGATGCCTTTATGCACAAAGACTTTATCAAGCGTTTGTCTAAAGATGTCCAAGAAAATATTCCTTCTACAGAGCTGGGGATAAAACCTTCAGAAGAAAATGCAGGAAGGGGGCATATAGAAAAAATAAAGCGGCAACTTTTCTTACTTTCGGATATTGATGTAGGAAATTACAAGGGTAGAGTTCGTTTTGAAGATGACTGTAACTTACTGTATTTTAAGCGAAAAGGGGGTGTGAAAGAGGACAGATTAGCTTATTTAGCTGGGGCTTCTACTCCTAACAGCTGGTGGCTCCGTACAGCTTTTGCGACGGCCTCCACAGTAGTTAAAGGAGTTGATGACGAGGGAATGTTATCAGGCGGGGGTGTTGTCTACCCTGCCCATGTCCGCCCAGCCTTTACGCTTCCACCTGAAACAGAGGTAGAGGAAAAAGAGAATAACGGGCAGATGGTGTATGTGCTTAAGACGGATAAATAAAGGAGTGAATGATGTTAAAAAAATTATGTTTGTTGCTGTTTGTGCTGTGTCACCCCATATTTTTTGATACACGCATATCTACTACAGAAGTGAAAGATTTGGATTTAAGTATCAGTTTGTCAGAAGCTCAAAGACAAAAGATAAGCTTTGAAGCTCCCGATGACAGTAAAAAAAAGCAGTACAGCATTTTTCTGATGGACAGCTCTAGAAGTATGGGGGGAAGAAGCGTTAAGCAGACTAAAGATATAGTTGGCAAGTTTGTAAAAGAGTCGGGTGCGTCCAAGCAGGAGCACCAGGTTGCGTTGGTGAGTTTTGGAGATGAGGCAACCGTGCTACAAGCTTTTACTCCCGATGAGAAACAGCTGCTGTCCGCTTTGGAAAAGATAGAAACACGAGGGAAGACCAACTTACACAGTGGTTTGAAGCAGGCAGAGCAGCTCTTGCAAGCAGTCAAGGATGAGGGGCAAAAAAATATCTTCATCATCAGTGACCGGACACCAACCACAGGTGAAAAATTAAATACAGGAAAGTATGGAAATAAAGATATATACAGTTATCAGTTTGCCAATGCGGCGGATAATCTGGCGCAAAAGATGAAAACGGAACAACAGGTAAGTTTTCGGACTTTCGTATTTATCGATAAGATTGCGGACTCGACCAAAGCATTTGCCCGGACCTTTTTCCAAAATATCCAAACAGATGGGGCCTTTGATTTTAGAGATGTACAAGATATGGATTTTGTTTTTAAAAGTAAGGAGGCAGGCAAGGAGTTTCAGTCAGGGACTTTTAATTATGGTTCCGCACCTGCAGGAAAAGAAGGTAGGGATTCTCAAGCAGTTTACCACTACAGTGACTCTTATATTTTGAGCAGAGTGCTTATGCTTATCGCCAGGAGAAAAATCGCCCTTATGACCCACGGCTAGCGACCATGTCGCTCAACCTAGAATTGGCTGCTTGGTCCAGTATCCAAGAAAAAAACTATCTTTTAAAAAATAGAAACGCGAAGAACCTGCTGGAAGAAATCGGTTTTGAAAAATTCAAGGCCAACCAACATTTTCAAGAAAGACCCTCGACAGACTCGATCGGGGCGGTTATTGCCCAGAAAAAACTGACGGTCAAAGAAGAAGACTATACCTTGATAGCTCTAGCTATTCGTGGTGGCGGTTACGAAGCAGAGTGGGCCAGTAACTTGACTCTGGGACGGTCAGGCGAACATCAGGGTTTTAGAGAAGCCAGTGAAAAAGCGCTGACCTTCTTAGACCAATACCTGAAAGAACACAAGGTGACAGGCAAGGTAAAACTTTGGATTAACGGCTATAGCCGAGCTGCAGCAGTGACCAATCTGACCGCTGGTGCTTTAAATAAGGGACGTAAGCTAGCCAGTGGCGAACTCAAAGCAGAAGATATGTATGCTTTCTGCTTTGAAGCACCTGCGGGGACTTTGAAGGGAACAGGGAATAGAGAGGGACGGCATGACAATATTGTTAATGTTATTAATGTCAATGATGTGGTAACCAAAGTGGGACCGGAGGTCTATCCGTTTGAGTTTACGCGTTATGGGCAGGATTCGTCTTTGCCTGATAAAACTTTACTTCCCCAAGAGGTTTATGAAACTGCTAAAAGTCGAATGGAAGCGGAATTAAAAAAGCTAGACTCTAACTTAATCTATAAACTAGAAGAATTTCAAGCTAAAAAAATAAGTATACTGGATATTTTTAATGGGTTAATTGTGGATGACCCAAAGGGTAAGAGAATGAATGAATCTCTGGATGATATCATTAGATTTTTTGCAGTAGAAAGGATAAAGAACAGAAACAAATATGTAAATGCACATCAAGAAGACATACGAATACTAGCTGAACTCTATTTCACAACACGGGTTGAAGACAGGGAAAAACTTACAAAAAGTTTATTTAAAAATCTTGTCACCTCTATGATGTTAGGAAGTGATGCAACGAAGGTGAAAAAAATTGTTGTTGACTGGTTGAGAACCAAGGGGTTGGTCAATCATTCAGAGGTACGAATTGAGTCTTTAGCAGAGACTTTTCGAGAGCTTGTGTTCAAATTTATGATTAAACACCCCAATCTCTCAGTGACCCTTGTATCAAACTTAGACCCAGTCGCCCAAGCGCATCATCCTGACCTTTGTCTCGCATGGTTGAGGGCGCAGGATGAAAATTATCAGAAGAAAAAGATTGAGACTCCTGAGCCAAGTAAAACCTCAAAACGCATCCTAATAGCAGGAGATGTAGACATCAAGGTAAAACGTGAAACAGGGGAGATAGAGGAGTATTCGACGGATGAAGTCATGGAGCTTTCCACTTCAGCAGCAGAAGACACGACAGTACTTGTCCAAGCCAGCGAGGCGACCAAGGTGGATTATACGGTACAGACCATTGATAATATGGACGGAAGCGTATTTCTGACCGAAGAGTTTGTAGATGTTGAACTAAATGCGTGAGAAAAAGTTGAGATAAACCTCTATAAAGAATCAGAAAATAAAGCTACTGAACTCATCAAGGAGGGAGAGCAGCTAAGCTCAGAAACGAGAGGTAAAGAAGAGTTATCAAAATATTATGCGACAAATGTTAGAGTGGAAAACGAAAAACTAGGCTTTGTTTTAGGAGGTGGAATGACTCGCTTTGCAAACTATTCGCCCTTATATTCTATTCCACGAGAAAATGCGGAGTTTGTGGGTTGGTACAAAGGAGATGTGCTTTTATCTTCGGAAAATACTTATCAGCACCAAGTAAAAGCTGAGGAAGAACTTATTGCGAAGTTTAGAGAGGTGAGGTCAGATGACCAGTAAAAAAATATTTTTTCTTATTGCCTCACTCCTCTTAAGTATTGTCCTCTCAATTGCCCTCATAAAGAGAGACGAGCTTGTATATTTGTTTCCTGCAAAAGAACCACAAATCCTAAGAGATTTAGCCTATGACAAGGACAAACGCTTGGGCTACACCATTCACATCAAAGAAGATGGTAAGTTAGTGCCCTATCTGGTGCTCACGAAAAATTATATTGATCAAGGCAATGTCTTATTGCTTCGAAAGCATCTTGTAGATCCGCCCATGTCTTTTCGGGAAGGCTGGGAGGAAGCCTACTACGGACATAGCATACCGGATGCTTTTATGCATAAAGACTTTATCAAGCGTTTTTCCAAAGGAGTGAAGGATCGGATCCCTCTCACAGAAATTGCGATTGAACCCTTAGAACCGACATCATCAAAAAGATATTTGGAAAAAATAGAGCGGAAGCTTTTCTTGCTTTCGGATATTGATGTAGGAAATTTTAAGGACGGACTCCGTTTGGAAGGTGACTGTAACTTACTATATTTCAGACGAAAAGGAGGGATTAGAGAGGATAGACTTGCCTATTTAGAAGGAGACCTTGTTAGCTATCCTTGGTGGTTGCGTACAGTTTTTGAAACTGCCTCTGCAGTGGCTAAAGTGATTGGTTATGAGGGGAGGTTTGGAGGAAATGGCGTAGTTTACCCTGCCTATGTCCGCCCAGCCTTCACACTTCCGCCTGAAACAAAGGTGGAGGAGAAAGAAATCAAAGGGCACAAGGAATATGTGCTTAAAATAGATAAGTAAAGAGGTTGGGGTAAAAATTAACATTGGACTCCTTTCGCTTAAAGTTTCAAAAATAAAATCGCTCACCAATGCTATGTAAGAATATCGTGTTCCAATATCTTTTTTCTTGACGAAAAAATTTGCATGTCGTAAGAAAAAAGCGTAAAATAGAAAAAATATATTTTTATGGGGGCTCTAATCTAATGCTTAATTCAGAAACCATTGCTTTAATGCCGAAAGTTGAACTTCATTGTCATCTTGATGGTTCACTCAGTTTGCCTTGTATTAAGCAGCTGGCTAATAACATAGGGTACGATTTTAATATGAGTGATGATGAAATACTGAATTGTGCACAAGCGCCAGAAATGACTCAAAGTCTTTTGGAATATCTGGAGCGTTTTGACTTCGTTCTTCCATTACTACAAAGCTATACTAATCTTGAGCTAGCAGCTTATGATGTGGTTCGTCAAGCTGCTGAGGATAATGTCAAATATATTGAAATTCGCTTTGCACCTGGTCAGCATCTGGAAAAAAATCTAGAACTTGAAGAAGCTGTAGAAGCTGTTATTGCTGGTGTTTCTCGTGCTGAAGAAGACTTTGATATTGTCGCAAATGTTCTCCTCTGTGGTCTTCGTCAGGTGCCAATCGAGCGTTTGGAAAAGTTGGTTCCGCTTTTTGATGAAATCGATGATGAGCATTTGGTTGGCTTTGATATGGCAGGCGATGAAGTAAACTACCCTCAAGTAAAATTTAAAAACTTGCTGGATAAGGTGACGTGTCATGGGGTACAAGTCACACTGCATGCAGGTGAGTGTCCAGGGTGCGAACAAAACATTATTGATTCTGTCGAGATGGGAGCAACACGTTTGGGACATGGCATTATGACGAAAGAGCTTCCAGACTATCAACATGTTTTGATAGAGTTGGGTATTGTTTTGGAAATGGCACCAACCAGTAATTTTCAAACAAAAGCTATCCGCCATCTTGAAGAATATCCTTTTTTAGAATTGTATAAGAAAGGTCTTCATGTAACCATAAATACTGACAATCGCACAGTAAGTAATACCAATTTGCAAAAGGAATATGAGAAAATTGCAGAATGGTATGATTTTCAGGTGAATGATTTTGAAAAAATCAATCATTATGCTATTGATGGCGCCTTTATTAGTGAGGAAGAAAAAGAAGCTCTCCATCAGCGGTTTTCCATTGAGTATGCCCAAATAAAAAAACTGATTAACATCAGCTCTTTTTAATGAAGTAAAAGAATGAAAGTAAAGAAGAGAAGAAAGCCACCAAAAAACAAGCTTACTACATCTTGTCTTCTTTCGTTTTTCTGAAAGGCATGATAAAGCAAGAGTCCCATCAAACCACCGGAAGTATTTGTGATGATGTCGGTTATATCGGTGGCTCCGATGCCGAAAATATATTGAAGGATTTCGACAAAGAGACTGACAAGGAAAATTGCTCCCCATTTTCCAAGAAAGCTCCGTTCTGAAAAGCGGCCCATAAAAAAACCAAAAGGAATAAAAATAAGGACATTGAAAAGGATTTCTAAACGTCCACCAGAAGCATCAAAAGGTGAAACATTTAAGCTACGGGAAGGGAATAAATGTGCTGTATTTATCGTATGTGTGATATCAAATTTAAAAAGAATCCCCCAAAATAGAAACAGAAGATAATAAGCAAAGATAATTTTGGAGAATTTATACATAAAAGTCCTCAGATATTAAATGTTTTTACCCTTAATTATAGTAAAATAACTAAAAATAAGCTTAATGCGCCTAGAACAGGAAATAAAAAACCACATCGAAAGATGTGGTTTTTGTATTATTTTTCGTCAGGTGTCATAATCATCGGAACGATAAGTGGACGACGTTCAGTTTGTTTATAGAGGAATGGAGCCAACGCTTCACGCATTGCCCGTGCCACAACAGCTTCATTAGCATTTTCGGTATTGAGCATGGCTTCACGGATAGCATTGAAAAGTACACGTTGACCATTACGGATCAAATCCCCAGACTCACGCATGTAAATAAAGCCGCGACTTAACATATCAGGACCTGCAAGCACTGTTTTATTTTTGAAATCCACAGTAGCAACAGCAAGAACAATACCATCTTCAGCAAGCTCATGACGGTCATGAAGCACTGCATTACCGACATCACCAATACCTGAGCCATCAACATAAGTATCAGCAGCAGGGAAATGATCAGCATAACGTGCTGAATCAGCAGTCAAAGCCAGAACATCTCCATTTTCGAAAATGAAACAATTTTCTTTAGGTACACCAGTATCTTGAGCGAGCCCGGCATGAATTTTTAACATGCGGTACTCACCATGGACAGGCATGAAGTATTTTGGTTTAATCAAACGGAGCATCAATTTTTGCTCCTGTTGTCCACCGTGCCCAGAAGTATGAATATTATTCATCTTACCATAAACCACGGTTGCACCAGCTTCGGTGATTGTGTTAGCCAACTGGTTTACACCATGTGTGTTACCTGGTATCGCGTTAGATGAGAACACAACAGTGTCTCCCATTTGTAGTGTGATATGACGGTGCATACCATTAGCGATACGGCTTAGAGCAGCCATTGGTTCACCTTGAGAACCTGTACACATAATGAGTAGTTCGCTTGAATTGTATTGGTTCACCTCATTTGGTTCAATAAAAGTTCCTTTAGGGGCTTTTATATATCCAAGTTCAAGTCCGTTAACGATGGCTTTTTCCATAGAACGACCAAAGACAACAATCTTGCGTCCGGTTTTCACAGCACCATCAACAGCTTGCTGTAAACGGAAGATGTTTGAAGCGAAAGAAGCGAAAATAATGCGTCCTTCAATGCGTTCGAAAATCTTCATGATATTTTGGCCAACAACTTTTTCAGAGTGAGAGAAGATTGGAATTTCGGCATTGGTTGAGTCAGAGAGAAGAAGCAAAACACCTTCTTCACCAAGAGCCGCCATACGATGTAAATCAGCGGGCTCACCAACAGGCGTAAAGTCAAACTTGAAGTCACCTGTAGCTACAACTTTACCTTGAGGTGTTTCCACAACAATACCCAAAGGTTCTGGAATGGAGTGAGTTGTACGGAAGAAGTTAACACTTAAGTTGTTAAATTTAATTTCGCTGTCCGCATGAATTTCAAAGAGTTTTGCATCACGCAAAAGCCCGTGTTCTTCTAATTTTCCACGAATTAAAGCAAGTGATAACGGACCTGCATAAATAGGGATATTCGCTTGCTTAAGCAAGAAGGGAATACCACCGATGTGGTCCTCGTGTCCGTGTGTAATGAAGAGCCCTTTGATACGGTCGATATTTTCGACAATATAACTATAATCTGGGATAACATAATCGACACCTAATAGGTCATCTTCTGGAAATTTTATACCGGCATCGATGATGATAATTTCATCTTGATATTCGACACCATATGTGTTTTTTCCGATTTCGCCCAGTCCGCCAATAGCGTAAACTGCGACTTCGTCGGAGTTAATTTTTAATGGTTTAATCATTGTTTTCTTTCTATACATATTTGTATGACAAAATCACTTTAGAGTGGTGACTTTTGTCCCTTTCTAAAGTGTTTTGCAGTAAATCTTTTGATGATGCAGGTTGCAAGCATCTTTTTTTAATTAAAAGCTTGTAATTTCAAGGCCACCGTTTTCTTTTTCATATTCAACGGCTTCGTCTGAAAGTGAATCGATGAATTCAACGTGATAGTCTGTGTTTGCAGCTAAAAGTTCGCGCGCTAAGATGACACCTTCACGTGTATCTGTAACATCAAGGTCAAGGTAGAGAACCTTAGTTGTTTCACGACGTGGTGAACGTGTTTTGTCTTCTTGGTAAAATGCTTTGAAAATCATATTATATTTGAGCGAATAAAAATTCGCTTTCCTTTCTTTCCGAGTGTTTCAGTTTTACAGTTACTTTCATTTTAGCATAAAATGGAGATAATGAAAAGTAAAGGTTTATAGAGCCAAAGCATTTAGAACAAGAAGAGCTTTTTCAAAGAAGTAAAAGACAGACAAAAAGTTGAGTGAAAATAATAGTAATACTTTTGTCAGTGATAAAGAAAAATACAAAATAGGAAAGCGAAAAATTTCAAGAAATATAAAAAATGTTATAATAGATGCTATCGTATACTTCTAGATGTTTAAAAGAGCTACACACTTTGTTCTGACTTGCATATTCGATAGTGTGAAAAGTAATTACTGAGATGCAGATATTAGGGTATAATAAAATAAGAAGAATGGAGAATAGAATCTCGTGAAAATTTTAGCTTTTGACAGTTCAAGTAAGGCCTTGTCTGTGGCACTTGTCGATAATGATGTTTTGTTGGGAGAGATTACTCTAAATTTAAAGAAAAATCATAGCACTACTCTGATGACATCTGTTGACTTTTTGATGCACCAATCAGCAGTAGAAGCGAGTGAACTTGACCGCATTGTTGTAGCCCAAGGTCCAGGATCTTATACAGGATTACGTTTAGCAGCGACTGTCGGAAAGACGCTTGCCTACAGTTTAAATAAGGACATCGTTGGTGTCTCAAGTCTTTTCGCTATTGCAAGAAGATTGAAAACGGACAGAACCGTTGTTCCTGTGATGGATGCACGTCGGGGTAACGCTTATGCTGCGCTTTACCAAGAAGATAAAGAAGTTGTCATAGGACAGCATTGTGTCTTTCGTGACTTCTTAGCAAACTTAGATAAGAATCTTCCGCTTGTATTTACAGGGGAAACAGAAAACTTTGTGGCTGACATTGAAGCTGCAGGGTTTACAAACTTTGAAATTATTGAAGACAGCTTAGACAAACTACCTTCAGCTTATCAAATCGCCCTATTTGGAAAAAACCTAAAACCTGTAGCGGTTCACGGCTTTGCTCCAAATTATTTGAAAAAAGTTGAAGCAGAAGAGAAATGGTTGGAGACACATGAAGAATCTGAAAACGCTACTGGCGAATATGTTCAAAGGATTTGAACCACGTCGTTATCTTAATATGGATGAGGTGGACTTAAAGTCAAATATTGACGGTGTAGATTATCGCTTGGCAGAGCGTAAAGATATTGTAGACATGCTTGCAATTGAGCGTGATGTTTATGATGGAGAAGTTCCGTGGACTTTTTCGCATTTTGAACACGAGATAGTTCAGGATGAGAATGCCTTCTTTGTTTCAGCAGTCGTTGACGATAATCTTATTGGTTTCATTGGGGTTCGCCTTACGGAACGGGGTAAAGTCGTGCATATCACAAATCTTGCGGTTGCTGTAGCCTATCAAGGTAAGGGTGTTGGGAGTAATCTCGTCAACCAAATGATTCGTCTAATGACACTTCTTGGTAAGCAGCAGATGACGCTTGAAGTGCGGCGTGACAATACAAAAGCTCAAGGTCTTTACCGTCGCTTAGGTTTTTCAACAGGGAAGCTGATTTCTCACTATTATGAGGACGGCGGTGATGCTGTGTGGATGTCAAGACAGTTGAGAGCTGAACATGAAAATTGAACGTTTTGATTCTGCAAAGTTTGATACGCAGGACATAGCCTGTAAGCTAAAAGAAATTTTAGAGCTTTGCTATGGAGAATCACCTTGGTCTGAATCCTATCTCCTTAGCAACCTGAAAAGGGATATCTATTTTCTAGCTGAAGTAGACGATGAGCTTGTTGGTTTCCTAGCAATTCAAGTGATCATGGAAGAGATGGAAATTACCAACCTTGCAGTGAAGCCAGAATTTCAAAGTAACAAAATAGCCAGCACGTTGATGGATCAAGTTGCTGATTTTGCTGGTACCCTGTTTTTAGAAGTACGGGAATCTAATAAACCAGCACAAAATCTCTATAAAAAATATAATTTCGAGGCCTTCTATACTCGGAAAAACTACTATTCGCACCCGACAGAAGATGCGATTCTAATGAGGAAGATACAATAAAATGAATGACAAATATATATTAGCTTTCGAAACCTCTTGTGATGAGACATCTGTCGCTGTTTTGAAAAATGGCACAGAACTTCTCTCTAATGTTATTGCAAGTCAGGTGAATAGCCATAAACGTTTTGGTGGAGTAGTCCCTGAGGTGGCTAGCCGGCATCACGTGGAACAAATTACCGCTTGTATTGATGAGGCCTTAGAGCAAGCTGGTATTACTGCAAAAGAACTCTCAGCTGTAGCTGTAACAGAAGGTCCAGGGCTTGTTGGGGCTTTACTTGTGGGCATTATGGCAGCGAAAACCTTTGCCTGGGCCAACAAGCTTCCATTAATTCCTGTCAATCACATGGCTGGTCATCTTATGGCTGCAGCTTTAGTAGATACTATTGAATACCCAGCCATGGCTCTTTTAGTCAGTGGTGGGCATACAGAGTTGGTTTATGTGGAATCTGAGGGAAACTATAAAAAAATTGGTGAAACACGAGATGATGCAGCAGGGGAAGCCTATGATAAAGTCGGCCGTGTCATGGGGCTAACTTATCCTTCAGGGAAGGAGATTGATGAGTTGGCACATAAAGGAGAAGATACTTATGCTTTTCCACGTGCAATGATGACTGCAGCAGATGGTTTGGAAATGTCTTTTAGTGGTCTGAAATCGGCATTTATCAATCTTGTTCATAATGCAAAACAGCAAGGACAAGATTTAGTGGCTACAGACTTAGAAAATTTAGCTGCCAGTTTTCAAGCAGCGGTGGTTGATGTCTTAATTGCTAAAACCAAACGTGCCCTTGAACAATACCCAGCTAAAACCTTAATCGTTGGTGGAGGAGTATCCGCTAATCAAGGTTTACGTGAGCGGCTTGCCACCGATATGAAGGATATTAAAGTCATATTGCCTCCCCTTCGCCTCTGTGGTGATAATGCTGGAATGATAGCAGCAGCAGCAACTATAGAGATGGAAAGGGAAAACTTTACTGATTTATCACTTAATGCGCGCCCGAGCCTTGTTTTTGGTGATATTTGAAGCAAAAAAACTCAGAGTATTTCTGAGCTTTTTTTATTTTTTAATGACCGGTAACCAAATCTCACCGTAATAACTGCCATCAGGTCGCTCTTGACGATAAGCAAGATGTGGACCACCAAGATAGGTATAGTCCATAACTTTGGGGAGAATTTTTCGAAAAGCTTGATGTGACAAATGTTCAAAAATTTTTCCCTTAGCTGCTGTATCAGAAATTACAATATAGTTACTTTCAGGAAATTTGAGTAAACGACAGTCATCCTTCAGCTCTTTGCGACTCTCCACTGCAAAATAATTCCAAGGTTTTCCGAGGTAATCCGTATGGACAGACCACTCCCGCTCATTTTTAGCTCTTTTCTTGAGCTTTGCTAAGCGGCCATCATTTTGCAAACTCAACTCAAATATTTCTCTTTCGAGGGCCAAAGAGCGGTAGTCTTGCAGCGCGGCTTGAATGGGAAAACCATAAGCCGCTAAGATGAACGGGTTTTTATGCTCTAGAGTATAATCAATCATAGTCGCTCCTTAGTTAACAACGGTTAGTTCATGGATTGAACGTCCTTGGTCATCAAACATTTCCAACCAGCTGTTTGTTCCTGCAAAGTAGAGAAAATGGCCGATTTCATTGACGGAACGCAGAATGATGTCTTCAGTAGTGGTCCAAGTTTCAGGATCGAATTTTTCTTGATTTTCTTCCCTAAGGTTTAACGTAAATTTTGCAGTGAAGCCAAGGGTACCATCGGCCCTTTTAGGAGCTGCCTCATTAGGTAGCATTTTTGCACCTGCAAGCAGCCGCATTTCGGTAGATTTTTGCCAGATAACTGTGCCGGATGTTCCTTCATGTTTAATATGAAATGGAATATCTGAGATAGCCTTTTTCCAGCGGTGTTGCGCTTTAGCTGAAAAAGCTTTCTTCTTTGAGAGTTTAAAACCGAACGCTTCAAGGCTAGGCAAAAATTCATCAGCAGCTTTACTACAGATGGTATAGACATTTGAGGGGAGTTTAATCCTTTCAGGAAAGACGGCTAACTTCATAGAAGCTTCTTGAGCTTTGTCGAGGAGAAAAGCTTCAAGATAGGCAGTGTCTATTTCATATGCCTTAGGATCAAGGACAATAACTTTATCAAATTCCAACTTAGGGATTATCTTTTTATCGGCAGCAATCATAATAATCTGGCTTTTTTTCGTTAGGAAAAATATTTCGCCTTTTTTGAGGGCAAAACGACTATTATTACTATCAAAGATACGGATCGTGGCACCAGAGGAAAGTTCAAGAAGGAGTTTTCCCTTCTCATCAATCGTTACTGAAAACTTTGTTTTTTTCATAACTTTATTTTAACAGAAAAGTCTATTTTTTCATCTTTTTTTGAATACCCTTTATCTAATTAAAGGGTTTCTACTTATCTAATAAACTTTTTTCCTATAAATGAAAAATAGACCATTTAATAATTTACGTAAGCACCTTTAAAAATTAAATGTGGGAAAGCAAAGCTTTTCTCGAAATTTTCTAAACAATTTGCTATAATTAAGTAAACTAACGAAAAAGGAAGCGAACAACATTATGGCAGTAAAACGTTTAATTGAAACATTTGTACCAGAAAATTATAAAATTTTCCTTGATATTGACCGCAAATCAAAGACCTTCAAAGGTCAGGTGGCAATCAAAGGTGAAGCTAAAGCTGAAACTATTTATTTCCACCAAAAAGATTTAAATATTACTAAAGTTTCTGCTTTTAGTGTTGAAGCAGACTTTACGGTGGATAATGCCAACGAAGAACTTACAGTTAAAGTGGGCCAAAAAGGTCAAGTGACTGTTTCCTTTGAATATGAAGGTAAAATCACAGATAACATGATGGGCATTTATCCTTCATATTACGAAGTAAACGGTGAGAAGAAAATGCTTATCGGTACGCAATTTGAATCACATTTTGCCCGTCAAGCTTTCCCATCAATTGATGAACCAGAAGCTAAGGCTACTTTTGATCTATCGGTTAAATTTGATGAAGAACCAGGTGATATTATTATTTCCAATATGCCAGAACTTCTCAATATTGAAGGAATTCACGTATTTGAACGTACAGTTCGTATGAGTTCTTATCTTCTTGCTTTTGTCTTTGGGGATATGCAGTATAAAAAAGGACGTACAAAATCTGGTGTTGAAGTAGGAACTTTCTCAACGAAAGCACATTCTGAAGATGTTTTAGATTTTCCTTTGGATATTGCGATTCGTTCAATTGAATTTTACGAGGATTACTATAAAACCCCTTACCCATTGCCACACAGCTGGCACGTTGCACTGCCTGACTTCTCAGCAGGTGCTATGGAAAACTGGGGTTGTATCACTTACCGTGAAGTCTGCATGCTGGTTGACCCAGAAAATGCAACAGTTGCCAGCAAACAATATGTAGCAACAGTCATTGCGCATGAGTTAGCCCACCAATGGTTTGGTGATTTGGTAACAATGCGTTGGTGGGATGATTTGTGGCTCAATGAATCATTTGCCAACAACATGGAATACGTGGCAATTGATGCTATTGAACCTGATTGGAAAGTTTGGGAAAGCTTCTCTGTTAAGGAAGCCAGCCTTGCTTTAGATCGTGATGCTACAGATGGTGTTCAATCTGTTCATGTGGATGTGAATCATCCTGACGAAATTGGTACACTCTTTGATGCTGCTATTGTCTATGCTAAAGGTTCACGCTTGATGGTCATGCTCCGTAAATGGTTAGGGGATGAGGACTTTTCTGCAGGACTTCGCAAATACTTTGAAACGCACCAATATGGCAATACCGTAGGTGATGATCTTTGGGATGCACTCTCAAGTACATCAGGTAAAAATGTGGGCGAATTTATGCATTCATGGGTAAACCAACCTGGTTATCCTGTCTTGACTGCGGAAGTTGTTGATGACACGCTTATTTTAAGCCAACAACAATTCTTCATTGGTAAAGGGGAAGATAAAGGGCGCTTGTGGCAAATTCCATTGAACACAAACTGGAAAGGCTTGCCAGATACGTTGACTACGGAAAAAGTTGAAATTCCGGGCTATGCAGCACTTAAGGCTGAAAATGAAGGCCAACCGCTCTTCTTCAACGAAGCACACGCAGCACATTATATTATTGATTATAAAGGTCAGCTTTTAGATAACCTTTTGGCCGATCTTGAGAAACTGGAAGATATTACGAAATTCCAAATTCTTCAAGACCGTAAGTATCTTGCTAAAGGTGAGGTTATCAGCTACGCTGATGTTGTGAATATCTTACCAGCCTTTGCCAATGAAGAAAGTTATATCGTCAACCAAGCGCTTAACCAAATCTTTAGTGAGCTAGATATCTTTATTGATGATGAGTCAGCTACAGAAAAATCTTACAAATCACTTGTGGGTAAAGTTTTTGCTAAAAACTATGCACGTTTGGGATGGGAGAAAAAAGCTGGTGAATCAGCTGGAGACGAAACTTTACGTGGGACAGTACTCTCACGGACTCTCTACTCTGAAAATCCTGAAGCAGTAGAAAAAGCGAGTGAGATTTACGCAGCGCATAAAGACAATGTAGCAACTATTCCTGCGGATATTCGACCAATTGTCTTGAATAACGAAATTAAAACAAGTAATTCTGCGGAACTTGTAGCTTCTTATATGGATACGTATGTGAAAACAAGTCTCCAAGAACTAAAACGTGAATTAGCTGCAGCTGTAGCCAATGTCCGTGATGAAGCAGCAATTAAAGGACTCTTGGAAGATTTCAAAAATGCGGATATCGTTAAACCTCAAGATATTGCATTCTCTTGGTTCTACCTCTTAGCGAAAGACTTCGCTCAAGATGCTGCATGGACTTGGGAGCAAGAAAACTGGGATTGGATTGCTGAAAAACTTGGCGGTGATATGAGCTATGATAAGTTTGTTATCTATCCAGGTAATGTCTTTAAGACAGCCGAAAAGTTTGAAGAATATAAAGCTTTCTTTGAACCAAAATTGAGTAACCCAGGGCTTAAACGTTCAATCGAGATGGCGATTAAACAAATTGATGCACGTGTATCACTGATTAATAATCAAAAGAGTGCAGTCGAAGCTGCCATCGTAGATGTAGAAAAAGAATTGTAAAAAAGACTTCTTAGAAATCAGAAAGAGCTGAATTCTAAGAGGTTTTTTCTGTGTAGCAAACTTCTGTAAACATCTAAAACCCAATGTAAAAGAAAAGCCTTGAAATTGAGAATTATCTGAACAAGGTATGTGGTAAACTATAAAAGTAAAAAAATTAACAGAGTAGGGCCAATGCGTTAAGTGCTGTGAAATGGGATGTCGTTCACAGACGAAACTTGAATTTTTCAAGTGCGGTAGAGGCTTGCATCCGCTGATTCTCATATAATCAGTTACTCACCAGATCCTTGGGAGGTACTATATGAAAAGATTTACTGTGAAGCTGTCACTCATACAGCTTGTTTTTTTGGCGATTTTGCTGGCATTGTCCATCATTTTACGTTCTTTCACTTTTGGGAGTAGTTTTTGGAAGTTATCGCCAGGATTTATTGCTGATGGTTTGATTGGCTTCTTTGTTGGCCCTTTATGGGCAGGTTTAGCTTTAGGGCTGGGTGATATATTTGGCGTTTTGTTCCGAGGAAGTATTTCCTCGCCAGGTATGACTATAACAGCAGCTCTAGTCGGATTTATCTATGGTTGGGCTTTTTATAACAAGAAGTTCAGTCTAACACGAGGTAAAGATTGGCTCTACATTTTAGCTGTTGTAAGTGTAACAATGGTTCTCCAAACCGTGTTACTTAATACTTTTTGGCTTTCGCTCATGTATCAGACACCTTTTAAGGTTCTATTAGCTACGCGACTTCCTTTGCTTGTACAGATTCCTATAAGAACGGTTATTTTCATGTTGGTATTTGATAATATTCAACGTTTACCGCAGATTATGAGACGTCTAAAAACATAAAAGAAAACCGTCATTTTTGACGGTTTTTTGTTTTGAAAATTGTCAGAGCAACGATTAACAGGATAACTCCCATGCAGGCAGGAGCCGAAGAGCCGAAGAGAACATAAAGTTGTCCCCCAATAATAGGACCTAAAATACGCGTTAGTGATTGTAAAGCTTGGCTACTCCCTTGAATCTGTCCTTGTTGGTGTTCAGTGACTGATTTAGAGAGAATTCCATTGAATGGTGGGGCAAAAATCGAATCACCAAAACCGTAGATAAAAATACCAATTACAAAATAGAAAGGGTGCAGGGTAAAGGCAGAGACAGCCATACAAATATAGCCAAAGAGTTCCGCAACTATCGCACATTTAATGATGTATTGGTCCGTCAATTTTTTTAATAGAAAAGGCATAATGAGCGCCTGGCTAAAAATATCTTGAAGTCCCATAATAGAAAATAGAAGACCGATTTGTACGGGTTGCCAAGAGAAGTTATCTAAAGAAAACTGAGCAACAATAGCTTGTAATGCACCATTTGGAAGCCACAATAACAGTGCAGCTAGAAATAAACGGTTCAGTTGTTTTATCTCAAATAAGTTTTTGAGAGGTGCAAAGGGATAAAGCTGATGTGGATCTAGCTTAACAAGTCTTTCTTTTGGTGAAAGACTTTCAGGCATAAAGAAAAGGCCGTAGAGGAGATTGAATAAGCTGAGAACAGCAGCAAAATAAAAGGGAACGCGGTTACCATAATGAGCTAACAGTCCTCCAAAAGTTGGACCTAACAATGTTCCGACTCCAACAAGGGCAGAAATCCATCCGAAGATTTTAGTGCGGGAAGCAGCTGGCGTAATATCGGAAAAGTAGGCAAATAAAGTGGCAATATTTCCTCCGGAAATACCATCGATGATACGGCCAAGGAAAAAGAGCCATAGTGCTCCAGCCATGCCAAAGATGAGATAACCCAAGGCAGAGCCAAGTAAGCAGAAAAGTAAAATCGGTTTACGGCCATAGCGATCACTCAATGTTCCTAGAGCTGGCGCTGCAAGAAAAGTGCATAAGGCATAGATAGAGGTCAAGAAGCTGATGACTAAGGGTTGATTTTGTGATGAGGTATAGGGCTCCAGTAAAAAAGGAACCACAGGATTGATAATGGTAAAGCCAAGGCCTGTAAGAAAAACGGAAAATAAGCCAAAACTCAATGCGTGTTTATTTAGTGTATGCATATAACTCCTTATTAATGTTTCCTTGGAAACTATAAAAGTATAACTTATTATTGTTTCTTTGTCAACAAAAACTAAATTAAGAAAAACAACCCCATTCTATATGGAGTTGTTACGGAGTTCTTTATCAAGGTGTTGATTGTAAAGTTGAGTAAACTCTAGTATCGTTTCTAATTTTTCAGAACTGAAGGAATCAAAGACTGCTTGATCATTGAGTAGAAAAGCTTTGTGAAGATCTTCGTGCTGCTGATTTATTTTTCTTCCTTTTGAAGTCAGTTTAAAATAAATCTCTTTGTTGTTGTTGGGATTTCTAAATGTTATAATGTCTTGCTTTTGGAGGAGTTTTTTTGTTGCTTTACTAATTGCTCCTCGAGTGACATATAGTTCTTCTGACAACCGTGTGACATTTGGGTTATTAAGCTTGGCAATGAACTCAATGCAGGCGATTTCCAAAAAAGAATAACCTTTGAATTTTTCGACCATTTGAGGTTTTCGAAGTTGATCCATTTTATTAAAGAGATCTGTAAGGCTCAGCATAATTTCTTCTTGTTGTTTCATACTAGCTTTCTCCTGTCACTTGGCGATAAATGCAACGCCAATATTCATTTCTGCGCCAGATACTTGATACAGTGTAGCTTTTTTGATTGTCCAAGTAATGATAGGTAAGGATAAATGTCTTTTTGCTGACTTGCTCTGCTTGGTAATTTTGGATGGCTAAATCTTCTGTTTCAACAGCACTTGCCATATATTCTTCCTGTTGAATAATTTTACCCTTTGTCGTAATAGCTTGAAATTGAGGCGCTAAAAGTTGATCAAGATGTTTACCGTTGAGAAGGACCTCTTCTTTGGGCAAAAGCTCTAATGCACGTGAAGCAAAGTGTTCTTCTTCAGGTAACGCAGCGGGTTCGACATGGACATCAACATCATAAACATCAAAACCAGCCATGAGCATGCGTTCTATTTTTTCGGTAGCGGCATGACTTTCATAGACAGAAAGATCGCGGGACATCTCAACGACAACATCCAGAAAGATATTACTGCCGTAGGTACGACCCCGAATCATCTTTACAGACTTGACTTTGTTTACGAGCTCAATCGCTTCTTTATAATCTGCTAAAAGATTGTCATCAAAACCATCTGAAAGTGAAAAAACACTATCACGGAATATATCATAAGCCGTTTTCAGGATGAAACCGCAGATAACAAGAGCCATAATACGGTCAAGCCATATCCAATGCAAGGCTGCTGCCACAATGGCGACAGTTGTACCCAAGGATGTTAGTGCATCACTAAGGTTATCTTTACTGGAAGCTTCAAGTGCTTTCGATTGAGTTTTTTTCGCTAAACGGCTAGAGTAGAGGTAAACGCCAATCATAACAAAGGCAGAAAATAAAGCCACTGCTGCACCAACGGGGTTGATTTCAGTGGAACTTCCTTCTATAAAACCAACGATTGTTTGGCGCAAAACTTCAAAGCCAATGAAGAACATGATGAAACTAGAAATCAGACTAGCAATTGATTCAACCTTCCAGTGCCCATACGTATGGTCGTTATCAGAAGGGATACGCGCAATACGTAAACCAATCACGATAGCAATATTTCCTAAAATATCGGTGACATTATTAAAACCATTCGCGAGAAGGGAGGCTGAATTGGTGATTTGAGCTACACCAAGTTGTAAAAGAGACAGAAATATATAAGCCGCTATACTGACCCACACGCCTCGTTCGGCGAGTTTAAGGTTATGAGAGCGTGATATTTTGCTATTATTCATAAGCTTAATTATAACAAAAAAGCAGAGGAGCTGCTTTTAAAGGACGAAATAATATCCTATAAGGTCGCTTTTCGGCTTTGAACGTGGAAGCTTTTGAGCTTAATTTCTATTATAAATAAGTTGTCGCAAATGATTGACACTCTTATTAAAAAACGGTAAAATTAAATTGTTAGTTTATTTTTGTTATAAACTAAAGAAAAGACTAATAGTGTTAGTTATTAGCATTGCAAAATAGATGCTTAAATGTTATAATTTTTCAGCTAACGTATTTATTCTTGTTATTTTTGACAAGAAAATGAAAGGAAACTTTTTTATTTATGGTAATGAAAGCCATCGGCAAGTACAAATTGCTTGTCTTCGCTGCCCTTGCTACCATGCTTCTTCAAGTTGGTGCCGCTCTTTGGCAGCCCCAATATATGAAGAACATTTTGAGTGTTATGGCAGAATCTATTTCGATATCGGACAAGGTCGATAAAATTAATCATTATGGGGTATATCTTCTACTTATAGCCGCTGTGGGATTAATTGGTTCTATCCTTAATACAGTAACTGCTGCAAAGATTGCTCAGTCTGTATCGGCGGATATCCGTGAAGAAACCTTCCGAAAAATTCAAACTTTTTCTTATGAAAATATTGAGAAGTTTAATGCAGGTAATCTTGTTGTTCGGATGACTAACGATATCAACCAAGTGCAAACACTTCTAATGATGACTTTCCAAGTCTTGATTCGAGTACCGTTGCTCTTTATTGGTGCTTTTATCTTGTCTATTATCACGATGCCAGAACTTTGGTGGATTATTATTGTGATGGTTGTTCTTATTGTTTTAGTGACGATGTTATCCATGAAATCTATGGGTCCTCACTTTATGGTTTTCCAAAAATTGATGGACCGTATCAATGGAATTGCCAAAGAAAACCTACGTGGTGCTCGTGTCGTTAAATCATTTGTTCAAGAAAAAGATCAAATCCAAAAATTTGATGCCACATCTGATGAGTTATTGGGTCATAATATGGCTGTAGGTTACACTTTTGCTGCGATGATTCCCGCATTTACAATCATTTCACAATTGGCTGTTTTTGGCGCAATTTTACTGGTTTCTACTTATGTAACACGTGATTTGAATACCGCGGCTAATACGCTTGGTGGGATTATGTCCTTTATCCAATACATGATGCAAATCATGATGGCGATTATCATGGGCGGTATGATGTCAATGTTTGCCTCTCGTGGTTTCGTTTCTATTGGACGTATTAACGAAATTTTAAAAACTGAACCTGCGATGGTGTTTGAAGATGTTGCGGACGAAGAACTTAGCGGTTCTGTTAAGTTTGATCATGTCTCTTTTGCTTATCCTAACGATGAACATCCAACCTTACAAGACATCAGCTTTGAAATTCAACCTGGACAAATGGTTGGTATTGTCGGAGCAACGGGTTCTGGTAAGTCAACCCTGGCTCAATTGATTCCGCGTCTTTTTGACCCAACTGAAGGTACAGTAAGTGTAGGTGGAAAAGATTTACGCCATGTTTCTAAAGCTACTCTGAAAAACACAATTTCAATTGTCTTACAAAAAGCAATTCTTTTCTCTGGGACAATTTCTGGCAACCTGAAACAAGGGAAAGCAGATGCGACCTTGGAGCAAATGAGCCGTGCAGCCAGCATTGCGCAGGCAGCAGAGTTTATTGAAAAACTGCCCGATCATTATGAATCACAGGTTGAAGAACGTGGGAATAACTTCTCAGGCGGACAAAAGCAACGTATGTCGATCACGCGTGGTATTATCAAAGATCCTAAAGTCCTTATCTTAGATGACTCAACATCAGCGCTTGATGCCAAGTCAGAAAAACTGGTACAAGAAGCTTTGAGCAATGACTTAAAAGATACGACAACAATTATTATCGCTCAAAAGATTTCATCTGTCGTTCATGCGGACAATATTCTGGTCCTTGATGAAGGTAAACTTGTGGCGCAAGGCACACACGCAGAGCTCGTTGAGAATTCTGCAGTTTACCGTGAAATCTATGATACACAGAAAGCAAAGGAGGACTAAATTTTCAATGTTCTTCAATATATTAATGAAAAACAAGAAAATGAAAAAAGATTATGAATGATACATCTCGTGCATTGAAGTTCTTCTATCTCTACTTCAAAAAATATAAATTACAATTCCTCGTGATTGCGATATTTATCATTGCGGCTACTTATCTGCAAGTTAAAGCGCCCGTACTTCTCGGGGATTCTATCACACATCTTTCGACTTACGTTGGTGATTATTTTAGTCATCAACACGCTGATGAAGCGATGAAAGGTTTACAACAAATAGCGGCAGGAGCAAACCAAGCTCAGGACGCCTTGCAGCAGATTGCTGCGCAAATGGGGAAAGCTACTGGACAAGTGGTTGATTGGCATAGTCTGACATCTGCTAATGTACCAACTGCGGTAACTTCTAACCTTCCTTCAGGAACAACAATTGATAGTCTTCAAGCTATGGCTAAGATTCCGACAGATTGGCACCAGCTTACAGATGCCAATGTTCCAGAAGCTATCCGTGCTAATCTTAATGGTCAGTCAATTTCTGACTTGATGAAGGTAGCTACATCACATGCACCAAGCAAGGCTGACTTTATGCGTTCAATGTGGATGCTACTTGCTTTTTACGTGATGACAGGTATTGCGCAACTTATCTATAGCTTGCTCTTTACACGTATCGTTGCACACTCAACAAACCGTATGCGTAAAGGTCTCTTTGGTAAGTTGGAACGCCTAACAATTTCGTATTTTGACCGTCATGCGGATGGAGATATTCTCGCCCGCTTTACCTCAGACTTGGATAATATTCAAAACACATTGAATCAAGCAGCAGTGAACGTTACCACTAACTTTGCCCTGTTCATCGGGATTTTGTATATGATTTTCGACCAAAATGTCAAGATGGCATTAGTGACAATTTCTACAACTCCTGTGGCCGTTCTCTGCGCTGTGATTATCATTATTCAAGCTAAGAAATACACGGATAGACAACAAAAAGAAGTCGGCGAACTTAATGCTTATATGGATGAAAAAATCTCTGGGCAAAAAGCGATTATCGTTGAAGGACTTCAAGCAGATGCAATCGAAGGTTTTGAAGTACGTAATGATAAAGTACGTAAAACAACCTTCGCAGCTCAAGCTTGGTCAGGTATGATTTTCCCATTGATGAATGGCTTCTCCCTCTTGACTTTGGCTTTGGTTATTTTTGCAGGTGCTAATATCCTCCTTAATGATGCTTCATTATCAACTGCTGCAGCCTTTGGTTTGCTTGCTACATTTATCCAATATGCGCAACAATATTACAACCCAATCATGCAGATTTCTTCATCTTTCGGTCAATTGCAACTTGCGGTAACTGGTGCAACACGTCTGAATGTGATGTTTGATGAAAAAGAAGAAGTACGTCCTGAAAATGGTAAAACTTTTGAAGGTATTTCTGAAGGTGTACACATTGAAGATATTGACTTTAGTTATCTTCCTGGCAAGCCGGTCCTCAAAGATGTCAACATTAATGTAAACAAAGGCCAAATGGTTGCCTTGGTTGGTCCAACAGGATCAGGTAAAACAACTGTTATGAACCTCATGAATCGCTTCTATGATGTGGACAAAGGGGGAATAAAGTTTGACGGTACCGATATTCGTGAATTTGACTTAGATTCATTACGTTCAAAAGTTGGGATCGTCTTGCAAGAATCTGTCCTTTTCTCTGGAACCATTGCGGACAATATCAAGTTTGGTAAAAAAGATGCGACTATGGATGAAGTTATCACAGTAGCCAAGACGACACATATCCACGAATTCATTGAGAGCTTACCAGATGGCTATGAAACGCTTGTGGATGACGACGATAATGTTTTCTCTGTAGGTCAAAAACAACAAATTTCGATTGCCCGTACTATCTTGACTAACCCTGATTTGCTTATTCTTGACGAAGCAACATCAAACGTTGATACGGTGACAGAAGAACAAATTCAAATGGCTATGGAAGCAGCAATTGCTGGTCGTACTTCATTTGTTATTGCCCACCGTTTGAAAACAATACTTAATGCAGATAAAATTGTTGTTCTTAAGGACGGTGAAGTTATTGAAGAAGGAAACCACAATGAGCTTGTAAATCTTGGTGGCTTCTACTCTGAGCTTTATCACAACCAATTTGTCTTTGAATAAAATTAAGAAGTATCTTAATATAAAAAACGCTCGTGCTTTAACGAGCGTTTTTTTTAATGTGGTCAAGATTTCCTAAAATAAGGGAAAGTGCTGATCATACTGAATCAGGATATTTGCTCGAAAATAGCGATAATATCGACAGGACCAATACCAGCAGGAATAATTAGCTGCTCTTTGCTTAAGGGAGCATCCTCTACTTGCCAGCCGACAAAGTGATAGTGAGGTAATTTGACTTTGGCTGGTGAGATGTAGCCTTGTTCAATGCTTCGCATACCTTCAGGATGGTCCCACTCAAGTGGTTCATTCCAAATTGTTTTAGCGCTGTAGCGTACAGGATATTTGATTGGTGTCCATTGTGCATGAAAGTCATAGATTTGCCCAATAGGCTCGAAGTGATGTTTTTCTTGAGGTTTCCAGAGGAAGCTGGGATTATAGACTCTGGTGCGATGAATAACTGAAGTTGGTCCAGCATACAGTTGGGCTTGTTCCTGAGATTGGGGGTGAGCAAGTACATTGTGACGGTTACGGACTTTAGCCCATCCTTCAAAGGTATAGCCGGGGAGCTTTAAGGTTTTGTTCTTGAGAGAATAGCTTTGACTTTTAGGAAGGAGTTCCGAGCTCATGCCAATCCATTTCCCTTCAGCACTTATTATTTTATTATAAGCTTGATAATCTGCTTCATTAAGAGAAGGCACTGGACTTATTTGAGCACGTTCCAAATGGTTGAGCATGTCATTATTAATATTGAAAAAATAATTTGCTTTAAAAAAGGTTGCTTTCTTTTTGTTTGGGATGAAAGAAGTTTTGAGTGAAAAATTCATCATTTATCCCTTTCTTTATTTTTTGTGTCTAATGTTATATTATCATTTTTTTCTAATGTTAAATAATAATATACAATGAGATTTTAGACAGATAAATGAATACATTTCATAGATGAAGATCTGCGAAGAAAAAAGGATGCTTTTCATCTATTCAAAAGACGGGAAAAATGGTAGAATAGAGGGTACATGTATTTCATGTCTCAAATAAAACAATAAGTGATAGAGTAATAAATTTATGAAAAAAATAGTAATCAATGGTGGTAAAAGTATCTCAGGGAAGGTAACGATTTCTGGAGCTAAGAATAGTGTAGTTGCCCTTATTCCGGCAACGATTTTAGCTAACGATATTGTTACACTTGAAGGCGTTCCCGATATTTCAGATGTTGCAAGTTTGGTTGATATCATGGAAATCATGGGCGCAAAAATTCAACGTGATACTGATGCGGGTATTTTGACGATTGATACACGTGACGTTGTTTCAAAGCCATTGCCCTATGGTAAGATAAACTCTTTGCGTGCATCGTATTATTTTAATGGAGCACTTCTTGGTCGTTTTGGGAAGTCAACAGTTGGTTTGCCCGGGGGATGTGATTTAGGTCCACGTCCTATGGATCTTCATGTTAAAGCTTTTGAAGCTTTAGGAGCAGAGTTATCTTACCTTGAAGATGCCATGCACCTTGAAGCTAAAGAAGAAAAATTACATGGCACAACCATCTATATGGATATGGTTTCTGTAGGTGCAACAATTAATACAATGCTTGCAGCGAGTACAGCAGAAGGTGTAACCATTATTGAAAATGCAGCACGTGAACCAGAAATTATTGATGTAGCTACACTCTTGAATAACATGGGCGCAAAGGTACGTGGGGCTGGCACAGATGTGATTCGTATTACAGGAAAATCAGAAATGCACGGTGCACGTCATACGGTCATTCCTGACCGTATTGAAGCAGGAACTTATCTTGCTTTGGCTGCAGCTATGGGAGACGGTGTCATCGTTGACAATGTTATCTACGAACACTTAGAATCTTTTATTGCTAAACTTGAAGAAATGGGTGTACGCATGACCATTCGTGAGGACTCTATCGAGGTTCATCGCTCAGAAAACTTAAAAGCTATCAATATTAAGACAGTACCTTACCCTGGTTTTGCGACTGATTTACAACAACCAATCACACCGTTATTACTGAAAGCACAAGGCCGTGGTTGGATTAAGGATACGATTTATGAAAAACGTGTCAACCATGTGCCAGAAATGGCACGGATGGGTGCTACAATCTCAACTGTAGATGATCATATTATTTATGAAGCACCTAATAAGCTTCAAGGTGCTCATGTTCGTGCTACCGACTTGCGTGCAGGAGCAAGTTTAGTTTTGGCTGGTATTATCGCCGAAGGTACAACAACGATTGAAAATATTGAATTTATTCTTCGAGGTTACGATAGTATCATAGAAAAAATGACGGCTTTAGGTGTTGATATTCAACTTATTGAAGATTAATTGTGAAAAGTTAACACTTTTTACGTATCATTAATATAGGAGGTGTATATGGCTGATTTAAAATTTGAAATTGAGGAGCATCTTATTACTCTATCTGAAAATGCTAAAGGCTGGACAAAAGAGCTTAACCGCGTGTCATGGAATGGCATGGAAGCTAAGTATGATTTGCGCCAGTGGTCGCCCGACCATGAAAAGATGGGCAAGGGAATTACGCTGACAGATGAAGAATTTGCTGTTCTTTTGAAAGAACTCGGAAACAAATAAAAAAACCAGTTTTTCTGGTTTTTTTTATGAATCATATATAAAAAGAAAAACCATTAGTATGGTTCTTTTATCAATGCATGTAAATCATGACAATCATAGCGATGTAAAGAGCAAAAGTAATCACAAAAGTAATGCGCCAAAAAAGCTTAAAGAAACGTTTATATTTGAAGTCTTTAAAATAGAACAAATCTAATAGCAATAAGACGAGAGCTAAGAAGGAAAGAATCAAAAAGTAGTAAGGCAAAATATTGATAGCAGTAAATTGCTCTGAAAAAAGTTGGAGTCCAAAAATTAAAAAGAGGACAAAAATATCAGGAATGCGAAGTTTTCGATTAGTCAAGTGGCGAATACGTAAAAATTTAAAAGCGAAAACCAATACGATCCAGCTGAGAAGCGGATATAAAGTGGCAATAATCTTAGGTAACATAGCTTAATTTTAGCGGTTTTGGGTACTTTTGTAAAGTGTTATTTGTCGGAACAATAAATCGAGATGTAAAAATAAAAAGAAAAGCCATAGTTAAGCTTTCCTTTTTATTTAAATTTCACGAATTTCAGCAAATTCAGCTTGTACAAAAGTTGCGAGTTCTTTTGGATTGAGGCGTATAGAACGGCCGACTTCACCGGCAGAAACAATGATTTTATCTGCATCCAGTGCGATGGTATCGATATAGATAGGGAACCTTTTGGTTTGCCAGATACCGACAGGATTATTAGCACCATGGATGTATCCAGTGGTTTTCTGCAAATCTTTTTGAGGAATCATGTGGACCTTCTTATTTCCGGAGACCTTTGCTAATTTCTTTTCAGAAAGATGCTCTGTCAGAGGAAGAATCCCAACGATTGGACCCGTTTTATCTCCTATAAGTGCGAGCGTTTTATAAATGTCACGACGTTGGATGTCTTCAGGCATGAGCTCTGCTTCTAAAGCATTGAGAGCAATCCCTTCATGATTGACTTGACCTTTGTCCAGAATTTGTTCAACTAATGTTTTTTTCAGTTTCTTTTTCTTGCTCATGCGTTCATTATATCACTTTTTCGCTTGAAAAATCTGAGGTGCACTCTTGGAGAGCAGAACAAGGACTAGAGCAGCAAGAGCTGCGGTCGCAAGTCCACTTATTCCATTGACAACAAATGAATAGGGAATAGCCCCCCAGCCTTTCCAAGCATATTGTCCCCAAAAAATAACACCAGCGACAAAGTGCCAAAAATATTTGATAAGAACGCCGAGAAAAGCTACAGCAAAGATTGTACGTGTTTGGCTAGAGTCCTTTTTGCGCAAAACACCAGCTAAACCAAGAGAAATCGGTGCAACAATATATTCAAGCAAGGCCTGTACTGGAGTCAAGATAGTAGCTTGACCTAATACAATCAGAAGTAGGCCAAATACTAGCCCGCCTGTCATGCCCCAAAAGACGCCGCGGCGCAAGGCTAAGACCAGTAAGGGAATAACTGCCAGCTCAAGATAAAAAACTTGAGCATAGTTTATCGAGATGAAACTCAAGACAAGAGCTAATGCAGCAGCAATAGCTGTTTCTGTAAGTTCTAAAACTTTAGAATTAGACATAAAAAATCTCCTTTTGTTGGCACAAAGGAGGGTTAGAGAGAATTGAAGACAGCAGTCCCCTATACAAACACATTCCTACGCTGGTACTAACCAGATCAGGTCAAATGGTGTTTCTCAGCTCTTGGTTTCCCTTAGAGCACCCATTGTGCAAATTTTTAATTTTACAATCTTAATATACCATAAGATGTTTACTTTAGCAAAAATGTCATACTTATTCCCAGAAAATTCCAAGCCATATGAATGGCCATATTGAGGTAAAAATTTCGGTATTTAAAATAGAATGTGGTTAACACCAGACTCATTGAGCCATAAACAAGCCAACTGTAAAGATCTGTTGGACTGTGCATACCTGCAAAAAGCAGAGCTGCTGTCATGAAAGCTAAAAATTTATTTTTTGTGAAGAGAACTTCGAAAGGGCCAACACGGTAAGTGAGTTCCTCAAAGAAACCGGCAAAAATCGTTTGGACAGCAAAGATGCCTAAAGGAATAACCTGGGCGAGACTATTCAATGCCTCTTGATTTTCTGTACTTGCGTGTAAACCAAGCGCCTGTGCTAAAATGTTGACACAGAGTGAAACTAAGAAAAGCGCACCAAATCCGAGGGCGATTTTGCCCAAGGGAAATTCTTTGATAGCAATCGGTGGAATAATATTACGGCGGCGAGCAAGAAAGTAAGATAAGCCAAGAGCAATAAAGAAAATCATAAAAAAGATCACTTGGTCAAGAGAAGAAAAAGCTCTTCCAGAATGCAATTGGCTCATGAGTGACGTAGCAAAACTTGGCAATAAAGAAAGTACAAAGAAAGCAAGCCAGATTGATTTTTTATAAGTAAAAATTAAACTAATTAGATAAAGAAGGAGGCTGAGTCCTAACCATTGCCCCCAACCAGCCCGTAAAGAAAAAGGAAGGGCAAAGAGAAGAGCAGGAAGAATTGTCCAGGTCCAAGGTTTTTTAATAAGGTCTCGAAATTTAATCATAGAACAATTCTAACATATAATCATTGATAATTTGTATAAGTTTTAATAAAATATAAGAAGATAAATGGAGAATCAGAATGAAAGAATTCATAAATAATTTAGAAGTTTGCTTACCAGGCTACCGTGTACTCAATCGCGAAGAAAATTTAAATTTTTATCGTGATGTGCTTGGCATGAAAGTCTTGCACGAAGAAAATGCAGAAGTTTTTTTATCTGGTTATGCAGCAAAGCAACCAAGGTTAATCTTAGAGGAATCACCAGGTGTAGTTCCAGTTCAAGGTGTGAAAAAACATGGACGTACAGTCATCCAAGCTGATGAGGATGAAATCGAACAGCTTTTAGCGCGCAATCTGGACCAAGTCACACATCTTTATCAGGTAAAAGACAGTTGGGCTTTTGAAGCTGTTTCTCCAGAAAGTGATGTTTTTCTGATGGTATCTGTAAATGATTGGTCAGACTTAATGGAAGTTGCTAAATCTGAAGTTGACTTTGATGAGGGAGAATTTACAGGATTATCCGATTTCGCTATTAAAGAAGTGCAAATTAATATTGCTGAAAAGTCTATTATTTCAGAGTACGAAAAAATTCTTGGTGTAAAAGCGCAAGGGAATCTTTTAGATCTTGCTGGCTTGCATCTGGTCTTTTGTCAAAATGATGAACCTGACTTGACAGCTAATATGGATGAAAAGCTAGACCTGATGCTTTTACGTTTTCAAGTGTCGCCATCTTTTGATTTGGCTCAGTTTGCAGATGATTTACCTGATGAAAAATTGTATCTGGATAAAAAAGCAAAGACATTGGCTATTGACATCCCACACCACATGGAACTTTGGTTTACAAAACAAGGCCTATGAAAAGTGAAGAAGAATTTTTAGCGACAATTGATGACTATGTGGCAGAAGCAATTTTCCCAGGCTGCCAGATTGCTATTGTAGAAGGAACAAAGGTTCAAGAGTTTGTTCGAGGCAATCAAGCAATACTTCCACAAGTCGAGCCATTGGTTGCAGGGAAAAAATGGGATTTAGCTTCCGTTTCAAAAGTTGTAGGTACAGGAACAGTAGTCATTAACCTCGTTTTATCAGGAAAGTTAAGTCTGGATGCTCCGTTTACGGATTATTATCCTGATTTTCATGATGAGAGCATCACTTTGAGACAGCTTCTTACTCATACAACAGGTATCAATCCGTTTATTGAAAACCGTGATAAGTTAGATTTTAAAGGTTTAAAAGAGGCGATTGACCATATCGAGGTAACGGAAGACAAAAGTTGTCACTACACAGATATTAACTTTATTTTGTTGGGCTTTATGCTTGAAAAGCTTTATGGGAAATCTTTAGACGTAGTTTTTAAAGCAGAGGTTTTTGAAAAGTGGGACATGTCTGCCACATCTTTTGGTCCTGTTACCAATGCTGTACCCACAAGTCTAGATACGAGAGTGGGAACAGTTCATGATCCAAAAGCAAAAGTGTTAGGAAAACATTGTGGATCAGCAGGGCTTTTTGCACCCATGAATGATTTAGTGAAATTTGTTCAAGGTTATTTTTCAGACACAAAATATTTGGCCCTACAGAAAAATTTTGCAGCGGGTCAACGTCCAAGAAGTTTAGCTTGGGACTTCCTACATGACCAATGGTTACTGCACACAGGTTACACAGGAACTTTCATCCTGATGAATCTGGAAGCAAAAAAAGCGGTGATTTTCTTATCCAATCGTGTGCATCTGAAAGATGAGCGGGCACAATGGATTGCAGATCGCGATGTATTGATTGAAACACTCATAAAAAATTTAAGCTGACAGTCCTGTCAGCTTTTTTTACTACCACATAAAAAAACATTTTCCTTTTAAAAAGGAAAATGTTTAATATTTCTTAACTGATATTGTCTACAGGATCGTTCTTTTTCCGATAACTGATTAATATAATAAAGTAAAGTAGTGCGGTAAAGAGGGTTACTCCAATAGGGTTAGTAGTAAGGATACCAAAGAAAATCAATAACAAAGCAATAAGAGCAATAAGACTCATACTCATAGTACCTAGAGCTTTGGCCTTACGCGCCAATAAGAAGCCTGCAAGACTAATTAAGAACCAAACTAAAAGGACAGTGTAAGATAAAGAACCAGCGAGATAGTTGAATAAGCTGTCTCCTAAGAAGTAAGAAAGAACAACACCAATATACAATGTCCCAGAGCAGAAGAGCACAGCTCTTTGAGGAACCTTGCTTTTATTTAAAGTAGCAATTTTTTGCGAAAACTTCCCTTTATGATTTTTTAAGCGGAAGAATAAAATTCTTGAAGAGGCATAAATGCCAGAGTTGATTGAAGAAAAGAGCGCCAGAATAATAATGAAATTAATGATATCTGCAGCAAATGGAATATGCATTTTGTTAAAGACCATGACAAACGGGCTCATTGTTGATGTTGCCAAGTCGTTCCAGTTGTAGATAAGGAGCAAGAGGAACATTGGGACGATATAAAAAGAAATGATACGTCCAATAACGCCTCGGATAGCGCGCGGGATAGCAGTTTTAGGATCTTCTGTCTCACTAACAGTAATGGCAATGAGTTCAGAACCACCGTAGGAATAGATAACAATCAATAAAGAATTGATAACGCCTTTAAGTCCGTGTGGCGCAAAGCCACCATATTTTGTCATCCCTGAAAATGCAGATATCAAGTTGGTATTAAAAATGTTTTGTGCAACTAAAATGACACCAAAAATAATAAGAAGAATGATAACGCTGATTTTGATAAAAGCAAGCCAGTATTCCGTTTCGGCAAAGAATGTTACTGACAGTAGGTTAATAAGTGACGTTAGGATAGCGATGAGTAAGACAAAAGCCCATGAAGGGATATTAGGAAACCAAAGCTGTATAAAGCTAGCAGCAGCGACAGCTTCGGCAATAATATTAATCATCCAAAGTGACCAATACACCCAGTCGGTAAAGTCGGCCGCATGGTTACCCAGATAAGGTTGAACCAAACCTGAAAGGCCATGTGGTTCATCCGAGCTGAGAACTAATTTTTCTAAGCTCTTCATCACAAAGAATAAAACCACGCCTCCGATAAAGTAAGAAAGAAGGACAGCAGGACCAGCAGATTCTATAGCGGAAGCGCTCCCTTTAAAGAGTCCAGCCCCAATTGCTCCACCTAGAGCAATCATAGTGATATGGCGTGTTGCCATTCTCTTTTGTAAATTTTGATTATTTTCCAATTATAAATTCCTCTCGTTATAAAAATAAATATTTTTAATTTAAAATTCTAAGTCAAATTAAGTCTCCTCTCATTTTATTGTCACGTTTGAGTAGCAATAATCGTTAAAAATAAATTAAAAAAAGATGCCCAAAGGGACATCTCTTTGCCCCTTTTTGACCAACGCCAAAGAGGACTCACACCTTTACTTTCCAGTACTTAGTGTGAGCCCATAATCAACAACAAAACTGTGTGATAAGCGTTAATCATTTTTTGAGCCTCTTTATTTTAATAGTGTAAAGTATAATACAAATAATACAAAAATTCAAATTTTTGCACAAATTAAAAAATTAAAAGTGGACTTAAAAAATTTTTATGTCAAAAGGTTTTTACATTGACTTACACTGAAGGAACTAAGTCTTAGAAAAAATTTTTATTGAAGGCGGACATACGTTTTTTATTAGGGCATTCGTGAAAAAATTAGCCAAATATGGTATAATGTATGCACATTTTAAAGGGATTTAGAAGAAAAAATAGACGGAGAGTTGGTGCAAAAAGGCATCAAAAATAGGATAAAGATAAAATGAGCAGAATGATGCCAGCACGTGTACGCAGTGAAGGAATAGCCCTGTATAGTCAGGGGCTTTTAATTGATCCGTCAATAGAAGATTTTAAACTTTCTGCAGAGGTTGCAGGAGAACAAGTAATTTACGATATGGATGGAGCGCAGGACTATTGTTCTTGTGCTGATTTTCAGCGTAATCATCGCTATTGTAAGCACATTGCTGCAGTAGAAGAATACCTCAAGAATGAAAATAAAGAAATCGAAGACGATAAAAAAAATATAGAAAAGATTGAGCTAGTGGCAAATGATGAATTGGCTGCCAACGCTGCCTTTTTAGATGCCTTGAATGGGGAAACACAAGTTAATTTCGGAGCAGAGCAATTTTCGATTGAAGTACATGTTGAAGATAATTCACAACTCTATGATGTTTTTTCTATGGATTACTTCATGTATTTTGACTTACGCTTATATAGCGAACGTTTAGGTAGGGCTTATGTGATTAAGGATATTCCATATTTTTTGAGAACATTGCAAAACTTTGGACAATATTCGCTTGGTGCTCTTCACTATGTTGATCTCTTTTTTGATAATTTCGATGAAGCCAGTCAAGACTTTTTGAATTTCTTGCTTAAAATACATGGCAAACTTGATGCCCAAATGGCCAATCAACTATATATTAAAAATGGACGTTACCTCAACTTCCCTTATCTTTTTATTGAAGAGGCAATGGATTTGGCTTCTAACTTGTCACGTTTTAGCTTGAGATTATCAGGTGCATTGGTTAACTATTTCACCTTCGTTACTCTTGACGAAGATTCAGAAATTTTTAAATTTAGTGTGACAAGCCAAAGAGACTTTATTGAGCTAAAAATCGAAGATAATGCTTTCAGTTCCTTTTACAGTGGTTCGCTTTTATATTATAATCATGTTTTTTATAAGGTTGACCATGAACAAAAACGGTTGTTACAGCTGGTTCAAAAAGAACTTGAGGGTGCAAAACATAATCAATTTTCATATATGGATAAGGACAAAGTAGCGCAAGCACTGCAACAACTTTCTAGTTTAGGTCAAATCTCAGCTCCTGAAAATTTTGTTATTCGCCCCTTTACACCGATTTTTAACTTTGCTAATCCTGATGGACAAAATATAGAACTTTCGGTTCAATTTGATTATGGAAATTTTAAAGTGGAACACTTCCATGAATTAGAAACACTCGAGTTTTCAAGAGACTTACGCCTAGAAAATAAGATATTTACGCTCATGGCTCGTTTTGGTTTCACACGTTCTTTTACAAGTTCTGTTACGCTTTCGGCACAATTTGCAGAAACTTTCTTTATTAAAATTTTGCCCCAATTCCAGAAATTAGGTCAAGTAAAACTGTCTCCTGGACTAATGGATATGAAAGTCGATGAAGTGCCGGAAATCATGATTGATCGTCGAGGAGGCTTGTTGGATATCGCCTTTGAAATGCCAAGCATTGGCGAAAATGAATTTGCAAATGTTATTGCACAACTGCAAAATAATGCGGAATATTATGTCAGTGAAAACGGAAAATTATTTATCTTTGACCAGAAGTTCAGTGAGTTGAAATCGGCTTTACGAGAACTGGATGATAATTTTACTATTAGTGGAACGAGCTTAGAAGTCAATGTGACACGTAGCTTCCAAGTTTCTAAAATATTTGAAAATATTTCAAGTAGCAATTTTTCGAATGAATTTAAAGCCTTCTATGAACACTTAACGCACCCAGAAACCTTCCCTTACGAAAAACCTGAGCATGTCAAAGCAGAACTGCGAAGTTACCAGGAAACAGGAGTTCGTTGGATGTCTATGTTAACGCACTATCACTTAGGAGGTGTGTTGGCAGACGACATGGGGCTGGGTAAAACAGTACAAGCAATCACCTATTTACTATCAAATCTAAAAGAAGATGAAACAGCCTTAGTCACTGCTCCTGCCAGCCTTATTTACAACTGGGCCAGTGAGTTTGAGCAATTTACGGACACGGTAGATTATGTGGTTGTTGATGGGATGAAGGCCGATCGTGATGCTTTGATTCACGGGAAACATCAAGTTTATATTACAAGTTACGGAAGTTTCCTTAAGGATTTCGATGATTATCAAGACAAGAAGCTTAACTATCTTCTCTTGGATGAAGCACAAGCTGTGAAAAACTACAGCAGTAAAACAAATAGAGCACTTAGTCAACTGAATGTTGAGCATACTTTTGCTTTATCAGGAACGCCGTTGGAAAATCGCTTAGAAGAAATTTGGGCTATTTTCCAAGTGGTAATGCCTGGCTTTTTACCAAAACGGGAAACATTTAATAAGATGTCGCCAGAAGTTATTGCCCGTATTATCCATCCATTTATTATGCGTCGTAAAAAAGAAGAAGTTCTGACAGAGTTGCCTGATAAGATGGAAATGACCTTACGCAATAACATGGTTGAAGAGCAAAAGCTCTTATACTTAGCACAATTGGAATTGATGCAACAATCTGTCCGTCAAATGGACAGTGCGAGTCTTAAGAAATCACGTATTGAAATTTTGGCAGGAATCACACGACTCCGTCAAATATGTAATACACCGGCACTTTTCATGGACAATTATGAAGGTGGTTCTGGGAAGTTAGACAGTTTGATGGAGCTTTTAGAGCAAGTCAAGGCTTCTGGTCATCGCCCTTTGATTTTCTCACAGTTTACCAAAACCTTCCCTTATATTGAAGAAGCCATGGAAAAATTGGATCTCACAGCTTATAAGCTAACGGGTTCAACTCCAGTCAAAGAACGGTTAGAAATGGTACAAGCCTTTAATGCTGGAAGTCGTGATGCTTTCCTCATCTCACTGAAAGCAGGTGGTGTAGGTCTGAACCTTACAAGTGCTGATGTTGTTATCCTGGTCGATCTCTGGTGGAATCCAGCGGTTGAGGAACAAGCCATTGCAAGAGCTCATCGTATGGGGCAAAAGAGTACTGTTGAAGTCATTCGCTTGATTACACAAGGAACGATTGAAGAAAAAATCATGGAGATTCAGGAACGTAAAAAAGATTTGATTGCAAATGTTTTAGACGGTGATGTGATTGATAAGACGCTCAGCGAAGCAGAAATCAGAGAAATTTTGGGACTATAACTTTAAAAATCACTGAAAATGCGATATAATAATAATTGAAACACTTACCTAAGAAAAAAATAAGATTAAACAAACTTTTTAAGGAACGTAGAGGAAAAGTTTCAAGACAAACAAAAAATTAAGTAGGGCAAGCAATGAACGAAGGAAGAAGAGTCGTATTTCCAATCATAGATGATGATGAAATGCTTGAAAAAGACACACGCGTCATCATGACAAATTCACAACTGATTACTAAGAATCCTAGTCAACAAGACGAGGCTTCTTTTGGTGGTGTTCAAATGTCTGATAAAAAACGTTCAGATGTCTATAAGCCAATAAAAACAAAGGTCAGCTATAGCACTCAACATCGTCCATTAAATAGCAATCATAGTGGGTATAGTTCTTTTGATAAAATGCCTAAAAAAACGAGTGTTGATGAATCAAAAGAAAAGGCCAAAAGAGAAGCAGCGGTACCTCCTAAACGTCCAAAAGGCTATGTTCATCCGCTAGAGCGTGATAAAGATGATTTTTCTTTGCGCCGTTCATCAGCAGTACTTAATGCAGCGAAACCGGCATCGAGTGAAAAGAAGACAATCGAACAAAAGCCGATGTCTCCAAGACGTCCAGCCACTAATAATCCGATTCGGGATATGAAAAAACGAGGATTAAACCTCGATGAAGCTATTATTTCTGGCTCTCCTCAAAAAGGAGAAGATAAGGCTAAAACTGCAAAAAATGAGTATTTCGATAATAAACGGAAGAACTTATTTGACCGCGGACTTTAAATAAAAGAAGGAGAAAAGATTTCAGTTCCGACTGAAATTTCTTATTTATCATGGAAAAAGTATATCATTTTATAGGAATTAAAGGCTCAGGTATGAGTGCACTCGCTCTTATGCTCCACCAAATGGGTAAAAAAGTACAAGGCTCGGATACAACTGACTACTATTTTACACAACGTGGACTTGAGGAAGCGGGTATTCCTATTCTTCCTTTTGACGAGAAAAATATTACACCAGAAGTTGAGTTGATTGCAGGGAATGCTTTCCGTACGGACAATAATGTAGAAATTGCTTTTGCTGAAAAAAATGGCTTCACTTTTAAACGTTACCACGAGTTTTTAGGTCATTTCATGGAAGATTTTATCAGTGTTGGGGTTGCGGGGGCGCATGGTAAAACTTCAACGACAGGAATTTTAGCTCATGTCATGAAAAACGCTGTGGATACGTCATACTTGATTGGTGATGGTACAGGACGTGGAAATGCGGACAGTGAGTATTTTGTTTTTGAATCTGATGAATATGAACGTCACTTCATGCCTTATCATCCAGAATATACAATTATTACAAATGTTGACTTTGACCATCCTGATTATTTCCAAAATATCGATGATGTAGCCTCTGCATTCCAAGACTATGCTCAAAATATTAAAAAAGGTATTTTCGTTTTTGGAGAAGATCCTTATTTACGTAAAATTACAGCAGAAGCACCGATTTACTATTATGGTTTTGAAGATGGAGATGATTATCAAGCAAAAGATATCATCCGCTCAACACGCGGCTCATCTTTTGATGCTTATTTCCGCGGTGAAAAAATCGGACACTTTGTCGTGCCTGCTTATGGGAAGCACAATATTGCAAATGCTTTAGCGGTAGTTGGTGTAACACATCAGCTTGGCTTGGATATGAATGATATTGCTGATCATTTGTTGACTTTCTCTGGTGTAAAACGCCGATTTACAGAGAAAAAAGTTGGCGAAACAATCATTATTGATGATTTCGCACATCATCCTACCGAAATCGAAGCAACGATTGATGCAGCGCGTCAAAAATATCCAGATCGTGAAATTGTAGCCGTTTTCCAACCTCATACATTTACACGAACAATCGCCTTTGCAGATGAATTTGCTCAAGTCCTTGATTCTGCAGATACTGTATATCTTGCTGAAATTTATGGCTCTGCGCGTGAAGTTGACCACCATGAAATTACAGCACAAGACCTTGCGGATAAAGTACGTAAGCCTGCTCGTGTTATTTCAGTGGAAAATGTTTCGCCACTTTTGGATCACAACCGCGGTGTTTATGTTTTCATGGGCGCAGGCAATATCCAACAATATGAAGCAGCCTTTGAGGATTTGCTCAGTCAGTTGACAAAAAATACATTGTAAAAACAAAAAGACTTCCTCAACAGGAAGTTTTTTTATTTGTTAAAGTAGAAGATAAATGATTTAAAAGTAACAATCATTATCCCCAAAAAACTAGCACCATTAAATTATATACCCCAATCTGTAAACCTATACCGCTTATCAGCTCTATGATATAATAAAAGTATGCTAACATTTCCACTGGTCAATGATACGTCACGAAAAATCATCCATATTGATATGGATGCCTTTTTCGCTTCAGTAGAAATACGGGACAATCCAGAATTAAAAGGTAAGCCTGTGGTTATCGCACGGAATCCACTGGAAACAGGAGGACGTGGCGTTGTTTCAACGTGTTCCTATGAAGCTAGAGCCTTTGGAATCCACTCGGCTATGAGTGCAAAAGAAGCTTATGAACTCTGTCCACAAGCTGTTTTTATCAGTGGAAATTATGAAAAGTATCGTGCCATATCAGAACAAGTGCGGGAAATTTTTAATCGTTATACTGATGAAGTAGAAGCGGCATCCATTGATGAAGCTTATCTGGATGTTACGCGAAATAAGATCGGATCAACAAGTGCAATCAAAGTGGCGAAACTTATACAGCATGATATTTTTATTGAGCTTGGTTTGACTTGCTCAGCGGGGGTTTCCTATAATAAATTTTTAGCAAAAATTGCTTCGGATTATGAAAAGCCCCATGGTTTGACTGTCATCCTGCCCGAGGCAGCAAAAGATTTTCTAGCAGAACTGCCAGTGGAAAAATTTCACGGTGTGGGTAAGGCTACTGGAGCAAAGCTGCATGAGCTGGGAATTTTTACCGGCGCGGAAATTCAAGCAGCTGACCCATTACTCTTGGCTGAACGCTTTGGGGTTTATGGTTGGAATCTTTTTTTGAAAGCCAATGGTATTCATCATGCTCCAGTTGTGACAAGTCGTCAAAGAAAGTCAGTAGGTAAAGAAAGAACTTATAGCAAACTCCTCTATAATAGTGAAGATATCAAACAGGAACTCGCTAACCTCTCCGAACGCGTCTCTACTAATGTGAAACGCCATCAACTTCTGGGTGATACAGTTGTACTCAAGTTACGTTACTCTGATTTTAAGACAATTACGAAACGCAAAAAACTTTCAGAGAAGATAAATGAAGCAATTACACTTGCACATGTGGCTCAGGATTTACTGGAAGAGATTGATTATGATGAAACAATAGGAGTCCGCCTTCTTGGAGTGACCCTTACGGGATTTGGGGCAGAAGAATTACGATTAGATATGCAAAACTGAGAAAAGGAATAAAGGGGAGTTTTTTCCTTTTTTTAATGAGTAAAAAACATAGGCCAAACATACAAGCCAGTTGGATAAGTAGGAGGATTTCTTCTAAAGATACAGAAAAAGATACCAAGAAAAGCCAGAGGAAGTCGCCAGCACCAATCCCAATATTGATAAAAAAAGAAACACAAGCAAGACCGAGCCAGAAATAGCTTATGGGACTGATAGGAAAGAAAATAAAAAAACAAGCAGTAAAGCCTAAACCAATATTTAAAGGATAAGAGTAAGTATCAATATCAAATTTGCTCAAAAGTAAGCTTATGAAGAGGGTTAAAAAGTGGAGTAAGTCTAAATCAAACCAAAGTGCACCAAAGAGAATTCCGGTAAGAAATTCTAAGATAAAATAACTGTAAGAAAATTTTTCTCCACAAAAGGCGCACCTACTTTTAAAGATGAATTGAGAGATTAAAGGAAGGAGTTGCCACCATTTGAGGACTTTTTGGCAAGAACTACATTGTGAACGCCCAAAAATAATTGAGGCTTCTGTATCCCAGCGCTCACTTACTAGACCGAGGAAAGAGCCAAAGATGGTCCCGATAATGAAGTAAAATATAAGCATGTTTATTAATACGATAAAAAGATAAAAAACTCACAATCTTAAGCAGAATATTTTATAATTGACCTCTTTTTTTATATAATTGTAATAGAAATAAAAAATTGGAGGTTTCTATGTCTAAGGAAAAAACACAAGAAGTTTTGAATCAAACAGTTGCAGATTTATCTCAAGCAGCAGCACTTGTTCATCAAACACACTGGTATATGCGTGGTTCTGGTTTCTTGACTTTGCATCCTAAAATGGATGAGTTCATGGATGGACTTAACGAGCATTTAGATGAATTTGCTGAACGTTTAATTACGATTGGTGGTTCACCAGTTTCAACGCTTAAAGAGTTTGATGAGAAGTCAAAAATTGAGCTTCAACCAGCAACTTGGGATAAATCAATGTCTGAACGTTTGCACGGTGTCTTGGATACTTACAAATACTTGGCTAAACTTTTCCAAGAAGGCATGGATATTGCTGAATCTGAAAATGATGCAGTTACTGTTGACCTTTATACAGTTGCACTCGGAGATGTTGAAAAAACAATCTGGATGCTCGAAGCAGAACTTGGATAATAAAAAAGACCTTACACACGCGGTAAGGTCTTTTTTTTTTTATCCGTTTTTAATTTTTCCAGGCCAGTTGTTCAAGCCAGTTTTAAGAATATAAACTTCTGGTACGCCAGCTTTTTTGAGTTGTTTAGCAACTTTGACTGAAGCTGTTGGTTTACCATTTTCATAAAGTAATACAGGTTTCTTTTTGTTGATTGCGTTCAAACTTTGTTCTATTTGAGAAGCAGGTAAATTACGAGCACCAAGGATGTGTTTTACTCGGAAATCTGCTGCTTCGCGTACATCGATAAGTTGCGAAGTAGCCATCAAACGTTCAAATTCAGGTGCTTCAACGACTTTGGCGTTGCGTTTGAGTGTCCAACGTGGATAGAGAAAAAAGACAACAATGAGGGCTAAAAGTATAAAGTCAATGATCCAGATCATTTAAGTTCTCCTAAGATTATTATTTGAATTTTAAAGCAAGGCTTGCGGCACCGATGATACCAGCATCATTGCCAAGCTCAGCAAGTTTAATTTTTGTAGAATCACGTACTGTTGAAAACGAATATTTTTGGAAATAAGTTTCAACTTTAGAACGAAGAAACTCTCCAGCAGCAGAAACGCCACCACCGATGACAATAGCAGCAGGATTTAGGGTACTTCCAAGGTTAGCACAAGCAAAACCAAGGTAATAAGCAAATTTATCCACAACGCTAAGTGCAAAGGCATCACCTGCTTCTGCTGCAATAAAGATGTCTTTTGAAGTTACTTCGTCACCATTGTCGATACTTGCTTTAATTTGGCTGCTTCCTTCGTATTCTTCAGCGAATTTTCTTGCAAGACGTACGACGCCAGTAGCAGAAGTGACTGTTTCTAAGCAACCATGGTTTCCACAAGTACAAGCAAAACCATCATGTGGTTCTACTACGATATGTCCGATTTCACCGGCAGCGCCAACAACACCGTGGATAAGATTTCCAGCAGCAACAATACCGCCACCAACTCCAGTTCCTAAAGTGATAAAGACAACATCTGGCTGATTTTCACCAGCTCCGACCCAACGCTCGCCTAAAGCTGCAACATTTGCATCATTGTCAAGAATGAATGGTAGGCCGACGCCTTCGCTAATAGGCGCACCAACTTCTTGAGTATCGGCCCAGTTAAGGTTAAATGCACCTCGGACAGTAGCAGCTTCAATATCTACTGTACCAGGCGTGCCCATTCCAATACCAATAAAGTCAGACTTATCCAAGTTGTAAAGATTTAAACGGTGATTGATAGACTCAATGATATCAGGGACAATATGTTTTCCGTCACTGAGAATATTTGTCGGGATAGCCCATTTATCTTGAACTTCACCTTCAAGTGTCAAAATACCGAACTTGATAGAAGTTCCGCCGAGGTCAATACCAATAATTTTGTTAGCCATTTAGTTTTTCCTTCTCAATTCTTTCTTCACGACGTAAAATAAGTTGGGCAGTGAGGTATTCTTTATCACTTTTCTCAAAAATCCCCTGTTCAACCATATTTGTAAGTTCCTGTTGCATAAAATAAATCGCATCTAAGCGATTGGTCATGAAATTAATAAAACCGTATTTTTTTAACAATTCCTGTACATCATAAAGTGTTTTCATTGTTCTATTTTACCCTAACTGTAAGCGGTTTTCAAGTGTTGATAAGTTTTTAAGTGACTTTTTAGTCGTTATTTTTCTTAACCAACTGTTAACTTGTTTGGACTATTTCAAAAATATAAACTAATTTTCATAGTAGGAAGTGAGTCAAATTTGTTAATTTTATCCCTTAGAAAACTTGTAAACGCGTGCATTTTCGCCTTTGACAAAAAGTGTGCTATAATAAATCTGATATATTGTTTGGGCGCACCATAAAAGCTAGCGTTCAAGCTACGGAGACGCGATTTCCGTATGAATTTTTCGAAAGAATAGGTAGAAATAAATTGACTAAATTACGCGAAAACATCAGAAACGTTGCGATTATTGCCCACGTCGACCACGGTAAAACAACTTTGGTTGATGAGTTACTTAAACAATCACAAACGCTTGATGCCCGTACAAACCTTGCTGAACGCGCAATGGACTCTAACGCCCTTGAACAAGAACGCGGGATCACAATCCTTGCTAAAAATACAGCTGTAGAATATGGCGACACACGCATCAACATCTTGGACACACCAGGACACGCGGACTTCGGTGGTGAAGTAGAACGTATCATGAAAATGGTCGATGGTGTTGTTCTTGTCGTAGATGCTTATGAAGGTACAATGCCTCAAACACGTTTCGTGTTGAAAAAAGCTTTGGATCAAAACTTGACACCAATCGTTGTCGTGAACAAGATTGATAAACCATCTGCACGTCCACAAGAAGTTGTAGATGAAGTGTTGGAACTTTTCATCGAACTTGGTGCCGACGATGATCAATTGGACTTCCCAGTTGTTTATGCTTCAGCTATTAATGGATCATCTTCATTGAGCGATGATCCCGCAGATCAAGAAGCAACAATGGATCCAATCTTTAATACAATCATCGAACACATCCCGGCTCCTATCGATAACTCTGATGAACCTTTGCAATTCCAAGTTTCTCTCTTGGACTACAATGATTTCGTGGGTCGTATTGGTATCGGACGTGTTTTCCGTGGCACAATTAAAGTTGGGGACAATGTAACACTGTCTAAACTTGATGGTTCAACTAAAAACTTCCGTGTAACAAAACTTTTTGGTTTCTTTGGCCTTGACCGTCAAGAAATCACTGAAGCAAAAGCAGGTGACTTGATTGCTGTTTCTGGTATGGATGATATCTTCGTAGGTGAAACTGTTACACCTACAGATGCCATTGAACCATTGCCAGTTCTCCACATTGACGAACCAACACTTCAAATGACTTTCCTTGTAAATAACTCACCATTCGCAGGCCGCGAAGGTAAATGGGTAACTGCACGTAAAGTTGAAGAACGTTTGCAAGCAGAACTTCAAACAGACGTATCACTTCGTGTTGAAAATACTGATTCACCAGACAAATGGATCGTTTCAGGTCGTGGAGAATTGCACTTGTCTATCCTTATCGAAACAATGCGTCGTGAAGGCTATGAACTTCAAGTTTCACGTCCAGAAGTTATCGTTAAAGAAATTGACGGTGTAGAATGTGAACCATTTGAACGTGTACGTATTGATACACCTGAAGAATACCAAGGATCAATTATCCAAGCCCTTTCAGAACGTAAGGGTGACATGTTGGACATGGAAATCACAGGTAATGGTCAAGCACGTCTAGTCTTCTTGGTTCCAGCACGTGGTTTGATTGGTTTCACAACAGAATTTATGTCAATGACACGTGGATATGGTATCATGAACCACACATTTGACCAATATATGCCAATGGTTAAAGGAACAATCGGTGGACGTAGCCGTGGTGCTTTGATCTCTATGGACCAAGGTTCTGTAACATCATATGCTATGGGATACGTACAAGAGCGTGGTGTTCTCTTTGTTGAAGCGGGTACAGAAGTTTATGCAGGTATGATTATCGGTGAGCACTCACGTGATAATGACTTGACAGTTAACGTTACAAAAGCTAAACAACAAACAAACGTTCGTTCATCTAATAAAGACTCAACTTCAGTCCTTAACGCTTCTAAAATCTTGTCTCTTGAAGAATCATTAGAATTCTTGGGTGATGACGAATACATGGAAGTAACACCAGAATCAATCCGCTTGCGTAAACAAATTCTTGACAAAGCAATGCGTGAAAAAGCAACGAAAAAGAAAAAAACTGCTGAATAAATAATAGTTTGCATATGGCGCTTGAAACAGCAGAGGAATTTGAGGAAAGACTAAGAAGCCAAAAATAAGGAGAAAAGCATGTTTTATCTGATACTTTTAGTTTTATTTGCCTTGGGCTATATCTTTTTAATGCCGAAGGATGTGAGAAGAAGTGCAGATATCTTTGTTTTTGCATCTGTGTCTGTCCTCATCGTGGCTGTAGCCATCGGTCAAGCGGTCAGTCACCGTGCTGCTTTATATGAAATTGCAATGGTGATTGCACTCTTAGCCCTCGCTGTTAAGGCTCTTGTGGAAATTGAAAAATTATAAAATAAGAAATAGTTTGTCTCGGGCAGACTATTTTTTGGAGGTTACATGGATATAGAGAAAATCGAAAAAGCCTTTGGATTAGTTCTTGAGAATATTATGGCAATTCAAGCAGAGCTCTTGACTGATTTTTATGATGCTTTTGTGGAACAAAATGCAGCTTACTTAGGCGCTTTAGAATTTGCGTCACTGACGAAGGAAAATAATGATAAGGTTCGTTCAATGAACCTCACGAAAAGTGAATGGCAAAAGCTGTTTCAGTTTGTTTTGCTTCAGGGGTCACGTGTCGCACCAATGCAGGCAAATCATAATTTAACTCCGGATTCTATTGGTTTCATCTTTAATTTTATCATTGAGGAGTTACACAAAGAAAGAAAGATTCGTTTACTAGAATTTGGCTCAGGAACGGGGAATTTGGCGGAAACTCTTTTGGTTCACATGCAAAAAGAAGTAGACTATGTTGGTTTTGAAGTAGATGACCTCTTGTTGGATTTGTCCGCTTCAATGTCAGAAGTCATGGGAACAGAAGCAAGTTTTCTCCAAATCGATGCCGTTAAACCACAGCCCTTGGAACCTGTGGATGTTGTGATGAGTGATCTCCCAGTTGGTTATTATCCAGACGATGAAACAGCCAGCCATTTTCAAGTGCATGACAAATCAGAACATACCTATGTGCACCATTTAATGGTTGAGCAATCTTTCAAATATCTGAAAGAGAGTGGTTTTGCGCTCTTCTTAGCTCCAGATAATCTTTTGACAAGTGCACAGTCTGAGTTTTTGAAGGCTTGGATTAAAGAGCATGCGCATGTTGCTGCAGTTATTACATTACCTTCATCACTCTTTAAAGGTGCAGGGAAATCAATTTATTTATTAAGTAAAAACCAGACAAATACACCGACTTTTGTTTACCCCTTGTCTGATTTAGCAGACCGTTCTATTTTGCAAGAATTTATGTCTGAGTTTGTGAAAAATGTTAAGATTTGACCAAAAACTCTTGGCCAGTCACTGCCTTCAAATTGGTTTTGTGATATAATTTAAGAGAAATTTGAAAGAAGAAGGATAGATAAAATGACAAAAACTCTTGCGGTTAATGCTGGTTCATCATCAATGAAATGGCAAATGTATGAAATGCCAGAAGAAAAAGTTCTTGCAAAAGGTTTAATCGAACGTATTGGCTTGAAAGATTCAGTCACAACCGTAAAATTTAATGATCAAAAAGAAGAACGTGTGTTGGATATTGTAGATCATACACAAGCCGTTCACATTTTACTTGAAGACTTGAAACGTTTCCATATTGTTGAAGAATTTTCAGAGATTGCAGGAGTAGGTCACCGTGTTGTCGCTGGTGGAGAGTTATTTAAAAAATCTACTTTGATCGATCAGGAAGTACTGAAACAAATTGAAGAGCTTTCACCGCTTGCTCCCCTTCACAATCCAGCAAATGCTGCTGGTATAAAGGCTTTCTTGGAGTTGTTGCCTGAAGCAACAGCGGTAGCTGTTTTTGATACGGCTTTCCACACAACAATGCCTGAAAAAGCTTTCCGTTACCCATTGCCTAAAAAATATTACACTGAAAATGCAGTGCGTAAATATGGAGCACACGGAACTTCACACATGTTTGTGGCACAAGAAGCTGCAAAAATGTTAGGCAAAGATATTAAGGATACAAAAATCATTACTGCTCATATCGGTAATGGGGGCTCAATCACTGCTGTAAAAGGTGGCAAGTCCATCGACACTTCAATGGGCTTCACACCCTTAGCAGGCATTATGATGGGAACACGTACAGGCGATATGGATCCTTCTGTTTTCCCTTATCTTATTGCTAACGACGATTCACTCAAGGATGCTCAAGACGTTGTCAACATGATGAATAAAGAGTCAGGACTATTTGGTGTTTCTGGTTTGTCTTCTGATATGCGTGAAATTATTACTGCTCGTGATGCTGGGGATACAGATGCAGCCTTAGCATTCGAAATGTATGTTGATCGTATTCAAAAATTCATTGGTCAATACTTGGCTGTTTTGAACGGTGCCGATGCGATTGTATTTACAGCAGGTGTAGGGGAAAACTCAGCTCCAGTACGTGAAGGCGTCTTAAAAGGTTTGTCATGGTTTGGTATTGATGTCGACTTCTCTAAGAATGTTTTTGGATTTGAAGGAGAAATGTCAACACCAGAATCACGCGTTAAAGTCTTTGTTATTCCAACTGATGAGGAGCTTGTAATTGCACGCGATGTTGAAGCGGCAAAAGCGAAATAAAATAAAACGGCGTGTAAAATGCCGTTTTTTTAATATTTCTTTTAAGATATTTTTTAAAGTTATGTTATACTAGTAAGACAAAAAGAAAACACTTACATATTGAAGGGATTTTTAAAATATGGAAAAAACACTCGCTGTTAACGCTGGATCATCATCACTAAAATGGCAACTTTATGATATGCCAGAAGAAAAAGTTATTGCTAAAGGTATTTTTGAACGTATTGGTTTGAAAGATTCTATTTCAACAACGAAGTTTGATGATCAAGTGCATAAAAGAGAGCAGGATATTGTTGACCATCGTCAAGCAGTCTTGCTTTTGATGGACGAGTTGATACATTTTAAACTCATTAGTAGTTTCCGTGAGATTACAGCTATTGGTCACCGTGTTGTTGCGGGTGGAGAATTTTTCAATACGTCTACTGTAATTACTCCTGAAGTTTTAGAAGAGATAAAAAACCTTTCAACTTTAGCCCCTCTCCACAACCCAGCAAATGTGCTAGGGATTGAGGCTTTTAAACGATTACTTCCAGATGCATTTGCTGTAGCTGTCTTTGATACAGCTTTTCACACGACATTGCCAGAAAAAGCCTTCCGTTATCCCATTCCAACAAAATACTATACCGACTATGCTATTCGTAAATATGGAGCGCATGGAACTTCACACATGTATGTGTCACGTGAAGCAGCAAAAGTTTTAGGGAAACCACTAGAAGACTTAAAACTTATCACCGCTCACATTGGTAATGGTGCTTCGATTACTGCTATTGAAGGCGGAAAGTCTGTTGATACTTCAATGGGCTTCACACCACTAGCGGGTGTTATGATGGGCACACGTTCAGGAGAAATGGACCCTTCGGTGATTTCTTATATGCTTGAAAGTGATCCTAGCCTACGGTCAGCGCAAGATGTTATTGATGTGCTCAATAAAAAATCTGGCTTACTTGGTGTATCAGAGTTTTCAAGTGATATGCGTGACCTAGAGGAAGCACGTAACGCTGGCAATGAAAAAGCTATCCTAGCTTATGAAATGTTTATTGACCGTTTGAAGAAATTTATCGCACAGTACTTCGGGGTCCTCAATGGAGCAGATGCACTTATCTTTACAGCAGGTATTGGGGAAAACGATACTGATGCTCGTCGTGATATTGTAGCAGGCTTGTCCTGGTTTGGTATGGAAATTGACCCAGAAAAGAATGTCCGCGGGGCGAATGGCATCATTTCTACTCCAGAATCACGTGTTAAAGTTTTGGTTATACCAACAGACGAAGAATTGGTTATTGCGCGTGATGTTGAAGCTGCAAAAAATAAATAATCTTGTTAAAAGACCATATGGTCTTTTTTTCAGCTAAATTTTATGGTAAAATAGTAGGGATAAAAAAGAATAGAGAAGAGATAGGTAACTATGGCTGATATTAAATATAAACGCGTACTTTTGAAACTTTCTGGCGAAGCTTTAGCTGGAGAAAAGGGTTTTGGAATTGATCCTGAAACAGTGAAAAAAGTTGCTGAAGAGCTCAAAGAAGTATACGCTCTTGGTGCAGAAATCGCCATTGTTTGTGGCGGTGGAAATATCTGGCGCGGCGTGACCGGTGAAAAGATCGGTATGGAACGTGCCCAAGCAGATTATATGGGCATGCTAGCTACAATCATGAACGGCTTAGCTCTTCAAGATACACTTGAAGCACTTGGCGTACCTACTCGTGTTCAAACAGCTATCGAAATGAAAGCTGTTGCAGAGCCTTATATCCGTCGTCGCGCTGAACGACACCTTGAAAAAGGTCGCGTCGTTATTTTCGCAGGTGGAACAGGTTCGCCATACTTCTCCACAGATACAACATCAGCACTTCGTGCAGCAGAAATTAATGCGGATGTTATTTTAATGGCTAAAAATGGTGTCGATGGTGTCTATAATGCAGATCCAAAACTTGACGAAACAGCAGTTAAATTTGACAACCTTACACACATGGACGTTATCACAAAAGGTCTTCACGTTATGGACTCAACGGCTTCAACAATGTCAATGGACAACCACATTCCACTTGTTGTCTTCAATATGAATGAATCTGGAAACATTAAACGTGTTGTTCAAGGTGAAGAAATCGGAACAACTGTAGAATAAATTTATAATAAAATAAAAAGGAAAAATCATGGCAAACGAAATTATTGATAATGCAAAAGAACGTATGAATAGCTCATTGAACAGCTTGCAACGTGACCTTGGTCACATCCGTGCAGGTCGTGCCAATGCGAGCTTGCTCGACCGCATCTCTGTGGAGTACTATGGCGCACCAACACCACTAAATCAAATGGCATCAATCACAATTCCAGAAGCGCGTGTTTTGATGATTACACCATTTGATAAAACAATCTTGAAAGATATCGAGCATGCCTTGAATGCCAGTGATATTGGAATTACACCAGCAAATGATGGTTCAGTTATTCGCTTGGTTATCCCAATGTTGACAGAAGAACGTCGTAAAGAGTTGGTTAAAGAGATGGGTAAATACATCGAAGGTGCAAAAGTTGCAATCCGTAACATCCGTCGTGATGCTATCGATACAGCGAAAAAACAAGAAAAAGCAAAAGAAATCACAGAAGATGATTTGAAAGTACTTGAAAAAGACATTCAAACTATAACAGATAATGCTGTTAAAGAAGCAGATAAAATGGCTGCTGAAAAAGAAAAAGAACTTTTGGATGTTTAAGTTTGTATCGTCATTTGATTGTAAAAGATTTTATTCTATATAATCGAGAGAGAGCAAAAAAAAAACAATCAGAAATAAACGGCTCTGCGGAGCCGTTTTTAAGGAAACAGAATGAATAATTTATTAGCAACAACATTTTCAGCGATTATTACAGCTGAGAATGATCAATTTTACTTTTTGCAGAAAGATGATAATATCATACGTCTTGCAAAATCAGAAGGCGAACACCAGGTAGGGGATATCGTCACAGGTTTTGCCTATGTGGATAAATCTGACAAAATGTGCATGACAACGCAAGAACCAACAGCAACACGTGAAAAATTCGGCTGGGGCACAGTGACCGATGTTCGTCGTGACTTGGGCGCTTTCGTTGATATTGGTTTAGCTGGGAAAGATATCGTGGTTTCGCTTGATGATCTTCCGCTACCAGAAGATAAAGATCAATGGCCTAAAAAAGGGGATAAGCTCTTTGTTAAAATCGTCGTTGATGCGAAAGATCGTCTTTGGGGTAAATTAGCTTGGCACCAAGATTTCTGGGAAATGTCAGGACCGGCCTATGACAATATGCAAAACCAAGACTTACGCGGGATTGTTTACCGTAACAAAGAAACGGGCTCTTTCGTCTATCTTCCAGATAATAATATGCTTGGTTTCATCCATCCTAACGAAGCTTTTGGCACACTCCGTATCGGGCAAGAGCTTCAGGTACGTGTCATTGGCTTCCGTGATCAAGACCGTAGTTTAAACCTTAGTGCGAGACCACGTGCTTATGAAATGTTGGATGCTGATGCACAGATGATTCTCGCATATCTTGAGAGTATGGGTGGAAAAATGCCTTTTAATGATAAGTCAGCGCCAGATGATATCAAAGCGACATTTGGTATATCTAAAGGACAATTTAAAAAAGCGCTTGGCGGTTTGATGAAGAATAAAAAAATTAAACAAAGTCCAGAAGGTACAGAGCTCATTTGATAAAAACACTAAAAAGTTGGATTCATCCAGCTTTTTTTCCCATAAATAAAAGCCGTTTGGAATTTAAAGAAAAAAATAAGTGCATGATAGAGTGAGTTTTGTTATAATATCTTCAACTAAGAAGAACGGGGAAAGAGTATGAGTAAAGAAAGAGCAATATTTGCCGGTGGCTGTTTTTGGTGTATGGTACAGCCCTTTGAGGAACAAACAGGGATTCTTGCTGTGACAAGTGGTTATACAGGCGGTCATGTTGATAATCCAACTTATGAGCAAGTTTGCAATCATCAGACAGGCCATACTGAGGCAGTGGAGATTATCTTTGATAATGAAAAAATCACTTACAAAGATTTAGTGGAACTTTACTGGGAGCAGACCGATCCAACCGATATGTTTGGGCAATTTGAGGATCGTGGCGATAACTATCGTCCAGTTATTTTCTATACTGCTGACTCACAGAGAGAAGTCGCTGAAAAGTCAAAAGAAGCACTTCAAAATTCTGGACGTTTTGATCAGCCTATTGTTACCACAATAGAACCCGCACAAAAGTTCTGGCCGGCAGAGGATTATCATCAAGGATTTTATAAAACAAATCCTGAGCGTTATGCTTTGTCTAGCCGTTTACGTCATAAGTTTTTGGAGGAAAACTGGAAATGAGACAGCCTTTTTATACTTATTTGATGCGTCATCGGGCGCCAGTTGAGGTGGATGACGTTACACGTTTGGCTAATCTTGCCTTTGCGGATACACAGTTTCCCAAACAATCGAAAGACTTTGACGAAGTGTCCACATACCTGGAAACCTATGCCCCTTTTTACTTTAACTTGGGACTTTTTGACGATATCTGGGCAATGTACCTAGAAGCCTAAAAATGGAGGAAAACACAATGAAAATGGCACACACCTGTTACCGCGTCAAAGACTTGGACGCTTCAATCAAGTTTTATCAAGAAGCTTTTGGTTTTGAGGAAAAACGTCGTCGTGACTTTTTAGAATATGAATTTACTTTAGTTTATTTGACTTTACCTGGTGATAACTACGAATTAGAATTGACTTATAATTACAATCATGAAGCGTATGATTTGGGTAATGGCTATGGACATATTGCTATTTCGGTTGATAATTTGGAAGAACTGCATACAAAACAAAAACAAGCAGGGTTTGAAGTTACCGAACTTAAAGTCCTTCCTAACTCCGACACACGCTATTACTTTATTATTGATCCAGATGGCTATAAGGTTGAAGTGATTGCAGAGTAAATAAAAAAGAATAAAAAGACTGAATTATTTCAGTCTTTTTTTGATTTTCGCCTAAATGTAGCAGCCGCATTTTTCAAGCTTAAAGTATTTCTACTTTTTCATGAAAACTAAATGTAGAGGGAAAATTATCAGAGGATTCTCGTGTTAGACTAATAAATATAAAATAAAGGAAGGAGGCTAAAAAGTACTGTTGTCCTAGAAAAAAATAGTTGTATTTGAAAGGAAGCTTTATTATGAAAATCAAAAAAATTATTGCCGTATCAACTTTAGGGCTAGCTCTTTTTGGGGCAAGTCAGATTGCGACTGCTGAGAAAATATCTGCCGATGGTGTTTTTGGCGATAGTGTTGAAAAGATGGAACGTGCTGTTCGTATTTTGCAAAATAATTTTACGAAACACGGCAAACAGGTGGCATATTATAAAACTTTTCCAGATGCCGCTTTGGGGAAGAAAACCTTGACATCAGAGTATTATAATTGGGCTGTAAAGCATCAAAGCACTGCTTATGTCCAAGGCGGAGGAAATCAAAGTAGTGGCTGGTATCCGGCAGGTTATAAAGTTTGGGTATCTTCTACAGGTTATCGTTATGGAGGATATAGCTGGGGCTATCAGGCAGTTGGAAATAAATGGTAAATCGTGATGAATAAGCTGTTGAAATTTACCTTATTACTCCTTTTTTCTTTGATTACTTGCATGATTGCTTATATGCGTTATACCGATAAAGAAGCCACACGGTTGAGGGAAGCTGTTCAACTTCCAAATTATACCCAGATTTATCAGCCCAAAATAAATAATCCCAATAATGACCTTAACGACCTTGATGTGAAGGTAGAGTTTATAAATCGTAAAGATTTTATTAAGGCAATAAAAGAGGTTTCGCAAGAATTTGATGTTCCTTTTATTATCCGTGTGCGTTTTCTAGGGCATAAAAATGATGGAAAAGGTAATGTTGATTATGGATCCCCTCTATCAAATATTACTTATTTTGAAACACACTATCATCCTAGAAAAGAAAAGAAGTTTAGAGACCTCGATTATAAGGTAAAGATAAATAATAGCCCTATAGAAGATTTGACAGATGAGCAATATCAAGGAGCCAGTATATTTTTCAAATCTGACGATAAAAAAAGAGTTTTAGAAGCTTTATCCCAAAAGTTTAATCAAATCTCAAAAGTTCAAACAAGCTCTGCCAGTTTAGAGAATCAGCCGTCATGGTATATTCCGAGCAGTCCAATTATTAGAGTCAGTGATATCTATGTATTCCTTATTAAAGTTGTTCTTTTCTTTTACTTTGTTTTTATGTTTATATGGATAATTTTAAGAAATAAAGAAATAGCTATATTTTCTCTTAATGGCTTGAGCAACTTCATAATCCTCAAACGAATCTATCTTAAATCTTTTGTTGGAACACAGCTTTTGGTACTTTTTTTGGCAAATATACTGATAATAAGAGCAATTGATACAGAATACATAGGATTGATTTTTTTAATTTCAATTTTGAGTGTGTTTGGTGTATTGCTTATTATTGGAGTTATTGTGAGGTTTTCTCTGGCTCAGCAAGTCAATAATAAACCATTTTTTAAAAGATTTTATGTTGCTGTCTATCTTGTCAAGGTATATATTTTTGCAGCAAGTGTAGCAACAAGCATGGGATTGATGCTCTTGTTCAACAGTAGTATAGGAGTGTTGCAATCCTCGCCTATAAAAGGTTATGGTACTTTTCATGGCGGCGGTTCGGGTTATTTAGAAAGTTTGAAGAGTCATACACAGCACGAATCCCTTTTTAAATACATGGAGAATAATGGTGGTTTACACGCTGCAAAGAAATTTTTACCGCAGAAATTTTTGGAGAAATATCAAGGCATGGAAATTAATTCAGCTTATCTTCAAAAATATAAGATAGAAGATGTTAATGGAAATGATATTAAAATCCCGACTGAAACAAGTGAAGCGGTGATTTTAATTAACGAACGCTATAAAGATAAGTTGCATGAGATAAAAAAAGGATATTTGGAACTTCTAGATATGTCTGGTCTTTGGTTTAAAGGAAAGAATAGTCGTTTCATTATCATCAAAGATAAGCAAAAAATACCAGCTTTTCAAGGGGAACGAGGCGGAATTTTTTCTAATGGAAGAAAAGAGGAAATACGAGCAGATATAGTAGAGGTCCATACGGTAAATAATGCGGGAGTAAACACCTACATCAATATGTTTTATAATGGGAACACTCTTGGTGCTTTATTTCCTATTAAGAAAAGTGCGGAAAAAACTTATTTAGATCTACTCCCTAGTTTAAGGAAGGATAAGGTAGAAGCTAGTTTTACTTCATTTGTTTCTAGCTCAAAAATTGCAGAGAATGATATGAAGATGTATATTGGAGAGCGCTGGTCATGGGTATTGATGAACCTTCTGGCATTCATTCTCTTTATCATCATGATACTATCCACAACAATGATTTATTTCAGAGTCAATAAAGAAAAGCTTGTCCTTTTTCGGATACAAGGATTTTTCCGTCTAAGAAGCTATCGCTTTCTATTTATAATCATTATCATTCAAAACATAGTGTTTTTTACTCAATCGATGATTTTAGGCTATGATTTCACAGTCATTGAGGCTTATATACTTTATGCTTTGATTGAGATATTTTTAGTCTTCCACCTCCTCACTCGCCTCGAAAAGAAAGAGTTAGTCAACACCTTGAAAGGAGCATAATACAGCATGATAGAACTGCAAGAAGTGAGTAAAAAGTTTGGGAAACATCAGATTTTTGAAAATTTTTCCCTCAGTATTCCAGCTCAGAAAATGACAGCGATACTCGGAAGAAGTGGCGCCGGAAAGTCCACGCTTCTTAATCTTATCGGATTGATTGAAGGCGCAGATTCTGGGAGGTTATATATATCAGGGAAAAAAGCACCTAAGATAAACAGCAAAGAAGCGTTACTTATGCGGCGCAACCTGATAGCATTTCTTTTTCAAAACTTTGCCTTGATTGAAGATGAGAGCATTGAGCGAAATCTCAATATCTCTCTAGTGTATGAGAAAATAAAAGGCAAAGAAAAGCGACGTAGGATGAGAGAGATTTTAAATCAAGTAGGTATTGCTCATAAGCTAAGCGAAAAAGTATACGCTTTGTCTGGTGGGGAAAAACAGCGTGTAGCTCTGGCGCGTGCTTTGTTGAAACGCAGTAAGATTATCTTGGCTGATGAGCCGACCGGCTCTTTAGATGAACAAAATAGATCCTTGATACTGGGATTGTTACGCCAAGAAGTAGAAAAGGGAAAAACAGTCATCATTGTCACGCATGACCCAGCTGTTGTTGCAGCATGTGATGAATTCGTTGAAATATAGAGACTTGACAAAAACAACTATATTTGGTAGACTGTTTAAGTATGTTTTTAGCATATAGGCGTGGAAGATAGAATGGTCTATCATCATACCACATCACGAAAACAATATTATAAGGAGAAATTTATCGTGGCTAAACAAGTAGAAAAACTCGTTAAATTGCAAATTCCTGCCGGTAAAGCAACACCAGCTCCACCAGTTGGTCCAGCTTTGGGTCAAGCAGGTATCAACATCATGGGATTCACTAAAGAATTCAACGCGCGTACAGCTGACCAAGCTGGTATGCTCATCCCAGTTGTAATCTCAGTATATGAAGATAAATCATTTACATTCATTACAAAAACTCCTCCAGCAGCAGTTCTTTTGAAAAAAGCAGCTAAAGTTGAAAAAGGTTCAGGTGAACCTAACAAAGTTAAAGTTGCAACTGTAACAAAAGCACAAGTTGAAGAAATTGCAAACACTAAGATGGCTGACCTTAACGCTGGTTCACTTGAAGCAGCAATGTCAATGATCGAAGGTACTGCGAAATCTATGGGATTTGTAGTAGAAGGTTAATTTTTAATTAATCATCGCTCATTTTCCACACAAGTGGAAGGCTGTTATAATAACAGACAACCGATATTACCACAAGGAGAAATATAGAAATGGCTAAAAAAAGCAAATCAATGCGCGCTGCTATCGAAAAAGTAGACGCAACTAAACTTTACAGCGTTGAAGAAGCAGTAGCACTCGCTAAAGAAGCTTCAATCGCAAAATTTGATGCATCTGTAGAAGTTGCATACAATCTTAACATCGATACTAAAAAATCTGACCAACAAATCCGTGGTGCAATGGTATTGCCAAACGGTACTGGTAAAACTGCTCGTGTTCTTGTTTTCGCTCGTGGCGAAAAAGCTAAAGAAGCAGAAGCAGCTGGTGCAGACTTCGTTGGTGCTGATGAACTCGTAACTAAAATCAACGGTGGTTGGTTGGACTTCGACGTTGTAATCGCAACACCTGACATGATGGCTGTTGTAGGTCGTCTTGGACGTGTCCTTGGCCCACGTAACCTCATGCCAAACCCTAAAACTGGTACTGTAACAATGGACGTAACTAAAGCTATTGAAGAATCAAAAGCTGGTAAAGTTAACTACCGTGCTGATAAAGCGGGTAACATCCACGTACCAATCGGTAAAGTTTCATTCGACAACGAAAAACTTATCGAAAACTTCAAAGCTATCAATGCCGTAGTTGTTGCTGCTAAACCAGCTACAGCTAAAGGTACTTACATCACAAACCTTTCAGTTACTACAACTATGGGTGCTGGTGTTAAAGTTGATACAACAAGCTTCTAAGTTGAAAATTAAAAAAGCTCCTCAGGGAGTTTTTTTTGCATATCTTAGAAACTAATATGTAATTTTTGTAATTTGAATTAGAGAAACATGCTTTTTCATGTTACAATAGTAATATGAAACGAATGACTCTATTAATAGGCTTTATAGCAGCTGTTTGGATAACTATATATATCGGAACAGTATTTGAATTTCCCTTAATAAGTTTACAAATAATTTCATTGTTGTTACTTTTTACGACTTTTTACTTGGTGAAACTTGATGGAACTTGTGCTTGGCCCTATTTACTCATTATTGATATTTTCTTGGTATTTTTCCTTTTTACCTTTTATAATTCTCGTTATTTTTTCACATATATCCAATATGATAGCGATGTGACTGAAATTTTAATTATCGCTGGATCATTTATTATCTCCCAAATTTTAGGAATCTTTTGGGGCAGTCAATTTTATATTAATCCAAATAAAAAGTAGTGAATCATCCTTCACTACTTTTTTCTGAAAGTTTTTCTAAAATTTCATTGATTTTATCAACTTTAGGTTGAGCAAGGGTTTGAAATTCGTTCACTTTTCTTTGAATTTCTTGTCCGGTAAGCTCAGCCTTTTTTGCTTCAATTTTTACATTTTCTAAGTTCGCTTTGACCTCATCTATTTCTTTACTTAACCGTGAAAAGATTTCTGAGACGTCATTGATGAATTCTTTCATAAGATTTCCTCCGCAATTGCATTAAGATCATAAGTATGTGCTGTGAAAGCAGCAGAGAAACCATCATCTTCAGCATAACGTGGAATGAGGTGTACATGAGTGTGAAAGACAGTTTGTCCAGCTATTTCCTCGTTGTTTTGTAGGATATTCATCCCTTTGGCATCTAGAGAATCCACAAGTTTATTAGCAATTTCTGGAATTCTAGAGAAAAGCTGAGAGGCTTGCTCGGGTTCCATTGCCAATAAATTTCGTGTATGTGTTTTAGGTACAACTAAAGTATGCCCTTTTGTGGTCTGTGTGATATCAAGAAAGGCTACCAAGTTATCGTCTTCGTAGATTTTCGTACTTGGAATTTCACCCGTAATTATTTTACAAAAAATACAATTATCCATAAGAAATCTCCCTGTCCATTTGTAGAGTCTCAAAAGTTGAGCACTACTTTGTTATAAGTAAATTATAACAAATTCTTCTGCTTTTGCTTAGTGTAACTTGTTAAGAAAATTTTTTAGAAAGCGTTAAGACAAATAAATAGTTTTTAATGTTTAAAATTGGTATTATCATGGTAAGAAAAACAAAATAGGAGGTAAAGTCATGAAAAAAATTTCAAACCAATTATTGCTTTTCATCCTCATGTTGGGGAGCATTTTGAATCTTATCCCATTGGTGAGTGCTGAAACAACGTCTCCAAGTGCAATACAATTTGTAGATCAAGTTGTTCTAAGTAATAACAATGGTCCAATAAACTCAAATAAAATAAGTGATGCTTCTTTGGTCAACGCTACCTATACGCTTAGTATTCCAAACGGTACAGTCATTGATACGGCGCAAACGTACACAATGCCATTACCTCAGGAATTAAAGTATACAGGAACTGCTCCAATTTTGCTGACTAAAGAAGATGGTACATTGTTAGGTTCAGTGACTATCCAAAATAATATGCTTAATATTGTTTTTGCACCTGTTATCAACAATTTATCTAATCGTACATTATTTTTTAACTTTTGGTCTGGCTTTAATAAAAATACTTTAAATTATGATGCGGGGAATGATTTAGCCTTTCCGACAAAAAATAATTTAAATAATAGTATTCACGTTAATTTTTCAAAAAGTAGCTCAGGTGAAGGGTCAGGGAACAGTGCAATTGCTAAAACGTTGCACTATGAAGCAAATGATATAGTGACTTGGACTATAACCATAAACAATGGTGGTTATGAAGTTTCCGATGCGAATTTTGCTGATACGATGAGCAACACGCAGGACTATATACCGGGTTCGACCAGTATACATTATAGAAACTATAAAAATACTGTTATTAAAACAGAGTCAACGGATTTGGTTTTTAATCCTAATGCAGATGGGAGTCAATCCACCTCCTTAAATCTTGGACATCTCCATGGTGACACAGAAGCATCTCTCACCGAACCCAATTCAGTCGTCATACATTATCAGACAAAATTAAAATCTAATCCTGTGAATAATAAATACCCTAATCAAGCTTTTTCCTATGATGGGACAACTCTAATTGATAGTGCAGTTTCCACTGCAACTTATCATGGACAAGGTGGAGGAGGAACAGGTGATCTTGCTGGTGATGTACTTATCAAATATGTTGACGAATTGGGAAATAAGCTCATAGATAATATTACACTCAAGGGAAACATTGGTCAACCTTACACTTCCGAGCAAAAAGAAATCGAGGGTTATACCTTTAAAGAAGTACAAGGGAATCCCACAGGAATCTTTACAGATCAGGCGCAAACCATCACTTATGTTTATACTAAATTACCAGTAAAAGGTGAAACAGTAACTGTAAAATACACAGGCGATGATGGTAAAAAAATAGCAGAAGATACAGTTCTTACAGGGAACATTGGTGAAGAATATGTTTCGACACCAAAAGAGCTCCCAGGTTATAGTATAAAAGGCGTGCAGGGAAATCCAAAAGGTGTATTTACCTCTACCAAACAAGAAGTAAAATACTTGTACGCGAAAAATCAAACGTATCAAGCTAATCTTCCGGCGACAGGAGAAGATAATGGAAAATTTTTGACCATCATTGGTGTTATTCTCTTATTTTTAATAGGAGGAGTAATAGTCTTTGTGCGAAAAATAAACAAATATAAGTAAGGCATCCTACCATTTCCAACCATAAAAAGATAAATAGATTAAAAACATTAAAAAAATCAAATCTATGTTATAATAATTTTTAATAAATTATAAATAAGGAGAAATTTAATATGGATGCGTATATTTTTGACTTCGATGGAACATTAGCAAATTCGGGGAGTACGGGTATATTGGCAACACAAGCTGCTTTTCAGCAGTTTAACTTAAGTATTCCCTCAAACGAGACAATTAACTATTACACAGGTATTCCGATTGAAAAGTCTTTTAAGAAAATGGCTGTGGGGCATACATTTAAGGAAGAAGAATTTGAAGAGTTGTTAAGTGCCTTTCGAAAATACTATAAGGCATATGAGCAAGAAAATCTTACACTTTTCCCTCAAATAAAAGAAGTGCTTCAAAACCTGCGCCATTCCGGTAAAAAGCTTTATGTGGTCTCAAGTAAACACTCTACAGCTTTAAAAAGAAATTTAGAATTTCTTGAGATTGCTTCAGATCAAGTAGAAAATTATAAACCTGCACCAGATGGTGTACTCTACATAGTAAAACAATACGGCTTGAGCACGCATCAGACCGTAATGATTGGTGATGCCATTTTCGATATACAGATGGGGAAAGCCGCAGGAGTACAGACATGTGCTGTAACTTGGGGTGCACATGATGCTGCTGAATTAGCAGACCAGCATCCCGACTTTTTGATAAAACAAGTAGACGAGTTGCTGAACCTTTAAGGGAGATGTATGAATAAAACTTTTAGTTATTTAACTTTAGGGGAATGAGTTTTATGATTTACAAAAAATACGGGGAAATCTTTAAAAAATTACGTGTCCAACATAAACTTTCTTTGCGTGATTTTGAGCGCATTGGTTTATCAAAGTCAACTATATCTTCCTTTGAAAATGGAAAAACACTGATTTCATTTGATAAACTAGACCTTGCCTTGCAGGAAATGCATACAACGTTCAGATCTTATATGCTGATGCTCAATAATGATGAAGAAGATTATTGGTTAAATCAGTTTAAGAAAATAGAGCAAGCTTATTTTAACAAGAATTTCTCTTTATTAGAGCAAGTCTATTTAGACAATATTGAATATGATTTAGAAGAAAATAAAGTTATTGCACTTTCTGCTAAAGCTTGTTATAGCCATTTATCTCCAGTGGAAGTTTCTTATATTGAAACGAGATTAAAAAGCTATCATATTTGGCATAGTTATGAACTTTATATTTTAGTAAATACCTTAGAGGAGATTGATCCCAGGTTATTGCAAGATCTTGTAGGGCAAATGCTTTCCCAAAACGAACATTACTTGAAAGAAATAACAGAATTTAGAAATCTGCTTATTCGTGTTGTTCTCCGAGCGACACTTGTAATGATACGTCACGGCTACAGAGATGATTCAGAACGATTTCTCAAAGCGTTTGAAGGATTAACGATAGTCTTTGACACCTATGTTCGAATATCCTCCCTTTTTGTAAAGGGATGTTGGATATACGCGTTTGAAAACCAAATTACGGGTAAAAAACTGACTGCACGTGCTTTAAAAATATTATCCGAAATCGGAGCTTTAGAACTACGGGAAGTTTTCCAAAAAGATTTTGAGAAAATCAGCAACAAATCAAGTGCATGAATGATAAGGGACTTTTCTACATAGTCCCTCATTTTTTTAGTAGAAAAATTAAGAAAAAGAGATAACATTAGAGGAAAGCAAAAGAAGTTGGGATATGATAAAATTAACTTATACTAAATTTGATTAGAAATGGAGATATTAATGTGGCTCTAAAAATAAATAACGTGACTGGAGGCTACTTTGGTAATCCGGTTCTTGAAGATGTAAGCTTTGAGATAGCGGATGGAGAACTGGTTGGACTTATTGGTCTTAATGGTGCGGGTAAATCAACAACTATTCAGGAAATTATGGGACTGCTCACGCCTTACTCAGGTCAGATCGAATTGGATGGAATTACGCTCCAAGAAGATCTTGAAGGTTATCGTAAAAAGATTGGCTTTATTCCAGAAACACCAAGTCTTTATGAGGAACTAACTTTGCGTGAGCACATTGAGCTTACAGCTTTAGCTTATGGAGTTCCTGGAGAAGAAGCAATGCCTCGGGCAGAAGAACTCCTAAAAACCTTCCGTTTGGAAGATAAGTTAGACTGGTTCCCGGTCAATTTTTCTAAAGGAATGAAGCAAAAAGTAATGATTATTTGCGCCTTTTTGACGGATCCAAGTCTTTACATTATTGATGAACCCTTTCTAGGATTAGATCCTTTAGCGATTCAAGATTTAATCACACTTATGCTTTCCATGCGTAATGCTGGTGCTTCGATTTTGATGAGTACACATATTCTCTCAACAGCAGAGAAATTCTGTGACAAATTTGTCATCCTTCATGAAGGTAAGGTATTGATTGCGGGAACGATGGAAGATTTGCGTGCCAAATTTGGCAAGGAAGATGCCAGCCTTGATGAAATTTATTTAGAATTAACGAAAGGTGTAAATGCTCATGAATAGCTTATTTGAAGAACGCCGCAAAGTATACTATCGGCAAAATCTCAAATATTTGCGTTATGTGTTTAATGATCATTTTGTTCTCTTTTTGATGATTTTATTGGGCGCTTTAGCCGTACAGTATGCTCAATTTTTACAAGCTCACAGTTTAAATACTGCTGGAAAAGTTGGTTTAGTTCTTTTAATCACCATTCTAAGCCAGATTTTTGGAAGATTGGCCAGCTTCGTGGAACCTGCGGATAAGGTGTTTCTCTTACCGCAAGAGAAAGCAGTGCGCAAACATTTACTTCTGTCTTGCTTGCGTTCGCTTCTTTTCCCTGCGCTTATTAGTCTTGTTTTAGTCGGAATTGTGGCGCCTCTTTTAAAATGGTCTTTCTTCTATCTTTTGCTATGGTTTATTCTTTTAGTTTTGTTAAAAGCAGCTGGTTTAGGCCTTCGCTTACGTCAACTCATGCCCAATGGAATTATTTCTTGGGAGAGACTTATCGCTTACGAAGAAAACCGCAAAACGAATACATTACGCTTTTTTGCCCTTTTTACCAATGTTAAAGGACTGAAAACACAAAGCCGTCGTCGCAAATATTTAGATTTTCTCTTACCGAAAACGCTGCGAACCTATGAGTATCTCTTTAGTCGTGCTTTTTTGCGCTCCGGAGACTATCTCTCGCTGACGTTGCGTCTGATTGCTCTTAGTGTACTTTCTTTAATTTTTATTGGTAACCCGATTCTTGCGGTTATTTTGGCATCGGTCTTTAATTATTTGTTGCTTTTTCAACTTTTTGCCCTCCAAGATTCTTTTGATTACCAAGTGTTGACGCGAATTTATCCACTCCGTCAATCATCAAAATTTGCAGCAATTAAAAATGTCCTCTCACGTATAATGCTTTTCGCGACAGTCGTAGAAGTCATTTTCGGTTTAGTCTTTCTGCAACCACGCCTTTATCTGATTGTACTTTTACTGGTGAATTTCTTGTTAGTGAAATTTTATATAAAAATGCGTTTGAAGGGCAAATAAAAAAACAGCTTAAGCTGTTTTTTTTTATTTTGCAATAATTTTTGTTCCATGGACAAAGTTTGTACCTGTTAAGTTTGCGTATTCTTCATAGTTATCAACAGTTACACCACCACCAATAATAATAGCAATTCTTCCTTTCGCATATTTAACAAGATCTGCAATTTTTTCGGTATTGAGTGGCTTGTCGAGACTGTCTCCATGCATAAGAATTTTTTCGACGCCAGCTTCGACCAATGTATCGATGGCAGCATGCTGGTCCTCAATCTCATCAAAGGCCATGTGGAAGGTCACAGGAAGACCTTGAGAAGCCACCATAAGTGTTTCAAGGGCTTCAACGTCAATTTGATTGTCTTCTGTTAGAGCGCCTAAAACGAGATTTTGTGCACCAGCTTCGATAGCTTTGAGAATATCATTTTCCATGATTTTTAATTCATAAGAATTATAGACAAAATTGCCTCCACGTGGGCGGATGATAACAGCTAAAGTTGTCTTTTGGTCTCCGATAAATTCAGCGGCTTGCTGAATGACACCATAGCTTGGTGTTGTTCCACCCACAGCAAGGTTATCACAAAGTTCAATACGCTCGACTCCTGCAGCAATTGCTTGAGGAATTTCAGTAAAATTTTCAACACAAAGTTCACGAATAATCATTGGCTTCTTTATTTCCTTTTCTGACTTTTTCTTTATTATAACAAAAAAAGTAGCTTTGCTGTTTTTAATGAATAAAAAGCTAGTGTATAGCAAACGAGGCATGCGATTTGATATAAAATACTGCATAAATAGAAAAAATATTTTCTTGGATATTTGTGATTCCTACGCTTTATAGGATTACTTGGATCCAGAAAAGTTAAAGCATCTGATGAAATGCTATAATAGGTTTATGTTAAAAAAAATTGAAAAAGCCTATGTTTATTTAGAAAAAAATCTCGAAAGTCTCAGCTGTCCTTTATGCCACACTTCCTTTGCTTTGGAGCCTTATGCACTGCGTTGTGAGAATAAGCATACCTTCAATTTAAATAAAAAAGGGTATGTTAACTTTTTACAAACAAAAGCAGATACGGAACATTATACAAAGAAGATGTTTGAACCCAGACGTCGCTTAATCGCTGCTGGCATGTACACACCTGTACTTAAGGAAATTGAAAAAGCCCTTTTATCTGGCAATTTGTTGGATGTGGGTACAGGTGAAGGCAAGTTTTTGGAGTTGTTGTCTTACCAAGGGAACAAATTTGGCTTTGATATTGCAAAAGATGGTATTGAAATGGCGACTGATTTGCCTTTTTCAGCTTTTCTAAGTTTGGCAGATTTGACAAGACTACCTTTTGCTGATGCTTCTATTTCGAGTGTCTTAAATATTTTTACACCTTCAAACTATAAAGAGTTTAATCGAGTGTTACAGTCAGGGGGGAATATCATCAAGATTGTACCAGATCGATATTATCTTCAAGAGTTGCGTAAAGTATATGGCTTTCCAGTTAACTATGACAATACAGAGGTTATTCAACGCTTTGAGCAGGAATATCCTAATGCCGTGGAAAAAGAACTTCATTATAGTTTTGAGATTCCTGAGGCCCTTCGTTTAGATTTTCTGGAAATGAGTCCTTTAGAATGGGCGGTATCCTCTAAGATAAAAGAAGCAGCAAGAAAAAATCCCCCCACCCAGGCAACTATTCATGTGCAAGTTTTAATCGGGCAAAAATAAAAAACCTCTTCTTGAGGTTTTTTCTGTTAGAACATAAAATTTATTATTTCATGAGGAGGTGTACAATCTTTTTGATTCCTTTTTTACAAACAAGGAAAACGATAAAACCAACAACAAGAGCAGCTGGAACAGCAACTAAACTGCTTGTCATTGTAATAAAAATATAGACCATCATTGCCATGATGACTGAAAAGCTTGCGACATTAAGAAAGAAAGTCAGCTCGTGCACACGTTTGGTAAGATGGCTTTCTTGTTCATGTAGCTCATCATATGAATAGTATTCTTGCTTCTCATAGAAATCGTTTAAATTTTTTAATTCCATAGTTTTTTTCCTAAGTTTTCCTGATAATTAAGCTCTATACTACATCATAACAAATTATGTAAATGTTTGCAATACAATTTCATGTCTTATATTACTTTTTTGTTAATCGGAAAATAAAATAAAATGAAAATCTGACGTGTCAAGAGCGATAAATAGTGATATAATTTAGTCTATGATTAAAATTACTACTACCGCAGAAAGTGTGGAGCAAGCCAAGGCTCTACTTGCTGCTGGAACTGACAACCTTTATATTGGTGAAGCCGAGTTTGGGTTACGCTTACCCACAGCGCTTAGTTACGATGAAATTCGTGAGATTACAGCTCTTGCACATGAAGCAGGAAAAACAGTGACTGTTGCTGTAAATGCATTGATGCACGTTGATATGATGGCTAAAATAAAACCCTACTTAGACTTCTTGCAAGATATTCAAGTAGATCGCATAGCCGTAGGAGATGCAGGAGTTATCTTCGTGCTTCAAAGAGACAAATATGACTTGCCTTTTACTTATGATGCTTCTACCATGGTGACTTCAAGCCGCCAAATCAACTTCTGGGCGGGCCAAGGTGCTGTCGAAGCTGTGTTAGCACGGGAGCTTCCCAAACCGGAACTTGAAGCCATGACGGGAAACTTAGATGTACCCGGCGAGGTATTGGTTTATGGAGCAACTGTTATTCATCAAAGTAAACGTCCTTTAGTGCAAAATTACTACAATTTTATTAAGACAGAAGAGACAGGAAAAGATCGTGAACGTAATCTATTTGTTTCGGAACCCAAAAAGGAAGATACCCACTATAGTATCTTTGAAGACAATCATGGTACACACATTTTTGCTAACGATGATCTTAATATGATGAGCGAGCTCTCGGAACTGGTAAAAATGGGCTTTGACCATTGGAAACTGGACGGTATCTTTACACGCGGTGCGGATTTTGTTGCCATTACGAAGTTGTTTGTAGAAGCGAAAAATGCCATTGTAGCAGGAAATTTCACTGCAGATAAGGCCTTTCAGCTTGAAGAAGAAGTGCGTAAACTTCATCCAGCAGGGCGTACTTTATCACATGGTTTCTATGACTTAGACCCAGGTAAAATTAAATGATGAAAGCTTTGTATTTTGAAGAATTTGGGGATAGTGATGTCCTTAAATATGGCAAAGTTCCCTTGCCACAAGTGCTAGAAGATGAAGTTTTAGTCAAAACGGCATATATTGGCCTCAATTTTGCAGATATTTATCGCCGCCGAGGAGGCTATCATATCGAGGAACACCATCCTTATATTAATGGATACGAAGGTTCTGGTGAAATTGTCGAAGGGAAGCAGAAAGGAAGAAAAGTTCTTTTTGTCGATGTTCCCTTTGCTAATGCTGAATATGTTGCTGTGCCTAAAGAAAAGCTGATTTATTTGCCTGATAATATTGATTTAAAGTTAGCCGCCAGTATTGGTCTTCAAGGTTTGACTGCAGATTTCTTAGCGCATGATTTAGGGAAAAATCAAATAGGGGACAAAGTATTTGTTACAGGAATTAGCGGTGGTGTCGGGCAGATCTTGTCTCAAATTCTTGTGGCAGATGGTATGGAAGTATATGGTACGGCATCGAATGCAGAAAAACAAGCTTTGGCCCTTTCTCGTGGAGTGTGTCAAGTCTATCCAAGCCGAACGGATGAGTGGCGACAAGCGTTGTCTATTAAATTTGATACGGTTTATGATGGCGTGGGCAGCACTGTGAATAAAAATTTAGAGCTTTTGAGGAACAGAGGAAGTCTGATTTTCTTTGGTATGGCGGGAGGCAATCCGCCACAAATTGATCTCGTGAAGATGATGTCTAAATCCAAAAATATCCTAACGGGTGACTTATGGGATTTTTTGACCAGCTTTTCTGAAAGGGAACGCCGAAGTCAGCGTCTCTTTGATTACTTTGAAAGAGGAAAAGTTGAAACAGCGGAAGCAATTGTATTTCCCTTATCTGAAGGTAAGGAAGCTCATCAGTATTTAGAGTCTGGAAAAAATATTGGCAAAGTTTTATTAAAACCATAGTTTATTTTATTAAAGAAGTTTTGGTCGGCAGACCTTATCAAAAATCTTATCTTGAAAATAGGAGAAAAAATGCAAGAAAATTATACAAGACCTGAGGTACTTTCACCTGCAGGCACACTGGAAAAACTTAAAGTAGCGATTGATTATGGCGCAGATGCTGTATATATCGGTGGACAAGCCTACGGTTTGCGATCACGCGCAGGTAACTTTACCTTTGATGAGATGCGTGAAGGCGTAGAGTATGCTTCAGCCCACAATGCTAAGGTATATGTTGCGGCCAATATGGTCACACACGAAGGGAATGAGGAAGGTGCAGGCGAATGGTTCCGTACACTGCGTGATTTAGGAATTTCTGCAGTGATCGTTTCGGATCCTGCATTGATAGCAATTTGTGCAGCCGAAGCACCAGGTTTACCAATTCATCTCTCTACGCAGTCTTCAGCAACGAATTACGAAACTTTAGAATTCTGGCAAGGTTTAGGACTGGAACGTGTCGTCTTAGCCCGTGAAGTTTCTATGGAAGAATTAGCAGAAATCCGAAAACATACATCTGTGGAAATTGAAGCTTTTGTCCATGGTGCTATGTGTATTTCTTATAGTGGACGCTGTGTACTTTCAAACTATATGAGCATGCGTGATGCCAATCGAGGTGGCTGTTCACAATCATGCCGTTGGAAATATGACCTCTATGATATGCCTTTTGGTAGTGAGCGCAAATCAATCAAAGGTGAAATTCCCGAAGAATTTTCAATGTCTGCAGTTGATATGAGCATGATTGAACATATTCCTGATATGATCAAAAATGGTGTAAATTCCTTGAAAATTGAAGGACGTATGAAATCTATTCACTACGTTTCAACAGTTTCAAATGTTTACAAAGCGGCCATTGATGCTTATCTAGAAAGTCCGGAAAAGTTTGAGGCTATTAAGCCAGATTTGGTTGATGAACTTTGGAAAGTGGCGCAACGTGAATTGGATACAGGCTTTTATTATGGTATTCCTGATGAAAATAAACAACTTTTTGGTGCACGTCGTAAAATTCCAGAATATAAGTTTATTGGCGAAGTTGTTGCTTACGATGAAGACAGTAAGGTTGCGACGATTCGTCAACGGAACGTCATTACAGAAGGTGATACGATTGAATTTTATGGGCCTGGCTTCCGTCATTCTGAAACAACAATTAAAAACTTACGTTTGGCAGAAACAGGAGAATCTATCGACCGTGCACCAAATCCAATGACCCTTTTACATATTGATGTGGAAACGCCTGTACAACCTGGAGATATGATCCGTAAATCAGGTGCAGGCTTAATCAATCTTTACGAAAAATCAGGTGCGGCTAAAACAGTGCGTGCTTAAAAAGATTAAATAGAGGAGCGTAATGACAGAAAAGACAAGATTAGGCGTTTATTTTGGTACTTTTGCTCCTTTTCATAAGGGGCACCAGCAACAGATTTACAAGTGTGCTGCACTTAATGATCAGGTTCTCTTAGTCGTATCAGGCTATACTCATGATCGAGGTGATAAGATTGGCTTGCCTCTAGCCCTACGTTATCACTATTTACAGGAAGCTTTTGCTGATGAAGAGGACATTGAGGTTGCAATGTTAGATGAAACGGATTTACCTCCGATGCCACAAGGATGGGATGCTTGGTTTAAACGTTTGTTTGACTTATTAAAAAATTACCAGAGCCAGGAAATTACTTTTTATGTGGGAGAGCCGGAATATGTAACTGAGCTCAGTGCACGTTTTCCGCAAGATTTGCGTACCTATAAGGTAGAAATGGCTGATAGGCAAGATATTAAGATATCCGCAACAGACATACGTGAAAATCCATTGTTGTACTGGAACGAGATAAATCCCGCTTTTCGTAGACATTTCACTAAAATTGTTGGTATAATTGGTGGCCGACAAAGTGGTAAGTCAACCTTGGCTAGACGTTTAGCACGTACTTTTAACAATGCCCCCTTTGCAAAGGATATTGAACAGGCTATCACTTCAGCCGGAAATCAAGGTATAATCTTTATTGATAATACTCTATCTCCGGATATGGATCTGGTGCTTTTAATTCCATCTGATAATGACGAAGCACTTTTAAGGGAGATAGCAGAGCAAGCACTTGCTGAAAAAGTTGTACGTTTAGATGATGAAGAAACGACGCGTGACACACGCGCTTATCTCGGGCGCTATTATCATGCTATTGATGCAATTAGTCAGTATACAGGGATTCAAATTGACCGTTTAAAATATTAGGAGAGGAAACATGGTTAACCAAAAGTTATCAAGTGCCGAAGCCTATACATGGCAAGTAATTCAAGAGCATTATGATGAAATTCCCCAACTTTCTATTACAGATTTGGCAGAATTAGCTCATTGCTCTTTATCAACGATTAATCGCACAGTGAGGAAAAAAGGTTTTTCGGGCTATGCCGAATTTCGCTATTCGATAAAAGAAAAGCCACTTCCCAATATTAATGGTTTTTCAAATGAAGTTTTGGCCGCAATTGGTAAAAACGAAGAAGAACTCCTACGGACCATTCATAATATTTCGGCTCCTGCTATTGAACAAGCCGTGCGTGCTATTGACCAAGCTGGTGAGATCATTCTCTTTGCGCGTGGTCTTTCCACTCATGCTGCTGTAGAGATGATGAAGAAGCTTCAACTTTTCCATAAGCCAGTGACACTTCATGATGACTATAAATATATGACTTATTATGCAAGTTTTGTCAAAGAGAACAGCTTAATCATCAATTTGTCCTTGAGTGGCGAAACTTTAGAACTGATTGAAGCAACCGAAGTGGCAAAAACCCATGGTGCAAAAATTTTGACCTTGACTGTAACGGAGCAAAGTCCATTAGTACGTCTTGCAGATGTCTCCCTAATTGGCTATAAAAGCTCTTTAGAAGTTAATTATTTTGATCTTGATGTCCATAGTCGACTGCCCTTGTATATTTTAGTACGTGTCCTCTTTGATGCTTACTCTATTTATAAAAAACAATGAAAAACAAATAATAAGCAAAGCCAAGGAGCTTTGCTTTTATTATCGTTCTTTTTGCTTTAGCAAATTAGAACGATAATACGCAGGGAGCGAAGCGAGTTGTGAACAACATAAAGTTCTTTTTGCTTTAGCAAATTAGAACGATAATACGCAGGGAGCGAAGCGAGTTGTGAACAACATAAAGTTCTTTTTGCTTTAGCAAATTAGAACGATAATACGCAGGGAGCGAAGCGAGTTGTGAACCACAACTTACATTCTTAGCTTTTGTAAGCGGTATTTTAGGAAGTATTTCCTGCCTTCTTTACCCAATGGGAAACTTTTCCAAATAAGAAAATGCTATCATATTAATGTAAGCGATTTCGGTGTAAGGAAATCGAAAAAGGAGGTTCCCGATGGAGGGAGGAAAAATGAAACAAAGAATTTCGTATGCTTTAGGTGCTTTGGGTCACGATACCTATTATGCAGCAATTAGCGTGTTCTTTATTGCTTTTGTTACGAGTCAAATGTTTGCAGGTAGTGAACATGAAGATGCAATGATTGCCCTTGTGACATCACTTGTCGTCATTATTCGATTGGTAGAAATTGTTTTTGATCCCATTATTGGGAGTATTATTGACAACACACGCACGCGTTGGGGAAAATTTAAACCTTGGTTGGTTGCTGGCGGTTTAATATCATCTGTAATGATTGTATTGATGTTTTCAGACTTCTTTGGATTAGCCAAAAGTTCCAATACAACCTTATTTATTATTGTCTTTATCATTTCTTTTGTCATTCTGGATGCTTTTTATTCCTTCAAGGACATTGCCTTTTGGTCAATGATTCCTGCGCTCTCTGAAAAGAATGAAGAACGTGAGTCACTCGGAACATTTGCCCGTTTTGGTTCAGCTATTGGTGCTCAAGGAACAACTATTCTCGTTATCCCGATTACCTATGGATTCACTCAACTCATGACGGGGCACCATGCCCAAGGTGCATCAGGTTGGTTTGCATTTGGTGTCATTGCTGCGATTGTTTCAGGTGGAACAGCCTTAATTACAGCTTGGGGTACCCAAGAAAAGGATTCTGTTATCCGTCAACAATCACAAAAAACAACAACCATTGATGTGTTTAAAGCTTTATTGAAAAATGATCAGCTGATGTGGTTGTCATTGTCTTATATCTTGTTTGCTTTAGCCTATGTCGCAACAACAGCAACTTTGATCTTGATGTTTACCTTCGTTTTAGGACAAGCTGCACTGTATTCAATTACAGGGATTGTCGGCTTTATCGGCTCTATCGTCTTAGTACCACTGTTCCCTGTCTTAGCGAAGAAATTTGGCCGTCGTAAAGTTTTGACAGGTGCAATTCTCTCGATGCTTGTCGGTTATGCTTTCTTTATCTTTGGAAGTTCAGTGCCAATGACAATTCTCGGTCTTATCTTTCTGACTACACCTTATCAGCTTGTGTTCTTATCAGTTTTGATGACAATCACAGACTCTGTAGAATATGGTCAATGGAAAAATGGTGTGCGTAATGAAGCAGTCACTTTGGCAATGCGTCCGTTACTGGATAAAATTGCTGGTGCTTTCTCTAATGGGATCTTTGGGTTTGTGGCGATTGCAGCTGGTATGACCGGTTCAACTTTTGATCCACATAAAGTTTACGGGGTAACGACCTTTAAGCTTTATGCCTTCGCTCTTCCAGCCGTTCTGATGATTATCTCACTCACGATTTATCTTCTTAAGGTAAAATTAACAGAGAAACGTCATAAAGAAATTGTTGCGGAACTCGAAAATAAATTAAAATAAAGATAAGGACTAGCGGTGACGCTAGCTCTCCTTATTTAAAGACAGGTGAATTATGGAAATAACAACAAAAGACTTTGGCTTAGGCGCGCATTTGATTTGTTTAACAAACAAGGCAGGAGATACGCTCTCATTGAGCAATTACGGTGCCCGAATCGTGGATTGGACAGTCAATGGTAAGAAAATCGTTTTGGGCTTTGATTCTACACAAGAATATGTCGAAAAAGATAACTATCCTGGTGCCACAATTGGCCGAACAGCTGGCCGTATCAAAGACGGTCAAGTGAAGATAGCAGGCAGGAACGTACAATTGCAACAAAATGAAGCTGCGCAAACCTTACATGGAGGGCAAGATTCCTTTGAAAGTAAACTCTGGCAGTTTGAAGTTTTTCAAGAAGCAGAACAAGCAAAAGTTCAATTTTACTTGACGTCAAACGATGGTGAAAATGGCTATCCAGGACAGATACAAGTTACTGTAACTCAAAGTTTTGATGAAAATGGCGCTTGGTCCATTGAATATGATGCCGTTTCTGATAAAGACACGGTGTTTAACCCTACAGGTCATGTTTACTTTAATTTGTCTGGAGATGTAGCTCAAAGTATAGACAACCATTTCTTGCGTTTAGGTGCCTCTCGTTTTGTTCCTTTGTTAGACAAGAGCGAGGTAGTACGTGGAGATATTGCGGAGTTAGCGGGTACAGACTTAGATTTGCGTTCAGGCAAAAGGCTCTCGGAAGTCTTTCAAAGTACTATGGAGCAAGTGATTTTGGTTGATGGTCTTGATCATCCTTTCCTTTTAGATGAGCCAAGCATAGAGAAGGAGCAAGCACGTTTAAGCTTTGAAGAGTTAAGTATCTCTGTTTATACTGATCGTCCAAGTATTGTTATTTTTTCAGCAAATTTTGGCGAATCTGGTGCAGTGTATCAAGGAAAAAAAGAAGTAAATCATGGCGGAATCACTTTTGAAACACAAGTGGCGCCAGGCAGTCAACAAATTCCGGAGTTGGGTGATATCACACTCAAAGCAGGTGAGAAATACTATTCAAAAACAATTTATAAACTCCATAAAGAAGAGAAAAAATGAGGAAAAGAAAATGACAACAATCGTGGAAAACAGTAAAGTTTTAACAGCATTAACAAACAGTTTTGAAAAAGTATTTGGGGATACAGAAAATGTGGAATACTTCTTTTCGCCAGGTCGTATTAACTTGATTGGTGAACATACCGACTATAACGGCGGCTACGTTTTCCCAGCCTCAATTACACTTGGGACAACAGGTTTGGCCCGTTTACGTGAAGATACAAAAATCCGACTTTTTTCACAAAACTTTCCAGAAGCAGGTCTTATCGAATTTGCTTTAACAGAGGTCAAGGAAAAAGATGATGACAGTTGGTCAAATTACGTTAAAGGAATGATAGTGATGCTTCAAGGTGCAGGCTATACCATCGATAAAGGTTTTGAACTACTTATCAATGGTGAAATTCCAACAGCTTCTGGTTTATCATCTTCAGCTTCTTTGGAACTTTTAGTCGGTGTAGTTTTAGACGACCTGTTTAATTTACAAGTCCCACGCTTGGAGTTGGTACAACTCGGACAAAAAACGGAAAATGAATTCATTGGTGTCAACTCTGGTATTTTAGACCAGTTTGCGATTGGTTTTGGTGAAGTGAAAAAAGCGATTTTATTGGACTGTAATACTCTTAAGTATGAAATGGTGCCGGTAGAATTACGTGATTATGATATTGTCATCATGAACACAAACAAACCACGTGCTTTAACAGAATCAAAATATAATGAGCGTTTTGCTGAAACACGTGAAGCATTGAAACGTATGCAAAGTAAATTAGCTATTGAATCCCTGGGTGAACTTTCTAATGAGGATTTTGATGCCAATACAGACTTGATTGGTGATGAAACCCTGATTAAACGTGCGCGCCATGCCGTATATGAAAATAACCGTACAAAAATAGCACAAAAAGCTTTTGTTGCTGGTAATTTGACGAAGTTTGGTGAATTACTTAATGCTTCACACGCTTCCCTCAAAGACGACTATGAAGTGACTGGGATTGAACTTGATACGCTGGCTGAAACCGCACAAAAACAAGCAGGTGTATTAGGCGCACGTATGACAGGTGCAGGCTTTGGCGGTTGTGCAATTGCTTTAGTCGCTCATGATAAAGTCGCAGATTTTGAAGAAGCAGTGGGAGCGGAATATGAAAAAGTAGTTGGCTATCCAGCAAGCTTTTATGTCGCCCAAATTGGTTCAGGATCAACAAAACTGGATGTGGAGTAGGAAAAGTAAAAATGGAAAAATATCAAGCTGTTCAAGAATTTATTAATTTAGCAGAAAAAAATCATCGAATTGAAACGCTTGATAAAATATATTGGCGTAATCAATTACTCCATTTCTTGGGGATGAACGATTGGGACGAACCACAAGTTACAGAAGAACATGATGCACTAACTTTAATGGATCAGCTCATGATCCTTGCACGCGACAATCAAGCTTTTTCGCCAGAAGAAGAAGAGTTTTATGAAGCGGCTCTGATGGACTTTATTAGTCCAACACCAAGTCAAATTAATCGTGAGTTCTGGAAGAATTATCAAGAGAGTCCTAAAAAAGCAACAGATTATTTTTATGGACTGACTCAGGAAATTAATCAGGTCAAGACGAGAGATATCGCAAAAAATATCGCCTTTAATTATCACTCAAAATATGGCGATTTAGAAATCACAATCAATCTCTCAAAACCGGAGAAAGATCCAAAAGCTATCGCTGCAGCTAAATTAGTCAAGGATTCTAGTTATCCAGCCTGTGCGCTCTGTATTGAAAACGAAGGGCTTTATGGTGGAGGGAATAAAGCTGCACGAAGCAATCATCGCCTCATCCGTTTAAAATTACAGGATGAAGAATGGGGCTTTCAGTATTCGCCTTATGCTTATTATAATGAACACTCAATTGTGCTCAACAACTTGCACAAGCCAATGAAAATTAATCGCCGATCTTTTAGTAATCTCTTGGACTTTTTGGATTTGTTCCCTCACTATATGATTGGATCCAATGCTGATTTACCAATTGTTGGGGGTTCTATTTTGACCCATGATCACTATCAAGCAGGACGTCATGAATTTCCGATGGCTAAAGCCAAATTAAGAGAACAAGTAGCCTTCAAAGCTTTTCCAGAAGTAGCAGTTGGCATTGTGAATTGGCCTATGAGTGTGGTACGTTTGTCTTCTGAGGACAAAGGGCAGCTTTTGACACTTGCGGACTACATTTTGAAGAAATGGCAACAGTATTCGGATACAAGCATTGATGTCATTGCTCATTCTGCTGATGGTACGCCACACCATACGATTACGCCAATCGCTCGTAAACGTGAGGGGGCTTACGAGATGGATTTAGTCTTGCGAGACAATAATGTTAATGAAACATATCCTGATGGGATTTTTCATCCTCATGCAGACCTGCATCATATCAAGAAAGAAAATATTGGCCTGATTGAGGTCATGGGTTTGGCTGTTTTACCTCCGCGATTGAAAAATGAACTGCAAGAAGTGGAACAGTATCTCTTAGGAAAGCCACATCATATGAAAGATATGCACTTACCTTGGGCACAAGAGTTAAAAAATCAAGGGGATTTTACTGAAGAAAATGTCTCAGAGTATGTCCGTGAAGCAGTTGGAGCTGTCTTTACAAGAGTATTGCAAGATGCGGGAGTATTTAAAGATGACAAAGCAGGATATGCCGGGTTTAAGCGCTTCATTGATTTTATAAATGAATAAGGTTATACTTGTAAGTGATTGATAAATAGTATTTAAAAACTTTGTACATCAAAGTAATGGAGGATAAATAAATGACAGTCTTAGTACTTGGAGGCGCAGGTTATGTAGGTAGCCATGCTGTTGATATTCTAGTAGCACGTGGTTATGATGTGGCCGTTGTAGACAATCTTGTGACAGGACATCGTGAAGCTGTCCCAGCAGATGTACGCTTCTATGAAGGAGATGTGCGCGATCAAGCTTTTTTGGCTGATGTTTTTACAAAAGAAAAAGATATCGAAGGTTTAATGCACTTTTGTGCCTATTCATTGGTAGGTGAATCAATGCAAAAACCCCTGATGTATTTTAATAATAATGTTGGTGGGGCACAGGTTATTCTTGAAACCATGGAAAAATTTGGTATTAAGCATATTGTCTTTTCGAGTACGGCTGCAACTTTTGGAATACCCGAAGAAAGCCCTATTTCTGAAAAAACTCCACAAAAACCAATCAATCCTTATGGCGAAAGCAAACTCATCATGGAAAAAATGATGAAGTGGCAATCAGAGGCAACGGATATGACTTATGTAGCACTGCGCTACTTCAATGTTGCTGGTGCTAAACATGACGGAAGCATTGGTGAAGCACATAAAAATGAAACGCATTTGATTCCGCTTATTTTACAAACAGCTTTAGGCCAACGTGAGTTTATCACTATCTATGGCGATGATTACAATACGCCTGATGGTACATGCGTACGTGACTATATTGACATGGAAGATTTGATTGAAGCACACATCAAAGCCTTAGAATATCTTAAAGCGGGCGGTGCTTCGGATCAGTTTAATCTTGGCTCTTCAAAAGGCTACTCTAACCTTGAGGTCTTGGAAACTGCACGCCGTGTTACCGGTAAAGAAATTCCATCACAAATGGGAGAACGTCGTCCTGGCGATCCAGATATGTTGGTGGCAGACTCGACGAAAGCAGGAGAAGTCTTGGATTGGCACGTGAAAAATAATTTAGAATATATTATCGAGAATGCTTGGAAATGGCATAGCTCTCATCCAAATGGATATTAATACAAATGGAAAAAGCAATCTTTTAATTTGGGTTGCTTTTTCGTTATTTTTGTAAGAAAACGCTTCAAAATGTAAAAATATAAAGAAAACAGGATTGAAAGCAGATGAAAGTTGCATGAAAATGCAAAAAATGTTATATTAAGAAAATATTTCAATATAAATAAAATGGAATTATAGGAAAAATAAATGGAAAATAAAAAAGGGATGGGGCTGATAGCCCTTGTCTCCATCGTTGTCTCCAGTGCTATTGGTGGTGGGGTATTTAACCTTTCCAACGATTTAGCCAATGGAGCAACTGCAGGTGGTGTAATCGTAGCATGGCTCTTCGTTGGTTTAGGGCTTTTAGCGCTTGTCTTGAGCTTAAACTATCTGATTATTAACAAACCACAACTTTCAGGGGTTTCTGATTATGCGCGAGAAGGCTTTGGCGATTTGGTAGGTTTTCTTTCTGGGTGGGGTTACTGGTTGTCCACATGGTTAGGTAATATTGCCTTTGCCGTGCTCATGATGATATCTATGGATTACTTTTTCCCTGGTAAATTTGCAGATGCAAATGGAAGTCTAAGCGTTTTTGCAGTAGTGTCCGTATCGATTCTTTCTTGGCTTTTAGCTTTGATGGTGAGTAAAGGGGTCGAATCTGCAGCGATTGTGAATACCATTGTTCTGGTTTGTAAATTAATCCCAATCTTTGTTTTTATGATTACAGGGATCTTTATGTTCAAAGCAGGAGTATTCACTGCAGGTTTTTGGAACAATATTACAGAAAATACTCAAGGCTTGGTTCTAGCTCAAGGGTCAATGACCGCTGGCGGCTTACTCGATCAAGTTAAAAGCTCTCTTATGGTCATGATTTGGGTCTTTGTCGGGATTGAAGGTGCGGCAATGATGGGCGATCGTGCCAAGAAAAAATCTGATGCAGGCCGCGCGACAATCATTGGTCTTATCGTTTTACTTTTTATCTACATCTTGCTTTCACTCCTACCTTTCGGCTATTATGATCAAGCAGAATTAGCTGCCATGAAAACGCCAGGCATGGTTTATATGCTAAAAGATATGCTTGGTAGCTTTGGAGGCGCATTGATGGCCAGTGGTCTTGTTGTTTCCGTTTTAGGGGCTTGGATATCATGGACGATGCTTCCAGTGGAATCAACAACACAGTTGGCCAATCAAAAATTACTCCCAGAATGGTTTGGACGCTTAAATAAACATAACGCTCCTGCAAATTCTCTTTGGCTTACACAAATCTTTGTTCAATTTTTCATCATCGTTACTTTTTATGTCGCAAATGCTTATAATGTAATGGTGTACCTCTGTACAGCATGTATCATGATCTGTTACGCTTTGGTCGGTGCATATATGATGAAACACGGTCTTGAAGAAAAAAATACAAAAAATATAGTCATTGGCTTTGTGGCCCTTGCTTTCCAAATTTTAGCGCTGTGGCTTTCAGGCTGGCAGTATGTTTGGATGGCTTCGATTCTCTATGCAATTGGTTTTATTTTCTACTACTTAGCGAAGAAAGAAAATGGTAAGACACTTTCTCGTGTAGAAATTATTGTTCTTTTTGTAATTATCGGTTTGTCTATCTTTGCAGCTTTTGGCTTGATTGGCAATCATTATGGTTTAAGAGAGTTACTTGGCTTATAAATAACGTAAAAAAATTCGGAATTAATGTTCCGAATTTTTTTGCTCTAATTGTGAGTAATGGCTATTTTTGATATGAACCAATACACGTAAATCTTCTTCGAGTTTATCTTTTTGTTGGCGCAATTCACGTTCTTGTTCAACAAGAAGGGAAATACGTTTTAATAACGTAGAATCCCCTTCTGCCTCCAGTGCCTTAAATTTGAACAGGTTATCCTCAGTCAGTGGTGGTTCTTTCTTGTCCATTTGTTTCAATTTCTCCTTGCTTCACATTGAAAATACTTAAGTTTTCTGGCAGGTTTTTGAGGTGGTCAAGCGTCGTTGTAGTAATAAAGGTTTGTGTTTTTCCGAGCGTTGTTTCTAAAAGATCCAACTGACGGCTATTATCGAGCTCACTCATGACATCGTCGAGCAAAAGAATAGGATATTCTCCAGTCTCTTCAAAAATTAAATCAATCTCAGCGAGCTTGACAGATAAAGCAACGGTTCTTTGTTGGCCTTGGCTGCCAAAGTCCGCAACATTAATACCATTGACAAAAAAAGTCAAATCATCTCGGTGAGGACCGACAGAGGTCTGATGACGAAAGATATCCTTATCACGTGCGCTTTTCAAATCTTCTAAGAGAGCTGTGGAATTAACTTTATAATTAATCTGCAGCTCCTCAAGCCCATGAGTGAGTTGAGCATGAATTTTTTGTGCCAGCTTTTCTAGTTTGTCAATAAAATTTTGACGTTCAGTACTAATCTTCTGACCGTGTTCTGCCAGTTGGCTGTCTAAAACATCTAAAAAAGTAGTGTCAATCTGTTTGCGTTCCATCTTGAGGTAAGCATTGCGCTCTTTTAAAGCGCGGTTATAGCGCACCGAATCATAAAGATAAACGGGGCGTATTTGACCAATCTCCATATCCAGAAAGCGACGGCGAATGCTTGGTGCACCTTTGATAAGTTCTAAATCTTCAGGTGCAAACATGATAAGGTTCAGCTGACCGATATAGTCTGCTAAGCGGTTTTCTTTCAAATGATTGACATGAGCCGTACGTCCTTTAGGAGTCAAAGCAACTTCTAGAGGGATATTACTGTGACCTTTTGTGACAGTACCAGAAACCTTCATTTCTTTGGCATCCCACCGAATCAGTTCCCGATCATGATGGGTGCGGTGGCTACGTGTTAAAGCAAGAAAGTAGATACTTTCTAAAAGATTAGTTTTACCTTGGGCATTCTGTCCTAAAAAGATATTGAGATTGGGATGAAATTCAAGGGAAAGCTTATCATAATTTCGGAAATTATAGAGCTGTATATTGTTAAGTTTCATGCTTATTTAGCGCCGGGGAATCTTGGCTTGGCCGCTTTTTTGGGTTTTTGAGTTTTGACTTGAGCGTTCATTTTCTTGACAAGTGCTTTGACGCGTTCTTCCTCGGCCTTATCTTCTTCACGTTCAGCAATTTCTTCTTCAGAAGCTTGGACAAATGTGAGAATCAGTCCAAATTCAGGAATCTCCAAAACATCTCCCGCACGCAGTTTTTTGCCACGGCGATTTTCAGCTTCCTTGTTTAAGAAAATATTGCCTTCATTTTCAGCGAGAAAAAGCTTAGCTTGGCCTCCTGTATTGACAATGGCCAATTCTTTAATGACTTGTCCTAAGGTGATGTATTCTTCAAATAAAATGTAATTTTGCATAACTCTATTTTAGCATAAAGAGTCTCAAAAATAGTGGAAAATTTGCTATAATAGAGATATTACAGCTCCTGCTCTTTTTAGGATTAAAAGAAGTTCCTTTAAACTTAAAAAGAGGAGTAGACAAGGGATATCTATGAAACTAGCCAGCGGAGTAAATCTCCATGTTATAAAAGAAACAAAATTCAAAACAATACGTCTCATGGTGCGCTTTCGTGAAGAACTTTCGCGAGAAAATATTGCTAAGCGTGTGATTATCTCTAATTTATGGGAAACGACCAATGCAGCATACCCAACAGCTCAAGCATTTTCAAGCCGCTTGTCAGAACTTTATGGGACATCTTTCTCAACTGCAGTAAATAAAAAAGGCAGTCAACATTTGTTAAGCATTCATATGAATCTTGTTAATCCTAAGTTTGTTGATGTGGATACTTTGGCAGGTGCCGTTGACTTTATGCATAAAGCGCTCTTTAGTCCAGATAATAATGTTGAAGTTTTCCAGCGGGAAAAGACAAATCTCATCAACTACCTTAAAGCTATGAATGAAGATCGCTCTTATTATGCCAGCCGTCAGTTGGCTGCCCTTTTCTTTACGGATCCAAATCAATCTCTCCCAGGTGTAGCAACTGTGGGACTTTTGCAGTCAGAAACAGCAGAAGCTGTTTTTAATTATTACACTGAAATGCTTAATCACAATCTGATTGATATTTTTGTTCTAGGTGATGTGGAAGAAGCTGAAGTTGTACGTTTGTTCCAAAACTTTGACTTTAAGGATCGTCAGAGGCATTCTGAAATTTTTTATAAGCAAGAGCTCAAGGATTATCAAGAAAAAATCGAAGCTAAGGAGGTGCAACAGTCTATTTTACAAATGGCTTTTGCGCAACCGACAACTTATGGCAGCAAGGATTACATGACTTTACAAGTGATGAATGGCCTTTTTGGTGGCTTTGCACATTCTAAATTATTTATGAATGTCCGTGAAAAGGCAAGCTTGGCTTACTATGCAAGTTCAGCTTTTGATAGTTTTACAGGCCTGCTAAGAGTTAATGCAGGAATTGATGCAGGAAATTATCAACAGGCACGAGAGCTGATTCTAGAACAACTTCAAGCCATGCAATCTGGAGACTTTACCGCACAAGAAATTGAGCAAACTAAAACAATGCTAAAAAATTCTTACTTCATGTCGCTTGACTCTTCTTCGAATCTCATCGAACAAGCTTTTATTCACGAAGTTTTGCCTGAACTTTATGTTGATGAAGCAACTTTTTTGAAAGCATTAGAAGCTGTGAGCAAAGAAGATATTATGCGCTTGGCGCAAAGTTTAAAACTACAGGCTCAATATTTCATGAAAGGAGAAGTTTATGCAGAAGAAGAGATATGAAAAAACGGGTGAAATCTTATATACTGATGTTCTAGCCAACGGTTTAACGGTTTATTACTTACCGAAACCTGATTACAATCGTACCTACGGTCTTTTTACGACAAACTTTGGGTCATTGGATACCTCTTTTGTCCCTATGGGAAGTCAAGAGATAAAGACTTTTCCAGAAGGTATCGCTCACTTTTTGGAGCATAAACTCTTCGAGAAAAAAGAAGGGGATGTAATGTACAAGTTTGGAGCCTATGGGGCGCAAACCAATGCTTTTACAAGCTTTTCGAGAACGTCTTATCTTTTTTCGACACGTGAAAATATCTATGAGTGTGTGAACTTACTGCTTGATTTTGTGCAAGAACCTTACTTTACGGAAGAAAATGTTGCAAAAGAGCAAGGTATTATTCAACAAGAAATCCAGATGTATCAAGATGATAGTGACTGGCGTTTGTTTGCAGGGCTTTTAGCTTCGCTTTATCCTGAGTCACCATTGGCAGATGATATTGCTGGTACTCCACGTTCGATTAAGGAAATTACCGCAGCTGACTTGTATGTTAACTATGAAACTTTTTATCATCCCTCAAACATGAACCTCTTTTTAACAGGTCCTTTTGATGTGGATTACATGGCTGCATTTGTAAATGAGAATCAAGAGAAGAAAGCTTTTGTTAAAGCTGAACCCATACAGAGAAAAACTGTTGAGGGGAGTCAGCCGATTGCAGGAAAAACTCTTGCGTTTGAAGTTGCGATGCCCAAGTTGGCTCTTGGTTTTCGTGGAGAAGATGCTTTACCAACTGATGCCCGCGAATTATTAGAATATAAACTTTCAAATCAGTTGCTTCTCGATATGCTTTTTGGGAAAACAAGTCATCGTTATGAGGAAATGTATAATGCAGGTTTAGTTGATGATTCTTTTGGCTATGGTTTTGATATGGATAAAAGTTTTCACTTTGCGAATATTACAGTAGATACTGAAAAACCAGAGCAAGTAAGTAAAGTTTTGCAGGAAGCCCTAAAAAGTTATAAAATAGATAAGGATTTTGAAAAAGAAAATCTAGAAATACTGAAACGTGAAACACTAGGGGACTATTATAAATCCCTAAACTCTTTAGAATATATCGCCAATCAATTTTCATCAAATATTTATGGCGAGATTAACTTCTTTGATTTACCTGAAATTTTATCAGGATTAACCCTTGAAAAAGTCAGCAAATACGCTGAAAAATTTGTTGAGAATATGCAAACTGTAGATTTTATCATCTACCCTAAATAATACGAACAGTTATGAATAAATCCATGTATTTCATAAAGCTGAGAGGAGGACATGGTGGCAATTAAAACAATAGGCGAAGTCCTCAAAGACAAGAGGACGGAACTTGGCCTCGGGCTAAGTGAAGCCGAAAAACTTACAAATATTCCGAAATTATATATTATTGCTTTAGAAACAGGGGATTATAAGGCTTTACCCGGTGATTTTTATATTAAAGCTTATCTTAAACAATATGCAGAAAAGTTGGATCTTGATGCAGATCAAATCATGTTTGCATATGAGAAGGATGGATCAATGTCTGTTGAAGAACACGAAGACATCCAAGAAACTTATCGATTTGTGAAACCAAGTGAACGCGTAGAAGAGGAAGAGGAAGAAAGTAATAAGCCTGCATGGCGTCATTATGTTCCCATTATCTTGCTTTCTGCTGTTGCACTAGCCATTGTCGGAAGTGTCACAGCTGTTGTATTACTTACGCGCCCGCCAAAGCCAGACTTGAGTGATACGTCTTATACTTATAAAACGAGCGAAACAAAAAAGGCAACAGAAGAACAAAAGAAAACAACAGAATCATCAGAAAAGCCTGTTGAATCAAAACCAGAGCCCCAAAACCAAATTACGATTACTGGAAGTGGTGCGCAGCTCAATGTCAAGGTAGAAAATGCTACGAGCCCAACACAAATTGTCTTTACAACAGCAGCTGGCGCAGTGACAACTGTTTCATTGACCAATGCGGATTGGGCAACAGTACGCACGTTATCTGATGCCGAAAATACAGCTACAGCAACGCTCGGAGCAGGATTAACTAACTCCGTGATTAACTTGTCCAATACCCAAGGACTTACAATGACAATCAACGGTAGCACTGTCGATTTGTCTGCTCTTACAGTAGGCGTTCCAGTTCAAGTGCAATTAACGGTGACTTATGCAAGCACTACAGCACCTGTAACACAATAAAAAGTTGAGCCACGAGCAGGCCAACTCTAAGAAGCGAAGAAAGTAATTATGAAAAAAGAAAAACTCCCTAATCAACTAACGATACTAAGAATCTTTATGATTCCTGTCTTTCTCATTGTCCTTTATCTGCCACATGGTGCAGCTGTGGGTACAAGCTATGTTTCATGGATTGTTGCAGCAATTATCTTTGCTGTAGCTTCAATTACAGACTGGCTTGATGGCTATTTGGCGCGCAAGTGGAAAGTTGTTTCTAATTTTGGTAAATTTGCAGATCCTTTAGCGGATAAAATGTTAACGATGGCTGCATTTGTGATGCTAATTGCTCTAGGCTTAGCTCCAGCTTGGGTTGTTGCAATCATCGTATGTCGTGAACTTGCTGTGACTGGACTTCGCCTTTTACTGGTTGAACAAGGTGGTGCAGTCTTGGCTGCAGCTATGCCAGGAAAAATTAAAACATTTACACAAATGTTGTCTATTATTTTCTTACTAATTGGTGATCCCATTTATATTGGCACAATCTTACTTTATGTTTGCCTTATCTTCACGATTTATTCCGGCTATGATTACTTTGCCAAAAATATGCAAGTTTTTAAAAATTAATGTGAATTTAAAGCTTGAAAAAAATAGAAGTCTGCGTTATACTTAAACATACAGAGAGTAAGACTTGGCTGAAAGCTTACAAAACCTAAAGTGACGATAAGAAACGGTAGCAACGTTATAGCTAAACTGAGGTTCTGGAAGACAGGACAAATTTAGGTGGTACCGCGATAAGATTACTGACGCCCTAGAGCTTTTATGCTTGGGGCGTTTTAATTTGCTACCAGCATTGCACCTAAAGGTGCTAATGCTGAACGGCAAGGCTCACAAAGGCTTTCTTAATAATGTTTAAATCATAAATGTATTCGATACAAAGGAGATAATATGAAATTACAAAAACCAAAAGGTACGGCAGATATTCTGCCTCAAGAGTCACAAAAATGGCAATATGTAGAAATGATGGCACGTGCAGTATTTGAAGATTACAATTTCAAAGAAATCCGTACACCCCTTTTTGAAAGTTATGAGCTGTTCAGTCGTGCAACAGGTGAAACAAGTGATATTGTGACGAAAGAAATGTATGACTTTGACGATAAAGGTGGACGTCACATTGCCTTACGTCCTGAAGGAACTGCTTCAACTGTTCGCGCTTATATTGAAAATAAACTCTTTGCCCCAGAAGTGCCAAAACCTGTCAAAATGTATTATATGGGCTCAATGTTCCGCTATGAACGCCCTCAATCTGGACGTTTACGTGAATTCCATCAATTTGGTGTAGAGTGTTTCGGAGCAAAAAATCCGGCAATTGATGTCGAAATTATCGCCATGGCACAATCATTATTTGAACAAATCGGTATTTCTGGTGTGACACTTCACTTGAATTCTCTGGGGGATTTAGAAACACGTAAGGCTTATCGTACAGCTTTGGTTGATTATTTGACACCTTTTGAAAAACAACTTTCAAAAGATAGCCAACGTCGTCTTCACGAAAATCCTCTTCGAGTACTTGACAGCAAGGAAAAAGAAGACAAAGAAATCGTCAAGGATGCACCATCTATCTTGGACTTTCTTACAGAAGAGTCTCAAAATCACTTTGACATGACACGTGATCTGCTCGATGGTTTAGGCATTGAATATGTCATTGATACTAATATGGTTCGTGGTTTGGACTATTATAATGATACAATTTTTGAATTTATCGTAGATGTCAAAGGACAAGAATTGACGGTTTGTGCAGGCGGCCGTTATGATGGTTTGGTTGAATACTTTGATGGTCCAGCCACACCAGGTTTTGGATTCGGACTGGGTGTAGAGCGCTTGTTGATGGTTGCTGAAATGCAAGGTGTTGATTTCCATGAAGAAGATACACTTGATGTTTATATTGCCGTTATGGGAAATAAAGCCAGCTTAGCAGCGACACAACTCGCAGAAAGCCTCCGTGCTCAAGCCTTTAAAGTCGAACGTGATTTCTCTAATCGCAAGCTTAGCGCACAATTTAAATCAGCTGAAAAAGCAAAAGCAGAAGTGATAATTACGCTTGGGGATAATGAAGTGGAAACAGGTGAAATTACAGTTAAACATAACCAAACGCGTAAAGAAGTGAAAACAACTTTGGCAGAAGTTGCGAAAGGATTTGCGCCTATCTTTGAGGAAGCGCTTGGAGAATAACAAAGTTCAGTAGTTCTAGAGAACAAGAGTACTAAAAAACATAAGGAGATTAAATTTGAAGAGAACAAACTATGCAGGAAATATTACCGAAGAATATTTAAATCAAGAAGTTACCGTAAAAGGTTGGGTTGCGAAGCGTCGCAATCTTGGAGGCTTAATCTTTATTGATTTGCGCGACCGCGAAGGTATTGTCCAGATTGTCGTTAACCCAGAAACAGCAGCAAAAGAAATTGTTGAGGTAGCGGATAAAGTCCGGAACGAATACGTCCTTGAAATTACAGGTAAAGTTGTTGAACGTGCCAGCAAAAACGAAAATATTAAAACAGGTGGAATTGAAATTGAAGCCAACCAAATGCAAATTCTCAGCACTTCAAAAACAACGCCTTTTGAGATTAAAGATGGAGTTGAGGTGCTTGATGATACACGGTTGAAATACCGTTATCTCGACTTACGTCGTCCGGAAATGCTTAATAATATTACGATGCGTCATGCGACAACACGTGCTATCCGTAGCTACTTAGATAATCAAGGCTTTATCGATGTTGAAACACCTTTCTTGAATAAATCAACTCCAGAAGGTGCACGTGATTACCTTGTTCCTTCTCGTGTTAATAAAGGCGAATTTTATGCTTTACCACAAAGTCCACAACTTATGAAACAATTGTTGATGACTGCGGGCCTTGATCGTTACTATCAAATCGTGAAATGTTTCCGTGACGAAGACTTGCGTGGTGACCGTCAACCAGAATTTACACAGGTCGACTTAGAAACAAGTTTTCTTGGGGAAGAAGAAATTCAAGATTTAACTGAAGGTTTGATTGCGAAAGTTATGAAGGACGTTAAAAACGTTGATGTAACTTTACCATTTCCGCGTATGAAATACGATGATGCTATGAATTTCTATGGTTCAGATAAGCCAGATACACGCTACGAAATGCTCTTGACAGACTTGACAGACCTTGCGAAAACTGTAGATTTCAAAGTGTTTAGTGAGGCGCCAGTTGTTAAAGCCATTGTTGTTAAAAATAATGCCGATAAGTACTCTCGTAAAGCTATTGATAAATTAACAGAGCAAGCCAAACAAAATGGTGCCAAGGGCTTAGCTTGGATCAAGTTTGAAGACGATAAATTGGCAGGTCCAATTGCTAAATTCTTGACAGATAAAACATCAGAATTCGTTGAAACTTTGGGCTTAGAAAACAACGACTTGGTTCTCTTTGTGGCGGACAGTTTAGAAGTGGCAAATTCAGCACTGGGTGCTTTACGTCAAACGATTGCCAAAGAGCAAGGCTTAATTGATTATTCGAAATTCAATTTCCTCTGGGTTATTGATTGGCCAATGTTTGAATGGTCAGAAGAAGAAGGGCGTTATATGAGTGCGCATCACCCGTTCACTTTACCAACTGCTGAAACACAAGGGGAACTTTCAGGAGATCTTAGTAAAGTGCGTGCGCATGCTTACGACATTGTTTTGAATGGTTACGAACTCGGTGGTGGTTCACTTCGTATTAATACGCGTGAATTACAAGAAGAAATGCTCAAAGCGCTAGGCTTTAGTTTAGAAGATGCCAAAGAGCAATTTGGTTTCTTGTTGGAAGCTTTAGATTATGGCTTCCCACCACACGGAGGATTGGCCCTTGGTTTGGACCGTTTCGTTATGTTGCTTGCAGGAAAAGACAATATTCGTGAAGTTATTGCCTTTCCTAAGAATAATAAAGCCACAGACCCGATGACACAAGCGCCATCAGTAGTCAGTGAGAGCCAACTGGAAGAATTGAGAATTAAACTTGAAAAACTTGACTAAATTTATCAACATGTTTGGTGGCTGGGAAAAGTTGACACATCGTTTCTCAGCATCTGTCTTATATGGAATCACATCTGCTTTTGCATTGAACTTCTTTTATCAACCCGGAAGAGTTTATGCAAGTGGCGCGACAGGGGCAGCACAGGTGGCAACGGAAATTTTAACACGAATTTTGGGGCACAACTATCTTCCCATATCAGCCACGCTCTTCCTGATCAATGTTCCCTTAATGATTTTAGCTTGGTTCCGTTTAGGGAAACAGTTTACTCTGTTTACTTTGTTAACGGTTACCATGAGCTCCATTTTTATCCACTTTGTTCCTGAAACAACGCTGACACCTGATCCAATCATCAATGCCATCTTTGGTGGTACCATCATGGGTGCAGGTGTTGGATATGCCATGCGTAATGGTATTTCAAGTGGTGGTACGGACATCATTGCCCTTTATATCCGGAAGAGAACAGGCCATAATGTTGGTACACTAGGTTTCATTGTCAACGGAGTAATTATCTTTACTGCAGGCGTACTCTTTGGCTGGGAATATATGCTGTATTCTATGATTGCTATCTTTGTGAGCTCACGTGTCACAGATGCAATCTTTACACGTCAAAAACGTATGCAGGTGATGATAGTTACCGAGAATCCTGAAATCATCATCCGCAAACTCTTTGAAAAAATGCATCACAGTGCAACAATTTTGAACAATGCTGAAGGTGCATACTCACACGAGAAACGGACAATTTTGTTTACGGTTATCACCATGTATGAGTATCAAGATTTTAAAGAAATCATCACAAAATATGATCCGAAAGCTTTTGTCTCTATCTCAGAAAACGTTCGTGTAATAGGGAACTTTAGTGAGATTACTGATTAAGTTGACAAAATGACCGTTTTAGTATAAATTAGAGAAGGCCTCTGTCAACTGTGACAGAGGTTTTACAAGAAATTATAAAGCCATTTTTATAAGGTAAAAATGGTATTAGATTGGAGAGTTGTATGAAGGATATGAGCCTCATTAAAATCCATTTTCGTAACTTTATTGCCATCAGCTTAGGCGCAATTATCTTTGCTTTTGGTTTTGTAAAGTTAAATATGGCCAATCAGTTGGCTGCAGGTGGCCTTTCCGGTATTACCTTGATCTTGCACGCATTATTCAAGTTGGATCCGGCCCTAAGTCAGTTCATTCTGAATATCCCCTTGCTTTTTATTGGTTACCGTTTCTTAGGACAACGGACCTTTACCTATACGGTCTATGCGATTGTTAACATCTCGCTTTTCCTTTCAGTTTTCCAAGCATTTGATTTTAGTATTAATCTTTTGCATGATAACTTAGTCGCAGCTCTCCTGGCCGGGGTATTTGCCGGAACGGGGATTGGGATTATCTTCCGCTTTGGCGGAACAACTGGAGGTTCAGATATCATTGCTCAGCTGTTGCAAATTAAGCGAGGCACAGCAGTGGGGCGTGTGATTTTCACAATAGACCTTTTTGTAATGACACTTTCTCTCACTTACATTGATGTTAATCATATGGTTTATACATTAATTGCAAGTTTCGTAAGTGCCCAAGTGATTAACCTTATCCAATCTGGTGGTTATACCGTTCGTGGGATGCTTATTATCAGTCCTAAGTATCAAGAAATTTCAAATGCCATCCTGGCAGAACTTGGACGTGGTGCAACATTCTTACATGGTGAAGGCGCATATTCAGGTACAGAAAAACGTGTGGTCTATGTGGTGCTTAACCCTCGAGAAGTCATGACGGTTAAAGCTCTGATTGCTGAAATAGATCCTCAAGCCTTCTCAACAGTAATAAATGTTCATGAAGTTATGGGAGATTTTACTTATCCACAAAGTAAATATAAACGTAAGAAAAAATAAAAAAAGAGCCAGATTTTGGTTCTTTTTATTTTAATGGCTATTATTGAAAAAGTTTTGAAGTTAGACGTTCGCCTTCAAGTCGGCCTACAGAAGAAACACCTTCTACATCAGAAGAATCAGCATTAACGCCGTCCTTAAGAATTTGTAAGCGATCGATAGCTTGATTGATTTGAATGAGGCTTTGAGTTTGGTTTTCAAAGCTATAATTACTAATCTCACGTTTAGCTTTCTTGAGGTGAATAATTGCCTTTTCGATTTCGACAAGAGCTTTTGATGTACGCATAGAGTCCCTCCTTGTTTTATGATACTAACCTTATTATAAACAAAAAGACTGGCAAAAGCCAATCTCTTAATTTTGAGCAACGAAATCATCTAAAATCTTGACAATTTCTGCTTGTGTTTCTGCTTGATTTACAGCTACTTTAACTTTTGCAGCACGTTTTGCACCTTTGAGGTAGTAAGCTGCATGTTGACGGAATTCGCGTGACGCTAAGTTATCGCCTTTGAGGTCAACAAGACGTTGCAAGTGAATCTTAGCGATACGCATTTTTTCATCCACAGTTGGTTCAGGGAGTAATTCCCCTGTGCGAAGGTAGTGTTCCGTACGGTGAAGCATCCACGGATTTCCAAGAGCTGCTCGACCAATCATGACTGCATCAACACCTGTTTCATCAATCATGCGTTTAGCATCTTCAGGTGTTTTAACATCGCCGTTTCCGATGAAAGGAATGTTAATATTGCTTGCTACTTTTTCAAGCCATGTCCAGTCGGCTTTACCTTCATAGAGTTGAGCGCGTGTCCGTGCGTGCATTGCAACAGCTGCACCACCAGCTGCTTCAATAGCTTTGGCATTTTCGACAGCGTAGAGATGATCAGAATCCCAACCGATACGAATTTTTACAGTGAGTGGTAGATCAATCGCAGAGCTGACAGCTTTCACTACATCGTAAACCTTATCTGGGTCAAGTAGTAAGCGACTTCCCGCTTCATTTTTGGTTACCTTCGGAACAGGACAGCCCATATTGATATCAATGATGTCTGCTACTGTATTTTCTTGAACAAATTTCGCTGCTTCAACCAGTGTATCAACTTCACCACCAAAAATCTGCATGGAAAGTGGATGCGGAACGCCTTCAAAGTCCATCATTTGAAGCGTTTTTTTGTTACGATGTTCGATACCTTTATCAGAAATCATTTCAGTAACAACAAGTCCGGCTCCAAACTCTTTAGCTGTTGTCAGGAAGGCTTTATTATTAATTCCCGCCATTGGAGCGAGTACAATTTTATTAGCAATTTCTATATCCCCAATTTTCCATGGGCGTGTGTATTTTGAATCCATAGTCATAGAGAATATTTTACCATTTTTTAGGGGATTTGCTAAAACTTTGCACTGAAAAAACCTTCGTAGATAAATTAACGAAGGTTTTTTAGATTAATCAGTAAATAAGTGCTTTATTTTTTGGCGTACAGAAACTTCCTGAGCTTGAGTGGTTAAAAAGGTTGCAACATCTCCAGCATGGAGTAGTGTATCTCCTCGTGGAATAATTTTTTCACCATTTCTTTGAATAGCAATCAGAAGACTATCTTTAGGAAGATGGAGATTTTGAACCGGTTGATTGTCAGCTTCCGAATCAAACTGTACCAAGGCTTCAATCATAATATGACCTTCTTTTTCAGTAGCTATTTCCGAATCAACAGTAAGTAGATTGTGGAGTAATGAGTGGTAGATTGGCTCAGAGTGTAAAAGCTCGGCCACAAGATAGGAAATTAGAGAAACAAAAGCCAGAGGTAATAAATGATCAAAGGAACCTGTCATCTCGACTAAAAGGAGAATTCCAGTCATTGGTGCACGAACGATAGCAGTAAAAGTTGCAGCCATCGCTAAAATAATAAAATTTGGGAATAGGTTGGGCGACAAATGCAAGAGAGGAATGACTGTTGTAGCAAAAATGCTACCAAGACTAGCACCGAGTACTAAGAGGGGGAAGAATATTCCTCCGGGAACACCTGAAGCATAGCTGATGAGGGAAATCAAAAACTTTGCAACAAAGACCAGACAGAGAAAGGCAAGTCCCCAAGTAAGCGTCAATTGGTCAATCAACTGGTGACCACTGCCGCTGATTAGTGGAAAGAAGAGTGCGACAAGAGCAGAAGCAGCAAAACTGAACAAGACACGAAGAAAAGGACTTTTTATCTTCCCCTTCATGAGGCTTTGACTCTTTAGAAGAGCAGCATTATAAACTGCACCAAAAATTCCCATAAGGATGCCTAAAAGTAAGAGTAGCCAATAATCTGAGAGGGGAAAGCTGCTCACGATTTGGAAATCAAAGATACTGGCTGGACCAAAAATAATACGCGAAACGGCATCAGCCATGATAGCAGAGCTCATACAAGTTAATAATATCAAAGGTGAGAAGTATTTGAATACTTCTTCAAGCGTAAACATGATACCCGAAAGCGGTGCATTAAAAGCAGCAGATAAACCGGCGGAAGCTCCAGAAGCAATCAACAAACGTTGGTGTCGCTCAGTAGAGGAAAATCTTTGACCAAAGGCTTGTCCCATCGCAGCCCCGAGCTGGATCGATGGTCCTTCACGACCTAAGGATAACCCAGCAAACATGGCCAGTGTTCCTCCGACAAACTTAGCCCAAGCCGTTGAAAACCAGTCTGGTTTAAAGTAGCCCAGCAATTGCCCTTTGACTTGAGGAATTCCGCTACCAGTCGACATAGGGTATTTTTTCATCAAGGTACTGACAATAAAGACAAGGAGAAGCAAGGTGGGAAGGAGGAAAAGCCCATAAATAAGGTGAGTGCTGGCTTGATGGTAGAGAGCAGCACCTAATTTTTCAGCTAGAGAAAGGGCCAAACGATAAAAGCTGGCTAAGAAGCCAGCTGCCAGTCCAACCAATAGACTTAAAAAAATTAAACCTATATTTTTGTTTGACGATTGTGAAAGATCTTTAATCAATAGTCTCATTTTTGAGCAGCTCCCAAGATTAAATCATTGAGTTCTTTTTCTGTAAATTCATATTTGCGTCCGCAAAATTGGCAGAGGACTTCAGCCCCGTGATCTTCTTCAATAATTTCGGTGAGTGCTTGACTACCGAGGCTTTGTAAGCCTTCAGCAAATCGTTCCTTTGAACAGTCACACGCAAAGGCTAAGGGTGATTCAGCAAGAATCGTATATTCGAGCTCACCATAAAGTGCAGCTAACATGGCTTCAAGCGGCTTTTCTTTTAAAAGCATTTCTGAAATACTTGGCATTGCTTTGATGTTTTTTTCCATCAGAGTGATTTCATCATCAGTTGCATCAGGCAAGGCTTGGAGCATAAATCCCCCTGCGATTTTAACACTGTCTTCCCCGTCATTGAGCAAGACATTTAAACCAACAGAAGAAGGTGTTTGCTCACTAGAGAGAAAATACCAGGCCAGATCTTCCCCAATTTCTCCAGTAATTAAATCAGTTTGGCCTGTATAAGGTTGACGAAGTCCCATATCTTTAATAACGACAAAGAAGCCATTGCCAATGAAAGGAGCAACAAGTACTTCTCCTGTTGAAGCTTTTTTATAGTCTAAATCTTTGTTTTGAACATAACCTTTAACATTTCCTTTAGCATCTGCTACGGCAACAATTGCACCCATAGCACCATCACCCAAGATTTTGACCGTAATTTTACTGTCCCCTTTTTCATTAGCGCCTAAAATTTGGGCAGCAATCAAGGTACGACCAAGGGCAACAGTAGAAGTAGGCATCGTTTGATGACGTTCCTGAGCTTCACGGACAGTTAATGTTGAATCAAGAGCAAAAGCACGAAAGTGACCATTTTTTGAAATGGATTTTAATATTTTATCAGTCATAACTTCTTCTATTTTAACATATTTTTAACGTCATGGATTGTTAGGATTTTATTTTGACACTGATGTTTTATAACGAGAACGAAGGTAGTCAAAAAAGTAAGATTATTAGAAAAAATAGAAATAAAGTTAGATATTTCCGAACAAAATAGTAGTTTTATAGAAAAAAACTCGTTTCTTACTCAAAGTAAATTATATTTTTTGCTATAATAGGAATAGTGCGATAGGAGCTTTTCAATATCAAAATGCCAGCTGTGCCTCTTGAAAAGGAGACATAGAGCGTACAAATATTAAAAGAAAAGAGAGCTATTATGCCATCAGTTGTTGTTGTAGGAACGCAGTGGGGAGATGAAGGAAAAGGTAAAATTACTGACTTCCTCAGCTCAGACGCAGAGGTTATTGCGCGTTACCAAGGAGGGGACAATGCCGGTCACACTATTGTTATTGACGGCTTTAAGTACAAACTCCACCTTATCCCATCTGGTATTTTCTTCCCAGAAAAAACATCTGTTATCGGTAATGGTGTAGTCATCAACCCCAAAGCCCTGGTAAAAGAAATTGCTTACCTCCACGAAAACGGTGTAACAACAGACAATCTTCGTATCTCAGACCGCGCCCACGTTATCTTGCCTTACCATATCAAGTTAGATGCCCTTCAAGAAGAAGCTAAAGGCGATCAAAAGATTGGTACGACAATCAAAGGTATCGGCCCAGCTTACATGGATAAAGCGGCACGTGTCGGTATCCGTATCGCAGACCTTCTTGATAAAGAAATTTTTGAAGAACGTCTACGTACAAATCTTGAAAATAAAAACCGTGAATTTGTTAAACTTTACGATAGTGAAGCACTTGATTTCGATGAAATCTTTAACGAATACTATGAATACGGTCAACAAATTAAAAAATATGTAGCGGACACCTCAGTAATCTTGAACGATGCGCTTGATGAAGGCCATCGCGTCCTCTTTGAAGGTGCACAAGGTGTTATGCTAGATATCGACCAAGGAACTTATCCTTTTGTTACATCTTCAAACCCATTGGCAGGAGGAGTAGCTATCGGTTCAGGTGTTGGTCCAACAAAAATTGATAAAGCAGTTGGTGTATGTAAAGCCTACACTTCACGCGTTGGTGATGGTCCATTCCCAACAGAGCTTTTTGATGAAACAGGTCACCAAATCCGTGAAGTTGGACATGAATATGGTACAACAACAGGTCGTCCACGCCGTGTAGGATGGTTTGATGCGGTCGTTATGCGTCACTCACGACGTGTTTCAGGTCTGACTCATCTTAGCTTGAACTCTATTGATGTTCTGGCAGGATTACCAACAGTGAAAATCTGTGTCGCTTACGAACTTGACGGAAAAGAAATCACTCACTACCCAGCAAGTCTTAAAGAATTGGAACGTTGCAAACCAATTTACGAAGAAATGCCAGGATGGTCTGAAGATATTACTGGAATGCGTACTCTGGAAGAACTTCCAGAAACAGCACGCAACTATGTTCTTCGTGTTGCAGAACTCGTTGGTGTCCGTATCTCAACATTCTCTGTTGGTCCAGACCGTGACCAAACAAACGTTTTGGAAAACGTTTGGGAAGCCTAAGGAAATAAATCTAAGAGCAAGCAATCATTGAGTTGATTGCTTTTTTTGGTGCCTTTTTTCTCGTATTAGTTGCTAAAAATTAATTATTGATTTTTGGAGGAGAATATTATTGAAAAAGAGAATAAGAGTAGTGCTGTTTGTGAGCCTGAGTTTTGTCCAAATACTTATTGCTATGTTTATAGTCGTGAAAAAATGGCTCCGTACGGCTTTTGAAACGGATTCTGCAGTAGTAAAAACGATTGAAGATGGGATGTTTTCAGGAAATGCCGTAGTCTATCCCACCTATGTCCGCCAGCTTTCAATCTGCCACCAGAAACAGAAGTAGAAGAAAAAGAACTCAATAGGCGTAAGGGGTATATCCTTAAAATCAAGAAGTAATAATTCTTTGAAATTGTTAATAATTGTGGAAAATGCTTAAGGCAGCGATAACCATTGACAAATGAGATAAATCTGCTAAAATAAGAACATATAAAGAATGAGAAGAGTAGGTTACTGGAACGTTTAAGGGAGTGATGTCGTCGACTGCAAATCATCACACGGAAAAGTTATTGAAGTTCACCTCGTTCTAATTTAAAATAGTCTTTAATTAAGTGATAAAATAGGATGGTACCGCGGTTTTCGCTCCTTTGTGTAGGGGTTGAAATCGTGGTTTTTTTGTCATCACGGTTAGAAGGTATTAGGAGAAAAAATGAATTTACAAGAAAAAATTGAAGCTTTACGTGAACAAGCTTTGAATAATTTAACAGCAGCTGTTGAAGAAAGAATGCTGAATGATTTGCGAACAGCAATCATGGGTAAAAAAGGCGAGTTGACAGAAATTCTCAAAGGGATGAAAGACCTAACAAATGAAGAACGTCCAGTTATCGGTGCTCTAGCTAATGCCTTCCGTGACGAATTCGGAGCGAAACTTGAGGAGAAAAAAGCAGAGCTTGAAGCAGCAGCCATGAATGCAGCCTTAAATTCTGAAACTTTAGACGTGACTTTACCCGGTCATGCACCTAAAAAAGGTGCACGTCATATTTTGACTCAAACAGCAGAAGAGATTGAGGAAATTTTCTTAGGTATGGGTTATGAGATTGTTGACGGCTATGAAGTCGAAACGGATCATTATAATTTTGAGCGTATGAATTTGCCTAAAGATCATCCTGCGCGTGATATGCAAGATACTTTCTATGTAACAAACGAGGTATTATTACGCACACATACATCGCCAATGCAAGCGCGCACGATGGACCAACATGACTTTAGTAAAGGTGGTTTACGCATGATTGCTCCAGGTCGCGTTTACCGTCGTGATACGGATGATGCTACTCACAGCCACCAATTCCATCAAGTCGAAGGCTTAGTTGTGGATAAAAACATTACGATGGCCGATCTTAAAGGTACGCTTGAACTTGTCATTCAAAAAATGTTCGGTGCTGACCGTGAGATTCGTCTACGTCCTTCTTACTTCCCGTTTACGGAACCTTCTGTTGAGGTCGATGTAAGCTGCTTCAAATGTGGCGGCAAGGGATGTAATGTCTGCAAATATACTGGCTGGATTGAAATTCTCGGTGCGGGTATGGTTCATCCTAACGTTTTAGAAATGAGTGGTATCGACAGCAAGGAATATTCTGGTTTTGCTTTTGGTATGGGACAAGAACGTATCGCAATGCTCCGCTATGGTATCAATGATATTCGTGGCTTCTATCAAGGTGACTTACGTTTCTTAGAACAATTTGGAAAATAATTTCAGAAGTAAAGACATAAAAGAATACGGAATAAAAGGAAAAATAAAATGTTAGTATCATATAAATGGTTAAAAAAATTAGTCAACGGTCTTGATGATGTTCCTGTTGCTGATTTGGCAGAAAAAATGTCACTTTCAGGTATTGAAATTGAAGGTGTAACTGTACCAGGACAAGGTTTGTCAAAAATTGTTGTCGGTCAAGTCTTGACTTGTGAAGATGTACCTGAAACACATCTACATATTTGCCAAGTTGATGTTGGAGAAGAAGAACCGCTCCAAATCGTCTGTGGTGCTCCAAATGTCAAAGCTGGAATTAAAGTCATTACAGCACTTGTGGGTGCACGTATCGCGGATAACTATAAAATCAAAAAAGGAAAAATCCGTGGTATCGTTTCCTTAGGAATGCTGTGCGCACTTGATGAAATTGGTATTCCTGAATCTGTTAATCCAATGAAGCATGAAGATGGCATCTATATTTTACCTGAAGATGCAGTGATTGGTGACAGTGTCTTGCCATATCTTGACTTAGATGATGAAATTATCGAACCCGATATCTTGGCCAACCGTGCTGATGCAATGTCAATGCGTGGTGTTGCTTATGAAGTAGCAGCTATCTATGGTAAAACAGTCAATTTTGAAGAAAAAACGGTAACCGAAGTAGCCAAAAAAGCGGCTGATAAGGTAGCTGTAAAAGTGGAAACAAGTACAGAACAAGTTCCGACTTATAAAATTCGTATGATTGAAAATGTCAAAATTGCTCCATCACCACTTTGGCTACAAAATACCTTGATGAATGCTGGTATTCGCCCCATTAATAATGTCGTTGACGTAACCAACTATGTTTTGATGTACTACGGCCAACCGCTTCATGCTTTTGATTTTGATAAGTTTGGTGCAGATGAAATTGTGGTGCGTCAGGCGGATCAAGGAGAGAAGATTATTACTCTCGACGAGCAAGAGCGGGAACTTAGCCCTGAGGATATCGTAATTACAGCTAATGGCCAACCGGTAGCTCTTGGAGGTGTCATGGGTGGCTTTGACAGTGAAATTACTGATCAAACAGTCACAGTAGCTTTAGAAGCTGCACTTTTCAACGGCACTTCAATCCGTAAAACTTCACATAAGTTTGCCTTACGTTCAGAATCTTCAAGCCGTTTTGAAAAAGGAATCAACCAAGGTACAGTACGTGAAGCACTAGACTTTGCAGCAGCCATGATTCAAGAACTGGCTGGTGGAGAGATTCTCTCAGGTGTGGTAGAGTCAAATGACTTCATGCCCAAACTTCAAGAAGTTAACATTACTTTGGACCGTATCAATGCGGCTTTAGGAACATCACTTGAAGATGCAGAAGTACTTGCGATTTTAGCGCAACTTGGTTTTGAAACACAAGAAAAAGAAGGACAATTTAACATTCAAATTCCTTCACGACGTTGGGATATCAAGATTGAAGCCGATATCGTGGAAGAAGTAGCTCGTATTTATGGCTATGATAATTTACCTAGTACTCTACCTTCAGGTGCGACAGCAGGTGAATTAACTGCCATGCAAAAATTACGTCGCAAGGTACGCACACACGTCGAAGCGGCAGGGCTTTCAGAAGTTATTGGTTATTCTTTAACTACAGCAGAAAAAGCGCAAGAATTTGTAGAAACACAAGGGGCAACAACATCGTTGATGTTGCCAATGACAGAAGATCGTCAAACCTTACGTGGCAGTCAAATTCCGGGTCTCTTAGATATTGTTAATTACAATCAAAACCGCAAAAATGCAGATGTTGCAATTTATGAAGTAGGCAATATTTTTGTAGCGACAGATTCTGAAGATACACGTCCTCTTGAAATTCCACATCTTGCCTTTGCTATTTCTGGAAATGTAGAAGACAAAACCTACAGTTCTGATGCTGTAGCTGTGGACTTTTATTATGCAAAAGCTATTGTTGAACAACTCCTAGCAGGTTATGACAACCTTGCTTTTGAAGCTTATTCTGAAGTCAAAGAAATGCACCCAGGGCGTACTGCACGTATTCTTTTGGGTGACCGTCAAGTTGGTTTCGTTGGGCAAGTTCATCCTGCAACAGCAAAAGCTTATGATGTGAAAGAAACTTATGTGGCTTCACTGGACTTGGATGTAATGCTTGAGCTTGCACCAGCGCAGACAGTCTTTGTGGAAATTCCAAAAGTTCAAGCTGTGCATCGTGACATTGCGATGCTAGTTGATGCAGAGAAAACACATGCTGAAATCGTAGAAACAATCACTTCAAGTAAAGTTAAAACATTAAGCAAAGTTGAGCTCTTTGATATTTATCAAGGTGAAAACTTACCAGAAGGTAAGAAATCAATGGCTTATAGCTTAACTTTCCAAAGTCGTGAAAAGACAATGACAGAAGAAGAAATTGCAAAAGCAATGGCAAAAATTACGAAAAATCTTGTAGAAACTTTAGCGCTTGAAATCCGTTAAATGAAAAACCTTAGAAGTATATTCTAAGGTTTTTATTATGAGTTTTAAAAAAAGTCAAGAGATAAAGTATTAATAAAAGCGGTTTACATTAAGTTTGTATGTCTCTTCGTAATGTATTTGACATCAACCTGCGTTCTTTTTGTGTTAAAATAGTAAAATATGAAAAAGAACAATTGGAAAAAAGGTGCAACTTTACTTGGACTGTCAGTCGGAATGCTGACAATGGGCCTACAAGTTGCTAAAGCTGACGAAAGTACGATTAATAAAGATATCGAGAACTTTCAACAACAGCTCAACTCAGAACTTTCTCAGACAAATGCTATCTACGCAAAAGCAACTGATTCGCAAAATAAGCTAAAAACAACGCAAGAAAAGATTGCAAGTCTGAATCAAGAAATTGAAAGAACTGAGGGAAAATACAATTCTTTAAAAGAAACAGTAGCGAAGCAAATGCGTGCCATGCAAGCTCACGGTGGAGCTTCAGCTTCTGTTCTTAATGTAGTATTGAATGCTAATGATTTTCATGAAGCAATACAGGCTTGGACAAACCTGAGTGTGATATTAAGAGCTGAGGATGCGCAAGCTAAGGACTTAGTTGACACGCAGAAAAATTTGGAAACAATGCAAAGCTCACTTATGCAAACCAAAGATGAGTTAAAAACTGCTCAGGCAGACTACCAAGAGCAAGCGGAGAACCTTGAAGAGAGTATTCATACCCTAAAAAATAAAATGGCTGATAACCAGAACATACTGGAGGAGATGAAAGCCAAAGCAGAAATGGCTAAAGATACAACAGTAGACGAGAATGCAGATCAGCCTAAAATAGAGCAGTTGGCTTCAAAGAAAAATGAAGCACCTCAAGTTTCGGAGCCTAAAGATACGACGATTACAGCTCCGAGTAGTGATGGTGGAACTTCCTTGACTGTTTCGGCTACAGCTTACTCCTCAGATAACGGCTTAGGTTTTATCACAGCTACAGGGATTAACTTGCACCAAAATCCAATGTGTATTGCCGTAGATCCTTCTGTCATTCCCTTAGGAAAGATGGTTGAAGTCCCAGGATATGGCATTGCTATTGCAGGTGATACAGGTGGAGCCATCAAGGGAAATATTATTGATGTCCATCTTCCAACAACAGCTCAAGCGCAAGCTTGGGGACGTAAGACAATTCAGATTAATGTACTTGCTTAACAAACAACAGCATATCTACAGTAGCCTTTCAAAACTACTTTAAGTATGCTTTTTGTTTTGCATTTATAAGTACTAAAAAAGCCCAAGAAGAGGTTATTCAAAGTCTTCTTGGGCTTTTTTTTGTGAGCCAAGGCTGCACTTATCTTTCTTTCATGAAACTTTCTGACCAGTTTTTAACTTTATCGCTGTTGGCAGAGTGATGAATTTTTGAGCTTCAACTTGTTTTACTTTTTTAGTCTTACGTAAATCTCGCTCCTCAGGACTAAACCAGAGGGCTATTTCATAGAGGGCTGCAAAACCTAAGCCCATTCCACCAAACATTAAAACAATTTCTATAAATTCCATTGTGACCTTCTTTTATAATATTCTTAGTTCTCGATTAATTCGGGCGTTATTTCTTCAATACAATCAACGACAGGGCCGACGATTCTTGAAGTTTCTTCATCTAAGTAAAAATCCTTGTATTGTGGATCGGTGTTGAGTGAGTGACAGCGGAAACTTTCTCCGTCTCGAAAAACTTGCTTACAATACAGCTGTTCTTCTCCGGGTCCGCCCTCTGAAATGACATAAATATCGCCATCTCTATCAAAACCAGTCGTAACAAAGGTGACAATAGAGAAGTTAGGATACTCTGGTTGCATAGAGTCTCCTTTGATGCGTGCAGCACCGTCATAACGGCCTGGACGTACATCTGTAAAGATGGTGTAAGTCTCTTGGGTGTCATTCAGAGCCTGACCAAAACCAGCAGATAATTGCTCATCAGCTACCTCAATCGTATATAGTTCCTCACGACGGTAAGTACGTAAAGGAATGATATTATCTGAGTCAGGAAGAGTTTGTGGTTTCTGACTGGCAAGAAACTGTGAAAAATTCAAGACATTCTTTTGCTGTTCAGCATCTAACTGTTTGTAAATATCGAGAAGCTCAATAAAAGAAGAATGTCCTTGATTTTCGTTGAGGATAAGATCAATAGGTGTTTTGTAAATATCTGCAAGTTTAGTAATCATTTCTAAAGCAGGATTACTGGTTTTCTTCTCCCAAAGCGCATAAGTCCCTTGAGTGATGTCAAGCATCTTGGCAATGTCTTTTTGAGTAAACTGATGTTCTTTACGTAGCTTTTTTAAGGTTTGTCCTAGATTCATGCTTCCATCCTCTTTTATTGAATTTATCAATATTATAAGCTAAAATAGAATAGAAGTCAAGCTAAAAAATTGAATGAGTCAATAAAAGGAAGCGAGCTTGCTTCCTTGCATTTATTAATCTTCTCGATATTCAAGGAGATCTTTAGGTTGACAGTCGAGTGCTTTGCAAAGTGCTTCAAGTGTAGAGAAGCGTATTGCTTTAGCCTTACCATTTTTTAAAATAGAAATGTTAGCCATTGTGATACCCACTCGTTCTGAAAGTTCAGTCACAGACATTTCACGCTCTACAAGCATTCGATCTATATGTACTTTTATTGCCATTTTATACTCCTTTCTTAAACCGTGAGGTCATTTTCTGATTTAATCTGAATGACACTTTGCAGGAGCTTTTCAATTGTTGCAATAAAGATAGCAACAATAAAAGGAGTAACACTAATGGCTACACCAATAACCATAATTACCGGTGCATGAATCACCTCGATGATGTGATAGGTCATAGGTAAAATTCCAAGAAGCACAAAGAAAGTTGCAAATGATAATTTTTTAATAGTAGAAATTATCTTTAAGGCCGGCTCAGTAAAGGCTGTACCACGCTCAATAAGTAACAGTATACGATAGACAAAAATCGTTACGACAAGAGATAGGGCCGCAGCTATGTAAAGCGCCAAATAAAAGAGAATTTTTACAAAATAAATATCATGATCAGAGTAGGAACTGATGAGCCCTTGTGTCAAAACAACAAAGAAAAAAAGGATAAATGCAATAACAGGTACAAGTGCAACCTTGAGAAAGGTGGTCTTAATTTTCGATATTTCTTTCATGTTGTTCATTATAAGTGATGGATGATTGATTGTCAAGATGAAAATATCGTTTTGCGATATGAGTTGACTATGGTTTTGTACGTATAGATGTATCATTCAAAGAACAATTGTTTTTTATAAGAGAGATAGTCGTAAGGGTTTCAAGGAGCAGAGAATAATAATTATATGAAATGTGTTAAAATATCAGTATGGTAAAAAAAGGACGTATTATTAAATCTTTAGCAGGGTTTTACAATGTAGAATCTGAGGGACAAGTTTATCAAACACGAGCGCGTGGTAACTTTCGTAAGAAAGGGATGAAACCAATCGTTGGTGATTTTGTGGACTTTTCAGCTGAAGAAAATTCAGAAGGTTATATCTTAGATATACACAAACGCAGAAACAGCTTGATTCGTCCTTCCATTGCGAATATCGATCAGGCTGTCATCATCATGTCAACGGTTAATCCTGATTTTTCCTTGAACCTGTTGGATCGCTTTCTTGTGTTTTTGGAACATAAAGATATTCAGCCTCTCATCTACATTTCGAAACTAGATTTGCTTGAGGATGTCAGTGAGTATGAACAGTTCAAAAAGAATTATGAAACGATTGGCTATCAAGTTTTCTTTGACTGGAAAGAACTGACAGAAGTATTAGCAGATAAAGTTACGGTCTTTATGGGGCAAACGGGCGCTGGAAAAACAACTTTGTTGAATCTAATTGCACCAGGTATGAACTTGGCTACGGGAGAAACTTCAGACAAACTAGGACGTGGACGTCACACTACGCGTCATGTGGAATTCTTTGAAGTGGCATCAGGCTTAATTGCAGATACCCCAGGATTTTCAAATCTAGACTATGATGTCTCTAACCAACCCGATTTAAATGCGGCCTTTCCAGAAATTTTACGAGAAAGTCATGGGTGTAAGTTTAGAGAATGTACCCATACACATGAACCTTCTTGTGCTGTCAAAGAAGCACTTGAAGAAGGTAGGATTTTAGCGAGCCGTTATGAGAACTATCTACAATTATTAACTGAAATAAACAACACGAGGGAAACTTATGCCAAACAAAGAAAAAAACAAAATTAAAGGGAACATTTGGATGAAGCAAGCCGGCTTTTTAGGCTTAGTGATTCTTTGGGGCCTTATCATTCTGTTTAAAAATAGTTTAGGAGATTGGAAGTGGCCACTTTTTGGCTTGCTTGTTGTCTTAACTATTTGGGGTTTATACCAAATCAATAAAGCTTTCTTTGGCTTGAAAAAATAGGAGGAAACATGAAACAATATACAAATAAAATCGCACCATCTATTCTCGCTGCTGACTTTGGTGCTTTTACAGCAGAAGTCGCAAAGATTAGAGCTGCTGGTGCTGATTATGTACACATTGATGTTATGGATGGTCATTTTGTTGACAACTTGACTTTTGGCTCTGGTGTCGTTGCTGCACTTCGCCCACATACAGATATGGTTTTGGATGTGCACATGATGGTTGAAAATCCAGAAAAATATGTAACGGAGTTTGCGAAAGCCGGTACGGATATCATGAGTATTCATGTTGAAGCAACAGCACATATCCATGGTGCATTGCAAAAGATTAAAGCAGCCGGAATGAAAGCAAGCGTGGTCATCAATCCTGGAACTCCCGTTTCAATGATTGAACCTGTTCTCGGCATGGTGGATATGGTCTTGGTGATGACTGTCAATCCTGGTTTTGGAGGTCAAGCCTTTATTCCTGAAACGATGGATAAAATTCGTGAACTTGTGAAATTACGTGAAGCTAATAATCTAGAATTTGATATTGAAGTTGATGGTGGTATTGACGATAAAACTGTTGACCAAGCACGAGAAGCAGGCGCCAATGTATTTGTAGCTGGATCTTTTGTCTTTAAAGGCGATGTGGCTGATAACATTCAAAAGTTAAGAGATAGATTATGAACGTCGTCATTATTATTCTTTTGATTTTAGCCATTCTGATTGGGATTGCTAATTTTTTCAAAAAGCCAACGTCTAACACCAAACTGAATGCGCGGGTCGAAAATCTGTCTTCAAACCTGACAGAGTTACGTATAGAAATGTCGCAACAGTTGGGGCAAAATCGCCAAGAAATTTCCGGAACAGTTTCAAGCTTATCGCATAATATGAATGCAAACTTAGGAAATCTGACAGAAAATATCAATGCTAAATTTGATTACCAGTTTAAGGATTTACAAAGTTCCAACGAGCAAAAACTAGATAAAATTGCGCTTAACTTAGCAGAAATGTCAGCAGCTATTACGGATAAATTTGACCGTAAGTTTCAGGAGCTGCAAGAGGCTAATGATAAAAAGCTCGGTCAAATTCAGAACACGGTGGATGAAAAGCTTCAGGAAACATTAAACAAAAGGATTTCCCAAAGCTTTGAACAGGTCACAAATCTTCTGACTTCAGTTGATAAAGGATTAGGCGAAATGCGTAACCTAGCCAGTGATGTCGATAGCCTACAAAAAGTAATGACGGGTGTGAAGACACGAGGTATTATTGGCGAGGTACAACTTGGCCGTATTTTAGAGCAAATTTTCACCTCAAGTCAGTACCAGGAGCAAGTCAACATTCAAGACCGAAATGCAGTAGATTTTGCGGTTATCATGCCTGGTAAAGTAGCAGGCAGTGATGTTTTATTGCCGATTGACTCAAAGTTTCCTTTGGAAGACTACCAACGCCTGCAAACTGCGCTTGAAACAAACGATATGCTGGCGATTGAAGCATCACGAAAAGCCTTGTTTGCCGCGGTTAAAGCTCAGGCAAAATCAATTTCGGAGAAATACATCTTACCGCCAAAGACAACCGACTTTGCAATCATGTTTTTACCTATTGAGGGGCTTTTCATGGAAGTGGTAAATAACACAGACCTTTATGAGCAACTCAGCCGTGATTATAAGGTAAATGTTACTGGTCCAACAACCATGACAGCAGTCTTGAATAGCTTGCAAATGGGATTTAAGACCTTACAGATAGAACAAAAATCAAGTGAAGTTTATGAAATGCTTGGGGCTGTTAAAACCGAATTTGGTAAGTTTGAAACCTCGCTTAAGAAAGTTCACGAACGTTTGCAACAGTCCGAAAAAGAAATCAATACGCTGATTACGACAAGAACGAATGTCATGAATCGTAAATTGCGCACGATTGATGCCGTTGACAAAGACACGAGTGCTGCGCTTTTAGAAATAGAAGGGGACTAAGATGGTTCTGATAAAAAACATAGCTATGGGAGAATTTTTTGAAGGATTCTACCTGATAAAATCAGTCGAGCTTCGTCGAACACGCGCAGGTAAGGATTTCCTTGCGATTGTTTTTCAAGATCGGACAGGAACAATATCGGGCAATATTTGGGATGCCAATCCTAAAGCTGTCAAGCAGTTTGTTGCGGGGCGTGTGGTTCATATGAAAGCCTTAAAAGAACTCTACAACGGTATGCCGCAGGTCAATCGAATTAGCCTACGTTTGCCGGAAGGTAACGAACCAGCTAACCCTGCAGATTATCGTGAAAAATCACCGGTAAATGAGACGGATCTCCGTAAATATGTTGAAAGTATCGTTTTCCGTATTGAAAATGCAACATGGAATCGTATCGTTCGTCATATCTTGAAAAAATTTGACCGTGAATTTTATCAGTTTCCTGCTGCAAAAACCAATCATCATGCCTTTGAAGGTGGGTTAGCTTATCATACAACCACGATGCTCCAACTGGCCGAAAAAGTATGTGAAGTTTATCCACAGCTCAATGAATCTTTGATGTTTGCAGGTATTCTTTTGCATGATATGGCCAAATGTTTAGAGTTTACTGGTTATGAAAACACAAGTTATACGTTGCGTGGAAATCTCTTAGGACACATCGTTCTTATCGATGAAGAAGTCAGTAAAGCAGCGATCGAACTTGACATCAGTGATGAAAAAGAGGACTTGCTTTTACTGCGTCATGTCTTACTGAGTCATCACGGCCAGTTAGAATATGGCAGTCCTGTCCGCCCTAAAATCATGGAAGCAGAAATCATTCATCAGATTGATATGATGGATGCTAGCATGATGATGATGATGACCGCTCTAAATAATGTTGAACCGGGACAATCAAGTCAACGCGTCTTTGCCTTGGAAAATCGTAACTTTTATAAACCATTAGATAACTAAAGAGAAGAAGAAAAGATGAAACACACACTTAAAAATAATACATTAACGGTTGCAGTTGACACTTTTGGTGCAGAATTACACTCTGTTCAAAAAGAGGGTATCGAATATCTTTGGCAAGCAGCTCCAGCGTTTTGGGGACGTCATGCTCCTGTTCTTTTCCCGATTGTTGGGAAGTTAAAAGACGGACATTACAGCTACGCAGGTAAAAACTATGAGATGTCAGGACACGGCTTTGCACGTGATACAGAATTCAAACTCGTACAGGAAAAAGAGGATGAGTTGGTTTATGAAATTACCTCAAATGCTGATACACTTGCACAATATCCTTTTGAATTTAGCTTTAAGGTAAGTTACAAATTGACAGGAAATCAAGTGCGCGTACTTTATCAAGTGGAAAACAAAGATGAAACGACGATGATTTTTGGTGTGGGTGCTCATCCAGCTTTTAACGTTCCTCTCGAAAAAGGCAGCTTTGAGGATTACACCTTGACGATAGCCCCAGCCGAAAAACGTACATTTATTCCTTTAGATTTACCAACGGGTACGCTTAAGAGAGAAGAGCAATCTGAGGTTGAGGTGAGTGATATAGCACTGAACCATGAACGCTTTTCTAAAGACGCGCTCGTTTATACATCATCAGATGAGATGTCAGTGGCTTTAACAAACCGTTTAGATAGTCGAAGTGTGAAAGTCACTTGGGAAAACATGCCTTTCTTTGGTCTTTGGAGTCCCTATCCAGCTGAAGCTCCTTTTGTTTGTATCGAACCTTGGGCTGGTATAGCAGATGAAGTTAGCACAACAGGCGAACTTACCGAAAAATTTGGGATGAATCAACTTGCTCCACATGAAACTTTTAGCTGTGAATATGTCATTGAAATAAACTAAGACAAAAAGATAGACAGTAAGTCTATCTTTTTCTAAATTTTTAAGAAAGACCGCGAGAAAAAGCAGCTGTAAATTGCTATAATAGAAAGTATGAATGATATTTTCCAACTTACACTGATTTTAGTGGCTTCATTAGTCGCAACTTTAATCGCAAGAAGAATAAGAATTCCCGCAGTAGTCGGTCAAATACTGATTGGTATTGTCTTAGCACCTGCTGCTTTGGGATGGTTGCAAGGAGGACACACCATTGAGGTCCTCTCCGAAATTGGGGTGATTCTGCTCATGTTTCTGGCAGGGCTAGAGAGTGACCTAGGGGTTTTAAAGAAAAACTTTAAACCTGCTTTACTGGTTGCCCTAGCGGGTGTCCTTGTTCCTTTACTGGTTTTCTGGGGCGTAACAACGATGATGGGCTATGCCTTCTCAACGGCTATCTTTTATGGTATCGTCTTTGCAGCAACCTCTGTCTCGATTACAGTTGAAGTTTTGCAAGAATACGGTAAGCTTTCCACAAAGGCAGGCTCTATTATCTTGGGTGCGGCTGTTGTAGACGATATTCTGGCTGTTTTAGCTCTATCTATCTTCACATCTACACAAAGCTCTTCTGGCAACTTGCCAAAGCAGTTTTTCATGGAATTCCTCTTCCTTCTTTTCCTTGTCTTGGTACACAAGTCAATCCCTAAAGTTTGGCGCTTTGTGGAGAAACTTCCGGTCTACGCAAAAAATACAACAGCGGCGCTCATTCTTTGTTTGGTTTTAAGCCTCCTTGCTGATGCAGCGGGTATGTCAGCTGTGATTGGTTCTTTCTTTGCTGGATTAGCTTTAAGTCAAACAGACGTTTCTCATAAGATTGAGGAATACAGTTCCGCTATTGCTTATGTCGTCTTCATCCCAGTTTTCTTCGTTTCCATTGCGATTTCCGTAACTTTCGAGAGCATCTTTGAACATCCAATCTTGATTCTCTTCTTTACTTTATTAGCCGTATTGACGAAGTTTATTCCGGCTTATTTCATCGGGAAATCAACGGGACTTACAAGCTCAGACAGTGCCTTGGTCGGTACAGGAATGGTTTCTCGTGGTGAAATGGCTTTAATCATCGCGCAGATTGGTCTTGCTTCACAAGTGATTAATAGCGATATTTATTCAGAGCTGGTTATCGTGATTATCCTCAGCACTCTGATTGCACCGTTCCTAATCAAGCTCTCTTTGAAAAAAGACTAAAATAACAATAATAACAGACTTATGACAAGAAAAATGATAAAATAGTCAAAGTATATAAAATGAAGGGGTTTCTTATGTCAAACTGTCAAGTAGTAAAACATCCACTTATCCAACACAAACTTTCAATCTTGCGTCGTGCAGACGTTTCAACAAAAGAGTTCCGCGAACTCGTTGACGAGATTGGTATGCTTATGGCTTATGAAGTATCTCGTGACTTGCCTGTACAAGATGTCGAAATTGATACTCCTGTTGCGCACATGACTGCGCAAGAACTTGCAGGGAAGAAATTAGCAGTTGTGCCAATTCTTCGTGCAGGTATCGGTATGGTAGATGGTATCTTGAAACTTATCCCAGCAGCGCGCGTGGGCCACATTGGTATGTATCGTGATGAAGAAACGTTCAAACCAGTTGAATACTTGGTTAAACTCCCAACAGATATCGCTGAGCGCCAAATCTTTTTGGTTGATCCAATGTTAGCTACAGGTGGTTCAGCAATTCTTGCAATTGATAGCCTTAAAAAGCGTAATGCTAACAATATCAAGTTCGTTTGTCTTGTTGCAGCACCAGAAGGTGTAAAAGCAGTCCAAGAAGCGCATCCAGATATTGATATCTATGTTGCAGCACTTGATGATCACCTTAACGAACATGGCTACATCGTTCCAGGACTTGGTGATGCTGGAGACCGTTTGTTCGGAACAAAATAATAAAACTTTAAAACGTTAGAGAGTAAAAGCTTTCTAGCGTTTTTTTATAAAAAAAATAAAAATCCTGAGCTAAATAGTTTACAAGCGTAAATTTATGTGTTAAGATTACAATTGTAAACATAAATAAGAAAATAAAAGGAGACATTACTATGTCATTTATCAACTCACTCAAAAATCGTCGTTCAATCTACGCACTTGGTAAAGATGTTAAAGATGCAGACCAAGCTATCGAAACAATTAAAGAAGCAGTAAAACACAGCCCATCAGCTTTCAACAGCCAAACAACACGTGTACTTATCGTTACAGGTGAGGCGCAAGAAAAACTTTGGGGCCAAATCGTGGCTGACGAATTGAAAGCAACAATGAAAGCACAAGGTGTTCCTGAGTCTGCTTGGGAAGGTACAAAAGCAAAACTTGATGGCTTCAAAGCTGCTTATGGTACAGCTCTCTTCTTCGAAGATCAAGACGTTGTAAAAGGTTTGCAAGAACAATTTGCCCTTTATGCAGACAACTTCCCAGTATGGAGCGAGCAAGCTTCAGGTATCACTTCAGTCAATGCATGGACAGCTCTTGCAGAACTTGGTATTGGGGCAAACTTGCAACACTATAATCCAGTTATTGATGAAGCAGTTGCTAAAGAATGGAATGTTCCAGCAAACTGGAAACTACGTGGTCAACTCGTATTCGGTTCTATCGAAGACGAAGCAGGAGAAAAAACTTACATGGCAGATGATGACCGTTTCATTATCGTAAAATAAGTTAATAAAGGCCTTAGGGCTTTTTTTTGTAGGAAAAATGATAATTTGCTATAATAAAAGAAAGTAATACTACTCGAAAAAGACTAGCGTTGCTACTGTTTGAGGCAATAAAATATTTTGAGATAATCAAGATATGAGCCAAAATATGATTTCGAAAAATTCCTTAGAACTAAGGACGCAAGATAAAGCACATAAAGGAGAAGATATGGAAGCAAAATTGCTCAATAAAGTAGTGATAAAACGTAATGGTCGCGTTGTCGATTGGGATTCATTTCGTATACAAACAGCGGTTTTTAAAGCTGCAATTAATGGAAAATACAAAGACAAACCCTTGCATGCCAATATGATTGCCAACAATGTTGCTAAGGTTGTTGAGAAAGTTATCGCTGAAATTCCTTTTGATAAGATTGAGATTGACACAATTCAAAACCAAGTGGTCAACCAGCTCAATGACTTTGACAAAGAAGTGGCAAAAGATTTCCTTGAATATAAAGTGAAACAAGAAATTAATCGTAAGCACTAATAGCGGGACTATATTGAAAATAAAAAGCAGATTCTCTGAGAAACTGCTTTTTGTGTTCCTTAATTAAAAACAAATGAGTGTAATATTACTTCTTTATAATTTTAATCTTTGATATAATTTGTAATATGAGAAACATTACGTTATATCCGAGCGGTATCATGAGATTCCCAAAAGATTTCAGGAGAAGAATATATGACAGAAAGAAAAGCAATCAAAGCAAAGAAGCAAGCCATACGCCGTGCGCGACTTAAAAAAGCAGGCACTGTCGCTGCAATGTTGCCACTTGTAATGTCCAAAGGTGCACCTGTAGCTACACTCATCCGGGGCCGACATGATGAAGAAGTGCCCGGTATCGAACAAGTTGTCGAAATGCCTGAGCAGGAAATCGCAGACGTTGTCTTGCCAGAAACACCTGCTGAAGCAATGTATGAAGAAGCAAAAGAAGCTGAGGTGTTAGAAGAACTGGAGATACAGGAAATTACCGAAACTCCAGCTACTTTTGAAGCGCCACAAAAATTTGAGGCACCGCGTTTTTCTGAAGGGGGATTGACTCAGTTTGAGGCCAGTGATGCTTATGTGGGGATTGTGCCTCTGAACATGCCATGGAATGACTGGGGAAACAGGGACAATTGGCCTCTTGGAACAATCTACAGCGTACAGTGGGTAGAGAAAGACGAAGTTCGGATTGAATTTTCAAGAAATTTTCCTGAAGTAGATGATCCAAGTAAAACTTTTAATATTGGAGTGGGTCAATTTAAGGATATAGAATTTAAAATAGGAGTGGGAGATGAACTTTCTGAAATCATGTTAGCTGGAGATTATACTCATGATGGAGGAGATAGGAGTTTTCTTACTTTACGAGGAGTAAATCCTGAGACATATGGCCAGATAAGTGTTTATGGCCGGAACACAGGAAAGAGTGAGGAGTCCATTCGCCTTATTGGTGGGCAGCTCCGCCCAAACCCTTTCTTCCCCATAGTTTTCGCAAAGGAAGATATTCGTTTGGGTCGAGTAACTGACAAGTTTGTCGGTGATGACGTTCCGGTTGATTATGTTATCAAATGGCCACACTTGGACTTGGGTGATTTAGGATTTACGGGGAATTTTTATTTTAGGGATAAAATAGCAGCTATTGTTTTTGACAGTACTGACTATGTTGGGCCAGCACAAATTAACTATGGAGCAGTTGATTGGGAAAGTATAGCTGCTGACTTGGTGCTGGAACTTACCCAGCAAAGACAACTTGTAGATATGCAATATGAGGTAGACATTGCTGCCTTGGAATCCGCCTTCACGGGCACAGGTCTTTTCTACGAGGCACAAGTTCATGAAAACGTTCCTGTAGCGCTTCAAAATATCCAGATTAATCGAGGTTTAGTCCCTGAACGTCCTTTTGATGGTACACGGACCGTCCAGAATATTTCTCGGCATATCTCTCTGGACTTTGAGATTGAGATGGCGAATGGCCACCGACTTCCGAAGGTTGAGAAATTCGAAGTACAACTTCCTAAGGAAATCTTACGTCATAATCGCGCGGGCTTGTCTGCTTCCTTTGTTCATATCGAGGGGCATAATCACTCTCCAGCCGTTCATGCAGCCGTGCGTGAAGCAGCCCAAGATTTGCCACAAACACTCAGTGAGGAACTTCTCTCTGAGCTGACGCAGATTATCCTGACACAGTCCGCACAAGCCAATGGACTTTATGACGGGACAATCACTCTGGCGACCACTGGTTTTACCCCAACGATTATCGATGATCTTCAAGCAGTGCCAGATAAGACCTTTGATAATACCAAGCTTGTCGTGGATGGTCAAGAAGAATATACCTTTGAGTTTGCCATCAAGGGACCAAATTCTGCCGGTGTAGGAGAAGTACGCTTTGCTACCGCCACCTTGGTTATTGGCCGTCATGATTTGAAATTTGCTAACTCCCACGTAGGGCGTCACAAGATTGTGGTGTAACCCTATGTTTATAAGAGCTTAGACATTACGGCTGGGATAGAGGATCTTTTTAGCACAGAAGACCTACCAGCTTTCTTGGCGGACTACCGTGTACAAATTGAGAAGGCAATCCAGACTTTAGCGGAGCAAGGCGGACTTTTCGTTGATACAAATATTAACCAGAAGGAAGTCAGTTGGACAGTAGGTCACGTTGATAGTAGGGAATATGATGGTACGACCGCTGTGACAGGCATTGTAGCGCCTGAGTTGACAGGCTTTGTTGAGGGGGATAGCAATACTATCGCATGGGATTTTGGCGACTTGGAAAATCGTCTACAGTTTGCCAGCAGTCTGCCTGGAGAGTGGTGGATTGAAGGTTTTGACTTTAATGATTCCATGCTGAATCGTCGTGACCAGATTTCAGGTGCTAACCTGCCCAACTATAAGATTAGCAACTCTCCTGAATTTGCGCGAGCTACTATCAACCCTTTGACTTTAGAAGTTGAAGATATTGGACGTCTTATCTTTGACCGTGGCGAAATTAGCCGTCAATATAACGCTACAAATATCTATGATTATAGTTCTCTCACACCGCTTATTATTGAAAAAATCGAGGGGCTAGCTGAGAATAACCGCTACCGCTTTGTCTTCTATGATGCCTTTGATGAGCTTTATTTTGACAGCCGCCACGTGACGGATGGATTTGTTCCAGTGCGTGTCACGTCCGACTTTGGTTTACAACGTCTCGGGGTGCAAAACTCAGTTGAATCGCCTGTCCAGCTGTCACCAGAATTACGTGAGTACTTGCGTGATAAGCTTTTCTATGGCGAGATTACACCACGTCAAGTTTTCTGGGGCTTGGGCCAAGTGGGGGACAAGGATTACGATGGAAAGGTTTCAGCTACTATCAAAGGTGAAGTGCAACTTCTTCCAGCTCCCGAAGCTACAGGAGATTTCGGAATTGCTGACATAGATAAAGAAGGAGCCCAGCGTGTAATACTGCAAACAGGTTCAGCTGAATTTTCATCTGAAAATGTTGCCTTTGATACCGACGATAATGTTACTGGCCAGTCTGTCCGTACCCTTGGTGACTGGTTTATCGATGGCGGTTTATATGCGTCTAACTATGAGCTGGTCGCGCGACCGCTAGAAGGAGAAGAAATAGGAACTGTCGACTTTGACTTGCCCAACCAGCTTTTTGGCCAGTCTGCCTTCGCAATGCCAGAATTCTTTATAGCAGAGCGTATGCAGCCCGCTTTCGCTGATGCGGTGATTCATCCGCTAGACGTTCAGTTTACGGGTCTGGCATTAGCGGACCCAAGCGTAAGCCATAGCTATACGGGCAGGAAAATTGAGCCAGAGATGATTCTTCCAAGTCTAAGCACGATAGATAACACCAAACAAGCCTTATTAGTCCAAGAGTTAGAGGAGGGTAGAGTAAATGATGTTATAGGTGGACTTATACACAAGAATAACACGCAGAGAGGTACAGCAAGAACCGCTTTAGATGACATCTGGGACATTACAGGCGACGGGGCAAGCAACTACATTCTGCTCAAGGCAGATGAACTTGAGTGGGAGATAGTTGCTGGCAAAGTAACCGCTTGGGATCCTGAGCAAATAGCTGGCGCTCAAGCAGGCTTGGCAACAAGACTCTTTGATAATACGAGGTATTTCTCAGAAGACGATATCATTAGGCGTCCGCGCTTGAATACCGTAGACTTGGATATTAGCAATTGGGATCTGTCCTTTAACTCTCCTCATGTGCTTGGGGCAAAGTATCTGACCATTGGAAATCCTGAATTGGTTCGTGCGCAGTTAAACGACTTACTCGGACCAAACCAAGTACTTGCTGATAATTTTGATTTCACTAGCCTTTTTGCAGGGGAAATCACACCACGTATTCTACGCTGGGAAAATGGACGCATACCTTCACGACGGTATAATGGTACAGTTGACATCATAGGGGAGATTACTCTACCAACCTTTTTTGGATACTCTTGAATTTGAAAGTGAACTTCCAGGACTTTATACATTTGACTGGTATATAGAGATTGGTTTGAGACATGAGTTTAGCGATTCGATATATGAAGGAAATTATAGGGTGCAAAAGCTTCTTCCGACTCAAGCATCAATCCTCCCATATGATATAGGGACGATAACATCAGTGAATTCAAATTTTACTATCGACGGACGAGAATATAATGGCACGAACGATATCATACATAATGGATGGGTAGCCGATATTTTTCTTGACGATGGCACTGAACTTGAAATTCCTTACCTTGCAAAAAATCTTCACTTTAAGCAGGTACATGCGGGTACTAATGAACTTGATTTAAACGAAATTCTCTTTGATGAGGTATATGAATATTACTTTAAAAATATTGGTAAAGTTCAGGAATATATTATGAACGATATTTTAGCCTATCGAGAAGCCTACATCACTCCACGCCGTATCCAATGGACAGAAGGTCAAGTGTTTGATAAGGAGTGGGATGGCACTCCTGAGGTACACCGCGTTCGAACTATGCCAGACTTAGCACGTGCAGGATCAAGACTTGAAGAAGTTATTGTTGCACGGGACAGAGCGGCGATTAGGGTAGAAGAAGGCTGGGCGCAGTCTTAAATCCTCAGATACATGCAGGCGCCATTACACCTTTGTGGATTGGTGAAAAGGGAACGGATAATCCAGAGGAGCGAGATATCTCTGAACTTTGGACAGATGTCATAGATGTGACACGTCAGTATGATGGTACTACAGAAGTTTATCAAGGGACGAAGTCAGATGCTGATTTTAAGGACTTCCTTACTCTTCTCTCTGAAATCATCATTGTCACTTTTGATGAGGCAGATGATGTGAAAGTTTCGCTCACAGCAGCAACGGTGAACTTCGATGAGCGTCATGTACCTGACCAAAACGAGGAGAGAAGCATTGTCATAGAAGGTTTGGCAAATCATGAAGATAATCTTAATGTTAGACTGACTGACGCAGCCCTTGATTGGATAGAAAGTCGCCTTTTTGAGGGAAGCATTGATCCGAGAGTTTTACAGGCTGGGCAAGGTATATTTATGCCTCGCGCCTATACTGGAAATTCCTACTATTTGCCAAACTTTGAAAATGATGACTGGAATTTAGTCACTCTCCCTCCGCTGGTTGGACGGACTAATTTCCATGCGGAAGACCGACCAGTCTTGGTACCACAAAGCAGAGCGGAATGGCATGAGGCACCTCGTCCGCAGTTGCTTGAGCGCGATATTGATCCTGCAAGCTGGACAGACCCTAAAAATTCTGGTCAGTATGTCATTTCAGGACTAGATTGGTGGATTGCAGGCAGTATTTATGACCAACGTAATTTCGCTGTCGAGAATCAGCCTACTTTCTTGATTACTATTGGTGAGAAAGATATCGAAAACTGGGACGAGCTGATTCAGATGGGATTGGCGAACCCTGGTCATGTCGAAAAGGTTTATGACCGTACAGTAAGCATTATCGGTGTAGATGATATTCAGATTAGTGCGCCACAGCTGACTGTGACAGAAACTTCGCAGACCATAGAGGTCGATATCGAGGAATGGCTTCTTCAATTTGCCCAAGCAAATGTAGGTGACAACATAGCCGTTAATCTTATCAGTGTGGAAGCAGAAGAGATTATTCAGCAGTTACAAGACTACATTGATGAAGTTTTTGGGTCTGGACTTATTCGCTTAACTTCAGAATTTGATATTCATTCTCTCTTCACAGGTCGAATCACAGCTAGAGAATTAACGATTAGTACAGGGAGCTTGGGAAGCCATACTTTTACAGGCAATGCACTTAGTTTTTCAGATTTTGGCTTAGAATATTTACATAATCAAGGACGTCCAGAGCTAGAAGGCATCATTGCAGGGGATGAGGTCTTGCTTCCAGATGCTGGAGTTAATCAGGCGACTTGGCCAGATGATGCCATAAATGTTGGACTTTATGACAACGTTGAAGGACAAGGTTGGACTATTCTGGAAGGTGAGCAAGCAGCAAACTATAAACTACTTGCAGAACCGCTCTTGAGCTTTGAAATTACACCAGCCCAACTTCAAAATTGGGAGGATTTGGAACAATGGGCGATTCTTGAAAGCAAAGGAGGCGTAAGTAAGGAATATGACGGTCAAGTCGAAATTGATTTGAACAAACACGTGATTGCACCCAGCTATCGAGATAATGATGGTATACTTCAAGAACTGGATATTAGCCTTTGGGGATTATCCTTCGCTCAGGCAGATGTAGGTTCCGAGTTGCTTATTGGTAATACAGAAGTCGCTCTTGCAAGTCTGGAAGCTCTTCTGACGGAGGACAACTTGGTCTTAGCAGAAAACTTTAATCTTAGCTCCATCTTTGAAGCAGTAATTGAGCCACGTCTAGTGGCTTGGAGTCAGGGACAGGTTGCAGATAAAGTTTATGACCGTAACAGGTCAGCTCAGTTTAAGGATTCAGAGCATCCCAAGCTTATCTATGCTGGTTCATCAGCAGGGGAGCAAGTTGCTCTAGTGGAGGTTGACAAGCCTTATGTGACTTGGAATGAAGGCCTCATTGAATTTGAATCGGCAGAGATAGGGGCAAACAAGATAGTATCGATTATGCCCGACCAATGGTGGACAATCTTGGATAGTAGTCCTCAAGGCACTTGGAGCTTGAACTACCGTTTGGTGGATGAAGATGGGGAAGAACTGGATTTACAGGCAGTGGAACCAATTATTCAGCCAACTTTAAGTCGTGCAGCCATTACGCCGATTGTACTTGGCACTGGAGAAGATGAACCCATAATTATCCCTTTACCAGATGAGGAAAATCATGGGGAGGATGTAGAGGTGGAAACACCGATAAGGAACCTTCAAACTTGGACAAGTATGCAAACAATTGATCTGAGCCGTGAGTATGATGGAACTGAAATTATCCTTAGTTCATTTTATCTTGACCACTTATCAAGTAGTTTGCTCTATCTTTGGTCTGAAACAGAAAGCCAAGCCCTTATGCTTGAAGTCGATGATGTTCATTTTGCTCATCGTCATACGGAAGTGGCTCAAACTAACACTATTCTTGTGGAAAATCTAAGGTTAGCGAATAACCAAGACTTTATTCTGACGGATAAGGCGCTGGAATATCTGACACAACATCTTTTTAGTGGAGAAATTACGCCACGACAGATTCATTGGAATCAACTTCAAGTAGAGGATAAGTATTATGACCGAACTCGTACAGCAGTCATAGTCAATGATGAAATCGAACTCATAGGACGAAATGATGGACGAGCTGGTATCTTGACGATTGACCAAGAAGAAGTCATTGTAAATAAAGGGGGCGCAAGCTTTGTCGACTTTAATGTCCACCGTGATACACAAGGGCAGGTTATTGCCCAAGCAGTTCAAGCCATTGGCGACTGGTCTATTCAGGGAGATATGGCTGGGAACTATGAGATTGTTGCTGCCACAGGACCACAAGCATTTGCATTACCAAGATTTAGCGCATTAGAACCAGAATTTGAGCCAGCCGTAATACGTCCACGTCCGATTCAATTTAATGGACAGATTGAGATGCGAAAGGTCTTTGACCGTACAGCAGATTTTAACGGTAATTTAGCAGAACACCACATTTATGTTTCTTTAGACAATGGACCACATAACTTTACTGCCGTGATTGAAGGTGTTGATCCTGATGATCCGAATTTGGCAATCATGCATATTGGAGCTGAAGATGGCACACCAAATGAAGTTTTACATGATGATGTGGCAAAATCTCTGTCCAACTTCATTGGTCAGCAAACGGTTAATGGACTGCCCGATGCAAATGCCAATATTCAATCGCAATATACCGCTGGTCTCCTCGAACATAATATTGAATTTGGCTTAAGAGGTGCAGAAAGTGGCAACTATCAACTCGTTGGAGAGCTGCCAAATATTGTGACAAGGATTAGTCAGGCGCCTGGTCCGGATTTAAGTTTAGCAGTAGAAAGTAGAGGAGAGACTGCGATACGTGTTCAACCTGCAAATATTCTGCAAGATAATACACCAGCACCACCAGAAATGAGCGTGTTACGTGAAGCAGATAATGACTTCACGATTGTTTATACAATTAGCGATTCGCCCGATATGAGTAGAATTGAAAGTTACAGCGAAAATCCAGAAATCTGGCAAGAAGGACGTGACTTTGAAGGTTTGGAAGCAGATACAACTTACTATATCTTTGCTCAATCTATTGAGACACGGAATCACTACCAAGGCCCTATCACAGAAGCTTTAAGTGTTAGAACGTCAGTACCTACTCTATCTCGGGAAAGAATTCCTGCACTTGGTGATTCCGCAATAGCTATAGGAACTTTAGGTTTAACTTTAAGTGCTAGTGCCATATATCTGGCTAAAAAACGATGTAAGCGAAGCACAGACGGTGGAAAAAGAAGAAAGTAGATTTACTATATAAAAGCATCATTGTTCTTTTTGGTAAGTGTATTTTAAGGTTTTCAGTTAATTAAAAGGAAACCCAAAGAAAAAATAAAGATTATTTTCTAAAAAATCAAAAAACTTACTCAAAAGGACTTGACAAAAGATAAAGAAAATCCTAAAATGGTCATTAGAGACAAGTCTTTAACCAATTCTTTCCAAGAGAGCGAGTGTGTGGTGCGAACTCGTATTGTGATTGCTAAAGATACCACTCTGATAATTCTTTCTGAGAACAGAAAGCGTGGCTGACACGTTACGTCAAAGATGAGATATTTTTGAAGCTTTTTATGCTGAAAAAATTAAGAAGGTGGTAACACGCAGATCGCGTCCTTTAGAGGGAGTTGATCTGCGTTTTTTTATTTCCTCAGTGCTCATCCCCAAAACTAAAATATGTTAACAAAAAAATTGGAGGCTTATATGATTAAAATCACTTTCCCAGATGGTGCTGTCAAAGAATTTGAGGCAGGCATCTCAACACTTGAAATTGCGAAATCAATCTCACCTGGTTTGGCTAAAAAAGCCTTGGCTGGTAAAGTCAACGGCAAACTTATTGACGTGACCCGTCCAATCAAAGAAGATGCAACTTTTGAAATTGTAACACCGGATCATGAAGATGCTTTTGGTTTACTTCGTCACTCTGCAGCTCACTTATTTGCTCAAGCAGCACGTCGTCATTTTCCAAATATTCACCTTGGTGTAGGTCCAGCTATTGAAAATGGTTTCTACTACGATACTGATAATGAAGAAGGACAAATTTCAAACGATGATTTGGAAAAAATCGAAGCAGAAATGCGTCGTATCTCAAAAGAAAATTTCCCTTCAATTCGTAAAGAAGTAAGCAAAGAAGAAGCGAAAGAAATCTTTGCTGGTGATCCTTATAAGCTTGAGCTTATCGAAGAACACAATGAAGATGAAGGCGGCTTGACAATCTATAGTCAAGGCGAATACACAGATCTTTGCCGTGGCCCACATGTGCCATCAACTGGCTTTATTAAATTCTTCAAATTGCTTAATGTGGCAGGAGCTTACTGGCGTGGAAATAGTGATAATGCAATGATGCAACGTGTTTACGGTACTGCTTGGTTTAATAAAGAAGACCTCGAAGAAAACTTGAGAATGCGTGAAGAAGCGAAAGAACGTGATCACCGTAAGCTCGGTCGAGAGTTAGATCTCTTCTTCAATGAAGCTTCTTTGGGAGCAGGTACAGCTTACTGGCTTCCAGATGGAGCAACTATTCGCCGTACAATCCAACGTTTCGTAGAAGACCGTGAAATCGCTGCAGGCTACTTGCACGTTAACACACCAAACTTGATGAACTTGGATATTTATAAACAATCAGGTCACTGGCAACATTATCATGAAGACATGTTCCCACCAATGGATATGGGTGATGGCGAGCAAATGGAGCTTCGTCCAATGAACTGCCCATCGCACATTGCTATCTATAAACACCACGTACACAGCTACCGCGAATTACCTATCCGTATCGCTGAGTTCGGTACAATGCACCGTTATGAAAAATCAGGCGCACTTTCAGGTCTTCAACGTGTACGTGTGATGCAACTAAATGATGGTCACACATTTGTGACACCTGATCAAATCCAAGAAGAATTTGGAAAAATTCTTGAATTGATTATGGAAATGTACCGTGATTTTGGTATCGACGATTACAGCTTCCGTTTGTCATATCGTGACCCGGAAGACACAGAAAAATATTTCCCAGACGATGCAATGTGGGAAAAATCACAACGTATGCTTAAAGCAACCATGGATGATATGAATCTTGACTACGTTGAAGCTGAAGGCGAAGCAGCCTTCTATGGACCAAAATTGGACATCCAAGTTAAGACAGCTTTAGGTAATGAAGAAACACTTTCAACTATCCAGCTGGACTTCCTTAACCCTGAAAACTTTGACATCACATATGTTGGTGCAGATGGTGAAAAACACCGTCCAGTTATGATTCACCGCGGTGTAATTTCAACTTTGGAACGCTTTACAGCTTACTTGATTGAACTTTATAAAGGTGCGTTCCCAACTTGGTTGGCACCTACTCAAGCAATCATCATTCCTGTAAACAACGAAATTCATGCCGATTACGCATGGGAAATCAAAAAACGTCTCCAAGAAAAAGGATTGCGTATCGTTGTTGATGAATCAAATGAAAAAATGGGTTATAAAATCCGTCAAGCCCAAACACGTAAAGTTCCTTATCAAATCGTTGTGGGTGATCAAGAAATGGCAGATGGCACTGTAAACATTCGCCGTTATGGTTCAACAGATACTGAAGTTATTAGCTTGGATCAATTTATCGAAAATATTCAAGAAGACGTAGCTAACTACAGCCGTACTAAATAATAAAAAGAGAGGGAACTCTCTTTTTATTTGTCATTACCATATGTTTTATTTTCTAAAAAAACCAGAATACAAGCGCATTCACGACTTATAACTAGAAAAATAGTTCACAAAATGCTATACTAAGACAGTAATAGAAAATATTCGGAGGAATTTGAAATGGCAATCGTTTCAGCAGAAAAATTCGTACAAGCCGCTCGTGACAATGGTTACGCTATCGGTGGTTTCAACACAAACAACCTTGAATGGACTCAAGCTATCTTGCGCGCAGCAGAAGCTAAAAAGACTCCAGTACTTATCCAAACTTCAATGGGTGCTGCTAAATACATGGGTGGTTACAAAATGTGTAAACTCCTCATTGAAACTCTTGTAGAATCAATGGGAATCACTGTACCAGTAGCTATTCACCTTGACCACGGTCACTTTGATGACGCTTTGGAATGTATCGAAGTTGGTTACTCTTCATTGATGTTTGACGGTTCACACCTTCCAATCGAAGAAAACCTTAAACTTGCTGAAGAAGTTATCACAAAAGCTCACGCTAAAGGTATCTCAGTTGAGTGTGAAGTTGGTTCTATCGGTGGTGAAGAAGACGGTATCGTCGGTGAAGGCGAACTTGCTCCTATCGAAGATGCAGTAGCAATGGCTAAACTTGGTGTTGACTTCCTTGCGGCTGGTATCGGTAACATCCACGGTCCTTACCCAGAAAACTGGAAAGGTCTCCACATCGATCACTTGACTAAATTGAACGAAGCACTCGTTGAAGCTATGGGCAAAAATGTTCCTATCGTATTGCACGGTGGTTCAGGTATCCCTGACGATCAAATCCGCGAAGCAATCGCTAACGGTGTAGCTAAAATCAACGTAAACACAGAATGCCAACTTGCATTTGCAAAAGCAACTCGTGAATTCGTCGTTGAATTTAACGCTAACGAAGCTGAATACATGAAGAAAAAACTCTTCGACCCACGTAAATTCTTGAAACCTGGTTTCGACGCAATCACTGCATCAGTTGAAGAACGTATCGACGTTTTCGGTTCAGCAAACAAGGCGTAAGCCTTGTTCTGCGAAGCAATCTCTGATTGTGAGCAAACAAATATAGTTTTTGATTTGCGAAGCAATCTTTGATTGTGAGCAAACCAAGATTAATCAGTTTTTTGAAATATGATTAAAAGAACGCTTGTCGCTTTTGGCAAGCTTTTTTTGTGTGAACTTAGGAGTAGGAAGTAAGTGAAGTCAGATTGAGTCAAAAATTTGAAAGAAAATGTTAAACTTAAAGAAGAGCAAAGAACATACGATTTGCAGGATAAATCTGATACTTAGATCGATGAAGCTCAGACAATAAATAGTGAAGAAATGAGGGGGAGAGATGATAGGAATAAAAAAACGTAAGAATATAGAAGTTTCAAAAGAAATGAACGGACAAATACCTCAAACGGTAAAAAAATCTATAAGTAGTGATAAAGCTTCTAAGGTTCATAGAACAATTCACGGAGCCTCAATCACTGCTGCGGGCGTAGGCGCTCTACCGATACCTATTGCGGATGCTTTAATTTTAGTACCTATTCAGTTAAAGATGCTGAAAAATATTTATAATATTTATGACGTGAAGTTTAGTGATAAATTTGTCGTAAACTTTATAAGGGTGACATTGATTCCGTACATCGGAAGATCATTGGCTACTTTGATTCCAGGTGTAGGTAGTGTGGTCAATGCTTCGATAGCTGCGGTAATCACTGAAGCGATTGGCTGGAGTGCAGCTGCTTCATTAGAAAAAGGGATCGATATCACGAAAGATACTGAAAAATTCGAAGGAATACTGACAGATACACTTAAAACTTTAATTCAACAAAAAAAATAAAAACTGCTAGGTATTAGCAGTTTTTTTTATTTTAAAATTTATCCTTGACAAGATTTTGATAATACAGTATACTAATATAAAAGCGGTTTCATAAAAAACGGATAGTGATTATTAAGTTAAGCTAGACCTTATCGTACTCTATTTTTGTCATAGGGGCGATAGGGTCTATTTTTGTGAAATGAGGGGTGAATTGTGGAAATCAGAAAAATCCTAAACAATAATGTGGTCATAGCAATTAATAGCAGAAATGAAGAAATCATCCTTATGGGGCTTGGTATTGGTTTCAAGAAAAGAATAGGTCAAGCAGTTGGGGTTGATAAAATCGAAAAGATTTTTGGTTTAAAAGCCAGTTCAGATATACAGAGTTTTTCGGAGATTTTAAACGAAATTCCGAGTGCTATCATTGAGCTTTCGATGGTGACTTTATCCGAGGTTAAAGTTAAGTTTGATAAGGAAGTTTCAGATACAACACTTGTTGCTTTTGCGGACCATCTTCATGCAGCGCTTCTGCGTACTGAAGAAAACATCTCGGTGAAGAATTTTCTGCTCTGGGATATTAAACGTTTCTTTCCAGAAGAGTTCAAAATCTGTTTGAAAGCATTGGAAAAGGTCAAAGAACAATTTGGTGTAGAACTGCCAGAAGATGAAGCAGGTTTTCTGACGATGCATATCGTTAACGGTACACTTGGTACTGGTCATGAGTACGCGATGCAGCTGACCAAGCTTATGGAAGAAATTTTAACGACATTAAAGTATACTTTGAAAATCACCTTTGATGAACAAGATATTTACTTCCAACGCTTCATTACACATTTAAAATTCTTTACTGAGCAGATTTTAGCAGGTAGTGCTAGAGTAGAAGAAACCGACAAGGAACTTTTTGCTCTTATTGTGCGCAAATATCCCAATGCTTATCTTGGCACACGTAAAGTGAGCGAATTTTTAAATCAAACAAGGGATTATGAAGTCTCTGAAAGCGAACAGATTTACATGACTGTGCATTTGGCACGTATCTTGGAGAAAATCCAATAAAACTAAACTTTGGTAACAAATGGATCGTGACATTAAGTTGGCGAGACCTCTAAAAATATATTATATTATGGAGGTTTGTGATGGGCAAATATGAAGCTCTTGCAAAAGACATTGTAGCAAATGTGGGAGGGAAAGAAAACATCCTCTCATTGACAAATTGTATTACGCGACTACGTTTTAAGTTGAAAGACGAAAGTCTCGCGAATACAGAAGTACTGAAGAAGATGAATGGTGTTGTCACTGTCATGCAAGCTGGGGGACAGTACCAAGTTGTCATTGGGAACCATGTTCCTGATGTCCGCGCTGACGTAGATAATGTTATCGGTAAGCTAGAGATGGATTCTTCTCAGACGAAAGCTAAGGGAAATATTTTCGATAAGTTTGTCGAAATGATTTCAGGAATTTTCCAGCCTATTTTAGCACCCTTAGCGGCAGCAGGTATGATTAAAGGGTTGAACGCGATTTTATCCTTTGCATTGGGTGCAAGCTTCCAGGCTTCATCAACCTATGCTGTCCTTAATTCTATGGGCGATGGACTTTTCTTGTTCTTACCAATTTTTATCGGCTATACAGCGATGAAAAAATTTAACGGTTCGCCATTTGTCGGGATGCTGATTGCCGCAGCCTTGGTTTATCCTGGATTTGTGGATGGTTCAGTCACAAAAACTTTCGCTGAGAGTGGAGGGCTAAACTTCTTTGGCATTCCATTTTCAGTGCCAGCAGCAGGTTATGGTTCATCAGTTATGCCTATTATCGCTATTACAGCTTTTGCGGCCTTTCTTGAACAACAGCTCAAGAAAATTATCCCTGACGTGGTGAAACTTTTTCTAGCACCTTTCTTTACAGCTTTGATTGCAATTCCTTTAGGTTTTCTCATTATTGGGCCAGTCATGAACATTGCTTCTGATGCTTTAGGGAAAGGACTTCTCGCCTTACAAGGATTCAGTCCAATTATCTTTGGACTTGTGTTAGGCTTTACGTGGCAAATTTTGGTTATGTTTGGCTTGCACTGGGCAATTGTGCCTTTTGCCATCATTTCTTTAGCACAAGGTGAACCAACTGCATTACTTATTGCAGCATCAGGTGCTTCATTTGCTCAGACTGGTGCAGTGGGAGCAGTAATGGTGAAAACAAAAGATAAACGATTACGTGAGTTAGCAATCCCTGCTTTCATTTCAGGATGGTTTGGCGTAACAGAGCCAGCAATCTACGGGATAACACTTCCAAAGAAACGTCCTTTCTGGGCTTCATGTGTGGTAAGTGGTATTATTGGTGCATTTGCTATGGGAATGGGTATTAAAGGATACACAATGGGCGGCTTAGGTGTCTTTAGTTTCACAACAAATATCAGTTTAGATGGTGATATTTCGGGAGCAGTTAAGATGATTATTTTAGCAATCATTGCTGTAATCGCAGGTTTTGCCTTGACATGGATTCTTGGTTTTGAAGATGAAAACTCAGAGGAAGAACAACCAAAAGAAGCAAAAAATAATCAAACTCGTGTATCACAAGCAGTAGGTGAAGAACATATTACGACTCCTTTAGAAGGTAAAGTTCTTCCATTATCTGAAGCCAATGATGCAGCTTTTGCTGCAGGTGTGATGGGCAAAGGAGCAGTAATTGAGCCAACACTTGGTGAAGTTTATGCCCCATTTGATGGACAAGTGATGACTGTTTTCCCTACAAAACACGCTATTGGTTTAATTTCAGAGCAAGGAACAGAACTCCTTATACATGTTGGTATTGATACCGTGCAGCTAGAAGGAAAATATTTTGAATCCTTTGTTTCACAGGGACAAAAGATTCAAAAAGGCGATTTATTGTTGAAGTTTGATATGGAAGCTATTGAAGCTGCAGGTTTCAGTACACAAGTGCCGATTATTATAACTAATAGCAGTGATTTTGCAGATATTGTAATCACTGACAAGACAGTTATTCATAAAGCAGAAGAGTTATTAACTGGTCTTGTAAAAACAGCTGATGGTTTGGTCGTTCAGCCGGTATAAAAAAGGAGAGAGAAATGAGCTTTAAAAAAGACTTTTTATGGGGTGGAGCTATCGCGGCCAATCAAGCAGAAGGTGCTTATAATGTTGGTGGTAAAGGACTGTCTGTAGCTGATATGAAAACAGTAGGTGGAAAAAATAAGGAACGTCATTTTACACCAGTGCTTGACGAGGAGACATATTACCCTTCACATCGCGCGATTGATTTCTATCATAATTACAAAGAAGACATTGCTTTATTTGCAGAAATGGGCTTTAAAACATTTAGACTGAGTATAAACTGGTCGCGCATTTTCCCTCAGGGAGACGAAACGCAACCTAATGAAGAAGGTTTACTCTTTTATGATCTCGTATTTGATGAATGTTTGAAACATGGCATTGAACCGTTGGTTACACTCAGTCACTTTGAAATTCCCTTGGGATTGATGGAAAAATATGACGGCTTTTTAAGCCGGGAAACCATTGATTTCTATGTGAATTATGCCAAAGTATGTTTTGAGCGCTACAAAGATAAAGTGAAATACTGGATCACTTTTAACGAACTAAATTTTGGTACAATGCCACACGGTGAACTTACAGTTTTAGGCCTTCATCCACATGGTGATTTTGCGCTCAATGCGATTCCAGAAGATGAGCATAAAAGATTTCAAGCCTTACACCATACTTTTATTGCCAGTGCAAAGGCGGTCATTGAGGGCCATAAGATTAATCCAGAGTTTAAGATTGGTTGTATGATTGCTCATTTGACTATGTACCCTCTTACACCAAACCCAGAAGATATCTTGCAAACCAAAGAATACGACCTGCTTGTGAATAAGTTTGTCGGTGATGTCCAAGTTAAAGGGAAATATCCAGCGCTTATCGAAAAATACTTTCAAAATAAAAAAATTGAAATCCAAAAAGAAGAAGGTGATGATGCGCTGCTCCAAGAAGGAAGAGTTGATATGTACACTTTCAGTTACTATATGACACTTTGCGTAACGACTCAAGAAGGGGCAGAGCCTTCGATGGGGAACTTGATGGGAGGTGCAGCAAATCCTTACTTGGAAGCCAGTGAATATGGCTGGCAGATTGATGCGACAGGGTTAGAATATACCTTAATGGATTTGTATGACCGCTATGAAGTCCCGCTCTTTGTTGTGGAAAACGGTTTAGGCATGGAAGACAAAGTCGAAGCAGATGGTACAATCAATGATGATTATCGTATCGATTATTTCCAAAAACATATCAAGGCGATGAGCCGTGCAATTGATAAAGGTGTGGATCTCCTGGGTTATACACCTTGGGGCTGTATTGATTTGGTTTCAGCAGGAACTGGGGAAATGCGGAAACGTTATGGTTTTATCTATGTAGATATGGACAATGACGGTAAAGGAACATTAAAACGTTCAAAGAAAAAATCCTTTGACTGGTACAAAGAAGTAATTGCCTCAAATGGCGAAACGATTTTAGGAGAAAAATAAAATGACATTTAAAAAAGACTTTTTATGGGGCGGTGCCACAGCTGCTAATCAATTGGAAGGTGCCTTTGATGTGGATGGAAAAGGACTTTCGGTTGCAGATGCGATGCCAGGTGGGAAAGAACGCTTAGAAATTCTCAATTCACCAGACTTTGACTGGACCATTGATGAAGACAAATATGTTTATCCTAACCACAAAGGGATTGATCATTACCATCATTTTAAAGAAGATATCGCCTTGTTCGCCGAGATGGGTTTTAAAGCTTATCGCTTTTCTGTAGCTTGGTCCCGCATCTTTCCGAAGGGAAACGAAAGTGAACCTAATGAAGCCGGTCTTAAATTCTACGACCAATTGATTGACGAATGTTTGAAATACAATATCGAACCTGTAGTCACAATTTCTCACTATGAAATGCCACTTCATCTTGCTAAAGAATATGGTGGATGGAAAAATCGTGAATTGATTGAGTTCTATGTTCGTTATGCCAAAGTTTTGTTGGAGCGTTATCAAGACAAAGTGAAATACTGGATGACTTTCAATGAAATTAACTCTGCAACTTTCTTTGCGGCTCTGGGTCAAGGTTTAGTACCTTCAAATGGTGGAGATGATAAAAAGAATGTCTTTCAAGCTTGGCATAATCAATTTGTTGCAAGTGCATTAACTGTAGAATTTGGACATGCCTTAAACAAAGATTTACACATCGGTTGTATGAGCATTTATTCGACAACTTATGCTTTTGATGCCAATCCAATCAATCAGATAGCTGCTCAACAAAGTATTCAAGAATTCAATTACTTCTGTAATGATGTTCAAGTGCGAGGGGAGTATCCTGTCTTTACATATCGACTTCATAAAAAATATGGAATTAAAAAAGAAGACTTAGAGATAACGAAAGAAGATTTGGAAACTTTGAAAAAAGGAACAGTCGATTACATCGGTTTTAGTTACTATATGTCAACTGTAGAATCGAAAACCCAAGAAGGAGTTGAAGCAAGTGGAAATATGGTACTCGGGGGTGTAAAAAATCCGTTTCTTAAAGAAAGTGAATGGGGTTGGGCCGTTGACCCTGATGGATTACGTTATGCCTTAAATGATCTTTATGGACGATATCAGGTTCCACTCTTTATAGTAGAAAATGGCTTAGGAGCTATTGATAAAGTTGAAGCTGACGGCAGCATTCAAGATGATTACCGTATCGATTATTTACGCAGACACATTATCGCCATGGAAGAAGCAGTTGAAGATGGTGTGGACTTGATGGGCTATACACCTTGGGGCTGTATTGACCTTGTTTCTGCCTCAACTGGAGAAATGAGCAAACGTTATGGCTTCATTTATGTGGATTTGGATGATGAAATTCATGGTACAGGAAAACGTTCGAAGAAAAAATCATTTGATTGGTATAAAGAAGTCATTGCATCAAACGGTCAAAGACTTTGAAATAAAAAACCACTTTAAGTGGTTTTTTTATTGAGAGCTTTATTAACAGGAGGTTTCCAAGTATCCTCTAGAAAATTACGGACAATCTGACTGAAATTTGTGGGACGAAAATAGAAACTCAGATGGCTTCCCCAAGGGATAATAAAAAACTGACTGTTAGGAATATGCTTTGCAATATCATGCGCATGGGCAGTTTTAACCACATCAAACTGGCCATTGATGACAAGTGTGGGAGCAGTGATATTTTCTAGTTCATTCATATTTTGAAGCACATCTTCTAAAAGAAGTTGCAAAGCAGGTGAGGGTCTACGCAGTAAATGTGCACAAATGTTTAGTGATTTTACTGTGAAGCGTACCAAGCTATAAAGTCCAGCATAGGTGGAATTGCCAGCGTTAAGGATTAAGCGATGTATGCGCGTAGGGTACTTGCTGGCTAGAAGCATTGCAATATTTGCGCCATCGCTGAAACCAAGCAGATTGATAGACTGAAGATCTTCAGCTTGCATCACTTCAAGTACATCCTCCATTAAACGATTAAAACTAAGTTTTTTTCCGCTAAAAAGACTTTTTCCATGACCGCGTGTATCGATTGAAATGCAAGTATAATCACCTTTTAGCCTTTTGATAAGTGGCTTAAAGATATTACTATTTTGTGAGTTGCCGTGCAACAGTAAAAGTGTAGGTCCTTTACCTTCAACTTTATAGTAAATTTTCACCTTATCACTTGTAATAATATATTTTTCCATGATTTTGTCCTTGATGTTAGTATAGCAGATTAGCTTGGGAAATGGGGGCTTGTAAAATAAATGAAATAACTGTAAAATAATCGCTCATATTGGTTGAGTGAAATAATAATTTTTGTTAGAATAAAGTGGCCAATAGTTTTATTAAAAAAAGATTATAAAACCAAGATTTTTTGATTGACTTGAGGAGATAAAATTAACAATGGCTGAAAAAAAATATAAACATATGAAGGTAAAGGAGCGTAAAGCTCTACCAAAGGTCACTCTAAGTGCAGCGGCAGTATTAGGCGTCGCTGCTTTTGGTGCGAATGCTCATGCGGATAGTACAACAACTGCTTCATCAGATTTCAAAGTGGTAACGAATGTAGATACTGTGACTCAGAACTCAGAGGTAAACAAGATTGAAGCTGGGGATGATGGGCAGTTGAGCAGTAGTAATTCAGAAAACTCAACGGATTCAACAAATTCAACGGACTCAGTTGACCCAACGGATCCAGTAGATCCAACGGACCCGGTTGACCCAACAGATCCAGTAGATCCTACAGACCCGGTTGACCCAACGGACCCAGTAGATCCTACAGACCCGGTTGACCCAACGGATCCAGTAGATCCTACAGACCCAGTTGACCCAACAGATCCTGGTAAACCTGTGAACCCTGAGAAACCAAAACCAGAAAAGCCGAAACCATCAAAGCCAAAGCCTTCTAAACCAAAACCATCAACGCCAAAACCTAGCACTCCGGCACCGGCGCCTACACCAGCTCCATCTGCACCTAACTATAATTATGTGGCACCCGTTTATTCTGGAGCAAATTATACAGCACAGGATGCGGTAACGACTTATAAACAGGCAAGTACAGATGGCGATTTGAAATTCAATAAAACAAATATTGCAGTACCTCCATTGACAAAAATTAACAACACAACTGTTGAAGATTTTATCAAAAGTATTGCTCCTCGAATTTCACAACTTGCAGGACAAAATAATCTCTATGCTTCTTTAATTATTGCACAAGCTATTTTGGAGTCAGGCTACGGACATAGTAATGTCGCATCTATCTACCACAATTTGTTTAATATCATTGGTGCATTTAATGGACAGTCCGTAACAATTTCTTCGGGAACTTATCGGGCCTATGATAATTTTGACCAATCCCTTGTAGATTACATCAACTTGATGTTGCATGGGACAACTTGGAACAGCAAGATTTATGCTGGAAGCTGGAAGGTCAATAGTGACAGTGTTGAGGATGCAGCACGTTCATTGCAAGGAATTTTTGCTACGGATCCGGAGTATGCGGCTAAGCTCATTCAAATTATTAAAGAATACAACTTGACTCAGTATGACGATATTGAAAACTTGTCAGATGAGTTTAAAAATCTTGATGCTCCTGCAAGTCCATTATTGGAAAAAATGCCGACTGACTTGAAATTCCCAGAATATGATGGCAAACAATATCCAGGTGCCTCAAGCTATGCTTGGGGAAATTGTACACAATATGTGTATAACCGTATCTTCCAATTGGGTGGAAAAATTGGCCAATTCATGGGTAATGGTGGCGTTTGGGGTTCAAACGGTGCCGCACAAGGTTATTACACAACGACTATTCCACAAGTGGGTTATGCGGTAAGTTTCCCACCGGGTGTAGCTGGAGCTTCTGCTGAGTATGGTCACGTTGCTTTTGTGGAAAAAGTAAATAAGGATGGTTCAATCCTTGTTTCCGAAATGAATGTTAAAGGCCTCAATGTTGTGGACTATCGTACGATATCTGCAAGCGATGCAAGTTTATCCACATATATTCAACCTAAAAAATAAAAAAACGGTTCGTAAGAACCTTTTTTTGTTCTTTTTAAAAAAAGTTAAAGAAAAAAATCAGTCCAAAGACTGAGATTATCCACAATAAAGTATGGGATAATTTAAATATAGAGATTGACAGATCTCAGTTCTATAACAGGAGGAACAAAAATGAATAAAAAAGATAGAATTATGGACTTGATGCGTCGGGGAATTATTACCGAAGATGAAGCTTTGGAATTGCTTGATAAATCAAATCCTATGGCTGAAGAAGGCCAAAGCGAAAATAAAGAAAAATTTAATTATACAGATACAGAGGGATTTGTTAACCACGAGGTTGACTTTATGGACTCCTTCAAAGGTATCATGGACCAAATCGTGTCAAAAGGAAAAGTAGTGTTCAAAGATGCTTCGAAAGCAATCGATGACAATATCGACTTCTCTAAAGGCTTTCCAAAAGTAAAATCAACAGTAAAAACTGTGGAAAAAGATATTGACGGCGACTTTCATTCCGTTAATTTAGACATTAAGGCAGGTAAAATTTCCGTTTATCCTGGTGAAAATGCTCATGTAAAAGCTGAATACAGAATTTACGGTGCAGTGGATCAAGAAAAAATTGATGAATATCTGGCTGAAAAAACAAAACTCGAAGTTAACGACGGCGTTTTAGAGATTACGACATCTGATAGCTTGCGTACAGCTGTTAATTTGGAACTTTACTTACCTGAAAAAGTGTATGAAACTTTTGATTTCAAGTTTGCACATGGGGATATTAAAGTAGAAAAAATAGCAGTGGATAACTTAGAGATTGATCAAGTCAATGGTGAAGTTGAACTTGTGGAAACAACCAACAAAGACATTAACGTAACTATTAAAAATGGTGAAATTAAAGTTTTAGATGGTTCAACAAATGTTTTGAAGTTGAATTCAGTCAATGGTAACATTCGAGTTACATCAGCTTTTGAAGATGGAGATGTCAACTTGGTTAATGGGAATATTCTCTTGACACAAAACCAAGATACACCAAGAAAATTAATGGTGAAAAATGTCAATGGTGATGTGAAACTTTCTGTACCAGAATATCTCGGTCTTGTTGGACATGTGCGTACAGTCTTTGGTGGCTATAAAACACGTTTGAACTTGGATAATCCTTTTGAAGCAAGTCGTAACGGTGCGGCAGTCGTTCGTACTGGTCCAGATACTTTAACCTTTGAACTCGAAACAAAATCAGGAACAATCTGGCTTAAAGATATTGACTAAGCAGAAATCCTTCCAAACTTTTTAGAAAGGAAAACATATGTCTAAAAGACAACTTACAAAATCATCGAGTAACCGTATGCTGACGGGGACCATAGCTGGCGTAGGCGAGTATTTTGGCTTAAGTCGTGATATAATTACACTAATGCGTATTTTGTATGTGTTCTTCGCTTTAGGAAGTTTTGGAACACTTGCACTTGTATATATCGTAGCGAGTTGGCTAATACCTAGCCCTCATTAATCATTCGAAGGACAGCTTCTAGAAAGGAAAGAAAATGTCTCAAAAACAATTAACAAAATCACCAAACAATCGAATGTTGACGGGTACGATTGCAGGTATCTGTGAATACTTTGGTTGGAGCCCTGATATCATTACTTTTGTACGGATCTTGTATGTCCTCTTAGCTTTCGGAAGTTGGGGAAGTCTTATTCCTGTATACTTTATTGCCAGTTGGATTATTCCAAGTGCTGGAAGTAATGCTGGGAGACAAAACTACCGCAGAACAAATGAAGAAAACTGGTCAAGCTATGCGGACCGTTGGCAAAGCAAATCTTCATCTCACTCATCTGGCCGTAAGATGAAAGAGGCTGAACCAGTTGAAGATGAGAAAAAAGATGACTGGTCAGATTTTTAAAAAATAATAATTCCGAATTTCCTAAACTCCTAATAATATAAATGAAAAAATTAAAACTGGACGTCCATCACGTCCAGTTTTTTAGCGAGATTTCACCGCTTGAGAGAGTTTTTATCTGACCATCTTCAAGGTGAACAATGAGTTGACCAGATGGTGTTAAGTCTACTGCGGTACCTCTATATAAGACTTTATTTTCCTCAAATTCTACTGTTTTCCCAAGAATGAAGGAATGAGTTTTATAAATTTCAAAGAAGTCTCTTTTAGAGAGCTGATGAAATTCTGACCAGATTTTGGCAACAAGCTCAGAGCGTGTTATTGTAGGAGTTTCTGTAAATAATGAGCCAGCTTTGTGAGCGATTGCTTCAGGAAATGTTGAAATATGAAAATTTATTCCGATGCCTAAGGCGATCTGCAAACTCGTATCTGGTTGGACTTGGGCCTCTGCGAGAATCCCTACAATTTTTTTATGATTGAGATAAATATCGTTGACCCATTTAATATCTACTTTCTTTGTGGTCAGTGTTTCAATTGCTGAAACGACAGCTGCAGCGGCAAGCAGTGTGTAATTAGGCAGAGTTCCCAAAGATCCGACAGGCTTTAAGAGGAGTGTCATATAGATACCTCCTTCAGGACTGGCATAGTATTCCCGCCCAAAACGGCCATAAATACCTGTTTGTTTTTCAGACATATATAAAGTGTTGGCTTGACCATCAGCTTTAGCATCCAACTGTGTTGAGATGGATTCATCAAGGATTTTAACGTCGTTTAACCAAGGATTAGCATCTAAAATAATTTTTTTATCTAAAGGATTTTTCATTTAGGCAAAGTATATCAAAAATTCTCTTTTTGTGCTAAAATAAAGGAGTTACAATTTCCGATGGCGGGAGAGAACTCTCCAAGTGAGCAATCACTACCATTAAGCCTGTAACCGAAAAATACTTAAGAAGTAGGGGAAATAAAGAATGTCAGAAAAACGTCTATTCACATCAGAATCAGTTTCAGAAGGACATCCAGATAAGGTTGCTGACCAAATCTCGGATGCTATCCTTGATGCCATTGTGGCACAAGACCCAGATGCACACGTAGCCTGTGAAACAGTAGTTTACACAGGTACAGTTAATGTATTTGGGGAGATATCAACATCAGCTTATGTTGATATTGCTGGAGTGGTTCGTGAGACAATCAAAAATATTGGCTATACAGACAGTGAAAATGGATTTGACTATAAATCAGTCGGTGTCCATGTTTCACTTGTAGAGCAGTCACCAGATATTGCCCAAGGGGTAAACGAAGCAGAAGAAGTTCGTGGTAAAGATGGAAAAATCATTGATCCACTTGATCTTATCGGTGCTGGTGACCAAGGGATGATGTTTGGTTATGCAACCAACGAAACAGAAGAATATATGCCACTTGCGATTTCACTTAGCCATAAGCTAGTGAAAAAATTAGCAGACTTACGTAAGTCAGGTGATATCAGCTACCTTCGTCCAGATGCAAAATCACAAGTTACAGTAGAATATGATGAAGCAGGACAAGTTAAGCGTGTAGATACAGTGGTTATTTCAACACAACACGCAGCTGAAGCTACTAATGAAGAAATTCGCCGAGATGTTATTGAAAAAGTAATCAAGGAAGTTATTCCGGAAAATCTTCTTGATGATGAAACAAAATACTTTATTAATCCAACAGGTCGCTTTGTTATTGGTGGACCTCAAGGAGATTCTGGTTTGACTGGCCGTAAGATAATCGTAGACACTTATGGTGGGTACGCACCTCATGGTGGTGGTGCTTTCTCAGGTAAAGATGCCACAAAAGTTGACCGTTCAGCTTCATACGCAGCACGTTATGTTGCCAAAAATATTGTTGCTGCCGGTTTGGCAGATAAAGCTCAAGTCCAATTGTCTTATGCGATTGGTGTAGCTACACCAACCTCTGTAAATATTGAAACCTTTGGTACTGGAAAAGTTTCTGACGACATCTTATTGGCAGCTATCCGTGAAAACTTTGATTTGCGTCCGGCTGGTATCATCGAAATGCTAGATTTGCTCCGCCCAATTTATGGACAAACCGCCGCTTATGGTCATTTTGGTCGTACAGACATTGATCTTCCATGGGAACGTTTAGACAAGGTTGAAACACTTAAAGAATTGCTTTAAACAACAAAACTGTGTTATTATGCACAGTTTTTTTATTTTATAAAAATGCTATAAAGGACGTTATTACGCAGTTGCTTTACTGGTTTTACTAATCATAATCTTTCATCTTTCACTCTTCAGGATATCATGCTTTTAAAATCAAAATGTCAAAAAGTTGAAAGCGGTAAAATACTTAATTGAAACATATCCTAAAAAATGGTAAAATATAGGGAGTGTTTCTCTGCAAACACATATGATTTATAATCAAGCTATCTGCCTTATTGAACCGCGATAAGGCAGGTATGAATAAAAGGAGACAAATGAACGTCATATCACTCGTTCTGCTTGTCTTGTTGATTGTATTGGTTATTGCCTTTATTTTTTATGCCCAAAATATTAAGAAAAACAAGCAAGATGCTGAGAGTCTTTTTATGCAGGCAGAAAACAAGGCAAATGAGATAACGGCAAATGCACAGCGTGATGCTGCTCTTGTAAGAAAAGAAGCGGAAATCCTGAGGGACGAAGCAGAAGCATTCAAGAAAGAAGCGCGCTTTAATCTTCGCGAAGAAGAACAAAAGCAACGCCGTGAAATCGAAGATGAATTTAAGCAAGATCGTAAGGAGTTAAAAGAAACTGAACAACGCCTAAAACAACGTGAAGAAGTTCTAGACCGTAAGGATGATAAACTTACAAATAAAGAACGTAGCTTAGACTCTAAAGAGGAAGCGCTCTCTAAAAAAACTGATACACTCAATAAACGTGAGCAAGAACTTTTAGAAATTGAAGAAAAGAAACAAGAAGAATTAGAACGTATCGCTGCTTTAACAAAAGATGAAGCGAAAGAAATCATTCTTAGTGAAACCCGTGATGGTTTAACCAAAGAAATGGCACAGCTGATACGTTCAAGTGAAGAAAAAGCACATGCTGAAGCTGATAAACGTGCGAAAAACATTGTTTCACTTGCAATCCAACGTGTCTCTAGTGATTCGGTTGCTGAACAAACGGTATCAGTAGTTACTTTACCAGATGATGGCATGAAGGGACGGATTATCGGACGTGAAGGTCGGAATATCCGCACCTTTGAAGCCTTGACGGGTATTGACGTAATTATTGATGATACTCCAGAAGCTGTTGTATTATCTGGCTTTGATCCGATTAGACGTGAGATTGCACGAATGACCTTGGAGCAACTGGTTCAAGATGGTCGTATTCACCCTGCACGTATTGAGGAACTTGTTGAGAAAAATCGCAAAGCATTGGATCACAAGATGCGCGAGTATGGCGAACAAGCTGCCTTTGAAGTGGGAGCACATAACCTCCATCCAGATTTAATGAAAATCATGGGTCGCTTGCATTTCCGTACTTCTTATGGTCAAAATGTTCTTGACCATTCAGTTGAGGTGGCAAATGTTGCTGGAAACCTTGCTGGAGAGATGGGCGAAAATGTGAGTCTTGCAAAACGTGCCGGCTTCTTACATGATATCGGTAAAGCTCTGGATCATGAAGTTGAAGGTAGCCACGTCGAGATTGGTACAGAACTTGCACGTAAGTACAAGGAAAATCCAGTCGTTATTAATACTATTGCGAGTCACCATGGAGATACAGAACCAAACAGTAATATTGCTACTTTGGTTGCTGCAGCTGATGCTTTAAGTGCAGCACGTCCTGGGGCACGTCGTGAGTCGATTGAAAATTATATTAAACGTCTGCGTGATTTGGAAAATATCTCAACAAGCTTTGACGGTGTTGAAAGTGCCTTTGCATTACAGGCAGGACGTGAAGTTCGTGTCATGGTTAAGCCAGAAAAGCTTACAGATGATCAAATCGTAATTCTTGCACGAGATGTGAAAAATCGTATTGAAGACGAGATGGATTATCCAGGAAATATTAAAGTTACAGTTATTCGTGAAACACGGGCTATTGACTATGCAAAATAAAAAGTACTCCCAGCAGTACTTTTTTATTTTGAAGAAGAATAAAAAAGTTATGTTACGTTTAAATTAATTAAAGTTACTTTGTGTTACGCAAAGTGGATATATAAGCCCAACTTTGCTAGAATAGATTGTAAACAATAAGTGAGGTTAAAAAGATGCCCGAACGTGGTTTATTAATTGTCTTTTCTGGTCCTTCGGGAGTAGGAAAAGGTACTGTCCGTGCGAAAATTTTTGAAAATGAAAATAACTTTGATTACTCTGTATCAATGACAACACGTGCACAACGCCCTGGTGAAGTAGATGGAAAAGATTATTATTTCCGCACACGTGAAGAGTTTGAAGAAATGATACGTAAAGGTGAGATGTTAGAGTATGCTGAATATGTCGGCAATTACTACGGTACACCTTTAACCTATGTCAATCAAACTTTAGATGAAGGTAAGGATGTATTTCTTGAAATCGAAGTGCAAGGAGCCTTGCAAGTTAAGGAGAAAGTACCAGATGGTGTATTTGTCTTCTTGACGCCCCCGGATTTGGAGGAGCTACGTGGTCGACTTGTTGGCCGTGGTACTGATAGTGCAGAAGTAATCAATAACCGGATGATGAAAGCAAAAGAAGAAATTCGCTTGATGAGTGAATACGACTATGCTGTTGTCAATGATAAGGTTGAACTTGCTGCAGAACGTGTCATCAAGATTATTGAGGCAGAACATTATCGTGTCGATCGTGTAATGGAGCGTTATGCACATATGATTGAGAAGTTAGACGAAGACGGTAAAAATTAAAAACAAGAGGCTTGAGATTTTAGCTGAAAGACGCTTAGGTTGTTTTAAAGTAAGAAGAACCCATTGGTGACTGAGATCCAATGAAACAGCGTACAGAAAAGAAAAGAGGAAACTGATATGATGTTAGAACCTTCAATTGACAAATTACTCCAACACGTGGATTCAAAATATTCACTCGTTGTTTTGGAAGCCAAACGTGCTCATGAATTGCGTGATGGCGAACGTCCTACAATGGAATTTAAATCTGTTAAACGTACATTACAAGCCTTGGAAGAAATCGCGGCAGGAACAGTAACGATTCACCCTTCGCCAGATGCTAAACGTGAAACATTGAAAGAAAAACGTGAATTAGAACGTCTTCAACAAAAAATGGCTGAAAAACTTATCCGCGAACAAATCGCGAAAGAAGAAGCCGAAGAAGAAGCAAAACAAAAAGGTAATCGTGCAGCTAAAGCAGCTGCAGCTGCAGCTGAATAAGAAATAGTACCAGCTTTCAAAGATTTATTTTATATAGAAAATCTTTGGAAGTTTTTCTTTATCCCAAATTCAGAGTTGACATTCGGTTAGCTCTTTTTGCTATAATTAAATTACTATATTTAGATACAGAAGAAGTAAGCAGAGGAGAAAAATGTTCAAAAAAACAGCACGAATTATTGTAGATGTTCCTCTGATGCAGATAGACAAACCGTTCTCCTATGCTATTCCTACAGAATTGCAAGAGTTGATTGAGCCAGGAATGCGCGTTCATGTTCCCTTTGGTAAAGGCAATCGGCTGGTTCAAGGAATTATTATTGAAAGTGTAGATGAGGAAGAAGAGGGACTCAAAGAAATAGCGGAGCTGCTCGACTTAGAGCCTGTTTTGACAAAGGAACAACTCCGCTTGGCAGATGAAATGCGCCATACTGTCTTTTCTTACAAAATTTCTTGCCTTAAAGCCATGTTGCCTAATTTATTGAATTCAAGCTATGATAAGATTTTGACTAATCAAGAAGGCATTCAAACCAAATGGAGCGCGCTTAGTGAAAGTCAAAAAGTCCGAGCATTAAAAGATGTCAAGTCAGGAAAGTTATCCGTTAACTACTCTGCAAAGTCAAAAGAAAATAAGAAAACAGAAAAGTATTTAAAGGCTAATGCTAAATTGGCTACCTTTGAGATTGGCAAAGCGGCCAAAAAAAGAGCAGAATTGAAAGATTATCTTTTAAACCAAGAAGCAAGTGTGCGTCAAAAAGACTTACCATTTTCTTCGGCTATCATCAAGTATTTTATAGAAAATGAACTTGTTGAAGTGACTGAAAAAGAGATTTCAAGAACAGCGGCTGTTTTTGAAGCTGTCGTTCCTGATAAAGCAAAAGTTTTGAATCATGAGCAGCAACTTGCCTTTGAGGCAATTGTTTCTTCTGCAGAAAAGCCCTTTTTACTGGAAGGAATTACAGGATCAGGAAAGACAGAAATTTATTTACAGGTTATTGAACATTTTTTGGAAAAGGGACAAACTGCAATTATGCTGGTGCCTGAGATTTCTCTAACACCACAAATGTCTAATCGTTTTATTGCGCGCTTTGGGGAAAAAGTTGCGATTATGCATTCGGGACTTTCGGACGGTGAAAAATATGACGAATGGCGTAAGATAAAGGAAGGACGAGCTCAGGTTGTTGTGGGGGCGCGTTCCGCTATCTTCGCACCTTTAGAAAATATTGGGGTTATTATTATTGATGAGGAGCATGAAACAAGCTACAAGCAAGATTCGAGCCCACGTTACCATGCCAGAGATATTGCCTTATTACGTGCACAATATCATCATGCACGGTTAGTTCTCGGTTCAGCGACCCCTAGTCTCGAAAGCCGAGCACGTGCTCAGCGAAATGTTTATCATTTATTGACACTCACACATCGAGCTAATGACCAAGCTTTCCTACCTGAAGTTCAAATCGTAGATATGCGTAATAACCTTAGTGACAAGTCGGCCAATTTCTCAGATATTTTACTACAAAAAATTCGCGAAAAAATTGAGCGAAATGAACAAGTAATCTTGATGCTTAACCGTCGGGGTTATAGTTCTTTTGTGATGTGTAGAGATTGTGGTTTTGTTGTTGAATGCCCGAACTGTGATATTTCTTTGACCCTTCATATGGATACAAAAACTTTGAATTGCCATTATTGTGGTCATCAAGAGGGGATTCCACAAACATGTCCGAGCTGTCAAAGTCGAAAAATACGGTATTATGGCTCAGGTACGCAGAAGGTTCAAGAAGAATTAGAAAAACTTCTACCAGAAATCCGCATTTTACGTATGGATGTTGATACAACAAAAACAAAAAATGCCCATGAGAAAATTTTAAAGAAATTTGGTCATCATGAGGCAGATGTACTTTTAGGAACACAAATGATTGCGAAGGGACTGGATTTTCCTAATGTGACACTGGTCGGTGTGATTAATGCGGACACTGGTTTAAATCTCCCCGATTTTCGAGCAAGTGAGCGCAGTTTTCAGCTGCTCATGCAAGTTGCAGGACGTGCTGGGCGTGCGGATAAAAAAGGTGAAGTTATCATCCAAACATTTAATCCAGGTCACTATGCGGTTAAACTTGTTGCTGATCAAGATTATGAAGCCTTCTACCGTCAAGAGATGTATTACCGGCAACAACTTTCTTATCCGCCCTATTATTTTACGGTTCAGATCTTAGTTAGTCATAAGGATGAGGATACAGTTGCAAAAAAAGCTTATGAGATAGCAAGCATAATTAAGGCCAGTTTATCAGAGAAGGCTAAAATATTAGGACCAACTCCAAAACCTATTGCACGAACACATAATCTTTATCATTATCAGATACTGGTGAAGTATCGTTTTGAGGAGCAACTGGAAGAAGTCTTAAATCAGGTCCTTGATTTAACACAAAAACGTGAAAATAAAGATGTTAGAGTTCTTATCGATAGTGAACCCCAAAGTTTTGTATAAAAATGACAAGCTACTTGTCGTTTTTTTTGTGGAACATTGTCTGAATTTTATCAGGTTTTCATTGCTTACATTTTTAAAGTTAGCACTATATGTTGTGTTGTGTTATAATTAAAAATGCCTTTAACCACTACATGTTGTGTTTGTGCGTTGGGGCGATTTTGAACAAAAAAAGTGTGTTCATGAGCTCAATGAACCTTTTCAAATAGTATTCTGGGAGTAAGAATACAAAAAGTTAGGAAGGAAAAAATGGCAGTGTTAGTATTAGCTGGAACAATTGGAGCTGGCAAAAGTTCACTTACAGAGATGTTAGCAGAAGAGCTGGGAACAGAGGCGTTCTATGAGAGTGTAGATGATAATGAGGTTTTGCCTCTCTTTTATCAAGATCCACAAAAATATGCCTTCTTGTTGCAAATCTATTTTTTAAATAAGAGATTTGACTCGATTAAAAGAGCACTTTCGCATAACAATAACGTGCTTGATCGTTCAATTTATGAGGACAGTTTGCTTTTTCACCTGAATGCAGATTTGGGACGAGCAACAGAGATTGAAGTAGAGGTTTATGATGCTTTACTGGAAAATATGTTAGAGGAAATCAATACGCTAACTTTTAAAAAGCGCCCTGATTTATTGATTCATGTAAGTGTATCTTTTGAAAAAATGTTGGAACGTATCCAAAAAAGAGGACGCGAATTTGAACAATTGGAATACGATAGTTCATTGTATGGCTATTATCAAGAGTTAAACAAGCGTTACGAAAAATGGTTTGAGGATTTTGATATTTGTCCTAAAATTCAGATTGACGGCGATAAGTATGATTTTGTTGAGGATGAAGAAGCAAAATTGTTTGTCCTTGAACAAATTAAAGATAAACTCGCAGAAATTGAGAAGGAGAACAACAAATGAATCTGACTGTTTTCTTATCGGCTCGTGATGGGAAAAATCCGACACATTTATTACGTAGCAAGAAACTCGGTGAAGCGATAACGCGTTGTGGACATACCTTAGTTTATGGAGGTTCCCAAGAAGGATGTATGGGTGCTGTATCAGATGCGGTGCTAGAGAATAAAGGACAAGTTATTGCTGTTTACCCGGATGGGGTTTTGCCTTTAGAACCACCTCGCCAAAATGCAACAGAGCTCTATCTGGCCAAAAATATGGATGAACGCAAGCGCAAGTTGATTGATCTGGGCGAAGCATTTATTATTTTGCCTGGAGGATTTGGGACAATGGAAGAAGTTTTTCAACTCTTGACAGAAATGAGTATTGGGCAAACAGCAATTCGCCCAGTTATTTTCATTGATAAAGACTTTTATCTTCCTTTATTTAATATGATTCAACAACAAACCCAAGAAGAAATGTTATCTTTAGAAGTTTTAGAAGCCGTTCATCTTGTTGAAACAACCGAACAAGCAATGGAGTTATTAGGAGATTTAAATTATGAACAAGCCATTTGAACAGGCAGTAAAAGTATATCTTGCAGCACCCTTTTTCAGCGAGAGTCAAATTCAAAAAGTGAAAAAATTAGAAGCAGCACTTGCAAGTAATGAAACAGTAGCGTCTTATTTTAGTCCGATGCGTTGCCAACGTCCAGAAGGATTAGCAGAGGATATTGAGCCATTTACACCAGTGTGGGCAAAAGCTACGATGGAAAACGATGTTAAAGAAGTTGAAGCTGCTGATGTGATTGTTGCCATCTTGGATTATGATGGCCAGGATACTGATTCGGGCACTGCATGGGAATTAGGCTATGCGATTGCGAAAGGCAAACCGACTTTCTTAGTACGTTTTGAGGAAGATGTACCGGGAAATATTATGCTCACAGAGCGAAATACCGCCTTCTTTACCGAAGCTGAGCAAGTAGAAACATATGATTTTATGGAAGCTCAAACTATACCTTATACCGGCAAATATATATAGTTATTATTTATTTTTTATTCATTTCGGGGCGAACAAATAACAAAAAGAGAGGTATTGATTTTCTCTCTTTTTTCTTTTTTATCGTAAAGAAGAGTTATGCTGAGTTGAAAGCCTATAATTAAGGGTATGAAAAGGAATAGGGAGTAAGAAAATGTTATAATAAAGGGCACACATTTTTTATAGGATAAGAAAAAATTTTTTATGAAAAATAAAAGAGGAGGATAAAGAGCACGAGTAACCTGTTCAAGGAAATTATCATGAACTTGAAATATTAAGAAAAAGGTTTAGACAACGTGTTAAAATAATACTATGACAAAAACGAAAATCATATTTATGGGGACACCTCAGTTTTCTCAAACGGTTTTGCAAGGATTAATTGATAGCCAACGTTATGATATTTTAGCTGTGGTGACGCAACCAGATCGTAAGGTGGGACGTAAGCAAGAACTTCGACAAACACCTGTAAAAGAGTTAGCATTGAAAGCTAACTTGAAAATTTTACAACCAGAGAAATTATCTGGTTCACCTGAAATGGAAGAATTGTTAGCCTTTGGCGTTCAAGGTGCAGGTATTGTAACGGCAGCCTTCGGACAATTTTTGCCGGGGAAATTGCTTGATGCAATGGCTTTTGCGGTAAATGTTCACGCGTCTTTATTGCCTAAATACCGTGGCGGAGCACCTATTCATTATGCAATTATGAATGGCGAAAAAGAAGCAGGCGTGACCATTATGGAGATGGTTAGAAAAATGGATGCAGGCGATATGGTTGCAAAAGCTTCTACTCCGATTTTAGAAGAAGATAATGTAGGTACAATGTTTGAAAAATTAGCTGTTGTCGGTCGTGATCTTCTTCTTGAAACACTCCCTCTCTATGTTGCAGGAGAAATCAAGCCAGAAGCACAGGATGAAACGCAAGCTACTTTTTCGCCAAACATTAGTCCTGAAGAAGAAAAAATAGACTGGACAAAAAATAATCGTCAAATCTTTAATCAGATTCGCGGTATGAATCCTTTCCCTGTGGCACATACCACATGGAATGAAGGGCGTTTCAAAATCTACAATAGTCGTCCCATTGACACAGACAAACACGGACAGCCTGGCGAAATCATTGACAAAACAAAAAAATCGCTCGTAGTGGCAACAGGTTCTGGTGCCTTAGAACTTTTAGAAGTACAGCCGGCTGGAAAGCCCAAAATGGATATTGTTAGTTTCCTCAATGGTTTAGGACAGAAAGTAAATATAGGTGATCAATTTGGCAAGTAATGCAAGACAAGTCGCACTCGATGTGCTTAATGATATTTTTGGGAATGATGCGTATGCGAATATCGCCTTAGATAGAACGTTACGTGAGGTACAACTTTCGGACTTAGATCGTAATTTTGTAACGGCTTTGGTCTATGGTGTAGTGTCCAAGGAAAAACTTTTGGAGTGGTATCTAGAGCCTTTCTTTAAAAAACAACCGAAACCTTGGGCCAAGATGCTTTTGATAATGACTATATATCAAATCCTTTTTATGGATAAAGTGCCAACTTCAGCTGCGGTTGATGAGGCTGTTAAGATAGCTAAACGTAAGGATGGACAGCAAGCAGGAAACTTTATTAATGCTGTTTTACGTAATTTTATGCGGTCAGAACGCCGAAATGAAGAACCAAAAACTTGGGAAATCAAATATTCTATGCCGAAACTTCTTTTGGATAAAATGGTACGTCAGTTTGGTGGGAAACGTACAGGAATGATTTTAGAGAGCTTAGAAAAACCAAGTAAAGCCAGTCTCAGAATAATTGATCCTCAAGTTACTATTCCTGACACAGTTCCTTCAGAACTCTCGCCGGTTGGCCGTGTGGCAGACCATGGTAATTTTGCTCATAGCCAAGCATTTATTGAAGGAAAAATGACCATTCAGGATGAGACAAGTCAGTTGGTAGCCCCACAACTTGATTTAACGGGAAGCGAGCGGGTTCTTGATGCCTGTGCTGCCCCAGGAGGTAAAACAACACATATCGCTCAATATCTTGATACAGGACATGTTACAGCCTGTGATTTATACGATCACAAGCTAAAGCTCATTGAAGACAATGCGGAACGTCAAGGCGTGTGGGAAAAAATTACGACAGTCAAAGCCGATGCAACACAATTAGAAGAACGTTTTGCAGATGATGAGGACTTTGACCGCATCTTGGTTGATGCACCGTGTTCGGGTATTGGTTTAATTCGTCGCAAACCTGATATTCGCTATCGTAAAGAAAGCTCTGATTTTCTTAATTTACAGGAAATCCAACTAAGAATATTGGACAGTGCTTCGAAAAAGCTGAAGAAAAATGGTATAATGGTTTACAGTACCTGCACAATTTTTGATGAAGAAAACTTTGAGGTAGTCAATAAGTTCCTTGAGGCTCATCCAGAATTTGAACAGGTTGAAATTTTGCACGAAAAAGAAGATATTGTCACAGACGGTTGTATTTTCATTACACCGGAAATGTACCATACAGATGGTTTCTTTATTGCGAAATTCAGAAAACTTTAATTCTTTTATAAGGAGCAAAAGTGGAATATAGTATTTTATCAGACATTGGTATGAAACGTACTGCCAACCAAGACTTTGCAGGCACTTATGTTAACCGCGCAGGTTATCGTCTTTTTCTTTTAGCAGATGGTATGGGTGGTCACAAAGCAGGCAATGTCGCTAGTAAATTAACCGTAGAGGATTTGGGGAAATTGTGGTCCGAATCATTTTTTGATGATGGCACACCTGTTGCGACAATGGAAACATGGCTTCGCAATCAAATCCGTAATGAAAGTGAAAATATTGCAGATTTAGGTAAACTAGATGAATATCAAGGGATGGGAACAACTCTTGAAGCTTTAGTGATGCAAGAAGGACAAGTCATTTCGGCTCACGTTGGTGACAGTCGTACCTATCTCATTCGTGATGGACAATTGCAAAAAATTACAACAGATCATTCTTTAGTTCAAGAACTTGTTGATGCAGGTCAAATTACTGAAGAGGAAGCTGAAATACACCCTAACAAAAATATCATTACACGTTCTCTTGGCCAGTCAGCCGAAGTACAAGCTGATTTACAAGCTGTTGATGTTCAGCCAGGGGACTATCTGTTGATGAACTCTGATGGTTTGACCAATATGATTTCTGCTGAGGAAATTTTAGAAGTTGTTTATTCTGAGGCTAGTATTGAAGAGAAAACGGAAATACTTGTAGGTCTTGCAAATGAAGCAGGTGGTCATGACAATATCACAGTAATCTTGGTGAAAATTGACGAAGAGTCTGCAGTGGTGAATGAAGATGTGGAGGTTGACTGATGATTCAAATCGGAAAAATCTTTGCAGATCGCTATAAAATCATTAAAGAAGTTGGTCGTGGTGGTATGGCTAATGTTTATCAAGGTGAAGATACGTATCTTGATAATCGGCAAGTCGCTATTAAAGTTTTGCGTTCTAATTTTGAAAATGACAATATTGCCATTGCTCGTTTTCAAAGAGAAGCATTCGCAATGGCAGAACTTTCTCACCCCAATATCGTTAGTATTTCTGATGTAGGAGAGTCTGAAAATCAACAATATATCGTAATGGAATATGTTGATGGTATGACTTTAAAGCAATACATCAATGAACACGCCCCTTTATCAAATGATGAGGCAGTGAATATTACTTCAGAAATACTTTCGGCTATGGAATGTGCACATAACCATGGCATTATTCACCGGGATCTGAAACCGCAAAATGTGTTACTCTCACAAAGTGGTAACGTGAAAGTGACGGACTTCGGTATTGCCAAAGCCTTAACAGAAACGAGTTTAACACAAACGAACACGATGTTTGGTAGTGTTCACTACTTATCGCCAGAACAAGCGCGTGGTGCCAATGCAACGCTTCAGTCAGATATTTATGCTATTGGTATTATCTTGTTTGAGTTGTTGACAGGGCAGATCCCGTTTGATGGTGATTCTGCCGTAGCCATTGCCTTGAAACATTTTCAGGAAAATGTACCCAGCATTATCAACATCAACAAAAATGTACCTCAAGCGTTAGAAAATGTCGTAATCAAAGCAACAGCTAAAGATATCGACAATCGCTATGCGAATGTTGAGGAGATGATGACAGATCTCGCTACGGCTACCAGTTTGGATCGTAAAGGAGAACCGAAACTTACCTTTGATAAGGATTTAGATGCAACTAAAGCTTTGCCTAGTAAGTTAATTAATCCTTATGATACGAAGCCATTAATTGATCATCCGCAAGCTGAGCAAAAGGATGAAGCTAAAGATAAAGCGTCTGAAGATAAGGCAAAAACAGATTCTGAGCCAAAAAAGAAAAAATCACGCAAAGGCTTAATTGCTTGGATTATCCTTGCCCTTGTACTTATTGCAGGCGGCATCACAGCTTGGATGATTACAACACCTCAAAATGTTTCTGTTCCTGATGTGACAAATATGACACAGGCAGAAGCAGAAAGTAAACTGAAAGAGAAAAATCTTGCTGTAGGAAATATTATTCCCGAACTAAGTACGACGGTTGAAAAAGATAAAGTAACACGTACAAATCCTGAATCTGGATCAAATGTCCGAAAAAATAGCAAAGTAGATATCTATGTCTCACAAGGTGCAACCGGCTTCAAGATGGACGACTATGTAGGTCAAAAATATGAAGACGTTGTTGACGAGCTTGTTTTGAATAAAAATATCAGTAAGAGCCAAATTAAGGTTAACTACGTGACAAGCTCCGAAGATTCTGGCACTATTGTGAAACAAACGCCAGCTAAAGGAGAGTTTTTCGATCCGACAGGTAACGATCAAATTACATTTGATGTATCCGAAGGCGAGACAGTAATTATGCCTGCGCTTGCTCTTACTTCAGGTGGATTAAGCTCAACATCAGCAATCAGTTACCTCAATCAGCTTGAAAGTCTTGGTGTTCCTACATCCAATATAACTTTTGTTGATGCTAGCACGGCTAGCAAGGTTTCAAGTTCTAACCTCGATGGTTATTATGTAACACAGACCAGCCCTGAATCAGGAAAAGAATTTAATCCTTCAAATACAAAAATTACATTGACAGTGGCTAAAGCTAACAATAGTAATACTGGTGGCAATCAAACGTCAGAAACTACAACTGAAACAACTCCGGAAACAACACCAGAGACGACTCCAGAAACAACACCAGAGACTTCACCAGAACAAGGTAAAGACTCTTCCAACCAAGAAAAAGATTCTTCATCAAACAATGGAGACACGAATAGTACAACGGAACAAGCGTCTTGACACAAAAAAAACTTCCAGATATCTGGAAGTTTTTTATATAGTAAAAGAAAAAAACTGCCCAAAGGCAGTTTTTTCTGAGTCTTAACGACGAAGACCGAGTGAAGCGATAAGTTCGCGGTAACGTTGAACATCTTTTTCACGAAGGTAAGCAAGAAGGTTACGACGGTGACCGATTTTTTTCATCAATCCACGGTAAGTTGCGTGGTCTTTTTTGTGTGATTTGATGTGGTCGTTAAGGTGGTTGATTTCCCAAGTCAAAACAGCGATTTGAACTTCAGGTGAACCAGTATCGCCTTCAGTGCGCGCATATTGCTTGATGATTTCTTGTTTTTTTTCTTTTGAGATTGCCATGAGTTTTTCTCCTTTTTATTTAGTGCTCATACCGAGTAGAGCGCAGGCAAAGCGCAAAACCAAGAATGAGTTGTAAAAAACTACCTACTTATCTTACACTATTTTTAGACTTTTTACAAGCTTATTAGGTAACAAAAGCTGTTTTAGTTTAAGGTATTTTCTTTTTCAATCGTTGCAGTGATTGCATCAATTACTGTGGCTACAAAATGATTTTGTTCTAAAGAAACAACACCGGCAACAGTGGTCCCGCCAGGACTTGAAACTTTATCGACCAAAGTCCAAGGACCTTCACCTGATTCCAAAATCATTTGAGCAGAAGCTGCAACGGTTTCTGCAACGATTTTGGTAGCTTGATCTTTAGGAATACCATGAAGAACACCAGCTCGGCTCAAAGCATCAACAAACATATAGATATATGCAGGACTAGAACCAGCAATCGCTGTGAAAGTAGAAAAATCTTTTTCAGCAACTTCATGAACAGTACCGATGGAAGAGAAGATTTCTTGAGTCAACTGATAGATATCAGAACTTACATACTCATTACGTACAATCGCAGAAGTCGATTTTTGAATTTGTGCGTTAATGTTTGGCATTACGCGAATGATAGGAAAGTCATATGTTTTAGACATGTCTGATAAGGCTTCCAAATCGAAACCGGCTGCGATAGAAATAAGGGTTTTATCTTTCGTAAACAGAGGGGAAATTTCTTCCATGATGTCAGGCAAAATTTGAGGTTTGACAGCCATAACGATAAGATCAGATTGTTCAACGAGCTCACCATGTGAATGACTAGCAAACACACCCAATTTATCAGCTTGCTCCTGTGTCTTTCTCAAATCACGTCCCGAAATAAGCACGCGGACATTTGACTTATCAAGTCCAGTAATGATAGCAGATGCCATCTTACCGACACCTATAAAACCAATTGTTTTCATTTTATCTCCATTTTCTTTATAGTAGAACTTCCTTCATTTTAGCATATATTTTAGCATATTTATAGAAACAAAGACAATAATTAGAAATACTCTTAGAATGTGATATAATCGATGTATATTCTATTAGAAATTTAACAAGTTTTGGAGGCCATATAAAATGGAAAAATATGCAATTATACTCGCGGCTGGAAAAGGCACGCGCATGAAATCGTCTTTACCAAAAGTTCTTCACAATGTGGCAGGAAAAACAATGCTAGGTCACGTTTTACAAAGTGTGAATCAAGTGGATATGGAAAAACGTATCGTGATTGTTGGGCATGAAGCAGATAAAGTTATTGAAACTCTTCCTAAAGGAACAAACTTTGTGAAACAAGATGAGCAATTAGGAACTGGCCATGCGGTTCGTATTGCCTCAGATTTACTTGAAAATGAAGAAGGTGCAACTTTGGTTATTGCGGGAGATACACCTTTAATTACAGGCGAAACTTTAGAACAATTATTTGAGTATCATGTGGCGCAAAAAGCTACCGCAACTATTTTAACAGCTATTGCACCAAATCCTACAGGCTATGGACGTATCATCCGCGATGCTGAGGATTGTGTGGAAAAAATTGTGGAGCAAAAAGATGCTTCTGCAGAAGAGCAAGCTATTCAAGAAATTAATACAGGTACTTATATCTTTGATAACAAGGCTTTGTTCTCAGCGCTTGAAAATCTCACAACGGATAACGCACAAGGTGAATACTACTTGACAGATGTTATCGAAATTTTCAAAAAGCAAGGAAAAACTGTTACGGCCCATATTTTAGAAGACTTTGATGAAAGTCTTGGTGTAAACGATCGTGTTGCTTTAGCACAAGCAGAAAAAATTATGCGTCGTCGCATCAACCATCAACATATGGTTAATGGTGTGACACTTATTGATCCAGAAACAACTTATATTGATGCAGATATCGAAATCGGTGAAGAAACGGTCATTGAACCAAATGTACAAATTATGGGTAATACCGTTATTGGTAAGAAAACCTTGATTACAAGTGGAAGCCGCATTGAGAATTCAGAAATTCATTCTCATTGTGAAATCCGTTCGTCATGGATTGAAAGCAGTAAAATGAACATTATGAGTAATGTTGGACCATATGCTCACTTACGCCCAGGAACGGTTCTCAGCGAAAAAGTTCATGTGGGTAACTTTGTTGAAATCAAGGGCTCAACACTCGGTAAAGGAACAAAAGCCGGTCACCTTACTTACATTGGTAATGCAACAGTTGGTGAAAAAGTGAACTTCGGTGCTGGAACAATCACTGTAAATTATGATGGTCAAAATAAATACAATACGGAAATTGATGATTTTGCCTTTATTGGTTCTAACTCAACATTAGTAGCACCACTTCGTGTGGGTAAAAACGCCTTGACTGCTGCCGGCTCAACCATTACTAAGGATGTTGCACCAGAAAGTATCGCAATTGGACGTTCACGTCAAGTTGAAAAGTCAGGTGCTGCACGTCGCTTGCCGCATTTTCGTGGTGAGTAAAATATAAGAAAATAAAGATAACGGAGATAAACATGCGAGAATTTGACGAGAAAAAGTTTGAAGAACCCACTTTGTCTCGTGAGCAAATTTTTCACGGACAAATTTTTCGAGTGGTAAAAGACTTAGTAAGTTTACCAGATGAAACAATGGCAACAAGAGAGCTAGTTTTTCATAATGGTGGTGTTACTGTTGCACCAATAAGTGGAGATAAGCTTGTATTGGTAGGACAATATCGTAAAGCTTTTGAAAAATTTATTTATGAAGTGCCTGCGGGGAAACTAGAAGCCGATGAGTTGGATGACCCGAAAGCCGCCGCTTTACGTGAATTAGAAGAAGAGACGGGCTACACAGCAGAACAACTTGTCGAAATTACGAGCTTTTATGGTACACCTGGTTTTTCTTCTGAAAAAACATATCTTTATTTCCCTATTGGACTCACGAAGGTTGAAAACCCTCGTCCGAAAGACGAAGGAGAATTTCTTGAAATGATTGAAGTGACGCTTCCGGAAGCTAAGACAATGATTGAAGAAGGGCAAATTTGTGATGCTAAGACAATCATGGCTGTTTGGTACTGGGAGCTGAAAAATCTGAAAAAACAAGGAGATTTAGATGCCTAAACCACTTTTGACAGATGATATCATTGAGGATGCAGAGCGAAAAAGAAGACGTTTAGAGAGAAGTCTCAAAGAAGAATTAGAGCAAGATCGAGAAATATCAGAGAAATACGATAAACTTGAACGTGATTTATCAAAAAATGCGGTTTATAAAAGTCGCCGCATTGAAAATGCCAAGCAGAAAAAACGAAGTAGTCGTGTAAACAAATGGCTCCTTATTACTTCGCTTGTTGTAATTGGGATAGGAATTTTGTTTTTCTGGTACTATTTCTAAACGATATCTATACCTCACATATATGTGGGGTTTTATTTTAAACTTTTATACTATATAATGTACTTACCACAATGAAAGAAAAAGGAGAATAAAAATGAAATTAGGAATTATTTGTGCAATGGAAGAAGAGCTCCGTACTCTTGTAGAAAATCTTGACAATGCAAGTAAGATTACACGTCACGGTTATGTCTTTCATACCGGATCAATAGGTCGTCATGAGGTTGTACTGGTCCAATCAGGAATAGGTAAAGTGATGTCTGCAATGGCAGTTACTTTGTTGGTTGAAGTTTTTTCCGTTGAAGGGATTATTAATACAGGTTCTGCTGGTGCGGTTAATCACGAATTAAAAATAGGCGATGTTGTTGTTGCTGACAAGCTTGCTTATCATGATGTTGATGTTACAGCTTTTGGCTATGCTTTTGGGCAAATGGCGCAACAGCCGCTTTATTTTGAGAGCAGTAAATATTTTGTTTCAGAGCTTAAAAAAGCGATTGAGAATCCTGTTGTTGGTCTGATTACAAGCTCTGACAGCTTTATTTCTAGCGACGGCCGCATTGCTGAAATTAAAAAACACTTTCCAGATGTTTTGGCCGTTGAAATGGAAGGGGCTTCGATTGCCCAAGCAGCAACAGCCTTGAAAAAACCGTTTGTCATTATTCGTGCGATGTCGGATACAGCAAGCCACGATGCAAATGTGAAATTTGATGAATTTATTATTGAAGCTGGTCGCAAATCTGCCCAAACATTAATGAATTTTCTGAACAATATGGAATAAACGATAATTAGCTGACTTTTTCACCAGAAAAAGTTATAATAATAAAATCAATACATGGAAGTGGAGAAGAATGAAATGACTATTACTCAAGATTTCACACAAAAACTTAATGACAACTTTGCGGAAAACCCTAAATTTCGTGCTGTAGAGAATGCAGCGACGAAAAATGGGCTCCTGAATGCTTTGGAAGTTCGTAGCTCACATGCCAACAATATTCCAGAGTTTTCAATTGACCTTACCAAAGATAAAGTAACGAATCAAAAACAATCAGGTCGTTGTTGGATGTTTGCTGCTCTGAATACTTTCCGTCATAAAATGATTGGACAATTTAAGTTAGAAAACTTTGAACTGTCACAGGCTTACACTTTCTTTTGGGATAAATACGAAAAGTCAAATTGGTTTATGGAACAAATTATTAACCATGTAGATATGGACGATCGTCGCTTGAAATTTTTACTCCAAACACCACAACAAGATGGTGGACAATGGGATATGGTTGTGGCGCTTTTTGAAAAATACGGTGTTGTTCCTAAGGATATTTATCCTGAATCAGCAGCATCTTCTAATTCGCGTGAACTCAACCAGTATTTAGACAAACTGTTGCGCCAAGATGCTCAATTATTGAGAGAAGCACTGGCAAAGGGCGAAGATGTACAAGTTCTTAAAGAAGATTTGTTACAAGAAATTTTTAACTTTTTAGCAGCAACTCTTGGACTTCCTCCGCAACATTTTGAGTATGCATTCCGTGACAAAGAAAGCGCATTAGAAAAATTCTCAGGCACAGCCCAAGAATTTTATGCTCAATATGTAGATATCAAACTTGATGACTATGTTTCGGTCATTAATGCACCAACAGAAGATAAACCTTACAACAAATCATACACAGTTGAATTTCTGGGAAATGTGGTTGGAGCTCGTGATGTTAAGCACTTGAATCTTGACATGGATCGTTTCAAAAAACTCGCCATTGCACAAATGCAAGCAGGTGAAACAGTTTGGTTTGGTTGTGATGTTGGACAAGTTTCAAATCGTAAGGATGGTTTGTTGACTCTTGATGCATATGATTTTGAGACAGCGCTTGATATTCACTTTACACAGGACAAAGCCTCACGCTTAGATTATGCTGAATCTTTAATGACACATGCTATGGTTTTAACAGGTGTAGATTTGGATGAAAATGGAGCACCTACGAAATGGAAAGTTGAAAACTCTTGGGGGAAAGATGTTGGTAAGGAAGGCTATTTTGTGGCCTCTGATGCTTGGATGGATGAATATACCTACCAAATCGTAGTACGCAAAGATTTGCTCACTCCTGAAGAACTTGCAGCCTACAATGCTGAACCTCAGATCCTCTTACCTTGGGATCCTATGGGAGCTTTGGCTTAAAAGAAGAGAAGATGTCCCATATGGACATCTTTTTTGCTATAATAATATTATGGAAAATACGGATATCATATACGGCTTACACGCTGTAACAGAGTCACTCAATGCAGGAGTAGTCAATAAACTCTATGTCGAGGAAAAATTACGGGGTAAGAACGTTGAGAAAATCAAGGAACTTGCGCGTGAAAAAAAAGTAAACATCTCTTGGACACCTAAAACTGAATTAAATAAAATATCAGAAAACGGAGTTCATCAAGGTTTTGTTGCCCGTGTGGCAGAATTTGCTTATGCAGAATTGGCAACAATTTTAGCACAAGTTTCGGATAAAGAAACTGCGACAATTTTAATTTTAGATGAGCTGACAGATCCTCACAATTTAGGATCAATTGCCCGAACAGCAGATGCAACAGGAGTAGATGCGATTATTATTCCAAAACACCGCGCGGTAGGGATCACGCCAACAGCAGTAAAAGCAAGTACAGGTGCTTTGCAACATGTGCCCGTGGTACGTGTTACTAATCTTTCTCAAACGTTAGATAAACTAAAAGAAGCTGGTTTTTGGACTTTTGGAACCGACATGGACGGTACCACTTATTCTAAATGGAATACCTCGGGTAAAGTTGCCTTGGTGATTGGAAATGAAGGAAAAGGTATTGGTCAAAATCTGAAGAAACAAGTGGACGAGATGATTACTATTCCGATGGTTGGCCATGTTCAAAGTTTGAATGCAAGTGTTGCTGCCAGTATTTTGATGTACGAAATTTTTAGAAATAAGATGTAAGGGGAAAAAGATGACTTTTCGCATTGTTACTGATTCAACAGCGGATTTGAGTGAAGATTATTTACAAAAGTACGACATAGCTGTATTAGGAATGACTGTCACTATTGGTGAGCAAACCTATCCAACTATTGGCGAAAATAGCCTGAGTAATGAACACCTTCTCCGAGAAATTAAAGCAGGCAAAACTGTTCAAACATCACAAATTAATTCTGGCCAGTTTTCCGAGTTATTCAAAAAATTTATAAGCCAAAATCCAGAAGAAGAAATTGTGTATCTGGCCTTTTCATCAGGCTTATCAGGTACTTATCAATCTGCCGTTATTGCTCGAGAAATGATTCTAGAAGAATATCCGAAAGCTAAAATTACGGTAGTGGATACATTGGCCGCAGCTTCTGGAGAGGGTTTCTTGGTCCAAGAAATGGTGAATCTACGAGAATCTGGGAAGAGTTTGACAGAAGCGTTGCCTATTTTTGAAACACTTATTTTACGCCTTAAGAGTCTTTTCATGGTTGACGACTTGAATCATCTGGCACGTGGAGGACGTATTCCCAAAGCTGTTGCTATGGTTGGAACGATGGCCAACATCAAACCTCTCCTTACCGTAGATGCAGAAGGCAAGTTGACACAACTGACTAAAGTACGTGGCAAGAAGAAAGCAATAAAAAGTTTAGTTGACATGACACTTGAAGAGATGGACCCGGCTTATTCACATGTAATTGTGGCCTATTCTGGGAGCGAAGCCACTGCTCAAGAAGTGAAACAACTCTTCTTGGAACAACATGTTGACAAGGTTGACATCCGTCCTCTGAGTCCAACGATTGTCACTCATACAGGTTCTGGTACTTTGGCGATTTTTTCAATTACTAAAAAAAATAGAAAATAATATAAAAAATCACAGTTGAACTCTTGTTTTACTGTGATTTTGTGTTAAAATATAGAGTGAGTGTAAACTCGATAAATTGAAAATATGAATTGTGATATGTGAGGAAAGGGGTCGCTTTTATGCTAAAAAGTGGACTTTATACGGGCGTTGACATCGGTACAAATACTATTAAAGTGTTGGTTGCGGAGTACGTCTCAGACGAAATGAATATAATTGGCGTCGGTAATGCAAAATCTGACGGTCTAAAAAACGGAATTATTGTAGATATTGAAAAGGTGGCAACAGCTTTGCGCAAGGCTGTTAACGCTGCTGAAGAACGTGCGGGGATTACGATTGACAAAATTAATGTCAGTATTCCTGCCAATCAACTCGAAATGGAAAACTGCCAAGGCATGGTTCCAATTATCGGGACTTCAAAAGAAATTACAGAAGATGATGTAATGCAAACGGTGCAAAATGCATTGATGCGTGGTGTAGTTCCTGAACGTGAAATAATTTCTGTAGAGACAACTGAGTTTACAGTTGATGATTTCACAGGAATATCTGACCCTCGTGGGATGTTTGGTGTGCGTTTAGGTATGCGTGGTATCATTTATACTGGTCCAAAAACATTAGTACACAACATTCGTAAAGTTGTGGAACGTGCTGGCTTGATTGTGGATAATCTCGTGATTGCTCCGCTGGCTATGAGTCACTATGTACTTTCAGAAGGAGAACGTGAGTTTGGTACAGTAATGATTGATCTTGGTGCAGGCCAAACAACAGTTTCCGCTGTTCGTGATCAACAGCTGAAGTTTGCACATACAAGCCCAGAAGGTGGCGATTATGTGACACGTGACATTTCTACTGTACTTAATACTTCATTGAGTGAAGCAGAAGATTTGAAACTAAATTATGGTGAAGCAAGTACTGAGCGCGCCAGTCAAGAAGAATACTTCCCGGTTGACGTTGTTGGACAAACAGACCCAGAAGAAATCACAGAATATTACCTTTCACAAATTATTGAAGCACGTTTAACACAAATTTTTAACCGTGTGAAATCAGATTTGGAAAACACACGTTCATTAGATTATCCTGGTGGAATTGTGGTCCTTGGCGGAGCTGCGGCAATGCCTGGCACAGTGAATCTTGCAACAAAAGTTATTGGGATGAATGCACGTCTTTTCGTACCAAGCGAAATGGGCTTACGTAACCCAGCTTTCGCTCAAGTAATCAGTGTTGTCAACTACGTTGGTGAACGCACAGACATTGATCGACTTGTATCACAAGCCATTGCTTCTGACAGCACATATGTTGCTCCTGTTGCGCAATATGAAGAACCTGTTCTTCCGGCAACAGATACAATGGATTATGAAGAAAATAACTTCTACCAAACAGAAGCTCCAACTCGTCCAGTTGCTCAACCAGCAGCTGAACCTGAAGAAGAAAAAGAAGGTGTTGTGGATCGTATGCGCAACATGTTCTCAAACCTTTTTGACTAAAACGACTTAATAACGGAGAAATAAAACATGGAATTTTCATTTGATACAGAAATCGCTCAAGGCGCTGTAATTAAAGTTATCGGTGTTGGTGGCGGCGGTGGTAACGCAGTTAACCGCATGATTGAAGAAGGCGTTTCTGGCGTTGACTTTATCGTAGCTAATACAGATGTACAAGCTTTGCGCAGTTCAAAAGCAGATACAGTAATTCAACTTGGTCCAAAATTGACACGAGGACTTGGTGCAGGTGCACAGCCTGAGGTTGGTCGCCGTGCCGCAGAAGAATCTGCAGAAACAATTGCCCAATCTTTTGAAGGCGCAGATATGGTCTTCATCACTGCTGGTATGGGTGGTGGAACAGGAACAGGTGCTGCTCCTGTAATCGCTCAAATCGCAAAAGAAATTGGTGCTTTGACAGTTGCAGTTGTAACTCGTCCATTTGGTTTTGAAGGCTCAAAACGTAGCTACTTTGCAACAGAAGGCATTGAAGATCTTCGTGCAAATGTAGACACATTACTTATCATCTCAAACAACAACTTGCTTGAAATCGTTGATAAGAAAACTCCTTTGACAGAGGCATTGCGTGAAGCAGATAATGTTCTCCGCCAAGGTGTTCAAGGTGTTACTGACTTGATTACAAATCCAGGTATGATTAACCTTGACTTCGCTGATGTGAAAACAGTTATGGCGAACAAAGGAGATGCCCTCATGGGTATCGGTGTTGCAACTGGTGAAGATCGTGTCATTGAAGCAACACGTAAAGCGATTTACTCACCATTGCTTGAAACAACAATTGAAGGTGCTGAAAATGTCCTCCTTAATGTTACAGGTGGTATGGATATGAGCCTTATTGAAGCTCAGGATGCTTCAGAAATTGTTATTCAAGCTGCAGGTAACGATGTGAACATCTTGTTGGGTACATCTATTGATGACTCACTCAGTGATGAAATTCGTGTTACTGTTGTAGCCACAGGTGTTTCACAAGATGCAACTGATGAATATTTAGGAACATCTACAGCTCCAGTTGTAGATGAACCACGTCGTCAACCGAACTTTCAACATACTTCGATGAAACAAGCCTCAGCGCCAACTTCACGACCAGCACAAGCTTCACAGCCTTCACAAGCCCAACAAGCTCCTACACAAAAATCAGGATCTGCTTTTGGTGATTGGGATCTTCGTCGCGATGCTTCACCGCGTCAAAACGGAAATCAAAACCGTGAAAACTCATCGAATGTTACAAGCTTCTCAGGTATCCCATCTACAGATGAAGATATCGATACTCCACCATTTTTCCGTAAATAATGAGTATAGCAGAAAATGTTAAAAATATTTTGAACAAGGTAGATGTGGCAAAAGCTACATCTCCTTATTCAAATCAAGACGTTCAGGTGATTGCCGTAACCAAGTATGTCGATACTGCAAAAGCAGCACAAGTAGTTGAAGCAGGTATTCATCATTTAGCAGAAAATCGTACAGATTTATTTCTTGAAAAATATAAGGCTCTTGAAAACAAAGATATTACTTGGCATCTCATCGGAAATTTGCAACGCCGTAAAGTAAAAGATGTCATTAATTTAGTTGATTACTTTCATGCTTTAGATTCGGTCAAGCTTGCCAAAGAAATTGAAAAACGTGCGGAACATATGATAAAATGTTTCCTCGAAGTCAATATCTCAGGTGAAGAGACAAAACATGGATTTGCGCCAGAAGACATAGATCAAGCTTTAGCAGAAATCTCACAGTTAGATAATGTGGAAATTGTGGGCTTGATGACGATGGCGCCGATTGATGCTGATAATGAGCAGTTGGATAACATTTTCGCTTCGATGAAGCAATTGCAAATCGAAATTGCGGCTAAAGAAATTACTAATATTCCTTGTACTGAATTGAGTATGGGAATGAGCCGTGATTATACAAGAGCAATTCAACAAGGAGCGACCTTTGTTCGAATTGGTACAGCATTTTTTGAATAAAATTTGTATAGAATCTTAAGCATTGAAAACGGAGGGAAGTATGGCCTTAAAAGATCAATTTGATAAATTAAAAAAATTTTTCGAAGAGGACGACGATGAGTATGATGAACCCGTTGTAGCGGCACAAAAGCCACAACCACAACCGCAAAAGTCTTCAGCAGTAAACACAGAAAAGAAAGCCACAGGTATGAATCGTCCGGTTCAACCTCAAAGACAAGCGCAAGCAAAATCAACTGCTAAACGCCCAGCATCCTTTTCTTCAACAACAAATAACACTAAAACAACAGAGAAAAAAGTTCAAAAACCTATGATGAATCAAGCCACAACAAATGCAGGACAAGTTATTGCCATCAAAGAGCCACGTGCCTATTCTGATATTATGGAATCTGCGCGCATCGTTAAAAATGGAGAGTCGGTTTTGGTTAACTTCAAGTTTATGCCAGATAACCAAGCACGACGTTCAATTGACTTCTTGACTGGTGTTGTATTTACACTTGATGGTGATGTTCAAAATGTTGGCGGACAAATTTTCTTACTTACACCGGCGAATATCACAGTTGATGCTTCCCAAGAATTAAGTATCTTGGCAGGGCAAAACTTTGAGAACTTCGATATTTAATAAACTATGATTATATATATTTTAATTCGACTGATTGGTCTTTATACCTGGGTTTTAGTAGCTTATGCTCTGATGAGTTGGATACCAAGCCTTTATGATACAGCTGTAGGCCGTTTTATTGTCAAAATTTCAAGACCTTATCTGAGCTTATTTGAAGGTATTCCATTACGTTTTGCAGGATTAGATTTCACAATCGTGCTTGGTGTAATTGCTTTACAAGTTATTCAACAACTTCTTTTACGCTTCTTATGAGTCATGAAAATATATATCAACACTTTCATCCTGATGAAAAGCAATTTATTGATCGCGTCTTAGACTGGATGGATCGTGTGGAAAACAATTATTCTGTAGTTACTACTTATTTTCTAAATCCTAGAGAAGTTGAAATTCTCGAATCTTTAGCAAATAAGCGGGAACTTCAGATTTTTTCTACTCAGGATATTGCCCAGACCGAACTTACTAAGATTATTATTGCGCCTGAATTTTATCAGTTAGATGTCGCAGACTTTGACCTGGCGTTGTTAGAAATTTTATACGCTAAGAAATTTTGTCAACTCAAGCATTCCCAAATTTTGGGAAGTTTCTTAGGTCAAACGGGAATTCGGCGTTCAGAGCTTGGCGATATTATTTTAAGCGAAGGAAGGGCACAAGTTTTTGTTTCCAAACATCTTCTTGAAATCTTTCAGAATAATATCAAAAAAATTGGTTCTGCCACCGTACAATTTGTTGAAAAACCATTTGAAGAGCTGATAGAAACAGAAGCTGCCTCAGTAATGAAAGTAGTCTTAGTTTCGAGTATGCGTATTGACAAAATTATTGCAAGCACTTTCGAGATTTCTCGCAATCTTGCCGTAAATATGTTACAATCAAGAAAGGTAAAATTAAATTACCTTGAAATTGAAAAGAAAGATTTTACTGTCGAACAAGGAGATTTAATCAGTGTTCGTGGCCTAGGTCGTATTAAGATTCTAAGAATTTTAGGTGAAACCAAAAAAGGTAAACAGAAAATCGAATGTGAAATTACTAAGAATCATAAGAAAAGATAGAGTCTCTTGGGAGATTGGAGGTACTTATGGCATTAAATAGTTTAGATGTTCAAAATAAAACATTTAATACACAAATGCGTGGTTACAACAAACATGAAATTGAAGAATTTTTAGATATCGTTGTTCGTGATTACGATGAATTTGCACAAAAAATTAAAGATCAAGAGCGTGAGCTTAAGGCTTTACGTGAACGCGTAAAATATTTCGATGATATGAAAGATTCCTTGAATAAATCTATTGTCGTTGCACAAGATGCGGCCGACAATTTACGTGTTCAAGCACAGAGTGAATCAAACAGCATTATTGCTGAAGCTAGTCAAAAAGGTCAGCTCATTATTGAAGCCGCTAAAAAAGAAGCAGGAACAATCCTTAATCAAGCTTCGGATGATGCACGTCGCTTGGTTCGTGATACAGATGATTTGAAACGTAAAATGCGTCTTTATCACCAACGTATGACTTCAATCATTGAGGCTCAGTTGGCAAGTATTCATTCAGAAGATTGGCAAGATACTCTAGAAGCAACATCTTCACATATTACAAATCCTGAAGAAAAGCTTCAAGAAATTGTGGATATGCAGTTGAGTGATACATCTTTACAAGGAAATATCGCTAAAGATGAACCCGCTAAGGCTGAAGAAAACACTGTTGTAGAACCTACAGTTAAGGAAGAAACTGAAATTCCACAGACTGTGAAAGAAGTTTTGGCTCCTGCTCTTGAAGAGGAAACTCAAAAAATACCCTCAGAAGAAGGGAAAGTTGCAGAAACTGAAAAAAATGAAGAAACTTCTTATCCAGTTTTTCCAGAAATGCAAACAGAAGTTCCAGAAGTAGAAGTACCTGAACATAAATAATTTAATTTTAGGACAAGAAAAGAAAAATATATTTACAGCAAGTGAGAGTTGATGGAAGTCTCATATTCCCTGTTTTTCGGATTATCACCTAAATTATTCTAAGCCCAAGTCAAGTAAGTTTAGACGCTGTACACGTTACGTACGTAAGAGTTCTCACTTTTCGTGAGAAAAATTAAGGTGGTACCACGGTCTTTCGTCCTTTTTCGAAAGACCGTTTTTTATTATCATTCTTTCCGCTTTAGCGGATTAGAATGATAATACGCAAGAAACAGAGAGTTTAGAGATACTGGTAAACAGATAAAGTTTAAAAGAAAGGTAAAAATTATGAAAATTAAAGATACATTGAATTTAGGGAAAACGGCTTTCCCGATGCGAGCAGGCTTGCCAAATAAAGAAGCTGGCTGGCAAAAAGGCTGGGAAGAAGCTAAACTTTATGAAGCACGTCAAGAACTGAATGAAGGTAAACCATCGTTTATGTTGCATGATGGACCTCCCTATGCAAATGGAAATATCCACGTTGGACATGCCCTAAATAAAATTTCGAAAGATATTATTGTACGCTATAAATCCATGTCTGGTTTCCGTGCACCATATGTACCAGGATGGGATACTCACGGTTTACCTATCGAACAACAACTTTCAAAAGCGGGTATGAACCGTAAAGAAATGGACATGTTAGACTATCTTGAGGAGTGTCGCAAATATGCGCTCAAGCAAGTAGATATGCAACGTTCAGACTTTAAGTCTTTAGGAGTTTTAGCAGATTGGGAACGTCCATATATGACACTTCTCCCAGAATATGAGGCTGCACAAATTCGTGTCTTCGGTAAAATGGCGGAAAAAGGCTATATCTACAAAGGTCAAAAACCAATTTACTGGTCTCCTTCATCAGAAAGTTCATTGGCAGAAGCGGAAATTGAATACCAAGATGTCCGTTCGGCATCAATCTTTGTGGCTTTCAAAGCAAAAGATGTTAAGGGCTTGTTACCAGAAGATGCAGAATTTGTTATCTGGACAACGACACCTTGGACATTGCCAGCAAATATGGGGATTTTTGTACATCCAGACTACGAATATTCAGTTGTAGAAGTAGGAAATCGTAAATTTGTTGTTGCTTCAGAAATGCTTAGCAAGGTGGCAGAGACTTTAGAGTGGGAAAACCCAACGGTAATTCAAACACTTAAAGGTTCTGAAATGGATATGATGACGGCTTATCACCCATTTTATAATCGTGAATCATTGATTATGAATGGGGATTATGTCACACTTGATTCTGGTACTGGACTCGTTCATAGCGCACCAGGTCATGGTGAAGATGACTACTTCTTTAGCCGTAAATATAAACTTGAAGTTCTATCACCTGTGGACAACCGTGGTTACTATACGGATGAAGCACCTGGTTTAGAAGGTATCTTCTACGATGAAGGAAACAAAATTGTAAGTAAATGGTTAGAAGAAAAAGGAGCTTTGCTGAAGCTTGACTTCTTTACACACAGTTATCCACATGATTGGCGTACGAAGAAACCCGTTATTTTCCGTGCAACACCACAATGGTTTGCATCGATTGATGACTTCCGTGAAAATATCCTAAGTGAAATTAAACAAGTGGATTGGATTATCCCTTGGGGGAAAACACGTCTCTATAATATGGTTCGTGACCGTGGAGATTGGGTCATTTCTCGTCAACGCGCTTGGGGTGTTCCACTGCCAATCTTCTATGCGGAAAATGGAGAGGCAATCATTACGCCGGAAACAACAGAACATGTTGCCCAGCTTTTTGCGGAACACGGTTCAAAAGTTTGGGTTGAACGTGAAGCTAAAGAGTTGTTACCAGAAGGCTTCACTCATCCTGGTTCTCCAAACGGTAAATTCACAAAAGAAAAAGACATCATGGATGTCTGGTTTGATTCAGGTTCATCATGGAATGGTGTTCTGAACGAACGCGATTACCTATCTTACCCTGCCGATCTTTATCTTGAAGGTTCAGATCAATATCGTGGTTGGTTTAACTCATCAATCACAACTTCAGTTGCTGTTAACGGTGTTTCTCCATACAAAGCAGTTCTGTCACAAGGTTTTGTTCTTGATGGAAAAGGACGTAAAATGTCTAAATCTATTGGTAATACAATTTTACCTTCAGATGTGACAGGAAAATTAGGGGCAGATATTCTTCGTCTCTGGGTAGCTTCTGTCGATACTGAAGCCGATGTTCGTGTTTCTATGGAGATCCTTAATCAAGTTTCAGAAGTTTATCGTAAAATCCGTAACACAATGCGTTTCCTAATCGCAAATACTACCGATTTTGATAAAAACACAAATGCGGTTTCTTATGAAAACTTACGTAGTGTTGATAAATATATGCTTGTCAAATTCAATACACTAGTAGAATCAGTACGTGAAGCTTATGATTCATACAATTTCATGAGTGTTTATAAGCAAGTGATTAACTTCTTGACCAATGATTTGTCTGCTTTCTATCTTGATTTTGCTAAGGATGTGGTATACATCGAGGCAGTCAATGCTGCAGATCGTCGTTCAATGCAAACCGTGATGTATACAATGCTTGCAGATTTGACAAAACTTTTAGTTCCGATTCTGCCGCACACAGCAGAAGAAATCTGGTCATACCTTGAAGCAGAAACGGAAGAGTTCGCTTATCTTGCTGAAATGCCTGAAGTTAAAGACTTCACTGGCTCAGAAGAGTTACTCGGTGAATGGGAAGCATTCCTTGATTTCCGAAATAAAGTACTTAAAGCGCTTGAAGAAGCACGAGAAGCAAAATTAATCGGTAAATCACTTGAAGCAAAAGTTACTGTATATCCTAATGAAGTGGTTTCAAGTCTTCTTGTAAGTCTTGATGAAAATGTTGCTCAACTTCTCATTGTTTCAGAATTCTCTGTATCAAATGAGGGAGCACCAGAAGAAGCTGTTAAATTTGATGATGTAGCTATTCTTGTGGAACAAGCAGCAGGTCAAGTATGTGACCGTTGTCGCCGTACAGATGTGACCGTTGGGACTGATGAAAATGAACATTTACATGCCCTTTGCTCAAGCTGTGCTACCATTGTAAAAAATGAATTTCCTCAAGTATTAACTGATGGGTTTGAATAAAATAAAAAGCTTGGATATCCAAGCTTTTTATAATATAAAAAACTGCTTCAAGCAGTTTTTAAAATGCAGACAGAGCCATAGCTAGGGAGCTAAAGACAATAAGTAGCAGCATCGCAACGACAACAACCATCGTCACTTTTTGAAAAGTAGATTTTTGTTTCTTTTTGTAAGCCATAGTTTCCTCAATATTTATTATTCTCAGTTCTATTCTAGCAATAAATTAGTAAAATGTCACACTATTTACCAGAATTGTCCGTTTCAGATTTTGAAGACTCTTTTGGTTCTAAGAATTTTGCAAATGGATCTTCTTGCTTCTCAGTTTTCGCTGTTGCTTTATCAGTGTCTAAATTACCGGTTGAGACGCCTAAATCATCCATCATTTTATCGAAATCATCACGTTTTCTAAAAGTTAATCCCATATCGATATTACTCCTTATCATTTTTTATATATTTTACTACGAAAAGTCAAAAAAAGCCAGATAAATAGCAATAAAGTTTGCATTTAAAGCGAAAATCCAGTATAATGTTATGGAACGGTAGTTTGTGTAAAGCACTGCTACCTATAAAAAATATATTTTTTCTCAAAGGAGACATTTTAAAATGGCTAAAGAAGTTTACGACCGTAGCAAACCGCACGTAAATATTGGTACTATCGGACACGTTGACCATGGTAAAACTACCCTCTCAGCTGCAATCTCTAAAGTATTGTCTGACAAAGGTTATTCTAAAGCGACTGATTTCGCATCTATCGATGCTGCGCCAGAAGAACGCGAACGTGGTATCACTATCAACACTGCTCACATCGAGTACGAAACTGATAAACGTCACTATGCCCACATCGACGCCCCAGGTCACGCGGACTACGTTAAAAACATGATCACTGGTGCTGCCCAAATGGACGGCGCGATCCTCGTAGTTGCTGCAACTGACGGACCAATGCCACAAACACGTGAACACATCTTGCTTTCACGTCAAGTTGGTGTTAAATACCTTATCGTATTCCTTAACAAAGCTGACCTCGTTGATGACGAAGAACTTATGGAACTTGTTGAAATGGAAGTACGTGACCTCTTGTCAGAATACGACTTCCCAGGTGACGATACTCCAGTAATCGCTGGTTCAGCTCTTGGTGCTTTGAACGGTGAACCTCAATGGGTTGCTAAAGTTGAAGAACTTATGGACATCGTTGACGAATATATCCCAACTCCAGAACGTGACACTGACAAACCATTGTTGCTTCCAGTCGAAGACGTATTCTCAATCACTGGTCGTGGTACAGTTGCTTCAGGTCGTATCGAACGTGGTACTGTTAAAGTCAACGACGAAATCGAAATCGTTGGTATCAAAGAAGACACTAAAAAAGCTGTCGTTACTGGTATCGAAATGTTCCGTAAAACACTTGATGAAGGTCTTGCCGGCGATAACGTTGGTGTACTTCTCCGTGGTGTTCAACGTGACGAAATCGAACGTGGTCAAGTTATCGCTAAACCAGGTTCAATCACTCCACATACTAAATTCGAAGGTGAAGTTTACGTATTGAGCAAAGAAGAAGGTGGACGTCACACTCCATTCTTCGACAACTACCGTCCTCAATTCTACTTCCACACAACTGACGTTACTGGTTCAGTTAAACTTCCAGAAGGTACTGAAATGGTAATGCCTGGTGATAACGTTCACATCGATGTTGAACTTATCCACCCAGTTGCCATCGAACAAGGAACTACTTTCTCTATCCGTGAAGGTGGACGTACTGTTGGTTCAGGTATCGTAGCTGAAATCAAAGCATAATTCGTTAAGAATTATTGAAGTGAACTCACTTCCTAAAAAACCTCACATTTTGTGAGGTTTTTTTGATGAATAGGTTTGAGATTAGAAAATAAAAAAGCTCCCATTTGGGAGTTTTTTTAGACTTCATTTTTAATAAAGATTTCACGATCAACAAAAGTATCCATTTGGAAATAAAATTTTTCTTGGATAATTTCGCTAGCATTTTTAAAGATATTCACATTACGTAATCCAGATTTATCAGTAACTGATAGTTTAAAACCTGTTAAATCAGGATTAATAATAATTTTAAGGAGAAAACCTTGACCCGAATTTGGAACTTCTTCAAGTATACGTTTAAATTCAAAGTTTCCAATATTATTTTGAGAAAAAGTTGTGTCTTTGAGAGTAAATTTCTTAACTTTTGGTGATAATGTGTAGCTGTATTTGCAGCCCTCAAGTTTTTTTTCAGTAATAAAAGCCATCTTTTATAGTGCCCTTTCTTTTAGTGTTTGAACAAAATTGTGAATTTCTTCTTCAGTATTGAGTTCTGAAAAAGAAACACGAATATTTTCTTTAAGTTTTTGTGATTCACTACCATATACAGCTTCGAGAACATGGGAAGGATCAACTGTTCCAGCGGTGCAGGCTGAACCAGTTGAAATTGCCACACCAGCAAGATCAAGTTTTGCGAGTAATAAATCATGATTTTTCCCTGGGAACCCGATATTTACAACATGTGGCATACTCGGACCAAATTCGTGTGTATAATACTCAATATCTGCAAGATCGTCTAGAAGTGAAGCTTTCAGTTTTTCAACATGGGCATAATTAGCACTCATGTTATCTGTTGCAATTTGTAGTGCTTTTGCCATACCCAAAAGAGAATGAAGATTTTCTGTACCTGCACGTCGTTTTTCTTCTTGTTCGCCGCCGTGTATAATACTGTCAAATTTTAGTCCGGAACGATGATAAAGAAAGCCAACACCTTTTGGACCATGGAATTTGTGAGCACTAGCTGATAGAAAATCTATTTTTAGCTCCTCAGGATGTACGGGGATTTTCCCCATTGTTTGTACTGAATCAACATGAAAAACAGCTTGATGATTTTCTAAAAGTTGCCCCACTTCTTTGATGGGAAGTAGTTGCCCAGTTTCATTATTGGCCATCATCATTGAAACAAGAATTGTCTCTTCCCGCAATTCATTTTCAATCAATTGGGCGGGGAAAGAGCCATCAGTTTTGGGTTGAACAAAAGTAACATCAAAGCCATGACGTGTTTTCAAGTAGTCAAGGGCATTAAGTACTGATGGATGCTCTAAGGCAGTGGTGATAATATGATTACCATTTTGACGGTTGGCTAAAGCGTAACCGACCAAAGCGGTGGAGTTGGATTCACTTCCGCCGGAAGTAAAAGTAATTGTTCCAGGTGAAACTTGAAGTGCCTTAGCTACTGTTTCTCGTGCCTGACGTACGAGTTGGCTCGCTTGGCGACCAAAAGTGTGCGTACTGGACGGATTGCCAAAATTGTTAGCAAGAACTTCCGTCATGACATCAACAACTTCAGGAAGTATCGGTGTTGTTGCGGCATTATCTAGATATATAATTGTTCTTTCCTCTCTTTCGAGTTTCTATTAAAAGTCTTATTTCAAGGACATGTAAGCTTCTATTAACTTAACCTTTTAATAAATGTGTGTATTTCATTTATGTACTCTATACGAAAGCTTAATGATAATCGTAAGTTTCCATTATCTCTATATTACCATGTTTTATATTTTTTTTCTGAAATTCGAACGCTTCCGCTAATTTTTTAGATAAATGAAGTTATGAGAGGAGAAAGAAGTGACTAAAGTAAGTACAGGTTATGAAAAAAGCCACCTAGGCAGAGAGGTGACCTTTGAAAGATGTATTAATTATATTATTGTGATCTGCCTATACCAATTATAACACTGACAAAGGCTAAAGTATAATTTTTTAAACGAAGTGGAACAATCTAATAATGAAGGATATAATAAATTTAAGCTGGTAAACAGTCTTATAGGAAAGGAAGAGCAGACAAATGGAATATAACTTATTAGGTATCTCGGCATTAATTGTAATTATTTTAGGATTAACATGGCTCAAGGATGGCGAAAAAATGGATCCGCCTTTGAAGAAAAGAATAGTGATTGATGTTGTAACGATAGCAATCTTTTGGGGTGTTTTCGAGTTTTACAAGTTTTCAAATGTAAAAATGTACAACCATGAAATAGAATTTGTTATCAATAGTTCTTTACTTTTTTTCTTTGCACGAATGCTTCAACTCATTTGTCAAATCAATCCATTATTTCAAGAACTCTTTCTCTATCTCAAATCAAAAGGATTTACTCTTGAGGACAAAAAAATAAAGGAAGAAAATTATAAAGAAAAGAATGATAAAAAAAGAGATAGCTAACCATTTCTAGCTCTGTTAACAAAAGGTAACGTTATTGATAAGCAAATATGATATATTGGATATGGCAAATCAAAATATCGATAAAAATTTCCTGAATATGAAGTCTCGTTTTGCCAACGTGGCTTTTTTTCATATAAAAAAACCAGCTAAAAGCTGGTGCTGAATGAACTTAAATATTGTTCAGAATAGACTTTAGTCTTGATTTTTATCAAATTTGAAGAGCGGAGATACAGGACGTCCTTCATGAATACGAAGAATTGCATCTGCCATGTGTTTATCGACACTAAGGTATTTTACATTGTTAGGTTTACGATTTTTAGTAGCTACCGAGTCTGTGACGAGAACTTCACAAATTCCAGACTTTTCAAGTAAGTCAGCTGCCGTTTTAGTGAAGAGACCGTGACTTGCTACGGCATAAACATCTCCAGCACCTGCTTCGCGCACGACAGAAGCAGCATTTGAGAATGTTACACCTGAGTTGAGGATATCATCAATAAGAATAACTTTTTTCCCTTCAACATTACCGATGATATAACCATTTTCACGTTTTGCATCGTCATCTTCATAGTCAACGATGGCAATAGGAGCTTCTAAATATTCCGCAAGACTACGCGCGCGTTTGATACCTGAGTTTTTAGGTGCAACAACGACAACGTCATCGCCAGACAACCCTTTATTCATGTAGTACTCAGCAAAAAGCGGTACAGTAAAGAGATTATCGACAGGAATATCAAAGAAACCTTGAACTTGAACTGCATGGATGTCTAAAGTGAGTACACGATCTGCTCCAGCTTTGACGAGCATATCAGCTACAAGCTTAGCTGTGATTGGTTCACGGCTTGAAGCAGTTCGGTCTTGACGCGCATAACCAAAGTATGGCATAACGATATTGACTGAATGTGCAGATGCACGGACGCAAGCATCAATCATAATCAACAATTCCCAAATGTTGTCATTGACTGGCCAACTTGTTGACTGGATAATATAAACATCATGATTACGAACACTTTCTTCCATGTTAATCATGATTTCTCCGTCAGAAAATTGTTTTGAAGTTACTTTCCCCAAAGGAACATCCATAATTTTGCTAATTTTTTCAGCTAATTCAGGATTCGAGTTCAGTGAAAAAAGTTTAAGTTGTGCGTCAGAATAAGTCACAGTTTTTCTCCTATAATATTATGATATGTCTATTCTATCAAATTTGAGGGGGATTTCATAGCGCTATTTACGTGAAAGGTTTCACGTTATATAGGTAAGGGTTAAAATAAAAAAATTTTTAATGGAAGATGTTTGATATTTAGAGTTGTCTCATTATCTTATATATCCTCTGTAGTAAGCCAAGTGTTTTAGTTACCGAAGTTAAGTGTGGACATGGTAAAATAAGAGGAATGTTATGTCTCAAGATGAGATAAATAAAAATAATACAAGAACAGCGGCAAGTATGGAAAGAGGGTAACTTCTTAGCAGCACTTAAATGACTGTGAGGGACCAGACTAAGTCATATTTGTGGGTGACACTGTTAGCAAGGGCCTTGGTTTCAAAAATAAGGGCTTTAAATGATGAGAGCTTTTTTTAGTGAGGGAGAACAAATGAAAAAGAAAACACTAACGATAATTGGTTTGCTGTTTATGGTGGTTAGTCTATCAGCATGTACAAAAAATAAACACGTGACTCAGGAAGCAAACTCATCTAAAGTTGAAATTACGACACCACAAGGTGAGAGAGTAAAAATTCCCAACAATATTCAGAGAGTTGTGTCACTCTCACCTGCGGTGACACAAGTGATTAACGATCTGGGGCAAAAAGATAAACTCATTGCTGTAGATACGCAAAGCCCCAAGTATGTTAAGGGTTTGGAAAATGTGCAGCAGACAGACCTTATGAACTTGGATCTTGAAAAAATAATGGCGCTCCAGCCAGAACTTTTATTTGTGAGTGATTTGACCTTGTTCCAATCGGAAGATAAAATTAAGAAGCTACAAGATAAAGGAACGAGTGTTGTCGTCCTACCTACTGAAAAGAACTTTAAAGAAATTGAAAACAATATTCGTCTCGTGGCGACAGCTTTAAACCAAAAAGAAAAAGGAGAACAACTTACTGGTCAGATGGAGAAGGATATCTCTGCTTTTAAAGAACAAGCTGCAAAAATAAATCATAAGAAAAGGATTCTGTTTGAAATCGCGGCTTCCCCAGAAATTTATAGTATGGGAAAGGACACTTATATCAATGAAATGATTGAAACAATTGGAGCTGAGAATGTGATGGCCAAAGAAACAGGAGCCATCAAAGTTTCAGAAGAGGCAGCAATTATGGCTAATCCAGATGTAATATTAACAAATGTTGAATATGTTCCGGATCCTATTAATGACATTTTAAAATTGAAAGGTTGGGAAGAAGTGAAGGCAGTAAAAAATAAAGCCGTTTATTCTATTGATAACGAAAGAAGCTCGCTTCCTAATCAACATGTAATAAAAGCAATGACAGAAATGGCAAAAGCGGTATATCCTGATGTATTCAAAAACTTCAAATAAGAATAGAATAAGCATTATTGTGATGCTTTTGGCCCTATCTTTACTGGCAATGCTTTTAAGCCTTCAAATAGGAAGTGCTCCGATATCAGTCGGTGATTTAATGAATATGATATTGGGCAGAGGGAAAGATTCTGCTCCTCTTTTGCAAAGTATTCTTCTTGAAGTTCGCATGCCTCGGATTTTGCTCAGCTTTCTTGTCGGCTTAGCCTTGGGTGCTAGTGGAACAGTGATGCAATCACTTTTACAAAATCCTTTAGCCTCTTCCTATACCTTAGGCGTATCATCAGGTGCTTCATTAGGCGCTTCGACTGTGATGTTACTCGGTATTAATTTTATGAGCACTTCGATTTCGATGAGCCTTGCGGGCTTTGCTTTTGGACTTGTAACTGTTTTTATCGTTTTACTCTTTGCTCAACAATTTTCCCAATCATTAGATAATCAAACTATCATTTTGGTGGGAATGGTATTTTCTTTGTTTGTTAATTCTTTTTTAACTTTAATGATGACCTTTTCGCCGGATTATATGCAACGTATCATTTTCTGGCAATTGGGGAGTTTTTCAGGAGCTTCATGGGAAAACGTACAGCTCCTCACTTTACTCTTTGTCTTTAGTTTCGTCTGCTTACTTTACTTTCACCGAGAAATGGATATTTTGAGTTTTGGTGATACCTTTGCTTTGAGTCAAGGAGTAGAAGTCAAACGGACGAAAGTTATTTTAATTAGCTTATCGACTTTGCTCACAGGAGCCAGCGTAGCAATGACGGGAGTGATTGGTTTTGTCGATTTGATTGCACCTCATATCGCTCGTCGTTTGTTTGGTGCGACACATAAGTGGGTTCTTCCAAGCTCAGCACTTATAGGCGGCCTGCTCTGTGTTCTTGCAGATACTGTAGCAAGAAGTGTTTTCCAAACAAGAGAATTACCAATTGGAGCAGTAACAGCCCTCATTGGTGCGCCATTTTTCTGCTATATTTTCTTTAGAAAAGGACAAGTATGAGATGTTAAAAGTTGAAAATATGAAGGTTGAGTATTCGGGAAAAGAGATTCTTTCTGATATTAATTTTTCTGTCAAGGCAGGGGAAAGGTTAGCAATTTTAGGACCAAACGGTAGTGGGAAATCAACGCTTTTAAAGAGTCTAGCTGGTTTGCTAAAATATCAAGGAAAAATTGAGCTAAACGAACAATCATTGACCACATTAAAAAGAATTGAATTAGCAGAAAAAGTGGCTCTTCTTTCTCAAAATCCAGCTGTATATTTTTCTTATTCCGTCTATGAAACTTTGATGATGGGACTCTACACCCAGCTGAGAAAACGATTTATGGCAGTGGCAAGCGCCCAAGATAAAGCACGTGTAGCCGAAGTAATAGCCGCATTTGATTTGGATACGATAAAAGATCAACAACTGTCAACACTTTCTGGCGGCCAGCTGCAGCGTGTCTTTTTAGCCCGGACTTTATTACAGAACCCTCAGATTGTTTTATTGGATGAACCCAATAATCATTTGGATATTTATTATCAACTAGAAATGTTGCGCAATATTGATGAGTATTTTGCTCAAAATCAAATCATCATTGCTGTTTTTCATGATATTAATTTAGCTCTGTCTTTTTCAGAAAATGTTCTAGTTTTACATGAGGGAAAAATAGTAAAACAAGGAAAAGCAAACGAAGTACTTTCTAGAAGTTTTTTGGAGCAAGTTTACCAAACCGATGTTCTTGCTTATATGCTTGAAAAACATAAATTTTGGCATAAAATGGATAAAAAGGGAGAATAGTTATCTGCTTAGCTGATACAATGGGAAAATGTATTGAGATACTTAAAGTAAAAATATACCTTTACCAAAAAGCAACGTACTGTTGCTTTTTTTGTATGAAGAGAATGATTATTTTTTACAATCTGTTTTATAAGAGAAGTTAAAAATTTCATTGGAAAGTGAGCGTTTTCTTTTGTGGCGCCCGAATGCCTAAAACCGTTATAGATTGCTCTTACAAAGCTTTTTTTATCCTCAAAAATATAGTATAATGGGCACAGTGCTGTTCTATACAAAAATGAGTTTACTTTTGAGAAAGCAAATTGATTTTTGGATAGAAATGAGAAGCACTGAAATCTCGAAAAGTGGGAGAAAACATGACAAAAGAAACTTTCAGAATGAATTTTGCAGGACGCGAGCTTGTTGTTGAAACAGGTCAAGTTGCCAAGCAAGCCAATGGCGCAGTTATTGTTCGCTATGGAGACACAACCGTGCTAACTGCAGCGACCATGTCGAAAAAAATGGCAAACGGTGACTTTTTCCCTTTGCAAGTTAATTATGAAGAAAAAATGTATGCCGCAGGAAAATTTCCTGGAGGTTTTAATAAGCGTGAAGCACGACCATCCACTTATGCTACTCTGACTGCCCGGTTGATTGATCGCCCTATACGCCCAATGTTTGCTGACGGTTTTCGAAATGAAGTACAAGTAATCAATACTGTACTCTCTTATGATGAAAATGCAAGTGGGCGTATGGCAGCGATGTTTGGAAGTTCCTTGGCATTAGCTATTTCAGATATTCCTTTTGACGGTCCGATTGCGGGTGTTGAAGTGGGCTATATCAATGGTGAAATTATCATTAATCCCGATGTTGCACAGATGCAAAAGTCTGATTTGGATCTTGCTGTCGCTGGGAATATTGATGCGATTAATATGGTAGAGTCAGGTGCAAAGGAACTATCAGAAACAATCATGCTCGATGCCCTCCTTGCAGGACACGAAGCGATTAAAGAACTTATTGCTTTCCAAAATGAGATTGTAGCCAAAGTTGGTAAGAACAAGGCAGAAGTTGAACTTCTGCGTGTTGATGAAACATTGAAAGCCCAAATTATTGCAGACTATAATAAAGACTTACAAGCTGCTGTACAAGTAGAAGAAAAACTTGCGCGTGAAGCGGCCACTCAAGCTGTTAAAGATCGTGTCAAAGCAGAATATGAAACAGCTTATGCCGAACATGAAGAGTTTGAGCGCATTATGCGTGATGTTTCTGAGATTCTGGAGGGAATGGAACATACAGAAGTCCGTCGCCTCATAACAGAGGATAAAATTCGCCCTGATGGTCGTAAAGTCGATGAGATTCGTCCTTTAGAAGCAGAAATCGACTTTACACCGAATACAATTACACACGGCTCAGCTCTCTTTACACGTGGGCAAACGCAAGTCTTGTCAACTTTGACTCTGGCTCCGATGGGGGAAGCACAAGTCATTGATGGCTTGGATCTGGAATATAAAAAACGTTTCATGCACCACTATAATTTCCCGCAGTATTCAGTGGGAGAAACTGGACGTTATGGTGCACCTGGTCGCCGCGAAATAGGGCATGGTGCACTTGGTGAGCGTGCGCTTGAGCAAGTTATGCCGTCACTTGAAGAATTTCCTTATGCTGTACGTTTAGTTGCGGAAGTACTAGAGTCAAATGGTTCTTCATCACAAGCTTCGATTTGTGCAGGAACATTAGCCTTGATGGCTGGAGGAGTACCAATCAAGGCGCCAGTAGCTGGAATTGCTATGGGCTTAATCTCAGACGGCTCCAACTATACTATTTTGACAGATATTCAAGGTTTGGAAGATCACTTTGGCGATATGGATTTCAAAGTTGCTGGTACACGCGAGGGAATTACTGCTTTACAAATGGACATCAAAATTTCAGGAATTACTGCCGAAATTTTGGCAGAAGCACTTGCACAAGCAAAACGCGCCCGCTTTGAAATATTAGATGTGATTGAAGCCACAATTTCGGAACCCCGTCCAAATCTTGCACCATCTGCACCTAAAATTGATACGATTAAAATTGATGCGGATAAAATTAAGGTTGTTATTGGTAAGGGCGGCGAAACGATCGACAAAATCATCGAAGAAACAGGAGTCAAAATTGACATCGATGAAGATGGACTTTGTTCTATCTTTTCTCCTGATCAGACAGCGATTAACCGTGCGAAAGAAATCATTACAGAATTGGTCCACGAAGCCAAAGTCGGCGATGTGTATGAAGCAAAGGTTGTAAGAATCGAAAAATTCGGTGCATTTGTTCATCTTTTTGGCCATACTGATGCGATGGTACATATTTCAGAACTTGCATGGAATCGCACGAACAAAGTAGAAGATGCTTTGAAGCTTGGAGATGTTGTTAAAGTTAAGATTACAAAAGTTGATGATAAAGGTCGTGTTGATGCCTCAGTACGTGCTTTGCTAGAAAAACCAGAAGGCTATGAAGAACCTGAGCATAAGCCACGCGAACGTCGTAATGGGAAGAACGGTAATGGTCACCGTGGATATCATAAAGAAAAAACATCTGGTCCTAAATTTGAGCGCCGAGAACGCAAAGCATCAGTCATAGATGAAGAGTTTCCAGAATTATCAACAACTCGACCAGAGTGATAAAAAGGAGGAAGGCGCAGTGTAATGCGCTTTTCCTATAGATTTTTGCTATAATAAATGAATATGAAAAATAAAAAGAGAGGCTTTTGGCAGGAAGCCATCCGTGTCACAAAAGAAAATGATCCTGCTGCACGAACTGGGCTAGAAGTTCTCTTGACTTATCCGGGAGTAAAAGCTTTAGCAGCACATCGTTTTAGTCATTGGCTGTGGACACATAACCTTAAACTTTGGGCGCGTATGAATTCACAGTTTTGGCGTTTTTGGACACAAATCGAAATTCATCCAGGAGCAACGATTGCCCACGGAGTTTTTATCGATCACGGTTCTGGATTGGTTATCGGGGAGACAGCGATAGTAGAAACAGATGTTAAACTTTATCACGGAGTAACCCTTGGAGGGACAGGGAAAGATAAAGGAAAACGTCACCCTACGGTGCGTAAGGGGGCCTTAATATCAGCACACTCACAGCTGCTTGGTCCTATCGAAATTGGCGAAAATGCCAAAGTCGGTGCTGGTGCTGTTGTCGTAAGTGATGTCCCACCTGAAGTTACAGTAGTAGGTATTCCAGCAAAAGTTGTTCGAGTTAAGGGACAAAAAGACTCAGAGAAAATTTCGTCCATAGAAGAAAAAAGGGAGGCGAGCTACCATGCTTCACATCTATAATACAATGACAAGAAAAATCGAGGAGTTCCATCCTCTCGAAGAAAATAAGATAAAGATGTATGTTTGTGGACCAACAGTCTATAACTATATCCATATCGGGAATGCACGATCTGTTGTTGCTTTCGATTTAATCCGTAGATATATGGAATACCGAGGCTTTGAAGTGATTTACGTCTCTAACTTTACAGATGTTGATGATAAAATTATCAAAGGAGCCTCTCAGGAACATCTTACACCACTTGAATTATCCGACAAATATATTGCCGCATTTTATCAAGATACAGATGCTCTCAATGTTAAACGTGCAACGGTAAATCCAAGAGCAACTAACTATATCGACAAGATGATTACCTTTATTCAAGATTTAATGGATAAAGGGTTCGCTTACGAAGCCGAAGGCGACGTCTATTTCCGTGTTGCAAAATCAAAAGGTTATGCTAAGCTCGCAAATAAAAATTTAGAAGAACTGCTGCAAGGCGCTTCTGGTCGAACAGATGAAGAAACAGTACGTAAAGAAAGCCCAGCGGATTTTGCCTTATGGAAATCCGCGAAAAAAGACGAAATTTCTTGGTCAAGCCCTTGGGGTGAAGGACGTCCAGGGTGGCACATCGAATGTTCAGTGATGAGCAGTGACCTTTTAGGGGATACTTTAGATATACATGCGGGAGGAGCTGATCTGGAGTTCCCTCATCATACCAATGAAATTGCGCAATCAGAAGCTAAAACAGGTAAAAAATTTGTGAACTACTGGATGCACAATGGATTTGTAAATGTTAGCGGTGAAAAAATGTCTAAGTCTTTAGGAAACTTTAAAACCGTGCATGAAATGCTCGACGTAGTAAGTCCAACAGTTCTCCGCTTTTTCTTGGCTACGACTCATTATCGCCGACCTGTTAACTTTACAGATGAAGCCGTACAAGATGCAGAAAATAATGTCAAGAAGATTGAAAATGCTTACCGCAATCTTGAAGTAGAAGGTCAGGCTGACTTAGAAGTTCTTGCTAAATTCAAAGCAGAGTTTGAAACAGCAATGGATGAGGACTTTAATATTGCGAATGGTTTAACTGTTTTTTATAACTTTATCACTTGGGTAAATAAGGGAAATGGTGGATTAGAAGTTAAAGCCTTCTTTGAGGATGTTCTCTTAATTCTCGGTTTGCGTTTTGAAAATCAAGATACAAGATTAGATGCTGAAATTGAAGACTTAATCGAAGCAAGACAAGCGGCAAGAGCAGCACGAGATTTTGCTCAAGCAGATAAGATTCGTGATGAATTAAAGGCACAAGGGATTGTGCTTGAAGATACTGCTCAAGGTGTGAGGTGGCATCGTGAATAAAAAAGATGCAGAGTTATTAAATGGTGTAGCACTCGCCTATATCGGAGATGCTGTTTATGAAGTTTTCGTTAGAGATTATCTCCTCGATAAAGGATTAACCAAACCTGGAGAACTTCAGCGACAAGCCACGCAATATGTTTCCGCTAAAGCACAGGCTGCCTTAATTCGTAAAATGGAAGACGTTGACTTTCTAACAGAAGAGGAACTTCTTTATTTCAAGCGTGGACGAAATGCGCACTCTAAAACAACAGCGAAAAACACAGATGTTGTGACTTATCGTATATCTACAGGCTTCGAAGCAGTTGTAGGTTTCTTACACTTGACTAAAAAGACCGAACGTTTAGAGGAGTTTGCTGCGTTTTGCATTAAGAATATTGTCATATCTGTAAAATAGTGCAAAATATTTCTCAAAAGCATATTTTTTCGTTACAATACATAACAAGAGATGTATATTAAAGAAAAGAAGCTGGACAAGAAATATGTATAGAGTAATCACAATGTCAGGCTATGATGAACCATGGTGGTTTTTTGAAGACTGGCAAAAAGATATTCAATCAGTAGATGAATATGAAGACTTCTATCAAGCTTTGAAAAAGTACAAAAGTGAATGGCTAAAAATGGCAAAAAGCTATAAAGAATTTAAAAGCCAAGATGACCTTTTAGCTGCATTCTGGAGAAGTGGAGATGAGATCTGGTGTGAAGAATGCGCAGGATATCTCCAACGCTATCAAAGTTTGATGCTTTTAGAAGATTGGCATGTACTTCCAGTAGAGAAAAAACGCTGGGCGTATGGTAAATCTTCTGGAGAATTACCTCCTAAATTTTGTAATAAATTTTGGGATAAAAATTAATCAAGTATAAAAGACTTTTAGCCATTAAGCTAGAAGTCTTTTAATGTCAAAAAGTCTCCAAGTAAAACGTTATTGAAGATTAAGTTATTTTGTTATAATTATTTTATAATCAAATTCTAATCGAAATGGAAAGGAGCTTTCCTTGAAAAAACTGCTTGTTATCACAGACGTTACATTAGTTTTTACTGCTGTTCTTTTAATTTTTGCTGTGAAACAGGATGAACATTCTGTTGTCGCGCCAACAATAGAGTTTGCGAAAGCAGACCAATACAGCCCAGCAAAAACAGTTAATATTGAGCAAATAAAGATGGGAAATTTTGAAACTATTCATGGGGATTGGGTTAATTATGAAAGTGATATTGATGGCAGAAGAGCACGTGTTTTGGATTCAAAAGTGACGAAGCAGAAACGGGATTTTTATCTCCAATATGGAGGTATAAATGAACAAACAGGACAGATTTATTTGTGGATGTATTTGGAAGGTATTGCTCCTGAAAATGGTTCCCGATTTGAAATATATCCTAAAGGCACACCTATTCCGGTCAAATTAAGGAACGGCACGATTGATTATTCTGGCAAATATGATCCGACATCTCGAGAAAAAGACAGAATACTACCAGAAGGCTCAGCACGAACAGTAGAGGAACTTGCTTCGTTGGTCTTGTATCGTGATGGTGAAGCAGTATCGTAAAAATAAATAGGAAAATACTCTTGAAAAAATTTTTGAAAAGAGTTAAAATAGTCCTATCATAAAAACTCGATGGTCAAGGCTCGGGAAGATATGTGCTTTTTAGCATGTATTTTTCACTGGCTTTGGCTTTTTGTTTTGTAAAAATGGAGAAATTATGGAATTTCAAGAAAAATATGATGTCATAGTGATCGGCGCGGGACATGCTGGTGTAGAAGCAGCACTCGCTTCAGCTCGTATGGGCACCAAAACCCTTCTATTAACAATTAATCTCGACATGGTTGCTTTCATGCCCTGTAATCCTTCAATCGGAGGTTCTGCCAAAGGAATAGTTGTTCGTGAAATTGATGCCTTAGGTGGCGAAATGGGGCGAAATATTGACAAGACCTATATTCAGATGAAGATGTTGAATACCGGTAAAGGGCCTGCTGTCCGTGCCTTACGTGCACAAGCAGACAAGGCACTATATTCGCAAGAAATGAAGCATACAGTAGAAAATCAAGAGAAGCTAACCTTACGTCAAGCTATGGTCGAAGAAATTTTGGTTGATGATGGAAAAGTAACAGGCGTAAAAGTTACAACGGGGGCGAAGTATGCTGCCCAAGCAGTTATTGTTACTACAGGAACTGCTTTACGTGGTGAAATTATCATCGGTGAGCTTAAATATTCCTCAGGACCAAATAATTCGCTAGCCTCTGTCAGCTTGGCTGATAACTTACGCAATTTGGGCTTTGAAATTGGACGCTTTAAAACAGGAACGCCACCACGTGTACTCTCATCAAGTATTAATTACGATGCGACAGAGATTCAACCAGGGGATGAAAAGCCTAATCACTTTAGCTTTTTGTCAAAAGATGAAGATTACCTTACAGAGCAAATTCCTTGTTGGCTGACGTATACAAGTAAGACAACACATGAGATTATACAAGAAAATTTGCACCGTGCTCCAATGTTTTCAGGGATTATCAAAGGTGTCGGCCCGCGTTATTGTCCTTCTATAGAAGATAAAGTTGTACGCTTTGCAGATAAGCCCCGTCACCAACTTTTCTTAGAACCAGAAGGGCGGAATACAGAAGAAGTATACATCCAAGGTTTATCCACAAGTTTACCGGAAGATGTTCAGTTTGATTTGGTCCGTTCTATTCCTGGTTTAGAAGATGCAAAAATGATGCGTACTGGCTATGCTATCGAATATGATGTGGTATTACCTCACCAGCTCCGTCCAACACTGGAAACGAAACTAGTTTCAGGACTTTTCACTGCAGGACAAACAAATGGTACATCTGGCTATGAAGAAGCAGCTGGACAAGGTTTGGTTGCAGGAATCAATGCAAGTCTTAAAGTTCAAGGTAAAGAAGAGCTCATCCTTAAACGAAGTGATGCATATATTGGTGTAATGATTGATGATCTTGTGACTAAAGGAACTTTAGAACCCTATCGTTTACTGACTTCTCGTGCTGAATATCGTTTGATTTTACGCCATGACAATGCAGATATGCGTTTGACATCTATTGGACGAGAAATTGGCTTAGTTGGTGACGAACGCTGGGAGGCTTTCCAAGATAAACTAACTTCTTACCAAACAGAGATTGCTCGTCTCAATAAAGAAAAACTTAAACCACTTGCCGATACGCAAGAAAAACTTGGGATGATGGGATTTGGGCCAATCAAAGATGCTTTGACGGGTATTGAATTTTTAAAACGTCCTGAAGTGAAGTATTCTGATGTAGTTAGATTTGTCGGTGAATCTTCTGAGAAACTTGATCGAACTGTTATTGAACTTATTGAAACAGAAGTTACCTATGAGGGATACATCAAAAAAGCAAAAGAACAAGTTGAAAAGATGCACCGTTTAGAAGCTAAACGCATTCCTAAAAATATGAATTGGGATGCATTAGACAGTATCGCAACGGAAGCACGCCAAAAATTCAAGAAAATAAATCCTGAAACTTTAGGCCAAGCGAGTCGTATTTCAGGAGTAAATCCTGCCGATATTTCCATTTTGATGGTTTATCTTGAAGGAAAAAGATAAAAAACAAGAAACCAGCCCCCAAAGTGTCTGGTTTTTTTATAGTCTTTAAACGTGACAACGGCGGGGTTTTCCGAACGAGTGTAAAAAAAAGGGAGAAAAATCACAGTTTATTCTTGACAGAACAAAGTGAGTTTGATAGAATATAATAGTTGTCGCGAGAGAGCGTATCTCTTACGAGAGCGATAGACCTTTGAAAACTGAATAAAGTAGAATGACTATATGCGAGAAGTTAACTTCTTGTATACCAACTGTCAATTCAATAATGAAAGACAAAACAACAGCCAGTTCATTTGATGAACTAAATTTAAATGAGAGTTTGATCCTGGCTCAGGACGAACGCTGGCGGCGTGCCTAATACATGCAAGTCGAGCGATGATTAAAGATAGCTTGCTATTTTTATGAAGAGCGGCGAACGGGTGAGTAACGCGTGGGAAATCTGCCGAGTAGCGGGGGACAACGTTTGGAAACGAACGCTAATACCGCATAACAATGAGAATCGCATGATTCTTATTTGAAAGAAGCAATTGCTTCACTACTTGATGATCCCGCGTTGTATTAGCTAGTTGGTAGTGTAAAGGACTACCAAGGCGATGATACATAGCCGACCTGAGAGGGTGATCGGCCACACTGGGACTGAGACACGGCCCAGACTCCTACGGGAGGCAGCAGTAGGGAATCTTCGGCAATGGGGGCAACCCTGACCGAGCAACGCCGCGTGAGTGAAGAAGGTTTTCGGATCGTAAAACTCTGTTGTTAGAGAAGAACGTTAAGTAGAGTGGAAAATTACTTAAGTGACGGTATCTAACCAGAAAGGGACGGCTAACTACGTGCCAGCAGCCGCGGTAATACGTAGGTCCCAAGCGTTGTCCGGATTTATTGGGCGTAAAGCGAGCGCAGGTGGTTTCTTAAGTCTGATGTAAAAGGCAGTGGCTCAACCATTGTGTGCATTGGAAACTGGGAGACTTGAGTGCAGGAGAGGAGAGTGGAATTCCATGTGTAGCGGTGAAATGCGTAGATATATGGAGGAACACCGGAGGCGAAAGCGGCTCTCTGGCCTGTAACTGACACTGAGGCTCGAAAGCGTGGGGAGCAAACAGGATTAGATACCCTGGTAGTCCACGCCGTAAACGATGAGTGCTAGCTGTAGGGAGCTATAAGTTCTCTGTAGCGCAGCTAACGCATTAAGCACTCCGCCTGGGGAGTACGACCGCAAGGTTGAAACTCAAAGGAATTGACGGGGGCCCGCACAAGCGGTGGAGCATGTGGTTTAATTCGAAGCAACGCGAAGAACCTTACCAGGTCTTGACATACTCGTGCTATCCTTAGAGATAAGGAGTTCCTTCGGGACACGGGATACAGGTGGTGCATGGTTGTCGTCAGCTCGTGTCGTGAGATGTTGGGTTAAGTCCCGCAACGAGCGCAACCCTTATTACTAGTTGCCATCATTAAGTTGGGCACTCTAGTGAGACTGCCGGTGATAAACCGGAGGAAGGTGGGGATGACGTCAAATCATCATGCCCCTTATGACCTGGGCTACACACGTGCTACAATGGATGGTACAACGAGTCGCCAACCCGCGAGGGTGCGCTAATCTCTTAAAACCATTCTCAGTTCGGATTGCAGGCTGCAACTCGCCTGCATGAAGTCGGAATCGCTAGTAATCGCGGATCAGCACGCCGCGGTGAATACGTTCCCGGGCCTTGTACACACCGCCCGTCACACCACGGAAGTTGGGAGTACCCAAAGTAGGTTGCCTAACCGCAAGGAGGGCGCTTCCTAAGGTAAGACCGATGACTGGGGTGAAGTCGTAACAAGGTAGCCGTATCGGAAGGTGCGGCTGGATCACCTCCTTTCTAAGGAATATAAAAAAAGATGTTGTTCTACTTTATTCAGTTTTGAGGGGTCTATAAAGACCAAACAAGCAGTCTTTTGATGCAAGATAGAGAAGATTGCGTTGAGAGAAGGGGCCTTAGCTCAGCTGGGAGAGCGCCTGCTTTGCACGCAGGAGGTCAGCGGTTCGATCCCGCTAGGCTCCATAAGATACGACAGTATCTTGTCAACGAAGACGTTAAAATAGGAATTGATCATTGAAAACTAAATAACAATATCTTATAACGATAAATAAACCGAGAAATGGTAAAACATTTCTGTAAAGCTGCGAATTATTTTAAATAGTTCGAAAAAACTTATACTTGTTTTAATGGCAAAGTTAATAAGGGCGCACGGTGGATGCCTTGGCATTAAGAGCCGAAGAAGGACGTGACTAACGACGATATTCTAGGGGGAGCAGTAAGTACGCATTGATCCCTAGGTCTCCGAATGGGGAAACCCACTATGTTATGCATAGTATCCGTAAGTGAATACATAGCTTACGAGAAGGTAACGCAGAGAACTGAAACATCTAAGTACCTGCAGGAAGAGAAAGTAAAAACGATTTCCTAAGTAGCGGCGAGCGAACGGGAAACAGGCCAAACCAAGAAGCTTGCTTCTTGGGGTTGTAGGACTGCAACGTGGACTTAAAGTCTATAGAAGAATTACCTGGGAAGGTAAGCCAAAGAGAGTAATAGCCTCGTATTTGAAATAGACTTTATACCTAGCAGTATCCTGAGTAGGGCTGGACACGCGAAATCCAGTTTGAATCCGGGAGGACCATCTCCCAAGCCTAAATACTCCTTAATGACCGATAGTGAACCAGTACCGTGAGGGAAAGGTGAAAAGAACCCCGGGAGGGGAGTGAAATAGCACCTGAAACCGTGTGCCTACAAGAAGTTCGAGCCCGTCAATGGGTGAGAGCGTGCCTTTTGTAGAATGAACCGGCGAGTTACGTTATGATGCGAGGTTAAGCTGAAGAGGCGGAGCCGTAGCGAAAGCGAGTCTGAATAGGGCGCTTTAGTATCATGATGTAGACCCGAAACCTAGTGACCTATCCATGAGCAGGTTGAAGGTGCGGTAAGACGCACTGGAGGACCGAACCAGGACACGTTGAAAAGTGTTTGGATGACTTGTGGATAGCGGAGAAATTCCAAACGAACTGGGAGATAGCTGGTTCTCTCCGAAATAGCTTTAGGGCTAGCGTCGCAATTTAAGTGTATTGGAGGTAGAGCACTGTTTGGATGAGGGGCCCATCTCGGGTTACCAATTTCAGATAAACTCCGAATGCTAATACACATGTGCGGCAGTCAGACTGCGAGTGCTAAGATCCGTAGTCGAAAGGGAAACAGCCCAGACCACCAGCTAAGGTCCCAAAATATATGTTAAGTGGAAAAGGATGTGGGGTTGCACAGACAACTAGGATGTTAGCTCAGAAGCAGCTATCATTCAAAGAGTGCGTAATAGCTCACTAGTCGAGTGACCCTGCGCCGAAAATGTACCGGGGCTAAACATATTACCGAAGCTGTGGATTTAATATTAATTAAATGGTAGGAGAGCGTTGTAATCAGCGATGAAGGTATACCGTGAGGGGTGCTGGAGCGATTACAAGTGAGAATGCCGGTATGAGTAGCGCAAGATAAGTGAGAATCTTATCCACCGTAAGACTAAGGTTTCCAGGGGAAGGCTCGTCCGCCCTGGGTTAGTCGGGACCTAAGGCGAGGCCGAAAGGCGTAGTCGATGGACAACAGGTTGATATTCCTGTACTAGTATTGTTAGTGATGGAGGGACGCAGTAGGCTAAAGGGAGCCAGTTAATGGATTCTGGTCTAAGCAGTGAGGTGTGGAATGTGTCAAATGCATTTTCCTTTAACATTGAGCTGTGATGGGGAAGCAACTACGGTTGCGAAGCCCTTGATGTCACACTGCCAAGAAAATCTTCTAGCGTTTAATTCAATACTACCCGTACCGCAAACCGACACAGGTAGTCGAGGCGAGTAGCCTCAGGTGATCGAGAGAACTCTCGTTAAGGAACTCGGCAAAATGACCCCGTAACTTCGGGAGAAGGGGTGCTGTAGAAATACAGCCGCAGTGAAAAGATCCAAGCAACTGTTTATCAAAAACACAGCTCTCTGCTAAACCGCAAGGTGATGTATAGGGGGTGACGCCTGCCCGGTGCTGGAAGGTTAAGAGGAGGGGTTAGCTTAGGCGAAGCTCTGAATTGAAGCCCCAGTAAACGGCGGCCGTAACTATAACGGTCCTAAGGTAGCGAAATTCCTTGTCGGGTAAGTTCCGACCCGCACGAAAGGCGTAATGATTTGGATACTGTCTCAACGAGAGACTCGGTGAAATTTTAGTACCTGTGAAGATGCAGGTTACCCGCGACAGGACGGAAAGACCCCATGGAGCTTTACTGCAGATTGATATTGAGTACCTGTGAAGCATGTACAGGATAGGTAGGAGACTTTGACCTTGGGACGCTAGTTTCAAGTGAGTCGCTGTTGGGATACTACCCTTGCTTCATGGTTGCTCTAACCCACACGCATAATCGGCGTGGGAGACAGTGTCTGTCGGGCAGTTTGACTGGGGCGGTCGCCTCCTAAAGAGTAACGGAGGCGCCCAAAGGTTCCCTCAACATGGTTGGAAATCATGTGTAGAGTGTAAAGGTATAAGGGAGCTTGACTGCGAGAGCTACAACTCGAGCAGGTAGGAAACTAGGGCTTAGTGATCCGGTGGTACCGCATGGAAGGGCCATCGCTCAACGGATAAAAGCTACCCTGGGGATAACAGGCTTATCTCCCCCAAGAGTTCACATCGACGGGGAGGTTTGGCACCTCGATGTCGGCTCGTCGCATCCTGGGGCTGTAGTCGGTCCCAAGGGTTGGGCTGTTCGCCCATTAAAGCGGCACGCGAGCTGGGTTCAGAACGTCGTGAGACAGTTCGGTCCCTATCCGTCGCGGGCGTAGGAAATTTGAGAGGATCTGCCCTTAGTACGAGAGGACCGGGGTGGACTTACCGCTGGTGTACCAGTTGTTCCGCCAGGAGCACCGCTGGGTAGCTATGTAGGGAAGGGATAAGCGCTGAAAGCATCTAAGTGCGAAGCCCACCTCAAGATGAGATTTCCCATTCTTTATGAATTAAGAGCCCTGAGAGATGATCAGGTTGATAGGCTGGAAGTGGAAGTCCTGCGAGGGATGGAGCGGACCAGTACTAATAGCTCGAGGACTTTACCAAGTAATAGAACATATGAGTTCAGCTTTACTTATTTATCAAGAGATTGTTATTTAGTTTTGAGTGTTCAATACATTCAGACCATGATTTGGTATTCATTGCATAGGAGATACACCTGTTCCCATGTCGAACACAGAAGTTAAGTCCTATTACGCCGGAAGTAGTTGGGGGTTGCCCCCTGCGAGATAGGGTAAATGCCAAGTGATTGGGAGTTTAGCTCAGCTGGGAGAGCATCTGCCTTACAAGCAGAGGGTCAGCGGTTCGATCCCGTTAACTCCCATAGGTTCCGTAGTGTAGCGGTTATCACGTCGCCCTGTCACGGCGAAGATCGCGGGTTCGATTCCCGTCGGAACCGTTTCAAGTTGATAGACTTGAAAGGTAATAAAAGAAATAGACTCGTTAGCTCAGTTGGTAGAGCATTTGACTTTTAATCAAAGGGTCGCTGGTTCGAGCCCAGCACGGGTCATACTTTAACAATAGGTTGAGGTATAAAGCGTAAAAGAACTTGTCAAGCGGATGTGGTGAAATTGGCAGACACGCTAGATTTAGGTTCTAGTGCTTTAGGGCGTGGGGGTTCAAGTCCCTTCATCCGCATTTCTTTTATAGCCGACTTAGCTCAGTTGGTAGAGCATCTGATTTGTAATCAGAGGGTCGCGTGTTCGAATCATGTAGTCGGCATTCCTTTAACTGTTGGACCTAGTGTAGTGCAGCTAGAGGTATTTAGAAAGTTTTTCTTTCTTTAAGCGTTGCGAACGTAGTTCAGGGGTAGAACACAACCTTGCCATGGTTGGGGTCGCGAGTTCGAATCTCGTCGTTCGCTTTAAAATTAAATATTATGCACCCGTGGCTCAACTGGATAGAGTACCTGACTACGAATCAGGCGGTTGCAGGTTCGAATCCTGCCGGGTGCATTGATTTCTGAATGAAATCATGATGATAATGAACTTTATCTCGGGAAGTAGCTCAGCTTGGTAGAGTACTTGGTTTGGGACCAAGGTGTCGCAGGTTCGAATCCTGTCTTCCCGATTGATAGATTATTCTATCAGAAATTTTTGGCGGTGTAGCTCAGCTGGCTAGAGCGTTCGGTTCATACCCGAGAGGTCGGGGGTTCGATCCCCTTCGCCGCTATTATATTTTACAGCTGGATCTTTAGCTCAGTTGGTTAGAGCTCTCGGCTCATAACCGAGCGGTCGTTGGTTCGAATCCAACAAGATCCACTTTTTGGAGGATTACCCAAGTCCGGCTGAAGGGAACGGTCTTGAAAACCGTCAGGCGGGTAAAACCGTGCGTGGGTTCGAATCCCACATCCTCCTTTCCTTTGGCTCGGTAGCTCAGTTGGTAGAGCAATGGATTGAAGCTCCATGTGTCGGCGGTTCGATTCCGTCTCGCGCCATTTGCGGGTGTAGTTTAGTGGTAAAACCTCAGCCTTCCAAGCTGATGTTGTGAGTTCGATTCTCATCACCCGCTTAAAAATTTTCTGGGATATAGAAGATTTTTTAATAATTTGGGAGCATAGCTCAGTTGGTTAGAGCACTGTGTTGATAACGCAGGGGTCCGAGGTTCAAATCCTCGTGTTCCCATAGATGTTTATAATATCTATATATTGTGAATAACTGGTGGGGAGTTACTCAAGAGGCTGAAGAGGACGGTTTGCTAAATCGTTAGGTCGGGAAACCGGCGCGAGGGTTCGAATCCCTTACTCCCCTTCCGTACAACGACTATTGTTGAATAGTCGTTTTTTATGCTTTATGTAGAATGTTAAAGATGAGAGGGGGTTATATGGCTTTTCTTACGAACGAAGAAGTAACCGAGTTAAAAAATCAGGTAAATATTGCTGATTTAATTTCACAATATGTGCCTCTCACTAGGTCTGGAAAGAATTATTTAGGGCTATGTCCTTTTCATGGGGAAAAAACACCAAGCTTTAATGTCAATGCTGATAAAGGGTTTTATCACTGTTTTGGTTGTGGAAAATCTGGCGATGTTATTGATTTTATAAAAGATTATAAACAAGTTGGTTTTGTGGATGCAGTAAAAGATGTTGCGAGTTTTGCTGGAATCACCTTAAATATTGAGAATGATTCTACTGCAGAAAAAGATAATCCTCATGCAATGCTTTATGATATAAACAATCAAGCTGCACGGCTTTATAATATTGTTTTGACTTCGACAGAAATCGGTGAAAAAGCTCGGCTTTATTTAGAAAAACGTGGGATTACTTCTGAGATTATCAAGCAGTTTAATATCGGCTTAGCACCAGACGAAAATGATTTCATTTTTAAAAATCTCTCTGGAAAATTTGATGAAAGTGTTCAAGCGAATTCCGGGCTTTTCAACTTTTCAAGTAACAAGGTTTTTGATGCTTTTCAAAACAGAATTATGTTTCCACTCAAAAATGAGTACGGGCATGTTGTGGGATTTTCTGGCCGAAAATGGCAAGAAAATGATACAAGTAAGGCAAAGTATATTAATACAAGTGCAACAAAAATCTTTGATAAATCTTACGAGCTTTATAATTTGGATAGAGCAAAACCAGTTATTTCTAAAACACGTGAAGTTTACTTGATGGAAGGTTTCATGGATGTTATTGCAGCTTATAAAGCGGGTGTATATAATGTTGTGGCGACTATGGGAACAGCCTTAACTGATAAACACGTAAAGCGTTTAAAAAAAATAGCTAAAAATTATGTTCTTATCTATGATGGCGATCAGGCAGGTCAAAATGCAATATATAAAGCAATTGATTTGATTGGTGAAGAGAAGACACAGATTGTTCGTGTTCCAGAAGGCTTGGATCCAGACGATTACAGTAAAAAATATTCTTTAGAATCATTAGCTGGTCTGATGGAAAACAGCAGGATACAACCGACAGAATTTCTGATTGATTATTTGAAACCTGAAAACCTTTCAAATCTGCAAAACCAATTGGATTTTATTGAGCAAATGGCGCCTGTTATTGCAAGGGTTTCGTCAATTACAGCACAGGATGCTTTTATAAGAAAATTAGTTGAGATTTTACCTGATTTCGAGTATAATCAAGTAGAGCAATCTGTCAATTTAAAGCGTGAAAACGTCCTTAAATCAAGGGCAGAAGCGGGAAATTTTGAAGAGAGTTTTGGGAGCTTTTCGGAAGAAGATTTTTCGAATTATCCTGATCCTGGTTTTATTGCAACGGAGCAAGATTATTATGGTGATTTTCCTTCTGGTCAAGAGGCTGCTAAAACTGTACAACAGCCGCAACTTCCAAGTTTATCACGAAGTGAACGGGCAGAGGAACAACTTTTGAATCGCATGATTTATCATCAGAGTATTCTTCAAAAATTTGCGGAGGATGAAACTTTTCGCTTTGTCCATCAGCGTTACCAGAACCTTTTTGACAAAATCATACTTGAGGTTATGAGTTTTGAAGAAATTGATCCTTCTCACTTTGGTACCTCATTAGATACCGATGAGAAAAATTTATTTTATCAAATCTTAAGTCTTGATTTGCCAGATGAGACAAGTAGTCAGGAGCTCGAAGATTTGGTGGCCGTTTTTGCAAAGGAAATGGAGCAAATAAAGTTTAGTGAATTGCAAAAACAACTAGAGAATGCCCAAAAAGTAGGCAACAAGGAACGTGAGCTGGAACTCACAATCCAAATCATTAATCAGAAGAAAAAAATATAAGCTATTGCTTATATTGTTCATTGGGGAGGATTAAATTGGCAAGTAATAATAAAAAAAGAATCAGTCAAATTGCAAAAGAAACTGGAATCACTAACAAAGCTTTAATCGCAAAAGCACAAGAGCTTGGTATGGCGGTTAAATCGCATTCAAGTTCTATTTTTGAAGCTGAAGAAGCAAAACTCCTTGCGGCAATGGATTTTAAACCAATTATTGTTGAAAAAGTTGATGTGGAAGAGTTAAAAGAAAAAGGTTCTAAACATGTAACTTCTGTTAAAGAAAAAGCGGCCAAGAAAATCGATATTAAAGATTCGGATACTTTTGACAATAAGGCTTTTGATAAAGCAGTAGCAGCTTATATTACAAAACGTAAACCTCTCGAAGAAGCTTTAGATGATGAAATTACAGATGAGCTTGTGGTGAAGTTTGGTTTGGAAGCCGAAGCTATCGAAGATTTGCTTCAACAAATCCAAGATGCAGGTATTTCTATTGTTGATAAAGAAGGAAATCCTAGTCCATTAGCTTTGCAAGCTGAAGAAGAAGAAAAGCTTGATGATAATGCCATGGATGAAATCGTGACAAATGTCCGTATTGATGATCCTGTCCGTATGTATCTTAAGGAAATCGGACGTTATCCATTGATTTCGCTTGAAGAAGAAACAAAACTTGCGGAAGCTATCGTGGCAGGTGGTGATGAAGCAGAATTTGCCAAACAAATGCTTGCGGAAGCCAATTTACGTTTGGTTGTTTCAATTGCAAAGCGTTATTCTGGACGAGGGATGCAATTCCTGGATTTGATCCAAGAAGGAAACATGGGACTTATGAAAGCTGTGGACAAATTTGACCATACGAAAGGTTTCAAATTCTCAACTTATGCGACCTGGTGGATTCGTCAAGCAATCACACGTGCGATTGCTGACCAAGCACGTACAATTCGTATTCCTGTCCACATGGTCGAAACAATCAATAAGTTAATCCGTGTACAACGTAATCTTTTACAAGAATTAGGTCGTGATCCTTTACCAGAAGAAATTGGTAAAGAATTGCACATGACACCTGATAAAGTTCGTGAAGTCTTAAAAATTGCGCAGGAACCTGTATCATTGGAAACACCTATTGGTGAGGAAGACGATTCACACCTTGGAGATTTCATTGAAGATGATGTGATTGAAAGTCCGGTAGACTATACCAACCGTATCTTGCTTCGTGAACAGCTTGATGAAGTTATGGATACCTTAACGGACCGCGAAGAAAACGTATTGCGTATGCGTTTTGGACTTGATGATGGACGTATGCACACACTTGAAGATGTTGGTAAACAATTTAAAGTGACACGTGAACGTATTCGTCAAATTGAAGCGAAAGCGATTAAAAAGTTACGTCATCCTCGTCGTAGCAAACCATTGCGTGACTTTATGTAATATAAAAAACTCTCTCGACAGATGTCGAAGAGTTTTTTCTTATAATTGAAAAAGAATATAGTACAAAAGATTTGATAAATTTGAGAGAAGTGATATAATAAAAATTATTAAAGGTCAAAAAAGGTCAAACTTTAAATAAAAGAAGCCAGACATGATTCTTTAATTCTAAAAAAATAAGTTAAAATAAAGAAAAGACGTAACCACAAAGGAGGAAGAGATGCTCTGCCAAAATTGTAAAATAAACGAAGCGACAATTCACCTTTATACAAATGTGAATGGCCAGCGTAAGCAAGTGGATTTATGCCAAAACTGTTATCAAATTATGAAATCAGGTGGTCAAGAAAGCTTGTTTGCTGGAGCTACAAATATTTCGAATAATGATGATCCTTTTAATCCATTTCCAGATATTTTCCAAGCCTTACATGGTAATGATCAAGGTCGGACAATGACACCTCCAACACAAGCGGGTGGTCGAGGCCCAGGAGGTCCACAAAATCCTCGTGGAAGTCAAGCACCTAAAGGACTTCTTGAAGAATTCGGAGTCAACATTACTGATGCTGCACGTCGTGGAGAAATAGATCCTGTTATTGGACGGGATTCTGAAATTACCCGTGTTATCGAAATTTTGAATCGTCGAACAAAAAATAATCCTGTTCTTATCGGTGAACCTGGTGTTGGGAAAACAGCAGTTGTTGAAGGTTTAGCCCAAAAAATAGTTGATGGTGATGTACCACAAAAACTACAAAATAAAGAAGTTATTCGTCTTGATGTTGTCAGTCTCGTCCAAGGTACTGGTGTGCGTGGGCAATTTGAAGAGCGTATGCAAAAACTGATGGAAGAGATTCGTAAACGTGATGACGTTATCCTCTTCATTGATGAAATTCATGAGATTGTGGGCGCAGGCTCTGCTGGGGAAGGAAATATGGATGCTGGAAATATCCTTAAACCGGCTTTAGCACGTGGAGAACTCCAACTTGTTGGAGCAACAACCCTCAATGAATATCGAATTATTGAAAAAGATGCAGCGCTTGAGCGTCGGATGCAACCTGTTAAAGTTGATGAACCTTCTGTAGATGAGACTATCACAATCTTACGTGGTATTCAAAAACGTTATGAAGATTATCATCATGTAAAATACTCAGATGAAGCAATCTTAGCTGCTGCAAATCTGTCTAACCGTTATATTCAGGACCGTTTCCTTCCCGATAAAGCAATAGACTTGCTGGACGAAGCGGGTTCGAAAAAGAATCTGACCCTCAAATTTGTTGATCCTGAGGACATAAAGAAACGTATTGAGCAAGCAGAGGCGCAAAAAAACGAAGCCATGCAACGTGAAGATTTTGAGAAAGCAGCTCATTTCCGTGATCAAATCGCTAAGCTTCGTGAGCTTCAAAGCCATGAAATCTCAGATACTGACATGCCAAATATCACAGAAAAAGATATTGAAGTAATTGTTGAAGAAAAGACACATATACCTGTAGGTGATTTGAAAGAAAAAGAACAAACACAGCTCATTAATCTAGCTGAAGACTTGAAAGAACATGTTATCGGGCAAGATGAAGCGATTGATAAAATTTCTAAAGCTGTGCGTCGTTCGCGTGTCGGACTTGGAAAGCCTAATCGTCCTATCGGTTCATTCCTCTTTGTTGGACCTACTGGTGTAGGGAAGACCGAACTTGCAAAACAATTGGCTTATGAGCTTTTTGGCTCAAGAGATAGCATGATTCGCTTTGACATGTCGGAATACATGGAAAAACATAGTGTGGCTAAGTTGATTGGTGCTCCTCCAGGATATGTGGGTTATGAAGAAGCAGGTCAGTTGACAGAACGTGTGCGCCGTAACCCATACAGCTTAATTTTATTGGATGAGATTGAGAAAGCTCACCCGGATGTAATGCATATGTTCTTGCAAATTCTTGATGACGGGCGTTTGACAGATGCGCAAGGTCGTACAGTTTCCTTCAAAGATGCTATCATCATTATGACATCGAATGCTGGTACAGGTAAGGTTGAAGCAAGTGTTGGTTTTGGCGCTGCACGTGAAGGACGTACGAATTCAGTGCTTGGAGAGTTGGGTAATTTCTTCAGTCCAGAATTCATGAACCGTTTTGATGCTATCATTGAATTCTCAGCATTGAGCAAAGAAAACTTGCTTAAGATTGTAGATTTAATGTTGGATGAAGTAAATGCTCAAATCGCTCAAAATGATATTCATCTTGACGTCACACAGGCGGTTAAAGAAAAACTCGTTGATCTGGGCTACGATCCGAAAATGGGAGCACGCCCATTACGTCGTACCATCCAGGATAATATCGAGGATGCTATTGCTGATTTTTATATCGAGCATCCTGAGTATAAAGAATTACTTGCAGATTTGGTTGATGATAAGATTGTTATTGTGAATAAGCCTGAAGAAGTAAAAGGCACAGCGGATACATCTGATACTGAAGATGAGGAGAAATAAAAAAAGATAAGACCGGTTGATGGTCTTATCTTTTTTTGTTAAAGTAAGGTAAATATGAAAAATACAAATCAACTTAAACAAGAGATAAAAACTTTTTTATTAGAAAAGGAATGTTATGCAACATATAACCATTGCATAACTGTTGGTGACTATGCTGAAGAAATAGGACATGAATTTCTAAATGAAGCAGAAAGAGAGCAAGTAAAAATAGCAGGATACTTACATGATATTTCTGCTATTTATCCCAATAATGAAAGAATTTTTGTAGCAGAAGATATGAAGATAGAGCTATTTAAGGAAGAAAGACAATTTCCTATGATTATTCATCAAAAAATATCAAGGATAATGGCTCAAAGAGAATTTGGTATCCAAGACGAAAAAATTCTTTCAGCAATTTCTTGCCATACTACCTTGAAGAAAAAATTTTCAAAGGTTGATTTAGTTTTATTTGTGGCTGACAAAATAAGATGGGATCAAGAAGGACAACCTCCTTATCTAAAGGAAATCACTCAGGCGCTAAATTATTCTTTTGAAGCAGCAGCCTTTGCTTATACTGATTATATTTTGAAACACGATATAAAAGTTATTCATCCTTGGCTTTTAGAAGCTTATGAATTTTTAAATCTGAGAAGAATTAGTTAATGAAAAAACTTTATCTTTGGTGCATATTCCTTATATTTTTCGTGCTAATAAATAACTAAAAATACTTTTAGGGGGAGTACTTATGCTCTGGAGAATTTTAAACGAAGAAGATATGTCTCGGAAATATGATCAAGAAACGTCTTCAAAATACACAGCCTTTAATCAAGTCAATAATTATTTTATTGGAGCAATTAGTGGATTTGTGATAATAATCGCTCTCCCCTCGTATATTTTCCTTTTTTACCCCGTTTACCTCATAATAACATTATCCTTAATGTTCAAGACTATAGGATAAGAAAAAGAAAACTTGAAAAATTATTAAAATAAAAAAGAATAAGCTTTTTAGGCTTATTCTTTTTTATTGGGGGAAATTATTGGACAATCAGAAGTCCATCTTTGACAGCCCAAGGTTCTTTTTCATTGATGTGGTCGTAGAACATTATACCATTTGTATGGTCGATCTCATGTTGGACACACATTGAAGGGAAATCTTTCAGACGAATCTTGTGTTTCTCACCATTTTTGTCATAGTATTCTACAGTTACACGCGCGTGACGGATAACCAGACCAGGGACTTCACGATCGACAGAAAGACAACCTTCACCAGACTCGATAGCTGCATCTTGAACAGAGTGACTTACAATTTTAGCATTATACATGATTTCTGCCAACTTATAAGCTTCTTTAGGTGCAACTTCATTACCATTTTCATCTACTTCTGGATCGTTAGGGATAAGGACAGCGATAATTTTTTTGGCAATATCGAGTTGATTGGCTGCTAAACCAACACCTGGACGGAGCTGCATTTTTTCCGCCATTGCTGGATTTTGTGAATTACGGAGAAATTCCATCATTTTTTCGCCTAGAATGATATCTTCATCAGACAAGGGTAAGCTTACTTCATCAGCAACAGTACGTAGCGTTTCGTTTCCTTCACGGACAATATCGTCCATGCTAATCATATGACTTGCTTTGATTAATTTTTCTTGTACAGACATTTTTTTACTTCCTTGATATATTATTACTATTAGTTAATTATATCATAAATTTTCAGTCAAAAATGTTAAAATTGATTAAAGAGAAGGTTTATAAGGGGGCAGAAATGAAAACTTATAGAAAAAATACAGCAGCAATCATTTTGAATGCAGAAAATGAAATTTTACTCTTTCAACGTGCAGATTTGCCACAAATTTGGGGTTTCCCACAAGGAGGAATTGAGACAAGTGAAACCCCTGAACAAGCCGTGGTAAGAGAACTTGAAGAAGAGATTGGTACGCAAGATTTTGAAATTATAGGGAAATATCCAGAACTATTACGGTATGATTTTCCAGAAGGTATGACTTTTCCTGATTGGAGCTATGATGGACAAGAGCAACAGTATTTTCTTATCCGACTTTATCCCGAGGCTTCTATAAATGTAAAAACTGGTCATCCTGAGTTTATCAGCTATAAGGCTGTGCCTTTTGCAGATATTGATTTTAATGCATTTAGTTTCAAAGCCGACGTATACCGAAAGGCCCTCACTTATTTTAAAAAAGAATTTAAGGAAATAAAATGATAGAACGTATAACAGATAATAAATTTGATCTGGTCAGCAAGTATGAGCCAGCTGGAGATCAAGGACAAGCTATTGAGACGCTTGTAGAAAATATTGAAAATGGTGAAAAAGCGCAAATTTTACGAGGAGCTACTGGTACAGGTAAAACATATACCATGAGCCAAGTTATTGCGCGGACAAATAAACCTACCTTAGTTATGGCACATAATAAGACACTTGCGGGTCAGCTTTACAGTGAATTCAAAGAGTTTTTCCCTAATAATGCTGTCGAATATTTTGTCAGTTACTATGATTATTACCAACCTGAAGCTTATGTGCCTTCTTCAGATACTTATATTGAAAAAGACAGTTCTGTCAATGATGAGATTGATAAACTGCGTCATAGTGCAACAAGTTCCCTTTTAGAGCGCAATGATGTCATTGTCGTTGCTTCTGTTTCATGTATTTATGGTTTGGGTTCTCCTAAGGAATATCAAGATAGCGTCGTCAGCTTACGTCCTGGACTGGAAATTTCTCGTGATAAATTACTCAACGATTTAGTGGGCATCCAGTTTGAACGTAATGATATCGATTTTCAACGTGGTCGTTTTCGTGTACGTGGTGATGTTGTGGAAGTATTCCCAGCATCACGAGATGAGCATGCTTTTCGTGTTGAATTTTTTGGTGATGAAATTGACCGGATCCGTGAAATAGAAGCCCTGACAGGACAAGTTTTAGGCGAAGTAGACCATCTTGCTATATTCCCGGCTACTCACTTTATGACTAATGACGACCGTATGGAAGAGTCCATTGCCAAGATTGAAGCAGAACTTCAACAGCAATTAAAGGTCTTCCGTATTGAAGGGAAACTCCTTGAAGCGCAACGTTTGGAACAAAGAACCAACTACGATATTGAAATGCTACGTGAGATGGGCTATTGTAATGGTGTCGAAAACTACTCGCGTCATATGGACGGCCGTACCGAAGGGGAACCACCTTTCACTTTACTTGATTTCTTCCCTGATGATTTCATGATTATGATTGACGAAAGCCACATGACGATGGGACAAGTAAAGGGAATGTATAATGGTGACCGGGCGCGTAAAGATATGCTGGTCAATTATGGTTTCCGTCTGCCTTCAGCCTTGGATAACCGTCCGCTTCGTCGGGAAGAGTTTGAAAGTCATGTGCATCAAATTGTCTATGTTTCTGCCACACCTGGTGACTATGAAATAGAGCAAACAGAGACAATCGTGGAGCAAATTATACGTCCTACAGGTCTTCTTGATCCTATCGTGGAAGTTCGGCCAATGATGGGGCAAATTGACGATCTCTTAGGAGAAATCAATGCGCGTGTTGAAAAAGATGAACGTGTTTTTGTAACAACCTTGACGAAAAAGATGGCTGAAGATTTAACTTCCTATTTCAAAGAAATGGGTGTAAAAGTTAAGTACATGCACAGTGATATCAAAACTTTGGAGCGAACAGAAATTATTCGTGACTTGAGGTTGGGTGTTTTTGATGTATTAGTCGGTATTAATCTTTTACGTGAGGGGATTGATGTGCCAGAAGTTTCTCTGGTTGCTATTTTGGATGCGGATAAGGAAGGCTTCTTACGTAATGAGCGTGGCTTGATTCAAACCATCGGACGTGCTGCACGTAATTCTAATGGACGTGTCATCATGTATGGTGATAATATTACACAGTCTATGCAACGTGCAATGGATGAAACGAGTCGTCGTCGTAAAATTCAAATGGCATATAATGAAAAACATGGGATTGTGCCACAAACCATTAAGAAAGAAATTCGTGATCTGATTTCCATTACGAAACGTACCGAAAGCGGAGAAGTTGAAGAAGTTTCGGCTGAAGCAATGACGAAAAAAGAACGTAAAGCATTACTTAAAAAGCTGGAGAAAGAAATGGCCGAAGCTGCAGGAGCGCTTGACTTTGAATCAGCTGCGCAGTTACGAGACATGATTTTGGAAATTAAGGCTTTAGATTAAATAAAAAAAGAGCACCTGCTCTTTTTTTATTTTTCTTGTTCAGCGGCTTCATCCACGATGAAGGTAAACTCACAAGTTGTTACTTTCTTGCCATCAACATATGCGGCAGCATCAGCCTTACCTACTTTGCCACGGAATTTAGTGATTTCAAATTCGAGTTTCATTACATCACCAGGAACAACTTTTTGACGGAATTTAGCTTTGTCGATGCCACCAATATAGGCCATTTTTCCTTGGAATTCTTCTTTTTTAAGAATCAAGATTGAACCGGCTTGAGCTAAACTTTCCAAAATCAAAACGCCTGGGAAAGTTGGGTTGCCAGGGAAATGCCCATTAAAAACTTCTTCGTTAATTGTAACGTTTTTTGTTGCAAGAATCTTATTTTCTGAGATTTCGTCAACATAATCGATAAACATAATAGGATAACGGTTAGGAATAACTTCCATAACTTCTGTCGCTGTCATGGCATACTTTGAATTTGTCATATTAATAGTACCTCATATTTTATTTGTACTATCTCATTATATCACTATTTTTATTGTTTTATGTATAAAAACATTAAAATGCTCCTTGGATTGCTACTATAGACCATGGAGAAATTCGATAGAGGTATAACTAGAGCCAAGCATGGCAAATTTTTAGAATATTAAACTTAGATGTTTATTACTAGAAAAATTGAAGACACTAGTGCTATACTATTTGAGTAAAGATTACTTTAACATAAGCTCTATCTCTCAGCCACCCTTGGTTTGAGAGATTTTTTTATTCAGCTTGCTTTATAGCTTTGATAAAGCGGGCAGTAATCTCATGAGGACGTGTAATTGCTCCACCAACAACTTGAGCGAGCACACCAAGTTCCTGAATTTTTTTAGCCTGTTCGGGAATATGGATACCACCTTCAGCAATCACTGGAATATTGCTGTCCAAGAGTGACTGAATAAGCTCAATATCAGGTTGAGGTCGTTCTTTTGTTGCCTCAGTATAACCAGAAAGTGTGGTTCCGACAAAGTCACAACCAGCTTCATAGGCCGCTTTTCCAGCAGCAAAAGTATCAATATCTGCCATTAGCAATTGATGACGATATTTTTCCTTCACCTGATGAACAAAATCTGCCATACTTAAACCATCATGACGTTCACGCAGTGTACAATCTAGGGCAATTACGGCGATATTAAGGCTAGCTAACTCATCAACTTCCTGCATAGTTGCAGTAATATAGGGTTCTTGTGGAGGATAATCACGTTTGATGAGGCCGATAATGGGCACATCAACAACCTCTTTAATTTCTTCAATGTCTCGTACAGAATTTGCTCGAATACCTACAGCGCCCGCATTTTGGACACCTAAAGCGATAAGAGGCATAATTCCACCATCAATAGAATAAAGTGGTTCGCCTGGCAACGCTTGACAGGAAACAATCAGTCCACCGCGGACTTTTTCAATAAATTCTTGCTTATTCATAAAACCTCTCTTTCATTCTTAATTTTATTGTATCATCAAATTTAGGATTTTTAAAACGTTTTCTTTTAGATTGAAGAGGGAAACTTGACAATTACAGGCTTTTACATTACAATGTTTTATGTAGTAAGTATTTTGATATACAAAACTATTTACTTATATTTTTTAACTTATATTTTCTGAAATATATTTTTTTATTTTAAGGGGACTTATTTATATGTTTTTAGAAGGAAAAAAAATCGTCATTATGGGTGTGGCTAACAACAAGTCTATCGCTTGGGGTTGCGCTAAAGCTATGAAAGATCAAGGGGCGACCTTGATTTACACTTATCAAAATGAACGTATGGAAAAACAGCTTGCAAAGCTTGCTGGACCAGAAGATCTACTTATTGAATGTGATGTTGTATCTGACGAATCTATCCGTCGCGCATTTTCAACTATTGAAAGCCGCGTGGGCAAAATAGATGGTTTGGTACATGCCATTGCTTATTCAAAAAAAGAAGAACTTGATGGTAATGTATCTGATATCTCACGTGACGGCTATGCCCTTGCACAAGATATCTCAGCTTACTCATTGCTTGCTGTAGCAAAAGCTGCAAAACCTTTATTCAATGAAGGCTCTGGTATTGTTACTTTGAGCTATATGGGCTCTGTTCGTGCGATTCCTAACTACAATGTAATGGGTATTGCTAAAGCAGCTCTAGAAGCAAGTGTACGTTACTTGGCAGCAGAAATGGCACACGTTGGTGTTCATGTTAATGCTATTTCAGCGGGTGCAATCAAAACACTTGCGGTATCTGGTGTTGCAGGCTACAAAGATTTGATTAAAGAATCAAACAGCCGTACAGCTGACGGTAAGGGAGTAACGATCGAAGAAGTTGGACAAACCGCAGCCTTCCTCGTTAGTCCTTTAGCTACAGGCGTCATTGGAGATGTGGTTTATGTGGATAAAGGTGTTCACTTGACATAAGCAAAAACAGAGAAATACTTGATAGGCTTTTGGCCTTATCAAGTATTTTTTTTTATTTTTACAAATAAGAGTTGTTAACATATGTTGTTCATATTTTGCAGTATAAATTGTTGTAGCGATGTTACGCTTTTTCTTATATTATATTTCTTGTACATAAAATGTCGAAATGAAAGTGGCCACTAAATTTTTGACGAGAATAAAGAAAAGGAAAATTTAATAATGAAATTTGAATTTAAAAGTTTATCTACATATGAAGAAGATGCGACCCCTAACTTTATGGGCGGAGTAAACTACCACAGTCTAATCGAAGAATTTGACTCCATGGCCGAAGCTGTAAAATATGTGACTGATCATCACGGTTATTTGATTACAGATAATGGAAAATTTGCTTTTGAAGTAAGAAATATCTCCCTTATCAAATAACAAATAAAAAAGTATCTTCATAAGATACACATCAGTCGAGGAATAGAAAAAATCATGAAAAAAGAAAGTCTTTTTACAGCTACTTTCATTATTAATACACTTATTAGCTTTTTATTTTATATTGTTTTTTACGTTTTAACGTCATCTATAGGGACGTATGCGATGGAAGAACTCCATCAATCTACAGTAGTGAGCTTATCATTATCAAGTATCTTTGTTATCGGGGCGCTTATAGGGCGTGTATGGACCGGTATCGTTGTAACACGGATTGGGATGAAAAAGCTCCTTTATGTAGGTGGAATTATCTTTTTAGTTTTAACCTTGGGGTATTATGCAACGACTAATATACCTTTACTCTTTGTTATACGTGTAATTCAAGGTATGGGATTTGGGATTGGAGCAACAGCTTCAGGAACGATTGCTGGACATATTGTTCCAGCTTCAAGACGAGGCGAAGGGATTGGCTATTATGCTTTGTCCGTTACGCTGGCTGCAGCTGTGGGACCTGCTTTAAGTATTTCCATTTATTCTTCTTCGTTAGGTTTTAATGGGCTTCTTGCTTTGGCACTTATCTTACTTATTTTAACTTTTGTTTTGATATTCTTTGTCCATGTAAAAGAGCTCTCCGAAGAAGAAGTGCAGGAAGCATTACTTCACAGTCCAAAAGGCTTAGATAAATACATCGAAAAATCAGCCTTACCTATTTCTTTTGTGGCCTTTTTGGCAGGATTTATTGACTCCGCTATTTTAACAGGAATGGGGCCATTTACATCCTTCTTACATATTTCGACTGCTGGTTCATTATTCTTTACTTTATATGCTGTCTTGATTTTCTTATCACGCCCATTAACAGGACGCATGTTTGATACTAAAGGAGACAATTGGGTATTCCATCCTGTCTTTATCTTCTTTGCAATTTCAATGCTCTTCGTTGGTTTAGCAGGTTTCATGAGTCCAGGTGCTGGCTTTATCATGTTGCTTATTGCTGGAGGGACATTTGGTCTCGGTTATGGAGGAGTTGCACCTTTTGGTCAAGCTATTGCGATTCGTGAAGCACGTAAAGATCGTATAGGTGTTGCAACTTCAACTTTCTTTGGCTTTTTAGATTTGGGCGTTGGCGGCGGTCCGATTATCCTCGGAGCTATCATTCCAATGCTTGGAAAAGGTATGGTTGGATTCCGTAACCTGTATCTTTACAGTGCGCCAGCGGTTGTCATAGTATGGATTATCTATTATCTTGTGCATGGGAAAAAACAACACCAGACAAATGTTGCTTAAAAAATGGTATGAATGACATAGAATACGTAGTAGAGCTTTTAGAAGAAAAAAATGTGAGTGTAGTTAGTCGTAGGAAACACAGCTATATCATGTATCAAGGCATTGAATCAGAGTATCTTTATGTTCTTAAAGAAGGTGTGGTTAAACTGAGTAGTATTTTGCGAAATGGTCGTGAATTTAATATTACTTATGTTTGTGAACCAGATTTTGTTTCATTGCTTGAAGAAGAACAACTGGATGGAGTTTCAGCTCTCTTTAATGTGAGAATAGAGTCGGATGAGGCAACTTTTTATCGGGTGCCACGTAAAGTTTTTTGGGAATGGATTGATAAAGATATCAAGCTGTTTCGTATTGTGGATAATTTCTATCGTAAAAGATTAGTCATGATCTTAGAAGCATTGCAAAAAATGACTGTAAACGGTAAAAAAGGCGCTGTATGCGCGTGTTTATATAATTTCATTGATTGCTTTGGTAAACAAAAAGCGGAAGGGATATTAATTGATTTTCCCGTAACCAATGAAGACATAGCAGGATTTTGTGGAATCTCAACACGAACCAGTGTTAACAGAATACTTCGTGAACTCCGGGAAGAAAAAATTATTGATATTGTTCAGCATAAGATTATGATTTGTGATCAATACAGCTTACAAAACTATATCAGCTAGAGTGAAGAACAGAGTTCAAAACCTCCAGAATCTTAAGGTTCTGGAGGTTTTTTTGGCTAGAATAAAAGAAGCAACATAAACTTGCTTCTTTAGAGTGTATTATTTACGCTTTTGCTTACCAGCATTACGTCCGTTATTATTCTTCTTACGTGGTGCATCCAAATCTTTCAATCCTTGTTGTGTTGCAGATTTAGGAGTGACATCTTTTGGAAGATCAGCCATTTTTGGAGGATTATTTTTAAATTCTTCATCAATTTTCTTACGCATGCGTGGTTTCATAACGTAAGTAATGATAATTTGTTGGATAACCATCACGATACCACCAACAGCCCAATAAAGAGCTACACCTGCAGGGGACATAAAACTGAAAACAATAATCATCACAGGACTCATAATGAGCATAGTCATACCTGTTTTCTTTTGTTCAGGTGTCATACTCTTGGTTGAAATCCAAGTTTGCAGGAAGTAGAAAACACCCGCAATCAGAGTGATTACAATACTTGAACGTCCGAGGTCAATTCCAAAGAAAGTTGCTGTTGAAATACCAGGAGTATAGGCTGCAGCATTATAGAGGGCAATGAAGAAAGGCCATTGGATAAGTAGGGGGAGACAACCCAATGAAGATAACATATTGATACCATTATCTTTTTGTGCTTTCATCAAAGCTTGTTGGGCAGCCATACGTTCTTCGGGTGTCGTTGCAGCTTTCAATCTTGCATTAAGTGGTTCAAACACTGGAGCCAAGTAAGCTGTTTTTTCTTGCATATAAGTGGACTTATAGGCTTGGTTGAGTCCCAATGGAAGGATAAGGAAACGGATAATCAGAGTGACTAAGACGATACCCCAACCATAACCAAGGTTCATGTTATTCGCAAACACATCGACAAAGGCTGACATTGGTTTAACAAGAATTTGGTAAGTCATACCATGTGTTGCAGCTTCGGTAGGGACACGCACACCATCAACAATATGGGTTTGGACACAGCCAGAGAGCAAGAGCAAACCAGCACTTGCTACACCCAAGAGGGACAATTTTTTGTTCAAATTTTTCAAAATAAATTCGCTTTCTATAAATAAACGGTCTGTTACCATTTTACAGGAAATTGCTTTATTTTTCAATAGGTCTATAGTCTGAAATAACCTATTTTAAGGGTTTGCAGCAGCTTATTTTTCTTGCTTGAAGATTAAAAAAGGTTGAGTTTTTTATTATGTTGGTGATAAATAAAAAAGCTGTCTGTGACAGACAGCTTTTAGGACAATTTATCCGATAAATGTTGTGATTTCTTTTTCAAAATGATCAATTTTACTTTGTGCTTGTGCTTCTGTATCTGCTACAGCAGCCATATAGAATTTTATCTTAGGCTCTGTACCAGAAGGGCGAACAGCAATCCAGCTACCATCTTCTAAATGATATTTTAAAACATCAGAAGGAGGAGTTGTTAATTTTTCAACTTTGCCACTGTGTGATGTTGCAGTAAGTTCTTTGAAGTCTTCAGTCAAAAGAATTTCAAGACCGTCAAATTTTTCTGGTGCATTGTCACGGAATTTACCCATGATTTCAGCGATTTGTTCTTTCCCAGTACTACCTTCAAGCGTAACTGAAAGTGTCTTTTCAACAAAGAAACCATATTCAGCATAGATATCTTGAATACCATCATAGAGTGTTTTACCTAAAGAACGGTAGTAAGCCGCAACTTCACAGATAAGGAGCATTGCTTGGATAGCATCTTTATCACGGACAAAAGGCTTGATGAGATAGCCAAAGCTTTCTTCAAAACCAAACATGTAAGTGTGTTCACCTGTAGTTTCCCAAGCATGAATTTTTTCGCCAATGAATTTGAACCCTGTGAGTACATTAAACATTTTCACGTTATAGCTTTCAGCAATATGACTGACTAACTCAGTAGAGACGATAGATTTAGCCATAGCCGCATTAGCCGGTAATGTACCAGCTGTTTTGTGTGCTTCGAGGATATATTTAGCTAAGACGGCGCCGATTTGGTTACCTGTCAAAGGTTGGTAGCTTCCATCTGGTAAGCGGACTTCGACACCGATACGGTCGGCATCTGGGTCAGTAGCAACTAGCATGTCAGCTCCAACTTTACGGCCAAGTTCTTCAGACATAGCAAAAGCTGCTTGACTTTCTGGGTTAGGTGATTTTACAGTTGAAAAGTCGGGATCAGGGATAGCTTGCTCTTCTACAACGGCAATTTTTTCAAAACCAGCTGTGGCAAGAGCTCGACGTCCGAGCATTTCACCAGTCCCGTGGAGAGGTGTGTAAACGATGTTAAGATCACGACCGTATTCGTTAATTAAATCATGATTGATTGTAACGGTTTCGATATTTTTAAGATATTTTGCATCAATATCTTCACCGATAATTTTGATCATACCATCCGCAATATATTTTTCCGTATCACCTAAAGTGATAGAGAAAATGTCGTCAATTTGTCGAATATATTCGGTCAAGGCTGCCGCATCTTCAGGTGGCATTTGACCACCGTCTTCGCCATAAACTTTGTAGCCGTTATAAGGAGCAGGATTGTGGCTGGCTGTAATCATAACACCTGTGAGAGTATTCAATTCACGAATTGTAAAGCTCAAGGCTGGAGTGGGACGAAGACTGTCATAGACATAGCTTGGAATACCATGGTCTGCTAGGATCGTTGCCGTTTCCATAGCGAATTCTTTAGAAAAGTGACGACTATCATAAGCAATAGCTACACCTCGTTTTTTCGCATCACCTTTGCTGTCCATCAGACGTGCAAGTCCTTCAGTTGTTAAGCGAACTGTGTAAATATTCATACGGTTTGTTCCAGCACCTAAAAGACCACGTTGACCAGCTGTACCGAACTCAAGATATGTATAGAATGCATCTTCCTTTGTTTTTTCGTCCATTGCAAGCAATTCTTTATGCAAGTCAGGCGTTAAGTCAGCATTTAACCATTGTTCGTAAATTTCATTGTATGACATTGTTATCCTCCAAAGCCCTTGTTTTCAAGGCTTCAATTAGTTATTGTTTATTTTAAATCCTAATCAAAAATGAATTCGGTTTCAGATGTATTATATCATTTTTCATTTCTATTTTCCAAAAAATAAAAAAACAGACCATGTGATGCCTGCTTTGTAATTTATCTTGATTTTTCTAAAGAAGGAACAATCGCTGCTGTTAAAATGACGGCGATAACAACTTCAGCAATGGAATTACTTGTAATAATCAGCTGAATAAGTCCTGCGAAAGTCATCCCTGTGTATTGACCAAAAAATAAAGTAATGAAACTTAAGACAAGTACTGTATTTGTAGCTGTACCTACAAAAGCAGCAATACCTGCACCTGTACGTGTTTTCATGGCTTTATAGATAAAATAAGGAAATACACCAATGAGGATCCGAGGGACAATAGCAACTACTAAAGCCCAGAGGGAACCATGATTTGTACCAGGAATGGGTTGAAGTGGGCTAAACACGTAACTCAAAGGTGTAGTAAGGATTGTGGAATTAATAACGCTGATAATTCCCATTACAAGCCCTAAGAAAGCACCTTTCCGTGCACCTAAGACAATGGAACCGATGATTACAGGAATATGCAAGAGTGTAGGCACAATAGGCAATGGCCACACGCTATAGACGATTTGGCTCAAAACTTGCACGACAACCATGATAGCAATAAAGATTGCAAGGATGGCAATATCGGATGCTTTTGATTTTTTCATGTTTTTAAATTTCCTCAATTTTAGTAGCTTGATCCAGCATATCAACAATGGTATCAATATTTGCGAGTGCGCCTTCACCAAAGTCTCCACAAGCTAAGAGAGATTGTTTGGGTTGTATAACATTGTATCCTATTGATTTTAAAATATCAATATTTTTCATCGTTAAAGGATTGGCATACATATTAGTATTCATAGCAGGAGCAATATATTTGGTTTTGCTTGGATGTAGCGCAAGGGCTACAGAAGTTACAATATCAGAAGCGGCACCATGAGAAAGGCGACTTATGGTATCCGCTGTGGCAGGAGCAACAACAAAAATATCAGTGTGTTTTGCGATATCGATATGATTAACAACATCGGGATGTTCTTCATCCATAATATCAAGGTGTACTTTATTTTTAGATAAAACTTGCAAAGTTAAAGGTGTAATGAATTGTGTAGCTGCTTTTGTCATCAAAACAGTAACATTATGGTTCTTTTTGTTGAGCATCGAGACGATATCTGCAGCTTTGTAGGCTGCAATGCTGCCAGTAACAGCAAGAGTTATATTAGCCATGATAAGCCTCCTCGGCTTTTTTTACAATTACTTGAGCAATTTGTGGTTTAGTTTGAAGCTGAGTAATATCCGCAGAACCACTAACTAAGAAGGCTAGATGGTTTTCTCCTTGGATATTAGCTAGATCATTTGCAATAATAAAATCAGCAGAAGTTTCTTTGAGTTTGCTTTGGGCAACCTCCAGCAAGTGCTCCTCACTGACGCCAGAAAGGAGTTTAAAGCCAAAAAGAAGAACTTCAGGTTTCCATTTTTTAATAAATGAAATAACTTTCGGTGTTTTTTCCAAGAGCATCATTTGGTAATCAGAATTTGAGGATATTTTTTTCTGTACTTCAGGGCGGAAATGAATGAGCTGTTCTTTTGTAAGTGGCTGTGGCAAGTCATCTACCCCAGTCATATAAACAGGACGATAATCAGAAACTGCCATACTGTGGACAACAACATCGACTGCTGGAAGAAATCTTTCTACATTATTTAGTAAATCTTGTGTATCGCCAATTGGGATAACAGTTAAATTTTCTTGTTTTGAGGGTAGCTGTGCAAAACGTCCAGCTAACAAAATAACCTGATGTCCGTGTGTCAAAAATTCTTCAGCAGTTAATTTTCCTAAACTACCTGTCGCGAAATTAGTGATACCGCGGACGGTATCAATGGACTCAGTGGTACCACCTGCTGTAATTAAAATCTTCATGGCTTTATTTTAACCTAAGTCTTTTCGCAATGCAAGAAGAGTATACCCCGCTAGGTAACAAAATCAAGAAAGCGGTTGCAATAGTTAGGGAGATGAACTATAATTTAAAATGAAAAAGTCAAAAAGAAAAGAGAGCAATATGCTGACAGAAGAAATTAGAAATAGTTTTTTACAAGTTTTAGAAGAAGGTGTTAAGCCCGCTACAGGTTGTACAGAGCCTGTGGCTGTGGCCTATGCTGCTGCAGTATGCCGCACATATTTAGAAGATCCCCATATCGATCGAATAAATATACGGGTGTCCGCTAATGTAATGAAAAATGCCTTGGCTGTAATTGTTCCTGGAACGAAAGAAGCTGGAGTAGAAGTAGCTGCAGCTGCAGGTGCCCTAGCAGGAAATGCTGAAGCTGGCTTGAAGGTAATTTCTGAACTCTCGCCAGATATAGTTCCAGAAATTATTAGCCTTGCTCGGTCAAACCAAGTGAAATCTGAAGTTGCTTCTGTAGCAGATAAATTGTACGTTGAAGTTAGCATAGCTTCAGGGTGTGAAACAGTTACAGTTAAAATTGCAGGGGGGCACACTTCCATTTATTGGATACAAAAAAATAAAGAAGTGATTTTCAAAAAAGAAAAACTTCAATCTAATGAAGAAGCAAGTAGTGTTGAATTTTTAAAAAAGTGCAGTTTTGCGGAAATCTGGGATTTTGCAATTAGTCAAAATCTGGAAGATATTTTACCTTTAATAAAAGCACAAGAATTAAACATGACTTTGGCTTCAGAAGGTTTAAGCAATGATTATGGGATGGGGATTGGAAAAGCGTTACTTAACCACAGAAGCCTTTCAGATATTAGTCTTGAAGAGCAAATTGTTATTTGTACAGCTGCAGCTTCAGATGCACGTATGGGAGGCTGCCAGCATGCAGCAATGACAAATTCTGGCTCAGGAAATCAAGGAATTACAGCTACAGTTCCTGTTTGTGTCTTTGCGCAAAATAGGAGTGTAAGTGAAGAAAAACTTATTAGGGCATTAACTCTTTCACATCTTACAGCTCTTTATATTCATGCATTTTTACCTTTACTTTCTGCTTATTGTGCTACAGATTCGGCAGCAATGGGAGCAGCAGCCGGTTTAATTTATCTCGAATCAGAGGATGAAGAAAAGGCTGAGATGGCAATTAAGAACATGATTGGTGACGCAGTAGGAATGATTTGTGATGGTGCAGGTTTTTCTTGTGCACTAAAAGTAGTGAGCTCTGTATCCTCAATGTATCGTGCAGTACAGCTGGCTCAGTCAGGTGTGGTTATTCCAGCAACAAATGGGATTGTTTCAGGAGAGGTAGATGACTGTATCCGTGATTTAGGACTTTATGTTTCTAGCGGAATGCAGAATTCTGATCCTGTCATATTAGATATTATGATGCATAAGAAATAAAATCTAGAAAAAGAAAAAGCTTAGAGAAAACTCTCTAAGCTTTTTTCTTTATTGTTTAGGTTCACCGTGGGGATAAAAATTATCTTTTGCCATCTCATCATAGATGACATAAATAGCTTCACGAGGTGCTCCAGTATGTTTCATCACAGACTCTGTGATCTCTTTTGCTAAAGCTTTTTTGGCTTCAGCACTACGTCCTTCAACTAATTCAACATGTACAAATGGCATAGTAATCCTCCTTAGGATTGTTTAATATGCTTTTATTTTATCATTTTTTTTACAAATGAGCATCTTTTTAAATAGGGGTAACATAAGGATAAAAAAATAGTACACTTTCCAAGCTCATTTTTTTGATTTAATAATTTTATAATTTATAATTATTCATATAATGTAATTTTGGGAAAAGTCACAACATTTTAATGTTTGTGATTTTACTAATAAAATAGCTTGTTTTCACTTATTTCAGGGAAACTAGATATAGAGGAGGAGTTGAATAAAAAAATGTTTGTTGAATAAATATTGTTAAAATAGGAGGATATATTGTGAAAAATGGAAAAATTATTTAAAAAGTAGTCAATATATAAAAAAACATTTATTATCAACCGGTATATCAGGAAATGTACTTCTAGCAGGTGTCGTAGTAGCTGGGGCTTATACGCTATTCCCTAACCCTATCGTTGCCAATGCTGCGGTATTAGGAGTAGAAATCTTTGGGGATACCACCTCTTCAAACAACACGACTTCAAGTCTAGCTAACCCCTATCCAGAAGGGTCACAACAAAATGTAAACTTTACAATTTCAGGGAATTCTGCAGTAACTACGAATGTCTTATCTGGTACGCGATATGCAGTCATTGTTATTCCACCAGAACTACGGGGAACGATAACACCGGGACAGGCAACCGGAAGCACCAATGTCTCGGTTGATTTGACTAAAGTTCCACTAATAACAGGACTAGTGGGAACATTAAATAATACGTTGAGTGGTTTAACAAGTATTGTTGACACAGTGACGAGTACAGCAGGACTGAAGTTTGATACCTCGCGACTCTATGCTGATTTGAATTTATTGTCCAATGTAATGACCATTGATCAAGGTGGAGCTATACTATAAAAGTGGACAGAAAATTGTGTGTTATAATCTGTCTATTAAGACACAAAAATGAAAGGACTTTTATGTCAGGTTTTAAACGTTACGATGAGGAATTTAAGCAATCTCTCGTTAATCTCTACCAAACAGGTAAAACTCAATCCGAACTCTGTAAAGACTATGGTGTCTCCCCTTCTGCACTTGCAAAATGGATCAACCAGTACTCTCAAGTTCGTCTTGAAGATAATACGGTCTTGACTGCTAAACAGATTCAAGAATTACAAAAAAGGAATGCCCAACTCGAAGAAGAAAATCTTATCTTAAAAAAAGCAAGTGCCATATTCATGCAAAACTCCAAGTGAGATTAAAAGCAGTCTATAGACTCCGATTTGAACACACGACAGTTATGCTCTGTCGTGTTTTACATGTCAATCGTTCCACCTACTATAACTTCATAAACAAGAAGCCCTCAAAACGTGAAATAGAAAATCAACGCTTGAGAAAATTACTCCTTGAGATTTATATGAAAGCCAAGAAAAGAATTGGAACGAGAGCTTTTAAAATTATTCTCCTGCGTGATTATGGCGTTAATATTTCTGAGGGGCGTATCTTAAGACTTCTCAAGTCTATGACACTCCCTAAAATGTCAACGATTAAACCTAGAGTTAAATCAAAACACTCTCCTGCATTTTCTTCTGATAATCTCCTTAAACAAGAATTTAATCCTAAGTCCCCGAATCAAGTATGGACAACTGATTTCACTTATATTTCTATAGGACATAGACGGCATGTTTATCTCTGCGCCATCCTTGACCTCTACTCTAGAAAATGTATTGCTTGGAAAGTAAGTGACAGGATTGATGCTAAACTTGCCTGTGACACATTAGGGATGGCTATAAATAAGAGGAAGCCTAAGGAACCAATCATTTTTCATTCGGATCAAGGTAGCCAATTTAAATCAGCTTCCTTTAGAAAAATATTAGATGAGCATCAATTGCTTGCTTCTTACTCCAAACCTGGATATCCTTATGATAATGCTGTCACTGAGGCCTTTTTCAAGTACCTCAAACAACGGGAAATAAACAGAAGAACTTATCACTCCATTCAAGAAGTTCAACTCTCTTGCTTTGAATACATCGAACAGTTTTATAACAACTATAATCCTCATTCCGCAAACAATGGTTTAACTCCAAATCAGAAAGAAGAAAACTATTTTAAGAAAATATAGCTCATTTTGTGTCTAAATATTTGACATTAGTCCAAAAACACTAGGGTTTATATTTCAGGACATAAAAGTGAAAATGGCACAATTGAATTGGTCTTTAAAAATATTTCGCGTGAAGAACTCGGAGAAAATAGTCAAGAATTGTCGCAGCGGTTCAAAAGAGGCGATTTATCGAGGAATACAACAGGTTCAGGCTTGGGGCTAGCTATAGCTCAGTCGATTGTGGAAGCACATGAGGGACGTTTCCTTTTAGAAACAGATGGAGATTTGTTTAAAGTAACTTTGTCCTTCCCGAGTTTAGAGCTTGAATAAAATAAAAAAAGCACTATGTAGATAGTGCTTTTTTTATTTTATTTTTTGTGGTGATCAAGTTTTTCTTTGACATTATCAACTGCATCTTCTGATGCATCTTTAATGTCTGCAGCAACTTCCTTCACCTTACCGATTGTTTTATCAAGGACGCCTTCAGCTTTTTTCTTGTTGTCACCTGTAACATCACCAACAACTTCTTTAGCGTTACCTTTGAGTTTGTCTGTTGTACCTCTGTCGACCATAAAAAATACCTCCTTGTTGTTTATACTTTTATTCTACTGGTTATTGTTTCCTTTTGCAAGGTATTCAACTCGTAAATTTTTTAAGCACCTGATTTATAGGATTTTCTGATGTATGACAGTTTTTATAGAAAACCTAATGCACTATATTTGACTCTGTGAGATTAAACTGCTAAAATTTATCCTAAAGTGACACTGTGTCATTTATAAAGTCAAGGGAGGAAAAAATGCCTAAAGCTACATATCTAAAACTTCCAGAAGAAAAAAAACAACGCATCTATGCGGCTTGTAAAACCGAGTTTGCGGATAAACCCTTCCATCAAGCCACGGTGAGAAATATTGTGCAGAGTTTAGAAATCCCTCGGGGGAGTTTTTACCAATATTTTGAAGATTTAACAGATTGTTATATCTATGTTCTGTCTCAAGAGACAAGTGAGCTTCACCAGCTTTTCTTAGATGCGATTAAAAAATATCCGCTTGAAAAAGCCTTAGATGAATACAAGCATTTGCTACTAAAGGAACTCGTACATAATGAAAATTACGCCATCTACAAATATCGCTTTTTAGATTGGAATCACGAATTGACATTAGCTTGGAAAAAGTATAATCCTCAAACATTTGTAAGTAAAGAGCCTGTTTCGCCAATGATTTCTGTGTTTAAAGCAGTTGTGCACGATCTTGTTTACAGACTATTTGCAGAAGAGTGGAGTGATCAAGAATTTGTTGCGCACTATGACAGTGAAGTCGCAGTGATTATGAATGGCCTCTCAGGCAGTCAAAATCATCAATAAAGAAGAGAACGAAGAGATCTTCAAGGAGTTGTATTATGTTTTTATCACTTAAAGAAATATTTTATTACAAGACAAGGTACACTTTGATTGCAACGATCATATTTTTGGTTTCTTATGTTGTTTTCATATTGTCAGGCCTATCAACTGGTCTTGCCAACCAGTTTAAACAAGCTGTAGTGGATTGGAATGCAGAAAAGATTGTTCTGTCAGACAGTTCGAATAACATTCTGTCTGCTTCGCAGATTTCAAAAGCAGAGTTAGATAATATTGATGGAAAAGAGTTGTCTCCCGTTTCAGTTTTTTCAACTTCTATTAATCAGGGAGAGAATAAAAGAGAGAATATTACGGTTATGGCGCTCCCAATAGGTTCCGATATTCTACCACAAGTCAAGGATGGCATTGATTTTTCAGAAGACAAGAAAGAAATCGTCATCCCAGAAAATCTTGCTGACAAGGGCTATAAAGTGGGCGACAAGATAAAGGTAGGGAATAACGATACAGAGTTAAAAATCGTTGGTATCGCCAAAGCGACCTACTACTCAGCAACACCTGTCGTCTACAGTTCATTTGCTACGCTTTCCGCAATTAAAAACATGAACGCAACAGCCGCAGAGGATTCTGTTAATGGTGTCATTGTAAAATCGGGTCAAGTAACCTTGAAAGGTTCAAGTTCAGATAAATTGAAAGTCATCACAACTTCTGAACTTATCAACAATATCCCAGGTTATTCTGCACAGAAAACAACACTGAGCGCAATGATTTATTTCTTGTTCTTGATTGTGCTGCTCATTATTGCTGTCTTTATGTATGTTATTACGCTTCAAAAAGTTCCAATCTTTGGTATTATGAAGGCGCAAGGGATTTCAAACTTCCTTATCATGAAGTCGATCTTATGGCAAAGTTTCTGGCTAGCATTGGTCGGTGTAGTTGCAGCTTTTGGTGGGAGCTATTTCACAAGCTTCGTGCTACCGCAAGCTATGCCGTTTGCAATTGATTTTTCTATATGGACAATTTATGGGCTCATATTGATTGTCGTATCAATACTGGGTTCTGTATTTTCACTGTATACGATTAGAAAAATTGATCCTACTCAAGCGATTGGAGGTTAATAATGAAAGATATTCTACATATGGATAAAGTCACAAAGAGCTTTGGTAAGGGGCGAACAGAAGTTCAAGCCTTGAAAGGCATTGATCTACGGGTACAAGCTGGGGAGTTTATCTCAATCATTGGTCCTTCAGGCTCTGGTAAAAGTACTTTTCTAACAATTGCTGGAGGGCTTCAGTCTTCAACAACAGGGACAACAAAAATCAATACGATTGATTTTAATAAACTCTCAGAAAAAGAACGTTCAAAAGTAAGATTTAAAGAAGTGGGTTTTATCTTACAAGCTTCGAATCTCATACCTTATTTGACTGTCAAAGAACAGTTGAAACTTGTGGATAAGATAAATAAAAAGAACATTAATCGAGGTAAAATAGATGAAATGCTCGACTCTTTAGATATTTTAGAGCTACAAGATAAATATCCTGGGGAACTCTCTGGTGGGGAACGTCAACGTGTTGCAATCACACGTGCACTCTATAATGATCCAAGCTTGATTTTAGCTGACGAACCGACAGCCAGCTTAGATACAGAAAGGGCTTATCAGGTTGTGGATATTTTAAGAAAAGAAGCACATGAAAAAAATAAAGCCACTATTATGGTCACCCATGATTCGCGGATGATCAAAAATAGTGACAGCGTATATCGTATTGAAGACGGCAACCTCTTTAAGGTAGACAATCCTTGAGGGAGGATAAATAAAAAATGAGGGATAACTCCCTCATTTTTTACGGTTTATATTTTACGACGTTTTAAATAGAAGTAAGAGACGATGAGAATAAGAAAACCGCCAATCGAAAGAAGAGCTAACCCGTAAAAAATATGCGCAGCACTTAGATGTGATGATTGTGGATTAATTAATTGTAGGAAAAATGTTTTTGAATTATTTTGCTTCTCAGTAAGAAACAAGAGGAAAATAATGAGAAAGAATTGATGAATCAAGGAACCTTTTTTTTGAGTTGTGTTTTTTAGAAGAATACGGTGGTCTTCGGGAATATGAAGTGCCATGAAATACTGGTTATTGAGCCATTTATTTAGGAGAAAATGACCATAGCTTAATAAGAAAAAACTAAAACTCAGAGCAGAAGGTACTAACGTCATCAATAACCCAAGCACTAATCCCAGTAAAATGAAATTATCCATGTGTGGGACCAATTGAGTGATTTTCTTATAAGTTGCTAATGCGATGACCATTCCTAAAGCATAAGGCAGGTACAATAAAAGATTTTCTGAACCTTTACCAAAGATATTGATGACATAGAGAGAACCGAATAGAAAAAGAAAATTACCAATTGCACCGTTAAGAAAAGTTAAGATATTTAGGGAAAGTGGTATTTGATAATTCCGGTATTCTTTTCTCGTCTTGTAAATAAGAAAAACAAAGAAAAAACTAAAGCCTAGTAATGAAACCCCAATAGCCAAGGCAGAACTTAGAAGTCTTCCCGTACGTAAGAGGATTAATAGAAGGCAGAGCCCCGTAAAAATAAATAGGTCTTTTTTAGAGAGATATAGAGCGGCTTCGGGTTTCATTCTGTTAGTGAGAACCTGTTTACCTACGGCTTCATAGGCATATCCAAGAGCAATTGCATAAAACAAAATGTATAAGCCAAATGATAAGGAAAGTCCCAAAGTCCCTGAAAGGGTCAATCCTGCAAATAAAGCAATCAAAGCTAAGAGAAGAAGAGGATAGGAAGTTTTCTTTTCCGTATTTGGCTGAAAGTGATTAAGTGTGACTGTCGCAGTAGGAAGCCATGAGGCGCTTAAACCAATAAGAACGCCTGCAGGCAGATATAACCAAGAATTCAAGGGGCCAATAAAAGCAAACACAGAACCTGCAAGGCCTGTATACAAGGATAGAATAAGAAGTTCTAAACTAGAAATAGTATTTTTAATGGCACGGACCAGAAAGACGCCAAGGATACGACAAGTATAGTATAAAGCGAAGGGTAAAACAGAACGTTCAGTTATTCCATCATTTAAACTAAGAAAAAGCAAGAAGGGCACCATGATAACGGTATTGGAAAGGACCACTAACATTGACTTTCCCCAATCATAAGCTATTTCACGTATTTTAATTCTCATTTTTCTACCTCTAAATTTTTGCTAAGAAACAAAATGAATTATCTGAATTATTATATCACGTTGCCTATAAAGATAACAGGGAGTTGTGAACAAGAGAAAAATCAAAGAAGGAAGCAGTCTATATTAAAAAAATGAGTGAGATATTCTTAAACCTTAAAAAATGATTAAATTGAACAATCAACTCGTTTAAGTTATAATAGATGCAATAAGGAGGGATTTATGAGACATATGAAAGAGAACAGTATGTTTTTCTAAAAAGATATATACTCTAAATCCCGCCAAAATACAGAAGTAAATAGTAGGGAGTGTAGTAGTGAAAAAGATTGAATTAAATGTATCGAGGGTGATTTATGGCTTATTGGGCTTAACTTTAACCTTTGATGTGCTCTTGTCATTAAGTCAACGCACACTTTATGAAAATTTAAGTTCAGTTCTATTGCTCGTAGCTCCAATCCTGATCATGGTTTATATCATTTCGACACAAAGTGGTAGAAAGAGTACGTGGAAAACAGCACTTTTGTTTTTAATGCTCTTTCTAATTTTTGTCCTTGAAACGGGCGTTGTGATTGGGCACGGTTTAAGTCCAACACCGCTCTTCAATGTTTTAGCGGTGATTGCATATACAGGTCTCATAAGAATTTTCCTAGAAAAGAAGTGGACAATGGAGTTGGCTACTTTGAAAAGATGGACCTTTGGACTTTCAGGATTTTATCTTATCCTTGCACTCATCTTTGGTTTTTTTTACGGTAAATCAAATTCCAACTGAAATATACAGCAATGTTCGTATCTTTTTAGTTATACTGACCTTGGCTGTTCAACTTTTATTGCTTGGTCTTTCAGGCGTAATTTTATTTAATAAATTAAGAAAAAGTATTGGAAATTTTGCTTGGGGCCTTACGGTAGTGCTTCTCGGCATTTTTGGAGGTATTCTTTTCTATGTACTACAGGCTGACGTCAATGCACAGCTAGTAGCCCGCTTTTTATTGCTTGTCCAAATCGTTATGGCAATCTCATTGATTATCGAAAGCATCTATACTGGTCTTTCCAATTACTTTAAGCCATACAATAAGATACTGCTTTACTTGGTTTCTATCTTGCCACTTGTTTTTCTTTTCGAAAATAAATTCTGGGGCATGAGCTATTTGAAAGAGATTTTTGAAATCATGATTAGTAAATTGACATTTTTTGCAGTATTTTTCTCAATTCTCACTTTTATTTATTATACGATAGAAACAATCTTGCTCTGGTATGCTTACAGTACAAAAAGCTATACGAGTGATCTCAGTCATGTTGAGATTGAAACGAATTATCGGATCATTGTATTAATTCCTTGTATGAACGAAGAGTTAGTCATCAAAAACACTGTGAAAAGCTTGTTAAATACCAATTATGAAAATCTTGATATTTATGTGATTGATGATGCCAGCATTGATAATACGGTGCAAGAAGTTCAAGAATTCCAAGGTAATAAGAGATTCCATCTTCTCCAAAGATTTCAGCCTCAAGCGCAGCAAGGAAAAGGTGAAGCACTCAATTGGGCTTATAAAAAAATAACGGATTCCTATATTGATAAAGGTTATATTTTTGAGGAAACACTTATCACTATTATTGATGCAGACTCAAGTGTGGCAACAGATTACTTTGACAAGGTAAATTTGGTCTTTAACTCGGATTTTGAATTGACTGGTTTACAATCAAAAGTACAAGTAATCAACCGTAACAGAGACATATCACAAGATTTGGAATTTGGTGAGATTATTAATGCGACTCAATCTTTGCGTAGTAAAACAAATACCGTAGCCTTTGGTGGAAACGGACAGTTTTGTAAACTTAGCACTCTGTATTCTTTGCATGAAGCACCATGGACAACATCGCTAGTAGAGGATTTTGACCTTTCTTTACGTCTCTTTTTATCTGATATATATAATGTACGTAATGTCCAATATGATGATATTAAAATCAAACAAACAGGAATCTATGATGATACGATGTCCTTAGTTAAACAGCGCGTGCGGTGGGCACAAGGCAATATCCAAACCTTTAAGTACATATTCCCTATTATCAAATCAGAAAATTTAGAGTTCAAACAAAAATTAGAGCTGTGTTTTACCCTGATAAAACCTTGGTTGATGGCTATAGAATATGTAGTCGTTATTTACACAGGCGTTGTTTTATTTGGCACATTGCTGCTTTTTGGTTTAAACGATGCAGTGAAAAGCTTTGTTATAATCTTTGCCTTGATGGTACTCTACATTTTCCTTATCAATGTTGTCTGGGCAGTCCTGTATAATAAAAACTCTCAGGAAAAATTCAGATGGGGCCATGTTTTAAGCGATGCTTACTATTTGACCAAGTTTTTGATTGTTCTCAGTCAAATCTATCCGCAAGCGACACTCAGATATTTCAGATCGCAAAATACATGGGATAAAACGAAACGTCAAGCTTAATTTTTCATAAAAAATTGTAAAAAGAAAGGATGCAACTTGAAAAAATATATCTTACAAGAGAATAATTTTGTTTATTTTTATAATAAAATATATGATCATGCGCATAGTATAAAAGGAGTGGAGTGCGTGCTTCGTGAACAAAATGATAAGCAAGAATGGGTCCTTCCACAAAATATCGATGACTTACCTTTTTTCATACTCAAAGATAATGTAAAAGAAAGCATCAAAGTTGCGAATCCCGAACATTTTAAAGTTGTCATTAAACTTACGCTTGAACAATTTCTGAGTCGCAAGTTTAAAAAGAATATCAAAACGATTGCTGAGTCACTCCAACCATTTGACCTTATTATTGAAATATCTCATAATGAGATTGTGAAAAAGAAGAAGAGTCTAAGACGTGTCAGTCGTAGAATTACAAAGTGCAAAGCCTATGGTATCAATTTTTCTATCAATAATCTTGGAGCCGAATTCTATTTTGCCCGCAACATTCATCGCTTGCTTCCTTTAATTGATGTATTGAAGTTAGATATGCGACATTTTAATGATAAAGAAAAATGGATTGATTTAACCATTAAGTTTTGGAAGAAACTGGCCAATAAATATCAACTTGAGTTAGTTGTGTCCGGTGTTGAAACGGATGAAGATGAAAAACTTGTTGATTTATTAGACATCAATTTGAGGCAGGGTTATCTCTATGGCCCACCTCAAGCAGTGATTGACTGAGAAAACTTTTTACCCCTGAACAGAAGGAAAGAGCTTTTCAGTATATTTGAGGAGAAAAGTAGGCTTGAAATTTGACGAATTAATTTTTTATAGACAAAAAATTTGTGATTTTACTCAAAATGACAAAGAAGAATACGAACTGTTATTGAGATATAAACATGCTGATGTTTGTTATTTCCCGTCGGAGATGTTTGATGAGATTGTTTCTGACCATCAGCTCCATAATTTATACCTTCAAAGGCTGGAAGTCCTCTTGGAAGAACAGCTCAGTAAGGATGATTATATTTATTCCCTGAATCTGGATTATCAAGAACTTTATTTTGAAGAAACGGTAGAATTTTTGAGGACATTTAAATATAGGAACAGGTTAAGATTAGAACTCACAGAGCGGTTGCCCGTAAACTGTCAAAATGAAGAAGACTTCTTGCCGATTGAAGCCATCCAAACGCTTAAGAATTTGGGATATGCGATTGCTCTAGACGATTTTTTATCGGGGATAAATCATTATAAAACGCTATTCATCCTAGATGATTATATTGATCGTGTAAAGATTTCAGCCTTAGATTTTAACAGTTATTTATCACCTACTAAGTTAAAGGATTTTATATTTTCAATTGTTGATACGATTAAATTTCTTAAGAAGGAGATTGTAATTGAAGGAGTTGAGGTGGAAGAGCTTCTCGCAAGTTTTCCAAAAGAATGGCTCCAACAAACTTATTACTATGATAGACCGCATAGCTTCTAATAAAGGAGAAAAAAGATGATTCATATTGATGACATATTAGGCAGTAACTTTATTGATAAAATTTTTTAATGCCTACCGTTCTAGGTATGATGTTTATTGCTAAGTATATGATTCAGTATTATCAGTTGGATCGAAATAAAGTCACTGCTTATATCTTATATTCGAGCAATTTTGCTTTATTTATAATTTTACTTAAATTTCTGTTTAACGACATTGACCAGGGTTCGCCCTATGGTTATATTATTAGTGATATTTCTTTAGTCTTTATTGCGATTTCGGTCGTTTATTTAGTTGCACCCCCTACCAAAAATATTGAATACGAGGTGTTGCCACAGTTTATTATATATTATGGACTTTATTTGCATGTTTACGGTTTTGATATCCAATCCTCTCTCTTAGTGCTTTCCGGATTGACTATATTTTGGCTTGTGATTTATGTGCTATGTAATTATAAGGAATTGATTTCGAAATATTACATTTCCTACTTTTTCCTTAGTATATTTATTACCCTTGCAGCAATATTAGTAGCTTTTTCGCAATTTGACATTCCAATGAGCTATGTGCTTGGTATTTTAGGAAAGGTATTAGCTGTGCTAGTTATCGCGAAGATCGCGATACATTTAATCAGTATTATTGCCTTGATGTACTCGGATTTAAAGAAAGATGCTTATATAGATGCTTTAACCGATACTTATAATCGTAAAAAGTTTGAAGAAGTCTTGAAGGAAATTTTAGACAGTAAGAATGTTCCACTTTTTTCGATTGCTTTGTTTGACGTGGATTCATTTAAATGTATCAATGATTCCTATGGACATTTGGCAGGAGATTATGTGCTGCGGGAGATAAGTTATGGCATTAAAGATACTTTACTTCAAGAGCATAATAATGGTCAACTGTTTCGATATGGTGGTGATGAGTTCTTTGTGCTCTTTAGAAACCAGTCTGGGGATAAGGTCAAAGCAATAATGGATGATATCCAAAAAAATATCTCGGAAAAAGATTTTATCTATAATGATACCTTATTAAATGTTTCTATATCTGTAGGTGTTTCAGAAATAAGAGATGAAAAAAGTCTGAAGGACATTATTGATAAAGTTGATAAAAACTTATATGTCGCAAAAGCAAACGGGAAAAATCAAGTCTTCTATATGTAAAGAAGAGTAGAAATGGAGTAGACATGAAAAAATAATGCTCGTTTTTGGTACACGACCAGAAGCAATTAAAATGGCACCCTTAGTCAAAGCTATTGAGAAAGATGAACGTTTTGAAGCTGTAACGGTGGTCACAGCGCAACACAGAGAAATGCTGGATCAAGTTCTCGATATTTTTCACATTCAACCTGATTACGATTTAGATATCATGGGAAAAAATCAAAGCCTTAGTCAAATTACCACACGTGTTATTGACGCCATTGATCAAGTGCTGGTAGAAGAAGCACCAGATATCATGCTTGTTCATGGAGACACCTCGACAACTTTTGCAGCCTCTATTGCTGCTTTCTATCATAAAGTAACTTTGGGACACGTAGAAGCAGGATTGAGAACTTGGGACAAATATTCACCTTTCCCAGAAGAAATGAACCGTCAAGTCACAGATGTGCTCTCCGATATTTACTTTGCACCAACTGAAGAAAGCAGACAAAATTTATTAAAAGAAAATCATCCGGATGAGAATATCTATGTGACAGGTAATACTGCTATCGATGCTTTACGATATACTGTACCAGCACATCTTCAAAAGGATCGTCGCCAGATTCTGGTGACGATGCACCGCCGTGAGAATCTGGGTGAACCAATGGAAAATGTTTTCCGTGCCATCAAAACGATTTCCGAAGAATATGTCGACTTTGAGGTAGTTTATCCACTTCATAAAAATCCAAAAGTGAGAGAAATTGCTTATCGCATTCTTGGCGACTTGCCGAATGTGCGACTGATTGAACCATTAAATGTGGTTGATTTTTATCGTATGGAAAATGAAAGCTATCTTATCCTGACGGACTCAGGTGGTGTGCAAGAAGAAGCACCTTCTTTTGGTGTGCCTGTCCTTGTGTTACGTGATACAACAGAAAGACCAGAAGGCGTAGAAGCAGGCGCCTTAAAATTAGTCGGTACAGATGAAACCGATGTTTATCAAGCCATACGGGAACTTCTTGATAACGAAGAAGCCTATAATGAAATGAGACACTCTAAAAACCCTTATGGTGATGGACATGCCAGTGAAAAAATACTTGATGCTATCGATCAGCATTTTAAACATTGAACACCATGAAAATCGTAATAAAATACTCTGACTTCTTATAAGGTCAGAGTATTTTATTGCGAGAAATTATCCTCACTATTTGTATTATAAAAAAATCAGATATATAAAAGTTTTTTCCTCGCGTTTTTGAGGGAAACTGATATAATGATTCTAAGAAACTGAGACAATATTATTTTATCCTCTCGTAAAGTTTCTGGAGAAGTATGTACTTCTACCTTTTATAAAAATGAAAGAGGTTTTTGTATGAGTTATGCGAATGAAAAATCGTTTAACAAAGCTACTTCAGCGGGCTTTATAATCGCGCTTGGAGTAGTTTATGGTGACATTGGGACAAGCCCTTTGTATACCATGCAGTCTATTGTTACTGGACAAGGAGGCTTGCAAAATATTTCAACGGACTTTATCCTTGGTGCGGTTTCCTTAGTTATCTGGACACTGACCTTGATTACAACCGTTAAGTATGTGCTGATTGCCCTCAAGGCCGATAATCATCAAGAAGGTGGGATATTCTCCCTCTTCACCTTAGTTCGACGGATGGCTAAATGGCTGATTATCCCAGCAATGATAGGAGGGGCCACCTTACTTGCAGATGGGGCTTTGACTCCAGCAGTTACAGTTACCTCTGCTGTCGAGGGCCTAAAAGGAGTTCCTGGTTTAGGAGAAATCTACGCCAACCAGTCATGGGTTATTGTTACAACGCTTATCATTCTGGCTATACTCTTCCTTATTCAACGTTTTGGAACCGGCCTAGTCGGAAAACTTTTTGGACCGATAATGCTTATCTGGTTTAGCTTTTTAGCTATCACAGGTCTTTTAAATTCCTTTGCGAATCTTGAAATTTTTAAAGCAATCAATCCTTACTATGCTGTCCATCTCTTGTTAAGTCCAGAAAATAAGGCAGGGCTCTTTATTTTAGGTTCGGTATTCTTGGCGACTACCGGAGCAGAAGCCCTTTATTCTGACCTTGGACATGTGGGCAGAGGCAATATCTATGTCAGCTGGCCTTTTGTAAAACTTGCAATTGTTTTATCTTACTGTGGACAAGGGGCTTGGCTTTTGGCGCATAAAGGTGGCGATTTGGGAGGTATCAACCCCTTCTTCGCCGTAATCCCTACAGACATGATGATCTATGCCGTTGTTTTAGCGACTTTAGCTTCTATTATCGCTTCACAATCTCTGATTTCGGGATCATTTACCTTAGTTTCAGAAGCCATCCGCTTGAAGCTTTTACCGATGATGCGGATTTACTATCCAGGGAAAACTTTAGGTCAGCTTTATATTCCAGCAGTCAACTTGATTTTATGGCTTTCGACAAGTGCGATTGTACTTTATTTTAGAAGCGCGGAACACATGGAGGCAGCTTATGGTCTAGCCATTACTGTCACTATGCTTATGACAACAGTACTTCTGGCATATTATCTCGTTTACCGAGGCTTAAAGAAACCTTTGGCTTACCTGATAGCTGCATTCTTTGCTAGTATTGAATTGATTTTCTTTATTGCCTCAGCAGCCAAGTTTGTTCATGGAGGCTATGTTGTAGTGATTATGGCGGCCATGATTATATTTGTGATGTTTGTTTGGTTCCAATCAAGTAAAAGTGTGAACAAACATATTAAGTCACTGGATCTCAATGATTTCAAAGGACAATTGAAAGAACTCAAAGAAGACAAGGAGATGGATCTCTATCAAACCAATCTCGTTTATTTGAGTAATAAAATGGAAGGTGATTTTATTGACCGTTCTATCCTATATTCAATACTTGATAAACGTCCTAAAAAGGCGGAAGTTTACTGGTTTGTTAATGTGAAAGTTACTGATGAACCATGGACTTCCGAATATGAAGTTGATATGATGGGAACAGATTATATCGTTAAAGTTCATTTGTATCTAGGGTTTCGGATGAAACAAGAAGTGCCCCGTTATCTTCGGACGATTGTTAAAGATTTAATAAAATCAGGACGATTGCCTAAACAAGAGCAAAAATACACCACAATGCCTGGTAGGGATGTTGGTGACTTCAGATTTGTAGTTATCGAGGAACGGGTGACAAATGCACAAAAACTTCCAGCTTTTGATCGATTCGTCTTGAAAGCAAAAGCCCGAATCAAGCGCTATACAGCAACACCAGATCGCTGGTTTGGCTTACAATTTTCGGAAGTGTCACTTGAGCGGGTGCCATTAATATTATCAGATGTATATAATTTGAGCATCAAAGAACGTCCAAAACTAGAAGATGAAGGTGAAGAAGACATAAGCTATTAGTATAGATACAATTAACCAGAACAACTGGATTTTTCCAGTTGTTTTTTTGTCATGTCACTTGTTGAAGAGTTACTACAAAGTATCTAAGGCACCTCGGAGTACCTACTATACAAATAGTAAATCTTGCTATATAATGAGTGCTATAGAAACCTGTAATTCATAAGGAGGAAAATATGAAGGCAATAGAAGTATCTGAATTTGGTAACAGTAACGTTCTTAAGTATAAAGAGCTTAAAGACCCAGTTATGAAAGATGATGAGATTTATGTCAGCCTCAAAGCTGCAGCGGTCAACCCAGTTGAAACCTATGTGCGCCAAGGAACATACGCGCAACTGCCTTCGCTCCCTTATATCCCAAAGATGGATCTGGGATTGTCAAAGCTGTAGGTGCACAAGTGAAAAACTTTAAGGTAGGTGATCGTGTCTTTGTGACTGTAGAGAGTGATGCTCAGTTTGGAACATATGCGCAAGCAATAACATGCAAGGCCACAGAAGCGACCTTACTCCCAGAAATTATGACTTATAGTCAAGGTGCAGCACTAGGATCGAGCGGCTTAACCGCCCTTTATGCCCTTAAGCAAAAAGCGGGCCTTAAGTCTGGAGAATATATACTTATACATGGTGCAACTGGAGGAGTGGGGACACTTGTCCTTCAATTTGCCAAGCTGTATGGTGCCAAGGTTATTGCAACAGCAGGTTCTGAAAAGGGCCTTGAGATATTGAAAAAGCTTGGTGCAGACTATGTCTTTAACCATCATGCTGAAGGATATATCGAGAGAATACCGGACTTGACAAAGGATCATGGTCTTGATGTGATTATCGAAATGCTTGCAAATGTTAATTTACAGAAAGACTTAGATGCTATTGGCAACAACGGGCGAATTGTTATTATTGGTAATCGAGGGGAAGTAACCATTAATCCTCGTGTCTTGATGATGAAAGGGGCACATATCACAGGTCTAATGTTGGCAAATATCACACCAGAAGAAGTGGAGGAAAACACACACTTGTTACTGCAAGGTTTAAGTGAGGGTGTTAAACCTGTCGTTGATAAAGTATTCCCACTCGAGCAAGCTGCGACAGCGCAAGATTATATCATGGAAAACAAAGGAAGTTTGGGTAAAATCATTCTTGATACGGCAGCTGAATGATCTGAATAGATGAAAATAAAAAGGCAGGTTTTAATCTGCCTTTTTATTTTAGAAAAGCCTTGACTTTAGTGCGGAATCGTACTATAATGAAATGGTACGACTTCGCACTAAAAAGGAGCGGTTAAATGAAATATCGAGAAATAATGACACAATTTAGCACAGCGCTTGGCAAACTTGATATGACTTACGCGCTTGTGGCGCATGAATATAATCTGACTTTTAATGGACTAATGACGCTCTATATTATCGATGAAAGTGATACTGTCACCCAAAAAGAAATAAGTGAAATCTTATTTTTGCCGAAATCAACAGTACATAGCTTACTTTTGAAATTGCAAAAACAAGATATTCTTCAACTCACTAAAGGAAAAAATGAAAAGGAAAAATTTATCGTTTTCACTCCAAATGGAAGAAAAGTTTTTGAGGAGATTCAAGAGCAAACAGATATCTTTGAAACACAAGTTATAGAAGAATTCGGCTTGAAGAACACACAAGTATTTTTGGAGCAAACGAAAACTTTTACCGAAAGCTTGCTCGAAAAAGCACAGAGAGTTATGGAGGATAAAAAAGATGAAAATTGAAATAAGAGCATTTGATCCAAAGGATTATCAAAAAGCAATCCAGTTTGCTGTTAAAGGGATGAGCTTTGATAGGTACAGTAATAATAAAACCATCATCAATATGTATGCCAAAAATTTTCTATATTTTGAGCTGTCAAAAGCTACGCAAGCTATTGCTGCCTATGTTGATGGTGAAATGGTGGGCTTATTGCTCGCAGAGATATATGGAGAACCTAAACTGAAACAAACGTTTGGCCAAAAAGCTTACATGAAGACTTTTAACTTTTTGCGGTCCTTTTCTAAAAACAAAGGCTTAGACACTTATGAAGCTACGAATAAAGAATTATTACGGTCGTATAAAAGTGAAGCATCACCTGAGGGCGAAATTTTGTATTTGGCTGCTGATCCCGAGAAAAAAATCAAAGGTGTAGGTACCGCTTTAATCAATGAACTCACGGCGCGGGAAGCTGGAAAAGAAATATTCCTCTTCACAGATACGGGCTGTACTTATCAATTCTATGAATACAAGGGTTTTCATATGGCCGGAGCTCGAGATATTCAACTTGATTTTGGTCAAAATCGAATCGATTTAACTGCAATGCTTTTTAGTAAAAAGTTAGCGCAGCAATAAACAATAAAAAACCGTAAGCTCAAAACTACGGTTTTTTATTGTTTATGGATGTAGAAGAAAAATACAATTGGGCTAATTTTTCTTTTTGGATAATATTAGTAGTATCAATGAAATAATCGCATTGCCATTTTTGGGCAGCCTGCGCGGTTTTGTTGAGTGAATTTTCCCAGGATGGGTAAAAACGCAAAGCCATTTTTCCAGTAATTCCCTTGTGTTTTAAAATCTTTTTTTCTCGAAGAACGCTCTTGGGAATGATAAACTGGCCACTCAAGGGTCCATCAATGACTGAAATGACAAGTTTATCGGGAAAAGCTTCAAAACTAAAGGGGATATTTTTGTTGTTGGTGTCCTTTTCCCAAAATGCTACAAAATATCCTTGTTTTTTAGGAGTTTTTTTAGCGCGACGACTTCGAAAAGATAGTCCATCTGCTTGAAAACAAAAACCTTCGTATTCAGAATTATAAGTATCTTTTGTAGGTATACTTGGAGATAAGCCTAAATCATTCAAAAGGGTCGTTATATAGGTCAGCGAATTATACATGGTTTAAGTTTACCACAAGTAAGAGAGAAAAAATCAAAGCTACTTATTTTGACACAGCAGCAATCAAAATAGTTTACAAAAAAATAGGAATGTAGTATCATTGACTAGTCAATGATTGACCGGTCAATTTAAAAAGGGGGACAAATGAACCTTAGACAAATGAGTCAGCTCTTTTACAAGCTAAAACTAGCGAATCAAGAGATGACAACGAAGTTTGAAAAAGAAACTGGCTTTAGTATAACCCGTTATGAGCTTATGATGTTTTTGAAGGAAAACGGTCAATGTTCTCAAGGGCAATTACAGAATGAGTTAAAAATAGACAGTGCAGCTATTACAAGGCATCTAAAATTGCTCGAAGCAAAAGGTTATGTTACCCGTGAGAGAAATAAACAAAACAATCGCGAAGTTTTTGTTAAAATCACGGATAGCTCAAAAGAGGCTTTGGAACGTTGTGAAAGAAACTATAATAACTCTTCTGAGAAAAGTTTAGAGCTAGCACTCACAGCTCAAGAAGAAGACGTACTTCTTGAGCTGCTCACAAAGTTATTGGGACATAAAGGAGAATAAAATGTCAACTCGTATTGTAAATAATGATTTTTCAGAAATCACATTTGGAAGAAAATCCGTGCGTGTTTATGATGAAACTTATAAAATTTCACATGAAGAAATGCTTGAAATGATCCAAGAAGCAACAACAGCACCATCATCTGTAAATATGCAACCTTGGCGTTTTGTTGTTGTTGAAAGTGATGAAGAAAAAGAAAAATTAAAACCTTTAATTCGTTTTAATACCCGTCAAAATGAAACTTCTTCGGCTATGGTTCTTATTTTGGGGGATCTTCTCTGTTATGAATTAGGGGAAGAAATTTATAACCAAGTTGTAGAAGAAGGCAAGATGCCAGCAGAAGTACGTGATCAACAGTTAGAAGCGATTATTCCTTACTACCAAAGCTTTAGTAAAGAAGAAATGAATGATGTTGTCAAAATTGATTCAAGCTTAGCTGCAATGCAATTTATGCTCATCGCACGCGCTCATGGTTACGAAACAAATCCTATCGGCGGATTCGAGGCAGACCAATTGGCAGAAGCTTTTGGTTTGGACGAAAACCGTTACGTGCCAGTAATGATTTTATCTGTCGGCAAAGACAAAGAAGCAGGATATGAATCTGTAAGATTAGCGGCTGAAAAAATCACAGAATTTAAATAACAAAAAGATGCTAGATTATCTAGCACTTTTTTATTATTATTTATCTTTCTTTCTTTCTTACTTATTGTTGATAATTTGAATTTCTCCCTCAACACCAAGAATATCCTTAATTTTAGCCTGTAACTCTTGGATAGCCTCTAGTGCACGTTCTTGTTGAGAAGGGGTTACTGCTTCAATCACCAAGATGGCGTTTGTAGTTTCTTCTGTCAACATGGTACGTTGGGCTTCACGCCAATTCAAAGAGCGACAGATCGCACCATCAAGGTCATAATATATAATTTCTTGCGCAAGAGCTGGCTCACTCTTTTGCGCCCCCAGAGGATAAAAATCTTCACCCCCCTTGGCTAAGCCTAAATATAAATCGCCGTTGATTTTATCTAAGTCCTCACCGCCACAAGGTACACCATAACGAAGAGAAATACTATTATAGATATCCACAAGTGGGTTGATTGGTTCTAACTCTTTGCCCTGAGCCACTCTTTTTAAAAGAGCTTCAATAGAAGAGCGTGCACCTTTTTTCTTCTTAAACTGTGTAAAAATATCACGCCATTCGGAGATGACAAAGTTTTCTTTAAAATCATCTTCAACTAAAAATTTTTCAGACTCTTTAAATGCCTCCTTTAGAAGCTCTTGGTAGGGGCCTAAATCATGAACATGATTGTCAATATTGTTTACAACTAAGGTATAGAGTTGAGCTTCTGGAAAAAGTTCCCAAAAGTTTTTATCCACAGTAACAGTTTGCATAGTAGTTCTCCTTATTTCTTTTTTCATGATTAAATCTGTTTGCGTTAAAGTCCCTAAATGAAAATGACGTGACCCACATTCCACATAGCCTTGATTTTTATAAAAACTATAAGCATTAGGATTGTGCTCCCAGACACTGAGCCAGATATATTCCTTGTGTGTGCGCTGTGCTTCTTCGAAAGCAAAATCTAATAAATGTTTTCCTAAGCCTAAGTGCTGGTGAGACTTTCTAACATATAGTCTTTCCACTTCAAGAGCCTCAGCTAAAGTAGAGTGTTCTGGAAGAGTTGCATTTTTCCACTTGATATAACCTGCGAGACAACCATCTTGGAAAATAAAATAGAAACTATTGTTAGAGTCATTGAATTCTTTGGTTAATTGTTGAGGATTAAAAGCCTTTTCTAAATAAAGCTCTAAATCTTCTGGTGGATTTTGTTCTCCAAAAGTTTCAGCGAAGGTTTCTATACTTAAGTCTTGTAAGACCTGTAGATCCTGCATAGTAACGCGGGAAATTCTAATATTCACACCAACTCCTTTTAGTAGATTCGTTTCTTTCCTTTTTTAACATCGATCCAGTTATCCACGATATTTTGACTGATTTTTCCGAGTAAATTCTCTACTTGAGTAATCTCCTGTGCATTAAGACCGGATAAGGCAACTTGAGTAGAATAGTGAAGCTCTCTGTTTAAGATAGGGTAAACTTCTTTGCCATGAGAAGTAACATATAATAGTTTATTTTTTTTGTTTCCAGTATCTTCAACTTTTTTTATAAGTTTTTTTTCTACCAATTGATTGATAGCACGACTTGCTGTACTCTTATCGACACATAAAAGTTCAGAAATTTGTTGTTGATTAATTCCAGGATTTTCAAAAATACGACTGAGGTAGAGGTATTGTCCTTTTGCAAGTTTCAGCTCCTTGAATTCAATATTACTGATAGAATCTAAGGCGCGTGCTATAGTACCAATATCTCTTAAAATATTATTTTGAATAGTATTTCTCCTTTCATGGAAGAGGATGTATTGATTATAAAATAAAATAGTTGCGTTTGCAACTATTTGGTTATATATAATAAATACCTTAACTTAATAAGCCTAAAATATTATTCAACATATGAAGACAAATAACAAAAATTAAGGAACGATGAGAGCTTAAATAAGCTAAAGCTAAAAGCATTGCTCCAGGTGCATAGAGGACAAAATCCATAGGTTGCTGCATATGCATAACGGTGAATAAACCAGTAGAAACAAGGACTGCAATTAGTGTTCCTGTATAATTTGAGAGTCTATTAAGGAAGATATGGCGAAAGATAATCTCTTCAATGATGGGTCCTAAAACACCAAGAATAAGGATGGTGAAGAATAAAGGGATTTGCTTACTCATTTCAGAGAGAGCAGCTTGATTTTCAGGGTTTAATCCCTTTCCATAAATACCTTGAGCCAGAGATTCCACCAAAAGTATCGCTGCCATCCATAAGGGGAGGCTTAAAATTTTCCATAAGGAATGCTCCTTAAAATAGCCAAAACTTTCTCTTAATTCTTTTCGGAAGAGAATAAGTGCTGTCAGTGCAGAGACTGTTATACCAACTGCGAAGTTTAAAAAATCAGATTCTACCCAATTTGTCTGAGCTAACTCAGATAGAAAGAGTAAGGGGATCATTCCAAGTTGGAAGGGGACAAATAAAATATATATAGTTAATACAATGAATTCTCTTTTATTATCACGTAAAAAATTCAAAAGTATAGACCTCCTTGTTTGAATTGGCGATTCGCCTCAGATATTTTAACATAGCATAAAGTCTATACCAATTAAATTGTTTATGTTTTTATAGAGAGAAGTCTTTTTCATATCTCATTAAGAAACGGCGAAAAGATATTTTCCTTTGGAAAGTGTTGAAACAAGTTTGTAGAGCAAAATTCCCAGGAAATAATTGATAAATGCCGTAGAAAAAATCGTAATTAAAAGAACAGGAAGGCCCATTTTAAAGACAACCATAAGCTCCGAAATGTGAAGTAAAGTTCCCAAAAGATATACAGCAAAAACATACACGCAACCACTTATCAATGTGGCGAGGAAATAGATTACCCCTATTTTAGCTAAAAATAATTTGGGAGAAATTCTTAGGACTAACCTATATAAGAGTAAGCATGCCAAGGCTGACAGGGTACGGTCAAAAGCAGCTGGCAGCTGGAAAATCGGATTACCACCAAGAATCATGGAAGTAAGGATAACAAGACCGCTTGCCAAGAAAACTTGTTTGAGTGTAGGTTTAATCATTATACAGAGGAATAAAAAGGCCAAGGAAAAGTCCGGGCGAATAATTCCAGCGATACTGGGAGTGATAATATTCAAAATTTGACCAAGTATAATGAAGATTGGAGTAAGTGTAATAGTATTTGATGATTTGTTTTTTTGATTCATAAAAGTTCCTCTTTCTAGTTTTTAATGATAAGGCAGAGTACTTTCTATAACACAAAAAAAGCATAGAAACTTCTATGCTTTAATCATCCAATTTGAGCATAGATACAGGTTTTAGAAAGTACACTAAAATTTGTATCTATGGTTTTCTTCAGTTAGAAGCCATACATACACCTGTATCTTTGCCAAAGTTGAGTAGAATAACAGTTGATCATTGGTTGTACAGCTCCTTTCGTTTTTATTAGGAGTAATAATATCATTTTCTAAGAAAACTGTCAATGCTTTGAACTCACAGAGATAAATTAATTTCGCCATATAGAGATTTAAAAGGAAGTTTTTTGAACATAAAAACCTATGCCTGATAGCCTTAATTGAGTATATATTTGACGACCAACTTGTAAATGAGTTATAATTTCACGTGCATATTTTTTTAGGCATAAATGTAATTATTGTTATTTATCATAACGTTAAAAACAAAATTAGGAGGTCATTAACTGTGTATAAAAAATATGGAGATTGTTTTAAAAAGTTAAGGAACCAAAAGAATTTGGGACTCTCATATTTTAGTAAGATTGGAATAAATAGAGCAAATTTATCTCGATTTGAAAGAGGGCAAAGTATGATGAGTTTTGAGCGCGTTGACTTGATGTTAGAAGAGATGCAAGTCCCCTTAGCAGAGTACGAATTAATTGTAAATAACTTTATGCCCAATTATCAAGATTTTTTCTTGTTGGAACTAGAAGAAGCGGACTTTAGTCAAGATCTAAATAAAATTCAAAAGTTATATCTTGAGGCGCGTGAAGCAGGAAAACATATGTTGTCACTTGCTGCAAAAACTCGACTTGAAAATATAAGTCCCCTGGAAGTGAGAGAGAATGAAAATTATCTTTGTAATGTTAAAGAATGGGGCTATTTTGAGCTCACATTATTTTATTTTGTCTCAGATCATATTGATATTGATCAGCTGGAAAATCTTCTGGCCAATTTTGACAAAAGGTGTGAAAAATATTGTCGATTATTAAAGTACAGACGAAGATTATTACAGATTGCGTATCAAAGTGCGGCTATTTTTGCAGCGCATGGGGAAAGAAGTGAAGCTGAAAATATATTAGAAATTACCAAAAAATATCGGGAAATGGGAGTGGATTTATATGCTGAAGTTTTAAGGCATCTGGCAACAGGAATTGTTATTTTTAACTTTGAAGATAAGGATTTAGGACGTAAAAAAATTAATTGTGCTCTGGGAGCTTTGGAGGAATTTGGAGGTTTACGATTGAAAGAATTTTATCAAAGAAGGTTGGAAAAGTTTTTAAAAAATTAATCTCTGTATCTGTTGCTTTAAAGCAACAGATACAGAGAGTTTTTTTATTTTTAAGAGAATATACTTGATATAGAAAGGAGATGAAAACTAGATTTGGGCAACAATTATTTTGAAAATTGTTGCCCCATATTTTAAGGAAGTATGATGAATCAAAAAAAATTAACATTATTCGGATTCTTTGCTTTAACTGCTTCAATGGTTTTGACCGTATATGAGTATCCGACCTTTGCCACTTCTAAATTGCACTTAGTTTTCTTTTTACTACTAGGCGGAATACTATGGTTTTTACCAGTTGCCCTATGTGCTGCAGAAATGTCCACAGTTGAAGGGTGGAAAAATGGAGGCATTTTCAGCTGGGTGAGCCAAACTTTAGGAGAGCGTTTTGGATTTGCGGCAATTTTTTTCCAATGGTTTCAAATTACAGTTGGATTTGTAACAATGATATACTTTATCTTAGGAGCACTTTCATACGTATTAAATTTTGAAGCTTTAAACTCAGATCCACTCATTAAATTTATAGGCTTGCTGGTCATTTTTTGGGGACTGACTTTTTCACAATTAGGTGGGACTCAGCGCACTGCAAAATTAGTAAAAGCGGGATTTATAATCGGGATTGTAATTCCATCCATTATCTTATTTGTATTAGCAGTAGCTTATTTTGTAGGAGGAAATCCTATAGAAATCCCCATCAATAAGGCAGCTTTTATTCCAGATTTTTCACAGCTTTCAACATTGGTAGTTTTTGTTTCGTTTATTTTAGCTTATATGGGAGTTGAAGCTTCAGCTTCTCATATCAATGAGTTAGAAAATCCAAAAAGAAATTATCCTTTAGCAATGGTTTTATTAGTAATATTAGCTATTTCTTTAGATGCCCTTGGGGGCTTTACAGTGGCTGCAGTAATACCTCAAAAAGAGTTATCTTTAAGCGCTGGTGTGATTCAGACTTTTCAAACGCTGATTTTACATTTTAATAACCACTTAAGTTGGTTGGTCAAAATAATTGCAATAATGATTGCGTTTGGAGTAATGGGAGAAGTAAGCTCATGGGTAGTTGGGCCTTCTCGAGGAATGTTTGCAGCAGCGCAACGTGGATTACTTCCAAAATTTTTACGAAAAACGAATACCCATGATGTTCCCGTGCCTTTAGTTATGATTCAAGGTGTCATCGTGACTCTTTGGGGAGCGATTTTAACCTTTGGTGGTGGCGGCAATAACTTGTCCTTTTTGGTAGCAATTTCTTTGACTGTAGTTATCTATTTGGTTGGTTATCTACTATTTTTCTTAGGCTATTTCGTCTTAATCTACAAGAAAAAGAATTTAAAACGAACATATAATGTTCCAGGAAAAATGATAGGCAAATCAATTATTGCAGGAGTAGGGTTATTATTATCTCTGTTTGCTTTATTAATTTCTTTTGTCCCACCGGAATCAATTGCTCAAAGTGAGACACGAACTTATCAAATGATATTACTTATAAGCTTTGCTGTTACAGTAATCTTACCATTTGTTATTTATGAACTACATGATAAAAAGAGTCATGGATCTCTTGAAGAACCAATTCACTTCAAAGCAGGAGAAGTGAATCCAGCCGTTTATCCGGCAGCTCGAGGGGAGCATCATATTGTAAAGAATGAAGAACATATATTAAAACATTAAAGAAAATTGGAGGATGTAAATATGTTATATGGAAAAGAAAATCGTGATGAGGCAGAATTTTTAGAACCAATATTTGGCTCCGAAAGTGAACAAGTTGATTTGCCCAAATATAAATTAGGGAGAAAATCGATCGAACCTCGGGTAGCTTATCAATTAGTTCAAGATGAGATGCTAGATGAAGGGAATGCGCGGTTGAACTTAGCCACTTTTTGTCAAACATACATGGAACCTGAAGCAGTAAAACTAATGAGTCAAACTCTTGAGAAAAATGCAATAGATAAATCAGAATATCCAAGAACAACCGAAATCGAAAACCGTTGTGTAAATATGATTGCTGACCTTTGGAATGCAAGTGAAAACGAACAGTTTATGGGAACATCAACAATTGGTTCTTCAGAAGCTTGTATGTTGGGAGGAATGGCAATGAAATTCTCTTGGCGTAAACGAGCAGAAAAGTTAGGCTTGGACATTAATGCTAAAAAACCAAATCTCGTTATTTCTTCTGGGTATCAAGTTTGTTGGGAAAAATTCTGTGTATATTGGGATATTGAAATGCGTGAAGTACCGATGGACAAAAACCACATGTCAATTAATCTAGACAAGGTTATGGATTATGTTGATGAATATACTATTGGTATTGTGGGGATTATGGGGATTACGTATACAGGAAGATATGACGATATCAAGGCTCTTGATAAGTTAGTTGAAGAACACAACAAACGTACAGATTATAAAGTGTACATACACGTAGATGCTGCTTCAGGTGGACTTTATGCACCATTTGTTGAACCACATCTTAAGTGGGATTTTCGATTAAAAAATGTCATTTCCATCAATACATCAGGTCATAAGTACGGTCTCGTTTATCCTGGAGTAGGTTGGGTATTATGGCGTGATAAGAAATATTTACCAGAGGAGTTAATTTTTAAAGTAAGCTATCTTGGAGGAGAATTACCAACCATGGCTATTAACTTTTCTCATAGCGCGGCTCAGCTGATAGGACAATATTATAATTTTGTACGCTATGGTTTTGATGGATACAAAGCTATACATGAAAGAACGCATAAAGTAGCGATGTATTTAGCAAAATCAATTGAAAAAACAGGTTTATTTGAAATTGTAAATGATGGTTCACAACTTCCAATTGTATGCTATAAATTAAGAGAAGACAGAAATTGTGACTGGGATTTATACGACTTAGCCGATCGTTTATTAATGAAAGGATGGCAAGTGCCAGCCTATCCTTTACCAAAAAACTTAGAGGATAATATTATACAACGGATAGTAATTCGAGCGGATTTTGGAATGAATATGGCATACAATTACGTGCAAGATATGCAAGAAGCTATTGAATTTTTGAATAAGGCACATCTTAAATACCATAATAATCCTAAAAATAAAGTATATGGATTTACACATTAAAACAATCTCTTTTTTACAAGCCAAACCTATTTTCGTTAATTAATAACAAGAATGAATACATAACAAAAAAGACGAGAAAAATCTCGTCTTTTTTGAGAAGGTTTACATTAAAGCAAAGATAAACTCTGAGTATAGCACAACCATAATAGTAAGTTATTCCGAAAGATATTCTTTCAATCTCTCCATAGCAATCTTAATCACTTCCATTGAAGCTGCATAGGACAAACGGACATAACCTTCACCATATTGGCCAAAGGCTGAGCCTGGAATGAATGCTACATGTTTTTTCTTTGCAAAATCATATAAAAATTCAAAAGAATTGCTGTTATATTCTGCTGGAATTTTGGCAAAAATATAGAAAGCCCCGTCTGGCTTGATAATTTCAAAGCCAAGTTCAGTCATCTTCTCAATAATGTAATCCCGCCGTTTGAGGTATTCGGCTTTCATTAGCTCAGCATCATTTTTTCCTTTACTCAGAGCTTCAACTGCTGCCCATTGCGATTGTGTTGAGGCAGAAGTAACCAGATATTGGTGTGTTTTTACAAGCTGATCAATCAAGTATTTTTGTGCAAAAATCAGCCCCATTCGCCAACCCGTCATCGCATGTGATTTTGAAAGGCCATTAAGTACAAAAGTTTGATCACGTAAAAAGGTCGAAATAGAAGTATGTACATGTTGGCTATAGTTAATTTCAGAATAAACTTCGTCAGAAAGGACAAAAATTTCATGTTTTTTGATGATTTCAGCAAGTGTTTTAAGTTGGGCATGAGTGTAAGTTATGCCCGTTGGATTTGAAGGATAATTAAGGATGATAGCCTTGATATTCTCGGTTTCGTTCAATACTTGCTCAAGTTTTTCAGGAGTTAAGACAAATTTATCAGTTGTGGTATCAATCTCGACCAATTGACCGCCAGCTAAGCTTACTACAGGCGCATAACCTGAGTAAGCAGGTGCTGGGATTAGAACTTTATCGCCAGGTTCAATAATTGAAAGGAGACAAGTAGCAATCGCCTCTGTGACACCAACTGTGGTCAAAATTTCTGTTTCAGCATCGTAATGTAAATTGTATTTTTCAGCTACAAATTGACTGGCTGCATGACGGAGTTCAATCAGGCCACGCATGCCAGTATAATGACTTTCATCGGCATCAATCGCATCAATTGCAGCTTTTTTGATATGTTCAGGTGTCGGAAAATCTGGTTCACCAAGTGTTAATTTCAAAACATTCGGTATTTTGGAGATTTCCTGATCAAATTCACGAATTTTAGAAATTTCAATTTTTCCAAGATTAGTGTTAAATTTATTTGATAAATCCATACATAGCACCTCCGCAGGTCAATAGTTAAAGTTGGCTTCAAGCAAAAACTCCGTATATTCGTCGTTTTAAATTTGTATTATAGCATTTTATTTTAAAAATTCACAAAACAATGTTGCAAAATATTTTGGAGATTCGGAAGTTCAGATAAAAAATACACCTTGTAAACCTTGATTTAAAGCAGTTTTAAAGAAAAAAATAAGTCAATACTAAAAATTTGAAAAGTTTTCAATTGACAAACAATACTGAAAATATTATAATTGTGAAAAATAAATTAGAGGTAGCAATGCAAATGAGTACTACACGAGAGGAGGCATCCGACGACCGTGTACGAAAGGTAATCATTGCCGAACGTTAGCAACAGAGGTATCTGGCTAGCGTGGGGGTATAGGAAACACCTATACCACTCGGACTTGAATAAGTCTGGCGCTAAGTGATCGAACCGAATAATATAGAATTCTTTTTTAACTCTATTTTCATGACGACATAAAAGGCGCTTGTACTTACAAGTGCCTTTTGTTTTTATATGATGTGAGTTTGCAGGTTGAAGCGCGACAACGATAGAATAATGTTTTAGCGAGTCAACGAATAAGAAAAACTCTGCTTCTTACATCGAAACTCATTATATCAGTGGTCAAAGGGCACTGGAGACAGAGTTAAAGATTGAGATGGGAAAAAATATCATTTGGTAGACTAAAAGTAAAATCTTCCTTCTTTCAGTTACAATTTTTGACAACCCTCCAGAGCATTGAAATCACCGAAATCTTCAGATAAAGATTTGCATAGCAAGTCCACAGGAGTATGAAATGAAAGTACCATTTATTACTAAAAATCAATTAGATAAAATTACTGCAGAATTTCCGACACCATTTCATTTGTATGACGAGCACGGAATTCGTGAAAAAGCAAGGGCGCTAAACACAGCATTTTCTTGGAATAAAGGTTTCAAAGAATTCTTTGCGGTAAAAGCTACACCAACGCCTGCAATTTTGAAAATTTTGCAAGAAGAAGGCTGTGGAGCTGATTGCGCGAGCTATGTTGAACTTATACTGGCAAATAAATGTGGTTTTGATAAGTCTGAAATTATGTTTTCATCAAATGACACTCCAGCTGAAGAATTTTTATTAGCCAAAAAGCTAGGGGCTACGATTAATATTGATGCATACAACCATATTGAATTTTTATCCACATTGGCAGGATTTGAATTTCCCGAAACAATGAGCTTACGCTATAACCCTGGTGGAGTTTTTACAATGGGTACCAAAATTATGGATAATCCTGAAGAATCAAAATTTGGAATGACAAAAGCCCAACTAATTCAGGGAATTAGAGATTTGCAAAAGTTGGGTGTGAAGAAATTTGGAATGCATAGCTTTTTGGCTTCAAATACTGTGACAAATGAGTATTATCCAAAATTAGCACAGCAATTATTTGAATTAGCACTTAAAATTCGTGAAAAAACAGGCGTTTCTCTTGATTTTATAAATCTTTCTGGTGGTATCGGCGTTAATTATCGTCCAGATGAAGCTCCTAACGATATTGCTGTCATCGGCGAAGGAGTACATCGTGTTTATGATGAAGTTCTAACTGCCAATGGCCTAGGGGAAGTCAAAATTTATACGGAACTTGGACGCTTTATGTTGGCGCCTCATGGCTTACTGGTCACACGTGTCTTGCATAGAAAGCAAACATATCGGACGTATATTGGTGTGGATGCGAGCGCAGTTAATCTGATGAGACCAGCATTTTATGATGCTTATCATCATATTACTGTTATAGGAAAGGAGGAAGATAAAGTGAAAGAAATTGTTGACGTGACTGGTTCATTATGTGAAAACAATGATAAATTTGCCAGGCAGCGCGAACTTCCTGTGATTGATGAGGGAGACCTATTAGTCATTCATGACACAGGTGCGCATGGTTTTTCGATGGGATATCAGTATAATGCAAAATTACGAAGTTCCGAATTATTGCTTCAGCAAGATGGGAGCACGCGTATGATTCGACGGGCAGAGCGACCTGAAGACTATTTTGCAACATTGGATGGCTTTGAGTTTGAAATCTTACCGGGAATTAGCTGGTGAACGCTTGTAAAAGCTTTTACTTCTAACCATTGATAAAATCATAAATAATATTTGGATACAAATTAAAGGAGTGGAGTAAAAACAAGGCGAAGAGGAGATGATTTTCAAGAGAAAGAAAATTATACGATGAGTAGTTTCCTTTTCTTCTATCGCAACACTCATCAAAGGTTTCTGAAATAAATCTACAGGAGAAAATAATGCTTAAAGGTTCAATTGTGGCGCTCATCACGCCCTTTAATGATGATAATTCTATAAATTTTGAAAAATTAGCTGAGCTGATTGAATTTCAGATTAGCCATGGAAGTGCGGCTATTTCTATTTTAGGCACAACAGGAGAAGCACCGACGATTAGCTTTGAGGAGAAAAAAGCAATCGTTGAGTTTGTAGTTAAACAGGTTGCTGGACGTATTCATATCAATGTTGGAGCAGGAAGTAATAACACAGCACAAGCAGTGGAATTTGCTCAAGCATTTGAAAAGTTAGGTGCGGATAGTTTGCTTGTGATTACCCCTTATTATAATAAAACCAATGAAACAGGGATGTTAAAGCATTTTACTAAGATTGCGGAGTCTGTCGATATTCCGATTATCATGTACAATGCACCAGGTAGAACAGGAGTGAATCTTTCTGTTGAAGCCGTAGAAGTATTGGCGAAACACCCGAATATTACAGGCTTAAAAGAAGCATCAGGCGATATTGCCTATGTGGAAAAAATTAGCCGCTATCTTTCTAATAATTTTGCATTATATAGTGGTAATGACGATATGATAGTTCCATGCCTGAGTTTAGGCGCTTCGGGTGTAATCAGTGTTTGGGCTAACTTCATGCCAGATGTAGTTAAGGAGTTAATCGAAACTTTTGCGACCAACCCAGCTCATTCTTTGAGTCTGCAACAAAAATATTTGAACTTGATTGACAGCTTATTTATAGAAGCAAATCCAATTCCGGTCAAATTTGTGATGAATCAACTCGGTTATAATGTCGGTTCTGTTCGGTTGCCACTTGACGAGCCATCCGAAACGGCAAAAATTCAACTTCTTAAAGAATTGGAGATTTTATAATGAAAGTTTTACAAATTGGAACAGGTACAATGGGCGGGCTGCTTGCGGCAGAGCTAGAAAAAGAGCATGAATTAACAGTCGTATCCTTAACAAAGGATATTCCAGAAGAAAAATTCGATGTGATCATTGATTTTTCACACCCTGAGAATCTCAATAATCTTGCTAAATATCTAGAAAAGCATCCAACAGCCACAGTTATTGCCACAACAGGCTTTGACGACATACAAAAGGTAACAATTGATCACCTTTCTGAAAAAATGCCTGTATTATTTAGTGGCAATTTTAGTATTGGAGTTATCTTGATGAATCGTTTAGTCAAAGAAATGACCTATATTTTATCGGACAGTTTTGATATTGAAATCATTGAAAAACATCATAATAAAAAAATAGATGCACCATCTGGTACGGCAAAGATGTTGCTTGACAGTATCAATGAAACATTGGACTATAAAGTTGTTCATGGACGTTCAGGTATAAAGCCACGTGAGAAGAAAGAGATTGGAGTACATGCTGTTCGAGGGGGGACAATCGTTGGTGAACATGAAGTAATATTTGCAGGAAGGGACGAACTTCTTACGATTAAGCATGAAGCTCTTTCGAAAATGATTTTTGTAAAAGGGGCGATCACAGGGATGAATTGGCTTATTCATCAAGAAAGTGGGATGTATTCAATGGAGGAAGTTCTTTTTGGAAAAGACGGAGTGAATTAAGTCCTATTTTTATAGAAGAGAAACAATAAAATAAATTTTGGATATTCCTTAAAAAACTTAGTTTTTATAGGATTACTCACAAGAAGGAGATTTATGGAAGTACAAAAAATTTCGGCTCAAGAAATTATTCAATATATTGGAAATGCTGAGAAAAAAACAACAGTTAAAGTAACTTTTGAAGGTCAATTGACAGGTCAAATATCAAAAGAAATCATCAAAATCAGCAATACTTTGTTTGGGGATTGGAGTTTGATTCAACCGCTTTTGGCTGACATGACTGAAAATAAAGATTATATTGTGGAGCTTGATAGCCGCAATTCAGCTGTACCCTTGCTTGATATTCGCGATGTCAATGGACGTATCGAGCCAGGCGCAATTATCCGTGAACATGTCGTAATTGGTGATCATGCAGTAATCATGATGGGAGCAATTATTAATATAGGTGCTGAAATTGGGGCTGGTACAATGATTGATATGGGTGCTGTTCTAGGAGGACGTGCAACAGTTGGTAAAAATTCCCATATTGGTGCAGGCGCAGTACTTGCTGGAGTTATTGAACCAGCTTCATCTGTGCCTGTGCGTATTGGGGATAATGTACTTGTGGGTGCAAATGCAGTGGTTATTGAAGGTGTACAAGTTGGTTCAGGTTCAGTTGTTGCGGCCGGTGCTATTGTGACACAAGATGTTCCTGAAAATGTAGTTGTTGCTGGTGTGCCAGCCCGTATTATCAAGAAAATTGATGCCCAAACACAGCAAAAAACTGCACTGGAAGAAGCGTTGAGAAATTTGTAAAATTGCCATAAGGATAGACTATTTATCAACATACATGATGCTTCGTACGCTATTAATAAATGGAGTATATCGTCCATGCACTTCAAATAGCACCAAAGTTATTTAACTTTAGAGTGTACGAACTTTATCTTCGAGTATCTTATATCCAAAGAAGAAAGGATAAAAATGAAAAAATATAATATATGTGTTGTGGGTGCAACTGGACTTGTTGGTCGTACTTTTCTCGATATTTTAGAACAAAGAAATTTCCCAATTAAAAATTTGAAATTATTAGCCTCAAGTCGTTCAGCAGGTTCAGTTTTGTCTTTTGCGGGTCAAGAATACGTAGTTGAAGAATTAACGGCTGATTCATTTAATGGTTATGATATTGCCCTTTTTAGTGCTGGCGGAGATACTTCTGAACATTTTGCCCCAATTGCACGAGAAAAAGGGTTGATTGTCATTGATAACTCATCAGTTTGGCGTGAAAAACCTGAAATTGGCCTGGTTGTCCCAGAAATTAACATCCAAGATACGCAAATGAATAAAATCATTGCCAATCCTAACTGTTCAACGATTCAATCTGTTTTACCGCTTTATGCTTTGGAGAAAGCCTTTGGTATTTTACAAGTGAACTATACAACTTTCCAAGCAGTAAGTGGAAGCGGACAGAGAGGTCGTGACGATTTACTTCGGACACGTCAAGGCAAAGCACCAGAATTTTATCCATATAATATCTCTGAAACAGCCCTTCCTGAAATTGATGTTTTCTTTGAAAATGGATATACCAAAGAAGAGATGAAAATGGTCAATGAAACACGTAAAATCTTACATAAGCCAGAGTTGGCTGTTTCAGCAACTTGTGTACGTGTTCCAGTAATAAACAGTCACGGTGTGAGTATCCAGGTAATATTGGATCAGCCTTTCACGCTTAGCGAAGTTCGTGAGGTTTTTTCAAACCAAGAAGGTATAACTCTTATCGATAACCCTAAAAATCATGAATATCCAGTTTCAACAATCGCAAATGGTAATGATAATGTTTATGTTGGACGTATTCGTGAAGATTTGGCGCAAGCAAACAGTTTACTCTTTTACTGCGTAGCTGATAATATCCGTAAAGGCGCAGCATTAAATGCAATTCAAATTGCGGAACATATGATCCAGGAGAATTTAATTTGACATTAACTATTGCAAAATTTGGCGGTTCATCCTTATCTACAGAAAGCCAATTTCAAAAAGTAAAAAATATTGTCAGCCAAGATGAAACGAAAAAAATTGTCGTTGTTTCAGCGATTGGACGTAAAAATCCATCTGATGATAAGGTTACCGACTTGCTCTATCTCATTGCAGCTCATGTGAAACACGGTGTTTCTTACCAAGCACTTTGGGATAATTTAGTCACTCGATTTGTTGCAGTCAAAGAAGAATTGCAGCTTAAATACGACATCTTATCACATTTAGAGAAACTTAAATGTGAGCTGGATTCGGGTCAATTTACAGAGGATTATCTGGTGAGTCGTGGCGAGTATTTTACAGCGCATCTAATGGCGGAATATCTGGGCTATCAATTTATTGATGCGGCTGAAGTAATTTCCTTTTCAGGTAACGGTCGTATCAATTTGGAAATGTCAAAACGTTTGTTGCAGGAACAATTCTCTGGAATTGAGAGAATTGTTCTCCCAGGATTTTACGGTGCTTTCCAAAATGGAAAAATCAAACTTTTGAGTCGTGGTGGTTCAGATATTTCAGGCGCAATTCTGGCAAGCTGTTTAGGTGCTGATAAATATGAAAACTGGACAGATGTATCAGGTGTAATGATGGCAGATCCGCGTATTATTAACAATCCAGCAACGATCAGTGAATTGACTTATGAAGAGTTGAGTGAATTGTCTTATATGGGGGCAAGTGTGCTGCATGCTGAGACGATTTATCCGATTCGTGAACTCAATATTCCTTTGCATATTAAAAATACGAATGCTCCAGACGCCGAAGGCACTTTGATTTTGGCAGAACACCGTACGCATACGACACAAGTTTCAGGAATTTCAGGCAGAAAAAACTATGTTTCGATTAATATTGTCAAAAATCAAATGGCAACAGAGGTTGGTTTTTTACAACGTACTTTGAAAATTTTTGATGATTATCATTTGAATATTGAACATCTCCCTACAGGTATCAATCAAATCGGAGTTATCGTCGAAATGGTTGAAGTAGAAGAGATTTTGCTTGATTTACTGGACCGCCTAAAAAAAGATTTGAAAGCAGATGATGTCACAGTCAAAGAAAATATTTCGCTTTTGACAGTTGTAGGTGAAGAAATTATACGCTCAGCAAAAGTTACGAACAAAATTTTTACAGCACTTGCTAAAGAAGATATTGATATTGAGCTTATTACACAAAGCCCGCGTGGAATCAATATCATTATCGGTGTTGCCAATAAGCATTATCAAAGGGCTTTAGTCGCCTTATATGAAGAATTGACAACCTAAAGGACTTAATAAGGAGGTGTAGAGTGCCTTTTACAAATGAAGAATTGCTTCAAATACGTCGGGAATTGCATGAAATTCCTGAGCTTGGTATGGCAGAGTTTGAAACACAGGCTTATCTATTAGATAAAATACGGCAAATGACCCAGGCAGTTAAGCATGTCAAAATTCGAACTTGGAAGACAGCCGTTCTGGTCAAAATAACAGGATTTGACTCAGACAAAATTATAGGCTGGCGTGCAGATATGGACGGGCTTCCAGTTAATGAAGAAACAAATTTAGAATGCAGTTCAAAGCACCAAGGAAGAATGCACGCTTGTGGACATGATATACACATGGCTGTAGCACTTGGTTTATTAAAAATTGCTATTGAAACGCCAAGTAAAAATGACCGTCTTTTTCTTTTTCAGCCCGCTGAAGAAAATCTCTCAGGCGCAAAACTTTTATATGAGGCAAACGTTTTTGCGGATTGGTTACCGGATGAGTTTTATGCACTTCATGTTCATCCAGAACTACCTGCTGGACAACTAGCAACGAATAATCACACTTTATTTGCAGGAACTTGTGAGGTTAGTATTAAGTTTACTGGAAAAGGAGGCCACGCAGCGTTCCCCCAGAATAGTAATGATATGGTAGTTGCTGTGAGTCATTTTGTAACGCAAGTGCAGACAATCATCTCGCGAAATGTTGGGCCAATGGAAAATGCTGTTGTGACTTTTGGCAAGATGCGTGCTGGAATGACTAATAACGTGATTGCCAAAGAAGCGGAAGTTCACGGAACAATTCGTACCTTGACGAAGGAAATGAACGAACTAACACAAAGACGTATCACACAAATCGCTGAAGGTATTGCGCAATCCTTTGACTGTCAAGCGGAAATTATACTAAAACAAGGAGGTTATCTCCCTGTTATTAATAATAAAAATCTTGCAGACCAACTGATGTCTTTTCTGAAAGAAAAGCCAACAGTTAATTTTTCAGAAATTTCCCCCTTGATGACAGGGGAGGACTTTGGATACTTATTAAATAAAGTACCTGGTGTGATGCTCTGGCTCGGTGTTCAATCAGATTATCCCTTACATCACGAAAAGATGTCTCCAAAAGAAGCAGCTATAATACCTGCAGTGGAAGCGCTCAGTGCCTGGCTAGATACTCGATAAATTTCTTTACAACTGTTGGTATTAAATTGGCACAATTGTACTTCAAATATGTAGTGATGCACCATGACCTCTTTAGTAGTGAGAAGTAATAACAAAAAAATATTTTAGTGGGCAAAAAGTGGGCAGAATAAAAATTGATAAATGTATAAAATAAAAAACCGTTATTTAACGGATTTTTATTATGTGTGTATAAAGTTAAGTCTCACTTTTTATATCATTATGTTATCGGAGACATTAGTGTTATACTAAGTTCGTTGTAGGTCGATGCTTATGTCAAAAATTTGTACTTTCCTACGACTTATAAAATATCTAGCTATATAGTGTAATCTATAACTGGATTATTTATCAGAAAGAGGCATCTCTCACATATCGGATGTCTCTTTTCTGTATGATTAGGCATTATACAAATATTTTAACATACATGGGTATATAATAATTTTAGTATATTAGAAATTTTTATTGTTTATATATTATATTTTAAAAGTCAGTGAGTTTCTTACTATTGGCATTTAGTTCATGAACGAAGATTTTTTATGTCTATTTGACAAAAATGAATAAGCGTGATACTATGTACTAAGTAAGTTTAGTCAAAGTTATATATTTTTAAATGTTTTCTTTAACCATAATGATTTACAATCTAGTTGAAAGGAAATATATATACTATGACAAAAGGAACAGTAAAATGGTTTAATGATGCCAAAGGATTTGGCTTCATTACAGCTGAAGATGGAGTAGATGTGTTTGCACATTTCTCAGAAATCCAAAGTAACGGCTTCAAAAAACTTGAAGAAGGTGAAAAAGTTACATTTGATATGGGCGAAGGTCAACGTGGACCACAAGCCACAAACATCAATAAAGCATAATTAAAAAAGTCACTCTAAGAGTGATTTTTTTGTAGTCAAGGAGTATAAATTAGGGAATGAGAGAAAAGTGTGTTACAATGAGTGAGTCAATTGGATACATCTACGGAAGATCTAGCTTGTTAGGTTATAGCGTGATTTAAATAAGTGATTTAAATTTCTTCTGTTTTATTAACGCGGGATGGAGCAGCTAGGTAGCTCGTCGGGCTCATAACCCGAAGGTCGTAGGTTCAAATCCTGCTCCCGCAATTAGAATAAAATTCTACTTCGTCAGGATTTTTTTATTTTGTTAGATCATTACTTTTATTAATCATTTGAATGAGACCATCATAGGTAAGATTAGTATTGTTCACATTTATGGTATTCCAATGGGTTTTATTCATATGGTATCCCGGAAATACTCCTGCTATTTGTCTAGCCTCCTCACCGTGTTTTGGACTCAGATTTAAATCAATTAATAGTTCGTTATCTTTTTCAAAGATTAAAGCTATAATTTTTTTATTAGATTTTTGTCTAATGGTTGTCCAAAGTATTTTTTCACGATTATTATTGTTAAAGGGATAGTCTTCATAGGAGTTCGTTATTTTTAACACCAAGTTGATAAGTTCTTGTTTTTTCATTTTTATCTCCTTATTGCTTGGTATCATATCATTATTTAAGAGAAATTTTGAGGTTTTAATTGTGTTTGTGACTACTTTTTTGAATTTGTATAAGTGACTAAGATTTTCAAAATATATTTATATTTTGATATAATACTATTGGCAGAAATAAAAAAATGTTAATATATATCATGAAACTACACCTTGCCAGTGTAGTTTTTAGTTTAATTTAAGTTATTGAAAATAGAATAAATGAGTCGAATCTTTTTCATAAGTACCTCATTTGATGGTGTTTTTTTTGTATCATTAGGTTAATGAGACTATTAGTGTTATAGTAAGAGTGTTCGTAGGCGTTACTTCACTGCCACGAAGTTTTGACCTCAAATACGGACTCTAGTTATGACGAGTAATTATAACTAGGTTATTCATCAGAAAAGACACCTTCGCATATTGGGTGTCTTTTTGTGAAATTCGTATAGTCAAACTATTATGCTTTATTTATGTGTCGGACAGCTACACAACCACCAACAATTGAGAGAAGCTTTAATTACTGTTTTGTGTCTGTCTTAGACTCTTGTTATGTATAGATGTATATCAAGAGGCTTTTATGTTTAAAAATAATAAAGTATTTTTAATAATATCTGTGAAAATGAATAGAATAAATAAGAAAAGAACTCTTTTCATTATTGTTTTTTCTTAACCTATAATTTATTTTTTCCTCTAAGCAAATATAAAATGAATAATCAGATTTTTTTAGTATCTGTTTTTTTCAGGGGGGATATGATATACTTTAACTATCAAACAATACAGGGGTAAAGATGCCACCATATGATTATGAGTTTTATCGAAAAAGAAAACACGATCCAAAATGGAGAGTTTTTTATCTAAAGTTAAGAAATAAAAAGATATTAAAAAGAACAATGGTATATATTGTAGTAGTTATAATGTTGATAATTTTGGGTTTATTTATAAATTATATTGACGAATATAAAATTTCTTTAAGAGATTTTAATTTAAAAATCCTCAAAAATTTCTTTAACCATTACATAGAATTATCTAAAAAACTATTTTGGACCGTTATTGATAAAATATCTCATACATTACAACGGAAATGGCAGTAAAAACATCGGATAGAAGTTTATTCTATATGATTAGGTGTTAATCAACTATTTTGTTATACTTGAATTACCGTCAGGTATGAAACACTCACCATACAAACTATTTATAATCCCCGTGGGAAGTGAGTGTTTTCTTTTTAAAATAAAAAGCTTTCTACTTGCGTTGGAGCTTTTTATTTTATATTAGGTATTTACTATCAATTATGCTATAGTTGACTTGTGTCTCCTTGACATATAAGACCGATTCTTCGTATGTGGATTTCTTCAAAAGTCAGTTGAGTTTCTGACTGTTGGCATTTCATTCATGAACGAAGATTTTTTATGTCAATTTGACAAAAACAAATAAGCATGATACTATGTACTAAGTAAGTTTAGTCAAAGTTATATATTTTAAATGTTTTCTTTAACCATAATGATTTACAATATAGTTGAAAGGAAATATATATACTATGACAAATGGAACAGTAAAATGGTTTAATGATGCTAAAGGATTTGGCTTCATTACAGCTGAAAATGGAGCAGATGTGTTCGCACATTTCTCAGAAATCCAAAGTAACGGCTTCAAAAAACTTGAAGAAGGCGAAAAAGTTACATTTGATATGGGCGAAGGTCAACGTGGACCACAAGCTACAAATATTAATAAAGCTTAATTGTAAAGCACTCTTTGGAGTGCTTTTTTTAACCAAAGCCCAAGGGAGAGTACTATTAGTCTTAAAATATATTGGCGAAAAAATTGTGCTTCTAGTAAGCAGGCACTCTTATGGTTTGAAACGCATAGAATTGCAATAGAATGTATCGAGATCACAAAAATAACTCATAACGAATTAATAAAACTATTATTATTAACAGATGGTGGGTTTGATGATATTTTAAAAAATAGACTTACGATGAAGGGGAAGACAAAAGCAGCTATTAAGACCCTAGATTTAATGTCATTTGAAGAGGCTATAGACTATCTAGAGGAGCATGTGGAAATATTACAAACTCCAATTATTATTGATAAAAACCAACTTTTTGTAGGTTTCAATGGAAGCGAAATACGTCAGTTTATCCCAAGTATTAATAGAAAACTTGATATGAGAAGAAATAATGACCAAGGTAATGAAGACTAGGATTATAGAAGGAGAACAATGTTAAGAAATTTTATACTGAAGAGATGTGAAGAAAAAGTTAAAGTTGAAAATAAACAGCTAAGGGGAATTAATAACAAATTACTCAAAAAAGTGAAACGATTGGAAGTAGAGAATAATATCATTAGAAGTAAGTTTATGAATTTAAAGTAATACGTTTATTGGGAAATTAGGTTAATTTAGTTAAGTGTGCTACAATGAGGATAGTATTTGAATAACATCCATTAAGGTAGTGGACTTATATAGAACAATGTTACTTTGTGGAGTTTGTTAGCTTTTATTTATTAACGCGGGATGGAGCAGCTAGGTAGCTCGTCGGGCTCATAACCCGAAGGTCGTAGGTTCAAATCCTACTCCCGCAATATGAAGATGATTTCCCTGCTTCGTCGGGGATTTTTATATATATTGGTTTGGATATAAAATAATAATTTGTTATATATTAAGAAGACGTAGCTTACAAATAAGATAGAATAGCTGATAAAATACATAAATGTAAAATAGACGAGGAATGAAAGGAGGAGATATATGGGAATAGCAAGAACTAAACAACAGATATCAGTAATATTTGAAAAACCATTGAGTTTAGTAAATTATGAATTAGCAACAATGAGGAAAAACATTAATTTTAAAGAATACATATTTGATTCTAGTTATAAAAAACAAACTTATGTAAATATGTACGGATATTATAAATATTTGAATTATTACGAATAAATTGAGTATTAAATATCGATTTACTAAGGTAGAGAAAGTAAAAGTATTATTTTAGTTGAATAATATTTCTATTCAAAGTGAAGTACTTCAGGAGGAGAGAAAATATGCAAAGAGGAGATATAATTACATTATCAAATGGACAAAAAGCAACAATAGTTACTGCAGATACTGATAAATTTAAAAATATTATTATTGTAGAACTTGAAGATCATGATGTACGCGTAGTTGATCGCGAGACTTTAACTCTTGCGCCTGCTAAATACCATGATAATTTCGGCTCTCACAGCAAAATATGGTAATATAAAGCTTTATTTTAAAGTTCTTATTGGACTTGATAAATATAGGTTTTAAAAAATTCAAGCTATAAACTAACCAAAAAACTAACCAACCAACTAAATTGTGTGTAAATAAAAGTCATTCGGATATATTGGAATGACTTTTATTTTATATCTTTTATAAAGACCTAGGATTAGGATATTTTAACCTCTCTATATTTGGGAGGTAAAAAATTCTTATATCTTCTGCTTTGTAACCGATGAGTAGCTTGTTCTGATCAACTATAAGGGGGCTTCTTAAGATATTGGTATTTTCAAGAATATAATTTACACTTGTGTTAAATGTTGAAGTTTCAATGTATTTTATTTGATCTAGTTTTTTGAGGCTTAGCCTAGTTGTATATTTTAAAATATCAAGAAAGCCATTATTAGTTAAAGAAAGGATATAGACTACTGCATTTTTTGTTATTAATTCTATTCTCTTTTTCTTAATGTTAATATTATGCTTTCTAAACCATTTTATTGCCTGAACACATGAAGCATTTCCTATATCATAATAAAGTTATAATTTTATTTTCTATATAAACGCATTCTAAAAATCAATACTTAAATTTTTGATTTAATTTCTTTAGAAGTTTAGTATATCAGCTCATTCATGATTTGTAAAATGAACTATGAGGTGTTATAAAACTAGATTTTTTTCGAAAAAATATTGGTTTTGACATTTAGGACAAATGTATTTAATTTGTTATACTAATTATGGTAAATACTTTATGAATACAAGATTGGATAGAAATGAAAAACTTTTTTATTAAAAGGATGATTAAAAATTTAACAGATTTACAAATTATTTTTTTGAGTTTTCTTTTTGTAGTGCTGTTAGGAGGAGGGATACTAAGCCTTCCAATATCTTCAAAAGCTGGAGAATATACCAGCTTTGTAGATTCTCTTTTTACCGCAATATCGGCCACATGTGTCACTGGATTAGCTGTCCTAGATACAAGTACATACTGGTCTTTTTTTGGTCAAATTATTATTTTGATTTTAATACAGGTTGGAGGGCTCGGCTTTATGACCTTAGTTGCTAGTATTTTCCTATTATTGAACCAAAAAGTATCCATGAAATCAAGAACTGCCCTACAAAAAACATATTCTGTTTCTCATTTAGGTTTTAAAAAATCATTAGTATTAGGTATACTATTTATTTCATTAATTGCTGAATTTATAGGAGCGGTTTTGCTTTCATTTATTTTTATTCCAGAATATGGATGGGTAAAGGGGGGATGGTTTAGTATATTTCATTCAGTATCTGCCTATTGTAATGCAGGCTTTGATCTTTTTGGAAATTCTCTTATATCTTACGATCATTCTCCTTACATTATGCTTGTTATTTCATTACTTATAGTATGTGGAAGCTTGGGGTTTATTGTTATTATGGATTTGATAGGATATAAAAAAAGACATAAACTCTCTTTACATTCTAAATTGGCACTTATTGTAACAGGAATTTTAATATTAGTTGGGATATTACTCTTTTTTATCACTCGTTTTTCTTTTTATAAAAGTGATTTTTTAGTTTATTTTGTTCAGAGTCTATTTTTTGCGATTACACCAAGAACTGCTGGATTTGCTATACAAGATTATTCCTCTTTAAGTCAAGCAAGTCTATTTCTAACAATTATTTTGATGACAATTGGAGGAACTTCAGGCTCAACTGCAGGAGGAATAAAAACAACAACAATTGGAGTTTTTATTCTTAATATAAGAGCTGTCATACGAAGAGAGAAACATACAAGATTTGGGAATAGAACTATTCCTCAAAATTTGGTTAAACAATCTTATGAATCTATTTTTTTATACTTTTCTCTTGTAATTATCTCTACTTTTATTTTATTGGTACTGGAGCCTAATTTAAAACTCGATCAAGTTCTCTTTGAAGTAGTTTCTGCTTTGTCTACAGTAGGACTGAGTATGAATGTAACACCTGAATTAAGTTCTGCAAGCAAGGGATTAATTGGCTTACTTATGTTTATTGGTCGTGTTGGAATATTTACAATCATTTACTCTCTTAATACTAAAAATAGAGAAGAAGCTCTCTATAAATATCCTGAAGAAAATGTAATGGTCGGATAATCTGGAGTGATGACAGTTAAAATTTTTAAAAGAAGTATAAGGATGAATTATGAAAAATAATTATGAATTTACCCCGATAGAGTTTAGGGAAAAAATATTACAAGATTTAGAAATTAGAATTAGCGATTCAATAATATTAGTGTGTGCTATTTTAATTGCTTCAATTGGATTAAATATGAATTCTAATGCTGTAGTCATAGGAGCTATGTTAATTTCTCCTGTTATGACACCAATATTAGCTTTAGGATATGGTCTCTCTGTTTTAGACTCTTTTGTAGTAAGAAAGTCTGCTAAATTATTGCTCTTAGAAGTAGCGGTCAGCATAATCGTAGCCTCACTTTATTTTATGATATCACCCATCAGTTATCCGAGTAGCGAAATTATTTCAAGAACAAGTCCAACCATCTGGGATGTTATCATCGCTTTTGCAGGTGGAGTGGCAGGAATCATTGGTGCGAGAAAAAAACAAGCTAATAATATTGTTCCAGGAGTGGCAATAGCTACAGCTTTAATGCCACCTTTATGTACTATTGGATATTCAATTTCAGTATTAAAATGGGAATATTTTTTAGGGTCGTCTTATTTATTTGTTATCAATAGTGCTTTCATTATCATTGCGACAGTTATTGGTATCAGAGTGATGAAATTTCCAGTACATTATAAAGTGAGTATAAACAAAAATAGAATTAACCTTTTCTTGTTAATAATTTCTATATTAATCATGATCCCAAGTATTATTTCTGCTTCATCTTTAGTTCAGGATAGTGTTCGAAAATATACCATTAACAATTTTTTGAAAAATGAATTTAATGATTACGTTATTTTGGATCAGAATTATAAAAACTCGCAGAATAAGCTTGTTTTAACAGTATCTGGTAAAGAAATTAATGCCTCTAAAATGAATAATTTAAAAGAAAGGTTATCTAGTTACGGGCTAAAAAAAGTGACATTAGAGGTAATTCAAATACCAGAATTAGGAAATTTAAAGGGTGAGGAACTTTCTAAGTATCTAGATCAATATATACAAAACAAGTTAGATGAAAGCACCGACAAGAATATTGAAATTAAAAAAGAAAAAAGTGATAGTTCAAAATAGATTAACGAATAAGGCTCCAGTATTTTTTGTTTTATTTAAGTAATATCGCTTATACTTTAAGAAGTGTTGAACTTCTCGCATTACGCCGCGAGAAGTTTTTTATTTTAGAATGATATAAAAAAGCTTACTTAATATTTAAGTAAGTTTTTTTGAGGAAGATTATAGGCAGTTGATGTTTAGTGGTTTCATTTGAAGAAGAGATAAAGTGAAGTAGATATGGCAATCAAGCCTGCATAAAGTAATGCTGGAATAATTGTTTTTCTTAGAATTTCACCTTCTTTTCCAAAGAGACCAACGACCCCACTGACTGCTACAATATTAAACACACAAATCATATTTCCAGCCGCAGCACCAATAACTTGTCCAGCTAACACTGCATTGATGGGAAGCCCAGAATCATAGGCAATATCGGCTTGAATTGAGGCAAAAGTAAGATTAGATACAGTGGTACTTCCAGTAATAAAGGAACCTAATTCACCAATAAATGGAGCAATAAATATCCACACCCCTGATAAGTATCTTGAAAGTATTTCAGCAATATAGGAAGGCATTGATAGGTGATTCCCATTGTTCATACCTGAATTTGAAAAAATTTGGACCATAATTAAAGTTACTACTAGGGTGAGTCCAGTTCTCATAATAGTTGAAAAAACATCTTTAGCAATTGGCGTAAAAAGTTTTAGTGATTTAACTTGAACAGCCAAAGCAATTAAGGAAGCAATGGTTAATATTAATCCAGGAGAATAAAGGATAGCCCATTCCGAATTTATTTCTTTAAACCCTAGGATAGTATTCCAACTCAAATTAATTGTGTTATTTAAAAAAGTTTTTACTATGGGAATTGTCCGACTAATCAGAAGAAGTAGTACTACAATACCATAAGGTAACCAGGCCTTTATTAGAGACATATTTTCTACTTTTAAATTTTGTGGTTGAACAACTTGTTTTTTTTCTTCAAGTTTTCTCCAAGGATTTTGATTAGTACTTTTAGGTAATAAAAAATTGAATCTCAATAAAACTATTGTTAGAGCGAGCACTGTGAGTGGAGTGATAATAGATACAAATTCATAACCAATTATGCGAGAATATAACCACGCAAAACTGCTATAACATACTCCAATAAATAATGTCCAGGGGATAATTTCTAACCAATCACGGTGATTTTTCTTATTTTTATTTAACATTATTGTCATTAGTAAGACTAAAATAGTTGGCATAAATGCACCACCTAGGAGGTCCAGGGAAGTTATTGTCGAAGAGACTTGAGAGAAAATATGATTTCCTTGTTCTTGAGCAGCATTACTTAAGCCAACTGTAATTGGGGTACCTACTGCACCAAATGCGGCTGGTGTAGAATTAGCGACTAATGCCAATACAACAGCAGATAAAGGTGTAAAACCTAGTGCAATAAGGAGAGGAGCAGTTACCATTGCAGGAGTACCAAATCCTGAGACACCTTCAATGAGCGCCCCAAAAAGATAAGCAACCAAAATTCCTTGAACACGCATATCAAGTGAGAGTGACTTAAACCCGGCATTAATTGAAGTAATCGCTCCGGTTTTACGTAAAACATTCAGGAGCATTAAAGCTCCGAAAAGTATCCACAAAATAGGTAAAGTTTTATGCATACCTTGTAAGATAGAAGCAAAGAGTACATCGATTGGGATTTTCCAAAATAAATACCCTGTTAAAGCAACAATTATGGCACTAATTGTCATTCCTAATCGTGCAGACATATTTAGAATCCCCAATAAAAAAAGAGGAATTAGAACAGCTAATAGAGCAATTAAAATCATAGTTATTTCATTTCTATTTTAAAATATTTTTAATATAAGTAATATACTTACTTTACTAAATTATAACATGTTTGATATGTAGAACAAATTGTTTTCATTCGCTATGAAACTTTCAAAAATGTTAAAATATGTTTGGAGGAAGTGTAAAATGAAGGAATTTAATGCACTGGTTGTACGTGAAGAAAACGAAAACATAACATATAAGATAGAAGATAATATTACGAGTAAGCAATTGAATGAGGGCGATGTATTGGTAAAAGTACATTATTCCTCACTTAATTATAAGGACATGCTTGCGGTTCAGAAAAATGGGGGTGTAATAAGAAAATATCCAATGATACCCGGAATTGATTTGAGTGGCACAATAGTAGAGTCAAATGATCCTGCTTTTTACATTGGTCAAGAAGTGTTGGTAACGGGATACGAGATGGGGATGTCACATACAGGAGGTCTATCTGAATATGCACGTATACCATCTTCTTGGATAATTCCTCTACCTACAAATTTAAGCTTAAAAGAAGCTGGACTAATGTCAAATATTTAGACACAAAATGAGCTATATTTTCTTAAAATAGTTTTCTTCTTTCTGATTTGGAGTTAAACCATTGTTTGCGGAATGAGGATTATAGTTGTTATAAAACTGTTCGATGTATTCAAAGCAAGAGAGTTGAACTTCTTGAATGGAGTGATAAGTTCTTCTGTTTATTTCCCGTTGTTTGAGGTACTTGAAAAAGGCCTCAGTGACAGCATTATCATAAGGATATCCAGGTTTGGAGTAAGAAGCAAGCAATTGATGCTCATCTAATATTTTTCTAAAGGAAGCTGATTTAAATTGGCTACCTTGATCCGAATGAAAAATGATTGGTTCCTTAGGCTTCCTCTTATTTATAGCCATCCCTAATGTGTCACAGGCAAGTTTAGCATCAATCCTGTCACTTACTTTCCAAGCAATACATTTTCTAGAGTAGAGGTCAAGGATGGCGCAGAGATAAACATGCCGTCTATGTCCTATAGAAATATAAGTGAAATCAGTTGTCCATACTTGATTCGGGGACTTAGGATTAAATTCTTGTTTAAGGAGATTATCAGAAGAAAATGCAGGAGAGTGTTTTGATTTAACTCTAGGTTTAATCGTTGACATTTTAGGGAGTGTCATAGACTTTAGAAGTCTTAAGATACGCCCCTCAGAAATATTAACGCCATAATCACGCAGGAGAATAATTTTAAAAGCTCTCGTTCCAATTCTTTTCTTGGCTTTCATATAAATCTCAAGGAGTAATTTTCTCAAGCGTTGATTTTCTATTTCACGTTTTGAGGGCTTCTTGTTTATGAAGTTATAGTAGGTGGAACGATTGACATGTAAAACACGACAGAGCATAACTGTCGTGTGTTCAAATCGGAGTCTATAGACTGCTTTTAATCTCACTTGGAGTTTTGCATGAATATGGCACTTGCTTTTTTTAAGATAAGATTTTCTTCTTCGAGTTGGGCATTCCTTTTTTGTAATTCTTGAATCTGTTTAGCAGTCAAGACCGTATTATCTTCAAGACGAACTTGAGAGTACTGGTTGATCCATTTTGCAAGTGCAGAAGGGGAGACACCATAGTCTTTACAGAGTTCGGATTGAGTTTTACCTGTTTGGTAGAGATTAACGAGAGATTGCTTAAATTCCTCGTCGTAACGTTTAAAACCTGACATAAAAGTCCTTTCATTTTTGTGTCTTAATAGACAGATTATAACACACAATTTTCTGTCCACTTTTATAGTATAGCTCCAAGCTATAATAATGGCAATACAAGGGGCAAGTGGTACGAACTGCCAGTTGATATGGGTAGAGTTGAACGAGAATTGCAGCTTGATCCAGAGCATGGGGAAGAATATGCAATTCATGATTTCGAAAATTTTTATGGATTTTCAGTAGGCGAATATTCTTCCATTAGTGAACTTAATGATTATGCGGAAAAACTAGAAGAAATCTCAGATTTAGACCATATCAAAGAATTTCTGGAAATATATTCAATAGATGATATTATTTCTTGTAAAGATGACTTGGAATTTGTAGAAGCTGAAGATGATGAAGATTTAGCAGCAGAATTGGTTGCACAAATGGGAGGAGTAGAAACTCTAAACCAAGCAACTTTAGAACAGTATTTCAACTATGCAGCTTATGGTCGTGACTTAGCAATAAGTGATTATTCTCAAACATCACATGGCTATGTACGTAACATTTAAGAAATTAGTTTAGGCAGTGATAATTGCTGCCATGTAAAAATAAAATCGGTGAATATTAAGGACGAGAGAAATCTTGTCCTTCTTTTTTTGTATATAGGGGGAAGAATGAGCAGAACAGGGATAACCGTGGATAAGAAGATGATTGATGCTGAAGGTATTTCAAACTTTTATTCTATAAAGGTTTCTACCGCTAGAAATAAAATTTGCGAAATGAAAAAAGATAAACGATTCATGCAAGGGGATTATTTTAGAATGAGCGGACGTGTATGGTTTCCAGCATTTGATGAATTTTTAAAAATAAAAGACGAGGAAAAATACAGATAAAAATGATATAATAAGTATGATTTTTATTCTGCACTTTTCCCAAAAGAAAAGGTAGGAAATATGAAAGTTGAAGATATAAAAGTAGGAAGTTTATGGTCAGAAACTAGGAAAAACAAGTTCCTCTGGCGTATGAGATACTTTAATATAGTTACAAAATCTGAGGATAAAGTTTCTGTAACTTTGACATCTAATTCAAATCAAGCTAAAACAAAAGCTAGAAAAATATTGTTAACAAAGGCTAAGCGAAAAATTGAACAAAGTGAGTTAAATATATTAAATTCGAGATTAAATATTAATTCATTAACTTTTTCTTCTGTGGCTAATTTATGGTTAAATGACTGTAGCAGAAGGCTAAAGCCGTCAACCTTAAATAATAGGCGAAAACAAATAAAACGTTTTGCTGATGAATTTGGAGATCAGGAAATGTCACAATTTACAACTTTCCAAATTCAGGTGTTTTTTAATAGTTTGAATTTAAAATCAGGTACAGTAAAAGGTTATTTTTTAACTTGTAAATCTATTTTTGATTTTGCAAAGAGAATGGAGATTATTTCTAAAGATCCTACATTGAATGTGAAATTAAGTCTTTCCAAAAAAACTTTGGAAGATATAAAAAAGCAGAATCGAAAACTGTTTACAGTGGAAGATTTAGCTAAGGTATTAAATAGGATGAGAAGTTCTGAGAATTCTCGCACGTACTTTATAGCTCTAACTATTGAATTTCTGTTTTTAACTGGTTTAAGATACTGTGAATTAGCTGCGTTAAAAGAAGAAAATTATGACCGCACAAGACGTATAATTAAAGTGGAAACTAACTTAGATTATACTAAGGGTGTGACGAAACATACTCATACCACGACTAAAACATTATCTTCTTATAGGGAAGTTGATCTCAATGATAGAGCGATCGAAATTATCGAAGAGTATCTCAAAGCTAATCATGACAATACTTATGTAGGTTATAAAAATCATGGATACATTTTTTGTACTCGTTCAGGTCAACCACATAATATTGGCCATCTAAATCGATCTTTTAAGTATTATGGAAAAGCAACGGGGCTAGATAAGCAATTCTCTTGCCATTGTATGCGCCACTCTCATATTTCATTATTAGCAGAAATGGGAATAAACCAAAAAGTGGTGATGCAAAGAGTTGGTCACGCAACATCCACTATTACCAATAATATATATACCCATGTAACACCTAATATGTCTAAAGAATTAAACAAAAAAATGAATAGAATTAACAAAATTTCTTAAGCAAATTTGGTGGGCAAAAAAGTGGGCAGAAATGAATGAAAAATAGTGATAATTAATGATATTATTATCGAAAATAAAATAATAGTATCACTGAAAAATGCTATTAAATAGGGCTTTTAAGCCATTTTTATAAAGGGGAAAGAAAATTGGCACAATTGTACTTCAAATACGGCAGTATGAATTCAGGCAAAAGTATCGAAATCTTGAAAGTTGCTCATAATTATGAAGAACAGGGAAAACCTGTTTTGATTATGACTTCTAGTTTAGATACACGTGCCGGTGTTGGTATAGTCGCAAGTCGTATTGGTATGAGTAGCGAAGCTGTAGCGATTGACGATACCATGAATGTGTATGAATATATTGAAAGCTTGCCGATAAGACCTTTTTGTGTGTTGATTGATGAAGCTCAATTTCTTAATAAACAAAATATTTATGATTTGGCACTCGTGGTTGATGATTTAAATGTCCCTGTTATGGCTTTTGGCTTAAAAAATGATTTCAGAAATGAACTTTTTGAAGGCTCAAAATACTTATTGCTTCTGGCTGATAAAATCGAAGAAATTAAAACGATTTGCTGGTATTGCAGTAAAAAAGCAACGATGGTTTTACGCATGGTTGAAGGTGAACCTGTTTATGAAGGCGAGCAACTGCAGATTGGTGGCAATGAGAGCTATATTCCAGTGTGCCGTAAGCACTATTTTCATCCATTGAAAAAGATGGAGACTAATCGTATAAACGAAGAGATATAAAAAAAGAAGTAAGGAAAAATAAAAAATGTTTGATCAACTTGAAACGATGGTAGGACGATATGAGGAGCTGGGCGAATTACTCAGTGACCCACAGGTTGTCAATGATACAAAGCGCTTTATGGAACTTTCACGTGAAGAAGCGAGTCTGCGAGATACTGTAGCCACTTATAATGAACATAAAAAGGTGCTCGAAACCATTTCTGACAGTGAAGAAATGCTTGGTGAGGGTGGCCTTGATGAGGATATGAAAGAAATGCTCAAAGAAGAGCTTTCAGAAGCAAAATCAGCCAAAGAAGAACTGGAAGAAAAGATTAAAATTCTCTTGCTCCCTAAAGATCCAAATGATGATAAAAATATTATCTTGGAAATTCGTGGCGCAGCAGGTGGTGATGAAGCAGCCCTTTTTGCTGGTGATTTGTTAAATATGTACCAGCATTATGCAGAGTCACAAGGTTGGAAATTTGAAATCATGGAAGCCAGTGTGACGAGCATTGGGGGGTATAAAGAAGTTTCAGCCCTTGTTTCGGGAACTTCTGTTTACAGTAAACTAAAATACGAATCTGGTGCTCATCGCGTGCAACGTGTGCCATCAACAGAAACACAAGGACGTGTACACACTTCAACAGCAACGGTCCTTGTCATGCCTGAAGTTGAAGAATTCGAGATGAAAATTGAACAAAAAGATCTTCGTGTGGATATCTACCATGCCTCAGGTGCTGGTGGACAAAATGTCAACAAAGTTGCGACAGCTGTACGTATGGTTCACTTGCCTACAGGCATCAAAGTTGAAATGCAAGAAGAACGTACGCAACAAAAAAACCGTGACAAAGCCATAAAATTGCTTAATACGAAGGTATTTGACTACTATCAACAAATCGAGTTGGACAAGCAAAATGCTGAACGTAAGTCCACTGTCGGAACAGGTGACCGCTCAGAACGTATCCGTACTTATAATTTCCCCCAAAACCGCGTGACCGATCACCGTATCGGACTAACTTTACAAAAGTTAGATACCATCCTTTCTGGAAAAATGGATGAAGTCATTGATGCACTTGTGGTTTATGATCAAACGGAGAAGTTGGCGGAGCTTAACAAGTAATGATCGAATTTCAATTTGAAGGTTTTAACATTCGGCTGCGTTCAGAAGAGCAAAGACGTATGGAAACGGCAAAGAGAGTGAAGGACGTTGAGACAAAAGTTCTTGTCTTTGAGGTCAGTACCCAAGAGACGCACTTTGATTTGCTCTATTGCCAAGCAATCAATCAAGATTATTGGATTACCATTGAAAATGTTGAGAGTCCTTCAAAGCATCTTCAGAGATTGGATAGACGCGTACGGATGAGCATTGACTTTTATAAGGACAATGCTTATTGTCGTCTTTGGCAAGAGCTCAAAGAAGGGGATAATTGGAGCAAACGTAAAAAAGTTCTTTCACTTCCGGAGTTTAGCAAATACAGCAGTCAATCGGTGACGGAAATTATGAAAACCTTTGATGCTTTGGCTCTAGGAAGATTGGAAAATATTGTCAATGAGAAAAATAGGACACGAAATGAAAATGGTGTCCTTTTTGCAAAAGATAATCTGAAAATCCCCATCATCGTTTATTTATTGGGGCGTGTTTTTCCTCTCCTTTAAAAGGTGAGGAGAGTGAGGAAAGAAAAAATGTTATGGATTAAGGCTGTGCGCCAATTATCTCAAGATTTGGAAGAGCCTTTCGCTCTAGAATTTGTCTGGAGAAATTTACACGAGCTCACAAAATTACAGTGGTTAAATTTACAAAGAGAAGCGATTTCAGATACGGATTTAGCTGCACTTACATCTGTCGCGCAGCGTTTGAAAAATAATGAACCGCCACAATATATTGTAGGCTGGGCTGAATTCTGTGATTTAAAACTTGCCGTGGATGAGCGTGTCCTGATTCCACGGCCAGAAACAGAAGAGCTGGTGCAGATGATTCTCGATGAAAATGAGCAAGATAGACGTACGGTTTTAGATATTGGAACAGGATCCGGAGCTATTGCTCTAGCACTGGCGGAGAAAAGAAAAGAGTGGGAGATTACTGCATCGGATGTTTCAGAAAAAGCACTTGAACTTGCTCAATTGAATGCAAAAAGACATCAAATTTCTCTTAATTTCATTCTCTCTGATGTCTTTGAAAATATTCAAGGACAGTACGATATCATTGTGTCCAACCCACCCTATATTGCCTTTGATGAAACGTATGAAATGGATCAATCCGTCATTCGCTTTGAACCAGATAGCGCACTCTTTGCTGAAAAGCAAGGTCTAGCAATTTATCAGAACATTGCTGAAGCAGCTCATCAATTTTTAAACCCACAAGGGAAAATATATTTAGAAATTGGTTATAAGCAAGGTCCAGCAGTGAAAGATTTGTTTGAGAAGGCTTTTCCTACTAAAAAAGTCCGTGTGCACCGTGATATTTTTGAAAAAGATCGTATGATAAGTGTGACATAGATGAAAATAAAACATATAGAAGTAAAGAAAGATAGATATCTCCCTTTACTTCTTTTAGCTGATGATCATGAGCATATTATGACCTATCTTGCAAAAGGTGAACTTTTTGTACTGATGGATCAGTCTGAAATTAGGGCAGTGTGTGTAGTCAGTCCGACTCTCGAAATTGAAAACCTAGCTGTAGCGTCTGATGCACAAGGTCAAGGCTATGGCAGAGCCCTGATAAACTACCTTTTTAAAAAGTACAAGTGCCAAGGTGTCATGACCGTCGGCACCGACGATATATCGGGAAATGTCCTTTTCTATGAAGCTTGTGGTTTTGAATATACCCATAAGATAAAAAATTATTTTATTGACCATTATAGTTTTCCAATTTACGAAGATGGAAAACAACTTAAAGATAAATGCTACTTAAGAAAGGAGCTATAAAATGACAGTTGAAAAAGCAATAGCAGCTTTAAAAGCAGGAGAATTGGCAGTGTTGCCAACAGAAACAGTTTACGGCATTTTCGCGGATGCAACCAACGAGGCAGCGGTGCAAAAACTTTATGCTGTAAAAGGGCGTCCTGTTGAAAAAGCCTTGAATATGAACGTGGCGGATTATGACACAATTTTAAAATATTCAGTGCATCAACCTGCTTATCTTGAAAAACTCGTGCAAACTTTTCTGCCTGGACCGTTGACGATTATTTTAGAAGCAAGTCCTGAAGTTCCTGAGTGGATTCATGTGGGGAAAACTACTGTCGGATTCCGAATGCCTTCAATTCCAGCCACACAAGAAGTGATTAAAGCTTTAGGGGTTTTAGTTGGTCCCTCTGCTAATCTTACCGGCTCACCAAGCCCACGTTTCTATGATGATTTAACATCCGCTATCCTTGATAAAGCAGCTGTTGCACTTCAAGATGATAGTGTTTATGGTCTAGATACAACGATTTTGGATCTTTCTGGTGAAATGCCTAAGATTTTACGTCAAGGGGCTATTACAGCGCAAGAACTTCTTGATGCTGTTCCAGAATTATCTGAAATTGTCTGAACAAATAATTTGGTTCGGCACTTTGCTTTAGATATAATGGTAGATGTACAAAAGCTACCCACGCAAAAGGAAAAATGCTTGAGGTAAGCATCGTATAAGGCAAAGGAGACACACATGGAAATTTATAATTTTGAAGCGTTTGATCCAGAACTTTGGGCTGCTATACATGCCGAAGAAGTTCGACAACAAGAAACAATTGAGTTAATTGCCTCAGAAAATATCGTATCCCCAGCGGTACGTGCAGCTCAGGGATCTGTCTTAACAAATAAATACGCAGAAGGTTACCCGGAAAAGCGTTATTATGGTGGGACAGAAGCTGTAGATGTAGTGGAAAACTTGGCCATCGAACGTGCCAAAGAACTCTTCCATGCAGACTTTGCTAATGTGCAGCCACACTCTGGCTCACAAGCCAATGCAGCAGCTTACATGGCCTTGATTGAGCCTGGTGACACTGTATTAGGTATGGATTTGAACTCTGGTGGGCATTTGACTCATGGTTCTCAAGTCAACTTCTCAGGTAAGATGTATAACTTTGTGTCTTACGGTCTTAATTCAGAAACAGAGTTGCTTGATTTTGATGAGATTGCAGCACAAGCTGAAAAGCATCGCCCAGCACTTATCGTTGCTGGTGCATCGGCTTACTCTCGTATTATTGATTTTTCAAAATTCCGTGAGATTGCAGACAGTGTCGGTGCAAAATTGATGGTAGACATGGCTCATATCGCTGGTCTTGTGGCTACAGGTCATCATCCAAGTCCTTTTCCTTATGCAGATGTAGTAACCTCTACAACACATAAAACATTGCGTGGCCCACGTGGGGGGCTCATTTTGACCAATGATGCGGAGCTAGCTAAAAAAATCAATAGCGCTATTTTCCCTGGTTTACAAGGTGGTCCCTTGGAGCATGTTATTGCTGCTAAAGCAGTTGCCTTTAAAGAAGCTTTGTCACCAGACTTTTCAACTTATATTGATCAAGTAGTGAAAAATACAGCAGCCATGGCCGATGAATTTAGCAGAGCTGGTTTACATGTTATCTCAGATGGTACAGACAATCATCTCTTCCTCGTCAAAGTAACTGAGCTTGGAATTAATGGTAAAGAAGCACAAAATCTCCTTGATACAGTTAACATTACCCTCAATAAAAACTCTGTTCCTGGTGAGGAACTTAGTCCTTTTAAAACAAGCGGTGTGCGTATTGGTGCCGCAGCAATCACTAGCCGCGGCATGAAGGAAGAGGAAAGCCGTAAGATTGCACAAGCAATTATTAAAGCATTATCCAATAAAGATGACGAATTTGCTCTTCAAGAAGTTCGACAATTTGCATTAGATTTGACAAAAGGGTTTCCTTTAGTCTAGAATATAAGTACGACTTTTTTAACAAAATTTCCACCAACCGAATAAAAATGAACAGTGATAAGTAAATAAAGGTGGAAATGCTAGAGAAGTTTTTAACATGAGATGGCATATAATAACAACTGGAATTGAGACATGAGCCGTCGAAAAAATGATTAGGAATAGATAAATGTTGAAAATTTTGAAGCTATTCATCAAGCTTGCGCTACTGGCAGCAGTGGTCGGAGCAGGTTTTTACGTGCACCGAACTTATAGGAACGTAAAAAACGTGATGCAATATGAAAAATCGGTTGATGCAACCCTAAAAGCTCAAGGCTTAGAGGGGGATACAAAGCTTGCATTAGCTATTATTTATACAGAGACAAAAGGGAATGCTGTTGATGTTATGCAGTCGAGCGAAAGCTTGAACGGCAATCAAAATAGTATTTCAGATGAAGATAAGAGTATCGCACAAGGTGTTTCAAACCTTTGTAAAGTTTTAGAGTACGCTGAAGACAAAAAAGTTGATATTTGGACAGGCGTTCAAGCATATAACTTTGGTCAATCCTATATAGATTATGTTGCGAAAAATGGTGGAAAAAATAATTTAGAACTGGCTGAAAAATATTCACGTACAGTTGTAGCACCTAGCTTGGGAAACACCACAAATGCAACCTATTATCATGTGACGGTTGACTCTTTGATGAACAGTGGGGGAAAACTCTACGTTAATGGTGGAAATATGTATTATGCCAATGAAGTCAAGTGGCATTTGATGCTTCTTAATCTTTTTAACTGGTAAAACAAAAAAAGACTGTTTAAGGCAGTCTTTTTTTGTTTGTTCATTAATATTTAATATCGAAATTTTTAAAGTCCGGGAATTCGTCTGGATAGATTTCGAGATTTGTGACTGAGGCAAAAGGAGTGGGCCCTTTACGAAGTTTATCTTCGAAATCTGACAAAGCTTTCTGGCTATCTGACTGGACATAAAGTCCCACCGTACCGTCGGAATTATTCCACACGCGTCCTCTAAGTTTGAGTTGACGCGCGATTTGGACCGTACCATAACGGAAACCGACACCTTGTACCTGTCCGTGAGCAATCATTTTAACCTTAGACATCCTTACACCTCCTTATAGGAAAATAAAAAATCTTCATGTATTCTATGTTATAATTATAGCAAATGGAAATTATTACAGCAAAAGACAATAAAAAAATAAAAGAAGCACGTAAACTGCTGACAAAGAAAAAATATCGCAAAAATTCTTATCTTATTGAAGGCTTTCATTTGCTAGAAGAAGCTGTCAATTCGGGAGCGAAAATTTTACAAATCTTTGTGGAAGAAAACAAATATCAACACGTTTCACACCTAGAAAATGTTCTCGCAGTGAGTTCAGAAGTTCTTAAAAGCCTATCGGATGCTGGAACACCGCAAGGTGTTGTCGCTGAGGTAGCTTTCGAAGAAGTGAAAGTTGAGTTTGGGCACGGTAAGTATTTAGTCCTTGAAAATGTCCAAGATCCTGGCAATGTCGGAACGATGATTCGGACAGCAGATGCTGCAGGTTTTTCAGCAGTACTTTGTATGGGGGATACGGCAGATATTTATGCTCCAAAAGTGATGCGAAGTATGCAAGGAAGTAACTTTCATATTCCTGTTTTGTCTGTGGCAGATTTTACGGAATTACAAGAAGCGCACATTCCTCTTTATGTTACCACTTTGTCCAACCGGTCCATCAGTCACAAAGAACTTGTAGCAGAAGAGGACTTTGCCTTAGTGATGGGGAATGAAGGTGCGGGTGTTTCTGATCAGGCAGTAGCTGTAGCGGATCAACTTGTCCATATTGAGATGCCTGGACGCGCAGAGTCTCTGAATGTCGCAGTGGCCGCAGGAATTTTGATGTTTAGCCTATAAAAAAACTGCTCATAGGCAGTTTTTTCTTTTATTGAACTTTGGCTGCTAAAGTTTCTGCAAACGTTTCAAGATTTGTAATATCTTCATCTTCAGCATTCAAGTCCACTTTGACAGATTCTGCACCTTTCTCAGCTCCAGTAAGTGCAAATTGTTCCTCAAACATGTCAACACAAATACAGAAATCATCATAGAAAGTATCTCCTGAACCACAGACACCGAATGTTTTTCCAGAAAGATCAACGTCTTGTAAATCTTCATAGAAATCAACGATTTCATCTGGCAATTCACCATCGCCATAAGTATAAGTGGCAACAATGCAAAGATCCGCATCTTCAAATTCGTCAGCGTCAACTGAAGTACATTCGTCCAAATCTACATCAAGACCTAAATCTTCCAATTTATCAGCAACGATTTCCGCGATTTCTTGCGTATTGCCGGTCATACTTGCATAAACTACTTTTGCTAAAGCCATTTTTTGCTCCCTTGTGAAATTTATATAACAAAATTATATCAAGAAATTCCAGAAAAATCAGCTCCTATGCATTTTTCGGTACTTTCTACCACAGTATTTTTATGATAAAATAGGAGTATCATTACGATTAAAGAAATATTTAGAAGAAGGTAAAAATAGTGATTACATTAAAATCTCAACGTGAAATAGATCAAATGGATCGTGCCGGCTCTTTATTGGCAAGCATCCATATCGGTTTGCGTGATTTGATAAAACCAGGTATCGACATGTGGGAAATCGAAGAATATGTACGAAAAGTCTGTAAAGAAAATAATACGCTTCCTCTCCAAATCGGTGTAGATGGTTCAATTATGGATTATCCTTATGCCACATGTTGTTCACTGAACGATGAGGTGGCGCACAGTTTTCCACGCCACATGAAGTTAAAAGATGGCGACCTTATCAAAGTAGACATGGTTTTGGGTATGGTTGAAGATGGTTCTGTTGATGTTTCAAAACTTGATTTTGATAATGTTCCTGAGATGAAGAAATATACGGAAGGTTTCAGTGGAGCCATTGCAGATAGCTGCTGGGCTTATGCCGTAGGCACACCATCAGAAGAAGTGAAGAACCTTATGGATGTGACACGTGAGTGTCTCTATCTCGGAATCGAACAAGCTGTTGTTGGTAACCGTATCGGTGACATTGGAGCAGCTATTCAAGAATATGCAGAAAGTCGTGGTTATGGTGTAGTTCGTGACCTTGTCGGTCATGGTATGGGGCCAACTTTCCACGAAGATCCACTGGTGCCACATTACGGAAAAGCTGGACGTGGCTTACGTTTGCGTGAGGGTATGGTTTTGACCATTGAACCCATGATTACGACAGGGACTTGGGAAATTGATACCGATATGGAAACAGGTTGGATGCATAAGACATTGGACGGCGGTTTATCTTGTCAATATGAACATCAGTTTGTCATTACCAAAGATGGTCCAGTAATTTTGACAAGCCAAGGAGAAGAAGGCACTTACTAAGAAGTCTCTCCTATCTTATGAAGACAGAAAAATGAAAGGAGGAGAAGACCAGATGAAAGCTCTTTTTCAACGTGTATCGTCTTGGCAAACTTTGAAAGACTTCATGAACTTTTATAAAAGTTCAGAGATGTCCTTATCAAGTATTGCTGTGGCTTATTACTTGCTTTTATCCATTTTCCCGCTACTTTTGATTTTTGCCAACATTCTCCCCTTCTTAAATCTTGATATTGATATGATCTTGGATGTGCTTCATGATCAGATCCCGGATCAGATTTATGATATGAGTGTCGGATTTATCCGAAATGTCTTAGAAAATCCCAATACAGGATTACTTTCGATTTCCGTTTTGGCTGGTTTTTGGACATTTTCTCGCGCACTTGCGACCTTACAGATGGCTATGAACAAAGCTTATGAGGTTTCAGAACATCGTGATTTCATTCTCAGCCGAATCATTGGTCTAGTTGTTGGCTTAGGGCTCATGGTTATGCTCTCTTTAACTATCTTGATTTCAACATTTGGTCAGGTGATTTTGACCTATGTGCATGAGAACCTCTTTGCCTTTGATGATCGACTGTATCGGACATTGCAAACAGCTACCTTACCAGTTGTCATCATTGTTGTGCTTATTTCTTTGATTTTACTGTACTTTGTCTTACCCAACGTCAAAATACATAAGTTACGTTATATTATGCCCGGGACCATTTTCTCTACTTTGGTTCTTGTGGCCCTGCCTCATTTTTTTGGGGCCTATTTAAGTCGAGCTTTAGGGCAAATGCGTGACTTTAAACTGGTTGGTTCCTTGCTTATTTTTGGTTTAATGATTTGGTTTATTTTCATTGCTAAAGTTATTATCATCGGAGCGGTATTCAACGCCACTTATCAGAAAAAGTCCTTTGGTCAAATCGAAACACGACGTGGTGAGATTGTTGCTTTTATTAAAGAAATTAGAAAATAAAAAAACGTTCTGTTTTGGCAGACGTTTTTTTTATTATACATTTATACTTTCGCTTTTTTACGGAAAACAATAAATTTTGAATAGAAATAGTTCAAGACAATATTCAATACTTGGATGGCCAGTGAAAGAGCAAGAACGACTACTGGTTTTTTCAAGTGCAAGAGATCCATCAAAATCTCCGGATGACTATCGATAAACCACCATTTCAGAACAATAGCCAAAAGCATGAAGAATAAACGTCCAGCAGCAAAGTTAAGGAAATCACGGAAAATATGCGTAGATTTATGTTTGAAAACCCAAATTTTATTGGTAAAGAAAGCAAAGATAATACTGACAATTTGTCCGATTGCCTCTGAAATCGCCCCCGCATTTATCCCGGGGTGATTAAGCAGATAAAAGCTTGACTGCATAAAGACGTAATAGACAAGGGTCGTCAAGACACCGAAGACGAGATAAGTGAAAGCCTCAGTCTTAGCAAAGTTTTTAATTTTTTCCATAGCACCTCATTTTACCAAAATTGTAGTTTTTTTGCCAGATGATACATGTTTAAAATATAGTCGGATGTAAGGGGGCTTAATTAATAATGGTTGTTTTACTGTTTGTCGCACGTGTGGCAATTTTTTCCCGTAAAATGTCAATCTTATCTTGTGGTTGTCGCGCCCAATCGGTCACCTCAGCAATTACTTTTAATGGTGTAGTAGAGCGATAGGAACGTGTGGGATTACCCGAGAATTTTTTGTCGGTGACATTGGGATCATTTTCATAAGGACCTGTTGGCTCCACCAGATAGACATGTGGCAACTCAGCTTTTCCAGCAGCGATTTGGGCAGCAAAGCCAGCGCCATCTTTTAAAGCTGTAAAATAGATATGATTCATAGTCACACGTGAATCATAATTAGAGACAAAACCCGCCCTTAAATAATCCCCTATTTTGAGTTCGGCTTTCGTCCCGTGGTAGAAAGGACCTTCATCATGTACTTTTTCCATTAGGTAATCTTCTTTCTTAAGTTGATTTCAAAGCTGGCGATACGCGATGATCATAATGTATTATACAGTATCCCGCAACTTTTTTCTATCAGGAAGCGAATGAAAAAACAAGTGTAAAAAAAGTGACGCTCTGGTAAAAATTTCGTTTAGCATATTTGACCTCCGTTCTTGGGTATGATAAACTTAATCTATGTTAAAATCACGATTTTACTCTTTTATACTTGGAACAATCATTGAAGCATGGATTTTCTCCATCGCCTTTTTCCAGGCACAATGGTTTTGGTTCTTTATCGCAAGCTTCCTTTTAGGTCGCAGAATTTATGTGGCTTATAAAGTAGACAAGTTTGTAAAACTTAGCAAGATCAAATAATGGAGAATATCCATTATTTTTTTTTTTTTTACTATTTTTAGGTCTGAGATGAACCAGTATACTAAGTTATATTTTGGCTATTGAAAGGGAATAAAATATTAAACTCTATATTATATTAGCCAAAGCAAAAAGGATTATTGTTTATATTTTGATATAATAAGGAGAGAAAAAGACGATAGGAGACGGTTATGACAGTCACAGTACAAGATCTCATCAAAAAAATAAAATTTAATGTTATCTACTCCACGGAAACAGCACTTCAAAAAGAAGTGACCACCTCAGATATTTTACGCCCAGGTTTAGAGATGTCTGGTTATTTTGAATACTTTACCCCTGAACGGATACAACTTTTCGGGATGAAGGAATGGTCCTACATGATGAACGAGGTAGGTGATGCGCGTTATGATATTCTCAAAAAGGTAATGACTGAGATAACTCCTGTTGTTATCGTTGCACGTAATCTTGAAATTCCGGAAGAGATGGTGAATGCAGCGCGTAAGCATGATATTGTCTTGCTGCAGTCACGTGAGACAACTAGCCGTCTGAACAGCATCCTGACCTCTTACTTGGATGAAGAGCTGGCAGAGCGTGTCAGTGTACATGGTGTCTTGATGGACATTTATGGTGTGGGTGTTTTGATTCAGGGAGCAAGTGGTATTGGGAAATCAGAAACGGCTTTGGACTTGGTGGCGCGTAACCACCGTCTCGTGGCTGATGATCGTGTCGATGTTTTCCAAAGAGATGCCTTTACTTTAGCGGGGGAACCAGCGCCAGTTTTGCAAAATTTCTTGGAGCTTCGTGGTGTTGGTATTATTGATGTTATGAGCTTGTACGGTGCGCGTGCGGTCAAGGATCAAACGGATATTGATTTAACAATTTATCTTGAACCTTATGAAGTAGGGGGCGAATTTGACCGTTTGGGTAATGGTGTGAAAAACATTATTCTTGCAGATGTTGAGGTGCCACAGATCAAGATTCCTGTAAAAACAGGACGTAATGTCTCCACAATTATTGAGGCTGCCGTGATGAACTATCGTGCCAAAGATATGGGCTATGATGCAACGGCACTTTTTGAAGATCGTTTGACACATTTGATCGAAAACAATAGCTAAGGAGTGAAAGTGAATTATTTTCCATATTTAGCAATGAATAAGATTGCTTTAGAGTTAGGGCCCTTTTCCATTCATTGGTATGCGATTTTCATTGTGACGGGGGCTGCCCTAGGTGTCTGGCTGGCATGTAAGGAAGCACCACGGCGAGGCTTGACCTCAGATGATGTGATTGACTTTATCTTATGGGCTTTCCCAATCGGTCTGATCGGTGTCCGGGCTTATTACGTTGCTTTCCAATGGGATTATTATAGCCAACATCCGAGTGAAATTATCGCTCTTTGGGATGGCGGAGGTGCAATTTATGGCGGTCTGATTGCGGGTGCAATTGTCTTGTTTGTCTTTTCTTACTATAGGATGATTAATCCTCTGGATTTACTGGATATAAGTATTCCTGGTGTATTAATCGGACAAGCTTTTGGACGTTGGGGAAATTTTGTCAATCAGGAAGCCTATGGTGATGCAGTAAGCAACTTAAATTATCTGCCAACCTTTATTCGGGAGCAGATGTTTATTGATGGCGCTTATCGAATACCCACTTTCCTCTACGAAAGTATTGGAACCTTTTCGGGCTTTCTTCTCATTATGATTTTCCGCCATCGTATTCCAGGACTCAAGCGTGGTGAAATCTTTGCTTTCTACCTTATCTGGTATGGAGCAGTTCGCTTTATTGTGGAAGGCATGCGGACAGACAGTCTGATGTGGGGAGCATTCCGTGTATCACAGGTCTTCTCAGCCCTAATGATTGTTGCGGGTATAGCGTTTGTGCTTATCAGACGTTTGAAAAAAATTGATTAAGAAAAAAATGTACAAGTGTATCTTTTGCAGTAAGGCAAAAGGTGCATTTTTTATTACATTACAAAAAAGTAAGTTCAGCTTCATGCCAGTACGCGTAAAATAGAGATATTAAGAGGAGAAGAGGAGCGAAAAATGAAACATACACTTGCACTTGTGACAACTGTTGGGCTTATCACATTTTGTGTTTTTAATATACTCCATCAACAAAGGGAAACCGTCCGTAGCCTTCCCTCGGATACTCTCGGCACTCACAAAACATCTGCCCCATCGAAAAAGAAAAATGTAAATGTTCTTGACATTTATGCCAAGAACATGAAAAAACGAATCGTTTTTCCGGATAATGAAAAATCGCTTGACGAAAGCGGACAGAAAGATCCAACTGTACAAAAAGTCAAGGATTCAGCAGAATTTTACAGCAAAATCCCCACTTTCATCTCGGATCTTGTCAAAGAAGCTGCCAATCTCTCACATAAGCTTTTCCGGTAAGGCCTCGTTTTTTCTGAGGAAAGAATAAAAAAGGGATAAATATAAAAATCCTCTGAAAACACTGCTACGAGTGCCCTAAATATCTCGGAGAAAATTATGTGCCAAATTAGTTTATAAAAAATATTAATTTTGCTATAATAAAGTAAAATTACCGTTTGAATTTAAGCGGTTTCGGAGGTGAAGTATGGGAGAAATTAGTGTACAAAATATAGCCTGGCTGATCATTGCAATTGCTTTTGCAGCTTTGGTTATCTTCTTAATTGTACTTTTAGTTAAAGTTTCAAAGGTTGTTGAGGAAGCCAATCGTACGGTGAAACTCGTCTCTAGTGATGTCGATGTTTTGCTTCACCAAGCGGATGGCTTGATGGCGAAAGCCAATGTTCTTTTAGATGATGTTAATGGAAAAGTTGCAACAATTGACCCTCTCTTCGTTGCAGTAGCAGAGCTTTCAGAGAGTGTTACTGCGGTGAATAAAAGCAGTCGCGACATGGTTGAACGTTTCTCAAGAAAATCGGGAACGGTTGGTCGTTCAGCTTCGACTTTAGTATTGGCTAAAACAGCAAACAAATTTATGAAGAAGAACAAGAAAAAGAAAGTGGAGGATAAATAATATGTCTAAAAAATCAGGATTTTTAGCAGGAGCTTTGATTGGTGCCGCTGCAGCTTTGTTTTTCGCCCCTAAAAAAGGAAGCGAAATGCGTGAAGATGCGAGTAAGATGTATGACGACTTTAAAGACGATCCAGAAGCCGCATTGAACAACTTACGCGATTTTTCGACAGAAAAATTCAATGATATCAAAGAGCGTTTTGATTCAGGAGAAATTTCTGCAGACTCAGCAAAAGATTATTTGACAAGTAAACGTGATTTGATTAAAGAAAAAGTTGATTCAGGTGAACTTTCAAAAGACTCTGTTATTGAATTTTTCAACAGCACACGCGATGCAATAGTTGATAAAATCAATCAAGCGAAAGAAGATACTGAAGAACTTTTTGATGAGAACGAATCAGAAATTACTGACGAAGTAGTGGAAAAAACTGCTGAGTTCAAAGAAAAGTTGGATGACAGTGCAGATAAAGTCGCAGAAAAGGTCGAAGATGTTAAAGAAGATGCTGCAGAAGCAGTAGAAAATAACGTCGATTTTGGTAAAATTTCTGAAGAAGCCGGAGAGCTTGAAAAAAAAGCTAAAGACCTCTCAGGTACAGAGTGGTAAAAGAGATGCTGTCTGCGGACAGTTTTTCTTTTTGTAAAAATGTTACAGTGTTTATTTGAGCTTTTGTAAAGAAATTGCGTTATAATAGTTTTATCAAAAATAAAAAATCGGAGGATTTACAATGACTCAAGCTAACTTTGGCGTAGTCGGTATGGCCGTAATGGGTAAAAACTTAGCCCTCAATGTTGAATCACGTGGATATACGGTTGCCTTATTTAATCGTACGACTGCAAAAACAGAAGAAGTTGTAGCTGAACATCCAGATAAAAATTTTGTTTTGACAAAAACAATCGAAGAATTTGTAGCTGCGATTGAAAAACCACGCCGTATTATGCTTATGGTACAAGCAGGTCCAGCAACAGATGCGACAATTCAAGCACTTTTACCACATTTGGATAAAGGGGATATCTTGATTGATGGCGGAAATACACATTTCCCAGATACAATGCGTCGTAATGCAGAGCTTGCAGACTCAGGTATTAACTTTATTGGTACAGGTGTTTCAGGTGGTGAAAAGGGTGCTCTTGAAGGTCCTTCAATCATGCCTGGCGGACAAAAAGAAGCTTATGATTTGATTGCACCAATCTTTGAACAAATCGCAGGTAAAGCACCTCAAGATGGCAAACCATGTGTGGCTTATATGGGCCCTAATGGTGCAGGTCACTATGTAAAAATGGTCCACAATGGTATCGAGTATGGCGACATGCAACTCATTGCTGAATCTTATGATCTTTTGAAACGTGTACTTGGTCTTGATAATGCTGAAATCCAATCTATCTTTGAAGAATGGAATGAAGGCGAATTAGACAGCTACCTTATCGAAATCACAAAAGAAGTCCTTAAACGTAAAGATGATCAAGGTACAGACGGTTATATCGTGGACAAAATCCTTGATAAGGCCGGAAATAAAGGAACAGGTAAATGGACATCACAAAGTTCGCTCGATTTAGGTGTTCCATTACCATTGATTACTGAATCAGTGTTTGCACGTTTCATCTCAACCTATAAAGATGAACGTGTGAAAGCAAGCTCAATCTTATCAGGTCCAGAAGTGAAATTCTCAGGTGACAAAGCTGAAATTGTGGAAAAAATCCGTCAAGCGCTCTATTTCTCAAAAATTATGAGCTATGCCCAAGGTTTTGCTCAACTCCGCCAAGCTTCTAAAGAATACGATTGGGATCTTCCTTACGGTACAATCGCGCAAATCTGGCGTGCAGGATGTATCATCCGTGCTGGATTCTTGCAAAACATTACAGATGCTTTTGACAAAGATGCTAACCTTGAAAACCTTCTCTTGGATGAATACTTCATCGATATTACAAAACGCTACCAAGCAGCAGTACGTGATGTAGTAAGTCTTGCTGTTCAAGCCGGTATCCCAGTACCAACGTTCACAAGTGCAATCAGCTACTATGATAGCTACCGCTCAGCAAACTTGCCAGCGAACCTTATCCAAGCACAACGTGACTACTTCGGTGCCCACACATACGAACGTAATGACATGGAAGGAATCTTCCATTACGATTGGTATACAGAAGAATAAAAGAAATACCTTGCTGAGCTCAAGCTCATGTATAAGAGGATTAATCAAAAAAACTACCAAGAAGTTGGTAGTTTTTTTGATATCCTTAAGAAAATGGTGATTACTTACTACTTAACCCATCAGTGATATGATCAATATTCCATTTGAGCATATCGTAATAGGTGTCACCTTTCTGACCTTCGTCAGCAAGTGAATCAGTAAAGATTTTTGAGTAGATTTTTACACCGGTTTGTCTAGAGACAGATTCCATCGTTTTTGGTGAAACGCTGGTTTCCACAAAGAGTGCTTTTACATTTTTATCTTTAACAATCGTGTTGATACGGTTGAGTTGGGCTGGTGTACCTTGGTTGTCTGTATTGATTTCCCAGATATATTCAGCTGTAAGACCGTATTGTTTTGAGAAGTACTTAAAAGCACCTTCACTGGTAACCAAGATTCGGTCTTCCTCCGGAATGGTTGCAATCTTAGCTTTTGCTTCTGTGTCCAGCTGTTGCAACTTATCCGTATATGCTTTGAGATTTTTTTGATAATCTTCTTTATGCTGAGGATCTTTCTTTGAAAGTTCTTTTTCGATATTTTGGGCATAAATAATGCCGTTTTGAATATTAAGCCAAGCATGCGGGTCTTCTTCACTTTCTTTGCCTTTTTCACTTAAGTGAATGGGAGTAACACCTTGGCTAACCATAAAGGTTGAATCTTCTTTACGACTATTTTTAATCAGCTTATCAAACCAACCTTTTCCAGTTTCCAAATTGAGGCCATTGTAAAAGACAAGGTCGGCTTTTTCGACTGCTTGAGTGTCATTGGGTTTCGGATCGTACTGATGGGGATCAGTGCCACGTGGGACCATGCTATAAACATCCACATGGTCCTTCCCGATATTTTCGGCAATATCGGCAATAATGGAGTAGGTGGTTACAACCTTAAGTTTATCAGATGCCATACTTTCTTCTTTTTTAGGCGAGCATGCTGTAAGAAGTAACAGAAGTGAAGCTAAAAGGGCAATTAAAGAGAGCTGTTTGCGGTTCATGATTGAGGTCCTTTCTTAGAATAGCGGATAAATCCGTTGCGAGGGCTGAGGAAGAAGGAGAGGGCAAAGGTAAGTGCCCCAACGATTACAATGGTTGCGCTTGTAGGCAGATCGTATTGGAAGCTGATAATAACGCCCAAAATACCAAATAATACACCTAAGGCAGAAGACATCGCGATCATATGTGGCAATTTATTTACCCAGAGGTAAGAAATAGAGGCAGGAATGATAAGCATGGCAACCACAAGAACAATTCCGACTTGTGACAAGGCAGAAATTGTAAAAAGTGTCAGCAAAATCATCAATAAATAGTGATAAAAAGTATTGTTTAAACCATAAGCTTTAGACATAGTTGGATCAAAGGAAGTAATAAGTAGCTCCTTGAAGAAGAGTTTGACTACCAGAACAACAGCAATCAATAAAACGAAAGACTGAACAAGTTCGTGTGGGGTAACGGCAAGGATATTTCCAAAAAGAATATGGTTAAGGTCTGCACCACTTTCAGCTTTTGTGATTAATATGATTCCTAGAGCAAAGAAGCTACTTAGGATAATACCAATCGAAGCATCTGTCTTCAAATTACTATGTTTGATGATAAATTGAATCAGAATGGCACCTAAAATCCCAGATACTGTTGCGCCAATCAAAACATTTATCCCTAGCATGTAGGAGACAGCAACCCCAGGCAAGACAGCGTGAGATAAAGCATCACCCATGAGAGAAAGACGTCTCAAGACGATAAAACTCCCTAAAATTCCGGAGATTATCCCTAATAAAATGGAAGCGATAAAAGCACTCAGCATGGTTACAGTAAGGCCTGTTACATCTGAAAGAAAAAATAAAATATCCACTGAGACTAGCCCTCGCTTTCCTTGATGATGATATCGCCTAAGACTTCACCGTACGCTCTTTGAAGATTTTCATTAGTGAAAGATTGGGCAGTATAATCAGCACAAATAAGTTTTTTATTAAGAATAACCAGATAATCAAAATATGCTTTAACATTATGAAGATTGTGGTGAACAATGATAATCGTTTTACCATTCTGGCGTAACTCTTCAAGTATATTAATGATGATTTTTTCGCTCATCATATCGATACCCACAAAAGGTTCATCTAAAAAGTAATAGTCAGCTTCTTGGGCCAGTGCACGAGCGATGAAAACACGTTGCAATTGCCCGCCAGACAAAGCGCTTAACTGGCGCTCTTTAAAATTGTCCAAGCCAAGTTTATGAAGTGCATGTTCCGCTTTTTGTCTTTCTTTTTTACGGGGCTTTTGAAAGAGTTTTAAGTTGGGATATGTACCTGTCAAAACGGTATCAAAGACCGTGATTGGAAAGCTAAGATCAATTTCACTACGTTGTGCAACATAGGCAATCTTTCTCTTGAAAGTCTTGAGTGGGGTTTCATCGATGGTAACTGAACCGGATTTGGTTGGGATCATCTCTAAGATGCTTTTCATCAAAGTTGACTTCCCCGCACCGTTAGGACCAATAACTCCTGTACAGGAGCCTTTAGGTATATGCAGTGATATATTTTCTAAGGCAAGGTTGCCTTTATATTCGACGGATAAATTTGAAATTTTTAACATTATTTCCCTTGTTTTTAAAGTTCACAGTGAGCTACTGTTGGCGCCCAAGATTTAGTTTGGTGTCGATAGCGTGATTTGAGTTTTGAAAATTTGGGTATATAAAAATAAGCTTCATACTGAAGGTAGTGTGAAAGGTATGTAGATTAACATTTCTTTCTATAAATTTTGTTTTCTTCCTGCTCTGTCTTAGCGTGAAATGGAAGGGCATGAATTCTAAAAAGTAAAAAATAATTTCTTGTATGAAGTCTTAAATATCATTTTACAGTACATGCTAAATAAAGTCAAGTTATTTATAGGGTATCCTATAAAAATTGAGAAAGAAAAACTAAGGTTTTGCCTTAGTTTAATTTTTATATTTAGAGACTTTTGAGTTTACCACGGAATTCGTCAATAGATTGGTACCCTTTTTTGTCCATGATTTCTTGAAGTTCTCTACGGATTCTTGTGAAAATTTCTGGACCTTCTTTGTGGAGGGCTGTCCCAATTTGGAGCATGCTTGCACCGCAGAGAAGATGTTTAAAAGCATCTTGACCTGTTTCGATACCGCCTGTTCCTATGATTTGTATTTCTGGTTTAAGACGTGTGTAGAAGGCACGCACATTGGCTAAAGCAGTTGGTTTGATGTATTGACCACCAAGACCGCCGAAACCATTTTTAGGTTTAATCACAACAGCCTCCTCTTCAGTATCGATATAGAGGGCATTTCCGACACTGTTGACAGAGTTGACGTAAGTGAGGGGAAACTTGTTAAGAATATCAGCCATTTGATCGAAATGTGCCAAGTCAAAATATGGCGGAAGCTTAACACCCAAAGGTTTTTTGAAGAAAGCAAATACTTTTTCTAACAGTTGCTCTGTTGCTTGGAAATCATAGGCTAATTGAGGTTTACCTGGTACGTTTGGACATGAGAGGTTAAGCTCAGTAATGCCTGAAAATGCGCTTTTTTGAATACTATCCAGCATTTCAAGATTTTCTTCAGGACTCATACCAGCAATGGAGAAAAAGATTGGTGTATCTTGATTTTGTTGTACTTCCAAAACATAATCTAGGTAATAGTTGAAGCCTAGATTAGGAAGACCCATAGAGTTAATGCTTCCTAAAGCTAAGTCGACATAACGCGGAGAAGGATTGCCTTCTCTCTTTTCCAAGGTACAGCTTTTAGTGATATAAGCGCCTGCATCAGATTTTTCTAATTCTTGCAGATCCTCGATAGTCATACAATGTACACCAGATGCATTCATAAAAGGATTGGCAAATTTAGTGTGAGCAAAAGTTGTTTCTTGTTTCAAGTCTCTAAAACCTCTTTCATAATTTTTACTATTCTACCACGATTAGATGAGAAATCAAATGATTAAGCTTAAATTGCATAAGAAAAAGTATTTTACTTTGTTACGTCACTAATCTGTGTTACTATATAGATGTACTTAGTAATACATATTAGGAGTGGTAATGGAAAATAATACGGAAATGCTCAAGGGTGTTTTAGAAGGTTGTGTCTTACAAATCATCAGCCAAGGGGAAACCTATGGTTATGCCATCACACAGCAATTAAAAGAATTAGGATTTACTAATGTAGCAGAAGGCACAGTTTATACGATAACTTCTCGGCTTGAACGGCAAAACTTACTGGAGACAGAAAAAAAAGCCTCAGAAAAAGGTCCATCACGTAAATTTTTTAAGTTGAATACTGCAGGAGAAGAGGAACTGGCAGCATTTTGGGTGCGTTGGGATTTTATCTCAGAAAAACTTTCTGAGATAAGAAATAAGGAGAAATGATGAATTTTTGGGAGAGAATAACAGGAAAAGATATGACTGTGGCGAGGGCAGATTTTGCAGAAAGAGTGAAAGGTCTGCCAGAGAGTTACCAACGCATATGGGCGGAGCTTGATGAAGAAATCCAAAGATATAGTGATTTGACAGGGAGAAATCTTATCCCCATCATGAGTAGCTTACTTGAATTTTTTGAAGAAACAGCATTTGATCATGAAGATGTTTCAGCTGTCATTGGTGAGGATAAGGAAGCTTTTGTTGCGGAGCTGTTCGATCAACGGCGTCCCATCCCCAATAAATCCTACCGAGACAAATGCCGCGAGCAACTTAATCGAAATGTAGCAAAAAAATTAGGGAGACAATAGAATGAAGTTCAAGGAAATCATTGAAGAAAAAAAAGAGTGGTACGCTCTTCAAAATGCTGTGAAAAAACTACCAAAGGATTATGGTATCGTTTATAAGGAGATTCAGCGATATTTTTTTAAGATTGGTGTTTCTGATCTTCAGGTTCTTGGAGAATTGCTTGCCATTTTTGAAGATGGTGTGAAACGCAATCAAGCTGTGCTTGACGTTACAGGGAAAGATGTTGCGGCTTTTAGTGACAGCTTGCTTGATCAAGAAGAGAATTTTGATAAATAAAAAATGCGTTCTACATGTAAGTAGCACGCATTTTTTTAATTAATGAGCAATACGTTTACGGTTTGCTTTTTTACGACTTTCTTGGGCAAACTCCCATTTGTGTTCAATCGGGTCAACAACACGTTTTTTGTAGATTGCGCCTGCAGTGAACAAAGCAGCAAGAGTGACAATGTTACCGGCAACAAAACCAGTGATGAGATTTTTATTCATAGGTAGACCTCCAAAAGTAATTTTAGTATGTTTTAGCGCGCAAGTCGTTTGCGTTTTGCACGTTTTTGACTTTCAGCAAAAGCGTCTTCTTTAAAGGTAGGACGCATTTCCGCATCAATTAATCCCTTATGTTTAGCAACCATTACCGCAGTACCGGCAACTGTAATTTCAATGGCTTTACCTATTAGGTAGCCCTTAAGATATTTATTCATGCTCTCCTCCTTATTGTCCATAATCATCCTATGTTACTTTGATAAACTTATAAAGTTATTATAACATTTGTCGGGCTCTATACCCAATATTTTAAGCTTCTTTTCCTAGAAAGTATACTAAATATTTGAAAGTGTCAAAAATTATTGTTATCTTAACAGTAGAGACATATAGAGGAGAAAAAGAGGCAATCATGAAGAAGAACGTGCTGAAAGCAGGAAGTGCGATACTAGCACTTGCGATCGTTTTCGGAGCAGCCAGCATACTGGTGAAAACAACAGAAACAGAAAAAGAAAATAAGAAGACTTCCGTGAATACTTATATTCGAAGCATAGCATCTAAAGAAGTAGGAATTGAAACGAAGCAGGAAGACCAAGGTTATCATATCTTGATGAATTATCCCAAGACAAAAAATAAAGTGATTAATCAAAAGTTGGAAGAATTTTCCAATCATGAACTTTCTTCTTTTAAAGACTGTACACCAGAGAAGGATACGGATGAGAAGGGTTCATTGTTTCAATCCTTTGAAACTTATGAGTTTTCCCCAGATATCGTGAGTTTCAAATTTAATGTGATGCGCAAAAGCAATGCGCGTGTCCAAGCTGAAAACCAAGTCATCACTAAAACTTACAATTTGAAAGAAAATAAAGAGTTACAGCTTTCTGATTTGTTCAAGGACAAGGATGATCTCAGCAGTATCGCACAAAATATTTATGAGAAAATGGTGAAGCTCCAAGAGAATTCAAATCAGAGGGCCAAGCAGGTATTAAGTGCGGGATTGCAGCCGATGGAGAAAAATTTTAATGCTTTTATCTTGGATAATAAATGTCTGGATTTCTTTTTGAGACCGGGTCAAGTCAACAGTAGTACAAACTTATATACTAAAGTTTCAGTTCCACTGAGTGAGTTAGGCGAGATTGTCAAACCACAGATTTTAGTGGGGGATTTAAAAGAAGAAGCGAAACATTCGAAAATAAAAATTCCTTCTGCCCAACAGGTGCAAAGTAAAGCGCTGGCACATAAGAAATTAGTGGCTTTAACTTTTGATGACGGACCAGATCCACAAACCACACCACGCTTGCTTTCCATTTTAAAGAAGGCAAATGTTCCTGCGACATTTTTCGTACTCGGAAACCGTCTGGAACTCTATCCAGAATTAGTTAAAAAAGAACATGCTTTAGGAAATCAAGTGGGCTCACATACGTATAATCACGAGAATCTGCCACAACTCCCTGCAAAACAAGCACAAGATGAAATCAAAAAAACTTCAGATTTGATGCAAAAGACAGTGGGCATTCGTCCTCAAGGCTTACGGCCTCCTTACGGTGCTACAACGCCTCAAATCAATAAAATGGCACAAACCCCGATTATTCAGTGGAGTGTAGACTCTTTAGATTGGGAAAGTAAAAATGTGGATCAAATTGAACAAGTTGTCATGAATGAAGTTTATGATGGCTCTATTATCCTCATGCATGATATTTATGATACCTCTGTCGATGGGGCAGCAAGAGTGATTCAAAAACTAAAAAATCAAGGCTATACATTTGTAACAGTCAATCAACTCATACAAGCACGTGGCAAACTTGAAAATTCACACGTTTATTACAATGCAACACAATAAATGAAATCCTCATGTGTAAGATGAGGATTTTTATATGGTAAAAGAGTTCCTAAGTAGAAAAATGCTATAATAAAAGAAGATATCTTCGTACACAGGACAAGAAAGATAAGAAAATTAATAGAAAATATTATATGAAAAATAAGGTAATAGTCGTGGTCGGACCAACAGCTGTAGGTAAAACAGCTTTGGGCATTCAGCTGGCTCAAGTTTTTGATGGTGAGATTATTTCAGGCGATTCGCAACAAGTCTATCGTGGGCTGGATATCGGGACAGCCAAGGCAAGCCCAGAAGAACAATCCGCAGCAGTGCATCATTTGATTGATGTACGGGATGTAAATGAAAATTATTCTGCTTTTGACTTTGTTCAAGAAGCTACCGCTTGCATAGATCAAATTATTTCTCGAGGTAAGCTTCCGATTATTGTCGGTGGCACGGGGCTTTATATCCAGAGTCTTGTTGAGGGTTATCACCTAGGAGGGCAAGAAAATCATGAGGCAATGATGGAACTGCGTCGAAGCTTAGAGAAACTCTCTGATGAAGAGTTATTTGCGCGTGTCTCCCAATATATTCCTGAGCTGAATCGGCGAAGGGCAATGCGTTTTCTTGAGCTGGAAGCTTTTGGTACAGGCGAAAATCAAGCGTCTGATTATGAGTTTTGTCTTCTCGGTCTGAATGCAGAAAGAACAATACTCTATGATCGAATAAATCACCGGGTAGACGATATGTTAGAACAGGGCTTACTTGAAGAAGCACAAGCTTTATTTGAAAATCACCCCGAGGTTCAAGCTGCAAAAGGTATTGGCTATAAGGAGTTTTTCCCTTATTTCTCAGGGGAACTCTCACTTGAAGAGGCAGTGGAACTTGTAAAAAGAAATTCACGAAGATATGCGAAACGTCAATTGACTTGGTTCCGCAACCGGATGAATGTCAATTTTTACGATGTTTTTGATGAAGATTATCCAGAAAATGCTATAATATGTGCAAGAGAATTTTTAAATATGGAGGAAAAAAGTGAAAAATAAGGAATATATTGATTTAGGTTTGAAATACGGAGGCTACATGGCTCAAGACCGTGTCTTTTTGGAAAATCGTTTAGCAAATTTAGACGATGAAAAGGAAAAAATGCTGTTGGTGACTCCGCCTTCAAGTGTAATCAATGCTTATTTTGCAGAACTTTATCAAAAACGTTCTCCCCAAGATGCCACAGACTATTTCTTTGAGTTGTCACGTGATCTGAAGATGTTTCAAGCCCAGCCTAATTTTCATCTTGAAGGAAAAGAAGGAACAGAAAATTTCCGCTTTATGCGCTTAAATCTATCCGGCAAATCTTTTGGTTTTTGCTACCGCAATGCGCAGGAAGAAGCGGTTGTCTTTAGTGAGTTTCCACTGAAGATGACGGCTCAAATCATTTATGAAGTCGCACAGATTTTTCCACATTATGTTTTGGAACAAGAAGGCGATTATATCATTATGAGAAAGGCGAATTTTGAAGGTCAATTCACAGATGCACAAGAACTATCCGATTTGACAACTGCTGATGAAAATGATGACTATATTCGTTTGACAGGCTATAATTTTGAGGATTTGGTGCTTCAAGCTGAAAAAATTCGTTACATCCATCCTCTCCTCTATCAAGCAGAGCAAAATAAGTGTTATATGTACATTTCTAAAGGATTTTGATTGGAATATTCTAAAGAATAAAGTATAATTAAAGGAAAGGAGAGTTTTATGTTAACAGTTTCACTTATTATTACCGTGCTCGTCATTATTATTATTTTGGCGAGTGCAGGAACATTGTTTTATGTGATTAAACAACAAACGGTTGCGATTATCGAACGTTTTGGGAAGTATCAAACGACCTCTTCGGCCGGATTCCATGTAAAATTACCTTGGGGAATTGATCGTGTTGCGGCACGGATTCAACTGCGTCTTTTGCAAAATGAAATGACCGTTGAAACAAAAACAAAAGATAATGTTTTTGTGACCATGAATATCGCAACGCAATACCGTGTCAATGAAGAAAATATTAAAGATGCCTACTATAAACTGATGAACCCTTCTGAGCAAATTCAAGCCTACATTGAGGATGCGCTTCGATCTGCTGTGCCTAAGTTGACTTTGGACGAAGTTTTCGAGAAAAAAGACGAGATCGCTTTGGAAGTACAGCATCAAGTTGCAGAGGAAATGACAACCTACGGTTATATTATTGTGAAAACATTGATTACACGTGTAGAACCTGATGCCGAGGTTAAGCAATCAATGAATGAAATTAATGCTGCTCAACGTAAGCAAGATGCATCGCAAATGCTTGCGAATGCTGAGAAAATAAAAATTGTAACTTCTGCTGAAGCCGAAGCCGAAAAAGATCGCTTGCGTGGTGTAGGTATTGCTGAACAACGTAAAGCTATTGTTGACGGACTCGCTCAACAAATTATTGAAATTAAAAATACTGGAGCAAGTTTAACAGAAGATCAGATTATGTCCATTCTTTTAACCAACCAGTATCTTGATACGCTTAATCAATTTGCTGAAGCAGGGAATTCTACAATTTTCCTTCCAGCCAGTGCAGATGGTATAGAAGATATGCGTACACAAATTTTGAGCGCATTGAAAGCAAAATAATAAAAATCGTCTTTGGACGGTTTTTTTATTGTATTTTTTGTTATTTTATTCTCATTTTGTTATAATCTTTGTATAATGAAAAAGGAGAGCGGTGAATGAATCAAAGAAAAGTCTTCAAAATATGGGGATTAATGGTACTCGTTATGCTTTTAATGATGATGTTAAAACAGACAGGGGTTCAAGCAGATAAAAAGCCACCAGCAGTGATGGCAGAAAAAGGAATAACTTTGGATATTTCACGTAAATTTTATAAGAGTCAGGTTATCAAAAAGTTTATTGATGATTTGAGTAAATATCCGAATAGTTTTCTACAGCTGCATATGACCGACAACCAAAATTTGGCTGTGGAGATGTCTGCGGTGGGACAAACGACTGAAAAAAACGCTATTTATCAAGACGGACAATGGATAAACACGCAAATCAATCGCCCTTTTCTTTCGAAAAAGGAGCTGGTAGATTTGGTTGCTTACGCGCGCTCAAAAAATGTTGTTTTAATCCCAGAGGTAGAGGCTCCTGCCCACATGCAAGCTATTCTGGACCTTTTGAAAGTCAATGATCCTGAGCGATATGATGCCATTAAGCTACCTGATGGAGCGCCAGAGCAGTTTAATCTGATTGATTACTCTAAGGTTGAGTCACTCAAATTTGTTCAAGAAATCTTGGCAGAATACACACCACTTTTTGCTGGACAAGCAAAGCGCTATTTTCATATCGGTGTCGATGAGATTGACTGGTTGCCTGTTGAATCAAACATGAATTTAGTGAACTACGTGAATGCTTTAGACAATTTTTTAAAGAGTCAAGGTTATACTACGAGAATGTGGAATGATCGTGTGGCTAAAGCAGATCTTCCTGCCTACAATAAAGACATTCAAATCACTTATTGGACACAGATTGGTGGTTGGGATATTAATAGTACGGACGAGAGAGCAACTTTGGGTCGAAAATATACAGCAAGTGCTCAAGAACTTTTAGATGCAGGATTTAAAGTCTTAAATTACAACGCTTATTATACTTGGACTAATGTCAAATATTTAGACACAAAATGAGCTATATTTTCTTAAAATAGTTTTCTTCTTTCTGATTTGGAGTTAAACCATTGTTTGCGGAATGAGGATTATAGTTGTTATAAAACTGTTCGATGTATTCAAAGCAAGAGAGTTGAACTTCTTGAATGGAGTGATAAGTTCTTCTGTTTATTTCCCGTTGTTTGAGGTACTTGAAAAAGGCCTCAGTGACAGCATTATCATAAGGATATCCAGGTTTGGAGTAAGAAGCAAGCAATTGATGCTCATCTAATATTTTTCTAAAGGAAGCTGATTTAAATTGGCTACCTTGATCCGAATGAAAAATGATTGGTTCCTTAGGCTTCCTCTTATTTATAGCCATCCCTAATGTGTCACAGGCAAGTTTAGCATCAATCCTGTCACTTACTTTCCAAGCAATACATTTTCTAGAGTAGAGGTCAAGGATGGCGCAGAGATAAACATGCCGTCTATGTCCTATAGAAATATAAGTGAAATCAGTTGTCCATACTTGATTCGGGGACTTAGGATTAAATTCTTGTTTAAGGAGATTATCAGAAGAAAATGCAGGAGAGTGTTTTGATTTAACTCTAGGTTTAATCGTTGACATTTTAGGGAGTGTCATAGACTTTAGAAGTCTTAAGATACGCCCCTCAGAAATATTAACGCCATAATCACGCAGGAGAATAATTTTAAAAGCTCTCGTTCCAATTCTTTTCTTGGCTTTCATATAAATCTCAAGGAGTAATTTTCTCAAGCGTTGATTTTCTATTTCACGTTTTGAGGGCTTCTTGTTTATGAAGTTATAGTAGGTGGAACGATTGACATGTAAAACACGACAGAGCATAACTGTCGTGTGTTCAAATCGGAGTCTATAGACTGCTTTTAATCTCACTTGGAGTTTTGCATGAATATGGCACTTGCTTTTTTTAAGATAAGATTTTCTTCTTCGAGTTGGGCATTCCTTTTTTGTAATTCTTGAATCTGTTTAGCAGTCAAGACCGTATTATCTTCAAGACGAACTTGAGAGTACTGGTTGATCCATTTTGCAAGTGCAGAAGGGGAGACACCATAGTCTTTACAGAGTTCGGATTGAGTTTTACCTGTTTGGTAGAGATTAACGAGAGATTGCTTAAATTCCTCGTCGTAACGTTTAAAACCTGACATAAAAGTCCTTTCATTTTTGTGTCTTAATAGACAGATTATAACACACAATTTTCTGTCCACTTTTATAGTATAGCTCCAATTACGACTTCCCCTTATTTTTGATACGCATAGATTAATGATAGGATTTAATGACGACGAGATACGCCAATTTATTCCCCAAAGCTATCGCAGAATGAAATTGAAAAGTGTACTATTGGAATAATTTGTATTTGATGATAAAAAAGCAAAGTGTGGGTCAAAAATCTGCACTTTGCTTTTTTGTTGTCCGAAGAACGGAAATCCGTTTTTCGGTACCCGAAGGACTGAAATTCCGCTCTTCGGGTTTTCCAGCGGTCGGAAATCTGTCCTTTACTAAAATAAAAACACTAACAAAAATAAAAACTTATAAGAAGAGATGAAAAATTAAAAGCGAAACAAAAATTTTTTTGATGAAAAAAATCTCCTGCCTATAATAATAGGGATATTATTTTTAGAAATGAGAATTACAATGTCATTTAGCGAAGAAACTTTTCAAATAGAAATAAGAGAACTGTATATTCAAAAGTTTATCAAAAAGATGAAACAAGTTGATCGTGAACAGGGGGCTCTATTAGAAAAAGAAGGTTGGTTTTATAAGGAAACGGCAGAGCGGCGTGTCATGTTCACTTTTGGAGAAGTTGTCCTTGTGAGAAGGTGCTATGTTAAAAAAGGAAAACGCCGTTATCCTGTGGATGAATATCTTGGTTTAGAGCCTTATAGCCGATACTCTAAAGAACTCCTTTACAAAATAGCTGTTACAGCTGTTGATTTAACGTGTAGAAAAGCCGCTGCGCATTTCAAAGAACTTCTTCAGCTGGATATCAGTAAAGATACGGTGTGTAAGGCTCGTAAACTAGCGACTCAACTTTATAAAGAACGTGAAGATTATCGCTTTTTTGACGAAGAAGAATTTATCAAGAAGGAGGTTAAAGTACTTTATATAGAAGGTGACGGTCTTCTTTTAAGTACCCCAGAAGCCAATGATAAGAAAAAGAAAACAGATTTTTCACACTTTCTTATCCATGAGGGACTTGAAAAAGAATATGGGAAGCGTCAGAAAACGGTTCATCACCATGAAATATGGTCAACCAGCAATAAAGCGGCCAGAGAAAAAGTGATGGATTATCTGTACAATCATTATGAAATCACAAAGGATACACTCCTCATTACCAATTCAGATATGGGACATGGCTATACTCCTTATGTGTTTGATGAAATCGCTAAAACCTTTTCTTGCCAACATGTTCATTTTTGGGACAAATACCATCTTCGAAAAGAAATTTCAAAAATGATGAAACCTTTTCCTTTAACTTTTGAGGAAGGGCTTTTTCAGGCTATCGCACAACATGATAAGAAAGCCGTAAAAGAGATATTGAATAGAGCCTCTGCACTTATTCCTGAAAAAGAGGAATCCTTTGGGGAAAGTTTTGTGACATTTTCTCGAAAGTTATTAAGAAATTTTGCCTATACGAAATCTCCAGAAAGCCGTGGTTTGTCTTCTGCCGGTATTGGTATCATGGAAAGTAACCATACGAAACTGTCATATCGTATGAAAAAACAAGCACGACATTGGTCCGTGGAGGGTGCACTTATCATGGGACAAATGATTCTTGATAAAGCGGAAGGTAAACTTCATGATCTTTTCTTTGGAGACTGGCGAGAAAAGTATGCAAAATATAAAGATTTAGATTGTTTAAGTGTCCAACAATTTTTAAAAAGAGGAGAGCGCTCATCTGGAATTAGACAGGTGAAGCAAGCCAATAAATCGGGACGAGCAAGGTATTTTTAAGCGATCCATAAAGAGAAAAAAGTAATAAAAAACAGCCTTTTTGCTTAAAAAGGTTGCATTTTTGTGTGCACTTTAGTATAATTAGGGTATAGAATAAATCAAGAAAAAAGCCCCGAGCGGGCAACTCGAGGCATGTGATTAAAGCAAATCGGACTTGCGATAATCAACTTTGATTATTTTACACCAAAAGAAGTAAAAAATCAAGGCTGAAATTTGCGAGGGGGAAAGCAGATTTCAGTCTTTTTCTGTTCTAGTTAGAGAAACTTTGATATTTTTTTGAGCACGAAAAATATAGACACGTACAAAAATTAAATAGGTGTTGACAGAAAATAATTTTGTGGTATAATAGAGATGTTGAAAAGCAGAAGCACCCGCTTCTCGCCTGAGTGGTAATAGCCCTGGGCAACAAAATGGAATTATTCACAAAACGAATGTTTTCATTAGCGGGGCGCACTATGCGTTCCGCTTTTGTTTTTCTAAAAAAATATTTTAGAAGGAGAATAGACATAGCAAAGCAAGACAACAGAAAACCTTTGATGAACGGTCAAATCCGTTCACGCGAAGTACGTCTTATCGGTGCTGAAGGCGAACAGCTTGGTGTTACACCTACAGCTGTTGCACTTACTCAGGCCGAAGACCTTAACATGGATTTGGTTTTGATTTCAAATCAAGAACCACCAGTTGCAAAAATCATGGATTACACTAAATTCATGTTTGAGCAAAAGAAAAAGCAAAAAGAAGCTAAGAAGAAACAGGCAACTGTTACTTTGAAAGAAGTTCGTTTGAGTCCAGTCATTGATAAAAATGACTTCAATACAAAACTTCGTCAAGCAACTAAGTTCCTTGAAAAAGGAGACAAAGTTAAAGTTTCGATTCGCTTTAAAGGTCGTATGATTACTCACCAAGATGTGGGTCGTCAAGTAATGGATGAATTTGCTGAAGCAGTGAAAGATATCGCTGTGGTAGAGCAAAAAGCCAAAATGGATGGTCGTCAAATGTTCTTACAATTGGCACCAATCAAAAAGAACTAAGTTCTTATTATTAACCAAGGAGAATTAAAATGCCAAAACAAAAAACTCACCGCGCATCAGCTAAACGTTTCAAACGTACTGGTAATGGCGGTCTTAAACGCTTCCGCGCTTACACTTCACACCGTATGCACGGTAAAACTGTAAAACAACGTCGTCAACTCCGTAAAGGCCGTATGGTTTCAGCAGGTGACTTCAAACGTATCCGTCGTATGGTTGCGAACATGCGTTAATAACAGTCCTGTGGACTGTTATGCATGGATACATTGCTGTCCCAATAACATTTCACGACTGATTAACTCATAAGCATTACATAAGACTTATAGGATTTCACTCGAAATCAATCAACCATTTAAATTAACTGTCAATGACAGGATAAAAATTTTCTAAGAAACAAGGAGAACACACATGGCACGTGTTAAAAATAGCGTTGCAACTCGCAAACGCCGTAAACGTATTTTAAAACTCGCTAAAGGTTACTACGGTTCTAAACACCGTCTTTTCAAGACAGCTAAAGAACAAGTAATGAACTCATACTACTACGCATTCCGCGACCGTCGTCAAAAGAAACGCGACTTCCGTAAATTGTGGATTGCACGTATCAATGCAGCTGCTCGTATGAACGGACTTTCATACAGCAAAATGATGCACGGTTTGAAATTGGCTGAAATCGAAATCAACCGTAAAATGCTTGCTGATATCGCTATTGCTGACGCAGCTGCTTTCACAGCTCTTGCTGAAGAAGCTAAAAAAGCATTGGCTAAATAATTTTAAAAACTTCCTTTTGGAAGTTTTTTATTTATAAAATTTAAAGTAATCTGTTATACTATGGCTATGAAGTTAATCGCTTACAATGATACCTATAAACAAGCAGTTATTGATTTGATACTTTCTATTCAGAAGGAAGAATTTGGAGTTGCTATTGATTTAGCAGATCAACCCGATTTGCAAGATATTCATGCACATTACAGTCAATTTTGGCTTGCTGTTGATGAAGAGAAGGGAGTTGTTGGAACACTTGGTATCGTCAAGTTTAATGAACAGCAAGCTGTTCTGAAAAAGATGTTTGTCAATGTTGAATACAGAGGAAAGTCTGTTGCACAACTTCTTTTGGATAATTTGTTTGAGTACTGTCGCATAGAGAATATCAAAGAAATTTATCTTGGAACTGTCGAACAATTCAAAGCGGCACATCGTTTTTATGAAAAAAATGACTTTCTACCTATCAATGAAAAAATACTGCCCAAACATATGCCAAGAATGGAGGTGGACACGATATTTTATAAAAAAAATATCACAGAATAAAAAAGTTGAAATGTAACCGCATACCTTGTATAAAAAGCCTTTTAGCTTCTTTTTCACTTGAAATAAGGCCGGAAAAATAGTAAAATCATAGTGTATTAAAAAGTGCAGAAAGCACTTAAAACAATAAGGAGATAAAAATGTCAATTATTACTGATGTTTATGCTCGCGAAGTCCTTGACTCACGCGGTAACCCAACAATCGAAGTTGAAGTTTACACTGAAGACGGTGCATTCGGACGCGGTATGGTACCTTCAGGTGCTTCAACTGGTGAACACGAAGCTGTTGAACTCCGTGACGGTGACAAATCTCGTTACCTCGGTCTTGGTACTCAAAAAGCTGTTGACAACGTAAACAACGTAATCGCTGAAGCTATCATCGGCTACGAAGTTACTGAACAACAAGCTATTGACCGTGCAATGATCGCTCTTGACGGTACAGAAAACAAAGGTAAATTGGGCGCTAACGCTATCCTTGGTGTTTCTATCGCTGTTGCTCGTGCAGCTGCTGATGAACTCGGTGTTCCACTTTACAACTACCTTGGCGGATTCAACGCTAAAGTATTGCCAACTCCAATGATGAACATCATCAATGGTGGTTCTCACTCAGACGCTCCAATCGCTTTCCAAGAATTCATGATCGTACCAGTTGGTGCACCTACATTCAAAGAAGCGCTTCGTTGGGGTGCTGAAATCTTCCACGCATTGAAGAAAATCCTTAAAGCTCGTGGCCTTGAAACTTCAGTTGGTGACGAAGGTGGATTTGCTCCACGTTTCGAAGGTACTGAAGATGGTGTAGAAACTATCCTTAAAGCTATCGAAGCTGCTGGCTACGAAGCTGGTGAAAACGGCGTTATGATCGGTTTCGACTGTGCTTCTTCAGAATTCTACGAAGACGGCGTTTACAACTACGCTAAATTCGAAGGTGAAGGTGGTGCTAAACGTACTGCTGCAGAACAAATCGATTACCTTGAAGAATTGGTTAACAAATACCCAATCATCACTATCGAAGATGGTATGGACGAAAACGACTGGGATGGTTGGAAAGCCCTCACAGAACGTTTGGGTAACAAAGTTCAACTCGTTGGTGACGACTTCTTCGTTACAAACACTTCTTACTTGGCACGTGGTATCAAAGAAGAAGCTGCGAACGCTATCTTGATCAAAGTTAACCAAATCGGTACTTTGACTGAAACATTTGAAGCAATCGAAATGGCTAAAGAAGCTGGTTACACAGCTATCGTTTCTCACCGTTCAGGTGAAACTGAAGATTCAACAATCTCAGATATCGCCGTTGCTACAAATGCTGGCCAAATCAAAACTGGTTCACTTTCACGTACAGACCGTATGGCTAAATACAACCAATTGCTTCGTATCGAAGACCAATTGGGTGAAGTTGCCGTTTACAAAGGTCTTAACGCATTCTACAACCTTAAAAAATAAGGTTTAGAGAGCAACTAATGCTTAATGAAACACTCTTTCGATGTTTAATTTTTAAACATCGAAAGAGTGTTTTTTAGTTTGGAAATTGAGAGACAAGAAGCAAGGGTGTAAAGGTTAGCTTATGCTATAATGAGTACATGAATAAGGTAAACGAAGAACGTGTACACGAAATATTTAATAATATATCCACTGATTATGACAAAATGAATGCAATCATTAGTTTCAAGCAGCATGACTTATGGCGGGATAAAACCATGAAAAAAATGGGGAATTTATCTGACATGACCATTTTGGATTTGTGTTGTGGTACTGGGGATTGGACTTTTGACCTTTCAAAAGCTGTGGGGCAAAAGGGTAAGGTCGTGGGCTTAGACTTTTCTGAAAATATGCTGAAAGTGGCCCAAGATAAACTTGACAAAAAAGGCAATGAAAACATTGAATTTATTCAAGGAAATGCCATGGCCATTCCTTTTGAAAATGACATGTTTGATGCTGTTACGATTGGTTACGGCTTGAGAAACACGCCTGATTATCTCACAGTGCTACGAGAAATTTTCCGTGTCTTAAAAACTGGCGGAAAAGTGGTGTGTATTGAAACTTCTCATCCGACTTTGCCTATTTACAAGCAAGCATTTGAACTTTATTTTAAAAAAGTGATGCCTTTTCTGGGAAAAGTCTTTGCCAAGTCTTTGAAGGAATACCAATGGCTTCAAAAATCTGCGGAGAATTTTCCTGATGCGAAAGCTTTGGCTTTATTGTTTAGCGAGGCGGGTTTTTCTACTGTAAGCTATCAAAAACATGGCGGTGGAGCCATTGCTACACACTTTGGGACCAAAGGCTTTCCTGTAACAAAAGAAGACTCACAATAATTTTATAGTCACAAAAGACTTTGTTTACGTTTGTAAACAAAGTCTTTTGCTTTCTGAATTTTAAGTGATATACTAACAACATATAAAGAATGAAGTAAAATTCAAAAGAAACGAGAATAAGTATGGACACTCAACCCTTTAATATTAAAAAAATTACTTTGAAAGCTTCCAATCGACAAGTCATGCGTCATTTTTATGAGGAGTTACTAGGTTTTTATCTTTCTGAGGAAACAGAGCATACACTTGCCTATGCGTTTAGAGAAAAAGAAATTCCTTTTTTAAAACTCGAGTTTGGTGGAAATGCAAGTACAGAAAAAACGACCGGCCTTTTTCATTACGCTCTTCTTTTTCCCGATCGTGCCTCAAAAGCTGGACTTATTTCACGACTCATGAAGGCAAACTATCCATTAGGAGCGGGAGACCATCTCGTCAGTGAATCTTTTTATCTTAGTGATCCTGAAGGAAATGGAATTGAGCTCTATCATGACCGCGACCCGAAAACTTGGAAATGGAATGAAGGACAAGTTGAAATGGGGACCTTTGCTGTTGATCTTGAAGCTGTTTTAGCAACAAAAAAGGTAGGAGCATTTCGTTATCCGCCAAAAATGAGTATTGGTCATCTCCATTTCACGGGAAGTTCTCTTGCACAGGCTGATACACTCTTTATGGATATACTTCGGACGGATCTAGTCGCACGAGTGGGTAATACTGCTCATTTTTACTCGCAAAATCATTACCATCATCACTTTGCGACAAATCTCTGGGAAGGGACAAGCTTGAAAAAACGAAACCTTCAAAAAAACGGCATTTTAGCTTGGGAGATTGAAGTTGGAAGAGCGTATTATGAAGCAGTTTTGGAACGACTGTTGGCAACGGAGTGGACTTACGAAGCGAGAGGGACGAGCATGATCTTAGAGGATCATGTCGGCGCGCAACTTGTGATAACACAGATATAAAAAACCTTGTTGCTCTTATGAGCCAGCAAGGTTTTTATCATGTCTTTTTTATGAAGCATTGTTGGTCTGACTTAATGCAAAAGTATTTTTTTCTTGAATCAATAGTTCAAGCAACTGAAGCACTTGGAAGAGACCTGCGCGATTCTCAAACTCTTCACGTGTTTGTGGCAAGTCCATCTGACGGTAATGAGAATAGGCATTTTCTATTTTCTTTAAGAGCTCGCTGCCGTCATTATGGGCAGCATAGGTAAGTGACAAAGTTTCAAAAATATTGGAAATTTCGGCGATATGCGTACTTTCCACATCTATTTCTTCTAATTTCATAATAATATCTTTGAGAAGTGTAATTTGGATATGGCGCATGTCAAAATAGCGTTGATAAAATGTATTATTTCTTAAAAGGTTATTCTCTGATTTTTCAGTGGCGACTTTACTGCTGGCATCAATGAGTTCCAGCAGGTTCTCACACTGCGCCACGAGATCCTGGAGATCTTGCTTTTGATTCAAACAAATGACGAGATGTGCTGAAATATTTTTGAATTCTTTTTCTAAAATATTAAGATTATTTTCTAATAATCTTTCATTGCTTGGCATATATATGTTTGCCAAAAGTGCTAAACCTACTCCAATGAACATTAATGAAAACTCATTGCCTACGAGAGGAAAAGTTATTTCGGCTCTATAATTTAAAGGACTGATGAATCAAATTTTGATTCATCAGTCCTTTTTTAGTTTATTTAAATATAAAACATGTCGTCTATCTAGTAAAATTTAAGTACGACCAAAAATCTAAGATAGAAAGGACGACATGTCTTGAATAATCATATCAAAAAAATGCTACGAATTACAGATGAACATTTAGATTTAACAAATACGGAGGAATATAAAATTAAAGGGAAGAACACTTTAGTTATCTTTGGAGTCTATTCTCCCATGCCTTCGGCTTGTAGGAACTGTGGTTCAACTATTGTTGATAATGAAGGGAAAAGTGTAGTTGTTAGAAATGGAAAAAAGGAAGTAACTATTCAGTTAGATTCTTATCAAAATATGCCCACTATTTTAAAACTGAAGAAACAACGATTCCATTGTAAAAGCTGTTCGCACAATTGGACGGCACAGTGTTCTATTGTTGAAAAAAACTGTCATATCAGTAAATTTATTACTTTGAAAATTTTAGAATTATTAACTGAGAAAATCTCTATGACATTTATAGCTAAACAATGCCACGTTTCATTAACTACAGTTTTAAGAGTTCTTAAGTCAGTTGAATCACAACTCCCGCAACAACTTAAACCACGGAGTTTTCCAGAAGTTTTAATGGTAGATGAGTTTAGATCTCACGCTAGTTATGAAGATAAAATGAGCTTCATATGTGCTGATGGAGAAACAGGTGAATTAGTAGATATTTTACCTAGTAGGAAATTAGATAAAATAATCCCTTACTTCAATCGCTCTCCGTTGGAGGAAAGGGAAAAAGTTAAATTTTTAGTAACAGATATGAATGCTGCTTACTTTCAATTAACTAAAAATGTCTTTCCTACTGCTAAATTAATCATTGATAGGTTCCATATTGTGAAGCATTTGAACACCGCTTTTAATGATTTTAGAGTCCGAGAAATGAAGAGATTAATTACCAATAAGAAAAAGTCAAAAGCAAATAAATTAAAATCAAACTGGAAATTACTTCTAAAAAATCAAACAAATATTTCCATTTCAGAGTTCAAAACTTGGAGAAGTTTTCCTTCTCCAAAGTACCATCTTTTAACGGAATCTATGGTGATTGATCGACTACTCTCATTTTCTTCTGAACTAAAAGAAGCTTATGACATTTTCCATTTATTAATGTATCACTTTAGAAACAAAGATGACCGTTCCTTTTTCGAACTATTGAAAAATCTACCTGATAGCTTGGATACACAATTTAGAGATAAAATAGAAAATCTGATTTCCTATGAAGAAGGTATTAGAAACGCTCTTAAATATAATTTTTCCAATGGAAAAATTGAAGCTAAGAACACTCATATAAAAACACTTAAAAGAGTTTCCTATGGATTCAACTCATTTACAAATATGCGTATAAGAATTTTCTTGATAAACGGCCTTATTAAAATTAAATAACTAAAAAAGATGATAAATCTGAGAGTAATCTCAAGTTTATCATCTTATATATCCGACTCATCAGTCCGATTTGACAAAGAGCCGTTATTTCTTGAGCCAAAAGGTAATGGGAAAAAAGCACAGAGTTTACGACAATGCCTTCGCTCGTATTTGTGGCAACAGAGATAGGAATAAATAATAATAAAAAGATACCAAAAGATAAAGGTGTAAAATTAAATAAATTTAAAACGATAAAGGCGAGTAAGGTGGCGATGATAAGCCCTAGAACACGCAGAAATCCTAATCGTAAGGTGCTTTTCTGTGTGTTCGTAATGGAAAGAATGGCAATGATGCCTGCGCTGGTCGCAGATTCTAAGTGGAAAAACTGTGCAATAATAATGGCTAATGTTGCACAAATTGCAGTTTTGATTGTTCTTTGCCCTATTTTGATATGGCTGTAATTCACATTTTGTCTCCTTGTGATAAGTATATAAGCAGTGAAAGAGTGCTTCTCAAAGGTTTTAGTGTATGTTGAGAGCTTTCTTAACTAGAGTAATTATACCAAAAAATAGGAGAGAAACAGATGCAACACTTTCAAAATTTTAGCTAAGAACAGATTATCTTAGATTTTAGAGCAGATGAAGCGAGAGGAACGAAAAAACTGTGTATAATAGAAAGTAAGAGAATAAAGGAGAAAAAATCAGATGAAAAAGTATATTATTGTAGGGATGTTTTCGTTCTTACTTGGAGCAATAGTAGCCTTAGGGATATCTAATATTACTCAATCACCTGCTACACCGATGGCAAAGGAAAGTTCTAGTTCCTCAACATCCACCAAAGAGAGTACTACCTCCAGTAGTTCCTCTGAAGTGAAAACAACACCCTCTTCAACTTCAACAAGCAGTAGTGAACAGTCTATCTCTTCTCTCTATCATCTCGTTCCACCTCAAAGCACCTATAAGAACTTAATTGTAGCTAAGACAGCGGAAGCAGAAGCTTATATTCAAACCAATGGTTACAATCTTATCAGTAAAACGAATCATGACTTGAACGAAAAGTCACTCATCAGCGAAGCATCTACAGAACTGCCTAATCCAGTAGATGCCTCAGGCAAGGAAAGTTATCTTTACTTTTGGGCAAATGATGCGCAAGCAAACGAGTTAGGCAGCGTTCGCATGGATAATAAAGTTGTTTTCTTTAAAGCAACGGATGATTATTTAAGTCGTTTGAATTAAAAAAGACAGGATTTGCGTCCTGTCTTTTTTGTAGGAAAGGGATTGACTCACATGGCCATCCATACAGGCTCTAAGCAGTTACCATCTGGATCTTGAACTTCAAGGCCATACATAACGTCCTCAGGAATGCCATTTTCTAAATGAAGGGATTGTCCGCCATATTGACTGGCAAGTTTGCCGAATGCTTTGACAGCATCTGCACTTGGAAGAGTAAAGGCAGCAAGAGCGCCACTTACTTTGTGTGTATCAGCGATTGTTTTATCACCAATAAATGTTTGGTAACGCTCATGCGAAACTAACATGATATAGAAATTTTCATCCCAAACCATACAGCTTACCAAATCGTCTGAAAAATCAGGGTTCTTTTTGAAACCAAGCTTTTCATAAAAAGCTGTGGAAACCTGAATATCTGAGACAGGAAAGTTGACGAAAACCATTGTCGACATATGAAATCCTCCTTAAAATTAAATTTTATATCAAAATATTCTTAACTTTAAGCTCATTGTAACATAAATCATATTTTTTACCGCTTGATTGGCTTGGAAAATGCTTTCAAAAAAGTAAGGTGAAAATCATGGGAGAAAACAGCGTTTGAGACGTTTATTTAAGAGATTTTCTGTTAAAATATAACTATGATTAAAAACTATGAATTGTCAGCTGAACATCGGCTAGTCTCTACGGCAGAGATGAGGAATTTTACATACGTACTTAATCCGACACGTGAAGAAATTGGTAGTGTCTCGGAGTACTTTCAACTGCCTTTTGACTACCTTAGCGGCATTCTCGATGATTATGAAAACGCCCGTTTTGAAACGGATGATATCGATAATAATCTTATACTTTTACAATATCCAGCCTCATCAAGTTATGGCGAGGTAGGCACATTTCCTTACTCTTTGATTTGGACAAAAAATGAAGCTGTCATTTTAGCTTTAAATCATGACATTAAGGGAGAACATATATTCGGTAGAGAATACAGCTCTACACGCTATAAGCATGAAATTATTTATCAGGTTATGTATCAAATGACACATGACTTCCATGATTATCTACGAGAATTTCGTCTCCGTCGTCGTCGTCTTGAGGTAGGAATCAAAAACTCAACCAAAAATGATCAAATTGTTGATATGATTGGTATTCAAGCTAGCCTTATTTATTTTGAAGATGCTTTGAATAATAATCTCGAAGTGTTGAAGAAATTTATTGATTATCTGCGTGAAGAAGATGAAGATGGTTTTGCTGATAAGATTTACGATATTTATATTGAAACGGATCAGGCCTACACGGAAACACGTATTCAACTGAAATTGCTCCAAAACCTGCGCGACTTGTTCTCAAATATTGTGTCTAACAATTTGAATATTGTCATGAAAATCATGACATCCGCAACCTTTGTCTTGGGTATTCCAGGTGTTGTTGTCGGTTTTTATGGGATGAATGTCCCCATACCTGGTCAGGAAATCAGTTGGGTCATGTGGGCCATATTAGGGTTAACGCTTATATTTTGTGGCATTGTCGTTTGGGCGTTACGCAAAAAAGACATGCTGTGATCGTTTAACCATCGCAAGTTATCATAAAGGAACAGTTATTCATGTATAGATTACGTATTTTTGCACAAAATTTAGCAATCTTCTTGTCCGTAGTGATTGATATTGGAGCAATTTTGGCTTTCTATTTGCATCGATCACCTGTTTTGAGAGAGTATTTTCCTTCCTATAGCTTCATGCCGCATTATATTTTAGGTTTTGCTTTAGGACTTTTGGGGCTTTTGGTCTCTCTCAATCTCTACCGACGGGTAAGGTCAGCTTGGATTATTACTATTGTCGTTCAATTTGTCATTTTACGGTTGAACTTTATTTCTACTCAGAGGTTTTTCAGTATTGGCTCACTTCTTTCACTTATCATTCTGGTTATTCTCGGGTTGACTTATCGTGATTTTAGTCGAACAATGGACCGTAATTATGCAAAAAAGGCAGTGTTTCTCGGTTTCATCCCACTGGTATTGGCTTTCTTTAATACCTTATTGAGTTTAAGCTTTTTGAAGCGCGATTATTTAGGAAATCCAGATGTATATTCTATCTTTAAGCAATCCTTGCATTTTCTTTTTACAATGGATATCCGGCAAGCGCATTTCAATTCTCATGTACATGGCTTTTATATGGTTGGGCTAATCATCATTACTTGGATTTGTGTGATGTTAGCACTCTATTATATATTGAAACCATTGGTTTATTACCCAATCTTAAGTGGTCGTGAAAAAGAGAAAGCCATCGCACTTGTTGAAAAATATGGTCAAAATCCGATGGCTTATATGACCATTGATGGTCAAAAATCTTATTTTTTCAGTGTTACTGTTGAAGGGATGCTTGCCTATACCGTTGTAAACAACGTTCTCGTAGGTTGTGGGGATATCGTTTGTGACCCTAAAGATGCCGCTCGTTTTATGGGAGAACTGGTTCATTTTTCACGTCGTAATGGATGGAAAATCTTGTTTATGGACATTACAGAAACGATGCGCCCTGCCTATGAATCTTATGGATTTTCGATGATTAAGATTGGTGAAGATGCTTGTTTGCGCTTAGAGGACTTTAGCCTTAAGGGCAAGAAAACAGCAAAGGTTCGTGCCAATATCAATCATGCGCGCCGCTTAGGTATTACTGTTGAAGAATACAAGCCAAATGAAAAACGAGATATAAAAATTGAAAATGAACTTCAAGAAATATCAGACGAATGGTTTGGCTCTAAAGGCCCTGAGCTTGGCTTTATGCTGGGAGGCTTGGCTTTAGAAAATCCTCTTGGGCGCCGTTATTTTTACAGTCGTGATGCATCCGGAAAAATGTTGGCTTTTGTAATTTTTGTTCCGTATGCTGAAGGCGAGGAAAGTGGTTATATGGCTGATGTGACGCGCCGCCGCGTGCAAGTGCCTAATGGCTCTATGGAAGTGTGTCTTCTCCAAGCCTTTGAAACAATGCGCGAGGAGGGAGTGACTTGGGGTAATCTCGGTCTCTGCCCTTTGGCAAATATCAAAGATGACGAGGATAGCAGCAAAGTGACAACACAGCTCTTCCAGTTTATTTATGAAAATATGAATGGTGTATATGGCTTCAAGGGGCTTTATCAAGCCAAGAAAAAATGGAACCCAAGCGATTGGCAAGCGCGTTATATCGCTTATGCGCTCAAACCTTTTAGTTTCAGCTATGCCTACGCTATGCTGAAGGCTCAAAATCCTAAAGGGATAAACAAGTTGATCCTTGAAAAACTTCGTACAAAGATTGAAAAATAAAAGCACCGCAGTTTTTGCGGTGCTTTTTCTTAATAAAAAACCTCTCAACGAGAGGGCGAAATATAACAATTATTTACGGACGACAAGAGTATCACATGGCGCATTTTTAATGATATAGTCTGCAACAGAACCAATAAAGATACGTTCAATGTAACTCAAACCAGTTGCACCAAGCACGATAAGGTCAATGTTTTCTTCTTTTGGAAGTGTTTGTCCCAACATAACTTTTGGTGAGCCGAATTCGACACGAGTAGTTACTGTTTTTACACCAGCGTTTTTCGCTTCAGTTGCAAAGTCATTAATGAGGTTTTCGGCACCTTTATGTGTATCATCCGCTACAACAGAATCATAAGCAGAGATAGACTGAAATGCACGCAAGTCAATGACGTTAGCGATGACCAATTCGGCATCGTTACGAAGAGCAGTGGCAACAGCTTTATCAAAGGCCTTAGTTGATTCTACAGAACCGTCAAGACCAACGAGGATTTTTTTGTAATTATCGAGCATAGTGGGACTCCTTTTCTTTTTTTTACTATACTCTAATTTTACTCTAATTTGTAGCATTTGTAAAAGAAAAACTATTTTTGGGGGTCTGGCTTTAGCGCAGGAGGGGCTTAACCGAACAGAAGAGGACAAGGCAAAGGCATATGCAAGTGTATTTTTTGAGATTTTTACGGCCTTCTTACTGTAAAATCACCTTTTTGGTGAATCAAAGTGGCAGGTAAAGGTTGCTGTATGTTGAGAAGAACACCTGTGTGCTGTGTCATTGCGTCTAATTTGATATAATTATAAAGATCTATTTTTAAATGGCCGAGCAAAGCAAAGCCTTATAAAAATAAATAGAAGTTGAAAGGTAAAAAAATGACTCGATATGCTGTGGTGGATTTAGAAGCCACCGATGCGCACAGCTCGCAGAATAAAATTATCCAAATTGGTATTGCGCTAGTCGAGGGTGGAGAAGTGGTAGACACTTATACGACAGATGTCAATCCACATGAGTCACTTTTGCCGAGAATTGCGAGCCTTACAGGTTTGTCTGATCGTCGCTTGTCAAAAGCGCCAGACTTTTCGGAAGTTGCAGAAGAAGTGCGCCAAAAATTGGAAGGCACCATTTTTGTGGCACACAATGCGCGCTTTGATTACTCCTTATTAATGAAAAGTCTTTTTCCTTTAGGCTTGGATTTGGAATTACCGCGTGTAGATACAGTTGAGCTGGCGCGAGTTGTTTTTCCTACCTTTGAAAAATATGGGATGGAAGCTCTGAGTGAGCGACTGGACTTACGACACGATCAGCCTCATGCGGCCTTATCCGATGCTTTGGCTACAGCGGAGTTGTTGCTTAAAATGCAAGACAAGATTCGGGAACTTCCACGTGCTGTGTTAGAGGAGATTATTCACCATTCGGACAGCTTACTCTATGAGACGAAAGAATTCTTGAAGGAGCAGCTGCCTTATACATCACTCAACGTTGAACATCTTTATGTAGTTCATAATATTGCTACCCGTAGAGAAAAAGTTAAAGAAAACAGACAGCCCCTTGCCAATTCTTTTGCTAAAAATATCTCTCGTTTGGGTCTTAAAGTCCGGAAAAATCAAGAAAAGATTGCCGAAAAAATAAAAGAAGAACTTACACAAAGTCGCCCTTCTTTCATTGAAGCCCCCACTGGCATCGGGAAGACATATGCTTATCTTTTACCTTTGCTTGCAGAAGGACGGGAAATTGTTGTATCAACGCCGACTAAAGTTCTACAAAATCAGATGATTCATGGTGTAGCACCTATTCTTAAAGAAAAATTTGGTGTGAATTTCTCTAAGCTTTTAGGAACGAAGAATTATATTTCTTTAGAAAAATTTTCACGGCTTTTGCTGGCAAATACTGAAGGAAAAAACTTCGAAATTTTTAAGATGAAAATCTTGGTTTGGTTGACGGAGACGCTTACAGGGGAGCTAGACGAGCTCTCCAAAGTGATGACCAATGAGGAGTACTTTGCTCAGATTGCGCATGATGGCTATGTTAACAATAAACAACTGCATTATGAACAGGACTTCTGGCTGAAAGCACAACGCCGAGCTGAAATTTCGCAAGTCAAAGTCGTCAATCATGCTTACCTAATTGAACGTCTTGCAGATTATCCTGAGACTTTCTTACAGGAACGTATTTTGGTTGTGGATGAAGCACAGCAACTCTTCACAACACTGGAAAGAGCCAATCAGAAAACAGTTAAAATCTCGGAGCAATTGGAAACCGTCGATATAGAAAATTCGCATTTAAATAAACGCCTTGTGGAAAGTTTGACATTTCAGCTCAAAAATAAAAAGTTGGACAGTGAGAAAATCGCTCTTGATGCGAGAGAGCTTGGTTTAAAAGAACTGGCTGAAATTTTTGAACATCCAGAGCAGAACTTTATTTGGCGCGAGGGAGATATGGTTCACGCTTCAAGTACGGATTTTTATAATTTTGAAAAACTGGTACCTTCAGGAACTAAAATATATATGCTGGGGGCAACCTTATCTCTGACAGAAGACAAACCTATTTTCCCAGAACTTTTGGGCTTTAAGGACTATCGTTTCTTCAAATTTGACAGCCATCCCGCCGATAACCAAGAAATATTTATCGTGTCTGATGGGCCGCATATCAAAAATACAGGTGTTATGGCTTATGCACATTATGTTGCGGATAAAGTTTCCGAGGTTGCTGAGCTAGGCTGCCAAGTTGTTGTTCTCTTTACGGCAAAAGTGTCCTTAACTTTTGTAGCAGAACAACTGTCCGCTGAAGGTTGGGATGTATTGGCTCAAGATATTAATGGGACTGCTGCACAAATCAAGAAAAAATTTGATAAAGGAGAAGGGCAGATTCTTCTGGGCTTATCTTCCTTCTGGGAGGGTGTGGATTTTGAGAAGCAAGATCATCTTGTTTTGATGATTCCCCGGCTACCCTTTGCTACGCCAGATGATATTTTAACGAAAAAGTATGCAAAACGTTTTAATAATCCTTTTTACGATTTTAATGTCCCTATGGCAACTTTGAAGTTGCAGCAAGCTCTTGGACGTGTCAATCGTCGCCATAATCAGTATTCCAAAGTTGTGATTCTTGACAATCGATTAGCAGGAAAATCTTATGCGAAAAGAATGCGTAAAAATCTTGCGCAAACTGCGCCGCTTAAAACACTTGAAAATAGTGAATTAGTAGAAAAAATTATTGAATTCTTGATGTGAAGTGATACCCGATACAGATAAGTCCAAGAAGAAGTTAAGAAAAGACACCGAATTTCTTCAATGACAAGATTACGGAAAATTATGGATTTAACTTTTTCTGGTAGAAGACCTTTGTAGAGAAGCAATTTCGTTGCTTTTTTGCTATAATTAAATAGATTATCTAAAGGACAGAAAGGTAGGCTATGAGAAGAAGACGAATGACTCTGCACACACAGATTATTATCGGTGTTTTAACGGTAATTCTGGCAGGTTTTATTGCGATAAGCCTCTTTATCTGGAGAGCAGTCAGCCCTTACAATACAGCAAGAAGCGCTGCAATTGCTATAGCAAAGGATAAAACTGAGCTGAAAACTCCAACAGCTTTTGACATTGCAACTACAGATAGCACAGATTATTCTTTACTTGGCAAAACTGAAAAAGGCAAGGAGATAGGTGTTTTAATTCCGGAAAAAGGGGGAAATTTAACAGTTATTGACATGGCAACAGGTGTTAAGCCCGAAACGCTTCAAGCAGATAATACGACATCTATCGTCTTGGCCCTGTATAAAAATCAGCCCGTATGGCAGGTAAATAGTCGTGAAGGTTTTAAACTTTATGATTTCAAGACGGGTAAGGAGCTGATGTAATTTATGAAAAAATTATCTGATTTTGTTTCAAACATCGAAGAGTCTGTGACTCTCGCTGCTGCAAAGCGTGCCAAAGATCTCGCAAGCCAAGGAAAAAACATTATTGATTTAACTTTGGGACAGCCAGACTTTTCTACCCCAGAACTCATCGGGGAAGCAGCCATTGATTCTATTCATTCAGGCAAGGCAAGTTTCTATACCCAAGCTTCTGGCTTACCTGAGTTGAAAAGTGCTGTGCGTAATTATTGGGATAAATATTATGGTTACGCCATTGAAGATAAGGAAATTTTAGTTACCACGGGTGCTAAATTTGCGCTTTATGCCTTCTTCCAAAGTGTTTTAGATAAAGGAGATGAAGTCATCATCCCAGCCCCGTATTGGGTGAGCTATGTGGATCAAGTCAAAATGTCAGGAGGTCAACCTGTTGTCGTTTCGACTTTGCAAGAAAATGACTTTAAAATCACAGTTGAACAACTTGAGGCAGTAAAAACCGAAAAGACGAAGGTGCTTTTATTAAATAGTCCATCCAATCCAACAGGAATGATTTATTCAAAAGAAGAATTACTGGCCTTGGGAAATTGGGCTGTTGCTAATGATTTGTTAATCTTAGCAGACGATATTTATCACCGATTGGTTTATAATAAAAGCGAGTTTACAGCTATTTCATCCTTATCAGAGGAGATTCGTCAACGCACGATTGTCATTAATGGTGTATCGAAAACCTTTGCGATGACCGGTTGGCGCATTGGACTTGCAGTTGGTGATAGCGAAATTATTGCAGCAATGACGAAGATTGCAGGTCAAACGACCTCAAACCCAAGTACAGTTGCTCAATATGCAGCCATTGAAGCTTTTAATTCTGATGAAGCGGCAGTCGAAAAAATGCGTACAGCATTTGAATCAAGGCTAAACTTGATACATCCTATGATCGATCAAATACCTGGCTTTGAGGCTATTAAGCCTAATGGTGCATTCTATCTCTTTCCTAAAGTTGAGAAAGCAATGGCACTGAAAGGGTATGACAATGTTACGGATTTTGCGACAGCGATTCTTGAAGAAACTGGAGTGGCTCTGGTGACGGGGGAAGGATTTGGGTCACCCGTACATGTGAGGTTGAGTTATGCCACTGACCTTGAGAGTTTGACAGAAGCAGTAAAACGTCTTCAGATTTGGATGGAAGAGTCGCATGATAGATAAAAAAGAAGCAAAATCAGCTTATAAGCTCCAAGAAAAGCTTGGTGCTGTTGTAGCTTATAAAAATATTTCAAAAAACAAGTTTTATCTTGATATAGCACCAGATTTACCTGGTTTGAAAAATCGCTTTGAATTTTCACGAAAAACAGGTATCGGTGTTCCCCTAGCCATTGACAAAGATTGGAAGTCTGATGACTTTGAACTCCTGGTGTTGGAAGAGCTTAAAAAAGATGAATTACAGACACCAAAAGCTTTTAAAGAAGATTTGAAAACTTTGAAAGAAATCTGGTTAGAGAAATTTATAGACAAAGATTTATATTAAAAAAGAGAAGGAATTATTTATGAAAGACTTAGTATCAATCATCGATGTGAAAGACCACGTCGGAGAAGAAATTAAAATTGGCGCTTGGGTTGCAGACAAATCAGGAAAAGGAAAATTGCAATTTCTCCAACTCCGTGATGGTACAGCTTATTTCCAAGCTGTCGTTTTCAAACCAAACATGTTTGAAAAATTTGGTGAAGAAGCAGGACTAGAAAAGTTCACTGAAATCAAACACTTGGCTCAAGAAACATCAGTAATCGTAACAGGGATTGTAAAAGAAGATTCACGTTCAAAATTTGGTTACGAGCTTGATGTCACAGACCTTGAAGTCATTGGTGGATCTGTGGATTATCCTATCACACCAAAAGAGCATGGTACAGATTTCTTGATGGATAACCGTCACTTGTGGCTACGTAGCCGCAAGCAACATGCTATCATGCTTGTACGTAACGAAATTATTCGTGCAACATATGAGTTTTACAATGCCAATGGCTTTGTTAAAATTGATAGTCCAATCTTGACAGGTTCAGCTCCTGAAGGAACAACAGAACTCTTTGAGACAGATTACTTTGGACAGCCTGCTTACTTGTCACAAACTGGTCAGCTCTATGCAGAAGCGGGTGCGATGGCATTTGGCAAAGTCTTTACCTTTGGTCCAACTTTCCGTGCTGAAAAATCAAAAACGCGCCGTCATTTGACAGAATTCTGGATGATTGAGCCAGAAATGGCCTTCACAACTCATGAAGAATCTTTGGATATTCAAGAAGCTTATGTCAAACATTTGATCAAATCAGTCTTGGAAAATCAACGTTATGCTTTAGAAAGTTTGGAACGTGACATTGATTTATTGGAAAAATATGTCAATGAACCATTCAAACGTGTCACTTACGATGATGCGATTGAACTTCTTCAAAAAGAAGAAGCAAATAAGGATTATGATCATATCGAGTGGGGTGATGACTTTGGTTCACCACATGAAACATTTGTTTCTAACTACTATGGTGTGCCAACATTTATCATCAACTACCCTAAAGCGATTAAAGCTTTCTACATGAAACCACATCCAACACGTGAAGATGTTGTGATTTGTGCCGATCTTATCGCGCCAGAAGGATATGGTGAAATCATTGGTGGTTCAGAACGTGCGACAGATTATGATTACTTGGTTGAAAAAGTAAAAGAATTCGGGCTTTCAGAAGAAGAGTACAGCTGGTACCTTGACTTACGTAAATTCGGTTCTGTGCCACATTCTGGTTTTGGACTTGGCTTGGAACGTGCGGTAACCTTTATTACAGGTAACCAACATATCCGTGAAGCTATTCCATTCCCACGTATGCTTGGACGTATTCGCCCTTAAAGCTTAAATAAAAGTTCTCAAGTTACTTGAGGGCTTTTTTGTATAAAACCAAGGGGTGAAACATCCTTTTTCAGTGGAGTTTTTGATATAATAAGAGGGAGAATTAAAGGAGGAACCTTATCTATGGAACTTAAGGATTATCAAAAGGAAATAATAAAATTTGATGTCAATGGTCCTCTAGCGGATATTGAGCAGGTAAATTTTGCTTTTTTAGATAAGGTACTCGGTTTAGCGGGGGAATCAGGAGAAGTTGCGGATAAGATAAAAAAAATCATCCGTGATCAGGATGGCATTATTAAAGATGATGATAAAAATGCTTTGGGAAAAGAATTAGGCGATGTCTTATGGCATGTGGCAACCTGTGCGCGCTATCTGGGGCTTGATTTGGAACAAGTCGCTCAAGCCAACTTAAATAAACTAGAAAGTCGTCAGTTGAGAGGCAAAATAGCGGGCAGCGGGGACGAGCGATGAGAGTACTTATTCATGCAGGACGGCCAGCCAGCCTACCTGAAGAAAGCTATGATTATTATGTCGGCATTGACCGTGGCGCTTTATTTTTACTTGAGGAACATCAAGACTTGGACTTAGCGGTTGGTGATTTTGACTCTGTAAGTAAGGAAGAATTCGATAAACTATCAGAAGCTGCTCATGAACTTGTTAAACTTCCGGCAGAGAAGGATCAGACGGATTTAGAAGCTGGTTTAGATCAGGTACTTTCTCGTTTTCCAGATGCAGAAATTATGATTATTGGCGCCCTTGGTGGAAGGCTTGACCATCATTTGACCAATGTGTATCTGCCCCTGTATTTTGCCTGTCCGGAAAGGATTTCTTTGAAGGACAATCAAAATTTTGTAACATATTTGACTCAAGGGCAGCATACAATTCGCAAGATTGAAGGCTATCCGTATTTGGGAATTGTTCAGGTTGGAACAAACAGAAGTTTAGAGATTAAAAACGCAAAATATCCACTGAAAGCTGAGGATAACTTTGCGGACATCTATGCAAGTAATGCTTTTATCAGTGAGACGATGGAGTTAAAAATTGCTCAAGGCAAGCTCATCGTAATTTATTCAAAAGACAGTTAGAGAGATTATATGATTATTGGAATAATTGGTGCAACATCAAATATCGCAGGTAAGGCCTATCTGCCCGTTTATGCGAAAATGCAGGCCGAACATCGCTTCATTTTGCATTCGAGAACCTGGGAAAAAGCTGAAGAGATTCGAAAAAAATACAAATTTGAATATGCGACAACGGATTTAAGCGCGTTGGAAACTTGCGATATGGTTGTCATTCATGCAGCAACGGCCCAACATTTTGAACTTGCAAAACGTTATTTGAGTGCAGGGACACATGTCATGATGGATAAGCCGATTTCCGAAAACTTTGAGGAGGTCCAAGAACTTCATCGCTTGGCTGAGGAAAATAATGTCCTCTTTGTTATCGGTTTTAATCGCCGTTTTGCCCCACTGACCGACAAACTAAAAGAGGTCAATCAAAAAAACTTTATCAAAGTAAGTAAAAACTTAGCGAACAATGCCGACGAAGTGCAGTTTAGTTTGTATGATATTTTCATTCATCCTTTGGATACGTTGATTTACTTGTTGGATGATGAGATTGAACGTTACAGTTATCAATTAGCGATGACACCGGACAAAAAACTTTCACGTGTGATGGTCACACTGAGAACACAATCTTGTATGGGTGTTGCCAGCATGAACTTGGTCTCAGGCGCTTTTTCTGAGGAATTTACGGTTGAAGCAAGCAGTGGAACCTATCGTTTATCAGAACTGACGGAGTTAGAAATTCTTACAGGACTAGACAAGCAAAAAATAGGAATTAACGGCTGGCAAACTGCCACATATAATCGTGGTTTTGAAAGTTTGGTTTTTGGTATGGTTGAAGCAGTAGCTAATTTTGATGGCCATAACAGAGTGGAACTCATGAAACAAATGAAGCAAACAAATGTTCTGGATTCGCATGAAATTATCCATGAAATCTTGGACAAAATGTAACTTATAAAGGAGTAAAGAAATGAAAGATATCTTAATTTTAACTACAAATGATGCACCAGGCTATCGTGTGGTTGAGGTCTATGGTGAAGTTTTTGGTTTAACCACTCGTTCACGTAACGTCTTCTCAAGTACTGGACAACAATTAAAAACGATTGTCGGAGGAGAAATTGCCGGCTATACGAAACTCCAGCATGAAACGCGTGAGAGTGCTATTGAACGTCTTGCAGAAGAAGCACGAGATAAAGGTGCTAATGCAATTCTCGCTATGCGTTTTGACTCATCGACATTTGGTAATGTTGACTCAGTTGCTGCTTACGGTACAGCTGTTAAACTAGAAAAATTATAAAAAGCAAACTGGAGTTTGCTTTTTATAATTAAACTGAAAAAAGAGATGTTTATCCCTTTTCTTTAGCTAGAAGTTCTTTTTCAAAAGTTTCTTTGATTGCTCTTTCTTTAATTAATTTTAATTTTTGTGAACGATTGAGTTTATGCTTAAACCACCATTCGCATTTTAAGGCGCGTTTCTTATCTGAAAATTCAACGGAAGTCAGAAGTTGAAGAGGACGTCGTGCTTTAGTATATTTGGCACCTTTACCAGAATTATGGGTTTCCAGTCGTTTTGTAACATCGTCTGTATAGCCACAATAAAGCGTATCGTCAGCACAACGTAAAACATAGACAAAATAAGATTTCATGATAAGGCTATTGTACCTTAAAATGTAGTATAATTGAAGTATCTTTATCGAAAATAAGAAATTCAGTCTCAGTGAATTTGGGATAGAAGTGAGAAGGGAAGAATAAATGCCCCAAGATAAAATTGTTATACATGGTGCTCGAGAGCACAATTTAAAAAATATAGATGTTACTATTCCGCGTGATAAGTTGGTCGTTGTTACAGGTGTATCAGGTTCAGGGAAGTCTTCTCTGGCTTTTGAGACTTTATATGCTGAAGGACAACGACGTTATGTCGAATCATTATCTGCTTATGCCCGTCAGTTTTTAGGTAATATGGATAAACCAGATGTGGACAGTATTGACGGCTTGTCGCCAGCTATCTCTATTGACCAGAAAACAACTAGCAAAAATCCACGCTCTACTGTTGGAACAGTAACGGAGATTAACGATTATCTCCGTTTACTTTTTGCGCGTGTCGGAAAACCTTTCTGTATCAATGGACACGGAGAAATTTCAGCACAATCGGTTGAAGAAATTGTGGACCAAATCCTCGAATTGCCTGAAAAAACACGCCTACAGATTTTAGCACCAATTGTGCGTGGTAAAAAAGGACAGCACGTTAAAGTTTTTGAGCGTGTGCAAAAAGAGGGCTATGTGCGTGTCCGCGCTGATGGTGAAGTTTACGATGTAACAGAAGCACCAGAGCTTGATAAAAATAAAAAGCACAATATCGAAGTCGTTATTGACCGTATCGTTGTAAAAGAAGGTATTCGTTCACGTTTGTTCGACTCTGTTGAAGCAGCACTTCGTATTGCTGAAGGCTATGTTATTGTGGACAAGATGGATGGGGAGGAACTCCTTTTCAGTGAGTTTTATGCCTGTCCTGTCTGTGGTTTTACAGTTCCCGAGTTAGAACCACGTCTCTTTTCATTTAATGCGCCTTTTGGTTCTTGTCCAGACTGTGATGGTCTAGGGATGAAAAATGAAGTCGATCCTGACTTGGTTATTCCTGACGACAGTAAGACCTTACGTGAAGGTGCTGTCGCTGCCTGGAATCCTATCTCTTCAAATTACTATCCAACCATGTTGGAATGTGCTAGCCGTGATTTTGGAATTGATATGGATACACCATGGGCTGACTTGCCGGAAGAACACAAAGATATTATTCTTAATGGTTCTGGTGAGCGTAAATTTCATTTTTACTATGTCGGTGATTTTGGAAATGTGTCTGATAAAGACATGGTTTTCCCTGGTATAATCAATAATATCAACCGTCGTTTCCGCGAAACTTCAAGTGATTATACACGTGAATACCTTCGTGGTTACATGACGGAGTTAACATGTACGACTTGTCACGGCTATCGTTTGAACGATCAAGCCCTTTCGGTTAAGGTTGATGGGAAACATATCGGAGAACTTTCTAACTTAGCTATCGGTGACGAGTTAGAGTTTTTAGCTACTCTTACTTTATCTACAAACGATGAAATGATTGCGCAACCTATTGTAAAGGAAATCAAAGATCGCTTATCTTTCTTAAAAAATGTGGGTCTAGATTATCTGACACTTTCACGGGCTTCAGGTACTTTATCAGGTGGAGAATCGCAACGTATTCGTTTAGCAACCCAGATTGGTTCTAACCTTTCAGGTGTACTTTATATCCTTGATGAGCCATCAATTGGTCTACATCAAAGAGACAATGACCGCTTGATTGAATCCCTCCAAAAAATGCGTGATTTAGGAAATACACTTATCGTGGTTGAGCACGATGAAGATACGATGAAAGCAGCAGATTGGCTGATTGATGTCGGACCAGGCGCTGGAGATTTAGGTGGTGAAATCATTGCTGCTGGTACGCCGAAACAAGTAGCGAAAAATAAAAAATCTTTGACAGGACAATATTTATCAGGAAAACGTTCCATCCCTGTACCTGCCAAACGCCGTAAAATCGATAAAAAACGTATGGTGAAGGTCACTGGGGCTTCAGAAAACAATTTACAAAATATCGATGCCCAATTTCCTTTAGGGATTATGACAGCTGTAACTGGTGTTTCAGGGTCGGGTAAATCAACCTTGGTTAATTCGATTCTGAAGAAAACCTTGGCGCAAAAACTTAATCATAATTCAGAAAAACCAGGTAAACATAAAAAAGTTACTGGTTATGAAGAAATTGAACGTTTGATTGATATTGACCAATCGCCGATTGGACGTACACCACGGTCAAATCCAGCAACCTATACCTCTGTATTTGATGATATCCGTGGACTCTTTGCTGAAACCAATGAAGCCAAAATACGTGGCTACAAAAAAGGACGTTTTTCATTTAACGTGAAAGGCGGACGTTGTGAAGCTTGTTCGGGTGACGGGATTATCAAGATAGAAATGCATTTTCTTCCAGATGTGTATGTCCCATGTGAAATCTGTCATGGCAAACGCTATAACTCAGAGACTTTGGAAGTACATTACAAAGGAAAAAATATTTCGGAAATTCTTGATATGCGCGTGTCGGATGCTTTAGAATTCTTCCGTCATATTCCCAAAATCGAGAGAAAATTGCAAACCATCGTTGATGTCGGCTTAGGCTATGTTACTTTGGGACAACCAGCTACAACCTTATCTGGTGGTGAAGCCCAAAGGATGAAGCTTGCTTCCGAATTGCAAAAACGCAGTACAGGCAAGAGCTTTTATATCTTGGATGAGCCCACAACAGGCTTGCACAGCGAAGATATCGCCACATTGATTAAAGTTTTGGATCGGCTTGTGGATCAAGGCAATACCATCGTGGTTATTGAACATAATCTTGATGTGATCAAGACCGCTGACTATATTATCGATCTTGGACCAGAAGGCGGTGCTGGCGGCGGAACAATCCTAGCTACAGGCACACCTGAAGAAGTTGCTGAGGTTGAGCAATCTTACACCGGACAATATTTAAAACAAAAATTATAATTGTCTGATTAAAAAAAGAGTAAAGTCTGATCTTTGCTCTTTTTTGCATGGAAAAAACACATTTAGAAGAAAGCGCTTTACTATAAATGTTAAAAATACTATAATGTAGGCATGTTGCTTTTATTACGAAGCAAGAATTAGAGGAGAAAACAGATCATGGATGAAAAGTACTATAAGCTGCTAAAAGAACAGTTTGTATCCAAAGAAGCAGTCTTAACCGAAATCATAAACCTCAGCGCAATTTGTGAACTTCCTAAAGGTACAGAACATTTTGTGAGTGACATACATGGGGAATACGATGCTTTTAATCATGTCTTGCGTAATGGCTCAGGTTCGATTAAAGAAAAGCTCCGCGAATGCTTTCCTGACCTAGATCCTACCGAGATTTCAGAGCTTGCAACTTTAATTTATTACCCAGAAGAAAAGCTGGTTTCCAAAGAAAGTCAGCTTTCGCAAGATGCATTTGCATATTATTGCCGTGAGAACCTGATTTCCTTATTGAAACTCGCCCGTTTTGCAGGGAAAAAATATACACGGTCGAAAGTACGTAAAGCTTTTCCAGAAAAATTCCGCTATATTCTGGAGGAATTAAAACATGAGGTTGAGTCGAGTTCAGAAAAACGTGCTTATTTTGACTCCATTATTGAAAAGCTTCAACATCTGGGTGAACTTCCGAACTTAATTATTGCACTTGCGGATAGTGTGAGACGTTTGACCGTTGACCATTTACATGTGGTGGGCGATATTTATGATCGTGGCCCTTTTCCGGATAAAATTATCGATCGACTGATCAGTATGCCTTCGGTTGATGTTCAATGGGGCAACCATGATATTATCTGGATGGCAGCCATCGCAGGTTCACCGCTTGCGATGATGAATGTTATTCGGATTAGCTCGCGTTATGGGAACTTGGATATTCTTGAAGATTCATATGGGATTAACTTACGTCCGCTGATTGAATATGCGGAGCGATATTATAAGCCCAGTACAGCCTTTGCCCCTCGTTTGACGGAAGGAGAATATCTGTCACAGGAGGAGTGCGATTTACTCAATAAACTCCAACAAGCTACGGCAATCTTACAGTTCAAGTTAGAAAGTCAATTAATTGCACGACGCTCAGATTTTCATCTGGAAGAGCGGGATGTCTTGCATTTTATTAATTATGATGAAGAGCGTATCACGCTCAAAGGCAAACAGTATGATTTACAGGAATTTCAGGCACCCACGGTTGATCCAGTTCAACCGGAGCAGTTAACAGACGAGGAAGAAATCTTACTGAAAAAACTGCTGAAAAATTTTCAGGCTTCCCAAAAACTCAAAAAACATATTGATTTTCTTTTAGAAAAAGGTTCAATGTATCTTTCCTACAATGGCAATTTATTGATTCATGGTTGCCTTCCTCTCCATGAAAACGGCGACTTCAAGTGTTTCAGACTTGAAGGAGAAGCTTATTCTGGGCGCGAATTGCTCGATCTTTTTGAAGATCATGTGAGAAAGAGTTTGGCGCATCCTGATGTGAAAGAAGATTTATCTACAGACTTACTCTGGTATCTGTGGGTGGGAGAATCTTCTTCACTTTTTGGTAAAGAAGCGATGACCACTTTTGAGCGTTATTATATCACGGATAAAGCAACACATGTGGAAAAGAAAAATCCTTATTATCGTCTAAGAGAAGAGCCAGAGACGATTAGTCGTATCTTGAAAAATTTTGGGATGGATGAAAAAGGGCATGTCATCAATGGACATACACCGGTTAAAGAAAAGAAAGGTGAAGAACCAATCAAAGCTGGTGGTAAACTGATTGTAATTGATGGCGGTTTTTCTAAGCCTTACCAAAAAGAAACTGGAATTGCGGGATACACTTTGCTTTATAACAGCTATGGTATGCAGTTGGCAGCTCACGAGCCTTTTAAAACGATAAAAGCAGCTGTCGAAGACGGCAGCGATATTGTAAGTGTCAAGCGATTAGTTGATCGAGTAGAGGAAAGAACCTGTGTTAAAGATACCAATATCGGTCAGGAGCTTTTGAAGACAATTGATGATTTAGAGTATCTTTTTGAAAATTATGAAAAATATTGACTTGCAATGCTCGAAAATACAAATTTTGAAGTTAAAGGAGTGACAATTGAAAACCTTAAGTGAAGCAGAGTCGTATTGTTGGAATCATATTCAAGATAATTTAAATCGGATTCCTAATCTATCTATCTCGATATTGGCAACAGAATCACATGTCAGTGTTTCCACAGTTAATAGAACCTTGAAAAAAATGGGCTACGATGGTTATTCTGACTTTAAACAAACTATTCGTAATACCAAAAACGAGCGTCGCAAAAATGGCTTTTCAAAAGAGGTTAATCAGGCGATCCGTAAAAATGAAATAGAAATTACACGGACGATTAATCAACTTTCAGCGGATGATATTGAAGCTGCTATTAAGTTGATTGATCATCATAGCAAAATTATGATTTTTTGTGCAGGGCTGAGTGCTAATGTTGCACGGGAAATGATGGATAAGCTGCAACTTTTTGGAAAACTTTGTGTTATTCACGATGATTTTGATTATATGCAGTATTTTGCAAGTAAAGCCAACCGTGATTATCTCATCGTTGCCTTTTCTTTGAGTGGCGAAACACCTGAGATTGTACAAGCACTTCATAAAGCGAAGAATCGGGGAGCAAAGATTATTGCACTTGTGGGAGCAATGCCGAGTGCCATTGGAAGTCAAGCTGATGTTTACATCCATGCTTACAAATCAACTCAAAAAACGATTAATTTTGGTTTAGACGTGGGGAGTCGCCTATGTTTACAAGTTGTGAATCGTATCTTGTTGGATGCTTTTGCCCTTTACAAAAATTTAGCACCTATTCGTGAAGATTAAATAAGACAAGCAGAGAAGATAAAATCTCTGTTTTTTTTGGGAAAATTTTCCACTTATATAAGGGACTTTTTGGAAAATTTTCCCCTTATTTCTGATTTATACTAAGAAAAAAGATAAATGGAGGTAAGGCATGACTTACTATATTAAAGCAGATAAATTTTTTTATCCTTATCAAACGCTCAGTGGTGGCTATTTAGAAATTAAAGCGGGTAAATTTGGCAAACACATGCAAGAAGTTCCTGAAGATGCTGAGGTCAAAGATTATACAGGATACTGGATTGCGCCAGGATTGGTGGATACACATATACATGGTTTCGATGGCGCAGATGTGATGGACGGATAGTCAGAGTTGCTTGATAAGATGAGTCAGAGTTTACTTAGAGGGGGTGTAACTTCTTGGATAGCTACACCATTAACAGGGAAACATGAGCGCCTTAGAGAAGTCTGCGAAGTAGTTGGAAATTATAAACCAGCAGTTACAGGGGCCAAAATACAAGGTCTTTTCTTTGAAGGACCATACTTTACTACTCAACATAAAGGTGCGCAAAATCCCGCTTATATGACAGATCCAAATGTGGAAGAATTTGAAAATTGGAACCAAGCAGCGCATGGTATGATTCGAAAAATAGCCGTTGCACCTGAAAGAGAAGGAAGTATCGAATTTATCCGAGCTTTGACAAATCGAGGAATCACGGTTGCTTTGGGACACTCTAACGCTACTTTAGCTCAAGCAACAGCAGCAGTAGAAGCAGGTGCTACTGTCTTTGTCCATACATTTAATGGCATGAGTCCCTTTAACCATCGGGAACCCGGAATGGTTGGTGCGGCACTGAGCCTTCCGAATACATATGCCGAGCTTATCTGTGACGGACATCATGTTCATCCGACAGCGGCTAAAATATTAATTCAAAGTAAGGGAGCATCGCACACGGTCCTGATTACCGATGCGATGCGTGCTGCAGGAATGCCCGATGGAGATTACATGTTGGGAGAATTTCCTGTACGTGTTGAAGGAGGCGCTGCTCATCTTAAAGAAGGAAATAGTTTGGCTGGTTCTATCCTCATGTTAAAGGATGCGGTTAAAAACATAGTAGATTGGGGAATTGCAACACCGGAGGAACCTCTTATGATGGCGACCTTAACTGCTGCCAAGTCTGTTAATATTGATGACCGCTGTGGTCAAATTAAAGAAAACTATAATGCTGACTTTATCGTTTTAAAGTCCAATATGGAACTTTCAGAAGTCTACGTCAATGGTGAACAGGTCATGTCGTCTTAAAACGCGAAAGTATATAAAGACAAAACATAGTTGTAAGCGGTTAATTCAGGAAAATTTACCAAAAATATAGGACTTATTTGGAAAAATTTCCTATAATTCATAGCTTATAATAAAACTAAATTGAGAAGACAAGGAGAAATGATGAAAGCTTTAATTTCTGGGCATGCGCATTTTGCAGAAGGTATGAAGAGTGCGGTTGAATTAATTACCGGACCACAGGCAGACTTAATCACACTTACTTTTGATGAAGCAACAAACCTTGAAGAGTATCAAGAGGCTTTAAATAATTTTTGTAAAAATGGTGAAGAAGTAGCCATTTTTACGGATCTACTTGGAGGGACACCTTTTAATAAAGCAATGATAGCTAAAGGAGATAGTGAGAACGTGCATATTTTTACGGGTACGAATCTTCCGATGCTGATTGAGTTTGTTTCTCAAGGAATGATGGAAACAGAGGGTGATTTAATACTTGATTTGTCTGTTTCTACAGCTAAAGATGGTGTCACTCTTGACTTAGCGCTCGGCAAAAAAATGCTAGAAGTTGAAGAAAGCGATGGCATTTAAATGACGGCACAATTTATTATCAACAGTTCACTTGTCTTTATTGGTTTTATTCTTCTAGGCGGTGCTTTTTATAGCATTGTTAGTGGTCTGCAGTTTAGCAAGCGAAAAAAAGTTATCGCCGAGCTGCATCAGACTCTTGCCGTAGGGAGTGAGGTCATGTTTAGTGGCGGCTTGACAGGAGTGGTTACTGATTTAGATGAAGAATTCTGCCGCATAAAGCTTGCGGATAAGTTGGTGATTAGAGTTTCACGTTATGCCATCACGCAGATATTGTAAAACGTTCATTTCCCTATCTTCTAGGATGTTAAATAAAATTTGAGTAGAACAAAGAGCTTCCTATTCTTTATTAAGAAAGGTTATTTTTATGCCAAATATTTTACTTACTCGTATTGACAATCGCTTGATTCATGGTCAAGTTGCCACACAGTGGAACAGCTTTGTCGGCTCCAACCTTTTGCTTGTCGCAAATGATGATGTGGCAAGCAATCCACAGCGTCAAGCACTGATGGATATGGCCGCACCGACTGGAGTTGCGACACGCTATTTTAGTCTCCAAAAAACGATTGATATTATTAGTAAAGCTGCTGATCGCCAATTGATTTTTATTATCTGTGAAAATCCCCAAGATGTATTACGTCTTGTTGAAGGTGGTGTACCCATTAAAAAAGTGAATATCGGTAATATGCACATGTCAGAAGGAAAACGTCAAGTTGCAACTGTTATCGCCGTGGATGACGATGATGTGGCAGCATTTAAGAAACTGAAAGGACTTGGTGTTGAGCTTGAGATACAGCGCGTGCCAACGACAGCAATAGAGCCATTAGATAAGCTCTTCAAATGATACTCGTGATACATTTCTAATTTTGGTAACAAGAGGATTTTGCAAGAAAATAGAGTATTTATTGTCAAGTGAATTTATTTTTCTCGTATTGATATTATAGGCTCTCAATTTTTTGGTTAAAATCCAACAAAAAAATATAAGGAGAAAAACTTATGGATGCTTCCATTTTTCAGATTATTTTGATCTTTGCAGTGACTTTTGTCGTTGCCATTGACCAATTTAGTTTACTTCAATCTTTGTACCAGCCTATTGTCACCGGTTTGGTTATCGGCCTTATTCTCGGTGATGTTCAAACCGGTTTGATTGTTGGTGGTACTTATCAACTGATGACTATTGGTAATATGCCGGTTGGTGGGGCTCAACCACCAAATGCGGTTATCGGTGGTATTATGGCAACAGTCTTGGCTATCACTCTGGGTCTCCAGCCCGCAGCAGCCGTTGCCACTGCTATCCCATTCTCATTGCTAGGTCAATATGGTGTAACCTTGATCTTCACAGTTATGGCACCGGTAATGGGTGTAGCGGATAAATATGCAGAAGAAGCAAACCCAGCCGGAATCGCGAAAATTAACTGGCTAGCGATGTGTGCACTCGGAACAATCTTTGGTATTGTCGTAACGCTCTTCTTTATTGGAGGGAAAGCCTTTGGAGATACAGTAGTAAATGCTATTCCAGCCTGGCTTATGTGTGGACTCGGTGCATCCGGAAACATGATGCGTTATGTCGGTTTTGCAATCTTGATTAAAGTTATGGTTTCAAAAGAACTTTGGGGCTTCTACTTCCTAGGCTTCGTGCTTGCTGTTATTGTTACCGGTATTGAAGCGCTCAAAGGTCCAGCGTTACTTTTACTCGCCGTAATTGGTTTTGCATTCGCCTACTGGGATTTCCAAATGAATACAAAACTCAAAGCAGCAGCTGCAGCAGCACCAGCTAGTGAAGGAGATTATGAAGATGGTATTTAATATTCCTGATAATTATTCTAACCAAACGCCAGCACCACAACTTGATAAAAAAACACTCAACAAAATGGTTTGGCGCTCCGTTTACCTCCAAGCATCTTTTAACTATGAACGGATGCAAGCCGGTGGATGGCTCTACTCGATCTTGCCCGGTTTGGAAAAAATCCACACGGACAAAAAAGACCTTTCAGCTTCAATGGCGCACAATTTAGAGTTTTTCAACACACACCCATTTTTGGTTAACTTTGTAATGGGGATCGTGCTTTCACTTGAGCAAAATAAAACAGATATTCAGACGATACGTGCCGTTCGTGTTGCAGCGATGGGACCACTTGGAGGGATTGGTGATGCACTCTTCTGGTTCACGCTTGTACCAATTACGGCAGGGATAACAGCCAATATGGCGATTGCGGGAAATATCGCAGCACCGTTCATCTTCCTCTTTATTTTCAATGCTGTACAGTTCGGCTTGCGTTACTTCCTGATGCATTGGTCTTACCGAAAAGGAACAGATGCTATCAGCATCATGACTGCTAATGCAAAAGAATTTACACGCGCAGCTTCTATCCTTGGTATTTTCGTAGTGGGGGCATTGACTTCAGCTATGGGAGCTACTTCAGTAAACATTGTCATTCCAAATGGTGAAGCTGAAATTAATATTCAATCCATCTTAGATGGTATCTTGCCATCAATGTTGCCGCTAGGATTAACTTTACTTTTGTTCTATCTCATGCAGAAGCACAAATGGACACCTATCCGTTGTATTCTTTTACTCCTCTGCCTTGGCATCCTTGGCTCAGGAATAGGTATCTGGCCTTCAATCTGGCCGTAAATATAAAAAAGTAAGTGTGGGACAAAGACACTTACTTTTTTATATTTCTTTTTTTCTTAAAGCATAAGAGTCAAGCAAAATTCGTGAAAGAATAGTCAGAGGAAGTCGTGAGCGTACTTCATAGTCTGGGAAAAAGGAGCCATCTGATTTAAAACCAACTAGAGCAACATCAGATAGGGAGGTCAGCGTGGATTCACCCGCTGTCGTAAGGAGAAGTGTTGCAATATTGTGTTGTTGACAATTTTGTGCAGCATTTACCAATTCTGGAGTTTCGCCATTTAAAGATATGAAAAGGACAGCGTCTTCGGGGGATAATTTTTTACTCATGATTTTAATGATTTCAGGGTCTGTAAAGAGTTCACAGTATTTTTCTGTAAGCTGAAACTTGATCATCATCTCTTGGGCAACCATTTCTGAAAAACCACGGGCAAATAAAATGAGCCGTCTTGAAGCAGTGATAATTCGAATTGCTTCTTCAAGTTTCTGGATATTAATCATTGAGATGGTGCGCATGACTTCTTGCTCATTTTTGGTAATGACGAGACGAATACCTTCATCTTCTTGATCAAACTGGGAAAAATCTTCATGCAACTTTCTTCGCTCTTTGAGTTTATACTTGAAGTCGGCATATCCAGAATACCCTTTTTTCTTTAGTGTACGCACAATTGTTGCTGTTGAAACAGCAGCTTCAACACTTAATTCGGCGATGGAATAGTTAGGGATTTCTATAATATTACGCTCAATATAATTCCATAAATATTGCTCAGAGTCGCTTAGTTTAGTACTCACAGTAAACCTCCCCGTTTTCTAAGATTTATTACTCTAAGTATAGCAAAATTAAAAATAGAAGTGTAACGTTTTTCAGAAATATCCAAAATTTGTAAGCGGGTACATAAATAATACGCTATGATAATACTATGATAAAAAGAAAGTGAGGTGTTCAATGATCTACACAGCTACACTAAATTTAGCAATTGATCTGTTTATTGACACCCAGGAGATGTCTCCTAAAATAGTGAATCGTACAGAAGAGTATGATGTTCAAGCCAATGGAAAAGGTGTCAATGTTTCTTTGATCTTGCAGCAACTCGGAGTGACAAGTACAGCACTTGGTTTTAAGGCTGGGTTTACCGGAAATTTCATCGATGACACGCTCCGAAATGAAGGCATTTACACAGACTTTATCGAAGTTGACGGTATAACCAGAATCAATGTCTTTACACATGTAAAAAAAGAAAATCTGGAGTATAAGCTAGTCAATAAAGGGCCAAAAGTTACATCTGAACAAGTAGAAATGTTTTTAAAGCAAGTACACCAACTCAGAGAGGGGGACTACCTCTGTTTATCTGGCAGTTTTTCTGAAGGAGTTCCACCCATACTCTTAAAAGAGATTGCAGCGATCTGTCAAGAAAACAAGGTGAGACTCATTATTGATACCAGCTATGCAGAAGTACTGGATACTTTGTCTTACAAACCTTTCTTGCTTAAACCCAATGATGAGGAACTGGCGCACTGGTTTAATGTGGAGCTAAAAACGCCAGAAGATGTAATCTATTACGGTAAAAAATTGGTAGAGCAAGGTGCGCAAAATGTTTTGATTTCCTTTGGGGAAAAAGGTGCCTTGTTTATCAATTCGGACCAAATCTTATCTGTAAATGCTCCGCAAGGAGAAGTTGTCAACACAGCTTGTGCAGGCGATAGCTTGCTTGGAACTTTCTTAGCCGGAATAATCAAAAATGAAGCTATCGGAAAAAATTTGCAATTAGCAATTGCAGCTGGCTCTTCTACAGCTTTTCAAAAAGGCTTGACTGATTTTTCCGATGTTCCACAGCTGATGAAACAAATTACTGTTACTGAAACTATGAATAAACTATAAGGAGGATTTATGGGAAACTATAAAATAATCGCTGCAACAGGTTGTCCAACAGGGATAGCACACACGTTTATGGCACAGGAAGCTTTAGAAGCGGCGGCAAAAAAAGCAGGTGTATCAATCAAGGTAGAAACACATGGACAGATTGGTGTAGAAAATGAATTGACAAACGAGGACATTCGTCATGCAGAAGCTGTAATTATTGCAGCCGATAAAGATGTCCATGCTGAGCGTTTTGCTGGAAAACGGGTCATTGAAGTTTCTGTTTCAGCAGGGATTAAAGAGGCGGACCACTTGATTAAGGAAGCATTAGCTGGGAAAGGAAAAATCAAGGACGGTACAACGACTAGGGAAAATACCTCAACAGCACCAGATGTATCTAAAATTGGGCACAGCATCTACAAAAACCTTATGAACGGTGTCTCGCATATGCTGCCTTTCGTTGTTGCTGGTGGTGTTTTGATTGCAATTTCTTTTGCAGTTTGGGGGATCCATTCTGCAGAACCAGATCATGCTACATATAATGCCACAGCAGCGATGATCAATGATATTGGCGGGCAAGCTATGGGAATGATGGTGCCAATATTGTCAGCTTTCATTGCTGAAAGCATTGCTAAGCGTCCCGCGCTTGTCGCAGGTTTGATTGGTGGTATCGTAGCAAATGCAGGTGGTGCAGGTTTCTTAGGAGGAATTCTATCAGGTTTCTTAGCGGGTTACTTAATTCTTTTCCTTCAAAAACTCTTGCGTAAGATGCCCAAATCTCTTGATGGATTAAAAGCTGTCTTTATTTTACCGGTTCTAGGAGTCGCAATTGTCGGAATAGCTATGTATTTGTTGGCAGCTCCTATGGAAGCCATCAATCAAGCTATGATGAATTTCTTGGCTGGATTTGAAAACAGTAACCCGATTGTTTTAGGACTTATTGTTGGTTCAATGTGTGCCTTTGATATGGGAGGTCCGATCAACAAAGCTGCCTATGTTACAGGTACAGCGCTCTTAGCTCAAGGGAATTACTCCTTTATGGCAGGTGTGTCAGCTGCTTGTATTGCGCCGCCATTGATTACAAGTATTGCAACGCTTGTATTTAGAAAGTATTACAATACTGAAGAACGTAATGCAGGGATTGTGAACCTCATCTTAGGTTCCACACATATCACTGAGGGCGCAATTCCTTTTGCAGCCAAAAATCCCTTGATTATTTTGCCTATTTTTATGGTGGGTTCTTCAATCGCTTCAATTTTAACTTATCTTTTCGGAGTAAAGGTTCCTGCGCCACATGGAGGATTTCTTGTTTTACCTGTTGTCACAGGTGCTTTCCAATGGGTTTTATCAATTTTGATTGGTTCGGCAGTAGGTGGAATTTTACTTGGCCTCTATCAAAAACGACGCTGGGAGAAGGAAAAACGTGAAAATAAAGAATTAGCCACTGAAGAAATTCTAGCTCCCTCTGCATTCCTTTCTGAAAATGATGTCTTTCTCCATCAGACATTCAATACACGAGATGAGATGTTCGACTTTTTAGCAGAAAAAACAATCCAACGAGGAATCGCCACAGACAAGGAAGAAATCAAGGAAAAGTTAGTGGCGCGTGAACTCGAAGGAACTACAGGAATGATGGACGGCTTTGCCATACCGCATGCTAAATCGTCAAATATTAATAAAGCCAGTTTGATTATTGTAAAAAATGAGAAAGGTATTGCTTGGGATAGCTTAGATGGTCAACCAATTACTTTTATCATTGGACTTTTTATACCCAAACATCAAAAAGGTACGGCACATCTACAATTGCTCTCTTCTGTTGCGAAAATGCTCATGATACCTGCGGTGATAGATCAGCTAAAAGCAGCGGACAGCCAAGCGGAGATTGTGTCAATCATTAACCAAAAACTAGTTGAAAATAGTGAGGAAGCTTCAGAAAGCCTTGTATATGCAGGAGTATAAGATGAGCTTTAATACGATTATCTTTGATATGGACGGTGTTTTAATCGATACGGAGTATCATTATGCCCAAGTATTTGATGCCTTTTTCGATAAAAAGGGCATTCCGATAGCACATCTAAATCGCCGTGAGCTTTTAGGTCGCCCTCTGAGAGACTTGTGGCCGTTCATTTTGGGAGAAGATTTTGATAAGAAAGATGCGGCAAGGTTACAAAAAGAGTTCTTCACCTATAAAAAGAGTAGCCATTTTCCCATCGAGGAAATGCTGTTTCCTGATGTGAAAGTTGTCCTGCAACGCTTGTCTGAAACAAAACTAAAGATTGGTTTAGCCACAAGTTCGTCACACGATGAAATTGCAGAAGTTCTTGATACACATAATCTTCGTAAATATTTTGAGGTTATTTCATCTGGCGAAGATTTTCCAGAGTCTAAGCCCCATCCTGCCGTTTATTTGTCTGCCATGAAGCAGTTGAATGCCAGAGCATCTGATGTGCTTGTCATTGAAGATTCACCCAATGGTATTGCAGCGGGAAAAGCAGTGGGAGCAACCATTTGGGCGATTAGAGATCAACGATTTGATAGTGACCAGAGTCATGCAGACAGACGTGTTGAGCATTTAACTGAAGTATTGGAACTTCTTGGTTTTTCATGATGTGACAAAATAATTCTATGGAGCATTGAAACATTCCCTTGAAATCAGGAAAAATTTCCATTTTGGTAAAGTGCCATTTGGAAAATTTTCCTATGGTTATCACCTTATAATAGATACCATAAGCTTAAAGAAAAATAGAAATCGAGGGAATAATATGCTTCAATTACCAGAAGAACGAGTCAAAGAACTAGGTGCGGCTATCACCGTTAAAGAAACTTTAGGGCAACCAGACTTATGGCGCAAGGTTTTCGGAGAATACGCAGAAAGAAAAACAGAGATTGATGCTTTCTTAGCAAAACTTATCGAAAAACATGGCTTTATCCGAGTAATTTTTACTGGGGCAGGTAGCTCGCAGTATGTGGGTGACACCGTACTTAAAAGTTTAATTGAGCTGGGAGATACGGAACATTTCCGTTTTGAATCAATCGGAACAACGGATATCGTAGCAGCCCCACAAGCTACGTTGGAGCAGAATACACCGACCTTGTTGGTTTCATTTGCACGCAGTGGAAACTCCCCTGAATCTGTTGCAGCAGTCAATATTGTAGAAGAGCTAGTCCAAGACAGTTATCAGTTGGTAATTACTTGCGCCAAAGAAGGCAAGCTCGCTCAGCAAGCCCTCACCATGGAAAATGCGTTGACTTGTATCTTGCCAGATGAGTCTAACGATAAAGGGTTTGCAATGACAGGCTCATGCAGTTCAATGACGCTTTTATCAACGCTTATTTTTTCAACAGAAGACCTTTCGGAAAAAGAAAAGCAGGTCAGCGTTGCCGCGGATTTAGCTGCAGATGTTTTTCAGCGAGAAACGGAAATTGTAAGTTTTTTAAATGACGATACAGACCGTATGGTTTACGTGGGCTCAAGTACACTTTCAGGTTTTGTACGTGAAGCTCAACTCAAGGTTTTGGAATTAACAGCAGGAAAAATAGCAACCATGTTTGACAGCTCGATGGGCTTCCGTCATGGACCTAAATCTTTCATTAATGAAAATACTGGCTCTATAATTTAAAGGACTGATGAATCAAATTTTGATTCATCAGTCCTTTTTTAGTTTATTTAAATATAAAACATGTCGTCTATCTAGTAAAATTTAAGTACGACCAAAAATCTAAGATAGAAAGGACGACATGTCTTGAATAATCATATCAAAAAAATGCTACGAATTACAGATGAACATTTAGATTTAACAAATACGGAGGAATATAAAATTAAAGGGAAGAACACTTTAGTTATCTTTGGAGTCTATTCTCCCATGCCTTCGGCTTGTAGGAACTGTGGTTCAACTATTGTTGATAATGAAGGGAAAAGTGTAGTTGTTAGAAATGGAAAAAAGGAAGTAACTATTCAGTTAGATTCTTATCAAAATATGCCCACTATTTTAAAACTGAAGAAACAACGATTCCATTGTAAAAGCTGTTCGCACAATTGGACGGCACAGTGTTCTATTGTTGAAAAAAACTGTCATATCAGTAAATTTATTACTTTGAAAATTTTAGAATTATTAACTGAGAAAATCTCTATGACATTTATAGCTAAACAATGCCACGTTTCATTAACTACAGTTTTAAGAGTTCTTAAGTCAGTTGAATCACAACTCCCGCAACAACTTAAACCACGGAGTTTTCCAGAAGTTTTAATGGTAGATGAGTTTAGATCTCACGCTAGTTATGAAGATAAAATGAGCTTCATATGTGCTGATGGAGAAACAGGTGAATTAGTAGATATTTTACCTAGTAGGAAATTAGATAAAATAATCCCTTACTTCAATCGCTCTCCGTTGGAGGAAAGGGAAAAAGTTAAATTTTTAGTAACAGATATGAATGCTGCTTACTTTCAATTAACTAAAAATGTCTTTCCTACTGCTAAATTAATCATTGATAGGTTCCATATTGTGAAGCATTTGAACACCGCTTTTAATGATTTTAGAGTCCGAGAAATGAAGAGATTAATTACCAATAAGAAAAAGTCAAAAGCAAATAAATTAAAATCAAACTGGAAATTACTTCTAAAAAATCAAACAAATATTTCCATTTCAGAGTTCAAAACTTGGAGAAGTTTTCCTTCTCCAAAGTACCATCTTTTAACGGAATCTATGGTGATTGATCGACTACTCTCATTTTCTTCTGAACTAAAAGAAGCTTATGACATTTTCCATTTATTAATGTATCACTTTAGAAACAAAGATGACCGTTCCTTTTTCGAACTATTGAAAAATCTACCTGATAGCTTGGATACACAATTTAGAGATAAAATAGAAAATCTGATTTCCTATGAAGAAGGTATTAGAAACGCTCTTAAATATAATTTTTCCAATGGAAAAATTGAAGCTAAGAACACTCATATAAAAACACTTAAAAGAGTTTCCTATGGATTCAACTCATTTACAAATATGCGTATAAGAATTTTCTTGATAAACGGCCTTATTAAAATTAAATAACTAAAAAAGATGATAAATCTGAGAGTAATCTCAAGTTTATCATCTTATATATCCGACTCATCAGTCCGATTTGACAAAGAGCCAAAATACTGTCGTTTTCGTCTTTGCTGCCAATAACGCTTATACACGTCAATATGATTTGGATCTCTACAAAGAGGTTGCCGGTGATGCAATTGCTCAGCGAACAGTCGTCATCGGACAAAATCTTACTGAAGGTTTTACGTATAAGGAAGTACCAGAGCTTAAAGAAGCATATCTTGTCTTCCCAGCATTTGCATTTGCTCATGTCATTGCCTTGAATGCTTCAATTTTGGTGAAAAATACGCCTGATACACCTTCAGCATCAGGCACAGTGAACCGTGTCGTAAAAGGTGTGATTATCCATCCTCTGGAAAAATAGGAGAGCAGTAAACCATGAGTATTTTAACAGTCACACTTAATCCTGCTATCGATATTTCTTATCCATTGGAAGCCTTTCACTTAAATACGGTCAATCGTGTGGCACAGGTTGGTAAAACGGCTGGTGGTAAAGGGCTTAATGTATCACGTGTGCTGAAAGAACTAGGTGCAGAGGTCTTGGCGACAGGATTTGCTGACGATATCTTAGGTGCGGAGATTGTCGAGAACTTAAAAGGTGAAGGCATTGATAGTCGATTTACTAAGATTTCTGGAAAGACACGCAACTGTATTGCGATTTTACACGAAGGACAACAGACCGAGATTTTAGAAAAAGGACCACAGATTTTAAGGCAAGAAGCAGAAGAGTTTATTGAAAATTTTAAAGCAATGTTATCTGAAGTTGAAGCAATTGCCATTTCTGGTTCTCTGCCTGATGGCTTACAGGAAACTTTCTATTCTGAGCTTATCGCAATTGCCAACAAGCAAGAGAAAACAGTTGTTTTGGATTGTTCGGGGCGCTCACTTGAAGCAGTGCTTAAAAACCCACATAAGCCAAGTGTAATCAAACCCAACTTGGAAGAGTTGACGGATTTGTTAGGGAAGGAAGTCACCTTAGAAAATATCAAAGAAAGTTTACAGGATAGGCTTTTTAACGGTATTGAGTGGATTGTGGTTTCTCTTGGAAAAGAAGGCGCATTTGCTAAAGTTTCCAATGACTTTTATCGTGTGCAAATCCCCAAAATAGATGTAGTAAATCCGGTCGGATCCGGCGATGCGACTGTTGCAGGGCTTGTTTATGGGATAAGCCAGAATGAAACTGTTGAGAATACCTTGAAAGGTGCTAATGTATGTGGCATGCTCAATGCGCAGGAGGCGAAGACAGGTTATATTAATCGGACAAATTATCAAGCTTTGTTTGATCAACTCAAAGTAGAAAAAATATAAAACAAAGACGTGAAGAGGAGAAAAAATGGTACTTGTAAAAAGTAAAGAAATGATAGAAAAGGCATTTAAAAATGGCTATGCCATTGGGGCCTTTAATGCAGAAAATATGGAAATGGCGGAAGCAATCGTAGAAGCAGCGCAAGAGATGAATGCCCCCGTCATTGTCCAAACAACTTCGGGTACGCTCAATACGACACCCCCAGAAATGTTCTACCATATGGTTAAAGCAGCAGCAGACAAGGTCTCAGTGCCTGTAGTGATGCATCTTGATCATGGTGATGATTTTGAACGCGTCGCACGTTGCTTGCGTACAGGTTATACCTCGGTAATGATTGATGCTTCGAAAAAACCATTTGAAGAAAATGTCGCAATAACCGAAGAAGTGGTCAAGATGGCACATTCGATGGGTATTCCAGTAGAAGCTGAACTAGGTATTGTTGGTGGAAAAGAAGATGGCAATAATGCAGAGACGGTAGCTTTTACCGATCCAGAAGAAGCTGAAAAATTTGTCAAATCTACAAATGTTGACTTTTTAGCTATTGGTATCGGCAACTCACACGGCTTTTACAAAGCAGAACCAAAGTTACAATATGATATCTTAGAGGCTGTCAAAGCGAGAACGGGTGATGTACCATTGGTCCTTCACGGCACTTCAGGGATCCCTGACGAAGATGTTTCAAAAGCTGTTGCTATGGGCATTGCTAAAGTTAACTATGCCACTGAACTCCGCGCTGTTTTCACAAATGCTATCAAATCCTACATCTCCGAAGATGAAAAAGTCGTAGATCCGAAAAAATACAACTCCGCAGCTAAACAAGCAGTCAAAGAACTTGTGAAACAAAAAATTCAAGTGCTTGGTTCTGATGGAAAAGCTGAGGAGTGATGGTGCGCAGTAATCTAAGTGATTCAGTATATCTAAATAAAAAAACAAGATAAGCAATACCTCATATATTACATCTCAATATAAAAAATAACCGCTTACTTATGCTATAATAAAGCTATGAAATTTAAAGCAATTGTATTTGATATGGACGGTGTTTTGGTAGATTCAGAACGTTTTCACTCTAAGGTTTTAGATAACTTTTTCGTTGAAAGTGGTATTGATGCTAGCCATTTAACACCAAAAGATTTTGTCGGCAGTGTTTTGAAAGACATGTGGCCAAAAGTATTACGTGATGAGTTTACAGAGGCGCATGCAGCGCAAGTGCACCAAGAATTCTTAGATTACGATGCACAATTTCCGATTCCTTATAAGGAGCTACTTTTACCTGGTGTTACGGACGCCTTGAAGACCTTTTCAGAAAAGGGATATAAAATGGCCGTAGCTTCAAGCTCTCGTCGTCATGAGATTGCTGAAGTCTTGGATACGCATGATTTACGCCAGTATTTTGAGTTTTTCTTGTCAGGGCAGGACGAGTTTGAGCAGTCTAAACCTAATCCAGCTATTTATCTGGCTGCTATGGAAAAGCTTGGTGTAGAACCTTCAGAAACCTTGATTATTGAAGATTCGCATTATGGTATTATGGCTGGTAAGGCGGCTGGAGCCACTGTTTGGGCAGTTAAGGATAACTATTTCGGTATTAATCAAGAGCAAGCAGACCGTTTTATTGAGACACTTACGGATGCCAAAAATTTGTTGGCGGAATCAGAATAAAGGAAAGAACTTCTGCTTTTAGGAGTTCTTTTTTCTCTAGATAAAGATTCAATATTATAGTTCAGACTTTGTTATAATAGAAGAAAACATCCCAATTAAAAAGGAGAAATCAATGAGAATCAGTAACTTAAAAGAAAAAATAGCACGAGAAAATTTAGATGGCTTAATCCTTACTGATATGAAAAACATCTACTATTTGACGGGTTTTTCGGGTACAGCTGGAACGATTTTCATGACAGCAGAACATTCCTACTTTATGACGGATGATCGTTATATTGGAATTGCATGCCAATTGATTACGGGGTTTGAAATCATCCAGACACGTGATGCCTTATCTGAAATTGCTGACCTTGCTGAAGACCTTCAAGCTATTGGTTTTGAAGATACAGTTGATTTTGCATTTTATCGTGTATTAGCGGAAAAATTAAAGAAAGCGAAACTTGTTCCTACGACAAATTTTGTAGCTGAGCTTCGCCAAATCAAAGAGGTCGATGAAATCGCCACAATCAAGAAAGCTTGTCAAATTGCTGATAAGGCCTTTGAAGCTGTATTGAGATATATCGAGCCAGGCAGAACAGAAATAGAAGTCGCTAATTTTCTTGACTTTAAAATGCGAGAAATGGGCGCAAGTGGCATCTCTTTTGACACAATCGTTGCTTCAGGAAAACGCAGCAGTTTGCCACATGGAGTAGCAACCCATAAAATGATTGAGTTTGGGGATCCTGTAACCATTGATTTCGGCTGTTATTATAATCATTATGCAAGTGACATGACAAGAACAGTCTTTGTTGGCGAAGCAAGTCCGAAGATGCGTGAAATCTATCAGACAGTACGTCAAGCAAATGAAGCTCTGATCGCAGAAGCAAAAGAAGGCATGTCTCTTGCTGACTTTGACAAAGTGCCACGCGATGTCATTGAAGCAGCCTCATACGGAGGACACTTTACACATGGGATTGGTCATGGTTTAGGCTTAGATGTACATGAAATTCCTTACTTTGGTGCTAAAGCAAAAGGAGCACTCATGTCCAATATGGTCGTTACGGATGAACCAGGAATCTATATTCCTGACTTTGGTGGTGTACGGATAGAAGACGATTTGCTTATTACTGAGGAGGGCTGTCAGGTACTGACCCAATCGCCGAAAGAACTTCTCGTTCTTTAATTTGAATTCTTGCTTCAAGAGCTTCATTTGCTCTAAAGTTTGTCTGAAGGAAACAAACAGACATTTGAAAAAAGGGTGAATTTGTGCTAAAATGAATTGTTAAAAGCTGCCTCTTTGGGCGGTAAATAGAATATTCACTAGGAGATATATATAATTATGGTAGCAGCAAAAGACCTCAAAGCCGGAATGACATTTTTGAACGGAGACAAACTCCTCCGTGTTATGGAAGCAAGTCACCACAAACCAGGTAAAGGTAACACAATCATGCGTATGAAATTGCGTGATGTGCGTTCAGGCTCTACATTTGACGATACATACCGTCCAGAAGACAAATTTGAACAAGCTGTGATTGATACAGTGCCTGCACAATATCTTTACCAAATGGACGATACAGCTTTCTTCATGAACAACGAAACATATGATCAATATGAAATCCCTGTTGAACAAGTTAAAGAAGAATTGCTCTATGTCCTTGAAAATACAGATGTAAAAATCCAATTTTACGGTACAGAAGTCATCGGGCTTCAATTGCCAACGACTGTTGTCCTTGAAGTCGCTGAAACTCAACCTTCTATCAAAGGTGCAACAGTAACAGGTTCAGGTAAGCCAGCAACAATGGAAACAGGCTTGGTTGTTAACGTCCCTGACTTTGTTGAAGCAGGAACAAAACTCGAAATCAACACACAAACAGGTGAATACCTTAAACGTGCATAAGCCGTTTTGGGCTAGCTCTCCCACAAGGTGAGGAGTTATAAAAGCCCTGCTCCACGGAGAAACAAAAGAAAAGATAGAGGAGAGAACTATGGCAGATACAACTGTTCATACTGAAGAACTTGGTGAAATCGTTATTGCACCAGAAGTTCTTGAAGTAATTATCGGTATCACAACTGCAAAAATCGATGGTGTTTATGCATTACGCAACAAGCATTTTTCAGATAGCCTCGGCAAAAAATCAGAAGGCCGTGGTGTTTATATCGAAAGCAAAGACGACAAAGTTGTTGTCAACATCTATGTTTACTTGGCTTTCGGTATCAACGTCCCACAAGTAGCTATGAATATTCAAAAAGAAGTGAAAGAAGCAGTTGAACAAGCAACAGAAATCGTAATTGATGATGTGAACATCCACGTAGTAGGTATCGTTCCTGAAAAATTACCAAAACCAAGCTTTGAAGATTTGTTTGATGAGGGTTTCTTTGATGCCTAACAAGCTAACGCAACATAGCATTCGTCAGCGCACTGTGCAAACTCTTTTTGAATACGAAATTAGAAAAGCAATGTCAGAAACGGTTTTGACAGAGTTCAAGAACAATGTCGAAAAGATTAATCGTGAGTTGGCAAAACCGATTCGTTTTGATGTTGCCTACAAAGATGAACGCATTACAGTACGTGATTTTCCACGCTTTTTCACAAAACCATTAAAAGAAATTGATAAGATTTATGAAATTTTAGATATTCCAAACCGTGAAAAAACAGCTGTTTACAAAGCTTTGAGTTTTATTCGTGATTTTGGTGGTTATACGAAACGTATGACAGATCAAGAAGCTATTGATTTGTACAAAGATGTCTTCATGAACCTGAACTTGGTACGCCTTTTCAATATTGAACTTGAAGAAGAAAATATTGCGGTTCGTGTCCGTGATTTCTTGCGTGCAAGTTTCCGATCAGAGACAGCAGAGCAAAAATTAGAGGTTTTCAACCGAGTTTTCTCTGATGTTCATACAAGTGTTCGTGAAAAGATTACAGTTGATCTTTTCAAACCTTTGACGGTTCAAAATGAAGTTTCTGAAATTTTGGCGATGACTGAGCCAAAATTTGCCACAGCTTCTAAAGATATCTTAGTTCAAGCCAAAACTTTTGCTTTGAATTATGATAACGATACAGATGAACCCGTAGAAGCACCCGCTTATTTTTCAGAATTGGTGGACGGCATCATAGAGAAACAAAATGTTCTTGATGCTGCTTTATCCGAGCATTTAGCAAAAGGTTGGACTTTCTCGCGCTTAACAACAGTGGAGCAAGCCTTGCTTCGTCTAGGTGCCTATGAAATCCTCTTTACTGAAACACCGGATTTGGTTGCCATTGATGAGGCTATCGAACTGACTAAAGATTTCAGTGATGAAAAATCAAGTAAGTTTATCAATGGTATGTTGACTAATTTAATTAAAAAATAAAATAAAAGACACAGAAAATTTACGTTTCTGTGTCTTTTTTTTTGATATTTAATATTAATATTAGCAAATTTTATAGTAAAATACTATAATAAAAGTATGTGAAAATACCAAGATATAAAAGCGTTTCTAGTGAAGTAGAAGTGTCAAATTTTTTATTGCGAATTTTCAGAATTTTATAATTAATAACGAGATGAAATGTTTGTAAAATAACTTTTCTCCTAGTTAAGGTAAAATGAGAAAAAGTTTATTTTTAATTCTTATACATACAAAAGAAAAGTTAAAAGTTAGAGTGGAATTCAATTCTTTGGGTGAAATCAAGGCCCTAGAATAAGCTCTATTAATGGTGCTTACGTTTTTTCAAGGAGATGTTTTAGGAATTTTTCGCTACACAGATTGCGAGGCTTTTGTCTACGTTATTAATCCAACACATGCAGAAGTCAAGCTAACATTTAAAGAAATTCATTTTCTGCAAAAGGTTTCTTTCACTGAGCGACTGGCAGACTGTCTTGATGAACTTATCCTTCCAGCAAAATCAGGGCAGGATTTTAAGATAATCAAGGTAGAAAATAAGATTTAAAAAGAAATACTGCTGTCAAAAGCAGTGTTTTCTCGTGTCAATTTGAACACTAAAGATGATGCTGTATAAGAAATGTATCAGAATCTTGAATTTATAAACAAATTCCTTTTCGATACGCTTTCATAGTGTTACAATGAATTGTAATTAATTTTTTGTTAGTCTCGAAAATTGTGTACTTTTACCTTTATTCGAGCAATAGGAGGCTTTATGTTGACAATTGAAACTCTCGCGCGTTTCCAGTTTGGCATGACCACAATCTTCCACTTTTTCTTTGTTCCCCTTTCGATAGGGTTAACATTGATGACCTTTATTATGGAAGCATTGTATGTTAAAACGGGCGATGAGAAATGGAAAACACGTACCAAATTCTTTGGTGCAATCATGCTATTATCTTTTGCCGTCGGAGTCGTGACTGGTATTATTCAGGAATTCCAATTTGGGATGAACTGGTCAGACTATTCACGATTTGTCGGTGATATCTTTGGAGCACCACTTGCTGTAGAAGCACTGCTTGCATTCTTTATGGAATCAACATTCTTGGGTGTTTGGATGTTTGGTTGGGACCGTATAGGCAAAAAGTTGCACTTGGCGGCACTTGGCTTAGTTATGGTCGGAACTTGGCTTTCTTCACTTTGGATTTTGGCAGCGAACAGCTTCATGCAAAATCCAGTGGGCTATGAAGTTATTGATGGTCGTGCCACATTGACCAGTTTCTCAGCTTTATTGACAAACCCACAAACAACCTTAGAATTTACCCACGTTATCACAGGGTCATTCTTAACTGGTGGATTTGCGGTTGCCGGTATCTCTGCATTCCAAATCCTTAAAAAACGTGAAGCTGATTTCTTTAAACCAGCCTTGCGTTTAGGACTCTTAGTTGCTTTGATCGGTGCGATGGGGAACTTCGTGGCTGGTGACCAACAAATGTTGGAAGTTAAAAATACTCAACCGATGAAATTCTCAGCGACAGAGGGTGTTTATGAAACAACAGAGGACCCAGCAGCTTGGGACATGATTGCTTTCTTTAACGAAGCTGATCACAAGTCTGTTTTCGGTGTGCGCATACCGTACGTGCTGTCAATCTTGACCTACCACCGTCCTTCAGGTTCAGTTGAGGGGATGAATCAAATCAACAAGGAACTGGAAGCTAAATATGGTGATCATCTGAATTACTATCCACCAGTTACAGTTCTCTTCTATACATTCCGTATTATGGCTGGTTTGAGCATGTACTTCATGTTAATTTCAGCTCTTGGGCTCTTCTGGACACGCCGTAAGAAACCTTGGATGTATGAAAAACCTGGAATGATGCGTCTTTATGGTTGGTCAATGTTCTTACCATTCCTTGCTATCACTTCTGGTTGGTTGGTAACTGAGTTGGGACGTTATCCATGGACTGTATATGGACTCTTTACCATCAAAGACTCTGTTTCACCTAACGTTTCAGTAGGAAGTTTGCTCTTCTCAAATATCGTTTACTTCCTTCTTTTCTGTGTCTTAGGTACAATCATGATTATCTTGACACGCCGTATTATGCGTGACAGTGCACATAAGGCAGAAACAGCTTATGTTGATTTAGATCCATTCAGTAGCCATAATCTTGGGAAAGACAAGCATTCTAAATCAGAAGAAAAAGAAGAGGAGGCTTTGAAATGAGCGGATTACAATTATTTTGGTTTATCTTAATTGCAGTGCTCTTTGGGGGATTCTTCTTCCTCGAAGGCTTCGACTTTGGTGTAGGAATGAGCGTTTTGGCTTTGGCACGTAATAAACGTGAAGTCAACCAAGCGATTGCTACAATCGGTCCTTTCTGGGATATGAACGAAGTATGGCTATTGACAGCCGGCGGTGCTATGTTTGCCAGCTTCCCTTATTGGTATGCTTCACTTTTCTCTGGCTATTATAATATCTTATTATTAATACTCGCCTGCTTGATTTTACGTGGGGTAACCTTTGAGTTCCGTCACCGTAGCGAATCAGAAAAAGTAGAGCGTGGCTGGGAAATAATTTTAGGAGTGACAAGCTTCTTTATTCCTTTCTTGTTTGGGCTTATGTTTACCAGCATGATTCAAGGTGTTCCGATGGATGCACGCGGTGATATTTATGCCAGCTTCACAACATACGTAAACCCACTTTCGCTTGTTGGTGGTGTTGCTGTAGCTTTGATGAGTTTCTTACATGGTTTGAACTACATTGCTTTGAAGACAGAAGGAAACATGCGAAAACGTGCGAATGACCTTGCAAACAAACTTTACTTTGTGCTTTATGCAGGTGAAGTTGTCTTTGCTCTCTTGATTGCTATGAAGACAGATTTCATTGAAAAACATGCAGCTTTAACAATTGGCTTGTTAGTCGTTATCGTTCTCTTGACTGTTTTTGCACATGTTTCGGTTGCTAAAAAACATGAAATGTCAGCATTCCTATCTTCTGGTTTGACTTTCCTTGCATTGGTTGCTTTACTTTTCCAAGGGTTGTTCCCACGTGTAATGATCGCTGAAAATCCGGCTTACAGCATATTGATTAAGGATGCAAGCTCAACACACTATACTTTGACAACCATGTCCTACATCACAATAGCAATCTTGCCATTTGTGCTTGCTTATATGGCTTGGACTTACTACATTTTCAGAAAACGTATCAGTGAATAATTGATTCTAAAATTCCTTTTTTAAAGGAATTTTTTATTAGACAAAAGTGAAGAAGAGCATGAATTTATAAGCAGCTTCAAAGGCTTGATACTCATATTTTGTTATAATAAAAGTTATCATATGAATAAGAATAGGTAATTAAAAAATGATTGACAGAACTCTATTTACTCTTCCAGGAGTACGTAAGATTCTTCCCGCTCTTGGAGGGCTCGCCCTACTTCAAGCGCTTTGTATTTTAGGACAGGCTTTATTTCTGTCTCAAGCGATAACAGGATTGTGGCAAGATCAAGAACTCATGCAGGTTCTGATCTATATTATTGGCTTTTTCCTGAGCTTTTTTGGGCGAGAAGTAGTAAACTTTTTACGTCAATATATGCTCGATAAGGTTTCTTACCGTTTAGCAGCAGATATGCGTGGACAGATTCTTGAAAAAGCCTTTAAACTTGGACCTTCCGTCTCACGTGAAATGGGAACAGGGAATCTGACATCGACAGTTATTTCTGGTATTGATGAGGTCGAAACTTATATCAAATTGGTTCTTTCTAAAGTTTTGAACATGATGATCATACCAATTCTCTTGCTGATTGCGATTGCCTTTTTGGATTTGCAGACGGCGATTGTATTGGCGATTGCCTTTCCCTTTGCCATAATCTTCATGATTTTGTTGGGATATGCTGCACAAGGGCAGGCAGACAGACAGTATAAGAGTTTCCAACTTTTATCCAATCACTTCTTAGATTCGCTCCGCGGGATTTCGACCTTAAAATATTTTGGCTTATCAAAAACATATGCCAATTCCATTTATCAAACGTCAGAACGTTTCCGTAAAGCAACAATGGCTACGTTACGTGTCGCAATTCTCTCGACCTTTGCACTTGATTTCTTTGCAACCTTGTCTGTGGCTACGGTGGCTTTGTTCTTAGGACTACGTCTTATGAACGGCGCCATTCTCTTGTTCCCAGCCCTGGCTGCTTTGATTTTAGCTCCGGAATATTTCTTACCTTTGCGTGACTTTGCCTCGGACTACCACGCAACGCTAAATGGTAAAAATGCTTACGCCAGTGTTAATGAAGTGTTGCAAACAGAAGATTATCTAACAGAAGTTTTACCAGAGCCTATCCGTTGGACAGAGCAGTCACAACTGAAGCTCCATAATTTGAGTAAAGTTTTTGAAACAGGACGTGGTGTCTCAAATATCAATTTGGAACTTCAAGGCTTTACCAAGGTAGCCATTGTCGGCGAATCGGGGTCAGGTAAATCGACATTGTTAAGTATGCTTTCAGGGTTTCTTAAGCCCAGTGCGGGCGAAATCCAGCTCAATGAATTTCAGCTGACCTCACTTAACGATGAAAAATTCCGCCAGTCTTTACAATTTATCCCTCAAAACACTTATATTTTTGCAGGAACTTTACGTGCTAATTTAGCCTTTTATCAGCCAGAAGCTACAGATGAAGCCATCATTCATGCAGCTGAGCTTGCCGGTTTGAAAAACTTGCTAGAAGAAATCGGGTTGGATGCAAATATTGGTGCAGGAGGTCGTACCTTATCTGGGGGGCAAATGCAACGTGTGGCACTCACACGAGCATTTCTCTCTCAAGAAAGAAATATTCTTTTCCTTGACGAGCCAACGGCGCACCTTGATGTAGAAACGGAACTGGAGATAAAGAAAAATATTCTGCCACTCTTTGAGGATAAGCTCGTATTTTTGGCGACTCACCGCTTGCATTGGCTGCCTCAGATGGACTTAATTCTCGTCCTCAATGAAGGTAAGCTCGAAGCTGCAGGTTCACATAAAGAACTCTTAACGACTAATACATACTATCAAGAGCTCTTGCGTGAGATGAGAGGTTAAACAGCATGATTGTAAAAACAATGGAGAAAAAATGAAGAAGATTCTTTTCAATAATGATTGGATCACACCTTTTCTGCGTAAATATCGTTTCGGAATGATTCTTGCGACTATTTTAGGAACAATAACGATGTTTTGCGCTGGCCTGCTTATGTTTTCAGCGGGCTACGTGATTTCAAAATCAGCAACTAAACCCGAAAACATTTTGATTATCTATGTGCCTGTTTTGATGGTACGTGTCTTTGGTATTTCACGGCCTGTGGTGCGCTATATTGAACGCTTAACATCCCACAACTGGATTTTACGCATCACCAGTAATCTTCGTCGTAAGCTTTATCTTCGATTGGAAAAATCGGCGATTGGTTTGTCTGAACGTTACAAGTTAGGTGACCTTCTTGGTCTGCTTAATGAAGATATAGCGAATATTCAAGACTTATTCTTACGGACTCTTTTCCCTTTGATGATTGTGGGCTCTTTATCTGTAGCTCTCATCATCGCTTCAGGTGTTTTCTCGATAACCCTGGCTCTTGTGGTTGCCTTTTTCTTAGGCTTGATGGTTATTGTGCTTCCTTACGTATCACTCAAAGTGTCAGCCAAATATGACCGAGATTTGAAAAATTACCGGAATCAACTCTTTTCAGACTTGACAGATGATGTTTTAGGTTTGCAAGACTGGGTTTTATCAGGCAGAAAAGAAGATTTCTTGCTTGATTATCAAACCTCAGAAAAAGCAGCACGTCAGATTCAAGAAAAATTACTGAGTTATGTAAGGAAACGTAACCTTGTGTTGCAGCTCATCTTTGCTTTACTTGTGGTCTATCTGATTGTTTGGTCAGGTTCAACCTTAAATGCGGGAGATGCACTGAACTACATTGCCGCTGTTTCTTTAGCTGCCTTTCCTTTGTTTGATGCCTTTGCACCTTTGTCTGACGCTGTTGTTGAGACACAACGTTATGGTGATTCTGTTCAGCGTCTCAATGATTTACCTGATGTTAAGGAAGAGGTGCGACAAGAAACGATTACGGAGACAGACTTACAAATTTCTAATTTAAGTTTTGCTTTTGATGACAAGCTTATCTTTGATGACTTAAATCTCCATATCAAAAAAGGAGAGCATGTCGCGATTTTAGGTCGCTCAGGAGTAGGTAAATCAACCTTAGCAAGCCTTATCCGTGGGGATCTTATTGCACAGCAAGGGACTTTGGATTTGTCCGGAATTGCACCAGCTTATGCCAATAATGTTGAAGAAAAGATTGGTGTCATTAACCAAAGCCCATATATTTTCAATGCCAGCATCCGTTCCAATCTTAGCTTGGCTCGGCTTGATGCCAGTGACGAAGAAATTTGGAATGCTTTAGAGCTTGTAGGCTTGAAAAAACTGGTGGCTTCCCTGCCTAATCAACTCAACGAGGTCGTGGATGAAGCAGGCCTACGTTTCTCAGGGGGGGAACGTCAGCGTTTAGCCTTAGCACGTATTTTGCTGTCTGATGTCGATATGGTTATCTTAGATGAACCGACGGTTTCGCTAGACCCGATTACCGAAAATCAACTGTTGCGTCTCTTCTTTGAGCGCTTAAAAGACAAAACGATTATCTTTATCACTCATCATCTGTTGGGTGTACAGCACATGGATCGTGTTATCTTTTTAGAAAAAGGTAAAATCAAGCTTGATGATCAACCGGAATACCTTCTTGAACACAATGAAGACTTCCGTAAGCTTTATCAAATGGACTTAGGAACTAACGATGATTAAGAGTCGTTAGTTTTTTATATTGACAAAACGAAATAAAAGTATTAAAATGTGTTTTGTTAGCTTTTATATGAGTTAAACTAAATATTAAGGAGAATAACTGTGTCAGCAGAAACAAATAAATTATTACACCTCTTTTCAAAACTACTTCATAATCCTCAACTTCTCATGGCTTTGCATATGGAAAGAATGACAAGTCGACTCGGAGAAAAAAAATCTCGTACAGGCGCACAAGGGCTTCTGATTGAACTCTGGAAGGCTGATGGGCTGACTAATGCTGAAATCGCTGAAATCTTAGATATCCGACCTTCAAGTGTAACTGCTCAAGTGAAGAGCTTAGAGCAACGTGGCTTAGTTAAACGTGTTACAGACGAAAATGATAAGCGAGTGAGCCGTGTTTTCTTGACGGAAGAAGGCAAGCAAGCTCAAGTTGAACGTAAAGAAAGTCAAGATAACTTATCAGAAGGCATCTTTGGTAATCTTACAGAAGAAGAACAAGTTCAACTGATTAATATTTTGGAAAAACTTGAAGAAGCTAATCCAGCTGATGAGGAATGTGATTTCCGCTTTGGTGGTGGCATGCGTCCTGGCGGCTTTGACCCACGAATGATGCATCATATGGGTAGAGAAATGGAAGCAAAGATGAGAAAAGAAATGCGCCGTCAGATGCGAGATGCTCATAACCCCTGGAATTTTGGCCATAATCCACGCAGCAGAAGAGACGACAACTGGGACGATTTTTAAAATAAGCTTAAATCAGTCTAAGGTCCTAAGTTCTTTGTTACAATTTAAGGTATAATAGAAATATCTTTATTATTAGAAAGAAGAAATTATGCCCGTATTAGAATTAAAAAACATTAGGAAATCATACTTTTTAGGTAAAGATGAATTTCCGGTGCTCAAGGGGATTGACCTTGAGTTTGAGCGTGGAGACTTTGTCAGCTTACTCGGTGAGTCCGGTGGTGGTAAATCAACCCTGATGAATATCATCGGTGGCTTGGACCGTGAATATGATGGTGATGTTATCATCGATGGCGTCGCGCAAAAGGCGAAGAAAGAAAAAGATATGGATGCCTATCGCCGTGATACTATCGGCTTTATCTTCCAGTCTTTCAACTTAATCAACTACTTAAGTGTGCTTGACAATATCTTGATTAGCTTGAAAATGACAAGCCTATCAGAAAAAGAACGTGTCGAACGTGCAGTTGAGCTAACCAAACAAGTTGGCCTTTACGAACACCGTAAGAAAAAACCCGCACAGTTATCTGGCGGGCAAAAACAACGTGTAGCCATTGCGCGGGCTTTGGCCAGCGATCCTGAGATTATCCTTGCTGATGAGCCTACAGGAGCGCTCGATTCGCAAAATACGAAAGAAGTATTGGCCCTTCTCCGCCAAATCGCACAGTCTGGTAAGACAGTCATTGTCGTCACTCACTCTCAAGAAGTCGCTGACTATGGGACACGTACGATTCTTCTGGCAGACGGACAGATTATCGGAGATGAGCGTGACAAGCCAGCTTATCCTGTGCCAGATGAAGCAAAGTCTTTCAAGACAAAGGCTCTTTCTTATGGTGATGTGGTTAAAACAGCCTTTAAGCACTTTACAAATACTTGGAAAATCAATCTTCTCATTGCTATAGGTACAGCCATTGGCTTATTCTCAGTTATTTTCTTCCTCGGTTTAGGTACTGGGGCAACAAAATATATGAATGATCAGGTTACAAGTTTGGCAAACCCTAATATTATTTCCGTGGTTCAACGTGATCCTGCAAATAATCAGGGTAAAGATAATGATGAAGCCTTCTCAATTGCGCAGCAAACAATGCTGGGTATCTCTGATAAAAACATTAACAAGTTGAAGGACTTGGATAATGTTAAAACTGTGGATGCAGGGATTACAAAAGCAGGTGCTGTGACTCTTGACTATAAGGGGCAAACAACTAGTAGCCAAGCGATTATGTCTTGGACACCGATGATTCAGTCTTCAACATTACACGCGGGTTCAGAACCTAAAGGTAAACAAATCGTTATCTCTGAAGCAGACATGAAGAAGTTTGATCAAAAAGCATATGAAGCAAAAGACTGGAAAGCTGTGATTGGTAAAACAGTCAAGGTAAGCTTCCAAACTGTGGATAAAAACAATACTCCTGTGACTATCACAGAAGATATGGAAATCTCAGGCGTCTTGCAAGACATGCCAATGGTTGGTACTTTGACTTCAACAGAGGCATTGAAAGAAATGCTTACTGCAAATAATATCGATGCGATGCCAAACACAGCCTACGTTACTGTGACAGATACAGATAAAGTTAAAGATGTAAGCAAAGCTATCAATGATATCAAAGACAATGACAAACTCGTATTTGCCTCAACAAATATCGGTAGTATGTTAGATACAATCACAGATATTACAGGGATTGTCTCAACTGTCTTGGCTGCCATTGCTGGTATTAGCTTGATCGTTTCAATCTTTATGATTGTGGTAACAACTTATATGTCTGTTGCCGAACGTACTAAAGAAATTGGTGTCCTTCGTGCCTTAGGTGGACGTCGTAAAGATGTTTCTCGCATGTTCACAGCCGAAAGTGTTATCCTGGGCTTGTCATCTGCAGTTATTGCGATTGCTCTTGCTTTTACGGGACAAAGCATCATCAACAAAGCTTTGCATAGCTTAGTCGGCGGAAATATCGTTCAGATTACTTCTGCCCATATTATCTTTGCCGTAATCATCGCGCTGATTATCGCTTTACTCTCAAGTCTTGCACCTGCAGCACGTGCAGCACGCTTGAACACTATCGAAGCCTTGGCTGCTGATTAATATATATGGATAAGTTCTGCTGAAAAGCAGAACTTATTTTTGCTGAATAAATTCATATAAATATTTTTTAGATGGGGTTCTTTATTTCATTTTGAATTTCGTTTTAGAAATATTACAATTAAATTATACGGGTGTTAATTTAAAATGACGTACTGCTTGATGAGGAATTGTAATGAACTATAATCTTTCAGCACAGCACAGCAATAGGTGTCAGTTGTTTTCTCTATCTTGATGAAGGAAGAAACTTATGACGTCAGAAAAGAAACGCAAGCTACGGAATATCGCCATCTTAGCTCTACTTGGTGTAATTGGCGGTACTTTCGCCTTTCAAGCCTTTAACCAACAAGCCATCAATGACCGCTTGCGGGAAAACCCAGCAAATTACGGTGGGCGGGTACACGATTACTACAATAGTGATACAGAAAATAAAGATATCTTTGTTGAGAACTTTGGACAAGAACCTATCATGGTCAGACTGAAGTTGTCGGAATTTATGGAGATACAGGACAGAGGAAGTACCGGTTGGCGGCAAGTTGCAGGCGGTGGGCGTGATGATTTGGATAGCTGGATCCCTTATCTTCCAGAAGCAAACAATGTTTCTCAATGTAGAAGTGATAATCCCTCAGCTGCTTTTAACTAGTATTCCGATTTAACCTTTGGTTGGACACGTGGAGGTCAAGATGCACCTTGGTATCTGCCAACTTTTAACACAGCTTGGGATAACCTATCACAGCTGCCGCAGGACATGCCCGTGACTTGAGCTATAGATTAGAAAATGGGGAACTCTATCCACGAGCAACACATCCCGGAAGTGGCGAGGCTGCTTATTGGCCTGAAGGAGAAACCTATACCAATACTGGACAGTGGCCAGGCGCAATGATTACACGTGAGACAGCACAAAACTTGATTCAAGATAAGGCACCAATAACCCTACAGGAGTGGCACACACGCTACCGGGACACTCTTGATGCGATTGGAAACTACTGGGTCATTGACCATGAAACAGGCTGGGCTTATTGGGCAAATCAGCTCAATGGCGGACAAGCAACCTCTTATCTCATAGATGCGGCTCACATGAGACCAGAAGCAGATAAGATTAATGGTTCTTATTATTACGGTATTCATGTAAGCAGTGAGTTGATTGTCCAGACCAAGAGTTCCAAGATGAATCTACTGCAGGAGCAGTGAGTGAACTGATTGCGGAGATTAGAGACTATGGGGACGGTAACCCAATTTCTAGTATAGATTATACTATCAGTGTCTTTAACTTTAGTCGTATGCAGCCAGGGCGACTCTTTACGACTAGCGGATAACAGTTCCGATATTTGGAAGATATGAACAATGGCAATCACATGATTATCCGTAATCATCGGATTTCTGGAATTTCTTGGAACGAGCAAGAGGATGAACTTACGAGCTGGTTTAATGCGCTTCCGGAACGATTTCGAGAGGGTTATATTATGCCAGTAGCCAGCGGCTTCGGTGCTAACACCTTTACGACAGGTATGGGTTCCTTCACGCGTGAAGCCAATAACTTTCTCATAGCCAATTTAGCATCTAATTCAACTGTTGCTAATGATAGAACAGTATTTGCTCCGAATGGCGCTCATCGTGTTTTTGCTCTTTCTTTAGCTGATGTGGACCACTTGTCACGTACTGACGGCTTTAGGAACCCGGGAGAACGTGTAGCATTAGACGATGAGGTAGCGGTTGGACATTGGTGGCTACGAACCCCTGAGAGTGCTACTAATGCTTGGATTGTGGCTGGAGCTAGTGCTTTAGGTTGGGGTAATCTCACGTTTGACTTTGTTTCTTGGGGAGTCCGCCCCGCCCTCATCATCTACCAGTAAGCTCTACAGAAAACTAGCATGTATAGAGCAAAAATTAACAAAGCCTAAGCGCAGTGTATTGTCATTAATTTCTGCTATAATAAAGAAAAAAACGCAGGAGGTGTTTATGGTATATAAAGTTAATTTTAAAGAAGGACAGGTGGAAACGACAGGACTTGAAAGTTCACCTGTAGCAGAAAGCCTTGCAGGCTTACGCGCCAATGAAGCCCGTTATTTCTGGAATAAATATAAATTCGAATATATCACTTTTCCTGCTATGGAAAAGGAAAAAGAAGTCGCTTGGTTGAAAAAACTGCTGAAAGAGGAGCGCGATCTTGAGTTTTCATCTCCCATTTTGGAGGTCGCGATTTATGAAGACGAAGACATCTACTGGCCAGAGTTTTACTTTGAAGATGGCTTGGTCCTTAACGTTCTCTATGAGAAAACAGCTGAGGAAGGGAAGAAACCCAAACGTGCTGTCGGCTTCAAACTTTCTGCAGGGATGGAAATTCCACAAGAACTAGAAGGGAAATTCAAATTTGCCCGCCAACGCTCAAAACTTGCTGGCGAGATACGTGGGTCATTCTTTGTGTTGAAGCAAGAGTGGGTTTAATAAAAAAAGGAAATCTCTATTTGGAATTTCCTTTTTTTTTATGACGGTTACTTTAGCCGCATTCTGAAGTCCTATTTTATTGTTTAATCATAGTAATTACAACAACTGTTATACAAATAATATTACACACGTAATTTTGCCGTTGGTGCTAAGAGCGCAAGCTTTTGGAGCATTTTTAATAGATTTTTTTATAAAGATGGATGCATATCTTACTGTTTAGCATTAGAGTACTTGCTTCTTAATCTGCATATTAAATGATGAGTTAGAAATTTTGAGTGAAGTAAAAGATATTTTTTATAGAAATTTAGCTTCAGAAGCTTTGAGAAGTGGAAGTAGTGAAGGTGGCTGTGCGTTAAGAGAGTGGCAAATATATTTGGATAAAAATAATCTATGATTTTTTATTTATGAGGGTAATTAATGTTTGAACAAGTAAGCTTAATAGTAGATATATTATCTCTTTGCGCAACAATTTTTTTGACATTTTTAATTTATTATCTCCAGAAAAAGGATGAAAAAAAGCATGATAGGGAAAGAAATGAAGAACTAGCTCGAAACTTTATCATAGATAATCAGTCGGAAATAAATTTACTCCCATGGTGCATGGTAGCTTCAAACGTTAAAGATTTACCAGCTCTACAAGAATGGAAAAACAAAAAGAAATGCTCCCATCAAATATATTTAGAATTCGGTAAACAACCAGAAGGTGTAAAAAATGAAATATTGAGACAAGAAAACATTACCCTTAGACTCCCTGGAACGAGTGATTGGGTACCGAGTCTCATGACTACTTGTCTGCAGATGCTTTTGAGAGTGGATTATGTAGTACTAAAGATTGTTATTTATATAATGATGCAAAATATTTTCATAGAGGGCTTAGTGACTATGGTGAGACGAAATTGGAGGGAATGGTCAGAATAGAAATTCCTAATATTCCAGTAAAGGAATCACAAACACCTCTGGGAACTTATAAGCCAGCGTTTGACGATTATCTTGCTGAAGTTATAAATAAAAAATGTGGTGAAGAATCCAAGATAGCAGAAGATGCTCCTCCTCTGGATTTTGCTGACAAAGTATTTTCTAATAATACAAGAATGTTCTCACTATGTATGATGCAATTTGTAAGATTTTTTTCAATTTCTGTTTCTATCAGAAATAATAGGGATGACGAAGTTGTATCTAAAAATGGAAGAAAAGTATCAACTTATGAGGATTATTATTACGATACATTGTTGGAACTTTATTTAGCTTATCATCTAAGACAATAACAAAGAAAATAATCCATCCCCCTAGGATTATTTTTTTAATTACTCACAATTTCTTGCGAGGTCTGGTATTATTTTTCTTACTCTACTATTATTTTGACTGTCTTGACAAATAAAAATAGAAAATGATAGAATATTTTTCGGTTTTGTGCAATTTATAACAATTATAGTGAGAAAAGGATGATTATTATGGTTGTATACAAGAAATACGGAGAAACACTAAGAAAATTACGTAAACAAAGAAGATTTAAATTAACAGATTTTGAACATTTAGGGGTGTCACCAGCAGCTTTATCTAAGTTTGAAAATGGTAACTCTCTTTTAAAATTTGATAAATTAATCTTGATATTAGAGGAACTATCAGTTGGACTAATGTCAAATATTTAGACACAAAATGAGCTATATTTTCTTAAAATAGTTTTCTTCTTTCTGATTTGGAGTTAAACCATTGTTTGCGGAATGAGGATTATAGTTGTTATAAAACTGTTCGATGTATTCAAAGCAAGAGAGTTGAACTTCTTGAATGGAGTGATAAGTTCTTCTGTTTATTTCCCGTTGTTTGAGGTACTTGAAAAAGGCCTCAGTGACAGCATTATCATAAGGATATCCAGGTTTGGAGTAAGAAGCAAGCAATTGATGCTCATCTAATATTTTTCTAAAGGAAGCTGATTTAAATTGGCTACCTTGATCCGAATGAAAAATGATTGGTTCCTTAGGCTTCCTCTTATTTATAGCCATCCCTAATGTGTCACAGGCAAGTTTAGCATCAATCCTGTCACTTACTTTCCAAGCAATACATTTTCTAGAGTAGAGGTCAAGGATGGCGCAGAGATAAACATGCCGTCTATGTCCTATAGAAATATAAGTGAAATCAGTTGTCCATACTTGATTCGGGGACTTAGGATTAAATTCTTGTTTAAGGAGATTATCAGAAGAAAATGCAGGAGAGTGTTTTGATTTAACTCTAGGTTTAATCGTTGACATTTTAGGGAGTGTCATAGACTTTAGAAGTCTTAAGATACGCCCCTCAGAAATATTAACGCCATAATCACGCAGGAGAATAATTTTAAAAGCTCTCGTTCCAATTCTTTTCTTGGCTTTCATATAAATCTCAAGGAGTAATTTTCTCAAGCGTTGATTTTCTATTTCACGTTTTGAGGGCTTCTTGTTTATGAAGTTATAGTAGGTGGAACGATTGACATGTAAAACACGACAGAGCATAACTGTCGTGTGTTCAAATCGGAGTCTATAGACTGCTTTTAATCTCACTTGGAGTTTTGCATGAATATGGCACTTGCTTTTTTTAAGATAAGATTTTCTTCTTCGAGTTGGGCATTCCTTTTTTGTAATTCTTGAATCTGTTTAGCAGTCAAGACCGTATTATCTTCAAGACGAACTTGAGAGTACTGGTTGATCCATTTTGCAAGTGCAGAAGGGGAGACACCATAGTCTTTACAGAGTTCGGATTGAGTTTTACCTGTTTGGTAGAGATTAACGAGAGATTGCTTAAATTCCTCGTCGTAACGTTTAAAACCTGACATAAAAGTCCTTTCATTTTTGTGTCTTAATAGACAGATTATAACACACAATTTTCTGTCCACTTTTATAGTATAGCTCCAAAATGGGTTAGCTTCATTATTTAAAAATAAAGATTTTTCTAAATCCTGGGAAACAATGGAAAATAAAGACAACGAGATTTTATGAATATATGGATTATATTGAGAAACCATAATGACTTGATTTCAAAAAAGTTTTTTTGATAAAATAAATGTTGTGAGATAACTTCCTTTCCACTATATTTTAGATTGTTATCTTAGTAAGATTTAAATGATTGCAAAATCCATGAACCTTTACTTCGAGTTTTTAATATAATACAGAATAGTTATCTCACAGGAAGCCTCTTCAAAGTAAGAAGTTTTTTTGCGGCAAAATTATTTATTAATATAATTTGATTGACCTACCTTAAACGGTTGAAAGAAGGGATAAATTTTTGTTAAAATAAAAATACGGGATACAAATCTTCTTTATTTTTAATAAGTTTCATAGTATTGAATAGGTTATCCCATTGCTTATTTTGTTTAGTCTCTCTAATTAGGGAGGCTTTATTTTTTCTCTAAAAATAATAATAAAAGATTACTCTGTAAAAGGTAAAAGTAAAGTACCGAATAATAGCTAGCTAGATTTTTAAATCTGGGACAGCTATTATTCGGTACTTTCATTACTCCTTGATATTATAATGCATATTTTTTTCGCTTTAACAAATACTTTAAAATTTTTGTGAAAATGTAATGATATAAAAGACCATAGACAATACCCAATATATTAAGCAATATACGTAAGAAGATTGAAGTTTTTAGTCCAAATATTAATGTTGCTACAGTTATTGCTCCAATACAATTAAATATTGTTTTGTTTTGATAAGTTGCACAAAAACCCAAGCTGACTCCACCTAACATACCAAGAAAATTTGTAGGAATGACAAATAAGAGTATACCTGATAAAATTGAGCCTAAAATAACTCCTACAATACGTTCTTTTGCTCGGTTTGATATTTTAAATGTATCATATCCAGAAAATAGTGAAGAACAAGCAAAGGTTGCCCACATAAATCGATCTATATGAAGATAATTTCCTAAGACAAGCAATGAACTGATTCCTAAGGCATAGTAGAAAAACCAAATACTTTTCTTATTAAAATTAATACCTTCCTTTATGATATATGTAAAAGAAATATCTTCATTTAAAGACTTAAATTTTTTATAATATATTATAGAAAATAGTATATAAGTGAACAATAAGATAAAAAAGGAATGTAAGATTTGAGAAGTTGATGTATATTGAGTTGTTCCAATAAGATAAAGGTAGGAAAACGAGTATAATGCAGGATTTCCCATTTTAGGCTCTTTACCAGTAATCAAAAATAGCGATAATAAAATACTAAAATGGAATAGTAGTTGAATCGTTGCATAAGGTATTAAATAAATAAAAGGTGCTAACCAGAATAGAAATAGTACAAATCCTAAGCCAATTATAGATTGCTTTAGTTTATAGCCAAAAGGTACAAAGCGTAAATTTAATAAAATACAAAATAAAATAAGGGCAAGTGATGAAGTGTCCTTACTAAATAAAAAAGTTAGAGAAGTTATCCAAAAGATTGCAAACAAAACTATTAATATTGCTCTTAGTGATAAACAAAGCATAAATTTTATCTTCTTTTTTTTATCATCAGTATTATGGACTTTGTATTTTAATGTACTAGGGTCTAGCTGTAACAGTTGATAAAAGTTCATATATGATCTCCTATAGAATATTACTTAACAAAAAAATTTTGAAAAGAGAATAATAGCTATTTATTAAGTAAAGTATAATAGATAGTTTCCTATATTTTATCAGAATGTCTAATAGGAAATAATAACAATTTTACATTAGTAAATATTTTGGTATAACAAATAATAAGGTGTCTAGAATATTTTCTAGACACCTTATTATTTGTTCTGAAATTAATTAATATAATTGATTTTCTCACTATTGACCAAAGAAAATATTGATAATTTATCTGAATTTAAATCTTCCTTGTGCATATTAATTGCAGTGACTTGACTATTGTAGTAGGTAGTATAATAATAGATTCCTTTATCCATATTACAACATGAAGAGTATATGGTGTACTCGTATTCTTCGTTTCCTACATCGCAAAGCCCTTTCTGTTGCTCTACAGATTTTAAAATATGGAAGAATTGACTTACACTTTCTTCTTCTGTTTTTTCGATAGCAGCATTCAATTTAGTAAAAGCTACTTTAACAAATCTAGAAGATGAAGATAAATCTCCAGGTAAGCCCATTCCTCCCATTCCTCTGCTGTAAGCATCCATATTTATTTTATTAGAGAAGTTATTATCAGGAGTTTTAGTTGATAAAGAACGATAATTGTTTAAATTAAAGAGTTGGAAATCGAAAGGTGGATTATTTGTAAGTACTCCAACCGGATTATCAAAGATTTTCAAACCTTTAGCTGTAGATTCTACAACGATTGTTTCTTTAGTGTCTGAAATCATCCAGTGTAAAGGCGATAAAGGAAATGAGTCATTAAAATTTAAATCAATTAAATTTAAATCAGCTAACAGTTCTCTAGCTTCTAAAATATTTTTACATTTACCAAGAAGAAAAGGGATAAATTCAAAGGGCGTTATATTTGTTTTATTGTCAACAGTTGGAAAATAATAAGCATTTTCTGGAAAATTTAATCCAGCCATACTTAACCCGTATTCATTTGTTGCATCATAATATAAAGGATATCCATCTTCCACAATCCCAATTCCTATCATGGCATAATGTGAAAATAAGTCACTTTCTTTTCTAAAAACAAACGGAAAATTTCTGGGAGTGACAATAACACGTTCATTGTAAGATATTTCAAAATCAAAATTACGACCAAAATAATGGTCAGATGAAGTGTATGTTAAAGCAGTACACATAGTATTTACCTCCGTAATATAATTGTATAATTCTATTTTAAAATTCTAAAAAAAAAAAATCAAGAGATACAGTAAGAATTTTATAGTAATGTAATAATGAAGGATTTTATGGAAAAATATAGAGTTTCATATACTTAAATTCTATTATTCGATAATAAAAAAATATATATTGTGTGTATATGCGTATGGTTATTGGTATTAAACATTTGCTTATATTATAGTAGAATTCTATTCTTAGATAAATTGCAACATCTTCTGGAATTTTTAGTATACAATTCTATTTTACTCCCTTATTTTTGGTAAAGTTTATTATTATATTTAAGTTGTGTTAGAAAAATTTTCTATTTCTTTTTTAGGCTTTGGTAATCTCTTTCAACTTTCTCAAAGCTCCTTTTATATATTCTTAATCCAGGATAAGTTACTTTCTAAATTATGTATAACAAAAACTTTTCTCAAATCATTTTTTGTGTTAGTATGACATTGATAGTAAAATAAAAGGAAACCTGTAAATGAAAGATAGTAGCAAGATAAATGTATGGTATTTTATCCTTTGGATAATAATTGCTATAGGTGTATCAGTCGGAATATATTATTTTAATAGAACGTATTGGAGCTATACTATAAAAGTGGACAGAAAATTGTGTGTTATAATCTGTCTATTAAGACACAAAAATGAAAGGACTTTTATGTCAGGTTTTAAACGTTACGACGAGGAATTTAAGCAATCTCTCGTTAATCTCTACCAAACAGGTAAAACTCAATCCGAACTCTGTAAAGACTATGGTGTCTCCCCTTCTGCACTTGCAAAATGGATCAACCAGTACTCTCAAGTTCGTCTTGAAGATAATACAGTGTTGACTGCTAAACAGATTCAAGAATTGCAAAAACGCAATGCCCAACTAGAGGAAGAAAATCTTATTTTAAAAAAAGCGAGTGCCATATTCATGCAAAACTCGTGAGATTAAAAGCAGTCTATAGACTCCGATTTGAACACACGACAGTTATGCTCTGTCGTGTTTTACATGTCAATCGTTCCACCTACTATAATTTCATTAACAAAAGTCCTTCGAAGCGTGAAATAGAGAATCAATGCTTGAGAAAGACACTCCTTGATATTTATATGAAAGCTAAGAAAAGAATTGGAACTAGAGCTTTTAAAATCATTCTTCTACGTGATTATGGCATCAATATTTCGGAAGGGCGTATCTTACGACTTCTAAAGTCTATGACACTCCCTAAAATGTCAACGATTAAACCTCGGTTTAAATCAAAACACTCTCCTGTATTTTCTTCTGATAATCTCCTTAAACAAGATTTCAATCCTAAAGCTCCGAATCAAGTGTGGACAACTGATTTCACTTATATTTCTATAGGTTCTAAACGTCACGTGTACCTCTGTGCTATTCTTGACCTCTACTCTAGAAAATGTATCGCTTGGAAAGTAAGTGAGAGGATTGATGCCAGACTCGCCTGTGACACCCTTGAAATAGTTTTGAATAAGAGAAAGCCTAAGGAACCAATTATTTTTCATTCTGACCAAGGGAGCCAATTTAAATCGGCTTCTTTTAGGAAAATATTAGATGAGCACCAGTTACTTGCTTCTTATTCCAAACCTGGATATCCTTATAATATGCCGTGACTGAGGGCTTTCTCAAGTACCTTAAACAACGAGAAATTAATCGAAGAAGATTCTCCTCGATTCAGGAAGTGCAACTCTCTTGCTTTGAATACATCAATCAATTTTATAATAACTATAATCCTCATTCTGCAAACAATGGATTAACTCCAAATCAGAAGGAAGAGAACTTTTTTAAGAAAATATAGTTCATTTTCTGTCTAATTATTTGACATTAGTCCAATCTAGTACAATATCATTTTGAGAAACAATATTGGTTCCTTTTTTCATCTGGCATTAGGTCTTGATCTTGTGTAGGATCAGAATCTATTGTGTCCTCTTTAGACCATTTTAAGCATAATCATCTTCAAGCCTATCAATATCTAGTATTTTGATTACCTTTCCTCGACGCTCAATGAATCCCTTTTCTTCTAGTATTTTGAACTTACGAGAAATAGTTTCGGGAGTTGTTCCAATGAACGTTGCGAGATCTTTCATTTTCATTGGAATCGTAACAAGATTTGAATCTACTATTTTGACGAGTTGCAAAAGATAATTAGCGATTCGACTTTCAACATCTTCCATCATGAGAAATTGTGCTTGATATTGCATTTCCGCAGCTCTTCTCACGGTGGTTTCAAGTAATTTCAAACTTAGCTCGGGATATTTTAACAATAAATTTTTGAAATCTTGTTGTCGCAAAAAGCAAATTTTTGTTTCTTGTAATGTTTCGCCATAAAGATTCTCATTCACTACTCCAAACAAGGCGTCTTCACCTGCGTATCCACCAGGTTCAATTACACGTAGTAACTGCTCTTTACCAGCGCTAGAAAGCTGATATATCTTCAAAGTACCGTGCGCCACAATTGCGAGTTGAGGCACCGTAAAAGGGCTGATGACCGCTTCGCCCTTTTCAAAAGTCTTATGATGAACAACCTGCTCAACTTGCGCCAGTTCACTTTCTGAAAGTAAAGCAAATAGTGGGACAAGCTGTACACAGTGGTGTTCATCATGACTAAAATGATGTTCATACTTGCTCATTTTGGTAATTCTCCTTATCTTATTATCGCGCTAAAATTATAAAACTGCAAGCTTTGTTCAATTAAAGCCTACAGTTTCGTAAAAATTAATTGTCATTATCTTCATCTTCGTCATGAAAATCAGCAACAGCTTTACCCAAATCACCTGCCAAGTGACGAATAACTTGAAGATTGTAGCCGTAAAGTTCGACTACAACAGCCGCCAAAGCAAATTTTTCTTCTTTATTTGCTAGCTTAATTGCTCGCGTAATGAACATATTTTGTGCTTGAAAATCTGCAATGAAGCTTTCAAGTAGAGCTTCATCAGTCCAATATTTGGCTTTTGGATCCTCAGTAATGAACTTGTGATACTTTAAAAATTCTTCAGTTGTACTTGGTACAATCTCATTTTCGTCAAGAAGTAAATCCGAAATTTTAAAGAAATATTCATCTTCTTTTTTTGCAATTTCACGTAAATGCTCACACTTAACTGGGCTTTTCGCGTATATTCCTGCTTGAGTCAGTCGTACATTTTCAATGAACAAATTGGATAAGACATGTCCTAGCATCGCACCAGCCGTAGGCTTGTGGTGGTCAACCTCTGCTTTATCAAGTTCTTTAGCATATTTTTCATCAATCGTTAATTTAGTCATCAATTTTTTCCTTTATTCAATTTATAGTGCTGTCTTTACTGGTAGAAATCACACAACAGTTACTTTGCTACTTAAAACAGGGTACCCAAGTTTCTCAACCTTGCTGATAAGTTCATCAGCACTGACAACATTTTCGTCAAATTCTGCTTTAACTTTTGATGCATTGAAAAGCACTTTTGCATTTGCTACACCCTTAGTTGTAGTCATTGCTCCTTCGATTTTTGTCATGCAAGATGGGCAGCTCAATTCATTGAGTTTCATAATTACTTTTGACATAAGATTCACCTCTTTCTCTTTCTTTATAAATTAATTATAACTCGTTAGTACTAGCAAAAAATTGATATCTATCAAGAATATCAATTTTATTTTTTTATCTACAAAATAATAAAGTTTCTCGAGTCTCTTTTTTAACGCTGAATAACCTTCTATGAGGAGCGCAATCAGCACCAGTTAGAGTCTGCCGAGATAGTCAGCAGTACGCTGTTTAAATCAATCCCTAATTTTGCCTGTATGAGATTTAAAAGAGCAAAACCATTAGTGATTTTTTTAAAACATCCATCGTACATAAGATGTTTGAAGTGTTCTGAAAACGCTATGTCCCCTCCTACCTGACAATCTTCCTATCTAGCAAATGTGTGTGTGTCCTTTTTAAATAATTGTCATTTGGAACTTCCTATCTATTTTTATAAAAAAGTTATATTGAGATAGGTATCAAAGCTTTTAAACAAGTTCAAATCCCTAACGTGCTACATTGCTTGCGATAGTTTCTCTCATAACCTCAAATTCAGTGTCTTATTGAACCTCCCTATTAGTAAGGAAAACTTTAATTGTAAAGATTCTAGAAGCAATCGAAAATGTCTCGATGATTTTATCAAATCATTTTTGATAAAATCATTATAAACTTTATTGATATCAAAAAAATGATTCCTTTCAAAAAAAGAAAACAAATAGCGTAAATTTTGGTTTGTTTCCATTCTTCTATTTCTCTCGATACCTAATCAGTCGCATGCCATTGACAATGACGATAAGGATACTGGCTTCGTGGACGAACATACCTGTGCCCATGTTGACAAAACTAGGTACTAATCCTGTACCTCCAAGAATTAGACCAGCCAGTAAAAAGAGCACAACTACAATCGCAATCACAATATTTTGTGTCATGTTGGCAACCGTGCGTTTACTCAAACCATATGCATGGACAAGTTCGTCAAAACTGGATTTCATTAGCACGATATCGGACGTTTCAATCGCAGTATCAGTACCAGAACCCATTGCAATACCTATATTAGCAAGTGCCAAGCTAGGGGAATCGTTGACACCATCACCGATAAAAGCAATTTTTTTACCAGAGTTTTTGAGTGATTTGACAACTTCAGCTTTTTCCTCAGGCATGAGATTGGCACGTACTTCATCAATATCGAGTTGAGAAGCGACTGCTTTAGCTGTTGTCTCGTTGTCTCCAGTCAGCATAATCATACGAGAAATACCTTCGTGGCGTATTTCTTCGAGGGCTTCTTTGACACCAGAACGCATTTCGTCTGCGATACCATAAACCAGTTGTAATCTGTTATCAGCTGCAACCAAAACAACTGATGCACCAGAATTAGTAATTTCTGCGATGTCCTGTTTCTGCTCGGGAGAAATCGTGATGTGGTTAGCCACCATCATTTTTTCATTACCAATCAATAGGTCGTCTGCGATGATCCCCTGTCCTTTAACAACGTCCGTTTTTGCAAATTTGACAGGATTGAATTCTCCAATCATGCGTACAACAGCTGTTGCTAATGGGTGATCGGATTCATTTTCTGCTGAAGCAACTGCATCAATCAATTCTTTTGAAGCACCATAATTTTTGACGACAACAACTTCTGTATTGCCTTTCGTCAGAGTACCCGTTTTATCAAACAGAAGCGTGTCAATATGACTGAAGGTATTCATAACATCACCTCCCTTAATAAGGACACCTCTTTTTGCACCATTACCGATTCCTGCAACATTTGAAACAGGCGCACCAATCACGAGGGCACCAGGACAACCGAGTACGAGAATCGTGATGGCTAGCTCTAGATTATGACTAAAAACCCAAGCAATAGCTGCAATAACAAGTACCGCTGGCGTGTAATACTTAGCAAAGCGGTCGATGAATTTCTCAGCAGGAGATTTGGTATCTTGGGCTTCTTCAACCAGTTCAATGATTTTACCAAAAGTTGTATCTTCGCCAACTTTTTCTGCTTCTACGTAAATTGTACCATTTTCTAAGATAGAACCTGCAAAAACCTTAGCACCAGTTTCCTTTCTGATTTCACGTGATTCACCTGTGATGCTGGCTTCGTTGACATAGCCAGACCCTTGGTAAATATGACCATCAACAGGAACTTGACGTCCTGTTTTTACTAAAAGTTTATCACCAATTTCAACTTCATCAATATCTATTTCTTCGCCATCAGCAGATAGGGCTGCACTGGGTGCCATATTCGTGAGTTCTTTGATACTAGATCGCGTTTTTTGAAGCGTTTTTTTCTCTAAAAATCCACCGAAAGCAAAGAGAAAAGTGACAATTGCTGATTCTTCGTATTCACCGATGAACAGAGCACCGATAACTGCAATAGAAACTAGCAGGTCAATCGAAATTTGTTTCACTTTGATTGCTTGATAGGCATGAATTGCAACAGGTATAAAACCGATAATACTTGCAATAATCATTGTCGAATTCCAAATCCATATTTGATTTACACCATATTTACCAAGGTATCCGAGTACAATGAGAATGGCTGAGAGGATAACCAAGTGATTACTGTGTTGTTGAAGTTGTTTTTGAAAGTTCAGTGTTATTTTTGCCATATTTTCTACTTCCTTTGATTTTCTTTATGATACTAGTATAGCGCTGCCCTTACTGATAAAAATTGACAACTATCAAGAAAATAAAAAAATTATACTATTTTACATGTTTCCTATATATAAGACTTAATATTGTATTTGGAATATAGCAAAAAAGAATAAAACGATTGAAAAAAGTCATATAATAAAGAAAAAGGACTTGCTGCAAACAAGTCCAATATAGCCGAGTAAAAATCGGTAGCAGTATTTAGTTCGAGAACTGTTAATTAGCCAAAGTTGATATGACCCTAAAAATATAGACTTAAGAACCTATAAATTTGGAGGTCATTTTTCTTGTCAAAATATTCCATTGAGTCTAAATTAAAAGTAGTTCTTGAATATCTAGAAGGCAAGACTGGGGCAACGTTTCTTGCAAGAAAATATAATATCCCCTCATCAGGACTCCTTAGAAGTTGGATATGGAAGTACAAATCTGAAGGAGCTGCAGCTTTTCAGAAAAAGGTTAAACAAAATTATGCTTATAGCAAAGTTTTTAAAGAGTGAAAAATTATTAAGACTATTGGGTTCAGGTAAAATATTTCTATTAATGTAAAAGTTTTTAATACTGTACATGTCGTAATCTTCGTCAATTACAGACTACTCTGTGTTATCAATTAAATAATTTTCTATAATAAATAATGCTTGGTACAGATAACCCTTTAGATTGTCTTTATTTATTCCTCGGATAAAATGAAGAAATCATTGAATAGTTTGCCTTCAATTTTATATTCTGGAATCATAAGTTTATCTGAAATTTTTTGTAAGATATTTATCATCATCTCCTGATTTTACTTTAAATATATACTATTTATTAATATATCGATAAATAGTTGTTCTCGAAACACCCCAAGACTCCGCAATATTCTTTATTGGTGTTCCACTATCTACAAGTGTTTTAAGTAGCTCTATATCTTTCTCAGAGAATTTCTCAGGTCGACCACCTAATCTTCCTCTAGCACGTGCTGCAGCTCTCCCCGCAGCCGAGCGTTCAAGAATAAGGTTACGTTCAAACTCCGCAAATGCTGCAAATAAATGAAACATAAGCTGTCCAGTAGAACTTGATTTGTCCATCGTGATATTTTCTTGCAAACTATGGAAACTTACTCCTTTATCGTTTAGTGAGTTGACTATGCTGATTAAATCCTCCATATTTCTTCCCAATCGATCCAATCGCCAAACGACAATTGTGTCTCCGGGCCGAGAAAATTCTATTGCTGATTTTAACCCTGGTCTATCTTTTTTACTTCCAGACATGTGATCAGTAAATATTTTCTCACAGTCATATTTTCCAAGACTGTCTTTTTGTAAATCTAAATTTTGTAGTCCAGTTGAAACTCGTGCATATCCAATATTCAAATTTCTGTACCTCCGTTAGTTTAATTGTACCATAACTTAAAACAATATATATAAATGGACATAGATTAAATCATGGGTTAATGAACACAAAATATAAAAGATATTGACGAAAATTGTAGAAAATAAAAAGTGTCCAGAAAATGGACATTTTATGGACACAATATAAAAAAAGAAAAACAATTATTAACGCTTTTCTTTTTTATGTCTAATTATTTGATAATAGTCCATACGTTTGTTACTCTAAAAACTAGACTTAACGTCAATATTGTATCAGATTTATACTTATAAATTTACAAAATAAAAGGTTACATATTATCAATATAGTAACCTTTATTTTATATATTTGATGTTCACGATATTCAACTTTATCATTTTATAGATTGTTAAGCTATTGCATATTATAAAACATTAATTATCATTTCGGAAATAATCTATCAAAATTTTGTCAAAATCTAGCCCTTTTATCACTAAACTGATTACATCTTTAATTTCTTTCCACATTTAAAGTCCTATAAATCTAAATCCCATCGTTCTTCTAAAACTGGAGTTCCCCACTCTGTATTTTCATGAGTATCAGTCATTTTGAAACCATTTTTTGCGTATAAATGTCGAGCTGGTTTTAGTGTGCTAAAAGTCCATAGGTAAACTTTTTTATAATTTTTTTCTTTACAAAAATCAATTGCCTTTTTAACAAGTTGATTTCCTCCACCCATTCCTCTTAAAGAAGAATCAATAAAGAAAAATCTCAATTGTGCAATTTCATCATCCACATGAGTTATCGCTATACACCCTAAAGCTTGTCCTTGATTTTCTAAAATATATATACAATCTTTTTCTTTATTAAATTCTTTTACTAACGCACCCACACCATCTTTAATATATGATTTCCACTCATCAGTATCAAATCCATATTCAACCTCATAGAGTTTAATCTGGTTATTAATAACAAAATCTAAATCGTCATTGGTAAAATTCCGAATTTTTAAAGATTTTGTTGCTTTAGTTAAATGTTTTTTAATTGTATCCATTGATTTACTAACCTCCTCACACTCTTCAAGTGTTAATGATTTTAAAATATTTTCTATTTGTAGATTTGATTTTTTTATTAATTCTTCTGTAAGATTTAAACCTTCAGAAGTTAAGGATATTAAACTAGCTCTGCTATCTTCAAGGGATGGAGATTTCTCTATTAGTTTTTTCTTTTCAAATTTTCGTATTATTCTACTCATATATCCTTTATCAACACTCAGCCTTGATGTTAAAGTAATTGCCGTACATTGAATCAATTCATGTATTTCAAATAATATTCGTGCTTCTGTTAAAGAAAATTCAGATTCTAAAATATTTTTATCTATTAGTCCAAGAATATTAGTATAAAATCGATTAAAACTGCGGATATGGTCTGTTATTGTATCTGTCAATGAGCCCTCCTTTTTTAGTTGATTTTGTCAACTAAAAACATTATATTATTATAAGTTGACTTTGTCAACTATGTTGATTTAATAACTTATATATCACAAAAAATAAAATAATATGTTTAGTTCTATAATTAATTTCTACAAGTTAAAACTTTAAATATCTATGATTAAGGTATTTATCCACATCTTATTCAAAAATATTTGTTTTATATTATCAGAAACAGCAATGATTCTTATTTAAACTTATAAAAAAACTACTAGCCTTTTTAAGTTTAGTAGTTTTCTTGTTCTTTAAGCTATCACCCTTTATTTGGTTAAATTATTTTGGTATAATAAATGTACCAAAGAAAAAAGACCTGCTGTAACAGGTCTAATGTAGCCGTTTTAAGAACGGTAGCAAACATTTATGTTATTAAAAATAACGTCAACGGGCTAAAGTTGATGTGACCCCCAAAAGTTAGACCAAAAATCTAACATTTGGAGGTCTTTTATTATGACAAAATACTCGCCAGAGTTTAAACTAAAAATTGTAAGGGAATATTTAAAAGGAAAGCAATTTCAGCAGGATGTGATTATTGTAGCTGTGGGCTACTATCTTCGTTATAACCTTAGCTATCGTGAAGTTCAAGAAATCTTATATGATCGTGGCATTAACGTTTCTCATACGACGATTTATCGTTGGGTGCAAGAATATGGCAAACTACTCTATCAAATTTGGAAAAAGAAAAATAAAAAATCCTTTTATTCATGGAAAATGGATGAAACGTACATCAAAATTAAAGGAAAATGGCATTATTTGTATCGAGCCATCGATGCAGATGGTTTAACCTTGGATATTTGGTTACGTAAAAAACGGGACACACAAGCAGCCTATGCTTTTCTTAAGCGGTTAGTGAAGCAGTTTGATGAACCGAAGGTTGTAGTCACAGATAAAGCCCCCTCTATTACAAGTGCCTTTAAGAAACTAAAAGAATACGGCTTTTATCAAGGGACAGAACATCGTACCATTAAATACCTGAATAATTTGATTGAACAAGACCATCGTCCAGTAAAGAGACGCAATAAATTCTATCGAAGTTTACGCACTGCCTCTACCACGATTAAAGGTATGGAAGCCATCCGAGGATTATATAAGAAAACCCGAAAAGAAGGCACTCTCTTCGGGTTTTCGGTCTGTACTGAAATCAAGGTATTATTGGGAATCCCAGCTTAAATCATAGATACCGTAAGGGATTTTATTCTTTATTTAAAACTTTGCAACAGAACCAAAAGAAGTAATCAAAATTGTTAGAAGTGCGTATTCAGAAAACTATCAAGGGGCTAATAGGGAATACATTACCATTCTTTGCAAAGCTTGGGTATCAAGTGACTTAACAAGTAAAGAGTTATTTGTCCGTCAAGGGTGGTTTAAATTCAAGAAAAAAAGAAGCGAACGTCAACGTGTTCATTTGTCAGAATGGAAAGAAGATTTAATGGCTTATATTAGCGAAAAAAGCGCGATAGATAAGCCTTATTTGGTGACGACCAAAAAAGAGATTAGAGAAGCGTTAGGCATTCCTGAACGGACATTAGATAAATTGCTGAAGGTACTGAAGGCGAATCAGGAAATTTTCTTTAAGATTAAACCAGGAAGAAATGGTGGCATTCAACTTGCTAGTGTTAAATCATTGTTGCTATCGATCATTAAAGTAAAAAAAGAAGAAAAAGAAAGCTATATAAAGGCGCTGACAAATTCTTTTGACTTAGAGCATACATTCATTCAAGAGACTTTAAACAAGCTAGCAGAACGCCCTAAAACGGACACACAACTCGATTTGTTTAGCTATGATACAGGCTGAAAATAAAACCCGCACTATGCCATTACATTTATATCTATGATACGTGTTTGTTTTTTCTTTGCTGTTTAGTGAATGATTAGCAGAAATATACAGAGTAAGATTTTAATTAATTATTAGGGGGAGAAGGAGAGAGTAGCCCGAAAACTTTTAGTTGGCTTGGACTGAACGAAGTGAGGGAAAGGCTACTAAAACGTCGAGGGGCAGTGAGAGCGAAGCGAACACTTGATTTTTTAAGTTGCTATCATTTATAGGTCAATAGAGTATACTTATTTGTCCTAATATGGTTTTAGCAGTATAATTGACTTGGTGAATAGGTCATTTAAGTTGGGCATAATAGGAGGAGTAAAATGAAAAAATTTATTTATCGAGTTTTAGAAAATGACGAAGTGGTGGCTATTTTTAATGAGCAACAATATGCGCAAGATTTTATCGCTTACGAAAAGACAATTTCTGATAAGCAATTTGAAATTGAAAAAGTAGATATAGCTGATTGGTTATTGCAACCGAGAGAATTTTAGAGGTTGGTTGAAAATGGCTAAAATTGGTTATGCACGTGTCAGTAGCAAAGAACAGAACTTAGATAGACAACTGAAAGCGTTAGAGGGCGTTTCTAAGGTCTTTTCAGACAAATTAAGCGGTCAATCGGTCGAACGCCCACAATTACAAGCTATGCTTAACTATATTCGTGAAGGGGATATAGTTGTTGTTACTGAATTAGATCGATTAGGACGAAATAATAAAGAATTAACAGAATTGATGAATCAAATTCAAATTAAGGGGGCAACCCTGGAAGTCTTAAATTTACCCTCAATGAATGGTATTGAAGATGAAAATTTAAGACGGCTGATTAATAATTTAGTGATTGAATTGTATAAGTACCAAGCAGAATCAGAACGAAAAAAAATTAAGGAACGTCAGGCACAAGGAATCGAAATTGCTAAGAAAAAAGGCAAATTCAAAGGTCGTCAGCATAAATTTAAAGAAAATGATCCACGTTTAAAGCATGCTTTCGATTTGTTTTTGAATGGTTTATCCGATAAAGAAGTTGAAGAACAAACTGGAATCAATCGCCGAACGTTTAGAAGGTATCGAGCAAGATATAACGTGACAGTCGATCAAAGAAAAAACAATGAAAAGAGGGATAGTTAATGAGTACGGTTATTTTAGCTGAAAAACCAAGCCAGGCATTAGCCTACGCAAGTGCTTTAAAACAAAGCACCAAAAAAGACGGTTATTTTGAGATCAAAGACCCACTATTTACAGATGAAACGTTTATCACCTTTGGTTTTGGGCATTTAGTGGAATTAGCAGAACCAGGTCATTATGACGAAAAGTGGCAAAATTGGAAACTTGAATCTTTGCCGATTTTTCCTGATCGATACGATTTTGAAGTTGCAAAAGATAAGGGAAAGCAGTTTAAAATTGTTGCAGAACTTCTCAAAAAGGCAAATACAATTATTGTTGCAACAGATAGCGACAGAGAAGGTGAAAATATCGCCTGGTCGATTATCCATAAAGCAAATGCCTTTTCAAAAGATAAAACATTTAAAAGACTATGGATCAATAGCTTAGAAAAAGATGTAATCCGAAGCGGTTTTCAAAATTTGCAACCTGGAATGAATTACTATCCCTTTTATCAAGAAGCGCAAACACGCCAAATTGCCGATTGGTTGATCGGCATGAACGCAAGCCCTTTGTATACGTTAAATTTACAACAGAAGGGCGTACAAGGTACATTTTCACTAGGACGTGTTCAAACGCCCACCTTATACCTTATTTTTCAGCGCCAGGAAGCCATAGAGAATTTTAAAAAAGAACCTTTTTTCGAGGTGGAAGCTAGTATAAAAGTAAACCAAGGGTCGTTTAAGGGCGTTCTAAGCCCCACACAGCGTTTTAAAACCCAAGAGGAGCTTTTAGCTTTTGTTTCTTCTAAACAAGCTAAAATAGGCAATCAAGAGGGGATAATTGCTGATGTTCAAACCAAAGAGAAGAAAACGAATAGTCCGAGTTTGTTTTCTTTAAGTAGTTTGCAATCAAAAGTCAATCAGCTTTATAAAGCGACAGCGAGCCAAACTTTAAAAGCTATGCAAGGACTGTATGAAGCAAAATTATTGAGTTATCCAAGAACAGATACACCATTTATTACAGAGAACGAATTTGCTTATTTAAAAGCGAATTTTGGCAAATATAGCGGTTTTTTAGGACTTGATCTTGAAATGGTTCAAACAGAGCCTAGAAAGCGTTATGTGGACGGTAGTAAGGTACAGGAACACCACGCCATTATCCCAACAAAACAAGTACCTAACGAATCTGTATTAGCGAAAATGGACGATTTACAACGAAAAATATATGCTTTAGTCGTTAAAACGACCGTTGCCATGTTTTTACCTGATTACTTGTATGAAGAAACCAAGATACAAACGAAAGTAGCTGATTTGCTGTTTCAATCGATCGGAAAGACACCAAAGCAAGAAGGGTGGAAAATTCTTTTCAAACAACAAACCAAAGAAGAAAAAGAGGACGTTCAAACGTTACCACTCGTTATCATTGGCGAACGTGCCGAAGTTGGTGTTAAGAGTGTTGAAAAAGAAACGCAACCGCCAAAAGCTTTTACAGAGGGTACATTATTAACTGCTATGAAAACGGCGAATAAAACGGTTGATGATGAAGAAGCAATCAAGATTTTACAAGAAGTTGAGGGGATTGGAACAGAAGCGACAAGAGCAAGTATTATTGAAGCGTTAAAACAAAAAGAATATATCCAAGTGATTAAGAATAAGCTTGTTGTAACTGAAAAAGGAAAATTATTGTGCCAGGCAGTTGAAAGTCAGCACCTTTTAACGAGTGCTGAAATGACGGCTAAATGGGAAACGTATTTAAAAAAAATCGGTAAAAGAGAAGGCAATCAAGAGAACTTTATTACGAATATCAAAAAATTCATTGTTCATTTACTGGAAGCTGTACCTAACGATATAGAAAAACTAAATTTTTCTGATTACCAGGAACAGAAAGAAAAAGAAGCAGAAAAAAGTATTGTAGGAAAATGTCCTAAGTGTGGCAACAATATTGTATTAAAAAAATCGTTTTATGGTTGTTCAAATTATCCTGAATGTAAGTTTACTTTAGCTGAACATTTTAGAAAGAAAAAACTAACCAAAACGAATGTAAAAGAATTACTGGAGGGAAAAGAAACCCTGGTAAAAGGAATCAAAAACAAAGAGAAAAAGCCCTACAATGCCGTTGTAAAAATTGGGGAAAAGGGATATATTGATTTTATCTCTTTTTCAAAATAAACATAAAAGCCCTTTAAAGAGGGCTTTTATATATTAATCACAAATCACTTATCACAAATCACAAGTGATTTGTGATTGTTGATGATAAAATAAGAATAAGAAGAAATAGAAAGAAGTGAGTGATTGTGGGAAATTTAGGCGCACAAAAAGAAAAACGAAATGATACACCAATCAGTGCAAAAAAAGATATAATGGGAGATAAGACGGTTCGTGTTCGTGCTGACTTGCACCATATCATAAAAATCGAAACAGCAAAGAATGGCGGAAACGTAAAAGAAGTTATGGAAATAAGACTTAGAAGCAAACTTAAGAGTGTGTTGATAGTGCAGTATCTTAAAATTTTGTGTATAATAGGAATTGAAGTTAAATTAGATGCTAAAAATTTGTAATTAAGAAGGAGGGATTCGTCATGTTGGTATTCCAAATGCGTAATGTAGATAAAACATCTACTGTTTTGAAACAGACTAAAAACAGTGATTACGTAGATAAATAAATACGTTAGATTAATTCCTACCAGTGACTAATCTTATGACTTTTTAAACAGATAACTAAAATTACAAACAAATCGTTTAACTTCTGTATTTATTTATAGATGTAATCACTTCAGGAGTGATTACATGAACAAAAATATAAAATATTCTCAAAACTTTTTAACGAGTGAAAAAGTACTCAACCAAATAATAAAACAATTGAATTTAAAAGAAACCGATACCGTTTACGAAATTGGAACAGGTAAAGGGCATTTAACGACGAAACTGGCTAAAATAAGTAAACAGGTAACGTCTATTGAATTAGACAGTCATCTATTCAACTTATCGTCAGAAAAATTAAAACTGAACATTCGTGTCACTTTAATTCACCAAGATATTCTACAGTTTCAATTCCCTAACAAACAGAGGTATAAAATTGTTGGGAATATTCCTTACCATTTAAGCACACAAATTATTAAAAAAGTGGTTTTTGAAAGCCATGCGTCTGACATCTATCTGATTGTTGAAGAAGGATTCTACAAGCGTACCTTGGATATTCACCGAACACTAGGGTTGCTCTTGCACACTCAAGTCTCGATTCAGCAATTGCTTAAGCTGCCAGCGGAATGCTTTCATCCTAAACCAAAAGTAAACAGTGTCTTAATAAAACTTACCCGCCATACCACAGATGTTCCAGATAAATATTGGAAGCTATATACGTACTTTGTTTCAAAATGGGTCAATCGAGAATATCGTCAACTGTTTACTAAAAATCAGTTTCATCAAGCAATGAAACACGCCAAAGTAAACAATTTAAGTACCGTTACTTATGAGCAAGTATTGTCTATTTTTAATAGTTATCTATTATTTAACGGGAGGAAATAATTCTATGAGTCGCTTTTGTAAATTTGGAAAGTTACACGTTACTAAAGGGAATGGAGATAAATTATTAGGTATACTACTGACAGCTTCCAAGGAGCTAAAGAGGTCCCTAGCGCCTACGGGGAATTTGTATCGATAAGGGGTACAAATTCCCACTAAGCGCTCGGGACCCCTTGTAGGAAAATGTCCTAAGTGTGGCAACAATATTGTATTAAAAAAATCGTTTTATGGTTGTTCAAATTATCCTGAATGTAAGTTTACTTTAGCTGAACATTTTAGAAAGAAAAAATAAACGAGGAGTATGTAAATGAGATCAGAAAAAGAAATGATGGATTTAGTACTTTCTTTAGCAGAACAGGATGAACGTATTCGAATTGTGACCCTTGAGGGGTCACGCGCAAATATTAATATACCTAAAGATGAATTTCAGGATTATGATATTACATATTTTGTAAGTGATATAGAACCGTTTATATCTAATGATGACTGGCTTAATCAATTTGGGAATATAATAATGATGCAAAAGCCGGAGGATATGGAATTATTCCCACCTGAAGAAAAGGGATTTTCCTATCTTATGCTATTTGATGATTACAATAAAATTGATCTTACCTTATTGCCCTTGGAAGAGTTAGATAATTACCTAAAGGGCGATAAATTAATAAAGGTTCTAATTGATAAAGATTGTAGAATTAAAAGGGACATAGTTCCGACTGATATAGATTATCATGTAAGAAAGCCAAGCGCAAGGGAGTATGATGATTGCTGCAATGAATTTTGGAATGTAACACCTTATGTTATTAAAGGATTGTGCCGCAAAGAGATACTGTTTGCAATCGATCATCTGAACCAGATTCTACGGTTTGAACTACTTAGGATGATGTCGTGGAAGGTTGGGATAAAGACAGAATTTTCATTAAGTGTTGGGAAAAATTATAAGTATATTAACAAATACATTGATGAAGATCTATGGAATAGATTATTATCTACATATCGCATGGATTCCTATGAAAATATTTGGAAGTCATTATTTATATGCCACCAATTGTTCAGGGAAGTGTCCAAAGAGGTAGCAGAACTACTGGGGTTTGATTATCCAGAGTATGGTAAGAACATAACAAGATATACCGAGGACATGTATAAAAAATATGTTGAAAATGACTATTTTTAAAGATTAGCAAAGATTATTAACCATAAGCAAGGGGTGTAAATGTATGGAAAGTACTGATGTTATAAATGAAATTAGAGGTATATTACCTCGTAACTCAATTGGAAAATATGATTTACTAACTATTTTTACACATAAAACCGTTTTTGATAAAATTGGATAAAGTCCGTATAATTGTGTAAAAGTAAAAAGGCCATATAACAGTCCTTTTACGGTACAATGTTTTTAACGACAAAAACATACCCAGGAGGACTTTTACATGACCCAAGTACATTTTACACTCAATAGGAATGTTACCTAACTATCAAGACAAAGGTTATGGTTCAAAATTATTATCTTTTATTAAGGAATATTCTAAAGAGATTGGTTGTTCTGAAATGTTTTTAATAACTGATAAAGGTAATCCTAGAGCTTGCCATGTATATGAAAAATTAGGTGGTAAAAATGATTATAAAGATGAAATAGTATATGTATATGATTATGAAAAAGGTGATAAATAAATGAATATAGTTGAAAATGAAATATGTATAAGAACTTTAATAGATGATGATTTTCCTTTGATGTTAAAATGGTTAACTGATGAAAGAGTATTAGAATTTTATGGTGGTAGAGATAAAAAATATACATTAGAATCATTAAAAAAACATTATACAGAGCCTTGGGAAGATGAAGTTTTTAGAGTAATTATTGAATATAACAATGTTCCTATTGGATATGGACAAATATATAAAATGTATGATGAGTTATATACTGATTATCATTATCCAAAAACTGATGAGATAGTCTATGGTATGGATCAATTTATAGGAGAGCCAAATTATTGGAGTAAAGGAATTGGTACAAGATATATTAAATTGATTTTTGAATTTTTGAAAAAAGAAAGAAATGCTAATGCAGTTATTTTAGACCCTCATAAAAATAATCCAAGAGCAATAAGGGCATACCAAAAATCTGGTTTTAGAATTATTGAAGATTTGCCAGAACATGAATTACACGAGGGCAAAAAAGAAGATTGTTATTTAATGGAATATAGATATGATGATAATGCCACAAATGTTAAGGCAATGAAATATTTAATTGAGCATTACTTTGATAATTTCAAAGTAGATAGTATTGAAATAATCGGTAGTGGTTATGATAGTGTGGCATATTTAGTTAATAATGAATACATTTTTAAAACAAAATTTAGTACTAATAAGAAAAAAGGTTATGCAAAAGAAAAAGCAATATATAATTTTTTAAATACAAATTTAGAAACTAATGTAAAAATTCCTAATATTGAATATTCGTATATTAGTGATGAATTATCTATACTAGGTTATAAAGAAATTAAAGGAACTTTTTTAACACCAGAAATTTATTCTACTATGTCAGAAGAAGAACAAAATTTGTTAAAACGAGATATTGCCAGTTTTTTAAGACAAATGCACGGTTTAGATTATACAGATATTAGTGAATGTACTATTGATAATAAACAAAATGTATTAGAAGAGTATATATTGTTGCGTGAAACTATTTATAATGATTTAACTGATATAGAAAAAGATTATATAGAAAGTTTTATGGAAAGACTAAATGCAACAACAGTTTTTGAGGGTAAAAAGTGTTTATGCCATAATGATTTTAGTTGTAATCATCTATTGTTAGATGGCAATAATAGATTAACTGGAATAATTGATTTTGGAGATTCTGGAATTATAGATGAATATTGTGATTTTATATACTTACTTGAAGATAGTGAAGAAGAAATAGGAACAAATTTTGGAGAAGATATATTAAGAATGTATGGAAATATAGATATTGAGAAAGCAAAAGAATATCAAGATATAGTTGAAGAATATTATCCTATTGAAACTATTGTTTATGGAATTAAAAATATTAAACAGGAATTTATCGAAAATGGTAGAAAAGAAATTTATAAAAGGACTTATAAAGATTGATTATATAATATATGAAAAGCTATTATAAAAGACATTAGTATTAAATAGTTTAAAAAAATGAAAAATAATAAAGGAAGTGAACCAGGGCATGACGATTCATTCCATCCGGCTGATATTGCTTAAAGTAGCCGGTAAACTTGTTCAGACTGGGAGACAGGTCTATCTCAAACTGTCAAGTTATCATGTGTATCAAACTGAATTTTATAAGGTTTTTGAACGCCTGCGGCGATCCAAACAATGGATTTAGACTAGTTATCACACAAATTTTTTAACCGATTCTTTTTCAAGGGATTCGTCTGCCCTTAAATAGACAAATAATTTTTATTATGATCTTCTTCCGTAGGCATCCTGTTCGAAAACACATTATTTTGGAAGAAAGTATCTGCCTAATTTAAAAATTGGCAATTTGTTCAAAAAAACAGGTTAAATTTAGAGCTATGAATTATTCAGGTTTTTTCGAGGTGGAAGCTAGTATAAAAGTAAACCAAGGGTCGTTTAAGGGCGTTCTAAGCCCCACACAGCGTTTTAAGAGCCAAGAGGAACTTTTATCCTTTGTTTCTTCTAAACAAGCTAAAATAGGCAATCAAGAGGGGATAATTGCTGATGTTCAAACCAAAGAGAAGAAAACGAATAGTCCGAGTTTGTTTTCTTTAAGTAGTTTACAATCAAAAGTCAATCAGCTTTATAAAGCGACAGCAAGCCAAACTTTAAAAGCTATGCAAGGACTGTATGAAGCAAAATTATTGAGTTATCCAAGAACAGATACACCATTTATTACAGAGAACGAATTTGCTTATTTAAAAGCAAATTTTGGCAAATATAGCGGTTTTTTAGGACTTGATCTCGAAATGGTTCAAACAGAGCCTAGAAAGCGTTATGTGGACGGTAGTAAGGTACAGGAACACCACGCCATTATCCCAACAAAACAAGTACCTACCGAATCTGCATTAGCAAAAATGGACGATTTACAACGAAAAATATATGCTTTAGTCGTTAAAACGACCGTTGCCATGTTTTTACCTGATTACTTGTATGAAGAAACCAAGATACAAACGAAAGTAGCTGATTTGCTGTTTCAATCGATCGGAAAGACACCAAAACAAGAAGGTTGGAAAATTCTTTTCAAACAACAAACCAAAGAAGAAAAAGAGGACGTTCAAACGTTACCCTTGGTTATCATTGGAGAACATGCCGAGGTTGACGTTAAGAGTGCCGAAAAAGAAACACAACCACCGAAAGCTTTTACAGAGGGTACATTATTAACTGCTATGAAAACCGCTAATAAAACGGTTGATGATGAAGAAGCAATCAAGATTTTACAAGAAGTCGAGGGGATCGGAACAGAAGCGACAAGAGCAAGTATTATTGAAGCGTTAAAACAAAAAGAATATATCCAAGTGATTAAGAATGCATGTGCTGATTATAAGAATTATCTTTATTATTTATTGTCACTTCCGTTGCACGCATAAAACCAACAAGATTTTTATTAATTTTTTTATATTGCATCATTCGGCGAAATCCTTGAGCCATATCTGACAAACTCTTATTTAATTCTTCGCCATCATAAACATTTTTAACTGTTAATGTGAGAAACAACCAACGAACTGTTGGCTTTTGTTTAATAACTTCAGCAACAACCTTTTGTGACTGAATGCCATGTTTCATTGCTCTCCTCCAGTTGCACATTGGACAAAGCCTGGATTTACAAAACCACACTCGATACAACTTTCTTTCGCCTGTTTCACGATTTTGTTTATACTCTAATATTTCAGCACAATCTTTTACTCTTTCAGCCTTTTTAAATTCAAGAATATGCAGAAGTTCAAAGTAATCAACATTAGCGATTTTCTTTTCTCTCCATGGTCTCACTTTTCCACTTTTTGTCTTGTCCACTAAAACCCTTGATTTTTCATCTGAATAAATGCTACTATTAGGACACATAATATTAAAAGAAACCCCCATCTATTTAGTTATTTGTTTGGTCACTTATAACTTTAACAGATGGGGTTTTTCTGTGCAACCAATTTTAAGGGTTTTCAATACTTTAAAACACATACATACCAACACTTCAACGCACCTTTCAGCAACTAAAATAAAAATGACGTTATTTCTATATGTATCAAGATAAGAAAGAACAAGTTCAAAACCATCAAAAAAAGACACCTTTTCAGGTGCTTTTTTTATTTTATAAACTCATTCCCTGATCTCGACTTCGTTCTTTTTTTACCTCTCGGTTATGAGTTAGTTCAAATTCGTTCTTTTTAGGTTCTAAATCGTGTTTTTCTTGGAATTGTGCTGTTTTATCCTTTACCTTGTCTACAAACCCCTTAAAAACGTTTTTAAAGGCTTTTAAGCCGTCTGTACGTTCCTTAAGGAATTCCTTAGTGCTTTCATAGATTAAACTCACATCACGCTTTAAATCGCTTATTTTAGACTTTAAAGACTTGTTTTCTTCAAGCAACTCATTATAATCATTTACATTTTCATTAAATCGCTCTACAAGACCACTATATTTTTCTTTAACTTGCCCATGTTCTTTACTTAATTTTTTATATTCTCTCGCCATATCAGTACTCATGAGATTTCTAACATGCTGTTTTAACCTATCGTTATCTCTCGCAGCAGTCACTAAGTTTTTATAATCACGCTCCGATATAACAACATTTTTGGTTGGTTTCTTTTCTGTTTTCATTATTTCTTTTCCCAAACCAAACATGGACTTTTCACCCGTTGGCACTTCAACACTTTTCATGTGTCGTTTCGCTGGTACTTCTAAATCTGATTTAACTTTATCGCTATAAGCAGTCCATTCATCTTTTTTAACTGCTAAATTTTTTTCTAGAAAATCAATCTCTTTTTCCAAAGTTTGTTTTTTAAATTTAGCTGTCTCAATATGTTTACGGTCAGAGCCACGTTCACCACGCTTCAACTCAAAACCCTGTTTTTTCATATGCTCGGGGAATTTATCTTGTAGCCATAACAGTTCTTGACGATTAAACACATTTTTTCCTTGCAGTTTTCCATCACGCATAGGCACAACACCTAAATGCATGTGAGGGGTTTGCTCATCATTATGAACTGTTGCATAAGCAATATTTTGCTTGCCATATCGTTCGGAAAATAATTTATAACTTTCCTCAAAAAATCGTTTTTGTTCTCCTGGATCCAGTTGCTCAAAAAAATCTCGGTCAGATGTTACTAGCAACTCATTTACAAGAACAGCATCTTTCCTCGTTTTTCTTGTACCTGTTTTTTGTGATTCAATAATTTCTTTGACACGTTCGTTGTAATCAATATTTTTATCATTTTTCAAATCATAATTTTCACGTGTTCGCTCATGGTCAATATCATCATTCGTTCTACTTTTTCGCTCTCTTTGATTATGAAATTGCATGCCTTTTAGTCCAGCTGATTTCACTTTTTGCATTCTACAAACTGCATAACTCATATGTAAATCGCTCCTTTTTAGGTGGCACAAATGTGAGGCATTTTCGCTCTTTCCGGCAACCACTTCCAAGTAAAGTATAACACACTATACTTTATATTCATAAAGTGTGTGCTCTGCGAGGCTGTCGGCAGTGCCGACCAAAACCATAAAACCTTTAAGACCTTTCTTTTTTTTACGAGAAAAAAGAAACAAAAAAACCTGCCCTCTGCCACCTCAGCAAAGGGGGGTTTTGCTCTCGTGCTCGTTTAAAAATCAGCAAGGGACAGGTAGTATTTTTTGAGAAGATCACTCAAAAAATCTCCACCTTTAAACCCTTGCCAATTTTTATTTTGTCCGTTTTGTCTAGCTTACCGAAAGCCAGACTCAGCAAGAATAAAATTTTTATTGTCTTTCGGTTTTCTAGTGTAACGGACAAAACCACTCAAAATAAAAAAGATACAAGAGAGGTCTCTCGTATCTTTTATTCAGCAATCGCGCCCTTTAATGGAACAAAAAGATTTGAATTCCTGTTATAAAAAAAGGATCAATTTTGAACTCTCTCCCAAAGTTGATCCCTTAACGATTTAGAAATCCCTTTGAGAATGTTTATATACATTCAAGGTAACCAGCCAACTAATGACAATGATTCCTGAAAAAAGTAATAACAAATTACTATACAGATAAGTTGACTGATCAACTTCCATAGGTAACAACCTTTGATCAAGTAAGGGTATGGATAATAAACCACCTACAATTGCAATACCTGTTCCCTCTGATAAAAAGCTGGTAAAGTTAAGCAAACTCATTCCAGCACCAGCTTCCTGCTGTTTCAAGCTACTTGAAACAATTGTTGATATAACTGTTTTGGTGAACGAAAGCCCACCTAAAACAAATACGATTATAATTGTCATGAACCATGATGTTGTTTCTAAAAGAAAGGAAGCAGTTAAAAAGCTAACAGAAAGAAATGTAACTCCGATGTTTAACACGTATAAAGGACCTCTTCTATCAACAAGTATCCCACCAATGTAGCCGAAAATAATGACACTCATTGTTCCAGGGAAAATAATTACACTTCCGATTTCGGCAGTACTTAGCTGGTGAACATCTTTCATCATATAAGGAACCATAGAGACAAACCCTGCTACTGTTCCAAATATAATTCCCCCACAAAGAACTCCAATCATAAAAGGTATATTTTTCCCTAATCCGGGATCAACAAAAGGATCTGTTACTTTCCTGATATGTTTTACAAATATCAGGAATGACAGCACGCTAACGATAAGAAAAGAAATGCTATATGATGTTGTAAACAACATAAAAAATACAATGCCTACAGACATTAGTATAATTCCTTTGATATCAAAATGACCTTTTATCCTTACTTCTTTCTTTAATAATTTCATAAGAAACGGAACAGTGATAATTGTTATCATAGGAATGAGTAGAAGATAGGACCAATGAATATAATGGGCTATCATTCCACCAATCGCTGGACCGACTCCTTCTCCCATGGCTACTATCGATCCAATAAGACCAAATGCTTTACCCCTATTTTCCTTTGGAATATAGCGCGCAACTACAACCATTACGAGTGCTGGAAATGCAGCTGCACCAGCCCCTTGAATAAAACGAGCCATAATAAGTAAGGAAAAGAAAGAATGGCCAACAAACCCAATTAACGACCCGAAACAATTTATTATAATTCCAAATAGGAGTAACCTTTTGATGCCTAATTGATCAGATAGCTTTCCATATACAGCTGTTCCAATGGAAAAGGTTAACATAAAGGCTGTGTTCACCCAGTTTGTACTCGCAGGTGGTTTATTAAAATCATTTGCAATATCAGGTAATGAGACGTTCAAAACCATTTCATTTAATACGCTAAAAAAAGATAAAATGCAAAGCCAAATTAAAATTTGGTTGTGTCGTAAATTCGATTGTGAATAGGATGTATTCACATTTCACCTCCAATAATGAGGGCAGACGTAGTTTATAGGGTTAATGATACGCTTCCCTCTTTTAATTGAACCCTGTTACATTAATTACACTTCATAATTAATTCCTCCTAAACTTGATTAAAACATTTTACCACATATAAACTAAGTTTTCAAGTCAGTATTTCATCACTTATACAACAATATGGCCCGTTTGTTGAACTACTCTTTAATAAAATAATTTTTCCGTTCCCAATTCCACATTGCAATAATAGAAAATCCATCTTCATCGGCTTTTTCGTCATCATCTGTATGAATCAAATCGCCTTCTTCTGTGTCATCAAGGTTTAATTTTTTATGTATTTCTTTTAACAAACCACCATAGGAGATTAACCTTTTACGGTGTAAACCTTCCTCCAAATCAGACAAACGTTTCAAATTCTTTTCTTCATCATCGGTCATAAAATCCGTATCCTTTACAGGATATTTTGCAGTTTCGTCAATTGCCGATTGTATATCCGATTTATATTTATTTTTCGGTCGAATCATTTGAACTTTTACATTTGGATCATAGTCTAATTTCATTGCCTTTTTCCAAAATTGAATCCATTGTTTTTGATTCACGTAGTTTTCTGTATTCTTAAAATAAGTTGGTTCCACACATACCAATACATAAGCTTGTTGTAACTGAAAAAGGAAAATTATTGTGCCAGGCAGTTGAAAGTCAGCACCTTTTAACGAGTGCTGAAATGACGGCTAAATGGGAAACGTATTTAAAAAAAATCGGTAAAAGAGAAGGCAATCAAGAAAACTTTATTAATAATATCAAGAAGTTTATCGTTCATTTACTGGAAGCTGTACCTAACGATATAGAAAAACTAAATTTTTCTGATTACCAGGTACAGAAAGAAAAAGAAGCTGAAAAAAGTATTGTAGGAAAATGTCCTAAGTGTGGTAACAATATTGTATTAAAAAAATCGTTTTATGGTTGTTCAAATTATCCTGAATGTAAGTTTACTTTAGCTGAACATTTTAGAAAGAAAAAACTAACCAAAACGAATGTAAAAGAATTACTGGAGGGAAAAGAAACCCTGGTAAAAGGAATCAAAAACAAAGAGAAAAAGCCCTACAATGCCGTTGTAAAAATCGGAGAAAAGGGATATATTGATTTTATCTCTTTCTCAAAATAAACATAAAAGCCCTTTAAACAGGGCTTTTATATATTAATCACAAATCACTTATCACAAATCACAAGTGATTAATCACAAATCACAAGTGATTAATCACAAATCACAAGTGATTAATCACAAATCACTTGTGATTTGTGATTCCTAATGATACAATATTACTATACAAAAAAAGAATGGGGCGTAGTTATGGAGAAGGAAGAACTAAAAATACTTGAAGAATTAAGACGTATTTTAAACAGTAAAAATGAAGCAATTGTTATCTTAAACAATTATTTTAAAGGTGGTGTTGGAAAGTCAAAATTATCGACTATGTTTGCTTACTTGACAGACAAATTTAATTTAAAAGTTTTAATGATCGATAAGGACTTACAAGCAACATTGACAAAAGACTTAGCAAAAACATTTAAGGTAGAATTGCCACGTGTCAATTTTTATGAAGGACTGAAAAATGGAAACTTGGCTTCTTCTATTATTCATTTGACTGATAATTTAGACTTGATTCCTGGCACGTTTGATTTGATGTTACTGCCAAAATTAACTCGCTCATGGACGTTTGAAAACGAAAGTAGATTGCTTGCTACTCTTTTAGCACCTTTAAAAAGTGACTATGATCTCATTATTATTGATACTGTACCAACGCCAAGCGTTTATACAAATAATGCAATCGTGGCAAGTGATTACGTTATGATCCCTTTACAAGCAGAAGAAGAAAGTACAAACAACATTCAAAACTATATTTCCTATTTGATTGATTTACAAGAACAATTTAACCCTGGACTAGATATGATCGGTTTTGTTCCTTATTTAGTTGATACGGACAGCGCAACGATAAAATCAAACCTGGAAGAACTGTACAAGCAACATAAAGAAGATAACTTGGTTTTCCAAAATATTATCAAGCGAAGTAATAAAGTAAGTACCTGGTCTAAAAACGGAATTACAGAACACAAAGGCTATGACAAAAAAGTTTTATCCATGTATGAGAACGTATTTTTTGAAATGCTTGAGCGAATTATTCAATTAGAAAACGAAAAAGAATAGAATCACAAATCACAAGTGATTAATCACAAATCACAAATCACAAATCACTTGTGATTTATGATTGTTGATGATAAAATAAGAATAAGAAGAAATAGAAAGAAGTGAGTGATTGTGGGAAATTTAGGCGCACAAAAAGCAAAACGAAATGATACACCAATCAGTGCAAAAAAAGATATAATGGGAGATAAGACGGTTCGTGTTCGTGCTGACTTGCACCATATCATAAAAATCGAAACAGCAAAGAATGGCGGAAACGTAAAAGAAGTTATGGATAAAGCCTTAGAAGAATATATTCGGAAATATTTACCTGACAAACTTTAAAAGGAGTGAAAATGAAATGGCAGTTACATATGAAAAAACATTTGAAATTGAAATCATTAATGAGTTATCGGCAAGTGTTTATAATCGAGTATTAAACTATGTTTTGAACCATGAATTAAATAAAAATGACTCTCAATTATTGGAAGTCAATTTATTAAACCAATTAAAGCTTGCAAAACGTGTAAATCTTTTTGATTATTCTTTAGAAGAATTACAAGCCGTTCATGAGTATTGGCGGTCAATGAATCGTTACTCAAAACAAGTTTTGAATAAAGAGAAAGTGGCTTAATATGGCAAATATAGTCAATTTTACTGACAAACAATTTGAGAATCGCTTAAATGATAATTTAGAAGAATTGATTCAAGGAAAAAAAGCGGTTGAATCGCCAACCGCTTTTTTACTTGGTGGGCAACCAGGGTCAGGGAAAACCAGTTTGCGATCAGCAATTCTTGAAGAAACACAAGGGAATGTTATTGTCATTGATAATGATACCTTTAAACAACAGCACGGTTCTGTTGCAAAGTTTTAAATCTACTATCAAATAAGGTAGAATAATAGAAAAAGATAGCAGGAGGAATGACGATGAATCATTTTAAAGGAAAGCAATTTCAGCAGGATGTGATTATTGTAGCCGTGGGCTACTATCTTCGTTATAACCTTAGCTATCGTGAAGTTCAAGAAATCTTATATGATCGTGGCATTAACGTTTCTCATACGACGATTTATCGTTGGGTGCAAGAATATGGCAAACTACTCTATCAAATTTGGAAAAAGAAAAATAAAAAATCCTTTTATTCATGGAAAATGGATGAAACGTACATCAAAATTAAAGGAAAATGGCATTATTTGTATCGAGCCATCGATGCAGATGGTTTAACCTTGGATATTTGGTTACGTAAAAAACGGGACACACAAGCAGCCTATGCTTTTCTTAAGCGGTTAGTGAAGCAGTTTGATGAACCGAAGGTTGTAGTCACAGATAAAGCCCCCTCTATTACAAGTGCCTTTAAGAAACTAAAAGAATACGGCTTTTATCAAGGGACAGAACATCGTACCATTAAATACCTGAATAATTTGATTGAACAAGACCATCGTCCAGTAAAGAGACGCAATAAATTCTATCGAAGTTTACGCACTGCCTCTACCACGATTAAAGGTATGGAAGCCATCCGAGGATTATATAAGAAAACCCGAAAAGAAGGCACTCTCTTCGGGTTTTCGGTCTGTACTGAAATCAAGGTATTATTGGGAATCCCAGCTTAAATCATAGATACCGTAAGGGATTTTATTCTTTATTTAAAACTTTGCAACAGAACCGTTAGTAGGACTTATTAGAGTTGTTGGAGACGGATTAACGATTATGTATATACAAGATATACTTATTTTGAATGCTTATCAGAATAAGGGTATTGCAAGTGAATTATTGCAACAAATGTTAATTAAATATAATAATGTTCGACAAAAAGTTCTTTTAACTGAAGAAGCATCTGATGTTAGACATTTTTATGAAAAGAATGGATTTGAATCCTGTGACCAGGGGTCGTTAGTTGCGTTTGCTAAAATGAACTGAATTATAATTTTGAGAGTGGCATATGCCACTCTCTTTTTTGGTTTTACTGAACGAAAAAATGATAAATTTTTAAGTGAATTATCGCCCACTTTTTGGACTAATGTCAAATTGGACCACTATCAAATAATTAGATATAAAATGAGCTATATTTTTTCAATATTTGAGTGTCCATAAAATGGTCATTTTCTGAACACTAGAAAAAATATAATCTTGCATAAGATAATAATTGACATAATAGTCAGAATATAATACAATTTAAAAAAATAAGTTTATTTTAAGGAAGAGGTATTAAGTGAAAAAAAGTATAAGTTTCTCAGTATAACTTTGTTATCAATACTAATATTTGAAGCAACTGCGCCAAGCATTATTCACCAGAAAAATTTTGCCGTACAATATTTAACTAAAGTAACTACTTCAGTAAGCGCAGATGATTTAAATGATGATTCATCAATTGATGATGAAAATCTTCAAAAACTAATTGATAATCCTGAAGAAATTATTAATACCCAACAGATGACTCCAGAAGAGTTGAAAAATTTTGAGGAAGCAGCACAACAAGAAGCAGAAAAAGCTGACCTCCCTACTCAAGAGGATAGAGAAGCTTATAAAAAGACATTGATGGATTTGTATGATCCTAATTCTTCTGTTTATCAAGATTTACAAGGAGCAACAGATCGACTTATTGAAGAAATTAATGAAAACCACCAAAGTGTATTAGATAAAGTTACATCTGAACATGTATTAGCAGCTAAACATGGTACAATTTCTGTAAAAGTATTAGCAGGTGCTATTAATGTAGGACTGGTTGCTGTGACAGGTGGGGCTGCAGGAGCAGGTGTAAAAGCACTAGTCTTAAAAGTGGGAGCAAAAAAAGCAGCAAATACAATCAGTAAAAAAGTTGTTGCTACTCTTTTTACTTTCGGTATCAAAAAAGTGTCAGGAATTGACACTGTTATCTCTAGTATAGTAAAAAATATACTTGATCCAGGAACAACTGTGGCAAAATGGCTAGATAGTAGAGATAAAATAAAAAATAATGGCTGGCTGGAATGGTGGTAATTTATAAATGATTGAAGTTTGGATTGTAACTCTATTACTCATCGCCTTCTTTATTGGTGTAGCATGGATTTGGATGCGTGTATGGATTATTGATATATTTAAGGTTATCAATGATTCAAGAAATAGCAAATATAGTCGAAAACAATGGACCTTTATTTGGTTATTTGCTTCTTTTATTTTGTTATTAGTAATCCTTGTTTTTATAAAATGGAATATTAACTTATTTTGATTTTTAAATTAACAAAACAAATAATTCTAGTCGTTTGTATCCTTTTCGTATTATATGATTTAGTTCAGGGGATATACAGTGCTCTACCCGGAATAATAATAGCAATCATTATAGTTCCTGAGGAGTATCTCGCATATAAAAACAGAGAAAATAAAAAGAAATAAAAAAGCTCACTAACTGGTGTCATAGTCAGTCAGTAAGCTTTTTTGTATTTTTATCAACTCTTATAAATCTTTAACTATAACGTAATTAATTTCCAAAGGACCGTGAAGCCCGACTACAAGCTGCATTTCAATATCACCAGAGTTTGATGGTCCAGAAATAAAATGCAGCGTTGAACCTGGCTTTTTATTTTCATCCAACCAAGTTGCAGCTTGTGTAGAGCGTGGAACCATGCGGCTAAGGGGAATCACAGAAATATAATGAGTGGGTAAAAAGTGCAAAGAACGCCCTTGACCAGCTTCTGATTCAACTACAATTGTGGCTGATTCGGCAAGGAAAAATTTAGGAACGGCTACAACAACATTCGAATTTTGAGCAGCATTAATATTTTCTTCACGTTTTTCTTTACCAATTTTCCATTTGACCAGTTGGTCCGAAATAATATTAACACCTAGCTTTTCCAGCTCATCTGTTGAAGGAATCATGACCTGCCCACCACCAGATTTTTCAATTAAACCGTAAATTATCTCATTCATTTCTGAAGAAGTTGTTTCCACTAGATTCGCTGAAACGCGACGTGCTTGTTCCTTGGCAAGTTTGAGTAATTCGTTACTACTTAAATCTGCCCAATGTGTTTGAGGCAGGTCTGAAATGAGAGTATAAGGTTCAAATGGTAGTTCTACACCACCACGTTTTTTTAACAATGTGTCTAAAAATTGAGTTCGATTTTCAATAGTTCCTGCCATTTTTATTTACCTGCCTTATGTTTTTTATACCAGCGACGAAACTGTTCTTTATGTGGAGGAGCTATAGGTAAGTCGCGAACAACCGTCCAACCTTTGGCTAGAGCAGGTGCTTTGCTAACTGCACCGTACTTAAACAAAGAACCTCCAACGCTTACTTCCTTATTTTTGGGTAACATATTGAGACCAGTATGGGCCATCTTCATTGCCATTCCAAATATTGCGGGACTACTTGTGCCTTTTCCAATCGCATTCATTTCAAAATTGACAAAAGAACCGTCGTGATGCATTGACAAATCGTCTTCCATGACTTTACGATGTTCAATTAAAAGTTCATGCAAAGGGATTTTTACGGGACAGGTTTCTGTACAAGCTCCGCATAAGGTAGAAGCATATGGTAAATCTCCATATTGTTCATAACCTCCTAGAACAGGAGAGAGAACGGAGCCTATCGGACCAGGGTAAATAGAGCCGTAAGCATGACCTCCAATTTGACGATAGACAGGGCAAACATTTAAGCAAGCACCGCAGCGGATACACTGTAAGACAGCTTCAAAAGCAGTTCCAATCGCATTTGAACGGCCGTTATCAATAATCACAACATGAAAATCCTCCGGCCCATCAGATTCGTCCTCGGCTTTTTGACCAGCAAAAGTGACATAAGTTGTTAATTTTTGCCCAACAGCTGAACGCGCAAGCATATTATCCAAGATTTCAGCTTCTTTAATAGAGGGAACGATTCGTTCCATTCCCATTAACACAATCTGTGTTTTAGGAATAGAAATCGTTAAATCAGCATTTCCTTCATTGGTCGATAAATTAATGTCGCCAGTATTGGCGATGGCAAAGTTACACCCAGTGATGCCTACTTCCGACTTCAAGAAAAGTTTACGCATAGTATCACGCGCACATCGTGCAAGATTAACAGGATCATTGTCTCCCTTATATCCAAGTTTTTGAGCAAAAATTTCACGAATCTGATCACGATTTTTGTGCAAAGCTGGAAAAACAATATGCGAAGGCTCATCCCAGTCAGCAACTTGTAATATAAATTCGGCCAAGTCCGTCTCTAAAATTTCCATATCATCAGCAAGGGAGACGAGCATTGGATCAATGTCTACTTCAGTGGATACCATTGATTTTGATTTGACAATCTTTTTAGCATTTTTTTCAAGAATAATACGTTTCACATAATCATTAGCTTCTTTAGCATCAGCCGCAAAGAAGACATGTCCGCCACGAGCGACTACATTATCCGAAAATTCAGTTAAATAGTGTGGTAAATATTTTAAAGTATGTTGACGGATTGATTCAGCAATATCACGCCATTCTTGCCAATTTACTAGTTCATCACGTGCTGCTTCTCGTTTGTCCCATTGAGCATCTTGTGCTTGTGCAACCGCAGCTTTTGCAAACTGGTCTTTTTTACTCTCTTCTAAACGTTCAGCGAAAGTTTTTGTACTTGTTGAAAGGCCCATTTTCTCCTCCTATTTATTTTATAAATGCTGGATTTTTGATTGCATCGATTCTTTCTAAATCAACATTTGTGTTTAAAATTTCGGCAATGTGCATGACTCTAACCTTTTTGCCATCACGATTCAATTTTCCACCGATATTCATTAAGCAACCTAAATCAGCAGAAATTAAGATTTCGGCACCCGTTGATAAGATATCTCTTGTTTTTTCAGCAACCATCATTTCGGAGATTTCAGGAGCTTTAACGGAGAACGTTCCACCAAAACCGCAACAATTTTCTAAATGAGGCAGCGGAAGAAGCTCAAGTCCCTTGACTTTTTCTAATAGGACAAAAGGAGCTTCTCGTTCACCTAATATGCGGGTCATGTGACAAGAACGATGGTAAGTTGCCTTCTCGCCATTAAAGGTAGCACCAAGATCTTCAATCCCTAACACTCGATAAAGAAATTGAGTGAATTCATAGGATTTATCTGCTAAATCAATTGCTTTCTCTTTATAAGGATCGCCTTCATCGAACATATGTGGATACTCAGTGAACATCCCTGAACAAGATCCGGCTATACCAACCACATAATCAGAAGATGCAAAAGCATCAATCTGGTTTTTGATGGTAGGCATGGATTCTTGAGCTAACCCTGAGTTATAAGTAGGTTGTCCACAGCAAATTTGTTGTTCAGGTAGGTCTGTTTCAATTCCCAAACGTTCGAGTACTTCAACCATTGCAATTCCAACTTGTGGAAACATAAGGTCCATCACACAAGTGGAAAATATTGAAACTTTCATAAGCTCTCCCTAATTTGTTTAATTTTCATTAAAAATTCGATATCTTTAGATATGTATGCACTTTCATTATAAGCCGATTTTTTTATATTTTCAAAAAAAGGAGGTGTTAAAAGAATTTGACAGTGCATTTTGTTTATATATTATTTTTGATACAGGTCAAAGGGACAAAAGTAGCCCATAGAAGATCAACGAAACACAATTGTGCCAAAAGGTTTTAAGAATGCTATAATAAGAATATGAACACTGAAATGAGAGAAAAACTAAGAGTAGCCTCGCTCTTAGCGATGAACGCTGGATTTATGGATGCTTTTTCCTTTTTCCACTTTGATGGGCGCTTTATTGGGATGCAAACGGGGAACATGATACAGGCAGCGGTTTATTTAGCCAAAGGAAATTTTGTACGTGTAGCAGATTTTATCATTCCTGTTCTTTTCTTTTCTTGTGGAGTAATTTTTAAAAATATATATTCTTATTACTTAAGGAAGAAGAATAAGCCGGATACGATTTATTTGCTCTTATTGCAGTGGACAGGCGTGACCGTATTTACCTTACTTTATGCCACGGTTTTAAAATTACCTGTTTCCATTTTTGTTGGCTTTTTATCATTCTTCATGGCCATTCAGCACGATACTTTCAGTAAAACAAGAGGACTTCCTTACGGAAGTATCATGATGACCGGAAATTTGAAATCAACCATGGTCAACTTAACGAATTACGCGTTGACACATGAACAACGCTACTTACAAAACTTCCGTGTCTTTGCTAGTCTGGTCGGTGCCTTCTTCCTAGGGACTATCTTGGGTACTTATAGTGCCGATATCTTTGGCAACTGGACCTTACTGGTATCTAGCACATTTTTAATTATCGTTTACTTTATGTTAAGGTTTGAAAGAGAGGAGACAATATGAAATTAACAGCACTTGGTGTATGGGGCGGATATCCCACACGTGATGCAGGCACAACTTCTTATTTATTACAAAGTGAAGAAGGATTTAACCTTTTATTGGATGCTGGATCACGTGCCGTGACGGAACTTGAGCATGAGCTTTCACCCAATGATTTGGATGCAATCATCTTGAGCCACTACCACGAAGACCACATAGCAGACTTAGGCGCTTTGCGTCAATATCGTCAGCTGCAAACAGTGAAACCACAAATTTTGCCAATTTATGGCCATCAGGAAAATGAATACGAATTTTCAAAATTATCTTTGGAAAATGTCAGTGAGGGAATTGCTTATGATGTCGAAAACGGCACATCTGTTGGACCCTTTGATATTCAGTTCTTAAAAACAGTGCATCCTGTTATTTGCTACGCGATGCGTATTGTTGAGAGAGCGACAGGACAGGTTTTAATTTATACAGGAGATACGGGATATTTTGCAGAACTTGTTGATTTTTCCAAAGATGCGGATATCTTGCTGGCTGACGTTTATTTCTTCAAGGATAAGGTCAAAATGCCGAACCACTTGTCCAGTGTAGAAGCAGGAGAAATTGCAGCACAAGCCAATGTGAAAAAACTAGTCCTCACACATCTGCCACAAGTTGGTGATTTACAAGTATTACGTGAGGAAGCGCAAGAAGCAGCAGGAAATATACCAGTTGACTTGGCTCAACCCCATATGAAATGGACGGTATAATGGAGTTTAGTCAGCAAGAAAAAGAGTATTTCATGCAGCAAGCACTGCTTGAAGCCCAAAAGGCAGCAGAAAATGAAGAAGTCCCCATCGGCGTGGTCATTGTACACGATGGTGAAGTAATTGGCCGCGGTTTTAACCGCCGAGAACTTGATGGCCGTGCTACGCACCATGCAGAAATTTGCGCCATTGAAGCTGCTAATGAAGCTGTGGGGAACTGGCGTTTATTAGACTGTGCTTTATTTGTTACTATTGAACCTTGTGTTATGTGTGCTGGAGCCATTGGTTTAGCTCGCATTCCACAAGTATACTTTGGTGCAACAAATCCCAAGTTTGGAGCAGCGGTAAGTTTGTATCAAATCTTAGAAGATAAACGGCTCAATCATCGTGTCACTTTAGAAAGTGGCATTTTAGAAGCTGAGTGCGCCGACATCATGAAAGATTTTTTCCAACATCGGAGAAAGAGAAATAAAGAAAAAAAAGAGCAGCTGTAACTGTTCTTTTTTATAGGAAATTTCTGTAAGTTTTTGTTACCATAGACAAAGGATAAAATAGAAAAACGAGGATAACTCATGGACGCCGAAAAAACTCCCAAGCAGCGCTACAAAGAAGAAACAGCACCTTACCGCGCCTGGCTCAATAGTATCAGTATTCCTATTGGATTGATTGTACTTTTTATCGCTGTCTTCCTTGGATTTACGATCAATGCAGCAGGAGTAATTCTTGTTGTGTTTGCTATTATTACCCATATTGGTTATGTACGGATTCACGCACCTAAAATCTGTCATGTAGCACCCATTCTTTATTATTTGTACAACGTACTGTCAATTTTTTATGTGATGACGCTCATTGCGCAACCCCAAGATAGTATGCTTGTAGCTATTCTTTCTTTGATTAATTTCCTTGTATTGATTTTGGTGATTGTCTTTTATTTTATTGGAGCAAATGCTATCAAGAAACAGTTTCCAACCATGAAAGAAGATTATGAACGTGCTGTGGAAGTTTATAAGGAGCGGAAATCTTTAAGTAAATGATAAAATTTTTTTGATAAAGTCAAAGCTTGTCAAAACAAGAAGAAGTATGTTATAATAAATTTCGGAGCAATAAGTTTCTTACGAAGCGTGTCAGGACCTGACGGTAGCAGCACTAAGTATGGAGCTTATGTGCTCTTTTTTTTTACCATTTTTTTATATTAGTTACTCCAGAAATATAGTATAGAAATATAAATAAAGATTGATAAAGCAAGTGTTTTTCCGGGAATATAATAATGTAAGTAGTGTAATTATAATAGCAAGATTCAACTAAAAAAATATAAAGGAGAAGTTGTCATAGCTTTTTTTTATACAAAATATAAAAAAATAGTTGGAAATAATTTTCTTCTGTTAAGTAAATGACTCATAGAGCCTTGAATAACAGGATTTCACATGATTGTCAGAAAAATTACAATTTATTAGAAAGAAAAGATAATGCTATTGAATAGAGTATGATTTAATTTTGCTTAATACTTAATATGATATTAGCGCATCAGTGTAAATATTATTGCTATAAAGTGAAAAATTTAAATTTGTTAGTCAACTATTATATTTACTAAATAAACGGATTGGAAAACAAAAAGTGAAAAAGATATTTAAATTATTTTTACTATTTTTGATTTTAATTTTTGTTGGAGGAGAAGCAGTTTTGGCTAAGGCTGAGACAATAGATTTCCCTTATATGAACGACCAACAAGGAAAATATATTAAAGATGGTGTTACAAATGGTAATACACATAATTATGATTATGGTAATGTAGCAGGCGTTTCTTTTGATAGTGAAGGTTATGTTAATTACGATAATAAAGCTTACGTTAAAAAAAGCGTAAAGGAAAATGCTGAAAAACAAGGTTTATTTGATGTCACCCTTGATGTGAAGGGAAATGATATTAATCCGCCACGTGATATAGACTTGGTTTTCGTTATCGACTTTTCATCTACAATGTCTGGCGAAAAACTCCAAAATACACAAAATGCAGTGCATCAATTTTTAACCAGTATTGCTGAAGTTTTGCAAGAAGGACATGTTCGTGTAGGATTGGTTTGTTATAATCGAAATCTTTACTCCACACAAACATTCTCCACAGATGCCAACTATTTAGATGATTTCTTGGTTAATGGAGCAAAGAGTCAATCTGGAACCTTTACTCAAAAAGGGCTTATTGAAGCAGAACGTATGTTTACGGAAGATGGGCGTGGAGATGCGGAGCATATGTTGGTTCATATCGGGGATGGAAGTGCTAACCGCAGTTATATTCCTGCTCCAGATGCTGTTGAGTATCCTAATAATGGAGAACTTATCGACTATAATGGCTACCATACCTCAACATATCATGAAGATTTTCAGACGGACTCACCTTTATACCACACCACAAGTGCTGGTTCAGATACAAATGGGATTGTAGTGAATAAAAATGTTATTAATGATGACACTTTGGGAAGTGTGATGAAGCTTAAAAAGAGTGGGGTAATTTGTTATTCAGTCGGCGTAGCACCTTCTGGAAGAGGAGAGTATATAGCGAAAAATATTTCCTCTAATCCTTCAGGATATTATACAATTGATGAAAATCTAGAAGGATTAGCAGAGGTCTTTAAGAACTTGCAAAATAATATTTTAAAAACTATCCCTAATGGAACGATTACAGATCCGATGGGGGAAGGTATCCTCCTACAGGGTTCAGGAAATTTCACAGAACAAAATTACAAACTACAAGGCTGGCGTAAAGATAGTAGCGGTGTATGGCAAGAAGCACCAGATTTGGTTCAGGATATAAAAGTTACAGAAGCAAATCAAACAATTTCAGTTTCTTCAATTGCACTTGGAAGCGATGAACGTATTACTTTGAGCTATCAGGTACGTATTGATACCGAAAATTCTGATTTTAAGGGAGATAGCTGGTATCTGTGTAACGGGAGAACGACTTTAGATCCTAACAAATCAGGCGAGGAATTAGATTTTCCGATACCATCAATAAAAGCACCAAAGATTTCTTTAGATGTTGAAAAAGTTTGGGAAAATATAGATAAAAATCAAACACCTGATTCTATAGAATTTATTGTTACACGTCAACAGGTAACTTCTGAGACATGGACATCAAGTGATATCATTAAACTCACAAAGGAAGAAGGCTTTAAGCAAGAATATAAAACTTTAGAGGTTAATGCTCAAAATGTTGACTTACCGTTGTATAATAATAACGGTGATGACTTTACTTACCAAGTTGAAGAAATAAAAGTACCAGATGAGTTTCAAAGTACAGTTACTCAAAATGGAAATAAATTCACAATAAAGAATACATTTATTGGAACAACCACAGAACCTCCAACAACCACAGAACCCCCAACGACAGAGTCCTCAACTACAACAGGATCTTCATCAGAGATAACAAACTCAACTTCAAATGAAGATACGAAGAGAGATTCGAAGCATTTGCCAAATGCTGGAGAAAAAGTTACAAAGACAGCTCTAGTTGGTTTGTTTTTCATTATCCTCGCATTGATTTTCGTATTTGTAAGAAAATTTATGTTAAAAAATAAGGAAAAAAGTAATATAAAATAAAAAGACATCAGAAATTTCTGATGCTTTTTTATTTGAAGGTAGGTTAGGGAGTTATATAAATTAAGGAAGAGGGCACCAATTAACGAAAATCACTCCACAACAATTTGTTTAGTACTCCCCGCACTGCCCGAAAAGTCAATGCTTAGAGTGTTTGTAGCTTCATCAAAACTTACGCCGTCACTCATCGAAAGGATATGCTTGAACCCATTCAAGATTTGAAAGAGATGGAGCTTGAATTTGATTTTACTAAACGTATGGCCTACACAGAAGAGTTGAAAGATTTTCCTTATGCCGATGTCTGGAATTACTTCTGTGAGCAAAATGGTGTACCTGTTGGTTTAGACTGGTTAGAAGAGGTTCGCAATTACGAAGAAGAAGTCTTGATGGAACGTAAATAATAGGAGAGAAAAGTGAAAAAGTTAGACATTTTAACAGCACCTTTTGTGCAAGAAGTAATGAAAACAAGTGCGAATCTTTATCGATTAGGTTGGGATGAACGTAATGGTGGGAATATTTCTTACTTGCTAGATGAGGATTGGATTACCCCTTTTCTAGACGTAGCACAAGTGATACGTGAAATTCCGATAAAGTTTGATGCTAGCAAATTAGCGGGTCGTTATTTTGCCGTGACAGGATCTGGAAAATATTTTAAAAATATTCAAGACTTTCCTGCAGAAAATATGGGAATTATCCGTATATCTGACTCAGGTAATACAGTAGAATTACTCTGGGGACTCGAGAATGATGCTCTTCCTACAAGCGAGTTACCTAGCCATTTCATGAGTCATATTGCACGGCTAGAAGTTGACCCTGAAAACCGGATTATCATGCACAATCATGCGACGCATCTTTTGGCAATGACATTTACACATGAACTGAATGAACGTACTTTTACAAGAACTTTATGGCAGATGTGTACAGAATGTCTAGTTGTTTTTCCTGAAGGGCTATCCATTATCCCATGGCTTATCCCAGGATCAAATGAAATTGGTGAAGCAACAGCAAGTAAAATGAAAGAAACACGTCTAGTAGTCTGGCCACAACACGGTATCTATGGAGCAGGCCGTGATATGGATGAGACATTTGGCTTGATTGAAACGGCAGAAAAGGCTGCACAAGTCTACACCTATGTTCAAGCACAGGGAGGAGTTAGACAGACTCTAGAAGATGAAAATCTTCAACGTCTTGCAGATGCTTTTGGTGTAACCCCACATGAAGGGTATTTAGATATTTAAGAGGAATAGAATGATAAAAAAGCAGTAAAGATGCAACTTTTAAAAGGATGTGAAAAAGAATATCAAAAGAGGCATGATGAAATTTGGCCGGAGATGGTCGAGATGTTAAAAGTTCACGGCGTAATTTCTTATTCAATTTTTCTTGACCCCTTTACTTGTGCATTATATGCTTATTTAGAAATTGAGGATGAAGAGAGATGGTTGAAAACTTCAAAAACAGTAGTAAATCAAAAATGGTGGGATTTTATGTCTGATATTATGGATACAAACTATGATAATAGCCCTTCATCTGTTGAGCTACTAAAAATTTTTGAGTTAGAACATTGAAAATAAAGTTTAATTCTCTCTATAATTGTATCTCAAAATATTCTATAGACCGTAAACGAATCAAAATTTTGACAACTTATGAAATGATTTTTATTAATTTTTTGAAAAAAGTACATTAAAACTCATATAATATTATATGAGTTTTAATGTATCTTAGAATGAGTCTCTTTCTGTTTTATAATATTATAATAGAGAAATTATATTATTTAATATCAACGCTTGAAATAAAATACGGTACTCTTTAGTTTATCCAAATATTAAATTAGAAGTGCTATTTTCAAGTCAATATGATGCACATTGATACAGTGAAACAATTTGACTCAAAATATAATTTCTTATCTTGACTAATACAACGTACTAGAATACCTAAAACTTAAGAAGAATATATTATTATAACTTTTACTAATAAGATTATCAAACGGATCAACTCACTCGCCCCGCATAAACATAATATTCCTCAACATCCTCCTCGGAAACTTCCGCATTATTACTCCAGGAGAAGCGCCGTGATGCGATTCTTTTTAAGCCTTTTTTCTCGTAAAAAGGATAATTTGAATAGCTGTCTGTCAGGAGGAAGAAGGTTTTTGCCTTATTTTCCTTCAAGTAATCAAGGAAAAGTTGATAGAGCTTGCTGCCAAGACCTAAGCCTTTATAGTGCTCATTTAAGATTAAAAGGTTTAAGGCAGCATCAAATGTTTGCTTGTTTTGCTGTATGAGTTCCTCATTGAGCTTCATGGTTTCCAAGTAAAAGTCAAAAACGGTTTCGGGTTTCCCTTGGTTGATGATTAAACTCAGAGCTTCAAGTTGGCGGTACCTTATCCGACTTTTAGGAAGCAGATCAGGAGTGAGAGCAGCAGCGACGATACCGATAATTTTTCCTTTATCTTTAGCGACAAAAACCTTTGTGGAGGTCAAGAGGATTGTTTCAAGAAAAAAGTCAGCCATAGGCAAGACATGTTCTTGTTTATTCCACTCTTGATAAGCCCAAGTGTCAATAATCAATTGATTGATATCCGCAAGTTCGGCTTCATTTATATCCACCAATTCTGTAAATACTAAGTTGTCTTTATCCATATCTTTTTTCCACAATAGCGTTCGTTACGGTGACTTGTGCCACTAAAATCTCTTGCGCATCTGTAAACTTCATCTCCCAAACATGGGTGCGCCCACCTTTGTGCAGAAGAAGTCCCTGCGCAAAGAGCATTCCAGCTGCTTTAGTTGGGTTCAGATGATTGCCATTAACCGCTTGGCCGACAGCAAAATGTTTATCGTCAAGCAAGAGATTACTTGCCATACCAGCCGCAACCTCAGCAAAGGCCAGCGTTGCGCCACCATTTAAGAAACCTTGAGGTTGCGCGTGAAAGGCTTCTAAAGGCATTTGAGCAGTAAAACCTGTTGGGGTTAAAGTTAGCTGTTGAATACCCAGTTGTTCAATCAAAGTCATGTAAAAATCTCCTTTTTCACAGTGTAATGCTCAAGTGCTGTCTGATTGATAGCCACACCCAAGCCCTTGCCACGTGGTCTCTTCATCTTGCCTTCAATAAATTTAATTTCTGGTACAATCAAATCTTCATGAAAATAATAGGACGAATCTGATAAATCCCCGGGCATGGCATTGTCGCTTAAAGTGGCCAGTTGTGTATGCAATATCTTGGAAATACCACTTTCGACCATGCTGCCAGTCCAGAAAGAGATGTTATTTTTCCGGCAAAAGGCGATGGCTTCTTTTGTTTGATAAAGTCCACCTAAGCGGCCAATTTTGATATTGAGCATGGTCTTTCCCTTAAGTTGAGAAAGGGCCTGTAAATCACTCCAACTTTGGACATTTTCGTCAAAACAGAGAGGTGTTGAAAGCTGCGGAAGAATGTTTTTATAGTCTTCAAGATTATCGGTAGCAAAAGGTTCCTCAATGCAGACAAGTCCAAATTGATCGAGCTTTGTCAATGCTTCAATATTTTCAAGCGTATAAGAACGGTTGGCATCAACAACCCATTGGAGGTGAGGATAATGCTTCACGGCGTATTGGACGCGCTCAAAACCATCTGCGGGTTTAATTTTTAGCTTTATTCTTTCCACACCTTGAGCGACTAATTCATCGATTTTTCTAGGAAGCTGTTCAAAAGGAACATCTCCCAAGACGGCACCACGGGATAAAGTGTCTGTTAAGGGCTCAGGAAAAAGGGCAGCGATTGTATTTTCATCCTTGGATTTGTAATAAAGGTCCACCAAGGCATTTTCCAAACCTGCCATTGCCATCGGCAAGGGCTGCTCAAAAAATTGGTGAATGTCAAAGGGATGTGTAAAGTGTGTTGTCATTACTTTTGGAATGTAAGTCTGCACTAAGGAGTCCCATGAGCTTTCAAAAGTTTCTTGCGTGTAGAAAGGTGTAGTAAAGCTTACGCATTCGCCATATCCACGCTGGCCGTTTTCGTCTTCAGCAATGATAATGATGGTGTCACGCAGTTTCAGCTCACCTTTGGCTGTCTTGAAGTTAAACTTCATCGGGAGTTGGACGTGATTCAAACTGATCGATTTAAGCTTCATTTTTTAAATTTTTCCTAAGAATTTTGCCTGAGGCATTTTTGGGGAGGGCGTTCATTTTGATAATCTGGCGCGGAAGTTTATACTTGGCCAGACGCTGGCTCAAAAAGTTTGTAATTTCTTGGGCATCAGGCCTACCTGCGTAGAAAAGAAGTGGCACTTGCCCCCAAGTTTCATCTTCTTGTGGGACAAGCGCACATTCGACAACACCCTCTAAGCTATAGAGTAAGTCCTCAATCTCTTTGGGATAAATATTTTCCCCGCCTGAGATGATGATGTCTTTACGGCGATTGAGAATGTAAAGGAAGTTGTCTTCATCAAGATAGCCAATATCACCTGTGTTGAAAAGTTGAACATCCTCTTGATTAAGATAGCCTTTCATGAGCATTGGCGATTTTAGATGTATTTCGCCCGCCTGAGTGGCATCAGGATTTAAAATTTCAATCTCTACGCCAGGAAGTGCTTGACCGACAGAAGTTAGCTTGTCCGGATGTTCCAAAATGTTGAAGGTGACAGATTGGGAAAAAGTTTCAGTCATCCCGTAAGTCTTGTATACAGGTAAGCCTTGTGCAAAACATGCCTGTATCAAAGGTTGCGGAATAAATTCGCCCCCTAATAAGAGGACACGTAAACTTTCGGCAGCAATTTTATCATGAACACGTTTAAGCATGGTCGGTACCATGGAAACCATATTTACCGAGCTGTTATTCATCAGTTTGATCAACTCTTCCTCATCGAAAGAAGCACGTATGGTGGCCTGAGTGGCATTGTAGAGACTGCGCATGATAATGGAGAGACCACTGACATGAAACATGGGGAGGACCACAAGCCAGTTGTCCTCGGGAAGGACGCCCATGGTTGCTGCAGAAGCAGCCACATGTGCCCCAAGCATTTTCCATGTGATAGGCACAGATTTGAACTTTCCAGTTGTTGCACTGGTGTTCATAATCACAGCAATTTTCTCTGGCGCTGGCTGCCAATTGAGCACAGCTGTACGGGTTTCTAAAGAATGGATGTCAGAAAAAGACAAGTCTGCTGGGTAGGTTTGCTGATCCGAAGCAATCAGCAGTTCCACATCGAGTTCAGTCAGTTGCTCTTGGATTTCATTGGCTGTAAGATGCGTATTGAGCAGGAGGACTTCCTTGTCCAAAGCCAATAGCGCAAAGAGCACAATGGCCATTTCTGGCGAATTTTCTGAAAGAAGAGCTAGGCGGTTGTGCCTAGCTGTTTCTTTGTTTAAATGTTGGGCTGTCTGAACAGTTTTATCGTAGACTTCTTTAAAAGTCAGCTGATTTAAGAAAAGTTTATTTGGCGATTTTTCAGCCTGTTCTTTTAACCATTTCATGGCTTATGGGAATTTAGGGAATTGGTCAAAGTCAGGTTTGCGTTTTTCTTTGAAAGCATCGCGCCCTTCCTTGGCTTCGTCACTGAGGTAGTACATGAGCGTTGCATCACCAGCAAATTGTTGCAAGCCAGCAAGTCCATCAGTTGCCGCATTCATTGAGCCTTTAAGCATACGAAGTGCCATTGGTGACAAGGCAAGCATTTCTTCGGCCCATTTAACTGTTTCCTCTTCAAGTTGATCAAAAGGTACCACAGTGTTTACCATGCCCATATCCATTGCTTCTTGCGCAGTGTATTGACGGCAGAGGAACCAGATTTCACGTGCTTTCTTTTGGCCAACCATAGCAGCCAAGAGGCCTGCACCATAACCGGCATCAAAAGAACCCACACGTGGTCCTGTTTGACCAAACTTAGCATTTTCAGAAGCAATCGTTAAATCACAAACGATGTGGAGAACGTGTCCACCACCGATAGCAAAACCGTTGACCATCGCAATAACAGGTTTTGGTGTGATACGGATCAGATGTTGCAAGTCTAAAACGTTAAGACGAGGAATTTGATCTTCACCAACATAACCACCGTCTCCACGTACTTTTTGGTCGCCGCCAGAACAGAAAGCTTCCTTATCTTCACCTTGGCCGTGATTAGCACCTGTCAAAACAATGACACCAATCGAAGTGTCGTCACGCGCTACAGTAAAGGCATCAATAAGTTCCACCACTGTTTTAGGGCGAAATGCATTACGTACTTCAGGACGATTGATCGTAATTTTTGCAATACCGTTATAAGTTTCGTAAATGACATCTTCGTACTTGCGGTCTAAAGCAAGCCAGTTATATTTTGACATAGTTTGTCTCCTTTTTTTGTTTATTTATTCATTATAGCATGGCTGAGTCATGCAAATGTGTCTTTAAGATTAAATTAAAATGCTGCGGCAGTTCAAGATGCACATTATGCCCTGCGTCTTCCACAATCAGGCTTTGCGATTTTGAATAAGTACCGATTTGTTCAGCAATTTGTTTATATTTTTGATCCAGAGCACCGGTGATATAAAGGAGTGGCAGCTTTAAATCTTGGAGTTTCTCTGAGATGTCTGGAAGCTTTCCTTGCCCTGTAGCACGTAAAGTTTGGGCCAGAGCATGAGGCGCATTTTGTGCGCGGCTGGACCAGATTTTATGTTGCTCTTCCTGAGGAAGGTTTTGCTGACTTTGGAAGATTGGGAGTGCCCCCCAATAATTGGCGAACCAGACAGCACCATTTTCCTCGATGTGTTCAGCCAAGCGAAGATCAGCTTGTAGACGTTTTTCACGTTGTTTAATGTCAGCTATGCCAGGGGCAGCGGATTCGATAATGAGTTGTTCAATGAGCTGCTCAGGAAAGTTGAGTGCAAATTGCAGTGCAATCCGACCGCCCATGGAATAACCCAGTAAGCTATAGCTTTTTTCTTGAAAGAGGCTTTGTACGATTTGCCTAAGCTGTTCACAAATGCTTTCCAAAGTGTAAGGCTCAAGTTGTTCCGGTTTGCTAGACTTTCCATGTCCCACAAGGTCTAAAGCAAAGATTTGGTAGCCAGGTATATCTAAATTTTCCCAAGTCACAGCAGACTGACTAAAACCATGTAAGGCTAAAAGTGGCTCGCCTTGACCATGTATCCTGACATGAAAGTGAAGTGAATCAATCTGGATATATTTATCTTCAAATAGCATAAGTCGTATATTTTTTGTGCAAGTCTAAGCTCACGTCCTTGTCCGTTTTAATTTCCAACAGATGAATACCTTTTTGAGCAAAGCTTTGACTGAATTGTTTTTCAAAGTCTTGATAATCTTCCACGAGATGATAATCCAAGCCCACCAACTGCGATAAACCACCAAAATCCAAACCGTGTGGCGTTGAGAACAGATAGTCAAAATGCGGTTGCCCCTTTTGTGCCAGATGGTGGAAAATTCCGCCACCATCATTGTTGAAAAGGACGATGGTTAAGTTGAGCTGATGCGTTTTACCTACGATTAAGCCATTGATATCGTGAAGCATGGAGAGATCACCGGTCAAGAGGACCGTTGGCTGTCCGCCTGTAGCTATACCTAAGGCAGTTGATTCTTGTCCGTCAATACCATTCGTGCCACGATTCCCTAAAAGACGAACATTGGCTTGGCGACTGCGCCAAAAGTAATCCACATCGCGTATGGCCATTGAGTTAGAAATAAGAAGTTGTGCATGCTCAGGGAGCATGTTTTGCAGACTTTGAACATAACGCCCTTCAAAAGGTGCAGTTTCATCTTTAACTGTATCGAGTTTTTGGCGCATGATATGCTGATAGTTTTGCCACTGCTTGAGTGCTGTTTTACCAGCAGTTGAAGGTTGAACTGCTGCGCAAAAAAGTGCCACATCAGCTTGGATAACCTGTGTCGTAGTTTGACTCGGGTTGCGGTATTCAAGCGCCGGATCGACTTGGATATACTCTGCCTGAGAATTGTGAGCAATTAATTGTAAAACGCGTTTCGATACAGGGATTTGACCAAACTGAAGGAAACAGTCAACTTTAAGTGTGCTGAGGATTTCTGGCTGTGTGAGAAAAGCGTCATAAGCATCAATAATATTGGGATGACTAAAATTACGCAAATTAGACAAAGGATCCGCTAAAATAGGTGCCTGAATCTTTTCTGAAAGGTCTAAAAGTGCTTTTTGATAATCCGAGTTACTATCGGGTCCTGCGAGAATGAGCACATTGCCACTTAATCCAGGAACAAACTGCGGCTGCATTTTCCCTTGACTGAGAGAGAAAGGCGCGCGGCTTTTTTGGTAATGTTCTGGGTTCAGTTCTGGAATCAAAGGCTCACTGATAGGCACATTGATTTGCACGGCAGCAGCAGGAGTATGAGTAGATGCCATATAGGCACGTTGTGCGACCTTACGGGGATAAGTCCAGAAATTATGAGCATTGGGATGACTTAACTCTTCATAATGGTTAACAAATTTACCAAAGTAATCCGCCTGATTCACGGTTTGTGCAGCGCCCACAAATTGCAAGTCATTGGGCCGATCCGCGGTCAAAATAATGAGAGGGACACGACTGTGTTTCGCTTCAGTAATGGCGGGGAGATAGTGAGCAGCAGCAGAACCAGAAGTACAGATAAGAACCACTGGACGTTGGTGAGCTTTCGCTATACCAAGGGCAAAAAAGGCAGCTGAGCGTTCATCAATGTTGACATAAGTGTCATATTTGCCGTACTCTTCAAAAAGCATGGCAAGAGCAGTTGAACGTGACCCCGGGCTAAATACAGCTTCACGTACGCCTAGATTGAAAAATTCATCAACAAGTGGTGCTAAATATTCATTGTTCATTTTTAAAGTGCCTCGAGTATTGTTTTTAATTTTATCTTTGTTTCATCAAATTCGTCTTGACAGTCTGAAGCGGCAACAATGCCGCAACCGGCATAAGCGTAGCAGGTTTTACCATCAAATAGTGCGGAACGAATAGCAACAATGAGGGTTCCATCTCCCTGCGCATCGATCAACCCTAAAGGTGCCGCATAAAGTCCGCGTTCGTGTTTTTCATTGACACGGAGGAAATCCAGTGCCGCTTTACTAGGCTGTCCACCCAGTGCGGGTGTAGGATGAAGGTGCTTGGCCCAGTCGATTAGAGAATTGGAGGTGTCAATCGTCGATAAGAGTGTTCGAAGATGATACACATTCTTCAGAGCTATTATCCCCGTTTCTCCTATCTGAACTTGGGGTGATTTCTCCAACATCTTGTTCTTAATCTTTTGGACAACAATCTGGTGTTCATGAAGATTTTTAGGGTCTTTAAGTAAGCGGGTATCGCCCTGAGCGAGAGACCGTGGAAAGGTTCCAGCTAAAGCATAGCTCAGAATATGATTACCTTCTTTCTGGACCAAAATTTCAGGTGAAGCACCAAGAAATGTTTTACCAGCTTTATGATAAGCAAAAATAAAAGCTGAAGGGTTATTTTCTATCAACCGCTCAAGGATAGGCTCAATCTTAAAAGTCTGCTCACTCGTAAATTTAATTTGACGAGAAGCTACGATTTTGATTGTTTTGCCCTGCGCAATATTTTCCTGTAACTTTTGGTAAAGGCTTTGCCATTCTTGATAATCCGAAGCTTCTTCTGTATAGCTGTTGGACAGTTTACTTCCCTTTTCGTCCGTAATTTCTGGGAGAGAATCACAGGACAAAACATAAGACTCTGTAGGTGTTTGTACAAAGTAATGCTTAAAAGCGACAATCTCGTTTCCGAAATCTTGCCAAAGCTCATCATTTACTTCATCAAAAAAACTCTGGCTGTAAAAAACGTAAGGATAGTTTCCGATATCTTGTTCTTGCACAGCTTGCAAGCGTTGACTGGCAATAATCAACGCTTGCTTTTGGCTATCGTACCAAAAAAAACGCTCACTAGGGTCAGGGAAAGCAGACCAAAAGGCAAGCGGGTGCTCTAATTTGAGATTTATCCGTCTATAGTTCATAGTAATGAAATTATATCACAGATAGCAGAAGTAACGTGATATAATAGGCTTATTAAAAAAAAGAATCTGGAACAGTGATAATGAATATCAATGTAAAACTTGCGGAACACCAAAAGATTGAAACCAACAGGCTGTGGCTTCGCCCTTTTGTCATGTCTGATGCAGCCGATATGTTTGAATATAGCTCTGATTCAAGCAATCTTCGATTTGTCTTTAATCCTCATCCAAATCTTGCACATACCAGCTTTGTCATAGCCAATTATTTCATGAAAGAGCCCTTAGGTAAATGGGCAATCGAACTAAAATCAGAGCAAAAAATGATTGGTTTGATCCAGTTTTCAAAGCTGGTTGAGCAAAAAGGTACAGCAGAGTTGTCCTATGTGCTTCACAAAAAATATTGGAATCAAGGTCTGATGACTGAAGCGCTCGCTTCTGTAACCCAAGTTTGTCTTAAAGAGATTGGGTTGAAGCAACTTGTGCTCAATTGTGATCGGGAAAATCTCAGCTCGATACAGGTGGCTCAAAAAGTAGGCTATAAGCGAATTGGCCGTTTTAAAGGTAGCACACAATACAATAAAGGATGCATCTCTGAATTCGAGGAGTTTGCTATTAAAAAAGGAAATCAAGTCTTAGGAGTATCTCATGTCTAAACACGAAGAAATTCTTAATTATATAGAAAAACTTGACATTGGTAAGCAAGTCAGTGTCCGTAGTATCGCTAATCGTTTAAAAGTGGCAGATGGCACAGCTTATCGTGCCATTAAAGAAGCAGAAAATCGTGGTTTAGTTGCTGTAAATGACCGCTCAGGTACTGTTCGAGTATCGGTGAAAGGACAAAAACGTAACCATAAGTTGACTTTCGGAAAAATTGCTGAAATTGCCAGTGCTGAAATCTTGGGTGGACATGCTGGACTTGAGGTTGAATTTAGTCGTTTTTCCATCGGTGCCATGCAGCCGGAAAGTGTGAAAAAGTTTTTGATGAAAAACAGTTTGATGATTGTCGGTGACCGTAAAGACATTCAGAGTATGGCTCTGCATGGTCAAAGTGCTGTGCTTGTTACAGGTGGTTTCGATGTTGAACAGGATGTTATTGATTATGCAAATGAGATGGGGATTCCGCTTATGCGCGCGACTTACGACACCTTTACAGTTGCAAATCGTATCAGTCATGCTTTAGCAAATGAATTAATAAAAAAAGATATCATCACAGTAGCTGAAATTTCCCACGATCATCGCCCTGCATTACGTGAAGAAGATACGGTAAAAGACTTTATGGAGTTGATGAAACGGACCAATTTAAGCCGTTTTGTGGTAGTTAATCCTTATCGTGTAGTTGTTGGCGTTGTCAGTATGCGCGATATTGCTCATAAAAGTCTAGATACGCAAATTAACAAGCTGATGAACTATCCCGCTGTTGCCAAGCAAAAAATGACGGTGGCGAGCATTTCACAAAAGATGATTCATGAAGGTTATGACATCATGCCAATCGTTAATAAGGATTACACCTATGCTGGTGTGGTGACCAAGTCTGAAGTGCTAGAAAGTCTTCAAAGAAGCCAAGAAGAAAGCCAAGTGACACATACCTTTAGTGAAGACATGTCCAGTAAGATCAGTGAAAAAGGCTCTGCATATACTGTGATGGTTGAACCGCTCATGGTCAATAATGTCGGAAATATTTCAAGTGCTGCTCTGAGTGAGATTGTCGCAATCGTCGTTCAAAGAACACTTGACAAAAGACGACGCAGAAATGTTATCCTAGAGTCAATGAATCTCAACGTGATGGGCACGGTCGCGATTGATAATCTATTGGAAATTTATCCCAAAGTCATCAACGAGACCCGTTTAGGCGCGGTTATAGATATTGAAATTTATTATGTCAACAATATCATCGCCAAAGCAGTTGTGAATCTACAAATTACATAAGGAAAAAATAATGAAAGAAATACTTACAAAAATCAAAGAATACGACACGATTCTCATTCATCGTCATAAAAATCCAGATCCAGATGCGCTAGGCTCTCAGTGCGGTTTGCGTGCTATTTTAAGAGCAAATTTCCCAGAAAAGAAAATTTATGCTGTGGGTTATGATGAACCAACACTTACTTATTTGGCCGAGATGGATCAGGTGGAGCTGGAGTCGGGGATAAGATACCTTAGTATCGTCTGTGATACAGCAAATACACCACGGATTGATGATGACAGATGGATGCAAGCAGACTATGTCATTAAAATAGACCACCATCCAAATGATGATGCTTACGGAGATTTACGTCTGGTTGAGCCAGATCGCAGTTCGGCTTCCGAGATTATTACAGATTTTGCATTGAACCATGATTTAGCTTTGAATGAAGAAGCAGCGCGCCTTCTTTATGGGGGAATTGTTGGTGATACTGGACGTTTCCTATATCCAGCAACCTCAGCTCAAACCCTTTATTTAGCAAGTAAGCTTGCAGAGTTTGACTTTGACCGTCCAGCATTAGGGCGAGAAATGACTTCATTTGATATGAAAGTCGCGCGTTTGCAAGGATATGTTTACGAAAATCTTGAAATTTCCGAAAATGGTGCAGGACGTGTGCTTTTAAGTAAAGAGGTTTTGGAAAAATTCAATTTACGGGATGCCGAAACATCAAGTATCGTTGGCACCCCAGGAAGTATCCGCGATGTACAATCATGGGCGATTTTTGTGGAACAAGCAGACGGACACTATCGTGTACGGATGCGTTCAAAAACCGTACCCATCAACGAAATTGCTAAAAAGCACGATGGAGGTGGACATGCTTTAGCTTCCGGCGCTAACTCATATTCTTTGGAAGAAAATGAGCAAATTTGGCAGGAGTTGCAAGATAATTTGGAGAAGAAATAGTAGAAGTAATTTGTTCTTGAATTTATAATTTAAGTGCAACAGAAAAAAGATTATCCATAAAAACCAGTATAATAAGTTTGTCAAGAACATCATTAGACTGGAGAATTATGAATAATCCCTATACTCATCTTACAATATTCGAGAGAGAAAATATATTTTTATGGTCTTCTCAGAATGTTTCTCTTCGAGAGATTGCACGTCGACTGAATCGTAGTGCCTCAACTATCTCAAGAGAACTTCGTAGAAATAGTAAAGATAAGACTTATTCCCCTATTATTGCGCAATCAAAGTATCAAAAACGAAAGAGTCAATGTGGTCGAAAATCAATCTTCTCTCATCTTCAAGCCTGGAAAACTGTTCGCCATCTCTTCGTTGATTTACAATGGTCGCCAGAACAAATATCTGCACGCTTAAAACATGAAAAATCGGAAATAAAAGTCAGCTCCACGACCATTTATAGAACAATTTATAATGGCGTATTTGAGCTTGAAAGATTAAATCATGGCAAGCGTGGGTTAATTCGTTCCCTGCGTCATAAAGGCAAAACAAGGCATTCTAAAGGGTACCAGGAAAAGAGAGAAAAAATTCCTATTTCCCATACAATTCATGAACGTCCCGAAAGCGCAAATCAACGCCTAGAAATTGGACGTTGGGAAGCGGATACGGTACTGGAAAATCTGGAGGATCCTGTTTAGTCACTCTTACGGATCGAAAGTCTCGTTATTTACTTGCTGGGAAAATTGATAAAAAATTATCAGAACTCGTTTAAAATAAAATAATTGAACTTTTCCAAACGATTGAAGAAACTAGAGTGAAGACAATTACTCCAGATAGAGGTAAGGAATTTTCTAAGCATTCAGAAGTGACTGAGCAACTCCATATTCCATTTTATTTTCCAGATCCTCATGCACCATGGCAGAGAGGGACAAATGAAAATACCAATGGATTAATTAGAGAATATTTACCTAAAACGCAATCAATGGATGAAATTCCTATAGAAATCATTCATAAATATATTGAGAAACTTAATCTAAGACCTAAAAAAGTCTTAGGCTAGAAGACACCTTATGAAATCTTTTTCGATGAGGGGGTGCACTTAACTTGACAATTCAAGCTTTTTATCCGTTTCCCTACCAAATTTGGCATAGCATTTATTCGACAAACCTCATTGAGTCTCTTAACAAAAAAATTAAACGTCAAACGAAAAAGAAGGTTCTTTTCCCTAATGAGGAGGCTACGGAACGTTATTTAGTTACTCTGTTTGAAGATTATAATTTCAAGCAAAGTCAACGAATTCGTAATGGGTTTGGCCAATGTTCTGACACACTTGAAAGCTTATTTGATTAAAACTCCGTAACTCTACTAGAGTGTTTACACAAAATTATTGACAGTATCGAAGTTCTTTCTTTGAGGGCTTTTTCTACCATTTGTCAAGTATAGTGTGTGTTTAGAGTAAAAACACTTTAAAGATTATTCATTTTGATGGGAAGTGAATATTTGTTTTTTGAAAAAACTGTACAACAAAATAACCTTATCTCCCCATTATTTAAAATAAGGTGTTAAAATAATGTTGCGCAATGGAGTTATTGACTTTGGGCTAAAGTGTAATCGTAACTCTTATTGTGTACAACGAGGTAATGCATGGTTCTAATGAGCCTATGCATGGAAGCAATTGTGTAAGGCTTGGTAGAAGCGTTAGGCGATTGCTTTTTTCTTTTCAGGTAAAAATCCGCAATATGACAGGGTTTAAATCGACTAACAGAGAAAATATTATGAACAGTTTTGAAAAGTATCTTTCTTGCATAAGGATTTCCTCGCTTTGTGATGTGCTCTTGCGCCAGATAATTCCCTGATTCATAATGTCTGAGATCGATACCGATAAAAGCATTAATTTGATTAGGCGTTCGAAAGCGACGAAGATCTCCCAATTCACCAATAATCGAAGTCGCAGTAGTTTCTGCGATACCTGGTATAGAAAGGAGAATTTCATACTCGGGTAAAATCTTAGCTTTCTCAACCATAGTATCTAAAACTTCCTTTCTTACTTGTGAAAGACGAAGAAGTTCTTTGGCATAGTACGTTGCTTGCTCTACGATTGACGAGTTTTCGTTTACCGCTGGATAAGAACTCTCCGCAAGATGTATAAGTTTATTCGCTAAAGCTTCTACTCGCTTCTGTGAAATACGTTTAGAAGTTGATTGGCGAATATCCTCTTCCAGCTTGTCTCTTGACTTTTCAAGAATAAATAGAGGGTGAGGAAATAAAATGACAAAGTTCCAATATTGTTCGCCTGTTGGTGAAGAGAGAGCCATCTCTATCCCAGGAAAAGTTACTTGGAGAACTCTATGAAGCCTGTTTTTGCTTTTTACAATATCTTCAGTTAAATTTTGATAAAAACGGCTCAAATCACGAAGCTGCTCATGGACTTCTTCCTGAATATAAGTTGCTTTTCGGTTGAGTACAAATTGTGTCCGAGCTAAATTCTCAGCGTCCATTTTGTCCGTCTTTCTATGCCTTAAACTGTCCAGTTGTTTCTTTGCTTCAAGTGGGTTGAGACGTGTGTAGGCGAAATTATTGTTTTTAAGAAAGGCTTCTAGCCTTCTTGAATAAATTCCAGTTGCTTCAAAAATAATTTCAGGCTGGACCACTTGCTTAAGATCATGAAAGAGTCTAGAAAATCCTAGAGCATCATTAAGTATAGTATAATCGTGAACTTTCTCACCGTTAACCAAAATAGCTACATCAGAACGAGCCTTACTCACATCAATTCCAAATACTGTACGCATACAAATTACCTCACTTTATCTTGTGTAACACTATTATTTTAGTATTCTCATTTTCAATACTCGACATCTGGTGTCCCACATACTTTGAACAGATTCTACTAAAATAAGTGTCTTGCCAGTTTATTATACGACGTCTAGCGTCAAAAAGCCCTACGACTTAACAAGACACTTCTACTTTAACATACAGAAAAAGTAGGTAAACAAAATTCCGTCGAATCTTGTTTACCTACTAATCTTAGTATGTTTATTTGTGCTTTTTGTTATAATTAAGGAAGTGATAAACAAGTAGGAGTAACTTATGACTGCAGAAAAAGAAATTGAAAATCAGTTTATACATATTTTGAGTGAGGCAGAAAATCAGTGGCGATATCGTGAAGATATTCGTACAGAATCTGCATTATGGCAAAATCTTAGAAAGCATCTCAATCGTATAAATCAGGCACAACTTGCTGGTACTCCATTAACGGATGTGGAGTTTGAACGGATAAAAGTAGAATTTGGCCGTTTAACTGCAACACCTTTTCAAGCTTCACAATGGTTACGAGGAGAAAATGGTGTTGCTCAAATTTCTTTAGAGCGTGAAGATACCTCTAAAATTGTTATAGAATTTTTTAGAAATAAAGATGTAGCTGGAGGTATTTCTTCTTACGAGGTTGTAAATCAAATTGTCCCAGCGACAGATAAAGTAACTCGAGGAGATGTTACTTTGTTAATCAATGGCTTGCCAATTATTCATGTTGAGCTAAAAAATGAGTCTGCAAAAGATGGCTATATGCAAGCTTATCGTCAAATAGAACGCTATGCCTTAGATGGCTTTTTTGATGGTATCTATGCGACAACACAGATTTTTATTGTTTCAAATAAAGTACAAACAAAGTATTTTGCTCGACCAAGTGGAAATACAGTCCAAGCATACAGACGTATGGAAAAATTTCTGTTTAACTGGAGGACGGCAGAGAATGTGGCAGTAGATAATCTTTTTGATTTTACGCGTCAAGTACTAAGAATACCTGCTGCCCATGAACTTATTAGCCAGTATACTGTTTTGGTTGATGACCAAAAGAGTCAGAAATTTTTGATGGTTTTACGACCTTACCAAATTCATGCGATAAAAGAAATCCGAAAAAAAGCAGCTGAACATAAAGGAGGCTTTATTTGGCATGCGACTGGTTCGGGGAAAACCATAACAAGCTTTGTAGCAACTAAACTATTGGCACAGAATGCAACAGGTGTAGATCGTACGATTATGATCGTTGACCGGACAGATCTGGATGCACAGACACAAGATGAATTCACAAAATTTGCTTCTGAATTCCATACAGGGCAGACAAGTGGAACAGCAAAGTCTAATACTTTAATTGTCGGGATTAAAAATCAGCATCAGCTTACCAGAAGTCTGTTATCGAAGAAAAATAACAATACCATTCTTGTTACGACCATACAAAAACTCTCTGCAGCTATGCGTGCAGCAAAATATGAAACAGAAAAGAAAGGTACAGAGCGTTTTGCTAAATTAAGAAGTGAACACATAGTCTTCATTGTTGACGAAGCACATCGAGCAGTCAGTGATGAAGAAATGAAAAAGATAAAAAAACTTTTTCCAAATTCTACTTGGTTTGGGCTTACAGGTACGCCAATTTTTGAAGACAACAAGTAATATTTTTTTAGTTGAAAATGATACATATAATGGAGAAACTACAGATGTATCATCACCAATAGGTTTATAAGCAATCGATCCTACATTAATACGGGATGGATTGTAAGCGAATTGCTGTTCTGTAATTACATAATAATTAGATAAATCTGCACTTGCAACGGAATATTCATCAAATTGTTCTGTTTGTTTTGTAAATCCTGTTCGATTTGATATACTTTCTACATTTTTTATAGTTAGATCTTTATTTTTTTTACTATTCTTGATTAATAGAGTCCTCAATTTACGCTCTTCCCATTCACCCTCAAAGTTCGCAAAACGAATTTTTGGCACCGTCTCTCCTGGTTTAGGAAATAATTGCTGCAAATACCCTTGTTTCAACTGTTTAAGTTTATCTAACTTACGCTGATGAAGAGTGATAGTATCGTCTATTTTAGTAAAAAATAAATCTATTTGATTTTGCTCAGAAATTGAAGGAGTTAAAACATTCAAAGAATTTAAAATTTCTTGGCTAACATTAAATCGAGTACTACCGCCAGCTCTTCGTTTAATTTCTTTTCTATTAGCATAATTTAGAGTTAATTCAATAAAATACGCATTATAAGAACTGATTCGTTTTCCTCTAATAGCAAAACCACTATACAAAGCGTAGTGATCTTCTTTATAAGCTTTTGCCCATCCAACTTCTTCAACAATCTCTGAAGAACGAACAAATATTAAATCCCCTTTTTCAACTTTGTTTTTATCTTCGATTTTTTTATCAACGGCTACAGAATTTAATATATTATCATACTTCATAGGTAAAGGATTTAGTATATCCATGACACTAATCATTTTAGTTCCTGTTCCATAATTTTCTTTAGGAGCATTAATTCCATTTGAAAAAGTCATTAAATCGGACAACTTACGCTGTTCCCAATCATAAAAAAACAAATAAAAATTATTTGAACAAAGCACTATAATTCATTAAAATAAAAAAGAAAACCGCAAAAACTTTAGCGAGTGAAGCCAAAGTAAAAATGGCTGTTCTAACAGCAAAACAAATTGAAGAGGGAGAAAACTATATCTCTATAATGGAGGAGAATTTGGAATCTCTTAAGAAAACCACTTCTGTTAAAGGCAAGGAAATAAAAGCAGGGCTCTCCTCTGAAAGTGAAAAAAATGTAGAAAATGGATATTTTTCGGATACTGATGTTAAGGATAGGTCGTTGACTGACTACGCTGGAAATTGGCAGTCGGTGTATCCTTTGCTACAAAATGGAACTTTAGATCAAGTGTTTGATTATAAATCAAAAATTAAGGGAGACAAGTCGCCTTCTGGATATAAGAAATACTATGAACAGGGATATAAGAGTGATGTGAGTAATATTTTGATTGATAGCCATACAATGACCTTTACTAAAAATAATGTAAAACATAAATATCACTATAAGTACAAGGGATATAAAATTTTAACTTACGAAAAAGGTAATCGGGGAGTGCGGTATCTTTTTGAAACAGAGGATAATAATGCAGGTGAGTTCAAATATGTTCAGTTTAGTGACCATGCGATTGCACCAATGAAGGCAGCACATTTCCATATTTTTTATGGTTCAGAGAGTCAGGAAAAAGTACTTGAGAAGCTCGAGAATTGGCCAACATTTTATCCAAGTGACTTATCACCACAAGAAATAGCACAAGAAATGATTGCTCATTAACCCAAATATTTTGGAACTTGGAATAATAAAAAACAGACGGGGCTTTGTCTCGTCTGTTTTTTTTTTTTTTTAATTTTCGACAAACTTCTTAAGTCTATCACCTTCCAAGCCACCATTCAGGCCAATCAACAGTTTGATACGTGCTTTTTGAGAATTTACTTCAGGTGCAAACATCACCCCAGCCTCTGCCAGCTTAGAGCCACCACCTTCATAAGCGTAGACTGGTTCCGCTATACCATTGAAACAGCGGGAAACGAGTACTACAGGAATGCCAAGCTTGATGATATTCATTAATTTTTGTGCGGCTGTAGGGGGAAGATTGCCTGCCCCCAGCGCTTCAATAACAAGGCCATCTAAACTACTTAAGTCAAATAAGTCAAAGACTTCACCTGTCATTCCAGCATAAGCTTTAACAATCGGAACTTTTCCTTTAACAGAAGAAATATCAAGATGTTGATTTTCACCATCGGTATGGAAATAGAAGAGTTTGTGCTTTGTGGCTAAGCCAACTGGTCCATGTGTTGGTGTTTGGAAAGTAGAAACGTTGGTCGTATGTGTTTTTGTTACATATCGTGCGGAATGAATTTCATCATTCATCACTACAAGGACACCGCGATCACGAGAAGCATCATCGGCAGCAACACGAAGTGCGCTGAGGAAATTATAGATACCATCTGTCCCTAATTCGTTACTAGAGCGCATGGCGCCTGTCAGGACAATGGGCATGCCACGCGGAATTGTTGAATCCAAAAAGAAGGCCGTTTCTTCCAGTGTATCCGTGCCGTGAGTAATGACAACACCGTCAAATTCTTCTTGATCGAAGGCTCTGTTGATGCGTTTTTTAATCAAGAGCATTTCCTTTGGGGTGATGTGCGGGCTAGGGAGGTTAAAAATATCTTCAGCGACCATGTGAATCGAATCAAGGTGCATATCTACCGAATTCATAGGGTTGACCGCATTTGGCGCTACGCGACCACTGGCGTCTTCCGTCATAGAAATGGTCCCCCCAGTATGCAACACTAAAATCTTTTTCATTAGTCAATTTCCTTTCAAACGTCAATAAAGTAAATTTATTATAGCATATTATAGGAGTGAATAAACAGCGACAAAGCGAAGTGCTCAACCCATTATAAAATAATTAAAGAGAGAGGGATTTTAATTTTTTGGAACAGCCATTATTCGTGGAATTTTGAAAAAAAACCTGTATAATTAATAGGATAAGGAAGCTTAACGACGGTTTAAATTTAGTCGATAAGCAATAGATACATGAAGAATTTAAGAGTATAAGGCATGGAAATGGATATAAAAGCGGTATTTTTCGATTTAGACGGCACTCTTTTTACAGGGACAAGATCAGTTGCTCCGAGCACGCGCGTTGCTATCGATGAATTAAAACGTAAAGATATATTAGTCGGGATCGCCACAGGACGAGGCCCTGCTTTTGCTTTGCCTTTGATGGAGGAGCTTCATTTAGATTTTGCAGTAACTTATAATGGACAATACATCTTTACGCCCAAAGCTGTCTTGCATGCGGAAGAGATCGATAAAAGGACCTTACGCAAAATCGTTCGTTTTGCCAAAGACAACCACCGAGACATCTCTTTAGGAGCAGCTCATGGTGTCAATGGCTCGAAACTTTTGAAGTTTGGTGAAACACGGATGGCAGGGATTATTTCCGGTATTTTACCTTCAGGGACATCGGATATTGCGCGAAACAGTTTTAAGCATGTCGTACGTCGTGTGGTTCCACAGTCCAATTTTCTAAATATCTTGCGTGAGCCCATTTATCAAGTCATGATGGTCGCGACTCAAGCAGAAACGAAAATGCTTGAAAAAGAATTCCCTAATTTGATGATTACACGCAGCAATCCCTACTCTGTGGATATGATTCCATGTGATTCTGGCAAGCTTCGTGGTATCAAGATGATTGGCGAGCGTTATGGCTTCAATGAACACCAAGTTATGGCCTTTGGTGATTCGGAAAATGATTTAGAAATGTTGACACATGTCGAATATGGTATCGCGATGGGCAATGCCTCTGATCTTGTTAAAGAAAAAGCGACACATGTCACAACGAGTAACAATCATGACGGAATTGCTAAGGCACTTGCACATTATGGACTTATTGATTTTTCAAGCAGTAATAATTTTATTTCACGTGATCAAAACTTTAATAAAGTAAAAGAATTCCATAAAATGATGGACGGTCGAAGTCAAGAAATTCCACGTGCTTTTCCTCCGATGGAGGCGGGCTATCGCGCAGGCTTTAAGGTCGAAGAAATTGTGGAGTTCCTCTATGCTTCCGCAAATGGGGATTGTGATAAGTTTGACGAACTCGCAGCAAATCTGCATGCAGATGTGGATAAGGCCGTCCTAAAGGTTAAACGCAAGGCAAAAGACGAAGCGCCGTTGATTGGAGAAGTCGATGCCTTGATTGACTTGCTTTACTTTACCTATGGAAGTTTGGTGCTTGCTGGGGTTGACCCTTATGATATTTTCAACTTTGTACATGCAGCAAATATGGGAAAAATTTTCCCGGATGGACAACCGCATTTTGATCCAGAAACACATAAAATTTTGAAACCTGATGATTGGGAAGAAAAATATGCCCCAGAAGGAAAAATAGAGCGTGAGCTTGAAAGACAAAAGAGAATTGCCTTGAGAAAAGCACGTGTCCGTGAAGAAGACAAGAAGAAAAAATAAAAAAGAAATCGCTGTAAGGCGGTTTTTATGCTTGTTACCTCCGGGTCACAAACTCCGTCCAAAAATATGTTATAATATAGCAGATATAAGCAGACAATTAGGGAGTTTTAGGTGAAAATGAACAAGTTTAAAGCGGTAATTTTTGACATGGACGGTGTCCTCGTTGACACGGAACAATTCTATGCTCAAAGACGTGAAGAATTCTTTAGCAATCATAATATTTCAATCCAACACATGAAATACTCTGATTTTATCGGAGGGAATATGCGAGAAATCTGGCCGCAAATCTTAGGTGTAGATTTTGACCAAGACGAAGTAGCAAAGCTGCACGCAGCATATTTAAAATTAAAAGACAATAATCCACTTCCTTATAAAGATTTGCTTTTCCCAGATGTTAAGACCGTTTTAGAAGCCTTAGAAAATGATAACTTTAAAATCGGTTTAGCTTCCAGCTCGGCCATGCAAGATATTGACGAAATGCTTAATATACATGGCTTACGTCCTTACTTCAAGTCAATCCTTTCCGGCAATGATTTGAAGGCAACCAAACCACACCCAGAAATTTATCAGCTAAGCATGAAGACGCTCAATGTAAAGCCGGAAGAAACCTTAATCATTGAGGATTCCGAAAAAGGAATTGCGGCAGGTAAGGCAGCTGGAGCTACAGTCTGGGCGATTGAAGATACGCGTTTTGGAATGAATCAGTCCGCAGCAGATGCATGGTTTTCCAATCTCACGGCTGTTAAAGAAAAACTAGAAAGCTTTTCAGCAAACTGACAGCTTTGCGCATTTAAAAAATATAGCCAATGTGTAAATAGACGCATAAAAGGAGAAGGAAATGAAAAGTGTACAGAGGTTTTCACCAATAACAATTGTGTTAGTCATGGTTATCGTGCAAGCCCTGGAAAGTTTTTTGCTTATCTTTTCGGGCTCACGAATGATGGCTGTGTTCTATCTTTTTTTGATGAACATCCTTATCACAGTCGGCATCTTACTTCAAGCTCGAAATTATCGTTTAAGAAGAGTTGAATTTATCAGAAAAATAAATGATGAAGCAGAAAACTCACTCAATGCAACCTTAGACAATATGCCTATCGGTGTCATCCGCTACAATAAAGAGACCTATGAGCCGGAATGGTTCAACCCCTTTATCGATTTGATTTATCATGGGGATGATCGTGTCCTTGATAAAGAAGAAGTTAAGGCAATTATTCAAAAGTATCATGAAGAAAGAAATCAATTTTTCACGATTGAGAAGAAAAAATATTTTATAACCTTAGATGACGAAAAAAATCTTATTTATTTAGCTGATGCCACTTCTGAAGCTAACAGTCGTGAGAGCTTGCAGGAAAGCCGTGCTGTTATTGGAAGCATTTCGGTTGATAACTATGATGATGTCACAGATTTGATTGCGGACAGTGAACGGACCAAGGTTAATAGTTTGATTGCCAGCAATTTGGAAAGTTTTGCAAGCAAATACGGTGTATATTTGCGCCGTGTCTCAAGCAGCCGTTACTATTTCTTTTGTGATTACGGCATTTTGAACCGAATGATTGAGGATAAGTTTTCTTTACTGAAAGATTTCCGGAAAAATTCAGCTGAAAGCAAGATTCCCCTCACATTATCTGTGGGTGTATCCTATGGCTGGAATGATTTCCCAAGTATCGGGAAAACCTCCCTTAACAACCTTGAGTTAGCTTTAGTGCGTGGTGGGGACCAAGCAGTTCTTCGGGAGAATACGCCGCAAGCCAAAACAATTTATTTCGGTGGTAATTCTGAAAGCCGTACTCAAAAATCAAGAACGCGTGCGCGTGCTATTTCAACAGCATTGCAAACGATCATCAGTGAAAGTGAAGATGTCTTTATCGTAGGTCATCGTTTCCCAGATATGGATGCCCTAGGGGCGGCAATTACGATGAAAAATTTTGTCAACATGTCGGGAAAAGAAGCCTATGTGGTCTATGATCCTGAACAATTGATGCCAGAGGTGAGCCGGGCCATTGATCTAGTAAATGAAACTGAAGAAGGTTTCGCACATATTATTAAACTTGAAACAGCTTTTGATATGAAAACGGAAAATTCCTTACTGATCATGGTTGACCACTCGAAGACGACACAAACACTCAGTCTTGATTTCTATAAGTCCTTTAGTAAACTGGTTGTTATTGATCATCATCGTCGAGATGATGATTTCCCTGAGCATGCCTTGCTTTCTTATATTGAATCAAGCGCAAGTTCAGCCAGTGAGTTAGCAGTCGAACTTTTACAATTCCATGAATATAACTCGAAAATGACGGTAACTGATGCGAGTATTGCGCTAGCTGGGATTGAGCTGGATACGAAGCATTTCACCAAAGCAACAACTTCCCGTACGTTTGAAGTGGCTGCTTATCTTCGCTCGCAAGGTGCTGACAATAACCTGATTAAAGGAATATTGGCCACTAAGTTTGAAAAATATAAAAAAATTAATGAAATTATTCTTAACTCTGAATATGTTGCGCCAGGAGTTGTGGTTGCCTTAGGTAAACCTGACCAAAAATATGATAATGTTGCGACTGCCAAAGCCGCAGACACTTTGCTTGATATGGCAGATGTTCAAGCGGCATTCTCGATTACAAATCACCAAAATGGTTATATTTCTATCTCGGCGCGTTCATTCAAAGATTATAACGTCCAAACGATTATGGAAGCCATGGGAGGGGGCGGACACTTTAATGCCGCTGCCACACAAATTTACGAACGAAATATCGATGAAGTCAAACATGATCTCATCGCATTAATTAAGGAAAGAGAGAACGAACAATGAAAGTAGTATTTTTAGCAGATGTAAAAGGACAAGGAAAAAAAGGCGAAATCAAAGAAGTACCCACAGGTTATGCAAATAACTTTCTCCTTAAGAAAAATTTAGCAAAAGTTGCAACAAGTGCTGCTGTGGCAGAACTTCAAGGTAAAACAAAAGCTAAAGAAAAAGAAGAAGCTGAGGAGCTCGCAGCAGCTAAAGCATTGAAAGAACGTCTTGAGCAAGATGATGTAATGGTTGAAATCAAGATGAAAGTGGGAACAACAGGTCACACCTTCGGTGCCGTGGATAAAGCAGATATCGCGAAAGCACTTCAAAGTCAATTGGATGTCAAAGTGGACAAACGTAAAATTCAATTGATCAATAAGATTCAAGCGCTTGGAATTAAAGATGTTCCAATCAAATTGCACCGTGATGTTACTGCTACAGTCAAGGTCAAAGTAAGCGAGAGATAACATGCCTGATATTGATATTATCAAAGCACCACCACAAGATTTAGCCGCCGAACAAGCCGTTTTGGGGGCTATTTTCCTTGATAGTGACCGCTTGATTGAAGTAAAAGAATTTCTTTCTACGGATGACTTTTACAAAAACGCACACAAAATTATTTTCCGTGCTATGGAGCACTTGTCGGACAATCGTGAAGCGATTGATGTGTTAACTGTCCGCTCGCTTTTGGAAAACCAAAATGACTTAGAGACTATCGGGGGCATCGCTTATATTGCTGAGCTTGCCACTGCAACCCCAACGGCAGCTAATGCTTCTTATTATGCGAAAATCGTTGCCGAAAAATCTTTGCTCCGTCAGCTGATTAATAAGTTAACACAGAGTGTAGAAAAAGCTTACAGTCAGGAAGATCCCGCCGAGGATGTTCTTGCAGAAGCTGAAAAGTCATTGATTGATGTGCAACAAGGACGTAATACATCAAGCTTTCGTCGGATTTCAGACGTCTTGTCAATGAATCTCGACGATCTGGAAGAACGAGCTAAACAAAAATCAACGATTACCGGCATCGCGACTGGCTATCCGGCCTTGGATGCTATGACAACAGGTCTCCATGAGGAGGAACTTATTATTCTTGCTGCACGTCCAGCCGTGGGTAAGACAGCCTTTGCTTTAAATATTGCGCAGAATATTGGGACCAAACAAGATAAAACTGTCGCTATCTTTTCATTGGAAATGGGTGCGGAAAGCCTTGTTAACCGGATGCTTGCAGCGGAAGGAACAATTGAATCCCATAACTTACGTACTGGTCAGCTTAATGACGAAGAGTGGAACCAATATTTTATTGCTATGGGGACACTTTCGAAAGCAAGTATCTACATTGATGATACTCCAGGGATTAAGATTACAGAGATACGGGCACGTTCTCGTAAACTCGCACAGGAAACAGGCAATCTTGGTCTTATCGTGATTGACTATTTGCAGTTGATTTCGGGCACAGGACGAGAAAACCGCCAACAAGAAGTCTCCGAAATTTCACGTCAGTTGAAGATCCTGGCTAAAGAGTTAAAGGTTCCTGTCATTGCTTTGAGTCAGCTTTCACGTGGAGTAGAACAACGTCAGGATAAACGACCTGTCTTGTCAGACATTCGTGAATCTGGGTCAATCGAGCAAGATGCGGATATTGTCGCCTTCCTTTATCGGGATGATTATTATGACCGTGCCGGGGCTGACGATGATGATGAGGGCTTTAACGATGTCCCAGAAGTAGACAATAAAGTAGAAGTTATTATTGAAAAAAACCGTTCAGGAAGTCGGGGAACTGTCGAGTTACTCTTCCTGAAAGAATACAACAAATTTGCTAGTATTGATAACAGATATGAAGACTAGCATTTCTAGGGGTATTCGTGTTATAATGGATAAGATTTAAAATTTATAATGGTAAGCTAGGCGGAAAACGCCTGTCTTTGCATTTCTAGAGAAAAATTGGAGAGTAAAATGGATAACCAAAATCAAAGCCAAGAAGTAGGAAAAATTGTAGATATCAGAAAACAAGTTGAAGAACATGTTGGTCAAACCATTGAAATTACATCACAATTTGGACGTAAACGTGAAAATCGTCATAAAGTCAACTTGATTGAGACTTATGCCACACACTTTGTAATTGAAAATATTCCAGCACGTGGCCCAAAAACAACAGAGTCTTATCAATATGCTGACATTTTGACTCAAACAATTTTGATTCACTATCCAAATAAATAATTTGTTTATTGATGTAATCTATTTGTGAAGTTTTCTATAGCACGATTTGATGCGTAAAACTCTAGACAAAAGCTTCTGGGTGGCGTTGCTGTTCGTGGCACGAATCTTCACTGGAAAAACTTTTCAAAGCAAAAAAATATAAAAAATCCAAAGAAAGGAGTAAATATGACATCTTCAAGCCTATCAATGATGCCTGTCAAAGGTGGTTCAGGGAATGCTTTTGTTGGCGAAAGCGACAATAAGCGTGTTTTCATTAAAAAAAATTGTAGCCCCTTTTTGACAAGTGTGTATCTTGAAGGTATTACGCCACAAGTCTTATGGACGAAGCGTACAGCAGAAGGTGACATGTTAGCTGCTCAACCTTGGATTAATGGCCATACGTTGAAACCTTATGAAATGAATGATTCCCGTATTGGCGAAATTTTGCGGCATTTGCATCAAAGCGAAAAGCTTATTGAAGCCTGTAAAAAGTTAGATAACGAAGTCATGCTTCCAGCTGATCTTTTGAAACAAGTACTGAGTAAAAGTTCAATCTTTGAAACCAATGGCTTTCTCTCAAATGTCGTTGTGGAACTCTCAGAAAATCTTCCGGAGTTAAAAGAGGAGGAGATTACAGTTGTTCATGGTGATGTGAATCATAAAAACTGGTTGGTTGATGACGAAAGTGACAAAGTCTATCTCGTCGATTGGGATACGGTCCTTTTAAGCAGTCCTTTAGTGGATATAGCACATGTTCTAACACACTATATAAAACCAGAAAACTGGGAAGAGTGGCTCCATCAAGCAGGCTATAAAACAGCTAAAAATAAAAATATAGAACATGAATTAATCTGGTATGGAAAACTTTCTTTTCTACGTCAGATTTCAGAATATATGGCAAGAGAGCAGATTAAGGAAACAGAACAAGAAATTGCGCGTTTTCAGAATTTTTGCCGTTTATTTTAAAACTTAGAAAATAAAAATAGGAGGCTTGCCTTCTTATTTTTTCAATAAATAGGAGAAAAAATGCGCGTAAGAAATCGTAAAGGCGCTGCGGAACACTTAGAAAGTAACGCACATGTAGTTGTTGAAAATCCAGCAGACTTTAAAGGACGTTGGGCAGAGCGTTTTGGAAATGATCATCCCATACATATTGAAGTGGGTTGTGGAAAAGGCGGCTTTATCACAGGTATGGCTGCTCAAAACCCAGAGATTAATTATATTGCGATTGATATGCAACTATCCGTTTTATCTCACGCTTTAGACAAAGCTTTGGAAGCAAATCTACCTAATGTGCAAATGATGCTGGTTGATGGCGCAGCTTTAACAGAATATTTCGAGGATGCTGAAGTTTCACGTGTTTATCTGAACTTTAGCGATCCGTGGCCAAAAACCCGTCATGAAAAACGCCGTTTAACTTATAAGTCATTCTTAGAAACTTATGAACAAATCTTGCCACCAGAAGGCCAAGTCCACTTTAAAACAGATAACCGCGGTCTATTTGAATATTCATTGGCAAGCATGAGTCAATATGGTATGATTTTAGAAAAAGTCTGGTTAGACTTGCACGCAGATGAAGAATTTGCCAAAGTCAATGTAATGACAGAGTATGAAGCAAAATTCTCAAGCAAGGGGCAAGTGATTTACCGTTTAGAAGCAAAATTCCCAAAGAGAGGTTAAGCTATGAGATGCCCAAAATGTCAATCTGAATCGTCACGCGTAGTAGATTCACGTCAAGCTGATAATATGATTCGCCGTCGCCGTGAATGTGAAAATTGTGGAAATCGTTTCACGACTTTTGAACGGATTGAAGAAATGCCACTTTTGGTCATAAAACGTGACGAAACCCGTGAAGTTTTCAATCGTGATAAAATTATCACAGGAATAGTGCGCAGTGCTCGTAAGCGACCGGTGACGAGTGAATCCATTGAAAAATTGGTTGATCGTGTCGAACAAAGAGTACGCCGCTTAGAGAAAAATGAAGTACGTACCGAAGTTATTGGCGAATTTGTTATGGAAGAATTAATGGATTTGGATGATATTACCTATGTTCGTTTTGCAAGTGTGTACCGTTCCTTCAAAGATGTGAGTGAAATCGAAGATTTGCTTAAAAAGATAACGAAAAAAGACTAACGGTTCTAAAAAAAAAAGAGAAATAAAAGGATGAACTATGAGACCAGGCGATTCATTTTCTATTCTAAATCGAGGAAAAATCAGCTTTGATGCCGATACTTTTTCGCTACTTTATTTGCCTATTATTGGGCGAGATGCTTTTGGACTTTATCAACTCTTGCGCGTTTTTTCGACGGGCAAGATTTCTCATTTTTTAGAGTATCTTGATTTTGGACTCCATCCTTTTATTGAAGCTTTAGAAAAACTTTCAGGGATTGGGCTCGTGCGGGTATTTGACCAACAACCGGGTTATCTTATGGAGATAAAAAGTCCTTTAACTTTTGAAGAATTTTTAGCAGACGAATTTTATAAGCAGTTATTGGTTTCACGCATTGGTGAAAATAAAGTTAAAGCTTTGGCAAAAAAACATGAACCTGATGCTTTAGAAATTACGAAAAAGTTCCATGAAGTTTATTCTGTTAAGTTTGAGCCGACACATACAGTCGTTCAAACAGAAAAATTTGATTTGAACTCTTTTAAGAGTATTATGGAAAACCAGCATCTGACTTTTGCAAATGAAAATCAGGATATCTTGACCCTGTATGGCTTGGCTGAAAAGTTTGATCTCAACTGGTATGAATTATTTAAAGCAGCCGAACAAACTGCCAATGCTGACAAGACTTTGAATACAGCCAACTTAACAAGAATGCTTGCCGGCAAATCTGAGCCTTTGCCTGCCTTATCGGAATTTCCTAAAGGCTTTCAGGATTTGATTGTCATCAGTAAAGAAGTGTCCCCGCGTGATTTTTTAAACAAGCTTAAACAACAAGCTGGTGGTTTTGCTTCGCAAGAAGAACTTAAGATTTTGAATAATTTAGACAAGCAAAATATTACAGATCAAGTACAAAATATTTTGATACACTATGTCTTGATTCAACAAGGGAATGCGAGTCTCAATGCTCGATTTGTTAATACTCTGGCAAATGATTGGCTGCGCCATAAAGTATATAATGCTGAAACAGCAGTAAAAAGAATACTGGAACGTCAGCAGCAAGCGGAACAAAAGCAAAAAAGCAATAAAAATTCTAAAAACTCAGGCAAGCTGGTCAAAAAAGCACCACAATGGTCCAATGCCAGCTACGTAAATACGACCAGTGCAGAAGATATTGCCAAGTTCGAGCAATATAAAGCTTCCCGTCGTAAGGACAAGAAGGAGAATTGAGCATGGAATCAATTGGAGAACTTTTGAGTAAGCGCCCAGATGTACGTGGAAATTTTGACAAGCTCGTCGCTGAAGTGATGAAAAATGAACAAGTTCAAGCTTTTATTTCTGAAAATCAAATGACTGAAGATGAAGTACAGCGGAGCTATTCAAAGTTTTATGAATTTGTTAAAGAGCGAAAAAAATTCGAAGAACATGAAAAAAGAGCAGCTGATGGCTATGAGCCTGTCTTGATTATGAACCATGGTTACGCAGATGTTTCTTATCAAACGACAGCAGAATTAGCCCGCCGTCAAGAAGTGAGCAATCAATTGCGTCGTGTTCAAATCATTGGTTTACCTAAAGAAATGAAGCACATTGATTTTTATGCGGATGTCTTCACAGACAATCAAAATCAATTTGACTTGTTCCGGAAAGTAGAAAACTTTATCGACAACTTTCCTCAAGAAAAAGGGCTTTATATTTATGGCGATTTTGGCGTAGGAAAATCCTTTATTATGGCCGCTATGGCAAATGAGCTTTCAAAAAAAGGCGTTTCCACTACTTTATTACACTATCCCACCTTTATTTCTGACCTCGATTTTGACAATGCCAAACATTGGGTCAATGAAATTAAAAAAGTTGAAGTATTGGTCTTAGACGATATTGGTGCCGAACTCAATAATGCTTGGGTGCGTGACAGCATTCTTCAAGTTATTTTACAGCATCGTATGCAAGAAAATCTTCCGACATTTTTCACCTCAAACTTGAATATGATAGAGCTTGAGCTACATTTGGCGGAAACTAAAAAAGCGGATGAAATCTGGCCAGCAAAACGCGTGATGGAGCGTGTGAAGTATTTAGCGTCTGAAGTTCGTTTAGAAGGAGTAAATCGTCGACATGAATGAGACAATTGATCTGATGATGCAACACAGTTCTGTACGTAATTTTACGGATGAAAAAATACCAGAACATGTATTAAAAACGATTATTGATGCGGGACGGGCAGCACCAAACTGGAAAAATTTCCAATCTTATTCGGTGGTTCTTGTGCAATCCCAAGAACAAAAAGATGCAATTTTTGCCCAACAGCCCCAAAAAGCCATTAAAAATTGTGCTGCTTTTTTGGTTTTTGTGGGAGACCTTAACCGAGCCAAAACAGCAGTCGAAATGAACGGTGGTGAGTTTCAACCAGAAGGTGTAGAATCGCTCCTTATTACTTCAGTTGATGCGGCAGTAGCCGGTCAAAATACATTGCTTGCTGCTCAATCTCTTGGCTATGGTGGTGTAATGGTGGGCTTGATTCGTGATCAAGCACGAGAAATTTCTGAGATATTAAGTTTGCCTGATTATACTTATCCGATTTTTGCTGTGGCTCTTGGCAAGCCTGCACGTGTAAATCCAGTAAAACCGAGATTACCTTATGAAGCTGTTGTATTTCCTGAGAAGTATATTCCACAAGATGAAGAAGTGCTGCGCCTCTATGATAAAGTTCAAGAGGATTATGCTGGATCACGGCGTCTAAATTCCACTTGGTCGAGTAGAATGGTTGAGCAATGGGGACAACCGGAACTCAAAGCTTCAACAGAGAATCTTAAAGAAAAAGGACTTTTATGAAGAAAATTCTTTCACCCAAGCTTCCTGCGGCGTTAGAAGTTGTCGATTTTACTACCCTTGAAGACAACGAAGCCTACCAAGTAGAGTTGAAAAATCAAGAAATCTATTTAGAGTATCGCCAACTTTTCAGTGGCTGTCGTCTACAAAATATCAATTTTGAGTTAGAGGTAACTGCTGATTTAGAGTTTACAGATTGTATTTTTGAAAAGTGTGATTTTTCTAACCTTGTCTTTTCTAAATTTGGTTTTTACCGTTGCATTTTTAAAGATTGTAAATTGCTCGGTACCGAATTCACCAATGCCTTTTTGCAGGATGTCCAGTTTCAGGATTGTTTGCTTAATTACGTTAATTTTTCAAGTGCTCGTTTGAAAAATGTGCTTTTTGCAGACAATATGATGAAAGAAAGTCTTTTTATTGCCAGTCAATTCAAGCATGTGCGTTTTGAAGGGAACGACTTGGAGCTTACGAATTTCTGGGAAACTTCCTTATCAGGGATTGATTTTTCAAGTAACACTTTTGAGCGCCTCGATGTGAGTCCCGAGCTGGCTAAAAACATTAAAGTCAACTTAAGTCAAGCAGCGTTTTTTGCTGCTTTACATGGGATTGAAATTGTCTAAGTCTTGGGAGATTCAAGACTTTTTATTTTAAAAGAGTTTATCAAAATTGATCGTTTAATTTAAAAATCGCTTTAAACCGAAGCGGTTTTTAAATTAAAAAAATTTTTTAAGAAGAGTCCAATCACAAAAGAAAACGTTTTCTTGTTTTGGACCGAACAGCTTAATTTCGAAGCAAAAATTAGGCTATAATTTAATTGTGAGGAAAAAAGATGCTTAGTTATAACTTAGATATCCTACTGTTTTCAGAAAGACGTTTTTGGAAACTTGATAAAATCCTTGAGGTTACTGGACTTAAAAGTCAGGAATTTCAGAGACAACTCGTCGAATTAAATCGAACATTGCAAGATAAATCTCAAAGACCACTAGAATTTACCAATAATGTGTTAGCAATTCCTGAAAAACCAGAAAATTTCGAAGAAATTCGCTTTAATATCGCAGAATATGGACGAACATTGAGTGAAGAAAAACGTCAATACCTGATTTATTTACTTTGCTTTTCTAAACGTTCAGCATTAGCCATTAGTGATTTCCAGTCGCTTTTAAATGTGAGTCGCAATACCGTCTTGTCTGATATCAAAAAGTTGCGTCAGCAGCTGGATAGCGAAAACATACGTCTAGAATACTCACGGAGGTTAGGCTTTTACCTTGAAGGTGCATCGAAAGAATTACGTAAGACGAGCTGGCGTTTTTTACAAGAACTTCATGAAGAGAGTGATTATTATGTTTTGTCGAAGCATCTCAATCATAAAAATCCACTCTTTATTTACCAAGTAGGACAGCAAATCAGTCGATTAATTGCTGAATTATGTATTCAGGTTATCCATAGTCGGTATATTCCGATGTTGATATACCTTGCCTTACTTCAATCACATCTTGGAGAAACAAATATATTCCAGGAAGATGTACTGGAAGTTGAAGCATTGTTAATTGGCATGAGTGATGGTAGCTTTGAAAGGTCTGGTTTTGATTTTCTTTATCGTATTGGCTTTGAGATTATGGAAAATGTAATGAAACTTGCAGCAGTTCAGTTTGAAGATTTTACAAAAACCTTTGCTGCCTTACGTGCCCATCTGGTCCCTGCCTATTTTCGTTTGAAATATCACTTCGAAATAGAGAATGTTCTTTTGGACAAAATAAAAACAGATTATTCCTCTCTGTTTGAGTTAATGGGCCTTGCTTTAGCGCCATTACGCGAAGCTTGTGGTGAAATTTCCGAAGCAGAACGCGCCTACTTTGTCATTCTCTTTGGTGGAGAAATTTATAAGAAAAAGTATACACAAAGTTTTCGCGCGATTGTCTTATGTGTAAATGGTATAAGTTCGAGTTTAATCATGCGTAAACGATTGGAAAATATGTTTCCAAGCATGACTTTTATTCTGAGTACAGCTGTCTCTGATTTGGACAATATTCCTGCTTTTTCTTATGATATTATTTTTTCGACAGTACCTGTAATGACTGATAAAAAGCTCTATGTTATGTCAGCTATCCCAGACAGTGAAGAAGAGACAAGACTTTACAATCGTATTGCACAAGATTTTGATTTGCCTGGTTTTTATAAACCAGATGCTAAAGCCATCTTACGTGCTATTGAACCTTATGTCGACATTAAAAGTAATGCGACCAAGAAGCAATTGACGCGGGTTATTGACCGCAAGCTTAACAATAAAAAGACAGAAAGTGAGGCATTAGGTGTAATGCTTTCAGATTTATTAACTAAAGAAAAAATTTGTTTTACAGATGAAAAACTTGACTGGAAAAGTGCAATTGAGCTTGCAGCACAGCCTTTACTGAATCAAGGTGAAATCGAGCCCACGTATATTTCCGCTATCATTAACCGTGTAGAGGAGTTCGGCCCTTATATTGATTTAGGAATGGGTATTGCTCTTCCTCATGCACGTCCTGAAGATGGGGTGAAAAAACTTGGGATGTCATTTCTTAGATGTGAACAACCGGTATATCTTCAAGATGATCCCAAACACGAGATAAAAATCTTCATTGTCCTCGCAGCAATTGATAATGAAACGCATCTTCGCGCATTATCCACACTAACACAAATATTATCAAATAAAGATGAACTCAATAAAATGCTGACTGTAGAAACAGTAGCAGAACTAGAACAAATTTTTGCAGAAAAAGAAGGAGAATAATATGAAAATCGCATGTGTATGTCAATCAGGATTAGGAACAAGCTTTATGGTACAAATGAATCTTCAAGCCCTTTTACAAGAAATGGGCTTGAACGTGAATGATTTTGAGCTTGACCATATGGATGTTGGATCAGCCACACCAGATTCTGCGGACTATTTCTTTGTAGAGTCCACATTAACAACAGCTTTGCCTAATATTCCGGAAGAAAAGATTGTACCTTTGACTTCCATTATTGATCGCGATGCAGCGCGTGAAGCACTGGTTAAAGTTTTAGATGAAAGAGGGATTGCCCACAACTAAGCAAAAACAGTAATTAAAAAAGAATCGAAAATAAACTTAGGAGAATTAAAAAATGAATGGAGTTTTAAACTTTATTGTCTCTGTTGCGACTACGCCTGCCCTTCTTGTTGGATTAATTGCCATGCTTGGACTGATTTTACAAAAGAAACCAGCAACTGCAGTTATTCAGGGCTCAGTGAAGACCTTTGCTGGATTCTTGGTCTTGGTTGGAGGAGCTGGTATCTTGGTGGGGGCGCTTGCGCCTTTTGGCGATATGTTTCAACATGCCTTTCATGTGAAAGGTATTGTCCCAACGAATGAAGGTGTTGTTGCCTTGGCACTCGTGGAGTATGGGACACCGACTGCCTTGATTATGCTTGTCGGCATGATTGTGAATATCCTGCTCGCTCGCTTTACACGATTTAAATACATCTTTTTAACAGGTCAAGCCATGCTCTACGTTTCTTGTATGGCAGCCGTGATTCTGGTTTCTGCCGGAATGGGTGAAACATGGATGACCATTCTTCTTGGAGGTATCTTTGAAGGAACACTTTTAACAGTTACACCCGCCATTTGTCAGCCATTTATGCGTAAAATCACTGGAACTGATAATGTAGCGATGGGACATACAGGTAACATCGGTTATGCTCTTGCAGGATGGCTCGGTAAAACTTTTGGTGATCCCGATCCTGAGAAGTCCACCGAAAAACTAAATATTCCTAAATCATTGGGCTTTTTGCGAGATTCTACCGTATCCATTTCCTTACTGATGGCTGCAGTCTACATTCTTTTAGCCATAGCCGCAGGCCCAACTTATGTTGAATCGGAGCTTTCTAACGGTACAAACTTTGTGATTTTCTCACTTGTTCAAGCAGGAACTTTTGCAGCTGGTTTCGTCGTTGTTCTACAAGGGGTGCGCATGATTTTAGCTGAAATCGTACCGGCCTTCCAAGGGATTGCCCAAAAACTGGTTCCCAACTCAAAACCGGCTTTAGATGTGCCAATCGTCTTTCCTTACGCACCAAATGCGGTATTGATAGGTTTCTTCGTTTCCTTTATCACAGGATGTTTATCCATGGTTGCGATGCTTGTTATGGGAACAACGGTTATCATTCCGGGTGTTGTCGGGCATTTCTTCTGTGGAGCAGCAGCAGCAATATTCGGTAATGCCAATGGCGGACGACGTGGAGCAGTAATCGGAGCAATCGCCAATGGTCTCCTCTTATCTTGGTTACCCCTTTTCATTATTCCATCTTTGGGGGCCTTCGGAGCAGATGCCTCAGCCACATTTGCGGATACAGATTACCTGATTCCAGGTATCATTGTTGGCCGAGTGGGTGAAATGGGATCTGGTGCGATTGCCGCTCTTATCTTAGGCTTCCTCGCTATTGTTTTGATTCTCAGTGCAGTCTTAAATGCCAGAGATAAAGCTAAAGCTTAAGTCAATGTCAATGTTTACAAAAATCAGTTTTCGCTCAGGAAATCTGATTTTTTAGTAAGATGAAAATAAAAAACGTTTTCAATTATGTTATAATAAAATGTATTATCAAAAGATTAAATGGAGAAAAATATGTTTGACAACACCGATCAGTTAGCTGTAAATTCAATCCGTACTTTGTCAATGGATGCTATCCAAAAAGCAAACTCTGGACATCCAGGATTGCCAATGGGTGCGGCACCAATGGCTTATGTTCTTTGGAGCAAGTTTTTGAATGTAAACCCACAAACAGGACGTAAATGGTCTAACCGCGACCGTTTTGTCCTTTCTGCAGGACACGGTTCGGCAATGCTTTACAGTCTTTTACATTTGGCAGGATACAAAGTATCAATAGATGATTTGAAAAACTTCCGCCAATGGGGCTCAAAAACTCCAGGACATCCTGAAGTAGACTGGACAGATGGTGTAGAAGCGACTACAGGTCCTTTAGGACAAGGTATCGCCAATGCTGTTGGTATGGCAATGGCCGAAGCACATTTAGCTGCTACTTACAATAAACCAGATTTTGATATTGTGGATCACTATACTTATGCCTTAAATGGTGATGGTGACCTTATGGAAGGTGTTTCTCAAGAAGCAGCGTCACTCGCTGGTAAGTTAAAACTTGGAAAACTTGTACTTTTCTATGATTCAAATAATATCTCTCTTGATGGTGATTTGGATAAATCATTTATCGATGATATTAAAATGCGTTTTGAAAGCTACGGTTGGCAACATATCTTGGTTAAAGACGGCAACGATTTGACTGAAATTGCAGCAGCTGTAGAACAAGCAAAAGCTGAAACTGAAAAACCAACAATTATTGAGGTTAAGACTGTTATTGGATATGGTGCTGAAAAACAAGGCACGTCAGCAGTACATGGTGCTCCTCTTGGTGCAGAAGGTATTGAATTTGCGAAGAAAGCTTATGGATGGGACTATCCAGAATTCACTGTTCCCGAAGAAGTTACTGAGCGTTTCCGTCAAACATTGAATACACGTGGCGAAGCTATGGAACAAGTATGGAACGATACGTTCACAGCTTACGCTGAAAAATATCCAGATCTTGCTGAACAATATGTAAAAGCGTTTGAAAATGAAACACCTGAACTTGAATTAAGCAAGCATGAACTTGGTTCAAGCAAAGCTTCACGTGTAACTTCACAAGAAGCTATCCAAGAACTGTCAGCACAAATGCCAAACCTTTGGGGTGGTTCAGCTGACTTATCAGCATCAAACAATACAATGGCTAAAAATGATACAGACTTTATGCCAGATAACTATGCTGGTCGTAACATTTGGTTTGGTGTCCGTGAATTTGCGATGGGCGCAATTATGAACGGTATTGCTCTCCATGGCGGTACACGTGTTTATGGTGGTACATTCTTCGTTTTCAGTAATTATATGCTTCCTGCTGTCCGTATGGCTGCACTGCAAGAATTGCCTGTTACATATGTTTGGACACACGATTCAATCGCGGTTGGTGAAGATGGTCCAACACATGAACCTGTCGAACAATTGGCTTCAGTACGTTCTATGCCAAACTTAGATACGATCCGCCCTGCAGATGGTAATGAAGTTGTTGCCGCATGGCGTCGTGCAGCTTCAAGCAAAAAACGTCCAACAGCGCTTGTTTTGACACGTCAAAACTTGCCAGTTCTTGAAGGAACAGCACAATTGGCTGAGGAAGGCCTCAATCGTGGTGCCTACATTCTCTCCAAAGAAGAAGGTGAACTTGAAGGAATTATCATCGCAACAGGTTCAGAAGTAGCACTTGCGCTTGAAGCTAAAAAAGAATTAGGAAAAGGCGTACGTGTTGTTTCTATGCCTTCAATGAATATCTTTGACGAACAATCTGCAGAATATAGAGAAGAAATTCTTCCGAAAAATGTCTGCTGCCGTTTGGCTGTCGAAGCAGGAACAAGCTTCGGCTGGGCGAAATATATTGGTTTAGCTGGAGCCACTGTAACCGTAGATAAATGGGGCGCTTCAGCACCTGCAAATATTGTTTTACCAGAGTATGGCTTTACAGTAGAAAATGTTGTAAAAACATATAAAGAAATGAAAGAAAACTGTCCTAAAGATTGCTGCTAATCCCAGATGGTGCCGTGAAAAGCTTTTGTTACGCGGAGACTCACAGATTATGTTATAATAAGCTTATGCGATGAGTCGATGCTCTACTTTGGTAGATTATTGAAGCACGGGAGTTCTGGAACATTGGGTTGTTCGTGCAGGAAGCATGAGAACTTGTTAGCGCGTGTGAACCGTTCTGACACAACGAAAGTTGCCCGAAAGACTTCTCTTTTGAGAGGTCTTTTTTTGTGAAATAAAGAGTGGAGTGAGCTGTTGTTTCCTTTGGAATTAATGCTATAATAGAGGTATGTAAATTTATCTATTATATTTTAGGAGAGACTATTGAGCGTAATGATGTACAGCCTTTTTGATGTAGAGGGTAATGCAGAAGCGATAATATCTTATACAGAAAATGCGATGAAAAAAGAAGGAAAAACTTCAGAAGAGATAGAATTGTATAAAGCTGAAGTTGAAAACAGTGATTATCCCGGTCTTGTCAGTGTATCTGTGAGTATGCTGGATGAGTTAAATGGGATGCACACCCGTCAAGAAGTGAAACATATAAAGTAAGTAAAAAGTGGGTATTTCAAAACTATCCATTTTTTTGATAGAAAAATAATAATGTCTTGAAAGTATCTGAAATGCAGGTAATATAAGGTTTTCTCAGCTATTTACCTTGTGAAGTTTGTGAATTCACAAACTTCACAAGCGCTTACAAAAGAAATGCGAATAAAGTGTGCTAAACTTATATTGTAAAAATATTTACAAGCTTTTACAATAAAAAAAGGAGATTTTCCAACATGAAAATCGTTATTATAGGCACAAATCACGCAGGTATTGCTGCGGCAAATACATTATTAGACAACTATCCTGGTCATGAAATTACCATGATCGATCGTAACAGTAACATGAGTTACTTGGGCTGTGGGACAGCCTTATGGGTGGGCCGTCAAATTGATCAACCGAATGAACTTTTCTATGCACGACCAGATGATTTTGAAGCAAAAGGAGCGAAGGTGTTGACGGAAACTGAAGTTTCATCAATTGATTTCGAGCAGAAAAAAGTGTATGCCACAACAAAAGCCGGAGAAGAGCACGTGGAAGATTATGACAAACTCATTCTTGCTATGGGTTCAAGACCAATCATTCCTAAAATTACAGGTAATGAATTAGAAGGTATTCATTTTCTTAAACTCTTCCAAGAAGGACAAGCAGTGGATGAGGAGTTCGCTAAAGAAGAAGTGAAACGTATTGCCGTTATTGGGGCGGGCTACATTGGTACAGAAATCGCTGAAGCGGCGAAACGTCGCGGAAAAGAAGTTTTGCTCTTTGATGCGGAAACTACATCTTTAGCTTCCTATTATGATGAAGACTTTGCGAAAGGAATGGATGAAAACCTTGCAAACCATGGCGTAGAGCTTCATTTTGGTGAAACTGCCGAGGCTTTTAAAGGCACAAATGGCCGAGTTTCTCAAATTGTGACTAATAAAGGGACCTATGATGTGGATATGGTAATTAACTGTATCGGCTTTACGGCAAACAGCACCCTTGTGGGAGATAAACTGGATACGCTTCGAAATGGAGCAGTGAAGGTAGATAAGCATCAACAGACAAGTAATCCTGATGTCTACGCAGTCGGCGATGTGGCTACGATTTATTCTAATGCTTTGCAAGATTTCACATATATTGCTCTTGCTTCTAATGCGGTACGCTCAGGGATTGTTGCTGGGCATAACATTGGCGGAACAGTCCTCGAATCAGCTGGTGTTCAAGGGTCAAATGGTATCTCGATCTTCGGCTATAATATGACTTCTACAGGTTTTTCTGTTAAAGCCGCACAAAAATTTGGTTTAGAAGTTGCTTACACTGATTTTGAAGATAAGCAAAAAGCTTGGTTCCTCCATGAAAATAATGATACGGTGAAAATTCGTATTGTTTATGAAAAATCAAGTCGACGTATCGTAGGCGCGCAAATGGCGAGCTACGGGGAGATTATCGCGGGGAATATCAATATGTTCAGCTTGGCTATCCAAGATCAAAAAACAATTGATGAACTTGCGCTTCTCGATTTGTTCTTCTTGCCCCACTTTAACAGCCCTTATAACTATATGACTGTTGCTGCTTTAAAGGCAGAATGATATCAAAGTGTAACGTTGAAATCGAAGGATATAAGACACAAAAAATCACTAAAATACTCTTTAGTGATTTTTTGTGCAATTAAGTTACATTTGTGCAATGTTGCCTAATGTTATATAATAGAAAAAATTGACGAGGTAAATGGAGGAAACAGTATTGTGTTAAAATATTTAGACGAAGATGATTTTAAAAAGCTTCAAATTTTATATTATTTAGAAAATCATCATCTCTCTACGGTACTTTTTGATGACTTAATTGAAGAATTACACCTTAATAATTATCAAGTCAAGAAGCTCTTATCTGAGATACAATCAGAAATTAAATCTTGGAAATTAGAAAATTATTACCTCATCGATCTCCAGACGCAGAAAAGTTTCGTACGTTATGAAAGAAGAACCCAAGGAAACATCATGCTTCTTTTAAATCATTACGTTAAGAGATCACAGATGCAAGCCTTGATTCGAGCAGTCTTTACTGAAGAAGTGAACAAAATTGCTGAACTCGAAGATGTTGTCTTTTTATCAAAGTCAGCCACGTATAAACTGGTGAAAAAATTTACGGATTTAACGAGGGAATACGGTGTAACAATTGATAAAAACATGCGCTTTGTCGGTGATGAATGGAAGATTAGAGAGTTTTGGACTAATGTCAAATATTTAGACACAAAATGAGCTATATTTTCTTAAAATAGTTTTCTTCTTTCTGATTTGGAGTTAAACCATTGTTTGCGGAATGAGGATTATAGTTGTTATAAAACTGTTCGATGTATTCAAAGCAAGAGAGTTGAACTTCTTGAATGGAGTGATAAGTTCTTCTGTTTATTTCCCGTTGTTTGAGGTACTTGAAAAAGGCCTCAGTGACAGCATTATCATAAGGATATCCAGGTTTGGAGTAAGAAGCAAGCAATTGATGCTCATCTAATATTTTTCTAAAGGAAGCTGATTTAAATTGGCTACCTTGATCCGAATGAAAAATGATTGGTTCCTTAGGCTTCCTCTTATTTATAGCCATCCCTAATGTGTCACAGGCAAGTTTAGCATCAATCCTGTCACTTACTTTCCAAGCAATACATTTTCTAGAGTAGAGGTCAAGGATGGCGCAGAGATAAACATGCCGTCTATGTCCTATAGAAATATAAGTGAAATCAGTTGTCCATACTTGATTCGGGGACTTAGGATTAAATTCTTGTTTAAGGAGATTATCAGAAGAAAATGCAGGAGAGTGTTTTGATTTAACTCTAGGTTTAATCGTTGACATTTTAGGGAGTGTCATAGACTTTAGAAGTCTTAAGATACGCCCCTCAGAAATATTAACGCCATAATCACGCAGGAGAATAATTTTAAAAGCTCTCGTTCCAATTCTTTTCTTGGCTTTCATATAAATCTCAAGGAGTAATTTTCTCAAGCGTTGATTTTCTATTTCACGTTTTGAGGGCTTCTTGTTTATGAAGTTATAGTAGGTGGAACGATTGACATGTAAAACACGACAGAGCATAACTGTCGTGTGTTCAAATCGGAGTCTATAGACTGCTTTTAATCTCACTTGGAGTTTTGCATGAATATGGCACTTGCTTTTTTTAAGATAAGATTTTCTTCTTCGAGTTGGGCATTCCTTTTTTGTAATTCTTGAATCTGTTTAGCAGTCAAGACCGTATTATCTTCAAGACGAACTTGAGAGTACTGGTTGATCCATTTTGCAAGTGCAGAAGGGGAGACACCATAGTCTTTACAGAGTTCGGATTGAGTTTTACCTGTTTGGTAGAGATTAACGAGAGATTGCTTAAATTCCTCGTCGTAACGTTTAAAACCTGACATAAAAGTCCTTTCATTTTTGTGTCTTAATAGACAGATTATAACACACAATTTTCTGTCCACTTTTTTTTATAGTATAGCTCCAACATTAGATGATCCTAAAGTAGTGACCCTAAATACTCTAGGAGGATCAGTTTTTGATCCCACTGTGAATTCAAGTAACAATTTTCCTATAACGATAGCAGGAAATGGATTAAGGACACATACTTCAACTACAGCAGCCGTATTTGATGCAAATCTCCCAGATTTGGTTACACCTAACCAAAATAATCTGAGCACGGGAGATATCTGGTACAGGCAAAACACAGGAACAATCACTGGCTTAGGTGCTAACGCTAGTTCTGCTTTGGTACCTAATAATTATTCGAGTGCAGATTTAACAGGTATGAAAACTGCCAAATACATATCCTGGTATCAGCCGATAGGCTTCTGGATGGATGCAGCTAAATCATCTATGGCAAGAAGTTTTAATATCTCTTTAAACCCCAACGATAGCAATGGCACACCAGCCGATAGCTCATGGTCAAATTTAATTAATGGAAATGAGACACAAACCTTGGTTGTAGGGGATGATCGGGGACAAGCACCAAACTTTAATCTTTCGGTAACCATGATGCAAAATAATTTTGCAGATAATATCGACTATTATTGGAGTAATCCTGGCAATCCAGCAGATAACAAAACGTTGGGTACTGGCTTGGCTGTGTCTATTGCCTCAGTAACTTCAGATACAAGTTTGCCTTCTTTTATTTCAATGGCGAATGCAGGGCAAAATTATACATTGACTGCTCCACAAACTTCAGGAATAAAAATTAAAGCAAAAAATACACTATTGACGCAAACAGGAACACCATCTGGTACCTTTAAATATACCATCGCAGATGGACCAGCATAGGAGGAGAGGAGAAAAATGAAACGATTTTTTATAATGGGTGCAGTTCTGTCTGTTGCTCTTCCAAGTATGCTTGCAGTTAATCAGGTGTCAGCAGCAGTTCCCGTTATTGCACCTAAGGCAACGATAACGATCACTCAAAAGCTTACAGCAGGAAATATTATTCTCTCAGAAAGTATGGCAAAGACGCTTACTGAAAGCCAACTTCAATCTTTCATGGAAGTAAAAGGGCAAGATTTATCAGGCCTAAAGCTTGATGGAAATACTTTAGCGACTGCCAATGCTGGGCTAAAGGGTAAAGATTATATTGATATTCCGGTTACATGGTCAACGACAAATGAAACAGCACAAGCACATCTTGTCGTGGTTTCTGATGATGCAGTCATTTCCTCTGATCGTCAGAGAGCGATCAATGCATATCCCGTAACTTTAGGGCAGGATATCGCGAATACGATTGGAGCAAACAGTGATCAACCAACACTTGATTATTATACGCAAGCGAAAGCTTATCATTCTGACGGAACAGTGAGTTCAGCTGCTTTAGAAGATTCTGCTGCATACTTTACGGCCTTGAAGAATGCTCAATCTAATGACATTGTCGATGTGACTTATAATTTTTCGAGCTCAGATAAAAGCATTTCAAAAACTGTTGCTATATCAATATTTACGGGGAGTCTAAATTTCACCAGTGCACCATCAACAATGGATTTTGGACAGCTAAAAGTTAAAAATAGTAATGTGGTTGATTTTCCTGCCTATACTCAAGATCTCGTGGTTACAGATACAAGACAAAGCAGCAAAAATACAGGATGGACAATGTTTGTTAAAGAAACTCAGCCGTTAGTTGAAGTTGATGCTACAGGCACACCAATTACTGGCGGTCATTCACTGGCTGGGACTTTATTCTTTAGTACTGATGGCACCAACAATACCGCGCTTTCAGCAAGTAATGCTCAAGTAGAAAGTCAGCCAAGTGGCACAAATGGTGGAACCTTTAATCTCAGTCAAAATTGGGGGAGCACAACGAAAAAAGGACTCTATCTTGATGTACCTGTGACTCAACAATATGCTGCAAAATATAAAGGAGAACTGACGTGGACATTGTCGGATGTTCCAGGTAATAAATAAGAAGAAAAAGGAGATTTTAAATCTCTTTTTTTTATGGAGAAGAAAACAAGTAAAGTTGTTACACAAGTCGTGTTATAATAGGCTCATGTTAACTTTTTTAATACTAGTGTTGGTTCTCATTTTTTTAGTTCATATGTTTAGCTTAGGTCTATTCATGTTTATTGAAAATAAAAATCGCAGCATTTGGATTCAACAACCCCAAAGCAATGATCCTCTTTATCCCGAATGGTACGCTTTTATGCAAGCCAAAAAAGAAGAATGGTGTTTACAGACACACGATAATTTAACGCTTAAGGCCTGGTATTTACCAGCGACAAAGCCGACAGATAAGACTATCTTGTTGGCTAACGGGTATAAATCTGTTCGAGACAGATATGGTGCTTTTGGTTGGCTCTTTCATGAACTGGGCTACAATGTCCTCATGCCGGATTATCGTGCAGGTGCAAAAAGTCCAGGAAAATTCATTGGTTTTGGTTGGTTAGACCGTAAAGATAACCTAGGCTGGATTAAACAGATTATTGAGAAAAATCCTAAAAGTGAAATCGCAATGTTTGGTATTTCGATGGGTGCCTCTGCAACAATGATGCTTTCGGGGGAAAACTTACCTGAACATGTTAAGTGTTTTATTGAAGACTGTGGTTATGATACGGTTTGGAACGAGTTGGCTCATAAAGCAAAGCATGATTATCATTTGCCACAATTTCCGCTGATTCACCTCCTTTCTTTTTGGTCTAAACTTTTTGCGGGGTACGGTTGGAAGGAAGCCTCGTCAATTACGCAATTAAATAAAAATACGAAGCCGTTCCTCTTTATCCATGGAGATCAGGATACTTTTGTTCCCATGGAAATGGTGCATCGAAACTATGAAGCAACAAAAGGGCCAAAGGAAATCTATATTGCAAAAGGAGGTCGACATGTGCGGTCTTACGAAATAGATAAAGAAAAATATCGCGAAGTAGTAGCAAACTTTTTAAAGACTTATTTTTAATTGAAAGAAAATCAAGGAGGTGCGATGTACATAAGCGCAAAGGAAATAGAGGACTACATATCACAGTCGCCTAATCCACAACTTTTAAGACAAGTTACGCAGTTGGTTAAGACAGTGTTTCCAGATGAAAACTTGCGTTATTTTGATAATGGAAGAACTTTTTCCGCTCTCGCTTTGGGAGCAAATCCTCATCCAAGTCCAGGATATGAAGAAGCTGGTATGCTTAATATTTCTGCTCAAAAAAATTATGTTGCGCTCTATTTTTATGGAAGTAATGTGACTTTACAGGAGCGATTTCCAAAGTCAGTTATAGGACGAGGTTGTTTGCGGATTAAAAATCAAAAGTTTTTCGCAAAATACGAAGAAGATATACGGGAAAGCTTAAAAATGTTAAGTAACGATAAACCGCATGATATGAGGGATTGACGAATATTTGATTGATTTTTTGCTTGCTTTGAGTTATACTTATAGTAAGTATTCTCGGTAGGGATTGGAATGCCAATCCCTTTTATTACGAAATAAGAAAGGTTTTAATTAATAAATAAATGGCAGATATAAAAATTACACCCTTAGGCGGTGTACGCGAATTTGGTAAAAATATGTACTTAGCAGAGGTGAACGAACAAATCTTCGTTCTCGATGCTGGTCTGAAATATGCGGACAGTGACATGTTAGGAATTGACTTTGTTATTCCAGACATTGACTATTTAGTTGAAAATGCTGATCGTGTTGCAGGGATTTTCTTGACGCATGGTCATGCCGATTCGATTGGCGCATTACCTTATATCGTTTCTGAATTACGTGTTCCTGTATTTGGGAGTGAGTTGACGATTGAACTTGCGAAGATTAATGTGCGCAATTATGATGGCAGCAAGAAGTTTAAGGATTTCCACGTGGTCAACGAAGAAACAGAAATTGATTTTGGTCAAGCTGTAATTTCCTTCTTTTCAACAACACATACAATTCCAGAATCAATGGGGATTGTCATTGGAACTGACTCCGGAAATATTGTTTATACAGGAGATTTCCGTTTTGATCCAGCAGTTGCGCTTGGCTATCGTACAAACATGCGACGCCTTGCTGAAATTGGAAGCAGTAAAGTCCTTGCTTTACTTTCAAGCTCACCAAATGCTTTGTCAACGGCTCAATCTGCAAGTGAACATGAAATCTACGAAAAAATATTTGATACAATTGATGAAGCACAAGGCCGTGTGATCATTGCTTGTAACGCAGGGAATCTCGGGCGCATCCAACAAGTCGTTGATGCAGCAATCAAGCTCGGACGCCATATCGTCTTTACTGGTCAAGATATGGACCAAATCGTCGAAACAGCAACACGTTTGAAGAAGTTGCAAATCGAAGATAAAAAAGCAATCATTAAACCAAATGAAATCAGTAAATATGCTGATAATGAGCTTGTCATCATTGAAACAGGACGTATGGGTGAACCCTTAAAAGTTCTCGGTGACATGGCGCACAAACGTCACAAATGGGTGAAAATCAAAGAAGGCGATGTAGCATTTGCTGTAACAACCCCTTCAGTAGCTTATGAAACATTAGTGGCACGCATTGAAAATGACGTTTATCGTGCAGGTGGTGTGATGAAGATGTTGGGTGGAGATTTAAAAGTTTCAGGTCATGCCAATGCGCGTGATTTGCAATTTATGATTGATATCTTACGACCTAAAAATCTTATCCCTATTCAAGGTGAATACCGTGAGTTACGTGCACATGCTGAATTAGCCATGGAAATGGGCATGCTTCCAGAGCACATCTTTATTGCGAAAAAAGGGGAATCTGTTTCATTCAACAAAAAAGACGAAATGATTCCTGCAGGTGTTGTACCAGCAGAAAACGTAATGATTGATGGTTCAGGTATTGGGGACATTGGTTCTGTCGTTTTACGAGACCGTAAAGTTTTGTCAGAAGACGGTATTTTCATTGCTGTTATCACTATCAGTAAGAGCGACCGTAAAATTATCAGTCAAACACGTGTACATACGCGTGGCTTTGTCTATGTCAAAACATCACGTGATTTGATGAAAGATGCAGGAAATTTGGTTAATGAAACCGTTGAAAAATATCTTGCAGGAACAACTTTCGATTGGTCAGAACTTAAGGGCGCTATTCGTGATGCTCTTGGTAAATTCCTCTACAACCAAACACGTCGTAAACCAGTTGTTCTTCCTGTCGTGATGGAAGCGCGTGCCCCACAAGAATTAACACGTCGTTACAAGAGCAACAAAAAGAAAGCAAATAAACCCACTGAAAAGTCTGAATAAGACTTCTAGGACAGGGTTTGTTCAAGAACGTTGAAAAATTATCATATAGTAAAGGCCTGTCTTTTGCTATATTTTTTTGATAATGGCAAGTTCCCAGGGCACAGAACTAGAGGAGAGTAAGCAAGCGACTTATGCAGAAAAATTTAAAAAAATTAACAGCTTTGCAGATTATTTTTATCGCCTTTTTGACTCTTGTCATTGTGGGCGGGACACTGTTGAGTTTACCGATTTCCTCCAAAACAGGACAATTTACTCATCCTGTCGATGCGCTCTTTACAGCTGTATCAGCAACCTGTGTTACAGGTTTAACCGTTATTGATACAAGCGCTCACTGGTCGCTTTTTGGTCAAGTTATCTTACTTTTATTGATTGAAATTGGTGGATTAGGATTTATGACTTTGGTTGTCAGTATCTTTTTATTGCTCAACCAGAAGATGTCGCTTAAGTCCCGCTTGATTATTCAAGAATCATACAGCCTATCTGATATTAGCTCGGGTGTTCGTGTTGTTATCAATGTTTTAATCATTTCTTTTCTTATTCAATTTTGCGGAAGTGTTCTCTTGTCCTTTGCTTTTGTGCCAAAGTTTGGATTGGTTAAAGGTTTATGGTACAGTGTGTTCCATGCTATTTCGGCTTATTGTAATGCCGGCTTTGATTTGTTTGGTAATTCGCTCATGCTTTATGAACATTCTCCTTATGTCTTAATGGTCATCGCCTCGATGATTGTATGCGGCAGTTTAGGTTTTATCGTTATGATGGACCTGCTTAACTACAAAAAGCAAAGAAAATTGTCTTTACATACACGTTTGGCATTGACAACAACAACTTTTCTCATCTTTGGTGGCATGATACTCTTTTTAATCTCTGATTTTGAAAGTGTAAGTAATAACCCAGCAATTTTTACCATGCAGAGTTTATTCTTATCGATTTCTCAGAGAACCGCGGGCTTTTCTATTCAAGAATACACTCTGTTTAGTCAGGCCAGTATCTTTTTGACAATTATGTTGATGATTATCGGTGGTACATCTGGGTCTACAGCAGGCGGTTTGAAGACGACAACAATCGGTGTTCTAGCACTCAATGTTCGTTCAATCATTAAACGTGACAAACATACAAGTTTTAAAAATAGAACTATTCCTCAAAGTGTTGTCAAACAAGCTTATGAGTCTGTTTTTCTTTATTTCTTTATGATGGTTATTGCAACTTTTGCCTTGCTCTTAACCAATCCAAAATTCCGTGTGGATCAGCTCTTGTTCGAAGTTATTTCTGCACTATCGACCGTGGGTTTAAGTATGGGAGTAACTCCAGGACTCAATATCCCAGGTAAAATTATCGTAGGAATTCTTATGTTTATCGGACGCGTTGGTGTCTTTACGATTATTTATTCTCTGAATGCCAAAGACAGTCATGAGTCGCTTTATAAATACCCTGAAGAAAAGGTAATGGTAGGTTAATATGAAATCATTTGTTGTTATAGGTCTGGGACGTTTTGGCTCAGCGGTTGCGAAAACGATCGCCGAAACGGAAGCAGATTTGCTCGTGATTGACCAGAACGAAGATCGTGTCAATCTTTTTAAGGATATGGTTCCTAATGCCATCATTGCCGATGCAAAAGATGAACGTGTCTTGGACGAGATAGGCATTCAAGATTTTGACGTTGCTATTGTAGCAATAGGTGAAGACATCCAGTCTTCTGTGCTAGTTACTATGCTGGCAAAAGATGCTGGAGTGCCTCAAGTAATAACCAAGGCTGTAGATAAAAATCATTATCGTCTTTTGGAAAAAATTGGCGCTGATCGTGTGGTTCTTCCTGAGGTAGAAATGGGACGTAAGATTGCCGAAAGTTTAATCTTTGAGAATATCAGTAATGTCGTGGACATTGCTGAGAATATTGAGTTCGCAGAAGTAAAAGTATGTTCACGTACAATGAATAATCGGGTTATTTCTGAAATTGATGATTTTAATCATTACGACTTAAACATCAGCTATGTTAAGCATATTAATGGAAAAGTTGAAATAGCCTCAGGAGACACTCGACTCATGATTGGGGATTCACTCTTTGTCATTGGTCGTCCTGAAGATATCCAAAAACTTTCTGAACAAAATTAGAATTTTTCCAACTTCTGGTGGATTTAAGCCTCGACAGAATATGGTATAATAAAACTATCTGAATAAAATAATAGAACTGGAATATAAATATGGCTTTTGAAAATTTAACTGAACGTTTGCAAAATGTCTTTAAAAATTTGCGTGGCAAAAAGAAAATTACAGAACAAGATGTAACAGAAATTACGAAAGAAATACGTGTGGCCCTTCTTGAAGCCGACGTTGCTCTTCCTGTAGTGAAAAAGTTTATCAAAGCAATCCGCGAACGTGCGATTGGGACGGAAGTCTCAGAAGCACTGAATCCTGCGCAACAAATTATTTCGATTGTTAACGAAGAATTGACTGCGATTTTGGGTGGCGGCGAAGCGGAGCTGCTCAAATCACCTAAAATTCCAACAATCATCATGATGGTTGGTTTGCAAGGGGCAGGTAAAACAACCTTTGCTGGTAAACTTGCTAAAAAACTTAAAGAAGAACAAAATGCACGCCCAATGATGATTGCGGCTGACGTTTATCGTCCAGCAGCGATTGATCAATTAAAAACATTAGGTGAACAGCTTGATATTCCTGTTTATGATGAAGGAACAGCCGAAAGTCCGGTAAATATTGTTAAAAACGGTCTTGCTCAAGCGCGTGAAGAGCGTAAAGACTATGTCTTGATTGATACGGCAGGTCGTCTCGAAATTGATGATAAACTCATGAACGAGTTGCAAGAGATTAAAGCTCTCGCACAACCAACGGAAATTCTGTTGGTTGTTGATGCCATGACAGGTCAAGTTGCTGCTCAAGTAGCAAAAACTTTTGATGAAAAATTAGATATTAGTGGTGTTATCATTACCAAACTTGATGGTGATACCCGTGGTGGTGCGGCTTTATCTATTCGAGAAATTACAGGTAAACCCATCAAATTTACTGGTACAGGTGAGAAACTGACCGACTTGGAAACTTTCTATCCTGATCGTATGAGCTCTCGTATCCTCGGTATGGGGGACATGTTGACCTTGATTGAAAAGGCTCAAGCGCAGTTTGATGAAGAGCAATCGATGAAGATGGCTGAAAAGATGGCGGAAAACCGTTTTGATTACAGCGACTTTGTGGAACAGCTTGACCAAGTGACAAACATGGGACCAATGGAAGACATTATGAAGATGATTCCAGGCATGTCACAAATGCCAGGAATTGAAAATGTTAAGGTTGATCCGAAAGACATTGCACGTAAACGTGCTATTGTGCTATCTATGACACCAGCTGAGCGTCAATTGGAAGTCGAACTTTCGCCCGCTCGTCGTCGACGTATTGCTGCTGGATCAGGAAATAGTTTTATCGAGGTTAACAAGTTCATCAAGCAATTCAATCAGTCTAAAGACATGATGCAAGGTATTATGAATGGCGACATGAATTCAATGATGCAGCAAATGATGGGCGGCGCTGGCGGTAAAATGCCAAACATGAAAAATATGCCTGGAGGTATGCCAGATATGTCCTCTCTAGGAGACTTGCAAGGTCTTATGGGAGGAGGAGCATCTTCCGGAACACCTGATATGAGCTCTATGTTCGGTGGTGGGCTCAAAGGTAAAGCTACACAATTTGCCATGAAACAAGCCATGAAACGGGCGCAGAAAAAAATGAAAAAAGGTAAAAAGAAATAAAATATAAAAGATACATCTTAAGATGTATCTTTTTGCATGCTAAACATGATATAATTTAGAAGCTTGAAAATGTGAAAATACAATTTTTTAATCTATAAAAATTGAAGGATGGGAATTAATGGAATACTACCAAAATTTTATAAAAAATGAAAAACTTAGAAGATGGGTCGTTTTGGCGTTTCTCATTGCTGTACTCTATTTTGTACGAAGCATTCTCCCACTGATGCTCTTGACTTTCGTCTTCAGCTACCTCGCCTATCGTTTTGTCAGCTTTATCGAGCGAAAAATTAAACTTCCTGGTAAAATAAGTGGTTTTATCCTATATGGTGTCATTCTTTTTTTAATCTACTTAGGAATTACGGAATATATTCCCGTATTGGTAAATCAGCTCACGCACCTCATCAATGCAGTAAGTAAGTTTTACCAGAACAACAGCAATGGCGAGAGTGCGCTGATGGATTCGATATATAATCTTTTTAAAGAATACAACTTGGCAGATAAACTGCAAAGCAGTTTGGGGACTTTGGTTGATTATGTAACCAGCTTTGGGAAAGGGTTACTCATTGTCGTTTTCGCCTTCTTAATGAGTTTCTTCTTCACTATTGATCGTAAAGAAACCAATAAATTTTCAGCTCTTTTCTTGGAAAGTGACTTTGCTTGGTTCTTTGAAGACGTCTATTATCTGGCAAGCAAATTCTTTACAGGCTTTGGTGTTGTCTTGGAAACGCAATTTATTATTGCTCTCGTTAATACCGCTTTGACACTTATTGCGTTAAGCTTCATGGGCTTTCCAGAGTTATTGAGTTTGGGCGTAATGATTTTCTTACTGAGCCTTGTTCCCGTTGCTGGTGTACTTGTCTCTTGTATTCCTTTATCCATCATCGGTTATTCTATCGGCGGGATTAGGGATGTCATCTTTGTGTTACTGATGGTTGCTTTAATCCATGCTCTTGAGTCTTATGTCCTCAACCCGCATCTGATGGCCCATAAGACAAAACTGCCTATGTTTTACACTTTCGTGATTCTTTTCTTAGGAGAACATTTCTTCGGTGTTTGGGGCCTTATCGTGGGAATTCCAATCTTTAACTTTGCCCTAGATCTTCTCGGTGTGAAGGAGATTCCCTTTAAAAAACTTAAAAAATAATCAAAAGTGAGCAAGAATTCCGGGCTCACTTTTAATCTGAAAAGGCAGAGCTATAAAAATAGCCAGTAAAATGTTATAATTACAATGCATACTTTTTCTCTTTTAGATGAAAAGAAGAAGATGAGGAATAAGAGAAGTAAACTTATTACTGATATTACTGATAAGAAAAGGATAAAAAATAAATGACACTACCTACAGTAGCCATTGTCGGCCGACCAAATGTCGGAAAATCGACGATTTTTAACCGTATTGCTGGAGAACGTATCTCGATTGTTGAAGATATTCCTGGAGTAACACGTGACCGTATTTATGCCACAGGCGAATGGTTGAACAAAAAATTCTCGCTTATTGATACCGGAGGGATTGAACTTTCGGATGAGCCCTTCATGACACAGATCCGTGCCCAAGCAGAGATAGCGATGGAAGAAGCGGATGTTATCGTAGCTGTTGTGGATGGAGAAACAGGAATTACTGATGCTGATGAACATGTAGCACAAATTCTCTACCGTACAGATAAACCAGTTATCCTCGTTGTCAATAAAGTAGATAACCCGGAGCGCCGAATGGAAATCTTCGACTTCTATTCACTTGGTCTGGGAGAACCTTATCCTGTATCCGCTGTACACGGCTTAGGGACAGGGGACGTTCTTGATGCAATCATTGAAAACCTGCCAACAGAAACAGAAGAAGAAAATCCAGATGTCATCAAATTTAGTTTGATTGGTCGTCCAAACGTTGGTAAATCAAGTTTGATTAACGCTATTCTCGGAGAAGATCGTGTCATTGCCAGCCCTGTCGCAGGTACGACACGTGATGCGATTGATACAAGCTTTACTGATGCAGAAGGGCAAGAATTCCTCATGATTGATACAGCAGGGATGCGTAAATCTGGGAAAATCTACGAAAATACAGAAAAATATTCTGTAATGCGTGCTATGCGTGCTATTGATCGGAGCGACATTGTGCTTATGGTCATCAATGCAGAAGAGGGAATTCGTGAATACGATATGCGGATTGCTGGCTTCGCTCATGATGCAGGTAAGGGAATTCTTCTCGTAGTAAACAAGTGGGATACACTTGAAAAAGACAATTACACTATGAAAAAATTCGAAGACGATATTCGTTGGAAATTTAAATTCCTTGATTATGCACCGATTGTTTATGTTTCGGCTAAAACAGGTCAACGTCTTCATAAGCTTCCAGATATGATTAAGGAAATTCATCATTCACAAAACCTTCGTATTTCAAGTTCTGTCTTGAATGATGTTATTATGGATGCAGTAGCAATTAATCCAACACCGACAGATAAAGGGAAACGTTTGAAGATTTTCTATGCAACCCAAGTTGCTGTTAAACCACCAACATTTGTGGTCTTCGTTAATGAAGAAGAACTGATGCATTTCTCTTATATGCGCTTCTTAGAAAATCAAATCCGTAAAGCCTTTGTCTTTGAAGGTACACCAATTCATTTGATTGCACGTAAACGTAAATAATAAAAAGCTTGAAGTTAATCTTCAAGCTTTTTATTATAACTGGTTAGAATTTCAGACAGTTAGGCTCAATAGCCCAGAATAATATGTGCCACTAAAGGTGCAAAAATCACGTACATAATCCCGGTTACGCCAATCGCTAAAGCTCCCATGGCGCCTTGAACTTTTCCTAGTTCAATAGCAGTTCCTGTACCAACGGCATGTCCAGTGCCGCCGAGCACCACACCTTGGGCCACAGGGTCTTTAATTTTAAAAAGTTTCATCAATGGCACGCCAAGGACACTGGTCAAGATTCCGGTAGCCACGACCACGACAACCGTAATCGTTGTCACACCTTGCATTTTTTCTGTGATACCAATAGCCATCGCAGTAGTTACAGATTTTGGGAAAAGGGACAATGAAGCTAATTTTGATAAACCGAAAAATTTTAACAATAAGGCCGTAATAACTGTATTAATAAGAGCAGCAGCAGCGATACTGATTAAAATTGATCTTGCATGATGCTTCATGAGCTGGAAGGTTTTATACAAAGGAATACCTAAGGCAACAGTTGAAGGACCAATCAAGTCGTTTAATATCGCGCCTCCTTTGTAATAATTCTCATAAGGTATTTTAGCTACAACCAAAATCAAAATAATAACGAGGGTTGCAAAAAGTAAGGGATTCGTCCAAGGCTTACGTATATTTTCATTGATACGTACACCAATAATAAATATTAAAATAGTAAGTGTTAGACCAAACAGCGGGCTAGAAGTAATGGCATCCATCAGTTTACCTCTCTTTTATTTTTTAACAATTCTGGTTCGAGGTAATCTCCTTCATATTTGACTTTAATAAATTGAACCAAATGACCTAAAACAAAGACATTCACAATAAGAGCAAGAAGAACAATCAAAGCTATTTGCCACCAAAAATCGGAAATCAAGGACCATTTGGCCATGATTCCCACACCAGCAGGTAAAAATAAAATCGTCATGTTATTGATTAAGAAACTCCCAACCTCATCTACATCAGTGAATTTTAAAACTTTAAATTGCAACGCAAGGAATAAAAAAATCATTCCTAAAATACTCCCGGGAACAGGAAGATGCAAACTGTTTGACAGCGTATCTCCTACGAAAGAAAAACCAAAAATAATAAGTAACTGAAAATAAATTTTCATAAACATCTCCTATAAATTACACTCTTTTTATCATAGCCCTTTAATGCTAGATTTTCAAGAATTTTCAAAGAAATTTTATGTGCGAGTTAGGAAGTTTAAACGGTACACCCTGCGTAATCATGCCTCTTGACAAACCGCAAAAATGTGCTATAATAGTCTTAAATAAAAAACTACTAGAAAGGAGCGTTCGTGAGGACGCTCCTTCTGTGTTGTTTTCTGAAAGGAGAAGAGATGTCAGAAACACTTGTAAAAACAGTAGAAGATTTCATCTTGCCTCACCTACCAGAAGAGTTTAAATTGATTGATGTTGAGTGGGAAAAACTTGGCGGAGATATGGTTTTGCGACTTTTGGTGGATAAGGCAGATGGCATTACGATTCAAGACACAGCCGATTTAAGTGAAATTCTTTCACCTTTGCTAGACACAATTTCGCCAGATCCATTTCCAACCGAAGGTTATATGCTTGAAGTTGCAAGCCCTGGTGCAGAACGTCCGCTTAAAAAAGCTGAACATTTTCAAAGTGCCATTGGTGAGTACATTCTTGTAAAACTTTATCAAAAAATTGAAGGCGAAAAAGAATTTGTTGGAGATTTGGTGAAGTTTGAGGACAACACCTTAACTGTAGAATATATGGATAAAGCCCGTAAGAAAACAGTTGAAATTCCAGCAGATAAGATTTCAAAAGCAACAACTTTAGTGAAGTTGTAAGAAATTCTAAATGCTCTGAGAGTAAGTCTCTCAACCGAAATAATAAAAAGAAAATATTTTCCAAAAAACTCAAGAAAGAGGAAAAAACAAAATGAGCAAGGAAATGCTTAACGCCTTTACAATGCTAGAAGAAGAAAAAGGCATTAAACAAGAGATTGTTATCGAAGCAATTGAGCAAGCAATCACAGCTGCTTACAAGCGCCAATATGGTCAAGCACAAAATGTGAAAGTTATTTTCGATGAGAAAAAAGGAAACTTCAATGTTTACTCAACACGTGAAATTGTGGATGAAGTCTTTGATAGCCGTCTTGAAATCTCACTTGAAGATGCCCAAGAATTAAACCCGCATTATGAAATTGGCGACAAAATCATGTTTGAAGAAAAACCAAAAGATTTTGCACGTACAGCGGCGGGAGCAGCTAAACAAGTTATCATGCAAAAAATGCGTGAAGAAGAACGTACAATCATTTACAATGAATACAGCCGTTATAAAGATGAAATCATCATGGGTACCGTTGAAAAAGTTGATGCGCGTGCAGTTTACGTTAACTTGGGCCGTGTGGATGCACTTTTGACAGCCAAAGACCGTATCAGTCAAGAAAATTATCACGTTGGTGACAAAGTGAAAGTTTATGTGACTGACGTACTTTTGACACCAAAAGGGACACGTGTCTTCATCAGCCGTACAGCGCCAGATATGCTTAAACGTATGTTTGAAAAAGAAATCCCTGAAGTTTACGATGGAACAGTAGAAATCAAATCTGTTGCGCGTGATGCAGGTGATCGTGCGAAAGTCATTGTCGAAAGTCATGATGAAAACGTCGATGCTATCGGTACAATGGTTGGTGCAAAAGGTGCACGTATTCAAGGTATTATCCGTGAGCTTGCTGGTGAAAAGATGGATATCATCGAATATAATGCCGACAAAGCAACCTTGATTGCCAACGCACTTAAACCAGCTCGTATCGAGCAAGTGGCTATCCGTGAAGACGGTTCAGCAATTGCAGTCGTTGCTCAAGATCAATTATCCTTAGCAATCGGTAAACGTGGACAAAATGTACGTCTTGCTGCACACGTTACAAACTGTAAGATTGATATCAAGTCCGAAGAAGATTTCCAAAAGGAAATGGCGGAGCTTGATGCACTTGTTGAAGAAGTAGATGAAATTGTAGAAGAAGTTGCTGAAACTGTTTCAGAAGAAGCAACAACTGAAGAATAGGCCTATGAAACAAAAAAAGACTCCCATGAGAAAGTCTGTAGTTTCTGGTGAGCAAATCGCTAAACGTGATCTTTTACGTATTGCTTTTAACAAAGAGGGGCAAATCTCCATTGACCCGACAGGTAAGGCACATGGCCGTGGTGCTTATATTGCCTTATCAAATGAAGAAGCACAGCTCGCTAAGAAGAGACATGTCTTTGATCGTACTTTCAGTACAAAAATCTCAGACGAATTTTATGACGAACTGATCAGTTATGTTGAACACCAAGTTGCACGCCGTGAATTAGCAGAAGCTACTTATTCGGCAGACTTGGCACCGGACTAAGACTAATATGAATAATACAAAAAAAGTATTGAATTTACTCGGTCTTGCTAAACGTGCAGGAAAAGTCATCACAGGGGAAGAACTTGTGGTTAAAGCCATTCAAAATGGCAAAGCCAGTTTAGTTTTTGTTGCCCATGATGCGTCAGAGAATTTGATCAAAAAAATCACCGATAAATCGAGTTACTATGAGGTAAGCGTCTTACAAACGTTCTCAGTAAATGAACTTTCAGTAGCAATTGGTGCTAATCGAAAAGTGTTAGCCATTGCTGATGATGGATTTGCAAAGAAAATGGAGAGCCTTATGACTAACTAAAAAATAAGGAGGACAACATTGTCTGATAAAAAACGAATTAATCAAATCGCAAAAGAAACAGGATTGAAAAATGCTGATCTTGTGTCAGCTGCACAAGAATTGGGCTTGGCTGTTAAAGCTCACTCAAGTTCAGTCACAGATGCTGAAGCAGAAAAAATCATTGCACGTGTGAAATCAGGAACTACTGCAACAGAAAAAACAGCTGCTCCAGCAAAAGATACCCAGTCAAAAGCGAAAACATCAAAGAAAAAAGATGACGCGCCACGCACCTTTGCAGGAAAAGCAGTGGTTGAAGATCCTGCCATCTTGGCACGTATTAAAGCTAAAGAAGAAGCAGAAAAAGCCGCAAAGGTTGAAGCTGAAGTAAAGGCTGAACCAAAAGTGGAAGAAGTTAAAACAGTAAAACAAGAAAAAACAGCGCCAAAAGTAGAGAAGAAATCAGAAGCTCCAGCTCCAGCAGCGAAAAAGCAAGAAGAAAAAACTACTGAGCCAGTGAAAGAAGAACCTAAAAAAGCATTGGATAAAAAACCAAGGATTCAAATCAAAGTCGTAAAACGCGCAGAAGATATCAAAAAAGAAGCAGCGAAAAAAGATGCTGCTCGTCAAGAACGTCGTCAAAATGATCGCCGTAACAATGACAATCGTCGCGGTGGACAAGGTCGCAATCAAAATGACAATCGTCGCAATAATGATAACCAAAATCGTGGCGGCAATAAATTTGAGAGTAAACCCTCAACAGAAGTATTTACAGCACCTGCTACTTCCGGTAAAAACAATAACCGCCGTGATCGTGACCGCAAGAAAAACGAACACGACAAATCTTCAGATGGTCGTCGCCCAGGCGGACCATTGCGTGTAAATGATAACCGTAATCAAGTACGTAATGCACGTAACTCAAACTGGAATCAAAAAGGTCGCCGTGGAGGTAAAAACCAACAATCTGCCGCACCAGTATCTACTCGTAAATATCATGAATTACCAGAATCAGTGGAATATGCTGAAGGCATGAACGTTCAAGATATTGCAAAAGCAATCAAACGTGAACCAGCTGAGATCATCAAAAAACTTTTCATGATGGGAACAATGGTTAATCAAAACCAATCTCTTGATGAAGATACTTTGGAATTAATCCTTATGGATTATGGTATTACTCCAGTTAAAAAAGTGGAAGAAGACCAATCTGATATTGAACGTCTTTTCGTTGAAGAAGGTTACCTTAACGAAGAAAACATGGTAGAACGTCCAGCTGTTGTTACAATCATGGGTCACGTTGACCATGGTAAAACAACCTTGCTTGACCGTTTCCGTGAATCTCGTGTCACTGAAGGTGAAGCTGGTGGTATCACACAACATATCGGTGCTTATCAAATCAAAACTGGAGATAAGAAAATCACTTTCTTGGACACACCAGGGCACGAAGCATTCACAAGCATGCGTGCACGTGGTGCCTCAGTAACCGATATTACAATCTTGGTTGTTGCCGCTGATGATGGTGTTATGCCACAAACGATTGAAGCTATCAATCACTCAAAAGCTGCTGGTGTACCAATCATCGTTGCCATTAACAAAATTGATAAACCAGGTGCAAACCCACAGCGTGTAATTCAAGAATTAGCTGAACACGGTGTTATGTCACAAGCTTGGGGCGGTGAATCTGAATTTGTTGAAATCTCAGCTAAATTCAATCAAAATCTTGATGCTCTTTTGGAAACTGTTTTGCTTGTTGCTGAAATGCAAGAACTTAAAGCAGACCCAACTGTCCGTGCTATTGGTACAGTTGTTGAAGCACGTCTTGACCAAGGACGTGGTGCTATTGCCACACTCTTGGTACAACAAGGTACACTTCACGTTCAAGACCCAATCGTTGTTGGTAACACATATGGTCGTGTACGTACGATGACAAATGACTTGGGTCGTCGTATTAAAGAAGCTTTGCCATCAACACCAGTCGAATTGACAGGTCTCTCTGATGTGCCTCAAGCTGGTGATCATTTCGCCGTCTTTGAAGATGAAAAATCTGCACGTGCAGCTGGTGAAGAACGTGCCAAACGTGCCCAATTGATTAAACGTCAAAGCACTCGCCGTGTAAGTCTTGATAACCTCTTTGATACACTTAAAGAAGGTCAAGTTAAAACAGTTAACATCATCATCAAGGCTGATGTACAAGGTACAGCTGAAGCGATGGCTGCTTCCTTACAAAAAATTGATGTTGAAGGTGTAAAAGTTGATATCGTTCACGCGGCAGTTGGTGCGATTAGTGAATCAGACGTTTCATTAGCAGCAGCTTCAAATGCGATTATTATCGGTTTCAATGTTCGTCCAACGGGACTTGCACGTGAGCAAGCGGAACATGAAGATGTAGATATTCGTCTTCACAGCATCATCTATAAAGTTATTGAAGAAATCGAAACAGCCATGCGTGGTATGCTGGATCCAGAATACAAAGAAGAAATTATCGGTGAAGCGATTGTCCGTGAAACATTCAACGTTTCTAAAGTTGGTACAATTGCCGGATTTATGGTTATCCGTGGTAAAGTTCAACGTGATGCCAGCGTTCGAGTTATTCGTGACGGTGTAGTTATCCATGATGGAGCTATCGCTAGCTTGAAACATTACAAAGATGATGTTAAAGAAGTCGGTAATGCCCAAGAAGGTGGTTTGATGGTAGAAAACTACAACGACATTCTTGTTGACGATACATTTGAAGTTTATAAAATGGTTGAAATCAAGCGTTAAAATTTAAAATGTTTGAGGAAAAAATAAAAAAGGAGAATGATTATGGGCACTTCCTTCCGCAGTGACCGTGTGGCTGTCGAAATCCAACGTGAAATCAATGATATTTTGCGTCATAAGATTCGAGATCCCCGCGTTCAAGATGTGAATATTACAGATGTTCAAGTGACAGGTGATTTGAGTCAAGCAACAGTTTATTACAGCTTGCTGTCTAACCTTGCCAGTGACAATGAAAAAGCTAAAAAAGGTCTGGAAAAAGCTACAGGTCTTGTTAAACGTGAGTTAGCACAACGTATGACCATGTATCGTATCCCGGATTTGAAGTTTGCCAAAGATGAATCTGTCGAATATGGTTCAAAAATCGATGAACTTCTCCGTAATTTGGATAAACCAGAATATTAATAAAAAAAATAAGCACTCATCATTGAGGCTTATTTTTTTATATATAGTCTGCAAAAATGAGGGGACTGTGCTATAATACTCATGGCAAAATGCTAAAAGTCACACTTGTATGTGCAAAGCAGGTTATTGTGTTAAAATCTAAATAAAAAGTATAATGAGGAAAAATATTATGGCAGAAAAAGAACATACTGGCATGGGATCCGTGATCGCAGCCCTTGGTGCCAATGTACTAGTGGCAATAAGTAAGTTTGTAGGTTATGCCTTAAGTGGTAGTGCGGCAATGCTCAACGAAAGTATACACAGTTTAGTTGACTGTGCAAATCAAGTTTTGTTGCTTTTTGGTGATAAGCGTGCCAAAAGAGCACAAAGCCAGGTCCATCCTTTTGGAGAAGCGCGTGCAAAATACTTTTTTAGCATGTTGGTCGCTACTTTCCTGTTTTTTGGTGGTGGCGTTATTGGTGTAATGGAGGCTTATGACAAGCTGGTCCACCCTGCTCATGAGGTCAATAATCCTTTGCTTCTGATTGCTATCTTACTCTTTGGCATGATTATAGAGGGCAGTTCACTTCGCGTTGCTTTTAAAGAAATTAAAGAGCTCAATACCGAAAAATTACCCTTGTTTAGATTTTTGCATGAGAGTCGACACAGTGAGATTTTAGTTATCTTTGCGGAGGATTTCTGTGCCATTATTGGTTTAATGTTAGCCCTTGGAGGAACAGTCCTCACTTTTCTTACAGGAAACCCCATGTATGATGCTCTGTCCGGAATCTTGATTGGTTTATTGCTCATGGCAGCAGCAGTCTTTTTGGTGCGAGAGTTCTATAGTTTAATTGTTGGTGAAAGTGTCACTGCTTCAGATTTAGAAAAAATAACACGTAGCTTTATTCGTGAAACAGTTAAACAGTTGATTGATATCAAGACAATCCACATCGGTCCAACTGAGATTCTAATTGCGGCAAAGATTGATATTCCAGCAGAGTATGAAGCACAAAGCTATGAAATTATTAATGCAATCGAAAAAGATATTCGAAAAGCACTGCCGGACAAAAAGTCTTACATATATATCGAAGTCGATGAATTTGATAATAATTATCAGCATTAAAGCGAGTAATTATCAATAAATTGGAGACTAACGATTGCGTTTTTATAATTTATCTGATATATTATGTTTATGAAACAACACTGGATGGACAAAATTGCAGATAAATTATATATTGATGGTGTTCATCCATTGGTTATCTTGATGGTGTGGGAAATTGCTTTGATTGCAATTTTATTTGTGATTATTGCATTATTTGTTGCTGAAATACCGAATGTTTTATCTCATATAAATTTTAAATACTGACTGTCACTAAAAAGCGATTTTATGAAAAGAAGATTGATACAAGATAAAAGAGCGAATCCTTAGAGGAAGCTTTTTTATTTTATAAAAATACAAAAAGATTGCTTGTGCAGGAAAAATAAACCGCTTTTGTGCTATAATGAACGAAGTATTATTAAACAAATGAGGAGAAAAAATGTCAATAGAACCATTATTTTTAGATTCCGTATTGCAAGAAAAACTCTGGGGTGGTGATCACCTTAAATCTTTTGGCTATGAATTACCATCTGATAAAATCGGTGAATACTGGGCAATTTCAGCTCATCCACATGGTGTTTCAACAATTAAAAATGGAAAATTCGCTGGACAAAAATTAGACAAGGTATTTGACCAACACCGTGAGCTTTTCGGCAATACGAAAGAAGAAGTATTTCCTCTCTTAACAAAAATCTTGGACGCCAATGACTGGCTTTCAGTGCAAGTTCATCCAAATGATGAATACGGCATGAAGCATGAAGGCGAGCTTGGTAAAACAGAATGTTGGTATATCATTTCAGCAGAAGAAGGTTCTGAGATTATTTATGGACATAATGCAAAATCACGTGAAGAACTTGCAGAAATGATTAATTCTGGAGACTGGGATCACTTACTACGCAAAGTTAAAGTCAAAGCAGGTGATTTCTTCCATGTACCTGCAGGAACAATGCATGCAATTGGTGCGGGCATTGTTATTCTGGAAACGCAACAATCAAGCGACACAACTTACCGTGTATATGATTTCGACCGTAAGGATGACCAAGGCAATCTTCGTGAATTACACATACAACAATCAATTGATGTGCTTCACATACCAGGGGATCAAACACCAGAAAATAAAGTCCAAGTTGTTAAAGAAGAAAATACAGACTTAACAACTTTGGTAAAATCAGAGTTCTTTGACGTTTATAAATGGTCAATTCACGGTACACAAGACTTTGAAGCTACAGCAGACTATATGCTCGTGTCTATTCTTGAAGGAAAAGGACAACTTACGGTGGCTGATAAAACGTATGCATTATCGAAAGGCGACCACTTCATCCTCCCTACAGGGATTGAGCAATGGCAACTTTCAGGTAATATGGAAATTATTGCTAGCAATCCAGTAGCACATTAAGCATAAAAAAGCGCCTCCTTAGGGTGTTTTTTTGTTTTAAAATTTATTAGTTTGGTCTTCAAATAAAGTGAGCCAAAAACGGCTCATTAAATTAATAGAATAGTATATAAAATTCAGTTTGACTTAAGATAAGCTTGTTAACCTTTTATTAATCAAATAAAAAGGCCTTTGATGAAAGGAGAGTAAAACTTTAAAAAGGAAACTGCAAATAAAGTGTGCTGGATGAAGTGCTTCAGCGTTAGATCAAGAAAGGGAAAATCTTATGGAGAAGAAATTGAAAAAATTTATAATTATGAGTATCTCAGGTTTAACTTTATTATCGGCATCAATGCCATCAGCCGTTGGTATGGTTCAAGCGAGTAATGTGAATGTAGAGCAAGAACCAGATTCAAAAGCGTTGGAGTTTACCTTGCACGAGTATCTCTTTCTCGAACAGTATCTATCCCATAGAGCTTATGAAAAATAATAAAGAGCGTGCTTATTACGTCTTTATATTTGTGGTGAATTTCTCTGTCTTGCTTTTATTTTCTGAATGGATAACACTTAGAGAGATTTTTCTTCTCTTCTTTGTCTCTATTCTCATACATGCTTTGGCAATCTATCATGCTAAAAAGAGACAAAAACTTAGAGCATTACATCGTGCAAAAAATAAAGAGAAAACACAGAAAAGATTTTAGTAAAAAGGTAATATACAGGGTGAAATGAAGCAAGTGGTATCAAGATAAGGAGCTGGTTTTTGTTTGAGTTTCTTTTTTACTCAAAAAATATAGACTTGTCCAAAAGAGCCAGAAGAAATTTGAAATCGCTCTCTTTTAAGAATATAATCAAATTATAAGAACAATTAGAAAAGAGGGATTGAATATGCGTTATACAAACGGAAATTATGAAGCTTTTGTTCGACCAAGAAAACCACAAGAGGCTGACAAAAAGTCTGCCTATATTGTCGGGGCAGGTCTTGCAGGACTAGCTGCGGCTGTCTTTCTGATCAGAGATGGCCAAGTCCCAGGGAATCGTATTCATATCTTAGAAGAACTTTCTCTTTCAGGTGGTTCTTTAGACGGTTCCTTTATTCCCCATGATGGTTTTGTGATTCGTGGGGGACGCGAAATGGAAAACCATTTTGAGTGTCTTTGGGATCTTTTTCATTCTATTCCAAGTCTGGAAGTAGAAAATGCTTCAGTTTTAGATGAATTTTACTATTTAGATAAGGATGATCCTAACTCTTCTAATTGTCGCATTATTGCGAATCGTGGTGAACGTGTTGCTGATGATGGACAATTTACCTTAAGTCGACAAGCTCAAGATGAAATCGTGAAGCTTTTCATGGCACAGGAAGAAAGTTTGGTAGGCAAAAAAATTGAAGATGTTTTCAGTGAAGAATTTTTTGAATCAAACTTTTGGCTTTACTGGTGCTCAATGTTTGCTTTTGAAAAATGGCACTCAGCGATTGAAATGCGACGCTACATTATGCGATTTATTCATCACATCAAAGGGTTACCAGACTTCACAGCACTAAAATTTACAAAGTATAATCAATACGAATCTTTAGTAAAACCCTTGCTTGCCTTTTTGAAAGACCATGGTGTAATCTTCCAATATGAAGCACAAGTTGAAAATATTGAAGTAGATTTTTCGAACAACAAAAAAGTAGCTAAGAAAATTATATTTGCAGATGGAAAAGTACAAGACTTGACGGAAGATGACCTTGTTTTTGTGACGAATGGTTCAATTACTGAAAGTTCAACACAAGGAAGTCCAACAGAAGCAGCTCCAATTACAAAAGATTTAGGTGGCTCTTGGAAACTATGGAAAAATCTGGCTGCGCAGTCATCCGAATTTGGGAAACCAGAAGTCTTTTATGACAACTTGCCTGATGAAAGTTGGTTTGTATCGGCGACCGTGACTTGGAAGAATCTCAAAATTCAACCTTATTTTGAAAAATTAACCCACCGTGAATTACGTTCAGGTAAAGTTGTGACAGGCGGAATTATCACTATTAAGGATTCAAACTGGCTGATGAGTTTCACTACCCATCGTCAACCTCATTTTAAGGAACAAAAAGATGGTGAAACTGTGACATGGGTTTATGGTCTCTTGTCTAATACACCAGGGAACTATATTAAAAAACCAATTGAGAAATGTACCGGTGAGGAAATAACACAAGAGCTCCTTTATCATTTGGGTATGCCTGAAGCAGAAATAGAGGAATTTGTTAAAGAAAATACTAATACGATTCCAGTTTATATGCCCTTTATTACCTCTTACTTTATGTTACGTGAGCCAGGGGATCGTCCTCAAGTGATTCCGGAAAATTCTGTGAATCTTGCCTTTATTGGGAATTTTGCTGAGACAGAGAGAGATACGGTCTTCACAACCGAGTATTCGGTACGTACCGCGATGGAAGCTGTTTATCAATTTCTAAATGTAGAGCGTGGTGTCCCTGAAGTTTTTGCTTCGGCTTACGACTTGCGCACACTAGCTCGTTCGGTTTATTATCTTTCAGACAAAAAGAAATTGATGGAAATGGATTTGCCTCTTTTGAAAAAAGAATCTTTGAAGTTTGGTTTGAAGAAGATAAAAGGTACCTATCTTGAAGATATCCTTAAAGATGCAGGACTACTTTAAAAGAAGTAAAAGTGTATTTCTGTTTCAGTTTATTTTGACTTGAGCTTCTTTTAAGGAGCAAACAGTATAATACATTTATTCCAATAAAATTTTTTCATAAAACTCCTACTCTTCCATGTCATGTGGAAGAGTTTTTTAATTATTGTTATCACAAACTACACATAAATTGGCATTTATGGCAGAGGATATGGTATAATATATTTTGAAAATTGATAATTAACATTTGGAGAATTACTCAAGAGGCTGAAGAGGTACGCTTGGAAAGTGTATAGGTGGGTAAAACCGCGCATGGGTTCGAATCCCATATTCTCCTTTATAGGTTTTATGCCTCAATTGAATAAATATAAAAAAAGCTTCCTTAAGGAAGCTTTTTTTAATGATCCCTGCCAGGTTCGAACTGGCGATTCAGACTTAGGAGGTCCGGGTTATATCCAATTTAACTAAGGGATCAGAAGACTCCGATATGGAGTCAATGATTAAATCTTATTTTTTATCAGCTTCAAAGACGATTCCTGCACTTTGGCGCATCATATAACTTGTTTCAGAAACATCTTGTGCCAACTGGTGCAAGTCTTTGTAGAGTGAACGAGCAGCAGGAGTTGAAATAGTTTCAATGATTTCAGCAAAGTGGAGAGCTTCATCAAGGAGAGAATGTTTTGGCGGTGTAACCTTGATAACTTCCTTGCTTCCATCAAAACGAATAAATTTTGCAGAGGTTATAGCATTTACACCATCTAAAATCAGGGTACCTTGATCTGTGTAAATTTCACTTGAGAGATAGCTTGTGAGGTTTCCTGCGCATTTGATTGCAACTTTGAAATCACCATAATCCAAGCTTCCAATACCAGAAATATCCACACCACTTGGCAAAACGACTGCATCGTAGCAAGCAGACTGTGGTTTGTCAAACCAATAAACGGCTGCATAGAGGAGATAAACACCTAAATCAGCGAGCAAGCCGCCAGAAAATTTGCTGTTGAATTTATTGGGAAGTTTTCCAGCTAATAGTGCAGGCATTTTTGAAGAGTATTTTGAATAGGTAAAATCAGCCCCAACAACTTTTTTATCTGCTAAGAATAAATTGATGGTCTCAAAGGCTTGTTCATGGATGTTTCGGGCAGCCTCGAAAAAGAGAACGTCATTTTCATCCGCTAACTTGATAATTTCAGCTAATTCTTGTGGATTTGAAAACGCTGGCTTTTCAACGATGATATTGTTACCTGCTAAAATAGCAGCCTTCGCTTGTTTAAAATGGATAGCATTTGGGCTGGCAATATAGATGATATCCAAATCATGCTTGAAAAAATCATCTAAATCATCGTAAAGTTCGATATCGTCAAAGTCTTCTGTAAAAGATACTGCACTCTCAAGATTACGTGAGTAAACAGCCTCAAGACTATATTTTTTGGTGAGATGGGCAGCTTCGACAAAAGATCCACTAATCCACCCAGTACCGATAATTCCAAGTTTAAGCATCATACACCCCTTTTCTTATCAAAAATTTATTAAAACCATTATAGCAAATTTTTTGGTAAAACTCATTTAAAACTAATGCATGAGCTGTGAAAATAAAAGTCACTAAATTTTTTAAGTGATAAAAAAGATTGGTTTGAAATAGTTTTTAGAGCTGAAGCTGGTTCAGTTTTATGATAAAATAGGGAGAATAACATAATATCCCTAAGAAATTGAAGTTATAGTGGATACATAAAATATGGAGAAGTAATTTTGAAAAAACCATTGATTATCGGTGTAACAGGTGGCTCAGCAAGTGGGAAAACCAGCGTGTCTCAAGCAATTTTATCTATGTTTAAAGATGAAAATATTGCTATGATTGAACATGACAGTTACTATAAGGATCAATCACAATTAACATTTGAAGAACGTACAAAGACAAACTACGACCATCCATTGGCTTTTGATACAGACTACCTGATTGCCCAATTAAAAGAGTTGCAAAATGGTCGTGCTGTTGATATCCCAACCTATGATTATGCCAACCATACACGCAGTGAAAAAACTTACCGACAAGAACCTGTAGATGTCTTGATTGTAGAAGGAATCTTAGTTTTAGAAAACGAAAAACTGCGTAACTTAATGGATATTAAGGTGTTCGTGGATACAGATGATGATGTACGCATTTTACGTCGTATCCGTCGCGATATTGAAGAACGTGGACGTACTTTAGATTCTGTTATTACACAATATATGGATGCTGTAAAACCGATGTATCATCAATTTATTGAACCAACGAAACGATATGCGGATGTCATTATTCCAGAAGGCGTTTCAAATACTGTTGGGGTAGATATCTTAACTACGAAGATCGCCAGTATTTTGCATGGAGAGTAAGAAGCAATCGCAAGATTGTTTTTTTTATTCGAAAAAAGAATGTACAGAAGAAACTCTTCTATCCATAATATTAAAAAAACGTTTACATAAGTGGGCATTTTTTGTGACATTGTGATATAATCATTATTGAAATTCTAAAAATAGTAAAAGGAAGTATTATGGAACTCTTTGAATCGCTCAAACAAAAAATTTCTGGCAAAGGCCTACAAATTGTCTTTCCTGAAGGAACAGATGCGCGTGTATTAGGCGCAGCTAACCGTCTGTACGCAGATAAATTGATTACCCCAGTATTTATTGGGAATATCTCTGAAGTAACAGGTACTTTAATCTCACGTGGGATTAATCCAGATGGTTTTCAAATCTACGATCCATTGAACTGTGAACGTTTTGAGAAAATGGTCGAAATTTTTGTTGAACGTCGTAAAGGTAAAGTAACAGAAGAGCAAGCGCGCGAAATCCTTAAAGATTCAAACTATTTTGGAACAATGCTTGTACATATGGGTATCGCTGATGGTATGGTTTCAGGTGCAGTTCATTCAACTGCGGACACTGTCCGTCCTGCCCTACAAATTATTAAAACTAAACCAGGTGTGAAATCCGTATCAGGTGCATTCATTATGGTTCGTGGCCGTGACGATAATGAAAAGTATATCTTTGCCGATTGTGCGATTAACATTGATCCAGATGCAAATACCTTGGCGGATATCGCTGTGGCTTCAGCGGAAACAGCAGAACTCTTTGATATTGATCCAAAAGTTGCAATGCTATCTTTCTCAACTAAAGGTTCAGGTAAATCAGATGATGTGACTAAAGTCGTTGAAGCAACAGCATTGGTCAAAGAAGAACATCCAGAGCTTGATATCGATGGCGAACTTCAATTTGATGCAGCGTTCTCTCCAGCAGTTGCCCGTCAAAAATCACCAGATAGCCCAGTGGCAGGACGTTCAAATGTATTTATCTTCCCAGATATCCAATCTGGTAATATTGGCTACAAAATTGCTCAACGTCTAGGAAACTTTGAAGCAATTGGTCCAATCTTGCAAGGTTTGAACGCACCAATCTCTGACCTTTCTCGTGGAAGTAACGAAGAAGATGTTTATAAACTTGCTATTATTACAGCTGCTCAAGCACTTAAATAATATAGGAGTTTAAAAAATCATGACAAAATGTTATGGTTTTTTATTATCGTTGAGTGTTTTTTATGTGTAGCGTTCATGCTACCTACAGACAGATTGGAATGATGGACGAAAACTTTAAAATTTTTTTGAGAGCTTTTCTTTCCTTTTTGAATATCTGCACTACTTTAGTGTTAATTTAAGCTTATAGTTATAAAATACAGTCATCAAAACAACGGAGAAAAGATGAAACGAGCGAAAATTTGTGCCTTGATTGGGAGTGTTTTTACAACCCTTATTGCTGTATTAATGATGTTTGCCTTTATTCGATTCATAATTAACTGGGAAGAAAAAGACCTGGAAATGACTCTGACCATTGCAGGGCATAGTGGCCTTTTTCTATTGAAACTTTTTGCTTTAGTGTTTGTCATTGTTATGTCAATCATGATTGTAAATTGGGTCTCCTTTATTCGGATGGATCGACCAACAGGTGGAATATGGCAACTTTATCAGTTAGTTATTGGAAGTTTCTATATTTTAATTTCAATGCTAAATTTATACGTGATGGTAGTGGCTCTACCATTAGGGCTCTGTTTCGTTCTAGCCTTTATATTAGCGCGTATGGATAGTGTGTAAAAGAGTTTGCCTGTGCAAGCTCTTTTCTTTGTAGTCTACACCAAAAAGGCACAAAAATTTGGTATAATAACTAAGTTAATAATAAAATTTAGGAGGAATTTTTATGTTTGAGCTTCAAAATAAGCTTAAAAATGAATTTGGTATAAAATTTGCTGATGAAGAATTGTTAAAAATAGCTTTTACTCACTCGAGCTACACGAATGAAGAACGCCTCCCAAAGGTTGCAAACAATGAACGTTTGGAGTTTTTGGGAGACGTCGCTCTGTCTTTAATCATCTCAGAATATCTTTATCGTACTTATCCAGATAAACTTGAAGGTGAATTATCGAAGATGCGTTCTAGCATTGTCCGCACAGAATCTTTGGCTAATTTTTCGCGTCAGTGTGAGTTTGGACGTTTTCTACGTTTAGGTAATGGTGAGGAAAAAACAGGCGGACGTAATCGTGATACCAACCTAGAAAATCTCTTTGAAGCTTTTCTAGGTGCTCTTTTCTTAGATGCAGGTATGGAAGAAGTTCGTCGATTTATAAATCGAGTGGTTATTCCGCATGTAAAAGCTGACGATTATTTTAAAGTCATTGATTATAAAACAAACCTGCAAGAGGTTCTGCAAGTTGATGGTGAGACGATCATCGAATATAAAATTTTAGAAGAAACAGGCCCAGCACACGCGCGTGAATTCGTCGCTGCAGTTTATAATAATGGAAAAGAGCTTGGACGTGGGCGAGGTAAATCAAAGAAAGTTGCTGAACAAAAAGCAGCGGAAAATGCAATAAAAGGTCAGATTCATGTATCTTAAAAAAATGGAAATTGTCGGTTTTAAGTCTTTTGCTGACCGCACGAAAATTGAATTTGACCAAGGCGTTACAGCTGTTGTTGGACCCAATGGTTCCGGTAAGTCAAATATAGTTGAAGCACTACGCTGGGCTTTAGGAGAGCAATCAGCTAAGTCACTTCGTGGCGGGAAAATGCCGGATGTTATTTTTTCAGGTACAGCAAAGCGTAAGGCACTAAACTATACTGAAGTTATTGTAACTTTTGATAATGCAGACCAGTATCTTACAGGTTATGAAGAAGACGTGGAAGTAACTATTACACGTCGTCTATATCGCAATGGTGATTCGGAATTTTTGATTAATGGGCGTAAGTGCCGCTTGAAAGATATTCATGAACTTTTTACAGATACAGGGTTGGGGCGTGATTCTCTTTCGATTATTTCCCAAGGACGTATCGAATCAGTCTTTAATTCGAAAGCAGAAGAACGTCGAGCAATTTTTGAAGAAGCAGCTGGTGTTTTGAAGTACAAGACACGGCGTGCTGAAACAGAGAGCAAACTACAGACCACACAAGATAATCTCGATCGTCTCGAAGATATTATCTTTGAACTTAATGGTCAATTAACACCATTGCGTGCCCAACGTGATGTTGCTTTGCGTTTTCAAGATTTAGAGGCACAACGCTCTGAGCTTGCTCTTTCTGTTTTGGTGGCTCAACTTCTTGAGGAGAAGGAAAAGTATGAACAAGCGAAAGATGACTTAAATGCAGTAGAAACTGAGCTTAGTACTTTAAAAAGTCAACAAGAAAGCTACGAAGAGCAGCTAACTAATCTTAAAAAAGCGCGTTTGAAAGTAGAACAAGAGCAAGAGAAAGTCCAACAAGACAGCTTGTCCTTAACAGAACTTAAGTCTGATTTACAACATAAAATAGAAGTTTTCGATCTGCAAAAGTCCTCTTCTCAAAAATCAGCTGCAGAACGTCAAGAGCGTATTGAAGAACTTGATGTTAAATTACAGGAAGTTTCGCAACAGAAAGAAACTTCAGAAAAGAAAAAAGCGGAACTCAAAGATAAAGAGAAGGCAGCCCAAGAACAACTTGAGCAGTTAGAAAAAGAATTGGAACGTTTTGCTGAAAGTCCAGAAACTTTAGCAGAGCGACTTCGCGAAGACTATTTGCAATTGGTGCAACAAGAGGCAGAGTTTTCTAATCAATTAACTAAAAATAAGGCTGAATATGAAAATATTTCACGTCGCCTAGTGGAATCTGATGAAAACGCAAAAGAAAACACAGAAAAGTTTCAAACGATTTCTGCTGATCTTACAAAAGCAAAAACTGCTTTAGGCGCGCTCACTCAAACTGCTCAAAAACTTGAAAAGGAACTACAAGAAAAGAGCGCGACAGAAGCAAAATATGTTGAAGCAGAGCGTCAAGGTCAAAATGTGATGTACGATCAGATGCAACAGCTTAGCAAGTACAAGGCCAATCTTGCAAGCATGGAAAATATTCGGGACAGTCACAGTAATCTGTATCAGGGTGTACGGGCTGTTATGACACAAAGTGCTGCACTTGGTGGTGTTATTGGCGTTGTTGCCGATCTTTTAACTTTTGATAAAAAATACACCACAGCTATTGATATTGCTTTAGGTGGTGGCAGTCAAAATATTGTGGTAGAAGATGAAAACTCAGCCAAAAAAGCTATCGCTTATTTAAGAGAAAAACGCTTGGGTCGTGCAACATTTCTCCCGCTTACAACAATAAAGCCTCGGGAGTTTCGAAATTACGAACGTCTAGTGACAATGGAGGGGTTCATTGACACTGCTTTAAATTTGGTTAATTTTGAACCACGATTGCAAAGAGCAATGTCAAGTTTGTTAGCAACTACCGCCATTGTTGATACAGCTGAACATGCAAGTCAAATAGCACGTACAATGAACTACACTATTCGTATCGTTACCTTGGATGGTACGCAGATTAATCCGGGTGGTTCTTACTCTGGTGGTGCAGCAAAACGTAACAATACAACTTTTACCAGCACAGAAATTGATCATCTGACTGAAGTTATCGCTTTAGCAGAAAGTAAGTTAAAAGCAGTCGAAGACAAATTACAAAAACAACAGCTTTCACGTCAAACTTTGAGTGGTCAACTTGAAGCTTTACGTTCCAATATTCAAGAAAAACGCCTTGCGGAACAAAGCTTACAGTTGCAGATTAAGCAATTATCAGAACAAAAAGCAAATCTGCAAGATTTGGTTGCGGATACCGAAAATACGGAAGCGCACCAAGCACTGCAAGAATTATCAAAGAATAACGAAATGCTGATACAGCAGCTGTCTAAAATTGCTGAGGACAAACAATCCTTAGATAATCAACTTGAAGAAGTTAAATCTAACAGTCAAAGTTTCAATGCTCTTAAAGAACAAAAAAATAGTGCTTATCATGAAACGAAATTACTCCTGTCCAGTCTAAAAAATGAATTACGTTTTGCTCAAACCGAGCAAGAGCGCTTAAGGCAAGAATATGAAGCTTTAGGTACTGAAAAAGCTAAGTTGCAAGCAATTGGAGAAGCTCAGATCGATGAAGAAAGTCGTAATCTTTATGCTTACCAATTGAAAGAGACTGAGGCTAAACTTCAAGAAGCTAATGTGAAGTTAGTGAGCTTACGCTTTGAGAGGGACGATCTTCAAGCTCAAGCAGAAGAATTAGAAGAACAAAATCGGGACCTATTGGAACAAAATCAAGTGCTAAATAATCAAAAAGCGCGTTTGGAAGTAAGGATTGAACAATCAGAAAAGCTCTTGAAAAATCGTCAAACCACACTCTTTACTGAGTATGAAATGAGTTTCGATGAAGCTAAAATGAAGGCTAAAACCCTTGAAAATCTTTCTGAATCAGAGCAACAGCTCAGTCTTTTAGAACGCCAAATCCGTGCGCTCGGTCCGATTAATTTGGATGCTATCACTCAGTATGAGGAAGTATATCAACGTCACGCATTTTTGAGTGGCCAACGGGATGACCTCTTGGAAGCTAAAAATATGCTACTCGAAACGATTCAAGAGATGAATGAAGAGGTAGAAATCCGCTTTAAGACAACATTTGAACAAATTAGAGAAAGTTTCCAACTAACCTTTTCACAAATGTTTGCCGGAGGAGAAGCTAATCTTGAGTTAACCAGCACTAATCTATTGGAAGCTGGTGTCGAAATCAAAGTACAACCTCCAGGTAAAAAATTAGCCAGCTTGAATCTCATGTCTGGAGGAGAAAAAGCCTTAACTGCTCTGGCATTAATTTTTGCTATTTTACGAGTTAGAACGGTTCCATTTGTGGTCTTGGATGAGGTAGAAGCAGCATTAGATGAAGCGAATGTTAAACGTTTCGGAGATTACATGAATCACTTTGATAACTCCAATCAATTTATTGTTGTCACACATCGTCGTGGGACAATGGCAGCAGCAGGTACCATGTATGGTGTCACAATGGCTGATGCAGGGGTTTCTAAGGTCATTTCTGTACGATTAGAGGATGAAGTTTAAACAGATCAGCCATATGAAGCTTAAGCTTAGCTCAAGGCTCATTTGTTAGAATTATTCCCAATGTAAAAAAAGGAATTTAATCTTGTGCAAATAAAAAATAAATTGAGGTTTACCTTGAAAAAATTACTTAATAGTTTTAATACACGACTAGGTTTAGTATGCTGGTCGACCTTCTTTATTTGGGTCAAAACCATGATTGCTTACTTTTCTGTCTTTAAGGGTTTGAACTCTTCTAATCTTGCAGATTATCTATTGGTTATTGTGAATCCCATAGGCTTTACAGCAATCTTCTTTAGCTTGATACTGTTTATTAAAAGAAAGCAGCTTTTCTATCTAGGTATGCTATTAATGAACTTGATTGGAAATTTGTTAGTCTACGGAAATATCCTTTACTATCGTGAGTTTTCAGACTTTCTTACGCTTAACACCTTAACGGGGGGAGCAGGGATGGTCGGAAAAGGTTTCGATTTAGGTTCAATCGCTATTTCTTGGGTGGACATCGTGTTCTGGATTGACATTATTGTTATTCTTGTGCTTTTTCTTACCAAGAAGATTAAAATGGATGAACGTCGTCCTACGAATATTTTTGCCTTTAAGGTTTTCAGTGCCTCTGTCATGATTTTTGGCTTAAACTTTTGGATGGCGGATCTTACTGAGCATCGTCTAGTTTCACGACAAGCACAATACGATGCCACTTATGTTGTCCGTTATTTGGGCTTAGGCCCATGGTTAGCGACCAATAGCTGGTATACTCATGTGTCCAACGAAACTCGAGCTATGGCTTCTAAAACTGACTTTACAAAAGTTCAAAAATACATTCAAGAAGATCGTTATCTTGCGCCAAATGCCAAGATGTTTGGGATTGCGAAAAACCGTAACGTTATCGTGATTCACCTTGAATCACTGCAACAAGATGTCATTAATATGAAGGTAAACGGTGAAGAAGTTACTCCCTTCTTGAATTCACTTTATAATAATAATCCTTCTGTTTATTCTTTCTCAAATTTCTTTAACCAAGTTGGGCAAGGAAAAACTTCTGATGCAGAAACCATGCTTGAAACTTCAACATTTGGTTTATCATCTGGTTCACTCTTCTCAAGCCTAGGAAGTACACAAACTTTCCAAGCTATGCCAGCCATTCTGCAACAAAAAGAAGGCTATTCAAGTGCGGTTTTCCATGGGAATGTTGGCTCATTTTACAGTCGTAATAACGTTTATCGTAATATGGGTTATCAAAACTTCTTTGACCAATCATTCTATGATCTCACACCAACGAACTCTACTGCTTGGGGCGTTAAAGATAAATATTTCTTTAACGATTCAATTCCATATCTTGAGCAGTTACAGCAACCTTTTTATGCGAAATATTTGACGGTTACAAATCATACGCCTTATACAGGTCTTGAAGATTATGAGATGAATCCAAAACTTTTAGAAGGTGGTTCAGGGAACTCAGTCGTTGACAACTATTTTGTTACCGCTAATTATCTGGATTCATCGGTTAAAGATTTCTTTGATTACTTGAAAAAATCTGGACTTTATGAAAAATCCGTTATTGTTCTTTACGGTGATCACTACGGAATTTCTGGTTCAGATACAAAATACTATGCCCCATTCATTGGTAAAAGTGCAGATAACTGGACAGAGTATGATAATACAATGATGCAACGTACACCGTTCATGATTGATATTCCTGGTCAAACATCTGGACACATCAGTGATGAATTTATCGGTGAAATCGATGTTATGCCAACCTTGGAGCACTTGCTTGGTATTTCAACAAAATATTATATCCAGTTTGGACAAGATGTCTTTGCACCAAAACGCGAACAATTCGTTGCACTTCGAAATCGTGGTTTCGTCACACCAACAATCACCAAATCAAGTGCGACAAGTTCGGTTTACCATGACACAAAGACCGGAGAAGTTCTGAAGTTAACGGAAAGTCAACAGAAGTATGTGGATAGCATCCAAGAAAAAGTTAATAAAATGTTAGACATGTCAGATACCTTCAATACGGAAGATCTCCTTCGTTTCTACACTCCGCCTGAGTTTAAGCCGGTACAGCCGGGTAACTATAGTTACAATGTCACTTCAACAAGGAATCGTTTGAAAGAAGAACAAGATGTCTTGAAAGCTCGTTCCACATCTCTTCTTTCCGAAAACCAAGGAGTATCTACAGTTGATCTCTTTAACGATCCGGTCTTGGCAGCGAAAAAAGCTCAAGAAGAAGCTGAAGCAGCAGCAAAAGCAAAAGATAAAGAAAAAGAAGATGCAAAAAAGGCACCTTCCACCAGCAAAAAAGATGAGAAAGGAAAGTAATATTTTATGAAATCAGGATATTTTCAGCCTTTAAGTAATATTTATAAAATAGCCTGGATGTGGTGGGTTATTCTCCTTTCTTTCCAACAAGTTCTTTTCTATGAAAACAATCTTCGAATGAATTGGTTTCAAATAACTATTCTGGTCTTTCTGGTTCTCGCTTTCTATTTCTTAGTGAGACAACGTCGCTTTTTTGCAGCAGAAAATGCACTGCATTTTTCTCGTGATTTTCGTTTAGGTATGCTTGAAATTGACTTCAATTATATGAGCTCAGTAAAACTTACGCCAAGAACGCTTCGTTTTATCTATATAGGAAAAGAATATCATTTTGTTGTATTGGGGAAATCCAATCAACTACTACAAAACGTTTTAAAGGAAAATAATGTTGAATACACTACATCAACACTTAAAAGATCCGCGAAAGTGTAAGATCTTTTGGTCACTTATCTTTGGCCTCATCTGGCTTGGAACAAATATCTATGTAATCATGGAAACACCTGTTTGGAATGAAAAGTACATCACAGCTTTTATCCTCGGGAATATCTGTATGTTTATCGCAGCAACTTACATGGTTTTCGTTTATCGATCAGTTAAGAAAATCGACACACTTACAGAAAGTAAAATCCAACATTACTATAAAATGTCAATGTGGATTTTAGGGCTTGCAGTATTGCTTGTGCCTTTTTTCTTCATTATTCATGTGCCTGACACAGCACATGACTGGGATTTCTTTGTAATATTTAGAGATACCATGCAGCTTGGTGGTCGTTCATTTACACATCTTCCAATGACTGAAGATGAACTTCTCTATTTTTTACGTTATCCCAATAATCAGTTTTTCGGTATTGTCTATAACACTCTTTTTGCTCCTTTCACAACCAACTTATCGAGAATCATTGCGACAACTGTAGTAGCAGCAATTCTGACAAGTCTTTCTGTTCTAGGTGGTTCATTAATCATTAAAAAGATTTCTAATCTTAAAATGGCTTTGATTTACAATTTAGTTGCTTTTGGTTTTATACCGTTTTATCTTTATGGAGCACAGCTCTACACAGATACAGCGACCTTACCTTTTGTCATTTTTGGCTTACTCTTTATGATTTATGCACTGCAGTCAGAGAAGACCAGCAAGATGATTATCTGGTGGATAGCAGCATGCCTTGTTGTATTCTTTGGCTATAGTATTAAACCTACTGTTTTCATCCCAATGATTGCTGTCTTTTGTTTCCTTGTGCTTAACCGTAAATGGAAAAAACTGCTCATTATGGTTCCTGTAGCAGCATTACTTTTTGTAGGTGTGCATCAAGGTGTTAAGGCAGTTATCGCAAATGAGCCAGCTTTCTCAGAACAAGCTAATGACCGTTACAATCTGCCGATGATTCACTGGGTAACAATGTCTTTTGATCCTATCAATAAGTATGGAGGCTTCAATCCTGATGTCTTGGCCTACTCTCAATCATTTACAGATGTAGCATCAAAGAAAGAAGGGATAAAGCGTCGTTTTATTGAAAATCTCAAGGAAATGGGTGTTCCAGGTGTTCTGGTTCAATTGTGGCGTAAAATCATGTATACGTGGTTTAACGGTGATTTGAGTAATTTCTTCTATACATATCGTCATTCTAATCCCTTTATATTCCGTTATTTTGACTGGACCAGCTTTGCGCCAGAAGAAGGGAATATTACGGGCTGGTTGTTGATTAAAGCAGCACAAACACTCTATTGGTTAGCCATCGTCCCATTGATGTGGTATGAAATCTTCCTAGGTATTTTCAAGAAGCATAAAACAGAATGGTTCATTGTTGGACTTTCAATGGCCGGTTTGACAGGCTTCTTACTACTTTGGGAAGCTAATTCACGTTACCTTTATAACTTTGCACCAATAATGCTTATTCTAGCAACCATGGGCTTGGTAGACTTTATTCAACGCAGTAGGAGGAAAAATGGAATTTCTGAATAAAAGCATGTATCGTATTCTGCTTTGGCTCTTTATGGCAGCTTTAGCTATTATGGCTGTGCAACCTTTTACGGATGCTGGTTTTGTCGAACCTATTTCTGTTGTGTTGTGTGCTGGTTTGCTCTTTTTCATCCTCCGTTTTGCCTATAGAAAATTTCAAAATATGAATAAAAAAGGCTTGAAAATATTTATTTTCGCCTTTTTTGCAGTTTTTCTTCTCTTACAGATTTTATCTGTGACTCAAATTCATACGATGGTTTTCGGAGACCCTTGGCATATTCAAGCACAGGCCACACGAATTATGCAAGGAGATATGGTTTGGGATGTTTGGATTAGGCAATATCCTAACCTCGTGCCTCTGGTAGCTTTGAATGTTGGATTTATGAAGCTTGCAGAAGTACTCCATATCTCTTACTACTTCGTCTTTTATGCTTTTAATATCCTTATCAATACAAGTATTTGGGCATTGCTGGTTCGCTTCCTATGGAAAAAAAGACCAGATTTAGCAACCTTTGTGGCCCTTTTGATGCTTATGCTTCCAATGAATTATGACTTCTTATTGAGGGTAGGATATTCAGATGGATTTGCGATTTTAGTTTTATTGATTGTTGCACTGCGTTTTGATAAGGCTCAACGTACAAGTTCATTCGGTATTTGGCAATTTGTCAGTACGGCAATCTTATTTACTCTTGGATTCCTTGCGCGCCCCAATGTGATCATCATTCTGATTGCTTTAGCAATTTTGGGCTTAGTGGCCTTTAGTCAACGAAAAAAATATAAAAAATTGTGGCTTTCAATAGTTAAGCTCATTTTAGCTTCTTTTGTTGGTATTGTTTTGGCAATGGGAGTAACTCGTGGTTTAGCAAGTGCTATGCAATATGACTTAAAAGGACCAGATGTTTTTCCAACAGTAAACTGGATTTATGAGGGCCTAAATACAGAATCAATGGGCGAATGGACACCTGTTGATCGTGACTATACACTAAACCACTTTGGTTTTGAAACGGCCAAAGAAGGTAATATTGCTGGAATCAAAGAGCGTTTAGTACATTTAGGAAAAAATCCATGGATGATTCCAATACTCTTATTGGCGAAGTTTGGTCAACTTTGGTCTTGTGGGACTTTTGCAACGGCTACTGATTATCAGCTTTTTTCTGGGTATTACAATTGGACGAAAGCTCCAGGTTGGGTCATTGATAATATTGGTGCTATTAATATCTTTATCTCAACTTATGCTAAAGCGCTGATGACCGTATTTCTCTTTGCCATTGTTTACCGCCTTTGGAAGACAAAAAAAGAGGAGATATCAGTTTTTTCTCTAGCAATTTTAACAACGATGGGAATTACACTCTTTCATACTTTACTTTGGGAAGTTAAACCTCGTTACCAATTCATGACCTTTGCTTTAATCATTCTTGCGGCTGCACTCAGCTTTGATAAAATTTTTTCGGAAAAAACTGTCTTTAGACCTGAAAAAGGGCGAAGCAAGCTCTTGAAGATAGCTTATCCAATTATGGCTTTGTTGTCTTTAGGGTTGATGCTAACATTGATGCAAAAACAACCAAAACAAGCAATTGTCGTGAACGCGCAGCAACATTCGGTTAATCACTTTGGTTATAGCAAAGGCAGTATCGACTTAGGAGCAGGGAAAAGTATTTCTCAAGCATTTGATTTAACTACATCAGCCAATCGTATTGATTTCAACTCTTACGCGAATATGGAAATGAAATTGATTCTTGAGAAAAAAGAAGCTGAGCAATGGAAAGAAGTTGGTGAAACCCCAATTCTGGCAGAAGATGCGATGACTGTTTTGAAGACGGAAATGCCAGTTGGTCATTATCGTCTGCGAGTAGAAAATATTCAAAAAGTTCCTGTTACGTTGGCCTTAATGACCAATACAGAAAATCTAGACTATCCGCATCTGATTGAGCTGCCCAACAGCAAGTACGCTTCTTTTGGTTTCTCTATTTCACAAAATGAGCCAAAAACAAAATTCTCCTTAGGACTGATTCTCACCTTTGCGGTTATTTATATCTTAGGATATTTTGTAATTTTGACTGTGGTAAAAAATAATGATTAAATTCTTTCTGAAAAAAATTATTCTGCCCTGCTTGGTTGCAGTGGCAGCTTTTGTTATCGTCGATCATAATGCACGATTTTATCATGAACCTTTGGGGATTATTGAAGACGTAAAAACCGTGGAAAAGACAGCTTTAAGTGATAACTTCAATAATAAAGATACAGAAGTGCAGCAAAATCTTAAAGTTAGGCTGCTCAATACTAGGCAAAAAAATCAGGTTTTAAATCTAAAAAATATCTCTAATCAGTCCCAACTTACTGGACAGCTTTATCGTAAAAATCAAAAGATTTTATTGCGTGAAAGTGCGGGAACGATGCAGATCGTTGGCCAGAAACGAGATGCATTGATTGTGAGTTTAGCTGTTCTTTTTATCGGACTAACCTTAAGCTTTATTCGATGGCGTGCAACACTCTTCCTTACATTGTCCTTGCTACTTAACCTTTTATACTTTGTTTTAGCACTCGCTTTTGATATTCAGTTTACTTCTGTAAATGCGCTTATCACTTTTTCTTGCTTAGCATTGGTCTTTGCGATCAGCTCACTAGGTTTTGTTTTAGGATTTACACGGCAAATGTTATTTACGCTATTTACCACAGTTCTCACTAGCCTTTTGACATTTCTGCTGACCTTTTCTGTTTTAAAACTTACAGGTAATTCAGGTATTCATTTTGAAATGATGAATTATGTGACTCAAAACCCGATTTTATTCTTTTTCGTAGGTGCAATCATCAGTGTCTTAGGTGCAATTATGGATGGTACTGGAGATATCGTTGCTGGTTTATTTGGACTTTATCGTCAAAATCAGCTTAATGAAATAAACATGTCTCAAAAAGACTATATTAAGTCCGGCATGGAAATTGGAAAAGAGATTATTGGGACTTTAACAAATGTGCTCTTTATGATTTTTATGGCAGAAACGATTCCCATGACTTTGCTCTTGCTAAGAAATGGGAACACATGGAATTATATTGCAGGAACTGCCCTTAATCTTGGACTTTTACAAACCATTATCTCTGCGATCGGTATCGTACTTGCAGTTCCGATTACGGCTGTAGTGACAAGTTTTGGACTAAGAAAGGAAGCAAGAAATGAATAGTTTAATTGTTCTCTTTATTATTTTGACTGGCTTACTGATTTTAGTTTCGGGTGTTGAAGGTATAAGAAATCTCGTCGGACTAGGGCTTAATTTCATTTTGATTTTTGCAATGATAACCTTGCTTTCTTGGGGAATGAACACATTTGTTCTCTTAAGTGTTGTTTCAGTACTCATTTTGGCAATTGCCATATATATGTCTTCTGATGATAATATGGTAACAAACATTTCTTTTAAAACAAGTCTCATTGTTGTATTTTCTCTTCTTATTTTGGCTGTGCTTGTACAGTATGTCGGTAACCTACAAGGTTTTGCAATCGAAGATACAGAGGAGTTAGAAGAATTATCCCTTACAATAGGGTTAAATTTTTCTAACGTTGCAATTGTGGTCATGGTTATTTCAATGTTGGGTGCAGTTGCAGAAGCAGCTATGGCTTTGGTTGCTAGTTTATCTGAAGTTGTAGAACAAGATGAGCAGATGACATTGCTGCAGTTTAAGGAACAACGCTTTATAATTTCACAGCAAATTCTAGGAACTGCTGTAAATACACTCTTTTTTGGTTTGTTAGGATCATCTCTAAGCCTTATTCTTTGGTTTGTTCGGCTACATTATAGCTTTGCTGAGATAATAAACTCTAAATTACTTATGGCAGATATGGCATCAATGCTTTTAGGAATGCTTGGAATTCTCTTTGCTATTTGGCTCTCGGGATATTTTGTTGAAAAAGAATTTGAAAAAATGGAAAGCGAAGTAAAACAATAACTTTTTAGTTATTGTTTTTGAGGAAGTGAATTTTAAATTAATCTTTTTGTAATTTAAAAGAAAACAAAGAAATCATGTTGCAAACTATTAAACTTTTTGATATATTATACATATGAATAAAAATATATTAGATGGGATTGCGGATCGTTTACACATTAAAGGTCTGAACCCGTTACTTTCACTAATGGTTTGGGAGTTACTTTTATTATTAGTTTTGCTTCTTGTCGTTCTACTCGTCATCTCAATGAATTAAAAACAATGGATCAAGCGATTGTTTGCTTTTTAATATACTTTTATTTATATAATTTTTTGAGAAAACAGGTGTCACGGCTGACCAAGGGGCTGAAATTATTATTTTTATTTTAATCACGACAGTATAAAACCATATTCATAAGTGAATATGGTTTATTTTTTATATTACTTTTCTAATGCGGCGATCTTTGCCTCAAGAGCTTTGATTTCCTTTTCTAATGCCTCTTTTTGCTGGGGATCTGAGGCAGCTTGAAGCTCTTTCTTCATTTCTTCTAAAGATTGTTTATGATATGTGACGAGCTCTTTTTTCTTATCTGTTATTTTTTCTAAAAGCTTGTTTTTATCTTCTTCATTAAGTGGGGTGTAAGCTGGAAGTTTTTCATTTTGGAAATAATCAGCTAATAAACTCATTGGTGTAGTGTCTTTATCTTTCATGAGTTTCATTTTCCATGATGAATCATAATTATCCAATAATAAACCTGCGAAAGCACCAATATCATATGATTCTTCTACATTTCCAGTAGAACTGCCGTATCCTTTAGTTTGCTTCCCTAAGGTTTGGATTGCATGAGTGATATCCTTATCGGTGCTAAGTTGATCTGGGAAGTAGGTATATAAAGCCGTCATAATTTCCATATATTGTGCAGAACCTTCAGTACGATCCCAATAGTGTGCATTATCAAAGTCAGTTTTATGCTTTGTTTTATATTCATTATATGTTGCGATGGCTTGCAAAACTAAGGTCTTATCCTTTGGATGAGTAACAGCCTTCATCAAGTTTTGAATTAATTGGTAACGTAGAATACGTGCTTCGGTTTGTCCTAGATGTTGGTCTTTTTCTGAACCTATCTTAGCAATCTCCGTTTCTGATAGTTTATTCCATTTTGTTTGTTCAAATATATGGAAATTCTCATGTAAAACAAAGACCAAAGCATCGTATGATCCTAAGTGTGGATAGCGATTCCACATCTCTTTATTTTTGAGTGCAGCGCTATCTAGTGAAAAATACATTCCACCACCTTCAAGAGTTTTTCCCTCAAGGCTATATTGAGCATCTACACCAAACTTATCAAACTGCTTGCCATAATCCCCCCAAGTCCCCGGTGCTTCAGAGCGTTCAACATTCAGCTCCTTAGCTTCTTTTTCAGAAAAATCACTGATTTGTCCATCTGGATTTATTTTCCACATTTTTTTACTTTCTGTATCTTCTAAAACTACAGGGATGCCCGTCACGGCATTTTTGGGCCAAATTTTTTCAGCGACTTGATTATATTTTTTTAATTGCTGAGCAAATAGCGGTAAAAAATCTTTCACTGTTTCAGGTTGATTTTTATTGGAGATAAAATTAAAAGAGGAAATGTTTTCTTTAGATTGATTTGTTTTTTCTTTTGAAGTATCTGTCGTCTTGCTATCCCCACTTGCACAGCCCACGAGAACTGTACCCATTGTGAGGGATAAAATGGAAGTAAGAACAAAGAGTTTTTTTGTCATAGTTGTTTCCTTTACTAAAACTGAGGTGGCTTTTGCCACAGTCTAATTACTTGGTTAACTCTCTTTAGAGAGTTCTTGATGGAAAATGGTTTAATGTTACTGTTTTTCTAGAGTTTTATGACTTTTCCTCCTCTCTTCTGAAGTACCTAGAGAGCTAAAATCTCAAGGAAAAGACTTCAAAAATTTTCCTGTTAAAGCTCATAAAACCTTCCTTATTTCTTATACGTAAAAAGAATATGCCTTTCACTCTTTTAATTTCTGGTCTAAAAAAATGCATCTTAGGGAGCAATTATCGTAGGGCAGAGTATGTTATAATATAAACATGACAAATGATGTAAAATTGATCGCTTTAGATCTTGATGGAACACTGCTGAACAGTGCAAAAGAGATTTCTGCTCCAAATATTGAAGCAATCCAAAAAGCACGTCAGAACGGTGTAGAAGTAGTTTTAACAACTGGCCGCCCTCTTGCAGCAATTCAACCTTTTTTGAAAACATTGAAGATGCTAGATTTCAATGACTTTAGTATTACCTTTAATGGTGGGTTAGTGCAACGTAATACAGGGGAAATTCTTTCAAAGAAAGTATTGACTTATGATGATGTTCGCCTCATCAAGCAGGAAACTCAAGCTTTGGAAATTCCATGTGATGTTTTAAGTGATGACATTGTCTATGTCACGGAGAGTGCACGACAATCTCAATATGGCTTTATCAACAGCCTTTTGGAATTTCACCCCGTAAAATTTGAAGAGCTTGCTCCTGATGCAATTTATAATAAGATTGTTTCTTGTACAGATGCGGCTTTTCTGGATGCACAGATTCCTAAATTTCCCAAAACATTATTTGACCAGTTTGAAATTTTTAAAACACGTGATATTTTGTTAGAATTCATGCCTAAAGGAATAAATAAGGCCTTTGGTTTATCAAAACTGATTGAACAATTGGATATCACACCTGAAAATGTTATGGCGATGGGTGATGAAGAAAATGATTTAAGCATGATTTCATGGGCTGGTTATGGTGTTGCAATGGGAAATGCTGTACCGACTGTGAAGAAGGAAGCCAATATTATTTCAAACTTTACGAATGACCAACATGCAGTTGCAGAAGTCATTCAAGAATATGTTTTGTAGGAGGAAATATGGGATTATTTGATCGTTTATTTGGTAAGAAAAAGGAAATCGAAGATGTTCCTGAAGAAGTTGTTGAAGTAAAAGAACAGCCAGAGGTTGAAGCAGGGGAAGTCGTAGATGAAGAAGTAGAAACTGAAGAACTCGTTCAGAGTGAGCCAGATGAAGAAGTTTTAACAGAAACGATGCCTGAAGTTGTAGCTGAATTTGCAGATGAGCCTTCAGCTGCAGAAGCCGAAGAAAAAGAAGAATTCCAAGAAGAATCTGATATTCTAGAAGATGAAATTGAAGAGCTTGAAGCAGCTGAAGTCGAAGCAATTGCCTCAAAGGAAGAAGTCTTAGAAGAGAATGAAGTTTCAGTAGATTCACCAACTCAAGAGGAAGAAACTACCAATATTGAAGAAAAATACGACAAGTCTTTAGAAAAAACACGTAAGACTTTTGGTCAACGTTTCAATGCCTTTTTAGCTAATTTCCGTTCTGTGGACGAAGAATTCTTTGAAGTGCTTGAAGAAACACTTATTATGTCAGACGTTGGTGTTGACTTAGCTTTAGAAGTTACAGAAGAGTTGCGGAACGAAGCCAAATTGGCAAATGCAAAATCACAAGAAGCATTACGGCAATTAATTGTTGAAAAAATTGTAGATAAATTTGATGATGAAAAAGTACCGTCTGAGTTAAATATCCAAGATGAACTCACTGTTTTCCTTTTTGTTGGTGTAAATGGTGTAGGTAAGACAACAACAATTGGTAAACTTGCTCATCGTTATAAAAATGAAGGTAAAAAAGTCCTTCTTGCAGCTGCTGATACTTTCCGTGCTGGTGCGATTGATCAACTTGTGGAGTGGGGCAAACGCTCAGAGGTTCCTGTTGTCACGAAACCAGCAGGTTCAGATCCAGCCAGTGTAGTATTTGATGCTGTCGTAAAAGCAAAAGAAGAAAACTATGATATTCTTTTGATTGATACAGCTGGTCGTCTTCAAAACAAAGATAACTTGATGAAAGAACTGGAAAAAATAGGAAAAATTATCAAGCGTGAGTTGCCTGCTGCACCACATGAAGTGATTCTTGCTTTGGATGCAACAACAGGTCAAAATGCTATTCAACAAGCTAAAGAATTTAGCGCAGTAACACCGATTACGGGGATTGCTTTGACCAAGTTAGATGGTTCCGCAAAAGGGGGAATTGTTTTATCTATCGTTCAGAGCTTGAAAATTCCGGTAAAACTTGTCGGACTGGGCGAAGGGATTAATGATCTTACAGACTTTGATGAAGAATTCTTTGTACGTGGTTTATTTAAGGAGCTCATCTAGTAAAAAATGTCTATCTGTAAAAGATAGGCATTTTTTCAATTTTAGGATGAAAATGGTAAAGCCTCGCTTTAGGATAGTTTATCGGGACTTGAAAAAAAACACAATTCACGATAAAATGGAAAGGTCTAATTAGAGAACTGTTTTATATAGAAAGGCTATCATGTCGTATTCAAATTTGAAGTTATTTGCACTTTCATCTAACCAAAAGTTGGCTCATAAAGTTGCAAAAGAAATTGGTATCCAAGTTGGAAAATCACGCGTGCTCACTTATAATGATGGTGAAGTCGAAGTCAAAATCGATGAAAGTATCCGTGGAGAACACGTCTTTATCCTCCAATCAACAAGTGCCCCTGTTAATGAAAACTTAATGGAACTGTTGATTATGATGGATGCCTTAAAACGTGCCAGTGCTGCCTCAATCAATGTGGTAATGCCTTACTATGGTTATGCCCGTCAAGACCGTAAAGCACGTGCACGCGAACCAATCACATCAAAATTGGTCGCAAACATGCTTCAAATTGCTGGTGCAGACCGCTTGATTACCTTTGATTTGCATGCTGCTCAGATTCAAGGTTTCTTCAATATTCCTGTGGATCACCTTATGGGCTCACCATTGATTGCTGATTACTTCCGTCGTCACGGCTTTGCCAATGGCGATGATTTAGTAATCGTTTCTCCTGACCATGGTGGTGTGGGCCGTGCACGCAAGTTAGCGGCTTTCTTGAAAGCACCAATCGCAATCATTGATAAACGTCGTCCACGTGCCAACGTTGCTGAAATTATGAATATTATCGGTGATGTTAAAGGGAAGAAGTGTATCTTGATTGATGATATGATTGATACAGCTGGTACAATTACTTTGGCCGCAAATGCCTTGAAAGAGCTTGGTGCTACTGAAGTTTATGCTTCATGTACACATGCTGTTTTATCAGGTCCAGCTATTGAACGTATCGAAAGTTCAGGAATTTATAAGTTGGTAGTTTTGGATACTATTGAAATACCAGATGAACGTCGCAGTGATAAGATTGTTGAGATTTCAATCGCACCATTGCTTGCCGATGCCATTATCCGTATTCACGAGAAACGTCCATTGTCACCACTTTTCGAATTACACATCCCTACGGAAAATTAAGAGCAGAGTGACCTTTAGGTCACTTTTTTGAAAAATGGAAATAGAAAAGATAAAAAAACTTTACCGCAACGTGGAAGAATCAGAGCTTAATCAACGAGAGCGTACTTTAATAGCCTTACTTTCAGAGCAGACTACTGACTTTTCGTCTTTACCTATAGGACGATTTCGTATCTTGCAATTTGCTGTTGCGGATTTTTCAGAACTTGTAGAAAATATAAAATTTATCTTGCCCGATGTAATACGAGAAAATGCTGAAAAACAATTCGTTATTGAAGAATATACTGGGAATAATCTGAGTAAATCAGAGCTTACAGATAGTCTAAAAGTCTTGTCTCAAGATATGGGTGAGAAACTTCAATATTACCTCGGAAGCTTTGTGTCCAACGAAGAGCTCGAGCAAGTCTATCAAGAAGAAACACAGTTTTTTCAGCAAAAAGCCAGTTTTAGTGAGTCTATTCTGGCTCAGGGTCTCCATCATGTCGAGAGTTTATTATTGAATAACATCAGACAAGAGCTTCTTCAAAGTCCTGAAGATAAGGCGTTAGTACGTGCCCTTTACACGACATACGGCAACCAAGCAGCTGCAGCAAAGCTGCTCTATGTTCATCGGAACACCTTACTCAATAAAGTAAAAAAATATGAGCAGAAATATGGCTTACAACTTGTAGGCAGTGACTTAGTTTTAGCATTTGGTCTAATCGGTCATGAATAATTTTCTGCTACAGATAAAAAGCAGCAATCTGCTTTTTTGATTTTTTTGATATAATAGAATTTGAGATTTGTAAATATAATTTATAAAAAACTTTAAGGAATGAAATATGGAATACAAACACATTGACATTGAAGCCAAGTGGCAAAAATACTGGGCGGACAATAACACTTTCCGTACAGGAACAGACAAAAACAAACCGAAATTTTATGCACTCGATATGTTTCCTTATCCATCAGGAGCAGGTCTTCACGTGGGGCACCCTGAAGGTTATACAGCAACAGATATTCTGAGCCGCTATAAACGTGCGCAAGGCTATAATGTCCTTCATCCAATGGGTTGGGATGCTTTTGGCTTGCCTGCTGAGCAGTATGCAATCGATACAGGTAATGATCCTGTCGAATTTACAGCGAAAAATATTGCTACTTTTAAACGTCAAATCAACAGCCTCGGTTTCAGCTATGACTGGGAACGTGAAGTAAATACAACTGATCCAGAATTTTATAAATGGACACAGTGGATTTTTACGAAGCTGTATGAAAAAGGTTTGGCCTATGAAGCTGAAGTAGCTGTTAACTGGGTTGAAGAATTAGGAACAGCTATCGCCAATGAAGAAGTGCTCCCTGATGGTACTTCAGAGCGTGGCGGCTATCCAGTTGTTCGTAAACCGATGCGTCAATGGATGCTGAAGATTACAGCCTATGCGGAGCGTTTGCTTAATGATTTGGAAGACCTGGACTGGCCAGAATCAATCAAAGAAATGCAACGTAACTGGATTGGTAAATCTGTTGGTGCGGACATCAACTTTAAAGTTGAGGGTAGCGATGAAGAATTTACAGTTTTCACAACGCGTCCCGAAACACTTTTTGGCTCAACATTTGCTGTTCTTGCACCAGAGCATCCATTAGTAGAAAAAATTACTACTGCTGAACAAGCTGATGCTGTAGAAGACTATAAACATCAAGCTAGCCTTAAGTCAGATTTGGCTCGTACAGACTTGGCAAAGGATAAAACAGGTGTTTGGACAGGTGCATACGCAATTAATCCAGTAAGTGGCAAGAAAATGCCTATCTGGATCGCTGATTACGTTCTTGCAAGCTATGGACATGGTGCCGTTATGGCAGTACCTGGACATGATGAACGAGATTGGGAATTCGCTAAGGTCTATGACTTAGAAATCGTTCCTGTTTTTGATGGTGGAAATGTTCAAGAAGCCTGCCATACAGAAGGTGGAAAAATTATAAATTCTGATTTCTTGAATGGTATGGAAAAGGAAGAAGCGATTGAAAAAATGGTCGCTTATCTGGAAGAAAAAGGTATCGGCTCTCGTAAAGTGACTTATCGTCTACGTGACTGGCTCTTTAGTCGTCAACGTTATTGGGGCGAGCCAATCCCAATTATTCATTGGGAAGATGGCACAACTACTGCTGTTCCAGAAGAAGAACTGCCATTAGTTTTACCAAAAACTTCAAATATTAAACCGTCAGGTACTGGTGAATCACCTTTGGCGAATTTAACAGATTGGCTGACTGTGACACGCGAAGATGGTGTAAAAGGTCGTCGTGAAACAAATACAATGCCACAATGGGCCGGTTCGTCATGGTATTACTTGCGCTACATTGACCCTAAAAATAGCCAAGCTATTGCTGATCCAGAGCTGATTAAAGAATGGCTTCCTGTTGATATTTATGTCGGCGGAGCCGAACATGCGGTTCTTCACCTTCTCTATGCAAGATTTTGGCATAAAGTTCTCTTTGACTTGGGTGTTGTTCCAACAAATGAACCCTTCCAAAAACTTTTCAATCAAGGGATGATTTTGGGAACTTCTTATCGCGATAGTCGCGGTGCTTTGGTTGCTACAGATAAGGTTGAAAAACGTGATGGCTCTTATTACAATGTTGAGACTGGCGAAGAGCTTGAGCAAGCTCCAGCTAAAATGTCTAAATCATTGAAAAATGTGGTTAATCCCGATGATGTCGTTAAACGTTACGGAGCCGATACTTTACGTGTTTATGAAATGTTCATGGGACCTTTAGATGCAAGTATTCCTTGGTCAGAAGAAGGACTGGAAGGTGCACGTAAATTCTTGGATCGTGTGGTTCGTTTGCTCAGCAATAGCACAATCACTGAAGAAAATGATGGTAGCCTAGATAAAGTTTATAATGAAACAGTTAAAAACGTTACCGAGCGCTTGGATCACATGTTGTTTAATACAGCAATTTCTCAATTGATGATCTTTGTAAATGCAGCCAATAAGTCTAAAACATTACCGCTTGAATATGCGAAAGGCTTTGTTCAACTTTTAGCTCCGTTTGCACCTCACCTTGCAGAAGAACTTTGGGTTGAACTCGGTAATGAAGCAGGTATTTCGTATGTTGCGTGGCCATCATTTGATGAAAGCAAACTTGTTGAAGATGAAATAGAAATTGTCGTTCAAATCAACGGTAAGTTAAAAGCTAAAGTCATGATTGAAAAAGATTTACCAAAAGACCAACTTGAAAAAGTAGCTTTAGAAGCAGTCGAAGTGGAAGGAAATATCGTTAAAGTTATTGCGATTCCGAATAAATTGGTAAATATTGTTGTTAAATAATCTAAAAAGAGCGAGCAAATTTCGCTCTTTTTCTATTCCTCACCAAACATTAAAGCAAAAAATCAGGATTTCCTCGTCTTTTTTGCTACAATATGAATAGTTTTTGCTGTCAGATATGTACAGTAAAAGATTGAGCAATAGAAAGAAGAAACAATGCCTTTTTATACAACAAATGATGGAGTTCAGATCAATTATCATAGCTATGGAGCAACAGAAAATCAAGCAATCGTTTTTATTAACGGCTATTCTGCGAGTGAAGTTACTTGGGCTTTTCAAGTCGATTATTTTGTTGCTGCAGGTTATCGTGTAGTCACTTATGATCACCGGAGTCATGGACAAAGCCAAGAAGTAGATTATGGGATGACCTTACATCGTTTGGCGACTGATTTAGAAGAGTTGATGAATGCTCTGCAACTTTCTCGACCTGTATTGGTTGGACACTCGATGGGAGCAGCGACCATTATGGCATATGAAGAGCTTTTTACAGACGGAAAGTTAACAGCAATCGTAACAGAGGATCAAGCACCTACATTTATGAGAGCACCGGACTGGTTAGATGGACAAACAGGTAAAACTCTTGGTGAATTATCTGATTTTATTAAAGATTTTCCGCGCACAAAATTAACTCATCGTCAATTGACAGATCAAGTAAAACGTGTGTTAGGTAAAGGGATGTTGCCCTTTAATTTTCAAAAGCACCAAGCCTTGCTTCAAAATGTGATTACGCAAGATTGGCGTCAGAATCTTATGCGCGAAACGGTTCCCCATTTGTTCTTTGCTGGTGGGTGTTCGCCTATTTTTCCCCCAGAACATGCTCAGGCAGCACGGAACCTACAACATAACGCACAATCAGAGGTAAGTATTTTTGAAGATTGTGGTCATATTCTTCATGTGGAAAATATTGAGGCTTTTAACCAAAAACTCCTTAATTTTATTCAAAAAGTCCAAGAAAAAAAGAGTTAGAAATAACTCTTTTTTATTTTTTGTGAGGAGTGAGAGAAAGTTTACTTTCCTTAGCCTCTAAATACTCCATAAAAATAATTTTAAGTAAGGCTGCGACAGGTACAGCGACGAACATGCCTAATATACCAAAATAAGCACCGCCAATCGAGATAGAGATAATAACGATAATGGGGTTAACATTCAAAGCACCACTCATTAGTTTTGGTCCGATGATATTTCCATCAATTTGCTGAAGGATGATGAGCATAATAATCGTAACAAGCCCTGCTTCCCAACCGCCGGTAAAAAAAGCGATAATCATTGCGACAATTGAAGCAAAGATTGAACCAAAATAAGGAATCATGTTGCAAATACCAATAAGCAAACCTAAGGCCACTGAGAAGGGATTATGAGCAACGCCCGTTATGTGGAGGATAAATAGTAAGAACGTGGATGAAATCCACATGATGCATGCATCAATGAATTGTGTGGAAATAAATTTATAGAAGATAATATCTGTTTGGCGAAGATAATATTTTATTGCTTGGAGATGCTCCTGCTTAGCAGAAATCTTCCCAAAGCGGGAGAGAATCTGTAAGATACTTTCTTTATATAACAAAAGATAAATTGAAATGATAATGCCAACAACAATACGGAAAAGCTGTGAAGCAAGTGTGAAAGTAAAGGTACTCAGAGATTCAATGCCGCTGGTAATGTAGCGTGCGGCGTCCTGTGCACTAAACGCATTGACAAAAGAGCGAATAGAGTCTTCGATTTGTAAAAAATTATCTAACTCTTGAAATTGATTACTGCTGAGCCATTGATAAATGTTTTGGTAAATCGTAGGTAATAAGCGTAGAAACTCGAGTAAGTTACGAACCACAATGGGAAAGAGATAATAAATAACAAAAAAGAGGAGAAGTAAGAAAATCATATAAGTGACAAAAATACTAAATTTTCTTGCATGATGTTGGATAAATTTTACATTCAAACGTCTAAAAAGCAAGCTAAGTTTATGAATAGGTTTATCTAAAAAGTATGCAACGATTGCTCCGAGAAACAAAGGAGAGAGAATTTGTAAAAAATTGCCAATGCTTTTTGTAATCGGGGTAATGTTTGAAATGACATTAAAAAGTAAGAAAAGCACAACGAAAAAAAGTAGTCCGTTAAGCCAAAGGTTCCAGTTGATTTTTATTTTTCCCATGGGCGAGATGTCCTTTCGGGTAACTTGATATAAAGTAGTTCCTTTTATTGTAATATCATTAGAAAACTCTGTCAATTATTTTAAGAAAAAACCACAGAAAATTTCTGTAGTTTGGACAAAAATAGGATAACTATTTATTGGTGACGATAGTCAACAATTTCAATATGTGGGGCTATCTTTTCGCCATCGCCCATAATCTCAATCAAATGATTGGCCGTAACACGGACACGCATATTTTCATCAAAATACATCATCCCCCAAGCCTTGCAGTAAAAATCACCTAAAGGTGAGCTGATTTTCCCATCAAAAACTTTAGGAACTTCTCCTTTATTAACGGCAACAATACGATAACGTGTAATGCCACAACAGCTGCTTGGGAGTGTCTCATTACTTAAAGTATGATCAAAGTCTAAGACAAAGTCAGCAGGATCATCTTCAATAAGCGCTAATAGGCGCTTGGTGATAGTATCATCAAATGTAAGCTTCATAAAATAATTGTACTACATAGCTAGGGGGATATGCAGCAATTCAGCTTGAAAAAAAGAAGCTAGGTACTCTTATAAAATTTTTAATTTTGACTTTAAAAAGAGGATAGGGTATGTATAAATTCGTCAACTAACTTTTATTTGTCCGCTTACTTAGTAGAAGCACAATGTCGGACTTTACAAAGCAGCATGAAAGCGATATAATGTTAGATGGAAATTTTTTTCATTATTATATTACTAGTAGGAGACCGATTTTAAATGACTAAGAAAAAAATCGTAGTCATCGGTGGTGGTGTTGCTGGGGTTCATGCAACACGTGAGCTTTCGAAAAAGCTTAAAGCGAATGCTGACATCACTTTGATTGACAAACACAGTTATCATACATCTATGACGCAACTTCATGAAGTTGCAGCAGGACGTGTGCCATTCACAACAGTTCAATATGACTTCCAAAAACTTTTGGGAAAACGTAAAAATGTGAGCCTTGTAACTGATGCTGTTGTCACTCTTGATAAAGATAACAAAAAGGTTATCACTGAACAAGGAAGCTACGACTATGACTATGTTGTAGTTGCTCTTGGTGGTGAACCTAACGACTTTGGGGTACCTGGTGTTAAAGAACACGGTTTTACTCTTTGGTCACTCGAAGATGCTATGCGTATCAAACGTCAACTTGAAACTGTTGTTCAATATGGTTCAACAGAAGTTGACGATGAAAAACGCCGTGCACTTTTGACTATCTCTGTTGCAGGCTCAGGTTTCACAGGGATTGAAATGGCTGGTGAATTGATTGACTGGCGTAAGAAGGTTTCAACAGATTGGAAAATTCCTGAGGAAGAAATCACAATCAACGTTGTTGAAATGATGCCAACAATCTTGAACACATTGGACCGCAAGCAAGCAGACCGTGCACACGCATATCTTGAAAAGAAAAATGTCAATGTATTGACAAATCACGGTATCGTTGAAGTTGCAGAAGATCACATCAAAGTAAATGTTGGTGGACGAGACGAAGAAAAAGTTTCAAAAGAAATCCCAACACACACATTGATTTGGACTACAGGTGTTCAAGGGAATACAGCAGCACAGACTAATCTTAACGAAACAGAACGTGGACATCGTCTCCAAGCCAATGAATTTATGGAAGCAGTTGGATTTGAAGATAAAGGTATCTATGTAGCCGGAGACGTTTCAGGTTATATCGAACCTGATACAGGTCGTCCAACACCACAAATCGTTGAAGCGGCAGAGCAAACAGCGCACACAGCAGCTTCAAATATCATCGCAGATATTAACGGTGGAAGCAAACATAAACACGAAAGCAAATACCAAGGAACAATGGTTTCTATCGGTTCAACTTGGGGTGTTGCTAAAGTCGGAAGCATGCGTTTGACAGGTTTCTGGGCAATGTTGATGAAAAACATTGTTTACTTTATCTACACATTGCAAATCCGTTCCGCTCATTATTTCTGGCGTTATGCTTTGGATGAAGTTTTCCGTACAAAAGATGATCGTAACTTCATGCGTGGTCACACTTCACGTTTAGGTAACGTACTCTGGGCTGTGCCACTTCGTATCTTCTATGGTCTTGTTTGGTTGACAGAAGCAATGAAGAAAATTGTTGGTGAAGGTCAACTCTTTAATCCTACAACTTGGTTTGGTAAAGGTTCTTGGTTCACAGACGATCTTAAATTCCCATTTGCTTGGTTGCAAGAAGTACCTAAACATGCAGATGCTGCTGCTGGCGCAACAGGTGAAGCTGCAACTAAAGCTGCAGATGCTGCTGCTGGTGCAACTGGCGCTGCTGCTAGTGGTGGAGCAGAAGCTGCACACAAAGCGACAGAATGGGGTCTCTCATATGCTTATGGTACAGAGCCAATGCCAGTACTTGAAAAAGTACCACATTGGATGGAACCTATCTTTAAGTTCATGATTCCAAATCGTGATGTTGCATTGTTCATGCAAAAATTCATGTCTATCGTTGAAGTTTTACTTGCTCTTGCTATTATCTTTGGTCTCTTTACTTGGATTGCATCAGCTGTAACTGCAGCATTGACAGTGATGTTCGCACTATCTGGTATGTTCTTCTGGGTAAACATCTGGTTTATTCCAGTAGCAATTGCCTTAATGAACGGTTCAGGCCGCGCATTTGGTTTAGATAAATGGGTTCAACCTTGGATTCAAAAAATACTTACCCAAGTATGGTATGGTAAATCTCGTTCAATTTATAAAGGACGTTAATTAAAAAATAGCTCATTAGAGCTATTTTTTATTTCTGATAAATTCCTTCGGAAATTGATTCTGGAGTATTTATCAGCTATAATATAGAGTGTTCATGCTGTCTGGAAAAGATGAGCATCCTAAGAAGAATTAAACATCTAGGAAGTTTGATTGTTTGAAAACCAAAGAAAATATAGTGAAGGATATCCCAAACGCTTTATGACATTTAAAACATTTTTAGAACTTGTTGAAATTAAAACCAAAATTGCCAGTATATTTCCTTATATTATTGGCTTACTTTTCAGTCTGAGTTATTTTAAAACATTTAATGCTGGCCTATCGTTTCTTTTTTTATTGGCTATGCTTATTTTTGATATGACGGTAACAGCGATTAACAATTATCAAGATTTTCAAAAAGCTAAAGATGAAATTTATCAAAAACAAGAAAATATTATTGGTAAAGCTAATCTGTCACCACATTTTGTTAGAAATTTGATAGTATTCATGGTTCTTGTCAGCCTGGGTTTGGGTTTCCTTTTGGCTTATTTTACGGGCTGGCTCTTTTTGGTGCTGGGAGGCATCGTCTTCTTTATCGGCGTTTTTTATACTTATGGTCCGATACCTCTTTCTCGTATGCCATTGGGTGAAATCTTTTCCGGTGGAACAATGGGATTTGGAATCTTTGCAATGGTGATTCTCATCAATAGTGCAGAAAATCCTATTTTTAAACTTGATCTCAACTTTGCGGCAAACTCTTTTGCGCTTTCTGGAGATATAGTTGGTGCTATAGCAATGGTAATTGCGAGTTTACCGTTAGTCTTTACGATTGCAAATATTATGCTGGCTAACAACTTGCGTGATTTGGATACAGATATTAAAAACCATCGTTATACTTTAGTTTATTATATTGGACGTAAACAAGGTATTCAGCTTTTTCAACTGCTTATGTACAGTGCATATTTCTTCATTATTTTAGGTTTTTTCATTGGAATTTTTGAATGGCCAACATTATTGACTGTTCTTTCCTTTCCGATAATTCAGAAGAACTTGAAACACCATGCAGCAGAAGTTCCTGCGCCTCATAGCTTTGTTTATTCTTTAAAAAATATGGTTTTATTTAATAGCTCTTATGCTTTCTCTCTCCTTTTATCGCTTCTGTGGCAAGCAGTAGCAAAATAATTTAAAAAAGGTAGTTTCCTCTTGGGAACTACCTTTTTGTATATGATATTTATTTTTTAGCTGCTGCAAGTTCACGCTCAAGAGCTAATCTTTGAACTTTCATTGTGGCTGTACGAGGTATCGCATCATAGTCCATGAGAAGCGGCTCATTTAGGAATGGCATGTCAATGATAGAAGACCACCAAGCTTTCCAGTCCATTTCTTTACCTTCGGCAAGCGCCAAAATAGGTTGAGGATGTCCAGAAGCATCGCGGATAATTATTACTTCGTCAAGAAAGTCGTGTTGATCGAGGAGGAGATCTTCAATGGCTAAGTTTGACTCCACTTTGTCAATAAGATCAACTTGACGATCATAGAGGAAGAGCACACCGTCTTCATCCATAATCCCCCAGTCGCCTGTATCCCACCAGTCACCATAAACTTCTTCAGCAAAACGACTATCATCTTTATAGTAAGTAAGAGCACGCCCTTTAGAGAGGAAATGAATATGACCAGGTGTACCAGCAGGAACAACATTTCCGTCAGCATCTGTTACGCGCGCTTGGGAAAGTCCAGGCATGCCGATGCCCATTTCACGAGCATTTGTATTTGGTAAGGTACTAAGGCGGTGTTTTTTCCAAATCATTGGACCGCATTCAGACTGACCGTAGATTTGCAAGAAAACAGGATTTTCCTCTTTAGAAGCCGCAAGGAAAGTATGCATTGTATCTTTGTTAATTGCATCAAAAGTAGAGTGGAGATAGCGAATAGAAGCAAAGGCCTCGGGTGTTTCTTTTACAACATTTGCTAGGCGAACAAAATGGTTTGGGTGTGTTTCGAAAGCTGTAGGGCGATATTTTTCAAACATGCTAAGCACAGTATTTTTTTCTAAATTAGAAAGTGGCATAAGATCAAAGCCGAAGGTCATGGCTGATGATATACCAATGTTAAAGCGGGAATGAACAGGTGAAATATGGAATGCCAACAGTGAAGATTTGTCTGGCATCCAATCCATTACTGTACGTTGCAAGACCCAACGCCAGCCCATAGATTGAGCTGAGTGTGCAATCAGTTTCGGAATTCCAGTAGTACCTGAGGTATGTGTGAGATAAGCAATCTCATCCGTAGCTAATTGTTGATTGCTTACCTCAGGACTATTAGTGATTGAAGCAAAGTCAGAAACAAAGAGTTTGTGATCTTCGTTTACATTTTTTAATTCCTGAACGACAGCATCTGTATCTTCATCAAAAATGAGCCAAGGAGTTTCAAGGCGTGCAGCAAGAGTATCCATTACTGGTGTAGAAAAGTGATGGGAAATCATTGCAGGCACAGCACCCAGATAGGACACAGCAACGGCAAGAAGATAAGTGTCAAAAGCACTTGATTTAAAAATAATGACCTTGTCTTCTTTTTTTATTCCCAAGGCTGACAAATTATAAGCTTTTTGCAAGACTGCTTCGTGAACGCTTTGATAATTTGTTTCAAGCTCTAATTCCGGGAAAGCGTTTAACTTTTTATCGAAAATAAAACGACTTTTGGGGAACTTTTCAGCAGATTCTTTGAAATTTACATAAAGATTCAGAGGTTTGTGATTGAATTTCATTGAAATCTCTCTTTCTATTTTTCTAAAGTTTATTATATCACAAACTATCGGCGAGAATTGAGAAAAAAATGTCCTTTTTGCATTTTTAATCATTAAAGAATAGTCTGAAAAGTCCACGTAAAATGGGAAAATTAGCAAACTTATCTTTTTGCTACAGCCCCAGTTTTATATAGATATGAAAGCGTATTAGTGTTATAATGATTTTAAGAATAAATTGTTTCGTTGGAATATAAAAAATTCGAACGAAAAGCTTTGCTGAGCAAAGTTGCGGAGGAAATATGGAAAATTTACGTTACAAAAGTGTATTTGACATTATTGGTCCTGTAATGGTTGGTCCCAGTAGTTCTCACACTGCCGGTGCTGCCCGTATAGGAAAGATTATTCGTTCAATTTTTGGCGAATTGCCCGAGAAGGTTGAGATTCATTTGTATGAGAGTTTTGCCAAAACTTATCGTGGACATGGAACAGATGTTGCTTTGGTTGCTGGTGTTTTAGGTATGGATCCTGATGATCCTCGCTTACGAGATGCACCGCGCATTGCTCACGAAGAAGGGATGGAAGTGACATATGTGCCTCATCCAGAAGATAAGGCAGACCATCCTAACACAGCGCGTCTGATTTTGAAAAAAGGGGACCGTGACATGAGCGTCACAGGGATTTCTATTGGCGGGGGCTTGATTCAAGTGACCGAACTCAATGGTTTCGATATTTCTATTTCAGCAGGGATGCCAACTTTTGTTATTGTCCATCAAGATGCACCAGGTATTTTGGCGCGTCTCGGAGCTATTTTTGAAAAGCATGATATTAACGTGGCACAAATGAATTTGACACGTGAAGCTAAAGGTGAAAAAGCAATCATGATTATGGAAGTAGACAGTTTCGATGTCGAAGAAGCTTTTGAGGAAATGAAACACATTCCGAAACTTTCTGCTGTAAATTTCTTTAAATAAGGGGTAATTATGTTTTCAAATGTACAAGAACTGCTTGAAGATGCAAAAGCATATCCATCAATTGCTGAATTGATGATTGCAGAAGAAATAGAACAAACCGGTGCGAGCCGTGAACAAATCATTGAGATGATGGAACATAACTTGGCGACAATGATGTCATCAATTGAGGAAGGACTACTTGGGAATAAGTCAACAACAGGACTTACAGGTGGCGATGCCAAGAAGATGGATGAATACATTAAATCAGGAAAAGCGATATCAGGTGATGTTATTTTAGGAGCAGCGCGTGATGGCGTAGCTGTAAATGAAGTCAATGCTCAGATGGGACTCATCTGTGCGACACCGACAGCTGGGTCAGCTGGATGTCTACCTGGTGTGCTCTCTGCAGCAACGAAGAAGTTAGGGCTTACACATGAGCAGCAGGTAGAATTTATCTTTACAGCTGGTGCTTTTGGTTTAGCAATCGCAAACAATGCAACGATTGCAGGTGCTGAAGGAGGATGTCAAGCAGAAGTTGGGTCGGCATCGGCCATGTCCGCAGCCGCTTTGGTTATCATGGCTGGAGGTACGGGCGAGCAAGCCGGAATAGCTTTAGCCTTGACACTCCAAAATATGCTGGGCCTGATTTGTGACCCTGTCGCAGGTTTAGTAGAAATTCCTTGTGTCCATCGTAACGCTATGGGGGCTTCTCAGGCGATGATTTCCGCCGATATGGCTTTAGCTGGTGTTAAAACAGTTATACCTGTTGATGAAGTGATCACATGTATGTACAATGTAGGACGCTCACTGCCCTCTGCTCACCGTGAAACTGGTGAAGGTGGGCTTGCTGCAACGCCAACAGGACGTGAAATTATGGAACGCATCTTTGGTGACGGAAAATAATAATATTGAAAATAAACGACCCTTTTTGAAAGTCTATACTTGCCTTAAAGGGTTTTTTTATTTATAATACAGAGTTGTGACTTGACATTTACAGTTTACAGTTGTAAACTGTAGTTGTAGTAAAAATAAAGTAAGGAGCGCCAATGAACGAAACAGAATTTAATATATCAAATGCAGAATTGATTGTTATGCGTGTTATATGGTCGCTCGGCGAAGCACGAGTTGATGAGATTTCTTGTCAAATTTCGCCCGATTTGGATTGGTCTCTAGCAACAGTTAAAACTTTGCTGGGGCGCCTCGTGAAAAAGGGAATGCTAAGTACTGAAAAAGAAGGTCGTAAGTTTGTTTATCGCCCTTTAATGGCAGAATGTACAGCTATTCAAATGATGGGACAGTCTTTACTTGAAAAAGTTTGTGAAACAAAACAAGTGAAGCTCTTAGCCGATATGATCGCCTTGTCAAACTTGACTTCAGAAGATGTAGCAAGTTTGCAAGAAGCGTTAAAAAATAAAGAAACAGTTCAAGAAACAACTTGTACTTGTTTAGAAAATTTTAATTCTTGCAGCTGCCAACACGTCAGCTAATATGGAGGAGAGATAATGGAAAAAGAAAAATTCGTAATCAAAGGTATGACTTGTGATCACTGTGCAATGCATGTGACTTCAGCACTCGAAGGGCTTACTGGTGTAAAATCCGCAAAAGTCTCTTTAAAAAAGAATGAAGCACTTGTGAAATTCGATGCAGCGACAACACCCGTAGAAGATTTAGCAATGGCTGTTAAAGAAGCTGGCTACGAATTAGTAAAATAAGAAGGCTGTCCTTAGGGGCAGTTTTCTCTGGAACACAATGTTTACATTTGTAAATTTAATGAAGGAGTAGAAAATGAGAAGTCAAAACTTTGTCATCACGGGTATGACCTGTGCAAACTGTGTGAATACCGTATCCAAAGCATTGAATAACTCGAATAAAATCCAAGAAGCAACAGTTAACTTGGCAACTGAAAAAGCAAAAGTCATTTTTGATGATAGCATTAGTGATCAAGATGTGATCAATATAGTTGAAAAGGTGGGCTATGGTGCTATTGTAAACGATAAAGCACATCAAGAAAAAATTGCAGCTCAAGCGCGTAGAAGGAATCGTAATTTACGATTGTCATTGATCGTGTCAGTAATTTTGACTCTGCCTTTAGTACTTGCTATGTTTGAAGGAGTATTGGGCACACACTATTTGATGTTTCTACACACTCCTGTTTTACAACTTATTCTCGCAACACCTGTTCAGTTTATTATCGGTTGGCGCTTTTACGTCGGCGCTTATCATGCATTGAAAAATGGAAATGCAAATATGGATGTTCTAGTAGCACTTGGAACTAGCGTTGCATATTTTTCGAGTTTAATTTTAGCGGTATTTTTAGGACAAGACAATGCTTTGAATTTTGAATCAGCTATGGTTATTATTACCTTGGTTGTTTTAGGAAAAGTACTTGAGCACAATGCTAAAGAAAAAACAAGTCAGGCAATCACGAGCTTGATGAGTAGTAGGGTTAAAATGGTTCACACAGAAGAAGGTGAGCGCCCGCTTGAAGAAGTCCAAATCGGGGATGTTATTCAAATTTATCCGGGAGAGAAGGTACCTTTGGATGCAATGATCCTTAAAGGTAAAGCATCTTTTGACGAAAGTCACTTGACTGGCGAATCTTTACCTGTTGTCAAAGCAGACGATGATACACTATTTGAAGGGGCTGTGAATTTAGACGGTTCCATTAAAGCTGTTGTTGTTCGAGATGTTAACGATTCGACTATTTCTCGGATGGTTGAAATGATGGAAGAAGCGCAAGCCTCAAAACCTGATATTCAAAAATTCGCGGATAAAATCTCAAATGTCTTTGTTCCAATTGTTTTGGTCATTTCACTTGTGACTTTTGTAGCAACATGGGCTATTACTGGGACATTATTGACTGCCATTATGCATGCTGTGGCAACATTGGTTATTGCTTGCCCATGTGCGCTTGGTTTAGCGACACCAACCGCAATTATTTCAGGAACAGGACTTGCTGCTAAGAATGGCTTGCTGTTGAAAAATGCCAATGCTTTAGAACTAACAAATAGCGTGACAACAGTTTTCTTTGATAAGACAGGGACGATTACGACAGGTGAATTTGAGTTGTCTCAATTTGAGGGCAACGATGAATCATTTAAAATTTTAGCAAGTTTAGAAAGTCATTCGCACCATCCGTTAGCTCAAGCCGTAAAAACTGAGGAAATCTACCCCGTAGAAAACCTTAAAGAAATTGCTGGTCGTGGACTTTCAGGAGAAATAAATGGCCGTCAATATTATGCAGGAAATGCAAAACTTATGGAAGAGCACGGGTACGATGTCACATCAAGCACAGATACTGTTATTTATCTTGCGGATGATGTAAGCCATATAGCTACAGCAACCTTTAAATCTTCAATTAAGCAAGAAAGTGTGCAGACCGTAGCTGCACTGAAAAAAGCCGGCATTAAAACTGTGATGTTGACAGGGGACAATGAAGATTCTGCTAAAAAAATCCAAGAAATTGTCAATTTGGATGAAGTAAAAAGTAATCTATCACCTGAAGACAAAGCTAAAATTGTCCAAGAAACTTCACATTCCATTATGGTAGGCGACGGAATAAACGATGCTATTGCATTAGCAAGTAGTACTGTGGGTGTTGCCATGGCAACAGGCTCAGATATTGCGATGGAAGCAGGAGATGTGACCATTATGGGTGGTAAAATCCATAAATTACTCGATCTCTTTAAGATCTCTCGAAAAACCTTAAGTAAAATCAAACAAAATTATTTTTGGGCCTTCATTTACAATATTATTGGTATCCCGCTGGCAGCTTTTGGATTACTCAATCCAATGATTGCTGCAGCAGCAATGAGCTTGTCTAGCGTTTCCGTAATTTTGAATTCCTTACTTTTAACTAAAACAAAAAATTGAGGTACTCTAAAAATAAAAGAAAAAAACTCACTTTTGTTCGTGAATTTTTTTAGTATTAAACGTATAATAGGAAAAGATGAATTTAGAAGCAAAACTCAAGGAAATATTTGGCTATGAAAGTTTCCGTCAAGGTCAAAAACAAATAATAGAGCAAGTTCTACAGGGAAAAGATACTCTGGGGATATTGCCGACAGGTGCAGGGAAATCCATTTGCTATCAATTACCTGCCCTTTTACAAGAAGGCGTTACTCTTGTGGTCTCGCCTTTAATTTCCCTGATGAAGGATCAGGTGGATCAGCTAAATATTGCAAATATACCAGCAACATTTATTAATTCGACAGTAGATGAGCAAGAAGCTTATTTCCGAATGCAACAGATCGAAAATGGCGAGGTTAAAATCTTGTTTGTTGCGCCTGAACGGTTTGAATTAGAATCTTTTAACTATTTTTTGCAACACCTTCCTATTGATTTGGTTGCAATTGATGAAGCACACTGTATCTCTCAATGGGGACATGATTTTAGACCTTCTTATGTTACTTTTGCGAAACGATTGGCTGATTTGCCTACTTCACCAACAATCTTAGCACTAACAGCTACAGCCACACCTCGGGTATCTGCAGATATTCAAGACTTATTACAAATCTCTGAAGACAACACTGTTAAAACAGGTTTTTTACGCGAAAACTTACGCTTTGAAGTTGTTAAAGGAAAAGATAAACGTGACTTTTTAAAGTCCTACTTAAAAGAACATACTGACGAATCAGGCATTATCTATGCCAACACACGTAAAGAAGTAGAAGAAGTTACGGAATGGTTAAACCGAAATAATTTTCCTGCTAAACGTTATCATGCCGGTTTAGCTGAGGGAGAGCGCCAAAAAAACCAAGAAGATTTCCTTTATGATGAAGTTCCTATTATGGTGGCAACCAATGCTTTTGGAATGGGGATAAATAAGAGCAATGTTCGTTTTGTAATTCATTATGGGATGCCTGCTACTATTGAAGCCTACTATCAAGAAGCAGGTCGTGCAGGAAGAGATGGACTTGATTCGGATGCTATCTTATTATTTTCGCCCAATGATGTTCGTCTCAGAAACTTCTTGATCGAGCAAGGCGAAGGGAGTGAGCAACATAAGGAGCAAGAATACGAAAAACTAAGGCAGATGCAAGCTTATACAAGCTCAGAAACTTGCTTGCAGGGTTATATTTTACAGTATTTTGGTGATGCGGGAGAGGACTGTCATAAGTGCTCAAACTGTTTAGACGACCGGGAGCGTACAGATGTTACGCTTGATGCACAAAAAGTTATGTCTTGTGTTATTCGGATGGAACAACGTTTCGGAAAAACAGCAGTCGCACAAGTTTTAGTAGGCTCTAAAAATAAAAACTTAGCACGTTGGAATTTTGAAAAACTCTCAACTTTTGGCATAATGAAGGGATATTCGCAAAAAGCAGTTGGAGAACTGATTGATTTTTTAGCGGGGGAAGGTTACTTAGCTGTCTCCGCAGGCAAATTCCCCTTACTTGGGGTTTCTGATCGTGGGATAGCTGTTCTACAAGGTAGAGAGCAAGTCTGGCGACGTACAGCTTTAAGCACTACTAAGCAACAGTCTGTAGCTAATGGTACATTTAATTTGGAGTTATTTGAAGAATTACGGACGTTACGTCTCGATATTGCCAAGTCAGAAGGCGTTCCTCCTTTCATGATATTTTCCGATGCTTCATTGAAAGACATGACAAGAATTATGCCTTTAGACGAAGAGACATTTTTAGAAGTTTCCGGTGTAGGTCAAGTGAAGTTGAAAAAGTATGGTCATGTGTTCCTAGAGGCATTAAACATCTATAATCAAGAATAGTATAAAAATAGAGAAGCATGAGTCTTTCTCTATTTTTATTTGTGCCTTGACAAATGTAAGCGTTTAATTTATAATGTATGCAAATAGTATATACTAGATTGTATATAAAATAAAAAAAGGGGTATTTATGTGGGGAATTATTGCAACGTGGCGAATGGCTCATGATGGGGTTTGTAAAGCTGAAGAGCTTTTGAGCAAAGGAGGAGAGGCTGGAGAAGCACTAGAACAAGCTATAAAAGAGGTTGAAGATTATCCTTATTATAAGTCTGTCGGATATGGTGGACTACCAAATGAAGCAGGAATTTTAGAAATGGATGCTGCATATATGGATGGAGATAGTTTTAAAATTGGTGCAGTGGCAGGCATTACTGATATTGCTAATCCAATAGCAGTAGCAAAAGCCTTATCTGAGGAAAAATTTAATAGTATGCGAGTCGGTCCAGGCGCAAGACAATATGCTATTGAAGCAGGCTTTAAGCAGAAAAAAATGTTAACAGAGCGCGCCAAAAAAATATGGGAGAGACGTTTAGAAGAAATGAAACGTACAGGTCTTTCGGCTTATGATGGACATGATACGGTGGGTATGGTTGCCTTAGACAGTAGTAGAAAAATGGTGGCAGGAACTTCAAGTTCTGGTCTCTTCATGAAAAAATCTGGCCGGGTTGGTGATTCACCACTCTCAGGTTCCGGCTTTTATGTGGATAGTCAGGTTGGAGGGGCTACAGCAACAGGACTTGGTGAAGATTTGATGAAAGGAATTTTATCCTATGAAATCGTTCGTCTCATGTCTGAAGGCCATACGCCCCAAGAGGCTTGTGATCAGGCGGTGTATTCTTTTGAAGATAAATTGAAAGAAAGATACGGTAAAGCAGGAGCTTTTTCACTTGTCGCACTGGATAAAGAAGGAAACTGGGGCGTTGCAACTAATGTAGAATTTACTTTTAGTGTGGCCACTCACAAACAAGAACCAAGAATCTTTATCGCCCACCCAGAAGCAAATCACAAGACAAAAATCGAGCCCATTAGCCAAGAATGGTTAGATGCTTATGAAGCAAGAATTAAAGCACCTATCGAATAGGTAGAAGGAGAAATTGATGTTTTCAAAGCTTGAAAAAATTATGTTGCCCCTGGCTGAAAAAATAGGACGTAACAAGTATCTTATTGCAATAAGAAATGGTTTTCTCGTTTCAACACCACTATTGATTGCGGGATCTTTCTTTTTACTTTTAGCAAATTTCCCTATTCCTCAATGGATTAATTTTTTGGAAACGACGGTTATTAACAGTAAGACCGGGACGACCTTAGCTGAAATGATTACTAAGCCTGCAGATGCGACCTTTACGATCATGGCCGTGTTTGCAGTTGTGGGGATAGGTTATTCTTTTGCGAAAGAAATTAAGGCTAACCCCATTTTTGGAGCGGCAGTTACTTTAATGTCTTGGTTTCTTCTGATGCCATACTCTGTGACTGGAGAGGTAACAGTTGAGGGGATGGCAAATCCGGTATCAGCTACCTTAACAGGTCTCCCACTTTCTTGGGTCGGAGCAAAAGGGATTTTTATCGGGATTATTTGCGCCTTTGTTTCTGTTAATCTTTATCAATTTGCTGTCAACAGAAAATGGGTAATCAAAATGCCTGAAGGTGTACCACCCATGGTTGAAGATTCCTTCGCTGCTTTGATTCCAGGTGCTTTTGTCATGCTAATATTTTTTGCACTGAACTTGGTATTGAACATTTTTGGCACAAATGCTTTTGACTTAGTTTTTAACTTTTTACAAATACCGCTGCTCCATCTCGGAGATACAGTATGGGCAATGATTATTGCTTATATCTTTCTTCATGTTTTCTGGTTTTTCGGCGTCAACGGAAGTTCAGTCGTGGGTGCGGTTTTTAATCCTATCCTGCTGACGCTCTCTCTTGAAAATGTAGAGTATTTTAAAAATGGAACCGGAGCACCTCATATTGTAAATGCTCAATTTCAAGACTTATTTGCAACCTTTGGAGGTGCTGGATCAACACTTTCTTTATTAATTGCAATGCTAATTGTTTGTCGTTCAAAACGAATTAAGGAGTTAGGTAAGCTTGCTTTGGTTCCAGGCATATTTGGGATAAATGAGCCGATTATTTTTGGTCTTCCTATTGTACTTAATCCTCTCATTTTTATTCCTTTTGTCTTAGTACCAACCTTTAATATTATTGTTTCTTATATTATGATGAACCTTCATCTTGTGCCAATCACCAACGGTGTTTTGATTCCCTGGACTACGCCCATTATTATTTCAGGTTTCTTAGCAACAAACTGGGCCGGAGCACTTTTGCAACTCGTTTTGCTTATCATTGGTGTATTTATCTACATTCCTTTTATCAAAATTATGGATGTACAATACATGAATGAAGAACGACAAGCTGCTGATGCAGAATTAGAAGCTATTACAGAGGAAATGTTGAGCTTTGATAATCTATAGGAGGATAGAATGAGACTTGTAATGATTTTAAATCAAATTCAAGCGGGAATGGGAACAAAGGATGATGTAAAAGTTCCACTTACTGCTACAAAAGAAGTGATTGGACCAGGAGTGACTTTGAAACCCTTACTTGCTGAGCATGAACAAAATTTGCTGGTTACGATTTATATGGGAGAACAAACCTACAGGGAAGCACCAGATGTTGTTCAAAGAAAGATAAAAGGGATGTTGCAACGGCTTAATATTGAGGGCGTGATTTGCGGACCTTCCTTTAACTACCCTGAGTTTTCCAAAATGTCATTGGAGCTTGCTCAAGATATACAAAAAAATACATCTCTCAAAGTAGTTTGTGCCATGTCTGAAGAAAACCAGGCTTTAATTTCTGCTTACAAAGAAGTAATTGATATTGTAAAAATGCCAAAAAAAGGTGGTGTCGGACTTAATGAATCTTATAAGGCAATTTGTAAAGTTTTACAGGCAAAGGAAAATAATAAGTCACGAGAAGCATATAAACAGTTCGTTTTTTAAACAGCAAAGCATTCTAAAGAGGTAAAAAATGTATAGGACAGAAATTGAACAAAATTGGGAGGACTATGTATCCCTTTTGGAAGGAGCAATTGCGATTCCCAGTGTCAAAGGCGAAGCCGAAGCTGGTGCCCCTTTTGGAGCAGAGCCACGTCAAGTTTTAGCTTATGTCATGGAAAAAGCACAATCTTATGGTCTGGAAATACAAATCGTCAAAGATGCAATGGGTTATGCTCAATTAGGGGAAGGTGAGGATTATATTGGAGTAGTTGGACATCTTGATGTGGTTGCTGCGGAGGGCCCAGGCTGGTTATCGCCTCCCTTTAAGCTTGAGGAGCGTGAAGGCTATTTCTATGGGCGAGGTGTGTTAGACAATAAGGGACCAATTCTGTCCTGTCTATTTGCTTTGAAGTTATTAAAGGAAAGAAAATTCAAACCTCGTCTACCAATACGCATTATTTTTGGAACTGATGAAGAAAGTGGATCAGCAGATGTGCCTCTTTATTTGTCAGAAGAAAAGGCACCGTTTTTTGGTTTTACACCAGATTGTAAATTTCCAGTAGTTTACGGGGAGCGAGGTGTTGTTGCTCTTGAGTTGACGACAAGATTTGCTCACGGTGTATTGGATTCATTGGGCGATTTTCATGGTGCAATGGCTAAAGACTTTGTTCCTGATGACATTCAACTTTCTGGTGGACGTCAAACTTATAGTGCCAAAGGATTGCGGACGCCAAGCAATGCGCCAGAATTAGGGAAAAATGCAATTACAGCCTTGGCAGCCTTACTTCAAAATAATTTAGAAAATAAGGAGCTGAGGCACTATTTCTCATGGCTCACCCATAGTTTTCATGAAAAACATTTTGGTCAAGGAGTAGGTATTGCTTTTGCGGACCAAGAAAGTGGGCGTTTAATACTTACGCCATACAAAATCAAAAGAGAAAATAATCTTATTCATCTGTCACTTAGTATTCGTTATCCGGTAACTGTGACAGAGGAGCAAGTCATTAATGCTTTAAGCGAAAATCTTTACCCAGACACAAGTTTCAAAATTATTCGCAGTCTGCCCGGAACCTACGTTGACAAGATGAAGCAAGAAATACAAGATTTATCAAATATTTATGAAGAAGTGACAGGATTAAATGGTCAACCCGTCACAACTACAGGAGCGACTTATGCGCGGTCAATGCCAAATATTGTAGCTTTTGGGCCATCTTTTCCGGGGGAAAAAGGAATTGCCCATAAGGAAAATGAATATATAAAGATTGAACATTTAAAACAAATGATAGAAATTTATATGAAAAGTATTGAAAGACTTGGTCAATAAGAAACTTTTAAAAAGAAGATAAGCGTGATAAAATAAAGGTAATGAATACTGAACGAAAAGAAAGCAAAGCAAAGTTTTTAGTTGTTTCTCAAGAAATAGAAAAAAGAATTGAGCAGGGCACTTATGTATCTGCTCAAAAACTTCCATCCGAATACGATTTGGCATTGGAGTTTGGCGTGAGTCGCTTAACCGTACGTAAAGCCATGGAAGATTTGATGACAAAACAAATTGTAATCAAGAAAAAAGGAAAAGGCGCCTATGTGATTGAACAACCCAAGATTCAAAGTGGAGGTATGGGTTTGAAGTCCTTTACCGAAGCAGCAGAGGCTATGGGAAAAGTTGGGCAAACACGTTTACTAAATTTTAAAAAATTGAAGAAAGTGCCAGAGGAAGTTGTAAAAGCACTGAACACCACAGCAGAACTGGTGGAATTACAGCGATTGCGTTTACTTGATAATGAACCCATGACTTTAGAAAAACTCTATTTTGCAGAACAATTAATCACGGGAGCAACTGAGAAAGAATTGACTGGATCCTTGTTTTCCATTATTGAGGAAAAAATAGAAATTGGCTATTCGCACCAAGAAATTGAAGCGATTCTGGCTACAGAGGAACTTGCTCAGTTACTGGAAGTGAAAGTGAACAGTCCAGTTTTCCGCGTACACTCCACGGCTTTTGCTTTAGACGCTCGACCTATCTTATACGATATTTCTTATTATCGTGCGGATAAATATTCTTTCAAGAATACTTTGATTCGCCAGCATTAAAGTTAAATAGAAAAAAACAGCACTTAAAGCTGTTTTTTTCTATTTAAGAAATCATAAAGAGCAAAGAGAGCGATTCCACCTATAAAACATGCTATCCCTGCTTTTAAGCCTTGAGGGAAGAAAGTAAGTTCGACAACATGTTCACCTCTAGGGGCAGTAACTTTCATGAAACCTTCTTGTGCTTTATCTAAGGTTACGGAATGTCCATCCAGTTTGGCTGACCAACCTTTATCATAAGGTAATGTGAGGAAAAGATCACCAGAGGTATTGCTATTATAAGTCAAACGAAGTCCGTTTTTTACTTGTTCGGTTTTCACCTGTGTTTGCTTTAGAGTATCCATAGCTGCTTGGTATTTGGTGTTATCCAAAGCCCAAAATCTTGTTATGCCAAAGGAAACTTGTGAGTTTTCTGGGAAGGAAACACTCACTGTTAGTTTTGTTTCCTTTTCAGAAGTTCCTAAATTATAAAAGTTACCAACATCTTTACTATTGACATTATAAGAATGAAGAACTTTTTTTCCTGAATGAATCGTAATCGTAGTCATTTTTGAATTATCATTAATGTAGCTTACATTAGGTAACTCAAGATAGGCTTGACTATGTGCGGGTACGGTAAGCTCATAGGTCACTGAAACGCCGCCGTCTTCTTCGACTTTACGTATCAGTGTAACTTGTTCTTTACCACCGGTTATCGTACTGTTACTGTTTTCTGAGTCTGGGTAAATCTGCGTGAAATATTTTTCTTTACTGTGCGTCAATTGATGGAGAAAGGCTTCTTGATTACTGATTGTTGCTCTTTCTGAACTGCTCAGAGCTGCATCTTGGTACCCATCTTTTACAAATATTCCAACCGATTGTGCATTGTGATTCTCAAATAAAGAAGGTTTTATTTGCTTAAAACCGTATTTCTCAGGTTGAAATTGATTGATATTATAATTAATGGAAAGAAGCGAATCCATGAGTAACGTGTTTTCAGGGTAGCGGAGATTAAGGAAGGTGCTGTCTGTATGAAACCCTAAAAGTCCTAAGACCCGGCTTGAATTACTATTACGGACAGAAGAAAACTGCGATAAGGCATTATAATTATATTTCATACCATCATTTGCCGTATCGGGGACCGTGTTTTCTGTACGCACAAAGGTATCTCCAGAACGTTCGACTACATTTTGGACGAGAGGTTGAATGAGTTTTGTTTGGGTATTGTAGTAAGCTCGGCTTGCAAAATTCCATTCTTTCTTAACTCCTGCAAGCTGGTAGTATCCATTTAAACCTGCTTCTGCACACATGAACAAAGCAAGGATGGCAACTAAAACTTTCCAAGGGAGCCATTTTTTAAAGAAGGTAAGAAGAACCAAGAAATAAGCCAAGGCAAAGAGCAGAGTCAGAGCAAGCTGTAGCGTATCGAGATAAGCATAATCCCCGAGTAAAGCAGCAGCAATAAAACCAAGGGAAAGCAGCACAAAGGGTACTATAGTCATCCAGAGTTTTAAAGACTTGAAGCGCGTGAGAACTTCACAGGCCATAAGTAAAATGAGAAGAGAGAAAAGGAAAGCGTAACGATGTAAAAACATGTTTGGAGAATGCATCCCTTGCCACGCCAAATCTAAAACTTGTAGATAAAAAGAGGCAGTCAGAAATGCAAGTAGGACACCAAAAGCTATTTTGGTCTGCCATTTCACTTGAGGAAGGAAGAAGAAAGTAAGAGCAAGAAGGAAGGGGATGAGCCCTAAATAAATCATTGGGACAGCATTATACTGTGTTGTATCATAGGCTCCCACAAAGTTTTTAGAAAAAAGATCAAAAACGGCAGAATTTTGTGTCCAAAAATCATTAATCTGGGAAACAGCTTGAGTATTATTTGCTTTCAAATCAAGATACATTGGAAGAAGCATAACTAAACTTGTTACAGCAGACAATATAGAAGTAATCGCAAAATCAAAAAACTTTTTCCATGACCACTTGGTAAATGTTGAACGTGCTATAAAATATAACACTAAGAAAATTGCAACCATAAAGCCAAAATAGTAATTTTGGATGAATAGAAGGCTTAAGCTGATGTAATACAGTTTACGCTTGCCGAAATCTTGAAGTCCGTGCAAGCCCCACATGATGAGAGGAAGCCAGATGAAAACATCGAGCCACATGATAATTTCAACTTGACTCGTTAAGAAGCTCATCAGGGTGAAAGATGTGGATAATGCCATCGTGATAAGAGAGGGGATGGATTTATACATGTTTTTCAATGCAACAAAACTTGAGAGACCAATCGTTCCAAACTTTAAAAGTGTAATCAGATAAAGTGCATCTGGCATAGTATGAACATTGAAAAAATAAGTAAGGGGCATGAAGAAACTTCCCATGTAGTAAGCAGAGAAAGCATAAAGGTTTAGCCCCAAACCATTCGTGAAAGTATAGAGAAAGCCTAAGTTACTATTATGAAGAATATCCCGATAAAGCGTGTGAATAGCAACATATTGATGATATGCATCACCAGCGAGGATAGAAGTGTCACTTCCCCAATAAATACCGAGGAAGGCAAAAGCTACCGCAAGTAGTCCAGCAGGGAGGATAAAACTTCCGAGCATTAGCCAAATATTTTTCTTGATAAAATCAAACATACACTTATTATAACCTAATTTTTTATTTATAAAAGAAAAACTGGACTAGTCCAGCTTTGTTTTTAATTCTTTTGCGATTTCTTCTAAGCGATTGTCTTTGTTGACCTGAGGTATTTTATAGCCGATGTAGTAAGGAGAAGTGATAAACCGTGGTACAATCTTACAAATATAACGCTGGCTGTCCGGCATTTTGTAGAAAAAAAGATTGTAAGAATCACAGCGTCCGTTCATATAGTCATTCAGTAAATACTGTGTAATAAGCTGAACCTTATCAGCCAAATGATCGATATATTCAAGTTGGGAAATGATAACATTAAATTCCACAAATCCCATAATCGGACGAGTAGAGATTGTAATATCGACACTATTTTCTTTAAGTGTTACACCTTCAAAATTTTCAGGAGAGATATGTTCATAACCATCTGCCTCTTCCAAGCCAACAATCTGCATGTGTGGATGACGTAATGTTCCGCCAGAATGGGGGCCAAAGTTTTTAAACATAAGTACTGATTTATATTGGGGATTATCCAATAGCTTCTGCCAACATTCAAAAGCAAACCGAAAGACTTCTCTATTTTCTTGAACAGAGTAGGTAGAGACATCTCCGAGGTGTTTATCTGACTCGATAATCACAGTCATCAAAGAATTTTCGACAGTGGGAAATTTGTTTTTAAGCCAAATTTTGTGCCCTTGTCTGTCCAAAATATCTTTGAGATTGGGTGTATCGCAAAAAGGACAAACTCGCTTTGTTTCAGCAAGGTTTGCGTATTTATTTTTATTGATTTCCATGTTAAAAATTAAAGGATTATCTGTGTGTTCAATCATATTTCTATTATAGCATTTCACAGTCTATTTATTTCTGGAAAAAACTGGTATAATAAATCGTTACCTATTATTTACTTCAGCCTTCAACTGAATGTAAGCTTTTTTGTTTTTCTAAAGAAAAATAGGAAATCTAATAAAAATAGAAAGAGATGGTGAACAAATAATGGATAATTCAAAAACAAGAGTCGTTGTCGGTATGTCTGGTGGCGTCGATAGTTCAGTTACAGCTTTAATGCTGAAAGAACAAGGTTACGATGTCGTTGGTGTTTTCATGAAAAACTGGGATGATACTGACGAAAATGGTGTATGTACTGCTACAGAAGACTACAAAGATGTAGCAGCAGTAGCGGATCAAATCGGTATTCCTTACTATTCTGTCAACTTTGAAAAAGAATATTGGGACCGTGTATTCGAGTATTTCTTGGCGGAATATCGTGCAGGCCGTACACCTAACCCAGATGTTATGTGTAATAAAGAAATTAAGTTTAAGGCTTTTCTTGATTACGCAATGGAACTTGGAGCTGATTATGTAGCAACAGGTCACTATGCACGTGTAACAACAGATGAAGATGGCACAGTTCATATGCTTCGTGGTGTGGATAATAATAAAGATCAAACTTATTTCTTAAGTCAATTGTCACAAGCCCAACTGAAGAAAACAATGTTTCCGCTTGGTCATTTGGAAAAACCGGAAGTACGTGCAATTGCTGAACGTGCAGGACTTGCGACAGCAAAGAAAAAAGATTCGACTGGGATCTGTTTCATCGGTGAAAAGAATTTTAAAGAATTTTTGACAAACTATCTTCCTGCAACTTCAGGGAAAATGATGACATTAGATGGTGTAGAAATGGGAACTCATGCAGGACTCATGTATTATACCATTGGTCAACGTGGTGGTTTGGGAATTGGCGGTCAACATGGTCAAACAACAAGTGATCCGTGGTTTGTAGTAGGGAAAGATCTTAGTACAAATACACTCTATGTTGGACAAGGTTTCCATCATGAACATTTGTATTCTGATAATTTAACTGCCAGTGAATTGAGCTTTACTCGTCCAATGCCAGAAGAATTTGAAATGCATTGTACAGCCAAGTTCCGCTATCGTCAAGAAGATACAGGAGTAACAATCTCTGTTAAGGGAGATAAAGTTGCTGTCAAATTTGATGAACCTGTACGTGCCATCACTCCAGGACAAGCCGTTGTTTTTTATGATGGTGATGAATGTCTCGGCGGTGCCTTGATTGACTTTGCTTATAAAAACGGCCAAATTATGCAATACCAATAAAATAAGAGAAACGTGGGGCAACCCGCGTTTTATTTTTGATTAAATTTTAAATTTGTTATAATTTATTTATAATCAAAAACTTATTTATGGGTGCGGATATGAAAAAAATTGGAAAAGGAAATATTGTTTTACTTGCATTAGTATTGTTAACGAGCCTCGCATTTATTTGGAGTACAAATTACAAAGAACAAAGCAAACTATTAGCTGACAATATCACACTTCCATGGTTGAGACCAAGTTTTGATCAAGAAGGAACCACAGATCAACTCGTTGCGCAGATAGCTCAAGGAGATTACTCAAGTATACAAGGTAAATGGGCAAGTGAGCGTGGTGTGAATTACGAAATCGATGGGTCACGATTTCTTTTTGGTAAGCGTGAATATTATATGATAAAAGGTGGTTATGATGACTACGGAATTCCTTATATTATGACGGACAATAGGCATTCGGCAAAACTATATTTTTATCCAGCAGAAAAACCAATTCCTACGCTTCAAGAAGATGGCACGGTTGTTGTTTCAGATATAGCAGATCCGAGTGATACAAGTAAAAATCGTCTCTTATTTGCACAAACAGTACTCCCTTCAGAGCAAATAAAAGAAAACGTTTTCTATCACGAAAATTAAGCTGTAATGGCTTAATTTTTTTAGCGATAAATACTGTAAAGACAAGTCGAAATAAACTTTTAGACTATTTAAAGGTATTCTTTATAAAAAAGAAGAAAAAAAGTATTAAAAAGCTTTCATTTCTCTCATAGTTGTGATATACTAAGTCATAAGACTGTAGACAGTCAAATTGTTGGAGGAATTTTTTTACAAATGAATGAATTTGAAACATTGTTAAACAGCGTTGAGGACGTTAAAGTACGTGACGTCGTAAAGGGTGAAATCCTTACTATCGAAAACGGGCAAGCAACAGTTGCTATCGTTGGTACAGGTGTTGAAGGTGTCCTTACACTTCGCGAAATCACAAACGACCGTGATGCTGATATCAATACATTCGTAAAACCTGGTGATATTCTTGATTTGCTTGTTATTAAACAAATCGTTGGTAAAGATGCTGAAGGTGCAAATGTATACCTTCTTTCATTGAAACGTCTTGAAGCTCGTAAAGCTTGGACTGAACTTGAAGGTAAAGAAGGCGAAATCCTTACAGTTAAAGTTACTAAAGACGTTAAAGGCGGACTTTCAGTAGACTATAACGGTATTCGTGGATTTATCCCAGCGTCTATGATTGATACATACTTCGTTAAAGATACTAAGAAATTTGTTGGTCAAGAAATTGAAGCTAAAATTATCGAAATCAACGCTTCTGAAAACCGCTTCATCCTTAGCCGTCGTGCTGTAGTTGAAGCTGAAACTATCGAAATGCGTAAAGAAGCTTTTGCTCAATTGAACGAAGGCGATATCGTTGAAGGTACTGTTTCACGTGTTACTAACTTCGGTGCATTCGTTGACCTTGGTGGTATTGACGGACTTGTTCACGTTTCAGAACTTAGCCACCACCGTGTTAAACGTCCATCAGACGTTGTAAAACCTGGTGATAAAGTTGAAGTTAAAATCTTGAAACTTGATGAAGAAGCTGGTCGTCTTTCACTTTCTCTTAAAGCTACACAAGCTGGCCCATGGGAACAAGTTGAAGAAAAAGCACCAGTTGGCTCAACTGTTGAAGGAACTGTTAAACGTCTCACTGACTTTGGTGCATTCGTTGAACTCTTCCCAGGCGTTGAAGGACTTGTTCACGTTTCACAAATCTCTTGGGAACGTGTTGAAAATCCAAAAGACGTACTTAAAGTTGGTCAAGTTGTGAACGTAAAAGTTCTCGACGTGAAACCTGAAGAAGAACGTATCTCACTTTCAATCAAAGCATTGGAAGAAGCTCCAGCTCGCCCAGCTCGTAATAACGAAGATGGCGAAAAACGTGACCGTAAACCACGTGCTCCACGTAAAGCAGCTAAACCAAGCTACGATCTTCCAGAAACTCAAGAAGGTTTCTCACTCGCAGACTTCCTTGGTGAAGACTTCGACATCAACGATTTGTAAGAAAATCTCCAGAAAAGTCGCTTAAGCGACTTTTTTTGATCTTAGATAAAAATTTCTTTTGGCAATTTGAAATTGACTTCTGAACTTAATAGTTCAGGAGTTTTTCTATTTTATTGAGATTTCTTTGTGTTGATTGCGAAAGCTTAAAGCATTTCGAGAGCTTTCTATTTATTTCTTTGATTTAATTTTTCTTTATAAAACAGAAAGATTATAGGTGTTAAATCTATGTTAAGATGAAAGAAAAAATTATTGGAAAAGAGGAAATTTATGATGAAAAATAAAAAACAAGTATCAGTCGGACTGATGAGTTTTGTTTTATTAACCTTAGGGGAGTGGGCCAAGTCCAAGCCGAATCCTTGGAAGACTTGAAAGCAAGGATGGCAGAACATGTCAAAAAATTAGAAAGGAGTAGCCGCTCATCAGATTCCGAAGAAACAAGAAAAATGGAAAAAGAACTGGAAGAAATATATCTCAAGATGGTTGATCAAGAAATGAAGGAAAATAAGATCATGGAAAAGATCGATAACTTACCAGTAGTTCCGGATAAGACAGGGCGAACACGTGCGCGACATGGCAGATGGACCTGGCGTGATGGCGTTATCGCTGTGACAAACAATGGAATTTCTGGAGCTGGCATGCGGGAATAGTAGCGCCACAAAAATCATGGGTTACTGCAGAATCTTCCCCAAAAACAGGGGTTAAGCTTCAATATAACTTTGAGGGTCGTGGAAAAGTAGGAAAATATAATGTCTGGCAAACAGGTGTAAAGTCAACGACTGTCTCACAAGATTGGCATGCGGGTCATTGGGCGGGGAGACAGGTAGGCAAGCCTTATAATTATAACTTCTACAGAACCAATAATAGGAACAGTTTTTACTGTTCGCAGCTGGTTTGGGCAGCCTATATGGATGTTGCCAAGGTTAATCTCAATACCTCCGCTTACGATATCCCAGGTGCACGTGCTATCCATCCTTCCGAGTTGCTTTATAATAATAAAGTCCAGTTGATTTATCGCGCAAAATAAGGATGTCTATCGGATAATGAAAAAAATAATACTACGAGTCCTAGCTACTGTTTTACTCTCGCTCGGTGCCGTCTTTTTAGTCTATAGAAGCTTCCCTAAAGGAGAACAGACCTTTAAAACGAGTAAAAAAACTGACTTTTATATCATGTCGTATAAAAAGATTGTAGGTTTTGAGCGGACAGATAAAGGGGCAAAGAAACGCTCAGAAGACAAAGTAAAGCTAGGAGAGCAGACCGCAACCCATAATCTCCAACCAGATTCTAAAAATAATCATTTCTTTGTTTTTGAAGATTTCACACCAGGACCTTTTCCAAGAGGTCCACAAACAGTCGTTAGCTTAGATATTGAAAAAGGCAGCTTATCGAAAGCAGAATACCCAGAAGAACCAATCACGGGAGCGGGATTTGATGGCAAGTTTTACTACCCTATGACCAGTCAACCAGAGGGAGGTTCGGTTCATAAATATGATAAGTCGAAAACACTAAAAAAGCAATTTAAATTCCCAGATACGGCTGATAATGTGATGTCTGCAGCAGCAACGGATGAGAAAAATCTCTATGTTTTGAATAATGTGATGAATGTGGGCGATAAGTACACACACAATAATCTTGTGACTTTTGATAAAAAGACTTTAAAGAAGGTAGATGAAAGATTAATCACTAATGCAAGTGCTGCTGTAGCAAACTCAGAAGGTTTTTTGGATATGAAATTAATAGGAAATAAATTTTACCTGACAAATACAGGGAATCGCTTGAAAAGTAATCCTTATGAACCCACTCCACAAGATAAATTGGTTATCCTTGATAAAGACAGTTTGGCACGCAAGGAAGTTAGCTTGGGGCAAGATGAACCTCACAAAATAGCAGTATCCAATGATGAAAAAACTTTAGCCATTAGTCATGCGAATGACAGTTTTGATACCTCAATGATAATAAGTTTCTACGACATAGATAGCCAAAAAATCAGTCGTTTAGCACTTGATGAATCACTCATGGAGAACTATTCTACAGAAGATATGCTAATTAATGTCGACTTTGATAAAGGCGGCAAAGTTTGGATTTTAACTTGGAAAAATCTTCTTGTCTATGATTTAGAAAAGCAAGAAAAAATTTTCGGACTTGATTTAGTAAAATATGATTTAGAATACGCACATTTATTAGCTTTGAAGAAATGATACCTCACGTGATAAAAAATATTCTTTACCTTTTTGTTGCTCATTTTGTTTAAAAATGCTATCATATTTTTAAGCAACCGCTTGCGTAAAATGAAAAAAGGGGAAATAAATAATGAATCAACAAAATTGGTGGCAAGAAATTGTGATGTATCAGATTTATCCGAGAAGTTTTCAAGACAGTAATGGAGATGGTATAGGCGATATTAAAGGTATTATATCGCGTTTAGATTATCTTGCTGAGCTAGGTATTGGTGGTATTTGGCTCAGTCCTGTTTATCAGTCTCCCAATGATGATAATGGTTATGATATTTCAGATTATGAGTCTATTATGGACGAATTTGGCACGATGAGAGACATGGAAAGGCTTATTTCTGAAGCAGATAAACGTGGTATCAAAATTATTATGGATCTAGTTGTTAATCATACCAGCGATGAGCATCCATGGTTTATTGAAGCAAGAAAATCTAAAGAAAATAACTACCACGACTATTATATCTGGAGAGATGCACCATCTGATGGCAGTTTGCCTAATGATTTGAAGTCAATCTTCGGAGGCCCTGCTTGGCAATGGGATGAAGTTGTAGAGCAATACTATTTGCATTTGTTCAGCAAGAAGCAACCGGATCTCAATTGGGAAAATGAAAAACTCCGCCAAGCCATTTATGAGATGATGAACTTTTGGATAGATAAAGGTATCGGAGGTTTCCGTATGGATGTCATCGATTTGATTGGGAAGCAACCAAATCAAGGTATTACAGGAAATGGACCAAAATTACACGATTATTTGAAGGAGATGAATCAGGCGACTTTTGGGGATAAAAATCTGCTGACTGTAGGAGAAACTTGGGGCGCAACACCTGAAATTGCGAAACAATATTCTAACCCAGCCAATAAAGAGCTCTCGATGGTATTCCAATTTGAACATATCGGTTTAGATGAAGCTGAAGGAAAAACCAAGTGGGATTTGATGCCACTAGAGATTCCAAAATTAAAGGAGGTCTTTAGTAAATGGCAAACAGAATTAGGAAATGAAGGCTGGAATTCACTCTTTTGGAATAACCATGATCTGCTAAGGATTGTCTCACGTTGGGGTAATGATAAAGAATACCGTGTAGAATCGGCTAAAATGCTAGCTATTCTCCTACATATGATGAAAGGAACTCCGTACATTTATCAAGGAGAAGAAATTGGCATGACCAATAAACCTGTAAATGATATTGAACAAATTGATGATATTGAAAGTCGAAATATGTATTTTGAGAGATTGGAGGAAGGTTACAGTAAGGAGGATATTCTTCATTCAATCAACGCAAAGGGACGTGACAATGCACGTACACCGATGCAATGGAGCAATGAAAAATCAGCTGGATTTAGTGCAGGCCATCCTTGGTTAGCCATTAACCCTAACTATGAAAAAATTAATGTAGAGGCAGCCTTAGAGGATGAAAATTCCATCTTTTACACTTATCAAAAGTTGATTGCTTTACGTAAAGAAAACCCAATCATCGTCTGGGGCAAGTTCGAGCTACTTAAAGATACAGCGGAAGAAGTTTTTGCTTATATTCGATCTTACAAAGGTGAAAACTGGTTAATTGTGGCTAATTTCAGTACTAAGAAAAATCAATTTTCTTCCTCATATGAAGTAAAAGAGGAAGTAATTCATAACTATCCTGAGGCTATCGATAATGTGGAAGAAATTGTCCTCAAACCTTATGAAGCCTTTGTTGCTAAACTTAAATAAATTACAAACCACCTTACTCAGAGTAAGGTTTTTTTGTGCATCTTTTAACAGAAAAACATTTACATTTAAATTGTTGACAAATGAAAAAGAATTACTTATAATAAAAGAAAGCGTTATCAAAATATTGACAGATAATTTAAGGAGAGTAGATATAATGAAATTTGGAATAATCGGTCTTGGAAAAATGGGCTACAACTTAGTACAAAATGCTGTGGATCATGGTATCGAAGTGGTGGCTTTTGATCAAAATGAAGCGATTGCGCATGAAGCAGAAAAATATTCTGAAAAAATAACCGCAGCTCATAGCTTGGAAAATCTTTTAAGTAAACTTCCAAGTCCTAAAATAGTATGGGTAATGTTGCCAGCCGGAGAAGCGACAAATTCAACAATTGAACAGCTTTCTGAACAACTCTCTGCGGGTGACATTCTTATTGATGGCGGAAATTCTAATTATAAAGACAACTTGAAGCAAAATGAAGAACTTAAAAAGAAAGGAATTCACTTTTTCGATGTTGGAACTTCGGGAGGGATGGCTGGTGCACGCTCTGGCGGGAACTTTATGATTGGTGGAGATGACGAAGCATCTTGGAAAGTTCTTGAACCACTATTTAAAGCCTTGGCGCAAGAGAACGGTTATCTCTATACTGGAAAATTAGGGAGCGGTCATTATCTCAAAATGATTCACAATGGGATTGAATATGGCATGATGCAGGCTATTGCTGAAGGTTTTGAAATTTTAGAAGCCTCACCTTATGATTATGATTACGAGGCGGTAGCAAAACTATGGAATCATGGATCGGTTATTCGTAGCTGGTTGATGGAGTTGGCTGAAGCACAGTTTGCTCAAGACCCAAAATTAGAAGATATTGCAGGAAAAGTTGCAGCTTCGGGTGAAGGAAAATGGACAGTGGAAGAAAGTCTAGATTTAGAAGTCCCTGCCCCAATCATTGCTCTCTCACTCATGATGCGAAATCGTAGTTTGCAAGAAGATACAATGACAGGAAAAGTTGTTGCTGCCTTGCGCAATGGTTTTGGTGGACATGCAGTAGTAGAAAAGTAAGGAGAAAAAATGGAATATTTGATTGGTCTTGACCTAGGGACGACTGCAACTAAGGCAGTTCTCTTTAAGAAAGACGGAGAAATCGTGGCTAGTAGCAGTCATGGCTATAAACTTCATCGAGATTCGACAGGAATGGCAGAAGAATCCCTGGAAGACATTTTCGAAGCTGTTTTGATTACTATTCGTGAGGTTTCAATTCATCTAGAAGAGGAAGATGAGCTCTTAGCTGTATCTTTCAGTACACAACTGCACTCGCTTATTGCTTTTGACCAAGAGTGGCAACCTTTGACAAGAGTAATTACGTGGGCAGATACACGAGCAGTTGCTTTTACAGATGAACTGAAGTCTTCAGGACAAGGTTTTGAAATTTATCAACGAACAGGAACACCGATTCATCCGATGGCGCCACTCTCAAAACTTTTATGGCTAGCAAGTGAACGCCCAGAAGTTTTTGAAAATGCAGCGCACTATCTTGATTTGAAAGGCTATATTTTCTATCGTCTCTTTAAAACGAACAAGATGGACTTGTCGGTCGCAACTGGAACAGGAATTTTTAATATTCATGAGTTGAACTGGGACAAGGAAGTTCTAAAACTAGTGAAAGTTTCCCAACAGCAACTTCCACAAGTCGTTGAACCTTATGAGATTGAAGAGGGAATGCCTTCAGAATTTGCCAAGAAGATGGGCATTCCTGAGACAACTAAGTTTGTCTGGGGCGCAGGAGATGGTCCACTTTCTAATCTTGGTGTTAATGCCATTAAACCAGGAGTAGCTGCAATTACTATTGGGACTTCAGGCGCGATTCGGGTGGTAACAGACAAGCCACGTGTCGATGCTAAAGCACGGACATTTACCTATGCTTTGGACAAAGAACATTGGGTAGTTGGAGGTCCAGTTAACTCTGGTGGCGATGTTTTCCGTTGGGTAAGGGATCAAATTTTCGATGAGGAATTAAACTTTGACGAAATTACTGAGATTGCCGCGCAGATAGAAGCGGGAGCAGAAGGGCTGCTTTTCCATCCTTATTTGGGTGGTGAACGTGCCCCTCTTTGGGATGCTAATGCCAGAGGCTCCTTCTTTGGCTTAAACCATGGACATAATCGAGATCATATGGCCCGCGCAGTTTTAGAGGGTGTAATGTTCAATCTTTACATGGTGGCTCTAAGTTTGATTGAGGTGACAGGAGATTTAAAGCAAATCCAAGCAACAGGCGGATTTGTCAGTTCAGAGTTATGGACACAAATTTTAGCTGATATTTTTGAACAACCAATTAATGTGCCAGAAAGCAAGGAAGCAGGCTGTTTAGCAGCTGTGGTAATGGCAGAAAAATCCTTAGGATTGATTGATGATTTGGATGTTGTTGAGCAAATGATTGGATCTAATGCAACCTACAAGCCTAACAGCAAGAATTTTAAAGCTTATAGAGAATTATCAATTATTTTTGTACAATTGGCCCGTAGTTTTGAAGAAAGTTATAAGGCTATAGCTGACTATCAGCGTAAATAAAAGTTAGGAGATTTTTATGGATTTACTTATCGTTTTGGTCGGAGTATTGATCTTGCTTTTCTTGATTGGGAAAGCTAAGTTTAATACTTTTGTCTCTCTGGTTATCGTTTCCTTTATTGTTGCGATGCTTCTTGGGATTGATTTAGCAAAGATTCCAACTTCTATCGAAACAGGGATTGGCGGGCAGCTCGGTCATTTAGGAATTATCTTTGGGTTTGGAGCCATGCTTGGCCGCTTGGTCTCAGATGCCGGCGGTGCCTATCGTATTGCGCACACGCTGATTGACAAATTTGGGAATAAAAGGATTCAGCTTGCTGTTGTTTTAGCTTCCTTTATCATTGGAATCGCACTTTTCTTTGAAGTCGGTATGGTTCTTTTAATTCCAATTATCTTTGCGATTGCTGCAGAACTCGCTATTCCAATTCTCTATTTGGGTATTCCGATGGTTGCAGCTCTGTCTGTGGCCCATGGCTTCCTCCCCCCTCACCCTGGACCTACAGCCATTGCAGGTGTTTACGGGGCAAATATGGGTTTAGTCCTTCTTTACGGTTTTATTATTGCCGTACCTACAGTTCTCATCGCAGGACCTCTCTTTACAAAATTTGCGAAAAAGATGGTACCGGATGCTTTCTCAAGAAAAGGCAATCTGTCAACAGTTGGAGAATATAAAGAGTTCAGACTTGAAGAAACACCCTCTTTCTTGTCAGCAACGCTTACCTCACTTATGCCAGTTCTTTTGATGGCCATTTCTACTTTATACGTGATGGTGGCACATGGAGGCAAAACACCAAAAAATCCAAGTGCGCTAGATAATATAGTTGCTTTTATTGGTAGCCCGGATGTGGCAATGCTTCTTTCACTACTTATCGCTATCTTTACCATGGGTATTTTCCGTAAGATTCCAATGAAACGTTTAATGGCATCAGCAGAAGCTTCTATTAAACAGATTTCCATGATGCTCCTAATTATTGGTGGTGGTGGTGCCTTTAAACAAGTCCTTATTGATGGTGGTGTGGGTGACTCAGTTGCTCAAATCTTCCAAGGTAGTCGTCTGTCACCCTTGATTTTAGCTTGGTTAATTGCTGTTGTTCTACGTTTAGCTTTGGGTTCTGCCACAGTTGCAGCCTTAACTGCAGCTGGACTCGTTTTACCTTTAATGGCAGCTACAGGTACAAATCCGGCTTTGTTAGTTATCGCTACAGGAGCAGGCTCACTTTTCTTTAGTCATGTCAATGACGCAGGTTTCTGGATGTTTAAAGAATATTTCAATCTTACAGTCAAAGAAACGCTGTTAACATGGTCGCTTTTAGAAACATTAATTGCCATTGTTGGGCTCGTTGGAGCACTTATATTAAATGTGTTTGTATAAGAAAAAAAGCCATTAGAAGTTCTCTAATGGCTTTTTATTACAAACTTTGCACTGTAGAAACAACATCTTTTGTTTTCATACTGGAAATCTTTTTAACCCCAAGGCCAGTAAAAGCGCTGATAAGAGAAAAGACAGGGGAGAACAAACTAAAGAAGACAAAAGGTAAGTAAGTCAGAGTTGGTACGCCGAAAGTACTGGCAACGAAACTCCCTGCAATTCCCCAAGGAATAAGGTAGTTGATGACTGTTCCGCCATCCTCAAGCGTACGTCCCAAGACAACGGGGTCAAGATTGGCTTTTTTGTAGACCTCTTTAAAAGCATTTCCAGGAAGAATTATCGAAAGAAATTGCTCACCAATAAAGATATTTACACCGATACTAGTAAACAAGGTCGTTGTGATCAAACTCTTTGGTGAGGCAAGCTTATGTGCAACCCGGTCCATGACTGTCGAAACAAGTCCTGTTTTCATGAGGAGACCGCCAAGAGATAAGGTAAGAATGATGAGTGATACTGTTGACATCATGCTTTCAATTCCACCACGTGAAAGTAGGAGGTCAATTTCTTGATTTCCTGTTGCTGATTTAAAACCAGAATCAATTAATAAACCGAGGTCAGTAACTTTTGTATGTGGGTTCTGAATAAATATCATTACTAAAGCGATACCGATATTTAAAAGAATAGTAAGGATGGCAGGGATTTTTTTCCAAGCACAGATAAACATAAGGAGGATAGGAATGAAGGCCCAGCCAGAAATTGAAAAATGAGCATGTAGAACTTTTGTGACTTCAGCAATCTTATCTAGACTCGTTGCTTGGTTGCTGACACCTAAAATGGCAAATAAGACTAAGGAAACCAAAAATGCTGGAAGGGTTGACCACATGAGATTTTTGATATGCTTAAATAAATCCGCATCAACAACGGCAGCAGTAAGGTTTGTTGATTCTGAAAGTGGAGACATTTTATCTCCGAAAACAGCACCCGAGACAATCGCCCCAACGATGAGAGCAGGATTTAGTCCGAGCGTTGCACCGATACCAAAGAAAGCAATACCGATAGTCGACATCACGGTAAAAGCACTTCCTACGGCACTCCCTACAATTGCACAGACAATGAAGACTGAAGGTACGAACCATTTGACACTGATAATATCAAAGCCAAGGACCATAAGAGTAGGAATAATTCCAGCTTGAATCCATACAGCGATTAAGGATCCTACTAAAATAAAGATAAATATTGGGATGATGCCAGGTTTTATTCCAGAGATAATACCATCATGAATTGCATCGAAGGGCATACGTTTTACAGACATGTAAATCATGACAATACCGATAGCAAACAAAATGGCAATATTGGGAGCAATCTTAAAGCCGATTACGGAAAGGGCAATTGTTGCGATGACTAAAGTAAGCATGAGACAGGCTTCCATCATGCTGGGTTGTTTTATTTTTTTCATATATTTTTCCTTGTAGATTAACTTGTGTTTTGCAATTGTTTATGAACGTTTGTTAAACAATATCGGATAATTCCTCCACAGGATAAATAACTTATGTTCTGTGAGCTCATATCTTTCCTCCTTTTGAAATAAAAAAACACCCTCAGCTTAAGAAGCTAAGGGCGAATTTCTCCACGGTACCACCTTATTTTTAAAACAGCGAGTGTTTTTCTTTATCATTTCATTTATTATTTTTATCCGCTCATTTTAGTGTAATTCAACAAATAGTCCTGATCGGTTCGCAGCAACCACCGACTTTCTGAACAAGAAAACTATTTCCTACTGGGTTAAAATGTTTTTTAGCTTATGTACAAGAATATATTAAAGTTTTTAATTTGTCAAAAATATTTACTCAAAGAATAGAAATATTCTGTATATTGATAATTATTTTAATTTTGAAAGGGGGATCTGTCGTAAATTCTTGCAAAAAAATCAAGGATTTGCTATAATCACTATAACCTTTAAGTGTGTCCAGAGAGGCAGGCAAGGTCAGAATCTTGAATGAACTTAATTAAAGTATATTATAGAGTATTTTCTGATACCTTCCCTAGCCCTTGGACTAGGGAATTTTTCTATATTGGAGTGTTTTATGGCAAAAAAAGAAATCATTGATGAAATCACAATGAAACGTGCGATTACACGTATTACTTATGAAATTATTGAACGAAACAAGGAATTGGATAAACTGGTCCTTATCGGAATTAAGACACGTGGTGTGTACTTGGCTCAACGAATCCAAGAGCGTTTGGCCCAATTGGAAAATATCGATATGCCTTTAGGCGAACTTGATACACGTCCATTCCGTGATGATAAGAAAGCGACAGAAGATACAACAGAAATTAACGTTGATATTACAGGGAAAGACATTGTCTTAGTAGACGACGTGCTCTATACTGGTCGTACGATTCGTGCAGCGATTGATGGTTTAGTTGACCGTGGACGTCCTGCGCGTGTCCAGTTAGCAGTCTTAGTGGATCGTGGGCATCGTGAATTGCCGATTCGTGCGGATTATGTTGGAAAAAATATTCCCACATCCCAAGGTGAAGAAATCATTGTCAACATGTCAGAAGTTGACGGTGAAGATAGCATCTTAATTAAGAAAGAAGAGGCTTAATCGTGTCCAGTAATACAGATATTCTTTTAAAAGTTGACGAAAAACCAAAAGGCGGGCAATGGTTTGGCCTTTCATTCCAACATCTCTTTGCCATGTTTGGCTCAACGGTTTTGGTTCCTATCCTTGTAGGTATTGACCCTGCGATTGCGCTGCTTAGTTCTGGTTTAGGGACTTTAGCGCATATGTCGGTGACACGTTTTAAGGTCCCGGCTTATATGGGTTCAAGTTTTGCCTACATCGGGGCAATGCAACTCCTGATGAAGCAAGGTGGAATGCCAGCAATTGCTCAAGGTGCTTTAACCGGTGGTTTAGTATACTTGCTTGTTGCCATTATTGTTCGCTTTGCTGGGCAAGGCTGGATTGACCGAGTTTTACCGCCCATCGTTGTAGGTCCAATCGTTATGGTTATCGGTCTTTCCTTGGCACCTGTAGCTATCAATGACTCCATGTACACTAACCCGGGAGCAATGACAGGATATAGTTTGCCTTTCTTAGCTATTTCCATGATTACTGTCATGGCAATCGTTATTTTCAGTATCTACGGCAAGGGTTTCCTTTCTGTAGTTCCGATCTTGCTCGGAATTGTTACCGGATATGTCGCAGCCATTATCATTGGTAAAGTAACTGGTCAAAGCATTGTTGACTTTTCAAATGTTTCCCAAGCAAGCTGGCTCTCACTTCCTACAATGGAAATTCCGTTTTTAAGTTATAAGTGGGCCTTTTATCCTTCAGCAATCTTGACGATGGCGCCTATCGCCTTTGTTACAATGACGGAGCACTTTGGACACATCATGGTTTTAAATTCCTTGACGGGCAAAGACTATTTTAAAGAGCCAGGCCTTGACCGTACTTTAGCAGGGGATGGGGTAGCACAAGTTATTGCTTCATTTATCGGTGCGCCGCCAGTAACTTCATACGGGGAAAACATCGGTGTTATGGCCATTACGAAGATACATTCGATCTATGTTATTGCCGGTGCCGCTGTTCTTGCGGTAGTAGTTAGCTTCATCGGGAAATTGACAGCCTTGCTGACTTCCATCCCAAGCCCGGTTATCGGTGGAGCTTCCATCGCCCTCTTCGGAGTTATTGCTGCAAGTGGTTTGAAAATTATTGTTGAAAATAAAATCAACTTTGATATCAAACGTAACTTGTTAATTTCAAGTGTCGTACTGGTTATCGGTATCGGAGGTATGGTTCTTGACATCACGCAAAATCTACAAATTTCATCTGTAGCTATTGCAACAATTATTGGTATTGTGCTTAATCTGGTTTTACCGGAGGAAGCTTAATATAGAGTTTTGCTCTTCAAAGAGCAAATCACAGTCGTTCATTCACATTTTTAAAAATCATGCTACAGAGAGAGCATGATTAGGGTAAAGGAGACCTATAATGTCAGTAACAAATGGTTTAGTAAGCTTGTCACATTTGACAAGCATGGAAGTTTTGTCAACAGAAGAAGTTATGGCTTTGATCAAACGTGCTTCAGAGTTTAAAAAGGGAACAGCAAAATTTGAAAGTGATCGCCAAATTTTCACTTCCAATCTTTTCTTTGAAAACAGCACCCGGACACATAACTCTTTCCATATCGCTGAACGTAAATTAGGCTTAGATGTACTTGAGTTTGATGTTGGGACAAGTGCGCTGAGCAAAGGTGAGACACTGTACGATACAATTTTAACTTTGGACGCACTTGGCGTTGAAGTTTGTGTAATCCGCTCTTCTGAGGAGCATTACTACGATCAGTTGATTAATTCAGACAATATCCATTGTGCCATTGTAAATGGGGGAGATGGAAGTGGACAACATCCAAGCCAATGTTTGCTGGATTTGATGACGATTTATGAAGAATTCGGAAAATTTGAAGGTTTAAAAATTGCCATCTCAGGTGATTTAACCCATTCTCGTGTCGCTAAATCAAATATGATGATGCTTCAGAAATTAGGGGCTCAAATCTATTTCACTGGACCTGAAAAATGGTACAAGGAAGAAGAATTCGGAGCTTATGGTAGTTATGCGCATCTGGATGATATCTTGCCAGAACTTGATGTGCATATGTTACTGCGTGTGCAGTATGAGCGTCATACAGCAGGAGATATTATTTCTAAAGAAGATTACCATGAACGCTATGGTTTAACCGTAGATCGTGCCGAAAAACTGCGTGATACCGCTATTATTATGCATCCTGCACCAGTAAACCGTGATGTTGAAATTGCGGACAGCTTAGTAGAATGTGCGAAAAGCCGTATTGTCCAACAAATGACCAACGGTGTTTACACCCGCATGGCTATTTTAGAAGCCGTATTGCGCAACTAAGCGAAGAATTATTGGAGGAATCTATGAAGCGACTGTTAATATTAGAAGATGGAACCATTTTTGAGGGGCAAGCCATTGGTGCCAATACAGATATCACTGGAGAACTTGTTTTTAGTACGGGAATGACCGGTTATCAAGAATCCATCACGGACCAATCTTATAATGGACAAATCTTGACCTTTACTTATCCATTGGTTGGAAATTACGGCGTCAATCGAGACGACTACGAATCAATTCATCCAAGCTGTAAGGCAGTCGTGGTGAGTGAAGCAGCACGCCGTCCGTCAAACTGGCGTATGCAGATGTCATTGGATGAATTCTTAGAAGCTAAAAATATCCCTGGGATTTCAGGCATTGATACACGGGCTCTGACGAAAATTATTCGTCAACATGGCACTATGAAGGCAGCATTGGTTAATGCTAAAGATGAAATAGAGCACCAAATGAGCCAACTTAAAGCCACTGTTTTACCTAATAATCAAGTGGAAAAAAGCAGTACTTTAACAGCATACTCTTCCCCCAATACAGGAAGAAAAGTAGTTGTTGTTGACTTTGGTCTTAAACATTCAATTCTACGTGAATTATCAAAAAGACATTGCGACATTACTGTTGTGCCCCATAATACGACTGCAGAAGAAATTTTAGAGATGAGCCCAGATGGTGTCATGCTCACAAATGGTCCTGGAGATCCGACAGATGTTCCTCAAGCGGTGACAATGATTCAACAGATTCAAGGTAAAGTTCCGATTTTTGGAATTTGTTTGGGACACCAACTCTTTAGTCTAGCAAATGGCGCAACAACATATAAAATGAAATTTGGCCATCGCGGCTTTAACCATGCTGTCAGAGAAATTGCAACAGGCCGAATTGACTTTACGAGCCAAAATCATGGGTATGCCGTATCATCAGAGGATTTACCAGAAGAGCTTTTGGTTACCCATGTAGAAATAAACGATGGGTCCATTGAAGGGGTACGCCACAAACGTTATCCAGCCTTTTCGGTACAATTTCATCCAGATGCGGCACCCGGCCCACATGATGCAAGTTATTTATTTGATGACTTTATGGACATGATGGATGAATATCAAAATTAAAAAACAGCTGAAAAGGCTGTTTTTTTAATAAATCATAAAGTTTAAGATTGTATTCTTTTATAAAAGCTGATATAATTTTATCTATAAAACAAAAAAGGACTTTTTCATGAAAATTTCTAAAACATATTCTATTACCCTTATCGCTTTAGGGGCGGCGATTATTGCAGTACTTTCTCCCTTGGCTATTCCTGTGGGGATTGTACCCATTACGCTTCAAACTTTGGCGATTGGCCTTATTGCAACCTTGTTGCAGCCTCGTGAGAGCTTTTTTGCATTACTGATTTACCTCGTCTTAGGAGCAGTTGGTTTACCCGTTTATGCCGGAGGAGCATCAGGGATCGGTGCTTTATTTGGTCCAACAGGTGGCTTTTTATTCTCCTTTGTACTCGTAGCTCCCCTCCTTTCGTACTTTTTAAAGAAGACTGAACGTAAATTTTTCTCTATTTTACTGACCAATCTTCTTGCTCAGTTTTTGATTCTTGTACTGGGTACCGTATGGCTAAAATTCTTTATCGATGCACCTTGGGGAACAGCCTTTGGTATTGGCTTTGCTCCTTTTATTCTCGGAGCAATTATCAAGGCAGTGATTGTAGCTGCAGTTGGTGTAGCACTCCTTGATATTCTTTTTAAAACCAATCCTTATTTTTCTAAATAACAATTTATAAAAAGCTTTCCAAATTATTGGAAAGTTTTTTAGATAAAGAAAGGTGCTTTGTATTTACCAAGCTTTGTCTTATTTTCTCATAGAATTGATATATAATTTTTATTATGGGAAATAAAGTGATTCAATATTATAGAGAAAGTCTCATTGTACAAAAGAATAGGTCACTTCCTGTTTTCTTATTTAAAGAATACGGGAGGAAAGTATGATTAAATTTTACTATAGACAAGGCCGTGGTTCTAGCCAAAAAGCAAAGTCATGGTTTGAAAAGTATAAAATAAATGTAGATATGAAAAGAATGGGTGAAATCTCTAAGCAAGACTTGCAAAAAATTTTGTCCTATATGGATGGAGGAATTGAGACAATTACCAAACGGTCGAGCATGAGTAACCCCCAGACACAGAGCAGTTTAGACATGCTTCTAGAAATGAATCTGGACGAAGGTCTAGAATATTTATCTCGAAATGCTTATCTGCTTCGTTCACCGATAGTTTTAGATGAAAATAAAGTTCAAGTGGGGTATAACATGGATGATTTACGTCAATTCTTCCCAAGAGAGTACCGCAGGTTAGAACTAGCTACAGACCAAGGTTTTATCTAAAATTAAAAGAAGAATTGGAATGAACAAAATGAAAAAATTTTGGAAAAAAGTAGAAGAAGGTATGGAATATTTTGTTTATATCTTGTTTATCATTATGTTCTCAATCTTATTGGGATTTAATTGGCATATTATCCCTTGGATATGGGTAAAATAAAAAAAGAGACTCAATGCTATGTCTCTTTTTTTATTACTTCTTGGAAGACCGTTTTATTGACAGTCTTTGAGCTTTCTGCAATCCGGTAAAGGGCGTTACGCTGCAATAACTGTATCTTAGGTAGAAGAGATTGCCCATCTTTTAGATAAGTGCTAATCAGCTTATTAGGATCAAAGTCAATGTCATCAGGAGGAAAGGAAATTAAACTTGAACCAAGATAGTCCATCGTCGAGAGCTTTCCTTCTTCCATATGATAGGTTCTTGCTTGTGGCTGTCCATTGTTAAAGAAGGCAATAACAGCATTGTAGGCAACTTTTTTAGTTAGCCCGTAGCGTTTGTCCTTATAACGGAGCAATGCGCTGAGAAGGAACTCCTGAGCTTCGAGGGGGATAAGCTGCGGTTGATAATGGAGTTGTACTAGAATTTCTTCACTTATCTTGTGAAAACCTGTAATCCCCACTAAAAAGCCATTAGGACTCACATAAAATTTTTTAAAATGTGTACGAATAGCTTGCTCATTTTCGGTAATTTGCCCATCTGAAAGGACAGAAATAAAATTCTTAGTGAGTGCTAAATTAAGAAAGCTCATTTATTTTACGAACATCGCGTCACCAAAGCTAAAGAAGCGATAGTGCTCATCAATTGCATGTTGGTAAGCTTCAAGGATAAACTCTTGCCCAGCAAAAGCAGCAACCAGCATAACCAGTGTTGATTTTGGCAAGTGGAAGTTCGTGTTGAAAGCATCAACGACTTTCCATTGATAGCCAGGTTTGATAAATATATCTGTCCAGCCAGAATCTGCTTGAATATCTCCATCAAATTTTGTTCCAATCGTTTCCAATGTACGGATAGAAGTTGTACCGCAAGCAATGACACGATGTCCAGATGCTTTAACAGCACGAAGTGTTGCCGCAGCCTCTTCCGATAATTGATAGAATTCACTATGCATATGGTGTTCTTCAATATTATCAACGCTCACGGGACGGAAAGTACCCAAACCGACATGTAAAGTAAGTTCCACAACATGAACACCTTTAGCACGAATCTTATCTAATAGCTCAGGTGTGTAATGTAAGCCGGCGGTTGGTGCTGCAGCAGATCCGTTTTCTTTTGCAAAGACGGTTTGATAACGTTCTTGATCCTCTAGTTTTTCATGAATATAAGGTGGAAGTGGCATTTCGCCTAAACTTTCTAAAACTTCAAGGAAGATACCGTCGTAACTAAATTCAACGATACGTCCGCCATGTTCCAATTCTTCAACAACTGTTGCTTTTAAACGTCCATCGCCAAAAGAAAGTTCTTGACCAATGCGCATCCGTTTTGCAGGCTTAGCTAAAGTTTCCCATTGATCACCTTCAGTGTTTTTAAGAAGGAGAAGCTCTACATGTCCTTGAGTTTCTGGCTTAACACCATAAAGACGTGCAGGAAGGACACGGGTATTATTGAGAACAAGGGCATCACCAGGATTAAGCTCATCCACAATATCATAGAAGTGTTTATCTTCCATAGAATGGCTTTCTTTATCCAAGACTAAAAGCTTTGACTCAGAACGCTTTTCAAGAGGTGTTTGGGCGATAAGTTCTTCTGGTAAGTTAAAATCAAAATCATTAATGTTCAAAATATATTTTCTACTGCTTTCTTAAATTTTTAATTTTCCTATATTATTGGATCCCTATGAAAAAGATGACTTTTTCGAAAGAAGAAGAACTTTTTCATTAAATGATGGCCCCTAATATAAAAATTTATAATATAGATTTCCATTCTCTTCCTATAAAAAGTAGAGAACAGATAACAACAATATTATATCACAAATGAAAAGCTTAGATTAATCTTGCTTCTTTTTAGAGTAAAGTTATCTACTTCTATCACTTCGTACAATTATTCCGCAAAAATAAATTAATGAGCCATTATATAATGGTGTAAATAAAAAAAGCTACCCTGTTGAGATAGTTTTTTATTTCCCCAGTTTAATCCTTGTTTTTAGAGTAAAAATAAGCATCGAGTGTCCTTTTTAAGAATACTCGATCTTTCTCTTCAATTATTTCTTTTTTATAGAAAAGAGCCTCATCAATCAGGCGATCAAGGTTAAGAGAGAGTTTATTTTTGTAGGTAGTATCAATATCAGATTTTTCAACTCCCAAAATATCGGCCATTTTTTGAATTACACCTTGTGAAGGTGTGATTCGCATATTAAGGTAATCTGATAAAGTAGAAGGAACTATCCCGATTTTAGAAGCGAAATCTTTCTGCTTTATACCGCTCATCTGAAGATACTTTTTAATATTAGTTGCGATAATAGCGCGATGTTCTTGAGTATCCATGTATTTATTATAGCGTTAAACACAAACGCAATCAAGAAAAATAGTGCGGGTTTGCCTTAATTATTCATTTATAACGTATTATAATTAAAATAATTGTGTTCATTTATGTTCAAATTAAGAAATGAGGTTTTTATGCAACAGAATTCTTTAAAAGGTTGGAGAGAAAAAGAAGGTTTGTCAAAGGAATTACTTGCAAGTAAATTGAATTTGACTGTCAGTGAGCTTGGCGATTTAGAGAAAGATTCTTCTCGGATCTCTAAAAAAAAGTTAGAAAGAATTCTCGCATTATTTAATATTACCTACGATGAAATTATTTTAGGTAAGACAGAAAATCATTAAAATTTATACGAGAAAAATACGTTTTTAACGTATTTGGTTTCTGCTAATTAAAGAGATGTTTTTGAAATTGTAGGACAGAAGTGTCAAAGGAGAAAAAAGTACACGTGAAGCACAGCAAAATAAAAGCCGAGTATTTGTCGAAGAAATTTGAGATGCTGCCGGTGAAAGATACACGGAACAAGGCAAAATCTTTAATAGGAGCAAATGAAAAAAGTCAGAAAGATTTTTGGGCTTTACGTAATGTAAGCTTTGAAATACATGAAGGAGAATGTGTCGGAGTCATTGGGCTGAATGGTGCAGGAAAATCAACACTTTCTAATATCATTAGCGGTCAAATTGCGCAAACTACAGGACAAGTTGAAATTAATGGTGACGTTTCGATTATTGCAGCTAATGCAGGCATGCAAAACAATCTTTCTGGACGTGAAAATATCCGTCTGAAGGGCTTGATGGTCGGTATGAAAAATAAGGAAATAAAAGCCAAGATGCAGGATATTATTGATTTTTCTGAACTTGGACCTTTTATTGACCAACCCGTTAAAACGTATTCCTCAGGTATGAAGGCAAAACTGGGTTTTTCTATCATGGTACATCAAGATCCTGACATTATGATTATTGATGAAGGACTTTCTGTTGGTGATAAAACCTTTGTTGACAAATCGAAAAAGAAAATGTTTGAATTTCGGGATCAAGGGAAAACAATCTTGATGGTTTCACATGATATGCGCACGGTTAAAGAGTGGAGTGATCGCGTTATTTGGCTGAATTACGGAGAAGTCAAGGCATATGGAACGCCAGAGGAAGTTATACCAGAGTATGAAAAGTTTGTCCGTTGGTTTAAATCCTTATCAAAAAAAGAACAAGAAGCTTATAAACAAGAACAACGTCAAGCCCAATTTGACTACTCTGTTGAGGAGTTAAAAAAAGAAATTATTAGTCAAAGTTCTTCGAAAAGTCGTCGTGTTAATCGTGAAGTGACCCAAAGTTTGAAAAAGAAGAAAGACAATCACAAACTATCTTTCTTCTCAAAAATAGTAGTGGCACTTTGTATGCTGGTTTTTCTCTGGATTACTCTCGTTTCTTTGAGTAACACGACATTGAAAAAATCAGTCCAACACCCCGTAAAATTTTTCTCACACAACCTTTTTAAAGCAAAAGAAGTATCTCGTGAAGATAAACAAACTAATAAGACAACAGAGAGTACTATAACCACTTCTTCAAGTTCAGAAAATGAAGAAGCAATCTCTCAATCTACTTCACAACCAAGCACAAGTGAAAGTGTGACAAGCACGAGTGAATCTGAACCAGGTACGGCAGAGGAAACAACATATGTGATTCAAGCAGGGGAATCGCTAGGAAGTATTGCTGAAAGTAAAGGCTTAACTGTGGATGCAATTCAAGCGGTTAATCCAGGAATTGACTTTGATGTTATCCGACCAGGTCAAACTATAAATTTACCAACAACAGCAACCGATGCAACCACAGAGCAACCAGATGGAGGGGTAATTCAATAATGAAAGATGCTATTCTTTACCTTAAAGAGCAGATTAAATATTTTCCTATAGCTATCAATTTATCAAAATACAGTACCAAAAGCACGTCGATGCAAAATAAGTTTGGACGCATATGGGAAATTTTGGATCCTCTAGTACAACTTGCCATCAACTATATTATTTTTGGTGTATTGATGAACCGCTCGGCTCCAGATGGTCTTCCCCCACTGCCTTGGATGTTTATTGGTATGGGCGTATATTCTTTTATGCAGCATGTTATTGTAACTGGAGCAAAGAGTGTTTCTACACAATTTAAAACGACTGCGAAAATGAAATTCCCTGTAAGCATTATGCCTACAGCATCAATGTTTGGCTTTTTAACAGAATTATACATCATGGTGGGAATGGGATTAATTATTGCAATGTTTTCAGGCTACTATCCATCCATGTATTGGTTGCAATTGCTATATTACTTCCCCATGTTAATTATTTTTTCCTTAGCAATGTCACTTTTATGTTCTTCAATCGAAGTTGTATTTCCTGATTTTAAATTCTTTTTGAATTATATCTTTAGATTTTTAATGTATGGATCAGGTGTCATTTTTTCATTGGATCATTTTAAAATTATTCCTCAATTTTTGATTCAATCACAATTGATTAATCCTTTTTATTATCTAATAGAAGGGTTTAGGGATATAGCATTTGGGAGAGCCTGATTTTGGGAAAAAGGTATGTATAATGTGGGCTTTATTTTGTTGCTAATAATTTTACTAATAATCGGGGCCAATATGCATATGAAGATTCGAGATAGAATTTCAGATTATTTATAAACTAAGGATTAGAAAAGAGTAAACAGTGGAAGTATTATTTATTAATAGCAAATTAGGTTATGATTACCAGATAGAAGACGAAGGTAAAGGAATATCAATTATTAGTAGTGAAGGTAATTTAAGTTATTTTAAATTTAGTGAAGCTCCTTTCAGAGAGGGCCCTCTCTATAAAAATGAAAAAATAATAGCACAAGTTTCCTTCAACTCTACTCACTTTTTTTATGTTATTGAACAACAAAAACAATTAATATCTGTACAACAAAAAATTAGAGATAAAAATCACTTTTTTGATAGACACATTGAAATTTATGATAAACATCTTACAATAAATAAAACAGGTATTGCTTCAATGACGCTTTATATTCACGAAGGTAGAAAGCGATTATTAGGAAAGAGAGTGAACGGACTCCTTTCAAGGAAGCAGCAAAATGAATGGTATACAATGAAGCTTCCGATAAAAAATAAAAAAATCCTGGGTTCAATAAAATATAATAACAAAGCTATTTTTATTACTTACTATCCTAATAAAGATAAGTTATCTATATCAAAAATATTTCTTGAAGAGATAGATGCAAGGTTTCAAAAGGTAACTATTAATAATAGATCAAATATTGAATTTATGTATGAAAACGAAAATTATAATTTTGATTTTAGAAAAGTTGAAAAAGACCATGGTATAAAAGTAAGAGGCTCTAAAGCAAAGCTTCCAATAGGGATAGTTCTTAAGTTAAAAATCAACAAAACATGCTTCTATATATATTCCTATAAAGGAAAAAACTATTTAACCTGTTGTCCAAAGAAGTCTTATGGTATCAAATCAGATCTTAAGGTATCTTTTGTGAAGGATACAGTTATTATATACGGAAAATATAGTAATACATATAGGCAGTCTACAGGGGAGTACGATTATATTTATATTAAAGGGAATGATAAACCTATTTCCAGTTTTCGAAGATTATCTACTGGTATAGGAAAAAGTTTTGCCTTTGCAAAAATACCAATAGAATTTTTAACAGATACAGAAGAAATTCATAGAGGACTTTATTTAGGAAATGAAGTAGAAAAACTATATCCCCTTTATATGAAGAATTATTTAAAAGAAGATTTTGAAGTTTTTGCACGAAAAAAAATTAATAGCAATATCGTAATATTCAGAGGAAATGTGGGTGAAGGGACAAGTTGTACAATATTACCTTTTTCAGAAGAATATTCGCTTTCAAACATACTGAAACAGAATATTGCAAGTCTTACAAGAAAAAAAGGAGATAGAGCTCCGATAAATTTATATTTTGAAAAATTCTCAAAAAAAGCAGATGAATCTGCAATTAAGGTTTTTGATAAAGTCTTGGCAGAGAATACTCTTTCGAAAAACTATTTTATATTAGATAAAAGAAGTAAAGACTTCCCACTGCTTAAAGAGAAATATGGCAACAAATTAGTAAAAAAATATTCTTTAAAGCACTACAGCTTGATATATAATGCTGATCACTTTATTAGCACAGAATTTTCAAATCATCTTATTAACGACAGAATATTTATTAATAAACTAAGAAGCAAAATTACAAAAACGCCCTTGATATTTTTGCAACATGGGATTATGTTTGCCAAGCCAATTGAAAATCCAATGGCTGCTGGTTTTCATAAAAAGAATATAAAGATAAATTTAAAAAAAGTTGTTATTAGTTCGAAATTAGAAGCAAAAGAATTTTATAAAGTGGGATATCAACCTGATGATCTTCTCCTAAGTGGGTTGGCGACTTTTGATTATCCAGTCATTAATGATCTAAAATTTTACTCATATATGCCAACTTATAGATATTGGGAAGAACATTTAGTTTATGAAAATAGGTTAGAAGAAACCAGTTATTATCGGGATATTATCTCAGTCATTAGAGCCTTTGAGGAAAATAATTTACTAGAAAAACTATTGATTGTACCACATAATAAATTTGCTGATTATATCGTGGATCATTTTCCAAATTATAAAGAAAATATCTGTACGAATCCTTCAGAGGCATTAACAGTTTCAAAAATATTTATATCTGACTATTCTAGTGCGATTTATGATGCTATCAATCGTGGTGCTTATCCTATTTTTTGGTGGAAAGAAAAGGATATGCTGATAGAGAAGTACCAGGCACAGCCGTCCTTAAATGAAGATACAGCTCCAGGTCCAATAGCCTACACTGAACAAGAACTTATTGAAACAGTACTTAATGCAGAGAGAAGAGGATTTCAATTGGAGGAAGTTTTCATAGATAAATATAAAAAGATAAATAATTTTTCCGATAATAAGAATACAGAACGAATTGTAGATTACTTAAAAACAGAAAAAATTATTTAAGATTTGGAGGGAAATCATGTCTGGTAAATATGTAGATAATGGTTCAGATAAATTAATAATAGTGTTTCAATCTGCTGGAAGAGTTCCACAAGAAGCTATAATATCTTATCTCAATAAAGAGGTAACAGATGAGGACATTGGACGCTACCATGAGAAATATAATTGGTTTAATTGGACTAAAAAAATAGAAGAGGCAGATTTCTATTATATTGAAGACCACTATTCTGGAATATATGGCTGGTACATCAGTGATTTTGGAAAAAATATTATCAATGATATACAGAAAGAAATCAAAAGTATTGTAAGTAAGAAAAATTATCAGATGGTGATATCTTTTGGAAGTAGTAAAGGAGGGACAGGAGCTTTGGTTCATGGTTTATTAAGTCCTTATATTAGTAAAATTTTTAGCTTGGTCCCCCAAATAAAAATTACAGAGTATATTAATAAACATCTTTCAATGCTTAAACCACTCATTTATGCAGAAAATCAAGACAATATAAATGAGAGTACTATGAATGATATCAATAATTTTATCCACCCTCTAAATATAACACGAAAGAAAACAATTTTCTTTTATACTGGTGTGGCAGATGAACAATTTAAAGAAACAAAACTATTTTCAGAAAAAATAGTTAATTATGGCGTTTCATCTACTCTAATAATTAATGTTGAAAAGAAAAAGCACTCACCAATGGTAATGGATAATGTGGAATTCATTGAAAATTTATTAAAAAACATTCTTTCTAATAAACGAACAAAAGATAAAAATCTTTTTGAGTTGGAGCCTAAGACATTTTTATATTTAGGAAAGTAGAAAACAATAAAGAATAAGGAGAAAAAATGAAAAAAATAATGCTAGTATTTGGTACAAGACCAGAAGCAATTAAGATGTGTCCTTTGGTTAATGAGCTAAAAAGTTGTCCTAATTTTGATGTTAAAGTCTGTGTGACAGGGCAACATAGGGAGATGTTAGATCAAGTTTTACACATTTTTGATATAAAACCAGATTATGATTTGGAGATAATGAAAAATAATCAAACTTTATTTGATGTAACTTCAGCTATTTTAATGAAAATAAAACCAATCTTAGAAGAGGAAAAACCGAATGTATTATTGGTACATGGTGACACAACCAGTACATTTGCTGCATCTTTAGCTTGCTTTTATCTCCAAATTCCAGTTGGCCATGTTGAAGCTGGTTTACGAACTTACGATATTTATTCTCCATTTCCAGAAGAGTTTAATCGCCAAGCTGTAGGTTTAACCGCGAAATTCCATTTTGCGCCTACAGAGATTTCTAGGCAAAATCTATTTAGAGAAGGAAAAAATAGTTCTGATATTTATGTGACCGGAAATACAGCTATTGATGCCCTAGCCACAACAGTAATTAAAGATTATAAACACCAACAATTAGAATGGGTAGAAAATAGCCGGTTAATAATGATCACAGCACATCGTAGAGAAAATTTGGGAAAACCAATGGAACAAATGTTCCGAGCAATTCGTCGTATTGTTGAAGAACATGGTGATGTAAAAGTTATTTATCCAATTCATCTAAATCCTAAAGTTAGAGCTACTGCTAAAAATATTTTAGGAGATAATGATAGAATTCGTTTGATTGAACCTTTAGAGGTTATTGACTTTCATAATTTTCTTGCGAGAAGTTATATGATTTTGACTGATAGTGGTGGAATTCAAGAAGAGGCACCATCCTTGGGCAAACCTGTTTTAGTAATGCGTGATACTACTGAACGTCCTGAAGGAATTAAAGCAGGCACTTTAAAACTTGTAGGTACTGAAGCAGAAACGATTTATCGAGAGTTTAAAACTTTGCTTGAAGACAGAAATGAGTATGAAAAGATGAGTCATGCAAGTAATCCTTATGGAGATGGTAATGCCTCAAAAAATATTGCTGATATTTTAACTCAAAAATTGTAAGAGATATTTTAAAGTAGAGGAAATAATATATATTTATTAATGACCAAAATAACAGTAAAAACTATTAAAGTTTTAAAAACACAAGTTAAAATCAAGGTTAAAGTGCCCAAAGAACTAAGCAAAACTTTATTATATGTGAAGTCTCGAAAAGATGAACAATATTCGTTTACTGTATCAGCAAGTTCCTTAACGGATACAGAAGTAGTTTTTCTGTTACCGCTTAAAGCAATATCTCCTTTTAGTCTCTATTATGATCTTTACCTAGAATACCAAAATGAAAATGGAGAGCAACAATATCAGAGGATCTGTAATCATTCGAGATTACAACGTCAAGCGATAAATTGGTTACATTTGAAATATCAAACAGTAATAAATGTTAGAAAAAAATATTTAATCACAGCATATTTTGCAGTTGGAGGATATTTAGCTTTACAGATACGAGAAACTGATGAATATGATGCAATTAGGTATAAATTAAAAGAAGTAGTTGCTTTGCTTTTAGTGCCCTTTGTTTACTGGTATTATAAGGATTTAAGGCTTATATACGAAAAATTCTCTAATTACGCGCGTGATAATTCCTTCTATTATTTTACTTATGTGCAAAATAATAGAAAAAATAAACTATTCTATATTATAAAAAAAGACTCACCTGACATATCAAATTTGTCTCCATTCAGAAAAAATATAGTTTATTTTATGAGTGTTAAACACATTCTTTTGATTGTTATTTCAAAATATTTTATTGCTTCAGAGTCTAAGGGACATGCTTATGCATGGAGACACAATCAAAGTATTGCACGCTTTTTCTTGAACAAAAAGCCATTTGTGTTTTTACAACATGGCGTTTTAGGCTTAAAGAAAGTGGATCGAACTTTCTTCGCTAATAATAAACTAAATCATGCAGATTTATTTATTACCAGTTCATTTGTTGAAAAGAATATAGTTTTAGATTATTTAGGTTACGATGAAAAACAAGTTGCAGTTACAGGTTTAGCACGCTGGGACAATGGAAAACAAATAAAGAAGCAAAAAAAAATATTCATTATGCCCACCTGGCGTACACACTTAGAACTTTTATCACATGAAGAATTTTTGAGAAGCAATTTTTATAAAGAGTATTATAATTTAATTCATTCTGAGATTTTAGAAGATATTTTATGTAAATATGATTATTCCTTACATTTTATGATGCACCCTAAATTCATTCAATTCGAAAAGTATTTTACATCAAGTAGTGATCATATAAAAGTGTTATATCAAGATGAACATCCACTAGATGAGGAATTACGATCAAGTGAACTAGTTATCACAGACTATAGTAGTATTATGTGGGATTCGCTTTATTATAATATTCCAACACTTTTATTCCAATTTGACCAAAAGGAGTATTTAAACCTTCAAGGAAGTTATCTAAATATGGAGAAAGATTTATCAAAAATAGTTGTACTTGACGCAGATAGTTTATTACAAAAAATAAAAGCTTTTATTGTTAAGAATGATACACCAGAAATAATGAGCTACCATATGAAATACTTTACTTTTTATGATGCTGAAAATTCGAAAAGAATTGACGAAGCAGTGAGAAGTTGGGAAGAGGAATTTCAATTTATACCTCTTTTAAAAAAATTATTAAGACGGAAATCAAAAAAATGGTAGGTAAAGAAATGAACAAAGAAAAACGCATCCTCGTCGCAGGTACCTTTGACATTCTCCACGAAAGCCATGTAGACATGTTACGCAATGCCAAGAACCTTGGCGATAAGCTTATCGTCATGCTTTCGACAGATGAATTCAATGCCCAAAAAGGGAAAAAAGCTTATCAAGAATATGCAACCCGTAAGTATATTTTGGAGTCTATACGTTATGTTGACCTTGTGGTGCCTGAGCAATCTTGGGAGGACAAAGCGCTCTATATCGATATGTTTGAGGTGGATATTTTTGTCATGGGTGATGATTGGAAAGGAAAATTTGACTTCTTGAAGGAGCAATTTCCTGAGTTGAAAATCATGTATTTCCCACGTGGTAAAACTTCATCTTCAAGTATCAAACAAGATTTAGGGAAGATGTATATTTCTAATATTAAAGAATAAATGAACGATATAAAAAAGATTCTCTTAAAGTTAGGATTGGTTATTAATCCGCTTAAATTAATAAAACTATTGAAACAAGTTGATTATTTATTCAAGCATCGCCAAAATAATTACCCTAATGATCGCAAGGCAACCGACTTATATTTGAAAATTGATAGTAGCATGTATACTTTTCAAGGAAAGAAGTTTTCTAAAGTAGAAAAACTACCTGAGGTGTGCAGTTTAATAACTTTAAGTGAAGAGTCGGTGACTAAAAGCTTAGCAATTTTAGGAAAAACGGAACAAACAGATATCAATGCTTTATTAAAAGCTTTAAGTAAAGTAAAAAATACAGATACTTTTCAAAAAGTGATTGATGAAATTTCAGAAGATTTTTCTACAAATTTATCACTGAATCAGTTCGTTAAAATAGTAGGGAAAAAATTTATTTAGAGTGTAATGAAAGGGACAATATTGATTTTATTAGCGAGACTAAGATTATTTTTTATAAGAACAATAATGTACCCCTTTTTGTTTATTTTAGGAGTAGTTTTTAAGACAAATTCAAAGATTATTTTGTTGACCTCATTTAATGGGAAATCCTACTCGGATAATCCACGCTATCTGTTTGAATATATGAGAGATTCGGAACAGTTTTCTGATTATCAACTCATCTGGGCTTTCCAAAAAAAACAAGCCATAGCAGGAGCAAAAACGGTAAAATTTAACTCGCTTCAATATTATTACTATCTTTCTAAAGCCAAATATTGGATTTTCAACTCCAAAATGGCACCTTATTATTATAAGAAGTCAGACCAAGTTTACTTACAAACTTGGCATGGCGTTCCCTTGAAGCGATTAGGGCATGACATCATAGATAATGGTTCAACTTATTATCGAAGCAAACAAAGCTACAAACAGATGGTAAAGTCCTATGATAAGGACCGGAGGCATTGGGATTATCTTATCGCTTCTAGTCCCTTCTCGGCTCAGGTATTTGAAACAGCATTCGCTTTTCCGCAGCCCAAAATGCTCCATATTGGTTACCCACGTGTTGATTGTTTGGTGCATCCAGATCCTGTAAAGATCGCAGAATTAAAGAGGAAGTATCATTTGCCAACAAATAAAAAAATAATTCTTTATGCTCCAACATGGCGAGATAATGCTTATAGTAATACGGGCTACACCTTTGAATTAAAGGTCGATTTTTACAAATGGAAAAGGGCGCTTGGAGAAGGCCACATTGTTTTGTTTAAACCGCATTACTTGATTTGTAGCACTTACCATATCCCTCGTGATTTAAAGAATTTTGTGTTTTTCATGAATCCAAATCAGGATATTAACGAGGCTTACTTGGTGAGTGATGCCCTGATTACAGACTATTCAAGTGTGTTCTTTGATTATGCACAAATTGGAAGACCGATTTACTTTTATATGTACGATCTTGAACATTATGCTGAAGAATTACGAGGTTTTTATCTCAAAGTCCCTGATGATTTACCTAATGATGTCGTAAAAACAGAAGAAGAACTCCTAAAAATGATTAAAGATGATTGTTTTGACTACCAAAGGCTGCGCGCCTTTAACGAGAGATTTAATCCGTGGAATGATGGCAGTGCTTGTGAAAAAATTGTAAGTGAGGTTTTTAGTGAAACTTAAATCTATCGTGTTGACCATCATTTTGGCACTCTTCTATCCTTTTACTTTTCTTTTTCGTGTGCATCAGAACCGGATCACTTTCATTTCGCTTGAGCATGATAACCTATCCAAGGATTTCAAAATTCTGCATGATGAGTTAAACGCAAAGCAAGAGTATGAGATAAAACCCCTGCTTTTCAAGTTCCAGCCCACTTTCCTGGGTCAACTCCAGTATGGACTGGCTTGTATCCAGCAACTTTTCGTCCTTCAAAGTTCAAAACTGGTGATCATTGACTATAACAACTTTGTCATTTCCAAGTTTCCTCATCGTAAAGAAGTCAAAGTCCTAGAGATTTGGCACGCCACTGCAGCTCTAAAAAACTTTGGCAACTGTGTCCAAAGGGATTACGAAATTAAAAACTACGATTATGCTATCGCCAACTCCGACTTTTACAAAGGAGTATATGCCCAAGCTTTCAATCTTCCTGAAGAAAATGTCCTTGTTACAGGTATTCCTAACAATGACAAAATCTTCGATGACCATTTTGTTCAAGACACCAAAGTACGACTTCTTGAAAAGTATCCAGTTTTGGCCAATAAAAAAGTCATTACTTATGCCCCAACATTTCGTGGACGGATCAGTACATATTTTAAAGAAGCCAAGATTGATTTGGCGCGCGTGCACCAAGCCTTGGGTGAAGATTATGTCATTATCTACAAGGCGCATCCACTTATTTCAGGTTCGGCTTATGAGAATAATCCTCATGTCCTTTTCATCGAAGAAGAACCGATCTCCTCGATTTTCTGCGTCACGGATGTTTTGATAACTGATTATTCGGCTATTGCAGTGGATTGGATGGTCTTTGATAAACCTATCATCGCTTATGTGCCCGACTTTAAAAGCTATTCTAAAAAACCAGGTTTAACAATCGATTACTTGCAAGAATTTCCAGGAGCGGTTACTTTTAATGAAGGTGAACTTATCCAAGCGCTCCAGGCAACGGATAGCACATCCTACCAAAAGGAAAGAGCTCTCTTTTTCAAGAAAACCTACAACTATTGTGATGGCAAAGCGACAGAACGTGTGCTTAAGGTGATTGAAAATCTTATGACTGAAAAAACAGTAGAGAAAAATATGAGGGAAGTAGAGATATGAAAACGATAAAAAAACGAAAGAAGTTAGGTTGGTTTATTAGCTTTGGCCTTCTACTAATTGTAGGTTGGTCTGCATTTATAATTATGACTCCTAAAAAACAAGAAGAACCACATGGTCAAGCTCAAAGTGTACAACATACAGATCAAGAGTCAGGTTATATTGCCTCCAACAGTTCGAAAGAAGCAGTCAAGTCTTCTGAAAGTATTGTCAAAGATACAGGAGAAGCCCGCACGATAAAACTAAATTCGAAAGAGGGAGGCGAGAAGTTTACTGATCTTTCGTCGGGCAGTTTTAAAATTTATAAAGCCAACAATGTCGAAGTATTAAAAACGGCAACTTCGGTTGATGCTCCAGCTTTTACCTTGCAAGAAATTATGCAAAAATACCCCGAGGCCTTAATCATGAATGCTTCTGGATTTAATATGAGCACTATGCACATCACAGGGTTTCAGATGAATAATGGAAAACTTTTTAAGGATTGGGGTTCAGATAAGAGAGCTAACAATGCCTTTGTTATCAATAGCGACGGCAGTAGTCAAATCTATGACTCTTCTGTACCCGCCTCAACAATCATTGAAAATGGTGGGCAAATGAGTTTCAGTTTCGGTTCGGTGCTAATCCGTGATGGTGAAATTCAAAAAAATGATGGTTCAGTGAATTGGATGATTCACTCTTTTATAGCAAATGACGCGCAGAATAACCTTTACCTTATTATTTCGGATACAAGTACAGGATATGATCAGATTATGAATAAGTTTAAGGAGTTGAATTTAAAAAATGCAGTGGTTCTGGACGGCGGCGGATCAAGTCAAATGGCATTCAAGGGCGAAGTAATATATCCGAGTCAGGATCAACGCTCAGTTAATGATTTTATCATTCTTAAATAAGGAGAGAGTTATGGAAAAAGAAACGTATAGACGGTCAAGTGGAAAGAAAGCTACTCAAAAAAAGGGCAAGTTTCCTAAAGTTATCGGCATCACTTTACTAGTCTTGATACTTGTTTTTACTGGCTTAGGGGTATTCTTCTATCAAAGTTCTAAAACAGCCATCAATAAGGCTAATACTCTGCATCTGGCAGAAGCACGTCCGGTAAACTTAAAGAAAGAAGAAACATTTACGACTTTAATTCTAGGGACTGCTCATGTAGATAATGAGCAAGTTCTTATGACATCCAGCCTTACTTCTACAAATGCAAAGCTCAAAAAGACAAGTCTCATCAATGTTCAACCTCTTTTAGTTTTTCCAGATCAAACAACGCTCTATCAAAGTTATACTCAAGGCGGAGCAGCAGCAGTAAGCAAGAAGTTTAATGAGACCTTTGGTACAGAAACTAATAAAGTAGTAGAAATTAACTTTGACAACATGGGGAAACTGGTTGATGCAAGTGGAGGAATCGTTGTGCAAAATACAACAGCTTTTGTATCTAAGGGCCTCAAATTTGAGCAAGGTTCTGTCCAGTTAAAAACAGCGGATGAAGTTGCAGCTTACCTCAGCTTGCTTGACGCTAACGATCAGAAAGGCTATACAGACAGACTACAAGATGTGGCTATTGCTACATTTGAGAATTTGAAAAAGCCTTCTGTTCTGACGCGACACTCTTTAGCAATTTTGAAAATTTTCCCTGAGGTCATCAATACTAACATCAGCTTCTCAGAGTTTATGAATATGGTCAAACACTATAATAAGGCGCTTAAGGTAAGTAAAATAAACGTCCATGCGACTAAAATCTCAGGAAACAAGACCCAACTTGTTACCCAAGAAACGCTAGACAAGGTCAAAAATAAATTTGAAAATACTTTAAAATAATAAGGAAAATAAAGACGGCAGCTAGCCGTTTTTATTTATAATTTCATGATAAAAATTGGGTGAAAATTGAACTTTCCTATTGACAAGAAAATGAATAAGCGTTATAATGTGTATATACCAATTTGAAAAAGGAGACTCTCTTATGAAAGTTATCACCGTAAAAAACCAACTTGAAGGCGCAAAAATCGGCTTTGACTTACTCAAAGAAGCAATGGATAATGGAGCAAAAACACTTGGACTTGCTACAGGTTCAACTCCAGTAGAATTCTACAACCAAATCGTTAAATCAAATCTTGATTTTTCAGATATGACTTCAGTAAACTTGGACGAGTATGTTGGACTTGATGGTTCAGATGAACAATCTTACCGTTACTTTATGAGCAAACACCTTTTCAATGAAAAACCGTTCAAAGAAAACTTCTTGCCAAATGGTAAGGCGGCAGATTTGGAAGCAGAAACAAAAGCTTATGACCAAATCATTGCTGAACACCCGATTGATTTCCAAATTCTTGGAATTGGTCAAAACGGACACATTGGTTTCAACGAACCTGGAACTTCATTTGAAGAAACAACACACGTTGTCGATCTCCAAGAAAGTACAATTAAAGCAAATGCACGTTTCTTTGAAAACGAAGAAGATGTGCCACGTCAAGCGATTTCTATGGGTATCGCTTCAATCATGGCAGCTAAATCAATCGTATTGATGGCTTATGGCGAATCAAAAGCAGAAGCAATTAAAGGAATGGTTGAAGGTGAAATCACTGAAGATATGCCAGCATCTATCTTGCAAAAACATACTGATGTTGTTGTTATTGCAGATGAAGCAGCAGCGGCCTTGTTGAGCAAATAATATAAATAAAAAAAGGTCCAGAATTCTGGATCTTTTTTTATTTAAAAACACGTGTTGCTTCGACAGCTTTTTTCCAACCCTGATGAAGTGTTTGTCGTCGTTTTTCATCCATTTGAGGTTGGAAGCTTTGCCCTTCTGAATAAGAGCTTTTTATTTCATCAATGTCTTTCCAAAAACCAACTGCTAAACCAGCCAAGAAAGCTGCACCAAGAGCTGTAGTTTCAAGATCCTTGGCTTTTTGGACGGGAATATTAAGGATATCCGCTTGGAACTGCATTAAATAGCTATTATTAGCTGCACCTCCGTCAACTTTCAGTAATGGAATATCAATTCCTGAATCTTCTTGCATCGCATCAATAATGTCCTTGACTTGATAAGCAATACCTTGTAAGGTAGCTTTGATAATATCGTTATTGCTGGTTCCTCGTGTAATGCCAAAGATAGCCCCACGAGCATCCTGATCCCAATACGGAGCACCTAAACCCACAAAAGCAGGTACAACATAGACTTCATCATTATTGTTAGAAGCCAAAGCCGCTGCTTCAGATTCTTTACTGTTATCAATCATTTTCAGACTATCACGGAGCCATTGGACAGAAGAGCCAGCAACAAAAACGGACCCTTCAAGAGCGTAGGTAACTTGACCATTAATACTGTAACCAATCGTGGTTAAAAGATCATTGGATAGTTGTGCCTCTTGACCTGTGTTCATGACGATGAAGGCACCAGTACCATAAGTACTTTTAATCATTCCCGGTTCAAAAGCCATTTGGCCAAATAAAGCCGCTTGTTGATCTCCAGCCATCCCTGCAATAGCTATTTCTGAGCCAAAGAAATGATAGGGCTTGGTCATACCGTAGCATTCAGAATTAGAAACGGGGCGAGGAAGCATAGCTGCCGGAATATTCAAGAGGTCGAGAATATCCTGGTCCCATTGGAGATTATGGATGTTAAAAAGCATGGTCCGGCTTGCATTAGAATAGTCTGTTACATGCGTTTCACCATCGGTTAATTTCCAGACTAACCAACTGTCAATAGTACCAAAGAGCAATTCACCACGTTCAGCGCGTTCCTGCGCGCCGTCAACCCTATCTAAAATCCAACGTATTTTAGTGGCTGAAAAGTAAGAGTCAATAACAAGACCAGTTTTTTGGTGGATAAGTTCAGAATGGCCGTTTTTTTTCAAAGTATCAGCTATGGCCGCCGATTGTCTAGATTGCCAGACGATTGCATTATAAATGGGCATGCCTGTTTTTTTATCCCATACAACGGTAGTTTCACGTTGATTGGTAATACCAATCGCTCCGACTTCTGCAGGTTTGATGCCTGATTGGATAAGTGCTTCGGAGACAACAGATTGTACCGAATTCCAAATCTCATTGGCATCATGTTCAACCCATCCAGCTTGAGGAAAATGCTGCTGTAACTCTTTTTGTGAACTGCCGACGTGCTGTCCTTGCTTGTTAAAGATTATCGCGCGAGAACTTGTTGTCCCTTGGTCAATTGACATAATGTATTTTGCTTGCATGTAGAGCTCCTTGTATACTTCTCATTATCTTAATTATATCAGAAGTAGCAGAAGGGAGAAAACTATATCTGCACTATAAAACAAAAATACTTACAGCCGAATATTATGATTTTATATTTACACCTAAAACTGTCAAGTGACCATTTGAAATTAATTTAACGATAAGATGTGCAAAATCACTCGGTTTCATGGTACTCGGTGAAGAAACCCACCATTTAAGTGTGCCTGCTAAGATAGAAGTAATATAGCTGATGACAAAATCACTTGGAACTAATACATCGTGTTCCCGAATTTCCAGCTTATCGAAAAGTTCGGTATAACGTTCGGTTAATATCTCGATAAAACGATTAATAATCGTTTGGTCCTGTGATTTATCTATCACAATTTGTGCTACTTCTGGATTTTGACGTACAAAGTCGTAGAAGCGCGCCAACATCTCCTCAATATCATTGACATAAACGTCAGTTCCATCCACAGGATTTTGTTCATCTAAAATTTTGATAAAATCCATGATAAAAGTATCAATTAAACTGTCATAAAGATCTTGCTTGTCAGCATAATGTGCATAAAAAGTTGCACGATTTATCATTGCAGCATCTGCAATTTCTTGAATGGAAATTTTTTCAAATTTTTTATTTCTTAACAAAGAAAAGAAAGCTTGTGTAATCATTTTTCGTGTTCTTAAGACACGTAAATCATTTATTTTAGCCATATTAATACATTTCCTCTTTACTTGTAGGTTAAACAACATAATAGTAGTATCTGTTGTTTATTATAGTCCTTTATGATAAATTCTACCGATTTAAGCTATGTAAAACATTTTTGACATAAACGACACGCAACTTCTAAATGTTGTTTAAATGACATTAACTTGTAACTTGACGGTTGAAAAATGAGGAATAAATGATAAAATAGACAATGAATAAGATAAGCAACAGCCTGTCAAATAGAGAAGGAAAAAATACTATGAAAAGTTATAAGGCTGGGATTGATGTCGGCTCTACTACAGTAAAACTCGTTGTTTTTGATGAGGAATATCAGCTCCTTTTTAGCCGATATGAACGTCATTTTTCAGATGTAAAAACGGCAACGATAAAAGTATTAAAAGAATTGTTGGAAGAGAGAGGCGAGTGTTCACTTACCTTAGCAATCACAGGCTCTGGGGGAATGGGACTTGCAGATGTAATTGATGTCCCTTTTATACAAGAAGTTATCGCAAGCTCGATTACTATTGAGAAATTTATTCCTGAAACAGATGTCATGATTGAACTTGGTGGTGAAGATGCCAAGATGACCTTTTTTGACGCAGGTACCCAAGAGCTACGTATGAATGGGACTTGTGCTGGTGGGACAGGAGCTTTTATTGACCAGATGGCGGCTTTACTCAAAGTAGATGCTGCGGGTGTCAATACATTAGCTAAAGACTATGAGAAAATATACCCCATTGCTAGCCGTTGTGGAGTTTTTGCCAAAACAGATGTTCAGCCCCTTCTCAATGAAGGAGTACGCAAAGAAGATATAGCCGCTTCAATCTTCCAAGCCGTGGTGAATCAAACGATTGCTGGGTTAGCTTCCGGTCGTAAGATTACGGGAAAAATCGCTTTTCTCGGTGGACCGCTCTATTTTATGAGCGAATTGCGCAAACGTTTTATTGAAACTTTGGATATTGCAGAAGAGGATATTATTTTTCCGGAAAATCCTCAACTTTTTGTGGCAATGGGTGCTGCTCTGGCTGAGGAAACAAGAACAAGTACGATTCGTACTTTAATTGATAATCTAGAAAGTGACAATAGCGACAGCTTGATTCCGCAGGATACGTTGGATCGTCTTTTTGAAAATGAACAAGAGTTAGCAGATTTTCGAGCACGACATGCTAAGGCAAAAGCAAGCTATAAAAAGCTCTCTGAACATCAAGGAGCAACTTTTTTAGGGATTGATGCTGGATCAACCACAACAAAAATTGTGCTCATTGATGGTGAGGGGCATATTCTTTTTGATCATTATGGTTCAAATAATGGTGAACCTTTAGAGTCAGTCATTGACGTCTTAAAAGAAGTCTATCGTTTACTGCCAAAAGATGTTTATATTGCCAAATCTACTGTGACCGGCTATGGTGAACACCTGATTAAAGCTGCACTCCGAGTCGATTACGGGGAAGTTGAAACGATGGCGCACTATAAGGCAGCGGACTATTTTAATCCCGGTGTGGACTTTATTTTAGATATTGGTGGCCAAGACATGAAAGCTATGCGGATCACCGATGGTGCTTTAAGTTCAATATCTTTAAACGAAGCTTGTTCTTCTGGTTGTGGTTCTTTCATTGAAACTTTCGCTTATTCTTTGAAATACGATGTGCGTGACTTTGCTGAAATTGCACTATTAGCAAAACATCCTGTAAATCTGGGCTCACGTTGCACAGTCTTTATGAATTCGAAAGTGAAGCAAGTCCAAAAAGAAGGTGCGACTGTAGGAGATATCTCTGCTGGTTTAAGTTACTCTGTCATCAAAAATGCCCTCTATAAAGTAATTAAAGTTAAACGTCCTGAAGAATTAGGAACAAAGATTGTCGTTCAAGGTGGGACTTTCTATAATGAAGCTGTACTTCGTGCTTTCGAAAAAATCTCCGAACGTGAAGTTGTCCGTCCCTCTATAGCAGGACTTATGGGCGCTTATGGCTGTGCTTTAATTTCGCTAGAAAAGGAGGAGTATGGGCAAAAATCAAGAATTCTGAACTTGCACGATTTGGAAGCATTCAGCACACAAAAAGAATTTATGGTTTGTGGCCTTTGCGAAAATCAGTGTAAAATGACGTTGACCGTCTTTAATGATGGCAGTAAGTTTGTTACAGGAAACCGCTGTGAGCGAGGCGCAGAAAAAGCAACACAAGTAAAAGTTGACAAACGTGATAAAAAGGTTAATCTTGTCGACTATAAATACAAGAAACTTTTCAAATACCGGAGCTTAACCAAGAAAAAACAAACCCGTGGAGAAATAGGGATTCCGCGTGTCCTAAATATGTATGAAAATTACCCGCTCTGGCATACCATGTTAACGGATCTAGGTTTCCGAGTAGTATTATCCCCTAAGTCTGATAAAGAACTTTTTGAAAAAGGAATTGAAACAATTCCTTCTGATACAGTTTGTTATCCTGCCAAGCTATCACATGGACACATTATGTCCTTGATTCAAAAGGATGTTCCGGCTATCTTTTATCCTTCAGTGCTTTATGAACAAAAAGAACAGGCACAAGCAGAAAATAATTATAACTGTCCGATTGTTCAGTCTTATCCCGAAGTGATTCGTAACAATATTGATGAAATTCGAGAAGGTAAAGTTAAATACCTTCATCCATTTATTAATCTAGGTGATCAGGAAGGTGTAGCTGTCAATGTCCATAAAGCTTTGCTTGGACAGGGTTTCAAAGTGGATTTATCTGAAGTGAAAGCTGCGGTTTTCCACGGTTTTGAAGAGATGGAGAACTTCAAGCAAGATATTCGGGATAAGGCAGAAGAGTTGCTCATGCAGATTAATCTGAACAAGGAAAAAGCTATCGTTCTCTCAGGTCGTCCTTATCATTTGGATCCAGAGATTAATCATGGCATTGCTGACATTATTACGCAAGAAGGTTTCCACGTCCTTACAGAGGACAGCATTGCACATCTTGAAGAAGTTGCTGGGCTGCGCGTTGTTAATCAATGGGTTTACCACTCACGCCTATATGCTGCAGCGCAAGTAGTGTGTAAAAATAAAAATTTGGAATTAGTACAATTGAATTCATTTGGTTGTGGTTTGGATGCAGTGACAACAGACCAAGTCGAAGAAATTATGCGCAACCATAATAAACTCTATACAGTCCTTAAGATTGATGAAGGCTCAAATATGGGAGCAGTGTGTATTCGTTTACGTTCTCTCAAGGCAGCAGTTTCAGAACGTCATCGACATGGTGTTGAAGAAAATATTCAAATCAAAGAAATTGTTGAAACACATCCGGTTTTTACAAAAGAAATGTCTAAAAAACACACGCTTCTCATGCCAATGTTGTCGCCGATTCACCAAGAAGGCTTGCTTGAGAACGCTTTTGCAGCTTCAGGTTACAATGTAGTTGTTTTGCCGGAAACCCAAAGCTCGGTGAACAACGGACTAAAATTTGTGAATAATGATTCTTGCTACCCTGCAATCATAACGATTGGTCAACTCATCGAAGCTCTCCAATCTGGCGAATATGATGTAAACAATACATCCGTCATGATGACCCAAACAGGTGGTGGATGTCGCGCAACAAACTATATTCCTTTACTTCGTAAGGCACTTGTCGATGCAGGTTTCCCCCAAGTTCCAGTGGTAAGCTTATCTATGGGCAACCAAGGGACAGAAAAAGGCTTTAAGTTTACTGTGCCACTTTTGACTCGTTTTATGATTGCTGTGCTTTATGGAGATTTGTTTGAGCGCGTGGTTTATCGGACGCGGCCTTATGAAGCTGAAAAAGGTTCAGTCAATGCACTTCATGCGAAATGGTTAGAAAAAGCACAACATAATGTTAAATCTGCTTCTATTTTTGAATTCAACAAGAACATGAAACAGATAATCAAGGACTTTGATAATATCGAACTCCTTGATATTCAAAAACCTCGTGTGGGTGTTGTCGGTGAAATTCTGGTTAAATACAGCAAAACTGCCAATAATGATATTGTGAAAATTATTGAAGAAGAAGGCGCTGAAGCAGTAGTTCTCGATTTGATTGGCTTTATGAACTATTCTCTATACAACCAAATTTGGAAAACAGATGAGATTGGTTTTGCTAAGAAAAATAAATTGATGGCAAAAACACTACTCTCTATTATTAATATGTTGGAAAAACCGATGGATAAAGCTTTACGTGCTTCTGACCGTTTTGACGGTATTGAGTCTATTTATGAAATAGCGGCCAATACAGAAGGAATCGTTTCAGTAGGTAATCACACAGGTGAAGGCTGGTTCTTGACAGGAGAAATGATTGAGCTCTTGCAAAAAGGCGTTCAAAACATCGTCTGTCTCCAACCATTTGGTTGCCTTCCCAACCATATTGTCGGTAAAGGAATGCTGAAAGAGTTACGTCGGCAATATCCGGGTGCAAATATTAGCCCAATTGATTATGATCCAGGTGTTTCTGCGGTCAACCAGCTCAATCGGATTCGTTTGATGATGGCAACAGCTAAAAAAGCAATGAAGGAAGAAGTAACAGTTTAAAATAAAAAAAGCATTTTTGTAAATGCTTTTTTTTTTACTTAATTTTAGTTGGGAATTTATATTCTTGACAATTCTATTTTTTAAAAGTATAATTCAATTTATATAAAAGTATAGTCTTTTATAAATTAACATATATATTTAAGGAGAATCTTATGCTTACAATGGGATTTATCGGTTTTGGGAAATCAGCAAATCGCTATCACCTTCCTTATGTTATTCTGCGTGAAAACATCAAGGTTAAAATAATTTTTGATTTACACATTAATGAAGAACTTGCAGCACCATATTTGGAAAAGGGCGTGCATTTCACAACTGATTTAGAAGAAATGCTGAAGGATGATGACATACAACTTATCACAATTTGTACACCAGCCCACACGCATTATGAGCTGGCTAAGAAAGTAATTGAAGCTGGAAAATCAGTAATCGTAGAGAAACCTTTTGTTGACACATTGGAACATGCCAAAGAGTTGCTCGCCTTAGGGAAAGAAAAAGGTGTTATGGTGGCTCCTTACCAAAACAGACGTTTTGATGGGGATTATTTGGCAGTAAAGCAGGTTATTGAGCGTGGCTTACTTGGAGACATTCTTGAAGTGGAAGCGCACATTGATTATTATCGTCCAGGATCAATAACAGAAGAAGGTCCAAAAGAAGCAGGTGCGTTTTATGGTTTAGGTATTCACTCTATTGATAGACTCGTGGCACTTTTTGGGCGTCCTGAAGCAGTAACTTATGATATTAGAAACAATGAAGTTGCAGAAGCAGTAGATAATTTTTTTGACGTTGATTTGCACTATGGAAACCAATTAAAAGTTAAAGTAAAAACAAATCATCTGGTAGCACAAGATTATCCAAGATTTATCGTTCATGGAACAAAAGGTTCCTTTATTAAGTACGGTGAGGATCAACAAGAAAATGATTTGAAAGCTGGAATTATGCCTGAAGTATCAGAATTTGGGGAAGATAGTCCTATGAATTATGGTCTTGTTAAATATCAAAATGCAAATGGCGACTGGATTGAAAAACAAATAAAAACACCTGTTGGCGATTATGGTCGCTATTACGATGCTGCTTATGAAACTATTGTTAATGGTGTTGAAAAATTAGTGAAAGATGAAGAAGTTATCACCAATATTGAGATTTTGGAAAATAGCTTTAACCAAGTTTCACCTTCGGTTTACCGTTTAAGCATGTTGGACTAGGAGATATAGCACTATGAAAAGAATTTTAGGATATGAAGCTTCTGATTTTACACGAGAGAGTACATCAAAAGAATTCAAAGAAGCTATTTTAAAAGCAGAAGGACGCACAATACTCGTGGATCTAGCTGCAGAAAATGCACCACTCTATCCAGAGGTTACAAATGGTGAAATGGCGGCAGCTTTTGGTGCAGATTTATTACTTTTGAAAGATATTGATGTACAAAAGATGGTCATTCCTGGATTAGGGGAGGTTAATGACCTCTCAGAGTTACGGAAGTTAACAGGAACCGCTGTTGGTGTCAATTTAATTATCAAAGATACCGGATCTGAATATAAGAGAGTGACAGACGCATCGATAAAGGAAGTTCTTCGCAAAGGAATAAATTTCTTATCGTTAACAGCATATGTTACGCCTGAAGCAAGCCCAGAGCGTATCGTAGCGGATATTAAGCTGGTACGTCGTTTCTATAATGGCTTTTTAATGCTGAATCCCGTTGTCTCACATGGCTCAGATTTGGTTTGGGAAAACTTAAAAGCCTATATTGATGCCGGAATTGATATGCTTGACTTACCCGCTCCGGGGGCTGTACCAGGTACCACAGAAGAACAAATCGCACGATTAGCCTTTGCGACTAGAAAAACAGGTACATTGGTGGACTGTGTGGTTGGAACTTCGCAAGAAGGTGCAGATAAAAGTACGATTCAAAGTTTAGCTTTGGCGGCCAAACGTGCAGGTGCAGATGTCTTTGAGCTGGGAGATGCAGGCGTAGCTGGAATGCCAGCTCCGGAAAATATTTTTCATGCTTCAATGAGTATTCGAGGAAAACGTCACACTTATGTGAGAATGGCGCGTTCAGCCAATCGCTAATAAAGTAAAAATCATAAGTTACTATCACTTATGATTTTTACTTTATTTTCCTACGATATTGTGTAATAATAATGAGAATGTCAGTTTATGAGGTCGGTATATGAAAAAGAAACAGCCAAAATATTTGGTAATTTATGAAGATGTTAAGGAAAAAATTTTGTCTGGTCACTATCCTATCAACTCCAGGATTGCAGATGGTAACGCCTTAGTACAAGAGTATGATGCGAGTTTAATGACCGTTAAAAAAGCATTGGATATTCTTGTGTCAGAGGGTTTTTTGATCCGCCGAAGAGGTTATGGAACGATAGTAAAAGATTGGACCAAAGGCAAAAAAGCGCATCTCTATGCTGTAGAGGGTTCTTCCAAGCGTCATTCAGGACAAATGGAATCTAAAGTTTTAACTTTTGAAGTCGAGCATCCAAATGCGGATATTGCTCATAAATTATCCATAGATGTAGAGGAGTTCATATATCGTATTGAACGGGTAAGATATGTCAAAAAGGTGCCAACGATTATTGAGTACACTTATATGCCCATTTCCATTATTCCACAATTGAAATATTCCCATCTAACGGGTTCCATTTATAAATATATCTTGGAAGAACTTGGTCTTGTTATTCAGAGTTCATTTCTTAATGTTAAAGGTGTACGTCCCAACGCATTAGAAAAGCAGACTATGCATCTTACAGATACGGATTTTCTGATGCAAGTCGAGCAAGTTGCTAACCTTGATGATGGACGTATTTTTGAATATTCGATAGCCCGTCATTTACCTGAGTCATTTAACTTTGAGACAGTGATCTTTAACAACTAAACACAGGACAAAACTTACTTTTAGGTTCCTAAGTTACTCAAAAGTAGGTACTATACAAGTAGGATAATCTGCTATATAATGATTAGAGTACAGAAGTGAAGCTAATGACGAAAGGACCAAATAAATGGATTTAAAATTAACAAATAAACTTGCTTTAGTTACCGGATCAACCAAAGGTATTGGACGTGCGATTGCTGAAAGTCTTGCGGCCGAAGGTACCGATGTTATTATTAATGGCAGAACTTCGGATGTTGTGGATAAAGTAATTGAAGAACTTAACAAAAAATATCCAAACCAAACTTTTTATCCAGCAGCCTATGATTTATCAATAGAAAATGAACGACAAGCTCTTTTTCAAGCTTTTCCAGAAGTTGATATTTTAGTCAATAATATGGCAATATTTAACGATGCAAAGTTTGAAGACATCGAATTAGATGAATGGCGCCGTTACTTTGAGGTTAATTCAATATCAGGGATTGCTTTAGCTCAATTTTATCTTCCTAAAATGAAGACAAAAAATGCTAATGGGCGTGTCATTTTTATCGCATCAGAAGCAGCAATTATGCCAAGTCCAGAAATGCCGCATTATTCTATGACCAAAACAATGAATCTGTCTTTAGCGAAATCCTTAAGCCGTGAAACAGTAGGTACTACGGTAACAATAAATACAGTAATGCCAGGATCAACATTAACTGAAGGTGTTGAGAATTTATTGGCTTCACTTTATCCAGATATAGAGTCTGTTGAAGAGAGAAGTCGCGCCTTCATGTTGAACAATCGTCCAACATCAACGATTCAACGTTTGATTCATCCTGAAGAAATTGGTAATTTTGTCGCTTATGTCGCTAGTCCTCTTGCAGGTGCTTTTTCTGGTGAAGCTCTTCGTATGGATGGCGGGCTTGTTCCGACAATTTTTTAAATAAACAAAAAAACATTGGCCGTAACCAATGTTTTTTATTTACGATAAAGTCGTGTTGAATTTTTTAATTCAGCAAGGCTATAGGGCATAGGATCAGAGAATTTTTGATCAACATGTGCATCCAGACTTTCTGAGAACATTTCTTCATATTCTGGAATAGAAAGTTTTTTACGATTGTCTAAAAGAGCTTGGTGCTCTGATTTGCGGAGATGTTTCTCAAAGCCATCAACTAATTGACCAGAGAAAAATTCGGCAACTGTTCCAGAGCCATAGCTGAAGAGCCCAATCTTATCATCTGCTTTTAAATTTTCAGCATTTTCTAGCAAGGAAATCAAACTGAGATAAAGCGAACCTGTATAAAGATTTCCTACACGACGATTATAGACAATTCCTTTCTCATACTGCGCCAGAAGATGTTCTTGAACTTCAGAACTTTCATTTTCAAGTTGAGGAAGAAGTGCTTTTTTTCCCATCTTAGTATAAGGAGTATGGAAAGCTAAGGCAGCAAAATCAGAGAAACTAAGGCCAGTACGACGTGCATACTCTTGCCAAACTTTAGCAAAAGCCTCGATATAAGTAGCATTTGAAAACTGACCATCAACAGTTGGATAAGTATCACCAAAAGGACGCCAGAAGTCATAAATATCTTGTGTCAAGCTGACAGAGTCATCATTGAGTGCTAAGATATTAGGGTTAGCTGCAATTAACATGGCTACAGCACCAGCGCCTTGTGTGGGTTCGCCACCCGTGTTCAAGCCATATTTGGCAATATCAGTCGCGATAACGAGAACTTTACGCTCTGGGTGACGATAAACATGGTCTTTAGCCATTTGCAAGCCCGCAGTTGTTGCATAACAGGCTTCTTTAAGTTCAATAGAACGCGCAAAAGGTTGAATATCAAGTAAACCATGAACAACAACAGCAGAGGCTTTTGACTCATCAACAGAAGACTCGGTCCCAACAATGACCATGTCAATTGCTTGCTTATCTTCTTCAGTCAGAATTTCAGCAGCTGCGTTGGTCGCAAAGGTGATGAGATCTTGGCTGATCGGATTGACGGCCATTTGGTCTTGTCCAATACCGATATGAAATTTAGCTGGATCAATGTTACGCGCCAGCGCTAAATCAGTCATATCTACATAAGTTTCAGGAACAAAAAAGGCAAGTTTGTCAATACCAATATTCATATATATCCTCCAGTTTATATGCTTTATTAATTTGTATGTTTAAGCTCCAATTTTAACATAAAAGATTAAAAATTGGAAAAAACTTTTGACTATTTGGGGCAGAAATGTGCTATACTTGGCTTATGAAAGAAATAGTAATTATCGATGCGCTTCGTACGCCTGTCGGAAAATATGATGGTGCTCTGTCAGATAAGACAGCTGCAGAACTGGGTGTTCATGTAGTTAAAAATCTACTTGAGCGCCATGAAGATATTAAAGATGACGTCAAACAAGTGATTTTTGGCAATGTACTACAGGCTGGTACAGGGCAAAATATTGCACGTCAGATCTCAATCAATAGTGGTCTATCTCACCATGTTCCAGCTTCAACGATAAATGAAGTCTGTGGTTCAGGTATGAAGGCAGTGATTCTCGCTAAACAACTTTTACAACTTGAGGAAGCGGATGTCGTGATTGCTGGGGGAACAGAATCCATGTCTCAATCCCCAATCATTCGTCACCGTAAATCTGGCGAAGAAGTTCTTACAATGATGTCTGAGGGCTTGGTAGATGCCTTTAATGGCGAATCTATGGGTTTGATCGGTGAAACAATCGCCGAGCAATTTGAAATTAGTCGTGAAGAACAAGATCGCTTTGCTCAACGTTCGCAAGAAAAAGCTCTAGCTGCACGTACAGCGGGTGCATTTGAAAAAGAAATTGTACCATTTTCAGATTTAGCAGAAGATGAGACAATTCGTGCAAACTCGTCATTAGAAAAGCTTTCTTCACTACGTACGGCCTTCAGTGAAAACGGAAGTGTAACGGCAGGTAACTCATCGCCAGTAAATGATGGTGCATCTGCTTTGATTTTAGCAAACGATGATTATGCCGAAGCCAAAGAGCTTCCAGTCTTGGCAAAATTATTAGCTAGTGAAGAAGTTGGAATTGATCCTGAAATTATGGGTGTTTCCCCGATTAAAGCCATTCGCCAATTGCTTGATCGTACAGATTTGGATATTGAAGATATCGACTTATTTGAAATCAATGAAGCTTTTGCGGCTTCCAGTGTTGCTGTAAATCAAGAACTCAATATTCCAGAAGAAAAAGTGAATATTTATGGTGGAGCTATTGCTTTAGGGCATGCTATTGGTTCATCAGGAGCACGTGTCTTGACTACTTTAGCTTATGCACTTCAACGCGAAAATAAGCGCTATGGTATTGCTAGCCTTTGTATTGGTGGCGGTCTCGGTTTGGCTGTCCTCTTGGAAAACCCTAATTTAGTGTAAGCAATGAATATGAAGAAAAAATTTTACCAAATGAGTCCAGCAGAGCGTCTGGATTTTCTTGACTTAAAGTCAGAAACACGACAAATTCTAGAAGAAACAGTACTTGATGCGGCTTTAGCAGATAATCTCATCGAAAACCAAATCAGTGAATTCGAGCTACCCATGGGCTTGGCGCAAAACTTTGTCATTAATGGCAAAAAATTCCTCGTTCCAATGGTAACCGAAGAACCTTCCGTGATTGCAGCTGCAAGTAATGGCGCAAAAATAGCTGGAAATTTTCAAACGGTGCTTTCGGTACGATTAATGCGAGGGCAGATTGTTTTTTATGATGTTGATCAGGCAGACCACTTAATGCAGACTATCGAAGAAAATCAAGCAGGTATTTTTCGTGCTGCCAAAGAAGCTTATCCTTCCATTATTAAACGTGGTGGTGGTTTACGACAGGTGAGCAGTAGAGCTTTCGAAGCAGAAGGCTTTGTATCCGTTGATTTTAAAGTGGACGTGAAGGACGCAATGGGAGCGAATATTGTTAATGCCATTTTGGAAGGCGTTGCTAATCTTTTTCGCACATGGTTTCCAGAGCAAAAAATATTATTCAGTATCTTGAGCAATTATGCTACGGAATCTTTGGTTAAAGTCAGTTGTGAAATTCCCGTTGAACGACTGAGTAAAGGTAATAATGGGCAAGAAGTTGCGGAAAAAATTCAGGCGGCTTCACGTTTTTCTAAAATTGATCCTTATCGTGCTGCCACACATAATAAAGGCATTATGAATGGTATCAATGCTGTTGTCCTTGCCACAGGAAATGACACGCGTGCTGTGGCCTCTGGAATTCATGCTTATGCAAGCAAGGAAGGAAGCTACCAAGGTCTAGCGAAATGGGATGTCAGGGATGGCTTACTTTTGGGAAGTCTTGAGCTACCATTACCGGTGGCGACGGTTGGCGGGGCAGTGAAAGTTTTGCCAAAAGCTCAAGCTGCTTTAGAACTCTTAGAAATTACAGAAGCCAAAGAATTAGCACAGGTCATGGCTGCAGTTGGTTTGGCACAAAATTTGGCTGCTTTGCGTGCTCTAGTTTCTGAGGGAATACAGCAAGGACATATGAGTTTACAAGTTCGGGCCTTAGCAATGACAGTTGGCGCGAAAGACGAAGAAATCACTATTTTGAGTGAAAAACTTCGCCGAGAAAAAGTAATGAATCAAGCGATAGCTGAAAAACTTTTGCTAGAGATTCGTCAGAACAACAAATAATCAAGGCTCACAACTCGCTTTGCTCCCTACGTATTGCCATTCTAATCTGCTAAAGCAGAAAGAATAGTAATAAAAATGCTGTCAAGTTTTTTTCTTGACAGGGAAAAATTTTATGCTATAATAGTTAAGTAATAAAAAATAGAAATAGGAAATATAACATGTCTGTAAAAATTCGTTTAACTCGCATGGGTTCAAAGAAAAAACCTTACTACCGTATCAACGTTGCTGATTCACGTTCACCACGTGATGGTCGTTTCATCGAAACAGTTGGAACTTACAACCCACTTGTAGCTGAAAACCAAGTAACTTTGAAAGAAGAACGCGTTATGGAATGGCTTAACAATGGTGCACAACCATCTGATACAGTTCGTAACATCCTTTCAAAAGCTGGCGTTATGAAAAAATTCCACGAACAAAAATTCAGCAAATAATATTAAAAGCGGCTTAAGCCGCTTTTTGTCAATTTCACAATAATTTGGACGATTTTAGTCAGAGTAGAGGTAAGAAATGCAAAAAGATGTGAAAGAACTTGTAATGACAATTGTAAAACCTTTGGTCACAGAACCCGATGCTGTTTCATTGGAAATTATCGAAGGTGAAGAATTTATGGAGTACCATTTGGAAGTAGCGGAAGCTGATATTGGTCGTATCATTGGCCGTCAAGGACGTATCATTCAAGCAATTCGCACAGTCGTTTACTTTGTGCCCGTTGAGGGTAAAAAAGTTCGCCTTTTGGTGGATCAATAAGATATTAAATAAAAGAGCGCAGGTCATAAATCTGTGCTTTTTTATTTAATATCTTGGATTTGTGGCAAAAAACTAGACAATTTTAAATTTGGTTTAAGGAACAGTTAACTCACAAATAAGAAAAGAATAGTATATTAAAGATACGACTTTGAAAAATTGCTAAAAGGTTCTGAAAATGGGAATAAGAGGGATAAACTATGATTAAGCTATATACGGCGGCGGCCAACTCATCATCACAAAAGGTAAGAAAATGGCTTATGGATCATCACTTAGAGTTCCAAGAAATCAATCTCACCAAAGATACACTTACAAAAGAAGAAGTTCTTGCAATTTTTTCTTTAACGGAAGAAGGGTCTGATGATATTATTACACGTAGAGGAAAAGCCATCCAAAATTTAAAAGATGATTTTTATTCTTTAACGATTCAAGAACTGATTCAAGCAATCGTTGATAATCCTCTGCTACTTCGTCAGCCATTAATCATAGACAATAGCCATTTGCAAGTCGGCTACCACGAAGAAGATATCCGAAAATTTTTGCCTCGAGAAGTACGGAAAGTTATGATTGAAGACTTTGCTAAAAAAAGAAAATTATAAATAAAAAAATGCTGATTTAAAGGTCGGTATTTTTTTATTTGACAATTTTTAAATAAAGGAGTAATCTATATATGTAAATAAAACATGTTTAATTTACATATATAGAAAGAAGGACTAAAAATGAAAAAATACTCTACATTAAAAGACTTTATCGGCTCACATATGATTTATACCTATGACAATGGTTGGGAATACGAAATTTATATTAAAAATGAGAAAACAATCGATTACCGTATTCATGGCGGAATGGTTGCTGGTCGTTGGGTAAAAGAACAAGAAGTTGACATCGTGATGCTTACAGAAGGTATTTATAAAGTTGCTTGGACCGAACCAACAGGAACAGATGTTGCTTTAGACTTCATGCCAAATGAAGAAAAAATGCACGGTATGATTTTCTTCCCAAAATGGGTACACGAACATCCAGAAATTACGGTATGTTTCCAAAATGACTTTATCGATGTGATGCATGAATCACGTGAAAAATACGAAACTTATCCAAAATACCTAGTCCCAGAATTTGCTACAATCACGTATATTGCTAATGCTGGAACAGACAACGAAGATGTCATTGCCCAAGCACCATATGAAGGTTTACCAAATGATATTCGTGATGGTAAGTATTTTGATGAAAACTACCAAAAAGTAAACAAATAAGAAATAGAAAGATGAGTTTATTCATCTTTTTTCATTTATAGCCTGAGAGTGTTTATTTCAATATTATTCCGTTATAATAGAGTTTACATTTACAATTTTTAAAAATTGGGTTATTATGGAATAAGGGAGAAATAAAATGGCCAGTGAAGATAAATTGTCTTATATTATTTTGGGTTTGTTGAAGCACGAACCATTAACAGGATATGATTTAAAGAAAAATTTCGAAAGCGAAGTGGGCGAATTTTGGCAAGCAAATACGGGACAAATTTATCCGACCTTAAGAAAACTTTTTGAGGCTGAAGCAGTCGATTTTGATGTCGAAATTGTTGGTGCCAAATTAAAGAAAAAAAAGTACTACATCACAGATAAGGGGCGTGAAATGTTTGACCAATGGATTCAAGCGCCTGCTGAACTCTATGCCGTTCAAAAGGACGAATTTATGTTAAGGTTGTACTTTTTGAAGAATGACGACGATGTCCGAATTATTGACTTAATTAATGAAGAAATAGAAGTACATAAGAAAAAACTGAATTATCTTCTGCAACGTCAAGCACTTATCTTTGGAGGAGATAATCCTAAAGAAAAAGATGGACATTTTTTAGTTTTAGACTTTGCCATCCAAAGAGAAAACTTTCGACTTGATTGGCTACAAAAGGTGAAAAGTAGTCAAGTTAAGTCTGAGAGTCAGAGATAATACGAGCGTATAATAAAAAGCATCTAGAATTCTAGTGCTTTTTTATTAAACAAGCAGTGTCGCAATGAGGACCGGTAAAGTTTTTGCTATAATAGAGAAGAGAGAATTTTTAAGAATGATTAAAAAATAAAGGGGATAATCTATTGACGGTAAATCTTATAATAATAGTATTAATGATTGCTTTTACAGCTTTCTTTGTTGCATCTGAGTTTTCTTTGGTGAAAATACGTAAAAGTCGTTTAGAAACACTGGCAGCTGAGGGCAACAAACAAGCAAAATTAGCTATTGTTGTTGTGGAGCATTTGGATTCATACTTGAGCGCCTGTCAGCTAGGGATTACATTGACTTCTTTGGCTATTGGTTGGGTTGGAGAAAGCACAATTCACGCCTTACTTGCGCCTGTGATTCATTATTTTCCACTGCCTAATACGATTGCAGAAAGCTTTTCAATTGTTTTAGCTTTCTTGCTGATTACTTTTGTTCACGTCGTAATTGGTGAATTGATTCCGAAATCACTCAGTATTTCGAAGACAGAAGCTGTTGTTTTAGCAGTCGTAAGACCTTTGCACTATTTTTACAAGCTTACATATCCCTTTGTCTGGCTGTTGAATGTTTCCGCAAGCTCTATTGGGAAGCTCTTTAATCTTAGCCTGGCATCAGAAGGAGAAGAAACACATTCGGAAGAAGAACTCCTTTTGATAGCCAACCAAAGCTTTGCTAAAGGTGAAATTAACGAAAAAGAATACGAGTATCTCAACAAAGTTTTTGAATTTGATGATTTATTAGCCAAAGAAATTATGGTCCCTCGTCTCGATATGGAAACAATTGCTTCAGATAAAACAATTAAAGAAGCGCTAGAGTTTGCAATTGAAAAAGGACACACGCGTTTCCCAGTCATTGGCAAATCTAAGGACAATATCTTAGGATATGTGACTCTCCAAGCTCTTATTAAGGAGTATCTTGTGTCGCCAATGCAGAAAGTGCGTACGATTGCTCAGGAACCCATTGTCTTTATCGATACTAGCCCAGTCAAAATCTTGCTTTCACAAATGCAAAGTGAACACAAACATTTCGCAATTTTGTCTGATGAATATGGTGGAACCAGCGGTTTAGTAACGATTGAAGATATTCTTGAAGAACTTGTGGGTGATATTCAAGACGAGCAAGACCATGAAGAAGAAAATATTGTCGAAGTTGAACCAGGAATTTATCATGTCAAAGGGAAAACTCCTTTATCTGAAATTGAAGATAAGTTTGATACTGATTTCGATAATCCTTCGGCAAGCAATACTATCAGTGGTTATATTATTAATGCTTATCTGGAAAATAGAGAAGAATTTGACGTAGGGAGTATTAAAGTTTTGAATAATTTACAGATAAGGATTCTTGAAATGGACAGAGTGACTCCAAGTGAGTTAGAGATAACTAAAGTAGAAAAAATCATCTAGATTTTGATGATTTGTAGATAGTCAAAAGTTCACATAAAAATGTGAACTTTTTTTGATAAATATTTTAAAAAGACATTTCTTATATTTTGTGCACTTTTTAATATAAACTTGACAAACCAGATAGGACATGGTAGAATTCTATTTGTTCATGTGAATACAAACACAAGGAGAGATTATGAAAATTTGGACAAAATTAGGATTGCTTGCCATTGTTGGCCTTTCATTGACGGCATGTGGAGGAAATGCTCAAAATAAAAGTACGTCTTCTAGTTCATCAGAAAAGACTGATGCTAAAACAGGCGCCAGCAAAACTATGACTTATGCAGAACCGTCAAGCTTGAAAAAAAGCTATGATGTCATCATCGTTGGTTCTGGTGGTGCAGGGATGACAGCAGCTATCGAGGCGAAGGATGCGGGAATGAATCCTGTTATTCTTGAGAAAATGCCGATGGCTGGCGGAAACACTTCCAAAGCATCTGCTGGATTGAACGCTTCGGAAACATCTGTCGAAAAATCACAAGGTGTTACAGACTCAAATGATAAATTTTATGAAGAAACACTTAAAGGTGGTGGAGGAACAAATGATAAAGAACTCCTTCGTTACTTTGTCGATCATTCTGCAGCAGCAGTAGATTGGTTAGCACAGAATGATATAGTCCTTGATAATTTAACGACTACAGGTGGGATGAGTGTTTCTAGAACACACCGTCCACATGATGGTTCAGCTGTCGGAGCTTATCTTGTTAAAGGATTAGAAGAAAATATATCTAAACGTGATATTCCAGTTTTTGTTAATAGTGATGTGACAAAAATAAATGAAAAAGACGGAAAAGTCTCAGGTGTCGAAGTTAAAATCGAAGGTGAAACAAAACAAGTTGACTCAAAAGCTGTCGTTGTAACAACAGGTGGATTTGGGGCCAATCAGAAAATGATTGCTAAATATCGTCCTGACTTGAAAGACTATGTCACAACTAATGCAGCTGGTTCTACTGGGGATGGGATTGAAATGATTTCCGCTCTTGGAGGTGCTTTGGTTGATATGGATAAAATTCAAATTCACCCTACTGTTTTCCAAAAAACAGGATATCTTGTATCTGAGTCAATTCGTGGTGAGGGAGCTATTCTCGTAAACAAAGAAGGTAATCGTTTCTTTAATGAAATGGATACACGTGATAAAGTTTCCGCAGCGGAGCTCAAACAAGATGGCAAATATGCCTATGCCATTTTTGGTGAAGGAACAAAGGATAAAGTTAAAGCTGTAGATCAATATATTTCTAAAAATATGGTTGTTGAGGCAGATAATGTTGAGGAACTTGCGAAAAAACTTGATATAAAACCAGAAGAACTTAAAGCAACAGTGACTAAATGGAACAAAGCAGTGGCCGATAAAAAGGATTCAGAATTTGGACGTACAACAGGGATGACCAATGATATTTCTGGAAAGGTTTATGCTATTAAAGTTGCACCAGGAATTCATCACACTATGGCTGGTGTCAAAATTAATACACAAACACAAGTTCTAAAAGAAGATGGTCAACCAATAAAAGGTTTATATGCCGCTGGTGAAGTTACAGGTGGTTTGCACGGTGGTAATCGTATCGGAGGAAATGCAGTCGCTGATATCATTATCTTTGGACGTCAAGCTGGCCAAGAATCTGCAAAATATGCAAAAGCTTAATAAATATTTTCACTTGAAATAAAAAACATCCTAAAGTTGGATGTTTTTCTTTTTATAAAAGTTTTATTTTTCTCAACCAATACCAGACACCACCACTAAGGGCGAGCGAAATCGCCAAAACCAATAGGAAACCAAAGGAGAATTCTTCAAAGGGAAGTTTAAGATTTATGCCCCAAAAGCCATAAATCATGGTTGGTATAGTCAAAACGATAGAAATTTCGGTGAGAGTTTTCATTATGGTATTGAGACGGAAGGAACTTAGATTGTTGACCATTGTATCTAAGCTAGCAAGATATTTATTATAGGCTTGAGTAAGCTTTTTTAAACTGTCTAAATTTTCCTCAAGTTTTATAATGCCGCTATGTCCGTTTTCGTCTAAATTCAAAGTATTTTTTTCACGCTTAAAAAATTCTATTATTTTGTCATCACTATCATAGGTTAGGGATAAACTGATTAAATATTTTTTGAGTTGAAGTAATTGACTGAAGAGTGAGCGTGTAGGACCATTATCATTAATCGAGGTCTCTAATTTTATAATTTCATCCCTAATTTTTTGCGCATCTTCGGTCATTTTAGCAAGAGCTGCATTAATCAAGTCAACCAAAATTTCTTCGGTTTTTAATTCCTTCTGGCAGTTTTTAAGGAATTCTAAGATGAAGTCTTCTTTATCTTCAGTAATAATCATTACTGAATGTTCAAGCTTTAAAATAAGTAGAGAGTCAACCATATGCTCAAATTCAGCTTCCTCCCTCTCTCTTGGATAGAGAAGAAGTAAAGTGATATATCCATTTCCATTCTCTCCCTTATTAAAGAAATAGTTAGCCTCTTTTTTATCATAAAACAAAGAAGAGAGATCCTGTTGATATTGATTATTTAGATGTTTGAAAAATTGACGGTCAGGTTGATAAAAGTAAAATAAGGTATTATCCTCTTCACTTTCAAGGGGAGCTATTTTAGAAGCAGCAACTTCTAAAGCTTTAAGGATTTTATATTTAAACATTGACTTTCCTCCAAAAAGAGTCACTTCCAAAAGTAAAATAAGATATGATATGATAGCCAAAAGGCCCCTATCATAGAGGCCAACTTAGAAGTTAGATTTTAAGAAAGAAGCGGAAATGCTTACTCTACTCTCCCATTTTCAGGCGTCATGTCGTCAACTTTATCTTTTACTTTATCGACTTGTTTTGAGGTAAATTTTCCTGTCGTTTGCGCTGCGTCAACCACACGATCTTGGACAGTTACTTCGTCATCTTTTTGTTGTTCTTTTGTCTTAATGTCTGTAACTGTTACATTAACTTCTACAACATCTAGGTCCGTCATGTTTGCAACTTCTTTACGGATAACATCCTTGATGCGGTTATAAATTTCTGGAACATTTTTACGGTATTCTGTGATAACTTTCAAATCTACTGCAACTTGTGTTTTGCCCACTTCAACATCAACTCCAGAAGTTACGTCATCCGTATTTACAAGTTTTCCAGTTAAGTTAGAGAAGAAGCCACCTTCAACAGCCAGTAAGCCATCCACGGTTTCTAAAGCTAATCCTACAATTTTTTGGACTACTTTGTCTTCGTAAGTTAATTCTCCTTTGATATCCTGAGTATTTTCGTGATTCTTAGAAGCAGTATGCTCAGTTTCGGCCATTGTTCCAAAGGGTTTCATGTTTTCTTGTACCATTTAATTCTCCTTATTTTTAAGTTATTTCCGATTTTTTAAGTGTTCAATGATTCCAGTCTTTTGTAGAAATAAGCCCGCTATTACACCAAAGCCAATTAATATCAACAGTAGAACCATTTTCCAAAAACCAATAGTGAAGATGGCAATGGCAGCTATACCACCGATAATGCCACCAATAATTGGATATCGATATCTTTCCAGATAATCCATTGACACCTCCTATACAACGCGAGAGCGTTTATTGTTTGTTTCTTTATTTAATGCATTTACTTCAACTTTTATTTTTACAGGTTGATCTACACCAAAGAAAAGTTTTAAGCTATCAATAATCTCTTGTTCGAGCAATCGTGATTTTTCAGCAATTTCGACCCGAGGAATGATTTCCCCCTTCACATCAATGTTTATTTTCTTTTTATAGAGTGTAACATTAATGCGCGGAGATTTGAGAAAGTCATTTTCGAGAACTTTCTCACGGACAAGTCCTTCAATAGCTGAACGTTTTAAAGTGAGTTTTCCACCATGAGTAGGTAGTTCAATATCAATATAGGTACGAGGATAAAATGCAATGATGAGTAAGGCAATTATTAAAATAACAGCCAAGATAGCATTTCCCCAGAATAGATAGACAGGTATGAATTCACCGATATAGACGACTTGACTTGAAGCACTTGTCATATCGCCATACTCCACTAAATTGTAGTAATCCCAAGCTGAAGGAACTACAAGAGAAAGTAGGAGGAGATCAAATACGATGAGAATAAATTTCTTTCCAGATGACACAAGGCCTCCTTTCTAGATGCTTTAACGAAAAAATTAATGACTCATTTTTGATAAAACAAAGGATACAACGGCTACCACAATAACGGCACCGATGATTGAGGGAATCAAAGCCATACCGGCCAATGAAGGCCCCCAGCTTCCGAGGAGGGCTTGACCCACAGCAGAACCGACTAAACCGGCTAAGATGTTGGCAATCCAGCCCATGGAGCCTCCTTTAGTGATGACTCCTGCAATTAAGCCAATGATGGCTCCGACAATAAGTGACCAAATCATAAAATACCTCTTTTCTAGTATGTGCTGACATACATTTCTATTCTTAAAATAACACATCTGGAAGGCGGATTCAAATGATTGGTTTATTATTTTTTCATTATTCCAAAAAAATAAGAGCTTAGATTGCATATATATCTGACTTATGGAGTAATATTCCGAAAATTCAGAAAGATATTGATAGGATTTAAAAAATAAAAGTGATAGAATAATGAAAGGGGATACAAAATTGGTAAATAATACAATTTGTATCTCAAAAAATAGAAAGAAGGAGAAAATTATGATTTTAGGTTTTATTAAGGCAAATTTCCCAGGAGAACGTCGTGTTCCACTATTACCACAAGACATTACAGATTTTGATAATCAATTGCTGATTGAAACTGGATTTGGAGAGTTTTTAGATATTGAAGATGTTGAATATGAAAAAGCAGGGTGTAAAATCCTTTCAAGAGAAGAAGTCTTCAAACAGTCTGAAGCGATTTTTTCATTGAAACTTATCCAGCCAAGTGACTATGACTATATTAAAAAGGGCCAAATCATCATCGGTTGGACCCATCCTTATGGCTCTGGTAAGTCTTTTATGAAAGAACAAGCCATTCCTAAAGAGCTTATTGTTGTTGATTTAGATAATAATTTCCCTGCTATTTATTATAAGGATAAAGTCATCGAAATACAGATACCATCAGGTATTATGGAACGTAATAGTTTTTTTGCTGGTTATGCTGGTACTTTAGATGCTCTGCTGAAGTTTGGCATTTTACCAGATGAAAGCACTAGAATAGCAGTTCTTGGCTCAGGAAATGTCTCACAAGGCGCCTTTCATGCAGTTTCAAAATTTTCTTCAAATGTAAAAATGTTCTACCGACGGACACTTCCGGTTTTTAAGGAAACTTTTTGCACTTACGATATTATCATCAATGGTATCGAAGTTGGAGCGGGTAATGCCCCCATTTTATCCTTAGAGGATCAAAAACAACTGAAGAGAGGAAGTTTCATCATAGATACGGCAGCTGATGCGGGGAATACTATTGAAGGGAACCATTTCACAACAATGAAGGACTCAATCTATAAAGGAAAAGGTATTTATTACTATTGTGTGCCTAATACACCATCTATGGCTTATCGTAATGTTAGTCCAATGCTAAGTAAACAATTGAGTAAATACATTTTTAAAGAAAATGTTGAAATTTTTAAAGAAGCACTGAAACAGAGTAAATAATTAGTGACATAATATAACAATGTAACCTCTAGCTTAAGCTTACCTAAAAATAATAAACAAGTTGTTTGCTTGAATATTATGATTTTGTTATAATGAAATTGTTATGAAATTATAATATTATTTTAAAGGAAAGAGGTATTTTTATGATTTGGTCACTTATTGTTGGTGCAATTATTGGGGTGATAGCAGGAGCAATCACAAGTAAAGGTAAATCTATGGGATGGATTGCTAATATCTTAGCCGGTTTAGTTGGTTCTGCTGTGGGTCAAGCCCTTCTCGGAAGCTGGGGTCCTTCATTAGCCGGTATGGCTTTGATTCCCTCAATCATCGGTGCCGTTATTGTGGTAGCCGTTGTATCATTCTTCTTGGGTAAAACAAAAGATTAATACAATTCTTATAAAAAATCACTCTTTGGGTGGTTTTTTTCTATGATTAAACAGGCAGATATAGTACAATAATTCTAAAATGTTTTAGAATTAACAAGAAAATCAAGAACAACTTGTATAAGCAAGAAATGCATATCAGGAGGAAAAAGGAAAGTGACTGAAGAAGAACAAGAGCTCGTCTATTTTTGGGATGGTTTTGCTGAAGAATATGAAGAAATACAACAGGAATCGCCTTTCCCGATTGCTCAAGAGTTAGGAAAGTTCCTTGTACAAGAGAAAATTCTACCTTGTCAAACACTTTTAGATATTGCAGGAGGAAGCGGGCGTTACTTGTCCGTATTTCAGGACCAAGTTAAGAAATATACTTTAGCAGATATTTCACCAAAGATGTTAGAACTGGCAAGAGAGAAAAGAAAATCAGGGCATGTCGATTTCCTTAGGATTAGCCAAGAGGCGATGATTAAAACAAATAAAAAATTTCAAGTTGTTTTTTCCGCAATGAATCCTGCTTTGAATCGTCCTGAAAAGATAAAAGAATTGTGGCAACTCAGTCAAAAGTGGTGCCTTATCTTCCGATTGGTTAAGGATGAAGATAGCTTATTTTCTCCTTATAATCAGGAAGTGAACCCAGAGTTAAAATGGATGGCAGACTACAAAAACTTTCTTCAAAAAGAGAAGCAAGAATTTTTTGTGCAACAATTTACTTTTGAAAAAACAGAAATGATTTCAAAAGCCTTTTTCCACGCGTATTTTGAGGATGAATGCAGTAAACGGGAGTTGGAACGCCGTATAAACGAGCATTTTGGAGTGCAAGAATTATGCAAAAATTACCACAAAGTTGTTTACGAACTGATTTACATTCCATGTGACAAATAGTGACGATAAAGCATAATGCCTTGTACTATATTCATGATTTATGCCTAAGTCGAAAGAAAAACTAAACGCGATTCAAAAAAAGTATAAGTAAAAGCCCAAGAAAATTATTATTTTCTTGGGCTTTTGTTTTACATTACTGGAAAAGAAAAATAAATAAATTTATTCATTATCCTTTTTTAATATGAGTGGAGTTTAATCATGATAGCCGTAGAGTTTTAATTCGCCCGAAATATATTCTCCTAGATAGACTTCAGTAATTTTATGAAAGCCGTTTTCAACGATTTTAGTTTCGAGCCACTCTTCGTTTTTATTTATAATATCTAAAACATCATAGTTGGCTTGTCCGTCTACAATGATCGGGTATTTAATGTTTTCTCCTCCAAATTCGATAATTGTTAATTGACCATTTTGCTCTAAAATTGCGCGCTTTACATTTTGAACTTCATAAATTCCATTAGAGCGTAGCTTAAACATAAGTTCATTTGCAGAAATCCCATTTTTCAAACACTCCGTAACTTTTATTTTTCCATCTTGAATTAAAGTAAGTGGCTTTCCGTCTACGATGACTTTAATATAACGATTATGTTCTTTAGCAAATTTTAGGAGAAGTACAAGAAGAGTCCAGATGATTAAGACAAGGACAAATTGCAAGACGGTTATAGAATCATTATAAATGACACCTCCAATTATCCCACCTAGGACATAATTTTGAACTTGATCCATTGCTGATGAAGGTGCAAGATTACCTTTTCCCATGATGTTAATTTGGATAATTAAACAAACAATTCCGAGGGCAAATTTGATTATTATTGGACTGTATAATTGCATAGCTAACCTTTCTTATTATTTAGAAATAATATTGATTTTATTATTGAGCAGATGGGTTTCGGTGATAGTATAGGATTGCTGATCGGCATTGAGATTGACCGTGTAAAAATCATCTTTTACTTTTACAATGATTCCATCAGTAAGTTGAGTTGAACTTACCAGAATGTCTTTTTGCTCAACCTTCATATTATCTGCAAATTGCTCAACAAAATTGACCATTTGAGAGGATTGAGAATGCCGTGACTGATTAACCTGATAATTTGAATACTGTATTCCAAGAGAAAGGATGAGGAACAAGAAAAAAATGAGACTAAGATCTCGATATTTCGTCTTGATTCGATGCTTCAAATATAACGAAAAAACAACGATAAGTAGTATGAGTGAACCAAAAATGAAAATATACCATAGGTAATCTGTTAAGCCCGCTTGTGTTTTCAAGAAACCAATATCATAAAAATTCATAAAACCTCCAATAAACTATCTGCAATTGTCTCTTAATAACCAATATATTATTAAAAAATTCCACAATTATATACTATCATAAACAAACTAATATATATATAAAATATTTTTCATTCATCAACTTAAAATAAAAAACACAATAATAGTTTGTATAATTTTAAATAAAATGGTACAATTTTACCTAGTTAAAATTTTTAATATTTTAAATTATAGCTTATATCCATGGAAAAATAAGCTATAAGAAGAAGGGAGAAAAAGAAATTTGGGATTTTCGACAAAAGCAAAATTTGAAACCTACAGTAAAAAGGACAGTAGATTAGAAAAAACATTGGGGGTTAAAGACTTCTTGGCTTTAGGAGTGGGAACGATTATTTCTACTTCAATCTTTACTTTACCAGGAATTGTTGCTGCACAATTTGCAGGACCAGCTGTTGTATTTTCATTTTTGATTGCTGCAGTTGTTGCTGGTATGGTCGCATTGGCCTATGCTGAAATGGCCAGTGTTATGCCCTTTGCTGGCTCAGCCTACTCATGGATTTCAGTGCTCTTTGGTGAGGGATTTGGCTGGATTGCGGGTTGGGCCTTACTTGCAGAATACTTTATTGCCGTAGCCTTTGTAGGCTCGGGCTTCTCGGCTACATTCCAGCATATTCTAGCAACCTCTAATATACATTTACCTGCGGCTTTAGCTAATCCACTTGGCACTAATGGTGGTATCGTTGATATTATTTCTTTAATTGTTATTTTAATTGCCGCTCTTCTTGTATGGCGGGGCTCTAATGATGCTGGAATAATTGCGCAAATCTTAGTTGTGTTAAAAATTATTGCCATTATCACATTTATTGTTGTAGGTTTAACAGTGATTAAACCCCAAAATTATACACCGTTTATACCTAAGCACAATCCTACTACAGGCTTTGGAGGTTTATCGGGAATTTTATCGGGTGTTTCAATGATTTTCCTTGCTTATATTGGCTTTGATTCGATTGCGGCTAATTCAGCTGAAGCTAAAAACCCCAAACGTACAATGCCTTTAGGTATTGTAGGCTCGCTCATCATTGCCGTGGTTCTGTTTTCAGCAGTCACGCTTGTTCTTGTCGGCATGCATCCTTATACTGAGTATGCAAATAATGCAGCTCCTGTATCTTGGGCTTTATCAGAAGCAGGTTTTCCTTTGGTTTCACAAGTGATTTCAATAGTTGCTGATGCCGGAATGTTTATTGCTTTACTGGGAATGATTTTAGCGGGGTCTCGACTGATTTATGCTTTTGGTCGTGACGGAATGCTTCCAAAAGTATTGGGAGATGTAGACAAGCGTGAGAATCCAACCAATGCTTTGGTTGTTTTAACTACGGTTGCAATAATTATTGGGGCTTTTTTCCCATTTACCTTCCTGGCACAATTGATTTCCGCAGGTACGTTGATTGCTTTTGTCTTTGTTTCGATCGGGATGTTTGCTTTACGTCCGCGTGAGGGCAAAGACTTACCACAAGCAAGTTACAAAATGCCATTTTACCCGATTTTACCAGCTCTGGGCGCAATAGGCTCGATTATTGTATTTGAAAATCTTGATTCACTTGCGAAACTATACTGTTTTATCTGGATTTTGTTAGGTATTGTGATCTATTCTTTGTATGGTGCGAAGCGCGAAAAAAATTAAAAATTTTATACCGATTTGAGGATTTATCAAATCGGTTTTTACTTTAATTAAAAGTTAATTACCTCAAAACTAACTTTTTTTAAAGGAAGAAACACTTACAGAAGCATATAGGGAAATAATACGTGAATTATGATAAAATATCTGTATGACAAAATTTTACAATGTAGGCACAATAGTGAACACACAAGGGCTTCAAGGAGAAGTTCGTGTGATTTCAGTTACCGATTTTGCTGAAGAACGTTTTGCAAAAAACACAATTTTGGCTCTTTTTGACAAAAAAGGAAATTATGTCCAAGATTTGAAAGTTAAATCATCTAGAAAACAAAAGAATTTTTATATCGTCAAATTTGATGGCTTTTATCATATTAATGATGTTGAAGGCTTTAAGGAATTTACTTTAAAAATAGCTGAGGACAAGTTGAAGGATTTGGACGAAGGCGAATTTTATTATCATGAAATTATTGGTTTAGATGTATATGAAAATGATCAATTAATTGGACAGGTTAGCGAAATTCTTCAACCAGGTGCAAATGATGTGTGGGTCGTCAAACGTAAAGGCAAGCGTGACTTGCTTCTTCCTTATATTCCACCTGTTGTATTGAATGTTGATCTTCAAGCTAAAAGGGTGGATGTAGAAATTATGGAAGGTTTGGACGATTAGGATGAAAGTTGATATTTTAACCATTTTTCCAAATATGTTCGACTCACTCAACCAATCGATAGTTGGGAAAGCACAAGAAAAGGGACTGCTTGAACTTCATACCCACGATTTTCGCGAAAATGCGAGCAACAAGCAAAGACATGTGGATGATATGCCTTATGGCGGAGGTCAAGGCATGTTGCTGATGCCGCAACCTATCTATGATACAATGGATAAGATTCCGCATGAAAAGGCGCGTGTGATTCTCCTTGATCCTGCAGGCAAACGCTACAATCAAAAAATGGCTGAAGAGCTTGCCCAAGAAGAGCATCTAATTTTTATTTGTGGACATTATGAAGGTTATGATGAACGAATTAAAGATCTAGTGACGGATGAGATTTCGCTTGGCGACTTTGTCTTAACAGGCGGAGAAGTAGCAGCTACTGTTATTGTTGATTCTGTAGTACGCTTGCTGCCTGGAGCTTTAGGTAAAGCAGCCAGTCATGAGGATGATTCTTTTTCTTCAGGATTACTTGAGTATCCGCAATATACACGTCCAGAAGAGTTTCGTGGGAAGAAGGTCCCAAGCGTTCTGATGTCCGGTCATCACGAAAATATTCGTAAATGGCGCTTGACGGAGAGCTTGAAAAAAACTTTAGCACGACGTCCGGATTTGTTGGAGCAGTACGAGACAAATGCAGAAGAAGAGGAGATTTTGAAACAGCTAAAGATGGAAAGAGAAAAATCTTGATGGCTTGGAAAAATTATATTTGGGATTTTGATGGAACACTCTTCAATACCTATCCTGTAATGTTAGAGGCCTTGCGTGAAGCAATGAAGCAATCTTCAGTAGAATTTCCGGGGGATTTAGAAGCTTATATCAAACGCTTCTCTATTCGTAAATTCGCTTTTGAGTTTGCAGACGATGACTTTCTTGATTTGTATCATAAAATAGAAGCAGAGATGCAAGTCAATCCTCAGGTTTACCCTGAAATCCCACAAATTTTGTCAGAAATTGTAGAAAATGGCGGACAAAATTTTGTCCTCAGTCATCGTGATGATGCTACCTTTGAATATCTGGGTGAACTAAAAAAATACTTTACGGAAGTCATTACCAGTCAGCAAAATTTTGCACGGAAACCAAGTCCAGAAGCTTTGGAATATTTGATTCACAAATATAAGTTGGTGCCAGAAGAAACAGTCATGATTGGTGATCGTCCTCTTGATATTGAAGCAGGTATAAACGCAGGTGTAGCCACTTTGCTTTTAGATGAGAAAGCATATTTTGGAGATATCTCCGACAAGAAAATAAAAAATTGGAGTGAATGGAAATGACATTAACATTAGAACGTGATAAAGAATTTGTAAATCAATTTCACTATGATGCACGTAATTACGAATGGGAAAAAGAAAACGGAACACCTGAAACAAATATCAATGTACAATTTCAGTTAGTGCCTCACGATCAAGTACCTGACGGAAAAGTTGCTGCAGAAGATACAGCAATTTATGCTATCTTGACATATATGATTCCTTTGGAGAATATTGTCTTATCAGGTATGCTCAGCCAACTTAACTACATTCGTGGTCGCCAAGTGAAAGAGCAATCTGAATTAGAACAAGAAGAAATGGCTCAAATTGCTGACCCACTTTTTGATCTTTTGAAGCGCTTGGTGTACGAAACAACAGAGGTTGCCCTTGACCAACCGGGCATCAACCTCCAATTTTAAGGATTTTTTCAAGATTATTTATTATGAAATTAGCTATTATTACAGATACTTCGGCAGACTTTGCCGAACAATATAAAAATCGTGACGATTTATTTGTCTTGGAAATTCCCATATCTATTGAGGGAAAAGAATATAAACCAAGTGAAATGACACACCAAGAGTGGTATAAGTTGATGGCCGCAACTTCAGAGGCGCCTAAAACATCACAACCAAGCATTCTTGAATTAGAAGAATTACTGCGAACACTAAGACAAGAGGGCTATACTCATGTTTTAGGTGCTTTTTTGAGTTCAGGAATTTCAGGTTTTTATCAAAATGCATTTTATCTACAAAGTGAATTTGAAGATATGGTAGTCAAGTTTCCTGAAACCTTTATCACCTCTAGTCCACTTGGCTATATGATTGAGACAGCACTTGATGCGGCGGATGCCGGAAAGTCATTTGACGAAATTATTGCTCAGTTTGAGTATCAAAGAGAAAATGACAATGCCTTCATGCTTGTAGATGACCTTCATTGGTTAGCTAAAGGGGGGCGCCTGTCGAGAGGTGGAGAGCTTTTAGGAACACTCCTCAATATCAAACCTATTTTACAGTTTTCAGAAGATGGTAAAGTTGTTGTATATGATAAGGTGCGTACAAGCAAGAAAGCTGTGTCAGAGCTAAAGAAACTGATGCTTGCGAATAGTGATCCAAAGTCGCACAAGGTCTACGTTCTCCATGCTGATGCGGAAGATCGTGCGAAAGACCTTTATGATTTTGCCAAAGCTCATGGCTACGATGATGTCGAAATCGTAACATTTGGACCTGTTATTGCAACTCACCTAGGCTTGGGTGCGATTGCTTACGGGTTCTCACCTAAGAAATAATTTATTGTATAAAAATTAATTGTGAAAAGAGAAGGAAACATTTTAGTCATTCCTTCTCTTTTTTTTGGCGTTTTATAAAATAGTTATTTTTAAGGAAGTGTAAACGCAATCATATAAACGTTGAGAAATAATTGTCTATTTATTTCAAGTTTTGTTTGACTTTAAGTTAAAAAAATATTAAACTAAAGTTGTTATTATACGCATAAATATACATTAGGAGGTATATAATGGAAGCAAAAACTGGAAAGAAAAAATTCCAAATGCCATCGGCATACACGATTCTTTTCATCATCATTGTCCTTATTGCAATCCTGACCTGGTTTATTCCAGCAGGACATTACAAAGTAGATGATGCTGGCAATATTATTGCTGGATCATTTACACAGGTAGCTTCAAACCCTCAAGGGATTTGGGACATGCTTATGGCTCCCGTTAATGGGATGTTAGGTATTGAAGCAAATGGAAATGTACCTGCTACGCCAGCCGCAATTCCTATCTCATTCTTTATTTTAATGGTAGGTGGCTTTTTAGGTGTAGTAAATAAAACCGGTGCACTTGAAGCAGGTATTGCCTCAATCGTTAAGCGTTTTAAAGGTAAGGAGAAGATGCTGATTCCGGTCTTAATGATTCTCTTTGCACTTGGGGGATCAACGTATGGGATGGCGGAAGAAACATTGGCTTTCTATGCTTTGATTATCCCTGTCATGATTGCGGTTGGTTTCGATACGGTCGTGGCAGTTGCCATCGTTTTAGTTGGCTCTCAAGTTGGTTGTTTGGCTTCTACAGTGAATCCATTTGCTACAGGTGTAGCTTCTCAAGCAGTTGGTATCTCCATGGGACAAGGTATGGGACTTCGCTTCTTCATGCTAGTCGTACTTACAGGGATTTCAATTCTCTATGTTTATCGTTATGCTTCAAAGATTGAAAAAGATCCTACAAAGTCTTTAGTTTATAAAAATCGCGAAGCAGATATCCAACATTTCGACATTGCTTCTATTGAAAAACAGGAAAATATTACGCAACGTCAAAAACGGGTCAATGTTGTTTTCTTCGGAAGTTTTGTCATTATGATCATGTCACTTGTACCATGGGATATGTTGAATGAACACTTTACTTTCTTTAATGACTTTACTACTTGGCTGACATCAATTCCAGGCTTAGGTGTTGTTCTTGGTAAGAGCATGGTGCCGTTTGGTGCATGGTACTTCCCAGAAATTACAATGCTCTTCATCGTTATGGCCGTTGTGGTTGCTTTCGTTTACCGTATGAAAGAATCTGAATTTATTTCTGCCTTTCTCGAAGGTGCATCAGACATGATTGGTGTTGCTATCGTCGTAGCTGTGGCACGTGGGATTCAGGTTGTGATGAACAATGGGATGATTACAGATACAATCTTGCATTGGGGTGAACAAGGACTTCAAGGACTTTCATCAAGTCTATTTATTATCTTAACGTTTATCTTCTATTTGCCAATGAGTTTCTTGATTCCATCAACATCAGGTTTAGCAGCTGCTACTATGGGGATCATGGGTCCAATGGGCGAATTCGCCAATGTTTCAAAAGATTTGGTCATTACTGCTTATCAATCTGCATCAGGTATTTTGAACCTTATCACACCAACATCCGCTGTTGTTATGGGTGCACTTGCTATTGCCCGCTTTAATATCGGAACATGGTGGAAATTTATGGCCAAGTTGATTGTGATTCAGTTGGTTGTAATCATGATTATCCTTGGAGTTGCCGCAGTATTATAAAAAATGAATAAAAAGCTTTCCATCGGGGGAGCTTTTGTTGGAGGTCACATGAAAACTTTTATTACAGATGAATATCAAACAGCAGCTGTGCAATCACTAGGACGTTTAGTCAAACATGCCTCTGTATTAGACGAGAGTGATTCTGGTCCAGGCCATCCTTTTGGGAAAAAAGTTTTAGGTGCTTTAGAAGAAGTCTTGGAACTTTGTCAAGAATTAGGTTTTAAGACTTTCCAAGATCCTGAAGGTTATTATGGTTACGCTGAGACTGGCGAGGGCGAAAAACTTTTTGGCTTACTTTGTCATATGGATGTCGTACCTGCAGCAGACCAAGCAGGCTGGGAAACTGATTCTTTTGAAATGGTCGAGCGTGATGGTCTTTTAATTGGGCGGGGTACCCAGGACGATAAAGGACCAAGTATGGCTGCACTCTACGCAGTGAAGGCTTTAATGGATGCTGGTGTGACATTTGACGGGCGAATCCGTTTTATCTTTGGTACAGATGAAGAAACACTTTGGCGTTGTTTGGATAAATATAATGAAAAAGAAGAGGCAATCACCATGGGCTTTGCACCTGATTCTCATTTTCCGCTCAACTATGCTGAAAAAGGGTTGCTTCAAGCCTATCTTACTGGACCTGGCACAAAAGAATTCACATTACAAGCGCCCGGCGCTTTAAATGTCGTCCCCGATCGTGCGGCTTACACTTCAGAAAAATTAGCAGAAGTAAAAGCAGCTTTGGCAGCGCATGGTTTTTCTTATGAAGAAACCGAAAAAGGAATTTCCGTACAGGGCAAAAGCGTACATGCTATGGTGGCACCAGAAGGGATAAATGCCACTTTACGTTTGGCTATTGCCTTAGCAGAAGTATTTGACTTCAAGCCACTTGATTTCTTGGGTAAACTTGTTCAGGAAAATGCCACAGGTGAAAATGTTGTGGGCCAAGTTATGGATGAGCAATCTGGTGAATTAACCATGAATTTCACAGATGTTGAGGTCACTCCTGAACATACAAAAATCGGTGTGGATATGCGTATCCCTGTAACTATTGATAAAGATGAACTGGCTGGAAAGCTTGCTGCTCAAGCAGCGGATTATCAACTTGAATATAAGCAATATGATTGGTTAAATCCTCTCTATGTGCCGGTAGAAAGTGAACTTATCCAAACGCTTCTTGCTACTTATCGTGAAATTACAGGAGATATGACGGAGCCAATGGTTTCTGGAGGAGCTACCTTTGCTCGGACGATGCAAAATTGTGTAGCCTTTGGGGCCATGTTCCCTGAAACACCCGACTATATGCACCAAGCTAATGAACAATGGGCAATTACGGACATGCGTAAAACGATGGAAATATATGCTGAAGCCATCTATCGCTTATGTGCAGTGAAGTAAGCACGCCCCATAAAAAATGATTCTCCTTAGAATCATTTTTTATTATAAATAAGAAGAAAGTTGAATAACAATGACTTTTTCTCCTAAAATATCCGTATTCTCATTACTCTTTGGCAGTAAAAGTTTTTATATTTAAAAAAGATTTGCTCAGTAACTCTTTTTCAGATGAAAAGTGCTAAAATAGTAGTATGAAACTAGAGAATTTGCCGTCAGAATTTGTACAAGCTTTGCCGGTTTTGGAAAAAATACAGGCACATGGTTTTGAGGCTTATTTTGTAGGAGGAAGCGTACGGGATGCGCTTTTGCAAAGGCCAATCCATGATGTGGATATTGCAACCAGTGCATATCCGGCTGAAACCAAAGCCATATTTCCGCATACAATTGATGTGGGAATTGATCACGGTACCGTGTTAGTCTTAGCTGGTCAATCTGAAGCTGAACACTATGAAATTACTACTTTTCGTACAGAAAGCACTTATACAGATTATCGCCGTCCGGATTCTGTAGATTTCGTCCGAGAACTTTCGGAAGATTTAAAACGCCGCGATTTCACGATTAATGCCTTTGCTATGGATACTGAGGGACAGATTATTGATTTGTTCAATGGTCTTTCTGATTTATCTGGGTCACGCTTGCGTGCTGTTGGAATTGCAACGGAGCGTTTCAATGAAGATGCGCTTCGGATTATGCGGGCAATGCGTTTTGCTGCAACTTTAAATTTCGATGTTGAAAAAGAAACCTTTAAAGCTATGCAATCGCGTGCTCATCTTTTAAGCAAAATCTCTATTGAACGTATTTTCATTGAGGTCGACAAGTTGCTTTTGGCTAAAAATTGGAAAAAAGGCTTAGAAATATTGTTAACTTCGCAAGCTTATACTTTTTTGCCGGACTTGCAAGAAAAAGCTATACAAGCTTTACTTCAAACTCTAAAGGCGTCCTTTACTTTTGTCAATTCAGAGCAAGCTTGGGCTGCGCTCTTAGTGCATAGTGATCAGATAAATGTTAAAGCTTTCTTGAAAAAATGGAAGGTGTCGAATGACTTTATCAAATATGTGTATGATTTGACAGAAGCCTATAAGCTTGAAAGTTGGAGTTTAGAGAGCATTTATCGCTATGGGTTAGAAAAAGCTCTGCTGGTTGATCAGCTAAAAGTTGCCGCAGGGCAAGATATTGATTGTGATCAGGCTTATATCTATGATGCAAAGCTCCAGATACATAGCAAGTCAGAGCTTGCAGTAACTGGAAATGACATTATTCAAACATTTAATATCAAGCCAGGTCCGATTTTAGGGAAGCTGCTACATCAGATTGAAGAACAAGTCGTTAACAACCAATTAAAAAATGATAGAAACAAAATTTTAATATATATTAAGGAGATTCTATGATTACTCGTAAACAAGGTTCATGTACTACTATTTTGGTGGGGAAAAAAGCCTCAATTGATGGCTCAACACTTATCGCTCGTAATGACGATGGACATGAAGCACTGGATCCACAACGCTTTGTTGTGGTTCAACCAGATCAACAACCGCGTCATTATAAAGCTGTGTTAAGTGCTTTGGAACTGGACCTTCCAGAAAACCCAATGCGTTATACTGCTACACCAAATGCTGTTTTAACAAGCGGAACTTGGGCTGCTGCAGGGATTAATGCTGCAAATGTTGCAATGTCAGCTACAGAAACAATTACAACAAACCCACGTATCTTAGGACTTGACCCTTACAATGAAGAAAGCGGCATGGGAGAAGAAGACTATGTTACTCTTGTCTTGCCTTACATCCACAGTGCGCGTGAAGGTGTTGAACGCTTAGGTGCCCTTCTTGATCAATATGGAACATATGAACCTAACGGTATTGCTTTTGCTGATAAGGAAGAAGTTTGGTGGTTGGAAACAATTGGTGGCCATCATTGGGCAGCAGTACGTATTCCAGATGATTCTTATGTGGTTGCGCCTAACCGCATGAACATTGATCATTTTGATTTTGAAAGTGAAGATACACTTTGTTCAAAAGATTTGAAAGAACTGATTGATGAAAACCATCTTAACCCAGATTTTGAAGGTTATAATTTACGTCATATCTTTGGTTCCAGCTCAGTTAAAGATAGTGTATATAACAATCCACGTACTTGGTATGGTCAAAACGCTTTGGGAACGCCAAGTGACGATCCTCAAAATCCAGAATTGCCATTCATCTGTAAAGCCACACGTAAAATTTCAGTAGAAGACATGAAATTTGTGCTCTCAAGCCACTTTGAAAATACTGAATTTGATACTTACGGTACAACAAATACGCCGGAACAAGCACAACTTTTCCGTCCAATTGGGATCAACCGTAACCACAGTGTACACATTTTACAAATCCGTAATCATGTTGATGAAAAACTTGCAGGTATTCAATGGTTGGCATTTGGGGCAAATACCTTCAACCATGTCGTACCTTTCTACACAAATGTTGATGATACACCAGCTTGCTATCGTGATGCAACAGCGACATTTGACTTGAATAATATGTACTGGCTCAGTTGTACAGCAGCACTTCTTGGTGATACAGATTACAGCAAGTACGTTGATTTACGTGATACCTATGAATTGGCAACTGTAGGTAAATTCCGTGAAATCCAAAATAAAACGGATAAAGCGGGAGCTGCAGCAGACCTACAAGCAGCAAATGAAGAATTAGCAGTGTTTGCATTAAAAGCAATGACTGAAATGCTGGGGCGTATGGTAATTTCAGGTTCAAATCGCATGAAACTCCGTTATGATTTCAACGATTAATTCTGATAAAAGCACTTATGTGCTTTTTTTTGTGCCCTATACAAAATACTAAAAACTGTCTATCCCCTAAACGAGCGTAAAGTAGGTTCTTAGTTTTCAAAACATATTGTGCTAAAATAAAAAGAAGAAATTTATCTTACATTTTAATTTATTAAAAAGAAAGCAAGGAAAATGCGTAAAACATTCCAATCAACAAAAGACTTTTTTAAAAATACGTTTCATTATTTTGGTCCCGTCATCTTTTTTCACCTCTTACTTTTACTCGTTGTAGTTCCGACATTAACAGCGACCACTAATTTTTTACTTCACCGCAAGGAGATTGATTATCTGGCTTATGATAATGTACTCTCGATTTTCAGTCAACATCCCCTCACAGCGTTTGCTCTAGTAGGTATTTTGGTCCTGATTGTAGTTTCGGTATTCTTAGAATTTACTTTTCTAACGATACTGGTTCACTTTGTGAAGCAAAAAGAAAAAGTCACAATTCCTGAGTTACTTTATGCAACATTTTCACGGTTGCGACATCTCAGACCCTCTCTTATCTTATTTTTCTTGTTTTATTTTATGTTAGTTTTGCCTTTAAGTGGTTTTGCCAGCGGTATAGACATTATTTCCGCTATTCAAGTGCCTAACTTCATCTTGGAGTTTATTGCAACTAACAATTGGTGGCTTTTGACAGCCTACATTTTACTGACTTTATTATCCATGTTTATTGGATACCGTCTAATTTTTGTTCTGCCGCTCATGATTTTGCAGCAGAAAAAACTTAGGACCTCATTGAGTGTCAGCTGGCAGATGAGCAAAGGAAAATTTAAAGTTTTCTTTTTCCGCTTTATAGCAATTTTCATCAGTTTACTGGCTTCTTTCTGGGTAATCAGTCAACTCTTGATTTTGTTGCAATCCGCAATTGATCATCACATGCCTCAAATAGCGTTAGCATCTGCGACGATGATTATGTTTATTATCCAAGTTTCAGCTTTACTACACATGCTTTTGTCACTGATTTTGATTTTCTATGTGGTCATTAATTTGTTAGAGGAATTAACACCAGAAGAAATCTATGTTGAGCTAAAAGCTTTTCAACTATTGCCTAAAGGTTGGCGTTGGATGAGCCGAAGTTTATTGGGGCTTTTTACAGTCCTGTTTATTGCGCTCATTGGTGTTTTTAACGTTTATTACCTCAGCCAGGATACCTTATCAAATCCACTTATTATTTCACATCGTGGTGTGTCCGAGAAAAATGGTGTTCAAAATACAATTCCCGCCTTGATTGAAACTAGCCAAACCTATCATCCAGATTATGTTGAGATGGATGTACGTGAAACAAAGGACAAGCAATTTGTTGTCATGCATGATGAAAATTTACGTCATTTAGCTGGAGTGAACAAGAAAGTAAATGAATTGACTTTAGCTGAACTCACCAAACTCACTGTCCGAGAAAATGGTAAATCTGCCCCTTTACCAAGCTTTGATGAATACTTGAAAGAAGCAGATAGGCTTGATCAAAAATTACTGATTGAAATTAAAATCCCGCTTAAGGAAGATGTCAATGCAGTAAGTAAAAATTTCTTGCAACGTTATAAAAAAGATATTGAAGCAAGAAAACATCAAGTACAATCTTTAAGCTTTGAATTGTCACGCAGTCTAAAAAATCATGATTCATCTGCTTTTGTATTTTACATTATGACCTACAACCTTATCGGAGTACCGAAAAGTAATGTTGATGCATTTTCAGTTGAAATATCGACATTGGATTCGGAATTTGTGGAAAAAGCGCACGATTATGGTAAAAAAGTTTATGCTTGGGATGTTAATGATGCCAATACAGTACAACGTATGCGTCTATACGATGTTGATGGCTTAATCACAGATGATATACCGGTAGTCAAGAAAACTATCGAAAATACGCAAAGCGGTATGAGCTTTGCACAGAAAATTCGCATTTACTTATTAGATTTAGGAAATGCAGATTTAACAGATCTGAGCTCAGATAGTTTTTCTAGTTTTAATGTGTAGTATTTTATTTAATGTTGAAAGGCAAAGGGTCAAGGCTCTTTGCCTTTCTTAACTTGTGCTATAATAAATAAGAGTATTCAGAGAAAAAGATAGGATTTAGATAGAACATGGCAGATTTTTTAGTATCAGAATTAACAAAAAGCGTAGGAGATAAAACACTTTTTGATAAAATTTCATTTATTATACATAACCTCGATCGCATAGGGCTATTGGGCACAAATGGTACAGGTAAAACAACTTTGCTTAATACGATTGCGGGCATTCAAGGTTTTGATGGAGATGTTTCTCCATTTACTCACCCCCAAGATTATAAAATTACCTATTTGACTCAAGAGCCAGATTTTGATGATGAAGCAAGTATCATGGATACTGTTCTGGATGATTCACTTCCCCAAATGAAGGCCATAAAAAGATATGAAGCTGCACTTTTAAATATTGAAGATTTAAGCAAATTTGAACGTGCCCAATCTGATATGGATGCTTTAAACGCTTGGCAAGTAGAAGCAGATGTGAAAACAGTTTTAACAAAACTCAAATTGCCAGATTTTTCTTCAAAGATAGGCTCGCTTTCAGGAGGACAAAAGCGCCGTGTGCAATTAGCCCAAGCGCTCGTCAATCCGTCTGATTTACTTTTGCTGGATGAACCTACCAACCACCTTGATGTGGATACTATCGCATGGCTGCAAAACTATCTCAAAAATAGTAAGAGAACAGTGCTTTTTGTGACACATGATCGTTATTTTTTGGACAATGTGGCGACACGTATATTTGAGCTAGACAAGTCAAAACTCAAAGAATACCAAGGGAATTATCAAGATTATTTGGCGCAACGTGCTGAAGCAGAGGAACGTGAAGCTGCAAGCTTGCATAAAAACCAACAGCTTTACAAATCAGAATTAGCTTGGATACGCAAGTCTCCGCAAGCACGAGCAACTAAACAACAGGCACGTATTGACCGTTTTGAAAGCTTAAAAGAAGATGTACGTACAGATAAAGACTTGGGTGATGTAGACATCAGCTTGGCGACGACACGTTTAGGAAAAAAAGTCATTAATTTTGAAAATGCAGCTTTTGCATTTCCTGATCGTCCAATCTTTTCTGACTTGAACTGGATTGTACAGAATAAAAGTCGTGTTGGTATCGTTGGTGATAATGGTGTAGGTAAATCAACCTTGCTCAATATTATCGCCGGAGAACTTGAGTTGACGTCAGGAACGATGGATATCGGTGAGACTGTTAAGATTGGATACTTCAGTCAAGAAATACGTGGACTTGAAGAGGATAAACGCATCATTAATTTCTTGGAAGAAGTAGCTTCCGCTAGCCAAAATACAAGCGGTGAGACAATTTCGATTGTTAATCTTTTGGAACAATTCCTCTTTCCAAGAAGCACACATGGGACTTTGATTCGTAAACTTTCTGGTGGTGAGAAGAAGCGCGTTTACCTCTTAAAAATATTATTAACACAACCTAATGTTCTGCTCTTGGACGAGCCAACCAATGATTTGGATATTGCAACTTTGACAGTTTTAGAAGATTTTCTTGCAAAATTCCCTGGCGCTGTAATTACCGTAAGTCACGACCGGTATTTCCAAGACAAGGTTTCCAATGAGCTTTTGGCTTTTGAGGATGGAAAAATTAACCATCTTTTTGGTGCTTATAGTGACTACTTGGCGACAAAAGTGGCAGCTCCTGTGGAAGTAGCTACTCCGAAAGTTGATACACGCGTACGCGAAGATGTAAAACCAAAGATGACTTGGGCCGAGAAGCAAGAATGGGCAACCATCGAAGAAGATATTGCAAAATTAGAAGAACGAATAGAAGAAATTGATTCTGAAATGAACGAAAATGGTTCAGATGCCGGTATGCTTTCTACTCTTCAAAAAGAATTAGATCAAGTAACGACAGAACTTGAGACAAAATATGAGCGCTGGGAAATGCTCAGTGAAAAAATATAAAAAGCAAGCGAGTTCTTGCTTTTTTTGTTTCTTTTTCTATTTTGATTGTCATAATTACTTTAAGAGAATGGAACTAACCTCTAAAAGTTTGTTTATTTATATGGTATAATGTTAGTCATAATAAAGCGAAAGTAAGAGAGGGAAATATGACCTACGCAGACCAAATCTTCAAAGAAAATATCAGTAATATCCTCGAAAATGGCGTGTTTTCAGAAAATGCGCGTCCAAAATATAAAAATGGCCAAACAGCCAACAGTAAATATATTACAGGATCTTTCGTCACTTATGATCTTGAAAAAGGGCAATTTCCTATCACAACTCTTCGTCGTATTCCTATCAAGACGGCAATCAAAGAACTCATGTGGATTTACCAAGATCAGACCAGCGCACTTGACGTTCTAGAAGAAAAATATGGTGTGAAATATTGGGCTGAATGGGGTATCGGTGATGGTACCATTGGACAACGTTATGGAGCAACCGTTAAAAAATATAACATTATCGGCAAGCTTCTCGAAGGTTTGGAAAAAAATCCATGGAACCGTCGGAATATCATTAATCTTTGGCAATATGAAGATTTTGAAGAAACCGAAGGACTTTTGCCTTGTGCATTTCAAACGATGTTTGACGTAAGACGTGAAGCAGATGGACAAATTTATCTGGATGCAACCTTGATTCAACGTTCAAACGACATGCTTGTGGCGCATCATATTAATGCGATGCAGTATGTAGCTTTGCAAATGATGTTGGCTAAACACTTCAGCTGGAAAGTCGGCAAGTTTTTCTACTTTGTCAACAACTTGCATATTTACGATAATCAATTTGAACAAGCGAATGAGTTACTGTCACGCACGGGTTCAGAAAAAGAGCCACGCTTGATTTTAAATGTACCAGATGGAACGAATTTCTTTGATATTAAACCAGAAGATTTTGAATTGGTGGACTATGAACCTGTGACTCCACAACTCAAATTTGATTTGGCGATTTAAGATGAACTGTCGACATTACTGCTCAACGATTATGCTGAGATTGCTGATTTGTTTTATACAACAGTACATACAATCAATACTGCGGATTATTCTGCAGAAGAGTTAGAAGCATGGGCGCCATCTGATAAGTCTGATTTTTTTCCGGAAAAACTGCTGGCTGAGAGTTATTGTATAATTGTAGAAGAAAGTGGAAAAATTTTAGGCTTTGCTAATGCGACAAGCGAAGACAAATTTGATTGCCTGTATGTTGATAAGGATTCTCAGAAACGAGGTGTAGGAAATCTCCTTGCCAAACAGATTGAACAATATTGTAAGGGGCAGGGGGCAGAAAGAATAAATGTTGATGTTTCCTTAACTGCGCGGCCTTTTTTTGAAAAACGTGGCTATGAGATTTTAGAGCAACAAATCGTCCTACGACGCAACCAAAATTTAAAAAATTACAAAATGCAATTAAAGTTATAAAAGACGGGAAGGAAAAATGTACGAAAAATTTATCGCAGAGGCTAATCTAAATCCAGATAACTTCAGTGATGCTTGGGCCTTTGGTAACACTCCTCAAATGGCTGATGAGCTATTAGAACTTGTACTTGAGGGGAAAAAAAGAGCTACAGCAAGCGCATTGTCCCTGTATGGACCAGACGATTTTTTACCTGCTGTGGATGGAAGATATGAGATTTTACTCGATGGCAAAGGAAATCCACGAGCCGCGATTCAAACAAGCAAGGTCTATATTACTAAGTTTAATAAGGTAACAGAGGATCATGCCTTTAACGAAGGTGAAGGAGACAGGAGCTTGGCCTATTGGCGGCAAGTTCATGAAGCTTTTTTCCGAGATTTAGATTGTTATGCACCAGATATGGATATTGTCTGTGAAGAATTTGAAGTTTTATATAAATGTTCGTAAAAAGCGAATGATATTCAAAAAAGATATTACTTTCACAAGTAATATCTTTTTTTGTACTCTAAATAAGGTTAGAATTAAATTATAAAATAAAGAGGAGGCATATCGTGAGAAAGGGACGCTTACTTTATGAAGGTAAAGCAAAGAAGCTTTATGAAACAGAGGATGAACAGCTGGTTTGGGTGGAGTATTGTGATAACGCAACAGCTCTAAATGGTAAAAGAAAAGAAGAAATTAAAGGCAAAGGGGCATTGAACAATCAAATTACATCCCTGATTTTTCAAAAATTGAATGCCGAACAAATCAAAACATCTTTTATCACATAACTATCTAAAACCGAACAATTAAACCAGAAAGTTGAGATTATACCTCTAGAAGTGGTCTTAAGAAATCGTGTTGCTGGCTCTTTTGCAAAGCGATTTGCTTTGGAAGAAGGTGACATTCTTCCTCGACCTATTATTGAATTTTATTACAAGTCTGATGCACTCGATGATCCTTTTATCAATGATGAACATGTCTATTTTCTTGAACTTGCTCAACCAGAAGAACTGGAGTTCATCAAGTCAGAAACACTGAAAATCAATACCCTTCTCCAAAAAATATGGGGGGAAATCGGCTTGAGTCTGGTTGATTTCAAACTCGAATTTGGTCGTATAGCAGATGGCGAAATTATCTTGGCAGACGAAATTTCACCAGATACCTGTCGCCTTTGGGATGCGGAGGGGAACCATTTAGATAAAGATGTTTTCCGTCGTAATATTGGAGACTTGATTGAAGTATACAGTCGTGTACTCACAGCCCTTCAAGAAGAAAAAGAACTTTAAGACTTAATGCCGTAATGGCAGAGACAAATAAAAGAAAGTGAACGAGAAAGAGAAAATGAGCAAAGTAGAAGTTTACGTAACCTATAAAAAATCAATTTTGGATCCTCAAGGACAAGCAATCAAGGCAGCAACTCAAAAGCTAGGCTACTCTGAAATTCAAGATATTCGCGTTGGTAAATATTTTGAAATCGAAGTTGAGGGAGATTCTCAATTGGCCGTGAAGAAAGTGGAAGAGATAGCTGAAAAATTATTAGCAAATCCAAACATGGAAACTTACAAGGTTGAGGTGGTAGATTGATGAAATTTGCAGTTATTCAATTTCCAGGATCAAATTGTGATTTCGATCTCCTCTGGGCTATTCGTGATGTGATGCAAGCTGAAGCCGAATTTGTCTGGCATGAGGAAAAGTCTCTTGCAGGCTTTGATGGTGTGTTGATTCCTGGAGGTTTCAGTTACGGGGATTACTTACGTTGCGGAGCCATTGCTTCTTTTTCGAATGTTATGCCTGAAATTAAACGTTTGGCTGCAGAAGGAAAACCTGTCTTTGGTACCTGCAATGGGTTTCAAATTCTTATCGAAGCAGGACTTTTACCAGGTGCTTTGATTCAAAATGACAGCTTAAAGTTTGTTTCAAAGTGGCAAAACTTAAAAGTAAATAATAATTCAAAATTTACAACTGTCTTTTCTAAAGATGAAGTGATTAGCTTGCCTATTGCACATGGGGAAGGCAAGTATATTGCTGATGAAGAAACCTTGGCAGATTTAAAAAATAACGGACAAATCGTTTTCACTTATGCAAATGGAAACCCCAATGGTTCTGCTTTAGACATTGCTGGGATTTGTAATCAAGAAGGGAATGTTTTGGGGATGATGCCCCATCCAGAACGCGCCGTAGAATCCTTACTTGGTGGAAATGATGGTAAAAAAATGTTTGCCAGTATCTTGAAAAATTTTGTAGAAGAAGGAGCGTCACAATGAGCGGTGAAATGAGTCCAGAACAAATCCAAACGTCAAAAATTTATCGTGAATGGGGCTTGACTGATGAAGAATATTCTAAAATTAAAAATGAGATTCTTGGTGGTCGCCTGCCTAACTTTACAGAAACTGGCATGTATGCCGTGATGTGGTCAGAGCATTGTTGTTATAAAAATTCAAAACCTGTCTTGAAAAAATTTCCAACAGAAGGTCCACAAGTACTTATGGGACCAGGTGAAGGTGCTGGAGTCGTTGATATTGGTGATGACTGGGCAGTTGTTTTCAAGGCAGAGTCACACAATCACCCAAGCTATGTCGAACCCTATGAAGGTGCAGCAACAGGATCGGGCGGGATTATTCGTGATATCTTTTCGATGGGAGCGCGACCAGTTGCTCTTTTGGATAGTCTTCGCTTTGGTCAGATTGACAATGCTAAAACACGTCACATTGTTGACCGTGTGACAGCTGGAATAGCAGGATATGGTAACTGTATCGGTATTCCTACAGTAGGTGGAGAAGTAGCTTTTGACGAATCTTATGCGGGAAATCCTTTAGTGAACATGATGTGTGTGGGCTTGATTGAGCATAAGCACATCCAAAAAGGACAAGCCAAAGGTGTAGGCAACACAATCATGTATGTCGGCGCGAAAACAGGACGTGACGGCATTCATGGTGCTTCGTTTGCCTCTCAGGAGTTTGGTTCAGGTTCTGAAACACAACGTTCTGCCGTTCAAGTGGGCGATCCTTTTATGGAAAAACTTTTGTTAGAGGCTTGTCTTGAAGTGATCCATAATCATTCTGATATCCTTGTCGGTATTCAAGATATGGGGGCTGCTGGATTAGTTTCTTCAACTTCGGAAATGGCTTCGAAAGCTGGCTCAGGTTTGAAACTTAATTTAGACTTAGTACCACAACGTGAAACGAACATGACGCCTTACGAAATGATGCTTTCGGAATCACAAGAACGTATGGTGCTTTGCATTAAAAAAGGACATGAAGATGAAATCGTTGAGCTCTTTAAAAAGTACGAACTTGATGCGGTAAATATCGGTGAAGTCACTGACGATGGGATGTACACATTGTTCCATCAAGGTGAAAAGGTTGCCGAAATTCCAGTAGACTCTTTAGCTGAGGATGCACCGGTTTATTATCGTGAAATGAAAGAACCTGCACGCATTGCTGAATTTGAAAAAGCTGAAAAGTTTATCCCGGAAATCGTAAATGCAACAGAGGTTCTCAAAGATCTCCTTAGACAACCAACAATTGCGAGCAAGCGCAGTATTTATGAAACCTACGATAGTCGAGTAATGACAAATACAGTCGTTGCACCAGGATCTGATGCAGCAGTTATTCGCCTCCGTCATTCCAATAAAGCTTTAGCAATGACAACAGACTGTAATGCGCGCTATCTCTACCTTAATCCCGAGATTGGTGGACAAATAGCTGTCGCAGAAGCAGCACGAAATATCATTGCTTCAGGGGGGAGACCTTTAGCAATTACGGACTGTCTTAACTTTGGTAATCCAGAAAAGCCAGAACAATTTTATGAGTTAAGCAAGGCATGTGATGGTATTTCGGAATCTTGCCGTGTGTTATCTACTCCGGTCATCTCAGGTAATGTTTCCCTTTATAACGAAACGAACGGTCAAGCTATTTTACCGACACCAATGATTGGAATGGTTGGCTTGATTGAAGATGTGGCACATATTACGACACAAGATTTTAAAGAAACAGGTGACTTAATTTATCTTATCGGTGATACTGCCGATGATTTCTCCGGTTCTGAAATTCAAAAAATGATGACAGGAGAGATTTCAGGTACGCTGAACTTTGAACTGCAAGCTGAAAAAGAAAATCAGGAACGCGTACTAAAAGCAATCCAAGCGGGTCTCATTCAGTCAGCGCATGATTTATCTGAAGGTGGCTTAGCTGTTGCTCTTGTCGAGTCAGCTTTTGCGAATAATAAAGGAATTTCTGTTCATTTTGATGGCAAAGTATCACAACTTTTCTCTGAAAGTCAAGGTCGCTTTATTCTCTCAGTTCGCCCAGAAGATGAAAAGGATTTTGAAGAAATGATGGTAGGGAAAGCAAGCAAGTTAGGGCATGTTACAGACAAGTCAGAAATTAAAATTTCAGCAAAAGATGGTGAAATTTCCCTATCTACTGAAGAAGCGAAAGCGATTTATGAAGGAGCGATTCCATGCCTTATGAAGTAAAGTCCTTGAACGAAGAATGTGGCGTTTTTGGCATCTGGGGACATCCTGAAGCTGCACAACTGACTTATTTTGGACTTCATGCCTTGCAACACAGAGGACAAGAAGGTGCCGGTATTCTGTCAAATAATGATGGGCAACTTCAGCGGCATCGTGATTTAGGCTTGGTAACAGAAGTTTTTCGTCACGAAAAAGATTTACAAAAATTATTAGGGAAAGCAGCTATGGGCCATGTACGCTACGCCACAGCAGGTTCAGCAGAATTAAACAATATTCAGCCTTTTCATTTTAAATTTCAAGACACACAGCTTGGTCTAGCCCATAACGGTAACTTGACCAATGCCGTATCGCTACGACGTGAGTTAGAAGCACAAGGTGCTATCTTTTCTTCAAGTTCAGACACCGAAATTTTGGCGCATCTGATTCGCCGCAGCCATCATCCTGAATTTATGGGAAAAGTAAAGGAAGCCTTGAATACTGTTAAAGGTGGCTTTGCTTATCTCTTGATGACAGAAGATTCAATGATTGCAGCTCTTGATCCCAATGGCTTCCGTCCTTTATCTATTGGGAAAATGGCGAACGGTGCGCTCGTTGTAGCCAGTGAAACCTGTGCTTTTGATGTTATCGGTGCAGAGTTTGTCCAGGAAGTCAAACCCGGTCAGATTATCCAAATTAATGATCAAGGCTTGCATGTTGAGCAGTTTACAGATAAGACCAATACACAAATTTGTTCAATGGAGTATATTTACTTTGCACGTCCGGACAGTGTTATTGCAGGTGTCAATGTTCATACCGCACGTAAACAATCAGGGCGTATCTTAGCACGTGAGGCACAGATAGATTCAGATATTGTTATTGGTGTGCCAAATTCGTCACTCTCAGCAGCATCCGGATATGCAGAAGAATCTGGATTACCTTACGAAATGGGCTTGATTAAAAATCAATATGTGGCGCGTACATTTATTCAGCCTACGCAAGAATTAAGAGAACAAGGTGTACGGATGAAGCTCTCGGCTGTTTCCAGTGTAGTCGAAGGTAAAAAGGTTATCATGGTGGACGATTCTATAGTACGTGGAACGACAAGCAGACGAATTGTGCGTTTACTTAAAGATGCCGGCGCTGCTGAAGTTCACGTTGTAATTGCGAGCCCACCGCTTGCTTATCCATGCTTTTATGGTATCGATATTCAAAAGCGAGAAGAGTTGATTGCAGCGGAACACTCAGTCGATGAAATTTGCCAAATCATTGGAGCAGATAGTCTTACTTTTTTAAGCCAAGAAGGATTAGTTGAGGCTATTGGACATGATAATCTGTGTCTGTCTTACTTTGACGGTATATATCCGACGCCACTTTACGATTACGAAGAAAATTACCTGAAATCTTTAGGAGGAAAAAATGTCTAAAAATGCTTATGCAAAGGCAGGAGTTGATGTTGAAGCGGGTTACCAAGTGGTTGATCGCATAAAAAAACACGCGGAAAAAACGAAAAGGCTGGGAGTTCTTGGAGGACTTGGAGGATTTGGAGCGGCATTTGATCTTTCAAAACTTGATGTTAAGGAACCAGTGCTTATTTCTGGAACAGACGGAGTAGGCACAAAGTTGATGCTGGCTATTGAAGCAGACAAACATGACACGATTGGGATTGATTGTGTGGCCATGTGTGTTAATGATATCGTTGCAGCTGGAGCAGAACCTCTCTACTTTCTTGACTATATCGCTACCGGGAGAAACCATCCGGAAAAGCTCGAAAAAGTAGTCGCAGGTGTTGCCCAAGGATGTTTGCAGTCAGGTGCAGCCCTGATTGGCGGTGAAACAGCAGAAATGCCAGATATGTATGATACAGATGATTATGACCTTGCAGGTTTTGCTGTCGGTATTGCCGAAAAGTCAGCCTTAATTGATGGCTGCAAGAATGTTGAGGCAGGTGATATCTTATTAGGGCTTCCTTCCTCCGGTATTCATTCGAATGGATACTCGCTCGTCCGGAAAATCTTTAAAGATTTTGATAAACAAGAAATTCTTCCTGAGCTGGAACGCCCCCTTGGAGAAGAGTTACTTGAACCCACTCATATCTACGTCCAAGAGCTGTTGCCACTTATAAAGGACAATATGATTAAGGGGATATCACATATTACAGGAGGTGGTTTTTATGAAAATCTTCCGCGAATGTTTAGTGATCAATTAACAGCTGAAATTATAGAAGACAGCTGGGAGATTTTGCCTATTTTCAAAGCTTTGGAGAAATACGGTCAAGTTCCTCATGACGAAATGTTCCAAATTTTCAATATGGGAATTGGTATGGTCCTTGCGGTGGCCCCAGAAAAGGCTGAGGAAGTGAAGCAAAGAGTAAAATGCTACGAAATCGGAAAAATTACTCCACGTGTGAAACAAGCGGTAATTATAAAATGAGGATTGCCGTTTTTGCCTCAGGATCAGGATCCAACTTTGAAGCTCTTGCTCAAGCTTTTCCCGCTGAAGTTCAGCTCTTATTCTCGGATAAGATTAAGGCTTATGCTCTACAAAGAGCACAGCAGTTCAAGATAGCTGCTGTCAGCTTTACCTTAAAATCTTTTGCTGATAAGCAAAGTTATGAAGAAGCCTTAGTTGCTTTGCTCCGTGAACATCAGATTGATTTGATTTGTCTTGCAGGTTATATGAAAATTGTTGGTCCTACTCTTTTGCAAGCTTATGAAGGCCGGATCATTAATATCCATCCATCTTATCTGCCAGCTTTTGCGGGTTCAGCTCATGCTTTAGAGGAATCCTGGCAAGCTCAAGAAGGCTTGGGAATCACAGTGCATTGGGTGGATTCTGGAGTCGATACAGGAGAAATTTTAGCCCAGCAGCAGCTTGATTATTACCCAGAACTCGCCGAATATGAAAAAAAGCTCCATCAAATAGAGCATGAATTGTATATAAAAGTAGTAGAAGAGCTTATCAAAAAATAGTAAGAGCTATTATAAACTTAAAAATAGAAAAGGAATAAAAATGACTAAACGTGCGCTTATCAGTGTTTCGGATAAAAATGGAATTGTTGAATTGGCGGAGTCTTTAAGTAAACTCGGTTTTGAAATTATCTCAACTGGCGGAACTAAAAAAGCTTTGGATGAAGCAGGAATTGCAACCTTAGCGATTGAAGAAGTGACGCAGTTTCCGGAAATGATGGATGGACGTGTGAAAACATTACATCCAATGATTCATGGTGGACTTTTGGCACGACGTGATTTGGACAGCCATCTAGCTGCCTTAGAAGAGCACAATATTACACCCATTGACTTGGTTGTTGTCAATCTTTATCCTTTCAAAGAGACACTCTTGTTAGGAGCTGATCATCAAACAATTGTCGAGAATATTGATATTGGTGGTCCTTCAATGTTACGTTCTGCAGCAAAAAATCATGCAGACGTTACTGTTCTTGTTGATCCCACAGACTATGCTGCAGTGCTCCAAGAATTCGAAAAAGCTGGGGAAACCAGCTTAGAGCTTCGTCAACGTTTGGCTGCCAAAGTTTTTCGACATACTGCTGCTTATGATGCACTCATTGCACAATATTTAACAGAAAAGTTTTCTGAACATGAGGAAAAACCTGAAAAGTTGACACTGACCTATGATTTAAAACAAGGGATGCGTTATGGTGAAAATCCACAACAAGATGCAGATTTTTATGAAAATGCCCTTCCAACTGCTTATTCGATTGGGCAAAGTGTGCAATTGCACGGTAAAGAATTATCTTACAACAATGTGCGTGATGCAGATGCAGCCTTGCAAATTGCGCGTGATTTTACGGAGCAACCAACTGTTGTGGCGCTTAAGCACATGAATCCTTGCGGCATTGGTCAAGGGGAGACGATTGGGCAAGCTTGGGATTATGCTTATGAAGCAGACCCTGTTTCAATCTTCGGAGGTATTGTCGTTTTAAATCGCCCAGTTGACCAAAAAACAGCTGAGAAAATGAGCAAAATCTTTTTAGAAATCATTATTGCACCAGCATTTTCTGATGAAGCTCTGGCAATTTTAACGAAAAAGAAAAATATCCGTTTGCTTACGCTTGATTTTGAACAAATTGGTGCATCAGAAAAAGAAGCGATGATTACAGGTGTACTTGGAGGTGTCTTAGTACAGGAGCAAGATGTTGTTGCAGAACAAGAAGAAAGTTGGACAGTAGCAACGCAAGCTCAACCAGATACAAAACAATGGGAAGCGCTGAAATTTGCATGGAAAGCGGTCAAATATGTGAAGTCTAACGGTATTATTGTCACAAATGAACATCAAACACTTGGGGTTGGACCTGGTCAAACAAACCGTGTAGCTTCAGTGAAAATAGCAATTGAAGCAGCACAGGAAAAAAATCTAGATAATGCTGTGCTTGCCTCCGATGCTTTCTTCCCCTTTGCAGATAATATTGATGAGATTGCCAAATCTGGCATCAAAGCGATTGTCCAACCAGGTGGTTCCGTTCGTGATCAAGAAGTCATTGAAGCCTGTGACAAGTATGGCATCACGATGATCTTTACAGGTGTGAGACATTTCCGTCATTGATAAAAGAAGTTCTGCTAGTAAGTAGGACTTTTTTTGCTGAAAAGATGAAGATTTTGTACAAGAATTTTAGAATAACTTATCCCTCATTTTATTTTAATATTACTGTTCGATATATTACAATATAATTATATTAGTATTACTCTGAAACAACAAAATACTTGACGAGGAATTGTGATGGACTATAATCTATCAGCACAGCACAGCACAGCACAGCACAGCACAGCACAGCACAGCACAGCACAGCACAGCACAGCACAGCACAGCACAGCACAGCACAGCACAGCACAGCACAGCACAGGCGGTAATTTTCTGTTCTTTTTCGCATACATCAAAACGTCCTGTAAAAATAGGCGTTTTTTCCGTATCCGCTCGTTCTTTAATAAAAAGCAAGTAAAGCGAGGTGAGGAGAAATGAGACAAAGAAAAAGAAAGTTGATAACCATAGCTATATTGGCTCTAGCTCTACTTATTGGTGGTACCTTTGCTTATACTGCTTTTAACCAACAGGCGCTCAATGACCGTGCTAATGCTTTCAGAAGCCACGCTCCTGGCCGTATTCATGATTATTACAATAGAGATACAGGCAACAAGGACATCTTTGCCGAAAACTACGGACATGATGCCGAGGGAGAGGAGCCTATTATGGTACGTATTCGTCTGTCGGAGTACATGGCTATTCAAAGACTTGGCGAAGATGTTTTCATCCCTGTGGTTGAACATTCAGAACTTGATGATACGCGGACATGGACACCTTACAGATCAGCACAAAATGATATCAATGTACGTACAGGAGACTCGCTAGCCTTCAATGACTATATCAACCTCACTTTTGGCTGGCAGCGTGCAGGGCAAGAAGCACCTTGGTATATGCCCACCTTTAACCATGAACTTGAGAGTTTGAAAACAGCAGCCGCAGGCCATGCCCGTGACTATATCCAAGGGGATGGTGCCAAGGATGGCGAAACAGATGGCACCACACATCCAGGAGATGGAACAGATACTTACTGGACTGAAACTGGTCCAAATAGCTCCTATACGAACACAGGGACTTGGCCGGGCGCAGCCATTATGCAAGAGACAAAACAACACCTCCGACAAGAGCGTCCACCAATGACCATTCAGCAATGGGAACAATTAAACCCTAACCAAAGATTCGGCAACTTCTGGGTGCTGGACCACAATACAGGATGGGCTTATTGGGCAGAATTGTTGGAACAAGACGAGGCAACCTCTTACCTGCTTGACGCAGCTGTAGTAAGAGATGAAGTAGTCAGAAGAAGTTTTGTCAATGGTTCCTACTATTATGCCATCCATGTGGATAGTCAAGTCATCTCGCCTCTAACCATTGACAGGTTTTTAGAAGATGATGACCAAGGGCACCACGATACACGCTTAGCGGACTTTCTGGAAGTTGTCGCAGGCGATGGCAACCCACGCTGGAATAGAGATTCACCACCTAGCGCATTCAACTTTGCAATCATGAGACCGGGACGTATCTTTACTATGGCGGGTCAGCAGTACCGTTATTTGGAAGATATGGGTAGTGGCAACCATATGATTATTCGTAACGAGCCTATCCGTGAGCGTTCTTTCGCTCAACAAGAAGGCGAATTAACGACTTGGTATGGGGCTCTTGCACCAGAGGTTCGAGATATTGTGGCTCCTGTAGCTTCTAGCTTTATGACAGGAAATGTCATCGATGGTTCTGTTAATTTTACAGGAGGTACACGCTGGTTGCCTTCTAATCTTGTGGCCTTGAGCAACCAAGATGTTCATCAAGATATAACACGAGTTGTGCCAGATGGCGTCAAGCGTGCCGTTGCCCTATCGCTTGCTGATGTGACACGCTTGTCAGGACCTGACTTAGCTTTCCCAGACCATGCTGGTCGTGTAGGTTTTAATAACAGGTGGTGGTGGCTACGTACCCCTGGTGCTCCCGGCAATGCTTGGCTCGTGAACTCTGGCATTTATGTTGGTCAGTTGCGTGGCAATGGTGGCGTAAACCTTAGCACAGCCTACGGGGGAGTCCGCCCTGTCCTTATCATCCATCAATAAACTATCATGCACAAAAACTCGAGAATTACATTTTCTCGAGTTTTTACATGTACTAACTTCTTTTAGGAAATCCCACAACCTCATCTCAATGCTTCTGCCGTCTCGAAAATTCAGTAAAGCGAAACTTATCTACCTGATGTCGGCTTTCCGTATACTGGAAAACATTATTATTGGCGAGATAAACATGACTGCGCACACTGACGACATGGCGGTCCTTAGGGTTCAAATCCAAATAAGTTTTATCTTCATCATTGACAAAATCAATTGTGATTTCTTTTTGAGCATATGAAATATCAAGATGAACATGATCTTCAAGGTAAGCATATAGAGAAGCCTTTACTTTTTCTCTGGTCATATCAGGTGCTGCAGAAGCTAAAATATAGTCGCGGTCTAGGATAACGAACTGCTCATCAATATTTCGTCGGCGGAGGATATGAAAAGCTTGAGAGCCTTCTTCAAAAAAAGAAAGTTCTGAGAGGTCTTTATCTACAGTTATTTTTTCAAAAATTAATATTTCAGTGGTTGAGCTGAAGTTTAAAGAATCTTTGAGCTCTTTGAAAGAAGTTAACCCTGAAATGGGGAACATCAATCTCTCTCTTGGAATAACAATGGAGCCAAAGCCGTGACGGCGTTGAATAATCCCGTTTTCTTCCAAGATTTTGAGCGCTTGTCGTACCGTTGCACGGCTTGTTTGATAGAGCACTGTAAGCTGGTTTTCACTGGGCAAGAGCTCATTTTCGGGATATCTTCCTTCATGAATTTTTTTCTCCAAATCCCGAAGAATAATTTCGTACTTTTTCATAACCTAAGTGTAACAAAAAAGCACTTTAAGTTAAAGTAAAAATATAACCGCTTGCAAAACCGCTTTCATTTTGCTATTATAAACTTGTACGTACAAGTTGCAGTTTATTTTTATTAAAGGAGAATAAAAATGTTTGGTTTTGGAAAGAAAAAAAGTGTAAGTGAGGACAAGAACCTTTATACACCTTTAGCGGGTACAGTTATTGATTTGGAAAAGGTTTCCGACCCTGTATTTGCCAAAAAAGTTATGGGAGATGGTTATGCTATTGAACCCACAAGTAATGACATTGTTAGTCCAGTAGCAGGAGAAGTCAGTCTAGTACAAGGACATGCTATCGGCTTCACGCGCGCAGATGGTTTAGAAGTGTTGCTTCATCTAGGAATTGATACAGTAAGTTTAAATGGACAACCTTTTCAGATTAAGGTTAAGGTGGGTGATATAGTCGACGGTGGCGATGCTCTGGGACAGGTCAATTGGAAAGAAGTGGAAGCAGCGGGTTTACCACTTACGAGTATGGTTTTAATTACAAATACAAATGAAAAGCTCGATAGTCTTACCGTTAAAAAAGGAATTGCTCAAGCAGGCGATCTGTTGGGCCAAGCAACTGCAAAATAAAAAGGAGAAATCATGGCAGATTACAAAAAATTAGCAACAGAAATTATTGCTGCTGTTGGTGGTGAGGAAAATATCACAAAGGTGATTCACTGTATCACACGCTTACGTTTCTATTTAGTCGACAAAGAAAAAGCAGACGATAAAAAACTTGAAGCAATGGATGGTGTAGCGGGGGTTGTCTACAATGCAAATTTGGGGCAGTACCAAGTCGTTATCGGTCAAGCTGTTGAGGATGTCTATGACGAAATTGTGGCCCAGCTGGGCAGTCGTGTCGTGGATGGTGAAAGTAGTGAAGAAGTCGAGGAAACAAAAGTTTCTAAAAATCCAATCATTCGTGCTTTTCAAGTTGTAGTTGGAACAATTACGGGGTCAATGATGCCGATTATTGGTTTATTAGCTGCTGGTGGTATGATTAATGGGATTCTTAACATGTTTGTTAAAGGAAACCATATTTTTGAACTTATTAGTCCGACAGATCCAACCTATATTATTATTTCAACAATGGCGATGGCACCATTCTACTTTCTTCCTGTCTTGGTCGGCTATGCTGCTGCTAAACAGTTAGGTTCAGACCCATTTGTCGTGGCTGCAGTTGGTGGATTTATGATTCACCCTGCTTTACAAGGCTTAGTTGCAGCACCTAATGTTATTGAGAAAGGAGAGATTGTAGCTGGAAAAGCACCAGTCGTCATGGAATTATTTGGCGTAACTTTTAATACAAGTTATTTTAATATTCCTGTTAGCTTGCCAAATTATGCTTATACTATTTTCCCGATTATTGTAGCAGCTTGGATGGCTAAACCAATCGGTGCTTGGCTTAAGAAACACATGCCTTTAGCGCTTCGTTCGATTTTTGTACCGATGATTACTTTCTTTGTTGTGGCTTCATTAGTACTCTTGTTGGTAGGACCCGTAATTAGTATTGTTTCCTCTGCGCTTGCTTCAGTCATTACAGGCTTGATTAATCTTAATCTCACAATAGCAGGAGCAATTATTGGTGGACTTTACCAAGTTCTAGTTATCTTTGGTCTCCATTGGTTGGTTATTCCTATCTTGACGCAACAAATCGTAACAACAGGAGAATCAAACATTAATATGATTGTTTCCTTTACAATGTTGGCACAAGGTGCTGGTGCTCTAGCTGTCTTTCTCAAAACACGCCAACAAAGTCTCAAAGGGTTAGCTTTACCAGCAGCGATTTCGGCTTTTTGTGGGGTAACTGAGCCAGCCATGTATGGGATTAACTTGAAATATATTCGTGTTTTCATTATGAGTTCGATTGGTGCAGCTGCAGGCGCTGCGGTTGCTGGCTTATTTGATCTGCATATGTACGGCTTCTCAGGCTCACTTATTGGTTTCCCTAACTTTGCTGCAACGACAAATCCTTTGACTCATGCTGCAGGTAACCCTAACAACTTTATCTACTTTTGGATTGCGACAGCTGTTTGTATTGTTGTATCCATGACTTTGGTTTGGTTCTTTGGCTTTAAAGATTCAGATACAATGGGAACAGGACTTGAAAAGAAAAACGTCTTTAAATCAGCCGTAAATAAATAAGAAACAAAAGGAAAAAACTATGACATTGAGTGAAAAAGTCATCTATCAAATTTACCCTAAATCATTTTTAGACACTACAGGAAATGGTATTGGTGATCTCAGAGGAGTAACGGAAAAATTACCTTATTTGGCGGAATTAGGAATCGATATGATTTGGCTTAATCCTTTTTATCCCAGCCCGCAAAGAGATAATGGTTATGATATTTCTGACTATACTAATATAGATCCAGTATTTGGTGATTTTAAAGATTTTGACCAAATGGTGGCACGTGGTAAAGAGTTAGGTATTGAATTTATGTTGGATATGGTTTTGAATCATGTTTCAACAGAACATGAATGGTTTAAAAAAGCACTTGCCGGTGATAAATATTACCAAGATTTCTTCATTCTTAGAGATGAACCTACGGATTGGGTGTCGAAATTTGGTGGCAATGCTTGGGCGCCATTTGGCGATACTGGTAAATATTATCTTCATCTTTATGATATTTCTCAAGCCGACTTAAATTGGCGTAATCCCAATGTTCGCAAAGAACTGTTTGAAGTTGTCAATTTTTGGCGTGGGAAAGGTATATCAGGCTTTCGCTTTGACGTGATTAACGTTATTGGAAAAGACGAAATACTTAAAAACAATCCAGAATTTGATGGGAAATTTGAGTATACTGATAAACCAATCACGCATGAATATTTGAAAATGCTCAATGCTGCTACTTTTGGCCAAGATGAACATGCCATAACTGTGGGAGAAATGAGCTCAACGTCCATCGAAAACAGTATTCTCTATACACAACCGGAGCGAAGAGAACTCAGTATGGTTTTTAATTTCCATCATCTAAAAACAGATTACAAAGATGGTGATAAATGGACCAAAGTTCCCTTTGATTTTCAAGCGCTCAAAGAGCTTTTCCATGAATGGGGCGAAAAAATGTCACAAGGTGGCGGCTGGAATGCTACTTTTTGGAATAATCATGATCAACCTCGAGCACTCAATCGTTTTGTGGATGTGAAAAATTTCCGTATAAAAGGAGCAACGATGCTAGCTGCTGCGATTCACCTCAGCCGTGGCACACCTTTTATTTATATGGGTGAAGAAATTGGTATGATTGACCCTGATTATGATTCTGTTGCCGATTACCAAGACTTAGAAGCTTTGAATGCTTACGAAAGACTTTTGAAACAAGGAAAAACAGAATCCGAAGCGTTTGAAATAATCAGCAGTAAATCACGTGACAATTCAAGAACACCGATGCAATGGGACGATAGCGCAAATGCGGGCTTTAGCAAAGGAGAGCCATGGCTGAAGTTGGGCAAACATACCGACATTAATCTGAAAAGAGATAAAAACGGAGAAATCTATAATTTCTATAAAGAAATGATTCGTTTACGAAAAACGGAAAAAATTATTTCTGAGGGAGATTATAAAGCTGCACTTAAAGATTCAGAGCACATTTATGCTTTTGTACGTGAATATAAAGGCCAACTTTTACTTGTACTGAATAACTTTGCCAATCACAGCGTGAACTTTACTTTGCCACAGGGTTTTGAAGATGCAGAAGTCTTCGTTAATAACTATGATTCATATAAGTCTGAAACACTGGCACCTTATCAGTCGGTTGCTTTATTAGCCAGATAGTGACCGTTATAAAAGTCTCTTTTGTTGAAAAAATACGATGAAATCGTTAAACTAGAGCTATCATAAATTTTTAGAAAGAGATGAAAATGACTGTATTACTTTTTGACATAGACAACACACTTCTTGATTTTGATAAGGCAGAGTACATGGCTTTAGGCAAAATCTTTGAGCAATACCATATTGAAGATACAAAAGAAAACAGAGCCATCTACTCACGTGAAAATAAAGCACTTTGGCGAAGTCATGAAGCAGGAGAAATCAGTCGTGAAGAGCTTCTTTCTACACGTTTTGCTAATGCTTTTAGAGCTTTGGGAGTTAAAGAAACTTACGATGCTTCGGCTGTTGATGCAGCTTACCAACTTCACTTGGCTCAAGGTCATGAATTGATGGACCACGCTATGGAACTTTTGGATTGCCTGGCGCAAGAAGCAACAGAAATGTACATTGTTAGTAATGGTACATCAAAAGTTTCTCGTCCACGAATTTTAGAGTCTGGCATTGCCGGATATTTCAAAGAAATATTTATCAGTGAAGAAATTGGAAAACACAAGCCATCAAAAGAATTCTTTGATTATGTATTGGAACATATCGATCATGCTGCGGATAAAGATTTTGCGATTGTTGGTGATACCTTAGCTACGGATATCCTAGGCGGAAAAAATGCAGGTATTAAAACAATTTGGTATAATCCTAAACACTTAGAGGCGCAAAAAGATTTAACACCAGATTGTGTTATCGAAGATTTATTAGAAATACCTTCTCTACCTGTCCTCGCTTGATAATTCCGAACAATGGAATAAGAATATATTTAGAAAAGCCCCCTGGGGCTTTTTCTTTTTCTCTAAATATCTTAAGATAGAAGTGAGAAGAAAGTGAGAAAATATGAGGGTTTTAGTTGTTGGCTCAGGTGGGCGTGAACATGCACTTGCACGAAAATTTGCAAAAAGTGAAAAAGTAGAGAAAGTTTTTATTTGCCCAGGAAATGTGGGTATGGCGGAGGAAAAGCTGGAAAGTGTAGCTATTTCCGAACTTGAAAATCATCTATTGGTAGACTTTGCGAAGAAGAAAAAAGTAGACTTGACTTTTGTTGGTCCAGAAACAGCATTGATGAACGGCATTGTGGATGCTTTCTTAGACGAAGGGTTGCTTATATTTGGACCGAGAGCTGAAGCTGCTCAAATCGAAGGCAGTAAAACTTTTGCTAAGTCAATAATGAAAAAATACGGCGTACCCACAGCAGACTACGAGAGTTTTACGGATCTCGGAAAGGCTCTAAATTACGTTGAGACAAAAGGTGCACCTATTGTTATCAAGGCAGATGGCTTAGCTGCAGGAAAAGGCGTCACAGTTGCCATGGATTTAGAAGCAGCAAAAGCTGCTTTAGAAGATATTTTCCAGACAAAAGCAGCAAAAGTTGTGGTAGAAGAATACCTTGATGGCGAAGAGTTTTCACTTTTTAGCTTAGTACATGATGGAAAGATATACCCGTTACCTATTGCGCAAGATCACAAACGTGCCTTTGATGGCGATCGAGGGCCAAATACAGGGGGGATGGGTGCTTATGCACCTGTACCTCATATTTCAGATGCTGTAGTACAAGAAGCCATAGAAAAAATTGTTCAGCCAACTGTGGCTGGGTTAGAGGCGGAGAATAAGCCTTTTACTGGTATTCTTTATGCCGGATTAATATTGACATCCGAAGGTGTCAAAACGATTGAATTTAATGCTCGCTTTGGTGACCCAGAAACGCAAGTGGTTCTAGAAACTATTACAAGTGATTTTTTTGAAAATATATTGGATATCTTACAAGGACGAGAGCCAAACTTGATCTGTAATACCGAAGAAGTTACCTTAGGAGTAGTTGTAGCAAATCAGGGCTATCCCGATGCTTCAACAAAGAGTGTTGTTCTACCAGAGCTACAGGATTTGAACTGTTATTATGCTGGTGTTATAAGAAAAGATGGTCAGCTCCTTTCAAAAGGGGGACGCATATACATGGTTACCGAAACCGGCAAAGAGATAAAAAGTATTCAAAAATCACTTTACGAGAAATTAGATAAGTTAGACAATACAGGGATGTTTTATCGTAAAGACATTGGAAATAAAGGAGTATAAAAATGGCAGATGTTGCAGTAATTATGGGATCACTTTCAGATTGGGAGACAATGAAACAAGCGACTCAAATTTTGGAGGAGTTCGGTATCGATTTTGATAAAAAGGTCATTTCCGCTCACCGGACACCAGAAATTATGATGAATTTTGCGAAAAATGCGGAGCAACAAGGCTATAAGCTCATAATTGCTGGCGCAGGAGGTGCGGCACATTTACCTGGAATGGTTGCTGCAATGACACTTCTTCCTGTTATTGGTGTGCCTATTCAGTCACGTGCCTTATCTGGCTTAGATAGCCTTTACTCCATCGTCCAGATGCCAGGTGGAGTTCCTGTTGCTAGTATGGCTATAGGCACTTCAGGAGCCAAAAATGCAGCTCTCTATGCTATTCAGATTTTGGCACTTGCTGATAAAAGCTTAGTAGAAAAATTGAAAAAATATAGAAAAGAAGCAGCCGATATATCAGTCTCTTCAACTAAAGAATTGTTGTAAACTTTTAATTTAAAAACGAGCGTAATATTTGTAAAAATATTTTGATTTTAGTAAACAAAAATCCGGATAATATGCGGATTTATTTTTAAACTATCCGAAAAGAATAGGGAGAACAAAGAAAAATGGCCTATAATAAGAATATGCAACATAAGAAAAAAACAATTGGAATTATTGGTGGTGGGCAGTTGGGCCAAATGATGGCTATTTCTGCACAATATATGGGCCATAAAGTGATTACACTCGATCCAAATCCGAACTGTTCCGCAGCAAAGTGTTCGGATGAGTTGATTATTGCGGAATATGATGATGTTGATGCGCTTCTTAAGCTAGCTTATGCTTGTGATCTGATAACCTATGAGTTTGAAAATGTATCGGCTAGCGCTTTACATCAGCTTGATGCCTGTGTTGCTATTCCGCAAGGCATTCGATTATTAGAAATCACGCAAAATCGTCGGTTAGAAAAAGAGTTTTTAGAACAATGTGGCGTGAAAATAGCCCCGTGGAAACTCGTAGAAAATGCTCAAAATCTTCCAGAGCAAGTAACAAAAAAACAAGTATTAAAAACAACAATGGGTGGCTATGATGGACACGGTCAAGTTGTTTTGAAATCTGATGAGGATTTGAAAGAGGCCATGAAGTTAGCAGAGAGTGCAGAATGTGTACTGGAGGAATTTGTTGATTTTGATTGTGAGATTTCTTTAATTATTAGTGGGAATGGTAAGGATTTTGTGACCTTCCCCCTTTGTCAAAATGAACATATTAATAATATTCTACACCGTACCATTGCTCCTGCTCCCGTACCTCTTGAGGTCAGCGAAAAGGCTAAAGGTTTGGCGCTGGCGATAGCTAAAGAGCTCCAGCTTTCAGGGACACTTTGTGTAGAAATGTTTCTGACAGCAGCGGGCGAGATTTATGTAAATGAACTTGCCCCACGTCCCCATAACTCGGGACACTATACAATAGAGGCTTGTGATTTTTCACAATTTGACTTACATATCAAGGGAATTCTCGGCGAGGAATTGCCGCAACCTCGCCTATTGAAAAAAGCCATTATGCTCAATATTCTGGGACAAGATGTTCCTCAAATGGAGCAATTAGCTCATAAAAGGCCTGAATGGCATATCCATGATTATGGAAAGTTGGAAGCGAAGGTCGATAGAAAAATGGGGCATGTGACGATACTGACAGATGATTTTACAGAAAGTCTGAAAGAAATATCCCGTTTAAAAATATGGGAATGATTTACAGGAAGGAAGAAGAGGATGCACACAATCAGGCTGTCGATGGAAAGTCGAAAAACAATTTTTCGAATCGAAACGCTGAGTGAAGAAATAAATCCTGAATGGACACTTATTTTTCGCAGGATATTCAAAGATAGACTGGTAAGTTATTTAGAAGAGCAAGAGAAAACGAAGCTTGGTCTCTTGTTTCAAGGAGAGACAACTTTCTGGCTACAACATTCCGCTATGCAGGCAACTTTATTTGTACCGCTGGCTTCACATGACTTTATCAGTTAGCGTATACATTACAGATGGCTTATATCTTTTATTTACGGACAGAGGAAATTTGTCAGTTTAGTCTGCTCTTCACTTCAGCTGCAGCACGAGTTTTAAACTTTTGGGAACAAGGGATAATACGTTCAAACTTAAATGGAGTGATGGGAAAGAATCTATGTATCGAGGCAGCCAGTCACTTAGAAGAAATCTTTAGCAATGTTACGCGACACACTGACTTAAGAAACCAGGCCTCTAGGGTTGTTGCTCTTTTAGAAAAAACGAAAAGTATCCCTATATCTGAAGACCAGGAGCTTTTTCAAAAAGGAATCGATACAATATCTTCTTATAAAAAAGCAGAAGTACTCAACGAGCTTCTTAAAAAGATAAAGCAAGAACAAGTGGTAGGAAGCTTAACAGAACTGTACTTTTGTCAGCTCCTCTTAAATTATTTTAAAATATAGAAAATGTGTCTCTGAAGAGAGGCATTTTTTTAATGCAAGTTGTTTGAAAATTATGTAAGACATGATATAATGAAGATAAGATTTACAAGTGTAAACACTAACTCAAGGAAAATAATTATGACAAAACTAAATTCGGAATTTGCACTGGGAGGGATACACCATGTTACGGCGATTACTTCAAGTGCCCAAAAGACCTATGATTTTTTTACAAATATTTTAGGACTGCGACTGGCAAAACTTACCGTTAATCAGGATGACTACGACACCTATCACCTTTATTTTACGGATGAAGAGGGAAATCCTGGTACGGATATGACATTTTTTGATTTCCCTGGAATAGGTGCCGGTAGCCACGGTATCAATAGCATTGACCGTATTTCTTTTCGTGTTGCTCAAGATATATCTTTAGAATACTGGCATCAAAGATTTGAAGCGGCAGCTGTGCCACATGGTTTGGTGGCAGAACGCTTTGGTAAAAAATATCTTGAGTTTGAGGATTTTGATGGTCAGCGGTACCAATTGATTTCCGACGAAAAAAATCAAGGTGTCCTTGCTCCAGGTAAACCTTGGCAACTTTCAAATGTAGAAGTTGAGCATGCTATTGTAGGCTTAGGACCTGTTTTCATTAAGCTCGCAGAAGTAAATATTATTCATCAATTGCTCGCAGAAGTTTTTGGATTTCGCAAGAGTGCTACTGAAAATAATTTCACTCTTTTTGAGGTAGCGAAGGGGGGCAATGGTGCTTCTATTATCATTGATCAGGATAAAGAAGCACAGAGAGCATATCAAGGCTATGGCACGGTTCATCATGTCGCTTTTCGTACAGCTAATCCTGATACCCTTAGATATTGGATTGAGCGTGTCAAATCTTATATGATGCCTCACTCGGGATTAGTAGAACGTTTTTATTTTTCCAGTGAATATGTAAATGTTGCACCCGGTGTGCTTTTCGAAATCGCTACAGATACTCCGGGTATTGCTGCCTTAGATATGGTACAATCCGGGCAAGCCAAGGTTGATAGTTACGAAGAAGCGCTCGTAACCTCAGGCTTTTGGATAGATGAGACTTCAGACGAGGCAGGTCTCTCACTAAGTTTGCCTCCGCATCTCTTTCCAGGAGCAGAAGCGGAAAAGGCACGAACTGCAGCTGCTTTACGACGTTTGGATACGTCAGATGCATTTCGAGATAGAAAATTAGAACCACTGTGGACTATGGAAAAAATTAAAGAACGTCGTATAGGGAGAAAGAATGAAAGTATTTAAACCAGAAGATATGAGCAGTACTGATGCTTACAAATTAATTTCAGGACTCGTTATTCCAAGACCGATTGCATGGTTGACAACCCAAAATTCTACAGGGCTTGTCAACGCAGCGCCCTTTAGTTTTTTTAACGTCGTATCAAAAGATCCAGTCATTGTATCCATTGCTATGACAGAGATGAAAGATTCTGTTAGAAACCTTTTGGAAACAAAGGAAGGTGTCATCCATCTGGTCAATATGGATAATGTTGAAGCCATGAATCAAACATCAGCACCTCTCACTGCTACAGAAAGTGAAATTGAAAAATTCGACATTAAAATTACAGCATCAGAAGAAGTAAAAGTACCTGCTATAGAAAATGCTAAAGCCCGTTTAGAGGTTGTGCTCCATCAGCATATTCCAGTAGGAAAAACAAGCCAATTAATGCTCTTAGAAGTAAAAAATATTCTTATGGATGATTCTGTCATTGATGAGGAAAGACTCTATATTAAAGCGAAAGAACTTGATCCCATTGCGCGCTTGTCAGGGAGAGCCTATACAAGCTTAGGTCATACATTTGAAATTACACGACCAACAAAGTAAGTGCTTCTAATTAAAGTAGAAACTAAATTTTTCTTTAATTTTCCAACCATATTATTATCTTTTTCTCTCTTTTTAATTTAAAATATAATTATACAGGAATTAAATTGATAATTTTAGAAAAGGGAGGCTTTTTATGAGAGAAAAATACAAAAACATTTTGGTAGCTGTTGATGGTTCAGAACAATCTGACAAAGCAGTACGTGAAGCTGTAAAAATTGCAGCACGCAATGAAACATCGCTATTTGTTTTGAATGTCAAAGACGATGTGCGACTTTATGGTTCAGCTTATGGTGTACCACTTATCTTGGAAAATTTAGAAGAGCAATCACGGGCAATCATTGAAAGAGCTTCTGAAATTATCAAGAAACAGGTAGAGTTTAAGGCATATCGAGTGGAAGGTTCCCCAAAAAAAGAAATCGTAGATTTTGCTCAAGCAAATGATATTGATTTAATCGTTATTGGTGTTACTGGTAAAGGCGCCTTTGACCGTTTATTAGTTGGTTCTACAACAGCATATGTTATTGATCATGCGCGTTGTAACGTTATGGTTGTCAAATAAGCAAAAAAGCTTTCCTCAGGAGAGCTTTTTTGCTTATAAAATTTTTTCTGAATTCTGAGTCGTTTTCCTTAAAAAAAAGGGCGAAGCATTATATAATAGTTTTTACAGGAAAAATAAGTAAAAGGATTTTATAATGAAAAGAGTTGTATTTGGCCTGGTTGCAATTATAGTTTTAATAGTTGGAAATTCTGTATGGCACAATTCAGAGCATGGTGGCAAGAATTTATTCGTGAAAATTCAAGAAGATGAAAAAATTGAAATGAAAAAATCGGATAATGGTCACGTTACAAAATATAAATATTCCGTCATTGGATTTGATGAAAAAGGAAAATCGCAAGAAATAAAGCTTACGGCACAATATAGTTTAAAACATTATGACTATTTGAAAGTCGTAACCAATAAGAAAAAAGGCGTTTTGAGTTGGAAAGAAGTTAAAAAGCAAGAAATTCCTAAAAACCCCCTGTTCGAACTTGAAAAAGCTTAAGTTAACTTGCATTAATTCTTTGATAAAATAAAATTATTTAACACTTGCGATAACGCTTTCTTGATGTTATAATAGCAGTGTAAAAAATAATAAACTCTATCCCTCAGCAATAAGGTTGGGGGATTATTTTGTGCCAAATTTAACGATTCAGACAAAAGAAAAACCGCTCTGTTGAGCGATTTTTTATTTCTATTTTATTTGTTTTACCTAGGAATTATTCCCATTCAACAGTTGCAGGTGGTTTAGAGGTAATATCGTAGACGACGCGGTTGATATGATCCACTTCATTAACGATACGTACTGAAATTTTTTGTAAAACATCCCATGGAAGTTTGGCGAACTCTGCTGTCATACCATCGATAGAAGTGATGGCACGGATAGCGAGTGTATAGTCATAAGTACGAATATCGCCCATTACACCGACTGAACGAACGCCAGTATTAACAGTGAAATATTGCCATACATCACGGTCTAATCCAGCAGCAGCGATTTCTTCACGAAGAATGGCATCTGAATCACGGACGACCGCGATTTTCTCAGGTGTCAAGTCACCCATAACACGAATGGCAAGACCAGGTCCTGGGAATGGTTGACGCCATACAATCTCATCAGGCATACCAAGTTCTGTACCAAGGGCACGAACTTCGTCTTTGAAGAGAGTATTTAAAGGTTCAATCAATTCGAACTGCATATCTTCTGGCAAGCCGCCAACATTGTGATGTGATTTGATTGTTTGAGCAGTATCTGTTCCTGACTCGATGACATCTGTATAAAGGGTACCTTGAGCGAGGAATTTAACATCTTTAAGTTTAGAAGCTTCATCATCAAAGACGTAAACAAATTCGTTACCGATGATTTTACGTTTTTTCTCTGGATCAGACACACCAGCTAACTTATTCATGAAACGTTCTTCAGCATTAACACGGATAATATTTAAGCCGAATTTGTCTCCCAACATGTTCATCACTTGATCACCCTCGCCTTTACGAAGGAAACCATGGTCCACAAAGATTGAAGTCAATTGGTCACCGATAGCACGTTGTAAGAGCACACCAACTACAGATGAGTCTACACCACCAGAGAGACCAAGCAAGACTTTTTTGTCTCCCACTTGTTCACGGATTTTTTCAATTTGCATGTCAATGAAGCTCTCCATTGACCAATCACCTTTAGCGCCACAAATATTTAAAGCAAAGTTGCGAAGCATATCTGTTCCGTATACAGAGTGACGTACTTCAGGGTGGAATTGAATACCGTAAATGTTACGTTCTGTGTTTTCAACCGCTGCAAATGGGCTATTTGGAGAAGTAGCAACCACATGGAAGCCTTCAGGGATTTCAACAACACGGTCACCGTGGCTCATGAGAACATCTTGTGTTTCAGGAGTATGAGCGAAAAGTTCAGATTTTGCTTTAAGTTCGATAGGTGCAACACCATATTCGCTTTCAGAAGCACTCTCAACTTTACCACCTAATTTGTGACTAATCAGTTGCATACCATAGCAGATACCTAAAATAGGTAATCCAAGTTCGAAAATTTCAGGATCAATATCAAATGAACCCTCGTCGTAAACAGAGTTAGGACCCCCAGAAAGTACAATCCCCAAAGGGTTTATTTCACGGATTTCTTGAGCTGTGACTTTGTGACTCATCAGCTCTGAGAAAACACCGATTTCACGAATGCGACGCGCAATCAATTGATTATATTGACTACCATAGTCAAGAACGATAATTTTTTCAAGTTGTTTATCAGACAAGTGGGCCTCCTAAAAATTAATATTAAAATATTTTATCATAAAAGAACAGATTATAAAAACGTTTGATACAAAAATACAGCATTTTTAATTAAAGAGTAAATTAATGTTATGCTTTTTCAAAACTTTTTCAAATAAATTTTATCAATGTAATGATTCTCTGTTTTGTGTAAGATGACTTCCGCACGATTGCGAGTGGGCTCAATGTAGTCACGCAAATTAGGCAAATTTGTATTGGCCCAAGTCTGACGCGCTAGCTGCATCACTTCATCGTAAGGCATTTTTGTAAATTGGTGATAATAATTATTTGGATCATTTTCGGCAAGTTTGAGTAGACTGTCAAAACGCTCCAAATACCATCTTTCAATCACAGCTTCATCCGCATCGACATAAATAGAAAAATCATAAAAATCACTAACATATAGATGCTCGCTCTGTGGATTTTGGAGAACATTTATCCCTTCGACAATTAAGATGTCAGGTTGATCGATCGTTTGGGTTTGATCTTTGAGGATATCGTAATTTTCGTGGGAATAAATCGGAATCTCACATGTTTCACCGTTCTTTACGCGGTAAAGAAAGTTCAAGAGGTGCTCCATGTCATAACTTTCAGGGAATCCTTTACGGTCTAACATGTTTCGCTCTTCTAAAACGGCTGTAGGATAAAGAAAGCCATCGGTTGTCACAAGTTCTACGCTTAATTTTTTAAATTCACGGGATAAAAGAAGTTGAACAAGGCGAGCTGCAGTCGATTTTCCAACTGCAACAGAACCGGAGATTCCGATAATTAATGGCGGCGTTTTAACAATTTTTTGTAAAAATAAGCCTTTTGAAAAGCTTAAATCTTCAATATTTTTCTTATAGAGGCGGACCAGATAAATTAAAGGCAAGTATACATCGATAACGTCTTGGAGTGAAATTTCATCATTGAGTGAACGAATGGCATCGAGCTCCTTATTTGTCAAAGGCACGATTGAAGAAAGGTAGAGATTTTGCCACGTTTCTCGCGAAATTTCATCATAATTGATGAATTTATTCATAAAGATATTTTAGCATATTTTGCTTGTCGGCTGTGTTTAGAGACTTGTTTTAACAGCAAGATTAACTTTATAAAATTATCAAGAAAGCCCTAAACCTAAGCAGTATCCAAGCTAGGAAGCTCCGACTTGTTTGAAAAAACAAGATTAGAATGTAAGGGTTTTCTAATCCTTCCTCTCTATCTGTAAAGGTTTTCCCAGAAAAAATGAAATATTTTGTGATAAAATAAACTGTAATGGTAAAAACAAATATGTATTATGAAGACAATCGAGATTTAGCACATGACGTGCAGGAACTATCGGTTGAACTTTTAGGGCTTCCCCTCCACTTTCTGACAGATGCAGGTGTATTTTCTAAAAACGCTATTGATTACGGTTCACGTGTTTTACTGGATAATTTTCAACCAGAAGGAGCGAAGACTTTGCTCGATGTCGGTTGTGGTTATGGTACCCTAGCTTTAACTTTAGCAAAAAAATATGGCTTGAAAGCCACACTTGTAGATGTAAATAGCCGCGCCCTTGATTTAGCTAAGAAAAATGCTGATAAAAATAATATAGAAGTCAATGGTATTTTTTTATCAAACATATATGATAATGTTGAAGGAAAGTTTGATGCTATTATTTCTAATCCCCCTATTCGTGCGGGGAAAGAAGTGGTCCACACTATTTTATCCGACGCCTATGAGCATTTAAATGATGACGGGCATTTAACGATCGTTATTCAGAAAAAACAGGGAGCACCGAGTGCACAAAAGAAAATGAAGGATGTCTTTGGCAATTGCGAGATTGTCGCTAAAGATAAAGGATATTACATTTTAAGAAGTTATAAGGAGAAACTATGACCTACAGAATGGTAGACCTGATTCAAAAAAAACGTGATGGCGGCCACTTTGAGAAGGCTGAAATCGATTGGCTTATCTCTGGTTATGCAACGGGCGAAGTTCCGGATTACCAAATGGCAGCACTAGCTATGGCGATTTATTTTAAAGGTATGACGACAGAAGAAACAGCCAACTTGACCATGGCCATGGTTGTCTCAGGTAAAGAATTTGATTTGTCAGCCATTCCTGGTGTGAAGGTAGACAAACATTCTACAGGGGGTGTAGGTGATAAAGTAACGATTATTTTAGCACCTTTAGTAGCCAGCTTTGATGTCCCTGTCGCTAAAATGTCCGGCCGTGGTTTGGGACATACCGGTGGAACCTTAGACAAGTTAGAGTCTATTCCCGGATTTGAAATTGAAAAAACAGAAGAAGACTTTATTGCCCAAGTAAAGAATTCAGGAATCGCTGTGATTGGTCAGTCTGATGAGTTGGTTAAAGCAGACAAACTTCTCTATGCACTTCGGGATGTGACAGCCACAGTTGATATTATTCCATTGATTGCAAGCTCTATCATGTCTAAGAAAATTGCTTCTGGCTCAAATGCTATTTTGCTTGATGTAACTGTCGGCGATGGTGCTTTCATGAAAAATATCGAAGATGCGCGCCTCTTAGCCCGCACGATGGTAGACTTAGGCAAGGCTGTTGGACGTGAAACAGTAGCAGTTTTGACCAATATGAACCAGCCGTTAGGACATGCTATTGGTAATCGTAATGAAATTACGGAAGCCGTGAATACGCTAAATGGAAAAGGTACATCGGCATTCCGTCACTTTATCGCGGAACTGGCTCAAATTATGCTTGCGTTAGCAGGTGTAGAAAAAACTGTTCCAGAAATCATCGAAAACCTTGATAATGGTAAAGCTTATGCTAAATTCCTTGCTATGTGTGAAGCACAACACGGAGATGCAACAGCATTTAAGCATTTGACTGCAGAATTAAATGTGGTACATACTGTTGAGATCTATGCTGAGCGTGAAGGTTTTATCTCACAAGAAAAAGCAATGGGTGTCGGTATTGTTGCGATGAAGCTAGGAGCTGGAAGAGCGACCAAGACAGATACAATCGATTTTGAAGCAGGTATTAACCTTGCGAAAAAAGTGGGTGACCCCGTCCAAAAAGGTGATCTTATTGCTACACTTTATAGCAATCGTGCCATTTCTTCCGATTTGATTGCGGAGTTTAAGGACAATATCGAAATTTCTGACCAGCAAGTTCATGCCCCTGAAATTTTGGAAATTATTCGCTGATGAAAAATGAACTTCCCCCTATTCCTAACGGAATAAAAGCACTCCAAAGTGTAACAGCCGCTGTACTTGGCGCAATTGGAATGAATCTTTGGGCCCAGAATACGCTGCTCAAAGTTACACTTTTTATTCTTATCTTTATCTCGGTTTATACGATTATTGGTATGCTTTACCTTAAAAGTCGCAAGCCCAAATAGATTTTAACGTTCACAACTAAAGCGTACTTAAAAGTTCGCATAATAAATAATAACTAGGAGAAGACCTAAAAATGAAAATCAATCAATACATTGACCACACAATCCTCAAAGCAGATGCAACACAAGAAAAAGTTCAAGCTATCATTGATGAAGCAAAAAAATACGAATTTGCTAGTGTGTGTATCAATCCAACTTGGGTAGCTTTTGCTGCTGAACAACTTAAAGATGAAGTTTCAAAAGTATGTACAGTTATCGGTTTCCCTCTCGGAGCAAATACTTCAGAAGTCAAAGCCTTTGAAGCCACAGATGCCATCAAAAAAGGTGCAGACGAAGTAGACATGGTGATTAATATTGGTGCAGCTAAAGACGGCAAATGGGACTTAGTGGAAAGTGATATTGCAGCAGTTAATGCCGTTAAGGATGGTCGTATCCTTAAAGTTATTATCGAAACAAGTCTTTTGACAGATGAAGAAAAAGTCAAAGCTTGTCAAGCTGCACAACGTGCGGGCGCTGATTTTGTTAAGACATCAACAGGCTTTTCAACAGCTGGTGCCAAAGTTGAAGATGTAAAATTGATGCGTGAAACCGTTGGACCAGATATGGGTGTCAAAGCTTCAGGTGGTATCCGTAATCTTGAAGATGCCAAAGCCATGATTGAAGCTGGCGCAAACCGCTTGGGCTGTTCTTCAGGTGTCGCTATCATGGAAGGTGAAACTGCCAATGCCAGCTACTAAAGAACTCATTGAAGCAGCACGCGAAGCAAGCAGTCATGCTTATGTCCCTTATTCCAATTTTCCTGTGGGTGCAGCGCTAGTCACTACGGATGGTAAAGTTTATCAAGGATGTAATATTGAGAATGCGAGCTTTGGCTTGAGCAATTGCGCAGAGAGAACAGCTATTTTTAAGGCTGTGTCCGAAGATCATTTGGAATTTTCAAGTCTGTATATTTATGGAGAAACGGCTGCTCCAATCAGTCCTTGTGGTGCATGCCGTCAAGTCGTATCTGAATTTTGTGAGGCTGATATGCCGGTTTATCTTCTTTCAAAAATGGGGGAAGTTAAAGAGACATCAGTGGGGCAATTGTTGCCTTATTCCTTTAAAGAACTGGAATAAAATTCTAAAATTGACAGAAAAAAAGCTATTTCCGAACAAAGATGTAGATAAATGCTACATCTTTCTTTTTGACTTGAATTAATATGCAAAATATCTTAAAATAAACTTATACATAAAAACTCTTACTTGCGAGAGTTTTAAAAATTTTTAAATTTGGAGGAAAACGTTTCCATGAATAAACGTATTTTCGCAGTTGGTGCTCTTGCACTTGCATCAGTAGCAGTTCTGGCAGGATGCCGTGGACGTGACGCAGCTTCAGGTGGTGAAGCCAAAACAGATCTCAATGTAGCGATGATTACCGATACTGGTGGTGTTGATGACCGTTCATTCAACCAATCAGCTTGGGAAGGTTTGCAAGCATGGGGTAAAGAAAACAACCTTTCAAGAGGTAAAGGTATCAACTATTTCCAATCTAACTCAGCTTCTGACTACACAGCGAACTTCAACTCAGCTGTATCTGGTGGATATGACTTAGTTTTCGGTATTGGATTCGGCCTCCAAGAAGCAACTTCACAAGCTGCTAAAAATAATCCAGACACTAAATTTGCAATTATTGACTCTGTGATTGAAAATCAAGAAAACGTTGTTTCAGCAACATTTGCTGACCAAGAATCAGCTTATCTTGCCGGTGTTGCAGCAGCCAAAACGACAAAAACTGACCATGTTGGATTCATCGGAGGGATTGCATCAGATATCATCACAGCCTTCCAAGTTGGTTTCCAAGAAGGTGTTAAATCTGTTAATCCAAACATCAAAGTAGATGTGCAATATGCAGGTTCATTTAGCGATGCAGGTAAAGGGAAAACCATCGCTTCAGCAATGTACTCTGGCGGCGCAGATATTATCTATCAAGCAGCTGGTGGTGTAGGTACTGGTGTATTCACAGAAGCACGTGTCCTTAACGAAACAAAGAACGAAGCAGACAAAGTTTGGGTTATCGGTGTAGACCGTGACCAAGAATCTGAAGGTGACTTTAAATCTAAAGATGGTAAAGAATCTAACTTCGTCTTAGCTTCTACACTTAAAGAAGTAGGTAATGTTGTCAAAGACGTTTCAAACAAAACTAAAGACAACAAATTCCCTGGTGGTGAAATTCTTAAGTACGACTTGAAAAACTCAGGTGTAGCTCTCGCACGTAACAATACTTCCGATGAAGCATGGAAAGCTGTTGAAACTGCTAAAGAAAAAATCATCAATGGTGAGATCACAGTCCCTGCAAAATAATTATACCAATTATATAAATCAGCTATTATAGCTGGTTTTTTATTTGAAATTGGTATATAATAATAAAAAAACAAGGCAGAGGGAGACACCATGCAAAGAAGCAATGTTCCAAATTATATAAGAATTCATGATGCAATCAAAGAAGAAGTTGAAAAAGCAGTTTGGAAGATTGGTGAACGGCTGCCGAGTGAACGAGATTTAGCTGAGCGCTTTGGCGTAAGTCGGATGACTGCGCGGCAAGCAGTAACATCGCTTGTCGAGGAAGGAATCTTGGAACGCCGTGTGGGGAGTGGGACGTATGTTGCTAGTCGTCGGGTGCGCGAAAAGATGCGGGGTACAACCTCCTTTACAGAAATTATTACTGCACAGGGAAAAACACCGTCAACTGAAGTTTTAAGTTACCTCAAAACTTTGCCTAACGAAGTCGAGTGCGAGAAGCTGGAAATTTCGAAAGAACAAACGATTATCCGGATGGAACGTGTGCGCTATGCAGATCAAGTCCCCATCTGTTATGAAGTTGCAAGTATTCCTTATGATGTGGTAAAATCTTTTGAAAAGAAAAATATTACCTCTAACTTTTTTAACACACTGACACAAGCAGGCTATGAAATTGAGCGTAGTCAGCAGATTATTTCCGCTAAAAAAGTCAGTACCGAAGTTGCTGAATATCTTAAGATTAAGTCAGGCGATGCTATTTTAGGACTTACCCAAATTTCTTATTTGGCCGATGGTCGCGCATTTGAGTACGTCCTGTCTCAGTATGTTGGAGATCGATTTGAGTTTTATTTGGAACGTTAAAAAGAAAAAAGACTCTCTTTATAGAAGTCTTTTTTCTTTTTATAAAGTAACAGTAAATGTCGTTCCTTTACCCGGAACGCTGATTACCTCGATGTGTCCTTGAAGTTCTCGGACGTTTTTGTCCACGATAGACAAGCCTAGACCAGTTCCTGTGACTTGGGTACGGCTTTCATCTACACGGTAGAAACGTTCAAAAATACGTGATTTTTCAATTTCTGTTAAACCAGGACCGTTATCTGTGACGGTGAAAACAACTTTTTTCTTGTTTTGATGGAGGCCAACGTAGATTTTTCCATGATCATCCGTGTATTTAATCGCATTTTCAATTAAATTTTCAAAAATGCTATGCACCATCTGACGGTTGGTAACTTGAGAGATGGGAGCAATATCTGTCTGAAGTGACAAGTGCTTTTCATCAAGCAAGGGTTGTGAAGTGTTTAAAATCTCCTCGACAAGTGTGGCAAGATTAATTTTCTTCTTGTCGATATGAATATTTTGTTTGGTTAAAAGAAGCGTGTCTTGAACGAGTGCAATCAAGCGTGAGCTTTCTTTACTGATAATGTGGGAAAACTCATGACGGTCTGCTTCAGAAAGTGTGTCATCTTTCAGTAACTCAGCAAATCCTTTAATTGAAGTTAAAGGTGTCTTCAGTTCGTGACTGACATTAGCAATCAGTTCATTATGGGCATTTAGTGTTCGCTTAAATGCTGTTATATCAAGTAAAGTGACTAAGAAGCGGTTGTCCAAGTCTGGTAAAGGTGAGATACGTACTTGATAATAAGCATTAATGTTCTCAAAGTAAAAGTTCTTCTCTTGTGTGGTCGGATTAAGCATCTTATCCACTAAGAAACTCAAAAAGTCAGCATAAGGGCTGAAAATATCAAGGTTGTGTGTATCCGCAAATTCATTTTTAAACGAAGCGTTTGTTTTACGAATTTTTCCTTTAGCATTGTAAATGAAAATAGGAAATTGGAACAGTTCAATGAATTCGTAAATATTCTCTTTCTTTTCACTGTGCGATAAAATTTGATTTTGGATGTATTCGCCCAGAGAATTTAGCGCTAGAGTTACTTTATCATCGTTTTCGCTCATCAAATAACTTTGCGTGAGAGGGCTACGCTCGATGTTTTTGATTTTAGCGACAATATCTTGAGTGAAAAGATAATTACGTCTGGCATGAACAAAAACGTAAGAAGCACAGGCAAGGTAAACAATCAAAGCAAAGCCACCGACCATCATGTTGGTAAACCAAGGTGAAGTGCGACTGTCTTCAGCGTGAAGGTAACCTGTTATCACACCGTCAACACGGATAGGGCTTGTAATTTCAATAGAGTGACGGCTAACAGATTGTGCATAGTCTGCGCCCTCTTCAATCTTTGCGGTTTCTTGGTTGTGTGTACCTGCAGGAAGATACTGAAACTTGTTAGGAAGCGCAGAATTTGGATTTTCTGCGAGGAGCGTTTTCGTAGTATCAATGGTGTGCAAGACACGATTGGTATCTGTTTTTAGAATCTGAATGTTGAGAAAAACAAGCAGAATCACAGTCGCAACAAGATAAATGATTGTCGAGAGGACAATATTTTTTAGCTTAATCTTTTTCATCAGAGAAGTAGTACCCAAATCCTCGTTTTGTTTTTATAAATTGATTGTCTAACTTTTTACGAATTTTGCTGATTAAAACATCAATAGTTCGCGTTTCGGCAGCGGAAGAAATCCCCCAAAAGTGCTGCAGCAATTCTTCACGCGAAATCACATCGCCTGAGCGCTCAATTAAAAGTTCTAAAATTTCAAATTCACGTTTAGTTAGCTCTAAAGGTTGTCCATCAAAGATACAAACTTTTTTAGTGAAATCAAGCTCCAATCGGTCAAATTTAATACCAGATTTTTCCGCGGATTTTTCGTTTTCAATCGTTTTATTATAGTGCTGGTGGCGTCGAATGAGCGCATTTACTCGGACAATAATTTCTTTCATAGGTGTTGCTTTGTCCAAGTATTCATCTGAACCTGAATTAAGACCAGTCAGTTTCATTTCTTCGTCATCACGCGCAGTGAGTATCAAAATAGGTGTGAAATTTTGCTTTTTTCGCAAAATTTCCGTTACTTCAATACCAGAGAGTTCGGGCATCATTAAATCCAGCAAAATTAAATCGTAATGATTTCTCTTAGCCTTATCCAGAGCTTGTTTGCCATCACTGACAGTTGTAACTTCAAAATCGCTCTGTCTAAAATTATAAGAAAGTAAGGTTAAAATCGAACGATCATCATCCGCAATTAAAATCTTTTTCATTCCTCTATTATAACAAGCTTTTATCTGAAAACAAAGCCTAAAATCTGGAAAGATGTCCTTATGATTATAACGATAATTATGATAAAATTATAAAAGATAACGGACAATTAAGTTATGAATAAGGATGAAAACAAAGATTAAAAAATCAGTTGTTTTCTTAGAATATTAGGAAATTATGGAAATCGAAAAAACAAATCGTATGAACACCTTGTTTGAGTTCTATGCGACACTTTTGACGGACAAACAGATGAATTATATTGAACTTTACTATGCGGATAATTATAGCTTAGCTGAGATTGCTGAGGAATTTAATGTTAGTCGTCAAGCTGTATATGATAATATTAAGCGGACAGAAAAAGTATTAGAAGGCTATGAGGAGAAGTTGCATCTTTTTTCTAATTATGTGGTGCGCAACCAGTTGATCGATGAGCTTTTAGCAGAATACGCATCTGATCAACACTTAACAACACAATTGCGTGAAATTCAAAAAATTGATGAAGATGAATTTTAAAAGGTAAAGAATGGAGTGTACAAAATGGATATCCGTATCATTGTTCCATTGATTCTACTGGCTTGTCTCTATTTAGGGGCTTGCTTTTACAGTATTTTTAAAAGTGCGCATGTTAAACACCTGCCAAAATGGGCTTGGGCCCTTGTCTGTATCATTTCGATTCCCTTAGGCGGAATTCTTTATTTTATTGTAGGAAGGGACACATATGAATAAAATCATTGAAATAGAAGACTTGACGGTTTCTTTCGGCAATTTTGATGCTTTAAAAAACGTGACGTGCTCAATCAGTGCAGATCCAGGTATCATTGGCTTGATTGGCCCTAATGGTGCAGGAAAGACAACCTTAATTCATGCGATTTTAGGACAACATAAAGCGAGTCAGGGTGAAATTAAGCTTGCTAATCAAGCTTTGGCCTATTGTCCGGACACACCTGAATTTCCTGCCTACCTTACCGCAACAGAGGTATTACAACAAAGTTGCGCCTTGAACGAAAAAGCAGAAGAGCCTCAACAAATTGAGGCAACCCTCGAAAAAGTCGGTTTGTCAGAGTATCCCAATAAGAAAGTTGGTGGCTATTCACGGGGGATGAAGCAACGTTTGGGAATTGCAGTCGCGCTCTTACTTGATCCAATTTTGATATTTCTAGACGAACCAACAAGTGCTCTAGATCCTATTGGTCGCATTGAGATTTTGCAACTGATTACTAAAGTATCACAGGAAAAAACGGTGGTTGTTTCCAGTCATCTTCTCGCAGATATTGAAAACATTGCCGATCGCCTCCTTGTTTTAAATCATGGCGAACTTATTTTTCAAGGCACACTTTATCAGTTCATTGAAAGCAGCCAGTTGGACGAGTTTGCAGAACTAGAGATTAAAAGTGAGCAAGTCAAACAGGAAGTCATGGATATTCTTCAGGTAAATGATATTGAATTCTATCCTGAAATTACGGGGAAATTGATGATTAAGAGTGAATATACAGAGAAACTGTTACAAATTTTCCCGGATATTGGGCAAAAAATAAGTACTTATCGTGCTACAAGCAACAGTCTTGAGATGGCTTTTGAGCGTGCAATTACAGGAGGAGAACAGTGAGAAGATTAATTCTTTTGGAAATGAAAATGTGGTGGCGCAATAGCCGTCTCCTCATTCTTTTCTTTTTATTTGCTTTTTTTGGCATTACCTCACCCGTTTTGATTTATTATATGAAGGAATTTCTTGCAACTTTTGGAGGGACAGAAGGGACGATTATTCTCATGCCAGACCCCAATTGGAAAGCTTTGATGGAGTCGTATTTTAGTAATATTTCTCAGATTGGCCTTTTTGTTTTGGTTTACTTTACTGCGGATACTTTTAAGTTGAAAAAGGAGAGTTCACTCGGGCTTTATTATTCAACCGTAGCCCGAAATTCGATTATCCTATGGACGCCTAAGCTTTTCCTTGCCTTTTTAGTCACTCTAGTGAGTAACTTGGTAGGTGTGGCAAGTGCCACATATGTAACCTGGGTTTTCTTTCCTGAAATTGAGTTGAGCAGGGTACTCTCGTCGAGTTTGGTTCAAAACCTAGCTCTACTTACCTTGGTCATATTTGGCAGTGCTGTTACTGTTTGGACACGGAAGGCGTTTCTAGCAGTTGTTTCTACAATTGTACTGATGGTAGTGAGTTCGATCATTCAGACACTGAGTGATATTTCCGAATGGTTGCCCCTCAGTTTGCTTTCTCCAATCAACGTGTTAAATGCGCCAGGCCAAGTTAATTTAGTCACTGTTGGCATTTGTGTTGGCATTATAGTCCTTTCGATTATGGCCATTTTAGTACGACCATTGCGCGTGAAATATTAGGTGACTTGTGCTATAATTAATGTCTGGAAGTTATTCCACCGTAACGGGGGCGTTACGGATTCGACAGGCATTGTCGCGCATGAACTGCAACTGGTGGTGATGTCACCTAAATCCATCGCAGATAAATATAACTGCTAAAAATAACACTTCTTACGCACTCGCTGCCTAAACACCAGCTTGCGTAGCTGATGATCGTTCGCCGATGGCGGCCTGAAGCTCTAAACCTCAGTCGGATACGTTTTTATGGTGGCTTTACATAAAAAAAGAGATTTTAAAGCACCGCAAATTTCTACTGTTTGAGACTGGCTTTGGAAATTTGTTAAACTAGAGAAAGTCCTATGGTTGTAGACGTTGATGTAGCAAGGTGTCTGGACAGGGGTTCAACTCCCCTCGCCTCCATATACCAGTTTATATAGATTCTTATAGACTAGAAAACCGCTTTATTGAGCGGTTTTTTCATACAAAAAAAGCGCCCATTCAAATAGGCGCTGTCAGTTATGCTATCGTTTCTAAATTATACACGGCTTCTTCAATGGTGTTGCCGATACTACTTAATGAAGAAGTAGGGTCTACCAGAGAAGCTTTAAATAAATTCGTTGAAGTATCTAGAGATACTGTGTATTTGAAGTTTTTAGTGTTATTAGTGAATGTCATATGCATTCCCCTTTCTTGTTTCTATTCGAAAGGACACTATAACGAATATAACGAAATTCTATTTTTATTGTAGCACAATAAACTTAAAACACAAATTTAATTTACTTAAATGTTCGTTAAAATTCCACTGCTATCTTTTGATATTAAATAATAAAGACAGGCAGCAATCGACCAGGCCCAAACGATATGTCCAAAGAACTCTGAGAAGTGTTCAGCAAACGGCTGTTTCCAAGGTGCAGGAATGGTTTTCATAACAGGCAATAAAACGATGTGCCAGATGAACCAGATGATGATTCCATAAGCAGCTCCTTGCCAAAGGGCAATGCAGGGCCAATATTGTGCAATAAAAATAAATAATGAAGCAAAGAATATGGAAAAACTAAAATGTAAGATTAAAGAAAACCAATATACTTTTTGATCACGTGAATATAAAACATAAGCATGCGTAAGTGAAGAGGGTACTCCAAATTGCTCCAACATACGCTGGGGTGGATTCGTGGCATTTCTTTCAGAAGTTCTTGGTGGTAGAATTGCTTCCCAACCAATCTTAACCATTCCAGAAATCATGCCTGAAATAAAGCCATACCAGATACTTAGAAAAATTATTTCTTGAAGAGAAGCGCTAGGGATAGTGAATGAAAACATAGAATAACTCCTTTTATTGTAATTTATATTTTAACAAAAAAACTTTGCAAGATTGTGTGTTAAAACTTTATAAATAAAACTCCTACACCGTAGGAGTTTTGTTTGCTTTTTTATCCGTTCTTTAAATCTTGAGAGGCAAATTTTGAATGATAGCCATAAGCTGCTAAGATAACGAATACAGGCAAGGCTTGAATAAGATAGCGACTTCTCCCACCTTCAAAGAGAAGCAAGAAGAGCATAAGCCCAATCATAGATAAGAGTAACCACATAACTTTAAAATCATATTTTGATTTTAAAGTTGAAAGTAAAATCCCAAAAATCACAATAATATAGATGATTTGAGCAAAGAATCTGTAGAAAAAAGTATTTTTTCCATTGGCATAACCTTTACCATTGCTATCAGTATAAATAAAGCTTCTTAAAAACTTTCCGAAGTTTGAATGAATAAAAGGTGAGAGTTTTTCGCTTGGATTGAGATTAGGTGTGACAAGAAAACCAGTTTTACCTGCACCGTCTGCGCCCCAAGCATAGGCACCATCACGGACAGTTTTACAATACTTTCCATATAGGAATTTGACATATCCTAGAGTTCCTAATTCTTTTAGTCTTTGCTTGAAGACCTCAATATTTACCTCTTTCTTTTCCTTAGCAGTTTTGGCTGATCTGGTAAGTCGCACGTCAGGTACATTATACATGCCATTTTTAGAGATACCTAACATCAAAAAATGAGTCATAGGAAACGCTTTATTTTTATCAAATTGAACATAGTTTTGATTGTTTTTATAAAGTGTAAAAGGCATTGCAAACACTAAAGCACCAATAATAAAGACTAAAAAGGAGATAAAGAAAGGTTTGAGTTTTCTTAGCTTAAGCATAGAAATTAAAAAGTATGCTATCACAAAAATAATTGCAGAGGGCTTCAGATAGTAAGCTATGGAGCTGAAAAAACCAGCAGAGAGTAAAGATATAAGTCTGTAGTGAGCGGAAATATTGTCTTGACTCCATTGTGTCAAAAAGAAGATACCTAAACTGACAAAGGGTAACACAAAAGTATCACTGTATGTGTTTAAAAACCAAGGACTAAAACCGAGTGTTGCTATAAAAAGTAAGATACTGTATCGAGCGGTTTGTTTATCGAAAAGATGCTTTGCTGTAAAATATGACATTGCTATAGAAAAATCTATTGCGATGATATTTAAAATTTGTAAAAGAGTTAGACTATGAACAACTCTCATAAATAAGAAAAGTAAAAAGTTATTAGGATAGTTCTGCAGATAGATCCACTTCTGAGAATTTATATCGCCCATAGCAGCATGATAGACTCCATAAACATCGTATCCTGAGAGTCCAGAAGCAAATAAAAGGGTAACTATTTGAAAGAGAACCATAATCCCAAATACTGCGACAATATTGTTACCTAAAAATCTTATAACAGATGATAACCAATCTTTTAATTTATCGCGATTCAGATAAGATACGATCAATGCTATTAAACTAAGGATGAAGATATAAGCTCCATTTTTTGAATAAATTTGCTCTAAAGAAAAATTTTCTGAACGAATAGCACTGAAAAGCCAAAAAGAACTCAAGAGAAAGGCTACTACAAATAGTGCTTCATATAGAAAAATTTTTTTAGTGATTGCTTTTTTGGAATTCTTTATCAAGAATGCTTACTCCTCTAAGTGTAGTGGCCCTGAAGTTAAAGTGAATAAAAATTTTTTCTTCTAGATAAAAAGAAATATATTTTCTGTCTATTTAATTTGGGGCTTTTATACCTGTATTATAGATAAAAAACACTGATTATGCAATTTTTTATACAACTAAAGTTGCATATTTTTGATAATTTTTAAAAAATATTTTCTAAAATAAAGACACTAAAGAGGGCTAATTATATAGAAGAAATAATGACAGAATCTTAAATAAAATCAGGAGTTTGGGAGGGCGAATTCGCCCTGTTCCAATAAAGCTCAGAATAAGAAAGAGTTAACGCAGTCCAAATATTAAGAAGACTCAAGCTTGATTATTACAATAATGTAAGAATATTTTAGACAAATTCGGAGTAAAATAATGCTAACAACTTAATGTTGTGTGTTGAATGGAAAAATAAAATGAAAAAAATATTGTTTGGTTTTTTAGGCGTGCTCTTAATTTTAGATATTGGCTTTTTTTGGAAAAATATTAGCTATACACAAACGATTTACTTTGCCCATGTGCAAGGGAAGGTAAATACGAAAATACTTAAGAACACGGATGGGACTTTAGACGGTCAATATAATTATACGGTAAGGGGAGTCAGTTCTAGAGGAGATGTTAGAGAGCTTCATCTTAAAACAGATCATCAAATACATGTGGGAACTTATCTGGAAATTCATGCGGCCAATAAAAAGGATGCAAACAGCTGGAAAACAAGGCAAGAGTATGAAATCCCTCGAACAGCACTAAATAAGCTTGAGGAATAGTGGATTTTTCACATTTAATGAAGAGTGAAAATTACTTTCTTAAGAAAATGTAAGTTATAACAGTAAAAATAACAGTAAAATAGTTTTATAGAAGAAAAATAAATGAGGTATGAAATATGAAAAAAGTATTAGTGGGAATTGTGGCACTTGTATTGATTGTTGTCGGTGGAGGTTATGGACTAATGTCAAATATTTAGACACAAAATGAGCTATATTTTCTTAAAATAGTTTTCTTCTTTCTGATTTGGAGTTAAACCATTGTTTGCGGAATGAGGATTATAGTTGTTATAAAACTGTTCGATGTATTCAAAGCAAGAGAGTTGAACTTCTTGAATGGAGTGATAAGTTCTTCTGTTTATTTCCCGTTGTTTGAGGTACTTGAAAAAGGCCTCAGTGACAGCATTATCATAAGGATATCCAGGTTTGGAGTAAGAAGCAAGCAATTGATGCTCATCTAATATTTTTCTAAAGGAAGCTGATTTAAATTGGCTACCTTGATCCGAATGAAAAATGATTGGTTCCTTAGGCTTCCTCTTATTTATAGCCATCCCTAATGTGTCACAGGCAAGTTTAGCATCAATCCTGTCACTTACTTTCCAAGCAATACATTTTCTAGAGTAGAGGTCAAGGATGGCGCAGAGATAAACATGCCGTCTATGTCCTATAGAAATATAAGTGAAATCAGTTGTCCATACTTGATTCGGGGACTTAGGATTAAATTCTTGTTTAAGGAGATTATCAGAAGAAAATGCAGGAGAGTGTTTTGATTTAACTCTAGGTTTAATCGTTGACATTTTAGGGAGTGTCATAGACTTGAGAAGTCTTAAGATACGCCCCTCAGAAATATTAACGCCATAATCACGCAGGAGAATAATTTTAAAAGCTCTCGTTCCAATTCTTTTCTTGGCTTTCATATAAATCTCAAGGAGTAATTTTCTCAAGCGTTGATTTTCTATTTCACGTTTTGAGGGCTTCTTGTTTATGAAGTTATAGTAGGTGGAACGATTGACATGTAAAACACGACAGAGCATAACTGTCGTGTGTTCAAATCGGAGTCTATAGACTGCTTTTAATCTCACTTGGAGTTTTGCATGAATATGGCACTTGCTTTTTTTAAGATAAGATTTTCTTCTTCGAGTTGGGCATTCCTTTTTTGTAATTCTTGAATCTGTTTAGCAGTCAAGACCGTATTATCTTCAAGACGAACTTGAGAGTACTGGTTGATCCATTTTGCAAGTGCAGAAGGGGAGACACCATAGTCTTTACAGAGTTCGGATTGAGTTTTACCTGTTTGGTAGAGATTAACGAGAGATTGCTTAAATTCCTCGTCGTAACGTTTAAAACCTGACATAAAAGTCCTTTCATTTTTGTGTCTTAATAGACAGATTATAACACACAATTTTCTGTCCACTTTTATAGTATAGCTCCAGTTATGCTTGGTATCATACAGCATATGGTGGCGACAGTTACTACGTGCATATACAAGAAGATGGTGTTGCTAAAAAAGAAAAAGACGATTCAGGGTAAGAATTTACGAGGTACTATTATACGCTGACCGGCTATGATGAAAAGGGAGAAGCAAAAGAAATGAACTTCACTGGAGATCATAATCTTAGACACGATGCTTATTTAAGACTCGTATATAACGATAAGAAGGGAGTCACGAGCTGGGAAGAAGTCCAGAAGCAAGATGTTCCTCAAAAAGCACTGAATAAAATCTAGAAAATATACTTATAAAAAAATCTACGTATATATAACGTAGATTTTTTGAATTTATAATATAGAAATAATTCGACAAGGGGTTATTCGGCCTTGGGATACGTATTTGTTGCTACGTCATAAGTAACAAGGTAAATGGTGCCATCAGGTAAAACTTTGTATAAACCAACGGTTCCGCTTCCACCATTTGCTCGCATTTCTTTTGAAAAAACTTGGATTACAAAAGAATCTTGCGTGTTCACAGCATCAAAATAAAAATCCTCTGGATTGGAAAGATAGCTTTTAAAATAATTAAGTACAGTATCCTTAGTAAAATTATTGCTGTCAAGTTGGGCTGCTAAAGTAAAATCAGAAGAAGTACCAGCATTATCTGTAATCTGAATTGCTTCAATCTTATCTGCTGTTGCATTAAAGTTGATCTCTACTTGTCCTTGATTAAAAAGATAAATTTGGTTAAAGGGTTGATTTTCAGTCTTAGATTTAAAAGTACTTTCATTGATAATGACAGAGCCAATATCTTTTCCGGTATGAGAATAATATTCAATATGGTCTTTTGTGATAATTAGAATATCGTTGCTGCTGTTTTTATAGAGTCCATGAAAGTTTGAATAGTCTCCTTTGGAAAACTGTTCTAAAGCTACAGGATAACTTTTTGGCTGTTCACTTGATGCGACAGTATCCTGAGAAGAACTAGGGGCAGATGTTGAGGAGGAAGTGTGAGTACTTGACTGCTTATCTTGAGCAAAATTGGCAGTGTTCTCTTTTTTATCCGCTCCGCAACCAACAAGTAAAAGTAGTGGAATAAATGCTAATATAATTTTTTTCATAAATTAATCTCCTAATTATAGTATACCATAGATGAAAAGAGTACGCTTTCTTTTACTGTAAGAAAGTCATTTAATAGAAGAAAAGTAGAAATAGAGGAGCAATTCAAACAATAATGTTCTAATTTCGCTTGATTAAATAAAAACAACATTTCATTTTGTTTTTACAATCGTCGATGATACAATAGAAAGGTTACTTTTTTTCAGAAGGAGAAGGATATGGAAAATAAGAGATACAAAGAACTGAAAATCGCTGAAAAAGGCGCGTGGATTAGTATTTCAGCATATATCATTTTAGCCTTTACAAAGATATTTATGGGAATATTTGCAAACTCGGAGGCCTTGCGTGCGGATGGCTTGAACAACTTTACAGATGTGATTGCCTCAATTTCCGTACTTATAGGACTGAAACTTGCCCGAAAACCAAAGGATGATGATCATCGTTATGGGCATTGGAAATTTGAGAATATTGCGAGCATGATTACGTCTTTTATCATGCTTATGGTTGGGCTCGAAGTTTTATATTCTTCTTTTGAAAAGATTGTAAATAATTCTTTTACACCACCAAATCCCTTATCTGCGTTAGTCGGTATCGGCTCTGCTTTGATCATGGTGGCTGTGTATATCTATAACAGCAGATTAGCGAAAAAAGTTAATTCGCAAGCCTTGATGGCAGCAGCAAAGGATAATTTAAGTGATGCTTATACATCAATTGGTGCGGCTGTAGCAATCGCCGCTTCTTATCTTCACTTTTATATTTTAGACACGATAGCTGCTTTTATTATTGGTATTATTATTATCAAAACGGCTATTGATATTTTCAGAGAGAGTAGTTTTACGTTATCGGATGGTTTTCCTGAAGAAGATTTGGAAAAGTATAAGAATTATATTTTAGAAATTCCTGGTGTGAGAGGTGTCCCTTTTCTTAGAGGAAGAACTTATGGTGCCAATATTTTTCTAGACATCGTCATCTATGTGGATGCTCAACTTTCGGTTGCGGAAAGTCACTTGATTACTGAAGAAATAGAGCAGCAGCTGTCCGAAAAGTTTGAAGTTTTTGATGTCGACGTCCATGTTGAACCCTTTTCCGACTAAAAAAGTACCGGTCATTTTCCGGTACTTTTTATTGCTTACATGATAGGTAAGAGAGAAGTGAACATCATCATTCCAAAAGAAATAATGATGAAAAGTGCAATTGCTACTTTAATAATTGAGGTAAATAAAATTTTAACCATTCCTTAATTCTATCAAAAAGAAAGAAGATAAGCAAAAGAAGATTAGAACTTTTTAAGCAATAAAGGCCAGCATTTTTGTGCCTATATAAATAAGAAGAAAGAGGCATACTGCCAAAATAAGCAATGCTTGAATTAATGCTTTAAAATAAATTTTTAACATAGATGAATTTTAACAAAAATGGCAAGGAGAAGCAAAACTTCTGTGATAATAGTTTATCTTATGAAGAGATAAAATATATCATGCGCTGCACACTCCCTAATTAAAAAGACCTTGATATTTCAAAGTCTTTTTAATTAGGGAAGAAAAGATTCGGTAGATGAAACATCAATAGCAACACTGGGGTAGCTTTCTTGATAAACTTGGTCAAATGCTCCAAAATAACTCATCTGCCGTGTAGTGAAATCCACCTCATATCGGATGACTCCCGCTTTCCAAAGCGACGCCAAGAATTCAGGGAAGGAAATTTTACCGGCTTGATTTGCACGAATGTTTTGGACCAGAGCAATTTGATCAAAATCTGGGCAAGGCCCAACACGCCCGATTAAAGGGTTTCCTGGGTTTACGAGTGAGCCCGTTTCCGAAAAATAAAAACTGTCTCCAGAAGGAAGATGCCATATATTTTTTACAATTCCTTCCTGTCTTAAACATTCGGCCAGATAGGGGAAGCCCTTAGATTCAGCACCGACATGGTTTGCTTTGAGCATCGCTCTTTGAATATTTTTTGAAATCATGTGTACAATCTCTTTTCTATTCAGATATCTATGATGCCATTAAATCATAATTTAGGGAAGAAGTAAATCTTTGAGGATATATTTGGGGGAGGAAAATTAGCTTTTTGAGTACAAAAAAAGGCATCTACTTAAACGTGTGAAGTAGATACCATCACGAGGAATAATCATCCATTGCTATGAGCTCCTTATGCTAATTCTTCCAAGTTGTGCATTGCTTCTTCAATGGTACGACCAAGCCCATAAACCGCTGGATCATTAGCCAAAAATACTTTAAAAATATCTTTTGAAGTATCCAAAGATACAGTATACTTGAAATTTTTGTTTTTGTTAGTGAATGTCATAATGCATTCTCCTTTCTCTATATGATATCGACGAAAGGACACTATAACGTACATAACGAAATTCCATAATTATTGTAACACATTCTTTTTAAAAGTACAAAAAAGCTACTTTTAAAAGTAATCCTAAATATTTGTTCTAACTTTTCACTGAAATATTTGAAATGTTGCAGCGAAAGAGCGATAATAGACTTAAGGAAAGAATGAAGCGGAGGTACTAATAATGGAAAAACAATATCACAATATTTTAGTTGCACTAGATGGTTCAGATCAATCTTATAATGCCGTACATGAGGCAATTACTTTGGCAAAGAGAAACAATGCAAAACTTCATGTTTTGACTGTTAAGGATATGGAACATCATTACGGAATGACCGGTTTTGGTATCGTCGAAAATCCTGAAATTGATATGATGGCACAAGATATTTTGAAGAAAGCAGCGGAGATTATCGGTGATGAAGTACCTTATGACAGTTATGAAATTGTTGGTGCGCCCAAACATATGATTGTCCAATTTGCAGGAGACAAGAAGATGGATTTGATTGTTATTGGCGCAACTGGGGCAGGGATGATTAATAAACTCATGTTAGGTTCAACCACACAGTTTGTTGTAAATCATGCACCATGCAATGTCTTGGTCGTTAAATAGATACAAAAAGTAGCTTGTCATTGACTTCTTTAAAAGCTTTAATTTTAGTATTGCTTAAGACAAAGGAGATATAATACAAGTATTCCAGTAAGATGTTTATCTTATCACTTCAATACGCTCACTATTGTGGGCGTATTTCTTTTACTCCTTTTTCGGTTGAGTGTTGCTTTTAAGGAAATGATTTCGTTTTTAGGGAAAGAAAATGTACAATAGAAGTAGAGAAAGACATAAAAGGAGGAATGATTATGACTGACTATTATAAAAATATTTTGGTTCCTGTGGACGGATCTGAACAATCTTACAAAGCAGTAGATGAAGCGATACGCATTGCTCGTCTCAATCATGCAAAACTACATGTTCTGACAGTAAAAGATATCAATAAATATTACGGTGCTGTTCATAAAGGTATTGTAGAAACACCAGGATTGGATCAACTTGCGCAAGATATTTTAGCAAACTGCAAAGATATTATCCGCGAACAAGTTGAATATGAAACTTATGAAATCGCAGGCAAACCGAAACTAAGAATTGTTAACTTTGCGGAAGAAGAAGATAAAAATATTGACTTAATCGTCATTGGTGCAACGGGAACAGATATGTTTGACCGACTTTTGGTAGGCTCAACCACAAATTATGTTATTAATCACGCACCTTGCAATGTCATCGTGGTTAAAAAATAGTATTCTTTGTTTGATTTAAGAAAAAAGGGTTATACTTTACTTGTTCCAAAATTTTTCATAAAACTCCCAAGTCCTCGTATTGCGAGGGCTTTTTTTGATTTTTAAACCATAGCCTCAAATCACCTATCTTCTATTTGACCTACAACCATAAGTCAGGAGGAAAAAAGGAAGCGAAGAAAGAGAAAATCTTGTTGTATTTTGCAGCTCTGAAAGGACAAAAATTATTTGGATAAGAAAAGGACTTTCGTATTTTTGTTTTTTGGAAAGATTTGCTTATTGTGTTCATTTTAAATATATGATATTATGTAAGTGTGAGATAAATGAGAGGTTTTTCGTGAAATAATATTTCGCTATAAAATTTTCTTGTGGACATCTGTAAAAAAAACCTTAATTTATTGAAAGAAGCTCCTGTTTTCAGGGGCTTTTTTCAATTTTTTTTTGTTTTTTAGTGCATTTTTTCTTGAGTTTTATGACTTTCTCTTTAAAAACAATTTTTTTATAACTATTTGAGAAAAAGATTGTGAATATATATACAGAAATATGAATTTTATTTCATTTTTCCTGTATGTTTTTTTATTTACATAGGTTAATTGGCAATAAAATTAAGGTTTGTCTAAAAAATGCAAGTGAATAAATAATTAAAGAAGGAAGCGTAGAGAGTGTATAAGAAGCTACTAAGAAAAATAAATAATTTATCAGAACTTGTAATGAAATTTAGTGACAAAGAACTCAAAAATAAAACTGATGAATTAAAAAAACGTATTTCAAATAATGAGAAAGAAATTGATATTATTGCCGAGGCATTTGCAGTGGTTCGCGAAGCAGATAGAAGGGTGCTGGGTTTATATCCTACAGATGAACAAGTTCTAGGAGCTTTAGCCCTTTATGAGGGGCAGATTGCTGAGATGAAGACTGGGGAAGGAAAGAGCTTAGTGGCTACTTTACCTCTTTATTTAAAAGCACTGTATCTGGACACAGTCTTTCTAGTGACAACGAATGACTACTTGGCCAGTAGGGACTTTGAACGTATAGGTGCGGTTTACCAATGGTTAGGGTTAGAAGTCGCAGATGGTACGAGTGATCCTGAGGAAGAAGAATTTGATGTGAAAAAAAGGCAAGAAGTTTATGCTGCAAATATTATATATATTTCAAATGGAACTTTAGCTTTTGATTTTTTGATTGATGGCTTGGCTGAAAAAAGAGAAGAGAAATTTATATCGAAGTTAACTTATGCCCTTTTAGATGAGGTGGATGAAATTCTCCTAGACAGTGCGCAAATGCCTTTGATTATCTCAGGTGCGCCAAAAGGTCAGTCCAATTATTTTGAAAACACGAATGCTTTCATTACGATACTCCAAAAAGAAATCGATTTTAAGTTGGACGAAGAACAGAAAAATGTTTGGTTAACAGAAAAAGGCATTATAAAAGCAAAGAAATATTTTTCGATTTCAAATCTTCTTGACCAACAATTCTTTACGCTCTACCAACATATTATATTGGCATTAAAAGCACATCATACATTAAAACGAGACCGAGATTATCTTGTGGAAGAGGGTGAAGTTAAACTGCTTGACCGAAAAGATGGACGAATTTTAGAAGGGTCGAATCTACAAAATGGTTTACACCAAGCTATAGAAGCAAAAGAATTTGTTGAATTAAGTAATGAAACACAGACAATCTCATCTATAACTTACCAAAATTTATTTCGTCAGTTTCAACAGTTGGCTGGCATGTCAGGTACAGCAAAAGTTGCAGAAAATGAATTTATCAATACCTATAATCTCCCAGTAAAAATGATAAAAACGCATAAAAAAAGTATCCGAGTCGACCACAAACCGAAAAGCTACACAAATTTTGCGGCTAAATTAGAAGCAAGTCTTGAAAAAATATCTTCCTTACATGCAGAGGGACGTCCTGTTCTCGTCATTACAGGGTCTGTTGATGCCTCAGAACTTTATTCTTTGAATTTACTTAATAGAGGAATTCCTCATAATATTCTTAATGCGAAGAGTAGCTCTAAAGAAGCACAAATTATTTCTGAAGCAGGTCAGGTCGGAGCGGTGACTGTTTCTACCTCTATGGCTGGTCGAGGGACGGATATTAAGATATCGGAAGAAGCTAGTGAAAAAGGAGGGCTTGCAGTTGTTATCACTGAGCGGATGTTAAATAGGCGTATTGAATTACAAGCCAAGGGGAGAGCAGGCAGGCAGGGGGAACCTGGAGATACTTATACCTTTGAGTCCCTAGAAGATGATGTGATTAAAAATTTCGTTCAAGAAAGCATACAAGCTTACTATGAAAAATATAAAGAAGTTACAAGACCAATTCGTAATTATAAGGTAAAACATGCTTTTATGAAAGCTCAAAAAATTTCAGAGCAAAACGGCTATGATGAGCGAATAAAGGCGCTCCAATTTGATGAAGTTTTACGCCTGCAAAAAGAGCAAGTAAATAAGAAGCGTCAAGAAATTATGGAACTTAGAAGTGTTTCTGAAGCTTTATTAATAGTAAATCAGAGTGCAGAAATTGTCGTTAATGAGTATTTTTCAACTTCAGAGAGACAGACATCACGGAGTATACAGCGTTTTATTTTAGATCATATTGACTATAATTTTAAAAATGTTAATGAAGAATACCTGAAAACAAATGAACTTAAACAATTGTATATAAGGCATATTTTAAAAGAAAATCTTCAAGTAAAAAGAGAAAAAATTGGTGATGATAGAGCTTTTCTTCAATATTTACAGATTACAATGTTGAAAGCTATAGATAATGCTTGGAGCAATCAAGTAGACGCAATGAATCAACTTCGTTTTGTTGTGCAAAGTCGATCGACAGCACAGAAAAAGTCAATTGCTGAATTTGAAAAAGAGGCCCAAAGAAGTTACCAACAAAGACAAAGTGAAGTCTCATTGCTCATTCTAAAAAATGCTGCATTAAGTTTGCTAGATATTAAGAAAGGGGAACTTATCGTAACTTTTCCTTAGAGAAGTGATAAGAGGACAGATGAGAAAGTATATAACAAATTTATATGGACAAAGTGAACAAAGCACGGCTATGACCGCGCAACATATGATTACCAAGCTTGCACAAGATGAAGGTTTTAAAGAAATCAGTATTTCTGCTTATTCGGTGAGCGAAGATACAGCAGAGGAAAAAGAAAAAAAGAATCTTTGGTATGCTGTCATCTGTTACGCAAGGCGATTTGGCCATTGCTCAAATGCCATCTTGGAATGGCATCGCATTTGATAAAGTTTTTTTGAAAATACTCCGTGAAAGGGTAGATAAACTGGTGGTATTTATCCATGACTTTGTGCCTCTTATGTTTCAAAATAATGATTATTTATTTGAGAGATACCTAGAGTGGACTAATGTCAAATATTTAGACACAAAATGAGCTATATTTTCTTAAAATAGTTTTCTTCTTTCTGATTTGGAGTTAAACCATTGTTTGCGGAATGAGGATTATAGTTGTTATAAAACTGTTCGATGTATTCAAAGCAAGAGAGTTGAACTTCTTGAATGGAGTGATAAGTTCTTCTGTTTATTTCCCGTTGTTTGAGGTACTTGAAAAAGGCCTCAGTGACAGCATTATCATAAGGATATCCAGGTTTGGAGTAAGAAGCAAGCAATTGATGCTCATCTAATATTTTTCTAAAGGAAGCTGATTTAAATTGGCTACCTTGATCCGAATGAAAAATGATTGGTTCCTTAGGCTTCCTCTTATTTATAGCCATCCCTAATGTGTCACAGGCAAGTTTAGCATCAATCCTGTCACTTACTTTCCAAGCAATACATTTTCTAGAGTAGAGGTCAAGGATGGCGCAGAGATAAACATGCCGTCTATGTCCTATAGAAATATAAGTGAAATCAGTTGTCCATACTTGATTCGGGGACTTAGGATTAAATTCTTGTTTAAGGAGATTATCAGAAGAAAATGCAGGAGAGTGTTTTGATTTAACTCTAGGTTTAATCGTTGACATTTTAGGGAGTGTCATAGACTTGAGAAGTCTTAAGATACGCCCCTCAGAAATATTAACGCCATAATCACGCAGGAGAATAATTTTAAAAGCTCTCGTTCCAATTCTTTTCTTGGCTTTCATATAAATCTCAAGGAGTAATTTTCTCAAGCGTTGATTTTCTATTTCACGTTTTGAGGGCTTCTTGTTTATGAAGTTATAGTAGGTGGAACGATTGACATGTAAAACACGACAGAGCATAACTGTCGTGTGTTCAAATCGGAGTCTATAGACTGCTTTTAATCTCACTTGGAGTTTTGCATGAATATGGCACTTGCTTTTTTTAAGATAAGATTTTCTTCTTCGAGTTGGGCATTCCTTTTTTGTAATTCTTGAATCTGTTTAGCAGTCAAGACCGTATTATCTTCAAGACGAACTTGAGAGTACTGGTTGATCCATTTTGCAAGTGCAGAAGGGGAGACACCATAGTCTTTACAGAGTTCGGATTGAGTTTTACCTGTTTGGTAGAGATTAACGAGAGATTGCTTAAATTCCTCGTCGTAACGTTTAAAACCTGACATAAAAGTCCTTTCATTTTTGTGTCTTAATAGACAGATTATAACACACAATTTTCTGTCCACTTTTATAGTATAGCTCCAGCTTGATGGAACATTTTAAAGCTGTACAGAAAAATGTTTCAGGTATGGCTCAAAAAGTACAAACAGCATTTACAGATGGTATTGATACAAGGCTTTTACAAGACGATGTTTGGCAAGATACATTCAATGTTGGAAGTGGTGCTAACATTGTAGCAGCACAGAAAGTTGTAGGAAGTATTCCAATTGATCAAGCAGGGCAAGAACAAGCAAAAACTGAAATACATGCACCAATGACTGTTGTTGTTCGTGAAAATCCATCAGAACGTGAAATTGTTCGTCAACAACAATTACAATGGCAACAAGCTGCATATGATTTTTAGAAAGGAAAGAATATGGCCAAACTTCCTAATGTGGAAATATCTTATAAAAATACTTTAAATCAAGAAATAAAGATGGACCGCTTTGGTCCTTTTTATCTGACAAGTTATGAGGGGTTTGGATCACCCGAAAATGAAATAAACTCACAAAAAATATTTGGTAAAAGTGGTCAAAGAAAAACATCCAGCTCACTTGCTTATCGGGATATGTCTGTAGGTCTCGCAATTAAAGAAGAAAGCTTTGAATCTTTAAAAGATAAAGAACATCAAGTTATGGCAATTATTAATCCAGAACTTGCAGGAACTTTATTTATTCGAATTGATAAAAACTTATACAGCATAGATGCTGAAGCTATAAAAGGCTATGAAGGTAGCAAAGATAGTAGTGCTTCAACTTCATCATCTATCATGCAATTTAGAGCTTTAGATCCAGAGTGGCGTGATGAAAATGTTAGAAACAAATCAATACCGCTCTCAACAAATGATAATAAACTTAAATTCCCATTATCAATTACTCCTGATTTTGCTTTTGCAACAATTTCACCAGGACAAATTGTAAAAATTTTGAATAAAGGAGACTTTGTTGTTGGGTTTGAATTAAATATTCAATGCAATGCTGAAGTCACTAATCCTCGAATTTACAATGTAGTCACGCAAGAATTCTTTGGTTGGACAGGAACTTTTGATGCTGGAACAGTGATTTATTTGTCCACAATTCATGGAAAAAAGAAAACCTGGTATCAAGATGATACTGATCCAGAAGCAACAAATGCAATGGGAACTCGTATGGCTGGTTCATCTTTCTTTGGATTGGATAATATAGAAGCAAACAATCTTGTAGTGCAAGCAGATATAGGTGAGGAGAATATTCTTGCAACTATCTCCTTCACTCCATTGATAATTGGGGTTTAATTATGGATATTGAAGTATTTAAACGTGTAGGAACAAGCGGATTTACATTTGAATCCGCAGGTATTATAGATACTTTTGATTCTTTAACTGTGAACTGGAGGTATTATACATATTCTCAGTTTTCTTTAAAAATATTGCTTGAAGATGTTCAGAAAGTTATTTATTCCAATGATGAGGAATCAATAGAAAAAAGAAATATCCTTACATCACTTTATACTGCAGACAATATTCTAAACATTAATAATGTTTATTTCTATATTGATCGTGTAACTTGTGATGATTCCACAAAAGGGAGTTTAGTTGTTTCTGGGAAGTCTTTAAGAGCGAAAGCCTTAAAACGTATTGTATACCGCATATATCACCAGACGAAGAAACCAGAGCAAATTATTTATGACCACCTTAACAATGAAGTAGTTAATCCAAGCCAAGCAAATCGCAAAATACAATATCTTTCAATTGCAGCGCCAGCAGCACTTTCAACAACAAATGTTGACTATCAAAAATCTTATGGAGTTGTATCTGATGAAGTGGATAATCTTTGCTCTACTTATGATATTGGTATTAGAGAAGTAGGTACAAACTTACAAACACCCCACAATAAGCTTGAAATTGTAAAGGGCCGTGATTTATCGGACATCGTGGAATTTAATGTTGACTTTGACAACTTGCTTTCAGAAAGTTATGAGTCCTCTAATTTTGATGAAGCTACGATGGCATGGGTGTTTGGAGAAGGAGAAGGAACTGCACGTATCAATGTCAAATTGAATGATACTCTTTCAGGTTTAGAACGAGAAGAAATTTATGTTGATGCACGAGATATTCAAAAACAAACGCAAGATGGTAATGGCAAAGATATTACTTTAACAGATGCTCAATATAAAGCAGCATTAACAAGTCGAGGCATTTCTAAGCTAGCAGAACAAGAAGCTATTTTGACATTAAATGGTGACATAGATTTGGAAACAGAACTTTTTGTTTATGGCAAAGATTACCAGCTGGGGGACCGTGTACGCTTTACAAGTAAACTTTTCAATGTAACAAAAACATCTGTCTTGGCAGGTATTGACGAAACATGGGACGAGGCAGGGCATCATATGTCTCCATTGTGGGATAAAGAAAGCCCAACTGTATTTGATATTATAAGAAGGAGATTAAACAAATGACACAATATAGTTTTCCGTGGAATGACGTCAACGGAGACCGACTTTATGATGCAGATGACTTTATGAGATTCTTTGCAGCATTTCTTAAAACAGGGGTTGTCATGTCATTCAAGGATGGATTGCGTGTACGATCTGCACAGAACGGTATGAATATTCAAGTTGGGGGAGGTTCTGCTGTTATTGGAGGAGGTTCGTACTTAAACGATGAAAATATTGCAATTCAAGTTAATGTTGCTTCATCAGTGCAAAATCGTACAGATTCAGTTGTTTTACGTATGGATAAGAATGCTCGAGACACATATCTTTACTATAAACCAAGTGACACAACGGTTGTTCGCAATGATATCTTGTTTGAACTTCAACTTGCAACCATATCTGTGAAGATGAATGCAACACAAATTACCGATGCGGATATTACAGATATGCGTAGTGATTCAACTGTTTGTGGTTGGTCTACTCCATTTGACAACATCAATGTGGATGGAATTGTAGATCAGTATACAAGCATATTTGAGCAGGCTGATTCAGATTTTAAATCATGGTTTCAGAATTTAAAAAATCAATTGGATGATAATCAAGCAGCAAATCTACAAAATCAGATTGATACTATAAATGGTGTTATTGTTCAAAAAAATATCCCAGATGGTGCAAATCTTGATGAATATAAATCAGAAGGAGAATTTTCAAAGAAAACACCAACTATAGTTGTTGGAGCACCAGAAGGTGTAACTGGGGCTTTTCGTTTATCTGTTAGAACAATGATAGGTTCAAGCGGAATTTTCCAAACACTTTATGATTATGTGACACGATCAATGTATTATCGTATTGGAAATACAACGTTAGGATTTAATCTTCCATGGAAGAGGGTTGCGACTACAGATGATATTAAAGAGCTTACGGCAGGAGATACTGATGGATTCTTACCATTAACCATGGATAAGGGATTCACAGCTAATCAAGCTGAATATTGTATCAAAAATGGTTGGATTTACATTACGGTTCAAGGTGCTAGACCAAATTCAACGGTTACTGGTGAAAGCTACTACACCTTCTTAACATTGCCAGCGGAAATTACTGCTCATATCACCCATAATGAAGGTTTTATGTGGAGTAACTTCCAGGGGGGAGGTACAACTTACTCAGGGGGTATTCTAAGCAATGGCCAAGTACAATTGTATCTATCACCGAAAACTAACTCTCTTGCAAGTAACCATAGATTTAGTTTTAACATGACAATACCACTAAGAAAAACTAAATAAAAAAAAGGAGAAAATAAAAAATTGGAAGAAATGTTTAGACATGCTTGGATATTATTCATGGATGTCTTAGAAAACTGGTCAGCATTGGTTATTGTGTCATTAATGTTAAGTTGGCTCTATCGTAGATTCACGAAGCGGCAGCAGTGTCAACTTAAAGATATTCAAATGCATATTAAACGTATCGAACTACTTCAAGCGATCAATCATGATTATGGGTTACAAGTTGTAGGTGGGATATTTGATGAATATGAAGCGTTGGGCGGTAATCATTACGCACATGATCAATTTGAACAATATAAAAAAAATAAAATGGAGGAAAGATAATGTTTACTAAACTATTTTTTAAAGATACTGCAGAACGTGCAGTAAAGACATTTGCGCAGTCAATGGTTGCGGTAATGACTGCGGGAGCTACAGGTGTACTTGATGTAGATAGGGTTAATGCACTGAGTGTATCACTATTAGCCACACTTGTTTCAGTGCTTACATCAATTGGAAGTGGGACAGTTGGCGATCAATCAGCAAGTGCAATCAATCTGAACAAGGAGAATAAATGATAAGTTTAGGACTATGGGGGCTGTTCATGTTCTTATTCTTAGGCGTCGTTATCTTTACTGAAAAAATAAAGGAGAAAAAGAAATGAGTAAAATTTATGATCTAGCGGTTGCAAAACTTGGACAAGTAGTAGACTTTGATGGGATGTACGGTGGACAATGTGCAGACCTTTCTACATATGTAGTCTATTGGGCCACAGGGGCACGTATTACAGGCAATGCGATTAATACGGTTGATGTTAATAATATTAATGCTATTAAAGCTAAAGGAGTGACACCACAAGTATTTATGGCTTCTGGTGGCTACTATCCCATTATTCCTCAAAAAGGGGATATCTTGGTAGAAAATCCAAATAATGGTGGATATGGTCATGTTTTAATTGTAGAGTCAGCAACAGCTACTACAGTAACAGCCATTGAACAAAACTATGATGGATCAGCTCAAACAGCAAGTGCTAAAGGTGTGGAACGTCGCACACGTGCTTATCTGACACCGTATGCAATCTTACGCATTCCAGATGCAAGTACACCGTTTCCCAGCGGACAAGGTGCGGGAACTTATAAAGTTACTGCATCGGCACTTAATGTACGTGATTATCCATCAACCAAGAAGGGTAAAGTGGTTGCTGCTTACAGCTTTGGGCAAAGCGTAAATATCTCTGAAGTAATTACTAGCGAAGGCATGAAGTGGGGAACATATACATCCTACAGTGGTGCGAAACGATATATTAGCATGGATTATTTGAAGAAATAAAAAAGAATGTCTGGTCAATTGACCGGGCTTTTTTGATTACTTTTAATTATCATGGTATAATGTGTATGAAAAATAAATTCTTTATCATTAACACTTAGCCCCTTCACGCTAGGTGTTTTTATATTTGTAATAATGTTTGTTTCATGTTATTATGTCTAGGTTAAGATTAATAAATTTTACCCTCAGCAATTGTGTTGAGGGTTTTTGTTTTGTCTAGATATTGAATAGTGATATAATATAATTATCAAAAGAAGAAGCTTGCTTCTAATTTTGTTTTTCTTAGTTCCCGGTCCTTTGACTGGGAGTTTTTTTGATACAATAAAGATATGTAAGATGTAGTTTCTCGGAATAAGGTACCAAGTGACTCTTTTGTTTTACTTTACTTCAATGGTATAGCATGTTAATATATAAGCATAAAATTTTTCACAAATTTTACTCCAAGACACCTCTGACTATTACATTCAGAGGTGTTTTTTGTTATAATATAAAAGGCAATAAAAATAAATTTTTGATTTATTATTTTTTCTATTTATCACGCCTTGCCAGCGTATTTTTTGTTAGATATTCACTTTTAAATATACTGTAGTTAACAGGTGTCTCCTTGGCACATAAGACAGATTCTTCGTGTATGAATTTCTTCGAGAGTTAGTTAAGTTTCTAACCGTTGGCATTTAATTCATAAGCGAAATTTTTTATGTCAATTTGACAAAAACAAATAAGCGTGATACTATGTACTAAGTAAGTTTAGTTAAAGTTATATATTTTAAATATGTCCTTTCACCATAATGATTTACAATCTAGTTGAAGGGAAATATATATACTATGACAAACGGAACAGTAAAATGGTTTAACGACTCTAAAGGTTTTGGCTTTATCACTGCAGAAGATGGGACAGATGTGTTTGCACACTTCTCAGAAATTCAAAGCAGTGGCTTCAAAAAACTTGAAGAAGGCGAAAAAGTAACTTTTGATATTGCGGAAGGCCAACGAGGCGCTCAAGCATCAAATATTTACCACGCATAATTAAAATCACTCTTAGGAGTGGTTTTTTTGTATCATTATGTTATTGGACATATTAGTGTTATAGTAAGAGTGTTCGTAGGCTACTTCTCTGTGACGAAGTTAGACCTCAAATACGAACTCTAGTTATGACGAGTAATTATAACTAGGCTATTCATCAGGAAGGCGCCTCTCACATATCGGGTGTCTTTTTTGTATGGTTCGCTATTGTCAATCTATTGTGTTATACTGACTCTGTCAGGCAGCTATACAATCCACTTACAAAAGAGTAAAGTTTCTAATCAATGTCGATGCCTGGCAGAACTTCTTATTGTGCGGTCGTGTATCTCAAGAAGTTTTTTTGATATAATGTAAGTGTATCAAGCTCGCATAAACCAATCTTATGCGCTTTATAAGAAGTAGAGTTTGATATAGCTCCCTTTTCAGGTTGGGAGAACTTTTTTGTTAAATAATGCAATTACTTGACATACTTTAATAAATAAAATATGATGGTACTTGAATAGGTCTCTATTCAATATTGTTAGTCCGTCAGTACAGTACTGAGGGACTTTTTATTAAGTATTCTCTTTACAAAAATAAAGTGTTGTGTAATTAATACATTCATTTAGGGAGGATATGATATGAAAAGAAATAAAGGTAGGGAGTGGCTAGGTGGACCAGCCCTTGTGATATTGGTTATTATGGCACCATTTGCAGTGATTTTATTCGTTCAAATTATTACAGCCATTTATTTGTACCTATAGTTGATAATTGAATATCCTATAATAAACGTCTGCTCTTAATGGTAAGTCTCTGCTTCGGTGGGGATTTTTTGTGCCAAATTTGTGCCAAAAGTTTTTTATTTGTATATTTTATGTATGATTTGAAAAGCAAGAAATATTAATATATAGGCGTTTTTCGGTTCTATATTTTGTATATATAATAGAAGAAAGTTTAAGATGAATAAATGAAAACAGCTCTAACCCTCGTGGTTGAGCTGTTTTATTTTCTGTATTCCAACTTGGTGTACATATTTTTTGAAAGTTTTAGTATTCTAAACTTCCTTGATTATTATTTTTATTTTCAGGGAGACCATGCTAAAATTGATAATGTCCTAATTATATTCAAACCCTAGTATAATTTTGATTTTTCATAATAAATATCCAACCCATGGATATAACCTTGATGTCCCCCTTTCTCCATAGGGGGATTTTTGCTTTGTTCCTGCGCTTTTGACAGTTGCAACTCTCTTTGTTAACGCTTACTTTAGTGCTATAATATAGATAAGGTAAATACTGAATCCTTTATTTCAGTATACACCTTTATTTGATCGCTCCATATCTGTGCTTTGGTTCTTTGCCCGCAGATGTGGAGTTTTTCTATATAAGCAATGATTTGTAATTATAATGTTATATAAGGTAATGAGAGGAGAAAGAGATGGAATTTCTTAGTGAAAACAAGATTTAGAAAAATAAGAAGAACAAGTGCATAAAAACAAGGAAAAATATTATGAAAAAGAGAACAAATACCATTATGAGAAAAAGTCACACAATAATTTGTTCAAGATTAAAATAAATACCATTATTGGTAGTTTAAGAAAATTATTCCAACATATGGGTAAGAAAAAATTATTTCTATTAACTGCCTCTCACATTAGAAAAAGAAGTTTTCGAGATAAATTCCTTAAACATCAATGATAATGAGCTATAAGAGTGTTTTAAGTCCAATATATAGTATAAAAAAATATGGAAATAAAAGAATGAAAACAAGAGCAATTTCTCCTTAATTTTTATTAAGAAAGTGGTTTAAAATCTTATTGTCTTAACTGAAACTAAAAATATTGAAAAAATTACTTAATTTAATTAGCAAAAATTTTTAATGTATTTAAATACAAAAAAAGACATGGTTAATTTTTTTAAAATAAGAAGCGCATTAAATAGGGGTTTTTATTATACATTTTTTCCATTTTGTAGAATAAATTTTCTGAATATTTTGTTTACAAATGTTTTCGCTTTCTTTTTTTTGTTCTGTTTATTTTAAGTTATGTTTAAGGTAAAGGTCATATAATGAGTCCCTCATGAAGGAAATGAATTTGACTTTGAAAATTTATTTTCTTCTGAGTGAACTTATACATTTTAAACCGTGAGCTTTCAAAGATATGTAATTTCGCAAGCAGCAGAGATTTGAAGGCTCCTTATAACAAACGTCCATAGCGTGCAATGACGTTAAACTGCTGACGGTAATCCTACACAAGCGTTCAAGACTTTATGATGTGTATGGGAAGTAACCATGATGATAGAGTATATACGGGGGTTCGTAATTGAGCTTTAACTCTATGGAATATTCTTAGTGGCGAAATTGAAAGGTCTAAATGAAATTCAGTAAAGTTGCTATTTCAACTGGTGTTATTGCTTCATTCATGTTTATCGGTACTGGTATGGCCCACGCGGACACACCGAAACAAACTACACATGATGTTGCAATTGAAGTTATTAACGGTAACTACGGTACAGGTCAAGATCGTGTCACAATGTTGACAAACAAAGGTTTTGACTTTGAAGACGTACAAACAGAAGTTAACAATATTTTGTTAGGAAAAGCTTCAGCAACTCCTACAACTGCCAAAAAAGTTGAAACACAACCTGCTAAATCTAAAGTAGCACAAACTGTATCAGGACTTGACTTAGGTCAAACTTCTGGTCAAGTAAATATTGAAGCCCTTGCCAACTACATGGTTTCTAATACTGCCAACGCAGCAGGATATTCTGCAAGCGAATGGGTATATATTATTGAACATGAGTCTAATGGACGTGCAGATGTTGCAAATGCAAGTTCAGGTGCATACGGTGCGTTCCAATTGTTAGGTCACGGTGAATACGCTGGCATGACTCTTGCTGAACAAATCGAAATGGCAAGTAAACTCCCTGCAGGAAGCTGGGTTGTTTATAACTAATAGGAAGTGAATTACAATTCGTTTCCTGGAGTGCTTAACTAAGATTAAACATCCAAGGCTATCACAAACAGTGAAGGCCTTTTTGTTTTGCCTTTAACCTTTTTAAAAATCAAAAAATCAAAAAAACTCTTAAAAAATTTAAAATTATATGTTATAATAAAAGAGTAGATTTAGTAAAACGTACTAAATTCATAACAATTAAAGAGACAATATAGGTTGGGCGCAAGCTTCAAGAGATTTCCTCCGAGGGTAAGGAGGAGATTTTTTGATAGCTTGCGCCCTTTTTGTTTACATTCTTTTTTTCGATTGCTACGCTCTTGAAAAAAATGAAGTGTATGCCTAACTGTCGAAAATACAAGGAGGAAGCTTTTGGAATTTTATAAAAAAGCAAAAGTAGAAGTTATTGAGGAGTTTTTAGTTGACACTAAGACTGGCTTAAATCATGAACAAATATTGAAACAAAGGGAGCTTCATGGAGAAAATAAACTTCCGGATGAAGAGGAAGAATCATACTTAGCTACGTTCCTCAAAAGTTTTAAAGAACCTATCGTTATTGTTTTACTTGGTGCGGTAGCTCTGTCCTTTGCTAGTTCTTACTACGCTTTTCAATTTCAAAATGATAGTAAGCATGGGATGGAGGCACTATATGAAGCGATTGCTATCTTAATCTTAATTATCATAAATGCCTTTTTAGGCTTTTATCAAGAAATTAGTGCACGTAAGAGTTTGAACGCATTAAAAGAGATGAACAATCGTTATGTTACTGTGTTACGAAATGGTCAATTTGAAAAAATACTTTCAACAGAGCTTGTCACAGGGGATATCGTAAAAGCCTCAATTGGAGACTTTGTCGAAGCAGATGTCCGTTGGATTGAAACCAATGAGCTCCAAGTTATCGAGTCGCATTTGACTGGCGAAGCAGATGCGATTAGCAAGCACACAGATGCTATTCTCGAGACGACAGAACTAGGTGATCGTCATAATATGGGCTTCTCTGGTTCAAGCGTTTCTGGTGGACAAGGTTTAGGGATAGTTGTGGCTGTTGGGGAACATACTGAACTTGGTAAAATTGCCAAACTGATTCAAGCAGTTGAAAACAGGACGTCGCCACTGCAAAATACGGTTCATAAGTTAACCAAAACCTTGATGCAAGTTTCAGCCGGTATTGTTGTCTTTACCCTCGTAGTGGGTATCATCCAAGCTGGTGAATTAAGCATAGCATCAATTACATCTGTTTTATCAACCTCAATCGCCTTAGCTGTAGCCTCTATACCTGATGCTCTACCTGCTGTGCTTTCGATTGTTTTAACGATTGGCGCTGCCAAAATGGCGAAGAATAAAGGGCTTATCAAGTCACTTAACAGTGTGGAAACACTAGGAAGTACTTCCTACATCTGTTCAGATAAAACAGGAACACTTACCAAAAATGAAATGACCGTTACACATTTCTATACAAACGGCCAGTACTATGAAGTTTCTGGTCTGGGCTATACTCCAGAAGGGGAAATTCGTAGTCTTTCTGATGAAGAGCAAGAGCCTTCATATTCGGCCTTTATTGCAGGTGCACTTTTGTGTAACGAGTCTGCTCTCAAAGAAGTCGAAGGAAAATTCGTGCCTTTTGGTAATCCAACTGAAATTGCCTTGACTGTTTTGGGGCAAAAAGCTGGCCGCACAAAAACTCAACTTTTAGAATCACATGAGCTCATCCGGACGCTGCCTTTCACTAGTGATCGTAAAACAATGAGTGTCATTGTCAAGAAAGGCGACAACTATCTTCTCTATATCAAGGGAGCGCCAGATGTTCTGGTTGAGAAAAGCCGCGCCCTTTTGATTGATGGTGAATTAAATACTGAAGAAAGCGAAAAGCAAAAATTTATCACGACTGTAAATGATTATGCCAATGAAGCTTTGCGTACCTTGGCGGTAGGATACCGTATCCTCAGTAAGGAAGAAGCAGAACAAGGTCAGCTAGAAGATTTAGAAAAAGATATTATCTTGACAGGGGTTGCAGGAATTATTGATCCTGCGCGTGAAGAAGTCAAAGCTTCTGTTAAAACATTGCAAGATGCAAGTGTCGAAGTCGTTATGATTACAGGTGATCACGAAAATACAGCTCGTGCTATTGCTTATAATCTTGGCATTGTAAAATCCAAAGAGGCTAAAGTCATCAAAGGTATCGAAATTGAAGAAATGACAGATGAAGAGCTCTATGAAGTCGTTAAAACAACGAATGTCTATGCGCGTGTTTCCCCTGAACACAAGCAAAGGATTGTTAAGCAACTTCAAAAGCACGGGGAAGTTGTGGGTATGACAGGAGATGGTGTTAATGATGCGCCGGCTCTAAGAGCAGCCGATATTGGAATTGCCATGGGAATCGCAGGAACTGAAGTAACCAAGGATTCTGCTGACTTGATATTGCTTGATGATAAGTTTACAACGATTGAAAAAACAGTCGAAAATGGTAGAACTATTTATGCCAATATTAAGAACTTTATCCGTCATGAATTAACGACGAACGTCGCAGAAGTACTTTCCTTGATATTAGGCTTACTTTTCTTCACTGTAAGTATTGGGAATGTTGACTATACCACACCAACTTTAACAGCCTTAATGGTACTTTGGGTCAATATGGTCAGTGATGCCGTGCCTTCTTTCGCTCTGGGATACGATGTCGCTGAGTCAGATATTATGAACGAAAAACCACGTGACCCTAAAGAATCTGTCCTAGCTAACTACACATGGTCAAGAGTCTTGATCCGAGGCACAATTATGGGCTTGATGGTCTTTGTAGCCTTTGTTTGGGCCGCAAAACAAGGCATGTCAAGTAACGAAGCACAAACGGTGGCCTTCTTAACACTTGTTTATGGTCAGTTGTGGCATGTTTTTGATGCAAGAAGTTCACAAACTCTCTTCAGAAGAAACCCATTCGGCAACCCACGTTTAGTCCTTGCTGTTGTCTTTGCAGGTATCTCTTCATTTTTAGTGACGATAATTCCATTCTTTAATGTTGTCATGGGAACTGCACCATTGAGCTTACCTGTTTATCTTCTTGTACTCTTTGTGCCAGCTTTACCAACATTTATCCTATCAGGTATTAAAGAAATCTTTAAAGTGAAAATTTGGTAAGGAGAATTTTTGAGATGTGTAACTATAATATGCTAAAATAACAGTATAGTAATCCTTGGAAGGAAGTATATACATGGAAAAAGTAAAAAGCTTTTTTACACCCAAAAGAATTTTAGTTCTCTTGATTCTTTTGCTCATCGTAATTTTTGCGGTTCTTAATTTCTCACCTGTTCGTGTTAACATGCTTTTCTTTAACATTGATATTCCCATGTTCTACGGTATTATCGCTGTAGGGCTGATTGGGTTTATATGTGGATATGTGATGCGGGGGAGAAAATAGCCTGAAAAAATCAAGACTGAAGTGTGTTACACGCTTCAGTTTTTTTATATTATTAGGTTTCCTCTTGCAAAAATATTAGAATTTAGAAAGGAGATTAAAAAGAAATGAGCATATAATATGGAAGAATTAATCCGGTTCTACATTAAAAAGAAGGAGTTTAAAAAGCTTCAAGTTATTCTTAAAGATTTACAAAGACATGAACTGAAAGAGATTTTTAAACATCTAAAGCAAGATGAACAGGTCATTTTTTTTGAAGTCCTTTCAGAAGATAAAGCAGTGGCGTTGTTCAAAATTCTTGGCACTCAGCAGCAAAAAAATCTTTTAGATGCGCTACAACCGCCAATGGTGCAAACTTTTCTCAATCAGCTGTCGTCAGACGATCGTGTCAGACTTTTTGACCGACTACCTGAAAGACGAGTGAAGAGTCTTCTGGGTGTTTTAACACCCGATAATAGATCAGAAACACTCCATCTCCAAGCTTATGTCCCAGAAACAGCCGGTCGAATTATGACAACGGAATTTGTAACTTTGACAGAAGATATGACCCAAGAAGAGGCGTTGGCAAAAGTCACAGAGGAAGCCACGCGCAAGGAAAACATCTATATTTTGTTTATTATTGACGAGAAGTTAAAGCTCACTGGTTTTATAACTTTACATCGACTTTTGATGATGGCGCCAACAGCAGTCATTAATGAGCATATGTCGCGTCAACCGATTTCTGTTAAAACTTCTGAGGACCAAGAAAAGGTGGCACAAAAAGTCAAAGAGTTGGATCTTCTGGCTTTAGCTGTGGTGGACGATACTAATAAATTAGTAGGCATAGTAACCTTCGACGATGCAATGGAAATTCTTGAAGAAGAGGCAACAGAAGACATTTTGAACCAAGCAGGTTTATCCGACTTAAAAGATACAGAGGAGGACCGCAGCAAGCTACTTATTAATGGCAAGTTAAATAAAATTTTGGCAGTACGTTTACCCTTTCTTTTAGCCACCTTGTTGTTAAGCATGCTTTCTGGTTTAGTCATTGAAAATTTTGAACAAACTTTAGAATCCATCGCAATGGTGGCAATTTTTATCCCATTGATTATGGGCATGGGAGGAAATATTGGGACACAATCTTCAACAGTCTTTACACGAGGCTTGGTTTTAGGGCATATTGAGATTGAGAACTTCCTTGAGCACTTTTTCAAGGAATTACGTGTCGGTTTGACCATTGGCGCATTGATGGGAATTATGGCGGGGCTAATGGCGACCATATGGCTAGGTTTTCCGATGTTAGGTTTGGCAGTTGGTTTAGCCCTTTTTGCCACGATGACCGTCGCATCCTTGCTGGGCTTTTTAGTCCCTTTTATCTTAATCAAGTTAAAAATCGACCAAGCTGCAGGATCAGCACCAATCATTACAACGATTAAAGATTTAGTTGCCTTACTGATTTACTTCACCTGCATTTCGCTCTTCCTTGGTCATCTTATTTCATGAGTTTGATAAGATAGAAAAAATTTAATTTCTGTTAAAATAGACAAATATGAGACTAGATCACTACCTGTTCCTCAATGGATGGAAGGATAAGAAAGAATGCAAACGCTTGATACAGACCAGAAAGATTATAATTGATGGAGAAGTAGAGTATAACCTAAGTCGCAATGTCGATCCTCAGATGCATGAAATTATTGTCAATCAGCAACAGCTCACAACATTTGGACATCATTATTTTATGATGAATAAGGCAGCTGGTGTACTTTCAGCCAATAAAGATGAGCACCTGCCCACCTATCGTGACCTTGTGGAAGAAAAGAATGATGCACTTTATCCTGTGGGACGGCTAGACTTTCTAACGACAGGATTATTATTCATCACGGACAATGGGCCACTGGGCATCGATATGCTTAAGCCACAGCAACATGTTTCTAAAACATATTTCGTAGAGACATGGGAACCACTTGAAGTAAGTGATAGAGCTGCCTTTGAAGCAGGCCTTGAATTTATCGGAGGCGTTCGTACGCAGCCAGCGCAACTCGAAATTTTAGATGTGCATCATGCTAAAGTTACTATCCAAGAAGGCAAATATCATCAGGTCAAGAAAATGTTCTTAGCTTTAGGTAAAAAAGTTGAGCAACTTCAACGTTTAAGTTTTGGACCGCTGGTCCTAGATGAAGATTTGCAACCAGGTGCTTATCGCCCTCTTACGCAGCAAGAAATCTTGAGTCTGAAGCCCTATATGAGAAAGTAAGATTCTTTGACAGTCTGATAAGGCAAGTGTTATAATCATTATCACTTAGAGCCGATGAAGAAAGGAAGTGTCACTATGACTATTTATGATTTCACAGTGAAGGGAAAACAAGGAGATGATATCTCTTTGTCCGACTATAAAGGCAAAGTTCTACTCGTAGTGAATACTGCGACAAGATGTGGTTTTACACCACAATATGATGGACTTCAAAAACTTTATGATGAATATAAAGAGTCCGGGTTTGAAATTCTCGATTTTCCTTGTAATCAATTTAAAGAGCAAGCACCTGGCACAGCTGATGAGATTGATCAGTTTTGTACATTGAACTATGGAACAACTTTCCCACGCTTTCAAAAGATTGATGTTAATGGCGCGGATGAAAGCCCGCTCTATACATGGTTAAAAGAAGAAAAAGGAAGCCCGCTTGGAAAAAAAATCAAGTGGAATTTTACGAAGTTTTTGATCAATGCTCAGGGGGAAGTTGTCGCACGTTATGCTCCAGCAACAGAACCTGAAAAAATTGCCAAAGATATTAAAAAAGAGCTTGAAAAAGTAGAAAAATAGGAGCACGTGCCTCCTGTTTTTTCTTTTGGTATCATTATAAAGAAGCTCATATTTATAGCTGGTTTATGCTATAATTGAGTCATGAATATTCTGCTCGAAATCCAAACGAAATTAAGAGAACTTTCCCCTAACGAGTCAAAAGTTGGAAAGTATGTTCTCGCTTTTCCTGAGGCTGTCATCAACCTAAGCACCCAAGACATTGCTAAAAATAGTCAAGTGTCACCAGCTACAGTTATTCGCTTTGTCAAATCCATCGGACTTGAAGGTGTTCCCCAACTTAAGCAGCAACTTTCCGTCTGGAAGGCGAGCGCCCAATCGGATACAGATTTTCAAGAATTACGTCCTAATGAAGAGATAGACTCAATAAAATCAAAATTAAAAGCGCGCATTAATCATATGACAGAACTTGTTAATGGTCATTTAAACAATGAAAGACTTGCTAAAACGGTCGACCTGATTGATGAAGCGGAGTTAATCTTTATTTTCGGGATTGGGGCTTCTTTTCTTGTGGCACAAGACTTAGCTCAAAAATTGAACCGTATTGGCAAAATCAGTATTTGTGCGGACAATACGCATACGATGGCTGTTAATTTAACCAATAATAATCAAAAGAAACTCTTTATCGCTGTCAGTGACCGAGGGGAATCCCGTGAAGTTTTAGCTATGCTTGATTTGGCTCAAGCTGAAAACATTGAAACCATTGCGATTACCGGTATTGAAAACTCAAGTCTTGCTAAACGTGCCGAATATCCGCTCATTTCTCTATCAGGAGAGAATTTTGAGTTTAGGCATGCAGCTACGGTTTCAATGTTGGCACAATTGTATCTCATCGATTTGCTCTTTTATGCCTATGTCAGCAAAAACTTTGATGATGCACGAGAATCAGTGATTCGTTCTTTAGATATCGTTCGTCATCTGGAAAAAAATTATTGATGTGAAGTTATACATAAAAACAGTAAAAATCTTGGCGTTTTCGTTGTGAAGCGCGATTTTTACTGTTTTCTTTACCTTAAACTTTTTTATGTTAAAATAGAAGAATGATTTTACTACAAGGGAATGGGATAGCACGCACTTTTGGTGGCGATGTTTTATTCGAAAATATAAATTTTAATCTTCAGGACCACTCACTTATGGCTTTAGTCGGACGCAATGGTGCGGGAAAATCGACTTTATTGAAGATTATTGCAGGCGTTGAAGAACCTTCAGCAGGATCGATTTCTAAGGTCAAGGACTTGCATTTAAACTATTTGGCTCAAGATACAGGACTTTCTTCAGAATTAACGATTTTTGAAGAAATGTTGACGGTCTTTGAAAAACTCCGTCAAACAGAGCGACAATTGCGTCAGATGGAATTACAGATGTCGGAGTTAACGGGTGGTGACTTAGAGAGTTTGATGCACCGTTATGATTCTTTATCGGAAGAATTTCGTCAAGCCAACGGTTTTACCTATGAAGCAGAGATTAAGTCAGTACTTAATGGTTTTCGTTTCGATGAGAAGATGTGGGACCGTGCTATTTCTTCCTTATCTGGTGGACAAAAAACACGATTAGCTTTGGCAAAAATGCTTTTAGAAAAGCCTGATTTGTTGATTTTGGATGAGCCAACCAACCATTTGGATATTGAAACTTTGGCGTGGTTAGAAACTTACCTGAAAAACTATTCAGGTAGTCTTTTGATTGTCAGTCACGACCGTTATTTCTTAGATAAGGTTGTGACAGAAACTTTGGAGATTTCACGAGGCAAGCTGACACGCTTTGCAGGAAATTACAGTAAATATATTGAACTTAAAGCAGAGATGCTCGCCACTGAGCAAAAGAACTATGATAAGCAACAAAAAGAAATTGAAAAATTAGAAGATTTCGTTGCTCGAAATATGGTTCGTGCCTCCACAACAAAACGCGCCCAATCACGCCAGAAAAAGTTGGAAAAGATGGAGCGTATTGAAGCACCGACCGGAAGTGAAGCAGCTGCACATATGACCTTTTCCCCAGCTAAAAAGTCGGGCAACATCGTTCTTACAGTTGAAGATGCAGCAGTGGGATACGATAAAGTCCTCGCTGAACCTATCAATATCGATACACGCAAACATGATGCCCTTGCTATTGTTGGACCAAACGGGATCGGGAAGACAACATTGATCAAGTCAATTATTGGTCAAATTCCTCTTCTTAAGGGTCAGGTGAAGCTGGGAGCGAATGTCGACTTAGGATACTATGATCAAGAACAAGGAGCGCTGACACCTTCTAACAGTGTTCTTGACGAGATTTGGAATGAGCATCGTCTCTTACCAGAAGTAGAAATACGTAATCTTTTAGGGGCTTTCCTTTTCAGCGGCGAAGATGTGAAAAAGACCGTTTCGATGTTATCGGGAGGAGAAAAAGCACGTCTTCTCTTGGCGAAGCTCGCTATGCAACATGATAATTTTCTTGTATTGGATGAACCTACCAACCACTTGGATATCGACAGCCGTGAGGTTTTGGAGAATAGCTTGATTGACTTCGATGGTACTTTACTCTTTGTCAGTCATGACCGTTACTTTATCAACCGTGTTGCGACCAAAGTCCTCGAAATATCACCTCAAGGAAGTAAACTTTACCTGGGCGATTATGATTACTATTTAGAAAAAAAAAGCCAAGAAGAAGAGACACATCAAGAAGTTGTTTTGGAAGAACAACCAGAAAGTTCGGGCCAGATGGACTATGCACAACAAAAAGAAGCACAGAAAATCCGTCGCAAGTTCGAACGTGAAGTCAATGCTGCGGAAGAAAAACTTGCTGCTCTGGAACAACAAAGCGAAGAAATTTCCCGAGCTATGTTAGACATAACAGATGACTTTGTTAAACTAGGTGAACTCCAAGCAGCACTCGACCAACTGGCTGAACAAAAAGAAGAAACAGAGATGAACTTACTGGAAGCGATGGAAAGCTTAGAAAGTTTATGATTGCAAACTTACAGTAAATCTGTTAGACTATATAACAAGAAACCTTTAAATTAGCACGAGAGGCTAGCAAGGAAACCGTATAATTGTCTATTTGTATAGTATTTAGGTGCATTCTAAATATTATTGGCATATTTTTTTACGCACTTGCAGCTTTATGCAAGTGTTTTTTTGTGTAAAACAGCGTGCTATTGATATTAACTTAAGGGACTAGAAAGAGGATAACATGTCATTATCAAAAACTATCGCTGCTGATTTACTCGAAATAAAAGCTGTAAGCTTATCGCCGAGTGCACCATTTACATGGGCAAGTGGGATTCAATCTCCTATTTATACAGACAACCGTTTGACCTTGGCTTATCCAGAAGTACGCACTCGTATTGAGCAGGCTTTTGCGGATTTGGTCAAGGCAGAGTTTCCTGAGGTCGAAGTAATTGCAGGTACAGCAACAGCAGGTATTCCTCATGGTGCAATTATTGCTGACTATCTTCAATTGCCTTTTGCCTATATTCGTAGCAAACCAAAAGATCACGGCGCAGGAAATCAAATCGAAGGAAGTGTCTCTAAAGGACAAAAAATGGTATTGGTTGAGGATCTTATCTCAACAGGAGGCTCAGTACTAGAAGCAGTGGCTGCCGCACAACGTGAAGGGATCGAAGTTCTCGGTGTGATTGCTATCTTTACCTACCAACTCGAAAAAGCAGCAACAAAATTCCAAGAAGCGCAAGTGCCACTGCACACATTAACAAATTATTCTGAACTTATCCAAATCGCTCAGGAAACAGGTTATGTAACAGAAGCTGAACTTGAAATGCTTAAAAAATTCAAGGATAATCAAGAAACATGGAGTAAATAACATAATAAACATTATGTAAAATATAAAAAGGGGAACAGATGATACTCATAAAAAACGGCCGTGTAATCGATCCTGAGTGCGGTTTTGATCAAGTTGCTGATGTGTTAGTTAAAGATAAGAAGATTATTCGTATTGCCCAAGATTTGGAAGAAGAAGGTGCAGATATTATTGATGCCAGCAACATGATTGTTGCTCCTGGGCTCATCGATATTCATGTTCATTTTCGTGAACCAGGTCAAACGCATAAAGAGACGATACACACTGGTGCTTTATCTGCAGCACGTGGTGGTTTTACGACAGTAGTAATGATGGCAAATACTAAACCGATTTTATCGAGTCCTGAAGTGCTTGTAGAGACACTGAAACTTGCAGATGAAGAGAAAATTCATATTAAGTCCATTGCTTCTATTACCAAAGATTTTGACGGGCGACATTTGACGGATTTTGATGCTTTGTTAAAGGCAGGCGCAGTTGGCTTTTCAGATGATGGTATTCCACTGAGTGATTCAGGGGTCTTGCATGAAGCTTTGAAGAAAGCCAAGGAAACGGATAGTCTGCTCTCTATTCACGAGGAAGATCCCAACTTAGTGGATACGCTTGGAATCAATGAAGGCGAAGTGGCACACCAATGTGGTCTAACAGGAGCGACAAAGGTGGCTGAGTACAGTATGATTGCACGTGATGCAATGTTGGCTTTGGATACTCAAGCGCGTTTACATATTCAACATTTGTCTGCAGGCGAAAGTGTAGATGTAGTTCGTTTTGCACAAAAGATGGGCGCAAAAGTTAGTGCTGAAGTTACACCACAACATTTTTCACTGACAGAGCAAGCTGTCCTAGAGATTGGTACAAATGCAAAGCTTAATCCTCCACTGCGTCAAACGAAAGATATTGCGAAAATTTTGGAAGGCTTGAAAGACAACACGATTAGTGTTATTGCGACAGATCATGCGCCACATACCCATGAAGAAAAAAATGTTGCTTTGGCTGAAGCACCGAGCGGAATGATCGGCTTAGAAACTTCTTTGCAACTGGGGCTTACGCATTTGGTTACTCCTGGACATCTTGAACTGGCTCAATTGCTGGCGAAAATGACTGTTAATCCAGCCAAATTATATGGTTTTGATGCGGGATATTTAGCGGAAGGTGGACCGGCTGACATTACTATTTTTGATGCTCATAATACTTATAAAGTGGATGAAAACTTTGATTCCAAGGCAAGTAACTCACCATTTATCGACCAAGAACTTGTGGGACAAGTCAAATATACGATTTGTTCAGGAGAAATTGTTTACCGCCCATAAAAATCTTGCAAGAGCTTACATAAATTGTTAAAATGATTTTAATGTTTAATAAATTTTATTCTAAGCAATAGGAGAAATCTCATATGAAAATCAGTAAAACAATTAATGCTCCTGTCGAGTTTGTCTACAATCAGATTCTGGATTCATCACTTTACGATATCGAAAAAAATACTGGACACAGACCTGACATCAAGTCTCTTAATGGCTTTGAATACTCAAAAACATTTGGCAAAAACCAACATGGAACTATTACGATTGATGAAGTTGTGAAAGCCAATAAGTATGCTTTTACCACGAAAACCATCCGTAATACATTCAATACACGTTGGAATTTTCATCCTGTTGATGATAAGAAAACAGAGATAACTATTGAGGAAAGCCGTACTTCCAGCGGAATGATTCAAAAATTAAATGATATGTTTGTCGGAACGCTCCTGGGACACTGGAAAAAACGTCAGATGGTCGCTATTTTGAATCACATTGAACAAGCTTATAGTGGTGGGAAGTGAAAAGATGGAAAAGAAACACCATGAACTTTTAGACCTCGCGACTTATGCTTTTAATAAGCCCCGGAGTAAGGAGCGAGAAGAAGCGTTTGATAAACTTTTAAGTTTTTCAAAACCTTACAGTTACTGGGAAAACGATGAGCTATCCTCTATAATTATCGATACCTCTTTTAGGGTCTATTGGAAGGATGCAAAGCTAAAGATGTCAGGAATTGGTTATGTTGCCTCTTACCCAGAATTTAGAGGAAACGGCAGCATTCGTAAACTCATGACCGATATTTTAGAAGACAACTATGAAGCTGGCACCGCCTTAAGCTATCTGGCTCCCTTCTCTTATCAGTTTTACGGACAATTTGGTTATCATTACGCTTTTGACCAAAAAGCATATACGATTCCTGCACAAGAATTTCCTAAAGGCAAAAAAACAGTGGGTCAAGTGCACCGCCGCACTGTAAGTGAGGAGCTTTTGGAAGAAGTGGCTGAGGTCCATGATCAAGTCTATAACCAAGGTTCACTAGTCCGTCCACAACATGTTTGGGAATACTATTTCAAGTATAAAGCACAGCCCTTCTTTGCGACTTATGAGGAAAATGGCAGAGTCCTAGGTTACTTAATTTATGAATTTGCAGGTACGGCTTTTGTAATTCGTGAATGTATTACATTGACCCAAGAAGCTCAAGATGCACTTTATCGTTTTGTCTCAAGCCACGCTGCAAGTTTTGAAGTCATCAAATGGACTGCTCCTTCAAATGTTTTCCTCGAATATGATTTGGCTGAACCATCACGCATAGAGCTACAGTTGCAACCTTATATGCAAGCTCGTATTGTTAATCTGCAAGCATTTTTGAAAGTGAACGGTCAGCCTGAATTTTCTGCCCGTATTGTTGATGATATTTTGCCACAAAATAATATCTGTGTGGGCCCTGACACAGACCAACCAGAGGAAATGACCATTGGAGTATTTACTGCCCGTGTACTACGAGAAAATAAAGCCATTCTTCGTGAATATTTTTAAAATAGTCAAACTAAACACCGAATCTTAACATTTTTTGTAAGATTTGGTGTTTTTATTAATTAAAACTAAAAAAATAACATGATTTTGTTTCTAAATTTGTAACATGTTTCAGAAATCAGCCGGAAAATTAAAGTTTTTAATGGTTTGAAGAAAATGAAAGCGCTAAAAATAAGGGTTTCATTAAAAAATACTTGTTTTTTCGCTTAATATTGTTAGGACAAATTATATTTGAAATCGCTTTCTGAAACCGCTATACTATTGGTATAGATAAAAAGAAGGAGATCATAGAAATGGCAGAAAAAGTTATTGCATTAGCCTGTGCAGCAGGTATGTCAACATCATTACTCGTGACAAAAATGCAACAAGCTGCACAAGAAGCAGGAAAAGATTATGAAATCTACGCAAAGTCTGTAACTGAAATTGACAACATGTTGTCTGGCTCAGAGAAACCAGATGTATTGCTTCTCGGTCCGCAAGTGGCTTACATGAAAAATGAAGTCATCAAAAAAGCAGCAGCAGTTGATGTTCCTTGTGATGTGATTAAAATGCAAGATTACGGCATGATGAATGGAAAAAATGTTGTAGCAGCCGCTGACGCATTAATGAATGGATAAAGAGAATTTGTAGAAATTCTAGATAAAGAAAGGAGTATTATGGGAAAACTAGGAATCTCGATTTATCCGGAACGTTCCAACTTTGAAGCTGATAAAGCCTATTTAGACTTAGCGCACCAATATGGTTACACCCGTGTCTTTACCTCACTTTTAGAAATCAAAGGAGATAAGGAAGCAGTTCTTGAGGGCTTTACGAAAGTGATTGCTTATGCTAATAGTCTTGGTATGGAAGTCATGGTAGACATTAATCCCGCCTTATTTGAACAACTTAACATTAGCTATGATGATTTAAGTTTCTTTGATGAAATGGGTGCTGATGGTATTCGTTTAGACCTCGGATTTACAGGAGCTGAGGAAGCACGTATGACGCGCAACCCTTATAATCTTAAGATTGAGATTAATATGAGTCAGGGAACAAGTTATGTGGACAGTATCATGGATTACTCGCCTAACATTGAAAACTTACTTGGCAGTCATAATTTCTATCCTCACCGTTACACAGGTCTAGCGTTTGATCATTACGTGAAATGTACCGAGAAATTCAAAAAGTATAATTTAAATACTATGGTGTTTGTTAATTCTCATGAAGCAACATTTGGGCCGTGGCCCACACAAGATGGCTTATGTACCTTAGAGGATCATCGTGACTTAAGCTTGAAGACACAAGTAAAACATTATAAGCTTTTAGATGGTATTGATGATATTACTATTGCTAATGCTTATGCGAGTGAAGCAGAGCTTAAAACAATGGCAGAAGTTTTCCATGCGCAAATGCCAGAACTGAAAGTTGTGCCAAGAGCTACGATGACGGAAAATGAACGAAAATGTGTCTTTGAGGCTACGCATAGTTATCGTGGCGACCGCTCAGAGTACATGCTACGTTCAACCATGACTCGCGTTATTTACAAAGACTTGGATTTTCCGCCACATGATACAGATACTATAAAACCAGGCGATGTGATTATTGACAATGATGGATATGGTCAATATAAGGGGGAAACCCAAATTGCTCTGAAGGAAATGAAAAATGATGGCCGGGTCAATGTTGTTGGACATATCGCGGAAGACGAAATGTTCTTACTTGACTTTATCAAGCCTTGGAGTTCGTTTAAATTTATTGAAAGTGATGAGCTATAATTTATAACCTTATACGCAAATAAATTAAAATTTTAGGAGGAATTCTATGAACGGAATTACGATGTGGATGGAGAAATATCTCGTCCCAGTAGCAGCAAAAATCGGGTCGCAAAAGCACCTGGTTGCCTTGCGTGACTCATTCATTGGTATCCTGCCAGCAACACTGACAGGTGCCCTTGCAGCGATGGTATCAGCCATCGTCACAACATTCCCACAGTCCATTCAACAAATGGTTTTGGGTCCAACCAAGTTTGCCCAACTCGCACCAGAAGATGTTTGGACGCTTGCTAATACACCAATCATTGGCGATTTGAATAACATTTCAACACTTGTCAACCAAGGGACTTTGACAGTTATTGGTCTTATCTTTGCTTTCTCTTGGGGTTACAATTTGGCCCGTGCTTATGGTGTCAATGACCTTGCAGGTGGTGTTGTAGCAGTTGCCACTCTCTTTGCTGGTTTGCCAAACCAAATGCCTAAATTCTTGGATGCTTTGGGTGTGAGCGATGCCGGCGTAGCTGCAACAGACAAAATCAATGGTGTATTGACTGGTCAAGGTCTTGCAGCATGGAAGCCACTCTTTGCTGCCGCACATATGGATGCTGGTGCTTACTTTACGATTATCATTATGGGTGCCCTTGCGGTGATTATTTATGCTAAACTTATGTTAGCAGATATCACTATCAAGATGCCTGAGTCAGTCCCACCGGCTGTAGCAAAAGCTTTCCTTGCGATTATTCCAACGATTGCTGCAATCTACGCTGTGAGCTTGATTTACTATGTTATTGATAAATTGACACATGATTCTGTAATTAATTTGATTACACACTATATTGCAGAACCCTTCCAAATTCTCTCACAAAATATTTTCTCAGTTCTTATTGTTACACTCTTCGTTTCAATCTTCTGGTTCTTCGGACTTCATGGACCAAACGTCTTGGCACCTGCTCTTGATGGGATTTGGCTTCCACTTGGTCTTAATAACCAAGCCCTTTACTTCCAAGTTCACTCAGACGGTATTCGTGACTTAGTAGCGCGTGGTGCAATTGATAAAGCACATGCGATTAATGGTGACTATGTCAGTCTTTGGGTTCGTGGTTCATGGGATGCCTTCGTCTGGTTTGGTGGTTCTGGTGGTACAATTACCTTAATCCTTGCCATTCTGATCTTCTCTAAACGTAAAGATTATAAGACAGTAGGACGTCTTGGTTTAGCACCAGGTATCTTCAATATTAATGAACCTGTACTCTTTGGTATGCCAATTGTACTGAACGCCATCTTCTTTATCCCATTTGCAATTGCTCCATTGGTAGCGGTTATTATCGCCTATGTTGCAACGATGCTTCATTGGGTAGATCCAGTTGTCAGTGCTGTGCCATGGGTTACACCACCAATTATGAATGCCTTCCTTGCGACAGGATTTGACTGGCGTGCAATTATCTTAGCAATTGTCAACTTACTTGTAACCTTTGCTATTTGGACACCATTCGTTATTGCAGCAAACAAGATGGAAGAACCTGAATTATAAAAAACAGAAAGGAACCCAATGATTATTGTTAATGTAGCTATGATGCAAGAAAAAGTAATTCACCTTCTAGAAGAAAATGGATTTACTTATAAGGAAAAAAAGGGATTGAAACTCTATTTTCGAGGTCCGAATAGCGACTTAGCTACGGATGCTCAAACTGCAAAACGCTTAATTAAACAAAGTTCATTTGGTTCAGCATTATTCTTTAACGTCGAGGAGGTTTAAATATGGCTTGGATATATGCATTACTTAGTTTGTCACTCTTACTTCTAGCTTATCAAAACTGGAGTTTTGGAGGTACACTCTTTATTCTATCTGTGGTCATGCTTATACTTGCACGACAAAAGAAGAAAAAAGAAGAATAATAAAAAAGACTTGCTCCGGCAGGTCTTTTATTATGTTTGACTTTAAAGCAGAAGCGTTATAAGATGAAAGAAGTGAACATAGGCTTTATGATTTGAGGCAAATCTCATTCTTTGACTAAATACCCCTAAGGGTATATAATGGATATATCAAAAATTTGAGGAGAGAAATAGGCGTTCAATCCAAATGAAGCAATTAAAAGAGAAACTCGGTCAAGTTGCACTGATTGATGTTCGAGAAGAGGATGAATATCTCGAAGGACATGTGCCAACGGCAATCAACATGCCCCTGAGTGTTTTAGAGCAAAGATACTTAGAGATAGAAGATGAGAGCTATATTATTTGTCAAAGCGGTATGCGGTCTATGCGCGCTTGTCAATTCCTAGAGGCACAAGGAGTGGCAACTACGAATGTTACAGGTGGTATTCTGTCTTGGGATCAAGAATTAGAAAAATAAGAGGAAGAAAATGACGAAAAAATATCTTATCGTTGGGGGCGTTGCCGGTGGCATGAGTGCAGCCACTCGATTACGCCGTTTAAAAGAAGATGCAGAAATTATTGTTTTTGATAAAGGACCATATGTTTCTTTTGCAAACTGTGGGCTCCCCTACTATCTCTCTGGTGAAATCGAATCAAGAAATAAACTTATCCTACAAACACCTGAAAGTCTGGCACAGCGTTTTAATTTAGATGTTCGTCCTGAATCTGAAGTGGTTTCTATTGAGCCGGATAATAAAGAAATTACTGTAGTATCGAATGGGACAAGCTACACGGAAAATTATGATGCATTGATTTTGTCACCTGGCGCAAGTCCTTTTATTCCGCCTATAAAAGGTTTAGCGGAAGCGGATAATGTCTTTAGCCTACGTAACATTCCTGACTTAGATAAAATCACAAACTATATGGAAATGGAGCACCGCAAGCAAGCATTGATTATTGGCGCGGGTTTCATCGGTCTAGAGATGGCTGAAAACTTACGAAAACTTGGTTTAGAGGTTACAATCATCGAAAAAGCCAATCATGTTTTACCAACTCTTGATCAGGAAATGGCCATTCATATAGAAGAAGAATTGGCACATAATGGCTTGAAAGTACTCACGGGTGTCTCTGTTGTAGAGTTTCAAGACCAAGGAAAAACGGTTATTCTGGAAAATGGTGATAGCCTTAGTACGGATGTAGTTATCCTTTCTGTTGGGATTCAAGTGGAGTCAAAACTTGCTGCTGATGCGGGAATTAAGCTTGGGATGAGAGGAGCAATCCTTGTCGATGAGCAATATCAAACATCTGTGCCTGATATTTATGCCGTGGGGGATGCCATTCTTGTTAAAAATCAAATTACTGGTAATAATGCGCTCATCTCCTTAGCAAGCCCAGCCAATCGCCAAGGACGTCAAGTTGCAGATGTTTTGGCAGGATTGCCTGTTACAAATAAAGGGAGTATCGGCACAGCCATTGTTCGAACTTTCAGCTTGACAGCTGCCTCTACTGGACTTTCAGAGAAGCAAGTACAAGATTCGAACTTAAAATATAAGGCTGTGCATATCACAGCCAATGATCATGCAGGTTACTATCCTGGCGCAAGCTCTATTCTTCTCAAACTGATCTTCAATCCAGAAAGTGGTCATATCTATGGAGCATCAGCAGTTGGTCAAAAAGGTGTAGACAAGCGTATTGATGTTTTGGCAACAGCGATTAAAGCAGGGATGACGGTTTTTGATTTACCAGAACTTGAATTGAGCTATGCGCCACCATTTGGCTCTGCTAAGGATCCTGTGAACATGATTGGTTATGCGGCTATGAATATTGCTATGGGCTTGTCAGATAACATTCAGTGGCATCAGCTCGAAGCAGAACTTGCCCAAGGTAAAGTACTCTTAGATGTGCGTCAAGAAAATGAAGTGGCGCGTGGTGGTTTTAAAGAAGCGATAAATATACCATTAAACGATTTACGCCAAAGTATGGACAAATTAGATAAAAATAAAGAATACATTGTCAGCTGTCAATCAGGACTTCGCTCTTATACAGCTGAACGTATCTTGAAACAAGAAGGCTTTAAAGTAGAAAATCTTGATGGAGCTTATGGCTTGTACAGTAAGGTGAAGGACATTTAACTCAAACTGAACGAAAGGATTATTTTAGGATAGTCCTTTTTTCTTATTGAAATTTTTAATGAATTTGTAGGCTGCTTATGGTATAATATTAAAAAATATTTGTTAGATTTGGGGAAGTCATGAGACTTGAACTATATGAAGAAAAGCCAGAAGAAGCGAGTGCAGCTCTTGCTCAGGTTTTTGAAGCCTTTAGTAAAGAAACAGAAGAGGCCGAGTTGCAAACAGTACGCTATAACTTAGCTGAAGATACGGACATCTTTGCGCATCATCCTGCTGTCAATCAAGCAATGAAAAAAATGGAAGCGGCTTTGCCTTTGATGTTGGTAGATGGAGAAATTATGACGATTGGCGCTTACCCTGATATGGAAGATTTGACGGAGATTACGGGTTTGAGTTTTCAAGATATTAGAACACGAGAATGTCAGTGTGGCAATTGTAACTGTGGAAAGGGATAAAATGATCGAAAATTTTCAACGACCAAGCAAAGAAGAATATTTTAAAGAAATCGTCGAAGTTGTAGCTAAACGCTCTACCTGTACGCACGCTCAAGTTGGTGCTCTTCTCGTGACTGCGGATGGGCAAATTCTTTCGACAGGCTATAATGGTTCTGTAGCACTTATGCCGCATTGTACAGATGTAGGGTGTCTGGAAGATAAAGACGGACATTGCATTGCGACTGTTCACGCGGAGCAAAATGCAATTGCCCAAGCAGCAAAGCACGGTGTTTCACCAGAGGGAGCAATTCTTTATACGACTTTATTCCCTTGTATCGCTTGCTTGAAGCTCGTCTTGGCATCGGGTGTAAAACATATCAAATATATCAATGAATACCATGCTAAAAATCCTTATGAGGAAGAGTTGATTGAAACTTTAGGTATTCAAGTTGAAAAAATATAAAAATCCAGAAATCATGCTGGTTTTTTTATTTTAACGTAAAAAACGGTTCCCTAAGTTTATCTGTAAAATTTATTCTTACTTGAGCTTTTTATGTCTGTTTTTGCTAAAATAAATAAATGGGAATAAAATACAGTCAAACACATAAAGTCGCTTTTTATGAGAGCGACACACGAGGCAAGATGAAAATATCAGATCTTCTTGCCGTAGCACTTCAAATTTCGGGAGAGCAGTCTTATACGTTAGACCGTAGCGACACATGGATTTGTGATAACTTCAATCTATTTTGGGCTGTTATCGAGCACGAAGTTCAGGTTCATCGCTTACCCGAGTTTAATGACCAGATTACAATTGAAACAGAAGCCACGTCTTACAATAAAATCTTTTGTTATCGTGACTTTATTTTCAAAAATACAGCTGGCGAAACCTTAGTAAAAATAAGTTCAACTTGGGTTTTGATGAACAAAGATACACGTAAGGTAGAACGTGTTGTTGATGAGATTGTGGCACCTTATGAGGCACCAAAAGTCAGCAAAATTGTTCGTCCTCACAAATATCTTACCTTGTCTGATCAAGCGCAATGCAGCCTAGCTTTTCCAATTCGTTTCTCTGATCTGGATATGAATGGACATGTGAACAATGCTAAATATTTCGACTGGGCTGTTGATCAGTTGGACTATGATTTCCGTATGGCATACGAACCTAAAAAAATATATATTCGCTATAATCACGAACTCCTTTATGGCAATCATGAGTTTATTCATCCTGTTTTTGAATTTCAAGGAGACACCACTTGCCATATTATTAGGAAAGATGGTGTAGATAATGCTAATATTGAGATTGAGTGGTCAAAAATAAGCGAGGAGAATGAACGAAAATGAGAAAAGGTTACAAAAAATATAAAGGATATCTGATTGATTTAGATGGCACGATTTATATGGGCAATCATCGTATTCCTGCAGGGGAAGACTTTGTTCATCGTTTGCAAGAAGCGAAAGTTCCTTATCTGTTTTTAACAAATAATACGACAAAAACCCCACGAGTGGTCCAAAAACGTTTGGCTACACAGTTTAATATTGATACACCTTTAGAAACTATCTATACAGCAAGTGCAGCTACAGTCGATTATATGAACGATTTAGGCTTGGAGAAGACTGTTTATATTATTGGTGAAGATGGCTTAAAAGAAGCAATCTATGAAGCAGGCTATAAAAAGGATCGTGAAAATCCAGCATATGTTGTTGTTGCTTTGGATTCTGACTTGACATATGAAATGCTTGCTTTGGCAACTCTTGCTATACATAAAGGTGCGAAATTCATCGGAACAAATCCTGATTTGAACCTTCCAAGCGAACGAGGACTTTTGCCAGGAGCGGGCTCTTTGGTTAAAATGATTGAAGCAGCTACACGTGTTCAACCCACCTTTATTGGAAAACCTGAGGCGATTATTGCAGAAAAAGCGGTGGAAAAAATGGGCATTCCTAAAGAAGATCTTTTAATGGTTGGTGATAACTATTTGACAGATATTCGTACAGGGATTGATAATGGTATCGACAGTTTGCTTGTTACAACAGGCTTTACAAAAGCTGAAGAAGTCCCTGGACTTCCAATACCACCAACCCATGTCGTTTCAAGTTTAGAGCATTGGGAAGTTTGAGATGCGTGATCGCCTGATTTTCACGAGTCTTATTTTATGGGGTATTGCAGCAGCAGTAAGTTTAACTTTACTTTTGGCTGTCCCACTCTTTTACATAGATATTCATTTTGAAAATTTGACCCAGATATCAGGACTTTCAGCAGAAGTACTAAGAAATAACTTTAATGTTCTGATGACTTATCTGGTTAATCCATTTGAAAGTGTGTTACAGATGCCTGATTTTCCTTCGTCTCCCGATGCTTTACAGCATTTTAAGGATGTGAAAAAGCTCTTTATGCTTGCTTTAGGACTCGCGCTTGTCCTGAGTCCCGCGCTCATCTTATTTTTGAAAGAACATTTAGCCATTCTCTATCATAATGGCCTACGTTTTGTGATGGGAACTCCTTTGTTTATTGGTTTGGTTGCTGCCTTGATTGGATTTGATAACTTTTTTATCTATTTCCATGAGATTTTTTTCCCAGACGACACCTGGCTCTTCAATCCCGATACAGATCCGATCATTAATGTCTTGACGGAGAACTATTTTATGTTCACTTTTATTCTATTTGTCATCCTTTTTGAATTAATTTTTTTCCTCCTTTACTGGTCAGGAAATAAAAGACTGCAAAAGAAAACTTTCGGGAAAACCGAACAATGAGATGTAAAACTGATATGAAATCAGTTTTTTTTCTTTTGTTTTTATCAATATGCGTTAAAATAAATAAGGAAGGTTTGGTTTGCAGAGATTTTTATCGCCAAACTAGCGAGGTTGTCCATAACGGAAACTCGGTCGGTATTCTGTAATAACAAATGAATAAAGAGGCATTCTTATGAACACAATGGTTCCAGTTTTTGATTACGAAGATATCCAACTTATCCCTAATAAGTGTATTATTAACAGTCGTAGTGAAGCAGACACGTCAGTTAAGTTGGGGGATCACACTTTCAAACTTCCCGTTGTTCCAGCAAATATGCAAACAATTATTGATGAAAATATTGCTGAAATGTTAGCTAAGCAAGGTTATTTCTATATCATGCATCGTTTTGAAGAAAGTACACGTAAAGACTTTATTGAAAAAATGCATGCTCAAGGTTTGATTGCATCAATTTCTGTAGGTGTTAAAGACAATGAACGTCAGTTTGTACGTGAGTTGGCAGAAACAGCAACAATTCCAGATTATATTACAATTGACATCGCGCATGGTCACGCCAATTCTGTTATTGAAATGGTACAGCTCATCAAGCGTTTGATGCCACAAGTTTTTGTTATTGCGGGGAACGTAGGAACACCAGAAGCTGTCCGTGAGTTAGAAAATGCTGGTGCTGATGCAACGAAAGTTGGGATTGGCCCAGGTAAAGTTTGTATCACTAAGGTAAAAACAGGATTTGGTACAGGCGGTTGGCAGCTTGCAGCTTTACGCTGGTGTGCAAAAGCAGCAAGTAAACCAATTATTGCTGATGGTGGTATCCGTACGCACGGTGATATTGCTAAGTCTGTTCGTTTTGGTGCAACAATGGTAATGGTTGGTTCACTCTTTGCAGCTCACGAAGAGTCACCTGGTAAAACTATTGAACAAGATGGCAAACTTTTCAAAGAATATTTTGGCTCAGCAAGTGAATACCAAAAAGGTGAACACAAAAACGTTGAAGGAAAGAAAATTCTTTTGCCACACAAAGGTGCATTGAAAGATACACTTCAAGAAATGCAAGAAGATCTCCAAAGCTCTATTTCTTACGCCGGTGGACGTGATCTTAATGCATTACGTAAAGTCGATTATGTTATCGTGAAAAATTCTATTTGGAACGGTGATTCATTATAAAAGATAAAAACTGTCTAGTGACAGTTTTTATCTTTTATATTAAATAGTAGAAAGTTAATTATTTTTGAATCCAAGTAGAAGATGATGTAGAATGTTAGTAAAGATAGAAAAAGAAAGCAGGGTGAGATATGAAAGTACTTGTCGTTGGTGCAAATGGAAAAGTGGCGAAACATTTAGCCAAAAACCTAAAAGACTATCCTAAACTTCAAGAAAAAGCTGTTATCCGTAAAGAAGAACAACAGGAATTTTTTAACCAATTAGAGATTGAAACTATTATCTTGGATATTGTCAATAATTCAATTGAAGAATTTGCTGCAGCAATGTCTGACGTTGATGCTGTTGTTTTTAGTGCCGGCGCAGGTGGTTCTGGATTGGATAAAACAATTATGATTGACTTAGATGGAGCGGTTAAAATTATGACGGCAGCCGAAAAAGCAAAGGTCAAACGTTTTGTTATGGTCAGCACTTTCCGAGTGGGAAGAGAAGAAATTACACGTCAAATTCAAGAAGATTCTTCGCTTAAGATTTACACGATTGCAAAGAATTATGCGGATGAATGGCTCAAAACACGAACAGAGTTAGACTGGACAATTATTCATCCTGGAATGCTTACAGACAAAGAAAGTACTGGTAAGGTAGCATTAGCAAGCCATGTGGAAGCAGGAGGAATTCCGCGAGAAGATGTGGCTAAAGTTATTTTGGAAACGTTGGTAAACGACGTGACCATCAGAAAAGAATTTGAAGTGGTCAGTGGAGTCACTCCGATCGATGAAGCCGTCAAAAATTTAAAGGATTAAAAGAAATGAACGTGTGACTTAAATCACACGTTCACTTTTTTTACATGAATGTCATATTGTTGCTGATAATATTGGGCAATTTCTTGACTACCAATTTGATGAAATATTTTTAATGCTTGAAGCATCATCGTATTTCCAGCCTTTTCATCTTTGAAACGATAGGTCCAGAAACCTTTGGAGAGGTTAAGGAGATTGCGCAAAAACATCGATTGTACGAGTTCTAGTGATTCAACCCGATTGAGAATATGTGCACTGTATTCTTGGTAGCCTTTGCTTGCTAAGAGTGCTATAGCACGACAGCATGCACAAACAAAAATTTCCAGATATTTCACGGAGTTAAATATTTTATGCTTTTTTTCTAAGAGGAATAAGTCAAGAATATATAAAATATCGCGTATGCTTAATTTATTCATTGTAAAGTAAAATAGATAAAGCTCAATCTGGCCCCAAACTTTGATATCATAGAGATAATCTGTGATTGTATCAATATTTTCTGAACTTAATTCAGTATATGAAGCTTTTGCTGCTAAGGAGATATAAGGATAGCCTGCTTCAAAAGCGACTTTATAGAGATTGTCAAGTGCTTTTTTATCTTGTTTAAGAAAAGCCATCTCGATTTCCTTTAAAAGGGCTTCTGATTCATTGGGTGCATAATCGTTTAAAAGGTATTCGTATTCCTCAAGCCCAATCCCCATTAGTTGCAAAGCTTGTACGACTTTTTCAAAATTCATCATGGTTTCAGCTCGCTCAAAACGAGAAAGGGTGGCTTTTGAGATTCCTATAGAAGAAAAGTCCGATAAGGAGATATGTTTTTGCTCACGTATTTGTCGAAAAACATATCCAAATTTTTTATATACCATAAAATCTCCAGTCATTCATAGTGGCAGTTATAGCTATACTATCAGAAAATGCAACAAAAAATTAAAGTGTTATCAAATACGTGACGATAAAGAATATCGTTGCTTTTATGCAACGATATGAAAAGATAAAATTATTTATTATATTATAATATATTGTAAGAAGCAGAAGAAGAAAAGCCACTTTTCTTTTTCATCAAAAGGATAGAGGTGAAGATGATGGATCTTATCAAAGAAATACTGGGGCCTTATTTTTTTGCCAAATTATTTTTGATTCCGGCAATCCTAGGTGGTATATTTCTCACTAAAAATATCATCCATCGCAGTAAATACGCTGAAAATCCTTACTCTGCCTTTTGGTTCTATTCGAGTAATTTTACATTATGGATTTTTCTTTTAAAATTATTATTTATTGAAATAGCTCAGGATGGTGCTTATGGTTATTTACTGAGTGATATTTCGCTCATTTTTATTGCTATTGCAGTCGATTATTGTATTGTTACGCATTATGAAAAAATAGAATATGCAATGCTTCCGCTATTTACTATTTTCTATCTGTTTTATATTTACAACTATGGTTTTCATTGGAAGTCGATTTTATTAGTTACCTTATCTCTGGGTCTTTTTTGGCTGACGCTCTATTTTATTGCCAAAAATCAAACAGCTGTAATGCAAAGTTATGGTAAAATGATGCTGATAGGTTTAAGTCTGGTTGTTTCTGTGCAGCTCTTATTCCTTTCCGAATTTGCTTTTAGTTTGATACATTCATTAGAAATTTTCTGGAAAACATTTATACTCCTTGTGATTGCCAAGTTTATTTTGTTGGATATTTCTTCTATTGTAGGAGAGTATGCAAAGTACAAACGATATACTTATATTGATGCACTGACCAATGTATATAATAGGAGAAAATTTGAAGAAACGATGGATGAAATCCTCGCCAGTGATCAGATTTCCAAATTTTCATTAGTCTTTTTTGATATTGATAATTTTAAACACATTAACGATCATTATGGGCATAGCTCAGGTGATTATGTATTAAAAGAAATTTGTATGCTCATCAAAAAGTATTTGAGAGAAACAGGAGAAAACGGGCAACTTTTCCGCTATGGTGGAGATGAATTCTTTCTTCTTTTTCGCAATCGCAAAGGAGAAGTCGTACGTGATATTATGGAGCAGATAGCCAAGGAAATTTCCGAATATGTCTTTCACGCGAGTTCTAACACTATTAAAACATCAATTTCAGTCGGGGTGGTTGAAATTACGGATAAAGTAACACGTGACCAAGCCATCTATCGTGTTGATAAACATTTATATATTGCAAAAGAAAACGGGAAAAATCAAGTTTACTTTAAATAGAAAAAAAATTGATTTTTCTCTTTTTTTTGTCTATTTCATTTTGTTTTAAGAAAGTTTTTAAGTATACTGAAGTTGTAGGAAACAGGAAGGTATGCTTTTACATTAAAGGAGTATCAGATATTGCAAAAGGAAGAATTAAACAAGGAACAAACCGAAGAAAATTACAGTTATTCCGATCTGTTCTTTGAAAAGGGACATTGGCTTTTAAAAATTAAACAACTCCTCATCGCTCTTTTGGGTTGGGTGTGCTTCATTGTGCCGACTTTTATTACCATAGCATCCTTTTTATATAAGACTTCAAATGGGAAGTATGGCATTGCCTTTTGGAAATTTTCCGAAGGAGTTTTGGAAATTAAATTTTTGTTGATTCTGCTGGCTTTCTGTGTGGTCATCACCTTTACTTATGCAGCGAGCATGACAATTATTCAAAATAACCGAAGGGAATCGGTCATTGAAAAATGGCCTACATTTGATTCGGTCTCCAGTATTGAGCGAAGAAAAAGGGGAAAGAAATTTATGGCGGACCGCTTCGGTGAAGAAGAATTCCGTCATAATGTAAAATATTTTGAAGTTCTACCAGAAAAGAATTTAAAAAATGACGAGCTTTCAAAAGTTCTAGGTAAAGATGAGGTTGATACTTATGATATCTGATATTTTCGGCCAGATGTTTACATCGGATAGTGGTCTACAAATGGTTATCACCGTGTGTTTAATAATCTTGTGTCTTTATCCCGTTATTGGTGCTTTGTTTTGATTTTTTGGCTCTTTGAGTTACCGTTTCCTAAAAAAAGGGCGAAAAGAGACAAATTTTGTGGAACTAGCACCTGATGAGCAACCGATGATTACGATTATGATTCCTGCTCATAATAAAGAAGTGATGATTGAGGAAACGATTGAGTACTTAGCTACAATGCTCAATTATAGTAACTATGAAATATTAGTGATTAATGATGGTAGTACCGATCAAACTTTGCCTATTCTCCAAAACTTACAAGAAAAGTACGATAAGTTGCGTGTTATTAATATCTTGAAAAATCAAGGAAAGGCACACGGATTTAACATTGGTACTTACTTTGCGAAGGGGGAATATATTTTAAGTAATGATGCGGATACAATCCCCGAAAGAGATGCGCTTATGAAATATATGAACTATTTCATGAGTGAAATCGATGTCAACACAGCTGCGGTTACAGCCAATATGGATGTGCAGAACCGGACGACTATTATGGGAAAATCGCAAACTGTTGAGTTTTTAAGTATCGTTGGTGTCATTAAAAGAAGCCAAACCGCGATCAATGATTCAATGTACTCGTACAGTGGAGCGAATACCATGTATAAAAAGCAGTTTTTGATCGACGTTGGCGGCTTTAGACAAGACCGAAGTACAGAGGATATTAGTATCGCTTGGGATCACTTAATGTATGGTGTGACGCCGCGTTTTGCCCCAGATATTATTTTTCACATGAATGTACCAGAAACCCTTTCGCAGCTCTATAAGCAAAGAAAACGTTGGGCTCAGGGAGGTACTGAAGTATGGTTTACTAACTCACTGAAGTTTATCTTGCATCCCATTAAGTACCGTTATGTTCTGTCAATGTTTATTGACACGACTTTTTCCATCATTTGGTCATTCTTCTTTTTCATTACGTCAATTATATTTATCTTGGCTATGCTCTATTTCCTTATTGTAGGTAATTATGAGCAGCTTTGGCATGGGTTTGCGATGTCCTTTATCTTTGTTACCTTCGAGCTTATAGCGGGCACCTTGCAGCTTTTAGCCGCACTAATCTTAGACAGTAAGGGACAAAAATTCAAATACTTTATTTTTGCTCCCCTCTATATGTTATTTTTCTGGATGGTCAATCCATTGACGATAATCACGACTTTTATACCAGCCATGAAGGCTTGTTTTGGTAAAAGTGAACACGCTGGTGCTTGGGTCAGCCCTACAAGGAAAAGCCTGAAGAAAGGATAAACTATGCTTTTAGATGTAATGTTTCTGTTGACAATAATCTTTATTCTTCTCTGCTTGCTCGGAATTGTAACCAGCTATGTTTGGGCGAAACGACAAAACAGAATTTATCCTAAAACAATGGAAGATGCTGAAAATTATACATTTTACTTTCAGACAATTATTGATAATAAAGGAGAAAAAACTGGTTTAGAAGCACTGCTCCGCAAGTATGATGTAGAAAAACAAGAATGGGTTTTCCCAGATGATATTGATAAATTTACCTTACGTGAAGTGATTTATCTGCTTCATAAAAGTTTTGTGAAAATAAACTATCCGTCACAATTTTTAGCCATTAATATTAGCCTGAAACAACTTGCAGATCCACGTTACGAATACTTTATTCGCTGGGTCAAAGGCGAATGCTATCCGATGGAACTGCGGATTGAAATCAATGTGGAGTTGACAGACAAGATTGGCTGGCTCATGAAATCAAGGATCAAGAAGAATTTGAAGTTAAGCCAAGACATTGGTGTTCATGTTATCCTAGAAAAAGTCGAACCAAGTAAAAAATACTTTCACAAGATCAAGTGGCTATTGAATGATATCTATGGTGTGAAAATCCCGCTTTCTAAATTTCAAAAGAAAAGTGATTCTGAATGGTTTGATCTCAACATGGGCGATTGGGTCCGTTTGATTAGAGAAAAAAACAAAAATATTGATATCACTGAGGTTGAAGATCGAGCAGGTATTGATTTAGCCGATAAATTAAAAATCGACAATCGACAAGGTTATTTTATAGACAAGCCTCATTATGAGAAATAGCTTGTTCTATTTTTTTGCTTAAATTAGTGCTTGAAAGTTGCATTATTTAGGAAAAAGAGTAGAATAGGTTTGAGCAAAACGATTTTAAAAAAATGTGGCGCATCTCAGACAATAATCAATGAAAAAAGGACGAGTACGGAAATGACTGAAATGACTTTTGAAGAACGCTTAAAACAGCTTCGAAAGACTTATCTTGAAGGCGATAGTGAAGATAAGGAAGCTCAAGAGATGAATGCTTTCATGAGTTTATCAAAAGAAGATAAAATCAAAAAAATTGAAGCCCATTTAACAGAAATTGAAAATAAAAGAGAAGCTTTGGAAAGCACTCTCTCCAATCAAACAGATGCTCTCTCACGTGAGAATATTCAGCATCATCTGGAAGCATTAGCTGACAAAAAAGAACTTATGCTTCAAAAATTAGAATATGTTAAAAAAGATGAATTTAGTGCTGCAAAACGAGAACGAATCAAACGTCAGTTGGCAGAACTGGAATTTAAACGTTGTCGTCTACGCATGAATAATAAGGACTGTTCAAAGTTGGACAAGAAAATTCAAGAGAAACAAAGACGATTTAGAAATGATATTTAAGGAGTTATATGCTTCAGTCTATCCTTCATGTGATCATTTTCTTGCTCGCATTAGTTTTTTCAAATGTTATCAATAAAATTTTCCCTAAGTTAGCCTTGCCTTTAGTGCAAGTTCTCATAGGGATTCTTTTTGGTTTTGGAGGTATTTCAGAATTTCTTCACGTTGATCCGGAATTCTTCCTTGGTTTCATTATTGCGCCGCTCTTGTTTAGAGAGAGTACAGAAGCAGAAGTGAAACGGATTGTTAAACACCGACATTTGATACTTGTGCTTATATTCCCGCTGGTTTTTGTTACTGCTCTTGGATTAGGTGGTATTTTACATCTGTTTTATATGAGCATTCCTTTAGCAGCTTGTCTGGCTTTAGGAGCTGCACTAGCCCCAACGGATGCAATTGCTGTGGGTACGTTATCGACCCGCTTTGTTTTTCCTCAAAGAATCATGAATATTCTCCAGGGTGAGGGACTCTTTAATGATGCATCTGGTATCGTATCCTTCCAGATTGCTGTGCTTGCACTTGTGACAGGGACTTTTTCTTTACCACAGGCGACCCTTAATTTAATTCTGTCCATTATAGGTGGCTTTGCTATTGGTATTGGGCTTTCGATTTTTAAAAATAAAATTTTAGAAATTCTTGATGATGTCGATGCGCGTGATGTCAGTGGCTATTTGATGCTGGAGTTCGTAATGCCGCTTGCAGCATTTGCTTTGGCCGAAGTTTTGCACGTTTCGGGAATTATCGCCGTTGTTGTTGCTGGTATCTTCCAGTCCAATGGTTTTCGACCAACTACTGTGTTTGATGCACAAGTGACGCGTGTCAAAAATAGTGTATGGGAAACGATTGTGTTTATGTTGAACTCAAGTGTCTTTATCTTCCTTGGGATTGAGTTGCATAGTCTTGTTTTTCCTTTCCTTTTTGATCGGACATATTCCGTTTTTTGGCTGGTTTTTGTTGTACTACTTTTGACTTTTGCTCTATTTTTGCTAAGATTTTTAATCTTATTGTCTTATTATTTGGTGACTGTCAAAGACAAGGGAGAAATCTTTCACTCTTATTGGAGCGAACTGTTATTGTTGACTTTTTCTGGTACAAAAGGGACGGTTTCCATTGCGACCATACTTCTTTTACCTCAGCTTGCGGATAATACCAACAATCTATTAATCTTTTTTTGCGCCTCAGTTACTGGTTTAAGCTTTCTTGTGAGCTTGCTGACTTTGCCTTACTTTGCAGTTGAGAAAAAACGCACGGTCAATAATTTGGCAGTTATCGCAATTTTAGGTGACGTTGTGCAAGAATTACGGGAAAGAATTACTGAGAAAGCGCAAAATGGCTATCACCTTGTGATTGCTGATTATCAAAACCGGATTCAGAAGCTCATTGTAGAGCAAGAAAGTGCTGGAATTACAGAAAATTTTAACACCTTGCAATTATTAATTATCCGTGTAGAAATTGAAGGGCTTGAAGATGCGCTAGAGAAAGAAAAAATCTCGATGCGTACTTATCGCACCTACCATCGCTACATACATACTTTGGAGCAAGATTTGGCACATGACTTGGTTTCGAGTATCCAGTTTGCCCAAGTGGTTACTTTGCGTGCTTTGAAAGTTTTAAAAACACGTATTTCTCGTTTTGACTTCCAACTTTCCCGTCCAAAAGTTGAAGATATGGAAGAAACGCGCCAAGAGATTAGCAATCTTTATTTAGATAATACAGAACTTGTTCTTGAACTTTTGGAAAATTTAGGGACAATCTATAATGCACAACTTGTTGACTTTCTCCAAGCAGAACGCTTCCGTCAAGCAGAGCATATTGCTCAAGGTAACTGGAACTATGTTAATGGATTTCGTGTAGCTACAGAATTGACGAATATAGAAGAATTGATGGAAGCCTATTATTTAGAGCGTAAGGTGATTTTCGAATATGAGCATACAGGACGAATTGCGCTTAATGAAGCTAAAAAATTACGCCAAACCGTTAATCTTTTGGAAGAATATGCCTTAGCAAGCGATCACCGTTCCTTCCTTTACGATTTATTTGAATTTCGTAAAAGAAGAAAAGGAAAATAAAAAAGCGTGTGAGCGATCTTTTTTTTGACCAAAAATAATTTTTTGTGATATAATAAACGTATCTTCAGGGCACCGTGAAATTCGGGACCGGCGGTTAAAGTCCGCGAAGCTGAAAAGCTTGATGTGGTGTAATTCCACAACCGACAGTAAAGTCTGGATGGGAGAAGAATAGGAAATAAGACCAGCTCTTTTTGGGTTGAGTCCGTTTTCGTCAATATTCAAAAACTCCCTTCAAAATGAAGAAATATTATTTTCTATTTTGGAGGTTTTTTCGTGTCAAATTCAAAAACACGTCGACTCACACTTATCGCAATGCTCAGTGCAATTTCTTTTGTACTGTCCTACCCAATGTTCCAATTTCCTTTGGTGCCAAGTGCAAGCTTTTTAAAGATTGACTTCACAATCTTGCCCATTTTGATTGGACTATTTATGCTTGGCTTAAGCAGTGCTTTTGCTATTCTTATCATTCGTTCGCTTTTGTGGTTACTTTTAAATAGTGACGGAGTGAATACCTATATTGGTTTACCAATGAATATTTTGACAGTTACTGTCTTTGTGCTGGTACTTTGGTTCTTTCTCCGTCACAGGTTTAGCTTGCGTAACTATATTATGGCAGCCATTTTGGGGACATTGGCTTTGACTGTCTTGCAGGTAGTACTTAACTATGTATACGCTATACCCCTTTACGCAATGTTTGCTAATTTTGATATCGCAACAATGTTTCCTGGTGGTATTTCAGCTTATATTGGTGCTGTTATTGTCTTTAATATTCTACAAGGTCTCATTTTTGCAGGAAGCTTTGCTTTACTGTATTGGGCCCTCCGAGGATCAAAAGCCATCAAATTTATTAATGCTTAAACAGAAAAATAGAGCCTATAACTCAGGGCAAACTGAAAGAGAAAATGATCATGACTTCGTTAATGGTCATTTTTTTGTTTTTTTATTAATTTTTCCCTTGCATTTTTTAAAAACATCTGATATACTAATAGAAGTTCTGAAAAGGACTGACCGAAGACAGTTGGGGACATAAGTCATAAGCATCCAACCGAGGACAAACATTTTAAACAATGATTGAACTCTCTATGTCTTTTGGTCGTGGGGATTTTTATTTGTAAAAATTCCTACGAACAAAATAAAATGGAGGTAAACAAATGAGCGATTACAAAGTAAACGAAGCAACTATTGCTAAGAAAGCTGAGTTGGTTGACGTATTTGCAGAAAAATTCGAAGCTGCGACATCTATCGTTGTTGCGAGCTCACGTGGTTTAACTGTAGAACAAGACACTCAACTTCGTAAAGAGTTGCGTGAAGCCGGTGTGGAATTCAAAGTTGTTAAAAACTCAATCTTGCGTCGTGCAGCTGAAAAAGCTGGACTCGAAGGTTTGAACGACAGCTTCGTAGGCCCATCAGTAGTAGCTATCTCAAACGAAGATGCTATTGCCCCTGCTAAAATTTTGAGCGAGTTTGCTAAAACAGCAGACAAACTTGAAATCAAAGCTGGTGTTATCGAAGGAAAAGTTACAAGCAAAGAAGAAGTTGCAGCTATTGCATCTCTTCCAAGCCGCGACGGTCTTCTTTCTATGCTTCTTTCAGTGCTTCAAGCACCTGTCCGCAACGTGGCTCTCGCAGTCAAAGCTGTTGCAGAAAAAGAAGAATCAGCTGCTTAATTCCATATGGAATGACAGTAAGCAAATTTTATATCGGCGGATTTACGCAACAAACTAAAATTTACTAGGAGAATCAAAATGGCATTGAACATTGAAAACATCGTTGCTGAACTTGAAACAGCAACAATCCTCGAACTCTCTGAGCTCGTTAAAGCAATCGAAGAAAAATTTGACGTAACTGCAGCTGCTCCTGTAGCAGTAGCAGCTGCTGGCGGCGAAGCTGCAGCAGAAAAAGATTCATTTGACGTTGAATTGACAGCAGCAGGCGACAAAAAAGTTGCTACAATCAAAGCTGTTCGTGAAATCACTGGTCTTGGCTTGAAAGAAGCTAAAGAACTCGTTGATGGCGCACCAACAATGATCAAAGAAGGCGTTGCAACTGCAGAAGCTGAAGAAATCAAAGCTAAATTGGAAGAAGCTGGTGCTTCAATCACACTTAAATAATCATTTAAGTTCAATTTAGATGCAAGCTTCCAATATTTTGGATAAGATTGCAATAAAAAAACAGCCATTATTGGCTGTTTTTTTATATCGTTATGTAGTGAGTTGGCACAAGTATTCCCTTGTATTTTTACGTGAGAAATTATATTTTTGTTATACTAGATTTATAATAGAAACTGATTCGAATACAAAGAGGAGTGCATATGATTGATAAATACAACTTGCCTAAGGAAGAATTACTTTCTTTACTAATGGAAGAGTCCAAGTTAGCACCACAGCATCAGCTGCCAGGTGAAGAGATTGAGGGGGTGAATGTTACCATGCAGTTTTTACGTGATGAAACTGGTCAAGTGCGTTATCTCCCGCGCCGTAAAGTGATGGGCTATGATCTTGATGGTGTAATTTTTTCTATGAAGAAAGCCATTGAATATACCAATCAAAAATTGGGCACTAACTTAAATATTGAAACGATGGAAGCTATTGACTATGACTTGATTTATTATGCAACAATGGATGAAGACATTCAGCGAAAAATTATCAGAGAAAGTACACCAAATCGCAATATGGTCGAAGATTTGGCAGAAGAACATTTGAACGGAGCAGAAATAGTACTGATTACAGCACGTCATGTTTCTTATGCTAAAGAAACGATAGAATCGCTTAATCGTTTCGGTATTTATTATGACAAAATTTATTTTACTGAGGAGAAACTGCCGTTAATTATTGGATTGGATATTGATTGGTTCTATGATGACAAACCGGAAACCATTGCAGCCATTAAAAATCATAAAGTACGCACAAAAGCCGTGCTTGTCTCAGCGCCCTATAACCGTGGTGCCACAGACTATGATTATCGCTATAAAGTAGGACTTGAATAACTGTTTGGAGCTTCTTGCTTGAGTGCTGTGAGAGTTTACTTTCATATTTCTGTCACAGACCAGATATGGCATGAGGGATCTTCGATATTAATGACACGCTGGCCATGAGCAATGAAAAAAGGGTTTTCAGGCGTACCGGGAGCAACCAGTTGTCCACCATTGTCAAATGCCAGCACTAAAATGTTGTCAATATCCTTCAAATAGATTTGCAGACAAAGACCAACACCGCCTCGAGATTTCGGGGTGTTTTCTTTTACTTCAGCTAAAGCAAAGGGATAATTTTCTATTTTAAAATGACATCCATCCTGTATGCTTGCTCCGAAAACATTTTGATAAAATTTTATAGATTGCTTAATATCTTGCACAAAAAGATTAATTGAAATGTCCATAATAGCACTCACTTTCTATTCTTTATTGTACACAATGTGCGTGTAGTTTACTAATGATTTGTAATTCATTTATACGAGAAAGCATCAATATTATAATTAAAAATAAAAAGCTTTGAAAATCAGATAAAAACAACTAAAAAAATGATAAAATAGGACTTAAGCAACCCCCAAAAATTGAATTTTATAGTTTGCAGGCTCTTGTCTACGGACTTTATGAAGAAGGAGAAAACGATGCCTGATACGATTAGTGTCATTGCAGATAAGGTCAATAATTTAAAGAATGTGTCGCTTGAAATCCCCAAGAAGAAAATAACAGTCTTTACTGGTGTTTCAGGCTCTGGGAAATCAAGCCTTGTTTTTGATACTCTTGCCGATGAGTCACAACGCCTCTTAAATGAAACCTTGCCTGCATTTGTTCGACAGTTTCTACCCAAATATGAACGTCCTGATTTGGAGCGGATTGAAAATCTTCCGGCCTCCATCGTCATTGACCAAAAAACTTTAGGGGGCAATGCGCGCTCGACTCTTGCGACAATCACTGATATTGCACCTGTTATTCGTCAACTTTTTGCAGGTGGAGGAAGCCCCCAGCTTGGAGCAGACCATTTTTCGTTTAATCTTTCAGCGGGCATGTGTCCAGAATGTCAAGGTATTGGTAAAAAACTAGAGTTGAAAATGGAGCTTTTTATTGATAAAGAACGCTCACTTAATAATGGTGCAGTTCTTTTTAAGCCTTACCAAAAAATCATCAAAATGTATGTAGAGAATGGTCTTTTTGATGGTGAAAAATTATTGAAAGATTATACAGAAGAGGAGCTGGATCGCCTTTATCACGGCAAAGAAGTCGGCAAAATCAAAATGGGCGAATACAACCTTACCTACGAGGGAATAGTTGACAAGTTTAATCGTGGTTTCTTGCAGAAAGAAGGTGACTTGTCTGCAGGTGCCCAAAAGACACTTGCAACTTATACGCATGAAGCGCTTTGCCCAGTTTGCCAAGGGAAACGTTTAAACCAAGAAACACTAGCGGTACGTTGGTTCGGACATAGCTTTGCGGATTTGATGAGTATAGAGCTGACAGAATTAAGTGATGTTCTGGCTCCACACGAGGGAACAGAACACCTTAAACAACAAATTGATCATCTGATCAACCTTGGGTTAGGTTATCTCAGTCTTGATCGAGAAACGACGACTTTATCTGGTGGAGAATCTCAGCGTGTAAAATTAGTAAAGCATTTAAATAACGCGCTATCGGATATGCTCTATATTTTTGATGAACCCTCTGTTGGTCTGCATCCGAGGGATGTGGCTCGTATTAATAGCATCTTTACAAAGCTGCGAGATAAAGGAAATACTGTGCTTATTATTGAGCATGATCCGGATGTCATCAAAATTGCTGATTGGGTGATAGAAGTTGGACCTGGTGCTGGTGTACATGGTGGTGAGATCATGTTTGAAGGAAGCTATGAGCAGCTTCTTCAGTCTGATTGTTTAATGGGGAAATATCTTTCTAAGATGACAACCATTAACAAAAAACCAAGACATCCAGTTCACTTTTATCAAGGAGAAATTTCAAACGCTAACAACCTTAAAAATGAACATCTTGATATTCCTCAAGGGCTTCTCACCGTTTTGACCGGTGTAGCTGGTTCAGGAAAATCAACACTTGTAGAGCATTCTTTACGATCAACTTATCCAGAAGCTATTATGGTGACACAAGCAAGTCTAGCTGCCAACAGCCGTTCGAATCCAGCGACTTTTATAGGCATTATGGATAACATCAGAAAAGCCTTTGCAAAAGTGAATGAAGTTAAGCCTAGTCTATTCAGCTACAACTCCGAAGGCGCGTGCCCCGCTTGTGAAGGTAGAGGTTATATCGAATCTAACTTGGCATTTATGGAAACAGTGAAACAAACCTGTGAAGTTTGTCAGGGGAAACGTTACAAGATGGAAGCTCTAGCCTTTAAATATCAAGGAAAAGATATTACGGAAGTCCTAGACTTAACGATTGAAGAAGCTTTGGATTTTTTCAAGTCTGCTCCAGCGATTAAGAAAAAAATAAAAGCTATGAACGAAGTAGGACTTGGTTATCTGACATTGGGACAGCCAACGAGTACTTTATCTGGTGTGAACGTCAGCGCTTGAAGTTGGCTAATGAGTTTTATCAAAAAGGAAATCTTTTTATTCTGGATGAACCATCAACAGGTCTGCATCTGTCTGATATTAGCCGTCTGATGAAGATTATGAAACATTTTGTTGACCAAGGCAATACCTTGGTCGTGATTGAACATCAGTTAGATATCATTCGCCAGGCGGACTGGATTATTGATATAGGTCCAGAAGGTGGCTCAGCTGGTGGCCAAGTGATTTACGCAGGACCGCCAGCTGGGTTACGAAATTGCTCAGCTTCACTTACTGCCCAATATATCTAATAGGAGACATAAAGATGTTACAAGTTATTCTGCATATTGATGAAAACAACAAATGGAATACACTCCTCTCTAACGTAAAGAATCTCAAAGAATGGCTCACTCAGAATAAAGAACCAGGCAAGATTGAGATTTTAGTAAATGGAGAAGCAGTAGAAATGGTACTGAAGTCCTCACCAGTGGATCTTGTGGAAGTCTTCAAAAGAGACGTCAAAGTTGCCGTTTGCCAAAATTCTTTAAACATGAGAGGATACAAAGTAGAAAGCCTACAAGAAGGTTGTACAGTTGTGCCCGCTGGTATTGTGGAACTCGTCCAAAAACAGAACTCAGGCTTTGCATATGTTAAACCATGAGATATTTTACTTTCAATATAGAGCATAAAATCATTCCAAACTATCAGGATGATTTTTTTTAGCTATATAGTATATTTGAAATAAAAAAAGACCTCCTATGAGATCTTTTATTTTTAATTATTCAGCAGTTTTCACAGCAACTTCGCCAGAAACTTTAAATTGGTTAGCGGCATCCAATTCTTTGTATGCGTCCAATTGTTCTTGAGTTGCGAAGTAAAGGTTACCATTGATTTCAGATGGGATTGTTTTGCCATCTGTACCTTTCATATCGCGAGCTTTGATTGATGCATTTTCTGCAACGTAAACATCACCTTTAATGTTACCACCTTCGAGGTCAAAGCCAGGTGATTTAATGATCAAACGTTTTGTAGTCAAAGTAAATGAATCTGTGACTTGGTGTTTGTCGTTTTGGGCGATCAATGCCAATGTACGTTGAATTTGGCCGCTCTCGTTCATGAAGATACCATCAACAGTGATGTCTTTATCAGCCGCATCGATATCTGAGTTACCAGATACTAACCAAGCACCTTTAGCGCTCAAGCCTGAAGCTAAGACATCAGCTGCATCTGTACCAGTTGTTGCACCAGTTTGAGTATCAGGTCCGTTACCTTCAAATTCGTGAGTTACTTCACCGTGTTCACCAATAGTGATTGCACCCATAGGGAACTCAAGAACTTCACCTTCGACAACTTTAGTTTCACCTGTTACTTTTGGTTTTTGCTCTTCAGGAAGTTTATTATAAGCATCCATGAGGTCTTGACTTGCAAAAGTCAAGTTACCGTCGATAGTTGCTTTACCTTCAACACCTTTACCGCTTTGTGCACCGAATCCAGGTGCGAAGACAGCTACATCACCTTTAATTGTACCATTAGAAAGCTTGAAACCAGGTGATTTTACTTCAACTTTATCAACAGTCAAAGTGTAACGGTCAGTCACAACGTGATCAGCATCTTGTGCGTAAGCTGCAAATTTACGTGCGATTTGGTTTTTGCTAGCATAAACACCCTCAACAGTCAAAGTTTTACCTGAAGCATCCATGTCTTTTGTGATTGCTGCCAACCATGAACCGTTTTTAGACAATCCTTTTTGTAAATCTTCGAAACTGTTTGCTCCAGCAGTTGCTCCTGTGAAGGCATCAGCTGATTTGCTGCTGTCAGATTGTTCAGTTTTCGCATCGTTGTTGCCGTTTGCTGAGTCATTGTTGTTGCCACATGCTGCAAGCAAGAAGATTGAAGCTGCTGACAAAGTTACGATTGAAGCCAATTTAGTGGTTTTCATTTAGATTCTCCTAAATAATAAATTTGAATTGAGTTTGAGAGTGGTTATGAAATCGCTCGCAAACCTCGACACTTTAATTCTAACTTAAAAAAAAATAAAAAGCAAGAATTTGCCGGTTTATTCACAAAGTTAAAAAGTGCATCTTTTCCATACAAATTGTGAGATACGAATGACAATTACTGCATTGTATATCTTAATTTATGACATCTATCTGCAATAGATTGCTTAGGGTTTCTGTGTGTTTAATTGTTTTTCATCCTAAAAAATAAACCTTAGAAGAAGAGATAACATCAAAAATTTAATTGTGCTCAAATGTGGATGTCTCAGGGATGGGCCAACACTTTAATTCTATCTATTTAGACAGTAGAATTAAAGAATATTACTATAAGTTATGCCGATGTAGTCTAAAGAAATAAACAGAAGCGATGGAAACAGAAAAATTAAAAGACAGAGTTGAAAAGTTGGAGAGCAAACATGAAAAGATGACTATTGGATTATTTGTTCATGATATTATCCTGATTGCTTTATCTGTGGCGGTGAGTTACTTTTTTTGGATGAAGGTAATCTCTATAGAAGAGAAAGTTTTAACAAGAGGGTTAAAGCTTTTTTATTAAAAATGTCATCCAGAGATAAAAAAGTGCAATCTTGGTTATTGATTGAAATATAATTTCAATTAATATATAATGAAAGGGTATTCAAAGAAATATTGTTCTGTTGAATAGACATGTACGTTTTGCTGATTTCCTAAAAGAAGGAGTCAATCGCTAGTGGCTGAGCCGATGAACGTGCGCATATTTTATTTAAACAAGTGATCATTATTAGCTGGATTTATAGTTGATATGAAATAAAATTTACTTAAAGGAGTAAACATGCAAAAATTTCTCAAGTGGATTGAAACAAGATTGATGCCACCTATGACCAAAATTGGGATGCAACGCCATATGGTTGCTATACGTAACGGGGTTATCTCTACACTCTCCCTTATCCTGATAGGCTCTTTCATAATGGTTTTCGCCAATTTTCCGATTCCGGCTGTGGCGGAATGGTTAGCACCACATATAGCCAACTTAACAATTCCTTTTCGAATTACAATGGGTTTAATGGCAATCTATGCCTCTTTTGCCATGGGGGATTCTTTGGCTAAGTCTTATGATTTAGATGGTGTCACAGGAGGCGTTCTCTCATTAGCAGCTTTTTTGACTTTAACAATCCCTTTAAATGTCGATACTGTACTGACTGAAGCAGGCGAAGCGGCGATTGGTTGGGTCCTGCCTATGCAATACTTAGGTGGTGCAGGAATGTTCTCTGCGATTCTAACAAAGATTTTCGCCGTGGAAATTTATCGTTTCTTCATCAAATGGGATATCACGATTAAAATGCCTGATGGAGTACCACCAGCAGTTGGTCGTTCATTCGGAGCATTATTACCAGGAGGATTTATTATTATCTTTCTCTGGATAGTACGTGTAATGCTCAATTTTGATATTAATGCCTTTATCATGAGCATTTTCAATCCAATTGCTGATCTGATGGGCAATAATATGTTTGGTGCTTTATTACCTATGATTTTTATCCATTTGCTTTGGGCGGCTGGTGTTCATGGAATGAACATTATCGGCTCCATTGTTCGTCCGATGTGGCTTATGATGCTCGATGCAAATATGGCTGCTATGGCAGATGGAACTCCGTTGACACAACTTCCTTATGTCGCACCAGAGCAATTTTATCAATGGTTTGTCACAATGGGCGGTGCGGGTGTAACATTGGTTCTTGTTTTCCTGCTCTTTACTTGTCGTGCCAAATATCTGAGAGATATGGCAAAACTGACCTTTGTACCAGGGCTATTTAATATCAACGAACCTTTAATCTTCGGTATGCCTTTGATGATGAATCCGGTCTTTACGATTCCTTTTGTTTTGAATCCCATAATCTTAACGATTGTTTCTTACAGTGCTGTCAGATTAGGATTGGTAAATGGTTTTGTGGCCAATGTGCCATGGACCTACCTGCTCCAATTGGTGCTTATATGGCAACGGGGAATGACTGGCGTGCAATTATTCTTGTTTTAGTCAACCTCTTTATTGCTGGCTTAATTTATTATCCATTTGTAAAAATGTATGACAAGCAAATGCTTGAAGAAGAAAAGAAAGCAGCTGCTGAAACTGAAGGAGCTTAGATTTAAGTGCTCATTATTTAAATAAAAGTTCACATATAGAAATTGTATAGACTTATGTTATATTCGATTCTCTTTTTTATCGCTACAGTAATTGTTATCCTTCGCGCGCGCCATTTCTCTATCAAAGCAGAAAACTTTAAAAATAAATATTTGCGAAGCCGTTGGTTTTGGGGGATTATGAGCATGCTTGCTCTGGCAATTGGTATTTTACTGCTCCCAAGTTTCCTTGTGCTACTAAAAACCCCTCTTATCATTTTTGCGGTATTCGCAGCAATGGTTTTCTTTGAAATGACACGACATGCGATTGAACGGGCTATGACCATCTATAATAAGAAAAATATAAATACATATGACAGCAAAGATATTCACGAAGTGAACAGTTTGAATTAATTTTAAAAGGAAGAACATATGAAACGATTAGGAATCTCGATTTATCCAGAACATAGTACACTTGAACAAGATAAGGGTTATATTGACCTTGCCCATAAATATGGCTTTAGCCGTATCTTTACCTGTTTATTGTCCGTCAATGGCGAAAAGGAAGAAATTTTACAGAATTTTAAGGAAACGATAAGCTATGCCAGAAGCAAAAATTTTGAAGTGACGGTTGATATTGCACCACGTATTTTTGATGAGTTGGGGATCTCATATGATGATTTATCATTTTTTGCGGAGATGGGTGCGCATGGGATACGTCTAGATGTAGGTTTTACAGGTAAAGAAGAAGCCTTGATGACTTACAATCCCTATGGGCTCAAAATCGAGATCAATATGTCCAATGCGACAAAGTATATGGAAAATATTTTAAGTCATGTACCCAATCGCGACCTTTTAGTCGGCTGTCATAATTTTTATCCCAAGCGTTTCTCAGGGCTTTCTTATGATTTCTTTGTCAAATGCTCAAAAATGTATAAGGAAAACTACATTCAGACGGCAGCTTTTGTTAATTCTCACGATGCAACTTATGGTCCCTGGCCAGTGATGGAAGGTTTGGCAACTCTGGAGATGCACGGTGATTTGCCCATCGAAGTTCAAGCCCAGCATTTATCAGCTACAGGGTTTGATTGACGATATTATTATTGGCAATGCTTATGCTTCAGAAGCGGAGATACAAAAGCTTGCTGCTCTCAACCGTCAGATGATGACTTTTGGTATTGAGCTTGACGAAGCAATTACAGAGTTAGAGCGTGTGATTGTAGAAGAAGAGCCGCATTTTTACCGTGGTGATATTTCTGAGTATATGATTCGCTCCACGCAATCACGGGTAAAATACAAGTCTGAAGCCTTCCCTAAAGGAAATACACGTGATATTAGACGGGGTGACATTATCATTGAGAACGAAACATATGGTCAATATAAAGGAGAGCTGAACATAGCACTTAAGGACATGAAAAATTCAGGTAAAACAAATGTAGTTGCCCGAATCCGGGAAGAAGAAATCTTTCTTTTGAATTATTTACAAGCTTGGGAAAACTTTCAATTTCAAGTTAAAGGATAATTGAAAGATATGAAGATTATTATTGGCGTGGATGCTGGTGGAACAAAAACAGAAGCTGTAGCTTACGATAGAGATGGAAATTCTATAGCGCAGGCATATTCTTCCTTTGGAAATGTATTGATTGATTTTGCAGCAGCTTGTCAGCATATTCAGCAAGCCATCAAAAGGTGCTTGAATGTATTACCTGATGCGGAGTTAGTTGCCCTTTCTTTAGGTGTGGCTGGAGTTGGTTCAGGAAAATATAACGCAGAGCTTCAGCAAGCTTTATCATCCTTTGGAGTTCCTATCCGGATAGAGACTGATGCACGTATCGCACATGCGGCCTATTTCCCTAAGGGTGATGGTATTTTGACAATCGCAGGGACAGGTGCTGTCAGTTTTGGTCACAGAGGAGAAAAGCAAGTAATGACTGGTGGTTGGGGGCATCTGATCGGAGCCGATCGTGGCTCTGGATATTGGATTGCTCTTCAGGCTATTGAAAAGATGGCAAACGACGAAGACCAAGGGAAACCTTTATCCCAACTTTCAAATGCGATTCTCCATTATCTTAACCTTCCTGATTCATTCGCAATAAAACGATTTGTCTACGGCGCACCTAAGAAAGAACTTGCAGCACTGACACCTATTATTGTTGCCGAAGCAAATAAGGACAGCTTTACAGCTCAAAATATTCTGAGAGAAGCAGGACAGTTTTTGGCACAGATAACAATTGATAACTATAACAAATTAGATCGGCCCCAAGACATAGGCATTGCCTTAAAGGGCTCTGTCCTTTTGAAAATACCTCAAGTGCAGACAACATTTATACAAGAAGTAAAGAAATTTGTGCCAACAGCCTCTATCATAACAGAAGAAGTATCCTCAACCAAAGGTGCCTTTTACTTGGCTTTGGCTGAATTATAAAAGAATATTTCGCAATATTCTTTGTGATTTAAAAAAACACTTGAGCAATATTCTCAAGTGTTTTTATTATACGTTCTTCTCAACATTTATTCTTGACATATCAAAAAGATAGGTTTACAATTGTAAACATAGGAGGCGGGCATATGGAACTACATCATATATCTCTACTTACAGCTGACTTTGAGCAGAATTTTGATTTTTATGTTAATATTTTAGGCTTGCGTTTGGTGAAAAACTCTATTAATCAAGGTAATATCTATATGCGACATGTGTATTACGGTGATTTTATGGGGACTCCTGGAACTGTAGTGACTATTTGTCCGGTATCCAATTCAAAATTCCTAAGGATTCTACTGAATACTGGGCGAAACGTTTTAAGAAGTTCGGCTTAGAATATCAACACACAGACAATACTTTACAGGTTCTTGATTTTGACAAGATTTTACTTGAGTTTATCGAAGTAGAAGAGCAAAATCAAGATGCCCACATCAATGTGCTGTCAGATGTACCTGCAGCTTTCCAAATCACAGGGCTCTGGGGGAGTCGTCTTTACAGCTCAAATCTTGAGCAGACAAGGCTCTTTCTCCAAGAGATACTTGGGAGTGAGGGAGGTATTACGCTTCTTCCCGCAACATCTAAAGAAGGCAAACGAGTCTGGGGGAGAGGGTCAATTGACCATATCGCTTTTGCAGTTCCTAACAGTAAAGCGCTCGATAATATATGGGAAAAAGCGCTAAGCTTAGGTTATGAGAGAGAATTATATGCGGATCGTGGTTATTTTCGATCGGTATATCTTAAAGAGCCAGGCGGTGTAAGGATTGAGTTTGCGACCCTAACTCCAGGCTTTACTCTGGATGAATCAATTCAAGATTTGGGAAGCGATTTAGCTTTACCGCCACGTTATGAAGCAAAACGTCAAGAACTCTTGCGCTATTATAAAAAGCAAGGTGTTCATTTTAAAAAAAAGAAAGAAGAAAATCATGAAAATTAAAGTACAACATCTTAACGGCCGTCAAGAAAGTAAAGAATTCGCTAACGTAGAAGAATTTGTTCTCCTCCAAAATCGTGAAATTCCTGCTTTAGAAGATTCAGCGAAAGTATTAGAACTCGAAATTGATGGTCAAAACCGCGAATTTGAAGGAAATATTGCTGCGCTTTATTTTGAATTGAGCAAATAATAAATTCCCGCCTGCTTGGCGATAATAATATATGGAGAAACAAAATGACAAGTGGACGTTTATCTGCATTTACAGATGGAATTGTCGCCATCTTAATTACTGTTATGGTTTTAAACCTGCGCATTCCTAAAGGTCCAAATTGGACAGACTTATTTGATATGGGATTTATTTTCTTAACCTATCTTGCAAGTTTTTACTTGTTGGCCATCTATTGGAATAACCATCATCACCTTTTCCATCTGGCTGAACGTGTTTCAGGAAGAATTCTGTGGTGGAATGTCGTGCTCTTATTTTTTATGAGTTTCATTCCCTTTACCACAAACTGGCTGTCTGAATTTTCAGGTTCAAAAACGCCTGAGATTGTTTATGCTGTAAATAACTTATTTATTGATATTATTTTCAATATCTTAAGCTACGAAATTTTTAAATCGAGAAATTATAAACTAAAGGACATGCATTGGGTTTGGAAAGGCGGTTTCTCCATCCTCATTTTAATGGTCGGAATTTTACTGACCGTTTTACTGCCTGTAGCTCAGATTTCATTAGTGGCAACAATCTTGAGTATGATTCCGTGGGTAATTCCAGATAAGCAGATTGAAAATTATGTCAATAAAACTTAAACAATCTATTGTCAAAAAAAGTGGCTCAACACAGTGTTTGGTCACTTTTATTTTGTTGAAAGAAACATAAATTGTGTTAAGATGAAGTGAGAGGAGAAGAAGCATGATCAGAAAAATGAAGGCTGAAGACCTGCAAAAAGTTGTAGAGCTTTGGCTGAGAGTTAATATTGCTAATCATCGGTTCATCAAGCGTGAATACTGGTTGAAACAAGCTGCAGCTGTTGAAGAAGCTATGAAAGATGCTGAAATATATGTTTACGAAGAAAACCAAAAAATCATTGCTTTTGTCGGTTTGATTGACCAATATATTGCAGGCATTTTTGTGAGTAATAGCAAGCAGTCTAAAGGTATTGGCAAATCACTTTTACAGCATATTAAAGCTTCAAGTCAAACGCTCTCTTTAAAAGTTTACCAGAAAAATGAAGGTGCTCTTCGTTTCTACCAAAGGGAAGGCTTTAAAATAGTGGCTGAAGGCTTAGATGAAGATAATAATGAAAAAGAGTTTTTGATGACTTGGAACTAAAAAGAACCATATTTTGGTTCTTTTTTGATTTTTACTCAATTGTTATAAAACTCAGGTAAGATGAACTGGTCATTATTTTCAAATTGTAAAGCGAGACTTAGCATCAATACTTCCGAGTTTTTCTGGCCCCAAAGTTGAACACCTTGTGGTAAATGTGTTTCTTCCTTCAAGTAAATTGGAAGTGACAAGGCAGGTTGTCCTGTGAGATTACTGATAAAGTTGTAAGGCGTGAAAGCTAAGGAGTTTTCGAATGCTTGTTCTATGGTTGAGATTTGTTCAGAAAAGTCGTATAACTCCATGTGTTTCATTTTTTCCGTAATGTTAGGATGGATGAGTTCTTCGTCCACTTTGGGGGCTGTTTTGGCTGTTGTCGGCGTTAAGAAGAGGTCAAAATTTTTGAAAATTTCTTCATCCAATGTGGCACATGCGCTATCCCACTTATTTAAAGCTTGAACATAAGAAGCAGCATCCGCATTACGACCAGCTTCTAACAAGGCATAAGTTAGTGGCTCTACATCACTGTTAATTATCTTGCGGTCATTAGCAATTTCCCAAGGTTTAAGCATAGCATATGTTTCAGCAGCATTCATTTGATAATATGTTTGAATCAAAGGGCGAGCATCGAAAGGAAAAGAAACCTCAGTTAGTTGATGACCTTGAGCATTTAGAAAGTCGACGGCTTTTTGAAGGGCGGCCTTAGAAGTCTCCGAAAGCATTATTCCCGATACCGGTGATTCAAAGGAATAAGCAATGTTTAAAGCTTTGTTTGGTTCTGTGAGATGATGCAGTGCCTTCTTATCTAATAACTCTGTTTGATAAGGATCAGCTTCTTGTTTAAGTTGCATTTCGGCCACAAAACTTGCTGTATCACGTACAGAAATAGTTAAAGCTCCAGTAGTTGCTGCACCTTGCCAACCTCGGTAGTTTCCTGGGCCCTGTGGCATAAGACCTCGTGTCATTTTCAAACCAATAAGACCTGAAAAAGAAGCAGGAATACGTATGGAGCCACCACCATCAGAGGCGCCAGCCATAGGGAAAATCCCAGAAGCTACAGCGGAAGCAGCTCCACCTGAAGAGCCACCAGAGTAATAAGCTGTATTCCAAACATTACGTGTGTCGCCATAAAGAGCTGAGTCTGTAATATTTTTAAAACCAAATTCAGGAGAATTTGTTTGTCCGAAAGGCGTTAAGCCAGCTTTAAGAGCAGCTTTGACAAAGTTATCGTCTGAATGGGCCATATTGTCTTCAAAAAGTTTTGAACTCGAAGTTGACGGAAGTCCTGCATGATCTTGCCCCAGCATCTTTAGTGGAAAGGGAAGACCTGCGAAATAACCGTTTTCTGTTTTTGATAAATCAGCTTGAGCCTGATGCAAGTCATAGGCAACGACGGCATTGTATTGCGGATTGATTTTTTCCAGTTTTTTTTGAGTGTTTTGGAGTAATTCAGTAGCACTGATTTGACCAGCACGGATTTTTTCTGCCCAATATGTAGCGTCTTTAATCTTTCTCATCTTTCATATCTTCCTCTCTAGGAGTAAAATCGCCACCGAGGTATTTTTCAGAAAGTTTTTTCATCGTTCCATTTTCTTGAAGTTTTACCAAGGCTTTATCGACTTTCTGTTGTAGGTCTTTGTCTTCTTTTTCCTTACCAAAAATGAAATAGCTAAATCCTGTATGTTTATCTGTCTCGCCTAAATCAATTGGTTCGACTTTTAAATTATAAGCATGTTGCTGGATGATTTGTGTGAGGGAAATTTGATCGTAAATCACAAAGTCACTTTTTCCTGAGTCAACATCAGCAACATAAGAAGCTAATGGATAGCTGGCGTCCATATATTTTAAATTCATTGCTTTGTCAGGATTTTCCTTGTTCCAGTTTTCCAGCATTGTTGCGACTTGAACACCAGATAAGACTTCGGTGGTTTTACCGGCTAAGTCATTCAAAGATTTGACTTGTAAATCAGGTTTAACTGCTACCGATGTTGCTGACTTAGATAGAGGTAGTGAGTAATTGTATTTTTCTGCACGTTCAGGTGTCCAAGAAAGAGCATTTGCAGCCATTTGAAAACGTCCATTATCAATTCCAGAAAGCACGGAATTAAAATCAATGACTTGGAATTTTAATTTGTATTCAGGAAGTTCTTTGAAAACAGCGCGTGCAAGTTCGACATCATAACCTGTTAACTTATTATCCTCCATATAAGTATTAGGTTTTGAGTTGGCATTTGTGGCCACGATAATTTCCTTTGGCTCAGGCTTAACGCTTTCTTTTTTGCTGCAAGCGGTCAAAACCCCAAAAGAAGTGAGAGAAAATAAGGCTAGACCTAAAACTAATTTTTTATTCATTTATATATATTGGGTTTTTGCAAACCCTTCCTTTCTGTATATTTTTATTTTAGCAAATTTTAAAAATTCAGAAGCTTTTTATGTTTGGAAATTTTTGGTATGATCAAAAAGAACAAAAGAATAGGATAGAGGAGATAAAAATGGCAAAACATATCTTTACATCGCAAATTAATTGGCCCGGTGGACGTAATGCTATCGGAAAGCTAGAGACAGGCGCTTTGCAAGAGAAAATTTCGATTCCATCTGTGATGGATGGTCCAGGTGTGGGGACGAATCCAGACGAAATGCTCTTGGGAGCTGCAAGTACTTGTTATACGATTACACTGGCAGCTTTACTTGAACGCAATGAGATTACAGTACTTGATTTTAAGGTTGAATCTGAAGCAACAGTTAGTGTTGAAAAAGGAGTTTTTGCTTATGAAAAAATTGTCCATGACCTTTATTTGAAAATTGATGAAAAAGCAGATTACGACAAGACTTATCGCCTTGCTCAATATGCCGAAACTTCTTGCATGATTTCGAGAGCCGTGCAAGGTAATGTTGCAATCGAAGCTAACATCCATCTAGAAAAGGAAAAAGCAAGTTAAGCAGATATTCCATTTTTATTTTGGTGGAGGGTAAGTACTAACATGATATAATAGCAGTAAAAGTTTCAAAAAATTCAATTCGAGAAAAAATAGAAATCTGGAAATAAAAATGACGATTGCTTATCCTAAAATACTCTCAAGCTCACAAGTAAAACCTTATCTTTTTCAAGCGCGGTTTGGCTTAGAAAGAGAAGGTCACCGCGTGGATTCATCGGGAAACTTAAGCCACTTAAACCATCCGGCAGCACTTGGTTCTCGGAGCTTTCATCCTTATCTTCAAACTGACTTTTCAGAAACACAAATGGAAGCCATTACTCCAGTTTTTGAAGAGCCAAAGCAAGCTCTACAATTTATGGAGGCTCTTCATGACGTGATGATTCGCTCTCTTGAACAAGATGAGCTCCTCTGGGCCCAATCCATGCCTCCCGCTTTGCCGGAAAATGAATCAAATATCCGTCTTGCCAATCTAGAAAAAAAAGAAGATGTCCTTTACCGTGAAGGTTTAGCAGAAAAATATGGCAAAAGAAAGCAAATGGTTTCTGGTATTCACTACAACTTTGAGTTCGGTGAGGATTTGCTAGAAGCCATGTGGAAGCATCAACGAGCGACTGATTTTAAAGCCTTCAAATCTGAAATTTATATGAAGCTCTCACGACAATATTTGCGCTATATGTGGATTATTACATATTGTTTAGGGGCTTCGCCACGTGCCAATGCTGGATTTTTTACTGATAGAAATGAAAAATTACAGGAACCTGTACGTTCTATTAGAAATTCTAAATTTGGCTATCGGAACACGCCAGATATTTTCGTAAGCTATCAGAGTCTTGAACAGTATTATGATGACTTGCAAACTTACGTTAAAAAGGGTGCACTCTCTGAGATGAAGGAGTTTTATTCTGCTGTTCGTTTACGTGGTGGAAAGCGGGCGGAAGAGTTGCTGGACGTGGGCGTTCAGTATGTCGAGTTTCGCAATTTTGACTTGAATCCTTTTGTGCGTGTCGGGTTGGATGAAGATACTGCTCGATTTATTCACCTTTTTAGCCTTTATCTGATATATAAAGAGGAAGAAGAGACGCCAGATGCTGCTCAAAGATTAGGTTATACAATAAATGATGTTGTAGCTTTAGAAAATCCTTTAGAAAAAACAGCTTATTATAATGAAGGCAAGCTCTTTTTCGATCAGATGCGCTGGTTTGCCCAGAACTTAGAGTTTGCCCAAGATGATTTGGCGCTTATTGATAAGTTTGCTCAAATGCTGGAAAAACCAGAAACCACAATTGCTGGACAGATGGAGCTGGCTTATCGTCAAGACAAAGCTTTTGCTTTGGACTTGTCTCGCAAATACCATCAGCAATCCTATAAACGTCCTTTTCAATTGGCAGGCTTTACTCATCTCGAACTTTCGACGCAAAATTTGCTTTTTGATGCTATTCAAAAAGGCTTAAAAGTTGAAATTTTAGATGCACAAGACCAGATGATTGCTTTAAGTTATAAATCTCATACAGAAATTATCGAAAAAGGGAATATGACTTCGAAAGATTCCATGGTCGCTTATGCCATTATGGAAAATAAAGTGGTCACGAAAAAGCTGCTCGGTCGGGCACATTTAAAAACCCCGCAAGGGCAAGAATTTAGCAATTTAGCAACTGCACAGGCTGCCTTTCCACTTTTTGAATCGGCCGCAATTGTTGTCAAGCCTAAATCAACGAATTATGGCATAGGAATTTCTATCTTTAAAAAACCAGCGACACAAGAACAGTTTTATAAAGCTCTAGAAATTGCGTTCCGAGAAGATAAAGAAGTTCTTGTTGAACGATTTGTTTCTGGTACCGAATACCGTTTCTTTGTGCTGGATGGCAAGACAAGGGCAGTCCTTCGCCGGGATGCCGCACATGTTATTGGTGATGGAGTATCCACGATCAGCCAACTGGTCGCACAGAAAAATGAGAATCCTCTACGTGGCCATGATCATCGTTTTCCCTTAGAAAAAATCCAGATTACTGCCACCGAAAAACTTATGCTGGACGTCCAAGGTTATACGGAACAGAGTATCCCTGAAAAAGATGTAAAGGTAAACCTCCGAGAAAATTCTAATGTATCGACAGGTGGAGACTCTATCGATGTCACTGATGAGATGCCTGAAATCTATAAGAACATTGCTGAAAAAGCTGCTGATGCTCTGCAAGTCAAGATCACTGGAGTGGATATACTGATCGAAGATCTCAATAATAGCTTGGGTGAAAAGTACAGCATTATTGAAGCTAACTTTAATCCTGCTATGCTTTTCCATCTCTATCCGTTGAAAGGGAAAGGTCGTCGGGTAACTATGGACGTTTTGCAATTCCTCTTTCCGGAAATTTTTGCCTAATAAATAAAATTCCTCTACCTATGAGGGATTTTATTTATTGTACGGTATTTATGAACATTTGATATGAAAAAATTGATAATAAATTTATACTTTTTTATTTTTGTGCAGAATATGATAGAATAGACTTAACAAATAGAATAGGATAAAAAGGCGGTTTCAAATTTTTGAATCTGTCTTTTTATCGGGTATTGGGGTATAGTTATGAAAAACAAACAATGGATGATTAACCTAGCAATTTCAAACTTATTGCTTGTGTTCTTAGGTGTAGGTCTCGTTATTCCTGTTTTGCCACAACTGAAAGAGCAAATGCATTTTTCAGGAACAACAATGGGAATGATGATTTCGATTTTTGCTATTGCCCAATTGATTGCTTCTCCGATCGCTGGGCATTTATCGGATAAGGTTGGACGAAAAAAGCTCATTGCTTTGGGTATGATTATTTTCTCCTTTTCTGAACTTTTATTTGGTTTAGCACAAGTTAAAGCTCTTTTTTACGTGTCTCGCGCTTTGGGAGGCATTGCAGCAGCTTTATTGATGCCTTCTGTTACAGCATATGTAGCAGATTTGACAACATTAGGCGAACGTGCCAAAGCCATGGGTAAAGTTTCAGCAGCAATCAGTGGAGGTTTTATCATTGGTCCTGGTGTCGGAGGATTTTTAGCGACTTTTGGTATAAGGGTTCCTTTTTTTGTGGCTGCACTATTAGCCTTTATCGGATTTATTTTGAGTATGACTGTGTTAAAAGAGCCAGAAAAAACAATGGATATTAATCCTGACACACCAAAAGCATCTTTCTTGGATATCCTCAAAAATCCAATGTTCACATCGCTTTTTGTCGTTATTTTAATTTCTTCGTTTGGTCTGCAAGCCTTCGAATCAATTTATAGCATCATGGCGACAATCAATTTTGGCTTTACTACAAGTGAAATTGCTTTAGTAATTACAGTAAGTGGTATTATCGCCCTTTTCTTCCAACTCTTCCTATTCGACTGGATTGTTGGAAAGATTGGTGAAATGCATTTGATTCATTTGACCTTCTTTGCAAGTGCGCTCTTTATTGCTATTATTGCTTTCACAGGTAATCGCATCACTGTTGCTATTTCTACATTTGTTGTCTTCCTCGCTTTTGACTTATTTAGACCGGCAGTAACAACTTACTTGTCAAAACACGCAGGAGACCAACAAGGAGCAATCAATGGATTGAATTCAACCTTTACAAGTTTTGGCAATATTTTAGGTCCATTGGCTGCAGGAGTAATGTTTGATATCAATCATTTCTTCCCTTACTATATCTCGGCGATTATCTTGTTTGGTACCGGTGTATTGTCAATGCTTATGAACCGTAAATCGAAAAAATGAAAAATTAAAAAAGAGTTCTTTAAGAAGAACCCTTTTTTATTTGGCATTCGCAAAGATTACCAAGTAAAGTAACGAATCAATTTGAAAATACCTAAGATAAGAACAACAACACCAAGAAGTGTCCAAAGTGCCATTGCACCCCATAAAGGTGTGAGCAAGAGCATGAAGCCCGCAACGACACTGAGAAGTCCTGAAAGAATTGTCCAAGGTTTAGATGGAGAATATGGAACAAACCCAAAGGAAACAAAGCCTTCAGTAATCCATGTGAAACCAACTAAAATACCAATGATGATAAACAAGGTAGCTGTTGCAGCTGCCAAGTTAATTAAAGAGAAAATCCCCGCAACCAAGTAAACCGTACCTAAAAGAAGATGTCCAAAGCGTGACCACGGATTTTCATTCATCAAGGCAAAGATAGAAACAAGATAAGAAACTCCAATTAAAATGAAGGAAATCCCAATCAAAACAGTTCCAACTTGTGCTGTACGTCCTGGCCAAAATAAAATGAGTAATCCAATAAGTGTGGAAATAAGACCATTAATTCCGACGTTGTTACGTAATTTTTTCGAAAAGTTTTCAGAAAACATATTTATACCCCTTTCTTTTCTGATAATTTAATTATAACTTATTTTGGAGAGAAGTGCCCATAATATATTTGCCTAGTTATTATAATTGACATTCTGAAAAAGGACATTTATACTTAAGGTAAAATGAGAGTCGAAGGAGAAAAAAATGCAAATATCAAGTCGCTTTACGATTGCACTTCATATTTTTGCCTGTATCCATACCTTTGAGGGAGAACATAAGATTACTAGTGATTTTTTAGCTACAAGTATTAATGTAAATCCCGTGATTATTCGAAGAGTATTACAGCAACTGAAAGCTAACGAATTAGTGCATGTTGTGCGCGGGAGCGGTGGAGCTGCAATCGCTAAACCAATTGAAGACATTAGTTTATTCGATATTTATAGTGCGGTTGAAGTCATTAATAAAAATGGCTTATTCCATTTTCACGAACATCCCAGCCCTGACTGTTCTGTCGGGAAAAATATCCATCAAGTACTGTATGATAAACTTGATTTAATTCAAAAAGCGATGGAAGACCAAATGAAGGCGATGAGTTTACAAGAAGTAATTACGGATATTGATCATTATGTGGCGATAAATCCTTAAGAAACCAAATCGTTGACATTTAATAAAAGCTTATGTAGAATTAGTTGTAACAAAAAATATTACAACGGAAAAGACATGGAGGTCTAATATGAAATTAGCAGTAGTAGCAGCAAATGGTAAAGCCGGTCGTCTTATTGTACAAGAAGCGGTAGACAGAGGCTTGGATGTAACAGCAATTGTTCGGGGCGAAAACAAAACAGTAGCTCCGTCTTCTATCGAGAAAGATTTGTTTGATTTAACTAAAGAAGACATCAAGGATTTTGATGTTATTATTGATGCTTTTGGAACATGGGCAGAAGATAGCTTGGAGCAACATACTACTTCAATCCAACATCTTGCTGATCTTGTTGAAGGTACGGACAAGCGCTTGTTGATTGTTGGTGGTGCCGGAAGTCTTTACCTTAATCCAGAACATGATTTAGCACTTTATCAATCAGAAGGTTTCCCAGACGCTTTCAAACCTTTGGCAACAGCTATGTCTGATTCATTAACTGCGTTGAGAAAACGTCAGGATGTGAAATGGACTTATGTAAGCCCTGCTGCAGATTTCCAAGCAGATGGTGAAAAAACTGGAGATTATGTTGTTGCGGGAGAAGAGTTTACGGTTAATGACAAAGGCGAAAGTGTGATTAGTTATGCAGACTATGCGAAAGCGATGATTAATATTGCACTGGAAGGAAATTATGTCGGACAACGTATCAGCGTTTTTCAAAAATAGTAAAAATAAGAGGGATTTTCTCAAGAAAACCCCTCTTATTTTTATATGTAAATTTATGAGCAAATAGTTTGACCTTTACTGACCAAAAGAGTATAATTAAGAGGTAGTAAGAAAAATGAGAAAAATACTACATTACTATGAAATGAATCGAGGTGCATTATGGACATCGAAAAAATGACAACAAGTATGCAAAAATCGCTTTATGAAGCGCAACAAATTGCGCAGACTCGCCATCATCAAGCGATTGAAATTCCACATTTATGGCGAATATTTGTGCAACCGAACAGTTTTGCCTTTAATTTTTACAAAGATTCAGAAATTAACATTGAAGAATTTACAAAAATTATTGAAAAAGAAATAGACAAGATTTCTTCTGTTGAAGGTAGCAATATTACCTATGGTCAAAATATTAGCGCAGATCTCTTTAATCTGTTCAATGCAGCAAATAAGATTGCCAAAGATATGGGTGATGAATATCTCTCAACTGAAATTGTACTCTTGGCCCTTTTTGAGTTAAAGAAAAATCCTTTAACAGAATATCTGGTTAGCCATGGAATGAATAAAGAAAAAACGAAATTAGCAATTGAAAACCTACGAGGAGGTGATAAAGTGACAAACCAAAATGCTGAAGATACATATAAAGCACTTGAAAAATACGGCGTCGACCTTGTTGCTCAAGTGAAATCAGGAAAACAAGATCCTGTAATCGGACGTGATGAAGAAATTCGTGATATTATTCGTGTCTTATCACGTAAAACAAAAAATAACCCGGTTCTAATTGGTGAACCTGGTGTAGGTAAAACAGCCATTGTTGAAGGACTTGCGCAACGTATTGTCCGTAAAGATGTACCTGAAAATCTAAAAGATAAAACAGTATTCTCTTTGGATATGGGGGCACTTATTGCAGGTGCTAAATATCGTGGTGAGTTTGAAGAACGTCTGAAAGCAGTACTGAATGAAGTTAAAAAGTCTGACGGACAAATTATTCTCTTTATTGATGAGTTACACACGATCGTCGGTGCTGGTAAGACTGAAGGTTCAATGGATGCTGGTAATCTTTTGAAACCGATGCTTGCACGTGGTGAATTGCATTTAATTGGTGCAACAACTTTGGACGAGTACCGTAAATATATGGAAACAGACAAAGCTTTGGAACGTCGTTTCCAAAAAGTTCTAGTTACTGAACCAACAGTTGAAGATACTATTTCCATTCTGCGTGGTTTGAAAGAACGTTTTGAAATTCACCACGGTGTAACAATCCACGATAACGCATTGGTTGCAGCAGCAACACTTTCTGATCGTTATATTACAGACCGTTTCTTGCCAGATAAAGCGATTGACTTAGTCGATGAAGCCAGCGCAACAATTCGTGTTGAAATGAATTCTCTGCCAACAGAACTCGACCAAGCAAACCGCCGCTTGATGCAGTTGGAAATTGAAGAAGCAGCGCTCAAAAAAGAACGTGATGATGCTTCGAAGAAACGTTTAAATATCATTCGTGAAGAAATTGCAGAACTTCGTGAAGAAAACAATCAACTTAAAGCCCAATGGGAAGCTGAAAAGAAAGAAGTGGGCAATATTTCTGATAAACGGAATGAACTGGAACGTGCACGCCATGAATTAGAAGAAGCACAAAATGAAGGTGACTTTGAAAAAGCAGCGGCCTTACGTTACGGTAAAATTCCAGAAATTGAACAATCACTGAAAGAGCTTGAAAGCAAAGCAAAATCAGATGATCTCAGTCTTGTTCAAGAATCTGTCACTGAAGAACAAATTGCGGAAGTTGTAGGCCGTATGACAGGTATTCCTGTGACAAAACTGGTGGAAGGTGAACGTGAAAAACTCCTTCATTTACCAGAAACTCTTCATCAACGTGTAGTAGGGCAAGATGAGGCAGTTGAAGCTGTGTCTGATGCTATTATTCGTGCTCGAGCAGGAATTCAAGACCCTAATCGTCCTTTAGGTTCCTTCCTTTTCTTAGGACCTACAGGTGTTGGTAAGACAGAGTTAGCTAAAGCCTTGGCCGAAAATTTATTTGACTCCGAAGAACACATGGTTCGTATTGACATGAGTGAATATATGGAAAAACACAGTGTATCCCGTCTTGTCGGAGCTCCTCCAGGATATGTTGGTTATGATGAAGGTGGTCAACTGACTGAAGCTGTGCGCCGTAACCCATATACAATTATTTTGTTGGACGAAATTGAAAAAGCACATCCAGATGTCTTCAATATCTTGTTGCAAGTCTTGGATGATGGTCGTTTGACGGATTCAAAAGGCGTTTTGGTTGACTTCAAGAATACTGTTTTGATTATGACATCAAATGTCGGATCACAATATTTGCTAGACAATGTTGATGATCAAGGCGAAATATCTGAAGAAACAACTGAAGAAGTGATGAAACAATTGCGGATGCATTTCAAACCAGAATTCCTCAACCGTATTGATGATACTATTCTCTTCAAACCATTGTCATTGAATAATATTAAAAATATTATTGTGAAGATGACCGGTCAATTGACACAACGTCTTGAAGAAATGTCTGTTGAACTAGAACTTAGTGAAGAAGTCAAAGCATGGATTGCAGAAAATGCTTATGAACCAGCTTATGGTGCACGTCCATTAAAACGTTACTTGACAAAAGTTATTGAAAATCCACTTGCTAAATTAATTATTGCAGGTAAAATTCCACCAAAAACTAAAGTTCTTGTTAAACTTGTCGACAATAAAATTGACTTTGATATCTTACCCATCGAAGAATAAGTGAAGAAAAAGAGAAAAGCCCGGGTTATCTCGGGCTTTTTGTATATAAAAATAGTGTTTTGTCGAAATTTACAGATAATTCTTGACAACTTATAGCTTTTAGATGTAAAATATAAACACGATATATAGGAGGAGTCAATCATGGAAAAAACTTTCTTTATTATTAAACCTGACGGCGTTCAACGTGGTCTTGTAGGTGAAATATTGAAACGAATCGAGCAGCGTGGTTTTCAACTAGAAAAACTAGAGCGACGTTCTGCTCCAAATGGAGACTTGATTGACAAGCATTACGAAGCATTAGTTGATAAAGATTTTTATCCAAATATTCGTTGTTATATGACTTCTGGACCAGTAGTTGTTGGTGTGATATCTGGTGTAGAAGCTATTTCTTGCTGGCGCACAATGATGGGGACAACTAATCCTAGTCAAGCTCAACCAGGGACTATTCGTGGAGATTTTGCTCAATCACCTGAAAAAGGTAAAGCCATTAAAAATATTGTCCATGGATCAGACTCACCGGAATCTGCAGAGCGAGAAATAGCACTCTGGTTTTCATAAACAGAAATAAGGTCAAGGACAAAGGCTTTCCATGGAAGTTTGAGCGACAAAGCTCCAAACATTAAAGGGAAGTCTTTTTTTGTTTGCTATTTTATTCAAGGAGAAGAATATGAAAGAATTTTGGGGACTTCATCCGACCATTAAAATTAGGTTAGTGATGAATTTTTTAGGAGCACTATGCTTTAGTACAGTTGGTGGCTCCATGACAATTTACTATAATAAATATATGGGTGCTGGTATCACAGGACTCTTGCTTATTGTGAGCTCTATTATGGTTTTTTTGGTTGGCCTTTATGCGGGACATTTGACAGATTTAAAAGGTCGTCGGCCTGTCATGCTTTTTTCAACTGCAGTAACTGCAGTTGGAGCAGCACTGGCAACTTTTTCTAACTCGGGATTTTACTTTAATCCTTGGACAACCTTTTTCGGATTTTTAATCGTGAATTTTGGTTTTGGCTTTTTTAATACAGCCAGTCAAGCGATGATTGTTGATTTAACAACAAGTGAAAACCGGAGAACAGTCTACAGTATTCAATACTGGATTATCAATTTTGCTATTATGATTGGTTCGGGACTTTCTGGTTGGTTTTTCCGTGATTATTTGGTCTGGCTTTTGCTGGTGATCACTATTGAAGAAATTTTGAGTTTTGTCGTTGTCTTGTTTTGGATTGATGAGTCTTTTGACCCGCATCAAGAACATCAAAAGAAAGCACCAAATATTATAAAAGCTTATTTCTTTGTGGCTAAAGACAGCATCTTTATGTCTTATTTATTTGCTTCGGTTTTTATTGCGATGATTTTTAATCAAATTGATTACTATTTGCCAGTACATCTAAGTGACAGTTTCTCAACAACACGAATTTTAGGGTTGGAACTTTATGGTCAACGGATGTTGACACTTTTCCTATTGATCAATACCTTGATTATCGTACTCTTTATGAGTAAAATGAATCAACTTACTAAAAATTGGTCGCGGAGCACAGGGATTACATTAGGAATTTTTCTCCAAGGTTTAGGTTTTATTATTGCCTTTTTAGGTCATAATTTAAGCTGGGAAGTTACAGCAGCAGTAGTTGCTACTTTGGGCGAAATGATTCTTGTACCTTTCTCTCAAGCTTTGAGAGCCGACCTGATGGAAGGTGATCATGTTGGGACTTATACGGGCGCCTTTTCAGTGACTCAGCCAGTCGCTTCCGTACTCTCAGGTGTTTTGGTTTCGCTGTCAGCACTCTATGGGAATATTGGCATGGCTATATTTATGGGAATAATTATCCTTTTAAGTATCCTTCCCTCACTGCGGGCTATTCGAATGCATGAAGCCTCATAGAATTTTAAAACGGTCCATGTTATAATAAAAAACAAAGGAGTAAAAATAATGTCAGAAGGAATTATTGCTCAAAAAATTGTTTCTACCCATGTAAACGTATAAATAAAATTTACATGGGAGAATAACAAATGAAAGAAAACAAATATAATAATCAAGAATTTTTTTCAAAATATGCTCAAATGGAGCGTTCAAAATCAGGGTTAGAAGCTGCTGGAGAATGGTCAGAGCTACGAAATATTTTACCTGATTTTCATAACAAAAAAGTTTTGGACCTTGGCTGTGGATATGGTTGGCACTGCAAATATGCTGTTGAAAATGGAGCATCTTATGTCTTAGGCACAGATATTTCGAGTAAAATGCTGGAAAGAGCGACAAGTAAAAACTCAGATGAGAAAATAACTTATCAGTGTATCGCTATGGAGGACTTATGTCTTGAACTGGATTCTTTTGATGTGGTTCTGAGCTCATTAGCCTTACATTACATTGAAGATTTGGCCATGCTTTTTTCCAACATATACATGTGCTTAACTACGGGCGGTCAGTTTGTGTTTTCGGTAGAACATCCTCTTTTTACTGCATCTGGCCTGCAAGATTGGATTTATGATGTAAAAGGAAAAAAAGAGTACTTTCCTGTAGACAATTATTTCTACGAGGGAAAACGTAAGGTGTCCTTCTTAGGAGAAGAAGTAACTAAATATCATCGAACTTTAACCACATATCTCAACACATTGCTACAACTTGGCTTTGAACTTCAACATGTGATTGAACCTCAGCCACCTGAACAAATGCTTGTATTTGAAGAAATGCATGATGAGCTGAGACGCCCGATGATGTTGATTGTTTCTGCAAGGAAAAAATAAAGAAAAGCTAGGAATAATTATTCCTAGCTTTTAATTTTCACACAGGAGGATTATTTGTATGACGGAGTATGTGATATACTAAAGAAATAGAAAAAATTAGAAAAGGTGTTTTATGTCAGCCGTTAGTTTCATAGCTGTAATGTTGATTGGGGTCATTGCGGCAAATGTAATCAAAGAGTTTTTCCCAAAAATATCTGAAACCTTTATTTTGATCGGAGTAGGAATTCTTCTGAGTTTCTTACCAGAGTTTAGGCATTTTGAGTTGGAGCCAGAGTTTTTCATGATGTTAATTATTGCACCTTTAATGTTTAATGAAGGCAGTAAAACATCTTTGAAAGAAGTTAGAAAAAATTTCAGAGGAATATTCTTTCTCTCCATTACTTTAGCTGTTGTAACTGTACTCTTTGTTGCAGCATTGACCACAAATATTATGGGCAGCTGGATTTTCCCCTTGGCAATTTGTTTTGCTGCAATTGTTACGCCAACAGACTCTGTTGCTGTTAAATCTATTATTGCGGGTAAAAAAATGCCACAAGGCGTAAATGAAGCTGTCGAGTTTGAATCTCTTTTCAATGATGCATCAGGTTTGGTCCTCTTAAGTTTGGGGCTTTCGGTGCTGGAAAGTGGTCATTTTAGTATTTGGAGCGGACTTGGCCAGTTTGCTTTTGTTTCCATTGGGGGAATACTTATTGGATTAATTATCGGGACTTTCTTAGTTCGTATTCGCATTGCGATTAATCTTCGGGCAACAAATCCAGAAGCGACGATTATTCCGATTTCTATTTTAACGCCTTTTGCTCTTTATTTGCTTGCTGAGCATTTTGGCACCTCTGGAGTACTTGCAGTTGTTGCTGCAGGATTAATTCATAATTTTGAAGGCGATATGCTTAAACTTACGTCGACCAATGTTCAACTCACCAATAATACCATCTGGGAAATACTGAGTGGGATTCTCAACAATTTTGTCTTTATTTTATTAGGAGTAAGTCTCTTTGGTATTTGGGATATCTTTAAATCCTTAGGCTTAGAAGAAGCTGTTATACTCTTCTTTATCAGTGCTTTGGTTTACGTGCTGATGTTATTTATACGAAAATTCTGGACTAATCAAAGAGGTAATCGTTCTATCGAACATTTCTTCTCAAACGATAAGAAAGAGCGCGGTAAAGACTCCACTATTTTTGCTCTATCAGGAGCACACGGAACAATGACATTGGCAATGGCCTTCTCTTTACCCCTAAATACTGCTATTTTGAGCACTGAGAACAGAGAGATTATTATTAGTATGGCAACAATAGTCATTTTGCTCAGCCTTATTGTGCCTACCTTTATCTTGCCTAAACTCTTGTCACCAATGAAAGCTGCAAGTTCAGATGACATTGATAGTGTTCGAAATGATATGGTTGACTATGCTATTTTACATATGATGCAAGTGATAGAGGACAGTAAGGTGCGCAGTAGCTTAACAAAGCAATTGCAATCACAAAAAGGTTTGCAAATTCCTGATCATAATAAGAGTAGTCGACTCTTAGAAAACATTGTGACCTGGCAAGAAGCATTTTTGGATAGTTCAGATATTCAAGAAAATTTTTCAGCGAAAGCTATTGACTACTTCAGAATTTACTTGGAGAATAGCAGCAAGCGTGCCATGAGTAAAAAAATTAGAAGAATGTTTTCGAGAAGAAGTCGATTACGTGGAGCTGATCAAAGTGAGATGCAAGAATTCATAGCCGTAAGAAATGAACTTGGGCATTTAGAGGATGTTCTTTATGAGGCCACAATGGAAAAATTAAATCGTCTTGAAAGAGAACGATTTGAGAAGAAGGTTACTGATTTCAGCGACATTGAAGAAGTGAAGCGAGTCTTCGAAAATAGACATTACCGTATGCGAAATGAAATTCAAGAAGAAACAATCGTGCCTAACGAACTACTTATTGAAGCTTTCCAACTTGAATATCAGTATGTACTGGATCAGGTGAAATCGGAAACTATCTCAAAAGAAACAAGCAACAAACTCTTTAAAGAAATCAATAACGCGCAAGTTTTACAACTACAAAATCAATAAAAAGCCTTAAGGCTTTTTTATAATAACTTTCGCTTAAGAAAAGTACTGTAAAATAAAAAATAATAATTAAATTTAAAATGTCTTTGTGACAGACGGCCGTTTATAAGTTGCTCACAGATAAGGGGAGATTATGGTTTCAAGAAGATCAAAAAGAAATAAAAAAGGAATTTTGAGAAGATTAATTGGTTTTCTTGTTGGGCTTATTATCGTGCTTGCGCTTTTTGTGGGAGGTCTTGTTTTGCTTGGGCGTTATGCAATTGCCAATAATACGGATAATCTTCTGTCGAAAGTTATTGCCTATTCAGAAAGTTTGACTGATGCTTCAGGAAATATTGCTCCAGCCAGTCCAGAAGCGATTGTCTCAACACTGAATCAAAATGCCAGCAATATTGTGAGTCGTTCGCAAGGTTTTATTGATTCAGCCCAAGCCACAACAGATGGACAGACAGTAAAATATACAGTAAGTTCCTCTAAAATGAACGGCTTCCTATCTCACAGCATCTTAGCAACAAATGGTGATCAGATAGAAAAAGTTGCCGATAAAGTTTTAGAATCAATGAAAGCTTCTGGGGTAAATCATCCTCAACTTGTTGTGAATCTTACCGATGATCAAGGCAAAACAATTCAAACTATTGATTATAGATAAAGAGAGTAAAAGTTTCTTGACCTGAGCAAGAGGCTTTTTACTCTCTTTAATTTTATGTTATAATTAGAAAAAATGAGAAAGTAGGCCCAAATTTATGGAATATCAATTGAGCTCAACATCAGCTTTTCCACTTGTACATGTTACCCTGCAAGATAAGGAAGAAATTCAGATTGAGTCAGGAGCAATGGTTTACCACAACCCTTCAGTTACGCTTGAAGGTAAGATGAATAGCAATGGGAGAGGTGGTATTGGTGGCGCCTTGAAAGCTCTTGGGCGCTCAATAACAAGTGGTGAAAGTTTCTTTATCACTAAAGTCAAATCAAGCAGTGCTAATGGTCAAATCACTTTGGCGCCAGCTACTCCGGGTGCTGTGAAAGAACTTAATATTGGTCAAGAACAATGGCGTTTGAATACAGGGGCCTTCCTTGCAAGTGATGGGGATGTTCACTATACGATGGAACGACAAAAACTAAGTGGAGCTCTTCTTGGTGGAACTGGTGGTCTGTATGTTATGGAAACACAAGGAAGTGGCCGTATGTTAGTTAATGGCTATGGTGATATTGTCGAAATTGAATTAGATGGTACAGAAGAATATATCGTGGACAATCATCACGTCCTTGCATGGAGCAAAACGCTTGATTATTCAATCGAAGTCGCTTCTGGAACTTTTGGTTTTAAAACTGGTGAAGGGCTTGTCAACAAATTTAAAGGTCGTGGTAAAATCATGATTCAAAGCCGTAATATGGAGGCTTTTGCTGAGTCAATCATCCCTTTCTTACCAAGTAATGGTTAAATAAAAAAAGCTATCGGTGATAGCTTTTTTTATTTTTATGAATCTGATAGTTTTTGATTAAGCAGTGAGAGTTTTCTATTGCCTCGGTAGAGTTCAAATATAGTCCAAATGAGTAAAGCAATTACTAAAACAATAAGTAGAATTGCGGTTCCATCTGCAAGATAGGCAAGATTCTTAGGAAATAGACTTTCAATTTGATCTGGTAGACCAATAAGATTAAGGTAAGTCAACGCAATGACAGAGAACCAACCAAAGAGTTGAACAATCCAATTGTTTTTAAATTTACCCATTTCATTTTTACTATTTGTAAGCATTAGAAGAGGAATAATGGAAAAGGGCAGTGCAAATGCAAGAAAGACTTGCGAATTATTCATGAGATTGTTAATAGCTTCATGCTGTGCTTTTAGACTGTAGCCACGTGTCATCGTAACACAAATCAAGACAGGAACGACAGATAGTAAGCGCGTGATTAGACGACGCGCCCACATTGGCATCCGCATATGGATAAATCCTTCCATTATGATTTGTCCTGTTAAAGTCCCCGTGATTGTCGAATTTTGCCCAGAAGCCAGTAAAGCTACGGCAAATAAGGTAGATAAAGCACCTGTCTTAGCAACATCCGCAAGTACACCATTACTTAATAAATCTGGTGTCGAAAGGGCATCGTAAAGGCCAAAAAATGAAGGGTCGTCAATGACACCTGTCTTAAATACAGCAACACCCATAATGAGCAATAGCGAATTAACAACAAAAGCTAAACTCAATTGGATATTAGAATCCCAAGTTGAAAAACGAACAGCTCGAGCGATGTCTTTATCGTCATTATGGTCAATTTTACGACTTTGTGAAATTGAAGAATGGAGATAGAGATTATGTGGCATTACAGTTGCCCCAATGATACCAAGAGCTCCTGTTAAAGGTGTCATTCCTGTAATAGAAGGGGAAGTAGCAAAGGTCCGTGTATTTGGAATAAAACCTTCCACAATTCCTTTCCAATCGGGATTAGACAAAGCAACTTGATAGGTGAAAATAAATAAAATCACTAATATTAGACACACAACAAGAGCTTCAATGTTTCTAAAACCTACTTTTGTGAGGAGCAAGAGTAAAAAGACATCAAAAACCGTAATGAAGACCGCTAGAATAAGCGGAATATCGAAAAGTAAATACAGTGCGATTGCTGCACCAATAACTTCTGCAATGTCTGTTGCCATAATCGCAAGCTCTGTAAGTATCCATAGGATGATTCCTAAAGTTTTGCTGGTACGTGCACGGATAGCTTGGGCGAGGTCCATCTGGCTAACAATCCCAAGTTTTGCTGACATGTACTGAAGGAGCATAGCAATTAGGCTTGACATCAAAATGACAGAAATCAGTAAATATTGAAAATTTTGTCCACCTGTGATTGAGGTTGACCAGTTTCCCGGATCCATGTAACCCACAGCCACTAAAGCTCCAGGTCCTGAATATGCAAGAAGTGTCCTAAAAAACTTACCATCTTTTGGAACTTTTACTGTGCCGTTAATCTCTTGAAGAGACTTTCCGTTTGTATGATAAATCAACTTATGTGGTTGATTTTTAAAATCATTCATTTTTACCTTCTCTAAGTTGAACTATATTCAACATTGTTTTTTAATATTACTGTTAATATAAGAGAAAATGACTAGGTGTTTTCGTTTTCTAAAGCAGAAGCAACGGTTCCAGTTCTTTGCATTAGTAAGATTTTTTCTTGTAAAAATTGAGGAATAACCGAAACTTGGCCATTGTCCTCTTTCAGAATAATTGATCCATCCTGAAGCCGCTCAATAATCTGAATAAAGTGCGGGATGTTAATGTTTAACTTTTCAAAGAAGGCTTGTGCTTCCTCGTTTAAAGTCGTGATATAGTAACTTTTGTTTTCCTCAGCTTGCTTGAGCGGAATTTCTACTTTATTTTTTTTCCAAAACACTTCTGAAGGAATGGTTGAACCATGTGGATCAACAGCAGGATAATCTAATAAAGCGTAGAGATATTCCACAAGCTTTGGCGAAGAGGCGTGTTCTAAATTTTCAGCTTCATCATGAACTTCCTCTGTAGAATAGCCAAGTTTGTCCACTAAGAAACTTTCCCAAACACGATGACTTTTAATAATAAAGCGAGCCTGAACATTGCCTTGCTCTGATAAATTTACACCACGATATGGTGCATAGTCTACAAGTTGTTTTTTTGCTAATCTTTTAATCATTTCAGTTGCACTAGGCGCAGCAACAGATAATTTTTTTGCAATAAGTTGTATACTGACAGCTGAATCATCTCCCGCACGTTCCAAGGTATAAATAGCCTTAAGATAATCCTGCTCATTTTTTGTTAGTTTTAACACCTGAGTTTCTCCTTATATTATAACAAGAACATTATAGCACGTCCTTATTTATTTTTCAATAATATAAGGGTAGCCTAATGAGGAGGATATTTGCAAATGCAAATTAAAAAGCCACAAACATTTTTAAATTTGTGGCTTTTTAATCGCTTTAGTTCTTTTTGAGATGAATATCAAGTGCAAATTTGGTTTGGTTACTGATAAAGTAGGATTTAGAAAATTCAAAAGCATGTCCTTTTTGGTCGTAAGCAGTTTGCTCAATAACGAGGACGGGCGAATGACGTTCAATCTCCAAATTTTTGCTCACTTCCTCATCGGCTTGATCGGCGTAAATGACACGTTTAGCATCTACTAACTGTAGTTTTGCTTCCTGTCCCAGATAGTCATAGACAGAGCCTTCTAAGATTTCTTCGGTGATGGGAGCGATATAACTTGGCATGACAACATGTTCAAAACTATAAGCTTTGCCATTCAGAATACGAAGACGTTTAAATTCGTAAACCGGATCTGTTTTATTCAATAGAAGATGCTTTTGCTCTTCTATTGAAGGTAAACGCGCATCAAAAAAGAGTATTTTACTTTTAATCTCTTGATCACGATGCGAATAAGTTACACCAATCGGTAAATCTAAAGGTAGAAGCTCTGTGGTTTCTTCCACTCTCGGACGAATATAAGTTCCGGAGCCTTGTTTACTAAAGATTAAGCCTTCGTTTTCTAATAAAGTGAGAGATTTTTTTAAAGTAATACGTGACACATTATACTTTTCAGCAAAGAATTCTTGTGTAGGGAGAAGCGTTCCCGCTCGATAATGGTTGGTCAGGATGTCTCGTTTGATGTCAGCGTAAATTTCACGGTATTTGTACAATTTGTATACCTCGCTTTTTATGATTTGTATATATATTATATAACATTTTATACAATTTGTCTACATTAATTTCATATTCATCTTTACAAATTTTAAAAAATTGTATATAATAAAAAACGGAAGCGGTTTCTTTTTGATGGAAGTGGCTTCTAAAAAAAGAAAAAGGAAGTGCGTATTATGAAAATTGATGTGCAGAAGTTTCAAGAACCATTACTAAAAGTATCTGCTTGGGTGGAGCGGAATACGATTTTACAGGCCATTAAAAATGCCTTTGTAAGGACAATACCGTTCACGGTTGTAGGTTCCTTCTCTAATCTGATCAAAATGCAGCTTGATGCCCTTATTAAAAACCAAGATATTCATAATGCTTTATTGACGAATATCAGTAATCTGTTTGGTTATATCGGAAATGCGACCTTAGGTATTGTTGCACTTATTGTGGTCTTTTCTTCAGCATATTCTTATGCTTTCGAGCTAAAAAGAAATGAAAAAAACAGCCAACTTAATCCAATCATTGCAACTTTGCTAGCCTTTGCAGCCTATTTCGTAATGGTACCCAATAACGTTAATTATTTGGATCCGAAAGCGGATATTGTTGAAGGTTTTTCAACCTCATTTTTCAGCTATGAAGGGATGTTTACTGCCCTCATCGTTGGTTTAATTGCCGTGGCTTTATTTGCACGATTTACACGAAGTAAATTTACAATCAAAATGCCCGGCAATGTGCCACAAAATGTATTTGATTCTTTCTTCTCATTAATTCCGATTAGTGGTGTACTGTTAATCTTTGGCGCAATTCGGATTGCCCTACAATCATTGGGCTATGTGTCATTACTGCAAATGATTTCTGAAGTACTTATTAAGCCTTTGCTAACAGTAGGTACAGGATTACCTGCCATTCTCATCGTTATTCTACTCCAACAAATCTTATGGTTCCTCGGCCTTCATGGTTTCAATATCGTTTGGGGTGTCGTATCAGCTTTCTGGCTCCCTATTTTCTTAGAAAATGTAGCAAAATTTGCTGAAACACAAAGTTTTACTGGCATTTCTATTGCGCCAAATACAATGACCAACGTATATGCCATGATTGGTGGTTCAGGTGCGACCTTTGGTTTAATTATCGCAATGCTTATCTTTACGAAGAAAGGCGAAAAAGAACGTGAAGTGGCAAAACTTGCTTTAATACCTGGATGTTTTGGGATAAATGAACCGGTTATCTTCGGCCTTCCTATCGTTCTTAATCCGTTAATGTTTATCCCCTGGGTGCTTGTTCCAATGATTAACGCTGTGATCGCTTATATTGTAACATCGATTGGCTGGGTTGTTCCTCTGGTCGTCCTGAATTCAGGAAATGAACCTATCTTTATCAGTACCTGGGTTTTAGGAGCCTTCCATATTAGTCCGGTTATATTGACCCTTGTTTTGGTTGTCTTAGACATTGTTTTATATTCACCGTTTGTAATTCTTAACCAAAAACAAGAACGTGCTGAACAAGCAGCAATGCTCATTGCAGAATAGAATTTAAATAAGAAATAGAGGAAAGTACCCATGAAAAAAGTATATACTGTTGCACATACTCACTGGGATTTTGAATGGTATTTTACAAGACAAGAAGCTCGTGTGCAATTTATTTTTCACATGGATGAAGTTTTAGAAGCTTTGGAAAGTAATCAGTTGGATTTTTATACTTTAGATGGTCAAATGTCAATTGTCGAAGATTATCTCAGTCTCTTTCCTGAAAGAGAAAAACAGCTGAAAAAATTTGTCCAGGCGGGCAGACTCTTCGTCGGACCTTGGTTCACACAAATTGATGAAATGACAACTTCTGGGGAATCAATAGTGAGAAATCTACGTATTGGTATTCGTGAAGCAGAAGAACTAGGCAGTGCTATGAGAATTGGCTACTTGCCAGATTCTTTTGGTCAAAGTCAAGACATGCCGAAAATCTATCATGACTTTGATATCCAACATGCCCTTTTTTGGCGCGGGATGCCGAATGAAGCGAACACGCGCTACTTTTATTGGTCAAGTAATGATGGTTCAAAAGTACTGACAGCCAATATTAAAAATGGTTACTATGCGGGAGTTGATTTAGTAGAAAAGAATGATTTTTCAGACCTGGTTGAAAGAATATCAACACATACAAATAGCAACGCGCATCTTTTACCGGTGGGAGGGGATCAGCGTGCAGTTGATTTTAATTTAAAAACAAGGATCGATAAGGCAAATCAAGAAATTGAAGAATCAACAGTGTTTATTGAAAGTAACTACCCGCAATTTTTCAAGGCACTCGAAAAAGATGCCCAAGAATTTCTAGATATCAAGGGCGAGTTTATTGAGCCAATAGATTCCAAAATTCACCGTGGTATTTATTCATCACGTTATGACTTAAAACAAGTCTATGATCAACTTGAGCGTCTCTTAACTTATCAGTTAGAACCAATGTCTGTTTTAGCTGCACGTTATGGCATTCCTGTTAAACAAGGTCTAATAGATAGCTTGTGGAAGATAGTAAGCCGCGGTCAAGCACACGACAGTGCTGGTGGTTGTAATAGTGATAAAACTAACCGCGATATCTATATGCGTGGGATAAATGGCCTACAGGAAGCTCAGTCTTGTATGGACTACTTGCTCAGAAAATTAAGTATTTCACTAAATAGGAATCAAGAAGACAGTCTTTTCATGTGGAATCCTCTTCCTTTTGAGCTTAAAGTGATAAAGAAAGTCAAACTTTCTACACAAAATAAACATTTTTCACTCACTGACGACAGGGGAGAGAAGGTAGCTTTTGAGATTATTGAGCAAGTAACAGAAAATGCAGCATTACTTCGCAGAAATCCTGAGGAAATGCTTGATGAATCTTACTATGTTAGTACAATAGCAGTAGAATGCACTTTACCAGCCATGGGCTATGTACATTATCATGTTAGTGCCGAGGAAGAAAAGCCTCAAACACTGCTAAAGGCAACAAGGATTGAAAATGATTTTTATCAGATTGAGTTTACTGAGGGAAAGTTCAATCTTTGCCTTAAGAAGAATGGTAAAAAATATTTAGATTTTCTATCTTTTGAAGATGGAGGAGATGAAGGAGATACCTACGATTATTCACCAGCCTTTGCGGATTGGATCTTAAATCTGAACTTTAATAACAGTCAAACTTCTCATGTGGAACAAGGAAAATTACTAAGCCGAATAATTGTAGAAGGCGAATGGAAACTTCCTTATAACCTGGGATCACGGAAAGAACGACAACTTGATGGACAGGTCACATATATATTAACTTTAGAGCTTAATAAGCAGGATAATCGGATTCAGCTTAGACTAAATGTGAATAATCAAGTGCTTGATCATCGTTTACGCCTAGTACTTAAAACAGATGTTCAGTCTGAGTTTTCGACCAGTGATACACCTTTTGGTATTATCAATCGACCGATTGAAGAAAAGCACTTGCAAGATTGGCGAGCAAGAGGATATAAAGAAGAACCCACAAGCATGCGTCCGATGATTCACTTCGCCAATCTTCATGATACGAAGACAAGTTGGAGTTTCTTAAGTAAAGGAACAAAAGATTTCCAAGTTCTTAATAAGGAGCAGCAAGAGCTTGCCATTACCATATTTAGAGGCGTGGGTTACCTAGGAAGACCAGATACACAAAGACGACCAGGAGATGCTTCTGGTTTGCAAACCAGAGAGGTTGAAACACCTGATAGCCAACTTTTAGGGGAAGTTTTCTTTGAAGGAAATATCGTGATAGACACTGATTTTAATGCTGCAGCTCTCCAAAATCAATACCTACTCACTACACAGGAAAATATATATTACCAAACACAGACAATCAATCGCTTTAGCACACCAATAGAATATTTCCCTATAAACAAGAAGAAGCTAGAATTAAAAGAGCAACAGGTAATAGCTTTAGCAAACAGTGAAGTAGCCTTCAGCAGTATGGAAACTAGTATCGATCAAAGAGGTATACAATTACGGCTCTATAATCCCTGTGATACTGCCCAAGATATGCCGGGAATCATCAAACTTCAAGAGCCAGCAACAATTAAGCTGTTAAACTTGGAAGGTAAAATTATTGGCAATCTTGAAGATTCTGCCGAAGAGCTCATAATGGAAGAATTTAGACCAGGTGAAATTAGAACTTATGGTATCTTTTTCAAAAAATAGTAGGAGGACAAAGGAGTTGATAAAACAAGAAGAGTTAATCTCCAAGATTAAAAAACATGCAGAGACAATTCGTCTATGGGATGACCGAGCTACATCACTTTTTCAAGATGCCATAGTGGATACTATTTCAAACACCGTTTCAGTACGTGAAAATGGGGAAATATTTGTGGCCACAGGTGATATTCCGGCAATGTGGTTAAGAGATTCTACCTTTCAAATACTCCCATATTTGGAAATGGCGGATTCTATTCCGGAGATAACATCTTTGGTTCACGGTGTGTTGAGGCAACAATTACGCTATATTAATCATGACCCTTATGCCAATGCTTTTAATAAAGAACCAACAGACAATCACTATAGTCAAGATGTCTCTAATGTTCAAATATCGCCTTTAGTCTGGGAAAGAAAATTTGAGATTGACTCCTTGTGTGCACCCTTATTCCTGGCTTATCAACTCTACAAGCATACAGGCTATAGCGAACACCTTAAGGAAGATTATTGGGCAACAGTTGAACTTGTTCTCGACATTTTTATTACGGAGCAACATCATGAAAGCTCAGACTATATTTTTAAAAGAACAAATTGCCCGCCATCCGATACACTATCTCATGAAGGACGTGGAGAACCAATTGGTTATACAGGTATGGTCTGGAGCGCCTTTAGACCGAGTGATGATGCGTGTAAGTACGGTTATTTTATTCCAGGGAATTGCTTTATCTTAGTGGTTTTGGGTCAACTTCTAGAGCTGCTTCCGGACCATCACTCTCCAAGATTAAAAAGAAAAATAAAGAAACTGCAAGAAGAAATAACAGAAGGAATTCAAACTTATGGTCTAGTTTCGTCTGAAAAAAATCCTTATTATGCCTATGAGGTTGATGGTTTAGGTAAACAACTCTTTATGGATGATGCAAATGTGCCAAGTCTACTTTCCTTGCCTTTCCTCGGCTATTGTGAAACAGAAGATCCGCTTTATACAAAAACGAGAGAAAAATGCTTAAGTGAAGAAAATCCTTATTATTATGTGGGACAATATTTGCATGGCATCGGTAGCCCACATACGCCGCCACGTTATGTATGGCCAATAGCTTTAGCTATGGAAGGATTGATAACAAACGATATAGACAAAATGAAAAAACAGATAGAGACAATCGTTGCTACAGATGGTGGAACTGGTCAGTGCCATGAGGGGATTGATGTGGACAATCCAAATAATTACACTCGCGAATGGTTCTCTTGGTCAAACATGACCTATTGTCAATTGGTTTTTCGGTACTTAAAGTTTAGTCAAAACAAATAAAATTTTTAAAAATGTTTTCTTAAGGAGGAGGCAAGATGAAAAAAATGAAACGCTATATTTTGGGTTTGCTTACAGTTGGACTTGGTATGCTTATTTTTGGTCCAATCTCTGCGCAGGCACAAGAAGACAGCCAGCAAGCGAAAACTATGGTCTACTACCGTGCATGGCGTGATAAGGAAATGAAAGGTGTCAATACCAGCCTTACAGACGAAAATTGGTTAAGCATGGATGATATTCCTTATGGAATTGATATTGTCAATGTTTTTAGCTATGTCCCTCAAGGTCAAGAAGATGCCGCTGCCCCCTTTTTTGAAAAGCTTAAAAAGTCTTATGTCCCCAACTTACATGCTCGAGGTGTAAAGTTGACTAAGGCAATAGATTATTCAGAGCTTTTAAAAATTCCATATGCAGGCAACTTTCCAACCCCAGAAGAATTTGATGCTTATGCGAATCAATTGTTAGACGAGCATGTACGCCAATACGGACTTGATGGCTTAGATATTGACATGGAAACGTATCCAAGTACTACAGATATTGCTCTGTCAAATGGTGTTATTCGAGCATTATCAAAATATATTGGGCCTCTCGCAAAGAACGGAACCGTATTTGTTTATGATACAAATGGCTCCAATCTCAATCCTTTGAAAGACGTTGCTGACAGTTTTACATATCTTGGTTACCAACAATATGGGTCAGATGACACACGCACAGCCAGAGCAATAAAAGATTATACCGGGGTAATTCCAAAAGAACAATTTATGCCTGGTTTAGCCTTTCCGGAAGAGCAAGACCGTAATAGATGGTACGATGCTAAAGAACCTTACGAAGAAAGTAATATTTACAAAGTAGCAAAATATACAGCAGAAAATAAACTGTATGGCATGTTTCTTTATGCCTTAGACCGTGATGGAAGAACATATAACAATTTTGATCTAAATCATATTGTGCCTTCTAACTTCCTTTGGACGAAAACAGCCATTTTACAGGCCAAAGGCTTTACTCTCCAAGAGACAAAAAATATAGCACTACATCATTGGGAGCGTGTTGGACAAGGAGCAGAGAATTATCAAACCGTTTTAAATAGAATTAATCAAGCTCGGTCAATTTATGAAGTTAATAAAGTCTTGCTTGGATCAAGCGATAACTTTGCCAATGACGGTGTAAGTCCTCAATATGACCCAATGTATGAATTACAACTCATGAAGTAGACTTCCGTTTTTGAATAAAAAATAGATGAGATTCTAGGAAATTTTACTTTTTCTAGGGTCTATTTTTGAAAAAGTATAAATCCTTCTATTTGAGAAGAAGGAAAGTAGAAGGAGCAGAACAATGAAAATAGAATTTCCAAAAGACTTTTGGTGGGGCGCAGCGACAAGTGGTCCACAAACTGAAGGACGTTTCAAGAAAAAACACGACAATGTTTTTGATTATGACTTTGATCATTTTAGTGAACGATTTTGGGGCTCAATTGGTCCAGATACTGCCAGTAATTTTTACAATGATTTCGAAGAAGATATCCGTTTGATGCAGAAAGCTGGACTCAACAGTATTAGAACAAGTATTCAGTGGTCCAGACTTATTGAGGATTTTGAGACTGGGAAGACTAATCCTCAAGCAGTGGCATTTTATAACCGCGTAATCGATACTTTCTTAGCTGCCGGAATTCGGCCCATGATGAACTTACATCACTTTGATCTGCCTGTAGAGCTTCTCCATAAATATGGCGGATGGGAAAATAAAAAAGTGGCGCTACTCTTTGCTCAGTTTGCGGAGCAATGTTTCCGCTTATTTGGCGACCGAGTAACGGAGTGGTTTACACATAATGAGCCAATAGTAGTTGTTGAATGTGGCTATCTTTTAGGTTTCCATTATCCCGACCTTAAAGATGGTAAAAAAGCAGTTCAAGTTGCCTATAATCTGCAGTTAGCTTCCAGTTTAGCGATTGAAAGATTTAGAAAAATTAATAAGAATGCCCAAGCTCAGATTGGGATCATTCTCAACTTAACGCCTAATTATGCTAAGGACGAGGAAATACAGAACCTCAGAGCGGCTCACTTTGCTGATTTATGGCAAAACCAACTGTTTTTAGATGCTTCAGTAAAAGGACATTTCCCACAAAAACTCGTTAACATTTTAGAGCGTGATGGTGTATTGTGGGAAAGCACTACTGAAGATCTTGAGGTGATAAAGCACAATACGGTGGATTTTTTAGGCGTCAATTATTACCACCCAAGTCGAGTCCAAGAGCCAGAGTTTTCAAGTGACAGTTTGGCTCAGGATTGGTTACCTGAAAAATATTATGCATCCTTTAACAAAAGAGGCGTGCGTATGAATGCAGACAGAGGCTGGGAGATTCACCCACAGACGATTTATAAAATAGCAAAAACGATACAAAAGGACTATAATAACATTCCTTGGTTCATCTCCGAAAATGGAATGGGTGTTGAAAATGAAGCGCGTTTTGAGGATACAAGTGGTGTTATCCAAGATGATTATCGTATTCAATTTATGACGGAACATCTTTACTATTTACACCAAGCAATGGTCGAAGGTTCAGCTTGTTTAGGTTATCATACATGGACACCAATAGATTGCTGGAGTTGGCGTAATTCCTATAAAAACCGCTATGGATTAATTTCTCTAGATATTTACAGACAGATTAAGAAACTAAAAAAATCAGCACATTGGTATCGTAAAGTTTCAGAAAGCTCAAGTGTTGACATTGAAGAAGCACTGTTACAAAAACTGAAAGAGGATAAATAATGGCACTGATAACAATTGATATTGGTGGAAGCAGCATTAAATATAGTCTTTTCTCTGAAGGGAAATTAGGAGAAGTCAAGTCGAAGCAAACCCCCGATAATCTCGAAGATTATTACAGCTGTCTGAAGGATATTGTGAGTGAAATGAGACAAGAGAGGACAAATATTACTGGTGTTGCGATGAGCTCTCCTGGAGCGGTGAATCAATCAACAGGCTATATTGAAGGATTCAGCGCATTGCCTTATATTCACGGCTTTAATATCCAACACGCATTAGAAGAAAAGTTAGGCTTAACTTTGACTATTGAAAATGATGCCAATTGTGCTGCTCTTGCCGAAGTTGCTTTTGGAGCAGCAAGGCATCTAAAAAATGTACTTTTTCTAGTACTTGGCACAGGAGTAGGTGGAGCTGTTGTTCTCAATGGGAAAATTCATCACGGGAAACATCTTTTTGGTGGTGAATTTGGTTTTATGTTGATGGATGAAAAACATACTTTTTCGGAACTGGGAACAGCAGTAAACATGGCAAAGCGTTACAATCAACGGTGTAGTACAAATGTGACAGGACAAGAAGTCTTTAGACGAGCAATACAGGAAAAGGATATTCTTGCACAAGAGGAGATGGAACGCTTTACATTTAATGTTGCTAAAGGTATTTATAATCTCCAATATGCTTTTGATCCTGAACTCATTGTCATTGGTGGGGCAGTTTCACAAGCGGAGTGGCTGGTTCCAGAACTTAACAAACAGCTGAACAAAATAATTAAGACTTTAGAAATACCGCCTTTTTTGCCTGAGATTAAGGTTTGCCACTATCGTAACTCAGCCAATCTCATAGGTGCAGCCGTAAATTTTCAACAAAATAAGAGATAAAATAAAAGACATAGAAAACTATGTCTTTTTTAATAGAAGCATTAAATTTGATTATATACCCAATAGGGTATATAATGGTGTTATAAACAAAATAAAGGAAATAGTAAATGCGAACAATTACAATGCAAGAATTAATAGAAGTAATGAAGGACAAAGCTGATATTATTGATGTGCGAGAAGCTTATGAATATGAAGCTGGACATGTACCAACAGCACGTAATCTCCCCATGAGTGAAATCGAAAACCGTATTGCCGAAGTTAATGTTGGAAGCTATATTATCTGTCAATCGGGTGCTCGCTCAGCACAGGTGACACAATGGCTCGCTGCAAATAATATCGACGCTATTAATGTCTTGGGCGGTACAAATGCTTGGGACGGTTGTTTGGCCAGTAAGGAGAACTGATGTTTGGATTATTTACTAAAATTAAAAGTATAACAACAACAGAGCTTGCTACACATCTGAGAAATAATCAGACAAAAGAAGAAGTTATTGATGTGCGAGAACCTTATGAATATAAAAAAGGGCATATTAGAGGAGCTATAAACATCCCTTTAGGGCAAGTTTCTGGTGCATCACTAGTATCCGGCAAAAAGTATTTTGTGATTTGTCAATCAGGGATGGGATCGAAAAATGCCTCTAAAATACTTTCAAAAATGAACTACAACGTAACAAACGTGACCGGGGGAATGCTGTCATGGCATGGTAAAGTGACACGAAAAGATTAAAAAGCTAAAAGCAGAAAAGTTCAGAGGGATTAACAAGTCTCTCTCTTTTTTTGATATAATACATTTATGACTTATCAAGTAAAAATAATATACCCTAAAGAAGAAGCTCTTGAGAGCAATAAATTAACAGAACGTACATTTAATGAATACATGGATGACTTGGAAGCAGAAGAAGTCATTAAACAGTATGAGCAACTTCTAACTGAAGGTTATTCTATTTCAGTTAACTTTTTCCCGCCACAAGTAGACAAAGAAGGTAGTGAACAAGATCCATTTAAAATTGCGGAGAGTTTTGAACTTGCTGGTATAACTTACAAAGCAACGTTGAAACTCAAAGCTTCAGGAACTTATGAAGATATGGTAAAAATTGCTAAAATGATTGAGCAACAAGGCTATGATTACAGCATCACTGTCAAACTTCAGATTAATGAAAATTCGCCCGTCGATTTTGAGAAAGAAAGTTCATGGTTTGATTCCGAATATGCAAAATATACGGTATTGCCTAAGGCAAGTAGCCAAGACATTTCAGATCTCCGCTCACTTTATGATATCTTATCCGAAGAACACTATAAGGTAAGCATCAATCTTAAAGCTAAAGTCAAAAAAGATGATGACGATAGCTTCGCCAGTCAGTTGGCAGCCTATCCTGCAGAAACTTTAGTGACCTTTAAATTGTCGGATGCTACAGTATAATAATTATTTTACATAAATAAAAATATGTAAAATAAAATTAAAAAGTGTCTGAGCTTAAGTCTTAATAATTAGTTAGATGGTCTTTAGATTGTTTTACATAAATAAAAAAAGAGCACAGGAATGCTCTTTTTTTAATTTTTCTTATTTTTCAATGCAGAATAACTTGCAAAGAGTCCCAGAATTACTAATACGAAGAACATAAGTAGAATGACTGATGTCCCAAATTGAGTGCCTTCTTTAAACCCTTGAGCGTGTTGAAAGACAGAGAGAATGTTGGCTACCAAAGCAGTTGCAATGGCTCCGATAAATTGCTGTGATGTATTAACCAATGCATTTCCGTCTGAGAGCTCTTCCGATGAAAGTGTGCTTAAACTGCTGGTCATTAAGTTGCTGTAGGAAACACCCAGCCCAAGCATCATAACGATATGCGCAATCAATAATAAAATAAGTGATTGCGTTGGTAGGAAAACAAAAAGTAAAATGATACCAAAGCTTGCAGTTAATAAACCAAAGGTGATTGGTTTCTTCGCACCAACCTGATCCAAGATTTTCCCAGAAATCGGAGCGAGGATTGCTCCAACAAGAGCTCCTGGAAACATAAAGAGTCCAGCCACAGCTGAGCTATATCCCGCAGAAACTTGGATAAAGTTAGGTAAAATAAAGGATAGACCTAAAAGAAGACCTTGATAAACCAGAAGCGTAAAGAGAAGTGCAACAAATTTATGATGACGTAATATAGCTAATTCGATCAGTGTTTCTTTACGATTATAATAAACAAAGAGTAGGGCACTTAAAATACCAACAATAAAGAGAATTACAAAGGTCAGAATTTGTTCGGCACTTAGGGCAGAAATGAAGACGAAAAACATGACAGAAAGTGCCAAAACTGGTCGAAGTGCCAGTTTTTTTGTCATTTGTTTTTTCTCTTCTGGAAGTGAAGAAAGACCAATAATTAGGGATACAACGATTAATGGAAGTAAAAAGATGTAAATATAGCGCCAATCCAATGCGTTTGAGATGATACCACCATAAGTTGGCCCAATGGCCGGTGCAATTGATGTTGTCACTGTTCCTAATCCCATCATCATGCCACGTTTTTCAAGCGGCGCCTTGGTTAAGATAAGGTGGAACATTAAAGGCAAAGCAATACCGGTTCCGACACCTTGTAAAAGGCGTCCGGCTAGCAAGAGGGGAAAGTTAGGTGAAAAGCAATTAATCAAGACACCAAGGAAGAAAAGAAGATTCCCAGATATAAAGAGCTTACGAGACGAGAAGCGCTGATTAAAGTACGAAGACAAAGGAATAATAATCGCAATTGCTAATAGGTAAATAGTGGTCACCCACTGTATCTTGGAAGTACTTAGCCCAAACTCAGTAATTAATTGAGGGAAGGTCACGTTCATCGCTGTTTCGATTAATACACCTGAAAAAGACAAGAGCCCGGTAGCAATGACAGCACCTAAGAGATGAAATTGTTTGTTTTTATTCATGCAGTTAAATGTCCTCCTAATTTAAACAAAAAGAGGCGAAATTATTATCCTAAAATAATAATTTCGCCTCTGTATAATATCAACATAAATCTATGTTATCTGTACGAAAGTTATAACTTTTCTATTATAACTTCTATGATAAAAAAATGCAACTGTAAATATGAAAGTCAAACCCAAGAAATCTAATTGAAATTTTTTTGTTATTTAACTATCAAAAATTTAACCTGTATTTATTACTTAATTATTGATATTTTGAGGAAAAGGAGTTATTATATAGTTGTGTTTACAAACGTAAACAATTCGAGCAAGTGAGTTTCACTTCCTACAATAGAAATAAAATGGAGAAGACAAGATGATTAAATTTTACTACACTCCCTCATGTACCAGCTGTCGGAAAGCAAAAGTTTGGTTAGAAAACCACAATCTGGAATACACAGAGCATAACTTATTTGCTGATCCTTTGACAGAAGAGGAGATTGGTGAATTGTTAGCTAAAACAGAAAACGGCACTGAAGATCTCATTTCAACACGTTCACAAGCATTTAAAAATTTAAACGTCAATGTAGAAGATATGACTGTTAAAGAGTGGACAAAATTCATCTCACAACATCCGGAGCTTCTTCGCCGACCACTTTTAGTGAAAGGTCCACAGCTCCAAGCTGGATTTAATGAAGATCAATTGCGCAGTTTCTTTTCGAGAGAATATCGTCAAATTGAATTACAAGAAACAAAGAGCGCAGTAGCTTAAAGTACAAACTTGAAAAAATAATAGAAAAGAAAGAGGAAATAACCATGGCATATGTTACTAGTAATGATGAACAAAAAGTAGAAATCGTAAATATTGCTTCGCTTGAGAGACGTGTAAAAGATCGTATGGAAGCTCAAGGGAATAAAGGTGCCTTTGGTTATATTCGTGGTGGCGCAGAGGATGAGTGGACAATGCGAGAAAACACAGCTTCCTTTAATACTAAAACAATCTCTCCTCGTGTGTTACGGGGAATTGATTCTGCAGACTTGAGAACCAGCATTTTTGGAATTGATCTTAAAACACCGATTATACAAGCTCCGGTGGCTGCACAAGGTTTAGCTCATATGGAAGGAGAGGTTGATACAGCTAAAGCCATGGAAGAAATGGGATCACTTTTCTCTATTTCAACTTATGGTTCAACATCTGTGGAAGATGCAGCAGCAGCAGTTAATGGAGCACCGCAATTTTTTCAACTTTATATGAGTAAAGATGACCAATTTAATCAGTTCTTGCTTGAAAAAGCTGTAAAATCTGGAGTTAAAGCGATTATCTTAACTGCTGACTCTACACTAGGTGGATATCGAGAAGAAGATGTGATTAATCATTTCCAATTTCCACTTCCAATGCCAAATTTGGCAGCATTTTCTGAGTCGGATGGCGTAGGAAAAGGTATTTTTGAAATTTATGCGGAAGCAAAACAAGGTCTCGTTCTCTCTGACATTCAAAAAATTAAAAACTGGACAAATCTTCCTGTTATCGTGAAAGGTATTCAAGATCCAGTTGATGCGATGGAGGCTATTGCAGCTGGTGCTGATGGTATTTGGGTATCTAATCACGGAGGTCGCCAACTTGATGGAGGACCAGCTTCCTTTACCGTCCTTCCAAGAATTGCACAAGTGGTCAATAAACGTGTCCCAATTATTTTTGATAGTGGTGTACGTCGTGGGGAGCATGTCTTCAAAGCTTTAGCTAGTGGTGCAGACCTTGTTGCTATTGGTCGTCCCGTACTTTACGGCTTAAACTTAGGCGGGAAAGAAGGTGTTAAATCAGTGTTTGAACATCTTAATAAAGAATTATCGATTACCATGCAGTTAGCTGGTGCTAAAGATATTGAAGCTATCAAAAATACTGACTTACTTTAAATTTGAGTAAGTTAAATCAAAAAGTGTATCGAAAATCCTCTCTTAAAAAGTTATTTTTCGGGTATCTTTACCTTTTCAGACTATTTCGTAGTATAATTAAGATATATTGAAATGAAAAGGCTTTCGCTAGAGAGCAGCAATTCGTCATCTAATTTTCGGTCACTCATATTTTAAGTTTTTAGAAATGAGAGGAAATAGTAATGGTAGAAACAATAAAAGCTGGTGTTGCAGCAGTTAAAGTTCTTGAAAATTGGGGAGTAAAAGATATTTATGGTCTGCCAGGTGGCTCCATTAATTCTTTGATGGATGCCCTCTTAGAAGAAAAAGAGCGTATTCATTTTGTTCAGGTCCGTCATGAAGAAGTGGGTGCGATGGCTGCAAGTATGCACGCTAAATTTACCGGACATATCGGTGTAGCCTTCGGTTCTGCAGGACCTGGCGGAACGCACTTAATGAACGGTTTATATGATGCAAAAGAAGATCATGTTCCTCTGTTGGCAATTATTGGTCAATTTGGCACTACTGGAATGAATATGGATACTTTCCAAGAAATGAATGAAGATCCTATTTATGCTGATGTTTCAGTCTACCATCGTGTGGTCATGACCGCACAATCGCTTCCTCATATTATTGACGAAGCGATTCGTCAAGCCTACAGCAAAAAAGGTGTGGCTGTAGTTCAACTTCCTGTTGATTTAGGTTGGCAAGAAATTGAAAAAGATTCATAGTTTGATGCAAGTCAAGCTTATATCCAACCGGAACTTGCTGAACCCAAGCAAGAGGCTATTGAGCAAGCGATGCAAATTTTACAAAATGCTGAACGTCCTGTCATTTTCTCTGGTATCGGGATGCGTGGCGCAGGGACTGAACTTATGGAGCTTTCAAAAAAAATTAAAGCCCCAGCAATGGTTTCCGCACTGGCTATTGATATTGTGGATGATGACTTTGAGGCTTTTCTTGGATCGCCTACTTGAGTTTCAAGAAAACCAGCTAATGATGCTATTGCAAACGCAGATACGGTTTTAATGCTGGGAACGAATCAACCTTTTATCGATGTTACGAATATGTTTGAACATGTGAAACACGTGATTCAAGTAGATATCGATCCTGCAAAACTAGGCAAACGACAACGGACAGAACTCGGAATTTTAGCAGATGCTAAAAAAGTTGTGAAAGCCCTCTCTCAGCAAATGAAGGAAAAAGAAGAGACACCTTGGTGGCGTGCTAATGTAAAAAATATCGCTAACTGGAAAAATTATACGCAGACCCTTGAAGAAGATAAAGAAAATCCGTTGAATCTTTATCAAGTCTATCATGCTATTAATAAAGTCGCGAAAAAGGATGCACTTTTTTCAACTGATGTTGGAGATGTTACGATGACGTCTGTTCGTCATTTGCATATGGGTAAAGGTCAACTTTGGCGCACTTCTGGTTTGTTTGCGACAATGGGTGTTGGGCTTCCCGGTGCGATTGCGGCCAAGTTAGATTTCCCTAATCGTCAAGTGTGGTCACTTTCAGGTGATGGTGCTTTTTCAATGGTTATGCAAGATTTAGCAACTCAAGCTCAAGAAAAGTTACCAATTATTAATGTCGTTTTCTCTAATCAACAGTTTGGTTTTATCAAAGATGAGCAAGAAACGACTAATAGAGGTTATCTTGGGGTGGAATTTACTGGGATTGATTTTGCAAAAGTTGCTGAGGCAATGGGCGTTCATGGCTTTACAGTTAACAAAGTCGAAGAGTTGGACAATATTTTTGCCCAAGCAATGAAGTTGGTTGAATCAGGCTTACCTGTACTTATTGATGCTAAAATTACGGGTGAAAGTCCTATTCCAGTGGAACGTCTGCAGCTTGACCCTAAACAATATCCACAAGAAACTATTGATGCTTTCAAAGAACGTTTCCATGCTGAAGAATTACAACCTTTTGCTGTTTATATGGAGGAAGAAGGTTTAGTTGAGGCAGGAAAGGCGACAGACTTGGGAGGCTTCTAATCACATTAAGGGGGGAAAATGGACAATTCAAAAATTAATAATCAAGCAACAACTGATGAAAACTTGGAGCAAGCAGGTTACCGACGTTATCGTGGTAAGGAAATGGATATCTATTATAATGCTCAAATTTGCGAGCATGCAGGAGAATGCGTACGTGGTAATGCAGCTGTCTGGGAAGTGGGGCGCAGACCATGGATTATCCCAGACAATGGAGAAAAATTTGATAATCAAGAGATTATCAATCGTTGTCCATCTGGTGCACTAAAATTTATCAAGTAAAAAGAAAAGAGGAAGACTATGAAAACTGTTGAAGAAGACAACAACATTATCTTGTACAATGACAATAATGAACGCATCGGCGAGATGACATTTATGAGAATGGGCAATAATATTGTTATCACTCATACAGGTGTTGCTATTGAATATCGAGGCCAGGGTCTTGCTCAACTACTTTTAAAAGCAGGTATCGAGAAAGCACGTAAAGAAAATCTCAAACTTCAAGCGACTTGCCCGTATGCGGCAAAGTATTTTAGAACCCACAAAGAAGAATTACAAGACGTTTTAAAATAGGAAAAACAAGTCAAAACATTCGCGTTTTGGCTTTTTTCCTATTATGATGGATTTAAGAGAAAGTTGGAGGAGCAGATATGGAAAAATATGACTATATTATTATCGGTGCAGGACCTGGAGGGAATGCACTAGCTTATGCACTCAAAGAGCAGGGAGCATCTGTCCTAATTGCGGAAAAGGATAAATGGGGCGGAACGTGCCCGAACTATGGTTGTGATCCCACAAAGATTATGATGGCACTTGTTGAAGCAAAGTACAGAGCAGAAAATCTCGTATCCGCTGGTTTACACGGTAACCTTAGAATTGATTGGCAAGAGATGCTAGCTCGAAAAAGAGCATACAGTGATGGCATTCCTTCAAGCACTGAACAAGGATTGAAAAGCGCAGGCATTAAGACTGTTTATGGCTCGGCAAGTTTTCAGACCGATGGACATCTAGATGTCGGGGATAAGGCATACTTTGCGGATAACTATATCCTAGCAACTGGTGCACGACCAAGGGTTTTGGATATTCCGGGTAATGAGTATTTACTGACTTCAAATGACTTCTTAGAGCTAGAGGAACTTCCCAAACGTCTTGTTTTCTTAGGTTCGGGTTATGTCTCACTTGAATTAGCGCAAATCGCTAATGCAGCGGGAGCTGAGGTTTCTGTTCTCACACACGGAGCACTAAAAATTCGAGGTTTCGCGGATGAATTTGCAGCCTCGTATATTAAGCAATTACAAAAGGAAGGCATTTCCTTTATTGATAATTTTTCGCCTGAAAGGCTTGAACAAACTGACTCAGGAATCAAAATCACTAGTGAAGACAATCGCAAAGTCACTGCTGACGGTTTTATCTCAGCAGTCGGGCGTATTCCAAATATTGAAGACCTAAATCTGGACGCTGTCGGTGTAAAAACAACGGCTAAAGGTATTGAAGTCAATGAATTTTTACAAACTAATAATCCAAGTATATATGCTATCGGAGATGTTTTAGATAAAAAGCAGCCCAAGCTAACCCCTGTTTCAGGTTTTGAAGCTAGATACCTTGCACGTTATTTTGCACAGGACGGTCAAAATGAAGGTATCAAATATCCGGCCATTCCTACTGTTATTTTTGGATCTAGCAAACTCGCCCAAATTGGTCAAACCAAAATTCTTGATAAAGAAAATGAGCGAAACATAGATATGACGGATTGGTATACCTATAAACGCATAGCTGATCCTCTTTCAAAAATTAATGTTATTGTAAATGATAAAAATGAAATTCTTGGAGCGACACTTCTCTCGACAGTGGCAGAAGAACTTGTAAATATCTTGAATTTCTGCATTAATCAAGCTATTAATTTGGACAAATTTCAAAATATGATCATGGCCTATCCCACAATTGCTAGTGATTTATTCTATCTTTATGACTAAAAAGCAGAAAGAGCCAAGGTTGAGGCTCTTTTTTTGCGTTTTTTAATTAATCTAATAATTTTTAGTTTATGCTTGACATATTTACAGCAAGCGATTACAATAGTTAAGTAATATGTGAGAACGTTTCCACATTATGTCACAAGGAGGTCTATTGGCTACAATCAAACAGGTTGCCTCGAAAGCTGGCGTTTCCGTGTCTACAGTTTCAAGATATATCACACATAACGGATATGTTAGCGCAGAAGCAGAGGTAAAGATTAAAAATGCGATTCAGGACTTGAATTACTCACCAAATATCTCGGCTCAGTCTCTAAAAAGTAAAAAAAGTAACTTGGTCGGTCTTTTATTGCCTGATATCTCTAATCCCTTCTTTCCAATGTTGGCGAAAGGAGTGGAAGAATTTCTTAGAGAAAAAGGCTACCAATTAATTTTAGGGAATGTTAGTGAAGATCGTGAAATAATCAAGTCCTATCTTCAGTTTTTAGTTCAAAGCAATGCTGCTGGTGTCATCACAACGGTTGACTTTAAGGAAGAATTTCCTGAGTTTGATTTACCTGCAGTAACTGTGGATCGTGTAGGTAAGAAAAGTGAATTTGGTGTCTTCTCTGACAACAGCCACGGCGGATTTCTGGCTGCCAAGGCTGTAGTAGAAGCAGGAGCACAGCAGATTGCAGTTGTTCGAGGACCATTGACAACGGATAATACGAATGAACGCTTTAGTTCTAGTATTACCTACTTAAATCAAGCAGTGGTGGACTATCAAGTTTTTCAAAGTATGAGCTATGATTTTTTGGAAATCCAAGAGGAAGCAGAAAAACTTCTCAAAGAACAAAACACTCTTGATACGATTATTCTGCCTTCTGATGTTCATGCGGTTGCATATATGCAGGAGATTCATCGCATAAATAAACGTATTCCTGAAGATATCCAACTGATTGGTTATGATGATATTTTGATGAGCAAATACGTTTATCCCGCTCTTTCAACAATTCATCAACCCGCTTATGAAATGGGGCATGAAGCGGCCCAATTAATTTATAAAATGGCAAACCATCAGCCAATTGACCAAAAACAGATTAAACTTAAAGTTTCTTATGTTGAACGTGACAGTACAAGAAAAATAAAGGAGAACTAAAATGAATAAGATCACAATTATTGGCAGTATCAACCTAGATACAACTTTGAGAGTAAGCAATATGCCGAAACCAGGTGAGACTTTACATGCTAAAGAACATTTTACTGCCGGTGGCGGTAAAGGTGCCAACCAAGCGGTAGCAGCAAAGCGTTCTGGCGCTGATACTTTCTTTATCGGTGCCATTGGTAAAGACGATGCTGGACAAATGATGCGTGAGCTTTTAGAGTATGAAGATATAGATACTTCAGCTGTCCAACTCTTAGAAAGCCAATCTACAGGTCAAGCCTTTATTACCGTGGATGATTCTGGTGAAAACAGCATTATGATTTTCTCAGGGGCGAATAATGCATTTACACCGGATCACGTTGAAAACTCAAAGCATATTATTGCCAACAGCGATTTTTTGATTGCCCAATTTGAAAGTACCCTTGACAGTACAGTTACTGCCTTTAAGCTTGCTAAAGAAAATGATGTTAGAACTATTCTTAATCCAGCACCTGCGAGAACGGATATTCCACAAGAGCTCTTAGCTACAACCGATATGATTATTCCCAATGAAACTGAAGCTGAACTCATAACTGGAATAAAAGTAGAAGATGAGCATAGTCTAAAAGCTGCTGCTGATTACTTCCACAATCTTGGTATTGAAGCAGTGATTATCACCTTAGGAAGTAAAGGAGCTTATTATGATATCAAAGATGGCAAGTCTGGTATTATTCCTGCTTTCAAGGTAGCGGCTGTCGATACAACAGCTGCTGGTGATACTTTCATCGGTGCTTTAAGCACTGTTTTAAAAGCTGATTTCAGTAATATTGAGGATGCTATTCTTTATGGCAGTAAAGCTTCATCACTGACTGTACAAAGATATGGCGCACAACCCTCTATCCCTTACAAAAATGAACTGGATTAGGAGTATTTCAAATGAAAAAAACAAAAGTTATAAATTCTGATATTTCACGTGTCATTGCTCAAATGGGTCACTTTGACAAGCTTAGCATTGGTGATGCTGGGATGCCAGTTCCAAGAGGAACAGAAAAAATTGACTTGGCTGTAGATAATGGTATTCCAAGCTTCATGGACGTCTTAAATAACGTGTTAGAAGAACTTGAAGTTCAAAAAATCTATCTTGCTGAAGAGATAAAAGAAAATAACCCAAAAATTTTAACTCAAATTACTGATCGCTTACCTAATACACCTGTCGAATTTATTCCACATAGCGATATGAAGGCAGAGTTAAATAACTGTCATGCCTTTATCCGTACAGGAGAAATGACACCTTACGCAAACATCTTACTAGAAAGCAATGTCGTATTTTAAAGACAAATAGGAGAAAAACAAAAACATGAATACAACAGCACTATTAATTGGCCTTGGCCCGCTTCTTGGTTGGGGGCTTTACCCAACAATCGTTTCAAAAATTGGTGGGAAACCCGTCAACCAAATTCTTGGTTCAACTTTAGGTACTCTAATTTTTGCCCTAGTTTTTTCCATGTCACAAGGCATTCATTTAGCTTCAGGGATGGATTTATTTCTCGGTATTTTATCTGGAATCGGTTGGGCTGCAGGGCAAATCGTAACTTTTTACTGTTTTAGTTTGATTGGTTCTTCTAAAGTAATGCCAATTACGACAGCTTTCCAACTCTTGGCTGCATCACTTTGGGGTGTTGTTGCTTTGGGAAACTGGCCTGGTGTTAGTGCTAAAATTTTGGGAGCTTTCTCTCTTATACTTATTATTTTTGGCGCGAGCTTGACTGTTTGGTCTGAAGAAAAAACGCCTGCAAGTACGGGTCTTTTGAGAAAAGTAGTTATTTTCTTAGCGCTTGGTGCGATTGGGTATTGGGCCTACTCTGCTGCTCCTCAAGCTAGTAACTTGTCAGGTCAAGAAGCCTTTCTCCCACAAGCCATTGGTATGCTCTTGACTGCCCTTATTTACAGTATTGTTATCTCTTTCAAAGAAAAGTCTAAAATGGCAATCTTTGAAAGTGTATCATACAAACATATCATCTCCGGTTTCTTCTTTGCATTTGCGGCCTTAACTTACCTCATCTCTGCTCAACCTGATATGAATGGTTTGGCGACTGGATTTATTCTTTCTCAAACATCTGTTGTTTTAGCAACATTGACAGGTATCTGGTTCTTAAATCAAAGAAAAACAAAAAAAGAAATGCTCCTAACAATTATTGGTCTGGTCTTAATCATTATTGCAGCCTCAATAACTGTTACAATCTAAAGAGAAATACAGCTTTAAAGGCTGTATTTTTTTATATTAAGATATGCTATACTTAAAGTAAAAGAAAGGAGCAATTATGCACGTAAATAAGGAAATTGTAAGACATGGGGAGGCACTTGCTCACGTCTGAACCATATTGTCTCCCAATAAGTCACTAAAACTTTTTGGAGGAACAAAACATGAACACAAACTATAGATTAAATACATTAGGCTTCACAGAAAAATTTAAAAAAGAAGCTATGAATTATCCAGATTTTTATCTCGGACGAGTGATTGAACAGAATCGCAATCAATACATCGTCGCAACTCAATCAGGTGAAGTCAAAGCAGAAGTATCGGGGAAATATCGTTTTGAAGCATTAGAATCACTTGACTTTCCAGTAGTCGGCGATTTCGTTCTCTTAGATAGAGAAACAGATTCTACTGGACGAGCACAAATTCAGCACTGTTTGCCACGCCACTCAGCTCTTATTCGTAAAGCAGCTGGAGAGACACATGAACGCCAACTTATGGCGGCTAATATAGATAAAGTCTTGATTTGTATGTCGCTTAATGAAGACTTTAATCTACGACGAGCAGAGCGTTATCTTACCCTAGTATGGGAATCAGGTGCTCTTCCTGTATTTGTATTAACTAAAACAGATGTAGAACAGAATATGGAACAAAAACAAGCAGCTCTCCAAGTGATTAGTTTAGGTGTTGATATTATTCTGACATCCTCACAAACTGAAAATGGATATTTTCCTTTACAATCCTACATCACGGCCGGAGAAACCTATGTTTTGATTGGTTCATCTGGTGTGGGTAAATCAACATTGGTTAAAGCATTATTGGGACAAAAAGCGTTAAAAACAAATAATCTACGCAGTGATGGCAAAGGAAAGCACACCACAACACAACGTAGGCTATTTAAATTACCTTCAGGAGCTATGATTATTGATACGCCGGGGATACGTGAAGTTGGCTTAGATCGGGCAAATTTTAGTGAAAGCTTCTCAGATATTGAAGCTTTAGAATCGCAATGCAAATTTTCTGATTGTAAGCATGGCAATGAACCCGCATGTGCTATTCAAGGTGCTCTTGCACAAGGTGAACTTTCATTTGAACGTTTTTCAAACTACCAAAAGCTATTAAAAGAAACAGCTTATGCAGGTCTAAATAACAGAGAAATTGAAAGAAAAAAACTCGACATAATGTTTAAAGAAGTTGGCGGCATGAAAAATGTTCGTAAAGCACTAAAACAAAAAAATAAACGTTACTACTAGAAGGAAAAGCACTGATCTTTATTGTCAGTGCTTTGTCTTTCAGGAGCACTTTCCTATCCATTGTGGAATAAAGGGATAAAAATATAGTAATCAAAATCAAAGAACGGTTACTGTTTTGAATTGCAAGAAGAAGTGGCAGTTATTTTACTTTTAAGAAGAACAACAAAACCATAAAATATCGAAAGAAAAAAACACGCACTATTTTAGACAAAAATAGTATTTATCATAAAAAAAGTCTCCTTTTATTACTTATAATAAACACAAAAACATGAATGTTCAAATTGCTCTTAAAAATGTATTTATGTTTTAGTATACTATAAGTAAATAAGACTATTGGAGAAAATATGAAAAGATTTATTGGGTTAACTGTTGTATCGATTATTTTTTGTGGAGGATATTTTGCTTTAAAACATATTTTAAACACGACTGACTATTACGCGAAAGTTACTTTGGAAAACAAGACGAGTTCTGTGACCAGAAGCACTTCTGATTCAGAAAGTGAATACGTCTATTTCTTCAAATCCTCTAATAGTAAAGGGGAAATCAAAGATCTACGTTTACGTGCAGATTCATTACGTGAAGGTGTATACATCATGGCTCACGTAAATTACGATAAGATTGTACGTTGGAATATTGTAGAAGAAAGAAGTGTTCCGCCAAAAGCGCTAGAGAAGATAAAGTTATAAAACAAAAATAATGCCTACTGCATTATTTTTTTATTTTGTTTAATATTAATAAATGTTTAAGCAATTAATTCGTTTTTGTTCTGACAATTCTGTACAATTAAAATATAAAGCGCTATCACACCAAAAGATTGGAGAAGGATATGAAAATTAATACAAGGAAAAGAAAGTTCACCTTAGCTTCTGTGGTATTACTTGCTGCAGTTTCAAACATGATTGTTTCTCAATCAGTCGTGGAGGCCGTAACTACTAGCATTAAAAATCAGCTTTCTAATGGTGAGGTTGTTATTTATGCACAACAGGCTGGACCTTCAAGTGCTGCCGCTACGGGAAATGCTATCGGGAATAATGACGGTACACAACAAGCTGCAGGTGAATCTTCAACATCTACGGCGACAAATAACTTAACAATGTCGAACGTTCAGTTTTCTGCAACTAAAATTACACCGACTGGTGCTGCTTCTGCAATGTTAACAGTACAGGTGATGTTGTATCTTCAGCCTTTACAGCCGATGTTTCAACAAGAAAAATTCAGAAAACCGATACAAATGGTATGACGGACTTTACGGGACTTACTGATGGTTATTGGCTTTTTCATCAAATGACTTTGGTTGGCGGTGTACAGACCGTTAAGGATTTTATTGTGACGGTTAATACTTCCGATACAACCAATAAAGGTCCACTGAATGTCTATCCGAAGCAGGATATGACGAAATATAAAAACTTATTTGATATTGCTGCTACAAACGCTGATGATAACTACAACGGAAAAACGCCTAATGAACTTGTATCACCCAATGCAGATACGACAACTTTAATTGATACAAATGAGAGTGACGCTGCGAATACAACGACAGCAGCAGCTGGAAACAAGGTCGGTTGGAACGTCAATACAAGCTTTGATAAATCACAATGGGCCAATACTTCTGATACAGTGACTTCGCCTGATATCGCAGATAATGTTAAAGCAAAATTTACGATTGAAGATACGATTCCAGCAGGATTCACAATCGGTATTCCAACGCTTAAGGCGGGTACAACAGCTTTAACACCTGAAGTAGATTATACAATGACCATTACGAATCAAGTGGTTTCAGTTTCTTTAACAAATGATGGCATGAAAAAAGTAGCTGATCTACTAGATGCAGCAACAGGTAGAATAAATATGAACCTCTACATTCCTACGACAGTATCAGGTAGTGTTACAGCGGGGTCATATAAAGATAATGCCAAAACAACAATCATCAATGCTTACGGTGTCGATCTCAGTTCAACACCTAAAAATTCTACTGTAAATATTGGTGGTGTCCAACTGACGAAAACGGATGGGACTTCAGCAATTACTTCATCTCCAGCTACATTTGTACTGGTAAGAGCAAAAGATGCAGCCGCGGCTGAGGCCTTGGTTAAAAAACATGCCTCAAGCTTTAATGGCTCTTCTTCAGATCTTTCCAGTTTACCGACAGCCTACTCATCAACAGATAAAGCATCTTTCGTGACACAAGCTGACGGAACAATTGCTGTCAAAACAACAGGAGCTTCAGGAGTCGCTACTTTTTCTGGTCTTAACCTTGTTGACACCAACACAGACACAGAAAACACAAGCAACTATTTTGCGGTCGAAGTGATTGCCCCTGATGGTTTCCAATTACCAACAGCAACCACAGCTGCCAATGTAACAAAGGTCAATGCTTCAACAACACCAGCTGCGCATAATAATGATATTGTGAATAATAAACCATTCCCACTTCCATTTACAGGTGGAGCAGGAATTGTCGCCGTGGTATTAGTAGCAGGAGCAGCGGGCTTTGCAGCAATGGTTATTCGTAAAAAGAAACAAGAAGTAGAGGTAGATTCAAAATAGTAAAATATGGCTACCATGCAGGAGGAGCACATGCGTGATAAAAGTCCAGATAGAAAAAGCGAACGTCGATTTTCACTGCGCAATATTATTTCCACTGTTCTGTTGATTCTTGCTTTGGGTCTTTTATTTTATCCTATCTTTGTGAACTATATGGTCGCGCAACAAAATAAAACGACAATCCAAAAATATACCAATAGCGTTGAAACAATAGATCCAGCCCAAGCAAAGCATCTCAAAAATGAAGCAACTATTTATAATCAGTATATTTATGCCAAAAGTCAATACCAAAGCTGGAATAAAGCAGTACCAGATTATAAGCAACAGTTGGTGACTAACAATGATAAAGTTATTGCTTATCTCTCCATTCCACAAATTAAGGTTACGAACATCCCTGTTTATAGTGGCGATAGTGAAGAAACATTAGCAGCAGGTGTAGGTTATATCCCGCAGACAAGTTTACCCATTGGTGGAGAAAATACACATGCTGTATTATCAGCACATTCTGGGCATATTAATAATACCTTATTTTCTGATTTGGAAGACTTGAAAATGAAGGATATTTTCTACATTCATGTCTTAGATCAAACATTAAAATACGAGATTTTTGAGCGAAAAATTGTAAATCCTGAAGATACGGATGCTATTAATGTCATTCCGGGAAAGGATTTGGTCACACTGGTTACATGCTGGCCAACAGGTATTAACAATAAACGCCTACTTGTTACAGGAAGAAGAGTTGCTACAAATACATTGAATCCACAAGAGCACATTCAACGTAATAAATATGGCTACAATTTCTGGGTGATGCTTCTTGCAAGTCTGTTAGCGCTGTGTGCATTGGGGCTTGTTTTACGCAATGTCTTGGGTGCTAAAAACTATAATATGCGAATCGATAGAGCACAGTTCGATGCGATTCAAAAAGGCAAACAAGAAATTATTATTGCGCCACTTCCTCCGGGAAGTAGAAAGTACCGCTTAAAAGATAAAATTACACTCATTGCGGCAGAAGCTCTTGAGTCTGATAAACGTCAATATTTTGCAAAAGTAGATGACCAACAGTGGGAGAGTGTTAATAAGAGTAAGAAAGCTGAAAAACAAAAGGTAAAAATTACTCAAATTATAAATGCAGATAAATTTAATAAAACAGATAAACACTTAGAAAACACAACATATCTTGAGTTTAAAAAGACAGCGGAGCACCTGTTACAAGAGCGGTTAAATACAAAACAGCTTCCTGAAAACTGTATTTTAATTAAGGTGATGGTAAAAGAATAAATTCTAGAGAGGATCCACATAAAAAAAGACGACTATTGGCTCTTATATTCTTTTTTTCAATTGTCTTATTGAGATGGAATAATGCGCCAATTCAAGCAGCGGAAAGACATTCTCAAAATATAATCATTGTAAAATATGGGCTCACATCGGCGTCTCATGGATTTTCTACTGATCAAAGCTTTAATACCGGCTTAAAAATTAATAATATCATTATTGATAATGAAGGTAAGGAACTTCAACCCATAGCTGATATAAGCTATACAGTACAGCAAATTACGGAGAAGGATGATTTAGCAGTAATGGACCCCTCAAGCTACACAAAAGTGGGCAATCCGATAAAACTCGTGACAAATAAAGAAGGTATCGCAAATACACGTTTAGGTGACGGCAAATACATCCTAACTGAGCAAGCCAATAGTGCTGCAGGGCTTATTAATCCGCAAGCACCTGTTTTGCTTGATCTCCCAACAGCAGATAGCCTAGAAGAGATTTATATATATCCCAAATCTAGCCTTATTAAGACTGAAAAGCAATCTACACAAAACTTTACCAAGCCAACACAAATTCAGTACAGACATGATTTACCACATACGGGTGAAAAAATCTCATGGTTTATCGCACTTGGTGGGGCATTTCTTTTGATTATTGTTGCTTTTGTTCTTAATCGTAAAGAAAAAAGTACACAAACGAAGTGAATTTAGGGGAAGGAGGTGAATTTATTTGAAGAAAATGAGCAAAAGTGATTGTGGTGACTTAAGTTTGGGCTACAAATATTATAAGAAAATAAGAAGAAAGGATAAAAGAAGGAAAAGCAAAGCATTACACCAATATTTTAAACTGGTTTTATATGCTCTCACCTTCTTTATACTTAGTCCATTGTCACCTGTTGTGAATTGGATGCCTTCTTTGGGGACTCTTTCTGCTGAGGCTTCCATTTCTCAACAAACGGATGGTACTGGTATAACTTGGAATCTTATCACAGCTGGTAATGATATCAATACGTTAGCTACCACAGCACTTCCCGGTTCTACACTTTATATAAAAGCAGCAAACGATTTGACCTTAGGCGTTACTGCAGTATTGCCTTTAAACTTAACTTTAGTTTTTGATATGGGCGGCCATGCTCTATACAATACAGGAGCTGCCGTTATTACACCTTCTGTAGGGAACACCATAACTTTTCAAAATGAACGTATCGTATCAACAGGGACGACTAATAGCACTACTGTGCCAAGTCCCTTAGGAGTAGGTACGGTAACAGGAGTATACAACTACTATTATGGTCTCTTTAGTGCAACAAATATCTCGGGAGTTAGTATAACTTATAAAAATGTTGTCCAAGATTTAGGGACTATAACAACTTGGGGAGCTGGTGGACAACCTTTTTATAATATTGGAAGTTCTGTTAATTTCTCTGGAACCAATTACTTTAACTATAATTCGGGGCAGGAATTCATGGAAGGTACAGAGATTAATGTCCTTGATGGAACTACAACAATTAAACACAGCTCCGGTGGAAATGCCCCATTGTGGGCTCAATCCGCTGCTTCAATAAATGTTGCGGCAGGAGCGACTTTAGATTTTACAGGAAGTTCAACTGGACGTGGTTTTATTTATCTTGATAATACACCCACTTTTACGATAAATAATAATGGCACTCTAAAGCTCAACATGGCTGGCGCAAGTAGTAATAATTTTTATAGCAATACCGGTATGTCATCGATTACGATGAATTATGGTGTTAATTCTAGTACAACGATAACTGCACCCGGATTCTTTGATTATAATGCTACTGGTGGCGCTTTTAAAACAACGATTGGACAGGGGGCGAGTTTTGACTATAGTACAGGGAATACTTCAAATGCTTTCTTAGGAACATTGGCTGCTACTGACAGTTTTACGCTAAATTCTGCGAAACATGTTCGGCTTAATACAAGTAAAACATCTGGAAGTAGCATCCTAGGAACGGACGCAAGTGCAATGCCATTTGTGCTAAATGCAAGTTCACCTTCAGCTTACGCCATTAACGGTTACAATAGTACCGGAGCTGCTAGTCTGCTGGCAAGTCCTACAAGTGGTGCATTTGGAGTAACTGGAACTTTTCATAGTAATTTAGCAGACTTAAACAAGCTTACTGGTCAAAAAATTCCTACAGCAGCAGAAATTACCAGCTATCAAAATTCCGCCCAGCTTGAATTTAACCTTGTATCTCCTGCACAAGCCAATTTTAGTTATGCATGGGCGGCGAATGTTCCTGGACAAAACGGGATAGCTGGTACTTTACTTGGGCAACTTCCGGCACGTGTATCAGAGCAAGGAACCGTTGGAGGAGCTCTAACAGCGCCAACATTATCTGCAGCACCCAAAGGCTATTATATCTCGGGTTATAAGGCACCCAACGGCACAATCTACAGCACACTGGCTGCAGCTTTAGCAGCGGTTAATAATGTATTTGGTACGACTTCAAACACAACGACACCTGATGTTTACATGCCTTCCACAAATGATTTTCAAGTCATTTTGAGTGCAGAGGAGCAAACATTTTATATTAATTATGGCTATGCGTTTACAAATTTTGGAAATGTACCACCTTTCCCACCCAATGCTTATAGCCAAAAAGGCTTGACTGGCGCACCACTCGCAATAAGTGGATTAGGAGCTGCCCCGACAGGATATCATTATTCTGCTGTGATGAATAACAAGGGGGCATCTTGGATTGATCAGACAAATCCGGAAACGGGAGCAGCTAATACACCTACACCTTATTATGTATCGATTAGTTTGGCGCTCACAGCAGCGATAACTCAGCAAAATGGGGGAATGTATTTTGGAATCTCATCTTTAAGTGCAGCACCAATAATTAATAATCAAAGGGCATTTGATAATAACGTAATGGCTATGCTTACAGCAAATGCGGAAATTGCAAACTATACTTATGGTTGGGCCAATATTACGCCAGGTTATAATGGAAATGCCGGACAGATTTATGGGAATCTTCCAAGTCAAACAACTTCTAATGGTGGCTTCGGTGACACCATTCCGCGAGACACATCGGGCATAAATTCTCCGGGAAACAATTACCAGACCTTTGTAGCTCCTCCAAATGATAAGGCTCTTAGTGGCTATTCTGTGGCTGTACGTGCACCAAATGGAATAACATACACATCGGATTCCAATGCTGTTGCGAGCTCTACAGTAATTAAAACAACTACGCCATTAACAACTGCGACTCAAGCCAATACTTTTAAAGAAGGAGCAGCAGCAAATAATTTCGTGATTACTTATACACCCATTGCAAATAAGATAAGTTGGCACTACACATACGATCCAAGTATATCTAATCCACCGGCTGCCCCAGCTGACATTGTCCAAACAGGTGTGTTAACAGGCACGCCACTTACAGATCCAAAAGCGACAGCGCCAAATGGATACTTTATTGAAGGTTATCAGTATCCTGGAGATGCCAAGATTTATCCTACAATTGCGGAGCTACAGACTGCCCATTTCTCTGGCACTAGTGACATAACGATTAATGTCCTTTTAGCTAAAAATTTTGTCTTACCTTATACAGGAGGCTCAGGACAGTTTGGGATAATCTTAGCATCAGCTACACTTGCCTTTCTTGCTTTAGCTTTTTACATCTTTAAAAGGAAAGATTAAAGTATTTCTTTTAACCACAGGATCTCGATCGTGTGGTTTTTTCTAATTTTTTGCAATAATTGAGGTATATAAGTGTATTTATGCTCAGATATTGGTATAATTAAGCATTATGACAAGAAAAAATATACTAAAAGCACAACGAATCGTAGTAAAAATTGGTACAAGCTCGTTGATTTTACCGAATGGGAAGATAAATTTATCAAATATAGATGAACTGGCTTTTGTGTTGTCCGATATAAATAATAAGGGGTATGAAGTTATCTTAGTAACTTCAGGAGCTATCGGAGCAGGGTTAAACGTCCTTGGGATGAATGAACGTCCAAAAGATATTGCACAGCAACAAGCCTTAGCAAGTATTGGTCAAGTAGAGTTGATGAGTCTTTACACGCAAATGTTTCGTCGTTATTCTCAAAAAGTGTCACAGCTTTTATTAACACGGGATGTTACCGATTTTCCACTGAGCTCAAATAATGCTGAAAATGCCTTGAAGGCGCTGCTCTCTCTGGGAATCATCCCTATTATCAATGAAAATGATGCTATAGCTGTCGATGAAATGGATCACCAAACAAAATTTGGCGACAATGACAAGCTGGGAGCGATTGTTTCAAAGCTTGTGGATGCTGATTTACTCATTATGCTTTCTGATATTGATGGACTTTATAATAAAAACCCCAATATTTATGATGATGCTAAAATATTTAAAGAAATCCATGACATTACGGATGAATTACGACAAATGGCGGGCGGAGCCGGGAGTCGTTTTGGTACAGGCGGGATGACCTCTAAGCTTGCCGCTGCAGAAATTTTATTTGAGAACAAGCAGGAGATGGTTCTGACCAATGGTGAACGCATCCGTGAAATAAAGGATATTATTGCTGGACAGGAAATCGGGACTTATTTTCACCAAAAAATTGAGAAAGAAGATGCAAGATGATTGAAGATTTAGGAGTAAAAGTCAAAGCGGCGAGCAAAGAAGCAGCAAAACTATCTGCTGCAACAAAAAACAACTTTCTGCTTTTCCTAGCAGATACTCTCATTCAAAACACAAGCCGGATTATTTTTGAGAATGAGAGGGACTTACTTAAAGCAAAAGAACATGGCATTTCGGATATTATGGTAGATCGTTTACGATTGACGCCAGAAAGAATCTCGGATATGGCACTTGGGTTACGTCAAGTGGCAGACTTACCTGATCCTATCGGCCAAGTTTTACAAGGCTTCACAAATCTTGATGGGCTAAAAATTGTCCAAAAACGTGTGCCACTCGGTACGGTTGGGATGATTTTTGAGAGCCGCCCAAATGTGACAATTGACGCCTTTTCACTTTGTTTTAAAACAGGGAATAGTGTTCTCTTACGCGGTGGTTCAGACGCCATACATTCTAATACAGTCTTAGTTGAAATTATTAAAGAAAGCTTACGTAAGCAAGGAATTAACTCCAGTATCGTAGAGCTTCTCACGGATACCAGTCATGCAGAAGCAGAAAAGATGATGCAGGCTGATCAATTTTTAGACGTACTTATTCCTCGAGGTTCTGCTCGATTGATTAACCGTGTAAAAGAAAAAGCAACAGTTCCTGTTATTGAAACGGGAGTTGGAAACTGTACCATTTATGTTGATGAAACTGCTGATTTAGACATGGCTACAAAAATAGTCGTCAATGCTAAAACACAGCGACCAAGTGTTTGTAATGCCGCTGAAAGTCTCGTGGTACATGCACAAATCGCTGCTGAATTTTTACCTAAATTGCAGAAAGCTTTGAAAAAAGCACATGAGGTTGAGTTTAGAGCAGATGAACGTGCCTTGAAAATTCTCCAAGCTTGTGCTGGAAGCTTAGCAATTACCGTTCAAGAAGAAGATTTTGGTACAGAGTACTTAGACTATATTATGTCAGTTAAAACGGTTGACAATTTAGATGAAGCAATTGAACATATTAATCAATATTCGAGTCGTCATTCAGAAAGTATCGTAACTAAAGATTACTTTAACGCTCAAAAATTTCAAGAGGAGATTGATGCAGCGGCAGTCTATGTAAACGCATCGACACGATTTACAGATGGATTTGTCTTCGGACTTGGTGCTGAAATTGGGATATCCACTCAAAAACTCCATGCACGCGGGCCAATGGGACTAGAAGCTTTGACTTCAAGTAAATATCTAATTGACGGAAATGGTCAAATCCGCTAATATTTTTAACTAAAGAACGGTCTTCTAGGACCGTTCTTTTATTACAAAAAAGTAAGGAATCAGTTAAGCAAAAAAAGATAAAATAGAAAGAAAAATGAGTATAAGAATTTGATATTTCTTAGCTCGAGAGATTGAAGCTTGCTTAAATATAAGGAGTACATATGAAAAAAAGAGCGCAGAAGAGAAAGAAAGGAATCGATATGTTAGGTGTGACATTTTTTGTTTTTATTGCTGCGGTAATTGGAGTTTTATGTGTTGCTTTATATTATCAACAGACCAAGGCAAGCCCTGGCGAGCCAAGTACGCGCGTGATTAAAAAAACAGAAGAGCAACTAAAGTCAGAGCTTACCATTTACCCAACACTGTATGTTACTGGCTCAAGTGGCAGTCCTAAAAACAACATCAGTCATTTAGTTCAAGCAGTAACCAATAAAAATAATGCCGCAAAACCAGGCCTCACTGTAATTGCAGAAACAGGAAACAAATATAAATTAAGAATTACTGGAAAAATTGATGCTAGTAATAAATATCCAGCTATTGCTGTTGGGACAGATCATGGAACAAATAATCACGAAATCTATCAGTATGCGATAAAAGCTACAATAGAATATCTAGCGGCACACTATAATGTCCCTTGGTATAATATTTTAGGCTATTCTTCGGGAGCAGGTGGAGCTATGCGGTTTTTGATCAATTACTCGCAAGATAAAAATTTACCTCCCGCTAAAAAGTTTGTTGCCTTAGATGGTGAATTTAATCGCAAAGAAAAATTAAGAGCCAACGAGACCATGGAAAGCTTGTATCAAAATGGTCCCGAAAACAAAAGCGCTGATTATAACTATTTTGAGAAAAATTATTCAAAAATGGATAAGGGCATCCATGTCTATCTCATGGCTTTAGATACGCCTGTCGGCTCTGACTTTGATGGCGTTCTCCCGTGGTCGGATCTCTTTTCTGTTTATAACCTCTTTGAAAAAAATGACAATATAACGGAAAAATTCACCTATACAAATAGCCCAGGAGAACGCTATTCTCACGGTTCGATTTGTAAAATGCCTGCAGCACAAGACTATATCGAGAAGGTTTTCTACCATTCAACTTAACTTACCAAAATGTAAGTTTACAGACAATTTAATTATAGTACAATCATATATTATGAATAGAAAATATAAAAAATTATTCATCTTTTTGAGAAAGACACTGTTTTACTTCGTAGTTATTTTAATTCTACTTTATCTTTATTCTTATAGTAAAACAGGAGGCGCACACTTTATCTACAACGAATTTTAGAAAGGAGATGTCATGAACATTTTTCACGAAATTTTATCCGGAGCAACAAAATATCCGGAGCGTTTAGCGATAGTCGAACACGACCAAGATTATACTTATTGTCAATTGCTTGATGCAGCATCACAGGTAGCTCAAAAAATATCTGCAATGCCCATCTCCCAACGTCCAATTATTGTATTTGGTAAAAACGGATTTTTATCATTAGCTACACTACTCGGTGTTTCACTTACAGGGAGGGCCTATATTCCTGTAGATGCCCATACACCTTTTGAGAGAACGCAGCTGATTAAACAAGCCGCAAACCCCTCTTTAGTCATACATACAGTGGAACTTGAAGAGAAGTTTTCCCAACTTTTTACATCAAGAATATCTTATACTGAATACCAAGAAAATATCGATTTCGATTTTTCACAGATTGACAGTCGTCAAGCTGTGAGCGGAGAGGATATTAACTACATTATCTATACTTCGGGCACAACGGGACTTCCAAAAGGTGTCGCAGTAACACATAATAACTTACTTAGCTTCACTAAATGGATGAATAAGGATTTTTCTATAATCGAAAATAATCACTTTCTGTCTCAAGCACTATATAGCTTTGATCTATCAATTTTCAGTTTATATCCTAGCTTGACAACAGGTGGGACCTTGATTTCACTTAGTCAAGAGGAGACAACGAATTTCAAAAAACTTTTTGAACGACTTAATTCAAGTACAATCAATACCTGGGTTTCTACTCCATCCTTTATCGAAATATGCCTGCTTGATCCATCATTTGTCGAAGAAAATCATCCAGATTTACAGCAATTCATTTTTTGTGGCGAGGAATTAACGCACAAAACAGCATCGAAGCTGCTCGACAAGTTCCCACATGCAAAAGTTTGGAACACTTATGGACCAACCGAAGCTACAGGTGCTATTACAAGTATTCAAGTTGATAAAACAATCCTTCAGGACTATAAGCGCTTGCCTATTGGCACTGCAAAGCCAGGAGTTGAAATTCAAATCATTGATGATGAAATTATTATTATTGGGGATTCTGTAGCACAGGGATATTTTGAAAATTCGGAGAAGACAGCAGAAGTCTTCTTTGATTATGAAGGCAAGAAGGCGTATCATACAGGAGATTCAGGCTATTTTGATGAAAATTCGGTCCTTAACTATAATGGTCGTATCGACTTTCAAATAAAATTCAATGGTTTTAGGATTGAGTTGCAGGATATTGAAGCTCATTTATATGAAATTGCTGAGATTGAAAAAGCATTAGTGGTGCCTCAAGAAAATGCTGCACATAAAGTAACAGGATTAATAGCGGTCATCCATTCTTCTTTAAGTTTTGAAACTAAGGCTGAAGAACGCGCATTTAATAAAAAAATTAATGCACAACTTTCAAATACAATTATGGATTATATGATGCCAACTAAATTCATTTATCTTGATGATTTCCCGCTTACTCCCAATGGAAAAATTGACCGAAAGGCCTTAACCAAACAAGTCCTTGGAGGTAAGAACTAGTGGAACCATATGCAACACCTTTTTATTTCGTGATTTTAGGGTTAGCACTGCTTCCACTTGTCATGGCACACGCCTACGGAAAAAAATGGATGGGCTATCAAGTCATCTTGACCATTGCTTTTCTCTGGATCAGTTTCGGCGGTAAAGTCAGTCTTTGGTCCCTTCTGGGTTTTGGGATTTTTGAAACAACTTTAATCAAGCTTTACGAGCACTATCGAAAACTCCAAAACAAAACTTGCGTGTTCGTTTTAGCAGTGATTGCATCGTTACTACCTTTAATAATCGTTAAGGTGACACCCTTATTGGACCCGATGCACCCACAATCTATCCTTGGTTTTTTAGGAATATCTTATGTGACCTTTAAAACTGTAAGTGTAATTCTTGAGTTACGCGATGGCCTGATTAAAGAAGTTCCCTTAAAGGAATATCTCTATTTTCTATATTTCTTTCCCACCATTTCGTCAGGGCCAATTGATCGTTTCCGACGTTTCCAAAAAGAGCTCGAAGCGCCACTGACAGATAAGTATTCAGAGTATTTAGGAAAAGGAATTTTCTATATTTTCCAAGGTTTCCTATATAATTTCATCATTTCTTATCTGATCTCACATTATTTTCTGCATGATTTAGCGATAAAAGCAACATTGCATCCCAATTTGTGGAATATGATGGGGAGCATGTACGCTTACGGTTTTTATCTCTTTTTCAACTTTGCAGGTTATTCTCTTTTTGCGATGGGCGTTTCTTTGATTATGGGATATAAAATTCCTATTAACTTCAATAAACCCTTTCTCGCAAAAAATATTAACGACTTTTGGCAACGCTGGCATATCTCTTTATCATTCTGGTTCAGAGACTTTGTCTTTATGCGTTTAGTAAAGTGGATTATGGTTAAAAAATGGTCCAAAAATATGGTAACCATCTCAAACGTGGGTTACTTAGTAAACATGTTCATTATGGGATGCTGGCATGGTTTAACGTGGTACTATATCTTATATGGTGTTTATCATGCCTGCCTGATGATCATTTATGATGCCTGGAAGCGAATGAAGAAGAAGCACAAATGGAATATTCCTGATAATATGTGGACACGTGGAGCTGCAATATTTATCACTTTTAATGCCGTTATGGTCAGTTTCCTTATCTTTTCAGGAATCCCTAATTATGCTATAATGCATGCAATCAATGGACTTGGTAGTCCTTTACCTAATTTTTAGACAATAATAGAAGAAAGAAGAATAAATATGAAAAATGAAGTATTAAATATCATTGAAGAAGTTGCTGGCACAGATGAGTTTCGTGAAGATTTAGATATGGATCTTTTTGAAGAAGGCATTCTTGACTCTATGAGAGCCATTATGCTTATTGTCGAGCTTGAAAATGCCTTTAGTTTAAGTTTACCACCTTCTGAAATGGATCGTGACGACTGGAATACAGCAAATAAAATTGCCGATCGTATCAAGGAAAAGATGGATGAAGAAAGATAAGGTACTTCAAGAACTCGCACCTTTGGTTGCGGCCCTTACTTTGCTAGCGATACTCATCTTTTCTCCTCTCACTGTTTTCCCTAAGTTTAATAAGCATGAACTTGATGAGTTTGCGACTGATCCTAAGAATCGGACAGGCTTTGTAAGCTATGCGATTAAATCACAAGCATTCTCTAATCCGCATTATCTGCCAATTTTAGGTTCTTCTGAGCTGGAACATATTGATCCTTTTCATCCAAGTAGTTTCTTTATGAAAAATAATAAAAGTTTTACGCCTTTTCTAGCAGGTCAACCCGGAACCCAATCCTTAACACACTTTTTCTATCTGAATTCTGTTGAAAAGCAATTGCATAACCGTAAGATTGTTTTTATCATCAGTCCACAATGGTTTACACGTAAAGGTATTGGTACACCTGAGTTAAGTCAATTTGTTTCTAAAGGTGAAATATATGCGTGGTTACAATCTGCCTCACCAAAAGATGTCGCGACACAAAAACTCGCTCAACGCCTCTTGAATTTCAAAGATTTTCCTGAGAATATTGTTGTTACTCATGCACTAAAAGCTCTAGCAAATGGTAAAAAAATCGACAGTATAAATCAGATTTCAATTAAACTTGCAAATCAGTTCTGGACGAAACAAGATTCTCTTTTTACGGGCTTATCAAAGCTCAGCGGTAGGCAAGAAAATTCATACGAAAAGATAGAGCGAATCAGTAAACAATTACCAAACACAAAAGATTTTGAAAAACTGGATCAAGCAGCATACGAACGAGGAGCTGCAAATTCAGCAAATAATGAATTTCAAATTGTTGACCATGTGTGGTCAAGAAATCTTCAAAAGGTCTTTAAAGAACGTAAAGGTGTGATGAAGGAAGTGAGTTACCTGAGAAGTCCGGAATATCTTGATTTTCAACAGCTTTTAAATCAATTTGCAAAAAATAATAATGATGTGCAGTTCGTTATTCCACCTGTAAATGGAGCATGGTACCAGTATACAGGGCTCTCTTATGACATGTTACAGGAGTTTAGCGCAAAAATTAAATATCAACTTAACAGCCAAGGTTTCCATCACATTTATGACATGACAAATAAATTCAACGAAAAGTACTATATTGGAGACACTATCCACTTGAATAATCGTGGTTGGGTGGCTTTAGATAAAAAAATCGAAGAATTTATGAAACATCCGACTAAAACAGAATATAAGATCGACAATGCTCAATTTTTTAGCACAGAATGGGCCAATGGAGATAAGGAAGTTTCTCTTAATAGATAAAAAATAAATTAAAAAACGACAATATTCAATTGTCGTTTTTTGTTTGTCCGATTTCTTGGACATGTTCTCATTATTTATGACAGAAAATGCTTAATTTACTCTATTTTATTTTATGGAGTTAAAAATCGTCTACTCAATCTAATATTAAAAACATTTGGACTTATCCCTCTATCTTTGTATTATTAAATTAGGAGAAAGAGAAAAAATTTAAAGTAATTATCATTTTACTTTAATGTTTAATCTTTTTTAAACTAAAGAAAAAGGAGGGAAACGAAATGTTGCAAACAAAGTGACATCTATTTTTGATTTTTTCTAAAAAAGTTCATTAATTCAAAATAAAAAGGAGTAGAAACATGAAAACTTTAAGACAAGTATTGAAAGGGCTTGTGTTGGCGATAGTACTTTCGGTATTAATTATCTCCGGGATGCGATTAAAAAATACCTTGAGTCGAGTGAGTGCGGATAGAGTTGATAAGAAAACAGATCAAAAAGTGGCACCCATACGAGATAAGAATAACAACACAGCTCAAATTTTAGAAAAAGAGGCATGGTGGACAGATCAAGAAGCTTATGAAGCTAACTTACTTTTAAAAGTGAACGGTTCAAGTCTCTCTGGGCCGATGGATGTCGTTTTTGTTTTAGACCGCTCAGGTAGTATGGACATGACTTATACCGATAATGCTAATGCGACAGGTTATGAAGGATATCCTTTATTCTCCAGCTCTTGCTTAAACCAGGAACATTTCTACCTTGAACCACTTCATGAAGGACAGGAACCCGAAGCAAACGCAGATAAATCAAAAGTTTATGAGAATAGTGATAACACCCTCACAGTTTATAACGCGGATGTTGATAAATGGGAAGTGATTGGGACTACACCGGTTCATCTTTTTGAGCAATTTACTCAAAGTACAGCCAAGTATATTCCTTACCATTTCAAGAAGGAAGGTGAAAAATTTGTACGTATCAGTCATTGGGATGCTACAGCTAAAGTAGCTGGGAAAGCACTGCCTGGTGTTTGGGTACATGGCGATGAAGATGAAGGTTGCTATGATCGATGGATGCTATCAAAAGAAGCTATTTCGGAAGTGACCGATAAGTTACTCCAAGAACATCCTGAAAATAGAGTGGCTCTGGCACCATTTTCAATTCGAGATTCATCAATGGTTACCCATTTAAATTATAATTCACAACGAATGAAAAATTTTAGAGATAATCTTGTTTTAAAAAATAATGAACATGGCTACTTTGGCCCAAGTACGGGAACAACCATTGAAGTAGACGGCTCAATCGGTGGCAACTATAATTCTACTGTCGGTTGGAAGGATAATATTGCTGAAAATAGAGCAGCCATTGATGATATGCTTCCTCGTCTGTTTACAACACCCCAAACAGACTATCAATACGGATTGAGTATGGCATATAATTTGCTTCAATCACGCAGTGATGAAGCTAAGGCAACAAAAGGTGCGATGGACGTTTTCTTATCAGATGGTGTTCCACAAAGTACTGCAACAATGCGAGCTGGCTGGTCAGGTGGCGGTCCCATTGTATCTTTTGGGCAAACAGATGGTAGAATTCTAGCAATGTCCGCAGCTATTACAAGTGATGAACCTGTAGAAGTAGAAGGCGCACCAACAGGGACATATCAACGTCACGATATTGACCCCAATTATCTGAAACTCATTGAGGGAACAACCTATGAAGTTGCTGGAATGGGCGCAGAAATGCTGACAGTAGATTATATGGCTAACAGTGCCATCTTAAAAACAATGGCAAACGACCCACAAAATTATTTTGAGGTTCCAGCTGATAATGTTGGTGCAGGAAAAACGTACTTGACTGATTTGCTGCTTAATTCTACGCTCTTCCCAGGTGGGCGTGATTCTGTTCTTAGAGATAAAGTGAGTCAATATTATTATGTCCCAGAAAACGCCACTCTGCCTCAAGGTGTCACGATTGAAGGAAACTATGAGGACAAAGGTGAAGAACAGACGATTGTCTGGGAGTTAGGCGATCTTTATGATTATAGTCCTGATGGCTACCCATCTGTAAATATTCCGCTGGTATTAAAAGAAGAATATCGTCAGGTTTCACAGGATACTTACTACCCAACAAATGCAGATACAAGCGATAAAGCCAAGGATATTTTGGATCCTGAACGCTGAAAAACTATTGAGCGGACGTTCTCTTTTAGCGGGAGAGTTTACTTTCGAGTTGCTAGACAGTGCAGGAAAAGTTATTCAAACCGTACACAATGATGCTTCAGGCAAAATAGAATTTTCACCAATCACTTACACAAGTACGGGAGATTATGATTATACAGTGAGAGAGAGGGGGGGTTTGGATAAGACCATTGACTATGATGCTGCCAATTATAAAGTTACTGTTAGCATCAAGGAAGAAGCAGGGATCCTTGTTGCTACAGCTACAGGAGATGCAGCGATACAGTTTAAAAACAGTTATCAACCACTTGGTACAGAAATTCATTTGCAAGCAACCAAAGAACTTGTCGGAAAGAAACTGACAGATCAGGAGTTCACGTTTGAATTAGTCAATGCTTCAAATCAAGTTATTCAAACGGCCAAAAATGATGCTTTAGGACAGATTCGATTTGATAAGCTAGCTTATACAAAAACAGGAAGCTACGATTACACGATTCGTGAAAAGGCTGGAGTAGATCCTCAAATTACCTACGATACTAAATCCTATAAGATTCATGTTGAAGTAGTAGACCAAAGAGGAATTGACGATGAAGATACAGGCGCAAAGCTCTATTATACAGACCCTCATAATCAAAAACGTTATGATACTATTGGCACACCAAAGCTTGCTGTTAAGCCGGATACAGTAAAAAGTACTCGTTACCAAATCCAAAAGGAAAATTTGTTGCATCTATAAGTTACAAACAAAAACCACAGTTTAAAAATATCTATCTTGAAGAAAAAAAATCATCTTCTAAAGATGATGGAAACAAGAACTTGGTTGAAAAGGTGGAACCACAGAAAAAAGTCTTACCAAAAGCAGGAGAGTTTAACAAGACAGCTGCTATTGTCACTGGGCTTGGTTTAATTTTAATGGTATTGGCAATCTTCTGGGCAAGAAAATTTAGAAAGAATAGAAAATAGAAATGTGTAAAAAGACTAGTATTAACTAGTCTTTTTTATATTTATTATGATAAAGATTATTCTACAGTTTCTACAATCTCACTCAAACTTTGACGCTTTTTATTAGGAATTTCCGTTGCTCGATAACCAAAACCTGCCATATATGCGACACCAAATTCTTCTAAATCAATTAGTCCTTTTTCAGATAAATAATTTTCAACAGCATCGATATTAAAACCTTCGATAGGACAACTATCAATGCCTAGAAAAGAAGCAGTAGTCATCATATTTGCTAATGGGATATATGTTTGTTTTACCGCCCAATCATATTTTGCCTTGTCATCAGATAGTTTAAAATCTTCTGCCTGAAATTTTTTGAAAAATTGGCTTTGGGGTGAGTTTTCAGAATAAGGGAGCTCTAAAACATCTTCAACAATATGTTTGACATGGCTACTGTCATAAGAAACCCCTTTTTTAGCTAGAGCGATAATAAATTTATCTGCTCCATCTAGGCTATTTACTGCTCCCCAAGCCCGGCTTTTCAGGTCTTCCCGTATTTCTTTGTTCTCGATGACGAGAAATTTCCAAGGTTCATAGCCAAATGAACTTGGAGATAGACGCGCAGCCTCAAGGATTGTTGCCCAATCTTGAGCAGCAATTTTTTTACTTCTATCGAATTTTTTTGTTGCAAAACGATTAGTGTGTGCCTTTAATATCATATTTCTTAATTGTTCTTGATTCATTTTTGTCTCCTTTTTGAGAACGATTGTTCTCATAAAACTAAAAATATTAATACTCCGAATCACTCAGAATATTTTTATATTTTATAGAATTGATAGTGTTGTTTTAATAATATTTTCAAGCTCTGTCCGGCTCGTCTCGGAGCGTACAAGTACCCGAATGCCAATTAAAGCATTGTTTAAATAGCTTGCTAAAATACGTGTATCAATATCAGCAGCTAATTCACCTTTTTCCTTCGCTTGATTTAGCAAAAGCACAAAAAAACTTTTTGTCTTTTCGAAAAAATGTTGAACTTGATCAGCAATATCACCATCACGTAAGGCGAGCTCAATTGCCGAATTTACAAAAAGACAACCTTTACGACATTCTTCTTTTGGAAATGCTGAGTCCTTAAAAATTGCTTCAAACTTTTCTCGAATACTAATACTTTTAGCAGTAATCAAAACATAATTTTGACTCATATCTTGATCATACTTATTTAAGATTTTGAGATAAAGTTGGCGTTTATCACCGTAAGTATCATAAATACTTCTTCGATGGATACCTAGATGATCAACTAAATCTTGAACAGAAGTATGTTCATAACCTTTTTCCAAGAAAATATCTGTTGCTCTATCTAAAATCACATCGTAGTCAAACTCTTTGGCTCTAGGCAAAATATTCTCCTTTCTATAAATAGTAGAACGTTCATTCTAATAATAACAGAAAGATATATCTGATGCAAGTTTGTTGAATTTTTGCATAAAAGATAAAAATTTTAAGACTAAAAATAAAAGTCAAAATGGTATATTTTTCAATAAAATAATACAGAGAATATTATTTTATTATGTTTTAAATAGTTTGCATGATAAACTAGTAATAAGTACTCTTAAAAAAGATAAGTATTTTAATAAAAACTAAAAGAATTATGGGGGAATTATAATGAACTGGTTTCAATTATCAAAAGTAGATATATTAAAGAAGCTCCAAGTAGAAGAGGATGTTGGATTAGCAGAAGAGGAGCGCAAAAAAAGATTATCAGAAAATGGTTTTAACTTATTATCTGGAGAAAAAACTGAGGGAAAATTAAAAAAGTTTTTCAAACACTTCAATGATTTATTGATTTATGTATTGCTCGTAGCTGCACTACTTAAAGGAGTTAGTCAAGACTATATCGATATGTTTATCATTTTAATCGTTGTGGTTATAAATGCATTGATTGGTTATATCCAAGAGTCAAAAGCAAGCAACTCCTTAGACGGCCTGACGAGTTTAATGGGAACAGAGGCGACAATCGTCATTAGCGGTGAGAAAAAAGTTGTTTCGACCGATTCTTTAGTAAAAGGTGACATTGTTTTACTGAACTCAGGAGATATTATTCCTGCTGACGTAAGAATTTTAGAAGCGTATAATTTAGTTGTAGATGAAGCAATGCTAACAGGGGAATCAACCCCTGTACAGAAAAATGCTGATTCCATATCAACGGAAGTAGACTTAGCAGACCGTGTCAATATGGGCTATTCAGGTTCTTTAGTGAACAGCGGAAGTGGTAAAGCGGTTGTTGTTGAAACAGGTGACAACACAGAGATAGGGAAAATTAGTGTCCACCTGAAAGAGGTTGGTGTGACAGAAACGCCTTTAATTAAAAAGATGAAATATTTGAATAAACAAATATTTTTTATACTTTTAATACTCAACGTTTCATTAGTTGTTTTCAGTTTCTTTCACCGGGATTTCACGTTTGAAGAAGCAACTTCCTGGATTATTTCACTGGCAGTGTCCTCAGTACCTGAAGGATTGCCAGCAGTCCTTTCAATTATTTTATCTCTGGGTGTCACGCGCATGTCTGCAAAGAAAGCCATCATTAAAAAGATGCCAGCAGTTGAGACATTGGGAAGTATGGAAATTATCTGTTCCGATAAAACTGGTACCCTGACTAAAAATGAAATGTCAGTTTTGACAGTCCTGACTAAGAAAAAGATATTTGAAAAAAATCAAACGGAACAATGGAAAGATGACCTTAATATCTTTAATGAAGATTACCAACTCAAGAAGCTGGTTGAAACTGCTATTTATTGTAATGATACAAAAATCGATTATCATAATGGGCAAAGGACTGTGATTGGTAATCCGACCGAAGCAGCCTTACTAGAGTGGGCTTCTCACATGGAAACTACTCAAGATGAAAAGGTGCTGTATAAAATTCCGTTTGATTCCTCATACAAATATATGGCGACTCTAGTTGATGTAGATAATCAACGCTTTATTTACTTAAAAGGAGCACCAGATGTTTTACTTGGAATGGTAGATTATCAATTTGGCGATAACACAACAGAAAAAATTGACCCCAAACTATGGGATAAAATGATATCGAATCAAGCCAAAAAAGGTCAGCGTATACTCGCTACGGCTATGAAAGAAGTTTCTTCGAATCAAAAAACAATTACACATGAAGATTTGAAAGAGAATATGGTTCTTGTTGGAATGTATGGTATCATTGACCCACCAAAACCATCTGCAATAGAAGCAATTAAAAAGAGCCACCGTGCTGGTATTTCCGTTAAGATGATTACCGGAGATCATAAAGATACAGCTGTTGCAATAGCGAAAGAAATTGGTCTAAAAAATACGGACAGAGCCATTACTGGTAAAGACATCGAAACGATGACAGACCAAGAGCTATCCGAAGTTGTACTTAAAAATGATGTTTTTGCGAGAACTACGCCAGAACATAAATTGCGATTAGTAAGTGCTATAAAAGCGCATGGCAAAATTGTTGGTATGACAGGAGATGGTGTGAATGATGCTCCAGCTCTTAAAAAAGCAGACATTGGTATCGCAATGGGGCAAAAAGGAACACAAGTTACAAAAGATGCTGCAGATATGGTTTTGGCAGATGATAATTTTGCTACCATTTCAGATGCAGTACGCGAAGGAAGACGTGTCTATGATAACTTAAAAAACACAATTTACTTTTCTTTACCAACAGCATTTGCTCAAGGTTTGTTAGTTGTGGTATCCATATTAATTGATCGTCCATTACCATTGACGTCAATCCAAATTCTGTGGTTAAATATGGTCACAACAATTACACTTTCTTTTGCATTAGGTTTCGAAAAAGAAGCCCCTGATGTCATGGACAAACCTCCTCGCGATCCAAATGAAAATATTTTAAGTCGTTATGCTATCTTTAGAATGTTCTATGTTTCTATACTCTTAGCTGCTTTGGGCTTTTTAGTCAATAATATTGTTATATCTATGGGTGCAGCAACACCTGTAGCCCAAACTACTCTTTTAATGACCCTCGTTTTCGGACAAGTGTTTTACATGATAAATTGTCGAAGTATATCCAAGTTCTCTATCGACCAAAACATGTTTAAAAATCGTGTGTTGTGGTTATCATTGTTTATTTTATTGGTGCTACAACTTGCTATTGTCTATATCCCAACAATTAGTAACGCTTTAGGTACGACAAACATCGGGATTCATAATCTTCTTTATGCATCCTTAGCTGGATTAACAGTTTTCGTCGTAGTAGAGCTAGAAAAATTTATTTCACATCGTCTCTTTAGAAATTTAGCATAGAAAAAATTTATCACTTTCGATGAATATCAAAATAAAAAAGCTAGTGAATAACTCAATTCATTAGCTTTTTTTAGACTAATCTCGCTTCATGTATAACAGTGGATAGGATTTCCTTGCTCATCGAACTCCGTTCTCTTATAGACTTCAAAGCCCATATATTCATAAAACCCTCTTGCGCGTGGATTTTGTTCATTCACAGCAAGATCATTAATGGAGTATTTAGTGATTCCATATTCGAGGAGTTTCTTGCCAAAGCCTCTACCTCTTTCACCAGAGGCAATAAAAAGCATCTCTAGATGATGATCGACAATACCCATAAAACCAACTGGCGTATCTTTATCGTTTTTTAAGAGAATTAAACGAGGGATTTCCTTTAGTGCTTGAGGCACATACTTTTTAATATCACTTATTTCATTATCTGAAAGGAAGAGGTGTGTTTCTTTTACAGAACTTTCCCAAATCACCAATAACTTTTCTACTAAATCTTCAGTTCTATCTTTTAAATCAATATCTATAACTTTCAATTTAACTATGCTCCTTAATACTTTACTAAGCTAATCCTAACACATGAAGTTCCTTATTTCAATTTATGGCATGACTAGAGTCTTTCTTTAGAAGATGTTTTTTGTGTTCAATTATATTATATATATTTATACTAATTTTTATATTATGGTATAATATTCAATAAGATTAAAAAATAGGAGTTCTTGAAATTATGGAAAAAACCTTTATCCCAAAAGACTACAAATCAATACTGGATGTTTATGATACTCAAACAGCTATTGGATTTATTAAACGTTGTTTTGAAGAAGCGCTAACAGGAAGTTTAAAACTAAAAAGAGTATCAGCCCCACTTTTTGTTGATGATCATTCGGGTTTAAATGATAACTTAAGTGGAAACGAACGGCCTGTAAAATTTGATGTACCAGTTTTAAATTATAATGGAGAAATCGTACATTCCTTAGCTAAATGGAAAAGAGCCGCTTTAAAACAATATGATTTTCATGTTGGCAACGGGCTTTACGCAGATATGAATGCCATTAGACGTGACGAAGAGTTAGATAATCTTCATTCAATTTATGTAGACCAATGGGACTGGGAGCGAGTGATTTCAAGAGAACAACGAAGCCTTGATTACCTAAAAGAAACCGTTCAAAATTTAGTGAATGCTATCGCAGAAACATCAAGTCGTTTACATACCAAATATCCAAAAGTAGAAACAGTCATAAATACAAATGTTTCCTTTATTACAAGTCAAGAATTAATAGATCTTTATCCCAAATTAACAGCAAAAGAAAGAGAAAATGTTTACGTTAAAGAACATCCGACTACCTTTATCTTACAAATTGGTGATATCTTAAGCCACGGTGAACCACATGATCAGCGGGCACCAGACTATGATGATTGGTCTTTAAATGGTGACTTACTTTTCTGGCATGAACCTTTAGGATGCGCAATGGAATTATCGAGTATGGGCATTCGTGTAGATGATAAAGCTTTACTTACACAATTGGAAAAGGCCAATGCCAACGATCGTTTAGCATATCCTTTTCATCAGCAAATACTCAATAATGAATTACCATTAACCATTGGTGGAGGTATTGGACAAAGCCGTATGTGTATGTTATTACTGAGCAAAGTACATATCGGTGAAGTACAAGTTTCTTTATGGGATGAAGAAACACTTAATGCTTGTAAAGATAAGGTCTTTTTACTATAAAAAAAACACCAAGTGGTGTTTTTTTAGTTTGTAAACAAAAATACTCATTTTTTAAAAAAACAACAAATATAAAGCGAAAAACACCAAAAAAATATCGAAAAACAACAAAAAGATATTGACAAGCATTTTCTAATAATATATAATACAAAAATAAATACGCGAGGAGAGTAAGTTAATTATATTTTCCACAATAGAGAAGTATTTACATATAAAGCTCCCCCGCCAAAGGTATATACCTAAATAACAGATATAAATATAAAGGAAAAATAATATGCATATATTAGAATTAAGAAACATAAAGAAATCTTATTTTCTTGGTAAAGAGGAATTCCCTGTTCTAAGAGGAATTAATCTAGATTTTGATAAGGGTGAATTTATTAGTTTACTTGGTGAGTCCGGAGGTGGTAAATCCACTTTGATGAATATAATTGGAGGGCTAGATAGAAACTATGATGGAGATGTTATTGTTGACGGTATCCCTCAAAAAAGAAAAAAAGAAAAAGATATGGATAGCTATCGCCGGGATACGATAGGATTCATCTTCCAATCTTTTAATCTGATTAGCTATTTAAATGTTCTAGACAATATCCTCATTAGTCTCAAGATGACGACCCTTTCTGAAAAAGAAAGACATGCTCGAGCTGTTGAATTGACAAAACAAGTTGGGTTATATGACCACCGCAAGAAGACCCCTTCTCAACTTTCGGGAGGTCAAAAGCAACGGGTAGCAATTGCTCGTGCATTAGCATCGGATCCTGAAATCATCCTTGCAGATGAACCAACTGGCGCTCTCGATTCACAAAATACTAAAGAAGTATTAGCTTTATTAAGTAAAATTGCAAAATTAGGAAAGACTGTTATTGTTGTGACTCACTCACAAGAAGTTGCTGATTTTGGTACGCGTATTATTCGTTTGGCCGATGGGAAAATTATTGGCGATGAACGTCTGAAAGATTCTTATCCTATTGAAAAGAAAAGTCATATACAGTCGAAAGTCCTTTCCAGAAGCGAAATATTTAAAACAGCATTTAAACATTTCACACACACATGGAAATTAAATTTACTTATTGCGATAGGGACAGCCATTGGTTTATTCTCCGTCATCTTTTTCCTGGGATTAGGCAATGGTGTCAGAAACTATATGAATCATATGATGACGTCAAGTATCAATCCAAATGTTGTAACAGTATTTAAACGTACAACGAAAGATGATAAATTAAGCAATGATGATGCACTAAATGAGGCACAACAAAACATTGGAACCTCTAAAGGAAACATGGATTCTACTTATATTGATATATTGATAAGTTGAAAAACAATGATAATGTCAAAAAAGTAGAACCAACCTACTCTATTCCAAGCAAGGGTTCTCTTCAATATAGAGACAAGAGTAAAACGGGCCCTCTCTCACTTTTGAGCTGGACAGAATCCAATGCAAATGATAAATATAGTGTGGGGAGGAAGCCAGATGAGGGAGAAATTGCACTCTATGGAACGGAAGCTAAGCTTCTCTCTCCAGACTATAAAGCCCTTGTAGGACAAACAATTCACTTAAATTTTGAAGCAAAATCAAAAGAAGGAGCCACACAATCTGTTTCGGCTGATTTAAAAGTATCCGGAGTTTTACAAGATGCATCTACAAGTGATTCAAATAGTGTAACTGTATCAAGTTCAACGCGGAGCGCACAAAAGAGATAGGTGTTATTCGAGCATTAGGTGGTCGAAGAAAAGATATTTCTCGACTATTTACGGCAGAAAGCTTTATCCTAGGACTTTTATCTGCAACTCTTGCAATTGTTATTGCTTACTTAGGTGAGTTTATAATTAATTCAGCTTTATCTAACTTATTGGATAGAGCACGAATTGTTGAAATCAGTACAGGAAATATAATCTTTGCGGTGATAATTGCAGTTTTGATAGCATTGCTTGCAAGTCTTGTACCAAGTAGTCGTGCAGCACGGCTTAACACGATTGAAGCATTATCTGCAGACTAAAAACCCTAAATTATATTATGAACTACTTAATAATATAAAAATTTTTTGAATAAAATGAGTGGAGCTCAAAGTTATGTTTAATAATTTAAAATTAGAGAAACAAAGCAAAGATATAAATGCTGATCTTAGAAATATTCTTAGAGATAAATATTTAGAAAAATATAAAATTGAACAAGACATAAAACTTCTTAAAGCAAATATAAGCGCATGGGAAAATATGTAAAAATCGGCAATTGAAAAATATAATATGTAATTAATTAACCCAATTGCAAAAAAAAAAAAAAAACGAAGAATAGGAAGACAAAGTAAAATGAAAAAGACACTCATTGCTGGGCTTATACTTGTAACAGTTTCAATAGGTGTACAAGCCTCAGCAGACTCAATCAATGGGTATCAAGTAACCCTCACAGACTCAAATACTGCGATTGGAAAAAACGGTCTGATATGGCATAATGATGGAGGCACTTGGTATGCTGATGATGGCAGTGAGAACGGCTTCATTGCCCCAGACAAGCCTGAAATACCAGCAATTAAAACACCGAAAATCCCAGAAAGTACGGCAAAACCAATAGTACCGCATAAAGTACTCCCTGAGCAAAAGATACCAACTAAACTTCTGACTGTTGATACGACAGACAACATACCTGGAGAGGTGGTAAACGTACCTCAACATATAGAACAGTTGACACCCCCAAATCCAAACGTAGGGGCCCACCTTGATGCACCTCAACATATAGAAAAAGCACCGAAGCCTATTAAGCAAAATATACCAGAACCTATAGCGGTAAAAAATTTGACAGAGAAGCCAAAAATTAACAAAAACAGTTCATCAACTGTCCGAATCATAGAACCGAAAAAACTGGATAACTCAGTAACTCATTATAGTATTCCTTCAGACACCGAGCAAGAAATCAAAAAAGCTAAAAATGATACACATGTAGCTACACTGACACCCAAAACCCAAGCTGTATTGACAACACTAGGCACAGGTATGAAAAGCTCACCTACTAGAACGTATCAAGCAAAGGGCACACCACTACCTGCAACAGGTGAGGATGATACGATGACATATGTAGTTTTGGGTATGAGTTCGATTGTAGGCGCTGCAGTACTTGCACTATATTTACAACGTAATAGTTAAGGTTACTCATACCTGAAATTCTCTCAAAAATAATAAAAGATAATTTATAATCCCCATAGAGGTTAGTAATCTCTATGGAGATTATCTTTACTTAATAACGGGAATTTATATAACTTTCTTTTATAACTTAACATCTAATTTTAACATATACTTTCTCTGATGTTCCGATGTATAGTATCGTTCCAAATTTTATTATCTTAAGCAGAATCTAATCTAAAATATTTCTTTCCTTTGGTGCTTGCATACTCTTCGCCTTTGCAAAAATATCTTACCCACTCATTTAGCATCAATATCAGTCACAAAGTTATGTAAGTAAAAGAAGAAGCACATCATTCCCCACCTATCCTTCTCTCCAACAATATAGCAGTAGCAATAATATTATTTGTTTTTTCTCTAGAATAGCTTTTATCTTATTCGGTAATGTTTCATTGTTTTTTTCCAACTTTATCCGTCCAATGCATTCTTTACATAAGAATTAGAGTTAAAATTAGCACAAAAGAATTACAACGCAAGTTTTTCGGAAAGATGTCTGATACAAGATTCTATTATCATATGTTTATCAGCAATAACCCCAGGAAGAATAAATAAAATGAAGACAATCCAAGCTTTACACGTCAATGGATCAAATAAAAACTCCACATTACGGAGTTTTTTCTATGAGATTTAATTGGTTTAAAGAATGTTTTCTTTCAATTTAGTGTTATTCTTATAAACCTTTTGTTATACTGAGCCAGATAAAAAATTACTTTAAAAGGCTCAACAGTCAAGTTCAAACCTATTTATAGAAGTTATGATATAATTATACTCGAAAAATAAATAAATAGAAAGAATTTATTAAACCTACTGAGTATATAGTTTAGAGAGATCTTGGGATATCCTATGACATCTTTCCGAAAAACTATAATATTCTTGAAAGTTTTATAAATTTATGGTATACTTAAAAAACCATGAAACGTGAACTTCTACTTGCAAATATTGACAGCATAAAAAAACGTATGCCCGACTTCGTTTTGGAATATTATCAATCAAAGCTTAGTATTCCTTATAGCTTGACTACGCTCTATCAATATCTTTTAGAATACGAGAGATTTTTTAATTGGCTTATTGATAGTGATGTCAGCAAAGCAAAAAATATTTCTGGTATAGATTTAGATACATTAGAAAATCTAGCACGTTCTGACATTGAGGGTTATATCCTCTACTTACGTGAAAAACCACGTCAAAATAATAAGTCTGGACTAACACAAAACTCAGTAAAACGTACTTTAGCTGCACTTTCCAGCCTTTTTAAATATCTTACGGAGCAAGCTGAAGGCGTAAATGGCGAGCCATACTTTTACCGTAATGTTATGAAAAAAGTGCAGATTCAAAAAAATAGAGAAACTTTGGCTTCCAGGGCTGAGAATATTAAAGGAAAACTGTTTTTAGGCGATGAAACACAAGGTTTTCTGGATTTTATTGATAATGAATACGAAAAAAGTTTGTCTAATCGAGCACTCTCTTCTTTTAATAAAAATAAAGAACGTGATTTAGCGATTATTGCGCTGATGTTGGCTTCTGGCGTACGTTTGTCTGAAGCTGTTAATATCAATATAGCTGATCTGAATATGAAGACTCTAGTTGTGGAAGTTACACGTAAAGGGGGCAAACGGGATGCCGTTAATATTGCAAAATTTGCTGAGCTTTATCTACTCAACTACTTAGAGATTCGTGAACAGCGTTATAAACCAGAAAAAAGTAATAAAGCCTTCTTCTTGTCTATTTACCGAGGGCAAGCTTCTCGGATTGATGGATCAAGCATTGAAAAGTTAGTCTCTAAGTACTCGCAAGCTTTTAAAGTAAGAATAACACCACATAAACTTCGTCACACCTTAGCGACTCGCCTTTACGCACAAACCAATTCTCAAGTTCTGGTAAGTCATCAGCTCGGACATTCTTCAACACAGGTTACAGACCTCTACACCCATATTATTAGTCAAGAACAGAAAAATGCACTTGACGAACTATAAGCAAGACTGGTAAAATTTAAGTAGACTATTAATTTAAGATAAAAACTATAAGTGGAAAGAATCGAATGAATAATACTACTCTAAAAATGTCACAACAAGAAATTATTTATGAATTGAAATATGCTTGGAGCAGACAAAAATCCGTTAGCATACGCTTTTTGCAAAATTCACAAGAAACTACTTCTCAAGGTAAAATTTTTGGTATTGACTATGATTTACTTTATATTAAAGAAGAGAACTTGGTGCGGAGAATCGCCTTAGATGATATTTTAAGCATAAATATATAACATTTTACATAATTAATTTTATGTAAAATGCACTCGATAATAAAAACCTCTAAATTAATAGAGGTTTTTATTATTACATTTTTTCAATGATTTGGCTTAAGTCTTCTAATGCTCGCTCAGCAACCTTCGTATAACGTTCCTTTTTATCACGGATACGCGGACCTTCAAGTTCTTTGACAATACCAAAGGTCACATTCATAGGTTGGAAATGTTTACTGTCTGTATGTGTGATGTAATATGGGAGAGCACCAATAGCTGTTGTTTGCGGGAATATGATTTCTTCTTCACCCTTAAAAAGACGAGCAGCGTTTATTCCGGCAACCAAACCACTTGCTGCTGATTCAACGTAACCTTCTACACCAGTCATTTGACCGGCAAAGAAAAGATTTTCTTGTTTTCTTGATTGGAAAGTTTGCTTGAGTAGGTTAGGAGAATCCATGTATGAATTTCGATGCATTACACCATAACGTACAAACTCAGCATTTTCTAATCCAGGTATCATTTGGAAAACACGTTTTTGCTCCCCCCACTTAAGGTGAGTTTGGAAACCTACGATATTATACAAAGATGCCGAAGCATTATCCTGGCGCAACTGTACAACGGCATAAGGCGTTTTAAAATCACCATCACGTGGACCTGTATATGTATCAGGATATTCTAATCCAACAGGTTTCATTGGACCAAATAACATTGTTTTATAACCACGTTTAGCCATTTCCTCGATTGGCATGCAACCTTCGAAAACTTTTAGATCTTCAAATGAATTGAGTGGAGCCTCTTCAGCAGTAATTAAAGCTTGTTGGAAATTATTGAATTCTTCCTTTGTCATTGGACAATTGATATAGTCCGCTTCTCCTTTATCGTAACGAGATTTTTTATAGACTTTATCGTAATCTATTGTATTCGCATCAATAATCGGAGCTGCAGCATCATAGAAATAAAAGCCATCCCCACCATTAAATTCATGAATTTTTGCAGCTAAAGCATCACTTGTTAAGGGACCCGTTGCAATAATTGTAATTTCTTCGTCTAAGTTAGGTAAATCTGTAATTTCACCGCGGATTACCTCAATCAAAGGGTTTTCTGAAACAGCTTGAGTAATAAAAGCTGAAAACTCTTCACGGTCAACTGCTAAAGCTCCGCCAGCTGGCACTTGTGTTTTTTCGGCAGCTTGCATCATGACAGAATCCAAACGACGCATCTCCTCTTTCAGTAGTCCCACAGCATTTGTGAGTGCTGCTCCACGGAAAGAATTTGAACAAACCAACTCGGCAAATTTGTCTGTTTTATGCTGAGGCGTAGCTTTAACGCCACGCATTTCGTAAAGTTTTACTGGAATGCCACGTTTTGCAATTTGGTAAGCAGCTTCAGAACCCGCAAGACCTGCGCCAATAACGTTTATATGTGTTTTATTCATTTTAACTTTCTATATTATTAAACATAAAATTAATTATGTAAAATGACTTTATTTTTGTTTTTCCTCTTTGTAGTCACAAGTTTCATTACTACATACTACTTGTTTGCCACCGCCACGTACTTTCTTTTCTACCAAATAGTGCTCACATTTTGGACAAGAACGGCCAACAGGTTTATCCCAGCTTGTAAATTCGCACTCAGGGTATCTGTCACAACCATAGAAAAGACGATTTTTCTTTGTCTTACGTTCAATGATTTGCCCTTTGTGGCAACTTGGACAGGTTACGCCAATTTCTTTTACAATGGCTTTGGTATTGTGACATTCAGGGAAATTACTACATGCATAGAATTTGCCATATCGTCCCAACTTAATTACCATTGGATGTCCACAAACGTCACAATCAAAACCAGCTGGTTCGTCTTTAATGACGATTTTTTCCATTTCAACTTCGGCTTTTTCAAGTTCGACGGCAAAAGGTTTATAAAATTGATCAACGACATCAACCCAACGGCGCTGACCTTCTTCTACTTTATCCAGATCTTTTTCCATTTCGGCTGTAAATTCAGTATTTACAATATTCGGGAAAAATTCAACCACAAGTTTATTTACAATTTCGCCTAGTTCAGTTGGTTCAAAACGTTTGGCCACTAAACGGGCATAATAACGTTTTTGGATTGTTTCAAGAGTTGGTGCATATGTTGATGGACGACCAACTCCATTTTCTTCCAGAACTTTAATCAAAGTTGCTTCACTGTAACGGGCAGGCGGCTGAGTAAAGTGCTGTTCTGGTTTGAGATTTGCCTTCTTAACAGCATCTCCAGCTGCCATATCAGGAAGCATGTTGTTTTTCTCAGAGTCGTTATAGATAGCTAAATAACCATCAAATTTAACTTGTGAGCCATTGGCAATGAAAATCACACCATTTTGTGAAAGATTGACTTTCATCGTATCAAAAATAGCAGCTGTCATTTGGCTTGCCACAAAGCGATTCCAAATTAAAGTGTAAAGTTTTAACTGATCTTTGTCTAAATATTTCGCAATTGCTTCAGGGGTATTAAGGACATTAGTGGGACGGATTGCTTCATGGGCATCTTGAGCTCCGGCTTTATTAGAAACTTTTGACGAATGCTTGCTATACTTAGCCCCAAAACGCTCTGTAATGAAGTCTGCAGCTACGCCTTGCGCCATTGGAGAGATACGTGTTGAATCGGTACGCATATAGGTAATCAGCCCTTGGTGGCCTTGTGCACCTAATGTGAGCCCCTCATATAGTTGTTGGGCAACCATCATGGTTTTCCGTGTACGGAAATTAATTTTATTGGCCGCATCTTGTTGCATTGAGCTAGTTGTGTATGGAAGTGGTGAATTTCTACGACGTTCTTTTTTCTCTACTTTATCAACATCGAAATCTGGACCAGACAACCGAGACATAACTTCCATCACATCATCGTTGTTATTTAGTGCACGTTTCTTACCATCAACACCCCAGAAAGCAGCTTTAAACTTTTTAGCTCCTTTTTTAAATTCGCCATCAATTGACCAATATTCTTGAGGGATAAAAGCATTAATTTCGTTTTCTCGATCAACAATGAGTTTGAGGGCGATAGACTGGACACGACCAGCTGATAATCCTTTTTTAACTTTTTTCCAAAGAATTGGACTGATTGAATACCCAACTAAACGGTCTAAAATACGTCGTGCTTGTTGTGCATCTACCAAATCAACATCAATACTACGTGGTTCTTTAAATGCATTTTTAACAGCATCTTTAGTAATTTCGTTAAAAACAACCCGATTTTTATCTTCCAAAGGAAGACCTAAAATATGTGCCAAGTGCCAAGCAATGGCTTCTCCTTCTCGGTCCGGGTCACTTGCTAAGTAAACAGCTTTTGCTGCTTTAGCCTCTTTTTTAAGAGAATTGATCAGTGGTGCTTTTCCACGTATATTAATATATTGTGGTTCATAATCATTGTCAATGTCTACGGACATTGTTGATTTTTTCAAATCACGTATATGCCCAACAGAAGCAACAACTTTGTAGTTTCGTCCTAAATATTTTTCAATTGTTTTTGCTTTAGCAGGTGACTCAACAATTACGAGATTTTTGCCTTTAACAATTTTTGTTTTCTTTTTACTCGCAGTTTTCTTACTGCTCTTTTTCTTTTTTGTAGTTGTTTGTTTTTCACTTGCTTTCGCCATATATTTACCTATTTTTTCAAATTTCAATAGTCTAATAATATAGGCTTTTAGGTCAGATGTCAAGTAATAAAACCAAAAGTGTTTTTCTTATAGGAGAATTAAACATTTATTAAAAGAAAAAAAGTTCTGTCAGTCCTTGGTTTTACTAATTTTACATAGATTTATAAATTTTCAATTTTTATAAAAAATTAAGGAAAGAAATTCCCTTCATATAAATAAAATTCATCTAAAATATCTTGTCCATGAGTGACAAGCTTGGCTGCACCTTGTTGGATTAATTGATTACAGCCAGAAGCATTTCTATTCAAAATATCTCCAGGTACAGCAAAAACTTCTCTATTACCCTCTAAAGCATAACGACTTGTGATAAGGCTACCACTACGTTGTTTTGCTTCCACAACGACAACTCCACGGGAAAGACCAGCAATGATTCTATTTCTCTCTGGGAAATGAAACTTGAGGGGTTGCTCTCCTACAAGGTATTCTGATAAAACTAATTCATGTGCTGCTAAGTATTCTTGTAATTTACGATTTTCTTTTGGATAACTAATATCTAACCCATTACCAATGACAGCAATGGTTGGAGTTTTTTGTTTTACAGCTGCTACATGGCTTGAGGTGTCAACACCGCGTGCTAATCCGCTCACAATAACAAAGTTTTGCTTTAATTCCTCAATAAGCTTGTGGATTATTCTTGGTGCTTCCTTAGACATTTCACGACTGCCTACAAACCCAAGTTTAGGAAGACTAAGCAATTTAAGATCTCCTCGGTAAAAAAGGAGGGCAGGTGGATTATATGTTTCTCTCAGCCATTCGGGATAAATGTCATCTAAAATGGAAAAGGAGGGGAAAATTTTGTATTGCTCACGAAGTCGTTTCACATCTTGACTCTTATAACTCTCAATAAAATTAGGGACAGTTTTGACCTCTGCAATCCGCGATAACTGGCGTAGAGTGAGTCTTGCTTCATGCCTCCTCTGATAATCAATCAGTTTCAAAATCCCTAAATTAGACATTCCTGCTTTTTTCAAACGTAATATTTCAAAGTTTTTAATCATGCAGTCTCCATTTTTGGTGTTATTCAATAATTAATACGCAAAAAATAGAAGCTGTTCACATAAAAAACTGCATTTCTGCAGTTTTTTTATTCCGCTTGTTCAATATCTTTTTTGAGTTGATCAAGATTAAATTTGGCTTGGAGGAAGTTTTGAGATTTTGTTGGGAAGTTTTGCTCTAAGGCATCCACTTGGCCTATTTCTACTTTACCGGAAAAGCCAGTAAATCCTAAAATATGGCCACCAAAATTGCATGAATCAGCAAGAAAATGCAGATGGTATCCAGCGACACTTACACCATGAAACATTTCTGGAGTCCAAAAACCGACGATAGTTCCCATGACGTTCTCCTCTTTATATTCGGGTTGATTTTCTGCTACTTTAGCAAAAGGTTCACCTTCTGCTGCGCCTGGAGCCATGCGCACATGCATCATATCAAAATCACCAGTCATTTTAATTGTATAAAAGGTATTTTCGCTATTAAACTCATTTTCAATTTTTTTGAAGAGTTCTTCGCTGGCGATTTTTTCTTCTTGTTGGAAAGAAAGTGTTGCTTCATGATGAGATACTGCAGCGTATGGGACAGTTTCATTGTCTTCTACTTGACGTACTTTTTTGTCTCCTGTTGCAATATAAGCTTTGCCATCCAAGACAATCAACTCACCATTGATACCTGACAAGGTTCCAATACCAAAGTTGCCTTTTTTCAAAAGCTCTCCAATCGTTAAGGTTCCTTCATAAAGTCCTGACATCAAAGCTGCAAGGGTGTTGTGTTGAAATAATTTCATTTTTCTTTCCTTTCAAATTTTGTAATTTTCAATACTCTAATTTTACCATATTATTACTGTCATGATAAAAATACGGATTGTTTTTTTAAGGCATTTTCTAAAAAAAAAACTAAGCAATATTGCTTAGTTTTTGATTAATTATGTATTAGTCTTCAAACCATTTATCAACTTGTTCTTTATGAGATTTAATCCATGTTGCTGCTGCTTGTTCTGGTGTTTTACCATTTTGAACATCAAGCATTACAGATTCCATATCTTTTTGAGACCAGTTAAACTTGTCTAATACTTTATAAGCTTCAGGATTATCTTCTTTAAGTCCTTTACGTACAATAGTATTGATGTCTTCAGCTTTACCCATTGAGTTTTTAGGATCTTCTAAATATTTCAAATCATACTTATTAAACATCCAGTGAGGTGACCAGCCAGTGATTACGATATCTTTATGTTGCTTGATAGCTTCACCAAGGGCAACAGTCATCGCACCTGAAGACGATGGTACTAAGTTCCAATCTTTCAAGTTATCATAATCTTTCAGAGCCTTCTCTGTTGCGGCCATAACACCAGCACCAGGTTCAATACCGATAATTGATTTATCTGCTTGATCCTTCAGATCTTCGATAGAATTTGCTTTCATGTAGCTTGGTACGACAAGACCAACTTTAGCTCCTTTAAGGTTAGGGCCAAGTAATTCAACGAACTTGCTGAACTTTTTCCATTGTGTTTCATGAGTGTTTGGGAGCCAAGCAGAAACCATACCGTCAGCTTGACCATTTGCTACAGTTTGCCAAGCAACTGTATTATCTAAAGCTGTCTTCTTAACGTCAAATCCATGTTGCTCCATAGCTTGACTTAATACGTTAATAGATGCAACTTCTGAGTCCCAGTTCATATATACAAGCTCAACATTTTTATCTGTTGCTGTTTTCGTAAGTGTAACACCAGAAATACCACCAATGATAAGAACGATAAGGGCTACTAACGCTCCTCTTTTTTTCCATTTCTTAAGTTGCGGATTGCCTTGTTTTTCAGTTGGGGCAACATTAAGTTTTTGAGTGAAACGGTCAATGATAATAGCTAAAATAACTAAAGCAATACCGTTTACAAAACCTTTACCGATATCCGCAGATTGAACAGCAGCTAAGACGCCACGTCCAAGACCAGGTGCACCGATCATTGAAGCAATAACGACCATTGAAAGTGCCAACATAATAGTTTGGTTAACACCTGCTAAAATTGTTCCTTTTGCTAACGGAAACTCTAACTTAAAGAGCTTTTGTCTTGGTGTTGACCCAAAAGAATCTGCTGCTTCGACCAATTCAGTAGAAACTTGACGAATACCCAAGTTTGTCATACGAACTGTTGGTGGCAAAGCAAAGATAACTGAGGCAAATACACCAGGGACCACACCGATACCAAAGAAAGCAACGGCCGGAATCAAGTAAACGAAACCGGGCATGGTTTGCATGAAGTCCAAAATGGGCTGCACAATCTTAGCAACAAGTTCGGACTTAGCCATCCATATACCTAAAGGAATACCGATAATAATAGAAACTAAACTAGAAAGCAAGACCAATGTTACTGTATTCATCAAGTCTGTCCATAAACCTTGATTGGCAATAAGAACTAAACCTAAGAATGTAAAGATAGGGAAGGCAATTTTACGTCCAGAAACTAAAACTGCAAAGAAAGTAACAACAATAATCATTAACCAAAATGGTACAGCTGTAAGTCCCGCAGTTACTGTATCCATAATTGCTGTACCAGCTTTTTGAATAATATCAAAACCAGCACTTAGATTGCTTGTAATCCAATCTGTTGCAGTCGAAACCCAATCTGCTAAGGGTATCTTACCTATTGCTAACTCAATCATTATTTACCTCCTCATCGTCTACATCTGCTAAAGCTTCAAGTACTCGTCCGCGAATAAGAATACCTTTGAGGAATCCTTCGTCATCTACCACGGCAACAGGCGTTGGAGAGTCATATATGATAGGTAAGATATCACTTACTAATGTTTCTTTACCAACTTGTCCAACATCTGTCATGAGAACTTCGCGAAGAGATTTATTCGCTTGTTTTGCTTGAACTGCTGCTTCACTGGTAATAACACCATAAAATTGACGTTTTTTATCGACAGCCATTAAAGAACTTACTTCTTCTGTCTTCATCTTTTTAAGCGCAACACTTGGACCATCAATGTCAATGTTAGTTGTTAAGGCAGGAATCATAATGTTCTCCGCTGTGATAACTTTTGCACGATCGACATCTTCTACGAAGGTTTTAACGTAATCATTAGCAGGATTAGTAAGAATTTCTTCACCTGTACCAATCTGCATGATTTTACCATCTTTCATAATGGCAATACGGTCACCGATACGTAATGCTTCATTCAAGTCATGCGAAATGAAAATAATTGTTTTTTGGAATTTTGCTTGAAGTTCCAAAAGTTCATCTTGCATCTCACGACGAATCAATGGGTCCAAAGCTGAGAAAGCTTCATCCATCAGAAGAATTTCTGGGTCATTGGCTAAAGCACGCGCTAAGCCGACACGTTGTTGCATCCCTCCTGAAAGTTGATTTGGATATTGATTTTTAAAATCAAGTAAGTTAGCATTGTCTAAAGCTTTTTCAGCACGCTTGCGACGCTCTTCTTTTGGTACGTTTTGTACTTCCAAACCATATTCTGTATTCTCAAGAATCGTTCTATGAGGGAAGAGACCAAAATTTTGGAAAACCATACTCATCGTTTTGCGACGCACTTTCAGCAAATCTTCTTTATTTAACGTAGCAACATCTTCACCGTCAATGAAAATCTTACCGCTTGTTGGCTCAATCAAACGATTAAGCAAACGTAATAGTGTGGACTTCCCTGAACCAGAAAGTCCCATAATAACGAAAATTTCGCCTTCATTTACTTCGAAGTTGGCATCATAAACACCGACACTCGCACCTGTTTTTCTTAAAATTTCGTTTTTCGAATCACCCTGCTCGACCATTGCCAAAGCAGTTTTTACACGTTTACCAAATATTTTGGTTAAGTGCTCAATTTTAATTTTTACTGGCAAAATATTCTCCTTTACTCTTAATAATTAAATACATTTCATTATTTAATGTTCATCAAAGTGACCATTCCATAATAACAAGGTATTGTCACTTTGTCAAATAAGTAAACTTACAAATATCTTAAATTGCCTAAATTTGAAAAAAATCCTCCTATAGCGACAGTTCCTATTGCCTGTCTCTATAGAAAGATATTTCTCAATGTCAAAACTAATTTTTATAAAAGAAATTTTGAATAATTTGTAAAGAATCTGCTCCACCAACAAAATACAAGGTATCATATTGGTTCAATGTTGCATATGGACCCGGCGAAATAATTAATTCGTCATTCTGTAAGATGGCAATAACGGTTGCACCTGTATTTTGCCATAAGTTCATTTCTCCGATAGTTTTACCTAAGTTTTCGGAAGGTTCATTAAGCTCAAGTTCAATCGGAGTCATTGGATTGGATTTTTGAAAGTGTGCTGTTTGTCCAACGAGTTTATCTAAAGTCGATGAAAAATTGGCAAGTTCCTTTTGTTGGCGAGCGACACTTTTCAAAATATCAGCTTGTAAATCCTGAATTGATTTAACTTCTTGATGTTGAGTCAAAAACTCTTGAGCTTTTTGACGTGAAGCAATAACGACGCCACTTCCATGAATTGAATCCACAATCCCTAAATCACTAAGAATGCTTACTGCTTTTCGTGCTGTTTCGGGAGAAACACCAAAAGTTGTTGCTAAGGTCGATCTTGCATAAATTTTTTGACCGATTTTTAATTCGTTGCGTACAATATTTTCCGCAATTAATATAGCAATTTGCTGATATTTCGGTTGTCTAACCTCTTTCACTTTTTCCTCCTTTTTTATTTATCCGTATACTATCATCATATAAAAATGCATTATGCCTTCTATTTTAATGTAAAAATACAAAAAAAGATAGTAAAATTATTTTTAAAGTGTAAAATTTCGAATATATCCTAGTTTGTATTTTATCGACTTGTATGATAAATATGTTTCGTATAAGTAATCTATGATATAATAGTCGCAAAAGTTTAAAAATAGAAAGTGATAATATGAACTGGATTTTTCGATTGATTAAAGGAATGATTATTGCTCTTGGCTTCATTCTTCCTGGTGTTTCTGGCGGGGTTCTTGCAGCCATTTTAGGGATTTATGAACGTATGCTCCATTTCTTGGCTCATATTCGTCAGGATTTCAAGAAGAATTTTCTTTTCTTCCTTCCTGTTGGTATTGGTGGGATTTTGGGCTTAGTTCTCCTTAGTCGACCTCTTGAGTGGGTGTTAGCGCATTATCAGATAATTGTATTATGGGGGTTTGCAGGTGCAATTTTAGGAACACTCCCTTCTCTCTTTAAAGAAAGCACACGTCAGAAGGCTCGTGATAAAAGTGATACCTTTACTTTAATCCTCACATTTGTTTTGTCAACACTTATTTTATATATGTTACCTGCCATTGCAGGAACGGTTCCGGCAAACTTCTTTGGTTTCTTCCTTGCAGGTATTTTAATCGCCTTAGGTGTTTTGGTACCTGGACTTAGCCCCTCAAATCTTCTTTTAATTCTTGGACTTTTCTCTCCAATGCTCGAAGGTTTTAAAAACCGTGATATTTTCGGTGTGTTTCTTCCTATTGCCATTGGTGGATTATTTGCTCTAGTAAGTTTTTCAAAATTAATGGAGAAACTTCTTATTAATTTCCATTCTAAAGTTTACAACTTTATCATTGGTTTAGTACTCTCAAGCACATTGCTGATTGTAGTACCTACACAAAGTGCCGAAGCCATCAATTATGCAGGTGCAACTCTCTCAACCTTCTTTATGAGTGCTCTACTCTTTGTAATTGGACTTGTATTAGGTCTATGGATGAGTAAGTTAGAAGAAAAATATAAATAAAGATTAATATCATAATAAAAAAGACTGGATATCAAACCAGTCTTTTTGTCTTAATCTGTTTCAATTAAACCAATATTTTTATCGGCACGTCGGTAAACAACACTCGTACGATTAGTATAGGCATCCAAGAAAACATAAAAATCATGGCCAAGCATATCCATCTGAAGCACTGCCTCTTCCGCATCCATCGGTTTAAGATCAACACGTTTCGTGCGGACGATTTTCACAGTATCTTCTTCAATCTCATCAATGGCATCTAAAGGAGCAAATTCGTCACCAAAGGCTAAGCCAGTTGGGACATTTATTTTTGATTTGCGGTTTACACGCGTTTTATATTTGCGAATTTGTCGTTCTAACTTTTCTTCCACTAAATCAATAGCTGCAAGTACATCTAGAGCAGTATTTTCTGCTCTTAAAGTTACATTTTTAGCTGGCACAGTTACTTCAACCTTATTACGCTTATCGGAATAAGACTTAATATTCACGTAGGCTGTGACTTCATGTCCATCATTAAAATATTTATTTAATTTACCGATTTTATCTTCGATATATGAACGAATTGCATCTGTAATTTCCACATTTTCAGCACGAATACTAAATTTAATCATAAGGTTGTTCCCATGGCATTTCAAAGAAATGCTCTTTCTTTTATTTATTTCTTATTTAATTTTAATATAAAAACAAATATGGGTCAACTAATATCCGAGATTTACCAGAATTAAAACTCTTGTGCTGCAGTTTCTACTTTACCAAGGAATTCAGCCAAAAATTCTTCAGCTTTTTCAGGTTGGTAAGCATGACCTTCAACACTAAGTGAAGAGAAGTCTGTACCAATAAATTCAAAGATAGTCTTCATGTATTGGCTACCTGTATCTTGACCATTGTACATACCACCGCTTGCTTGCAAGTGCATAACTTTCTTATCTGTTGCCAAACCTTTTGGTCCTTCTGCTGTGTAACGGAAAGTTTTACCAGCAACATTGACTGTATCAATCCATTTTTTTAGGCTAGCAGGAATCATAAGGTTCCACAATGGGCTCGCAATGACTACCTTATCTGCTGAAAGGAACTGTTCTGTAAAGGCACCAAAACGTGCAACTTTATCTTGTTGTGATTCAGACAAGGCAGTGAAGTCTACACCATTTTGCATTGCAATAAAAGCAGAAGCCATGTCTTGATCAATTTCAGGAATGTCGGCAGAGAAAACATCGAGTACTTCTACTTCATCATCTGCATTTGCAGTCTTATAGGCTGATACGAAAGTATCCAAGCCTTTAATTGAGAAGCTGTCTTCAGCTGTCAAAGGATGTCCTTTTACAACAAGTAATTTAGTCATTAATAAATCCTCCAAGATTTTGTTTAATTTACATTTGTAAACAATTTTTACTTTAATATTATAGCAAAAACATTTTACGAATGCTACAATTTTAGTACGTGAAACTTAGCACAAACTTAAAAGATAATAAAACCACCTCGAAATGTTTCAAGATGGTTTTATTTTTAATGACGAATGAGATAGTCAAAAGCACCCAGAGAAGCTGTTGCACCACTTCCCATAGCAATCACAATTTGTTTATAAACTGAATCTGTACAATCCCCTGCAGCAAATACACCAGGTACATTAGTAGCCCCTTGCTTATCAACGATAATTTCGCCTCGAGAGTTACGCTCTACTACTCCCTCAAGCCACTCTGTGCTGGGCACAAGACCGATAAGAATAAAGACACCTGATAATTCGAGGTTTACTTCTTTTTGAGTATCACGCTCGACATAATCTAGACTTTCAACTTTATCTGTACCATGAATAGCCTTCGTTTCTACATTGGTCAGAACCGTAACATTATCCAGTGAATAGAGTTTTTCTTGTAAAACTTTATCTGCTTTAAGCTCTGGTAAAAATTCTAAAACAGTCACATGTTCAACTACACCAGCTAAATCGATGGCTGCTTCAATCCCCGAGTTTCCTCCCCCAACTACGGCAATTTTTTGACCTGCAAAGATCGGTCCATCACAATGCGGACAATAAGCAATTCCTTTATTTTTGAATTCTTCCTCACCTGGAATACCAAGTGAACGCCAACGTGCTCCTGTTGATAATACAACCGTTTTAGACTGTAGGACAGCTCCATTTTCCAGAGTCACTTCAAGCAGGTCGTTTTTCTCTAATTTCACTGCTTTTTGTGTTTTCATAATATCAGCTGGATAGGCTTTGACATGTTCTTCCAGTTGAGCAGCTAACTTTGGTCCTTCAGTATAAGTCGTCCCAATCAAGTTTTCAATGCCTAGAGTTTCTAATGGCTGACCACCGAATTTTTCTGCTAAAATACCTGTGCGTATCCCTTTGCGTGCTGCATAAATAGCCGCACTTGCACCTGCTGGACCACCGCCAACAACAAGAACATCATAAGGATCTTTATCATCAAATTCTTCACTTCCAGCTTGACCCACGAGTTTATTTAATATTTCTTCAAGACTCATGCGCCCACTTGAAAATTCCTCACCGTTAACAAAAACTGTTGGCACAGCCATCACACCACGAGATTTGACTTCGTTTTGGAACATGCCGCCTTCAATCATCGTATGCGTAATATTTTCGTTAAGAACACTCATGATATTCAAGGCTTGGACAACATCTGGACAGTTATGACAAGTCAAACTTACATAAGTTTCAAAATGATAAGGTTTATCGATAGCTTGAATTCGTTTTTTAAGGTCTTCTTCAATCTTTGGTGAGCGACCACTTACTTGTAAAAGCGCCAAAACAAGCGAGTTAAATTCATGACCTAAAGGAATACCAGCAAAAGCAATACCTCTCATTTCTCCCTTGCGGACAACAGAAAAGCCAGGAGCTTTGACTAACTTAGCTTCTTCAACACTTATACGTGGTGACATTTCAGCAATTTCATTAACAAAATCACGTACTTTTTTACCGTTAGCATCTTCAGGATCTGCCTTAACGCGTAATGCGATATCATTTTCTAGAAGCTCTAAATATTGCTTGAGTTGTGCTTTAAGATTTTCTTCTAACATTTTATCTTTCCATTCTTTTTAGCTTAAAAAGGCGAGTAATCTACTTCGCCTCATTAAATTAAATTTTACCAACTAAGTCTAAACCTGGTGTTAGAGTTTCCGCATCTTCTTTCCATTTAGCTGGGCAAACTTCTCCTGGATTTTTACGGATATATTGTGCTGCACGTACTTTATCTACTAATTGGCTTGCATCACGACCAATACCATCTGCAGTTATTTCGACAGCTTGTACAATACCATCTGGGTCGATGATAAATGAACCACGTTGTGATAAACCAGATTCTTCATCCAATACATCAAAAATACGAGAAATCTTTTGTGATGGGTCAGCCAACATTGGGTATTCTACCTTACCAATAGCTTCACTGTGCTCATGCCAAGCAGCATGGACGAAATGTGTATCCGTAGAACATGAGTAAACCTCTACGCCTAAGTCTTTAAGAATACTGTATTGCTCTTGTAAATCTTCCAATTCTGTTGGACAAACAAAAGAGAAATCCGCAGGATAAAAGACAATAACATTCCATTTTCCTTTAAGATCATCTGAATTTACTGTCAAGAACTTGCCGTTTTGATATGCTTCAGTGACGAAATGTTCAACTTCTTTTCCGATTAAGGACATGATTTTTTCTCCAATTTTTCTATTATTTTTTATGCTTCTTTAATAATTATCACAAAATGAATAATGTTAGTCAAAAGATATGTTCAAATTTTCGAAAGAAAATAAAGCGCTTAACACTTTTGAATTATTACACTTTAGGTTTATGACTCTAAGTAATCCCGTTCAGCCTAATACAACATTCTTTCATAGTTTTAAAATGTTCATCAAATAATATATTGTTTTTTAATTGAAAAAAGTCTCAACTATTACGATTTAATAAAAAAAGCCAAATTCGGCTTTTTATTTTGCAGTCAAAGCTAACGTCTTATCCAACATAAAAGGACGTAAATAGGCTGTAGCACTGCTCATTGGAAGAATTTCGTCACTGAGTGCAATCCCTAATTCATTTTGAATATAAGCTCTTCTGTTTTGCACGCGCGTCCAAATGTCAGGATATTCTTCCTGTATCTCTTTTCTTAACTGCGCATCCGCTAGGAAGATACCGCTCTCACAACTTACACCGCCGTACCCAGGAACAGATGGAATAATATCAATCTGGAACAGCATGCCACTCTCGATACTTTCTGTTGACTGCGGATAAACTGGTGAGCTCATCCATTCTTCATCAGCGGAGAGATGGCCAGGATTAAGAGTCCAACCGTATTTTTCTTGTGGCAAAACTTCTTCTATTTTGTTATATAGCTCTTGCCCTTGTATACCAATCTTGATTGTTTCCAGCCAAGTTTTAACGGCATTAAAATAAGGTTTTACAATAGCCGAAAGATAATCTTTCTCTTCATCTGGAAGATCAGAAACTTGACTTACTGCATAGCCTCCTCGGCTTTGGAGGCCTCCTTTATACCCTGTCGTTAGGGAAAGTTTGTCTCCCTTTTTAATGACTTTATCGTTTGGATAGATATTGGCCTTTACAAAACGTTCGCCTGTTGCCATTATTGTAACGACATTATGTGCTTGTCCAAGGTCTGATAATTCTCTTGCAACTTCCATTTCACTTTTTCCAAGCTCTATCTGATTCATCGCGTTTAACATGCATCGTCCTGCCAAAGCAGCACCAAATTCATAATGGGCAAATTCGTTTGCATTATTTGTTGTGCGAACACCATTTTCCCCGATAAAAAGACGTGTAGCATTTTCTAGTATGGCTTTTGGACATAAACTTTGGACAGCGTGAACTAAGAAATGAGGTAAATCGAAAAGCTGATAATTATCCTCTTTTGTGCTGGTAAAGTTTTTCCACCCCACTAAACCAATCTTTTGAGTATGCTCTAGGTCACATTGACTTAAGATTTCTTCAACTGTTTCTTGAGTATTCATAGGCTGATTAGGTAGAGAAAGATGTGGCATATGTACAGCTTCTGCTTTTAACCTTGCCTTATCTGCTTTATTTAGGTTTTCATTACCTAAAACAAGATAAGCTTTGCTATCCTTATGAAGTACAAGCAGGGCTTCTTCAAAACGCGGGAGAAAACCTGTAAGATACTCAAAGTTACTTCCATGTTCTAGGTCCGCATAGATAATTAAGCAATCAAAATTATCTTGGGTCATTTTATCAAGTAATTCCTGCCTTCTCTGCGCCATTGTATCATCTGTCAGTCCAACTGGTCTTAAGTTTTCTTCAAGCGTTGGGGGGTTAAATTTCGTGAGTTGAATCATCTCTTGCTCCTTTTTGTCAAAATAAGAACTGCCGCTTCAGCAATTCTTATTTTTTTTCTATATTTTATTAATTTTTTAACTCTTGGGCGACGGCTTTCAAGCGTGAAAACTGAGCGGGTTCGGATAAAGAAACAGTCATTTCCCAAGCTTTGCTTCCTTCCTCAACCGCTAAAGTCAGGAAAAAGCGCTGAAAATAGGATAAGCGATCCGACTGTCGAAGATATTCAATATCGTCATGTGTCAAATAGATTTGATCACGTTGGATAGCTTTATTTAAATAGCGGAGCCAGAGCCTCGCATTTCCTCTTGATTTTTGAGCCGCAGCTTCAAAATATTCTTTCCAATTCATTTATAATAGCCTCAAAAGTTCAGGATTTTCTTTTAAATAATTTTTTAATGCTTCTTGGCCGTAAGCGAGACCGTAAGCTTCTAAAACAACCGCAGGATCAGAAGTCCCTTCTGAATAGCTGTTGAGCAAGTCAAGGAGTGTATCTGGACGTTCAATGTTTAATTTCTTCATAATCTGAGCAATGTCAGGAATATCCTTGGCTCTGCCCACTTGAATTTTGTCAATCAAAACTGACTGCAAGGAAGACAAATAGACTTCGAGATGACTTGCCTTGAAGATTAAAACTTTATCTTCATCAGAAAGTGACATGATGCGACCGATAGAATGGCTTAACCAAGGTTCATTAGCCGTTCCGACATGAAATTCTTGCCCAATCTCAGCAATAATTTCCTCAACTTTCGCAGTTGATTCATAAAAGGCATCGATATCCTCTGTAGCTTTTAGACCATGATACTCCAAGACAAAACCGCCTACGCATTGTAAGCTTAGGTGGATATCATTTTCTGCTAATTTTTCATTCAAACGCGTAAACAACTTATTATAATTCATAAATTATATACTTTCTCTTGAAAACTCTCTTCTTGATTATAGCATACCGTGTCTTATAAAAAAAGAGTTTTTCCTCTTTTTACATAATAAAAAACACCTAGTGGTGTTTTAAGAGTTAATTTTCGCAAAGGCTTGATTCAAGTCTTCCAATAAATCTTGGATATCTTCGATACCGGCAGATAGGCGAATCAGGCCATCCTTAATACCAGCTTCTTCACGAATCTTTTTCGGTATTGAAGCATGGGTCATCACTGCAGGTACCTCAATCAGACTTTCCACACCGCCGAGTGATTCAGCTAAAGTAAAGTATTCTAAAGCCTCGACAAAGTCTTTGACTTTATGTTCATCCTTAAGTTCAAAAGAAAGCATTCCTCCAAAGCCAGACATTTGTTGTGAAGCAATCTCATAACCTGGGTCTTGCGGAAGTCCTGGATAATAGACTTTGCTTACTTTCTCTGACGCATCAAGAAACTCTGCAATTTTTTGAGCATTTTTAGCATGGGCCTCCATACGAAGTGCTAAAGTTTTGATTCCTCTTTGAACTAACCAGCTGTCTTGAGGACCTAAAACACCACCGATTGAATTTTGCATGAAGGCGATACGTTCAGCTAATTCTTCTTTATCTGTGGTGACAAGTCCAGAAACAACATCGGAATGTCCACCAAGATACTTCGTACCCGAATGCAAGACAATATCTGCCCCCAAACTTAATGGACGTTGGAAATAAGGTGTTGCAAAAGTATTATCAACGATTGTCAGTAGACTATTTTCTTTAGCAATATCTGCAAGTTTTTGGATATCTAAGACAGTCATCAAGGGGTTAGAAGGTGTTTCAAAATAAATTGCCTTAGTTGATGCTTTAATCTTATCTTTTAAAGCATCAATATCTGTTAAATCTACCAAGTCATATTCCAAACCAAAATTAGACATGACTTTATCCATGAGGCGGAAAGTTCCCCCATAAACATCATTACCTAGAATCAAGTGGTCCCCTGATTTAAAAATAGAAAGAACGGCATGAATGCCAGCCAAACCTGAACCAAAAGCAAAGCCTTGGACACCACCCTCTAAGTCGGCAATAAGTGTCTCTAAGGCATGACGTGTTGGGTTCCCCGATCTCGAGTATTCATAAGCTTTGGGCTGCCCGAGACCATCTTGCTTATAGGTCGATACTTGATAGATAGGAACAGAAACAGCACCTGTTGTAGCATCTTCACTGATACCACCATGAATCATCTTCGTTTTTAATTTCATTTCACTCATACTTCACCTCTTTTTAATTGTTTATTTATTATAATGCAGATTATCTATTGTTGACTTTGGGTAATCCTATATCCGACTTTTAATTTTTTTATATCTAAAAAAACACAGAATTTATAAGAGAAAAACCCTTTAAATAAGGGCCTTTTCTTATAGTTTCACTTCATTTACTGGAGCAAAAAGATCATTTAAAGCTTCACTCATGGTTGGATGAGTGTAGATATGATCTCTTAACATGGTGTAAGGTAATTTTGCTTTCATCGCAAGCGATAAAATATTTATCACTTCATGTGATTCTTCAGCATAAAGAGTTGCACCTAATATTTCTTGTGTGTCAGGATCAACCAGCGCTTTAAGTAGCCCTTTACTTTGTCCAAGTACTGCAGATTTTGGAATAGATGTAGCTTCTAAACGGAACAATCGGTACTTGGTACCTTGAGCTTGAGCTATTGTTTCTGTTAAGCCTATATTAGACAGAGTTGGTGTGATAAAAACACTACTTGCTAACTCGCCTCGATTACTTAATGTGCGAGATTTGTCGCCATAAAGTTGACTTTCAATGATACGAAAATCATCCAATGATGTATAAGTAAATTGAGGACCACCGTGAACATCACCTAAAGCCCAAATATTTGGAGTCGAAGTTTCAAGTTTTTCATTCACCAAAATATGCCCGGCCTCACCAACCTTAATTGACGTATTTTCTAAGCCCAATCCAGATGTATTAGGCTTACGCCCTGTAGCAAGAAGAATCTTATTCCCCTGCACCTCTTCTGCCTGACCGTCTCTTGTAATATTGAGGATGCTTTCTTCATCACGGTCAAAAACACCATTTATCTCATAGCCAAGTTTGAATACTGCACCAGCATCTTCTAAATCTCGCTTCACGCGCTGCGCAACATCTCTATCTTGACGCGGCAAAAATATATCGTGTGAGTCAATAATCGTTACCTTTGATCCATAAGACAGAAACATGGCTGCAAATTCAAGTCCGATATATCCAGAACCCACAATCAGAAGGTGTTCAGGTTTTTCTTGTAAGTCCATCAACCCTGTCGAGGTCACAAGATTTTTACTCTCCGACATACCAAGGATTGAGGGCAAAATAGCACGCGCGCCCGTATTAATAAAAATACGTTCAGCTTGAACCAGCATTATCGGCTTTCCTTCTTCTGAAATCTCCACCTCATGATCTGAAAGAAATCGTGCTTTACCATCAATTACAGTTGCATTGGGCTCATCCGCAATCATATGGTAATTCTTTTTATTCAGCTTTTCAACAAGGCTGAATTTTTGAAGGACTGCCTCAGTGAAAGCTTCACCTTTTTGGCCATTTACAATTAGAGATTTAGACGGAATACAGCCGATATTAATACAAGTTCCCCCGTACATCCGCGTAGATTGCTCGACGATTGCTACTGATTCCCCTTTATTGGCCAATGATTTAGCAAGGGTTTTCCCTGCTTTTCCAAAGCCAATAATCAGATTCTTAAATGTCCTTCTCTCCATATTAAAGCTTGCCTCTATAGTCTACGATGAGAAGATTGTGGCTCAAATATTCTCCGTCTGTTTTCAAAGCAATAAGGTTGTAGCTGCCTTCTACTTTAGCATGTAAATCTTGGGCACTCCAGAACATTTCTCCCCATTTTTTGAAGTAAACAGGGCCAAATTCTGAATCCATATGTGCATCAAAAGCCTCTGGCAACTTGCCTTTGTCTATAGCAAGGATACGGTAACGTGAGATGCCGCCCGCACATGCGTCAATAGCTTCATTCTTTTCACTCAACTCGTGGTCGAAATCCAATACAAAATCTGCATTTTCAAATTTTGCTAATTTTTCGCTTACTGTTTTGTCAAATATAATTTTCATGCTTGTTTCCTCCTATGGTTTAAGCAAGTGCCTTAATTTCTTTTCCTAATTGATCCAAGCCGTTTTCAAAAACTGACCAGTCTTGTGTAAGTTTCAGTAGCAAGAGACTCCCCTGTATCGTTGAGATGATATGCTGAGCTTGCGTTTTAGAACGCGCTTGAGTCCAACCTGTGATTTCCATAATCCTCGCTTGAATCAATGCTGTCCACGTCTCCATGAGCTGTCCCAACAACTCACGAAAATCTTTATCCTCACTCGCACCAAGTTCAACGACGAGGTTTCCTACAGCACAACCATAATGTTGTGTTTCATCCTCATGCACCTGAATTTCCCAGTTTAGCATTGCAAGCAAAGCTTGTTTGGGGTCCTCCATCTGGCGCAATAGCGGATCAAAACATTGTGTTTCCCAGTCGTTACTGTGAGAACGAATCACTTCTAAGCAGATTTCTTTTTTTGATAAAAAATAATGATAAAGTTGTCCTTTTCCAGTACCTGAGTCCTCGAGAATATCTCGGATAGAAGTTGAGGCATATCCTCTTTGACAAAAAAGTTTTTTACTGCTCTCAATGATTTTTTCTTTTGCTTCTGACACTTTACACGCTCCAATCATTTTACCTACCGCTTGGTACAATATTAATATACCAAATTATGGTGCCTTGACCAAATAATTGAACTGGAAATTTTTGTTTCTATCTCAGCTTTAAAAAATCCCAAAACAAAAACCTACTCTGTTTAAGGCCATATACCTTAAGCGGAGTAGGTTTTTCTGATATGTGTTTTAAATTACACCAACAAGGATGAAGAGGATAACGATAATCCCAAGTGCAATACGGTACCAACCAAATATTTGGAAGTCACGGCGTTTGATGTAATTCATCAAGAATTTAATAACGAAGATAGATACAACATAAGCAACAACCATTCCAACGATAAGGGCAATCACTTCTGAGAGACTAAAGTGAAGGCCGAATTTCAAGAGTTTGAAGGCTGAGGCACCAAGCATAGTTGGTACTGCAAGGAAAAAAGTAAACTCAGCAGCAACGACACGTGAGACACCGATGAGCAAAGCACCAATAATTGTTGCGCCTGAACGAGATGTACCTGGAATCATTGAGAGAACTTGGAACATCCCGATGATCAGTGCAGTTTGATAGGTGATTTCTTTCATTGTATTGATTTTTGGTACACGTGTTTTATTCCAACGTTCAATCACGATAAAGGCGATACCATAGACAATCAGCATAATGGCAATTGTCAAGGGTGTCCCGAAATTTTCTTCTAAGAAATCATTCAAGAATAAGCCAAATACAGCAGACGGAAGGAAGGCAACGACAACCTTAACCCACATGTTAAAGACAGAGCGTTTGATGCGCACACCTTTACCTTCTACATTAACAAAAGGATTCATCTGTGACCAGAATTCCACAATAACCGCAATAATTGCGCCTAATTGAATGACAACAAAGAACATATCTTTGAAAGATTGTGTCATGTCGGTATGGATGAAGGCATCCACTAAAAGCATATGCCCTGTACTTGATACAGGTAACCACTCTGTAATTCCCTCGACGATGCCGAGAAAAATAATTTTCAAAAGTTCAATAAAATTTAAATCCATTTTTCCTTATATCCTATTCATTAATGAGGTAGAAACTGCCATCTGTAACTTCAACCGTCAAAGCTTTCTCTTGATTTCCTGTCTGATAAGGAAACTCTTTTTTGACATGATTTACATAAAGTTCTTCTGCCTCTGCATTTAAGCCTGACCATTGACTGTTTATCATTTTCAATTGACCATCTTTTTTAACAATTTTGCTGCGCTCTTTCAGACGAAGATTTTCAAAAATAGTTGCACCATCATTTGAAGCAAAATCCATACTTTGTGCTGTCACACGTTTTAAAACAGACGCACCGTCATTAGAAGTTACTCTCAAATGTCCCGACAAAGTCACATCTCGCAACTGCCACGCAGCATCACTAATATTCATGGTGAGCTGGTTTCCTTTAACTTTTTCTAAGGCAAGGCCTCCATCTCGAAGATTGATTTTGAGGCTTTCAACTTTCAAGTCACGTAAATTTTTTTGTCCCGAAGTACCATCAATAATAATTTTTTGGAAATCCATATCTTCTGTTACAGTTACAATTATTTTTTCCCGACTCATTTTACCAAAATTAAGACCTAAATTGAAGTCAAAGGCGCTTTTTCGAGCTTCGATATTTAAAGTTTGGTCTTGGAGTCTAAGCTCAGGCTTTTGATCAAGCAAGTGACTCTCCACCTTTAGACTTGATCCAGCGATAATTTCTAAATCCGCATCTTTACTGTTGACAATCAGATTTTTTACTTTATCTGAAGCAAAAGTCTGTTGTGTAGAAATAAGGTGAGAGATTTGAGGACGGCCTTCTTTCCATACAAGACTCGTTTTACCTCCAGTAGCTAAGCCAATACCTAAAAGAATGATGCCAGAAACGATCATAATGAGTGCGGCTACTATGGTTCTTTTATTTTTCACAAGACGACTCCTTTCTGATTGCGTTTGGTTCTTTGAGTTAACTTACGACCTAGCCATTTAATCATTCCTAGAAAACGAAGGCACAGCCATTTTGTGAGGAAAAGAATAAAAGGACTGATAAGAATTCCCAAACCAAAAAGTAAAAGACCAAGGCCACTAAAGACAAGTGTTGTACTTGGACTGCTGAAGACTACTCCTAGCCCAGATACGAGCGAGAATAAGCCACCAAATACAAGTGAAACATCAAGCATGTACAGGCTAAAGAGGAGAGCCAATAGCGCTATTAATAATGCGAGAATAAGCAAAAGAACAGCAAGAGCCAAAGGCACCAAAAGCGGTGAGGCAAAAAGACCAAGTACAATAAGCCAGACCAGTTGGAGACGGGATTTGGCAGGTATACTTTTTTCTTCTTCTTGCGCGTGATCATCTTGATCTAAGAAATAACTGAGTTTAAGCTTAGTAGCAAATTGTTTAGGTGTCCCATACTGTGCTTTTATTTCTTCAAGTGTTAGATTTGACTCAATAAAGTATTCTTGATAATAAGCAATTAAGTCTCCACTTTCTTCTTGAGGTAGCTCTGTCAGATGGGCTTGCACAGCCTCTAAATAACTATTCATCGTTTTCGAGTTCTCCTTCCCCTAAAAGTTTATCCATGGCATTACGGAATTGCTGCCAGTCAGCAGTTATTTTTTGAAGCTCTTGGCGTCCATTCTCCGTTATCCGATAATAACGTCTCATGCGTCCTTCATAAGGCTCATCATAATTTTCTAAAAGCTCATGCTTTTTTAAACGTCGTAAGACGGGGTACATGGTTGACTCACTAATCGGAAGTTGCGTTTGTACTGTTTTTGTCAAGGCATAACCATACATATCTTTCTTATTCAGCAAAGAAAGCACTGTCCCGTCTAGAAGTAAGGTTGGAATTTGGATATCCATAAACGTCCTTTCTTTTCAACATATCATATTATATGTTGTATAACATAATACTATATGGCATATAATAACATATAAAATATTTGCTGACAAGTGTGAGCCAATAATTTCAAAAGATATACTAAAATACATTAGAAATATACGGTTGGGAATTTATTGGCTTTGTTCAAGCTGAAGATGAGGATGAGGACGAGAGATTACGGATGTATTCTTACCAAACCTAAAAAAACTCCTATTTAGGAGTTTTTTTATTTTTCTTGTGGTCTTTCATATTTTAGTCCCATCGCATTGATTGACACAATCATAGTTGAGATACTCATCAATACTGCAGCTGCCAGTGGATCAATAGAGATACCAAAGGTTGGGTAAAGAATTCCTGCCGCAACAGGAATGGCAATGATATTATAACCTGCCCCAAACCAAAGATTTTGTTTCATTTTGCGATTAGAGCGTTTTGCAATCTCAATCAGTGCTAAAACATCACTCGGATGTGAATTGACCAAGACAACATCTGCTGTATTGATGGCGACAGATGTCCCACCTCCGATTGCAATGCCGAGATCACTTGTAGCAAGCGCAGGCGAGTCATTGACACCGTCACCAATAAAGAGAACACCGCCTTTTTCTTGATAATCTTGAACAATATTTGCTTTATCTTCTGGTTTTAATTCAGCACGGTATTCAGCAATACCAAGATTTTTTGCAATTTTTGCTGCAGTGGCTTCATTATCTCCGGTCAGCATTACAGGTGTGATATCACGTTTTTTCAACTCTTCGATAAAGAATTTCGCATCTTCTTTTGGTGAATCACCTAAAGCAACAAAGCCGTAAAGTGTTTTATCCGAAACGAGGAAGGAAACCGTTAAGCCTTGATCAAAAACCTTTTGAACTTCTTCTTCATCAATCGTGATGTCATTTTCTTTGAGGTAAGCGTAAGAGACGATACTGTAATTTTTCCCTTGGACTGTCCCTTTCAAGCCCACACCAGGAATGTTTTCCAGATTTTCTGCTTCTAACTTCAAATCGTCAACAGCATTGACAATGGAGAGGGCAATAGGGTGTGTTGAGCCACTTTCTAATGCGGCCATAACTTGTAGTATATCTACCTTATCCTCCTTAGCCAAATCGACAACTTGACGTACACTAAATTTTCCGTCTGTTAATGTACCCGTTTTATCCATCAGCGCATATTTTATTTTACTAATAGATTCAAGGGAGGTACGATTTTGAATCAATAAACCATTTTTAGCCGAAAGATTGGTTAAGCGTGCCACGACTAAAGGCACAGCCAATCCCAGGGCGTGAGGACAAGCAATGACAAAGACGGATACCGCAGTCATGAGTGCAAAGCTCAATGAAGAAGTCATCGTCCAAATGATAAAGGAAGCAAGACCCACGCTCAATGCTGCCCAGAAAAGCCAACCTGCCACACGATCAGCTAAGTTTTCACTGGCAGATTTTTGCTTTTGTGCCTTCTCTACCAATTGCGCAATTTGCGCCAGAAGAGAATCTTTTCCTAGTGAAGTCACTTTCATTTCAAAAGGGAGGTTCTGGTTTAGAGAACCACCGTAAACTGTATCTCCTGCTTCTTTTGCGACCAAACGCGATTCACCTGTGATCATCGATTCATCGATAGACAAATGAGTCGTTTCTGATGTCACAATACCATCAGCTGGAATACGTTCGTTTTCTTTTACGAGAAGAATATCGTCCACTTGGAGCTCAGAGATGGCCACATCTTTTCCGTCTTTCAGATGTGCTTTTTTAGGAATGAGGGATGCGAGGTCCTTAAGAGCATCGCCTGCACGACTCACTGCCCGCATCTCTATAATGTGACCTGCCAGCATAATAACAATCAGGGTCGAGAGCTCAAACCAAAAGTCCATTGCCTCCCCACCTGTCCATAATAAGACCGTAGCATAAACAGAGTAAGCATAAGCCACGACAATCCCCATCGTAATGAGCATCATCATCGCCGGTTTCCGGGATTGAAATTCACCACGTGCGCCGCTAAAGAAAGGAGTGCCACCATAGAAGAAAATGATAGATCCTAAAATAAGTCTGACAATCGAATCGCCTTGAAAGCTAATCAGCTGAAATCCGGCAATACTTGAAATAGCAAGCAAAGGCACCATGAGCGCAATGCTGACCTTCAGTTTCTTGCCCATATTACCCATGTGCATCATATGCCCTCCATGGTTCATCATATCGTGTCCGTCATGATGGTCCATTTCTGCCATATTATGCATCTCGTGATGCATATGCTCTTTATGTTCATCTTTCATCTCAACCTCCTTAAATTTTTCTGTTCTTTTAATAACTCTACACCTATAGTTTACATATGTAAATTTATAAAGTCAAGTAAAAACTTAAAAAGTTTCGAAAGAGGAAGCTCGCTCCTGCTGTTTTGCGTAAAATAAAAAGTGGAAATAATTCCACTTCTCTCTTTATTTACTTGTCACTTGACCAATCACCAGGTTGGCAATGACATTCCCCGTTTTTGTAAGGTCGATATTTTCTAAGCGCTCCGCATTTGTAAAAGCAACAATAATTTCTGTTCCTTTACCTGCAGCTTTAATTTTTTGCAGATCCATATCCGCAATCTTATCGCCTTTTTTAAGCACTTGTCCTTCAGAAACAGCCAACTTAAATGGTTCGCCCTTGAGTTCAACCGTATCTAAGCCCATATGTAAAAGAACTTCTAAGCCTGATTCTGTTTGAATCCCCATCGCATGTTTAGTTGGGAAGATATTTGTTATTTTACCTGAGAGTGGTGCAAATACTTCTTCTTTTGTTGGTAATATCGCAAAGCCATCTCCCATTATTTGGGCTGAGAAAACTTGATCCGGTACTTCCGTGATTGGCATAACTTTACCTGTTGCGACAGCAAATATTTCTTGCGTAATTACTTTAGTTTCTGACTGAACAACCTCTTTTGCTGTTTCTACAATAGGATCCGGAACTTCTCCTGTTTGTTGAATTTTTTTCAATTCATCCGCTACAAATTGGACTTCTGTCCCTACGATAACTTGGACATTCTTCTTATCTAAAACCCGCACTCCAGGTACACCAGTTGCTTTAATTGCAGCTTGATTCACTAAGTCAGAATTTTCGACAGTCAAACGTAATCGTGTCGTACAATTGTCCACAGTTTTAAGATTATCTTTGCCAAGTCCTTGATAAATACGGCCGGCAAGGTAAGCAAATTTTTCATCTGCAGAAGATAAATCTGGATCTTCTTCCCCTTCACCGCCTTCTTCACGACCTGGTGTCATCATGTTAAATTTCTTAATGACAAAGTCAAAAGTAAAGTAATAAACGACTGCCATAACCAAACCGAGTACGAGAAGCATATAAGGTTGATTCGCAATAGGCACGCGTAAGCTCAAGATGAAGTCGATGAGCCCTGCTGAAAAGTTAAAGCCGGCAGTCCAATGGAAAAGCGCGGCAATAAACATCGAAATCCCTGTTAATACTGCATGCACAACATATAGGGGCCAAGCCACAAACATGAAAGAGAATTCCAAAGGTTCAGTTACACCAGTGAAAAATGAAGCAAAGCCGGCAGCAAGCATAAGTGAAGCCGTCGCTTTTTTCTTTTCGGGACGTGCATTACGATAAATAGCATATGCCCCTGCAGGCAAACCAAACATCATGATAGGGAAGAAACCTGCTTGATAACGCCCCGTAATCCCTTGGGTTCCTACGTTTTTCCAGAAATTACCAATGTCATTGATACCCGCAGCATCAAACCAGAAAACATTATTGAGCGCGTGGTGCATACCTGTTGGAATTAACAAGCGGTTCGAGAAACCGTAAATCCCAGCTCCTAAAGGACCAAGGTTAACGATAGCTTTACCAAAAGTGGTTAAGCCTCCGAAAACAGCTGGCCAAAGGAAAAGTAAAACAGCTGAAAGTGCAGCCATGATAACCGCAGTAAGTATGGGCACTAAACGACGTCCACTAAAGAAAGACAAGGCCATCGGCAATTTCGTATTGCTGAACTTATTATAGACTGCCGCTGCGATGAGACCCGCTAAAATCCCTATAAAAACGTTCCCGTTATTAATCTTAGTGAATGCAGTATTCACTTTTTCGACATCGATTCTTTGCAAAAGCGCCACAGAATCAGGATTGAGTAAGGTCATAGGCACAAGGAAAGACACTATCCCAGCCAGAGCTGCGGAGCCGTCTTTGTCCTTAGACATTCCAAAGGCCAGTCCAACAGCAAAGAGTAAGCCTAAGTTATTCAGAATCGTTTGTCCGGCTTGAATCATAAAGGCTGCCAATACATTATTGGCGCCCCAGCCTGTAGGATCGATCCAATACCCAATCCCCGTAAATAAAGCTGCAACAGGTAAAGTCGCAACCGGAAGCATGAGCGATCGGCCCATCTTCTGCATATATTCTTTCATAAATCCTCCAAGAATAGAAAATTAAATAATTTACCAAAATGGCACGTACCAAAATCTCTGCTTTTAAGTCTCCGTATCACTACTTCTTATTTCACTAAAGGTAAGATTTAACTTTGGTTGACATATAAAAAGGCTATTGCCAATGCTTACACAATCGCCTTGTTTTCTTTACGTCTTCAACCTGTTAAAATTTAGGATATTTTTCACTTAATAGGAGTAAATTTATTTGTACAGTATTATTTTAACATCTTCTTGGTGATTTTGGGGACTATATATGTAGAGGGGTGTATGGCCTGTTAATATAGGACTTGATTTTTGCCTTTAGACTTTGCATCATAAAGTTTCTCATCAACAGTATTCTTCAATGCTCCTAATTCAAAATAGCAACAGCCAAGCTCAAATAAGTTGCAAAGAGTATCCAGACAAAGTAGGGCAAGAGTAGGATTCCTGACCATTGGTTGATTTTGAAAAATTTCTTAATACAAAGATAGACCACAATATCAAGAACAAGGATAACAAGTACTCCAAACCAGAAATAACCCTTGAAAAAGATAATGCTCCAGATAAAGTTGAGGAATAACTGGATAACATAAAGCATGAGGGCTGGCTGGGCTTCACTCTTTCTTAATTTTAAATTTTGAAAAACTATAAAACCTGCTACAGCAATCAAGCCATAGAGAATCGGCCAAACAATACCAAACAGATAATCTGGTGGCGCCAATGGCGGAAGTTGTAAGTTGTTATAAATCGATTTGATATCACCAGCTAATATTCCTGATAAACTCCCAATTGCTTCTACCACAATGATAAACAGCCCAGCAAGTAATATAGGTTTTAGTTTATTAGAATGTTTCATAATTCTCCTCCTCTTTTTCTAAGTTAACCGTTTTCTTTAGCATTTTCTTAATTTTACCACATCCCCTATTTTAAAGGCAGTTATTCGTTTGTAAATTTTGCCCCCCGTTGGTTTGCCTAGAAAGCTTTATTTATACTCTTTGCTCTATATCTTCCTTTGGCTTTACCTTATTTTTATTTTTTTTAATTTCCTTTTTAATTGAATCGAAAATTAAAAATTGTTATAATAATTATAGCGCTTACATGATTAGTCCGGACATAGTCTTACCACCAACAGGAGGAACTATGATCAAAAATGGAAACACACGTTACTTAAAGATAGCCATAGCGACATTGGCCTTGGCTACACTTGGTTTTACTGGTGCGCATGCTCAAGCAGATGCCGCCGATGAAATGGTCAATCCCACCGATAAGGTTTTAGTCGGTTATTGGCACAATTGGAAATCAACAGGTAAAGATGGTTATAAATACGGAACCTCTGCTGATTTTGACCTTTCACAGACACAAGACGGATACAATGTTATTAACGTATCTTTCATGAAAACCCCTCAAGGAAGTGCACTTCCAACATTTAAACCTTATAATAAGACCGATGCTGAATTCAGAGCTGAGGTTGCAAAACTCAATGCAGAAGGTAAATCTGTATTAATTGCACTAGGAGGTGCGGACGCTCACATTGAACTCACTAAAGCGCAAGAGGATGCTTTTGTTAATGAGATTATCCGCCTTGTTGATACTTATGGCTTTGACGGTTTGGATATTGATTTAGAGCAATCTGCCATTGATGCAGCTGACAATAATACCGTCATCCCGTCAGCTTTACGGAAAGTCAAAGCGTATTATCGTCAACAAGGTAAGAACTTTATGATTACGATGGCCCCAGAATTTCCTTATCTTACGACTACAGGGAAGTATGCGCCTTATATCAATGGTTTAGAAGGTGATTACGATTATATTAATCCTCAATACTACAACCAAGGCGGCGATGGATTTTGGGATTCTGACTTAAACATGTGGATTTCCCAATCCAACGACGAGCAAAAAGAAGCCTTCCTCTATGGCTTAACACACCGTCTCGTCACTGGAACCGATAATTTCATCAAAATTCCAGCAAACAAGTTTGTGATTGGCTTGCCTGCAAATGAGGACGCGGCAGCAACAGGTTACGTCAAAAATCCTAAAGCGGTCGAAAATGCCTTAAAACGCCTAAAAGCTTCTGGTAATGAAATCAAAGGCTTAATGACCTGGTCCGTCAATTGGGATGCAGGTAAGAGCGCAACTGGCTTAAATTATAACAATTCCTTCGTCAACACCTATGCTCCAATGCTTTTTGGGGACACTGGGGGCGGAAATGAAGCAAAACCAACACTTCCAATAATCACAGTTTCTGATCTTACAGAAACCAGTGCTACAATTCATGCAAAATCAACAGACACATCTGGGATAGCCAACTACGAGATTAAAGTTGGGGGAAAAACTTATACAAGTAAAGATGGATTGCAAGATATCTCAGGCCTTAAAGCTGCAACGACTTATACCGTTGAAGCCGTCGCAATCAATAATGCTGGCATTCGTTCTGATAGTGCAAGCACGAATTTTAGCACGGCAGCTGACACAGTAACTCCTGAAAATACATAGCTCAAGGATAAAGAATATTGGACGGGTGACCGCGTCTACTACAATGGAAAAGAATACGAAGCAAAATGGTGGACCAAGGGTGATCAGCCTGACTTGTCAGGTGCTTACGGCCCTTGGAAAGAAATATGATGTGCTTTAACAAGCAGAAAGGAGCAAAGTTATGAAAAAAATGTTTATTGGGTTTTTAATCACTTTAGGAGTATTGGGCGCTTCATTGGCTTTCAATACTAAAACGGTCTTGGCTCACGGTTACGTTGAGAGCCCTCCTGCACGTGGTTATCAAGGAAAGCTTGATTATGAAAAATATGGCTGGACAACAGCTTATAATCTCTATGGAAATGTCATCACAAATCCTCAATCACTTGAAGCCCCTAAAGGCTTCTCTGAAAGCGGACCTGTAGATGGACGCATCGCCTCAGCTAATGGCGGTCTAGGACAAATCGCTGACTTTGTCCTAGATAATCAAACCAGCGACCGTTGGAAAAAAACAACAATAAACACAGGTGTCAAACAGTTCACGTGGAAATATACAGCACCACATAAAACAACCAAATGGTACTATTACATGACCAAAACAGGTTGGGATCAAAATGCGCCACTCAAACGTTCGGAGTTAGAGCTCATTGGTACTGTCAATCATGATGGCTCTACTGCTTCTAACAACTTGACACACTCTATCACTGTCCCAAGCAATCGTTCAGGCTACCATATCATCCTTGCTGTTTGGGATGTTGCTGATACACCAAATGCTTTCTACAATGTTATTGACGTCAATGTCCAAAATAATAATATGCTCTTTGGACCATTTGCTGCAGTTGAATAAACAGAAAGAAAAAGAGCACTTCTCAAAGTGTTCTTTTTTACTTTTCGGATGTTTGGAGCCATTTGATGAGTTCTGCGGCGATTTCTTCTTGTTGTTTCTCATTTGAGATGTCCGCTTGGTTATCACCTTTTTGAGCACCATAGCTGCCAAACCCGGCATGATTACCGCCATCCAGTGTGACATTCACCGTTTGTTGTGGCAGATAGGCTTTTGCCTTTTCATATGAAGACTGGTTGAGCACACCATCTTTTGAACCTACGAGTGATAAAACTTTTCCCTTGTAACCTTTCAAGCTTCCTTTTTGATCAGGATAACTTGCCAGGAAAAAGACACCTTCTAAGGCTGAATTATCTTGATGGCCTGCTGCAAAGCGACTGGCCATAACTCCACCTAGAGAATGACCCCCAACGATATATTGGGAGAGATGTTCATCCTTGATTACTTTATCAGCCAGATCAGGATTAAAAATGGCAAGATTCAGAGGCTCTTTGAGAAGGTAAACAGAATATCCAGATTCTGCTACTTTACTGGCCCAAATACTATAGCTTACATTATCCACCAAAGCGCCTTGATAAAAGATGATACTGGGCTTATCTGGATTGCCTTTAAAGACCAAAGCATTATCCAACTTCTCGGCTTGACTTGCACTCTTTGTCGCTTGAGGAGTAGGATGATACGTGCTGGACTTTATGTAGATAAATCCTGCAGCCAGAAGGACAAGCAAAATACTTACGATCCAGAGGGCTATTTTTTTGAATTTTTTCATTGGATTTTCCTTTTTAAAATGTTTTTCTTTTTATTTTAGTGAATTATAGTGCTTTGTTCAACTATTTTAATCAAACTAAAAGCCCTCAAAGAAAGGACTTCTAAACATTATTTAAAATTGCATTGAGGAAAAAATAAATTAAAATATATAGTTTATCGAAAGCCTTTATTGCAAGTGAGGACAGAAGCCTCATGCCTCTCGATTTCTGTTTATTTATTCTGTCATCAATTCCATCCTTATTTTATCATTCTTATGAGTAGAATGCTTTAATTCTGCTTATAATATTTATTTTAATTCAAAATTCCTTAAAAAAAACTAAATCATATGTTATGATTATAATATGCTAAAAAAGCAAACAAATAATGATTCTAAGAGATATGGTAAATAAGGAGGAGATATTTTATAGTGAAAAAATATCAAAAGGTTTTAATGCTGAGCGCAGTTTTTCTGTCGTCGACGCAAGGAATAATGGTAAGTGCGAGTGAGCTCACAGCCGTAAACAAGGAAAAAAATGAGCCAATAGCTTCAAGCATCGAGGAAAGTAGCACTTCTACTTCTGCAAGTACTTCTGAAACTTCCACTGAAAACAAAAGCACTGAAAGTAGTGTGGTAGATAAAAGCAGCTCAAGCTCAAGTACTGAAGCAGCGATAAAGGAACAAGATACAAGTGCTGAAACGGCGGAAGTAGCAAGTACGACCGAGCAGCCTGTGGTACAAGCTCGAAGTGCTGTAACTTATCAGCAACCTCTTAATAGTGGGACACTACCAAAGGTGCCCGTAAGCTTAGAAAAATTACCTATCAAGCATTCAGGCAATCCTTTTAAAGACGTTTCACAATCTTTATATAAGAATTATATTAGCTGGATCTATAGTCGAGGGATTACCACAGGTTATACACCAACGACATATAATCCAGATGGTTACGTGACACGTGGTGAAATGGCTGTCTTTCTTCATCGTCTCGCGGGAGCTCCAAGTTATAAAGCACCATTCAATGTCTATACAGATGTCAACCAGTATAAAAACCAGATTCTCTGGCTGACAGCGACAACTGTATCCAATGGAACTGCGCCCCACTACAATCCAAACGGCAATGTGACTCGTGGGCAATTGGCTGCCTTTCTCCATAGAATGGCAAAGGTTTCAGGAAATGCTCCTACTTCAGGAAAATATAATACGAAGTTCGTGGATGCCAAAAATCATATGTTTGCCAATGACATTGGCTGGTTGAGTTCAAAAGGTATCACTACGGGTTACACACCAACAACTTTTAGACCTGATGCAAATGTTACACGTGGGGAGATGGCAGCTTTCCTCCAACGTTTCTATAATGTCACTTCCCAGACCAATAAACAAAACCCCTATCCTGCAGGACAATGTACAGCTTATGTTTGGGACTATTTCAACGGAAATATTCCACTCTATACCGGCAATGCTAAAGAATGGGCTAGATATGCGAACAGCACGGCTGCTGTAGGAACGATTGCTGTCTTTCCTCCAGGAAATCAAGGCGCTGGAGATCTTGGCCACGTTGCCGTTGTTATTTCGGTTTCCGGCTCTAAAATGAGAGTAAGTGAAGGAAATTATAACGGTGGCTGGGGCACTGAACGTGACTGTTCAACAGCCGGTGTTAAATTTATTCGCCCTTAATATTCAAGAAAACCATACTAAAAAGTGCTGGACAGATGTTCCAAGCACTTTTTCTATTCTTATATATCATCGTTGTGAATGACGATATTTTCTTGTTCTAGAACAGTCTGACCAGAGATTTTAACTCTTTCTCCCTCAATTTCACAAGCAATCAAGCCACCACGATTAGAGAGTTGTTTGGCGATGAGTTTTGTTTTCTCTAGCTTTTCTCCCCATAATGGTGCCAAGCGTGTATGTGACGAACCCGTCACGGGGTCCTCATCTACACCACCATGAGGTGCAAAATACCTGGATACAAAATCAACTTCTGCTCCTTTTGCTGTGATGGTGACTGCATGAGGAGCTAATAATTTAATGATAGCTATCTGTGGTTTTGCATTATTTACTGCTATTTCTGAATCTAGTACAAGCACAAGGTGATCTTTTTCTTGAGTAGTATAAGCTTCTTGAATGATTGCTCCTGGGAAAGCTGCTTTCATTTTTTCAGTGATCGGTTTTGGAAAAAGCTGTTGACTTGGAAAGTTTAAGATAAATTGATCATTGTCCATGGCGACGGTCAATTTTCCAGATTTAGATTTAAAGATTAAAATTTCACGCTCTTTTTCTAACTTCTGCTTGATGAAAAAAGCCGCCGCAATCAGACCATGCCCACATAGTAAAACTTCTCTTTTAGGACTGAACCACTGGATTTCCCACTCTTCCTCTACATTCTTATAAATAAAGGAAGTTTCAGGCAAGGCAATTTCAGAAGCAATCTTTTGAAGCTGCTCTTTTGGGAGTTGTTGGGTTAATATATAGACTGCTGCGGGATTTCCTAAACTCTCCTTGCCGGTGAAGGCGTTGATAATGTCGTAGGGCATGAATTACTCCTCATAGTACTGGTTTTAAGTGTACCTTTATTATAATACTATAAATTACAATAGGGAGCCATATGAATTAAAAAAACTTGATAATATCGACATTATCAAGTTTTTACTTATTTTATTCTTTATCTGTCATTATCAATAAAATTCCTCAGGCAAAAGCGTATCCGCCAATTTGATATTGTCAGAGTAATCGATAGGAACGTCAATAACTACTGGTCCTGTGCTGTCAGGGATTGATTCCAAGAGTTCTTTCAGTTCTTCTGCGCTGTGAACACGATAGCCTTTGGCACCCATAGCTTCCGCATATTTCACGTAGTCAACGCTACCGAAGTTTACACCTGCTGCACGGCCGTATTTTTTCTCTTCTTGGAATTTAACCATGTCATAGTGACCGTCATTCCAGATGATGTGGATCAAGGGCAAGTTAAGGCGAACGGCAACTTCAAGTTCTTGTCCGGTGAAGAGGAAACCACCATCACCAGAGTGAGAATAAACTTTGTGTCCTGGGCGGAGCAAGCCGGCTGTAATACCCCAAGGCAAGGCCACACCTAGTGTTTGCATACCGTTTGAGAAGAGCAAGTGACGGGGTTCATACGAACGGAAGTAACGTGCCATCCAGATATAGAGTGAACCGACGTCAACAGTCACCGTTTCATCATCTTTAACAACTTCTTGGAAAGTGCTTACCAAGTCAAGTGGGTGCAAACGTCCTTCTTCAGCTGCTTCAACGTCAAATTCGTGTTGGTTAATGACGTCACGCAAACCTTTAAGGTATTCAACTGAACCTTCTGGCAAGTTGTAGCCACGAACTGCTGGCAAAAGGTTTTCCAATGTTTGAGCAATATCACCAATCAATTCACGTTCGGGTTGGTAATAGGTATCAATCTCAGCAATGGCGTTGTCAATAACAACAATACGGCTATCAATTTCAGCATTCCAGTTGCGTGCTTCATACTCGATAGGGTCATAACCAACGGCGATCACTAAGTCTGAACGTTTGAGCAACATATCTCCTGGTTGGTTACGGAAAAGACCGATACGACCAAAGAAGGTATGTTCAAGATCACGCGAAATCACACCTGCACCTTGGAAAGTTTCAACGACCGGAATAGAGACGTGTGAAAGCAAGTTACGCAAAGCTTTGGCCACTTTTTCATCTGAACCACCAGCACCAACAAGGATAACAGGTAATACAGCATTTTTAATCGCTTGCGCTAAATAGTTGATGTCATCAATTGAGGCATTACCCATCTTAGGATCTGACAAAGGTTTGATGGCATTCACAGAAACTTCTGAATCTGTCACGTCTTGTGGGATAGATAAGAAACTTGAACCTGCACGACCGCCTTTAGCGATACGGTAAGCATTGGCTACTGTTTCAGAAATTGTGGATGGATCCAAGATTTCTTGTGAATATTTTGAAGCAGGCGCCATCATTTGAGCGTTATCCATAGATTGGTGTGCACGTTTCAAACGATCAGCGCGTTTTACTTGTCCACCAATTGCAAGAATCGCGTCCCCTTCAGATGTTGCTGTCAAAAGTGGCGTTGCCAAGTTTGATACACCAGGTCCGGAAGTAACCAAAACAACACCAGGTTCCCCCGTGATACGTCCCACAGCTTGGGCCATAAAAGCAGCACCTTGCTCATGGTGAGTAATGATTAATTCTGGCGCTTTTGGATCATGCTCCAAGCGGTCGAATACGCGGTCAATTTTGGCGCCGGGAATACCAAAAACATATTTTACATTATGGTTAATTAAACTATCTACAACTAAGTCTGAGCCGAATTTTTTATCAGTCATTTCTTCTCCATTTCAATTAAGATTCACAATCTTCACAATCAATTTTAGCAGAAAACATTTTAATTTACAAAAATCGGGCTTGAAGAATGTATATGTAGTCTGCTTTCACAAGATATCTGCACCTAAAACGCTTACATCTTCTCCTATGAAATATTACAGACTTTGTCATCTTACTTCAATAAAAAAACCATTGCTCGATTACTCGAACAACAGTCCTCTCATTTCTTCATCTTCTGGAACAAGCTCCAGATATTGTTTAATATAGGTTTGTGCCTTCTCATTTTGTCCGATTTGCAAAAGGAAATCAACATAATCCTTTAAGAAATCTGGATTATCAGTCAAGGCAGTCGACAAGAGCTCTGTATAGAGCGCTTCTGCTTGTGCATCATTTTCCAGCTCTTTATGGGCTTGTGCAAACAACCACTGCGCCAAGAGATGTTCTTCTTCTAACAAATCTTCCAAGCGAATTACAGCTTCAAAGTCTGACTCGTTGAAATAAAGGTTTGCAAGGAGGAACACTGTTTCGTCATGGAGCTCCGCAACATTCAGCGCATCCATCAAGTAACGTTCTGCAGCTGCTTGGTCCTTTTGACTGTAAGCCAGCTTCGAGAGAAAATGCAACAGTAAAGCCGAATTCGGATTTTTCAGTAAACCTTCTTGCGCCACACGGGCAGCTTCATCAAACTGACGGTCTGCTTCCAGTGTTTGGGCATAGGCTAACTCGTAATTGAGCAAATCTGTATTATAGTCTTCTAACTGTTTAAAATAGCTAATCGCACGGGCTTGATTGTCCAACTCGCTATAAAGTAGCGCAATTTTGTAAATCGTATCGGCAGTTTTATCAAACTCAAAAGACTTTTCTAAAAAGGCAATCGCATTTTCAAAATTCCCTAGATGTGCGTAGGATTCACCGATACGCTGATAAGTAGAGATTTTAGTTTGCTGTAGAATTTCACGTACAGAAAGCTTGGCGTAGTTCTGGATAGCATCCTGATAAGCACCCTGCTCGTAATAACTTTCCGCAAGCGCAAAAGTAATCAGGGGTGAGTCGGAAAGTTCACGTGCTTCTTCAAGCTTGCTAATGGCCGTCTCAAAGTCGCCTTCAAACTGGTACAAATCCGCAATTTGAATCAAAGCAGCCACATAGTTTTCGTCTCCAGCAGGAATTTGATAGAGATAGTTTAATGCATCGTCAATTTGCCCATCATCCTCTGCAATCTCCGCCAGATTAATCAAATAGTCGGTACTTTCAGGATTGTCACCCAGAATCTTATCATAGACCTGATGGCTCTCATCAATAAAACCCACCATTTGCAAATACTCTGCTAAATCCGCAAGCATTTCTTCATTATCATGCTTGAGCGCATTGCTCAAAGCATTATGCATCCCAATCAAATCACCTTTATGTAGAAAATCAATAGTATCTTCTGAATAAGACATTAGCTCTCCTCTATTTTTTCAAGTTCACTTGTATTGTCTAAATCAACAGGTTGATAAAGTTCTGAAATTTCACGGTACCAATCATAGATATGTGTGATAATTACTTTGGCTGCTGCATAGAAAGGAATTCCCAGCAGAACACCCCATAAGCCAAAGACTTTCCCGGCCGTTAAGAGCACAAAGAGAACTGTGATCGGGTGAATGCTCAACTGTTTACCTAAAACTAAAGGCGAAACGAAACGTCCTTCAAGTGTTTGTTCAATGATATAGACAATCAAGACTTTAAGCAACATGATTGGTCCACCTGTTGCTAAACCGATAATCATAGCCGGAATGATGGCCAAGTAGAATCCAAGGAATGGAATCAAGTTAAAGAGTCCAGACAAGATAGCAAGTGTGATCCCGTAACGCAAACCAATGATTGGTAAACCAATCGCAAGCATCAAAGCAACTGCAATCGCAACAATAACTTGACCACGTACGTAGTTTGCAAGTTGTGAGTTCATCTCCGTCAAGATTTTTGAAGTATCTTTGCGCCAGTTTACAGGTAAAAGATGTGTGATATAGCCATTCAAATTTTTCCCGTCCCGTAAAAGATAAAAGAGGACAAACGGGAAGATAACCAGTGAAATAAAGACACTTGCTGTACGTGTAATCACATCAGTGATTGAGCTAAAAGCAGCAGTTGAAAAGTTTTTCGACCAGTCCACGATATTATTCCCGAGGGAATCCATGAAATTATCCATTTGTGGGCGGAATTGCTCAAAATGACGATTGGTCAAGAGTTTATTTACTTCTTCTTGCATTTGTTCGACATAGTTTGGCACGTGCTTAGAGAAACTTGCCACACTGTTTGAGATAGAAGGAATGGCATAAGCCAGACCCCAAACTAACAAACCAGCAATGAGTATAAAAAGTACAATAATACTGGCGATACGTGGCACGCGTTTCTTTTCAAGATAATCAACTATCGGATTAAGCAAGTAATAAAACACGGCTGCTAAAACGACAGGCAATGAAACAATGGTCAGAAAATCGGCAATTGGTGCAAAGATAAAGTTAACTTTGCTGAGTAATAGAATATTAAGTAATAAAAGTAAGACCACCAAGAGCGCCGTCACGACTTTATTATTTACAAACCATTTGAAAAAAACAGAGGATCTGAAATTTTGTTTTTCCATAGGATTTTTTCCCCTTCTAATGTGTAAAATACTGTTTAAATTATAACATAATCCCAATAATATTGACATAGAAGGCTCTTCGTTTACATAATTTTATTTATGTAAAAAAGCTGTGTTCACAGCTTTTGTAGTTCATAATATTGAATTTGAAGAAAAATTTTGTGATTTACAATTTTCCAGCCCTTTTCTTGAAAGAGGCTTACCAGCTCTTTAGGTTGATAAACCTTGACATCACCTTCAGTTGAAAAGCGGTTCAGTCGCCAATTATAAAGCTTTGTCACTACAGGGATATGAATTTCCACGATGACTAATCTGCCGTCTTGTTTTAACAAACGGCTGGCCTCATCTAAAAAGCGATCGGGATGAGGGAAATGATGAAAACTGGCCGAACAAGTGATAATATCGAAATCATTCTTCGGAAATGGAACAGCTTCCGCACTACCTTGCTTAAATTCAAACTGAGGATGACGTTGGCTGGCAACCTTAACCATTTCAGAAGAAATGTCTAAACCTGCCCCCGAAATATTTGTCTGCTTACTGAGCATGGACAGAAGAGTGCCATTGGCACAGCCGATATCAAGAATACTGGCATCTTTGGGCACTTCCAAATGTTTGACAATAAACTTTTTGAAAAATGAAGCAAGGAAACCATCAAAGGAGTGGTCAAAATGCTGGGCGATATTATCATAGAATTTTTCTGATTCTTTTTCGTAATTGTGATTTTTGTGTGGCATTTTTGGGTTCTTTTTGGAATTGAGTCTTATTTTTTCAGCAACAATCCCACACACTCCACATGCTTCGTCTGTGGGAAAAGATCAACGGGTTGTACTTTCTCCAAAAGATAGCCTTCTTCTTCAAAGCGGACGACATCACGCGCAAATGTCGCTGGATTACATGAGATATAGACCACGGCACGTGCTTGGGTTGCTGTGGCGGCTTTGATAAAGCTTTCGTCTAGACCCTTGCGAGGTGGATCAACGAAGATAACATTAGGTTGGATACCGTCTTGTAACCATTGTGGCATTACTTCTTCTGCCGGTCCTACTTCGTACTGCGCATTTGTAATACCATTCAGCGCTGCATTTGTCTTCGCGTTTTCAACTGCTTCTGGTATGATTTCCATACCGTAAACTTGTGCAACCTTATCTGCCATTCCAAGGCCGATTGTACCGATACCGGAATAAGCATCAATCACAACATCTTCAGCTTTCAAATCTGCAAAATCATAAGCCAACTGATAGAGTTTTTCTGCCTGTGCTGTGTTGACTTGATAGAATGCACGGGCCGAGATTTGGAAGTCTTTACCTAACATGCTGTCCGTTATATAATCTTTACCTGAGAGCAGTTTGAACTTAGAGCCAAAGATCGCATTCCCTGTTGAGGTATTAATACTGAGCTGGAAAGAGTCCACTTTATTGCTGTATTCAGCCACAAGTTCTGAAAGCCCCGCGAATTTCTCTTTAGTCACAACCAAAATCAGCATCATTTGGCCGCTGTGATGACCACGACGAATCACGATATTGCGTACAATGCCTCGTTTTGTTTGCTCATCATAAGGCGGAATATTGAGCTTGATTAAACTCTCCCGCACCTGATTAACCAACTCATCAATTTCTGGATTTTGGATGTAAAAATCACGAATTGGCACTAAATCGTGTGAGTTTTTTCGGAAAAAGCCCGTCTCTGTTTTACCATTGATGCTACGGACAGGCACCTGTGCTTTATTGCGGTATTGGCTTTCTTGTTCCGCACCTAAAGTGTCAAGAACCGGAAAGTCTGGCTTGTGTGCGTTTTTACGCAGTACATCAACAACTTGTTTGTGTTTAAAGTGAAGCTGGGCTGGATAGGTCATGTGCCCAAAGTCAGCTATCCCTGTACGGAGATAGGTCATATTGACATCTTGTACACGATCTGGTGATTGGCTGAGCCATTCTTCAACCTTACCGAAGCCGAAATTCTTTCCGACTTTTAGGACTTTCATTTTTATCTCTTCACCGGGTAAGGCATTTTCAACAAAAAAAGGGAAGTTATCTGCTTTGATAACTCCTTGCCCTTCATGTGTTAAGTCAAGGACTGTTCCTTGAATCACTTCATTTTTCTGGAATTTTTTCATGCTTTTATGATAGCATACCCGCTTGATAAAGTCCAATGTCTTTCATCCTCTACTGTCAAGAATCAACTTCCCCAAAAAAGCAGCAATTTTTTCACTCTCTGCTGGTAGATGCTCGTGGCTCACCTGAAGGACTTCTGGGTTATCGCCTACAGAAATTGCAAGCTTGGCATGTTGGAGTAGTTTTACATCATTTTTATCATTACCAAAGCCGATATAGTTAGTCTGTCCCATGACTTCCGACAATACCTGATATTTATTGATGTTTCTAGCCGTAATCACCAATTCCTGCACATCAGAATGGTATAAAACAGCCAGTTCTTCATCTGTATTGAATTCCTGATAGAACTTTGGTGTAACACCAAATATGATGATTTTAATCACATCTTCATAACTCAAGTCGACGTTTTGAGCTTTGTGAGCGGTATCCAATTTATTAAGTATGTTTGTTTGAGCAGAAACTTTTGCACTGTAATTCCAATCATAATCTATGACATACTCTAGCCCTCGCAACTGTATAAAAGTTACAATTTTTTCTACACTAGTGGGTGTGATGGTTTGTGTGGGGGAAATGCCTTGCTTCATACGAACAATACTGCCGTTTCCGCCAATCAAATCATTGTCTGGGAAGTCTTCTAAAAGCGGCAGCATATCGCGTACAGGACGAGCTGAAGCAAAAATTATTTTGACCTTTTCATCCAGTTGACGTAATTTTTCAAGGATATTTGCTTCAATTTCGTAACCATTAAAAACAATTGTCCCGTCCAAATCAAACACGAGTGCATCATAACTTTCTTTCTTAAAATTCATTCTGTTTCTCCATCATTGTCTCTCTCAACTTATTTTAACAGACTTGAGCTTTATTGAGAGCTATGCGAAACCAGATGCAACTTTTATCCGGAAAATGGTTCGGAATTTGGGTTTATAAAATGAAAAAACTTCATGACATGTAAAGTATCATAAAGTTTTGAATTTAAATATCAAAGAAGGGATTGGTATTTTCTTTGCTTTCAATGATTTCAACATCTGTACTAAAGCTGGCTAGTTTTTTAGCAACTTTTGGGATAAAGAGATGTTCCAAGTAATGACCAGGATCCAGTCCAATAAGCCCCTGCGAAAGCTGGTCATGACCAACGTGATAATATATATCACCCGTAATATAGAGATCTGCTCCTTTGGCTTGAGCTTCTGGCCAGAATTTTCCACCGCTGCCCCCACAGATAGCCACACGTTGAATAGTCTGGCTCAAAGAGCGATCATAAGTCACCAAACGCAGATGATCTAAAGCAAAAGTTTGTTTCATTTTTTCTGAAAAGTCTGCCAAGCTCATCGGTGTGATATTTCCGACACGACCTAAACCTTCCGCTGATAAGATTTCCGTATCTTTAATGTCTAAAAGATCACAGAACCAATCGTTAAGGCCACCATCCACAACATCAATATTGGTATGACTTGTATAAACTGCAATGCCTGCTTTTATCAAATCAAGGACGATTTTTTCCTGACTGTCCGCATCTGTCAAGTTGGCTAAAGGCCGAAAAATAACTGGATGTTTTGCTAAAATCAAATCCACATCCATTTCAATGGCCTCTAAAACCGTTTGTTCACGAATATCTAGTGTCACCAAGACCTTTTTTACTGGAGCATCGAGCGAGCCTATCTGTAAGCCAACAGGATCGCCTTCAACTGCTAAATCTTTGGGACAAAATTCTTCATACAAGGCCATGAACTCTCTGATTTTCATTGGAGGACTCCTTCTATTTTTTCTTTTTCTGCTTGAACTGTTACCCGTTTTTCATGATTTTCAGGAAGTCGCTCAAGTATTTTATTTAAAGTATTGAGCTCTTTATGCCACTTTTGACGGAAGACTTCTGATTTTTCTTGGGACAAATATGGTCCAAATTCAAGCTCTGTTTCATTCAGCTCGGCTGTGCCGTGTTCTGCCACAATAATTTCGTAGATTTTTCCTGCTTCAAGAAGTATCTTTTCAGAAGTAATTACAAAATTATGTGCCATAAGCCAAGAACGAAGGCTCTCTTCATGATTATTGGGTTGTAAAACGAGTTGCTCCACTTGGCTCAATTTGTCTTTTCCAGCTTCGAGGATTTCGGAGATTAAAATCCCTCCCATACCAGCAATCACGATACTTGTAATAGCATCACTTTCTTCAAAGGCAGCCAGACCATTAGCTAATCTGACTTCAATCTTCTCTTGTAAGTTCTGCTCAGCCACGTGATTTTGGGCGATTTGATAAGGGCCTTTAACCACTTCGCCTGCGATTGCAAAGTCAATCTTTTCTTGCTGAACCAAATAGGCAGGCAAATAAGCATGGTCGCTGCCCACGTCCAGAAGACGGCTATTGGGCTTCACGAGATCTGCAACAGCTTGTAGGCGTTTCGAGAGTTTTATTTCATTCATTTAAGTTTTTCTTTCCAAATTTACAGTATTCAAGCACAGGACATTCCTCACACTTTGGAGCACGTGCTGTACAATGATAACGGCCAAAAAAGATGAGATGGTGATGACTTTCCACCCAACGTTCTTCAGGAATCAGCTTCATCAACTTCTCTTCCACCTCCAAGACGGAGGCTTTTTGTGGCACAATATCCAAGCGTTTTGAAATACGTTCAACATGCGTATCAACAGCTATTCCAGGAATACCGTAGGTTTCTCCCAGAACAACATTGGCCGTTTTCCGTCCTACACCCGGCAAGGTTTGTAATAACTTTTTATCTCTGGGCAGTTCACTGTTAAAATTTTCTACCAACATTTGCGAAGTTTTGACAATATTCTTCGCTTTTGTTTTGTAAAGTCCAATCGTTCGGATACATTGTTCGACATCTGCGATATCTGCCTGTGCCAAGCTTTCTGGATCAGGGTATTTAGCAAAAAGTCCTGGTGTCGCCTTATTAACGCCCTTATCTGTAGCTTGTGCAGATAAAATGGTGGCAATTAAAAGTTGAAAGGGTGTTTCCCATTCTAGCTCACCATGTGCTTCAGGAAACATAGCGACAATGATATCTAAAGCTTCTAAAAATCGTTTCTTACTCAGCATATTATTTTCCGTTCCAGGGCCCATCCATCGGGATATAAAAATTAGTATTTTTATGGTTTTGCGTGGCTTCAGTACGCTCTTCCTTGCGCTGCTCCACAGCTTGGGTACTCATCAAGCCATCATTGCGCCAATTGCGTAAAATGGCTTTGATGTAGTTGAGCGAAACCTTACGGTTCACCACTGCTTCACGCAAGGCAAGTTTAATGAGCTCAAAGTCGTACTTATCTTCAAACAAGAGAATACGAAGCTCTTCGCTTTGCATCGGAGTAATCATGCCCATTTCCGCTTCGAAAATATGGACTAATTCTTGCATCTGGCTCTTGTTTTGTTGTGTTGGTGCAGTTGTTTCTGCATGCTCTTCTTTAGCTAAACCCTCTAATTGGTCTAATTTTTTTAAAGCTGGTGTGACATCAAAGATGGTTTCCATATCTCCAGCAATTCCGAGTAAAGTAACCTTTAAAGAGCCGAATTCTTGAAGATTGTCAATACTGCGGTTCACATCGGCAAGTTTTTTTCCTATTTTAGTTGCAATTTCACTTGGCGCTATATCACGATTTTCATATAAATAAAGCCAAACCAAAAAATCCTCTGCTGAAGGAAACACTTGAGCAAAATGCTCCAGCATAGCATGAGGAAGTACAATGTGTCCAGTCATGTAATTTTCATAGTAGGTCATAGTTCTATTTTATCATAAATGCTTCAATCAACCACAGATACATCATCATTGAGATACATATTTAATTTTTAAATTTTTTGACATACACAAGACGCTCAACAAATGCAAAAATAATAACGATAATTACTGCAAGTGTACCATGAGAAGCAACGGTTCCTAATACTTTTACAAAATATGATATGGAATAAAAAAAGAAACTCTCATTACTAAGAGTTTCCTTTTTTATTGGTTGCCAATTTTAATCAAATTCTTCATATTCATTCGGATCTTGACCATCAATACGTCCGTCTGGTTTTTCCAGCGTATTAATCTGCGCTACCTCATCTTCAGTTAATTCAAAATCAAAAATTGCTAGATTTTTTCGTTGATGGATTAAATTTCTGGATTTTGGAATAGGAACAATGCCACGTTCTACATGCCAACGTAGCACAATTTGACCAGCTGTCTTCCCATACTTTTCAGCAAGACTTGTGATAATAGGCTCTTCAAGGGCATCGTTTCCTCGCCCTAATGGACTCCATGCTTCCGTAATGATGCCGCGCTCAGCATTTGCTTTTACCATATGCTCTTGCACCCAATAGGGGTGAATTTCAATTTGATTGACGGCTGGAGTAACGCCTGTTTCAGTAATAATTTTGTCTAAATGCTCGGGTTCGAAGTTGGAAACACCAATGGAGCGTATTAAGCCCATTTTTTGAGCTTGAATTAAAGCCTTCCAAGCTTCCACATATAGTCCACGTTTTGGCAGGGGCCAGTGAATCATATATAAATCAAAATACTCCAAGCCCATACGATAGAGCGATTCTTGAATCATGCCCAAAGCATCTTCATAATGATGATATTTTCCCGGTAACTTCGTCGTCACGAAAAATTCTGAACGCGGAAGACCTGAGCGACGAATGGCTTCACCGACTATCCCCTCACTGTCATAGTTGGTTGATGTATCCAAAAGACGGTAACCACTCTGGATAGCTGTCAAAACCTGATCCAGACCTTCTCCGCCACGGATCTGATAGGTTCCTAGACCCACACTTGGTATCAAATGGCCATCATTCATCGTTATTAAAGGTGTTTTCATTCGTAAATCCTCCTTATAGTTGAATTTCCACAGAAAATAAACACATATTCTCTATATTTTCATTCTAACATAGGACAGAGTGGAAGAAAAAATACCTGTTTATTAATTTTGGGCGATAATTTTTTTAGGTTTTCTTTCCCAAATTATCCTTTGCCAAACAAGGCTTTGTATTCGCCATAGCCCTCTTCTTCTAATTTTTCAACCGGAATAAATCTTAAAGCCGCAGCATTTATACAATAACGCAATCCTCCCTGATCTTGTGGTCCATCATTGAACACATGTCCTAAGTGAGAATCAGCCTCCTTACTTCTTACTTCCACACGATGCATGCCTAATGAGAAATCAGCTTTTTCTTTGACACCACGTTTTTCTATGGGGTGAGTAAATGACGGCCAACCACATCCAGCATCATATTTATCCGTTGAGCTAAAGAGCGGTTCCCCGCTGACAATATCAACGTAAATTCCCTCTTGATAGAAATCATCGTATTTTCCTGAAAAAGGACGTTCCGTTGCATTTTCTTGCGTCACTGCATATTCTATATCAGACAATCTTTGCTTGAGTTCTTCTTTTGAAGGTTTTTCCATGATAAACACCACCTTATCTGTTTTTCTCCCTTTATTATAGCACTCTCCCCATAAAAAGTAGCTGGTTCTGTCTGTAATTTCTCCTTAAGCTTTCTTGTTATATTAGCATAAGGCATACCACTTATCTAAGTGGTGTTTCTTCATTTTTGAACCCTACTTTTTAGCAATGTAATGCGCCTCACAATGACATTTTTTAATTTTATCGCGCCCACATTATCCATCACTTCGAGGCAAGCTGTTATAATTTTTCGCCATTACTTCGACTTTCGAAAGCGTATATATAACATCCTTTTAAAACACGAGCAATCGCCTTACTTGTCAAATCCGATTCCACAGTGAGACTATTCAACCGTGATAAAACAATCCCAGCTTTTGTATCACACTCTGCTTCAATAAATACTAATTCAGCCTTGATCAAAATATTAATCAGCAATGCACGGTATTCATGAAGTACCTTTAAGTATTTAAAAAATTTTTTATTTTTAAAAAATGTCTCGATAATATTCCAGATCAAATTTAGATTGAGCTGTTCCAACGTGTGGATGAGGATATATAACTCATACTGCCCCCAAAGTGGTCCTACTGATAAAAGAGATTCCACTTCTTGGATTTCTTTTTCCGACAGCTGAGTGTACGTTGCTTTAGCACTTAAAGCAATCATATAGGTAGATTCATTCTCATATTCTAGGTTTTTTTCATACAGATGTTGGAGCTCTGCCTCATCTTGATTATAATATGCATTTTCAATATTTTGAAACTGTGTAATAAAATATTCAGGTAAGCCGTTATTTACAAGCAAGGAATAATCTAAAATAGTAAGATTCATACTTTCTAGAAGCGCTTCAAGTTTGTCAAAAGATACTAAAGATTTACCGTTTTCAAACTGTGAAATCGTTGCTTTAGAAACACCACTTAGTGTATTCAACTCTGATAGACTCATATTTTTTTGTAACCTTAGGTTGTGGAATATTTTTCCATACTTACTATAAATCATTTTACACTAAACCCACTTTCGAGCATCCAAAGACAGATAAGTTTTATCATTATCTACTTCACAAGCTCTCACTTTCCAAGATAAAATTATATCTTTTTTGTTCTTAGGAGTATATACCAAACAGGATATGTTTAGAATTCTAAACATATCCTGTTTGGTATAGATTTTTTCTTGTCACTGGAGGCGTCTTTTTGTTATGATTGAAAGTTATTCGAAAAGAATTTTGTTTTCTACTATTATAATGGTAACCCTTTCTCTTTAAATGCAATAAAAAAACGAAGTTTTGCTAAACCTCGTTTTAATTCATTATTATTTTGTTATTATATTACTTTGATTGGAGGATCAATTAGTAAAAGAAGCGAATGAGTATACCACCCATGATGAGGACAATGGCACCACACAAACGGTTGGCCATTTGTGCAAAGGCAATCATTTCCATACGATCAGAGGCAGAGAGAACGGCAATATTACCTGTTCCACCCATAGAGTTATTAATCATACCAGCACCGATAGCTGTTTCGACAGGGTACATACCTAAGGCAAGTCCCAAGAACCAGCTTGTCAAGCCCATCGCGATAACACTTGTCAGACAGAGCACAATAAATTGCCATGTCAAAGCAGAGCCTAGTGTGGTCAAATCAATCAATGCCAAACCAATACCTGCCAATACCGCATGTGTAAGATTGGTCATGATGATTTGGTTAAACATCACAACCGATTCCTCCAACTCTTTTGGTACAGCATCAAAGGCTTTGAGAACAAAGACGATGATAATCATAAAGGCGTATTCATGGATATTTGGGAAGAATTTATTCAAAATCACACCCACCATGAGTAGGGTAAAGGCATACAGCATACCGACACCAATTTTAGTGGCATCAAATTCAATTTTAGGTTTTGCAAGTTCTTCTTTTGTTGCAGAAACTAAGGTGCCGTGACCATTGTATTTTGATTTCGCAAAGATTTTAGAAATGGAAAGCGCCCCAATGATGGCAATAATATTCCCAAAGGTTACTGCGGGAGCAAGTTGAGAGAAAATTGCGGTTTGGTTACCATTGGCTAAACCATCAGCATAGATTTGTGATAAAGGTGTAATTCCGGCTCCCATACCACCAGACATCATAGGCATTGAAACATACATGACAGAGTCTGCAAAACCATTGCCAAGCAAGACACCCATACCACCAACAGCGAAGAAACCAACGACCATTGTGACCAAAGCAACAGGGATAAATTTCGCCGAAGCTTTGACAAGCAAACTTCTGTTCATTCCCAAGATTGATCCACAAATCAAGGCTGCAATATAGAAATCAAGAAAACCAAATTGACCGCCCATAAATTTGCCTACTGCATCAATCACATTTGCAGGAATGATATGGAAAAAGGATAAGAGAGTTGCACCTAATAAAGTGAAAACTGATCCACCACCCAAATATGAATTCATAATGGGTAATTTTTCACCAATAAAGTAAAGCAAGTGCCCCAACAGTACTAATAGGAGAGTAATACCCACCATGTTAAGTGGTAATTTTCCTAAACCTATTGTCACTGCCAACACAATCATAAAAAAGGCATAGAGAGGAAGACTTATTCCTGAAATTTTTATTTCTTTTAATTTTTTCATTTTAATCCATTAACCTCTTAGTATTTTGGATACCATTTCATCTCGCGAACGGCTTTCACCATATCTTTTTCTTGAGCTTGTGCCAAACCTTGTTCTTGAGCTTTTTTAGCTACTGCTTCTGCAACTTTGATTGAAACATCAGCAACATATTCAAATGGAGGAAGAACCGGAGCACCAGCAGCGCCTGGATCAACAAGACCACTCAATGAGTGCGCAGCGGCACCAATCATTTCATCAGTAAGAAGTGATGCTTCTGAAGCCAACATACCAAGTCCCAAACCAGGATAGATCAAAGCGTTATTTGCTTGACCGATTTGGTAGTCGACACCTTTATAAGAGACAGTTCCTGAAGGAATACCTGTTGCAACAAAGGCTTTACCATCAGACCATGTAATCACTTGTTCAGCAGTTGCTTCCAATTTTTTAGTTGGATTTGAGATTGGGAAAATCACTGGGCGTTCAGTGTTGGCACACATTGCTTCAACAACTTCTTTTGTAAATGCACCTGCATCAGTTGAAGTACCTACCAAGATAGTAGCTTTAACTGTTTTGATAACATTGGCTAAGTCCGTCATATCACCAGCATTTGCAAAATCTGCACGTTTTTTAGCAAATGGTTTTTGTGCTGGAGTCAAATCTTCCATATCATCAAAGAGCAACCCTTGTTTATCCATCATAAAGAAATGGTTGTAGGCTTCTTCTTCTGAAAGTCCTTCACTTACCATCTCCGCATGAACACGATCAGCAATCCCTGCACCAGCAGAGCCACCACCGTAGCAGAGGTAAACTTGGTCTGTTAATTTTTCACCTGTGATATCAAGTGAACCGAAGATACCACCTAAAACAACAATACCAGTTCCTTGGATATCATCGTTGAAAGTTGGAATTGCTTTTTTGTATTTGTTCAAGATATTTGCAGCATTTGAACGTCCGAAGTCTTCCCAGTGCAAATAAAGTTTAGGGAACATTGCTTCAGCAGTTTCCACAAACTGGTCAACAAAGTCGTAATATTGGTCCCCATAAACACGGGCGTGACGATTTCCAAGATACATTGAATCTTCCAAGAGTTCTTTACGGTTAGTCCCTGCATCAATAACGATAGGAAGAACTGATGCTGGATCGATACCGGCTGCTGCAGTATAAACCATTAATTTACCAACAGAGATATCAACACCTTGTGTTCCCCAGTCGCCGATACCGAGAATTCCTTCAGCATCTGTCACAACAATCAGACGGATATTGCGATCGCCCGCTGCATTTTTCAATGTTTCTTGGATATTTTCTGGATGGTTAATATCAAGATATGCAGCATATTGTGGATCTACAAATAGACGGCTGTAGTTTTCGATTGTTTCAGCAATAACTGGATCATATACGATAGGATTAAACTCTACGATATGTTGGTTAAACAAATAGTAGAACAAAGTACGGTTTGTATTGAAGATTTCCATCAAGAAATGGCGTTTCTCTAAATCAGATGGTTTTTCCAAGTAATGTTGGTAAGTTTGTTCTGCTTGTTCTTCAAGTGTTTGAACATAAGGTGGCAAAAGACCAATTAAGCCAAGTTCCTTACGTTCTTCCATAGTAAATGCTGTTCCTTTATTTAAAAAAGGATTGTTTAAAATTTCATGTGCACGCATTCGTACGTCCTCCAAATTTATTATTCCTATAAGAAATTCTTACAAAATGTATTTTAATACTTATAAAAAATTATAGTCAAACCTTTGGGTTATAATAAATATTATTTATAACAAATCGATAAACTTGTGATAGAATATAAGGGTCAAAGGAGCGTTTAAACTAATGAATTTGCATGATTTCGAGTATTTTAATGCCTTAGGGGACTTGTTGTCTTTTACTGCTGTTTCTAATCATTTTGGGGTAAGTCAGCCGACAATTACCTACGCTGTAAAGAGATTGGAACAATATTATAACTGTAATTTAATATACAAAGATCCTTCTCACCGAACAGTTGTCCTAACAGATGAAGGGAAAATATTGAAAATTCATATCGAAAGTATTTTGGAAGAGTTGGCACTCACGCAAAGAGCCATCGAGCATTCTAAAAATCATCAAAATCATATTGGTTTCCCCCCTATTATTCGAGCAAAAATTCTGGCTCAACTCTTAAACGATAAGGAGGCGATTAGCTTTTTATCTAAGTTTGATTTAGTATCGGGTGGCTCGGAGGAACTTCTGGCCAAACTTATCTCCGGCTCAATTGATTTTAGCCTTATAGGCAGCATTGCTCCCCTGATGCACCCCAACCTTTTTGTGAAATTACTTTACCAACGCGAATTTTATATCTTTGTCTCTAAAGATAACCCACTTGCCTCACGTCAAGAAATTTCATTTAAAGAAGCCTTGGATTATCCTTTTATCCTGCTTGATGAAAGTTTTGTGCATATGGAAGCTTTCCAAAATTTGAATGAAAAATACAAGAAAAAAGCAAAAGTTCTCTTTAATTTTTCGGATATCCATACTATTGGCCAACTGGTCAACTCAAATGTTGGCATAACCTTGATGACCGATTTTCTTCCCTTTGCCGATATGGATAGTCTTATAAAGATACCACTAATACCTGAAGATAAGCAAATTTTTCATGTTCAATATGCTTATTTAAGAAGTACACTTCTCAATGCGGACTTGAAAGAATTGATTCGCTTACTGGATGAGCTAAATGAAAAAATAAATTGAAGAGAAAAGAGATTTTTTCTCTTTTTTCTTTGTTAAATTTTCTCCGTTTTTTTCACAAACTTTCGCCAACCGCATAATTCCGGAAAGAATTGTTTGACAAGCCCCACTCAAAAAAGGTAAAATATTCACAAAGACTATGTAAAGGAGATAACATGGCTGGCTCCCAAGTTAATAAACAACTACCCAAGGCAACGGCAAAACGTTTGCCTCAATATTATCGCTTGTTCAAACTTTTAGTTGATGAACAAGTAACACGCACAAACTCACAACTTATTTCGGAAAAAATTGGTGTGGATGCAGCGACGATTCGTCGCGATTTTTCACTCTTTGGTGAGCTGGGACGTCGAGGCTATGGTTATGAAACACGCGCTTTACGTGATTTCTTTGGAGAATTACTCGGACAAGATCAAGAAACGCATATCGCACTCGTAGGAGTCGGTAACCTTGGACGCGCCCTTATTAATTATGAATTCCAAAACCGCAATAAAATGCGCGTTACCCAAGCTTATGATGTTCCAGAAAATCCACTCGTTGGTACAACAACTTCTACAGGTGTGCCTATCTACGACATCGCTGACTTCTCTAAAAATATTAAAGATTCAAAAATCAAAACAGCAATTATTTCTGTCAATAAAGAGAACGCTCAAGAAGTCGCAGATATCCTAGTTAAATCAGGTATCAAAGGTATTCTTAACTTTTCACCCTTGCGCTTGCAAGTTCCTGAAGATGTTGTCGTTCAGTCAATTGACTTAACGAAAGAACTTCAAACCCTCTTATTCTTTATGTCAAATAAAGACATCAAATAAGTTGAGAGCTTAAAAATAAAAAAGTACATAGGAAGGTTGACTTCCTATGTACTTTTTATTCGCCCAATAAACCTTCTTCTCTAAAGCTCAAATAAGAAGCCTGGCCTGTAATGATATGATCTAAAAGTTGTATACCTAAAGCATCGCATGCTTGCTTAATCTTCTGTGTGAACAGCTTGTCTTGTTGACTTGGTTGGGTAATCCCGGAGGGATGATTATGTGCAATGATGATCCCTACAGCTAAATTTCTTACCGCATGATGTAAAATTTCCCGGGGATTGGCAATGGAATGGTTCACAGCACCAATAAAAATCGTTTTTTTCTGAATAATGCGATGCTGTGCGTCTAGGTAGATTGCGACTAAATTTTCCTGTTCAAAATCAGACATCTCATCTGCTAAACTCAACCCAAATTGGCGAGATCCTATTACTTGTCCGTATCTTTTTCTTTGGGTCGTATGGATTCGTTTACCCAGTTCAATCATCGCCCGAATTTCCAAGGCTTTGATAGGCCCAATACCGGAGATTGCTTTCAACTCTGTTAGAGAAGCCCGACGAAACTCTTCTAAACTGCTAAAGGTTGTCAAAACCCGTGCAGCAAGTTCCATAACATTTTCTTTTTTACTGCCTGTTCGGAGTAAAATGGCTAAAAGTTCTTGTTCACTCAGCTTTTCTGGTCCAAAAATGTTCAATCTTTCTCGGGGTCTCATCGGATATTGTTCTTCTTTAATGTGATACACGACTTTCTCCTTAATCATTTATACGAAAAAAGAGTGTAGGTATCACTTTTTTAGAAAATAAAAAAGTGGATTTTTATAACCCACTTTTTTATTTCGTTTTTATTCCACTGTTACAGCTTTGGCGAGGTTACGTGGTTTATCAACATCCAACCCTCGTTGGACAGTTGCGTAGTATGCAATAAGCTGTGTGGGTACCACCATTGATATCGCTGAAAGATAAGGATGAACGTTATTGATAACGATATCATCATCTTCACGCGCTACAGCTTCTTCGACAATCGTAATTGCTGAAGCCCCACGTGCCACTGTTTCCATAACGTTTCCACGGGTGTGTGCCGCAACTTCTTCATTATTTGAAATAAGGGCAATAACAGGTGTACCATTTTCAATCAAGGAAATTGTTCCGTGTTTGAGTTCACCAGCAGCAAAGCCTTCACATTGGATATATGAAATTTCTTTTAATTTTAGACTGGCTTCCATAGAGACAAAATAATCTTGTTTGCGTCCGATGTAGAAGGCATTTCGTGCTTCTGGTAAAAGCTTGGCTACAACATCGGAAATCAATTCCTTCTCTGACAATGTAGATTCGATAGATTGTGCCACGAGTGAAATTTCCTTAACCAAGTCAAAAGCAAGTGACTTAGGATTTTGGTCTGCATCACCTACAGCTTTTGCTAGGAAGGCGAGCGTTGCAATTTGTCCAGTGTAAGCTTTTGTAGAGGCCACCGAAATTTCAGGCCCCGCACCAATCAGCATTGTGTGTGTTGCTTCACGTGACAATGTAGAGCCAGGAACATTTGTGACCGTTAAACTTGGATGACCAAGCGCATTTACTTTTACCAATACCTGACGGCTATCTGCTGTTTCACCGGACTGTGAAAGGAAGATAAACAAAGGATTTTTGCTTAATAGTGGCATACCATAGCCCCACTCAGAAGCCACGCCAAGCTCAACTGGTGTATTCGTCAGCTCTTCAAGAATTTGTTTTGAAGCATAACCTGCATGAAGCGATGTTCCTGCCGCAATAATATAAATACGATCTGCTGCTTGAACAGCTTTAACGATATCCGTATCAACAGTTAATTGCCCGTCTTGATCGGTATAAGTTGAGACCAATTTACGCATTACCGTTGGTTGTTCATCAATTTCTTTGAGCATGTAGTAAGGATATGTTCCTTTACCAATGTCAGAAAGGTCAAGTTCTGCTGTGTAGCTTTGGCGCTCAACCTTATATCCTTCATAATCCATGACTTCTGCCTTATCTTTAGTTAAGATAACCAGTTCTTTATCATGAATTTCCATAAATTCAGATGTTTCACGAATCATCGCCATCGCATCAGAACATACCATGTTGTAGCCATCCCCCAAGCCAATAAGTAAAGGCGATTTGTTTTTCGCAACATAGATCACGTCAGCATCTTCAGCATCCATAAGAGCAAAAGCATAAGAACCTTCAATAATAGAGAGTGCCTTTTTGAAGGCTTCAAGTACAGAGAGTCCTTCTTCTTCTGCAAACTTAGCGATGAGATGAACAGCCACCTCTGTATCTGTTTGACCTTTAAATGTATCCTTAGCAAGATATTCTTCTCTGATTTCTGAGAAGTTTTCAATTACACCGTTGTGTACTAAAACGAAACGTCCTGAAGTAGAAGTATGAGGATGCGCGTTATCTTCGGTTGGTTTACCATGGGTCGCCCAACGTGTATGACCAATCCCTGTTGATCCTGTAACGTTATCACCTGTTTTTGCCTCTAAATCTGCAATGCGTCCTACAGATTTCACAAGATTCACTTGACCTGCGCCATCAGCAACTAAAATTCCTGCTGAATCATAACCACGGTATTCAAGTTTTTCAAGACCTTGCATTAGAATGTCTGTTGCATTACGATTTCCGACAACTCCTACGATACCACACATATTAATTTCTCCATAAGCTAATTGGTATAGTTAGCTTTTTCTTTATTTTTCGTCAATAAGAATATGATAATACAATGTTTTGTATTTGTCAAGAATAATAATTCTTTAATTGGTATAGTTTGTTAAGGAGTAAAAAAAAATAAATCTTCCGATTTACTTTAATTGTAATTTTAATAATGCTTTATCTATTTCTGTAAGTACCTTTTCGAGGTCTTCTGTATTATTTACGAAGTCAAGTGCATCTCCATTAATCCGAATTTTAGGGGATACATCATAGTTTTCATACCAAGCGGGGTATTCTTCATGGACTTGATGGTAATATGCTTTTAATTCAGGTTGATCATCAATCTGTTCAAAACTACGCCCACGTTGTGCAATTCGGGAAAGCATTGTTTCAAAACTCACATCAATATAGACCAGTAAGTCAGGACGCTTTTTAGGCATTCCTTCCATTTCTTCGAGCATATTACTGAGCAAGTTCTGATAGATTTCTAATTCTGTTTTAGTGACATTGCCATTTTTATAGTTTAGAGTTAAGAAAAGTTCGTCTTCAAAAATTGAGCGATCAAGGACATTATTCTCTTGAGTATAAGCCATTTTGATTGATTCAAAACGCTTGTTCAAAAAATAGATTTGCAACAAGAACGCATACTTTTTCGGATCTTGATAATACAAGTCAAGAACCGGATTATTATCTACGGCCTCGTAATACACATCTGTTCCAAGATGCTCCCCTAAAGCCTTTGCTAAGCTTGATTTTCCAGCTCCTATTGTTCCTGCTAAAACAATCACAGTTTTCATCCTCCTCAAGTCCAGCAAGGACCTTATTTTTTTTATTGCTCTGACGCTAAGATGTATGCTCTAATTTGAGACATGAAATACAAAGAGCCTGTCATTAAAAGTACATCGTCTTCATGTAAATTTTCTTTTAATGCTGCATATGAGCTCTTCCAATCTTCTGCCAGCGTCACATTTTCTTTCTCTAAATAAGCAAAATCTTCTAATTTTAAAGCTTTCGGATAATCAAAAGTGGTTAAAATTAGCTTCGAATTATCAACGGTTTGCATCATTTTAATCATCTCTGTAATATCTTTTGTGACCAGTGCTGAAAAGAGAATCGTAATTTTACGCCCTGAAAATTCATTTTTTAAGTTTTCCAAGAGTCGTTGCATGGCATGTACATTATGAGCGCCATCAAGTAGTGTTAAAGGTGCTTGACTGACTTCTTCCATGCGCGCCGGCCAAAATGTTCTTCTTAAACCCACTCGGATTGCTTCTTCTGAAAGTGATAACCCTATTTTATGTGCGTAAACCATGGTAAGTTTAACCGCAAGTGCTGCGTTGTCTATTTGATGTAGACCAAGTAAAGATTTTTCTAAGTTGAGCAAGTGAATTTCATCATCCTTGTAATTAAATCGCTCATTTTCAAGGATTTCTACCTGATAATCGATACTGTATTGATAATGTTTCGCTTGATTTGTTTGAGCTGTTTCCGCAATAACAGCTAGGGCTTCGTCCGCTATTTTCCCTGTCACCAAGGGTGTGTACGGCTTAATAATTCCAGCCTTTTGGGCAGCTATCTTCTCTAGTGTATCCCCTAGGATATCCATATGATCCATGCCGATAGTTGTAATTGCAGTTGCTACAGGTTGAATGACATTAGTACTGTCTAAAAGCCCCCCTAAACCTACTTCAATCAAAGCTACATCAACGTGTTCATCTGCAAAATAGCGAAACGCCAGAGCGGTAATAATTTCAAATTCTGTGATCCCTGCAAGTCTTTCGTCTTTGTCCATTTCCTCTACTAATGGTTTCAGTTGCTCGACATACTTGATAAGTTTTTCATCAGGAATAGGATGGCCATTAATCGCCATCCGTTCGCCAAAAGTCTCAATAAATGGACTGGTAAATGTAGCTACAGTCAAGCCCAACTGCTCCAAAATACCTCGGGTAAAAGCAACAGTTGAGCCTTTGCCATTTGTACCAGCAATGTGAAGCATCGACAACTCTTTTTCAGGGTTCCCGAGCAATTTAAGTAAGGCTTCAATTCGTGTCAATCCTGGGCGGATATTAAATTTAAGACGAGAATGTATCCATTCTAGTGCTGTTTCGATAGTCATATTAGGCTTGTTTCCCTTCTAGAAAATACTTTTTAAATTCCTCGGGTGCCTCTGTTTTTGAAAGCAAAAAAACAGGTAGCTCTGCCCGTTCAGAAGGCTCATCCCGCAATTTAAGAAGATAACGAAAATCAATATGCTGATGTGCTTTTTCTTCCTTAACTGCATTATAGGGAATATTAATAAGATTCACATCTATAAGACGTGGCGCACCAGCTGTCAAACCTGTTTCTTCATGGAATTCACGTTCTGCCGTCTTATGGGGTTTTTCCCCTTCTTCGACATGTCCAGCAGGAAGTAAGAGTTCTTTTTGATAGGGATGCTCGATAAAATACATCTTCTCCCCTTTAAAAACGACAGCAGACGCCGACAGTTGCAAATCCGGATTCTGTTTTCCCTTAAGTCCTTTTTTGCTGCGTAAAAGAGCAATTACCTGTTCTTGTTTTTTAGAACTTTCTAAAGCTGAAAGTTCACGTATCAAATTATTATACATTAGTATTTTTGGTATATTTTAAAATTTTCAATTAAACGGCGTGTTGCTGCAACATCATGTACACGTAGCACACGTCCACCATCCATCATCATTTGATTTTCAAGAATCAATGTTGACAAAAGGCGCTCGTCTACTTCCATATTCAGAAGATTGGTCATGAAAGATTTACGGGAGATTGCAATCATCACAGGCAAACCTAGGTTCGTCAATAGTTCGGTCGTTTTTACGCGCTGTAAAGAGTCAATCCCTGTTGCTCCACCTGAAAAACCAACGCCTGGGTCTACACATATTTGTGCATTAGCAATATCAAGTTGGTTTAATTCTTTTTGTTTTTCTGTAAAATAGGCCGGCAGTTCTTGATAAACGTTATCTGCGTAATTCATGCCCGCTCGCCCATTATTCATGGCAACCAAAGCCGGTTGGTATTCTTGCATCAGCTGTAATTTTTCAGGTGTATCAAAACCATCAATATCATTAATAATATCTGCACCTGCATCCAGCACACGCTGCATAACATAGGCTTCATCAGTGTCTATAGCAATAACAGCCTCGGGAAATGCTTGACGAATATTCTGCAAGGGCTGAGCGAGACGTTGCCATTCTTCTTCTGGCGAAATATCTGCATAACCTGGGCGAGAAGACTTACCTCCAAGTTCGATGACCTGTGCCCCCTCTTGCAAATCCTGTTCCACTCGCTGTAGGATAAAATCCAAATTCAGATTTTCTTCTGCGCCATCGTAAAATGAATCAGGTGTGACATTGACAATAGAATAGACAATCGGATCCAAAGTCAAATCAAAAGAAAAATTCTGTCCTGACCAAATAATCTGATGGCGTTTAAAAATACGCTCCAAAGCCAATTTTTCCTGAGAAGCAGGCCAAATCTTAATCAAATCTGCCAATTCATAAATCGTCAAAAAAGTCAGCAAATCATGCTTGTCTACGAGCGTTTTTGCTCTTACACGGTACAGAAGATTGTCCAATTTGGCTTGTTCTTGACTGCTCATTTCGGTGAAACAGATAGAGATATGCTTCAGAGAAAAGCACTCTGTATTTTTTTCAATGATTTTCATTTCAATTCAAGCTTTCTAAAAATTCAAGACGTGTTTCTCTGTTTTCTTCAAATTCTCCCATAAAGAAAGAGGTTTTTGTTTGAGAATTTCCTTTTTTAACACCGCGCATTTCCACACACATATGACGTGCTTCGACAACAACCGCAACACCTTTGGGCTCTAAGATGTCATTTAAAATTTCCGCTATGTCTCGCGTAATGTTTTCTTGCACTGAAAGTTTATGCGAAACATAGTTGACCAAGCGTGGAATCTTGCTCAAGCCTATAATATTACCGTCTTTAGGGATATAGGCTACGTTGGCCTTACCAAAGAAAGGCAACATGTGATGTTCGCACATCGAGTAAAAGGGAATATCCTTGATTAAGATAGTTTGATCCTGGTCTGTTTTTTCAATCTTAAAGAGTTTATACTCCTCAAATTGCGTTAATTTTTGTGAAGAGAGTATCTCTTCATACATTTTGGCTACACGCTCTGGTGTTTCTAATAGACCTTCCCGATCAGGATCTTCACCTACAGCAGAGAGAATTTCTCGTACAGCAAACTCAATACGTTTTCTAGCGGGCTTTTCCGTCGGAAGCTCTACTATTTCTTGTTCTGTATTTTTGAGTTTTTCAATGGCTTGTTTCACTTCCTGTTCGTATGAGAAACCCGGCTCTAAAATTTCCAAAAGGGGGACAAGAACAAAAAGACGATTAAAAACTTCTTTATGTGGAACAATCAAATCTTCCTCTGAGATCTGATCGTTGCCGTAAAATAAGATATCAATGTCTATCGTACGTGGGCCCCAATGAATCTTGCGTACACGCTTTAATTTGGCTTCAATTTCATGAATAAACGCCAATAACTGCTTCGCTTCAAGTGTCGTTGAAATCTTCACTGCCATATTGACAAAGTCATCTTGTTCCACACCCCCAACAGGTGAAGTTTGATAAAACTTTGACTTTTTATCTATTAAAATAGCCGAATTCTGCCCCAATAAACTTACTGCATCTTGTAAATAAGCTTGCTTATCTCCGATATTACTCCCTAAACTCAAATAAACCGTTTGCATCACTTTCTTGTTTCCCCCTTAGAAAGTCGTAAATATTCTCTAAAAGTTAAATATTTTAACCGACCATTTCAATTTCGACATTGTCAAAGATTCCTGCAATAGGTACAGCCAATTTTCGGACATGTACTTCTACTGTTTCCACTTTGTTGTTTTCTTTAATGGCTTGAATGATATCGAAAGCCAATTTTTCAATCAAATCTGCACGTGAGACTTCAATTATTTCCGCAATTTTTTCATAAAAAGCAACATAGCTCAAAGTTTCATCAAGTTCATCTAAACCCGAATAGGAAAAATTCGTGGTAACAATCAAGTCAATTTCTAAATTTTGTCCCAAAATCTTTTCTTCCGGTAAAACTCCGATATGCGAAAAGAATTTCATATTATTAATCTTAATCTTATACATATTGTTCAATGGCTTTCCAAGCCTCATCAATTCCTGTTTTATCAAAGCTTGAAAAGATCACAAAATCATCTGTGCTGTCAAATTGCAATGCTTTTTTGATTACTGAAACGTGCTTGTTCCACTTGCCACGTGGAATTTTATCAGCCTTCGTTGCAACTAAAATTACAGGAATATCATAGAATTTCAAAAAAGTATACATCAGTTTATCATCTTCAGAGGGTTCGTGACGCAAATCAACGAGAGCGACAACAGCTTTAAGATTAGGTGCTGTTGTGAGATACTCTTCAATCATTTTACCGAACTTTTCACGCTCTTTTTTCGAAACACGAGCATAGCCGTATCCTGGAACGTCTACCAAATGAACCGTATCGTCTACATTGTAAAAATTAAGGAGCTGTGTTTTACCTGGAGAACTTGAGGTACGGGCAAAGTTCTTACGGTTTAATAAAGTATTGATAAAGCTTGATTTTCCAACGTTGGAGCGACCAGCAAGAGCAATTTCCGGCATATCTGTCTCTGGATACTGCTTGGCAGAGGCTGCTGAAATCGTCAGTTGTAAATTATTAGGGTTTATTTTCATTATTTCTCTCTTTCCTTGTGTGTCAACCTCTCTTTAGATAGCTGCGCAAGGTTTATTTAAAGTCTTTTTTGGGGGAAGAAGGAGCATAAATCGCTTCACTTCCTGCCTATTATCATTCTCATTTGCTAAGGCAAAATCAATGATAATAACAAGAAAACCATGAGCACTCATGATTTTCTGTTTTTTATTTTTGAATATAAATGATTTCTGCTTCTGCTTTATCACGCACAGCTGCTTCCGTAATAATCACTTTTTCAATATTATCATGACTTGGTATTTCAAACATGATATCCATCATCACTTCTTCAATGATTGAACGTAAGCCACGTGCACCTGTTTTACGTTCAATAGCTTTTTCAGCAATGGCATGCAAAGCTGCATCCTCAAATTCCAGTTCCACATTGTCATAGCTTAACAACTGCTTGTATTGTTTGATGAGAGCATTTTTAGGCTCAGTCAAAATACTGATAAGATCAGCTTCTGTCAAACGTTCAAGTGCAGCAACTACAGGTAAACGTCCAATAAATTCAGGAATCAATCCGAAAGTTTGAATATCTTCAGCAATGATTTCCTGCATATATGATTCATTGTCAGCCAAGGCTTTATTATTTGTTCCAAAGCCAATAATTTTCTCACCTAAGCGTTGTTTGACAATTTCTTCAATACCGTCAAAGGCTCCGCCCACAATAAAGAGAATGTTTTTGGTATCAATTTGAATCATCTCTTGGTTAGGATGTTTACGTCCGCCTTGTGGAGGGACACTCGCAACTGTACCTTCGATAATTTTCAAGAGGGCTTGTTGAACACCTTCACCGGAAACGTCACGAGTGATAGAAACATTTTCGGATTTTTTAGCAATTTTATCAATCTCATCAATGTAGATGATACCACGCTCCGCACGCTCAATATTGAAATCGCTGGCTTGAAGCAGCTTGAGCAAGATGTTTTCGACATCTTCACCGACATAACCCGCTTCCGTCAAACTTGTTGCATCAGCAATGGCAAAAGGAACATTAAGCGATTTAGCTAAAGTTTGTGCCAAAAAGGTTTTCCCTGAACCTGTAGGACCAATCAATAAGATATTAGACTTTTGGAGTTCAACTTCTTCGTCATCTTTACCTGTAAAATTGATGCGTTTATAATGATTATAAACAGCAACAGCAAGCGCACGTTTTGCACGCTCTTGTCCGATAACGTAACCATTAAGATGATCCAACATTTCTCTTGGGGTCATTACAGGAGTAGTTTCAAATTCTTGAGCCATTTCCTCTCGCATTTCTTCTTCAATCAAATGGCTCGATAGTTCCACACATTCGTCACAAATATAAACACCAACACCGGCGATAAGTTTCTTTACTTCTGGTTGGCTCTTGCCACAGAATGAACAATATATATTTTCGTTTTCTTTTGTATCGTTAGACATTTATTTCTCTTTTTCTAGATTTTAAACATTTTTAGGAAAATAAAGTTCCAAAAAAAGCATGAATGGAATTTACAATATTCGTAAAGGCATTAAGAAGAAAAATAGTTCCTAAGCCCCAGCGCTTTTTGCGGAAGCATTGCAGTGCAAGGATTACACAGATTGCGCATAAAACAGCTGTAAATAAGCCAAAAATAGATTTTGTCACTGCTTTTGTTTCTCCTTCCGCTCATATTTTTCAACGGTAAAGTCATAAGGATTTTGCGCGTCTTTTTTGTGATAATCCGCTGACACTTTTACATACTTCGAAAAATCAAACGTATCAGGGAAATAAGTATCCCCTGCAAATTCTCCATGAACAACCGTTTTATAGAGCGCTGATAGCTCATTTTCGAAAAGAAGGAACATCTCTGATCCGCCAATGATATATAAATCACGCTCTTGATTATTATACCATTCTACAACTTCGGATACACTATGCATGATTAGGACACGGTCGTTATCTTCTTTGGGATAAGTTTCATCTCTTGTAAGAACGATAGTGATACGTCCAGGAAGCACACGCTTATTCATGCCTTCAAAGGTTTTACGGCCCATCAAAATTGCTTGATGATACGTTGTCTTTTTAAAATGTTCGAGTTCAGCAGGTAAGCGCCAAGGTAAATGACCATCGATGCCAATTACTTTTTTCTCGTCCTCTGCCCAGATTGCGTAAATCATTTTATTTCACCTACCTTGCTTTTCTTCAATTGTTTGGAAAAGCCAGTCATCCTCTTAAACAAAGATGTTCCTTTCTTTTGGGATTTTAAGGCCAACTCTTTGATATTCTTTAATACACAAATAGCTGACAAAATTCATAAAGAATTCTTCAAAACCTTATTTATTAACCGTTTGAACAGTTAAGTTCTCGCTGTTCTCTCAGAAGCTTTTTCTCTGCTTTGAGGGATAGAATTACCTTTCCTATTATACCAAAAAACACCTTTTTTTACTTTAATTTTTCTTATTCGGAAAAAAATGTAAAAAATTTCCATTATTTCCTTTACTTTTCCTTAAAGATGTGTTAAGATTACTCTATCAATTAATTTGTTTCAATCAACCCTGTTATGATTAAAGCAAATTAGTCCCCCAACTAGGCTGCTCGCTGAGACCATACTCCGAGCTACCTAGTTTTTATTTTTGTAAAAATGTAAAACCCTTACAAAAACGGAATGGAGAAAATTATGAATCATATTGCACTTTTTGAACCACGTATCCATTTTAACACTGGAAATATTGCGCGGACTTGCGCAGCTACTAATACTACCTTACATTTGATTGAGCCTTTTGGCTTTGAAATTACCGACAAAAATCTCAAAAGAGCTGGATTGGACTATTGGGATCAGGTCAACATTGTCTATCATAAAAATCTGGAAGATTTTATCAACCATGTGGATGGAAAACTCTTCTTAGTGAGCAAATTTGCAGATCAAGTATATTCAGATGTTGATTATACGGAAACTTCAGAAGACTATTACTTCCTCTTTGGACGAGAAGATACTGGTTTACCAGAAGACTTTATGCGGGAAAATGCTGAAAAATGTATTCGCATCCCAATGAACGATGAACATGTACGTAGTCTCAACCTTTCTAATACTGCGTGTATGATTGTCTATGAAGCGCTTCGTCAACAAGAATTTGCTGGTTTGGAACTTAAGCATACTTATGAAAATGACAAACTTAAATAAATTTAGTTTTTCTTCTCTAAAAGAGGAAAGAAATATACATCAAAACGGAAGTTACATTATGTAACTTCCGTTTTTTATTATTTCTTGATTTTCTTAATACGAAGTGTAAGTCCAAACAGGGCTAAGGCCAAGAAAGTAAGTCCTAAAATAAAACTAATTAGAGTCATGCCTTCATTTTCGCCTGCCTTAGGCAAAAATTTTTGCTTTGCTGAAGCGCTTTGATCTTTTTCTCCACCTTGAGGAGTTGCAGTTACTTGAGAAATCGACTTATTTTTTGTATAGACATAAGTGACAGTCTGTACTTGGTTTGTATAACGACCTGCAACATTACCACGCACTTCTTTGAAAGTGTAGCCCTTAATATCTTTCTTTTCAGTGCTATAACCTTCTCCAATAGCTCCTGATTTTACAATATCTTCCGAAAGTGAATGGCCATCCGTATCTATATATTTGACAAGGACTGTTCCACTCACATGGGGAAGTTCATTCTTCGTATAAACATAAGTTACAGTTTGAGCTTGAGCAGTGAACTTACCTGATGCATTACCTTGAACCTCTTTAAATGTATAACCCGGAATATCTTTTTGCTCTGTTGTATACGCTTCACCAATATTTCCTACTTTTACCACATCATCAGAAATTTCAATACCCTCTGTATCCACGTATTTGGCAGTAATATCCCCACCTTTTACCGGTTGAGCTTCTTTTACAGTAACTGTAGCAACAGCAGAATATGTCCCTTGATTTTTAGAGTTTGAAAATAAATTAGGTACAAATCTTGTATACGTGACTTTGTAAGTTCCTGCTTTTGCCGTATCGACTTGCCCTTCAACACTTATATCTGAAAAAGGAACCGTATTGCCATAATAATCTGTAGCACTGTCAAAGTTATCTTCTGGCTGCCATGCCTCACCAACTGTTAACTCTGAATCGTGTACAATAACTGTTGATTGGTCTTTAGCCCCTTCATAAACATACGTCACTGTTTGAGGTTGATCTGTAAATTTACCGGATGGATCACCTTGAACTTCCTTAAAAGTATAGCCTGGAATATCTTTTTGTTCTGTTGTATAAGCTTCACCAATATTTCCTGATTTTATGACATCATCTGCAATAGGCGTGCCTTTTGTATCGACGTACTTCACAGTCACATCGCCTGCGGATATCGTGTAAGGCTGCCATACATAGGTATCGTTCTTCGCATTCGCATTGAAGCTTTGAGTGAGTTGCTTACTTGTCCAAACATCAGCTCCTTGCGGATGCGTAAGCGAACCTGTACCAACATTTTGCCACTTCCCTGTATATTGATTGTTTGCTGAAATTTCTGGAAGCTCCACGTTCACACTATCCGTAACCCAAAAACGGAATTTATCACTAAGTTTTAGCACCTTTAAAGAAGTTGTATTTTGGAAGAAACGCGACATCTCATAACCTGTTATCCATGAATTTTCAAGTTGTGTCATATCAAAACCTGAAAGATCAAGAGCTTCTAGAGAAGAATCTCCCATAAAGACACCTTGGGCAGAATATAAAGGGGTTAATCGCCATTGAGACAAGTCAAGTTCCTTTAATTTGGGCATTTCCTAAAAAGCATAAGTAATTGCAATCATATTCGAAACATTCCAATTAGAAACGTTTAACGATTCCATATTTGTCGCACCATTAAGAAAAGAAAAAATTGTTGTAACATTCGATACGTCCCAAGAAGTCAAGTCAAGACTCGTCAAGCTCGCACAACCGCCAAACACCCGTTGCATCTCAGTGGTATGAGAAGTATTAAGCTTTTCAATACCTTCAATATGAGTGACATTTGCTAAATAATCAAATAGATTACTGAGTATATTTCCAGCAATAACATCACCTTCAAAACGGATACTTGTTATCTGTTTGCTCCATTGATACCAAGGACTCATTCTTAGTCCGTTTTGGTTAACTGGGGTGTCAGAAAATGTTCCAGATCCAATATGTAACACACCAGATGAATCAATTCTCCATGGTGCTGTCCCAAAAGTTCCTGATGCAATGTCATTAGAGTCCGCTTGGACTTCAACATTTTCTGAAGAAAGCTCTGTGGTTACTGCTGGTGATTCTGCGATTTTCGGAGTTTCAGCAATAACTTGTAATGTTGGTGAGAGAGCTCCCAATACTATCGTGCTTAAAGCAATGGCCTGAGTCATTTTTTTCATTATTCATCCAATTTCCCTTGATATTTCGTTTGCGCGAAAAAGTACGGTTTGTTGGAAACAAAAAACCTCGATACTCCCGGGAATAATGCTTTTCTAACCGGTCGTTTCCTATAGGAAATCATTTATGGGCTATTGCACAGACAAGAAAATAAAGGTATAATAAAGATGTATCGGTTATGTGAAAAGAGATGTGTTAGAAAAACCGTACTTTTATTGAAATATGCTTTTTGAACCTCAGAATAGTAAAAAACAGCTCGTTATAACGGGCTGTTTTTCTTATGTTCTTTATTTTACTGTGTGAATTCTGTTGAAGTTAAGTTGACTTTTGATTTACGCTCTGAATTTAAAACGAGATTAAGCAAGATAGCTGAAACAGTACTTACAACAATTCCATTAGAAAGGAAGATTTGTGCCCAACTTGGTAGACTTACAAAAAGGTTGCTTGAGTTAAAACCAACGCCCATCCCAACTGAAACAGCGACGATAAGCAGGTTTTGATTATCTTTGTAATCTACTGTTCCAAGCATATTCACACCTTGCATGGCAACCATTCCAAACATGATGAGCATGGCTCCACCAAGTACGGGAACTGGAATAAGTTGAGCAATTGCCGCAAACTTAGGAATCAACCCTAAAACAATCAGGAAACCAGCAGTGAAATAAATAGGCTTACGGGATTTAATACCTGACAACTGTACTAAACCAACATTTTGTGAGAAACCTGTGTAGGGGAAAGTATTGAAGATTCCGCCAAGCAAAACAGCAAGGCCTTCTGAGCGATAGCCATTACGCAAACGTTTTTCAGATAGTTCCTCACCCGTCAAATCAGACAAAGCCAAGTAAACACCTGTTGATTCAACCATTGAAACAATGGCGATAATAATCATCATCACACAGTCCACCAGATAAAAACGTGGCATTGCCATGCGGAAAGGAATAGGCAAGTGTGCCCAAGGTGCTTGATTGATCGCAGAGAAGTCCACCATATGTAAGCTGGCAGCTAAAATTGTTCCTGCAACTAGACCAATCAAGATAGCAATAGAACGAATGAAGCCTGTGGCAAAGATATTTACCAAGACAATGACTAAGATGGTAAATCCCGCAAGCAAGAGACTGTTGGCTGTAGGAGATGCTTCGTTATTTCCCATATTTCCTACCGCAACAGGAATTAAAGTTAAACCAATCGTGGTAATTACTGAACCAGTCACAAGTGGTGGGAAGAATTTACGAATTTTAGAGAAAACACCTGCAAAAGCGATAACGAAAATACCTGAGGCAATTAAGGCACCAAACATCGCACCATCACCATGCTTTTGGCCAATAATAATCAATGGCGCAACGGACTGAAAAGCAACACCCAAGACAACTGGAAGACCAATCCCAAAGTTTTTGGTCATCTTTAATTGCAACAAAGTCGCTAAACCACACATAAAAATATCAGCTGAAATTAAGTAGGTTAACTGCAAAGCACTATAATTTAAAGCTGAGGCAATCATGATGGGTACTAAGATTGAGCCCGAGTACATTGCAAGTAAATGCTGCAAACCTAAAACTGCAGCTTGACCGTTGGCTTGTCTTTTTGTATTAAACATTTCTTCCCTTCTCCTTCTTAATCCCAAGCAGCATCATCTGCTGGTGCAAAGACGACTTGACCTGACTCAAACTTTTCAATACGGGCTAGAGAAGTCACGGTTAAGCCTTTCTCCATCAAGAGGTCGCGTCCTGTTTGGAAACTCTTTTCAATGACAATACCGATACCGGCAACTTGTGCGCCCGCTTGTTTAATCAGCTCTTCGAGACCAAGCGCAGCTTGACCATTTGCCAAAAAGTCGTCCACAAGTAAAACAGTATCTTCAGAAGAAATAAATTTACGAGAAATTGAAACTGTTGAAGTAATTTGTTTTGTAAATGAAAAGACCTCTGTTGTCAATAATTCTTCGTTCATTGTGATATTTTTGGATTTTTTAGCAAAAACCATGGGTACACCAAGTGCTTCTGCTGCATAAAGCGCCGGTGCAATACCGCTTGCTTCAATCGTTACAACTTTAGTGATATTTTTATCTTTGTAAACTTCAGCAAAGCGTACACCAATCGCTTTCATCAACTCATAATCGACCTGATGTGTAAGGAAGCTGTCCACTTTTTATACTTGGTCTCCCAAAACTTGCCCATCAATTGCGATACGATTTTCCAATAACTTCATAACTTCTCCTATAACATTTATCACTCAAGACTGGCTTTAGTTTTAATACGCACAAAAACTCTACCTGATAAGGTAGAGTATTTCTAGACGACAAAAAGAAGATATTATTTACGACCTTTAAACTTAAACGATGAAAGTTTCTATTTAAAGATAAAACTGCACAAATAGAATCCTCTTATTGTCCTGCCTTTACGGTGCAGGGTAGAAACACTTAGCCATATCCTAAGCATAAATAAGATTTTTAATATTGATACAGTATATCGCATTTTATTATTTTTAGCAAGAAAATATCGAAATAAATAAAATTTTTTCAAATATTCATCAGAATTGTTCGGAAATTACTTATTTTTTAGCTTCATTTACCAATTGTGAAACTTCTTTTTTGGTTAAGCGACGGTAGCGACCAGGGACTAATCCATCTAAACTTAACGGTCCGTATTGAACACGGCTAAGTTTTTGGACAGGTAAACCAACTGCAGCAAACATTTTCTTCACTTGATGATTTTGTCCTTCATGGATGGTCAAGCTAACAAGCGAGCTGTTTTTCGCCTTGTCCTGTTTCATAATCTCATAACGTGCTGGGCTCACCTTTTTACCCTCGATGGTCATGCCTAGGGTCAAGGGACGCAAGTTTTCCTTATTGGCTTGTCCCTCAACCTTAGCGATATAAACCTTTTCAACACCGTGGCGCGGATGTGTCATCAAGTTTGTAAATTCTCCATCATTAGTCAGCAACAAGAGACCACTTGTATCCCAGTCTAAACGTCCGACAGGGTAAATGCGTTCCTTTCCTGAAGGGAGCAAATCCATAACGGTTTGACGGCCCTTATCATCGCTTGAGCTAGAAATATAGCCACGCGGCTTGTTCAGCATATAATAAACAGGTTCTTCGTTATAAACAGCAACACCGTTGACCTCAACACTATCTCCTGACTCTACTTGATAGCCCAGGTTGGTCATTGTAACGTTGTTGACAGAAACTTTTCCTGATAGAATAAGTTCTTCTGCCTTACGTCGACTGGCAACACCTGCATGTGCCAAAAATTTATTGATTCTCATTTAATTCCTCATTTTCGTTAAATAATACTTGTTTTTCGCCAATAAATTGGCTTTCATCTATTTCTGGTAGCTCTGACAAGTCATTGATACCAATATAATCTAAAAAGAACTCTGTTGTGCCATAAAGTCCTGGACGACCAACGACTTCAAGCGTGCCTGTCTTTTCTACCAAATCATAAGCACGCAGTGTTGAGAGCGTTCCACTAGAGTTGACACCACGTAATTGATCGATTTCCAGGCGCGTAATCGGCTGTTTATAGGCAATAATCGAAAGTACTTCTAAGGCAGAACGTGAAAGACTTTGATTGAGGGGTGTCTTCGCATAGTTTTTAAGGATGTCTGCAAAGATATCTTTCGTTGCTAATTTATATTTCCCAGCTGTTTCGATAATGGTTAGCGCAGATTCTTCATCGCCTTGATATTTCTCAATAAGGCGCTCAATTTGTTGTTCACAAGCAAACTTACTCATACCCGAAAGCTCTGATAATTGGTTTAACTCCAGCCCTTCTTCACCCGCAACAAAGAGTAACAGTTCCAAAGTGGCTGTCTTATTCAGATTGTTCATCTTTCGTTTGTCCTCTTTCTAATAGAATTTCACCAAAAACTGTTTCTTGTTTAAACGTTACTTGTTGTGTTTTTATGAGCTCTAACAAAGCCATGAAAGTGGTCAGAAGCTCTTCTTTCGATGTCTTCTTCGAAAATAAAGAACTAAACTTGCACGTCTTTTTCTTTAAAAAGTAACGGGACAACTCCACTATTTTATCGGAAATTGAGAATTGCTCTGCCTCTATTGTTGTATTTTCATCTGTGAAGGACTGTTTTTGTAAGGCTAAAACATTGCTGAAGGCCAAAAATAAATCCAGACTGTTATGATCTTGTAAAAGTACCGCATCTTCACCAATAATTTCCGTTTTAGCTTTGGAATAATACTGGCTACGTGCCTCATGCATCTGAGCGATATCTTGGGATAAAGCTTTATATTTTCGATACTCATCGATTTGTGCCAGCAAATCTTGTTCCAGCTGTTCAGTATCTTCGATGAATTCTTCAGCAACTGTAGGCAAAAGACGACGGGATTTTATCAGCATTAACTGACTCGCCATGACCATATATTCACTGGCAATTTCTAACTCCAAGGTTTTCATAGCCTTCAAAAAGTTCAAATATTGCTCAATGATTGGAACCAAAGGTACCTCAAAAATATCAACTTTATATTGCCCAACCAAGTGCAAAAGTAAATCTAAAGGGCCTTCAAAATCATTGATTTTTATCTTTATTTCTTCACTCATTTATAGTATTTCTCTAAAGTAGTTGTTGTAGATAGCCCTAGAGCTTCTGCTAATTCGTATACAGTTTTGCCCAGCCGCACTTGCTGTAAGATATATTGTTCGCGTAATTCTTTTGCTGTCAAATCCGTATATTTTTTTAGTTCTAAATAAAGAAATTGACGTGATTTGGTAAACAATTCATCCGCGTTGTTTATTCTTTGGGTATAGAGTGCAAACTTATCACGTATTGGTAAGACACGCTTTAATCCAGCCTTCTCAACAGTAAGAATTCGGAATTTCCAGTTGAAATTTTCCCACCGTAAGTGCTGTATTTCTGAAAAAGTTAAACCAAACTCAAGGATTAAAAATGCTAAGAAATGACCAGGAGAAGTCACCGGTTTATAAACGGATGACATATTCTTGATTTCTAATTTTTTCTTTACTTCTTTCTTTGGCGCATTTACCTGCTGAATTTTATGATACTCTTTCAGTAAATTTTTATCATAAAGATAGAGTAGAAACTGATTTGCACTTGATATCTTGCGGCGTTGTGCTGCCACAGCCAATTTTTTCAAAGATTGGCGATAAAGCATGAGCGACTCACGAGAAATTGTTCTTTTCTCAAAAAACTCGGCAAAATTTCGTAAATCATAAAGATAATTTGATTTGGTATTTTCTGAAAAATTTTTGCTCTCTAAAAAATTAGGAATTTCGTTCGATAATATCATATTTTTTACTAAATTCATGGGCAAAAGCGTTAATGGCTTTGAGAATTTCTTGACGTGCAATAATCCCCACAAACTCAGTTCTTTTTACCACAGGTAAGAAAGGCTCTTTGACCAATTTATGCAAGATTTCTTCCAAAGGTGCTGAAGGGGATACTGTTTCTATTTCAGTGTCCACAATCTCCGCTATAGGTGTATTCATCGATTTTTCATAAAAGAAATCTTCACCCATCTCAAATTCGACAATATCTGCAAGCCCTAAAACGCCTACAAACTCTTTATCTTTAGTGAGGACAGGTACTCTAGAATATTTATACTGACTGAGCAATAATTTTGCATGAGAAATATTGTGTTCGTCACATAAAATAGCTACGTCATCAGCATCTTTTATAAATGTTTCGCTTTGTTCTAAGAAATATTTTTCAATAGCTTTATCAATCATTTTCACTCTACCTCTTTTTTCTAAAGCTCAAAAGTAAATTGTAGACCCGGAATTTCCTGATGCTCTAAATCGTGATAAGAAACCTTATAGCCATCTTCTAATACTGTGACGACGGCGTACATTTTTATATTGATATTTCCTCTAGGTTGACTTACTGAACCAGGATTAATATACAAAGTGTTTCCTATCATTTGTGCAACAGGCTGATGGATATGGCCAAAAAGTGCAATATCCGCTTCTTTTTCTTCTGCAAAGTAAGAATAACGATCAAGCCCTAAGCCAACATAAAATTGGTGGCCGTGCGCGATAAGGACTTTCTTTCCTTCGACATCCACCATTTTTATCTCAGAATAGCCTTCATCGTAATCGCAATTTCCTGCAACTACATTGATCCCTTGCCATATATCATCATTACTTGGCAATTCAGAATCACCGCAATGAAACAAAGCTGATGCTGTGCCTTCATATCTTTTTTTGATTTTTTTAATTACATCACGATCAGTGTGTGAATCACTCATTACAACAAACATTGAAGACTCCTTTTAGCTAACACTCATGCCTCGTTTTATTTTTTAATGTGCTCCAGCCATTCTGGGAGTTCTGTCATTAATTTTTGTAAAGCTTGACCACGATGTGAAGCTGTATTTTTTTCTTCAGCACTAAGCTGAGCAGCAGTTCGGTCTGATGTTCCCACCAAAAAGATAGGATCATAGCCAAAACCATTTTCTCCTTGCGGCGTAAGGCCAATACGACCTTGCCAGTCTGCTTCAACCACCAAACTTTCATGGCCTGGGTAAGCAGCAACTAATGTCGTATGGAAATGCGCTGTCCGGCGTTCCGGCGTGATTGCCGTTGAGGCTAACTCATGGAGAAGTTTGGCAATATTTTCCTCATCCGTTGGATTAGGTCCAGCAAAACGATGACTCCAGACACCAGGCAAGCCCCCTAAAACATCTACACATAAACCAGAATCATCACCGATAACAACTTCGCCAGTAATTTCAGCAATTTGTTCTGCTTTGAGACGTGCATTTTCTTCAAAAGTCATGCCAGTTTCAGCGATATCTGGTAACTCAGGATAATCTTTAAGATTTTTAATTTTGTAGCCAAATTCTTCAAATAGACGTTTGAATTCCGCGGTTTTCCCGTCGTTACGTGTGGCGATGAGCAGGGTTTTTTCAGCAGATAATTCCGTGTGCTGTGCAATAATTTTCCCAGAACCAAGCCATCTGTCCGCAATTGCTTGGAAATCTTCTGCCTTACCTGTTGTATAAAAACGGTGATGGAGACTTTGACGTTCTTCACCGTTGAGATCAAAATAGTTGAGTAAAACAGTGATATCGCGTACAGTTTCAGAACCACTGTCAATAAGCTGAACATTTGGCCCCATTTCTTTTTGGATGAGTTTGCGCAAAAGAGGATAATGTGTACAGCCCAAAATCAAGGTGTCTACTTTACCAACCATTGATTTTAAAGCCTTCGCTACTATTTCTTGAGCCTCTTCCGAATCCGCACCGTTGGATTCAACCAGTGGTACAAACTCTGGGCAAGCCAAACTATGCACATCAACACTTGATGATTTGAGCTGAATAACTTTACGATATTGATCAGAATTAACCGTTGCTTGTGTCGCAATTACGCCGACTTTCTTGGTGATTGTTTTTTGAATCGCACTTGAAGCACCTGGTAAAATCACACCTATGACAGGAATATCAAGAGCTGCTCTTACTTCTTCAATTGCAACTGCTGTCGCTGTGTTGCAAGCGAAAACAATCATTTTTACATTTTTAGAAAGCAAAAAATTGACCATATCCCAAGTGAAAGCAGTAATCTGCTCATTTGAGCGTGGCCCGTAAGGCGCACGTTGCGTATCACCGATATAGACAATTTCTTCGTTTGGTAATTGACGGAGAATCTCGCGAACAACGGTCAAGCCTCCAACTCCTGAATCTAGTAAGCCAATAGGTCTGTTGTCCATAAATACCTCCAAAATTTACTTTTTATCTTATTTTTTCTTAGTGTCTGCTTGTTTAGCTGCACTACGAATTTGACGAAGCACTTGTTGTACTTGTGCTTCAGATGGTTTGCGTCCCATGGAACCCATCATCATACGTACTGCATCTTCATTCAATGGTGGGTTATCCATCAAGAGCTTTTTAGTTTGTTTTTGTGTAAACCAAGCGCCCCCAGCAAAACCAGCAATGGCAAAGACAATCATAAGTAAAATTGCAACAAATAAATTCATTAATACTCTCCTACAAGAAAGCTATAAAATCGCTTTCGTAATTTTTACTCCTTATTATATCAAATTTAGACACATTTGTCAGCTGCAGATTCCTCTCACAATTTTTGAATCTCTTATTTATTATTCAAGAGTATAAATCCAACCTTCTGGGGCTTCCTTATCGCCAAATTGAATACCAATAAGTTCATTGTATAAGCGTTGCGTCACTGGGCCGACTTCTGTTTCTGAATAAAAAACATGGTGTTTATCTTGATCATCAATAGCACCAATCGGTGAAATGACTGCAGCTGTACCACAAGCACCTGCTTCGACAAAATCATCTAACTGATCCACAAAAACGTCACCTTCAATAGCTTTCATTCCCAAACGCTCTTCAGCCAGTTGTAATAAAGAATATTTCGTGATAGAAGGCAAAATTGAAGGGCTTAACGGCGTGATAAACTCATTATTCTTGGTAATCCCAAAAAAGTTTGCTGCACCCACTTCTTCAATCTTAGTGTGCGTGGCAGGGTCAAGATAAATTACATCAGAATAGCCAGCTTCATGTGCTTTTTGTCCTGGTTCAATCGAAGCGGCATAGTTCCCCCCGACTTTTGCCGCACCTGTACCATGTGGCGCTGCACGGTCATAATCACGGGACACGAGGAAGTTTGTTGGCACAAGACCACCTTTAAAGTAAGAACCTACGGGAACTGCAAAAATTGTAAAGATATATTCATCTGCTGGTTTTACCCCAACAAGGCCGCCCACACCTATTAATAATGGGCGAAGGTAAAGCGTAGCTCCAGTTCCGTAAGGAGGGACGAAGTCTTCATTTGCCTTAACAACTTGTTTTACGGCATCGATAAACTTATCTGTTGGCACTTCCGCCATACGTAAGCGACGTGCTGTAGCTTGTAAACGCTCAGCGTTGCGATCAGGACGAAAAAGATTTATTTTTCCGGATTTTGTACGGTAGGCTTTGAGCCCTTCAAACCCCTGTTGACCATAGTGAAGCGCTGGTGAGCCTTCCGAAAGGTGCAAAGTTGCATCGCCTGTAAGTTTTCCATCATCCCATTTTCCATCTTTAAAATGTGAAATATAGCGGTAAGGCAACTCTCTGTATTCAAAACCTAAATTTTCCCAATCTAATTCAACTGTCATTCTTTTTCGTCCCCCATTTTTATCGACATCTTTTTCCATAAAGCCAAACTTCATGGTATTTGTTATAATTAATTATTATAAGCTATTTTGAATGTGATTTCAATATAAATTCAGAAAATTATAGAAATGGAAATAAAATGAATATTCTTAGAATAAACTTTCAAGAACTCGGACAACTCTTGTTGGATAAATTAATCTACGTCTTTTTAGTCAGTCTTTTGTTTTTTATTTTATACCGGATCAGCGTCCGCATCGTAGAAACGCTTTTCAAAAACTACAGCAATCGTTCTTGGGCAGACGCTTCTCGGATAATGACTTTAGCCCGCTTAACTAAAAGTGGTTTAACTTATCTGACAGCTTTTCTCTGGATCTATACTACCCTCTCTATTCTTGGTGTTCCTGTAGGAAGTGTGCTTGCCGGTGCTGGTATTCTCGGTGTTGCTCTTGGTTTTGCGGGGCGTGATCTCGTCGCCGATATCATCAATGGCTTCTTTATTATCGTCGAACATCAGATTAATGTGGGCGATTGGATTCGCTTTGAAAATCTAGGTATCGAAGGGGAAGTCACTGCTGTAGGTATTCGCTCAATCACTTTAATTTCAGATGATGGCGCTACAGCCTTTATCCCTAACCGTAATATTGAATCCTTGAAAAATTTCTCTTACAAAGACCGGACGATGAACTTAGATATCCCAGTTACAGCCGAGAACTTAGAAGCGATGAAAGCTCAAATCCTTCGTGTGAACGCTGAATACCCTCAAGTCGTTTACAATGGGATTATCACACGGGACGAGAGCATTTTTATACGGAGTTTGCTCACGGCGAATCTCAGCGAAATAAATGGTTTACGGATGGAAATCATGAACAAATATTATACAAAATAAGCAGATCATCCTGATCTGCTTATTTTTCTACCATTGATTTGATGGGTTCATAAGATTTACGGTGAATCGGTGTAATGCCGAAGTTCTTTAGCCCCTCCAAATGCTTGGCCGTGCCATAACCTGCATTATGTTCAAAGTCGTAATGGGGGTATTTGTGGGCATACTCCGCCATCATTCGATCTCGCGTCACCTTTGCAACAATACTTGCTGCCGCGATGCTTGAGGACTTGGCATCACCTTTGATAATACTGACTTGAGGGATATTAATGTCTAACTTCATCGCATCGATGAGGAGACATTCTGGCTGTATTTCTAATTTTTCTACAGCTTGAAGCATCGCAATTTTAGTCGCCTGATATATGTTCACTTGGTCGATCGTTTCGTTGTCAACTAGACCAATACCTATAGCAAGCGCTTTTTCTTGGACTTCTGTAAAAATGGCTTCATGTTTAGATTTTGAAATTTTCTTACTGTCGTTAAGACCTTTAATCTTACAATTTTTAGGTAAAATAACGGCTGCAGTCACAACTGGACCAGCTAATGGACCACGTCCAACCTCATCTATACCCGCAATTAAGTCCAGCCCTTGCGCATATGCTTGTCGCTCAAAGTTCAGCATCATTTCTAAGCGTTCATCTTCCGCTTGTTCTGCTAAAATCTCTTTTTTCCGACGTTTAATCGCTGCTTGAACGCCGGCACGACTGTCTTCTAGAAAAGCCTCCACTTCGACCAGTGTATTTAAGCCATTCAGTTGCTCTTTTATTTCTTTAATCGTTGACATAGTCACTCACTTTATCCAAGCAATATTCGCCCATTCTGCCATCACGCACATCCTTAACAAACATTTGATAAAAACGGTCATAATCATCACGGAAGCCAAAACGTTGGGTCAATTCCATGATAAGATCGGGGATCTCTAACTCTAGGTCTGCTTCTTTCATACGCAAACGTTTCATGGTTGCTGCTTGGTAATTTTCAAGGAAATACTGCAAACCAAAGATTGTCACATCATCCATAGGCAAAAGTTGGTCCTTGATAGCGCCTGTTAAAGCAAGTTTTAGACCAACTTGATCATCTTCAAATTTTGGCCACAGTATCCCTGGTGTGTCGAGAATTTCCAACTCTTTATTGGTACGCAACCATTGTTGCCCTTTAGTTACACCGGGTTTATTTCCTGTAACAGCTACTTTTTTTCCTGCAAGACGGTTCATCAGTGTTGATTTACCCGCATTAGGAATACCGACAATCATCGTACGTAAAGAACTGTTCTGGATGCCACGCTCAGCATTACGCGCAAGCTTATCAGCCATCAAAGTTTTCGCTGCAACAGTCAAACGTTTGGCAGTATGTGCTTCTTTTGAATTGATGGCTAAAGCAATGATGCCTTGTTTTTCAAAAAACTCCACCCACGATTTCACCGCATTTCTGTCAGCTAAATCGGCCTTGTTTAAAGCGATAAGACGTGGTTTATCCCCAATAATTTTATCCAACATAGGGTTACGTGAACTGATCGGCAAACGTGCATCTACCAACTCAATCACAAAATCAACATATTTTAAATTTTCTTGAACTTGACGACGCGCTTTGGACATGTGTCCTGGGAACCATTGAATTGCTACACCCATTTTTAAACCCTGCTATAACTGGTGTTATAGCCTTTCATTATTATTTTTTAGTGATGAAAATAAATACCAAATACGTCTAGAGATGACCTATCTCTATTTTACTTGAATCTGCTCTCTCTGTTTTTGTCTTACATAAAAAGCCTTGTAGAGCATATCATACTAGGTTATTCTATCATTTTTTGAGCATCTGCGCTAATATGTAGCCGTTTGGCTTTGTGAGCTATCTTCTTGTTCAGGCATTCTTTCTCATACAAAAAGACATGAATTCATGCCTCTTGTATCGTTTCTTCTCGCTCGTTTTTATTCTCCTGAAAGGCGGGATTCTCCCAAGTCAACTCATCGTCACCGAATATTTCTTTTTTGCGAATACGAGAAACTTGCGAATTTCCTTTTACGTAAAATCCTAAAGGTTCATTTCGCCATTCATCCTTACATGTTATTCCAATTCTCTTTCGACAGGCAATCTCTTTTGGTGTTTTGTCTACTTCTAATGTCAAACGTGAGTCAACAAAATACTCTCCGTCTATCTCTTTCGTTATGCCAAAGGATTTCGTGAGCTTTCCCGGACCACTGCCATCATGTTCTGGAGCCTCTGCTTGAACGGCGCGAATTAAAACGGCCTCTGGAACATTTTTGCCTTTAGTGACTAGATTTAACATAAAATGACCATGAATTTGATATACATACCAGTGCCCGGCAGCGAGGTACATGGATTCATTACGCGGGGTTCGTTTTCCCATGAAGCTATGGCATGCACTGTCCCGTGTCCCAAGATAAGCTTCAGTTTCTACGATATTCCCAAGTATTTCTGACTCTCCGCCTTTTTCCAAGACAAGTTTCATACCAAGAAGATTTTTAGCTATCTCAATTGTGCTTTTACTTATAATATCTATAAAATTTTTATCTTTCATAAATAGCTTAATCCTCCACATTGATATATTTCTATAGTAAAAGCAAAACAACCGTTCGGCTTTCTTCCTCCATGCTATCAATCCCTCATTTAATATTACTTAAATAATACTCCAAAGATCTAACATTTTCAATAAGTTTAGCCTAGTAATTACAATATTTATTTTTTCTAATATACAGCGGTTTAGTTTAATATTTTCTTATCGTTTATACCTTTTTTCGGACATTAAAAAGGCATAAAATCTTGCCTTTTTATATTCTCTCCAAAGGATCCGCAATCATATCCTGTTTACTTGAGGCATCTCCAGCTACGTCATTGAGATATGTTTCCATACGTATGGCGTTAATTTGCATCTTGTCTTGACTAAAATCAATATTAGATTTCTTGATTACAAGTTGTTGGGTAATCAGGGTATTGGAGATACCATAGCGGAACTTAATCTCGTTTTGTTTTGCAAAAATATCCCTCCAAGTAATTTGAGGAATACGGTTTAAGACTTTTTCTGTATCAATATTTTTTACGGGATTGTCTGTAAAAAGTGTGCTCAATGGCCCTACACTTAGCATATCGTAAGGCTTAATATGAGATTGGGTGAAATACAAAAGAGCCCTATCTCCGTAGTAGCTCTGTTCCTTGTTGATCGCACCTACTTACTACAACCATTTATAGTCTAATGCCAAACAGATAATTTTAATTTGGCTTCCCTTCAAAAAAGAAAATTCAAACTTTATCATACTGAAACAAACTATAGTTTTCGATAATTTCCAGAAGTCTTTCAGTATAAGCTGGATCAGTAGCATAGCCAGATAGTTGTACGGCATGAGCTGCCTCTTTATAATCTTTAGCCGCAAGGACAAGAGCATACTGGTTAGGATTCCACGTTGTTCCTTCAGTGAAAAGAAAGGCATGCCCTTCTACAGACTGTTGCCAATTGTCATAAACACGAAAAGGTTCACGCACTGTTATCCATTGATTATTTTCAAACTCCTTGGTTTCCAAAGCAACTTTTGGCACGTTACCGTAAGCTTTTATGCCAAACAGATTATAATATTTAGCTGCAAGTCCGCTTCGACCAAAATCACTTTCTAAAGCTGCCTGACCGAGCGTCAGGGAAGCGAGAATGCCGTATTTTTCTTGGGTCTCTTGTGCATAAGGAGCTATCGTTCGGATAAAATCATATTCCTTGGTAGTTTCAACTTGTACCGCAAGTTCATTTGTATTACGATGATCCGCTGGATGAAGGGTGCTAAGTTCCAAAAGATCCACTATTACAAACAGGATAATCAAAAATTTTACAGTAAAACGAAAGATTTTTCTAGATTTAGTAGAAAGTACTCCGCGCTTTTTATGGTATGTCATAAAACCATTATAACAAAAAGTTACAAATTTTTTACAAAAATGATAGTGGCTTTTCATTAGCCAATACATATACTTTTTGCAACTCATCCAGTTCTGCCAGAGTGTAAGTATACTTAAAGCGTTCTCAAGAACAACCTCAACCTTGTAATCACAATGGTCGGTGTCCCACTGCTCAGCAACTGTATCATAAACACTAGAAAACCAAAATCCCTCTTGATAAAAGATTACATTAAATTGTAAATGGAGTCCTGCTCTTTCATACGAGGTATAAAGCAACAAAATAATCTTACTTTCTACAACCGACTTTTAGTTTCATGTTGCCCTCTCATTCATTATTGTATGGTTACAGGATACCATGCAATTTCAATCCTATTTTCGTCCGGGTCAAGGACGGTAAAACTGAGATATTCATATGGTGAGTCGGGCGTATCACAAAGCTTATCTATTATTTTCGCGCCCATATTCTTTATCTGCTCATAATCTTGCTGTATGTTGTCGGAGTAAAAATTGAGAACGCCGTTGTTGCCAACTGCACGGCACTGATTAATCTCTGCGTCACACAATAGTCCGAAGTGTTTGTCACCTTGATAAAAATCCGCCCAGCGATTGGCTTCAACATGGGTGGGACTTATGCCCAATAATTCCTCGTAAAACTTGATTGATTTATCGAGGTCTGTAACCGTGAAATAAAATCCTTCTATGGTAATCATGTTCATTCACTCCTAACTTCAAACTCAATCTTCGTCTTTGCGTGCAGCAATGTGGTCAAGCTGACCACTGAAGCTATCTTTAACTTACGACCGTACGGTGTCTTTTTTTGAATGATTAAAATTTTCATAGCTCTTTCTTTTATTACATTTTCGTTACTTTCATTATAGCATTCCCATTCCTATTTTTACTAAAAATTTGAGAATCTCATGTGTTTTTCTATTACATTTTTTTATAAAACATCATTTAGATTACATAAAGAATAAATATTGAATTTATAATTATTTTTCTTTATTTTATTCCTTTTATAGGTATATAATATTGAATAAATCAATATTTATTGAGGATATAATATGTTTATTGACTATACGTATGAACCACGGCGCGCAATTTTTTTTGAGGATGTGAAATCGAACTATGCCTCAATCGAATGTGTGGAGAGAGGGCTTCATCCTTTAAAGAGTTCTCTTTGTGTCATGAGTCGCTCAGATCACTCCTATGGCCTTATCTTAGCTTCAAGTCCAAAATTTAAAGAGGTTTTTGGAAAATCTAACGTCAGTCGTGCGGCAGATTTACCTTTTTTACTGGAAAATAGGAAGTTTAACTACCGGCGTTGGTATGCCAAACATACTGACATTTACGGGCAACGCACAGAACCCTCAATGCAACATGTCGCTTTTATTGAAAGTTGGGCTAAGCGCACACTTATCGTTCCCCCGCAGATGGCCCTTTATATTGATAAGAATATCGAGATGCAACAACTTTTGGCTAACTATACTTCTTCTGAAGAAATTCACTCGTATTCTATTGATGAGTCCTTCCTTGATGTTACAGAATCCCTGAATCTTTTCTACCCTGACATCAAAGATAAATATGAGCAAATGGATTTGTTAGCCCAGGATTTACAGCATAAAGTCCTTGAGCAAATGGGCCTATTTGTGACCGTTGGAATGGGAGATAATCCCTTGCTGGCTAAGTTGGCGATGGATAATTATGCCAAGCACAGCGCAACTATGCGGGCACTCATTCGTTATGAGGACGTCCCTAATAAAGTTTGGACACTTCCCAAAATGACTGATTTTTGGGGGATTGGAAGACGAACAGAGAAAAGATTCAATAAGTTAGGAATTTACTCTATCAAGGATCTAGCCCATGCAAACCCTGATAGGATTAAACGCAAAATGGGAATCGTTGGTCTTCAACAATTTTTTCATGCTCATGGTATTGATGAAACCAATGTTCGCGAGAAACACCACAAAAAATCAGAAAGCTACAGCAACAGTCAGATTTTGCCACGTGACTATGTACAGCAAGATGAAATAGAGCTAGTGATTAAGGAAATGGCTGAGCATCTTGCTATTCGACTTCGAAAAGGGAAAAAGCTTGCGGGCGGTCTCTCGCTCTATGTTAAACCTTCCTACAAAGAGGACTCTTCTTCAATAAAGACAGCCAGTAAAATTGAACCCACTCAAAGTACGACGGATATTCAATCCGAGTTTTTGCGCCTCTTTAGAGAAAAATATCATGGTGAAATTGTAAGAGAAATCGGTATCGGCGGTTTTGATTTATCTAGCGAAAATATTAAGCAACTTAATCTTTTTGAAACAATGCTCCCCAATGAATCTCAGGTCATCACCCATCAAAAACAGGAAGCTCTGCAAGATGCCATCGATGAAATACGTGATAAATTTGACTTTACAGCCATTCAAAAAGCCAGCGTTTTGACAGCTGGCTCTAGAGTTTTAGAAAGAAACAAAATGATTGGCGGCCATGCAGCCGCAGGAGGAGAAAAAAATGACAGTTGATCGCTCATATAGCCCTTATGAATCCATCCGTAACTATCATGACAGAGGCATGATGAAATGGGGAGCTTTCGCCACCGGAGAACTGTCTGAGGCACAGCGGAAATTGCGAGAGAAAGAGGAATTAGAAAATGAAACATTCCCAAAGAAAGCAACTTCAAAATTAGACGATTAAGATTTTGCACATCATTCTGGTAACTCAGACTGTGCAAAGGCATAATAATTGCCATCCGGATCTTGGAAGTTAAAGTTCACCATACCTTGGAAATCATTGATTTCACTCACTGTATCCGTTGCTTCAGCAACACGCGAGTGCCACTCTTCTAGGTTATCTACAGTAAAGAGCATTGAGCCTTTCATGTCCGCCACTTCTGGTGAATTTTGACGAATAAAATCCAGATTCCATAATTGAATACGTGCGCTTGGCGCATTCGCATCCACTGCAAAAATCACCGTTTCTTGTGAGCCTGAACCTTGACGGCGAAGTTCTTGCAAACCGACTTTCGTCCAAAATTCTGCGTGCTTTGGGACATCTGAAACATAAAGCATATTACAAAGATTAATCATAGTATTTTCTCTTTTCTATAAAGTAAACAAATGGCGGTTTGTTATAAACGCACCTTCTTCTTATACATTGATTATCCCACAGTCTAAGGCAAAAAACAATTTAGAAACTCTGGAATACCGAGAGGGATAATTTATACATTTAGCCAATGTAATAAGAAAATGCATCTTTTTAATAAGAGTTCTCTTATTTTCAAATATTCAGTTCATTTTTCCAAGTCTAATTGCTCCTCAAAGCCTATGTTCCTGTGCTATACTAGAATTATAAAATTACGCGACTAATCACGGAGGTTCTCATTTGATTCAATTTAATTTTTTATCGAAAACTTTTAATGTCATCATAAAAGTCTGTTTAAGTTTACTCGGGTTGGTTATTGCCTTCCTTATGTTTAAAGAGATTTGGGTCCTTCTCTCCTCCTTCACTACTGGATTTATTGATTACAGTTTCTACGATATTATTGACCGTATCTTAACTTTTTTCCTCTTTTTGGAATTTTTAGAACTCATCATTCACTATCTTTCGGATAATGATCACCCAACAATCAAGAAATATATCTATATCGCCGTTGCTTCGATCGTTCGACTTTTGATTTCAAATCACGAAACTTCTCAACTCAGCCTGTTCCTCCAATGTTCAGCCATTTTGGTCCTCATCATTGGAACTGTGATGCTCAACCTTTGGGGAGATTTAAAATAATAAAAACCTTCGCTTATTGTCGAAGGTTTTTTACATCCTCTTACTTAATACTCATCTGTGCAACCGTAAGAAGAACTGCAGGAACGCGGTATGGTGAACATGATACATAATCCAAACCGATGTTTTGAAGAAAAGCAACGGAGTCTGGATCGCCTCCCACTTCACCACACACCCCAAAACTAATATCCTTATGCCGCGGTTTGACAAGCTCTATTGCTGTTTTCATCAAACTGCCCACGCCTTTCTGATCCAAATGTTGAAAAGGATCATCTTCTAAAATCCCTTTCTCAATGTAGTCTGGCAAAAATTTGACCGAATCATCACGAGAAAAGCCATAGGTCAGCTGTGTCAAGTCATTGGTACCAAAGCTGAAGAACTGTGCCGAAGTCGCAAGCTGGTCGGCCGTCAAGCAGGCTCTTGGAATTTCAAGCATTGCACCGATTTTATATGTCAGTTTCATCTTGTGTTTTTCAAAGACATGTTGAATTTTGTCTTCCAACATCTTTTTAAGATAAGACAATTCTTTTTCTTCAGCAACTAAAGGAATCATAATCTCTGGTTTGACCTGCTTTCCTGTTTTAGCAAGCTCCAAAGCAGCTTCCATTATGGCTTCAACCTGCATTTCATATATTTCAGGATAAGTTATGGCTAAACGACAACCACGATGCCCCAGCATTGGATTGAACTCTTCAAGATCTTTCCCTCTTTGCATGATAAAGTCAACCGTTTGACCGCATGCTTCAGCCACTTGTTCATATTCTTCCTTCGTTTTAGGCATAAATTCGTGAAGCGGCGGATCCAAAAGGCGAATCGTACACGGCATTCCCTCGGTGAGATTCAAAATTTCAGCAAAATCTTTTTTCTGGAATTCTTTGAGTGTTTCAAGCGATTGCTTACGCTGCAGTTGATCTTCTGAGAGAAACATTTTACGCATTTCCAAAATTCGTTCTTTTCCAAAAAACATATGTTCTGTACGCGCCAAGCCAATACCGCTCGCACCAAACTCTAACGCAGCTCTGATATCTTCAACAGTTTCAGCATTTGCTCTGACCTGCAACTTCCCTATGTGAGAGGCCCATTTGAGCACTTTTACTAAAAGATCGAGATCTTGTGCCTTATCAAGTTTAATTTCACCCCGGTAGATTTTTCCTGTTGTACCATCTACTGAGAGTAAATCACCTTCATTTATGGTATGTGTACCATCGTATGCTTGTTTGAGTTTTTCATTAATCGTTAATTGTTCACATCCAACCACGCAGCACACCCCCATACCTCGTGCTACGACAGCCGCATGAGAGGTCATTCCTCCACGAGATGTGACAATGGCCTCACTCACAACCATACCTTCAATATCTTCTGGTGAAGTTTCTGTTCGAAGAAGGATAACTTTTTGTCCCGCCGCGTGTGCGTTTTGCGCATCCTCTGCATGGAAATAAACTCTCCCAGAAGCTGCACCAGGGCTCGCAGGTAATCCTTTTGCTATAGCTTGACTCTCCGCCAACATTTGTTCATCAAACACAGGATGAAGCAGTTGAGTAATCATGGAAGGCGTTAGGCGTTTCAAGCTCTCCTCCTTACTTATTACGCCATCTTCTGCCATTTGAGTCGCAATTTTAAAAGCGGCCTTTGCTGTTCGTTTCCCGTTACGTGTTTGAAGAATGAAGAGTTTTCCCTCTTCTATGGTAAACTCGATATCTTGCATATCTTGATAATGCGCTTCCAACTGATGGCATATTTTTTCAAATTGCAAATAAATCGCGGGTTGGTCTTGTTTCAGCTCTTGTATTGGACGCGGTGTCCGAATCCCTGCAACAACATCTTCACCTTGAGCATTCAGCAAAAATTCGCCAAAAACACCGGCTTCTCCTGTGGCGGGATTACGTGTAAAGGCAACTCCTGTGCCACTATTCCCGCCAGTATTTCCAAACACCATTTCTTGGATATTAACAGCTGTTCCAAGTTTATCGGAGATTTCATGGATACGACGGTAAGTTACAGCGCGCGGATTATTCCAAGAAGTAAATACCGCTTCTACTGCAGCATAAAGCTGTTTAGATGGGTCTTGGGGAAAGTTTTCACCAACCTCTTTCAGATAGATTGTGGTAAATTGTTGGATAATCTCCTTCCAATCTTCCGCTTTCATCTCAATATCTGAGCTGTAACCATGTGCTGCTTTATATTGCGTGAGCGCTTCTTCAAAAATGTTTTTATCCACGCCTTTAACCACATCGCCAAACATTTGAATTAAACGACGGTAACAATCATAAGCAAACACAGGATTCCCAGTCTTGCGGGCAAAAATTTCAACACTCTGATGGTTTAAACCTAAATTCAAAATGGTATCCATCATACCCGGCATTGAAAATTTTGAGCCACTTCTGACCGAAACTAAAAGTGGATTTTCCTCATCTGCAAATTTCTTCCCCGTTTCATTTTCTAGCCTCACAATATGCTCTTTTATTTCCTTAACCAACTCAGACAATAATTTTTTTGAATCCAGATACTCTAAGCAAGCTTCTGTAGTTATGGTAAATCCTCTGGGTACGGGTAAACCAATCCCAGTCATCTCTGCAAGATTTGCTCCCTTTCCTCCCAAGAGAGCCTTTTGTTCTTTTGAACCTTCTGTAAAGTTATAAACCCGTTTTTTTGCTCGTGACATTCGCGTCTCCTTTATATGTGACATACTATTTGGTGAATAAACACATTATATAGTATGTCACATTTATTGTCAAGCGTTTTGTAACCGTATTCTTTTATGGCTTATTTACCTTATATATAGCAGATTTCCTTTTATAAATTGCTTTTAAAAGATAAAACACATATAATATATAGTATGTCTTATTTATTAAGGAGTGGCACTTGAAACTGACAACAAGACAAACTGAAATAATTAATATCGTAAAAGCAGAACAGCCCATAAGTGGTGAAAAAATTGCACAAAATTTAGGTTTAAGTCGTGCAACTTTAAGGAACGACTTGTCTATACTAACCATGACGGGATTACTTGATGCTAAGCCAAAGGTGGGCTATTTCTATACGGGGCAAAAAATGCAGCCTCTTTATATTGAAAGCTGCTACTCAAAAAAAGTAGCAGACGTTATGACTTCGCCCCTGATTGTTGAGCAAAATATGTCTGTTTACGACGCTGCGACAAGTCTTTTTCTCTATGATATTGGCAGTATATATGTCAAAAATGAAAATGGCGATTTAGCTGGCCTTCTTTCTCGGAAAGATCTTCTCCGCTTCGCTATTAGTGGCAACAATCTGGAGAAAACACCCGTTGCTGTCATAATGACACGTATGCCTAATATTCATACTATAACTGCCGACAAGACTTTACTTGAAGCTGGGAATATTCTTTCCCAATACGAGGTTGATAGCTTACCTGTGCTTGAAAAAGTAGACTCGAAAAAAATCATCGGTAAAATATCCATCAAACACATCATGAACGCTTTCATCCAAACAGGAAATGAAATGCAAGGCGAAGATTAAGGGGACAAAATGCAAAATATAAAAATTTATCTCATTACTGACTCTGTCGGTGAAACAGCCAAAAAAATTATTTCTGCTGTTGTGGCACAATTTCCAACTGTTGATTTATCAGATGTTCAGCTTTATCCTTTTACCAATGATAAAGCTTCCCTATTAGAAATTTTGAATGATGCCAAAAAAGAAAATGCACTGGTTGCCATCACTCTCGTTGATAAGTCTTTAGTAGCTTGTGTCAAAAAATTTTCAGATACACATGATTTGGCCTATGTGGACTTTATGTCGCCACTCATGCACCTTATTGAAGAACGCTCAGGGGAGCAACCTACACAAGAGTCCGGCAGTGTTCATCGGTTAAATCAAGCCTATTTTAATCGTGTAGCTGCTATCGAATTTGCGGTAAAATATGACGATGGCAAAGATCCTAAAGGCTTTTTAAATGCCGATATTGTGCTTCTGGGTGTCTCGCGAACTTCAAAAACACCACTGAGTATGTACTTGGCCAACAAAGGTTACAAGGTAGCAAATCTCCCGATCATTCCAGAGGTCGAAGTGGCTAAAGAACTTTATAAAGTTGATCCGCGTAAGATTATCGGCTTAACCAGTACTTCTGAAAGTTTAAGTAATATACGAAGCTACCGAGAACAAACGCTTGGGCTTAAAAAAAAATCCATGTATTCTGATGAAAAGCGTATTCTTGAAGAGTTGGCTTATGCAGATACACTCTTTGAGCAATTGGGCATCGAGACAATTGATGTCAGTAAACGTTCAATTGAAGAAAGCTCAATGCTTATTGAGAATCTTATCCAAAAATAAAAAGCACACAAGTGCTTTTTATTTTTTATCTTACAGAAGAGTAAGTTTTTGAATCCTAATTCCCTGATAAAATAAATAAAGAAATAAAAAAACTTTAGAAAAGGACAACACTACATTGACAAAGAAACTTTGGATTATTCCAGCACTCATCTTGTTTATCGCAGGAGGCTACTTTGCCATTAGTAAAGTTATCTCTTTATTCCACCAGCCTGTTCATGGCATCATTCTTTATAGTTCTGACAAAAAAGAGCTCGAACAAAGCTTAAAAGACAACCAATCTTACATAAAAAACAACATCACTGTGGAAGGAAAATATATCACTGAAACGGATACTTTAGTATTAGATGCTGCTTCTGCTGAGAAATTGATTCAAGCAAAAGCTGTCAACACAGTAAGCAAAAAGGGAGACGAATTTAACTTTAAACATGTTACCTCACTTCCGAAAACTCCTGCTTTATGGACAGCTGATACACAAGTAAACACTATCGAAGATGAAAAAGGGCAACGTTTTACTGCTGCAACAACGGAATATGTTGTCTTAGGTGAATCAAGCATGACGAAAAAAACACTTGTTCTTGACAAAGAAGCCTTCAAAAAGTTCCAAGCTCCTGCCAAATATGTCAGCATGATTGAAGAAAAAAGAGATGCTGCACATGCTTTAACAGAGTACAAAGCCGATAAAGCACAAATTTTTAATTTTAAACAAAAATAAACACAACCAAGGTTGTGTTTTTTATATTGCATCCATATTTAAATAAAAAATAAAATATGAACAAGTTCCTTGTGTTATGCATTAGGTTTAAGTTTTTTCACTAAAAATGTCCCAACACTCCAAAGTAATAATACGATAATAACAAAAAGAATCAATAAGCCAATTGAGCCATTAGCAATCGAGCGGAATAAGGTCAGGCCTCCTGCAGCGTAGACAAAGCCCCAAGCTAAATAGCCTGGAAGGGCTACAAGTGTGTACTTGCTCCATTTCCAATCTAACATGCCAGCCGCAAGCTGTACGACAGTTTGAAAACCAACTGTCAAGAAACTCAAAGGTATAACAGGCCATCCATATTTTTGAAGAGCGAGCATTCCTGCTCGATTTTCTTCGGATTTCTCTGCCTTTTTACCCCATTTTGTCTTCAATATTCCCATATGAATGAGTTTTCCTAGACCAAAGGTCATCTGTGCTCTAAAGAAAACAACAATAAACAAGAACAAGGTGGCTTGCCAGAGGGGCAAACTTGCCACCCAATTCAGCATCTTTTCAACCATCTGTTTCACTCCTCTTATTTTACATAAGCTTAATTATAAAGCTCTCTACTATTGAAACATAATATATTAAAAAGTCAAATTCTTTTGTTTTACATAAAATATAAACTAAAAGACTGCAACTTCTTCTGTAATAAAAAGCAAGTACCTTAGTACTTGCTTTATTTTATTCCTTCCTAAATATTTTTTTGTTTGTTCTTAAGCTTTTTTCTTTTTCTTCTTACCAAGAGCTGCTGCGCCTATTAATCCTAAGCCTAGCATACCTAAGCCAATAGAATCCTTATCACCAGTATGTGGCAATGTGCTCATGTGTTCTGAATTTCTTGATGCTAAAGATGTTGATTCAGATGCGCTTAGTGATACTGAAATTGATTCACTTGACGATACAGATGCTGATTCAGACATTGACGATGAGGTTGAAAGTGAGTCTGAATCACTTAGTGATAGAGATGTTGAGCCACTCTCCGATGCTGATTCTGAAACAGATTCTCTGTTTGAAGTTGATATCGAAGTTGACTCACTCGCTGAGTCACTTGTGGAGTCACGACTTGATTCAGAAGTTGAAGATGAAACAGAGACTGAATCACTTGTGGATACCGACAGAGAATCACTTGTCGAACCAGATTGACTCACTGAATCGCTGAGAGAATCGCGTTCTGAAGCTGAAATCGATGTCGAAAGGCTGGCAGAGTCACTGACGGAATCGCGGTTTGATTCAGAGAGTGATGACGATACAGAGACTGAATCACTTGTCGAAACTGACAGGGAAGCACTTGTCGAAACTGATTGACTCACTAAATCGCTGAGAGAATCGCGTTCTGAAGCTGAAATCGATGTTGAAAGACTGGAAGACTCAGACACTGACTCACGTCCTGAAGCAGACACTGAATCTGATACAGAGACTGAATCACTTGTAGATACGGACAGAGAATCACTTGTCGAAACAGACTGACTCACAGATTCACTGATTGAATTTCGGTTTGAATCAGAGAGAGAGGTCGAATCACTTAAGGAATCAGACGCTGAACCTGATTCTACTGGTTCAGACTGAGAAAGTGAATGTGATACTGAAGTTGACTCGCTCACGGATTGAGAAGCTGAACTTGATGTTGAAGTTGAGCTTGATGTTGAATCAGAACCACGGTCAGAATCTGACTGAGAGACTGACACACTATTTGAACTGCTTTCAGATGAAGACTCTGAGCTTGACTGCTCGCCTGAAACAGATGCTGAAGTTGATTCTGAAACGGAGGTCGAAACAGATACAGAGATCGAATCTGAAACTGAATCACTGAGTGATTCACGTTGCGAGTCAGAAAGTGAATCAGATATGCTATTTGAGCTACTTTCAGATGAAGACTCTGAACTTGAGGCCTTACCTGATTCTGAGGCAGATACTGAATCTGAGACAGATAAGGATGCTGAAGTTGAAACAGAGGTTGAAATAGACTCACTCAGCGAATCACGTTCTGAAGTTGAATGAACGATTGATTCACTTACTGACAAACTATCTGAAGCTGATTCTGAACTTGAAGCTCTACTTGAATCCGATGAGGATGCTGAGGCTGAGAGTGAAGCGGAACTTGAGCCTGATAAAGATCCTGAGACAGATTCACTTAAAGAGTCTCTTTCAGATGCTGAGGTGGATACAGATCCACTCACAGACACACTTTCAGATACTGAGTCCGAGCTTGAAACTTGCTCTGAACCCGAAATAGAGAGTGACTCAGAGGCTGATGTTGATACTGAATGTGAGGCAGAACCTGAAGCGGACTGTGAACCAGAGGTTGATTGTGATACCGACTCACTGCTTGATTGAAGTGTTGACATTGAAGCTGAAGTACTTTCTGAGCTTGAAGCATTGCTAGAGTCTGAAAGGGATTCGCTTACGGAACTTGATGATGAGAGACTTTCAGAAGTTGATTCACGACTTGAATCTGAGAGCGATTCAGGAATGGATTCTGAAGCACTCACTGAGTCACGCGCTGAGTCTGAAAGAGAACGACTTTCTGAACTTGACTCAGAGGCTGAACTTGATGTCGAGAGACTCATTGATGTCGAAAGCGATGCAGACTCGGAAGCTGATTGACGGCTAGAATCTGAACTTGAGCTACTCTCTGAACTTGAATCTGAAGCTGATTCACGACTTGAAATAGAAAGTGAAGTACTTTCAGAAGCTGATTCGCTGCTTGAGAGTTTGCTTGATTCACTTACAGAAAGGCTATCTGAATCACGTTCTGAGGCTGATGTTGATGTTGAAGCACTTGATGAATCTGAGAGAGAGTCACGACTTGAAGCTGAAACTGAGAGTGAAACAGATGTCGAATCACTTATTGATTCAGATACAGATTCACTTACAGATACAGAGGCACTCGTTGAAGCACTTGCTGAATCACGCTCTGAGCCCGATGTTGATGTTGAAGCACTCACTGAGTCAGAAACAGATTCACGTGAAGAGTTTGATGTTGAAACTGACTCTGAGGCCGAAATACTATCAGACTGTGAGTGTGAATGACTTACTGAGACTGACGTACTGTTTGATTCACTATTTGAATTCCGATTCGAATCTGACATAGATGTTGAAATGCTCAATGAATCAGATTCTGACCCTGATTCAAGAGGTTCAGAATGAGACAGTGATTGTGACACCGAAGTTGACTCACTCACAGACTGAGAAAGTGATGTTGAGCTAGAATCAGATGAGGAGTCGGATTCGGATTGACGTGATGAATCAGACTGGGAACCAGATAAACTGTTTGAAACACTTTCTGATACGGATTCGGAACTAGAACTGCGTCCTGAGTCCGAAGTTGAGACTGATTCAGAAACAGATTGTGAGCTTGAGCTAGATGCAGAAGCCGAGCTTGACTCACTTTCTGAATCACGGCTAGAGACAGACTGTGAGTCTGAATGACTATTTGAACTGCTTTCAGATACGGATTCGGAACTTGACGCTTTTCCAGACTCTGAGCTTGAGCTGCTTTCTGAGCTTGATGTTGAAGTTGAGTGAGAACCCGATGTGGAGCTTGATTCGCTCATAGAGTTTGTATCAGAGTTAGAAGCCAAAGAATCTGAACTTGAGTCAGAAATTGAATCACGGGTTGAGTCTGAGCTTGAAGTGCTTTCTGAGCTTGAATCATTACGCGAATCAGAAAGTGATTCACTGATTGAGCTTGATGTTGAAAGACTCTCTGAATGAGATTCACGCGCTGAGTCAGATAATGATTGTGAAGCTGATACAGAATCGCTGACCGAATCACGACTTGAGACAGAAAGGGAGCTGCTCTCAGAACTAGAACTACTTCTTGACTCGGATTGTGAAACACTCATCGAGCTTGATGTTGAATTTGATAAAGATTGAGAATCACGACTTGAGTCTGAGAGAGAGCTACTTTCAGAAAGAGATTCTGACAGCGAATCACGGCCTGAAACAGAAAGCGAAGTGCTCTCAGAGGCTGATTCACTACTTGAAAGTTTGCTTGACTCACTTGCCGACTCACTCACCGAATCACGCGTTGATCCTGAAACAGATGTCGAAAGACTGGCAGAATCTGAGAGCGAATCGCGGCTTGAGTTAGAAGCTGAAACAGATGCTGAAACAGAGTCACTAAGAGAATCCGAACTTGAAGCACTTAGAGAATCCGACTCAGAACCTGATTCTAAAGAGTCAGAATGAGAGTTTGAACTTGAAGCAGATTCAGATTCACTTACAGATTGTGACGTTGAAGTTGATCCAGATACAGAGTTAGATTCAGAAGATGAATTGTTGCCTGATTCTGAAAGTGATGACGAGTCACTTGATGAAGTACTTTCCGAAGCTGAAGTCGAGCTTGACTCACGTCCCGATTCGGAAGCCGAGAGTGATTCAGAAGCCGAAACGGAAGTCGAGTTAGAGCTTGAGTCAGAGCTAGATTCACTTGTCGAAGTACGTTCTGAGTCAGATTGGGATATAGATTCTGAGACTGAACTGCTTTCTGAGCTTGACTCGGAGTTTGAATTTCGTCCTGAATCGGAGCTTGAGTCAGAAATCGAAGCTGAAACAGATTCTGAGGTCGATGATGAGGCTGACTCGGAGTCACTTTGTGAATTTCTCTCTGAATCAGATACTGAGGCAGAATCTGAAACGGAGCTGCTCTCTGAGCTTGAGTCAGAACTTGAATTTCGTCCGGAATCTGAAGCCGATTCTGAATCAGATGCTGAGGTCGAAGTCGAGATTGAAGCCGATTCTGAGCTTGATTCTGAGGCTGAATTTGTATTCGAATTCGAATTAAGAGATTCTGAGGCTGATTCTGAAGATGAATTACGACTTGACTCGGAAAGTGAGGTGCTCTCTGAACTTGATGCTGAAGCGGAAGTTGAAACCGAATCACTTGTGGATGCACTTGTCGACAGCGATTCTGAAACAGACTCAGAAATTGATGGACGTTCCGAAGCTGAGAGTGAAGCCGATTCGCTTATTGAGTCAGATATAGAATTACGGCTGGAGTCAGAAAGTGATTCACTCACTGAGACTGACAGCGATTCTGACTGTGATACTTCTTCACTTTGGGACTGTGATTCTGAGCTTGATGCTGAGCTTGATTCACGATTCGACTCTGAAACAGAGGCCGAATGACTGCTTGAGTCAGATGTTGATTCACGATTTGACTCTGACTGCGAATCTTTCTGAGAATCAGATGCTGAAACTGAAGCAGACGTTGACTCACTAAGTGAACGGGAATCGGACACTGAATCTGAGAGTGACTCACGGTTTGAATCTGAAAGTGATGTGGAAAGACTACTTGATTCTGAACTTGACTCCCGACTTGATTCTGAGAGTGACGTGCTATCAGAAGATGAATCACTGCTTGAATTTTTACTTGATTCGCTTGCTGAATCTGAACTCGATTCACGTTCTGAAACTGAAAGTGAATGTGACGTACTTGATGAATCTGATTCTGACTCACGCGTTGATTCGGAAGTTGAGCTACTTATGGAAGTAGACTCTGAACTTGATTCTGAATTCGATAGACTTATAGAGTCTGACTCTGAGCTCGAATCGCTTGCTGAGGCACGATCGGAGTCTGATGTAGAGACAGATTCGCTCACTGACTCAGAGTTTGACTCACGCGTTGATTCGGAATGTGAGGAAGAATTCGAAGCCGATTCACTGATGGAGTCGGATAGCGATGCACTGATGGAGTCAGAAAGACTTGAAGACTCGCTCTGAGAATCACGGGTCGATTCGGAACTTGAAGATGACTGACTGGCAGAATCAGATTCTGAGCCAGACGCAAGAGGTTCTGAATGTGAAAGAGAGCTTGAAATCGATTCTGAATCACTTACAGAAGTTGATACCGATGTCGAATGTGATTCGGAGCTTGAATCTGATGAAGACTGGCGCTCTGACTCGGAACTTGAGAGTGATTCACTCACTGATGTGCTTTCTGAAGCTGAATTTGAGCTTGAGCCTTTTCCTGATTCCGATGAAGATACAGAATCAGATATTGATTCTGAAACTGAAAGTGAGTGAGAATCCGAGACCGACTCACTTACAGAAGCACGATCGGAGTCTGATGTTGAAATAGATTCACTTACAGAAAGACTTTCTGAAACCGAATCAGAAATTGAGCCTTTGCCCGACTCTGATGAAGAAATAGAATCGGAAATCGACTGTGAAGCTGAATTTGAGCCGGACTCTGATGCGGACTCACTCGCTGAATTCGTCTCTGAATTTGATGCCAATGATTCTGATGCAGATTCTGAAACTGATTCACGTTTTGAATCCGAAAGTGATGTGCTCTGTGATGTAGATACAGAAGTTGAGACTGATGCTGAGTCGCTTAGTGAACCTGAAACTGAGACAGAATCGGATAAAGAATCTCGAATGGAGTCTGAGAGAGATTCTGAACTACTGCTTGAATTTGAATTTGAATCTGAATCGCGGCTTGAATCAGATAGTGAAACGCTTTGAGAATCAGAAATTGATGTTGATTCTGATAGTGAATCACTCATGGAAGTTGAAAGTGAAGAAGATTCGGAATTAGAGATACGGTTTGAGTCACTTGCGGAACTAGAAACACTTGCCGAATCACTGCTTGAATTTCGATTAGATTCACTTACTGATAATGAATGGCTGGCAGAATCACTCTCTGAATCTTCCACTGAGCCGCTTAAAGATACCGAAACAGATTCGCTATTTGAATTTCGATTAGACTCACTTATTGATACAGATTGTGAACCACTTAATGAATTTGAGAGACTTTCTGACTCACTCATAGATGCTGAGAGAGAATCACTCACAGAGTTTGAAACACTCTCCGATTCACTGATAACTTCTGATTCAGAGGTAGATTCGGAACCAGAAATTGATTGAGAGTCCGAAGTTGATTCTGAGCTTGACTCAGAAAGAGTTTCTGATAAAGATTCAGAACTAGAGATTGATTTGGAGTCCGAAATTGATTCCGAGCTTGACTCAGAAAGAGTTTCTGATAAAGATTCAGAACTAGAGATTGATTGGGAGTCCGAAGTTGATTCTGAGCTTGACTCAGAAAGGGTCTCTGATAATGATTCAGATACGGATTCCGAATTTGAAATTGATTCCGAATCAGATTGTGATTCAAAGCTAGAATCGGATAAACTTTTTGAATCACTTTTTGAGTCTGAGTCACTTACAATTTCCGATTGAGAAATAGATTCAGAACCACTCACGCTCTCTGATGTAGAGGATGAATCACTAATTACAGGAATTTCATAGCGACTCACTGTCGTCCATCCATTTTCATTTGCGATCCAGTGTCCATCATTCACTACAATTTGAATTGCCGGATTTGTATCCGCCCATTCTGGGTGTTTCCTAATATAGTTGGTCCAATAAGTACTCAAATCCCCATCATAAGAAATCTGAGTCGTATAACTCGTCACCTTTTTTCCCAGAGTTAAATTCAATACATTTTGTTGTGGCACAGAAGGATCAGCTTCAGATTTTAATTTAACCGCAACACTTTTTGGAAGGGGTTTGCTTGGATCAAATTGTACGGTCACATTATCTTTGTTCATCTGAACCTTCATTAGACCGTCATATTTTGAAGGGTCAGTCCCTTTACTAGACTGATAGTAATAGCCTTTATAATTGACATCATAAATCTGATTTTCAGTGACTTGTCCGTCATCATAAGCAGCTCTTTGAACTGGACCTTGCAGTACTTGCGCTTCTGATGCAAGATCAGAGTTTGATTCAGACGTTGACAGTGATTGTGATTGTGACTCTGATGCAGAGCTAGTATTTGTTTCAGAGTCACTCTTTTCTAACTTAATTGCAACACTATCTTTTTGAGCTAAGGTTTCTTTTCCGCTCTGCTTCTCTACCGATGGCTGTGTTGTTTCGGCATAGGTTTGCCCTTGTGACATCCCGGCACCCAAGACCAGACCTGCTACAAGACCAGTTAAAGCCTTCAGCCCCGAACCAAATCTCGTTTTATGTGTTGCTTCATCTTCTTCACCGTATAAGAGTTGATAAGATGTTTCTTTAATTTCTGCTTTAACCTGCTGCGCGGATTTCTTGGATAAATTTAAACAGCTAAAGTGCGTTAAACTGGAGATTACCCAAAACTTCCCCGACTTATGCATTTTAAAACGTGTTACTTGTTTGATAAGTCCCTTTTTCTTATTCATTAACCTTTTTCTTTCTTTTAATTTTAATTTGTCAATACTTTTATGCTGTTTCTGTACCTTTACTTGCATGAATTAACTTTATTTTCCTAAAGTTAAGCTCACGCATCCCCATATTAATAAGAGAAATAGAGTAAAAATATGCATCCATTGGATATGTGACATTACCTCCTTTACCATCCAAAACACATGTTCCGATTAATTTTCCTGAGCGCTCGTAGAATTCCATTTTTATTAAAACTGAATCTTGAGGTTGACAAGTAAAGTCAGTTATTAATCTATAATGCTTGCCACGTTCTAAAAGAGGAAGTTGGAGCAAGGTCCGCTCCCCTTGATAGAGAGCATTGGAAACCCACTTCACAATAGTTGCTCCTGAAGGAAAAAAATTATTTGTGAAGCGAACCGTACGATCCGAGTGGTATACAATTTTTGCGCCATGTTTGTAAAAATTTATTTGCGAAGTATTCCAGATTATGTCAAAATCCATCTTGTTTCCTCTCTCGGCCGTAAGTTTCCACTAAAATCCGATTATATTGATTAATAAACCATTGATTGATGGCCTGTGAATTATCATTATGTCGTCCAGGAATCCCCTTACCTATGACTGCTGAATCCTTATCGGATAAGGCCATAATAATATTGGGATAGGCATTTTTGTCGTAGTCATCATTTTTCATATAAGAAATAATAAAACGTGTATTTGAAAAATCTGATTTCTCAAATGAAGCCCAAAAGCGTTGATTCAAAATCTCGACGCTCTCCTCTGAGAGCTCCCCTGTCAATGAGCGTAAAATATCTAAGGAAGTGGGAAATCCTCCGGGTCTGACAAGTTCTTCATTAGCAGCTATATCACCAATGTTCACCAAAGGTTTCCCCACGATAACATAGCCAGGCGACAGTTCACTTGCATAATAAAGCGCTCCATAAGTTCCCATTGAAAGACCTGACAAGATGAGTTGGTCACTTTTAAAATGAAGTTCCTGTAAATACCTCTGGATAATCTCAATCAATTGCCTTTCCAGTTCCACGCTTCCCATATAAAAACTTCCCCCTTCCAACCGTGGGTCAGTAATCAGCAAAAATGGTGTTCCCAGCTTCTTCATCATAAAGAAACCTTCAAAGCCTTCAGCAGAACGATAGCCTGAGAAATAGACATTAAGTGGAGGTTTTAAATCTCCTGGATAAAAATAGTAAAAAAGTTCTTGGTTTCTTTCATCCACAATTTTTCTACCGCCAAGAATGTACTCTCCATAATGTTGGCGAGAATCTCTGAAGTGGAGCGGGCCAATTTTTAAAGCACCAGCTCCTGTAGCCGTTAGCGATAAACTTAAATAACCGATGTTTTTCTCATAGGGAACTTCTATTCCTCTTTTTATCTCTTCTTGTGTATAAACATGTCTTTCAATGACTTGGCTGCTTCCCTCAAGTATTTTAAGTAGCGTGATGGAAATCTCTGTGTTGCCTTGGCATTCAAACTCTAACCATATTTTTTTAGAACGATCATACATACCAATGTTGTGTTGCCATGTTACTAAGGCATTTTGAGAAAAAAGGGAAAAATCTCCTGACAATTGCAGATAATCTTGCCCATATATTTCAATCTCTCCTCTAAAGTCATCGTTTACTGTTACAGTGTTCACATGAGGTTTTGAACCCATTTGTCCAGAAAAGAAATTTTGAGCTATCGTCGTTATCACTTCTTCTTTTTTATCTTCTGTATTCATAAATAGAGGACATTTTTTTAAGGCTAAATCATGAGGAATCTCTTCTTCATAATCTTGATTAATAATCAGACTATAAGCTTCAATAACTTTTGAAAATTTTTCTATTTGTGCCCAGTTTATTTTGTCTGTACAAATCACGGCATCAAAAGTTCGTCCCTTCCTTCTTTTTATGAGCGCAAGAGCCTCCTCATCTGTTCCTGTCCACATATCAAAATAGGACCACTCCAGATTTTCTCTGTCTTGCAAGGACATGTACTCTTTCCAGTTTTTTTGACCGATTTGTAAAACATGTGTCTTTTTATTCATTTATTCCTCCTAAAATTCGGCTTATTTTATCTCTAAGAGCAACTCCTGAATATTTTTTTATTTGTTGGACGGCGAACATCCGTGCTTCTTGCCAGTGTTTTAATTGATCCAGATAATAACTTAAACCTTGGTAAAGCTCGGTCCAGTCCGCGAGCACTAAACCATTTTTATAGGATTGCACATATTCTGTTGCTATCTGATTTATCTGTGGAATGCCTGCACTTATACCTGCAATTTGAGTAAAAAGATCAGGCTCTTCTCTTAAATCAATAATTAATCGCGTGTCGTTAATGATTTTAAAAAGTTCGTAATCACTATTTATTATCTGCAGATCAAAACTTTTCCATAATTGCATCACCCCTTTTACTTCAGGGTTAGTCTTTTTTAAGAGTGTTGCATCAATAGAATTTTCTCCCGTCAACATAGGGAGAAGTTCTTCTACAAGCGGCATTTCTTCTGGAAATTTTTCAATAAAAAGCGCACGTATTTTTGCTGAAAAAGTCGAAACTAAGGGATACGATGCCATACGTATAATAATTCGAAAACTTCTTTCAACATCGCAATTATCAAATACATCAACTAGATAAGAGAAAAGGATCTCTATGGACTGTCCGATTGCTTCTTCTGTCATGCCTTGGCTCTCAAAATAAATAACTTCTTCTTTTAATTCATGAGTTCTGCTTAATTCGAATCGCGTATCATAAGGACTAATGCGATGGATTTTGCTTTCTTCAGTAAATGCTTTTACTTTCTGCATATTCTGATTTGAATCTACAATAACAGAAAAGCACTGTGCAGCAACTTCTTCTAATCCTTTTTGATTTTTTACTTTACTGCTTAAACGATTGCCAAATAGTGAAAGTGTCATCTTTGGAAGACCTTTACTTTTCTGGAGATAAGGTAAGTTTTTCTCTGTCAATGATACGATTATTGAATCTTCTGCCCCGAGTTGCTCATAATAACTCTCTAATTTTTCAAACTTAATTTCTTCTAAGTTCGCATAGTATCTTTGCTTCAGTCCTGCTGGGTATTCTTTATTTACCTCACACGTTGCATCTTTATGTGTACGGATGACCCAATGTCCTTGTTGATTTAAATATTCTTTATAGCAAAAAGTGCCTTCTTCATAAATATCACGGCTAGAAATAAAACCGCGATCATCATAGATTTCGACTAAGGTTACCTCTCCTCCACTAATATACGTCACTTCAGAAATATAAGAAGCTTCTCCTAAAGTAATCTGACCAATAAGCGCTTCTTGCTGATAAACTAAAATATTAAACGGCGTATAAGAAAAAGTGACTGCATCAGGAAAGTTTAAATCCTTTAATGCTAAACTTTTTTGCTCCACGTGTTCGTTTGTTTGTAACTCATCAAAAATACTTACATAGTTGCTCTCTAACAAATCATAGCGGTGAAGGAAGTAACGAAGTTCAGGCATATAATCACTGATGAGAATTTTATATTCAATATCAGAAGACATAAAGGACTGTATCTGTCCCATCAAATCATCTGTAGACAGGCCTGACTGGATTTTTTTATTCCAGGCTGGTACAAAGTAGATCATTGTTTGTTTGCTCCTTTTATTTTATTAATCCTCCAACTTCCGGTATAAAAGCACCATAATCATTTCTATGGTAATATCTTGAAAACTGAACTGTTATTTCTCGCATCAAAATCATCAGAATGAGCCAAGTAGGAACGAAATAAGCCCAAACACTGATATGAGGCCAATAAAGAGCAGCAAACATAGGTAGACCGATGATCAGACAGTTGAGTGCGGCTGAAACTCCGGCCATGCGAGAGACGTTATGAAAAAGATAGCGCTCTGTATTTTTTCCTGGATAGACGTTATTAAAGTAATCTCCACTTTTTTCAAATTATCTGCAATTTCTTTGTAGTCAATATTGACATAAGCAAAACCGTAAGTCAGTAAGACCAGACTAATAAGAAGGAGAATCACACCTAAAATATGATCCAACTGCACCTGTTCGTAAAGAAAATTTAGGAACTGATTATTTTTATACCAACTTTTTAGCATAAATAGAATATACTGCGGAAATAAGACTACGCTGAAAGCATACATAAAAGGCATTCCCCCCGCTGGATTCGTGGGGATAGGAAGGTAGGATTGTGCAGCGAAACGGTCGTCCAACATCACATGCATCAAAGGCAATCGGCGCTCTCCTTGATAAAATCTAAAGATCAGGAAAGATACAAGCAAGAGAAGAATAAATGCTAAAAGCCAACCTAAAAGAGTGATGATGCCTTGATAATTTTGTACTAAAGGCTCCAGAAAGCGAGTGGGCCAATTTCGAAGCATACTTACTAAAATAATGATAGTAGGTCCGCCTATACCATAATCTGCATTAAGATTGCCTAACCAGATAAGGACAGCTAAACCTGCGACGAGAATCAGTGCTAAAGAGAGATTCCCAATAGGTTTATAGATATCTCCCAAAATTCGAACCTGACTTATGATACTAAAACTCTGAACCAAGCCCAGCAAAATACTGAAAATATATTTCATACGATAATTTTGCTGTGGCGTGAAACTTTCAATATGAAAGACTTTACTGACCGTAAGTACTCTCCAAAAAATCATAGCCGACATCCATGGTCCTAGTCCTAAAGAAAATAATGACAGTCGATCAATAGAAAGTCCGGTCATGCTCATTGCAAAAGAGAGACCCGCTGTTTTATGCGAAAGTTCGGATAGAGCTTGTGCATCTATTCCAGGAATAAGTATATTACTCCCCAATATATAGATGAGCACGATCATGAGTAAAAAGAGCAGACGTTTAATAGCCTTTTGCTTATAAATTGTTAAACCCATCTTTTATGTTTTCCTTTTTTAAAATAGTCATTTTACAAGTGTGAGAATGATTCTCAAAAGTCCAATAAGGATTCCAGATAACAAAAGGATTGACGTCGCAATTACAATTCGATTTTTTATCTGATGTTTTGGTCTTAAGCGTGATTCCTCTTCGATTTTGGCTTGCTTCTCTTGAATTTTTATTAACACTGGATCCTGATTTTTCATTTGAGCACTTCCTTATAATCATCAATTGTCGACTGGCCAGATGACCACCATTGACTGCCTAACGCTTTACGATATTCTTTAAAATTCTTACCTACTTCACGGATTCTTTGGACGAGATTCATCCAGTCGTTTTGGAGGAATATATTTTCCGAACTTGTATAGCGCTGGTTGTGTATTGTTTCTTTAAACCCTAAAATGAGTTGATTATTCTCAAAAGCGGTACGAATAATATGCTCAACTTCATTTCCGTGGTTAATATCCAAATAAAAACTACTTTCTGAAATAAGTTTTTCTAGCTCTGAGTCATCCACTGTTGGATACAGCTGCACATTTGAATAATTTTCAAAAGCATGTAATTTCTGAGACATTGTCGTTCTCGCTGCGATATTAAACTGATAATTTGGTAAAGCCTCTACAAGCTGGTTGAGTTGTGCAATTTGGTCAGAGTTGGTAAGAATTAAAATGGACTTATTTATGGATTTACGTGCCCTCAAATTATAGAGATAGCCAAGATATTCAATTTGCACACTTGTTGGCTTGTCAATCTGTTGCTGGATTCGCATGTATTCTTCACGATTTTGCACCACAATACGTTTCGTAGGTGCAGCTTTATCAGATAATATCATCCGCATATTTCCTGGTATTTCAGCTGATTCCTCTTGCCAAAACAAAGTATGGTTATACGCCTTATTTGGTTTTTTCGTCTTTAAAGCTTCTGTAATGAAAAAGGGACGCCCGAGTGAATTATAAAAGATTTCACGCGTATTGCTTTCCGACTCTTCCAAATAAAAGATAATGAAGTCAGTATAAGTTTCAAAAACGTATTGTTTCTTTTTATAATTGAGTTGAATGGTTTGAGTGACATGGTTGAGTAAAATCACTTCTGCTTGTTTTTTATCAAAATAGGTTGTCAAAGTCCGCTGTCCATCACTATAAGTTTCTCTGCCAAACAATCTGCCATATTGATTGTAAAGGTCAATGGCTCGAACTCTTCCCGAGTCGTTCAGCCATTCTACAGACTTCACCGCACGATAGTCTGTTTTTCTTTGACTATAATTAATGTGTCCTCTTTTTTTATAACCTTCAAAAATTTCAGCTTTTTGCCCATCTCCCTTGATTTCCCAATAATTGGGGAGGGAAATTTCATTAAAAAATTTGGGAGACTCATCTTTAGAGGAATTCTCTTCTTTCATTCCGGTGAAAAAACTGATGGGTGAAGTTACATGTTCTGGGAGATAGCCATCTTCATTCAAAACAATTGTTTGCTGTTCATAGCCAGCCTGTTTAAGAGAGTTTTCTAAATCCTTTTCTTCTTCACGATAATTTTCAAATAAGTTAAGCATGTGTGACCTCCGCTTCAAGTTGTGCCCATTTCTTTTGAATGTGAGAGGTTAGAAATGGTTGAGCAATGTGGTAAGACGCCTCTCGAACTTTTTCAAGTGCTGTCTGGCTTTGCTTTTGATGTTTCACAATTGCTTCTGCAATTGCTGAAATATTTTTAGATGTTTCATTTTTACTATAAGACACCAATAAGCCATTGACCTCAGATTGAATAAAAGTTTGATTTCCGTAAGGAACATCATAGCCAATCATCCCTAAACCTGAACCAACTGCTTCTAGCAATGTAAGTCCAAAACCCTCACTTGTTGATGTCGAAACATAAGTCGTATAGTTTTTATATATATTTTTTAAATTATGCTGTCCCATTAAATGTATGTAATCACTCGCTTCGAGTTCCTCGATTAACTTTCTTAAAATCGGTTCATCACCACCGCGTCCATAAATATCAAGGCTAAGATTTTTTATCTGTTTCCGTGCTTGCACCGTTGCCCGTATAAGCCAGTCCAAATGTTTCTCGCTTGCCAAACGTGAAGCAGTGATTAGGGTATTGGCTTTCCTTTTTTTATTGACCATGAGTTCATCAATGCTACCCACTGGTATTGCGTAAACAGTGATTGGACCTTTTCCATATTTTAAAAACTGCTGTTCCAACACTTGCTTCTGAATTTCTGTTGCAGTAACGAAAAAGTCAATACTTCGTGCATTTTCAAACTGATAATCGTAATAATTGTTCCAAAGAATCTTCTTCTCGGTCGTTAAGGGCGCATTGTAATGTTCTGCATGAATAACGACACCAACTTTAGCTTCACCCTTAGCTTTAATAATTTCTGGACCCATTCCTGTCGAACGGTCGATAATTAGAATATCTTTCTTGCTTAACTCTAGACTTTCAACAAAATGAATCAAAAGATTTTCTTTAGAATAAATGGTTCTATCCTCAAAAACATATAAACTTTGTTCACCATTAAGAAGCTCATCGTAGGCAGTTGAACCATCTTCATTGAAGAAACGGCGTTGATAGAGATTCGCTTGATTGTTGACAGGTTTAAAATACTCAGAAAAGATTTTGACATAGTTATAATAATCTCTCTGGATTAAATTTCCATTGACAACCGTTTCTGTTTTGTAAACTGCTCCACTTGCCCCTGTTTTGTCTATAAAAGCCGTGACCCGTATGCCCTCCCAGATATAAGAAACTAAGTTTTCATTTTTCTCTATATGTTGTGGTTTGCTTGCAAAGCTCTTTTCAAGTTGTTTAAGTGTAAAAGTTGTGGGGCTAATTTTAATGTTTGTGAAGTATTGGTAGAGCCAAATAATTTCATGGTCTTCAAAACCGATATTTTTAGTCATTGCTTCCAGATTTTCATGGAAAATATCTGTAAAAATAAATTTTGCCTCTTGTTTATTCTTCTTAAAAATATTGGAACGGTAAGCTTGTGCATACTCTACACCTGAACTGGCCCAACCTATGCCAAGATTGAAATTATAAATGGTCATTTTCTTTTCCCTTTTCTAAAAATAAGTAATTTTGTATCTCCATAAGCAACTGCTTGGTGAAAAAACCTTCCTTCACCAGTGCGCCCACACGTTGCACGTTGGTACTGAGTCGCATATACTCTGCAGAAGACATGTATTTCACATAGTCTATTGCCTCTTCAAGATTACTTGCCACTAAACCAATCTCTTGTTCTTCCACAAAGTTTTGCTTTGCTAAGCCTTGATTAACAATAATTGGTAAGCCTGCAGCAAGATAGGTGCTAAATTTAAAAGAAGCATTCATTTCTGAGTATTCTCTTTCAAATTGATTTTCAATATTTTCGCTCCAGACTAAGCCAAAACCGCCTTTATTAAGTTCACGTAAAAGTTGATCATCATGTTGCCAACCTTTCATCCTTAAAAAACCTTTTGCATTCACCTCACCACTGCTAAAAACTTCCAATGGTAAATCACTGCTCCATTCTTTCACAAAAGGAAAACGCGTAATATTTCCAGCGAATTTTGGAGCTATACTATAAAAGTGGACAGAAAATTGTGTGTTATAATCTGTCTATTAAGACACAAAAATGAAAGGACTTTTATGTCAGGTTTTAAACGTTACGACGAGGAATTTAAGCAATCTCTCGTTAATCTCTACCAAACAGGTAAAACTCAATCCGAACTCTGTAAAGACTATGGTGTCTCCCCTTCTGCACTTGCAAAATGGATCAACCAGTACTCTCAAGTTCGTCTTGAAGATAATACGGTCTTGACTGCTAAACAGATTCAAGAATTACAAAAAAGGAATGCCCAACTCGAAGAAGAAAATCTTATCTTAAAAAAAGCAAGTGCCATATTCATGCAAAACTCCAAGTGAGATTAAAAGCAGTCTATAGACTCCGATTTGAACACACGACAGTTATGCTCTGTCGTGTTTTACATGTCAATCGTTCCACCTACTATAACTTCATAAACAAGAAGCCCTCAAAACGTGAAATAGAAAATCAACGCTTGAGAAAATTACTCCTTGAGATTTATATGAAAGCCAAGAAAAGAATTGGAACGAGAGCTTTTAAAATTATTCTCCTGCGTGATTATGGCGTTAATATTTCTGAGGGGCGTATCTTAAGACTTCTAAAGTCTATGACACTCCCTAAAATGTCAACGATTAAACCTAGAGTTAAATCAAAACACTCTCCTGCATTTTCTTCTGATAATCTCCTTAAACAAGAATTTAATCCTAAGTCCCCGAATCAAGTATGGACAACTGATTTCACTTATATTTCTATAGGACATAGACGGCATGTTTATCTCTGCGCCATCCTTGACCTCTACTCTAGAAAATGTATTGCTTGGAAAGTAAGTGACAGGATTGATGCTAAACTTGCCTGTGACACATTAGGGATGGCTATAAATAAGAGGAAGCCTAAGGAACCAATCATTTTTCATTCGGATCAAGGTAGCCAATTTAAATCAGCTTCCTTTAGAAAAATATTAGATGAGCATCAATTGCTTGCTTCTTACTCCAAACCTGGATATCCTTATGATAATGCTGTCACTGAGGCCTTTTTCAAGTACCTCAAACAACGGGAAATAAACAGAAGAACTTATCACTCCATTCAAGAAGTTCAACTCTCTTGCTTTGAATACATCGAACAGTTTTATAACAACTATAATCCTCATTCCGCAAACAATGGTTTAACTCCAAATCAGAAAGAAGAAAACTATTTTAAGAAAATATAGCTCATTTTGTGTCTAAATATTTGACATTAGTCCAGAAACCATTTAATTGATTGAGTATATTTTCTTTTACCATTCAATACAGCACTAATATCTGTTGCAGCAAACTTGTAAGGAGGATTTTTAATATTTTCATAAGCCCAAATTATATCCTTGTTACTTTTTCCTTGCATCTCCATGAATTCCACAATTTTTAATCGTTGGGAATCAAAACTTTGTTCTACTTCTGACATTTTTATCCTTTCTCAAATTAAATATCCTGCTTTTGCAGTACGGGAAGTTGAGGAATCGAACCTCTTCGCCTTTCTTCCCTGTAGCAAGTGCCACGTATCATAACTCCATGATATAATATAAGCGACCAAACTAAAATTATATATAGGAGTTTTTTATGAATAAAATTAAAAAAACAAGTTTTTTACAATGGTTATTTTATTTACTGTTAATTTTCTTTTTGCTAATTACTTTTTTTATGATAACTTATTATTTCTCTACACTTTTACAAATAAAGTTACCTAATGAACCTGCAATTTCCGTAATTACTCAGATAGATTATTTCAATTTATTTAAAATTTTTATTTTTGTTGGGATTGTTTATTTTTTTCTGTTTTCACTTCCTGAAATGTTTATCTTGTTTAGGGTACGGAAGGCGGGAAGGAAACTTGAAGATTTGAATATTAGAGAGAAAAAAATAATTGAGACCCTCTTTAGAATATTATTAGGTTGCTATATCCCCACTGTTGCTCTGTTTGCTTTATCAATAAATCAATTTTCAGCCATCGTTGAAATTTCAGCTCTCTTTACCATCTTCATTTTCTTTTTCAACCTTGGAAAGATTAATAAATGAAGATAACGTTCTATTCACCATGAAATCTATACCAAGTATCAAAACTACAAGAGTAATAATTGCTTTAATCCAATCATAATTTGACATATAACCACTCTTTCCGCCCACTGGGCTTTTTTATTTTCTAAAGTTAGATAAAAAGTTAGATTATTAATATTTGCGCTTGACAAAATGTATGAATTCTAATACAATATAAGCATAATGAAAAGCCTTAATAGAAACATTCTAAACTGCCTGGAAGCTTGTTTGTGGTGTTTACAGTTAAGTTGTTTTTCTAATATTTTTTCTAACTTCTTACCTTACAAAATATATTGTATTAGAATTCATACATTTTGTCAAGAGATAAGTACGAAAATTAATATTTTATTTTTTGTTTTTTATTTAGAAAGCTTGATATGACTATATTTGAAAGAATTGATACTCTTGCAAAAAAGCAAGGAAAAACTGTTAAAGTAATAGCTAAAGAAGCTAATTTAAGCGAGAATGCCATTTACGCTTGGAAAAAAACTAAACCCAAAGCGGAAGATCTAGCTTTAGTAGCAGATAGACTACATACTACTATTGATTATCTGTTAGGACGTGAAGAAATGCCAGTAGTTAAAGAACCTATAGATCTTGCTGATTTAGTAGATGAAAATAAAGTTGATTGGGATGAGTGGGTGTCTTTTGATGGTAAACCGCTCACAGATGAAGTTAAAACAGCATTAAAACTTATTTTGGGTAAACGTCTTGAAGACTAATCGGGGGCTCTATGAACGAACAGGAACTAATAGAGCGTATAATACTTGAGATAGAAAAATATGGAATTGAAGTTATCGGGGACAACTCATTTCCTTTAGACGCTGTAACAAACAATAGAAAAAAGATAACAATTTTTAATCCCACTACGGTTAAAGCATTTAAACTATGCCATGAATTGATGCATATTAAAAATAATGATCCTTATCGTCTAGGTGAATGTGACACTACAAGCCCTCAAGAGAAACGAACTAATAAAGAAGCAATTCTTTTTCTTTGGGACATATTCATAACTGAGGGTGGAAGCTTTGATATTTTTCAAAGGTTTATTGAAATATCTGGATGTCCTTGTGATACTTCTTTTTCTCTTCTTTGTAAAGTTAATGAAAAAGTCATAAATGAATTAAAAAAAGAAGGTAACATCCAAAAAGACTTTAGTAAAATGTCACTAAAAGAATGTGTTATTGATTACATTTCGCATTTCGATGTTGTGGAACAAATCAACACTTATCAGTTTCTTGAAGCATACAATTTACCTTATGAAAATTATGATAGAGCAGTTGAACTTTTTAAGAATATGCTCAAGCTTGATTATGCTTGTTAATATAAAAATACGTGCGCTAATCACGATAAAAGGGTAAGGAGAAAAATTATGGGATTATTGGATAACCTCAACAAAGTAGCTGATAAAGCCTCAAAGGTTGCAGCTGACAAAATTTCTGATGTAACACAAAAAGTTGATGATACTGTTACCAGTGCGGATTCAGGAAATCTGCTTCAAGGAATGTTAGGGAATTACCAGAAGCAAAATATAGATTCAGTTACCTCAAAATGGTCTCATATGCTCATCGAAAATGAGCAGGTTATATCGGCATATAAACTTGTTCGTGATGAAATTGTAGTGACTAATCATCGTCTGCTATTTGTTGATGCACAAGGAGTTACCGGTCAAAAGAAAGCCATCACCCAAATTTTTCTTGATACTATTGTAGATGTGAAATTTACTGCTGCAGGATTTGGTTTTGATGATACTGACATCTACATTACTTATCTCACAAACCCTTATTATAAAGCGTACGAAACTTCTCTTTCTGTCCATCACTTTGAATTTCCAAAAAAACTTGATGTTTCAGATTTCTATAGATTTTTGGTTCAACTTTCTGTAGAAAATAGAATAAAAATTAATTCATAATAAACATAAACTTACCCAAAAGTTGTTACATAATACGTGCGCTAATCACGTTAAAAGGGCAAGGAGAAATTTTATGGAAAAATTGGAAGATTTATGGAAGAATACAAAATGGTTTAAACCATTAGTTTTTATTGTTTTGTTAGTTGTACTTTTTAAAATTTGGCCCTTAACGTTAATTGCTGGGCTTGTGGCTATTGTTTATGCGATTTATTCGTTTAATAAATCTAGAAAATCAATATCAACCAAAATTAAACCACTCACTTCATTTATTATTGCGATTGTACTTATCATTGTTGGTGTAGCCGGTGCGTCTGGATCAGATACACCATCAGATGAAGCAGATTCTGACTCATCAACTAAAACTACTCAGTCAAGCAAAACTATACAATCATCTAATTCTAAAGAGGAAAAGAAAATCATAACTCTGAAAGTACCAAAGTCAGTCACTGCTAGCAGTTCAGGTACAGCAATAATTGAAGGTACAACTTTGCCAAATACCGATGTAAGAATTGGCATGGGAATTATTGGAGATTCTGTTACTTCTGACGGAAAAGGTAAATTTAGTTTAAGTTATGATATGACAAATGATTCTGACGAAGTAATTGAGATTACAGCACAAGACGGCTCTGATAATGTTACGGAAAAAGTAACAATAAAACAAAATGAAGAAATAAAAAAGAAAAAAGCTGAAGAGGATGCGGCTAAGAAAGCCAAAGAAAAAGCTGAAGCTGAAGCAAAAGCTGCCGAAGCCGCTTTACCTATAGAATACAAAAATGCACTGAGAAAATCAAAAGCATATTCAGATACAATGCATATGTCTAAAGCAGGTATTTATGACCAACTAACTTCGTCTTATGGAGAAGGGTTTACAGCTGAAGCAGCTCAATATGCTATAGATAATCTAAAAGCAGATTATAATAAGAACGCTTTAGAAAAGGCTAAAAATTATCAAGAAACAATGTCTATGTCTAGAGATTCAATTTATGATCAACTTATTTCCGAATATGGTGAAAAATTCACTCCTGAGGAAGCACAATACGCAATAAATAATCTACCAGCATAACAAAAAGCCGCCCAAGTTTGGCGACTGTGGGGCGACTTTAATCAATATGTATTTGAAAAATCACGATTTTCGTGAAGTTTTCTTGTACTCTATTTTACAGGAAAAAGGAGTAAAAATCAATTATGGCCAGGTACGTTAAACGAGGAAAAGTATGGCAATATGAAATATCATACAAAGATAATTATGGTACATTCAATAAAATAAGGAAATCTGGTTTTAAGACCAAAGGTGAAGCGATAGCCGAAGCTGGAGATATTGAATCGAGATTAAAACAAGGTTTTAAAGTTAACACAAAAAATAAGTCATTAGTAACTGCATTCACTGAATGGATCAAGGTTTTTAAAAAAGGTAAAATACAGGATTCCACATATGGAACTTATTTATCAACTTTAGCATATTTAAACAAATATTTACCAAATGCTACAGTAAAAAACATTGATAGAATTTCATATCAATATGCGATTAACGAAATGGGAAAAGAATTATCAAGCGGAACAATAAAAAACTTTAACCGTCAAATTCGCTCATGCATAAAGTTTCTAGTATCTGAAGGAGTAATTCAATATGATTTCACTCAAGGAGTTGCGATCAAAGGGAGAGGTAAGGATACAGGCAATTGGGTAAAATATTTGGATTTTGATGAATTTGAAAAACTTGTTAGTACTCTCCAAAAAGAAATGAGTCCAATAAATGTATTTTCCATTATGTGTTATATTGGCGCAATGACAGGAATGAGGTACAGCGAAGTAGCTGGCTTGACTTGGGACAATATAGATTTCACCAACAACAAAATAAAAGTAGATAAAGCTTGGAGAAACGATAAAAAAGATTTTGGGCCCACAAAAAATAAAAGTTCTGTTAGAGAAATTACTATAGACGGAACTTTTAAAATGTTATTATATAGATATAAAAATAGACAAAACAAAGTATTTAGTGAACTCGAGGTTACTAATCCACTCAACCTAGTCTGTTGGCATCCCAAAAGAGGAATTATAGAAAATGCCGTCGTTAATAAAGAACTTGCGCAAATTTGTCAAAGGGCTGGGCTAGAAAATAGAATAACAACACACGGATTAAGGCACACACATGCTTCCGTTTTAATTTATAAATCAGTAAATATTATGACTATTTCTAAAAGGCTTGGGCATGCTAATATTTCCATAACACTTGATACATATTCACATATAATCAAGGAACTTGAAAAAGCGGAAGACAAAAAAGTTATTGATATTTTTAGCAAAATAAATAGAAAAAAATAATTTGGCACAAATTTGGCACAATGAAATTAAAAACAGCTCAACCACAAAGGCTAGAGCTGTTTTTATTTATTCATCTTAAACTGAAGATACAAATCATTATAAATACCTGTCCAATATGGACTGAGATTAACATAAGCTTCATCTTCTTTTATCAGAGCTTCATCAGGATAATAAGACTTGTCTTCACGAACTTCTGCAGGTAAGAGTGCTTCTGCTTTAACGTTAGGTGTTGAATAGCCAACGTATTCAGCATTGGCCGCTGCATTTTCTGGTTCTTGCATGAAGTTGATAAAGGCATAGGCCGCTTTAGTATTTTTACTTGTTTTTGGGATAGCCAAGTTATCATACCAAATGTTTGTTCGGGCAGGGACCACATAGTGTAAATGTTCATTGCTTGAAGTCATTTCGGATGCTTGTCCACTATAAACGACAGATAACGGTGTTTCGTTATTAATCATATAACTCATGATTTCGTCTCCGAGAATAGCTTTAACATTGGGTGTGAGCTGTAGGAGCTTGTCATAAGCACGATCAATCTCTGACTGGTTCGTCGTATTCACAGAGCTTCCTGTAGCGATTAAGCCCATCCCCATCACATCTCGACTACTATCTGTGAGGAGGATCGAATTTTTGTAGTCTTTAGACCAAAGGTCTTCCCATTTTGTGGGTGGGTGAGTGATGTATTTATCATTATATACAATCCCCAAAGTCCCCCAGAAATAAGGCACAGAATAAGTATTTTTAGGGTCAAATGCCGCATCCAAGAGCTTCGGATTATCATAATTAAGATTTTTAATCTTGGTATGATCTAAAGGAAGCAAAAGATTTTCTTTGGCCATTTTTTGCACCATATATTCGCTGGGCACAACAATATCATAAGCGGTACCGCCTTGTTTAACTTTAGAATACATGGCTTCATTGGAATCAAATGTCACATAATTAACCTTATAGCCGGACTCTTTTTCAAACTTTTTGAGAAGCTGCGGATCGATATATTCGCCCCAGTTAAAAATCGTCAAGCTATTGGTAGAGGTTGAAACACCTGTCGCAGCGGACATCCGCCAAGCTGTAACCCCAAGAAGGACAGTAATTGCTAAAATCCCTGACAAGAAATAGATTAATTTTTTCAAGATAACTGTCCTTTCTTAAGTAATATTTGGCGTTTTTCCGGCAGTATCTGATTCTCTCATGATTATATAATACCCTATAACCAGTAAGATTGAGAAAAGAAATACAATTGCGGATAGTGCATTGATCTCAAGGGAGATTCCTGCACGAGCACGTGAATAAATCTCGACAGACATTGTCGTAAAGTCATTTCCTGTGACAAAGAAGGTAACGGCAAAGTCATCTAAGGAATAAGTGAAGGCCATAAAGAACCCAGCGATGACACCAGGTGTCAAATAGGGCAGAATCACTTCTCTTAGTGCTTGAGTCTGCGTTGCCCCCAAATCATAGGCAGCCTCAACTAAAGATTTATCCATCTCTTGGTAAAGTGGCAACACCATCAAGACAACAATCGGAATAGAAAAGGCGATGTGGCTCAACAAAACTGAGGCAAAGCCAAGTTTCATTCCGACTAAGGTAAAGAGAATCAAGAAACTTGCACCAATAACAACGTCAGGCGATACAATCAAGACATTGTTTAATCCTAAGAAAGTCGTCTTACCCTTGGCTTTAAGATTTTCGATAAACATGGCACCAAAAGTTCCAATGATTGTGGCAATTAAAGCACTCAAGAAAGCCAAGAAAAAGGTTTGTACGACAATCAAAATTAAACGGCTGTCTTGAAAAAGTTCTTTAAAGTTATCTAAGGTAAAGCCTGTAAATTGATTCATATCCCCGCCTTCGTTAAAGGCATAAAAAATCAAGAAAAAGATTGGGGCATAAAGGATAAAGAGCACGAAGCCCAGATAGATTTTTCCGACACGGTTTTTACTACGCATTAGCTACCCACCTTTCTTTCTCTTGTCACTAATATAATAATCATCATCGCAAAAACTAAGATGATGGCAATGGTTGAACCCATCCCCCAGTTTTGGGTGGTGAGGAAATGTTCTTCAACTGCAGTACCTAATGTTATTACCTTATTTCCGCCAATCAAGCGTGTCAGCATGAAAAGTGACAAGCTCGGAATAAAAACAGCTTGGACACCTGAGCGTACACCATTGAGCGATAAAGGCCAAACCACATGAATAAAGGTTTGCCACCATGTTGCACCTAAATCATAACTGGCTAAGACGAGGTTTTCATCCAAATCCTCAAGAGCATTAAAAATAGGCAACACCATGAAAGGAATAGAAATATAGGTTGCTACAAAGATAAAGCTAAAGTCTGTAAACAATATCTGTGGTCGGCCAAGTCCGATAAATTGTAAGAAACTATTCACAGAGCCATACTTTCCGAAGATACCAATGAAAGCATAAGCTTTCAGCAGTAAATTCACCCAAGTGGGCAAGATAATTAACATCAAGAGAAGCTGTTTGTGCTTGAGTTTCGTTAACACATAGGACACAGGAAAGCTAATCAAGAGTGTAACGACTGTAATGATGAGGGCATAGAGGATCGAATTCCAAGTCATCATCAGATAAGTTGAGCTTGTAAAATACTGGCTGTAGTTAGAAAAGGTAAACTGTCCTTGAATGTTGAAGAAAGATTGCCAAAGTAAGAGGATAAGAGGTGCTACTACGAACAGTCCAACCCACAGAAAGTAAGGGACAGAGAAGAGTCTTTTAGTCATTCTTCTTCCTCACTTTCCCCGTTTTCTTGCTTATGCAAAATATCGTTTACAGCTTGCGCCAGCTCAGTCAAGTCCATTGTGTTTTCCAAGGCTTCCTGAACAGCATCCATGATGGCTGCCTCTTCTTCTGCAGCTTCTTCTTCGACCGCATTGGCGATACCGATAGTTTGCTCTTCTTCCTCAACATACTCTTCGATACGCGCATCAAATTCTTCTTCGGTTTCATCAAGACGCATAATATGTATGGCTTCAGGCTCAAAGTTTAAACCAACCGTTTCTCCAACCAAGGCCTTGTGGGTGGAGTGAATCAGCCATTCGTTACCAAAATCGTCATAAGCCACAATCTCATAATGCACCCCACGGAAGAGTTGTGTATCGACTTTCACATTGAATTTTCCTTCATCTGGTAGGGTGAACTCAATATCTTCAGGACGAATGACCACCTCAATCGGCTCATTAGGCCGCATCCCGCCATCGACAGCTTCAAATTGTTGACCGTTGAACTCGACAAGATAGTCCTCAATCATGCGGCCATTGATAATATTTGATTCACCAATAAACTCAGCTACAAAATGGTTAATCGGTTCGTCATATATATCGGTTGGGGTGCCTGACTGAACAATTTCGCCCTCATTCATAATGAAGATCCAGTCGGACATGGCCAAAGCTTCTTCCTGATCATGAGTCACAAAAATAAAAGTGATACCCAGGCTTTGTTGCAACTCACGCAGTTCATATTGCATATCCTTACGAAGCTTCATATCCAAAGCCGACAGGGATTCATCCAGCAAGAGAACTTTGGGTCGGTCAATAATGGCGCGTGCAATAGCAACACGTTGTTTTTGCCCCCCAGAGAGCTTACTGATAGCACGTTTCTCGAAGCCTTCTAGTTGCACAAGCTTAAGCGACTCAGAAACACGTTGTGCGATTTCTGATTTGTTTACTCCCTTGATTTTCAAAGCAAAAGCCACATTATCAAAGACCGTCATATTCGGGAATAATGCGTAAGATTGAAAAATTGTATGCACGTCGCGCTTGTTTGTCGGGACATCATTGATACGCTGACCGTCTAGCAAAATATCTCCAGATGTGGCATCTAGAAGTCCAGCAATAATATTTAAAATCGTTGATTTACCTGAACCAGAAGCACCCAGTAAGGTATAGAACTTCCCCTCTTCAATCTCAAAAGTAATGTCTTTGAGCACTGTCGTACCACTATCTTCATAGGTTTTCGTTACGTTTTTAAATTCAATGATATTTTTGGTCATGATTTTTATCCTTCGTCTTGGATTTAGAGTTTTAATTGTTGGCAACCAACACCGGAATCTCAAAACCGGTGAAAGAAATAAGTTTTCGTTATTTGCAAATAGAGCTAAAGGTGAGCTACCTGATGGTAAATATCAATAGCATATTATAACGGCACCTGACGTTGAAAAACAAAAAATATCTTTTTTGTTTTTCAACTAATGAGGGCCTTTAAATGAACAACAGCATATTATGACGGCAAAAATCAAAAACGATATTTTTTTGATTTTTGACTAATGAGATGCTCAGGAAAGGTCCTATAGGACTTTCCGTCCATCATTAGCGCCTTCAGGCGCAATGATGGTAGCATATCAAAAAATCCAAGTGTACACACACTTGGATTCACATTCAATCTTTGATTACATATAAAAAGCAGTCTTACTGCGGAGAGACCGAGTAGTCAACTTTTAGTACTCTTATTGATGCGCGCAAGCGTGTTTCTTGGGTGGAGTGTGAAGCTCCATAAGCAAAATAATTTGCTTAATCAATAAGGCAATAAAATTGCCAATCGGCTGTGACTCTGGCTGTCCGTATGGCCTTAGTTTTCGCTTGTTCACAGCAAAAACGAGTCCTATTTTCTGCTGAGCAGAAACTTTTATAATTATAACGTAAATTTTATGTCAATGCAAGAGTGAATTTTCTCTTTTCCTGGATATTAGGCAAGATTTCATAGAGCTTGCCGTTTGGGATTTAGTAGCTTTACAAGCAATTGCTCATAGCGAATTAAAAAATCAGAGACTTCTCTGATTTCATTTTTTTTATTTGTATCCTTTTAAAGTCAGGAATTCGACCTGTTTTTTACTTAATTCTAGCATATCAGCTACCGCTTCTAAGTCAAATTTCCCTGTAGACAAAAGGCGCTCTGCTGCGAGGTTTACACCAGACTTAATACCCAACTCAAGGACAGGATTTGTCTTGTCATTGGAATCCATGATGTACTTGTTATCTGGAAGATCAAAAAGAACTTTTACGGCACCAAAGAGTTGCTCAAAAGAATCAATTTCGACGTCGTGTACTTTTTTTCCTTGTGAAATACTACGTCCGCGGTGATTAAACCACATTGTTTTCCAGCCACCGTTGTGACCGCCCATAACATCATTGTCGTAAGAGTCCCCTACATACAAAGTTGTCTCAGGATTCATACCAAATTGTTGCGCAGCCAAGTTAAAGATTTCTTTTTCTGGTTTTTGGAAACCAGTTGCTTGCGAAACAATCACATGACTTGGTTCAACATAATCATACAAACCAAGTTTACGTACTTTTTTTAGCTGATGTTCTGTTGGGCCATTAGTAATCACACCTACTGGAATATTACGTTTTTTCAGAAAATCAAGTGTCAAACGCATTTCATCAAGCATCGTGATATTTTCCAATTCATATTCATAAATTTCTTGGAAATAATCTCCGGTAGCACGTGAAATTTCAGGATAGCCTAAATCTTTAAGTGTTTCATTTGTACGATAAAAACGGAAATACTCAATATCCCACTCGCCCGCAATTACTTTTGGGAAACCAAGGTCTGAATAGTGACGGTAGCGAATGTAAGCTTTGTTCATATCGGTCAGGTCAAAGTCTGGGAAGACTTTCAAAATGGCACGTCTGAATGGTGCTTGCTGGTCATAAATTGTATCGTCAACGTCAAAAACTATTGCATTAATCATTTTTCTTTGTTTTTATCTTTCTAATTTCTCACCGATAATACGGACTTCTGCTTCTAGTGTTAATCCAGAATTTTCCTTCACATGCTCAATGACATAAGCAATCAAATTTTCGTAATCTGTAGCTGTACCCTGATCGACATTAACCATAAAGCCAGCATGCTTTTTAGATACTTCCACACCACCGATACGGTGCCCTTGCATACCTGCCTCTTGGATAAGCTGTCCGGCGAAATGTCCGGCAGGGCGTTTGAATACTGAACCACAGCTCGGATATTCGAGCGGTTGCTTACTTTCACGTAGTCCTGTTAAGCGGTCCATTTCCGCTTTGATAACTGAAGCATCACCAGCTTCAAGTTTAAACTGAGCTGATACAACAATCAAGTCCTCATCACGAATAACAGAATGGCGATAGCCGAATTTCATTTGGTCTGCCTCTAATACACGGAGATGACCTTCCTGGTCAATAACAGTACAATTGAGTAAAACATGGGCGATTTCACCGCTATAGGCGCCAGCATTCATAAAGACTGCCCCACCAACAGAACCAGGAATACCACATGCAAACTCGAAGCCCGTCAAGGCATGATCAAGCGCAACATGTGTGGTGTCAATCAATTTTGCGCCTGCTTCAGCTGTGATTACATTTTTATCTACTTTTACGTGATTCATTTTTTCAAGTAAAATCACTAAACCACGAATACCACCATCACGAACGATTAAGTTGGATGCATTACCCAATACTGTAATTGGTGTTTCTGCTGCTCGTGCTAAGTCGAGAAGCTCGCTTAACTCTTCACTTGAAGCGGGAAAAGCAAGAAAATCTGCTGGTCCGCCAACTTTGGTGTAGGTGTAATTTGACAATGGCTCGTCATATTTGACAAGCAAATCAGGAAATTTTTCGAAATCAGATTTTTTTAGCATAGAACTATTTTACCACAAATTCATTCTAGGACGGTAAAAATTTATAAAACAGCTTGATGGTTTTTGTTTAACAATAACTCAGAATTCACAACGGACTTAGGCACTCTGAAATTATACAATAACCTAAGGCGTATTGGACATAAAAAACCTGTCTTACGACAAGCCTCTTAAATTATCAAGTTGTTGAGCAAATATTTCAGGAATGTCGACCTGGAACTCAAGCAGTTCGCCCGTTGCAGGATGCTCAAAACCTAGGGTTTCGGCATGGAGAAATTGTCCATTGTTTGGCGTTAAAGTTTTACTTGGGCCATAGAGAGGATCTCCAGCGATTGGGAAGCCAATATAAGCCATGTGTACACGTATCTGATGTGTACGCCCTGTTTCAAGCTCAAGGGCAACAAGAGTATATCCAGGGAAACGTTCCAAAACGGTAAAATGCGTTTTGGCTGGTTTTCCACCTGAAATCACAGCTTGCTTCTTACGCTCTTTAGGATTGCGACCAATCGGGGCTTCAATCGTACCTTTTTCATTTGGTAACTCGCCATGCACAAGTGCAATATAACGGCGTTTATTTGTTTTTGCTTTGAGCTGTGCCGCTAAAGACTCATGTGCGGCATCATTTTTGGCAATCATCAGTAAACCGGAAGTATCCTTATCGATACGATGGACAATTCCGGGGCGAATCACACCATTAATAGAAGAAAGATCTTTGATGTGGTACATAATGGCGTTGACCAATGTACCTGAAGCATGTCCCGCACTTGGGTGAACAACCATTCCTTGGGGCTTGTTAATTACTGCCACATCAGAATCTTCATAAACAATATCTAAAGGAATATCTTCAGCTTGGATATCAAGCACTTCAACTTCTGGTAATTCGTAGGCGATAGTTTCCCCTGCTTTTACTTTATATTTTGCTTTTTTTACTTGCCCGTCTACCGTTACTTTCCCATCACGAATCAGCTCTGTCAATACTGAACGTGAAGCATCACTCAAGTTTGCTAAAGCCTTGTCTAAACGAAGCCCCGCATTTGGCTCGTCAATAATTACTACTGTCATTTATTCTACCTCTTTGTCTAAAATAATCGCGATAAAGAGTACTACAAAACCTATTGAAAGCAGTATATCAGCGATATTAAATATTGGAAAATTGATGAAATCCGTCTGGAACATGTCCACCACAAAAGATTGTCGCACCCGGTCAATAAAGTTCCCTAGCGCTCCCGAAATAATCAACGTCAGTGCGGCAAAGTACCAGTTTTGATTTATTTTTTTATTAAGGAAATAAAGGGCGCCTATAATCACGATCGGTGTCAAGATGAGGAAAAACCATTGTTTTCCTTCGAGCATCGACCAAGCTGCGCCTTCGTTTCGAAGATAGGTTAGGCTGAGGATACCAGGAATAAATTCCTTTTCTCCTCCCAATGGAATATTAGCAACAGTCCAAGCTTTCAATAGCTGATCTGCAAGAATACCGAGAAGTATTAAGCCAAGGGAGATTATTTTTTTCATACTCTTTATTATACTATATAGAGCCAATAAAAGATAATAGAAGTTCATATAGGAAGAAAATTGAGGAAAAGTCACAAAAAAATAACACTTTGGCTCAAGAAAGGCTACTTGGCCAAAAGTGTTATCTCCTCCTATCCGTTTCAACTTGCAAAATATTTTTGAATCATATTTTCGTATATTTTGATAAAGTCTAAAAAGCTATCTATAAGGACATACTCGTCAACAGCATGCGCTGTAGCATTTCCGGGCCCACAAACCACAATATCAAGATTAGGATTAGCTCTTACAAACTGTGAGGCGTCTGTTCCACCAGATACACCAACTTGTGGTACTTTCTGCTGCAGATGTTCTTCCAAAACTTCAGAAGTTACTTTTACTATTTTTGAGTCTGGGCTACTTTTGACAGGAGAAACATTTTCGGTGACCTCTAAAGATAACTCTACTGCTTGCTCACGATTGCATTCGTCAATCAGCGCTTGAATATCCGCAATCAATTTTTCATTAGACAATGCGGGAATGGTACGGATTTTCACACCCATACTCGCGTTGGCCGGAACAGTATTGATCTGTTCACCACCATTAATCAAAGTCACGACTGGAATAGTTGAACCTAAAAGATCATCTTCTTCTGTAAGCTTATCAAAATATGCTTTTTGTTTATCATAAAACTTAAGTAAACCTTCGATGGCATTTTGACCCAGCTCTGGCATTGAGCTATGTGCAGCCTTACCTTTGGCATGTACCTTATAGTTGACGGAACCTTTATGGCCAATAAAGATGAGACGCATCTCCCCGTCGAACTTCGGAATATCGAGCGGAATAGTATCTTTCATTTGTTGCAATGTGGCGAAGTCTCCGCCTGTTGGCTCACAGACAACTAAAGCTTCCATATCATCGGCATAACCAAGTTCTGCAAGCTGACCTGCTCCAAGTTCACCTTTTTCTTCACCTACAGTAGCGAGTAAGCGCACTGTCCCATTCAGAGAAACGCCACTTTCTTTGAGATTAATCATAGCTACAACGGCTGCAACAAGGCCAGACTTCATGTCTGTAGTGCCACGTCCGTACATTTTTCCCTCTTCGGTTACAGTCGCACTTAAAGGCGGATATGTCCACTTACTTTCATCTCCTAAAGATACTGTATCTTCATGCCCATCAAAACCTATTACCGGACCATTACCGTTTCCAATCTCGGCAATCAGACTGGCGCGTCCCTCGCTGTAAGGAATTATCTTGGCTGCAATATCATGCTCTTGAAGTAACGCACGCAAATAGTTCGCCACTTCTTCTTCGTTGCCATTGACTGAGTTGATTTGGACCACATCTTGTAATATTTTTATAGCATCTAAAGCCATTTTAATACCTCTTATCGTCTTTTTTAATACTTCTAGCTTATCACTATAGTAAAAGATATTGGGGTAAAAAAAGGCAGATGGGAAGCAACAAAAAAAGACGAATATTACTCGTCATTTTTGGTGATTAAAATATGTAGATAGTCCTCAATATCCTCGATTTCCCTTCGCGTGAGGAAAGGATGAACAAGGAATAACTGCGCTGGTTTTTTCAAATTACTGTGCTCACCCATAGCGCTTGTCGAAATAACGATATCTACATTTTGTTCTGGTTCTGATAGACTTGTGATTATTTTTAAATTATAAAGATGACCAAATTGATTAAAAATTTGTCGGATTAACAATTTTTCTAGCATCTCGGACAAGTCAGTATCAATGAAGAGCGTGATTTCTTTTTCCTGAAACTGGACGGGCATAAAGAAGGATAAAGCCAATATATACTCGCCAATCAAATATTCTTCATTTAAAAAGAGTGTGAGACCACTTTCTTGATATAGCTCAGCAAGGAGTTTTTTCAAAGACTGGCGCATGACTGGGAAAAAGTAAGACGAAACGTTAATTGCATGGTGCCCAGACTCTGAGAAAATGATATTTGAGAATAGGTCCGCATGCAAATGACAGGGATAAATATACCGCAAGAACAATCTTCTTTTCTCTTCAGAGAGTTTTCCTGTGTGGGTTTCCATTTTTTGCACCAAACGTTCTGTAGCTTCAAAGGCGGGTGTCCCTTCAAGAACACTCCAAAAATCGGGTGCTTTATGCTCAAGACTATTGTAAATTTTGCTCTTAGTCATGGCTTCAATCAGTAAAAAATCCACTTCATGTTTAGGAAAACCATAATTTTTGTAAAATAAAGCGTAAATATCCGTCTTCTCATCAATCCATTCACAAATCGAACGATATTTCTCCCAGCCTTCTTCCAAGTTTACTGAAAAGCCGCGTTGATATCTGCTGAAATTTATGGCGAACATATAGGCAATTTGATAAGCTGTAAACTGATTCATCTGTAAGTCTATCTCAAGACTTATTTGCGAAATCAAGTTAATGATTTTTTCTTTATTAACTCCTGAAAAAGGCCACTCATCGCCTCGGTAAAGGCGCCAAAAGAGAATATTTAGCATTCCTCTGACTTGTTGTTCATCCCCTTGAAAAAGATACTGTTTTTTTCTGGTTACAACCTTCACACCTAGATTGGCCATCATTTGATTGGCATTTGCGATGCGCTTTTTAATCAAAGATTCGCTGACAAAGTTCTCCATAGCCAAGCGTTCCAGATTTGCATCTTTATTTAAAGCAATCGAAAAGAGAATCTTATAAATAATGATATTTTCGATGAGTTTCTGGCGAAATTTTCGATAATCACGCGCATCCTTAATTTCTAAAAGGTTTCCGCGCCCTTTTAATATTTTGAGATTGAGATTGTCAGAGTCAAAAGATCTTATCTCATGAAGTAAACTATTAATCAAACTGGTCGTACGTTTTGTACTGATCCCCAAAGTTTTTGCCATTTCTTCGGCATCAATCCAGTCGCCCTTCTCTTTCATAAGTTCCAAAAGTTTGAGCTCCAAACTCACACTATCTTCTATCGCTGTTATTTTCATTATAAATATCCCTTACTTTTTGAATGCCCTATCTCCTTATTATAACTCTAAATTTGTAAACATTACAGTTTTTAATCGCGCAGATAACGTGGAATGAACTTCCTCATTTCGACTTCATTATATCCTACCAACATCTTATTTTTACCAATAATAATGGGTGTAATCAAACATTCTGGATGCTCAGTGACGAAAGCAAGAGCTTCTTTAAAAGTTAATTTATTGAGTCCCATTAGGGCTTTCAAGGTCTTCTTTGAAGATGTTCGTGATTTTTTAGTAATTTCTGCAAAACCACCTTCAGATAGAGATAAAATTTCCAGTAAATCCGTTTCTGATATTTTTTCAATTCGGACATATTTCGCTTCTATCCCATAGTTCTGAAACCACGAATTTGCTTTTTGACTGGCGGTACAAGGTTTGCGGTAGTATACTCTAATCAAGGCTTCACCTACAATTCTTTCCGTTTCATATATAGACAACTCTTCTATTTTATAATATTTAAAGCTGCAAAATAGTCACTTTACAGGAGATGGCAAAGCTCTTTTTGTAAAAAAAAAAAAGAGAGTAGACCCTCTTTTCATTTATATATAAATGGTGAACTGAGTTACCTCAGGTATAACTCCAAAACGCGCGTGAATCGATGTGGTTCCTATCCCTGTATTGACATATAATTGTGTAATGGCATCAAGCTGGTATAAGCCCCGTGTATACTTCTCAGCCAGAACATTTTTTATCGGATAGAAGGGAATCCAGACCTGACCACCGTGACTGTGACCCGCTAAAACTAGCTGTGTATCTGTACCGATAAAAGCATCCGCCACATCTGGCTCATGTGTCATCGTGATGGCATAGTTTTGACGGTAAGCAAGCGTATCGGATACCGAAGGATTTCCTAAAAGAGAATCGTCGAGTCCACCTAAGAAAACTTGGCGACCATCGCTCAATGTTAGAGTTTCTCCCTGGTTTCTTAGCACGGTAAATCCACCCGCCGACATAACATCTTCATAAACGCGGACAGCACCGCCACCATAATCATGATTGCCCCAAACGGCATACTTCCCAATATTTGCCTTAAAAGCTTTTAATTTTTCAATCATTGGTGCCATCTGTTCTGGATACTTGGAATAATTATCAAACAAATCTCCTGTAAACAAAAGAATATCTGGTTTTTGGGCATTAACCTTCTCAATCACCTTATCTAAACGATTGGTTTCATAGTACTCGGAAACCTGCAAATCAGAGATTTGCACAACGTTTAGTGGTGTCCGCTCATTTTTCTTTCCCAGCTCGACATGATTGACATGCACAAGGAAGGGCTCAACTTTCCAAGCATAGAAAGGCAGAGCAACGATGAGCAATATAAATACGCTTATGATAGATAAGAGGATACGTTTCGTTTTCTTTTTAGTTTTTTTACTTGTTCTTGGAGGTGTTTTTGTTTTCGGGTTTTGCATAGTGTTTTATTATAGCATAAAAGAGTGTTACGTTTGTAGACACTCTTTTATATCTTTTTATTTAAATATTAATAATTGTTATACTACTCCCAAATTAATTCCACTTTAACACTGAGATCAGCAGCCAATTTCTCCAACTTTCGCCGAGTATCCTTACGTGACAAATTGGTATAAAGCCAAATATTCTCTGAAACTTGAACAGAGCTTGGACGTCCACCATAAGTTGAACGTTTTGTTCCTAAAATAAAGGCATGACTTGGACGGTCATCCACAATTAATGACTTTATTTTTTCTGAATATTTGTTATCCTTCAACAGATTTCTCACAAACTCTACAAATAACTTCCTTGCTGAATTTGACGTTATTTTTTGTTTATCGTAAGAAATCACAAACTTGTCTGTTTTGACCTCTTTATGCTTTAATTCATAAGAAGGTGATTCCTCTCCAAAGAAGTTTAAACTTGCAATATCTTCATTTATTTCAAAAACTGTTTCATATAACGCTTCTGCTTGGAGCTTTTGAAGTTTTCCTATATAAGACGTATTCCCATTATTCAAATTTGTCAACTCAAAATCAGATTTTGTTTTAAAGTCTTGAATAAGCTTATGCTCAAGATACTCTGTTTCCGTTTTAGACATCTTTCCATCTTTTCTTGAAAAAAAGACCACAGATTCTGCCCAATTTTTTGCTTCATCAGATATATGTTGAGATAGACGCTGAGTTATAGTTTGACCCGCTGTTTGTCCAACGTATCTTTTATTCTGCCCGATTAACACATAAACAGCAGGAAACTTAGAAAATTCTTGCTCCTTAAGATAAGGGAAATCTTCGCGATTCATTGTAACTAAGATAACTGGATCGTGTTCATAGCAAAAAATACTGTCCTTTTGGTTATCCGAAAAAATAAAAACTTGCTTCATGTATAAAACCTATATCCTTTTGTGTTTCTCCATCAAATTATTCTCTCACCATTATAACATGCAGGACTTCAAATAAAAAAGAACAGCGAGATTCACTGTTCTTTTTAAGCATATACTACTCCCAAACAACTTCACGACTATTATCAACTGCCGTTATCCAAGTTTGACCTGACTTGAGCGGGATTTTGTTTCCTTGATCGTCGGTGAAGCTGATATTTATTTGTGCATTTGGTTTGGCCCAATTTCCTTCCTGGACTTTGCCGTTTTGGAAAATATACGCCTTGCCCGTGCCGGTCGTTTCGATGTCCATGTGATTACCGTCTGCGGATAGTTTTTGATTGACCATGATTGCAATAACTACATCTGGTGAAATTTGACCCTTTTCTCGGTCTTGATGTGCTTCACCACCTTGGAAACGTTGATAGGTCTTGCTGGCTGTATCGTAATGATAGCTGACTTCAAAAATACCGGTAGAGACTGGAAGGCTGATAGCTTGAGCAGCTGGCAGGTCACTTTCTGTTTTATCTGACTTGAGTGCTTGTCTGTCCCAGCTTTCGAAATCAGATTTCTTCTTATCCAGCTTGGTCATATACTTGTCCAAACCGCTCATTTTCGTATACATATTATGTGGTGCCACGCGGTCCTCAGAACGCCAGAAGATACCCTCAGGTGCTTTAAATTGATCTAAGTCTGCGACATAATCACCCGACTTAACCATGTTCAAAGCTAACTCTGAGCCACCCACGTGAGCTAAGCCAGCATCAAAACCAGCTGCCCACTCCACAAAGTAAGGACGAATAGAACGCACAGGGCCAATCAAATCAGGCTGTGCTTCCTGATAAAGGGCTACGAAGCGTGTGATGCCTCCTTCAGCGACAGCTTCAAAAACCACTCCCGCATCTTTAAGACCGGATTGCGGTCGCGCTTCTGGTGAATTTTCCACCATCACGGCAGTTACCGGGCGTTTTGCCTTATCAGCTGTCGTTTCAAGGCCTGTAAGTTCTGAGCGTACAGGACCTGATTTTTCCTCTTGTTTTACTTCTTCTTTTGCCGTTTTTGGAGCAAAGACCTTCGTTTGCCAAAGGAAGAGCCCAACTGCACCAACTAAAAGGGCGATGATGATAGCGATTACTTTTTTCTTCATAGTTTTATTATATCAGAAAAGTCCTTTCTTTCACCATTTTAGTCTTCTAAATAAGTTAAAAGCCTCATCAAAACGTAACTTTTTTCAATGGAAATTCACTTCATATATTTTTTCGCACTAGCCTCAATCTCCATAATCAAGCTCTCATCTGTAAGACTAATGACTTCACGAATGACTGCGTTAAGCCCTTTTTCTTTTAATGCTTCTTGCAAAGCCACAGCTTCTTTATCGTTTTCGTCTTTGTAGGCAAATATTTTCCCCACAACTGCCAAATGGCTTCGATAAGATAAACCGCATTCAGAAAGTTCACGGATTGGGCGGATAAAGCGTTCATCGTAGCCTAGCTTACGCATCGGAGTTCGTGCTACACGGCTTATCTCATCCACTATCTCTGTGTTTGAGAAGCGCTCAATAATCGTTTCATGATAAGCTTTCAACTCTTCCTCAGTAAAGTCCCATTTGGCTAAGAGCAACTGGCGTGTTTCAGCTTGGACGTCTTTAAGTGAGGCCAATACTTCATTATTTTGCAAGGCTTCTAAAATAGTTTGGTAACCATAATATGCGCCTGTATAAGCCACTGTCGCATGACCACTGTTAACAGAGAAGAGTTTACGTTCAATATAAGGTTCCAAATCTCTGGCATAATGAACACCTTCAAGTTTTACTTCACTGTTCTTCAGTTGACTTTCATCCACAACCCACTCACGGAAGGGTTCAACGACAACATAGAGCGGATCTTCATGCGATTGATTGGGCACGATACGGTCGACTGCCGCATTGGGAAAGCCAATCTTCAAATCTACAAATTCTAAATCAGCTGGAGTTAAATATTCTTTGACCTTATCAAAAAGAAATTCGGAACCCCCAATCATGTTTTCACAGGCAAGGATGTCTAATCGTTTTTGATTTCCTTGGGCTTTACGCTTTTGAATGCCTTTGGCAATCAGTTCCGCAATAAAAGGAAGGATGTTGGGTCCAATTGCTGTAGTAACGATATCAGCCTCTGCGATAGCCTCAACTACTGCTTCAGGATTCTGCGCATTGTTAATGCCCGAAACGCTATGGACTTGAATTTTTTCATGCGATTGATCTGCCAGCTCAATCGTATATTTCCCTTCCTCATTTAAAGCGTTGATGATTTTTTCATTAACATCGACAAAGGCAATTTCAAAACCGTTCTTATATAAGATTTCTCCGATGAAACCACGTCCGATATTTCCTGCGCCAAAATGTACTGCTTTTTTCATTTGTATTTACCTTCATTTCTTCTTTTTACTCCTTCATTGTAATCGTTTTCTTTACGCTACTAAATAAAAATCTTGGCACTTTTTACTGTGCCAAGATTTTTGAGATTGTCTAGTTTTCAAAGTATGCTGCGATTTCATCAACAGTTTGTGCATCTGCGATTTTAACGACATTATCGACATCAGCGCAGAAAAGCGAGATTTTTTGGATAAGCTCCAAATGATCGTCTCCCACACCTGCTATTCCAAATAAAACAGTCGCCACTTTGCGTTCTTCAGCATCACCAAAGTTTATGCCCCGAGGAACTTGCACAATACATATGCCGGTTTTTTTAACTTCTTTTTTTGCTTCATCTGTGCCGTGAGGGATGGCGATAAAATTCCCCATATATACAGAAAGTTCCTCGTTGCGTTGAACCATAGCTGGAATATAGGCTGCGGTCACACAGCCTGCATCATGAAGTAAGGAACCACAATATTCAATCGCTTCTTCTTTTGTTTCAAAATGTTTATTTAGTTTTATCAGATTTCTTTGAATTCTCATTTTATTCTCCATATTTTTGGATTGATTCAGTCATAATCGTTTTTAAGAGCTCTTCAACAACTTCTTGATTACCGGAATCATAAATTTTCGTATACAGTTTATTTTCGATGATTGAGCTCGATATTCTTCCCAAGAGATATGTCGTATAATGGTCAACTTCTGGAGGTGCTAATAACAAGAGAACACGATTAACGCTTATCTTTTCTTGGTTCATGGCAATTACTTCTATGCGCTCCTCTAGATCATATATTTTGAAAAGCGGATACGGCACTGTTCCATGGAGACCATGAAGCAGTGCAATATTTGTATCCGGAATGGCCAAATGTGTCGCCTCAAAACGTTCTAACAAGAGCCGAGCCAATCCTTCTTTTTCTGAAAAACCCAAGCGCTGTACAATAAGTTCAATAACAGCTTGCAAATGGGGTGGGTTTTCTAAAGTTTCCAGAGAAAATTCTTCTAATATAGTATTACTTATACTGAATAACCTGCTTAGATCTACTGTATGTCGAGGCTCTTCTTCTCTATTTTCTTTCCTTGCCTCTTGTTGAATCACACGCAATTGGTGACGAATATCATCCGTATTTTTCTGATCCAATATACGACTCACATAAATATAATCCAACTCTTTTTCTGTTGTAAATACTACATCATAGTGCTCCAGATCCGGTATTTCAGACAATTGGATAATATCGATACGCTTCAAAAAGGGGAAATTTTTCTTTAAGTGACTGATCAAAAATTCACAAGAGATTCGCCCCCGACTTGTCACAATAGCCGCTGTTAAGGGAAGAACCAAATCACTTCTTTCAAGAGTCGCTACGAAATGCAAAGTTACAAAAGCTGTATCTGTGCTGGAGAATTTCCGTGAAAATATTTTCGGCAGAACATCCTGCACCACTTTAAAAACTTTTTTGTTGTCCGCTTCAATCTTTTTGATAAACTTATTTTCTTTTTCGGAGGAAAGATCCGGTAAAATTTCTGTTTCTTTTAGATGAGCATAAAGAAGGCCATAGAGTTTATCGTCTTTGATAAAAGCAATATCCATTTTTTGTGAAACTTCACTGATCAGTTGGCGTACTTTATACGAAAACTGACTGTCAAATTTTTCCATAAAAAGAACTTCACGACCAAAACCAAAGTAAAGTACATCATAAATACTGGCTAGATATACAATCTCTGTGAGACTAAAAGATGTTCCCCCTAGCTCTTGGATAATTTCCCTTACAAAGGCAATTGCTTCTTTACTTGGTTTACGCCAAAGTCCAGATGAAATTGTCTTTCCTTGGTTAATCCTTAGCAGTGTTATGCCAAGGAAAAATTGCATCAAAACCTTACTTTTATCGACCGCTTTTATCTCGACATTTTTTTCAAAGATTGCTTTTGCTGTCTCTAAAAACTGTGTTTCCAAAAATGAAGAAATTTTACCTTCCGCAAAATCGCCATTCAATGCTTCACTGATACTCATCGAGTCATTTAATATCGAAACCAAGACCGAACGAATTTTTTCTTCTTTTCCAGTAATCCAAATTTCGTCATCTTGATGTAAAAAGAGTTCATTTTCTTCACAAATTTTATCTAAATGTTTCAAATCCGAAATAACAGTGGGCAAACTTACTGCAAAACGTTCTGCTAATTCTTCAAGAGAATGATGCTTCGTGACTAAAAGAACAATCTCAGCTTTTTGTCTTTCTTGAGGCGAAAACTCCTTGAGCTCCTGAAGTTGCTCTAACCGGGCAAGATCTCCTTCTAAATAATAGCCTTCTGTTGAAGTACGTAAATAAATACCCATATTAGGCAAAGTCAGTTGAAATTTATCTAAATCCCGATAAATTGTTCTTCTGCTGGCTCCAGTCGCTTCCATCATATCTGCAACGGTCAGGGTTTTCTTCACTAAAAATTCTTGGATGATTTGTTGTTCACGTTGTGTTACTAACACGAGGTTTCCCCCTTTACTTTTGGTTTATAACTTGTTCAAACGTGCGACAAGTTGATCATATCTTGGTGTTGTAATCAGACTTTCAACTTCTAGATATTGAGCATTAGGCGCAACTCTTTTAGCACGATGGGTAAACTCTTCTGTAGTTACAATCATGATGTTTGTTGCATTGAAAGCTGCTAAACCTAAAAACTCTACATCTGAAATCGGAAGCTGAATGCCATTCATCTTAAAGATGGCACCTAATGTTTCTTTACCCATCGTTGCGGATCCGATATGCTCACCATCATGAGCAAAGACAACCTCATCGATTTGATTCAAATCTATTTCTTCTTCTACTGTTGGACTGTTCGTTAAGGTTACCGGTTCACTTTTAGATGGCTCTGAAGCCTGTGTTTGAGACAATTGGGAAATAATCTCATCGTATTTTGGTGAATTTAAAAAGTTGGAAACAGAATATCGAATTGCATCTGGTGACATTGTCGCCGCACGAGCAGCTAATTCTTCTTGTGTGACAACGATAGTATCTGGCCCTGCTTTCAGATTAGCAATAGCAATATTTGTAACATCTTGTGGCAAACCAGCTTTATTTACCTTGTTTCTTAGGATGGATGCACCCATCGCAGATGAACCCATACCCGCATCACAAGCAAAAATGATATGTTTAACCGCTGAAAAATCAACTGCTTCGTGAGATGGAGCAACTTGCCCTTTGGCAACAGCCTTCGCTTCCGAAAGATTGGCTTGTGCTTCTTCAAGTGCTGAATCATCAACCATTGACTTGTCACGTTTCAAAATGAAGGACGCAACAAGGAAGGAAACACCGGCAGCTACAAGAATACCGACCCAAACACTAAGAATATTTCCCAAGCCTCCTGCAGCCTTACCAGAAGCCATTCCTGTGATGGCAATAATTGAACCTGGAGATGCTGGTGCTTGAAGGCCTGCCCCCAAGAAATTGTTTGTCAAAGTACCTGATACACCACCAGCAATTACTGCGAAAAACAGAGCTGGTTTCATCATCACGTATGGGAAATAAATTTCGTGAATACCACCAATAAATTGAATAATTATCGCACCTGGTGCTGTAGCTTTTGCTGAACCTTTACCAAAGAGCCAAAAGGCAATCAAAATACCAAGACCTGGTCCAGGGTTTGCTTCGAGTAAAAACAATAGTGACTTTCCTTGTTCACTGGCTTGTTGGATACCCAAAGGCGTCAAAATACCTTGGTTAATGGCATTATTTAAAAATAGAATTTTAGCAGGTTCAATAAAGACATTTGCTAAAGGAATAAGGTGGTTGGAAACAAGGAAATCAACTCCTTGCCCCATAATATCTGTTAAAGCTGCAACTAATGGACCAATTACTTTTACAGCAAATAATGAAATACCAAAACCGACAAGACCGGCTGAAAAATTGTTAATCAACATCTCAAGCCCTGCTTTGATATGAGGTTGCACGACTTGGTCGAATTTTTTAATCAGCCAAGCTCCAAGAGGACCTAAAATCATAGCACCTAAAATCATCGGAACATTGCCGTTTTCATTAAGACCGCCCATCGTAGTTGTTGCTGTGGCAACAATCGAACCAAATGTGGCAATTGCACCAACAACACCTCCGCGGTGATCATAGATATTCTTACCGCCTGTATAACCAATCATGACTGGAATAAGAAAGACAAGCATTGGGCCAACCATAGCAGCAAAAGTACTGTTTGGTGTGAAACCATCTGGGATAAAGAACATCGTGAGAACACCCCAAGCAATTAAGATTGGAATGTTAGGCATAACCATATTTGAGAGTGCTGTTCCAAGTTTCTGAACCCGCACTTTAAGACTAGTTTTTTCTTTCATTACAACTCCTTATAAGATAATTAATATTGTATATTTAGATTGTAAACGCTTTCGATTATGTTTCATAAAAAAACCTTGGCACTTTTTATTGTGTCAGGGTTTTTATTGTGTGTTTTATTTTTGAGGATAAAGATAAAGCAAACTTCTCTGTCTATTTCTTTTAGTAAAGTGAGAGTATATCTTCTCCAAGAGTTACTTCTGAATTTTACTTTGTAACAAATCAAAAATATACGCTTCCAAAGGAAGTATAGCACATGTATTAGATTATTTCCATTTTCTTTCACTTTTATTAATAAGAGTGTTTGTACTCCAAATTATCGCTCACTCTCTTTTGAGTAACGCTTCTTTCATAGAAAAAACAAGAAGTCCAACGACTTCTTGTTTTTATTCAACCGTCTGCAACATATATTCCAACCAGTCTCCTGAGTCAACAGGTACTAACTGATCATTGGAATTAAGACTTGCATTTGGATTATAGTGATAATAGTAAACTTCTTCCGTTTGACCGTTACTGAGAGAGGCTGTGGTACTTCGACGGAGGTACTCACTGTTTTCTGGACTTTCTGGGTTAAAGTTTTCCATACCATCGAGCGTTCGAATACTTTTTGAGAAGTCATAAAAGGTAAAAACTTCTCCTATTATTTCTGAATCACCGTCAAAGATTGCGGGATAACCCTTATTTTCAATATGGAAGAGATTGCCCTTAATTTTTGCTGGTGTACTTTCCAGAACCTCACCTTTTAAATATTTTTCATAGTTAAACATGTCTGTACGTAAGCTACCGTATACAAAAACTTTCCTTAACATATTTCCCCACCAATAACACGTAAATCTTCAGAATAGTGCGTGCATGCTTCTAAGGCAACTTCAATCCCTTTAACAATCTCGTCCAATGACATATAAGGTGTATCTTTTTTATCAATGACTTGTGATGTAGCATAAGGAATATGAATGAAACCAGCTTTAACTTCGGGATATTTTTTCTCTAAGAGGTAACGCACACCATAGAAAACATGGTTGCATACAAAGGTACCGGCTGTGTTAGACAAGGTTCCAGGAATGCCAGCTTTATTTAATTCGCTAACAATTGCTTTAACTGGCAATGTAGAGAAATATGCTGGAGCACCATCTTCTTTTACAGGCTCATCGACAGGCTGATTGCCTTCATTATCTGGAATTCTGAAATCATCCACATTAATGGCGACACGTTCTGGCGTAATCGCAAAGCGTCCACCAGCTTGGCCAATATTTACAACCACATCTGGATGATGTTTTTCAATAGCTTCTTCAATTTTTTCGAGTGATTTATAACGCACAGTCGGAATAATCAACTTAATAATCTCAGCACCGTTGATTTCTGATGCAACACGTTTCACAGCTTCTTCAGCTGGATTGAGTGCTTCACCACCAAATGGATCAAAACCTGTTAACAAAATTTTCATAATAGAATAATCTCCTTTTTAAAATGCGATAAAGTACATTACGAGAATGTGCAGAACGATAAGCGTAAGTGAAACTGGCGCTTGTACCTTGATCACTTTATTCTCATCTTTCATCTCAAGCAGGGCAGCGGGCACGATATTAAAGTTGGCTGCCATTGGGGTTAGTAAAGTACCACAATATCCTGCAGTCAGTGCTAATGCCCCAGCAATTACGGGATTTGCTCCTTGGGCAAGGACAAACGGAATCCCAATACCCGCTGTGATGACAGAGAAAGCTGCAAAAGCATTCCCCATGATCATCGTGAAAATCACCATGCCAAGAACATAAGCTACTACGCCGAGCAAGCGGTTATCCGCAGGGACAATACCTGTAATCCCTTGCGAGATAACTTCACCAACACCTGCGGTTGTAAAGAGTGCACCTAAGGCAACCAACAATTGTGGTAAAATCGCAACCGGCCCCATCGAATCAAAGAGGCGTGCGCCATCCTCCACGGATTCTGTCACTTTTGCTTTTGTCATTAACAATGCAAACACTAAGGCAACAACCGAAGCTACACCGATAGCAAAGAGTGAAGCATTGGTAAATTTACCTAAAGCCATCGCAATGCCAACAGCTACAAATGCCAGAATAAAGGAAGGAATAAAGATTTTATTCTTCAAGACTTTAGACTGTTTTTCGCCAAAGCTGTCGTCCAAAGCTTTATATTTCCCAAAGGTCACTTGCTTAGTTAGTGTAAGCAAACTGCTTAAAACAATAAAGAGTCCTACAAGCCAGGCTGGGATAAGTGCACCAAAAATAAATGGTATAGCAATTAAAATCCAAAAAAGAGCCGTTCCGAAACGTTTGCTTCCTTGTATTGTAGTTAAAGCTTTATAGGCCATATAAATCATGAGTAAACCCATAAGGACATAAAAAATATTTAATGAAACGTCAATAAAAGCTTGCATGGTTTATTTTACCTCTTTCTTTCCAAATTTTCGAAGAAGTTTTCTGTCATACAGTATAAACTGGATAGCTGTCACTAGAAAGGCAAGGACAGCCATGATAATACTGGCAACTGCTACGTCTACGGCTGAAACATCATAGTTAAAACTTGACATGGTTGAAGTAATCAAGAGAACACCGGCGCTCCCTGCAAAGAGATTTTGCCCAAAGAAGTTACCATAGTTTTCTGCTGCGGCAGAAATTGCCTTAATATCATCGTCTTCAGACTCCACATCACCAAATTTACTCACTGCGGCAGCTTTGGCCATCGGCTGAATGAGTGGTCGAACAAACTGTGGATGCCCACTAATACGAATAGACATTGCGCCTGCAATAAAACGAATAAAAACATAAACAAGGGCAATACGACCTGTTGTAAGTGACTGGATACGGCCAATAAGATCTACTGCACGTTGGCGAAGTCCATTACGTTCCAAAACACCGATAACTGGAAGAGTCAAAACAAAAAGCGAAACCATACGGTTATCGACAAAAGATTGACCTAAAATAGTTAGAATCTCCTGAATACTCAAACCTGCAACCAGACCTGTAGAAATCCCAGCAACAACAACAACAAATAAGGTCTCTATCTTGAAAACAAAACCAATCAAGACAATCAAGACACCTATGAGTTTAATCATAAAATAATTCCTCCTAGAATATATATATCAGACAATTATACACTATTTGTCTATTATGCACAATTTATAATTGGATAATATTTTATGTTATTGTCTAAACAAATAGAGATAGCTCGTAGCTATCTCTATCTCTATTTATATTATTCCCTGATACTTATTCTACCAGTATTTCTCAGTTTTAAAAAATATCAATCGTAACTTCAATATTACCTTTTGTCGCACGAGAATAAGGACAGGTTTCATGGGCCATTTCTAACAATTCTTTTGCTTCCTCAAAGCTCACACCGTCTATATGTCCTACGATATCAACACCTAAAACAACGTCAGGTACTGCGCCTTGACTTAAGTTATAGAGAGATACAGTTACTTCTATAGTTGATTCTCCATCAACATTTCTTGATTTTTTGACATAGTCTAAAGCACTATTAAAACAAGCGCTATACCCCGCTGCGAATAACTGTTCTGGATTTGTCGCATCCACAGCTTTACTTCCTGGCGCTGCGATGTCTAATTTAAAGCTATTATCGGGAGAGTGGACTTCACCATTACGGCCACCTGTATTTATCATTTTTGTTGAAAATATTTTTTGCATTACCTTACCTCTTTTTATTTTTAATTGTGCACAATTTAATTTTACTAAATATAATTGAATTTGACAAATATATGAAATCAGTTATAATAAAAATATTTGGGAGGACACCATGAGTAATTCGATTTTAAACAAGGAACTTTGTTTTCAACTATACATTGCTTCTAAAGAAATTATCAAACAGTACAAGCCGTATTTAAAAAAGTATGACTTAACATACACAAGCTTTATTGCTTTGCTGGCATTAGAAGATGACATGACCGTGAATGAGTTGGGGGAAGAATTATACTTAGATTCTGGTACCTTAAGTCCTTTATTAAAGAAACTGGAACAAAAAGGATATCTTGTTCGAAAACGTTCGCGTTCGGATGAGCGTATTGTCAAACTATTTTTAAGTGAAGATGGAAAAAAACTCAAAAAAATGCTTCCTGCTATTTCCCTACAAGTTGGACAAGAACTTGCAGGACAATCTGATGAAATTAATTATAATAGTTTGATTATGCAACTCTCTCAACTTAATAACATCATGAAAAATATGAAACGAGAACCATAACACTCTTATTTTTCAAACTAAAAAAGAAGGTAGACCCTTTTTTTTTTAGTGGTTTAATTTACGTAACTCAGCTACAAGTAATTCAGCGACTTTTTGGGGAGATTGAGGATTTTGTCCAGTAATTATTCGCCCATCTCTAATAGCATACTCTTTGAAAGCTGCGGCTTTTTTGTATCGCGCTCCACGTTGATTTAACTCGGTTTCGGTTAAGAACGGAACAGCAGTTGTTGTTCCATTAAGCTCTTCTTCTTCGTTTGTAAATCCGGTAACGACTTTATCTTTTATAAGGTATTGCCCCTCTTCATCTTTCAAGTTCAAAAGACCAGCTGCACCATGACAAACAGACGTTATAAATCCGCCCGCATAATAAATTGCTTCAGCAACTTTCATCAACTCTTTATCTTCCGGATAATCCCACAGTACACCATGGCCACCTGTAAAATATATAGCACCATAATCCTGAGGATTTAAATCCGTTATTTTTTTCGTGTTGGAAAGAGCAGCTTCCCTAAAACTTCTTTCTGTATACCATTTCCAATCGATTTCGTTCGCATATTTAAAACTTTCAGGATCAAGGGGAACATAGCCACCTTTTGGACTTGCAAAGTCAACTTCATAACCTGCAGAGATTATTTCATCATAAAAATGAGTTGTCTCGCCCAACCAGAGCCCTGTAGCTCTATTTGTCTTATCATATTTGGGCATATTTGTTTCTATGATTAATATTTTTTTCGTCTTTTTTTTCTTTCCTTTCCAGTTTGGGCTCACTTATACCTTCTTATAAAGCTTAGAAATTCTTATAAAGACTATTGTTCAGTATTGAATTACTTTATCTATTTATAAGAAAATAATACTGAGTAAAGTTAAGATGGCTAAACCACCTTGTTTAAAAATAATGAAGCGGTCGCTCGTGAGGCTCCCATACAGCGCAACTAAAATAATATATACCAAGAAGACACTCAATAATTCAATGCGTGCGGCAGAAACAAACAGTGCATAAAGTATCCCAATACCAATCAACCCGTTGTATACGCCTTGATTTTTAAACAGTACTTGGACGTTTTTGTTTTGTAAATCCTCGCTGGTCATTTTGAACACTCTAGCTGTTGCATCAGAAGTCGTTTTTACCGTTTCTAAATAGGTAATATAAAAGAATTCTATGGCGACCAAGACTCCTAAAATAGTTGTTATGACTGACATAAGCTTATTTTACCCCCTTCTCTACAATTTGCAATTCCGGCTTTTTAACACTATACTTACTGATATTTTGCGCGAAAGCTAGCAGCAAAGGATTGGTGTTGTGTTTTTCGATTGTTTCTAAGGAAGCCCAGTTTTCAATCATCACAAACTCATTTGTTGAAAGCACTGCTTCGTATAAATCGTAAGCTAAACATCCTTCTTCTTGTCTGGAAGAAGCAATCAGTTCCTCTGTATCTCTTAAAAATTCTTCTCTTTTTTCGTCTTTGATAAAAAATTTAGCATTAACAATAATCAAATGTCCATCCTCTTTCTGTGACTTTTATTCTTTTCCACAATAATTGACTAATCAATCATTGACTGGTCAATAATACTCTATTTTCTAATTAATTTCAAGAATATTGACTTAAACTCTCTACTCAAAGTTACTAACGCATCTCTTTTTTACAATAAAATGTTTCTTAAGTTTCGCTTATGTATCGTTTAACTAATTTTTAAGTAAATAAGCATACAATTTGTTTTATTAATTTAGACAAAGGAGAATCTCATTTGGATTTTATAAGACGCGCCTGGCTTTTTACTAAAGCCAAACTATCACGAACCCTTCTACTTATTGTGGCCTTTTCAACTATACTTATTTTTGTTCTTTCGGGTTTGGTTATTCATACAGCTTCTAACCGTTCCATCGAAAATGCGAAGAAGAGTGCCGGAGCGACTGTTACACTCTCCATTAATCGTTCTGCAATGATGGAAAATTTTTCTAAGAATGATTCAACAGAGAAAACGAACAAGTCCGATATGCCTGACATTACTCAAGCAGATGCTGAAAAAATAGCGAAACTTTCTGGAGTAAAATCCTACTCGTATACAAAACAAGCTACAGCAAATGCCGAAAGCAATATCGAAGCAATCAGTCAATCTGACACCTCAGGAAATAATGATAAACAAGGAGCTGTCTTTATGGCAGGGCCGGAAATGAGCGGAAGTACTCCCGGTGATTTCAAAATCGTTGGTACAAACGACTTGCTCGCCTCTTCAGAGTTTTCGGGTGGGACAAATAAAATAACCTCTGGACGCGCAATTCAGTCCTCTGATGAAGGAACGAATAATGTTGTCATTGAAGAGAGCTTGGCTAAACAGAACAACCTCAAAGTAAACTCAACATTTACCCTCAAAGATAGTAATGATAAAACTTACAAAATGACTGTTGTAGGACTTTACAAATCAGGTTCAACAGAAAATGATTTGGCCGCAGACTTTAGCTTTATGAACCCAGCCAATCAGATATACACTGCTTTGAGTGTACCAAACCAAATCGATGGTAAAACAGGAACGCTTGGAAGTGCAATCTTTAATCTGGAAAACCCAGAAGATTCAGAGAAGTTTGTCAAAGAAGCTACCAAGCTTATCGATACAGATAAATTTGAAGTACAGTCTAATGATGCTATTTACCAACAAATGCTACAACCTCTGAACAATATCAGCAGTTTTTCTAAAAATATTGTTATCCTTGTGACACTTGCAGGTGCCATCATCCTTGCGCTTATCGTCATGCTCATGGTGCGAGAACGTCGCTTTGAAATTGGTGTCTTGATGAGCTTAGGCGAGTCAAAAGGAAAAATTGTGGCGCAATTCTTTACCGAACTATTTATGATAATGGTCGTTTCTATCGGTATAGCCTCAGCTACTGGTAACTTTGTGGGCAATGCCGTCGGCCAACAGTTACTTAATCAAGAAACTCAAACCAGTCAAACCAATCAACCTACCCAAATAAATGGTACTCAAAGACAAGAAGATGGACCTCAGGCTGAAAAAGGAGATCCTAATGCTCAACCTGGCGGAATGCGTACGGCGATTGGTATGGGACAAAATAATGAACAGCTCAAGGCCATAAATGAGCTCGAAATTAAAACAAATCCTCAACAAATCGCGATTTTAGCAGCTCTTGCACTCTTGATTACGCTTGTGGCCGTTGGTTTAGCAGCAATTGGTATTTTACGCTTAAACCCTAAACAAGTGCTGACAAATTAAAGAAGGAGGACATTATGACAGTATTAAACATTGAAAATTTGACTTACTACTATAACCATCCTGAAGATTACCTCTTTCAAGATGTCACAGAAACTTTTGAAGCAGGAATTATGTACAGTATTCTCGGCCAATCTGGAAGTGGAAAAACAACACTACTCTCTCTTCTAGCAGGTTTAGATATGCCCAAGTCTGGACAGATTAAACTTAATGGAGACGAGATAAAAGCAAATCAGTTCACCAATTATCGTAAGAACATCGTTTCTACCATTTTTCAAGCTTATAATTTATTAACCTATATGTCAGCTTTTGAAAATGTAAAAACAGCGCTCAGGATCTCAAAAGTCTCCTTTGACGATGAGAAGCAGTCAATTATTGATAGCTTGGAAAAAGTTGGTTTGACAGAGGACTTAATATACAAGCCTGTAAGTAAACTTTCAGGAGGACAGCAGCAACGTGTGGCTATCGCACGCGCCCTTGTTTTAAATCATGATATCATCATTGCGGATGAGCCTACAGGAAATCTTGATGAAAATACGACGCGCCAAATTGTCGAGCTTTTCAAAAAAATAGCGCATGAAGATCATAAACTTGTAATTATCGTGACTCATGAAACAGAGGTAGCTCAAAACTCTGATGTTGTCTACCAACTCAAAAATAAAAAATTTACCAAGTTAGATGCTTTTTGAAAGAAGCCAGACAAAAAAGACTAGCCGAGAGCTAGTCTTTTTTCTTATTTCATTTTACCTTTTTGTTAAGTATTTTTTTACCCCCAATAAGGAAAGGGCGACGAGAATGCTTCCCCCTAAGACATAAAGATATGGTTTTGCATTTTCACCTGTCAGCGGAAGTTTTTTTCTAGATCCAAGCGACCTAGTAGTATCTTGAGTTTTCTTAGTACTCAGTGATGCTGTGCTCTTCTCTATTTTTATGTTAGCATTAGTATCTTCCTGTTTTTTTGCTACTTCTTCATTTTTCGGTTCTTCATTTTCATTTGACGCTACTGGAACTTTTTCCCAACTGGCATAGAGAATCTTATCACCTTGTTCTTGCGCTGATATGCCTTCTATTTTTTTACCTTTTTGATCTGTCCAGCCCGTAAAAGTATAGCCTTGCTTCGTTGCTTGTTCAAAATGGTTTACTCCTCGTCCATAAATATAAGAATCTGGATTTTGCTGCGAATTTTCTCCACCATTTAAAACATAGTTTATTTTATAAGTATTTGTTTTCCAATTTGCATGGAGTGTTTTGTCGCCTTGTGCATCGGTAGGAATATTGGTTATACTGTTACCATCTCCATCTGTCCAACCTGTGAAAGTGTAACCTTCGCGTTGTGGTGCTTCAAAACGACTTATTCCTTGACCATAACTATATGTTAAAGGATTCGCAGGATGGTTTGTTCCACCATTGAGAACATAAGCAATATTAAAGCTTAAACTCTCAGATTTGAATGTTAAAACAGCAGGTTCAGTGTAAATAGGTTCATTATTTATTGAATCTAGCGGTGTAATTTTTAAACGGTATAAATTACCTTCATTTGAAATATCGGAAGTAAAGTCGAATGTTTTACGAATTGTTTTATCACCAGCTGAGTTCGTCAGGCTTTCAGAAATATCATTAAAGGACAAACCTTTATCTGTACTTACTTGCCATATCATATCAACTGTTATTCTCTGCGCTGAAGATAAATTTACCTCAGATTCAAAATGAGCAAGTTCTCCTGGGATTAAATCAAGTTGATCATTAGGATTAGTCCCCGTAACCTGTCCATCATATTCGTATTGCACTAAGGCGGGGACATTAAAGTTGAAAGCATGCCACTTATTCGGATCACCATCATAAGCTCTTTCTTGATATAAGGTGAAAGGGATATTTTGCGCAAGATTAGGGGCAAGCGCAGCAACATCTCCCACTAAAAACACCGGTCTTGTTTCAAGCAATGTGGGATCATTTTTAAGCATACTTAATGGCATAAAACTCGTGTAAGGTCCTGCCATGTAGATTTTAATCCCCTCACTGCCATTCAATGCTTGGCTCGTATCAACATTAGTTGCCGTATTGTCTATCAGTGGGTTAGGAAGAGTCCATGCTTGGAGAGCTTCATTCCAGTTATAAGAGCCAGTTGCAGCTGTAGATCCACCAGAATTCGTAATAGTAAAATTAGGAGAATCCATGTATGGAATCACCTTTACCAGTCGGTAATCACTGTTAGGCAATTTCGTAAATGTAAGTGTCCCCTGATAACGGTCGCCATCAATCGTACTTGTACCTGGTGAGGGGATATTAAATGAAGCTTTAAACAAGCTATTGGCAGCCCCGACCCAAGGAATGTGGGTTTTGTAGTCAAAAGCATAAGTTTTATCTGCAGTTGTGACTAGTCCACCATTTGTTGCAAGAACCCGTACAGGTATTATATTTAACAGTATAAATAATATTAACGTGACAGATAACATCATAAGCCTTCTCAAAGACAGTACTTTGTGTAATATTTGATATTTTTTCATTTTTTCTCCTCCTCCTTCTATTATGGGCAACACCACTAGAACTACTTTACCCTTCTAGAATTGTCCTTTCTTTTTTATCATTCCTTATATCATTATATTATAATAAGAAAAAAATTAAATCAATCTCTTTTTCGCTGTAATTGTCTACACAATACATTTCGACTGGCGTCAAGGAGCTATTAAGCACCTTCATCCATTGAGTCCCAGATTTAATTTATAAGAAATAGTTCAAGAAATCGAACTCATATTAGCTATGTTTTCTCTTTTATAGACTTTAAAAATAAAATTTAAATGAAAAAAGTTACTGGATCGATTGCGCCAGTAACTGCTATTTTTAACTATGAATGTGGTGAGACATATATCCTTTACGATAAGTCTATCCTTTTATTTTCTCAAAATTATGTTTAAAAATGCCCCGAAGTTCTAAAGCATTTATTTCTGATAATATCTTTAAAGACCTACTAACAAGTTTTGTTCCCATATTTTTATCTTCAAATTTATAAATCCAACATCCCTTTACAAAAATAGAAGATATTCTTACATAGGTATCAAAAACAAGTGTTAATTTATCTAATTCCTCTATTAACTTCTCTGAAAATTTCTTTTGCTCTCTTCTAATCATGGAAAGAATAGTACGGATGATTAATCTAATTAATAAATTTCTAAATTCTGTGATTTCTTTTAAATACTGACTGTTTTGTGATAGAATTCTTTCAATCAGATGATAGACTAAGTCAGGATTAATTTCTTCTAGTGTGTTCACTAAGATATACATTTCATAACTATGCCAAACTTGATAAGACTTAAGCTTGTTTTCTATATACTTTATTTCGTCAGTTGAAAGCTTTGTATAACAAGCTTTGGCTGAGAGAGCAATGACTTGGTTTTCTTCCATATCATATTTTACATTTTTCATGTATATATCCTGAAGGTTTTTCTGGTTATTGCTAAAGTAAGCTTTCTCAATTTCCTTAAATTGAGATAACCAATAATCCTCCTCATCATTATTAATCATCAGCATATAGGAACGAAAAGTCGTGTGCATTTCTTGTAAGGCAAGGTCTAATTTATCTAACGAAATCATTGATTTACCATTTTCAAAATAGGACAATGTTGATTTTGATAAACCCACACGTTCAAAATCGCTTAAAAGTAAGTGGTGCTGCAAGCGTAATTTTTTAAAAACTTCGCCATATTTTTTATAAATCATGGTCACTCCTCCTAAACAGCATATTTTAAAAAATGTACTCTCTCGCGAACATTCAATAATATCACTTGGCTAGCATTAAATATGCTCGACTTCTTACCTTCTTTTCACTTTCATTTTATCACAACAAATCTTATATTTACTAAAAAATTCACTTAAATTTAATGAAATAAATTCTTTTTATATCATTTTTCTTCATGATTTATCTCCAGGACGATTATATTTTTATCCAAAAAATAAAGACAGCCTCAAAGACTGTCTTTTACTTATTTGTGATATAAAGTAGCTTTTTTACCTTTATTCTTCATCCATAGACAAAACAGAAAGGAAAGCTTCTTGTGGTACTTCTACTGAACCGATCGATTTCATGCGTTTCTTACCAGCCTTTTGTTTTTCCAAAAGTTTACGTTTCCGAGAAACGTCACCACCGTAACATTTAGCCAAGACATTTTTACGCAAGGCTTTGATGTCGCTACGTGCCACGATTTTTTGACCAATAGTGGCTTGGATTGGTACTTCAAATTGTTGACGAGGAATAAGTTTTTTGAGTTTTTCAACGATAACTTTACCACGTTCGTAAGCAAAATCTTTATGCACGATAAAGCTAAGGGCATCGACTTTTTCGGAGTTCAAGAGAATATCCATCTTTACGAGGCGTGATGGGCGGTAATCTGAGATTTCATAGTCGAAACTTGCATAGCCGCGTGTTGAAGATTTGAGCTTATCAAAGAAATCAAAGACAATCTCACTCAGCGGGATATGATAAATAACATTGACACGGTTAGCATCAAGATAATCCATCGTCACAAATTCACCACGTTTGCGTTGAGCAAGCTCCATAACGGCTCCGACAAACTCGTTAGGCACCATGATTTGTGCTTTGACAAATGGTTCTTCAATACTTTCAATACGCGTTGGATCAGGGAATTCACTTGGATTTGCCACTTCCTTTGTTTCACCATCAGTCGTGTTGACATGGTAAATTACAGATGGTGCGGTCATGATTAAGTCTAAGTTAAATTCGCGTTCCAAGCGCTCTTGGATAACATCCATGTGCAAAAGGCCTAAGAAACCACAACGGAAACCAAATCCAAGCGCTTGTGATGTTTCTGGCTCAAACTGCAAGCTGGCATCATTCAATTGTAGGCGTTCTAGGGCTTCACGAAGGTCATTATAACGGTTAGAATCAATCGGGTAAAGTCCACAGAAGACCATTGGATTCATTTTTTTATAACCCGCAAGGGCTTCCTCTGCAGGATTATTAGCTAGAGTGATTGTATCACCAACCCGTGTATCCGCAACTGTCTTAATTGCAGCTGCCAAGTAACCAACATCACCCGCCATGAGGAAGTCACGCGCCACTGCTTTAGGCGTGAAAATCCCAACCTCTGTCACAACAAATTCTTTACCGTTTGACATCAGTTGAATAGTATCACCTACCTTTACAGAACCGTCAACTACACGGATTTGCAAGATAACACCACGATAAGCATCATAAACTGAGTCGAAAATCAGAGCCTTGAGTGGTGCTTCAACATCACCTTGAGGTGCTGGAACCTTCTCCACAACTTGTTCCAAAATTTCTTCAATACCGATACCTGCTTTAGCAGAGGCTAAAACAGCCTCTGAAGCGTCTAAACCGATGACATCTTCAACTTCAGTACGCACTCGTTCTGGATCTGCCGCAGGAAGGTCAATTTTATTAATGACGGGAAGAATTTCTAAGTCGTTATCTAAAGCCAAATAGACATTGGCCAAGGTTTGGGCTTCAATCCCTTGAGCTGCATCGACAACAAGAATAGCACCTTCACAGGCAGCTAAAGAACGGGAAACTTCATAGGTAAAATCGACGTGTCCAGGCGTGTCAATCAAATGGAAAATATAGGTTTCTCCATCTTTAGCCGTGTATTCTAACTCAATAGCATTGAGCTTAATCGTGATACCACGTTCACGCTCCAAATCCATGCTGTCCAAAAGCTGTGCTTGCATTTCACGTTTTGAAACCGTTTCTGTCAGTTCAAGGATGCGGTCAGCCAACGTTGATTTTCCGTGGTCAATATGCGCAATGATCGAAAAGTTACGGATTTTCTCCTTGCGCGCGTTCATTTCTTGTATATTCATCATTATTTCCTTAATAAAAAGTCTATTAGTATCATTATAACATAAAGTTACTTTCTCAAAATAAAGAAATAGATAAAAAGAGTTTTTTACTCTATGTATTATTCTGACATTAACACGGCGGATTTTATTTTTAACGAAACCTCTTCTCATAAAGCGATTTAGACAAAAACTCAATCAAGTCGGTCCATGTTTCTTTATCAAAAATATTTTTAAAGTAAAAAACATCTTTGGAGAGGAAATTTCCTTCGGGATCACTCGAAATGATAACATCAGCTTCAGGTATCGTTTTGCAGAAAGCGATTAAATCGCTATTAAAAAATTTTTTCAAGGTGTTTTGAATATAGAAGCTATTCACAATGCTTGAGGTATGATTAATATAGACTTGGACAGGGATACTTGGCGCATTGAGCTCGTAAATTGTATAAAGTAGTGCTGTCAAACTTTTTCTCTCTAAATCATTCAACTGCTGTGAAGAAGGAAAATAGGTAATGATCTGATTCAGCCTATCTTTAACAGCACGATAACGAGGCTTTTTTTCAAACAATTCATAATTTTTTTCGATAGGAACTGCACGGTAAAAATCAACATTAAATTGTATGTAACGTGAATATAGGTTGGTAAGTACTAGAAGATAGTATGATTTGACATAATTTTCTTCGGAAAACTCAAAAGAGAACGTCTCGCGAAATTTTTCTAGAAACAGGCTGACTTCATAACCAACAGAAAGTTTCGAATTTTGAAATCTTTCAACAACCCTTTTTTTCTCGTACATATCATCAAACTCAAAAATAAGACCTCTGACTAAAAAACTAAGAAGTATTGACTCTTTCTCAATAATCTCTGGGTCTACATTAAAAGAAGCAAAATTTAAGCAGTGGTGACCTCGATAAAATATCGAAATATCCTCTAAAAATGCTTTTTCAACCTTGACATATTTCTTAAAGTAAACGATACGATAGGAGGTCACGCCTGCAAGTATAAGCAACTTTTGTTCCTGAGCTTTAGAAAGTTTTCGCTCAATTTTTAAAGAACGCTTTAAAAAATTTATATCGATAAATTCTGGCGGAAAGGCATCAGAGAAAGGCTTTTTTCCTAAGGTATTGAAAAGATGCCAATGTGTGAGATAGAGAAAATAGCGTACACCAAGTTCATCTCCCGAAAAATTTGTCGCATTTGCCAAGTCAAATTCGGCTTTAAAAGGGAGCATAATCTCCTTCACTTGTGTCAATAACTTGTAGACTGTTGGTTCACTAAAGTTCAAATCATAAGCAATTTCAGGAATTGATGTGTAACTTTTACTGATAAGTGTAGAGAGGAGATTATATAAAGGGCTTTTCCGCATATAATTCAGTTTCAAGCGGGTCACGATATAATCTGGTGTCATTTCATTCTTCATTTTTATGACTATTTTTGAAGACTTTTTTATTATCTTAATATCTTGACCAAAAAGTTCATGGATTGGAGCTATACTATAAAAGTGGACAGAAAATTGTGTGTTATAATCTGTCTATTAAGACACAAAAATGAAAGGACTTTTATGTCAGGTTTTAAACGTTACGACGAGGAATTTAAGCAATCTCTCGTTAATCTCTACCAAACAGGTAAAACTCAATCCGAACTCTGTAAAGACTATGGTGTCTCCCCTTCTGCACTTGCAAAATGGATCAACCAGTACTCTCAAGTTCGTCTTGAAGATAATACGGTCTTGACTGCTAAACAGATTCAAGAATTACAAAAAAGGAATGCCCAACTCGAAGAAGAAAATCTTATCTTAAAAAAAGCAAGTGCCATATTCATGCAAAACTCCAAGTGAGATTAAAAGCAGTCTATAGACTCCGATTTGAACACACGACAGTTATGCTCTGTCGTGTTTTACATGTCAATCGTTCCACCTACTATAACTTCATAAACAAGAAGCCCTCAAAACGTGAAATAGAAAATCAACGCTTGAGAAAATTACTCCTTGAGATTTATATGAAAGCCAAGAAAAGAATTGGAACGAGAGCTTTTAAAATTATTCTCCTGCGTGATTATGGCGTTAATATTTCTGAGGGGCGTATCTTAAGACTTCTAAAGTCTATGACACTCCCTAAAATGTCAACGATTAAACCTAGAGTTAAATCAAAACACTCTCCTGCATTTTCTTCTGATAATCTCCTTAAACAAGAATTTAATCCTAAGTCCCCGAATCAAGTATGGACAACTGATTTCACTTATATTTCTATAGGACATAGACGGCATGTTTATCTCTGCGCCATCCTTGACCTCTACTCTAGAAAATGTATTGCTTGGAAAGTAAGTGACAGGATTGATGCTAAACTTGCCTGTGACACATTAGGGATGGCTATAAATAAGAGGAAGCCTAAGGAACCAATCATTTTTCATTCGGATCAAGGTAGCCAATTTAAATCAGCTTCCTTTAGAAAAATATTAGATGAGCATCAATTGCTTGCTTCTTACTCCAAACCTGGATATCCTTATGATAATGCTGTCACTGAGGCCTTTTTCAAGTACCTCAAACAACGGGAAATAAACAGAAGAACTTATCACTCCATTCAAGAAGTTCAACTCTCTTGCTTTGAATACATCGAACAGTTTTATAACAACTATAATCCTCATTCCGCAAACAATGGTTTAACTCCAAATCAGAAAGAAGAAAACTATTTTAAGAAAATATAGCTCATTTTGTGTCTAAATATTTGACATTAGTCCAGATATCTTCTTCAAGTTCCTTGCTGTACCGTCTAAAAGTCTCATTTTTCAAGTTCAATTTCTCCTTTAAATCTTTAGAAAATTCACCTGCCCGAGAAAACAAGATGTACTGAAAGAGTTCAATCTTAACTTGTTCCTTTGGCGTTGTGAAAAGCTCTATCATAACTTTTTCTCCTATTTCCATTCCTCGCTTTGCATCTTCCAACATCTTTTATTACCTCAAGCCTTCAAAATATAAAAACAGCGAAACGCTGTTTTTATATTTATTATAACTTTATGCTGGTGGTGTACTCTTAGTGGTCGATACAAGATTCCAAGTTATCGTACTGCTAAAAGTCTCTCCTGCACTCAGATCGGCTAGCGGATCAGGTTGTAAGAGCAACTGCCCGGTTAAATCAAAAGCTTCACTGCTTACCGAATCTACAATGTAATTATCTATATCATCATCTTTAAGATTTATCTCAAAGGGATAAGTGGACATTGTAAGTTGACTATTAAATTTCAGTCTATGATTATTGTTACTTTGGAAACGACTCATCTTTGCAGAAAGTCGCCAGCCACCTTTTGCTCTACTGTCCACAATTTCAAGATGATCTTGTGCAGTGGGCTCTCTATCTTTTGTTCCATCATAGATATAACTGGCAGGCAATTTACCAAAATCAAAGTTTGGTACTTGCTGTAAAAGAAGCTTTCCTGTCGCTTTATTAACCAGGAGTTGAGCCTTATTTGAAGAAAGAGTAACTGTTTCCTTTTTGCCGTCCCCTGTATCAATCGTTGTTGAAAAAGTGACTTGAACTGCAAAAGGTTTCCCATTTTCTGTCGCTTCCCGTGCAGTTTTCATAAAGGCACTGTCTTGAGCAAAAGAAAGGATGTGATCTGTATCATTGAGACTGGTCAAATCGCTTACTGTACCTTTATAGTTTTTGACCCCTTGAGTTTCAGAGAAAGCTTTAGAAGTCTTCCCTTCTATGTATTTCCATTCATAACTCCATACTTCGGCACTTTCAACCGATTTGTTCAAATCTGCTAAACCTTGTCCATCAAGTTCCCAGCTCATACCACTATCTTCTGCAACATTTTTAGCTGCTAAACCACCGAGATAGATTGTCTTATTATCTGTTGGCGTTGTTCCATCATCATTTCTAATTCCTGCAGATATCGTGAAAGGGATACCCGGCGCTTGCACATCAGTGTTTACTTCATCAAGCTGATCGCCAGCATCAAATTCAACACTGCGTCCCTCTGTTTTGAGGAAATTAATTCCCTTTAAAGAACTATTCCAAGTAATTTTACCCGTCGCATCACGTGGTGTTGTCACAGCCTTTGCAGAATAAGTCGCTTTTTCAAACACCACATTCGGAGTCGTAATGGAAATACCACTAGCTGCAACTGGCTTATCCTTAACCGTGACTTTAGCAAGTTGCGAGTAATAGGTCATAGCAGAGATGCTCCCAATAATTGGCAGGGTATTGAGCCTTGTTTCTAGCTGAAAATAATAATTACCAGCTTGCAGATTGGTTACAGGGATGTCAATGCTTTGCTTTGTTGAGCCAAGTATCCCACTTCTATCCGAAAATTCACCAATACTTCCCATATTTAGCCAACTTCCATCGTCTTGTTCCTGCCAAGCATTTACTTTGACTTTAACCTTACCCAAAGAAGTCACCCATGATGTAGTTTTAATACTTAAATCAGCAGTTGTACCTTCAACAATATACTGCTCTTCTTGGGGCTGTGAAAGAATCCCTGTGCGTAGTGGAAAGAGTAAATAAAGGCCATTACGATCTGGTTCATGGGCACCTGGCAAATCGGTATAGCTTGCATCTGATGATAAGCTAGCAACTGAAGTTGCTTTTTCAGATTGAGGTTTATCTTCTGGAGACTTTTCTTGTACTGGCGCCTCAGATGTTGTTGGTGCTTCTTTTTCTATTGGAGCTGTCTCTTCAGATGTTTGATCCCTTGTGTTTTCAGACTCAATAGTTTGATCTGTATCCGATGTTGGTGTTTCAAGTTCTGACTCTTGCAGACTTGAGCTACTATCCTTATCATTCGCTGCACTAGATGAAGACTGTGCTTCCACATCACTGTCCAAGGCATAGACTGCAGGGCTTGCAGCATGTAGCAAGAGAAAAAGCAATATAAACCCTATATTTATTTTTTTCATTGAAGTTTTCCTTTCTCTACATATATACGAGCCAAGAAAAAGACAGCAACTAACATCAATAGCATACAGCCAAACAAGATTAAAGAATATTCTTGAGCACTTCCTGTAGATGGCAAGAGATCGTAATGCACCAACTGTCCATTTTGAGGAATTTCAGGTGGCAAAACACCAGCATCTCTTACATCCTGATGAACAGTAAAACCAATTTTACTTTGCATCATATTAGCGCTCACTGGCTGTATAAGGAAAAGATTCGTCAGACAAGAGAGACCTAAGAGTGCTAAACTAACTTTTAGTTTGCTATTATTCATCTTCATCATCTGTATCGCCCTTTCTTTTTCCTAGCCCATAAGCCACGAGGAAAATAATAATACTGCTACCAACTACTGCAGCTATGATCCACCAAAGCTTTGTATTTGATTTTTCTCCCTCAAGCAGCTTGCTGTTGACGGTTTCTCTACTTTTACTATCAACTGTAAAGTCACGTGCCATATCAAAGCTTTTATCACCCGACTTCATCAGCATATGATAGGTATATTTCCCCGGTTTTAAGAGATGATTATTGGTATCTATTGTATATTCAAATGAAGAATAAGGGGCCATCTCATATTTTTCTGATTGTGACTGATAAAGCTTGTCCGTTTTTCCCTTTTCAGTCACCCATGCCTCTACTTTTATTTGCCCAAACATGCTTGGAGCTTGGTTACTAACCTCACCTACAACTTTAGGCACTCCTGTATCCGACTTCATCTGTGCGTTCGTCAACGCCAGTTTCGGCGTAATTTTTTTATTGAAATCTTCCGATATTATGACAGGAATTGTCATTGCAAAGGCATTACGAACACCTACACCTTTAGACTTTGCTGTTTCTTTCGGTACTTTGCGAACATAGACACTGCCTAAAACAGTACCTTTTATATTATCTTGAGGTAGCTTAAGATTAAAAGTAATATTCTTTGTCTGCCCAGCAGCAACTGTTACTTTTTGAGTCGCCTTTTTCTCCTCTACCAAATCCTTGAGGGAAAGACCACCTGCTATCATTTTTTTGGAGCTGGGAGTATAATCAATATGGCCATTATTACTTGTCGTTGCTTGGACAAGCTGAACATCAAAATCTTGATTTTCATTTTCTGTCAAATTCTGAACAGCTACCGTTACTGGATAACTTTCATTTTGTTCACCCTTAATTGAGAAATAGCCTGCAGTTGGATCCGTTTGACCCTTTCCAAGTACTGGGGTGACAGTAAAACCTGCACCCTCTTCCGCATGTGCATTCACAGGTAGAAATAAGGTGAATAGCAGTATGGCAAAGCAGCCTAATCCTTTTATAAATTTCATGCTTTTCAACCTCCACTAAAAAATAAAAGCAAGAACCGACAAATCTTAAGTTTTGCCCGTACTTGCTTATACATTTTCATTTATCCGACAACAAAGATTATGCAGTTGGAGCGACGGGTTGTGAAGAACTCAAGTTCCAGTTGATTGTTGTTTCAAAAGCATCATCAGCTGCCAAGTTTGCCTTTGGATTTGCGCCCAAAGATAATTTAGCATTTTCTGCAGAAATAAGGAATTCATCTTTACCATGCGAACCATTACCTTTTGCAAGTTCTACAGGGCTCTTGTCATCTTTAATCACACCTGTAAAATCTTCTCCTAAAGTACCGACCGCTGAAAGGTCTAAAGCTGCACCTTCCAATGAAGTTTTAGAATTTGTAAATTTATCCATATTAGCTGTCAATGTCCAGTCTGATGTACCCAAACATGTATCGCTAACTAAAACTTTTCCTTCAGCTTGAGCTGCTTTTCCAGTGAACCCTGAGTAAATTGAGCTGGCTTCAAGAACACCATAGTTGAAGCTTGGTACTTCTTTCAATGTTAACGTGCCGTTATCTGGATCCGTTGGATTTCCTGGATCTTTAGCGGTAATCGTGAAGTTAGCAGTAGAATTTTTTGCCTCTGCTTCATCCGCGAATCCTGTAGTAGCTGAAGCCATCGTCATGCTAGCCAAGATTCCCATACCCATCGTTGCTAAAAATGCTTTTTTCATAATAAACATCTCCTCTATAAATTTTTATAAGATTATGTGAATCCACCTTGAATAAACTCACTTCTTTATTTTATAATTTATCTTGCAACATAATTATATTTATTTGTGGGAATTTACCTCAGCTCAAGATAAACTTTACGATTTATTTCACATAGAAATTTTAACGACAAAAAACTACCTTTTAAAGGTAGTTTTTATCTATTATTACTCAAAGCGCATAGCCTTGAAATTTTCATTTTCTTGAGGAAATTCCTGTTTCATTTCCCCCACTTGACCAACTTCAATGGTAATTTGTCCAGATAAGAATTCTGTCAAGTGACCGCCAAAAGTCTTGTCATCACTTAAAAAGTGTAAATGAGCACCATCACCATACAGATCTTCTAAAAACTTAGGCGACCAGATACCAACAATCGTTCCCGAAATGTTTTTTTCGGTAAAATGAGGCTGTTCAGCCAGTATTTCCAAATAATTTTTCGTATTCTTTGCAGGTTTAGAGCTAATTTCCACCGACTCAAAGTGTCCAGTCATTTTTAGACTGTAAGCTGTGTTCCGTGTTGGGAATTTCTCTGTCAGATCATGCAAGGTTTGCATCGTCAGTCCATTAACTTTATAAGTCGCAAAAGGTTGGTGATCAATCACTGCAACATACGGTAAAGTTTCATCTGGCTTAACTATGCGAACCTGATTTTCAGAATTTCCGTGATAGGCAGTGCCATCAAGAATAATAACTTCTCCATCAGCACCATCTAAGGTACCAATACCAATTTGTCCATATTTTAAAGCTTCTCCAGCAGTTATGGTCCCTTCATAAAAGCCACCATACAGGGTGTTAAAAGAACCATGCTGAAAAATTGCACTCATTTTATTTATAAAACTTTTAACCATGCAACAATTATAGCATGTTCTTTATTTTTTGTCGCCTACTTTATTTATAAATTTTACAGCACTTCTATTAATTTCTTTGAGGTCAATTCCTTGTTGACGTGCTGCAAAGACACAGCCACAATAGCATTGGCGGTAAATATCGTATTCTTTGCACATCTCTACGGAACGTTTCCAGCCATTGTTTTTCTTAAAGTCACTAGGCAAGTATTGGACAGCATAGATTTTTTGCATATCTAAGCCTATTTCATTTATGAGTTGGCCGTTCTTTTTGGGGCTGAGCGTGAGTGCCGAACCAAAATAATCATAACCTAACTCTTGAGCTTTCTCTGCGACAATATCTAAACGCATTTGAAAACAAGCTGTGCAACGCGAACCACCTTCAGGTTCTTCTGCGAGCTGATGCAAATTGACCATCTGCATAAATTTATTGGGTTCATAAGGTGCCGCAATAAACTGAACATTATTTCCTGTTTTTACATTAAAGTCTTGAACAAAATCAGCCTGCACTTTCTCACGCCTTTCGTACTCGGCACGAGGATGAATATTCGAGTTCGAAAAATAAATTGTCACATCAGCATTTTGACAAAGATATTCTAAACTATAAGTTGAACAGGGTGCACAACAGGAATGAAGCAAAATTTTGGGCCGAAGACCTTCAGCCTCCCAGCTTTCACGCATTTTTTGATAAACCCGATCATAATTTACCTTTTGATTAGGATTCATCTTTTGCAGAATTTCAGTCGCATTTTTCATGCTTTTATTTTAGCATATTTTGAAGCTTTCTTGCTTGTCGTTTAACACCTACAAAACTCCGTTCTTTCAATTTTGTACTTTTTATATTATACTAAGAGGAGGAACTCTCAAAACTCCTACACCCCGCTCTTGGCAATGTCCAAGAGCTTTTTTTGTTGTAATTATACTATAACATGGTAGCTTTATCGTGAGCTGGCCTCTCAAAAACGAAAGGCGACAATTTTTATCAATATATGAAACACTTTCATTGATGATTACAGTGGTTAATAAAAACGATAAAAAATAACGTCCTACTTTAGTCGAGAAGACGTTATTTTTAACTAAAAATCGGCTACCGTTCCTAATACGGCTGCATGGGTCTTGTTAGCGCAAGTCCTTTTCTTTATATTTATTATAATACAGTGCTCTCCTAAGAGCAAGAAAAACGAAAAATCTGATGAAGTTAGAACACCCCACACAACTTCTTATTACCTTGTTTATCAGCAAAAAAATATCTTTTCCAACGAGAAGTTTATCCTCCTCAACACCGCAATCTATGGTATAATATCATTTATGACTATGAAAACTTCATTCGCAACTTTAGCAGGAAAGAGTTCACGCTTAGTTTTAGAGAAAATCTTTAAGCGTGGAAGTACGCTGCCTGGTAAGATTGCTTTAAAATTTGATCCTGAAATTTTAGCTACATTAACAAAAGATTATGAAATTATCGTTGTGACAGGGACCAATGGTAAAACCTTGACCACAGCGCTCACTGTCGGTATACTCGAAAAAGCTTTTGGAAAAGTTGTCACAAATACTTCTGGTGCTAACATGATTACTGGGATTACTGCTACTTTCTTGACAGCACCTAAGGTTAAAAAAGGGAAAAAAGGCTTTGCTGTTCTGGAGATTGATGAAGCATCACTGCCAAAAATCACCGAATACATTAAGCCTTCACTTTTTGTTTTCACAAATATTTTCCGCGACCAAATGGACCGTTACGGCGAGATTTATACAACTTATGACTTTATCGTCAAGGGAGCCGCTAATGCACCTGAAGCCACTGTTCTTCTCAATGGTGATAGCCCGCTCTTCCATTCACGTACTTTGGTAAATCCCGTCAAGTATTATGGTTTTGACCATGAAAGTCATGCGCCTGAACGTGCGCATTATAATACTGAAGGGGTGGTTTGTCCGGAATGCCACCATATCTTAGATTATAAGCTCAATACATATGCTAACCTTGGCGATTACATCTGCCAAAACTGCGGGTTCAAACGTCCTGAGCTGGATTACCGTGTTTCTGAACTCACAGAAATTACCAATACTTCTTCTCAGTTTGTCATTGATAATCATTCTTATAAAATCAACGTGGGTGGGCTCTACAATATCTACAACGCTCTTGCTGCTGTTTCTGTCGCTGAATTTTACGGTGTACCTGCTGAAACTATCAAGGCAGGTTTCGAACAATCTAAAGCCGTCTTTGGCCGTCAAGAAACCTTTAAGATTGGTGATAAGTCCGCTACTATTGTCCTGATTAAAAATCCTGTTGGAGCAAACCAGGCACTGGAAATGATGAAACTTGCTGATTATCCATTTACCTTGGTTAGCTTGCTCAATGCCAACTATGCTGACGGTATTGACACAAGCTGGATTTGGGATGCTAACTTTGAGCTGGTCCATGACATGGATATTGACCAAATCTTTGTTGGTGGTGTCCGCCATAGTGAAATGGCTCGCCGTTATCGTGTTTCTGGATTTGACGAAAGCAAAATTCATGAACTTGAGTCGCTACCCCAAATCCTTGATGCCCTCAAAAATGAAGCAGATCAGCACATCTATATCCTAGCAACCTACACTGCAATGTTAGAAATGCGTGAGTTGCTTGCACAAAACAAGATGATTGGAAAGGAGATGCACTAATGGTTTATACTTCTTTAACATCAAATTTAGAAAATCCTAAATACAACCTTCATGTTGCCCATCTTTATGGGGACTTGATGAATACTTATGGCGATAACGGTAACATCCTCATGCTTAAGTATGTCGGCGAAAAATTAGGCGCTGAAATGACTTTTGACATCGTTTCCCTTGAAGATAGCTTTGATCAAGATTTTTATGACCTTGTCTTCTGGGGCGGTGGTCAAGATTATGAACAAGAAATCATCGCGGACAGCTTCAAAAATATCACAGCACCACTCAAATCCTATATTGAGGCTGAAAAGCCTATGCTTGCCATCTGTGGCGGCTATCAAATGTTAGGTCAGTACTATATCAATGCTGCTGGCAACAAGATTGACTGTACCGGTATCTTGCCGCACTACACCAAAAACCTTGGCAATGACCGTTTTATTGGTGATATTCAAATTCATAACGAAGAGTTTGGTGAAACTTATTATGGTTTTGAAAATCACTCGGGAATTACCTATCTTGGTGAAGGCGAAAAAGCTTTAGGTAAAGTGGTTTATGGTGGCGGGAACAATCCCGACGATGACACCGAAGGGCTACACTATAAAAATACATTTGGTACTTACTTCCACGGTCCCATCCTTTCGCGCAATGCACGCTTGGCCTATCGTCTCATCACAACTGCCTTGTATCAAAAATACGGGCAAGACTTGGAACTTCCAGCCTTCGAGGAAATTCTCGCCCACGAAGAAAAAGGACAACAAATCACGGATGCCAAACGTAAAGTTGAACATTACGAACATTAAACTAAAAAACTGTAGAATAAATCTACAGTTTTTTTAATCCACAGACTTTAATGCACCCAGCATATCGACATTTTTGAGTTTCAGATGGACGACAATACTTAAGCCTAAAGTTGTGGCTAGGGTAATGAGTGTTGAGAGCAACAGGTTACTCCATAACAGATTAGGATTAAACATAATCATATCGGTCGGTAACATGGTAATAATCACATGATGGAAGTAAGCCCCTAAGCCAAACCCAGCTAATATTCCCATAAAGCTCAGTAAAATCGTTTCACGATAAATGTAAAGTGTCACTTCACGATCATAGAAGCCCAGTACTTTAATCGTTGACAACTCTCGAATTCGTTCAGAAACGTTGATATTGGTTAGATTGTAAATAACAACGATAGCCAATAGAATAGCACAGCCAATAAGCACAAACATGACACTGTTAATACCGTGTAAAAAGGCATCAATTGTATTTTGTAAATCACTATTTTGCGATACAGTGAGCGCCCCAGCATTTCGCATAAAGTCTGCCGCAGCTGCTTGACTTTTATCCCTTGATGTATCTCTAAGCTTCAAGAGATGCGCATTTGCCTTTATCGGTGTTTCAAACAGCGCTTTATACTGGTTTTGATTCATAAAAATATAGTGCCCCATATACATCTCGGTAATACCTGCAACTTTTATTTTTACTGTTTTATCCTGATCGTTTTTTAGCGAAATGGTCTGTCCAATTTTTGCTCCAAGCAGTTCTGCCAGTTTTTCACTTATTACTGCACCATCTTTTGGTAATGCCAGTTTCTCCTGACTTACACGATTACGCAGTGTTACAAACTGCTTAAAGTTTTCTTCCTTCTCCGGAACCATTAAACTAATATCCTGACGATTATCGTTAATCGTTTGATGCAGTTGTTCAAAGTGAACTGGAGCGTAAGACTTAATATTGTCTGACTGTAAAAACTGGTCAAGTTCATCTTGCTCCTGTTTATTCAAGTTATCCTGAGAAACCGCAAGCATATTGTAGTGTAAAATTTCACCAAACTGCCGTTGACTCAGCCCTGAGATAGAATCACGGATACCAAAGCCCATAACAAGAAGTGCTGTACACCCCGCAACCCCAACAATAGTCATCAACATTCGCTGTTTGTAACGGAAAAGGTTACGTGCTGTCACTTTATAAGTAAAGCTCATACGATTCCAAATCGGCTTGATTCTCTCCAAGAAAATACGCGAACCTGCTTTAGGTGGTTTGGCTAAGAAAAGTGCTGCTGGTGCGCCACGCAACTCAGATTGAGCCACCAAATAAGCGGGCAAAACGGTACAGGCAAGCGCAATAACAAAGGAAACAAGCGTCCAGAAAGGTGAGAAAGTCAAAATCAATCCTGAAAATGTAGAGGAAGCCGAATAAGCGTTAAATACCACATGAGGAAGCACAACATGACCTAAAATAACACCTACAGTTGCACCGGCACAGGCTGAAACAGCTCCATATACGATAAATTTTTTCCGAATTTGAGCATTGGTGTAACCCAAGGCTTTAAGTAATCCCATATTGCCTCGTTCTTCTTCCACGAAACGTGTCATCGTCGTTAAACTGACAAGAACGGCGATCGCAAAGAGCACGACGGGAAAAATGTTTGAGAGGGCATCGATACGAGTGGAATTATCAACAAAGGTTTGATAGCCCGGGTTTCCTTCTTTTCGATTATTTACGGTATATTCTGGAGCTTCAAGCGCTGCTAGTTTATCTCTCTGTTCTTGCAGTTGAGTTTTACTTTCTACAAGTTTTGCTTTACCTGTATTCAAACTTTCCTGCAGGGCTTGGAGTTGAGGATTTTCACCAGCTAGAGCTTTTTGTTGATTAAGCGCATTCTGTGATTCTTGCAGTTTTATTTCTTCTGCTTTCAGTTTATCTTGGGCTTGTTTTAGCTGGGCTAGTGGCTCTTTTCTTATCTCCGCTAAACGCTTTTCAGGTTGTCCTTCCAAAAGATTTTTAAGCTTTTGTTGGTAATAGTCTGAGCGTTCCGTAAATTGTGGATCATATGGACTAAGGCCTTGCATGGTTTTAAAACTCAAGCGTGCAATCATATACACATTTGACTGAAAAGCTTCAGGAGGAACAACGGCATAGCCGTTAAGCTGTCCCGTTCCTATATTGGTCGGACCGTATAGACTTTTATCAACAAATTCACTTGATTTGACAAAACCGACCAACTTAAACTCATGGTTTTTTAGAAGATATGATCCCTCATTTTTTTCTTCGGTTACGCGGATTGTATCGCCAAGCTTATACTTGTCTTGGTAGAGAAAATCAAGGGCAATTTCATTGCTTTTTTGGGGCATTTTTCCTGCAATGAGCTCATAAGTCGAAAGGTTGTCTGCTTGCGAGAAAATACGCAAGGAAGTTTTCTTATCGGACAGCAAAACATCACGAAAATAGCCAAAATCCACCGTTTTGAGTCCATCTGCCTGGCGAATAAGCGCTTGGTCCGATGCATTTAAACCCATCGTTGAGGTAACACTCAAATCTGCCAAGTGATGCCGCGCATAGAATTCCTCAGCCGTTGCCCTCATATTTGGCCCAGACATTTTTAAACCGACAAAGGCAAAGACCCCTAAAGCCATGAGGGAGAAAATAGACATGAAACGTCCAAAGGATCCAGTAATCGACCGTCTTATATTTTTATTGAGGATTTTTGTTTTCATCGAATCACCACTCAATCGTTTCGATATCTGCCGGACTGTCGTTGACTGTAATCTCCTTGACCCGACCATCATGGACATGAATGATACGGTCCGCAATTTGACTAATGGCAGCATTATGGGTCACAATAATCACTGTTGCACCCTGAACGCGCGACATGTCTTGCAGTATTTTCAGTACATGCTTGCCTGTTTGATAGTCTAATGCTCCGGTTGGTTCATCACAGAGAAGGATTTTGGGATTCTTAGCGATAGCACGCGCAATAGCCACACGTTGTTGTTCTCCCCCCGAAAGTTGTGAGGGAAAATTATCCAAGCGATGACCCAAGCCGACATTTTGAAGAACTTCTACAGGATCAAGCGCATTTTCGACAGTCTCTGAAGCTAATTCGACATTTTCCTTGGTCGTCAAATTATTAATCAAGTTATAAAATTGAAAAACAAAACCAACATCACGTCTACGGTAAGTAATCAGTTCTTTAGCAGACAGCTCCGCAATATTTACACCATCAATTATCACTTGCCCTTCATCACTCGAATCCATGCCGCCTAAAATATTTAAGATTGTGGACTTACCCGCACCTGACGTTCCTAGGATAACTGCTAGTTCTCCTTTCTCAATTGCAAAGTTTACGTGATCATTGGCATAGATTTTCTCTCCACCGGATTGATATATTTTTGATTCATCTTTTATCTCAATATAGGACATAATATCCCTCCTGTAAGCGTTTGTACTACTCTATTATACCATACTCTCAACCCTCATTTTATTGATTTACGTATAAAAAAACGCCAGCTTAATCGCTCACGTCTTCTTATATATTATTTCCAAAAATCATCAAAAACGGTAATAGGTAAGTGACGTTTGTGTTCCGTTTTAAGATACCAATTTTCGATTTTTTCTTGTGCCTCGGGGCTGATTGATCGTCCTTCTGTATAGTTGTCGATATCCTCATAAGTCACGCCCAAAGCAACTTCATCTGCCAAACCGGGCTTACCATCTTCCAAGTCTGCTGTTGGAACTTTTTCATAAAGAGAAGGTTCGGCACCCAAAGCAGCGAGTAACATTTTACCTTGACGTTTATTGAGACGGAAGAGCGGCAACAGATCAGCGCCACCATCACCAAATTTCGTATAAAAGCCAGTAATATTTTCAGCTGCATGATCTGTTCCCAAAACAGCACCTTGCATCCCTCCAGCAACCCCATATTGACTAATCATGCGTTGACGGGCTTTGATATTTCCTTTGTTAAAGTCAGAAATCTCCACACCAGTCGCTTCTAAAGCCGCAACTTGAGCATCAACAGCTTCTTTGATATTCACAACTAAACTTTTATCTGGTTTAATAAAGTCCAGTGCTCTTTGCGCATCATCTTCATCTGCTTGTGTACCATAAGGCAGACGAATAGCTACAAATGTATAAGCTTCGTTTCCCGTTTCTGCACGCATTTCTTCCATGGCAATCTGTGCCAAGCGGCCAGCCAATGTTGAATCTTGCCCTCCAGAAATTCCTAAAACATAGGTTTTAATAAACGGATATTTCTTTAAGTAGTCTTTGAGGAAATCCACTGATTTACGGATTTCTTCTTGTGCATCGATTGTTGGTTTAACACCTAGTTCTTTGATAATTTTTTCTTGTAAAGACATATTCACTCCAAAATTTTAGCCATATAAAATTCATCAACCCATTCATCATTGATTTTAAGAGATTGGCTACGTACTCCTTCAATCACAAAACCGTTTGTTTTATAACATGAAATAGCTGCACTGTTGTTCATTGCCACCGTGAGTTCTAAACGTGAAACTCCTTCTTTACGTGCCCATTCTTCTAAAGCTGCAAAGAGCCGGCTCGCAATCCCTTGACGACGATAATCCTTAAGCACAGCAATGACAATTTTAGCACAATGTCTATTGCGACGGTAAGTGCCCCGATAGGCAGCTAAGAAGGCAACTAATTCACCTTGATCATTGTCGGCGCCCATCAAAAAGTCCGTTGAGGCAACTTGATTGGCTAATTCATGAAGTTTAGTTTTATGTTCGTCCGGTTCAACCAGCATAAAGTTATTTTCTTGAAAAATTTCCATTTGGAGCTGACCAAATGCTTCAGCATGTCCTAATTCAATATTTTTTATTCTCATAGTATCAATCCAATTTCATTCCAGAAACCTTGGTGCGTACTTGACTAATCAAACGCATCTTATGGTTCCATAATTCTTGTGATAAGTCAACGGGATATGGTTGGGGATTGAGGTTGCGCTTATATTCATCCCAAAGTTCGGTCAAGTTGGCTTCAGCAAAAGTTTTGATTTCTTCTAAGGTAGGCAAAGGATAAACTTGCTGGCCTTTGACAAAAATTTCTTTAAGTAGGGGTTTAGCAGTAAAGTCACGTACATTTTTATTAATAAAGGTATGCACAGGATGGAACATATAGATTTCCTCACTCTGGTCTGGTCTTTCACCGTCAAAAGTAATATAATCTCCTTCAGACTTACCGTCACTTTCTCTTGTGATACGCCAGATTTGCTTTTTCCCAGGCGTGGAAACTTTCTCTGCGTTGCTCGACAGTTTGATGGTGTCTTGCATTTCGCCCTGATCATCCTCCATTGAGACGAGCTTGTAGACAGCACCAAGCGCAGGCTGATCATAAGCCGTGATGAGCTTGGTACCTACACCCCAAACATCAATCTTCGCTCTCTGCATTTTCAAGTTCAAAATTGTTGACTCGTCCAAGTCATTTGAAGCATAGATTTTGGCATCAGTAAAGCCAGCTTCATCCAGCTGCTTACGTACTTTTTTCGAGATATAGGCCATATCTCCAGAGTCAATGCGGACACCTTGGAAATTAATTTTGTCACCAAATTCACGTGCCACACGAATAGCTGCGGGAACACCAATGTTCAAAGTATCATATGTATCCACAAGGAAAACACAATCTTTATGTGTCTGTGCATAAGCTTTAAAAGCTTCATAATCGTTGCCATAGCTCTGAACTAAAGCATGAGCATGTGTTCCGCTTGGTTTAATGCCAAAAATCTTAGCCGCACGCACATTACTTGTGGCATCTGCACCACCAATATAGGCCGCACGTGTCCCCCAAATAGCAGCGTCCATTTCTTGGGCACGGCGTGTACCAAACTCAAGCAAAGGATCATCACCAATCACAGACTTGATGCGTGATGCCTTGGTTGCAATCAGTGTTTGGAAATTAATGATATTGAGGACAGCCGTTTCGATAAGCTGACATTCAGCCAGCGGTCCTTCTATCTGAACCAAAGGTTCGTTGGCAAAAACGAGTTCTCCTTCTTGGACAGAGCGGACTGTACCTGTAAAGCGAAGCTGTGCCAGATAGTTCAAAAAATCCTCAGGATAATCTAAATCACGGAGATAAGAAATATCTGTTTCGGTAAATCTTAGATTGTTCAAGTAGTTAACCATGCGTTCCAGACCTGCAAAAATAGCATAGCCGTTTTCAAAAGGCATTGAACGGAAAAAGACTTCAAAAACAGAATTGCGATTATGACGTCCAAGCTCCCAATAGGTCTGCATCATATTTATTTGGTAAAGATCTGTATGTAAAGTTAAACTATCGTCTGGATATAGTGACATGGTGACTCCTTTTATGAGTGACAAATTATATTCTAACTCTATTTTAACAAAATTTGACGGTAAATTGTATTGTCATCACCTTTATTTACAAATATTCAGGGACATTTCTATCTTCATGTTGAAATTATCTCAATGCTTCTTAAATTCTTCATGAGTTTAAACTCAATAAATTATTATTTTCTTATTTGAAAATGCTCATGTGACTGATGAAAGTGGGCTTTTCTGGTATAATATGAAAAGAATTAAAAAGGAGCTATATATCCACTAATGGAACAAGCAAAAAGAAATAAAATCGGAATTTTGGGCGGTAACTTTAACCCGGTCCACTTTACCCATCTGATGATGGCTGATCAGGTCGCTCAACGTCTTGAATTAGATAAAGTTTGGCTCATGCCCGAGGCTCTTCCTCCCCATATTGATGAGAAAAAAACAATCTCGGCTGAGCATCGTGTGAAAATGCTGGAGCTGGCGATTGCAGATAGTCCACGTTTATCACTTGAGTTGGGAGAAGTTGCACGTGGTGGGAAATCTTACACCTATGACACGATGAAGCACCTCACTCAAGCTTATCCAGATACTGATTTTTATTTTATCATTGGTAGCGATATGGTGGAATATCTTCCGAAATGGTACAAGATTGATGCCTTACTTGACTTGGTTCAGTTTGTTGCTGTTCAACGTTCAACTGAAGCTATTGAAAGTCTTTATCCTGTCCAATGGGTGGACTTACCTCTTTCTTTTGCTTCCAGTACTTCTTTACGTAAGATGTTTAAAGATGGAATCGAGCCGGTTTACCTCATGCCTCAATCTGTTATCGATTATATTAAAAAAAATAAGCTCTATCTTGAAGGATAGAACTTTTTTTATTATTCTTCAATAATTTCTTCAAAATCAACGGTTCCCTTACGTTTATTGGCTGAAATGACACGAATTTTTAGGACATCCCCCATACGATAAGTTTTCTCAGATTTTTTACCTTTGAAGATATCTTCTTCTTCATCGAATTCAATGGCTTCTTCAACACCTGTGTGAAGATTGACCGTACGAATCAAACCTTGAACCGTATTATCAAGTTCCATGAAGAGGCCAAATTTTTGAACACCAGTTACGGTTGCTGAGTAAACTTCACCGATATGATCTTGCATGTACTCCGCTTTTTTCATAGCATCCACGATTCGTTCCGTCACAACTGCGCGATGTTCCATATCAGAAGACTGTTTAGCGATTTCAGGTAAACGTTCTTTCCATTCTTCTTTCGTACGGTTTGAGTGATCTTTTGGATAAAGATGAAGTAAACGGTGCACAATCAAGTCCGGATAACGACGAATCGGACTGGTAAAGTGGGTGTAGTCTGTCGCAGCTAATCCATAGTGCTGTGTATTTTTTTCTGAATACAGAGCTGTCGACATCGTGTGGCGTAATTGATACGTTAGTGTTTTTTCAAAAGCTGTTCCTTTAATCTCTTCCGCAAAGTAATTTACAGCTTCATGAGAGTTTGAACTCAAGCTAAAGCCCGCATCAGCAGCCTTTTCCATTAATTTAGCAAATGCTTTTTCTTTCGGCTTGTCATGTACGCGGTAAAGTGACGGCAATTTTTTCTTTTGGAAATCAAGGGCAACAGTTTCGTTGGCTGCCAACATGAAGGATTCAATCATACGTTCTGCTGTACCACGTTCACGTTTCACAACATCAATCGCATGTCCTTTTTCATCCAAGATAACTTTTGCTTCACTTTCGTCAAATTCGATCATGCCACGTTGATGACGCATCTCTTCGAGTAGCGCGTGAAGTTCCCCAGCGATAGCGACAGAATCTACAATTTTAGGGAATTGCTCTAGACTTTCGCGATGTCCTTCTTGCCCTTTATTGAGCATCTTGTTTACTGTTGAATAAGTCATACGATAAGTTGTCTTAATCACAGACGGACCAATCTTATAATTGATAATTTTACCGGAATTATTGATTTCCATCACACAGGACATCGTCAACCGCTCTTGCGCTTCATTTAGTGAACAAAGATTATTGGACAGCTTAACAGGTAACATTGGCACGACACGATCGGTAACATAGACAGATGTAGCACGTGCAAAAGCTTCCTCATCCAAAGGTGAACCGTCAGTGACATAGTGAGAAACGTCAGCGATATGAACACCCAGTTCATAATTTCCGTTGTCTAACTTCTTAACATGAATGGCATCATCCAAGTCTTTAGAATCTTCGCCATCAATCGTATAAGTGATTTCTGAGCGATAATCGTCACGCCCTACAAAATCTTCTTCCGTTAATTCTTCTGGGATTGCTTCGGTCTGAGCCATTGTTTCTGCTGTAAATTCTTGCGGAATTTTCATAGCGCAAAGCACTTCCAAAATATCAATCCCCACATCATCCTTGTGTCCGATAATTTCTAACATTTGACCTTCAAATGCTTTATTTTCATCAGGATGTTGCGTTACTTTGACACGGACAACATCACCTTCTTGTACTTCAGGCAGCGGTTGCTTGATGTATAAAGGATCTGTGATTTTATCATTGTAGAGTTGAATCGTGCCTTTGTAGCCTGTAAGTTTGCTTTGACGGCTAGATAAGCTTTGATAGCTCCCAACAGTTTCCGTCACTGAACGTTTTGTGATTTTGATTATCTGTCCATCTGCACCACGTTTAGCATTTTTTTGATGAAGCACACGAACAAGGACTGTATCTCCATCCATTGCTGATTTGGTGAATTTTGGTGAGATGAAAATGTCATTACTCTTGTCAATCGCATCGAGCGGGTTCACAAAGCCAAATCCCTTCGGATGCTTATGAAAAACGCCTTCAACTTCGTTTTTTTCAGGTGTATTAATAATTAAATCTGATATTTTTGCCATTATTATCTTTCTGTTTTTTAAATCTATCTTTTCTATTATAACACACCCTACAAGACGTCTTTTGTTTTGAAATGTTTTTTAAGCTCATTCTTCTTTTTTATTCACATAGAGATTCATTTCCTTTTGATAATGACTCATCTCCCATTTTGAATTATCTGCATTTAAATGTTGCGCTAAAAGATAGGCAATGTAAGGTCCTGTAGTTAGTCCTGAGGAACCTAACCCACTCGCAATATTCAAACCTCTCTCTTGTACTATAGGTCCAAAGAAGGGAGCAAAATCAGCAGTGTATGCGCGGGTCCCGACACGATAGCTATAAGCTGTGTCTGCAAAATAATCTTCCTTTAAGAAGGTCTGCACGCCTTTAGTCAGTTGCTCAAAAGCTTCTTGTGTCGGTTCTAAATCCCAACCTGCTTCATTTTCATGCGTTGCGCCCAAGAGTAGACGGCCATTTTTAAAAGGAATCAGGTCGGCTTCACCTTCTAAGAAAGCAACCGGCCATTTCTCTGTTTCAAAATTGGTCTCAAAAGACAACAGTTGCCCTTTCTGGGGCGAGACCTTGGCTGTATAACCCAGTTGATCCAGTAAAGTTTTCAATGCTGGTCCCGGTGTCAAAACAAGTTCATCTACTTCCACCTCCTCTTGCACTGAAGTCACACGCCATTTTGCCTTCTCCTTCTTGACTTGGGCTTCTTCGCTTATTACACGAACACCGCGTGTTTGGGCACGTTCCCGAAGATGTTGCAAGTAAGCTTTTCCATCAAGTCGTGCGCCTCCAGAGATGTATAAGCTTTCGACAGGTTTTAGCAAAGGCAGCATGTCTGTCGTTTCTTCTTTGGTGAGATGGCGCACTTCCCCAATCTCTGGTGCCGTTGCACGTCGCTCTAAAGCAAGCTGTTCGAGGTCTTGAAGCGCTTGTGGACTTCTGACGAAGAGCGTCCCACACTTTTCGTAAATGTTTTCATCTAAACTCAAGTCTTTGACCAGTTGCTCAAAAAAGGCAGCACCATCTTTAGCTAAAGCATACCATTGTTTGTTTCTTCGTTTGGACAGCCAAGGAGAAATAATCCCTGCACTGGCACCTGTCGCCTGATGTTTGCCAGAATCAAAAACTGTAATGTCAAATTTTTCTGTATCTAAGTAATTGGCCAAGGTCATGCCGATGATGCCGCCACCAATAATCGCTATTTTTTTCATAAATTTATTATTCCATATGGAGTATTTTAAGTCAAATCCATATTTTAGCTTTAAAAATTTCCTAAGAGAGAAAATATATTTTAACTAACTTTTCGCTTTCGTTTTGCGCTTATAAGCCAATTCAACAAATTGTCCGTATCTTGTTGTTCCTTGTAACTCTAAGTCTGCCGCATAATTACCTTGTGGAAAGAGCGGGATACCTTCTCCCAAAATAACTGGAGCAATTGTTACTTGGTACTCGTCGATAAGGTCAGCTTCCATGAAATCCTTAATCAGCTGACCGCCACCAACTAACCAGATTTCTCCTTGAAGCTCTTTGACAAATGATGTTAGATTACTTGGATGCACAAACTTGATATTGGTTTTGTCTTCCCAAGTTTGTCTTGAAAATACATAAGTCATTTTATCCTCATAGGGCCATGTTTCTAACTTTTGATCTAAAAGCCATTGGTAAGTTCTGCTGCCCATGATAACAATATCTACAGATGAGAGAAATCGCGATATACCATTGTCTCCTTCTCCTTCAACAGCCATCAGCCAATCCAAATTATCCTGCTTATCAGCGATATACCCGTCTAATGTTTGGGCGATAAAAAGTTTTACTGCCATGTGTTCTCCTTTTCGTTTCTTAACTTGCTTCATTTAGCTTAGCAAGACTAAATTATAAATTCAAGCTAATTGCTCTTGTTTTCTCCCATGTTATAAAAATAAAAACCATGAAAAACATGGTCTTCTTTTTATTCATCTTCTTTTTCGTTTGTTTCTTGTGCAGCTTTAGAGAGGCGGAGTTTACCTGAGGGATTATATTTCTTAATCAAAGCATCAATCCGTTCATCTGTCCAAAAATCTGCTGAGGCAATAAATTCACCGTTTTCATCACGGTCAGAAATAATCTTAAAGCCCATCTCAATCCTCCTACGCTATTAATCTACAAATTCAAACTCAAATTTCTCGATACGTACCAAATCACCATCACGTGCACCTGCTGCACGAAGTTGTTCATCAACACCCATTGAACGGAGTTGACGCGCAAATTTCATGACAGATTCGTCACGGTCAAAGTTAGTCATCTTGAAGAGTTTCTCAAGCTTAGTACCAGACAAGCGCCAAGCGGCATCATCATCACGTGAAATACTGAATGGTTTTTCTTCTTCTTCAAAGCCATAGTATGCTTCTTCATCGATGAAGTCTTCGTCTTCATACAACAAGAATTCTGGTGTTTCAGCTAAGAGTTCACTTGTACGTGCCAACAGACCTTGCAAGCCTGTTTTTGTTAGACCAGAAACTTCAAATATTTGAGGCATTTCTTGCCCTTCAGGTAGATTTTCAGCTAACTTTTTCTTGAAATCTGCAAGAATCTCTGGCGCATCTGGCATATCCATTTTGTTGGCTACAATCAATTGTGGACGTTCAAGCAAGCGAAGATTGTAACTTTCCAATTCCTTATTGATGGTTACATAATCTTCGTAAGGGTCACGTTCCTCGATGCCTGACATATCCAAAACATGCAAGAGAACTCGTGTACGCTCGATGTGACGTAAGAACTGAATCCCTAAACCTGCACCTGAGTGTGCGCCTTCAATCAGTCCAGGCATGTCCGCCATAACGAAACTGTCACCGTAGCCGATTTGGACCATACCAATATTTGGTGTGATTGTGGTAAAGTGATAAGCTCCAATCTTTGGTCGTGCATTAGAGACAACACTCAAAAGCGTTGATTTACCTACAGAAGGGAAACCTACTAAACCAACATCAGCAAGGACGCGTAATTCAAGCATAAGCCATTTTTGCTCCCCTGGTTCACCGTTTTCAGCAACTTCTGGTGCAGGGTTACGTGGTGTTGCAAAGCGAATGTTTCCACGTCCGCCACGACCACCTTTAGCAACGACAAACTCTTGACCTTTGTCAATCAAGTCCACAATTACTTGTCCTGTTTCATTGTCTTTGACTGTGGTTCCTTGCGGAACTTTAACAATCAAATCTTCTGCTCCACGTCCGTGCATCCCTTTGTTCATACCTTTTTCACCTGGTTTCGCACGGAAAATACGGTTGTATTTAAAGTCCATCAGAGTAGAAAGCCCTTCATCGACACGGAAGATAATATCACCACCGCGTCCGCCATCTCCACCAGCAGGACCACCGTCTGGTACGTATTTTTCACGACGGAAAGCGACTGCTCCGTCTCCACCTTTACCAGCTCTTACTTCAATTCTAGCTGTATCTAAAAACAAGCTCATTTTTATTTTTCCTATTTCTTCCTAAAAGCATGCGCTCTTCTATTTGGTTCGAGTTCGATTTTCCAGCAGGACTAAACTTCATCATTTTTTACTGCTGTTTGCTGGAAAAGCTTTTTCCCATACATCTCACTCCACACTCCTTTGTGAGTAGAGTTTTGAACTCTACTATTTTACCATATTTCATTGTTTTTCTCAAAAGGCTACTTTGGAAAGCAGTCGGAACTTTTTATCTTGATTTCTGACTAAAAGATTTTATTTCGAAAAGAGTTTTACCTGACTTCGTCCGTCTCCGACTTTTTCGACACGTAGTTGCTGTGCGATTGAATCTTTCATTTCTTCTACGTGACTGATAAGGCCAACAAGACGATTTTCTCCTATTTGTTCGAGCGCTGTCATGGCTTTTTGGAGTGTTTCTTGATCAAGTGAGCCAAATCCTTCATCGACGAAAAGTGCTTCTATTTGAACCCCTTGCGCAGAATTCTGGACTACTTCACTCAGCGCTAATGCTATTGACAGAGCAGCAATAAAGGTTTCTCCACCCGACAAAGTATTGGATGAACGTGAGGCGCCTGTCTCATTATCATAGATGCTGATGTCCAAGCCATGATCGCGCCTTTTATTGGCGGATTCTTTGGCCAACTCAAAGCGATAGCGGTTATTGGAAAGTTGATTGATGAAATGCTGGTTAGCATAAATCAAAACTTTTTCCAGATAATGTTGGACAACAAAGGTTTCAAGCTTGAGCTTATCTCCTGTTTTTCCTGCTATCGCATTGTAGAGCTTAGTCATTTCACGCGCCTTATCCGCTGCCTTTTCTTGTGTCTCAAGTATTTGTTCAATCTTAGCAACCGTTGTTTCGAGTTGTTGTCGTGTATTGGATAGCTCAATAACTGTCTTTTGCGCTTGGCTATAGCGCTCGTTTAAGGCTTGCTTTTCTTCTCTCAACTCAGTAAGATCAGGTCTTTGCTTACCGCTTAATTTTTCCTCATACTTTGCTAAAGCACGATTCAAGCGTTTCTCTTCAAGTTCATAAGTATTAATAAACTTGGAAATTTCAGGAAGTTTATCCTCTGCAAGCCAATTTTTCAGCGTGACTAAATCACTGGTCCAAGCATTTGGGGCTGCCAATGCTTTGTGGATAATGCGCTGTCCTTCTTGAAGCTTCAGTTTTTGCTCTTCAATACGCATCAGACGTTCTTCATGTTTTGCTTTCTGTTCTGCATAACGCTTTTCAAGGGCAATTATCTTCTCACGCACCTCTTGGCACTCTGTATAATAGTTATCGACTTCTTGGCGCAATATAACCTTCTGCTCTTTTAGAGCTTGACTGGATTGCAGTTGCCCAAACTCAGCTAAACTTTGAGCGATTGTTTCGAGCTGTGCCTTGACTTTATCGCTCTCCTGAAACAACCCTTGACGTTCAGCTTCTAAGTTTTCTACTAAAACAGACAGCTTGTCTTTTTCCAGAGAACGTTCTTTTTGTGCAGTGCTTTTCTGCCTATAACTGTCTTCTCGAGCTTGAAAAATGATATTGAGCTCTTGGCGACTAAACACTTTAGGAAAACTGTCTTCATGTGCCTGACAAAACTGACTGTAGGCTTGGTCAAACTTCTGCTCCATTTCTTGCAGTGTTTCAGCTTTTTCTGCAGCTTTTTTTTGAGCCATTTCAAGTTCGCTTTGAGCCTTTTCTTGCCTTTCTTCTGCAGCAGCAAAGGCTTCTTGAGCTTTGTCAACTTGTTGCATAGCTTCTTTTAAGTCATCGTCAGAAACATCAAGCTCAACATGTGATAAAGGATGTTCTGTAGCACCACAAACTTTACATGGTAAACCATCTTCGAGTTCCTTTTGCAGTTGAGCAATCATGAGACTTTGACGTAATTTTCGCTTTTCCTGATAACTTTCCTGTTTGAGCATGAAATCTTGCTGCAGTGTCGTAATGTTTTCCTCAGCAAAGTTTAATTCCTTTTGTGCAAGTTGATTTTCTTGTTTTAAGCGCTCCAAATATTCTGCTAAGGGAGAAAGTTGCTGGTGAAAGTCCAACTTTAGACGACTTAAAGCATCTTTTTCCGCCTGCAAGATACTCTCATCAAGGATCTCTTTTTGTAATTGTTCAAGTTTGACTTGTGCTTCTTTTAGGGGCACATCTGTCTCACTTTGCTTAAGCTGCAAGTGGACAATCTTTTTCTCCAAATCTTTTTTCTGCCGGATAAGTTTTTCTGCCTGCTCGGCTTGCGTAATCGTGCGAGTCAGCTCTTCAATATCCTTATCTTTTTCTCCAAATTCTGAAGCTTTCTGATCTAAGTCTTGCTCACGTTTTTTCACTTCTCCAAGTATTTTCTGCTCTTGCTCGGCTTTTGAGCGATAATCAGCTTCACGTACTTGGTTAGCTTCTAATTCTTTTTCAACCTCTTCCAAGTCACGTAAAATATCCTTAAATTGTTGCGCCCAGCTGCGGGCTTCGTAGGCTTCTTTCTGTTGCTCATAGAGCGCTGCCTGCTCTGCTATTTTTTCCTGATATTCTTTTTGAGTCTTTTCTGCTTCAAGGAACTCTTGTTCCAGCAGCAAGGCATCTTCGTAAGCTTTATCGACAGTTTCTACTTGTTGCTGCGCTATTTTTGCTAAGTCACGAGCCTTGCTTTCTTGCATCTGCTTTTGCTCTAGAAATTCTGTCGCTTTTTCAAATTTTTCCTTATCTGGACATTCTTCCAAAGCCTTGGCTTCTTCCTCCGTCCAGACAGAAGAGCTATATTGGCTTTGCAAGATTGAATCAAGAGCTGCGTTTTCTTGATTGTTTTTTGTGTATTGATTCCGCACTTCCTCAGAAAAGACCGTAAAAATTGCCGTACCAAAAATTTTCTTCAGAATTTCTTCTTTTTCATTGGTGGCTGATTTTAAAAAACGTGAGAAGTCATTTTGTGGAAGTAAAATGATTTTCTTGAACTGCTCGGCGCTGAGGTTTAAAAGACCATATATTTCACTGGCAACATCGACCGGTTTTGTAGCCAAGCTGGCTTGCTCTATGCCAAATACCCTATCTACAATAGCTAAGCTGGCTTGACTTTTTTCCGTCTTAGTACCTGTCCCTCTTTTCTTAAAGACTTCTTGCTCAGGACAGCGTTGTACCTTATAAAGAAAGTTACCTTGCTCAAAATAGAAAATGACTTCGGTATGTTGGTCTGGTTGTGCAAACTGGCTGCGCATTTCTCTCGCTTCACGATCTCCTGTCGTCTTGTCAAAAAGAGCATAAGTCATTGCATCAAAAATCGTAGATTTTCCGGCACCCGTATCGCCGCTAATCAAAAATAATGGTGCTTCATCTAAAGCTCTAAAATCAATTTCCGAGTGAGCATGAGGTCCGAAATAATTCATTTCTAAGTAAATTGGTTTCATGTCTACTTCTCCCCTCTCAAGTCAATAAAAGTTTCTTCGATAAAAGTTCGCTGAAATGGACTAAGTACCTCTCCTGCCACCTGTTGGTAGAAATTTTGCACGATTTCTTCCTCACTCATCATTTCCATATTTTGATGGGTTTCATGCTCTATGATGCGTTCTTTATCTTCATAATCCAGTTCGACAATAGTGCCATAGATTTTCTGAAGTTGGGCACGTAAATTTTGCCCAGCATGAGCAAAGCGGTCAAAGTTTTTAATACATATAGCAAACCAAGCAGATTCTAAAGGTCGTTGCTGGTAAAACTCTGGATCAATAAGCGTTTCCCACTCTTCAGCAAGAGCAACCAAATCCGTCTGCGGTTGAATTTCGAAAAACTCAGTCTCAACCTTATCCGCCACATTTACGATATAATAGCCTTTTTTCGTTTTCGCTTCTTTGATATTAAATTTGACAGGACTTCCTGAATAACGCACTGTCTCACTGGGTGAAGCATGATGTGTATGAATATGCCCCAAAGCAACGTAGTCAAAATCCACAAACTGCTGGACTGTGACAGTAGCTAGCCCCCCAGCTTTGGACTTGGTTTCACTTGTCAGCTCAATCTCCTGATCTGCAGAAGGGCTCACAGCAAAGTGAGTCACTAAAATTTGTTTTTTCTCAGGGTGAAAGGCTTCTCGCATTTTTTCAAGTACTAGTTCTAATGCCTGAGACAAGGTTTTAATTTCTTTCACTTCCTCTTCCGGCATACCCGCTTGTAAAAAATAAACACGCGCATCAGCTGGATCAAAGTAAGGAAGCAAGAACATCTGAATCTCCACTGTTTCAATGGGTACAAAAGCTTCTTCTAATAATGTATTCAAATGCAAATGGTTAAATTCCATCCATTCACGCCCATAATTTAGTCGTCGTGCTCCGTCGTGATTTCCCGAAATTGCATAAATAGGAAAATTCTCCTGAATATTCATTTCTCGCAGCATTTCGTTAAAGGTCGTCACAGCTGCTGCGCTCGGAACTGTCCGGTCATAAAGATCTCCTGCAATAATGATACCGTCAACCTTTTCTTGCTTGGCTGCGGCCAGCATAATTTTAAAGGCGTGCTTTTGCTCTTCTAAAAGACTCCAACCGTTCAAGGTTCTGCCAATGTGCCAATCTGATGTATGTAAAAATTTCACTAATTTCAGCCCTTTTCTACTTTTTTCGCTTTCTCTATTATACCTCATAAAAGTTAAAGACAAAATAATGGGGAGATTTCCCCATGTGGCCAATATTTATACATCACTTCTTTATCCTCGCCTATGGTATAATTTAGGAAAAACTAAGCTCACCCATACCAGATGTTTTTTTAAATTAAGGAGAATTATGCTAAAACTTATTGAAATGACACAAGAAAGATTTCAACACTACATGCTCTCCGCCGTAGAAACCTTTGCTAAAGAAAAAGTCCTAAACGGTACTTGGGCTGAAGAACAGGCTTTTTCAAAGGCTCAGGCAGAATACAATTTACTCCTGCCTGAAGGCCTCCAAACCCCCAATAACTATTTTTATTCTATCCTTGAAAAGGGAGAAGTCATTGGTTATATTTGGACGGCTCAAAGTACAGACAATGCTCGAACTGCTTTTATTTATGATTTCGAAATTTATGAAGAATTTCAAAATCAAGGTTTCGGCTCTACGTCTCTTGAATTAATTAGTTTACAAGCTAAACAACTTGGCTTTTCATCCCTAGCTTTACATGTCTTTGGAAGTAACTCTAGAGCTTTACACGTCTATAAAAAAATGGGTTTTGAAATTACTGATATTAATATGCAAAAAGAATTATAATTTAACTTTTTACTGAAGAGATTTGAGTACTTTAGCTTGGAGCACTGTCTATCTTTCTTTCCAACTAAGAATGCCTCTTTTTTTTGTGATATAATTCTCATTATGAACGTCAAAACATTTCTTAACTTTACAAGAATCCAAACCTTACCCGTGGCTCTGCTTTCGCCACTTGCAGGAATTATGTTCTCGCTATGGTATTTTCACTCTTTTCATCTTTTACCAACCCTTCTTTTTCTGATCGGTCTTGCTGCCATCAATCTTTTTGTTTCCGCATGGAATAATTTGATGGACTACCATAAAGCGCTGGATCCAGAATATAAAACCCAGCAAAATATCATTAGCAATCGCAATATCAACCCTAAGTTAGCACTAAAAATTTGCCTGCTCTTTCTTTTCATCGATATCGTAGTTGGGCTTGCAGTTATGCTTATCACCAATCTTGCCATTTTACCCGTTGGCGGCCTCTGCTTTCTTGTAGCAATCTTTTATACATATGGCCCCTTTGCTTTCAGTCGCTTTCCTTTAGGTGAATTTTTAGCTGGCCTATGTGAAGGATTTTTCGGTTTCTTTCTCGCTGTGTATATTAATTCTTATGATTTACAGTACTTTTTCATTCAATTTGACGGCTGGAAAATGAACTGGACGTGGGATTTTTCCCAACTTCTTCCGATTGTTCTCATAGGTATTATGTGTTTCTGTCAGAACTTCAATGTCATGCTTTCCGATAACATTTGTGATTTGGAACAAGACATTCGCAATCAACGTTTCACCTTACCTTATTATCTTAAAATTCCTGCCAGCTTAGTACTTTATAAAGTCATGTATATCATTCCTGCTCTTTGTGTTAGTCTAGCGATAATCTTAGGTATCTTGCCTATATGGTCTGCCTTAATGCTGCTCATCCTCTTCGAGTTGATTCCTAATATGAAAAAATTCCTCCACAAGCAAGTCAAAAGCGAAACCTTTCATTATCAAATTAAAAATCTAATTCTTTACAATGGCAGCTTGGCTTTGACTCTGTTTATTGCTATTATCTTTAACTAAAAAAAAACGCTCCAAAAGCTGGGAGCGTTTTTTTAATTTTCTTAAAGGATAATTAACCTACTTTGTTTACTGTTGCTTTTGCTTTTTTCTGACTAACAAGTACGCGAAGTGCTTTGATGATTTCCATCATCAAGACAGCACCTAAAGCAAGACCAGCAGCAAGTAACCAGTAGTGCATACTGAAGTTTGCCGGAATGCTGAAGAATTCACGTGTGAAAGGTAAAGTTGTCAAGCTGTAAAGTCCAAGGCAGAATACTACCGCACCTAAAACATATTTGTTAGAGAAGAGGCCCAATGAAAGGATTGTTTGTGAATTTGAACGTGCTGTGAAAGTTTGTAAGCTACGTGCCAAGATTAGAGTCGTGAAGGCCATAGCTACACCCAACTCATCTGAAACTTGCATCCCGATATATTGAGAAATAATCGCTGCAATACCAATCAATACACCACGAACCGCAACACTTGCCATCAAACCGCCTTCGAAGATACCTTCGTCAGAAGGACGTGGTTTTTTCTTCATGACATTGGGTTCTGCTTTTTCCATACCCAAGGCAATCGCTGGTACAGAGTCATTTACCAAGTTGATGAAGAGCAATTGCAGGGCTGTAAATGGACTTGCCCAGTTCATAACTAAGGCAAAAACAATGGTAATAATCGCCCCTAAGTTACCTGAGAAGAGGTAACCAATTGATTTTTTGATATTATCGTAGACTGTACGTCCAACCGCTACAGCATTAACAATAGAAACGAAGTTATCATCGGTCAAAATCATTGATGATGCATCTTTGGCAACGTCTGTCCCTGAACCCATAGCAATACCAATATTGGCTTGTTTCAAGGCTGGGGCGTCATTAACTCCGTCACCAGTCATCGCAGTAACATTTGCTTTCTTCTGCCATGCGCGAACAATACGAATCTTGTTTTCCGGTGACACACGCGCATAAACAGAGATTTTCGCCAAGTTGTCATCCAACTCTTGCTCTGACATAGCATCTAATTCTTGCCCAGTCACAGCAATGTCGTTTTCCCCAAAGAGACCGATATCTTGCCCAATCGCACGCGCTGTTGTTTTATGGTCACCCGTAATCATCACTGTACGGATACCTGCTTTTTTCGCTTCCGCAATTGAATCATAAACAGCTTCACGTGGTGGGTCAATCATGGCTGTTAAACCAATCAAGATCAAGTCATTTTCATCTTCCAAATCCAGAACTTCTTTGTCTTGCGCCAAAGGTTTGTAAGCATAAGCCAAAACACGGAGTGCTTTGTTACTGAATGCTTCATTTTGTTTTTGGAATTCTGCTTTTAATTCTTCAGTAAAGTCTTGGACTTGACCGTTGATAAGAACTTTCGAACAACGTGCAAACATCACGTCTGGTCCACCCTTAGTCAACATGAGTTTTTCATCATCAATAAGGTTAATCGTTGACATCAACTTACGGTCGGAATCAAAAGGAAGTTCTGCTAAACGAGGGTAAGCTTCACGAAGTTCTTGATAAGGTTTACCTACCTTGTTGCTAAAAGCAATAAGTGCAACTTCTGTTGGATCGCCGAGCTCTTGCCCTTCTTCATTGATACTTGAGTCATTACACAAGACAGCTGCTTCAATCAGCAGTGCTTCGTCCGACGTCCAAGTTTCTGGCTGATCTGGGAAAGTTTCTTTTGTGGTTGTAGGCAAAAAGTAATCGACAACCGTCATTTTGTTTTGGGTTAATGTCCCTGTTTTATCCGTACAGATAACACTTGTTGAACCTAAAGTTTCAACTGCAGGCAACTTACGAATGATAGCATGTTGTTTTGCCATTTTGTTTGTACCTACTGAAAGGACAATCGTTACAATTGAAGAAAGTGCCTCTGGAATTGCGGCAACAGCGACAGCAACAGCAAACATGAAGGCATCTAACATCTTCACTTCAATATTTGCACCGTCTCCAGCAAAGAAGATACGTGCCGCTTGAATTGCAAAGATAGCAACAGAGAGAATCAGGATAGCAATACCCAGTTGTTTACTGAATTTCTCCAGTTTTTGTTGCAAGGGTGTTTGTTTATCTTCAGCCGTTTCAAGGAGCGTGGCGATTTTACCAATCTCTGTTTGACTTCCGGTACCGGTAACGATAAATTCTCCACGCCCATAAACAGTGAGCGCTCCACTGTAGAGCATATTTTTACGGTCGCCTAAAGGAAGTTCCCCTTCAAGCGCTACATCTGTCTTTTCAACTGCTTCGGACTCACCTGTTAACATGCCTTCTTCTACACGCAAGCTCTTACAAGTCAAGACACGTCCATCGGCAGGAACAAAGTCCCCTGCTTCAAGCAAGACAAGGTCACCCACAACAAGTTCACGTGCTGGAATCGTTATTTTTTCACCATTACGTAACACTTTTGCATGGGGCGCCGAAATTTGTTTCAAGGCATCCAATGAACTTTCTGCTTTTTTGGTTTGTATCACAGTGACGATTGAGCTGATTAATACTACACCAAGAATGATGCAGGCTTCAACCACTTCGCCTAATGCCAGCTGAACAATGGTAACAATCAGCAGGACAATAACCATCGGATCTTTAAAAGTGTCCAGTAATATTTTCCAAGTTGGAACTTTGTCTTTACTCTTCAGCTCATTAAAGCCGTCTCGTTCTTGTCTTTCTTTGACTTCTTGCTCCGTTAGACCTTCAACGGTTGTCTGCAATTCCTCAAGGACAAGCTCTGTTTCTTTGTTGTAGAATTCCATTTTAGCTCCTTCTCCAATAGTTAAATATGACGCTTGATATCAAAAGCAATATTTTTTGATTCGAAACGAATAAGACGCTACGGTAATCGATAGATAGTATGATTTTCCCTCCAGCATGAACATCTTTCAATGCTTGTATGTAGCGTATTAAAAAGACCCCTGCCAAATCTGGCAAAGGTCTTGCTAAACATGTCATATCCATGTCAACAAAGCCGGTGAGATTAATGCTCACGGAATGACGACTTTGTTTCGGTTTGCACCGACGCTACTCCCCTTTGGGAATTCATATTCAATATTGTTCTTTAATAATAACAAATTCCCTTAGTAAATGCAAGAATTGGACTCAGTCTGGACACATAAAGCTTCATTATGTCCACGAGTTATGAGGTTATTCTTTTAATCTTTTCCAGACTTTTCCCTTTGGCGAGTTCATCTACTACTTTATCCATATAACGTAGCTTTTTCATAAAGTTGTCTTCGATTTCTTCTACACGAACACCGCAAATCACTCCAGTGATAAGAGGCGCATTGTCATTAAAAGGCTGATTTTCAATCAATTGCCCCAAGCTACCCGTGAGCTGGCTAGGATTCGTGTATCCTGTTAACCAAGTCAAAATCTCATCTAATTCTTCTTTTGTCCGTCCTTTTTTCTCTACTTTTGCCAAGTAAAGCGGATAAACGGTTTCAAATTTCATCTGTTTTACACGATCAGTGCTTGCCATATTCTTTACCTCTATAAAGCGTTTTCTTTTAAGTATATAGAGCGCTGGTTTTTTTGTCAAATCATCTCTGAGCTTTCGGGAAAATAGTGTAAAAATTTAAAGCTGCCCCAATCAGATTTGCATTGTTCATATAATGACAACTTTCAATTCTTGGCAGGATATGAGCTATATCATAATTTTGAAGACGTTCTGCTAATTTTTTTTGGAGGATTTCTGGCAAATCTTTCCGCGCTGACATTCCGCCACCAATGATAATTGTATCTGGATCAAGCGAAACTTGGATATTATATAAATAATCAGAAATAATCTCCAGCATATTTTCGATAAGTAAAGTAACTTGGGGATTTTTTTGATCCATTAAGTCATACAGTTCCTTACCTGAAATTTTCTGCCCTGTCTCTTTGGAATAAGTTTCCGCAGCTTTAACCAATGGTCCGGTTTCGCTAAAAGTTTTATGCTTCGTGTTTTTCATCAAACCGAATTCGCCAGCAAAAAGATGCGCACCTTTATAAAGCTTGCGGTTAATAAAGATAGCTCCACCTACTCCTGTACCTATGACCAAAAAAACAGCATTCTGGGCTTCTTTTCCTGCACCATAATCAATTTCACAAATCCCTGCACAATTGGCATCATTTTCGATAGCCACGGGCAAGTCAAAGCATTGTTCAATTTCATCAAATATAGGACGATTGTGCAGATAGGGTACGGCGCTGATTCCTTCAATCCTTCTTTTCGCTGTATTGACAGCGCCTGGAGACGATATCGCTATTCCTTTAAGCTGTGGATAGTCCTTGATAATACTGCCCATCTTCGCAGTAAGCTTTTCAAAGCTTTCAGGTGTTTTAAAAGAAGCATTATTCAGGATTTTTTCTCCATCCCATAAACCATATTTTACTGCTGTGCCGCCAATATCAAACACGGCGAGCTTATGTCCATTATTCTTCATATCCATTATGCTCACTTAATTTCTTATACCAAAGTCCGCTCTTTTTCACGGTACGTTTATAATCCTCTTCCAAATCAACCCGATAAAAACCATAGCGGTTGCGATAACCATTCAGCCAAGACCAACAATCAATAAAAGTCCACGTGTGGTAACCAAAGCAATTGCTTCCTTCTTCAATGGCTTGATGAAGGTAACTGAGATGCTCCTTCATAAATTCAATGCGATAACCATCTTGGATCATGCCTGAATCATCCATAAACCGCTCCTCATCAGCTACCCCCATGCCATTTTCACTGACAAACCAAGGAAGATTATGATAGTCCTTTTTCATCATCATCGCTACATCATAAATGGCTTGCGGGTAAATTTCCCACCCACGATAAGGATTCATTTTCTTTTCAGGCCAATCATAAGGTTGGTAAAAATCATCTAAGGTTTTAGCGGGGAAGCTCGCATTCTCAGGTGCTTAAACGCGACTCGGTTGGTAATAATTTAAACCGATAAAGTCTACTGTATTGGCTGCTACATCTTTTTCATCTTCTGGTAATGTTTCAGGTAAGAGTTGGTTAATTTTGAGAAGTTCAACCAAATCAGTGTTGTGTTTTCCAAGCACCGCAGGATCAAGAAAGCTTTTTATATTGACTAAATCAGCGGCTTTTTTAGCTTTTAAGTCTGCTGCTGACTGACTGCGCGCATAGCTCGGAGATACATTAAGAATAATACCGATGGATCCTTGCGGCATAAGTTCTCTAAAGGTTTGAACAGCTTTTACATGTGCCATTAAGGTATGATAAGCCACTTGAACAGCTTTTTTGATATCAACAATTGCAGGATAATGAAAGCCTTGTAAATAACCACATTCCACATGAACCATTGGTTCATTGAAAGTGGTCCAATCCTGAACTAAATCACCAAAGCATTCAAAAGCTGTTTGGGCATAAAAACGAAAAGCCTCAACAGATTCTCGGATTTCCCACCCACCTTTATCCATCAACCACATGGGCATATCAAAATGAAAAAGGTTAATTATTGGCTTGACACCATTTTCTTTCATCTTTGTAAAATAATTTCTATAAAAATCAACCGCCTGAGGGTTGAGCGTTTTACCGTCAGGAAGTAGTCGTGTCCATTGGATAGAGGTACGAATCGAATTAAGCCCGATAGCTTTCATCCGTTGGCAATCCTCTGCGTAATTTTCGTAAAGATTAGAAGTTATTTCTGGGCTTTGTTTTTCATTAAATCTTTCAGGATTTTCTTTAAACCAGTAATCCCATGTAGAAGCAGATTTACCCTCTTTTAGAGAATAACCTTCAGTTTGTGGACCGGATAAAGCTGCACCCCACAAAAATCCTTCAGGAAATTTTTTCATGTTTAAACCTTCTTATTTTTTATTTTTATGTAAAATTTCTTCAGATTTGATCCATTTCTTTACAGAATCAGAAAAGAGATGAAGATAGCGTTCGTAAAGTATGTCTAATTGAATCAAAATCGGAATTTGTGGTGAGATATTCCCGATAGATTCTTCATGTGTTAAGCCCGCTGATATTAGTGTAATATCTGCTTGTTTAATCAAATCAGAATTAGGATTGGAAGTAATCAGTGCTATCGGAATATTTTTTTCCCTTGTTATGGTCATCGCTTCAAGAAGGTTGCTGTCTATTCCTCTCAAGGATGCCACGAGTATCATTTCACCCTCACGGGCAAATTCTGCTGACATTAAGATTGACTTTTCCTCTGAAATGACACGAACATACTTGCCAAACCGTGAAAATTTGAATGAAAAATCAGCTCCTGTATAACTGTTAAAGCCCTTTCCAAAAAAATGAATGATGTTATGATCTTTTATTAAAGCGCACAGCTTGTCCACTTCCACCTCGGAATAAGCATTGTCACTTCGTGTGGCTAAGGCATGGTAAATAGCTGTCACTGCCGATGAAATCGATGGCTCTTCTTTTTTATCCAAGGAAAGGTTATATAAAAACATGAGTTCCTTGTAATTATCCAAACCAATCTTTTTACAAAAGCGAGTAATCGATGCCTTTGATACAGCTAGTGTTTGTGCTAATTTATCTATATTCAGCGGTGCCTTTTTACTGATAAAATAGTTGGCTATAATCTCCTCAACATAGGTTAATTCCAAACGGTGCGATTCAATTAATATGAAAATATCTTCCTTCATGATTTTTCCTCAATCTATGAAATGAACAGTTTTAATCTGTCCTGCTCTAAAATCTCCCAGATTAATTTTACTATTTTTTTGTCGTTCGGTTAGCGCGATTCCTTTCAAGTCAACAAACTCATAGCGAAGCTCCTGCTCTGACAGAATAAAATTCTCACCCTGAACAGCTTGGGTACTTGGATTATACACCCGTAAGTCCCAACCGCCGTAAAGCTTATTCTTACGGAGTGAACTAAAGACAAGGTCAGGTGCTTTCAAGCTGATATTCTGGGGACTGCAAATTTTTTCTTTCAAGGTATTTGACACAAAATATTTTAAAGTCGTTGTAAAAAGATTTAGACTCTGAATTTGATAGAACGGCAAGGATAAAGCATAATCAAGGTAACTTTTAGCAAGTCGTGCGGGGTTATAATCCTGTTCTAAACTTATGGCAAATTTGAATGTTAATTTTTCCAACAATTGGCTATCAGGTGTTGGGATGTACTTAAAAGCATTACCAGAAGCTACACCTGGCCTTCTGAGCAAATCAGGCCGTCCTAAAAATCCGACACTTCGAAAGAGGGTTAAAGCTAACTGATGGTGATTTTCCCCGATTAATTGATATTCTTTGATTCCTTTGGCAAAAACCGTCCAACTGTTTTTATCATCGTGAACATTAACCCATTTTAGCATGGGGTAAATAGCTGTTGGTTCTTCACGCCAGCCGATTTCTTGCCAATCTTTCAAATGCGGATCTTCTGCTTCACGCTTCACTGTGCCAAAAGGCGTATCTGTGTAAGAATATTGATTAGCAAAAGGAAGATTGATGACTGCACGCATACGATGGTCCAGCGCTTGATTATCTATCGTCAAATGGCATTCGAGATGCTTGCTCCCTTTTTTAAGGTAATTTTTAATTCGTAGTCTTGTTTTTGTTCGCAAATGCCTTCTGCACGTTCTTTCAAATCCTTGGGAAGGTCCCAAGTACCAGTCAAAATCAGCTCTTGATAATTTTCCCCACAAAAAGCTTTTCGCTCACTTCCCGTAAGTGTCAAATCAAAGACACAATCTGCATGAGCTGGCGAGTAATCGTAAGTATCACCTTCATCACCACCATCTTCAAAAGATAAGATGTTGTCATAACTTTGCTGCTTTTTCTTATCAAATAAATGAAGCTGTCCTTTTTCATAGCTCAGCTTGTAGTAATCATTTTCAATATAATCTTGCTTGTCTTCGCTGATGACCATGCTTGACCGTTGACTTTCTTCAACGAAGTAATTCACAAAACTAAGCGCAGGAACCGTAACTTCTACAGCCAGTTCATGAATATAATAATATTTATCCGGATCTTGAGCAGTTTCTTCGCGTCTGATCTCACCAGAATATTCTTTATTTCTTGCCAGAACATCAAAACTTAGCGCTTCCCCTGCCGTGTTTTTCAGTTGGATATCTTTAAACTCAGTAGAGACATTAATTTTTACTGTTTTAGTTACTTCCCAAGGCAGGGTATTAAAAATGCTGACTTGGTGGTCACAAACTTTTTTCTGTGACTCACTGATTTTTCTGGTCAAGTAGTCGACTATGGAATAAGACAGTTGGTCTGCTTCGATAAAACGCTCGCGAATAATGCGATTGGTTTTATCGCTATTACAGCCGCCCGCACTGTCGTGGGCTTGATTTTTTGCCAGCAATTTCCAGATTCTGTCAATTAAGCCTTGCTTGTTAGCAATACCAAGTTTTTCAGCCATAAGAACGAGTGGTTCTACCTGATAAATCATCCGTCTTTCCAGCTTATCATTCAAATACTTATGGTCGTAACGTGAAGAATAAATCGAGCGATGGATTTTCGAGACTGAGCTGGAGATAAATTCTCCTTCAATTGTGGTCAGTTCCTCTTTTTCGAGTTCGGAGAATAGCTCCTCATAATTGCTTTCTTTTAACTCATAGTCACTCAGTTTCTGGTTGTAAAAATCAATCCGCTCACGTAGGTTAAAATCTACATAACGCTGGTCTCCTCCTACAGGTAAGACAAGATGTTGCCCCACAGCACCGTCTTCAATCTGCGTCATAAGTTCTTGGGTTTGGTCACTATAAATAAGTCCAACGCCGACAAAATAACCATCCTTAATATTTGCGGCTAAAACTTTTGAACCATCTTCAGCTTGCCAATAAAATTCGCGGTCCCTTGTTTTTTCCTGCGGCAATCCTCGCCAAAAGACTGTACGATCAATTCCTAAACCTTGATATATCTTAGGCATATCTTTGCTCTGGCCGAAAGAGTCTGGCAGGTAACCGATATTCATATAACCACCCAAATCTTCTGCTAATTCCATTCCCAGAGTCAAATTTCTCACAATTGACTCGCCACTAATGATGAGTTCATCTGTTTGAGTATACCATGGACCAATCCAGAGTTTTCCAGCTTGAACCAACTTTTTGAGTCGTGTTTTTTGTTCAGGGAAACTTTGGAGGTAGTCATCCAAAATGCTCATTTGCCCATCGAGGAGATAATAAGAAATTTCATTATTCTCCAAAGCGCTCATTACTTCATCCAAATGATAAGCCAACTGGACGAAAGATTCATTATGAGTAAAATACCATTCTAAATCCCAATGTGTATGATGAATGACGTGTACTTTTTTCTTCATTTTTACTTCCTTATTCATTTTTTCAAAAGGCCAAATCAAGATGATTTGACCTTTGAGTTAAAAATCAATTTTATCTATAACGGCAGTCAGATTATTCGGGTCTTTCTCTGATAAAATATCTTCACGAAATTGATCATCGATTAGTTTTCGAGCGATTAAGCTCAGCAACTTCAAGTGCTCAGTCGCACCTTCATCAGGAATCGTAAGTGCCAGAGCAACTTTCACGGGTTTTCCATCCAAAGCATTCCAAGGAATTTCATTGGCAAATCTAACGAAAAACATGCCCGGCTTTAAGTTCGTTTTATCTTTACAATGAGGAATGGCGATATGATCTTTAAATCCTGTTGTTGCTTCTGCTTCTCGCTGTTTTAGGCCTTCAAAATATTCGGCTTCATTGTCCACAAAGCCCAGAGAATGTGCAAACTGTGCAATAACTGCAAAGGCTTCTTCCTGTGTACGTGCGCTTGTATCGAAAAGGATATGTTCTTGATTAAAAACTTCTTTGTTCATCTTTATTCACTTTCTTATTTTGCTTTAGCTTTTACTGGCTTTTTGAATTCAATACCTCGTGTAAATCCAATCAATAATGCGGTGGTCAAAATACCTGCACATACGCACAAAATCCATGTTACAAAAGGAATCGGTTGCTCAATATAACCAATAAAGGTCCCCAGAGGCGAGCCAATACCGCCATAAAATTTCGAACCAGTAGCTGAAATAAGTCCGCCTGCAACAGCTGATCCTACAACGTTTGAGAAAATCATTCGTACAGGATGTGCTGCCACAAATGGAATAGCTCCTTCAGTGACACCCACAATCCCCATACCGAAGGCTGCACTGGCAGCAATTTTTTCATCTTTTGAAAATTTATTTTTAAATAATATCGTAGCCAACCATACGCCTAAGGGAGCTACCGAAATCGCTGCTTGTGTTGCTGTACCAGGTACAAAGTTTGCACCTTCAATACCGTATTTTGTCATTGTATCGGTAAATATTGCTGTCCCAAACACTAAAGCCGTTTTATTGATTGGTCCACCCAAGTCAAACCCAATCATTGCGCCACAAATGGCTCCGATAATGATTGGTGCACCTGCGAAATTATTATTTAAATTGGTTAACCCATCATACATAGCATCCATCCCCACCGATATTGGATTTCCGATGATATAAAGCACGATCAAGCTGATAACTGCTGTTGCAATAAAAGGAATAATCATAATTGGCACGATTGGCATAACAATTTTAGGCCATTTTATTTTTTTCAATCCTTTGACCATATAGCCAACAATGAAAGCCACAATAATAGCACCAATAAAACCTCCACCTGCTTCAGTTCCTAAAAATTCTGGGTCATTAACAAGATAAGCACCAATCATGGCAGGAGCTATTGCGGGTTTGTCTGCAATGGAATTTGCCACAAAACCAGCAAATAGTGGAATCATCAGTTTAAAACCCATCTGCCCAACATAAAAGAGTTTTTCCATGAGGAAGCCCATTTGTGTCGTATTGTCAAAACCCCACTTGACAATACGTCCTAGGTCGTCTCTTTGAAAGGCATAGAGATTGGCAATGGTAAGGAGAAGACCGGCAGCGATGACCATTGGCACCATGTAAGAAATACCACTCATCACATGGGTCAGAAAAGTAACCTTATCTTTATCATTACCAATCTGAATATTCCCTACCTTACTTCCTTTCTTGCCAAAAACTTCAGCCTCAGCGAATGCTTTTTTTATCAAGGCTTCCGAATCTTCAATTGCCGGGATAGATTTTGTAACATAAAGAGGCTTACCTGTGAAACGAATCGGATCAATCTTAATGTCTGAGGCAACAAGTACAAGATCTGCGTTTTCGATCTCTTCAGGAGTTAAGACATTCTCTGCTCCAATAGCTCCATTTGTCTCTACTTTGACCTCATAGCCCATTTTTTTAGCCGCTTTTTCGATAGATTCGGCGGCCATATAGGTGTGCGCTATTCCAGCAGCACAGGCCGTAACGGCTACTATTTTTTTCGACATTTTGTTTCCTCCAAAATTTTTCTTTTAGTTTTGTTATATTTGTGATATAGCACCTCTTATTTTCAAAAGCAAGAGAAAATAAAGCGTTTTCTTTATTTAGTTTTTATTCCCATCAGCTGGAGGATTACTGGTATTTTTTTCATAAAAAAAAAAGAGCTAGATCTTTGTCTAACTCTACTTTTGTCTAATATTTCAATTTATTTACTTGCAAATTGAATAACCATGTTAAAGATAAGGGCGCCTAAGCTACCGCCAATGATTGGACCTACGACAGGAATCCATGCGTAAGACCAGTCAGAATCTCCTTTGCCCTTGATAGGTAAGATAGCGTGCATGATACGAGGACCTAAGTCACGTGCAGGATTCAAAGAGTAACCGGTTGTCGCACCAAGTGATAAACCAATGGCTGTGATGATAGCACCGACTAAAAGAGGTGAAACACCAGAAGTTTGCGTAATGGCATATTGACCAAAGGCCAGAATACCTGTCGTTAAGACTGCTGTTCCAACAATTTCACTGATTAAGTTCGACCCCGTCTGACGAATGGCTGGACCTGTAGAAAATGTGCCTAAGATATCTGCTGGATTTTTAGTTTCAGCGTAGTGAGGGTAAAACATCAGGTAGAGGATAATGCTGGCGACCATTGCCCCAAGCATTTGGGCGATAATATAAGGGAAAACCAAACTCCAGCTAAAGCTACCAATCATTGCCATTGCAATCGTTACTGCTGGATTCAAGTGGGCAGGCGACATAAATCCGGAAATGTAAACCCCCATCATTACTGCAAAGCCCCAACCGAGTGTGATAGCAACCCACCCTGCTCCTGTTGCTTTCGTCTTGTTCAGAACAACGCCTGAAACTACACCGTTACCAAGAAGGATTAAGATAAATGTGCCTAAAAATTCACCGAGTAATTGTACCATTTCTGAGTGCATATTGACTCCTTTTTTCTATATTTTATTTGTTTCAATCATTTTTGGGATTATTTTACTTCTTCAAGTCCGACAAGTCAGATTCACGAAGTGCTTCTTCCAAAGCTTTTTCTTGTTCTGCTTTTTCTTCTTCAGACCAGCCGAGGTATTCCGCCATGGCATTAACAACATGTACCTTGATAGCATCTACACCTTCACGCATAAATAAAATATGGTTGGTACGACGAAGCAAGTAATCCACTGGCGTCAAGATCATTTCATCTTCAAGCGCATAACGTAAACGTGCTGATTCGGCGAGAGATAGACCTTCATATGGCTCCATTTCAGAAGCATAGGCAAACACGTGGAGGGCGTTCATGCCATAAAAGTCCGCGATGTATTTTGCTTCTTCCTCTGTTAGTCCTGCAGCAACACCAACTTTCATGTTTTCAGCAACAACTTCTTCAACCTTAGTTGGGTCAAATTCACCACCAGAGATTTGGTATTTTTTAGAGTCAATAGGTTCATAGTTCAAACCAAAGTCCTCCTCAAGCAGTTGGCAGATAAGCTCCATCGCACCCGCTGCCATTTTACGGTAGTCCGTGATTTTACCGCCCGCTAGAGTAATCAAACCATCGCTCTCGCGTTCGAGGGAACTTCCACGAGATACGGAAGATGGTGCATCTCCTTTTTCGGAAAGGTTTGATTCCATATTGTTCAACAAATGCTCTACTTCGGCTTTTGTTGCTGTTTTATTTTTATAGCGGAGCACCGCCTCAACGACAGCGTTAAAGCTAGTTTCAGAAACCGCACCATTATCTCCACCGTTATAGTCTGAACCAGAATTTCCACCTAATAATGGGCGCAATCCAGCCCATGAAGCTTCAATGTCATTAATCGTGATATTTGCTTCAGGGTAGCGGAAATTAATGACATCCAAGAGGTAATCCACATCTTCTTGGGTTACTTTTGGATCAGTAAAGTCGCCATGATAATCTGTATCTGTCGTACCAAAATAAGTTTTATTTTCACGGGGAATAGCAAAGACCATACGTTTATCGTGTTTGCCTGTGTCAAAATAAGTTGGTTGTGGTACAGGTAGTTTAGCCGCATCCACTACCAGATGTACACCTTTTGTTGGACGCATTTTTGGCACGATAGGACGGGTGAAGTTCAGATAACGAATCTTGTCTACCCAAGGACCACTTGTGTTAATCACAAGTTTAGCTTTGACTTCAATGACTTGGTCTGTCAACAAATCACGCGCACGAACACCAGAGATTTGTCCATCGGTATAGGTAAAATCAATGACTTTCATCTTGCTAATGGCTTGCGCACCGTCTTCTACGGCTTTCTTGATATTATCAATTACCAAGCGTGCATCATTGTTACGATAGTCAAGATAAACACCAGCTCCTTGTAACCCTTTTTTCTTGATGAGTGGCTCACGGCGCAATACTTCTTCTGGTGAGATAGTATAGTTAGCATATGGTGAATCTTCATCCACACCGGCCAAACGGTCATACAAATCCATCGCAATTTTCACAGAAAACATATCAAAAGTTGTCTTGCCTTCATCATCGTAGATAGGAAGTAACATCGGATCTGGCTTAGGAATATGGGGCGCAATGCCTTGAACAACAGCACGTTCTGAAACCGTATCAGAAACAACTTCGACATCGAAGTTTTTGAGGTAGCGGATCCCTCCATGCACGAGTTTTGTCGACCGTGAAGATGTTCCCTCTGAAAAGTCCTGCATTTCAAGTACGGCAACTTTCATGCCAGCAGCCGCTGCTTGTAATGTCAATCCAGCACCAGTGATTCCCCCTCCGATAACGAGTAGGTCCATCTCTTCATTTTGAACTTTTGTGATTGCTTCTTGTCTTGTTTTTTTAGAAAAAGCCATTTCTATTCTCCTTTTAGGTTACTGTCTAATTGCTTATTATTTGAAAGCGCGTGTCGCATTCACGGCTTTTTTCCAACCGGCATAAAGTTCTTCTCTGCGTTCTTCTTGCATTTGAGTTTGGAAAATTTTGCCCGGTTCATAGGATTCTTTAAGTTCTTCTAAGTCTTTCCAGAAACCAACAGCTAGTCCTGCAAGGAAGGCTGCACCAAGTGCTGTTGTTTCCAAATCGCCCGCACGTTGGATTGGGATATTCAGGATATCCGCTTGGAACTGCATCAAGTATTCATTGTTTGCAGCACCGCCGTCTACCTTGAGCACAGACATATCGATTCCTGTATCTTCTTTCATGGTGCTGACTACATCACGAACTTGATAAGCAATCCCTTGTAAGGTTGCTTTCACAATATCTTCTTTTGTTGTTCCACGTGTCAAGCCAAACATCGCACCACGCGCTTCTTGGTCCCAATACGGAGCACCAAGACCGACAAAAGCTGGCACTACATAAACTTCATCTTGACTCCTAGATTGGAGTGCCACTTCTTCGGAATCACTGGCCCGCTCCAACATTTTCAAACCATCACGTAACCATTGGATAGATGAGCCTGCGACAAAGATGCTTCCCTCTAAGGCATAATATACTTTTCCGTTAATACCATAGCCAATCGTTGTCAGCATGTTATTTTTCGAAATATGGGGTTTCTCACCTGTGTTCATGACAATAAATGAACCTGTACCATAGGTATTTTTAATCATCCCAGGCTCAAAGGCCATTTGACCAAATAATGCAGCTTGCTGGTCTCCCGCCATACCAGAGATTGGTACTTCAGAGCCGAAGAAATGGAAACCTTTAGTTACACCATAAACTTCTGAGTTGGACTTAACTTCTGGAAGCATTGAAGCTGGAATATTAAGAATTTTCAGGATTTCTTCATCCCATTTCAACTCGTGAATATTGTAGAGCATAGTACGGCTGGCATTCGAATAGTCGGTATAGTGTGCATCGCCATCTGTCAACTTCCACAAGAGCCATGTATCGATGGTTCCAAAGAGGAGCTCGCCCCGTTCGGCACGCTCTTGTGCACCTTCTACGTGATCAAGAATCCAACGAATCTTTGTGGCTGAAAAGTAGGAATCAACAATAAGTCCTGTCTTTTTGTGGAAGAGTTCATCATGCCCTGCTTCTTTAAGGCCATTGGCAATGTCGGCAGATTGACGAGATTGCCACACAATAGCATGGTAAATGGGCTTGCCTGTCTTTTTGTCCCAGATAATGGTGGTTTCGCGTTGGTTAGTTATACCGATACCGGCAACCTGTACAGGTTTGATACCAGATTCGATAAAAGCTCCTGCGATAACAGACTGTACAGAGTTCCAAATCTCGTTGGCATCATGTTCGACCCAACCTTCTTTAGGAAAATACTGGGTGAATTCCTTTTGGGAACTCCCAATGTGTTTACCCTGTTTATCAAATATAATAGCTCTTGAGCTTGTTGTACCTTGGTCAATTGCCATAATGTAAGAAGTTTCTGTCATGTTCGTTCTCCTTTGTAAACGCTTTCTATATTTCGTATTATAGCATTTAAAGATAATGAAATACTTTCATTTTTTAAGAAATTCTAAAAAAAATTGAAAGTGTTCGTTTTAAATATAAAAAAACTTCTCAATTACTGAGAAGCTTTGTGTATTGATATTTAATGATAACGGAGGAATGAACCTGCTTTATTTTCTAAGTTGTCCTCATCAATAGCTTGGGACTCCTCACAGGTATTATTTTTGCATCTCTCCAATCTGTGAAAGCATGAGCGCAGGAAGGACGTCCCTTATTTCATTAATCTCCCATTTTCTCCATTGTGGTGCATCACTGATTACGCTCCAACCGTATACTTGCGTAATGCCGAAATCCTTACCAGCAGTTGTACGTGTCCAGAAATCCGGTAAAGAAGGGGGCTCCGCTGTGTTGCGGTGTCTCTTTCCATCATAAAAAAGGATGTCAACTATTGACAGAATAAATGCTGTCCTTTCTCCTCGCTCATCTACTCGAGTAATGTAATCCTCAATATCAAGAGCATCACCACTATTCAGCTGGTGCTCAAGTTCCTCTTCATCAATGCCTCTACCAGAACCATAACTTACAGGAAGAACACGACGTTGGAGTTGAGCAGGAAGTGAATTATAGTAGGCATTAGCCGTTTGCCTCACATTAGAGCTCATATAGTCTGTTGTTTCACCAAAGTTGCTTCGTCCTATACTTTGCATAGGTACAACCAAGTGTCCGCCGCCATGGGGACCTATATAGCCATATTCTACCCCTTCCACAAAAAAGCTTTCATCTGGCTGAATATCGCCATTGAAGTTTGGAATATTCGTTTCTCCCATACGATTAACCAAATCTCTGGCTCGCGCGGTATCTCCTCCTTGCTCAAAGAAAGTATTAATATTGTCCTCTGTGGGCGAAACCATGTTCCCTTGGACAAGGATAGCATAAAACCAAGAGCCTGGCGTTGCTTTAATCGCATCTGCCATATCTGCCTGGTCAATAAGATAAGAGGTGGCCTGGCCATGTTGAAGGTAAGAAGCCCAGTAAGCCCAGCCCGTTTCTTCATCTACGACCCAATAGCGCCCTATTTTTTCATGTTCGTCTAAGCCTTCCCATACTGCCATCGTTATTGGGGGGCGTTCTTGCAGCAGGGTGTGTTGAACATCTTGTTCTACTGCCCGTCCTGGGAAGAGCGGACTTCTATCTTCCTCAGCTTCTTCGGGATCATAGTTTTTGAAAGTTGCATGCTGTCTCCAATAACCTTCAGTCCCATCTCCAGGATGTGTTGCTCCTCCTTCTACATAGTCAAGAGCATCTCCCGCTGCTGCAGTCCGCTCATCACCACGATCATGATTGAAAGTTGGCATATAAGGAGCCCCTCCAGATATTGCCATATTTCGAGCAGACATTTCATGGACACCCTCACCTGAAAAACCAAATGTCCAGTCCGTATAAGACTCAAAAGCATGACTCGGTGAATCCTCATTCCGTCGATGAATATCACGGGCTGAGGGCTGCCAAACTGTCCATGACTCTAAGTTTTCTCGTTCGGCATCAATTACGATAGATTCTCCATTTTTTGAGAGAAATTCTTTGAGTTGGATACGGACAAGTAAGGGCTCATCTCCATAATTTTCGACAAAGACATCCTTGTTTTCCGTCTCACGGTTGTAGTAGTCGTGAATACGGCCAGCGGCACCTTCGTTATTTTGCCCTTCACGGTCATTGATGGCTTGTTGGTTGAATGATTGAAAGGCAAATGTGCCTCCAATTAAGCCAAGAAGAGCTAAAAGTGCAATGTTTCGTAATTTACGTTTCTTTTCTGGTGTCATATGTTACTCCTCATTTTAACTTATGATTTTTTAATATCTTTGTTATTAAATTCAAAATAATATCAGATATAAGTAAACGAAGAAAGGCTCTTCTCTCTTCGTTTACTATAGATACATTTCAAAATCTTGAATAAACCCTACTTCAGTTTTCTTCGTTTAAGCCATAATGTTAAAGCAAGCATTAAATTGGCTAAGCCAAGTGCACCAAATAGTCCCCCAATTTCTCCTGTCCTTGGCAAATTATCAGTGCTTGTTTGCTTATGTTCATCCTCTTTATTGTCCGAATGATTCGGCTCTTCTTTCCTATCATCATCTTCCCCAGAAGTACCATTTCCATTTGTCCCGTCTCCGTTGTTGGATTCAGTACCTCCATTATTACTTTCTCCACCATTAGTAGCACCATTGCCGTTGCCTCCTCTAGCTTTAACTGTGATTTCAGCTGTAGCTTCCACACCGTCATAAGTGTAGGTCACTTTATAAGTGCCGGCTGTATCTGTGTCCACAGTCCCCTCTACTGTGATGCGGTCAAAGGGAACGATTTCGCCATAACGGTCTGTGGCGCTGACAAAGTTATCTTGGGCAGTCCAAGCCTCGCCCACAAAGAGTGAACTATCTTTGACCTGTACTGAGGTTTGGCTTTCCTTGACTGTGATTTCAGCTGTAGCTTCCACACCGTCATAAGTGTAAGTCACTTTATAAGTGCCAGCTGTATCTGTGTCTACGGTACCTTCTACCGTGATACGATTAAAGGGAACAGTTTCGCCATAGCGATCTGTGGCACTGACAAAGTTATCCTGAGCAGTCCAATTCTCGCCTACAAAGAGTGCACTGTTCTTGACGTTAACAGAAGTTTGACTTTCCTTAACTGTGATTTCTGCTGTCGCACTGACTCCATCATAAGAGTAAGTCACTTTATAAGTGCCGGCTGTATCTGTGTCCACAGTCCCCTCTACTGTGATGCGGTCAAAGGAAACGGTTTCGCCATAACTATCCGTGGCGCTGACGAAGTTATCCTCTGGCTGCCAATCTTCACCAATAAATATACTGCTGTCCTTGACTTGAACATTCGTTTGGTAAGGGACACGGCGCCAAGTTCCAGTGGCTTCCCCGGCTGTTCCTGATAAAGTCATCAAATCTTGGGAACTTAACCAATCCGCTGGGCCTCTCTGTGTTTCTCGTTTCCAAGAGTTGAGGAAGCCGGGTGTTGTCGTCTCATCGGGCAAGGCAGAGTTCCCTATATTCGTGTTTTCACCTAATCGAAGCTCAACTAAAGCGTTTAAACCAGCCAAGAAATTATTTCTATTGTTGGGAGCAACATTCCTTGTATCAAAAGAGGAGAGGTCTAGTTTTCTTAAAGCACTTGCGTTTTGAAACATGATAGCCGCTTGTGTAAGAGCAGGTGTTTCGAAGGAGGACAAGTCAAGCTCTGTTAGCATACTTGCACCTAAAAACATCTGATTCATATCTGTAACTGCTCTCGTGTTAAAGCTGCTTAAATCTAATTTGATCAGAGCGCTAGCACGAGTAAACATTGCAAACATAGTTGTCACAGAAGATGTAACAAAGGAAGATATATCTAAACTGCTTAGACGGTGCGTGTCTGCAAACATCATGCTCATATCTCTAACAGCACCTGTGTCAAAGAAAGATAAATCTAAGTCTGTCAAATTGGCTGCCCGGAGAAACATCGCCTGCATATCCGTAACAGCAGCTGTATTAAAGGAAGATATATCTAACTCCGTTAAAGCATGGGTATTAGCAAACATCCATGACATATCTTCAACCACACTCGTATCAAATGCAGATAAGTCTAAACTTGTTAAAGCTTCAGCATGCCAAAACATCCCATACATTGTTGTGACCGCACTCGTATTAAAAGCATTTAAACCTTTTATTTCACTCAAATTATGTGTATAAGAAAACATATCTTCCATATTTGTAACATTGTCCGTCACAAATCCAGACACATCCAAGCTTAATAAAGATATCGCACCCGAAAACATATGTTCCATAGTAGTTACAGCACTTGTATCCAAACTTGATAAATCTACACGAGTTAAACCTGTGCTTGCGAACATCTGCGCCATGTTCGTCACGCCTTCTGTATTCAAATGCTCAAAGTTTTCAATGCTTGTAAGATTTCTCATCTGGAGAAAAAGCCGATTTAAACTCCTGTTGCCACCTACAGTAATCTCGGCCTCAAATACAATATGCTCTATTGCATTTCTTAATCTTTGATTGTCAGCAGTTTGTGCAAAAAAATCAGAATTAGTAATGCTTCCTTCTATGAGCGTTAAAGTTCTCGTATCACTATCCCACTCCGCACTTACATTTCCCCAAACTGTCATTGCTTGCGTAGGAACTACCTCAGTACTGCTTAACTCTGAATCTCCTTTCTCAGTTTCCAAAGCTATTTCTTCTGTCCTAACTTCGCTGGATACTGGCGAAGTATTTTCTATTGCATCGAAATCATTTGTTTTTTCTTCGTCGGTCTGGATGGCTTGCCTTTCACTCTGATCTTCAAGAACTTCAGGAATCTCGGGATTCAAAACATCTGGAAGCTGCGTTTCATCCCCTGTAACCAAGGACGTATCAGGCGAGAAACTCTCGGCTAAGACAGTTGTTCCTTGGAGAAGAGGATTACCCACAAACCCCGCCAATACCGCAAGGGTTAAGAAGTATCTGCTTTTACTTGAAAATCTCATCTTTTTATTCTTTTTTACTTTCATATTCTTGTCCTTTTTTATCATATTACCGCTATTCATCGCTTTGTTCTCAAAATAGAAGCACTAGGGATAAGACGAAAAAGCGTAGTATATTAGTCTGGCTGGGCTGGGCTGGGCTGGGCTGGAAGATTATAGAGCATGGCTTTTACCTCGTCAAATATTTTGTTACTTTTAAAAAAACAACCTTAACATTTATAATTTAATTGTAATATTTCTCTTAATAAATACAAAATGATATCCGCAGAAGAACAAAAAAAAGAGGGATATGTCCCTCTTGCTCTTGTTTATTCTCAATTAAGAATTGCTTTCTTTTGAAATTTTTCTTTCTTCAAGGCTTCAATACAGGTCAGTAGCTCTTCAAAGTCATACTCACTGGAAAACTCGGAAAGGACATAGACAAACTTTCGACTGTCATTTCTTTTACTTGAGATAAGCAAGTCATAGCTCTGTCCTTCATGGTAATGTTCCAGTTTTATCTTTTCCACTGCTCTGAGACGATTTTTAAGATAATGTTCCATGGGGATTTGATAGGCTGGCGTATCAGACAAGTCATAAGCCACTGTCAGTTGTTGGGCAGATAAAAGTTCCAGCAACATCAAAGCATTGCGATAGCCAAAGATGAGTTCAGGTAAATCCTGCGTTTTGGGAATATAACTTAAGGCGATTTCTTTGAGATTATCCAGCAAATCTTGAAAACTCTTGTCGACCCAGTTTTGCTTATGACTGAGCAAAGCTTCCTGGCTCTTTGTAAAGAGGCTGCCATGGAAAAAGGCAAATTTATTATTGACTTGTGCCAGCTGATAACTAATGGCTTTTTCCTCTTCAAACCCTAACCGATGGGGACGATAGTGGTTCAGCATACGTTCTCTTAAAGAAATATTCAAAAGAACAGTGGGAATTTTTTTACTGCGGAAAATATCAAAGCGGTAATAACTTTCCTTATCTAAGATGAAAAAAGACAAGAGAAAACTGTAGAAAAAGATTGTCTCACAATTATTCTTACTCTGTTTATCATAAATGTATTGATAAAAAAGAGAATCCAACAGCTGATAAAGGTGATCGTCTTGGTAGATCTTCTTCATTTCCAAAGATTGAGTAACTTGAATATCTGTAAGTTTACGCCTTTTTTCTGTAATGGCTAACCAACGGTAAAGTTTATCTTGGCTGCTTTCCGAAAAGGTTACTTTTAAGGTTTCTTCGAGTTGCAGGATAAAATCAACTTGAAACTTCGTGACTTGAAGGAAGTTTGGTCGAAATTTAGGATGAAGCGAATCAAACAGCAAGTAGTAAAAATAGCGAATCTGGCTTTCTTCGCCCAGCAGCTTATTATTTTTAATTTGAAGCTCAAACTCGGATAAAAGTTTATTTAGCTCTTTTATTTTGCGGAACAAGGTTGATTCACTGACCAGTAAGGCTTCTGCTAGTTCAAAAATCATGTAATTTTTTTGTTCAAAAAGCAAGAGAAGCATGCGATACTTAATGCTGTCTTGGATTAAAAAACTGATGACTTCATCTAAACTTTGAGACTCTGCCATGTTTAGGGCTAGTTTATTGTCCTGGCGCATCACTTCCATAGGTTTCCCCATCATCTGTCCCAGATAAGAAATGTCCTCTAAGTAACTTTCAATCGAAGGTCGAGAGAGATTTACCCCCTCACACAGTTCTTGCGCGGTTATCTTATCCCGCTTGAGGACCAACTGGCGTAGAATCTTAACCTGTATTTGCTCTTTTTTTTCAAGTAAAGCTTCGATATTCACAGCTGCTCCTCTTCTTTTCTAAGCCTACGTGTTTCGTAGGCGTTTTCATATTCTCTTTCTATTTTATCACTTCGCTATATTTTGTGATTAAAAATTGCTCATTCTGGACATAGGAAAATAGACAATAAAAAGAATAAGACCAAAAGCCTTATTCTTCTGTTAAACTTCTAAATTTAGTTTTCCTTGTGCATAGATCGAAGCATTACCATTGAGAATATAGGCAATGGTCACGATTGGCAGGATATATTGTACCGTACCAAAGCCAAAGACTTCTGCAGCGATGAAGATTGAAGCAAAATATGAGTTGGTTGCTGATGAAAAGACTGAAACATAGCCAGCAGCAGCTACCAAGCCAACAGGCAAGCCCAAAAGTAAGGCTAAGGTTGCGCCCAAACTTGCACCAATCGCAAAGAGCGGTGTTACTTCTCCACCTTGGAAACCTGCTGAGATACTTAAGACAGTGAAGAGCAATTTCAGAAGCCAATCATAGGCATTGATATGTTCTCCATTAAAACTCATGGAAATCAGGTTCGTTCCTAGACCTGCATAACGATCAAGATGGATGAAGATGAGACCCAAGCTCAAAATCAGTCCCATAAGTAAGATACGGCGATAAGGATTAGTGAGTTTACTTGCCATATAAGTCTTCATAAAGGCTAAGCCTTGCGCAAAGATGCGCCCCACCAAGCCAAAGCAAATTGCCACAACGAGCAGCTTCAGAAGTACCAACGGATCAATATTTAAGTCGGTATTGACCGCAAAGGAAAATTTTTCTAAACCTAAAGCATGAGATGTCGCACTGGCCGCATAGGAACCAACCAAAGCGGGGAAAAGTGCGATATATTCAATCTTGCCCACCATCAGGATTTCAATAGCAAAGAAAGTTGCAGCAATTGGTGTTTGAAAGAGACCGGCAAAACCGGCTGCCATCCCCGTAATCAAAAGCACTTTTTGTGCTTCCTTGGAAGATAATTTCCCACCGACTGTATGGCCAATCGTGGCACCAATCTGGACAGCTACACCTTCTCGTCCAACACTGGCACCAAAAAGGTGCGATAGCCAAGTTGAAAAGATAATCAAGGGTACCAAACGCTTAGGAATATCTTCTCGTCCTTTATTTCCCGCTTCAAAAATCAACCCCATTCCTTTTTGACTGTCTTTACCAAAACGTTGGTAGACATACACAATCAAAAGACCAGCTAAAGCCAAAAAAGGAAGAAAATAAAAGGGATTTGCGTCACGTGTCTCCGTAATATAAATCAAGCCACGCCCAAATAAAGCATCGACAGCTCCAATGATTACCCCAATCACAACAGCTAAAACGGCATAAAGAACGGCCCATCTTGAGATTCCAATTTTTATATTTTTCATTAAAAGTAATTCCCCTTACCTGTATAATAATAGCAATAATGCAGAAATCAAAAAATCGATCCTGCCTAATAAAATGTTCAGGCAATTCCGCTGGGAATTGTCGTCTAACATGAGCTCCTTCAGGAGCAAATCTGGGAGCGTATTAAAAACAGGCCGAGCACAAAGCTCGACCACTTTTAATCACGCATACCTTTGGCGCGTTGAATGTCTTTAAGCTTTTCTGGTGTGATGTCTTTGCCATCTTCATCCACCAATTTTACTGCTTCAACTTGACCGCGGAGATTTTCACGTACGCTATCAAGATAGATACGGCGCAATTCAGCACGTTCTGCAGTTTCGGCTTCTGTTAGTCCTTCTGCTTTGTGTTTACGTGCAAGTTCATTGATACGTTCCACTTGTTCATTTGTGATTGCCATAAGACCAATATCCTCCTTATTTTGTATTGATTAAACTAAAGTCAGCCATTGTTCCGGTAAGTGCTGACAGCTCTGTAAGCAAGGCCAGACGATTCTGACGTACTTTTTCATCTTCTGCCATAACCATTACATTTTCAAAGAAATTGTTAATGGCTGGAACACCTTTGTTGACAAGAATATCATATTTTTCAGAGGCAGGCAAGTTTGCCCAACCTGCTTTAAGTTCTTCTGTAGCTTTGTAAAGCACGCCTTCAGCATCGTTCTCAAAGAGCTCAGAAGAAACCGTTCCGACATGATCGGCTTTTTTCGCCAAGTTGATCACACGTGAAATATTTTCAATAGCTGATTTAAAAGTTTCTTCGTCCTTATGACTGTTAAGCATTGGCGCAATTTCCATCATGTTAGCAATATCCATTGTATCTGCCGCAATTGTTGCTTCAACAATATCGTGACGGATTTTCTTATCCAGTAGAAGTTTTTGCACACGACCTTTGAGGAAATCAATAACTTGCTCTTTATTTTCATAATCAAGTGTGGCGATAAACTCAGAAAAGTCAAAGTGCCAGTTGAATTTCTCAATAATACGTGTCAATCCTTGCGCTGCACGACGCAAAGCGTAAGGGTCATTCGAGCCTGAAGGAATTAAGCCTGCGCTAAAGAATGAAAGAATGCTGTCGATTTTATCTGCAGCAGCCAAAACACTTCCGACAGCAGTTTCCGGCAAATCTCCTTCAGCAGATACCGGCATATAATGCTCACGAACTGCTGCTGCGACGTTACCATTCTCTCCTGCAAGAAGAGCATATTTTTCACCCATAACGCCTTGAAGTTCATCAAATTCACCAACCATACCTGTCAAAAGGTCAAATTTATAAATATCTGATGCACGCGCCACATCCGTCTTTTCAGTTTCTGTCAGCTTGGCAATATCTGCCAGATGTGCTGCAATTGCTTTTGTACGAGCCATATGTTCTGTGATTGAACCGATTTTTGCATGGAAAGTTACATTTTCAAGTTTCTTCACAAGATCTGCAATTTTTAATTTTTGATCTTCTTTCCAGAAGAACTCAGCATCTTCCAAACGGGCAACCAGAACTTTTTCATTGCCTAAGATGACGTTTTTCATACCTTCAGCATTACCATTACGCACGGAGATAAAGTGCGGTGCGAGCTTACCTTCTGCAGTATAAACTTCAAAATAACGTTGGTTATCACGCATTGAAGTAACCAGAACTTCTTCCGGAACTGACAAATACTTTTCATCAAAGCTACCGACAAAAGCAGTTGGGTACTCGACGAGGTTATTGACTTCTTCAAGAAGTTCAACGTGTTTTTCGTCTGAAAGTTCAACTTTCCAGCCATGTTCAGCTGCAATTTTTTTGATTTGTTGGCTAATTTCAGCTTTACGTGCTCCAGCATCAACCATAACAAAATTATCAGTCAAAACTTTGGCATAATCTGTCGCATGTTCAAGTGTAAACTCTTGGTTTGAAAGGAAGCGGTGACCACGTGTTGTATTTCCTGCAGTCACATCAAGAATGTCAAAGGGAACCACTTCGGCATCTAGTAAAGAAATCATCCATTGGATTGGGCGCACGAAGAGGAAGCTATTATTTCCCCATTTCATGTAAGTTTTGAACTGCATTTTAGAAATGACTTCATCGCCAACTTTTGTCAATATTTCTTGTGCAGCTACGCCCGCAATATGTTTGTTTGCGAAATAGTAATCGCCCTTGAGGACCAATTCGTCAGGTGTTACGCCTTGTCCACGAGAGAAACCTTGAATGGCTTTTGACCAGTTTCCTTCAGCATCTTTAGCAATTTTAGCAGATGGACCTTTGACTTCTTCGTCCATTGCTTCGGAATTTTCAGCAAGTCCTTCCACCAAAACAGCCAAACGACGTGGTGTTGAAAATTTGCGGATAGCATCAAATTCTAAACGATTTTCATTCAAAAAGTCCGAAAGACGTTCTGCCAATTGATTGATTGCAGGTGTTACCAAGTGGGCTGGCATTTCTTCCAAGCCAATTTCGAGTAAATAGTTTGCCATTATTTTGCCTCCTGTTCTTCTGCCAATTGTGCCAGAACTTTTGTATATTTCCCTTTTTCTCCCAGATATTTCTCACGTAAGTCTTCATCTTTTAAAAGTGGGAAACCAAGTTTAGCACGTTCTTCAATAAATGTTTTGGCAACTTTACGCGCCATTGTACGTACGCGGTGCAGGTAGCCAGCACGTTCAGTTACCGAAACTGCGCCACGTGCATCCAAAAGATTAAAGGTATGAGAGCTCTTCAAGATAAAGTCATAAGCAGGGTGAACCAAACCTAAATCCAGTAATTTAAGTGCTTCTGCTTCGTACTTGTTAAACAAGTCTAAAAGCATATCTTGATCAGACTCTTCAAAAGCAAATTTTGAGTGCTCATATTCTGGTTCTTTGAAAATATCACCATAGAGCACGCCATTTCCCCATTCGAGATCGTAGACACTGTCAACTTCTTGAATAGCTGTTGCCAAGCGTTCTAGACCATAGGTAATTTCAGAAGTTACAGAATCCACTTCAATACCACCCACTTGTTGGAAATAAGTAAACTGTGTACATTCTTGTCCATCAATCCAAACTTCCCAACCAATACCGGCACAACCCATTGATGGATTTTCCCAGTTATCTTCAACAAAACGAATATCATGCTCCAAAGCATCAATCCCTAGGGCAGCTAAACTTTCCAAATAAAGTTCTTGGATATTTTTGGGTGAAGGTTTCATCACCACTTGAAATTGGTGGTGTTGGAAAAGGCGGTTAGGATTTTCACCATAACGTCCATCTGCAGGTCGACGTGAAGGTTGTACATAAGCTGCTGACCAAGGTTCCGGTCCATTTGAACGCAAGAAAGTATAAGGACTCATCGTTCCTGCACCAACTTCGTTATCGTAGGCTTGCATCAAGTTTGCACCTTGCTTAGACCAAAAAGCCTGCAAAGTCAGAATCATATCTTGAAATGATAATTTATTATTTGACATTTAATTCTCCTTATTATTTATTAAGTTCATTCATTTGGCGTTTATATCCAAGGAAGTAGAAACCAGCAACGAAAATCACACCACCGATGATGTTTCCAGCATAGACAAGACTGAAATTGCGGATGAATTCCATCCATGTGGCGCCACCTTCAAAGATTGCAGCGGGGATGGCAAAAGCATTTGCCACACTGTGCTGGAAACCAATTGCAACAAAAGCCATTGTCGGGAACCAGATTACCATTACTTTTCCTGCCGCATCTTTGGCTCCGTAAGAAAGCCACATCGCAAGGCCTACAAACCAGTTACACCCTACTCCAGAAACCAAAGTCTGAAGCCAGGTTGCATTTATTTTCGAGTGCGCAACGGTGATTAATTCCTCACGATACACACCTGTACTTGTCAACCCAACAATGTGTGCAAAAAAGAAAGCCACAAAGAAGGCACCCAGAAGATTAAAAATCGTGATGACAATCCAGTTTTTGAGCAAATCTGAAAACTTTACTTTCTTTGCAAAGAAAGATACAGAAACAGCCGTCATATTTGATGTGATGAGCTCGCCACCGCCCATTAAAATAACAATCAAACCAATAGGAAACACTGCTGCACCGATGAAACTTGCCAAACTTCCAAAATCATCGACGACACTTGATATGACGCGGATATAAAGCAGATAACCTAAAGAGATTAACGCGCCTCCAATAAAGCCAAGTACAGCTTTTTCTAACATCGGTCGTTTGACCTTTTCTTGTCCATGGTGAATAGTTGCAGCCAATATTTCTGCTGGATTCATCATAATGTTCTACTCCTTAAAATAATATAAAAACCGCGCAATACACCTGTCCTAAGACAAAGGGTGCTATGCACGGTTCCACCTTTATTTTTTACTTCATTCGTATTGCGATGATTTTGGGCCATTTTAAATCTCGGCTTTCACTGTCCCGAGTCGCTTGCTTTACCTTAAAATTGTAGTCCTTTTTGCTGAAAATGTCAAGGCCAGACTTAAAGTTTTTAGTGTTTCCGATTGGAAGGGGCTAAAGAGAGATTCAGCTTGCTGAACCCTTTTTCAAAAATCATTTGCAACATGAAATTATTTGATATAATAAGTTCATCATGAAAAAATTATTTAAGGTTATAAGTTTATTGTTAGGCTTTCTTGTGGTATTAATTTTAGGAGTGTTGCTGGTGTTTAATCTCTCCCCACGCCCCGGGGCTTTTGTGATTAATCGTCTTTTTGCTAAAAGTGGCGGAAAGATAACAGATCAAAATACCTATGAGTCCACGAAGAAAAAAGTCCTTTTGAAAAGTGACATCAGCTATAATTCAGACAAAAAAAGAAATACCTTTGACATTTACATGCCTCAAAATGCCAAAGGCCCTATTCCTGTAATTATCTGGGTTCATGGTGGTGCTTATGTCGGAGGAAATAAAACCGATGTTAAAGAATTTGCCACTAGGATTGCGCATGATGCTCAAGTTGCTGTTATCTGTCCTAATTATGCACTTGCACCTGATGCACAATATCCCAGCCAAATTCAGCAAATAAACGAACTAGTAGAAGACTTGCTCGATCATCAAGCCGAATACCCTTCACTTGATTTCAATAAAATTATTCTTGGAGGAGATAGCGCTGGTGCCCAGATTGCGGCCCAATATGCGGCCATCCAAACCAATAAAGTTTATGCAAATGCATTAAACTTCAAACCCCTCCTCTCTCAGCAAAATTTAAAAGGAGTCATCTCTTATTGTGGCCCTGTAAACTTGCAAGAAAAGGCACATGATAAGTCAAATAATTTATTGCTTAAAGCTTTCACCAAAACTGTAGCTTGGTCACTCTTAGGTACAACAGATTGGAAAACCAATACACATCTAAAACAAGCAAGTGTGGTTCCAGCCGTAACAGAAAAATATCCGCCCACTTATATTACGGATGGAAATACTCTTAGTTTCGCTCCAGAAGGTGAAGCTTTGGCAAAGCGTTTAAAGGAGCTAAACGTTCCTGTATCCGAGCTTTTCTTTAGTGATTCCAGTAAAAAAATTGGACATGAGTATCAATTTGATTACCGTACGAAAGAAGCACAGCTCTGCTACGAGCAAACACTCCAATTCATTCAAGAAAATACCCTACAACATTAAAAAAGCTGCACAAGAGGTGCAACTTTTTTGTTTTTTAATGTGTTCGATTGTAAATAATGCTTGAGATAAAGGATAACACGATAATAATCCCGCCAAGTAGACCTGTCACTGCCTCACCAATTTCCCAATGGATACTTGCCAAAATCAGAATGGCTAAGGTAAGAATCGCCCAATGCGCACCGTGTTCTAAATAAACAAGCTCATTCAGTGTTCCTTTTTCTACCAAGTAAAGGGTCAGTGATCGGACAAACATTGCCCCGATAACACCTAGCCCAAGTAGGATAATAATAGGGTCTGAGGTAATGGCGAAGGCACCAATAACACCATCAAAACTAAAGGAAGCATCAATAACTTCCAGGTAAAGGAAGAGCGAGAAAGCTGCTCTTCCCACAGCGTAAGTCGTCTGACCTGCTGTTTCGGTAGGCATGTGCTCGGTCATCATATCGCCAAAGCCATTCACCAACATATAAGTTACAATCCCCAAAACACCGGAGAATAGAACAGTGTGTGCATCAGCCGCGATAAATTCAGCAGTCAATAAAAGAACAAGCATTGAAATTATCGCATTTGCTGCAGGAAAATGTCCAACCTGTTGCAAGACTTTTTCGGGCAATTTTAGCCATGTATGTGCTCTTTGATCAAAGAAAAAACCAAGTGCAAGCATCAAAAGAAACATTCCACCAAATGCAGCGATTGAAGGATGCGCATGGTGTAAAATATAACCGTAGGTCCATGGAACACTGGGATCACCTTTTTCTAAAGCTAAGCGCATGGCACTTATCGGATCCAGTTTTGCGGAGACACCAACAATTAAAAGCGGAAAGACCAGGCGCATCCCTACAACAGCAATTAAAATCCCCACCGTCAAAAATATTTTACGCCAAGCATGGCTCATACGCTCCAAAATACGTGCATTAACAATGGCATTATCCATGGAAAGTGAAATTTCCAACACTGCTAGGATAGCTGTAATCATTAAGCCATCCCATCCGGCGTAGAGGTAAGCGATAATTAACGCAATAATACTAACAATAAACGAGCTTCTAAAAATTTTCATAAATCCCTTTTTCTAAATATCAACTTCCACCAGTTGCTTGTCCCCTTTTGCCGCGGAAATTTTTCCACTGAACTGTTCAACCAAATCGGCCAAAAGTTGCTCTGTCTTATCCAAGTCAACAAAGAGCTTGACCGTAACATCGGAGAGAAATTCACTCTCTGAGATGACTAAGCCTTGGGAACTTAAAAAGCGCTGTAGCCCGTCATAATTCCCGTAATCAAGAGTCAAGATTAATTGCTCCTGTGTGACAAATTTGACCAAACCAACCTGATCTAGAGCATGGCCAACACTCCCCGCATATGCACGGATTAAACCACCAGCACCGAGTTTAATTCCTCCAAAATATCGAGTCACAACTGCGCAAACGTTGGTAATTTCTCTTTTCTTAAGAATTTCCAACATAGGTACACCAGCTGTACCAGAAGGTTCGCCATCATCACTTGAACGCTGAATCTCCTGACGGTCGCCTAAAGTAAAGGCGGAACAATTATGATTCGCCTTATGATGCTCTTTTTTTATTTCAGAAATAAAAGCTCGTGCTTCTTCCTCAGTATAAACGCGCTTCAAATGGCAAATGAAGCGCGATTTTTTGATTTCTTCTTCTGCAATGAAATCCTCTTTTATGGTAATTGTCATAAATAAATTTTATCAAAAATAGTGAAAACATGCGACTTTTTTCGTCTTAAAGGTATGAATGAATTATATGGTAGACTCCTTTTACAAAAAGAATTGTCGAAAATCCCAGACAAAGCAACACTTTTTGATAGTATGCACGATATTTCAAGAACAGTGATTATGTGCAATCGCTGTGGCAAAAAAAGTAAGAAAAAAGAGGTCCTACTCCCCGTTGGTGCTTATTATTGTCCCCATTGTATTCAGATGGGACGTGTTCGCTCGGATGAAAAACTTTATCATCTTCCTCAGGAGGATTTTTTAGCAGCTTCTTTTCTAAACTGGCAGGGAAAACTCACAGCCCCTCAGCAATATATATCTGATACTCTAGTCAAATTACATCAGCAACAAAAAACGGTGCTGGTACAGGCTGTCACGGGTGCAGGAAAAACTGAAATGATTTATCAGATGATTGATAACACCCTTAAAAAAGGAAAAGCTGTAGCTTTAACTAGCCCTCGTATTGATGTCTGTCTAGAACTCTACTATCGCTTAAAGCGAGATTTTTCTTGTCCCATCTCGCTTTTACACGGAAAAAGTGAGAAATACAGCCGCTCGCCACTCGTAATTGCGACGACACATCAGCTTATGCGTTTTCGTCATGCCTTTGACTTACTCATTTTTGATGAGGTTGATGCTTTTCCATTTCCAGATAATGACATGCTTTCTTTTGCACTGACTCAAGCTCGTAAACCTTCTTCAAGCTTGATTTATCTTACTGCAACAACCACCGATAATTTGGAAAGACAAGTCAAGTTGGGGCAAATCGAAAAGTTACAACTTCCCCGACGTTTTCATGGTTTTCCATTGGTACTCCCACAATTTTTTTGGCAGAGCAAGTTTTATAAAATGGTCAAAAAACAACGCGAATCTGGTTTCCCATTACTTATCTTTGTCCCTGAAATAAGACTGGGAGAAAAACTGAACCAAGACTTACAGAGTAGTTTTCCTCATGAAAAAATTGCCTTTGTTGCTTCAACGAGTCTTGAACGCTTAGAGGCTGTGGAACGTTTTCGCCAGGGCAATATTTCTATCCTTGTCTCAACGACTATTTTAGAACGTGGTGTAACTTTTCCTAAGGTTGACGTTTTTGTATTTCAAAGTCATCACCATAATTTCACAAGATCAAGCCTCATCCAAATTGCTGGACGAGTAGGTCGAAGTACCGAAAGACCTGACGGCAAAGTGTTTTTCTTTCATTTAGGAAAAATAACAGCAATGTTGGAAGCTTATAAAAATATCAGAAATATGAATAAGGCAGGAGGTTTCCAATGATTTGTTTGCTTTGCCATACTGAATACACTATTGAACCCACTTTCCATCAACTTTTTCTCTTAAAAGACTCTTCTCCCGGGCTTTGTACAACCTGTCACAATAAGTTTCAACTGATTACTCCACCTTATTGTAGCCGCTGTTATAAGCCAGACATAAAGGACGTCTGCTCTGACTGCAAGATTTGGGAAAAGGAAGGTATTATTGTAAATCATCAAGCTGTCTTTACCTATAATAAAGCCATGGAAGAATTCTTTAGTCGTTACAAATTTTTGGGAGATTATCGCCTACATCATGTTTTTTACAAATATTTTCAAACAGAAAAAGGATATACGATTGTTCCAATCCCCGTGAGTAAGCAACGCTTTCAGGAGAGAGGTTTCAATCAGGTCGCTGCGCTCCTGCAGCAACTTCCTTTCAGTTCTCTTCTGGAAAAAGAAGAAGGTCCTGCACAAAATACACGTACCAGAAATGAACGTCTTAAAAACAAAAATACCTTTACTTTAAAAGCAAAGGTAAAAATGCCAGATAAAATTTTACTGGTGGATGACGTCTATACTACCGGTCGGACGCTCCAACATGCTATAGCTGTCTTAAAACAAGGAGGGGCTCAGGAAATCAAAACCTTTTCCTTATGCCGTTGAGTTTAAAAGAAAAGGTGCCAAATTTTAGGTAAGAAGATAAACGCAGCAACAATCACGGCAAAACCAGAAATGACTAAAACAGCTCCTGCAGCCATATCTTTGGCTCTTTTGGCGCGCAAATGAAACTGGTAATCAGCAGCCAAATCAACCACATTCTCAATAGCCGAATTGAAGAGCTCTGCCATAAAGACTAAAAAGATGGCAAGAAAAAGGAAAAGCCACTCAAATTCTTGAATTTGCAAAACAACACCTAGGATCAAAGCCAACACACCAGAAAGTGTATGCTTGCGCATATTTCTTTCTTCTTTAAAAGCTGTCCAGATACCCGTAATTGCGAACTCCATGCTGGAAATAACATTCGTATTTTTCCAACGTTTGCGCTGGGTATTCTCTGGGACTTCACCGTCCGCAAAGTCTTCCTTATTAAAAATTTTTACATCTTTTTCGTTATCTTTTAAGTCCATAAGCAGTCAAAATCTCCTCCTGAAGTCCGAACATTTCTGCTTCTTCTTCTGGAGAATAATGATCGTAACCATTAATGTGTAAGAAGCCATGAACAGCTAACCAGCCATATTCACGTTCAAGGGAATGCCCATAATCTTCTGCTTGCTCGGCAGCTTTATCGATTGAGATAAAGAGCTCACCAATAAAAGGATCAAGCTCATCCATCAACTCTTCTGGAATATCCATATCTTCATCAAAGAAAAACTCATCTTCATCAGGCTTATATTCAAGCGAAATAACATCCGTCGGTGCATCTTTCTCTCTATATTCCAGATTAATTTCTTGTGACCGCGCATTATCAACGAAAGTAACAGACATTTCTTTTGAGTCGGCAAGCTTTATATAATCTGCAGCAAAGCTTAATAACTTTTCAGTTTGCTCAATAATTTCTTTTGAAACTTTTCCTGTTTCATCAACTAATTCTATATACATTCTTTTCCCTTATATATTTTCGATGTTCTCTCTCATTTTTTTCGCAAAATCTAAGAGCGGTGTTCTTGTTGAAGGCATAATATTTTCTGGCAATTGATCAAATGCAAACCATTGTGCATCCAGAACTTCGCTTTCTTCAAAAACCATTTGACCTGAAAAATCATTGCTGACATAAACAGTATCTACAATATGAACTTCATCACCATTTGGATAGCAAAAATGCTGTTCCTCTCCAGAACATACGGTAAATAGCTCCATGTTTCCTACAGTCAAACCTATCTCTTCAAAAAGCTCTCTGCTCGCAGCTTCTTCTGCTGTTTCTCCAGGTTCGATTGAACCCCCATGATAAGACCAACACCCTGTATCCTTACGTTTCTGAAGCAAGATTCCATCTTCATTATAGATAATTATGCTAGCACATGCAACAACAAGTGGGCGCGGGCCTAATATTTTACGTAAGTCGAGAACATAACCTTCAGACATCTTACTCTCCTTTTTTCTCGTAAGCATCAATAATTTGAGCTACAACAGGATGACGAACGACGTCCTTAGCTGTAAAGTAGACAAAATCAATACTATTTAAACCAGAAAGTTTTTCTTTTGCGTCAATCAAACCAGATTTAGCCTTAGCCGGCAAATCAATCTGTGAAATATCACCATTGACAATCATTTTTGAGTTGAAGCCCAAACGTGTCAGGAACATTTTCATTTGCATCGTTGTTGTGTTTTGCGCTTCATCCAAGATAACAAAGGCATCATCTAAAGTACGTCCACGCATGTAAGCTAAAGGTGCAATTTCAATAATCCCACGCTCCATCATACGTTCCGTTGCATTTTTTCCTAAAATCTGGAAGAGTGCATCATAAACAGGACGCAGATAAGGATCTACTTTTTCTTGCAAATCTCCCGGTAAGAACCCCAGATTTTCACCAGCCTCTACAGCCGGACGTGTCAAAATAATGCGTTTCACCTGACCATTACGCAATGCTTGGACTGCCATAACGACAGCCAAAAAGGTTTTCCCGGTCCCCGCAGGACCAATGCCGAAGACGACATCATGCTGCTTCACACTGTCTACATAGAGCTTCTGCCCCACATTTTTTAACCGAATTGGTGTACCAACAGCATCTTTAGTGAGCTCGATTTCATAAAGTGTAATGAAATTTTCGATATTATCTTCAAGCACCATTTTAACTGCAATCATCGCATCAGAGCTATGGACAGGTAAACCACGAGAAATCAAAACTAAAAGAGCCTGTAAAACTTTACGTGCTTGCTCAGGCGCTACTTCATTATCAGCAAAAATCTGTACGCGCTCTCCGCGATAGTTTATATCAACAGCAAGTTGAGATTCAATCAACTGTGCATTTTTATCCTGTGAACCAAAAAGTAAAACTGCATCTTCTGGATTTTCCAACTTAAATTCTACGGAATGTCTAGCCAAACAAATACCTTCCTGTTCTTTTATTTATAATCTTTGTCTCATTATATCATATTTCAAGGTTTATACGCTTCCATACCTTTCATGCAAGCAAAAAGATCATTGGGAAGCCCCAATAATCTTTACTTAATTTTTGTATAAGGAAGCCCAATCGAATCAGCCAACGCATGCGACACTATTGTTCCTTTATAGACACTCATACCAGAGCGAAGCGATTCACTAAGATTAAGTGCTTCTTCTAAACCATTGTCGGCAATCTGCTTCAAGTATTCTATATTCCCTTTAGACATTACCAGAGTTGAAGTCCGAGGTGTTGCCCCTGGCATATTTGGCACTGCATAATGAATGACATTGTGTCTTGTAAATACCGGTTCTGCATGATTCGTTGCGTGATCAATAGTTTCAACCGTCCCTCCTTGATCAATAGCGATATCAACAATCACAGCACCTGGTTTCATTGATTTGACCATATACTCTTTCACAAGCTTTGGTGGTTTAGCCCCAGGAATCAGAATTGTTGAAATAAAAACGTCTGCTTTTTTTATGTGCTCTTCAAGTGCTTCGGTTGTTGACTTGACGATCTGCAGCTTTTTACCCGCATAACGCGTTTCCAGCTCTTGAATACGTGTATCACTCAGCTCTAAAATAAGGACGGAACAACCAATACTCAAAGCAATATCTGCTGCATTTTCAGCTGCAGTACCACCACCAAATATAACGATATGTCCTGCCTCGATACCACTTTCGGGAATGCCTGGAAGTAGAATTCCTTGTCCCCCATGTTGTTTTTCCAGATAATATTGTCCAATATTAACGGCACGTCGTCCCGCAATTGCACTCAAGGGTTTGAGTAATGGAAAAGTTCCCTCCGTAGCGATATTTTCAGCCGAAAAAGCAGTCACCTTCATTTCTATCATTTTTTCAACACAAGCTTTATTTGCAGGTAAATGTAAAAATCCCCAGATTATTTGTCCCTCTTTAAGGTATTGATATTCTTCCTCTAAGGGCTCTTTTACGCGAACCATCATTTCTGCTTCCCATGTTTCTTCACGTTCCACTATCTTGGCTCCCGCTGCGATATACTGCTCATTTGGAAAACCAGCACCAAAACCTGCATTATTTTCGACATATAGCGTATGCCCGACCTCTACCAAAATTTTTACATTTTCCGGCGTCATTCCGACTCGTGCTTCCCCTTGTTTCAAGTCTTTTACTACACCAATTTTCATTCTTTTCTCCTTCAATGCAACTCAAATTTATAGAGTAAATATATCATCAATAAAGCGCTTAACTTACGAAAAGGGAAAATAACACTGTCTTTTTAGAATAATAAGATATTTTTGTTTTATATTCTACAAGGTATATTTTTAGTGAAAAGTAAGATGTATTTACGTCTTATATAGTGTAAGGCAAAAAAGATGTTAGGCATTGAAAGGAAACACTCAATATAACATCAATATTTATAGAAAAAGGAGTAAATTACATGTCAAACAAAAAACTAAAAAAACTGCTTATTACTGCTCTCACAGCTCTTGCACTCACGTCAGGTCCGGCTTTAGTACAAGCGAATGACATTCAAAGGCCTGCACCTCGAGTCTGGGTAGGAACTGTTGTTCGACAAAAAGTATACAATGTCAGAGGAAGTCTTCTACAGACACATTACCGTGAATTAAGGGTCAGAAATGGCTATAGAGTCAGAGTAACACCTCTCTATCTTAACAGAAACAGAACGCGTTACTATCAAGACTACATTTATCATACTTACTAAGCAAATGAAAAAATGGTGAGAGGGAAAATAGCATATGTTTCCCTTCGTTCTTTTCATGAGGAAAAAATATGTTTATACTAAAAAAATTTGTAAGCAGTAATAAAAATAAAGTCCTGATTTCCTTACTGTTCATCGGCTTAATCTTTCAGTTTGTTGCTTTTAAAACTGTAGGAACTCATCCCCCTAATGGTTTAGGATTGGAAGATACAACACAGGAAAATATCAAAGCCAGCGAAAAAAGTATCAGGGAACTCAAAAGTTTTATTGAATCTGGAGATCCTCCAGAAAACGCTGAAGAACTCTTAAGAGAACTCAATGATGAGTTAAAATTAGATAAGGCAAAACTTCAAGCATTAGAAGTAAATAATTACAATGAATTCTGGCGTTTAGATAACCTTTATAATGAACAAAGAATTAAAAAGTTAGAGGAAGCACAAAAAAATGGTGAAGAGATTCCTTTTGGTGGGGGATATGAGTATTTCAAGGCAACTTCCAAATGGTACCACCAAGTCCTAGACAGTGGGCAAGACTTTACTCAAGCTCCAGGGGTAAACCCATCCAGCATCGGCGCTGCCCTCTATATTTTGATTGGCTTAGGTGGACTTTATGGTCTAATCCTGCTGACTTTTATCTGTGGAGATACCTTGGCAATGGAGATGCCAAACGGTTTGCGCTATTACCATTTGATGAAAAAGGATAAAAAAATGTTTCATTTCCAACATCTATTTATCCCTGCTGGCTTTGTACTCCTACTTATTCTTTCTGCCTTGCTAGTTTTTGCGCTCATCGCTGGACTCCAGTTTGGCATGGGCTCTTGGAACTTTCCTAACTTTGTCGTTGGGGCGATTTATGATGTATTTCAGGGCGAGGAGTTGCTCTGGCGCCTGCTCTATCTGCTTCTGGCCATCCTATTTATTACAAGTTTAGGACAGCTCCTCTCACAGTTTATCAGAAAAGCTTATATTCCTTCAGCGATTATCGCTTTACTGCTGGTCACTTATTCTGTTATCCATACGCATGAAGCGATGAAAACAATCGTTAAATGGATCCCTTTAACCTACTTAAACATTAATACTGTCTTGCAGTTTTCCAACGGTGAAAATTCTTGGCCAACTTCTGGGAACTTTCTCTTTGAGAGAGACTCCCTCTGGATTGGTGCTCTTGTACTCCTCTCTTGCAGTATTCTTTTCTATGGTATCAGCCATATCTTATTCACAAAGTACATCTATAGAAAGGCCTAGTAACTTATGAAACTTATAATAAATAATCTAACAACCTGTACGCTGAGTAACATATGTCTCACACTTGATAAACCAGGTCTTTATGGTATTATCGGTCGAAATGGCACAGGAAAATCTACCCTTTTCACGGCAATTAATAAGGAAATGAACTACGAGGGAGATATTTAGATTTCTGATGGCTGGCATCAAGGTAGAGTTTCATATGTTGCGACACTTGATATTTTTGAGCCTAATCTTAGAGCAATCGATTATATTAAGGTTTTGACAAAGACAGAGCTAAAAAGCGCAGAAAAATACATGCCCTTATTTTCTGCTTCACGTTTCTTTAAAAGACCAATCAAAAAATATTCTCTCGGAATGAAAGAAATACTGGCTTTCATTTACACTGTAAGCCTTGAAGCAGACCTTATCATTGTCGATGAGCTGATGAATGGGCTTGACAATGCGATGCGTGCCAAAGCCTTCCAAATCTTAAAAGAGCTTTCCAAAACAAAAATCATTCTGCTTACTTCCCACATCTTAGAAGAGGTGGAAAAATATTGCGACCAAGTCTATTTTCTTTCAAAATATGGTTTTGATGATGTCCTAAATTTTAGGGAAGCACAAAAATTAATCCAGGAAACTCAAGTATTTATGTAAAGAAAAGACATGAATCTGTCCCTCAAGAGTGGGCTTTCCTCATTGTCTTTTCTTTTATATTTATAAAAAAAGCCTCTCCGAAGAGAGACTCGTTTACCATTATTTAGCTACTGCTGGGTAAACTGAAACGTGTTTTTTACCACGTTTCATTTCAAATTTAACGTGTCCTTCGATTTTAGCGAAGAGAGTGTCATCGCCACCACGACCAACGTTAGCACCTGGATGGATATGTGTACCACGTTGACGGAAAAGGATTGAACCGCCGCTTACAAGTTCACCGTCAGATGCTTTAGCACCAAGACGTTTAGCTTGTGAGTCACGACCATTGGAAGTAGAACCCCCACCTTTTTTGTGGGCGAAGAGTTGCAGATTAAGTTCAAGCATTATATTGCCCTCCATTTTCAATTTTAAGTGTAATGTATTGGCTGTAATTATTTGATACTTCTCGCATAGCATTTTCAAACGCTTGGAGAAGTGTTTGAGCCAATTCGCCTTGTCTTTCAGGAGTACTCAAAGGTATTTCAACATAAAGATAACCATCTTCCATATTGGCAATAGGTTTAATCTTTGCCATTTCATAGAGATTATTTGCTGTTGTAATTGACAACACACTCACAGCTGCACAGACCACATCGTGACCATATTCACCTGATTCAGCATGTCCAGAGATTTCATAGGAAACTATTTTATCTCGCTTTGTCCTGATAACCGCTTCAATCATGCCTTAAGCGTTGATTGATTTGATAACAACCTTAGTGTAAGGTTGACGGTGACCTTGTTTACGGTGTGAGTGTTTTTTAGGTTTATATTGGAAAGTAACAACTTTCTTTTGTTTACCATGTTTTTCAACTTCACCGACAACTGTTGCACCTGAAACGAGTGGAGCACCAACTTTAGTAGTAGCACCGCCGACAAGAACAACTTCATCAAAAGTTACAGTTTGACCAGCTTCAACGTTAAGTTTTTCAACGTAGATAACTTGTCCTTCTTCAACTTTGACTTGTTTACCACCAGTTTTGATGATTGCGTAGTTTGACATTGTGATTCCTCCTTGTTAGATTTTGTGCCGTAAAACGACTGTAAGACTCGCCTTGGACCGTGAGCTAATGCTACTTAAACGGTACCTCGTGCGGTTGTACTTTATGGGAGACCACAAAGACAACTATATAAGTATAACAGAAAATATTCTTCAATTCAAGTGGAATGCAAGGTTTTTTTACTTCAATTTGTCATTTACAGTTAAGTTTGCATTCATCAGGTGCTTTTATAGATAATATAAGATAAGTTCTTATTTAGGAACCACCGTAGTCAAACCTTTGCGGTATACCGTTATGTCTAGTGGAAGTGGCGAGCTTTTATCTCCGTCAATTCTTGAATAAGGAATATCTTGTTTTTTATTAGATTGGGCACTTATTTCTAAGTGATCTGTGTCAAAATAAGTAATTTCCATAAAATCTTCGAGTTGGCCCTTGCGTAGCTTATTAAGATGGAATAAAATTTTGAGTAAATTAATCTCCTTCAACGAATACACTCGGATAAGACCATCGTCTACCTTAGCATCAAGAGATAAAGCCTGTCTTCCGCCAATCGTATCGGTCATCGTAATTAATAATAATTTCGTTTTTAAGGCTTTTGTTTTGCCATTATATTTGAGCTCGATACGGTAGCTTTTATTATGGCGAATAACTTTGTAGGCATCCTTCAAGAAAGTAAAGGGTCCAAATTTTTTCTTTTCTGAGCTGCTCACATTTTGAGCGATATCTGCCAATATTCCCAAGGTTAAGCTGGAAATCATATAATCATCGTTAACTTTAGCAATATCAAATTTTTGCAACTTCCCCTCATTGAGATTTTGCAAGGCAGCTTCTATATTCTGAGGAATATGGAGTGATTTTGACAAGTTATTGACTGTACCATTGGGAACGATACCTAAGATAGATTTGCTTCCTCCCTCAAATACGCCTCCACATACTTTATTAATCGTTCCATCTCCACCAAGTGCCACTACAAGATCTGTGTTTTCTTGACTTGCTTTTTTTGCTAAACGTACTGCATCTTCTGGGCTATCTGGATTGATATATTCCACATGAGAGGCTTTGTTTTCTTCTTTTCCAAAAAAAATTTTAATTGTATTTAATACTTCGTTTTCGTCATTTTTTCCTGATTTTTCATTATAAAATACTTTTACTTCTTTCATTTTGACCTCCCTATCGTCTTTATTTTACCATAGCTTTTACTTAAGGTAAAAAAAAGCTGCTCTGCTTTTGGTATATGAAAAAACCACAGCTTATTTTTCTGTGATTTTTTCTACGTCTTTTACGATATCAACTTGATAAACGACACGTGGATTAAACAATATCCTCACTAATGTATTAATCAAAAGCATGATCCATGCAAAAGATAAGCTAAAGGAAAGAATTTCAAAGGCAGTTAAGTTCAGATAATAGAGCGGATGCCATAAGAAGTAACCAAAAACTATCAAACCTGCTAAACCATAAGAAATGCGGTACATGTTTTTATCTAAGTCAGGTAAAAACCAGCGAATTCCTAAGATTGATAAACTCATAAACAAAACAATGAGCTGAGCCGCCACATCGTGCATAATGTGCGCCAAACCATCACCATTATTAGGAATCAGGCCAACCAAAGCGATAGAGATGGCACATAAAGTTAATAAGATTTGCAATATCATAAATCGTATACGATGCCCTAATTTTTCACGAATCGAGACGAATATATAATCAAATAAAGCAATCATCAAGGCAGCCGAAACAACCAAAGTCATATTAAACTGCAAGCTTGTGTTGGATTCACTCGTTCCTAGCAGGCTGAAGTTCTTTTGCCACCAGTATTGGTTATTGTTGGCGGCCATACTTGCGACAAGTCCACCAACAGAAACCATAATAAGCATATTAATCATCATTTGGATGGAGAATGTGTCTACAGCAAAAATTAACAGGTAATTTAAAATTCCAGAAAAAATAGCAAAAATCAGCATTGACGTAAAAACATCAAAACTCAAGCCATAAAAAAGCTGGTTCAAGAACCAAAATAAGGCAACTAATCCTAAAGTGACGATAATAAAAACAGAAAGAATAACAGAGGGAAAAGTTCGCCAGTACACGCGCGGTAACATGGTATGATAAAGCTCCTTCCGCTTTTTAATAAAAGCAATGATAAAAGATGTTAAAGCGATCGTATTAGCAATAACTAAAACGCCAGTTGAGATCGAGGCTGTCCCCGACAATTTAATCTGACTCAGTCCCATCACCTGACTGGCAACAAAAAAGAGGAGTGTGCTAAGCGCTGTGGGGATTAGAAAGACCCGCGCTGCCTCTTCTCTCTTGTTGGGGGTTTTAGCACGTATGGTGAAGCTGTTTTTATTATTTTCAACGACTTCAATTTCTTTTTCACCTGACAACTCCAGCTGGTCGTACAGTTCCTCAGGGAGTAATATTTTTTTCATCTTTAACTCAATTTCCAATCAATTCTCATTCGATACTCCCCGATCGGGATATCATTTTGAGCTAAGCGGTATTTCAATTTCACATGTTTTAACTCTTCATTCATATGAAAACCATCTGTCAAAATCTCCAAACGTCCCAAACCTTCATAAAGAGTATGCGTTGGAAGTTCTTTGTGAAAACGCATGACAACCGGTTTATCAGCATAACGTGTCATACTCAACTCTTTGTCATCAAACTTTATCAAGACTTTTTCTTCTTCAGCATTCTTATAATATAATGCAATTTTATTCCCTAACTTTTTAACATCACCTTCAAAAGTTTCACGAATAAATTCTTCTTGTCCATCAATAACAATACGGTTCCGAATAGTAATTTCCATAACTGTTATTTTACTATAACTTGCCTTATTAGTAAAATGGCAATTTATGTTAATTTCGGTTATAATTATATTACAGTAATGCAAGAGTTTTCATTAAGTTAGAGTCTCTCTTGAAGACTCTTTGTCGAAAAACTTATCTTGAAACCACAACTTGTTCAATTACGTCAAGATAATTGCATGTAAAATGCAAAGGAGGTTGTATGGCACAGCTCGAAAAAGTTTTTCGTGACCCCGTCCATGATTATATTCATGTCGAAAACGAAACAATTTATGATTTAATTAACACTGCAGAATTCCAGCGTTTACGTCGTATAAAACAACTGGGAACTTCTTCATACACTTTTCACGGAGCCGAGCATAGTCGCTTCTCTCATTGTATGGGAGTTTATCATATCGCTAAAACAATCACTGACTGGTTCACTAAGCGTTATCCTGAAACTTGGAATCCAGAAGAAAATTTAGTTACACAATGTGCAGCTTTATTACATGATGTCGGTCATGGTGCTTATTCTCATACGTTTGAAGGCCTATTTGGCACAGATCACGAAGCCATGACACGTGAGATAATTACCTCACCAGCTACTGAAATCAATGCGGTTTTACGCAAAGTAAGTCCTGACTTTCCTGAGCAGGTCGCTTCAGTCATTTCCCATGACTATCCTAACCCACAAGTGGTGCAACTTATTTCCAGTCAAATTGATGCAGATCGTATGGATTACCTCTTAAGGGATGCTTACTATACTGGTGCAGTCTATGGACAGTTTGATTTGACTCGGATTCTGCGTGTAATTGCGCCTCATGAAGATGGAATTGTCTTCAGAATTTCTGGTATGCATGCCGTTGAAGATTACATTGTGAGCCGTTACCAAATGTACATGCAGGTTTACTTCCATCCGGCAAGTCGCTCCATGGAAGTCATTCTCCAAAACTTGCTGAAGCGGGCTAAATATTTATACCAATTTGATCACGATTACTTTGCGCATACAAGTCCTTGTTTAGTTCCTTTCTTTGAGAATAAACAAACTTTGCATGATTATCTCGCCTTGGATGATGGTGTAATGAATACCTATTTTCAAACATGGATGGCTAACGAAGATGATATTTTGTCTAAGCTTGCTCAGATGTATATCAACCGTCATCTTTTAAAATCCTTAGAGTATAATCAAGGACAAGAAAAACAACTGGATCTTTTTAACTCTGATGCTTCGCTTTTGGACAAACTGCGTGATCAAGTGGAAAAAGCTGGCTTTGACCCGCAATATTTCACGGGAACAAACAGTAATTTCGATCTCCCTTATGACTTTTATCGTCCCAATTCGAATAAACCACGAACACAGATTGAAATTTTACAAAAAGATGGTAGCCTCATTGAGCTTTCCGAGGTCTCTCCTATTGTGGCAAGTTTAGCGGGCACCATTCACGGAAACAGCCGCTTCTACTTCCCAAAAGTGATGTTGGAGAATCCTGAATTCATTACCTTTATGCAAACCAACCTTTAATTAGAAAAGAGAAAAAATAAAATGATTAAACTTATCGCTATTGACATCGATGGTACACTATTGGACCCGGAACGTAAAATCACGCCAGAAGTTAAGCAGGCAATTGCTGAAGCTAAAGCTGCTGGAGTTAAGGTTGTTATTACAACAGGTCGTCCACTTATGGGTGTTCATGATATTCTGGAAGAACTTGAATTGACGGATTATAGTGATTATGTCATCACTTATAACGGTGCTTTAGTGCAACGTGCGACTGGCGAAGAGTTCATTATGGAAACCTTAGAAGCTGAAGATGTTCTTGATATTGATGCTGCAGCTCGTAAAATCGGTGTACATATGCATGCCATTACTAAAAAAGGAATCTACACAAGTAATCGTGACATCGGTAAATATACTATTCACGAAGCTTCCTTGGTTAATATGCCCCTCTATTTCCGTCAGCCTGAGGAAATTGCAGCACTTGAAGTTGCAAAAGTAATGATGATTGATGAACCTGAAGTTTTAGACAATGCTATCGCCTACTTGCCTTTTGAATTTTTCGAGCGTTATAACATGGTTAAATCAACTCCATTTTATCTTGAATTTATGAATAAAAAAGCCAGCAAAGGAAATGCTGTATTGCACTTAGCTAAAAAACTCTTCCTAGATGTGGACGAGTTAATGGCAATTGGTGATCAAGAAAATGACCGTTCTATGTTGGAAGCTGTTGGCAACCCAGTTGTCATGGGCAATGGTAAAGAAGAGCTGAAAAAAATTGCCAAATATGTCACAAAATCTAATGCTGAATCTGGTGTCGCGCATGCCATTAACGAATGGGTTTTGAAAGATTATGAATAAGCTTGCTGAAGAAACCTTTGGTCAGAATGTCCACTTTTGGTATGACGGACTTCCGCTTTATAAAGATGGGACCTATGCAAAAGAACTCGAATTTTCTGACCAACTTAAAACTGTTCTTTTACTGGTAAACGATGATTTCCATAACAAAGAAGCGCTTGAATATTTCTGGTATATCTATGGTAATGAACAGACACAGGATGCTCTGCATGAAAAGGTACGACCAAATATTATGATTCGTTATCAGTCAGGGGAATTTTTCGTGCGCATGAATATTGCCGATGCGGATTTTGCTTTATCTTTGGAGCGCGTGCTTGCTTTTGAAACAGAACTCAAGGAACAATTAAAAAAAGCAATCTTTTAAAAGATTGCTTTTTTTATTTTTAGCTTCTTCCTTTTGTGAAGAATGTTGGATCCGCTGCACGCTCTGCGATTAAAGCATTGATTTCTTCATCAGATAAGCTGAGTTCCTCCACACAGCTTTGTGAACAACAACCTTCAAAGCGCTCTGCACAATTTTCACACTGGATAAATAAACGATGACAAGCTTTATTTTTACAGTTTGTATGCATATCACAAGCTTCACCACATTGCGGACATGTTGAGAGAACATCGTCTGTTATACGTTCTCCCATACGTTCATCAAATACGAAGTTTTTACCGATAAATTCAATCGGTAAGTCTTGTTCTTTAGCTTTACGCGCGTATTCAATAATTCCGCCTTCCACATGGTAAACATTTTCAAAACCTTCATGCTTCATAAAGGCACTGGCTTTTTCACAACGAATTCCACCTGTACAGTACATGACAATATTTTTATCTTTGTCGTCTTTAAGCATATCTGCAGCCATTGGTAACTGCTCACGGAAAGTTGCAGATGGTACCTCTAAGGCATCTTTGAAATGTCCCACTTCGTACTCGTAGTGGTTACGCATATCAACAAAGATTGTGTCTTCTTTACCGAGCATTTCGTTCACTTCTTCAGCTTTTAAGTACTGCCCAACATCTGAAGGATCAAACGTTGGATCATCAATACCATCTGCAACAATTTTGTTACGGACTTTCATGCGTAAGACCCAGAAAGATTTTCCATCATCTTTAATCGCATAGTTCAGACGAAGGCCATCCAGTTCTGGCGCTGTTTGGTAAAGGGTCGTTTTGAACTTTTCTAAATTAGGAGTAGGCACACTGATTTGTGCATTTATTCCTTCTTTCGCAATATAAACACGACCAAAGACTTTTAAATCCTCAAATTTCATGTAAAGATTATCACGAAATTCTTGTGGGTCAGCAATATTAAAATATTTATAAAAAGAAATAGTTGTACGAGGCTCTGTTTCAGCTTCTAAACGTTCTTTTAATTCTTTATTTGAAATTTTATTGTGTAAGATAGTCATATTTCTATGGTAGCATAGCTTTATATTTTTCTTAAGAAATGCGCTTGTGTTTTTTTGCACAAGAGTTGATATAAAAAAGAAACACAATCAAGAAAGTGTTTCTTTTTCTTCTTCTTCGGCAAGTTGCTCAAGCTTTTTCATACGACTCATCAGCTGTCTTTCCCCCAAGAGAATGACCAACAATAATAAACCCCAACCTGCTAAGATTCCCGCTGTACGCATCAGGCCATCTCCACGATAAGTCAAAAAGATACGTTCTGGATGTTCATTATCCACGTAAATTTTGATTTTTGTATCAACAGTGCCCAAGTTTCTAAAGTAAGTATCCAAGGGACGTACTTGGTGACTGACACCTTCAAAAGTGTATTTCACCTCTTTTAATGCTTCATCCCCGCGGACAATCACACCTTGTGTTTCAGTTTTTGTGACGTTTTTATTAGCCATATGAACCCCAGTAAAAAAGAGAGAGCCTGAGATTAATGCTAAGCCAACAACGAGTAAGAGAATTCTTGAAATCCCTTGCAGTATTTTTACCGTATTCTTCATCTATAACCTATATAAATTCTAATCTTAATTTTGATCCCCCCCTATTATATCAAAATTATCGTTCGGACTCTAGTTAGCTATAATTTATAAGCTTACAAATTTATTTTCTGTAGAAATATTCTTCAGCAGGACTGTTTGACCCACCTTGCACTAAAAGCAGACGTGGCTTAGATGTATCTGATTGATCGCCATATGGATTTTTTTCTCCAACCTTTAATGTTTCGATTGCTGCTCCAGCACGTGCCACACCAGTTGCCATTCGAATATTGAGTACTTTTTGCCCTGAACTTACAGTATCCACAGTAATTGTCTGTGCCTCTCCATTAAGAGTTCCACTATGGTCTGGGTTAATTATTAAAATATTGCCATTTCCAGCACCCCATGTGCCAGACAGTGTTGTAAAATCATTGTTTAAAATTGCCGCTTCATCCAAATCAACTTCTTGTACCTCTGTACTTGAGTCCGGAGTAACTTCAGTAGAGGTTTCTGGCTCTGAACTTGGTATCACTTCTTCTGGGCTACTTGTTTCACTTTCTATACTTTTTGTACTTTCAGTAGACACTGAACTTTCGATCGTTGATGTTTGACTTGTCACCTCTGTTTTTTCTTCTGAGGACTTTGTTTTAGAAGCTTTTTCGGACGAACAAGCAACCAATGTCAATGACATAAGTGCAATACCAGATAACATTATTAATTTTTTCATACTTTTTTACTCCTTGTTTCTATTTTAATACAAAGCCCCAAGAAAAGAAAGCGCGACCATTTTATCTCCACACAAAATAAAAAAATACTTTTAATTTAGCTGACAGCTGGATAAGTCCTTCAAAATTATAGAAATCTATGATACACTCTAAGGAAGTACTCGCTTGTAATAGTGATTTTTGAGGAGAAACAATGAATTTTAAATATCTTGACATGGCTTCCTATAATCGGCTTTCACATTTTGAATATTTTAAAAGTCTCGCTCAACCTTATGTTGGAGTGACCGTGAACGTAAATATTACACGACTTCTTGCAACGATAAAAGAGAATAAGTTACCATTTTTCTTGACCATCTGTTACTGTGTGTCACAAGCAGCAAACGGTGTTTCAGAATTTAAGCAACGTATCGTTGAAGATAAAATTATAGAATTTGATAACTGTCAGACTTCACACACAGTTTCCTTAGATGATGGAACCTATACTTACTGCAATCTTGATTATACACCTGATTTTGCTGCATTTTTGAGCTATGCCGTGGAAGAGCAAGAAAAAGCTAAAACCATACGCTCAATCGATGAGGAAGCAGAGGATACTTTAAATAAATTATTTATCTCCACGCTCCCATGGTTCTCTTTCACTTCTATGATTAATCCAACACCAGTTCCTGCGGACAGCAATCCAAGAATCACCTGGGGAAAGTATTTTGAACAAAACAATGAACTGTTGCTTCCCCTTTCGATTCTTGCTAACCACGCCCTTGTGGATGGAGCACACATCGCAGCATTTTATACCTTATTGGATGAGGCAATTGAAAAATTAGTCCAAAATTATCAATAAATAAAAAACTCCTGTAGTCTTTTTTCGGTCAACACAATTAGAACTTGACTTGCGCTTCTGTTATAATTTAACTATGAAAAAATTAGCACTGCTTTCAGATTTGCATCTGGATGTTAATCAATTTACAGATACTGAAATTCAAGTTTTTATTGATACGCTACAAGAGCAATCTGTGACAGACTTGCACTTTGCAGGCGACATGTCCAACGACTATAAAAAAATTACGGCACCTTTTTTTAATCAATTATCAAAGTGTTTCGATATCAGCCATAATCTTGGCAATCACGATATGGTACATTTATCCGAAAAAGAAATTAATGCACAGGATTTTTCACTTAAGTATTTTGGTGATACACTTTTGATTAGTTTTCATGGCTGGTATGATTATTCTTTCACTCAAGATTACTCGAAGGAAAAACTTTTATCCTTTAAGAATAGTTTTTACTTTGATCGTAAAATTCATCGTGATTATAGCGATGCTCTCACAACACAACATACTCTTAACAGCCTTAAAAGCATCTTGGAAAATCTAGATTTTTCTGGCCGTATCATCATTGCCATGCATTTTGTTCCACACAAAGCTTTTTCCATTAATACAGCTTATAAAAAATTTGAGCGCTTCAATGCTTATCTTGGTTCCCAAGCTTTCCATGAGCTGTTTATTCAGTTTCCGCAAATTACGGACGTGGTCTTTGGACACGCACATCATCGTATTTCTGCTCAATCTATTGATGGAATCATGTATCATTCCCGCCCCTTAGGTTACACTTACGAGTGGCAAATGGTTAGCGATTTTCTGCAAGATTATCCTGAATATCAAATCGAAGAACACTATCATTTGCGTAAAAGATATCAGGCGATTAGATCACTTGATAGCTGGCAAAATTATCGTGAACAGAATCTGTCAAAGGAGTTTCTTAGTAGCTTAAGTTTTTTTGAACTGCCAACCTAAGTTCAGAAACTTTTTGAATATTATGCTATAATAATAAGCGAGAACTTTGAATTTTGGAAAGTTGGTGAAGCCTTGAATCTTCCGAAAGAAGGCGACCTTGTCACGATTCAAAGCTATAAACATGATGGCAGTTTACATCGTACCTGGCGAGATACGATGATACTGAAAACAAATGAAAATTCAATTATTGGTGTAAATGACCACACACTTGTAACCGAGTCAGACGACCGTCGTTGGGTCACACGTGAACCTGCAATCGTTTATTTCCACAAAAAGTTTTGGTTTAACATCATTGCTATGATTCGTGAGGAAGGCGTCAGCTACTACTGCAACCTTGCGAGCCCCTTTGTTTTAGACAATGAGGCGCTGAAATACATCGACTACGATCTCGATGTAAAAGTATTTAAAGATGGCGAGAAAAAACTCTTGGATGTTGAAGAATATGAACGTCACAGAAGACAAATGAACTACTCTCCTGAAATTGACCATATTTTGAAAGAAAATGTAAAAATTCTTGTTGATTGGATAAATAATGAACGCGGACCTTTCTCCAAAGAGTATGTTGACATTTGGTACAATCGCTATCATCAATTAAAAAAATAGTCCATCTGGACTATTTTTTATTTAATCCCCAATCAAGTCACGTTGGCGATAAGCAACCATTCCAAGTAGAACAAAAGATACTGCTAAAGCAAATATGAGTACAAAATTACCCCAGTTCATCGTTTCGACCGGAAGCCTTGAAATATGGTGGAAAATATTAAAATTATTTAACCAAGCCGGGAGATTCAATATGTTGCCAATATAACTCATGAAGAACGCAAAGCCAAGATAAACCCAAATCCAAGCACTCAAACGTGGAACCAAGGCTATGAGCAAGCCTAAAATACCCAGAATAAAGAAAACTCCAGCTGTCCAAGACATCCCCGCAGCAGCTACTTTAGCAAAGCTAAATGCATTGGCGTTATTAGCTTGAGCCAGATAGATACCAAGTACAACTGCAAATTGAGCAAGAGCCCCCAATATCCAAGAGATAATCATATAGGTTGCATAAACTTTATAACGGCTAATCGGCATAGCATAAAGCTGTTCTTGCCGATTTTTTCGTTCTTCTGTTACCAGCCGCATGAGGGAAGTGACCGCAAAACAAGCAACCATTACCGCACAAATCATAAAGATTGTCGACATAAAACTTTCAATCATCGCTTTACTTGCTGCCTTGCTGGCTTCATTTGCCAGATGAGGGTCAATATTAAAGAGTTTGGATATAGTTGGACTAGATTCAACAAAGCCACCGATTTGGTCAATCATAGATCCATAAGTGATACCTAGAACAAAAAGTCCCAAAATCCATCCGATACTGGCTGTACGTTGTTGCCTCAGCGTAAGTCCTGTAAAACTAAGCAAGCTTTTCGAAGCATGGTCCTTACCGTTTATCTCTGGAATATAACCTGCATTGACATCTCGTCTAATCTCAAGGAAATAAGCTAGAACGAGAAGGACAAGGCTTAATCCCAATGCTAACAAGATGGGAAGCCAATGATTCTTAACATAAGGGTCGGTCAGATATGACCAACTCAAGGGATTCCAATAGCCCCAATTTACATTTTGTGTATCTGTTCCCATACGAATAAGATAGAGCAAGCCAAGGAAGCCAAAAGTGGCACCTTTAGCACTACCTGAGTCGGAAAAGATTTGCGCAAAAACAAGTGCGAATAAGCCCCACATTAAACTTTGAGCACCTATAGCAGAGGCAAACAAGAGATTTACGCTAAAAGAAGTCATGCCCGGAATATTTTGCAACTGAATTGAAATCGCCAAAACCACAGTAATCAAGATTTGTAAAACAAAGAGTTCAATAACGACAGCTGTAGTATTGGCTAGCTTTCCCACTTGAAAAGAACGGAAAACTTCAGCAATTCCATCCTCTTCTTCTTTACGCGTTCGATTGACAACGTAGATAACAGAAACAACAGCAAATGTTATTGCTGTAATTAAAGGCATGGTCGTGCCATAAGCTGCTGCTGCGGTAAAATCCTTTCCTTGAGTGACCGTCATAGGACCGAATAATGCCGTCATAGCTGGTCCTTGAAAAACATTAAACATAGTTTCTCTTTGACTGTCAGTCTGCATGATAAGCTCAAATTTACCCACTCCTGATGCTGCAAAAGCCAACACACCGGCTATCCAAAAGACCAGCTTTAACCAATCTCTCTTGAGCAAGGCCTTCAGCATACTGAAGGTTTTATTTAATGGTTTATCCATAATGTCCACCTCCTACTCATAATGATGCATGAAGAGCTCTTCTAAAGTTGGCGGTGTAGACTCTAACTTCTTCACCCCATACTTAAGTAAGGTTTTTAAGATAACATCTGTTTTATCCGAATCCACTTGAAAAACAGCCTTGTTACCATTGAGATGTAAATCATGTACGCCCTCTAATCCACGCAACTCTTCTGGCGCTTGATGAGTTTCGACTTTAAAAGTATCACGTGTCAAATGACGTAAATCATCAAGTGAGCCTGTCTCAACGATTTCTCCTTTTCGAATTACAGCAACACGATCTGCTAGACGTTCGACTTCAGATAAGATATGGCTGGACAAAATAATGGCTTTCCCTGCTTTTTTGAGGCGCTGGACTTCAGCTTGGAAAACCGATTCCATCAAGGGATCCAAACCACTGGTTGGCTCGTCAAATATATAAAGTTCAGCATCCGTGGCTAAGGCAGCAATTAAGGCAATCTTCTGACGGTTTCCTTTGGAATAGCTATGCGCCTTTTTCTTGGGATCAAGTTCAAACTTCTTGATAAGTTCATCACGTTTTTTTAAATCTGCATGACCATGTAGCTTCAAGAAAAGGTCAATAATCTCGCCCCCAGAAAGATTGGGCCAAAGATATACATCGCCAGGCACATAAGCAATTTTCTTATGAATCCCAATGGCATCTGTCCACACATCTTTACCAAATATTGTGGCTGAACCTCCACTCTTTTTAATAATCCCCAGCAAAACACGAATCGTTGTTGATTTTCCTGAACCATTGGGACCAATATAGCCCAAAACTTCTCCGGCATTTACATCTAATGTAACATTCTTCAAAGCTTGAAATTTACCAAAATTTTTCTGCAAGTTTTTTATTTCAACAATCTTTTGCATTGCTTTTCCTCCTCACTCCATAAATAATATGTACTATTTTTACTTTTATAGTTCATATTGTACTATTTTAGTTGAAAGAGTACAAACGAAAAGATATAATACATATAAAGTATTCTTTTGTGGAGGCGAGAAAATGAATCAAACAGAAAAAAAGAAAAAAGCCATTCTTGAAGTGACTTCTAACCTACTACGAGAACGCTTAATTTCAGATATTTCTATGGATGAAATTGCTCAACTGGCACAGGTCTCTAAGGTCACAATTTTTAAATATTACAAGAATAAAAATAACTTGATGAATATCGTTATACGAAATGCACTTAATTTTATGATTGAGGAAATTCAACACTTGGTAAACACGAAGGAAAATTTTCGTGAGACTTTTCGCCAGGTTTCGCGTTTTAAAATAAAACAGATCCATATGATGACGGATATTTTTTTGCAAAACATGATGAATCAATACGCTACTGATCCTAACTTCTTTGATACAGATATGCGACATATTCAACATCTTGTTTATCAAAAACTCTTTCAAAAAGGGCGTGCAGAAGGACAAATTTCTCCTGATTACACGGATGAGGATCTGATTCTTTTTATCGATATTATGAGTGAAGGAATGAAAACAATCCCTTTGGAAAGGGCACTGAAGCGCCCTGAGATTCTTACTGAAATGTTTTTAAATGCACTAAAAAAAGCGGATTAATTTCCGCTTTTTTTTATTTCTTCAGCTAAGGATGTCAATTTTCGTAACCGGTGATTCACACCTGATTTACCCAACGGTGGATCCAAAAGTTGCCCTAATTCTTTGATGGTCGCTTCAGGGTGAGCAATCCGAGCATGAGCAACCTCTGTAAGTGCAGGCGGCAAATTTTCCAGCTCTTTCTTCTCTGCCAAATATTTAACTGCCGATATTACATCTTGTGCTGCCGACACTGATTTGTTTATATTTGCCGATTCAAAGTTGGATTGACGGTTTGCCAAGCCACGCATTTCACGCATTATTTTTGCATCTTCAAATTTTAAACGTGCCTTCATCGCTCCAATTAAGGTCAAAAAGTCCATGATTTCCTCTGCTTTAGATAAATAAAGGATATAGCGATTCTTCCGCGCAATGACACGCGCATCAAATCCGAAATTATTAAAAATATCTTTTAAGTCTTCAGCATGTTCCTGATACACACTAGAAATAGACAACTGATAATCGCCTTTTTCTGGATTATGCATCGAACCACTTGATAAAAAAGCCCCCCGCATATAATCTTCTTGTGCTTGTTGGTCATACTTCACTGACTCAGGAATACCCGAATCCAAAAACATCAGCGAATCCGACAGTTGCAGTTCATTGAGCAACTCATTAACTTTATCTTCAATAAAAACGGTGTACACTCTATTTTTGGAAAGTGTTGTTTTCTGATGCACCCGAATTTCAGCACGTATTTGATAAATTTCAAGGAGCATCTGATAGATATACTTTGCGGTAGCTGCATTTTCAGTAGACAAAGACAAGGTCAAACCTCCAGAAATACCCAGAGATCCATTCATGCGTATTAAAGCGAGTAAAGTTCCTCGACTTGCTTTTTGACTCGTGAGCTCTTTTTTTATTTCACTCGTAAAACTCATTCTTTTTTTCTCTCACAACGTGCACTGATACCCATGATTTCTGAAGCAATGGCATCACCATTATGGAAGGCTCCTCCATTAACCAACTGTAAGAAATCATTTGAAATAATGTTAACTTCTTCATCTTTGAGTGCTTTAAAGTCATGAACAACTTGGACCAAATACTCATCGAATTCATTTGAATTCATATACTCTTCTGGCACTTCCGCACTATTTACAAGTACGGTATCAATCACACGAGTGCCTAAATGTTCATGGATAACACGCACATGATCTGCATCACTAAAGTGCTCAGTTTCCCCGCGTTGTGTCATGATATTGCAGACATAAATGATACGAGCTTTTGTTTTAAGTAAGGCTTCACCAATTTCTGGGATGACTATATTTGGTAAGATTGAAGTAAAGAGGGAGCCAGGCCCTAAAACGATCGTATCTGCTTCCATTATAGATTGCACCACCTTTTTAGAGGCGCGTGGGCTCTGGCCTGTGTTTGTCTCCGTCAAATAAACATGATGAATCAAGCCATCATAATCAGCAATTTTACTTTCACCTTCAACTTCGTGCCCATCATTAAAAACAGCATGCAAGGTCAGTGCCACATCACTGGAAGGATAAACATTGCCACGCACGTGGAAAAATCGTGCTAAAGTTTGTACTGCTTGATAAGTTGAACCTTGCATCTCACCAATCGCAGCGATAATCAAGTTACCTAAAGGATGGCCAGCAAGTTCTCCATCGCTTGCATCAAAACGATATTGCAGAATATCTGCATAAAATTTGGGCATGTCGCTCATGGCAATAAGAACATTACGCAAGTCTCCTGGCGGAGCAATATTAATTGCTGAACGCAGGCGACCTGAAGATCCACCATCATCTGCTACTGTTACAATTGCGGAAAGATCAATATTTTCTTGTCGCAAAGACTTCAAAATGACGGGAATTCCAGTCCCGCCTCCTATAACTACTACTTTTGATTTGCTCATGATCGATTAACCGTTTCTTTCCGTCTATCCTTATCTCTGTGGCTAGTATTTAAATGCCAGTCTTCTTTAAGAAGTGCTTTGGATACGCGTTCAGCAAATGCGACAGATCGGTGTTGCCCACCTGTACAGCCAAAAGCAATTGTCAATACAGATTTTCCTTCTTTTTGGTAAGCAGGAATAATCGGCAAGAGCATGTTCATTAAATTTTTATAAAATGCTTCAGAAGCTTCTTGATTCATGACATAGTTGAAGACTTCTTTATCTTGCCCTGTTTTATCACGAAGCTCTGGAATGTAGTGTGGATTTGGTAGAAAACGCACATCAAAGACTAAGTCTGCATCCATAGGCAAACCGTACTTAAAGCCAAAGGAAACAACTTCGATACGAAATGGAGCTTCTTTTGTTTCTGAAAAGCGCTCAAGAATACGAGCCCGCAAATTACGTGGTGTGAGCTCACTTGTATCGATTACAACTTCAGCCAAGGACTTCAAATCCGAGAGAATTTCGCGCTCTTGCGTAATCCCATCCAATACACGTCCATCAATAGCGAGCGGATGTGAGCGACGTGTTTCTTTATATCGTGCAACCAATTCAACATCACTTGCATCAAGGAATAAAAGTTTAAAATTCACTTCTGGTAGATTTGAGAGTTCTGCAACGATACCACGTAAACGGTCAAAGAAGATACGTGAGCGCATGTCAACAACCATTGCAACTTTGTTTATTTTACTGTCGGGTGTATTGAGAAGCTCAACAAATTTTTCAATTAAGTTAGGTGGCATATTGTCAACGGCAAAGTAGCCCATATCTTCAAAAGATTGAATGGCTACAGTTTTACCTGCACCTGACATCCCGGTAATAATGACAATATTCAGTTTGTTATCCATGTTTTTCTCCTCTTTCTTATTAAAGTATAAATAGGATCATTTTTTGTTTAAAGCATTGGACTAATGAGCCTTGCAAGCCCTTCTTTGAAGCGAATGCTTGTGCTTCGCTCTTCATATATCTCCATGGTCAATCGCTTGCTGACTTCAAGGTCTTTCTTAAAGTCTTCCCGTAATTTTTGCGAAATATCATAATCGTAAAGGACCATATTTCCCTCAAAACAAAGTTGGAGACTTCGATTGTCGAAGTTTGCTGATCCTACAGATGCATACTCCCCATCGATAATGAGCGTTTTAGAATGTACAAAGCCCTTCTCATAAGTATAAACCTTTGCTCCCATCTTAAGCAAGTCAGCTGCATAATAATAGGTCGCCCAATAAACCAATGGATGATCCGGTTTGTTAGGAATCATGAGCCGAACTTCCACCCCAGATAAAAGGGCTAATTTTAAAGATTCGTGCAGGGCATCATCGGGCACGTAATAGGGTGTTTGAATAATGATTTCACGTTCTGCACTGTTTATCATCTTCATATAGGTCATTTTTATTTGCGCTTTGACTTCGTCTGGACCAGAGGTCACAAACTGTGTAATGATCCGATCTTCTTCTAAGGCTGCTGGGAAGTACTCTTCTGCTTCTGATATTTCAAACTTATGCTGACTGTTCCAATCCATAATAAAGCGATTCTGCAACGAGTACACAACATCGCCTGTTAAACGGAGATGGGTATCTCGCCAGTAGCCAAATTTAGCCGTTTCTGTTGCATATTCGTCTCCCACATTGAAACCACCTGTGTAACCAATTTGACCATCGATAACGACAATCTTACGGTGTAGGCGATAATTTGTTCGCGGGTTGATGAGGGATAAAATCAGTGGAAAGAAATAGGACACTTCTCCACCAGCTTTCGTCAATTCATCAAACTCACGCATTTTTGTCTTATTGCTTCCCCAAGCATCAATGAGTACTTTCACTTCAACACCACGTTTTACAGCTGCAGTAAGAGCATTCGTAAGTTCCCTTCCCAGATGATCCATCCGAAAAATGTAATACTCTAAATGGATGTGATGTCGGGCATTATGAATATCATCAAGTAGTGCATCAAACTTTGCACGACCATCTGTAAAGATTTTCACTCCGGTATTTGCTGAAATAACGGCTTTTTCTTCAACAAAAAGCATATGAATCAGCTGTGTGATACCATGATTTCTCGTTATTTTTTTTATAAATCCCTCTTCGTTATACACTCTCCAAGTACGTTTCAATTGCTCTTCAAATCCCACACGAAAGGCACGCTGCACCTTAAAAATGCGATAGTGTGCAATGCCACGACCAACTAAGATATATAAAATAAAGCCAAAGACAGGTAGAAGATTGACCACAAAGAGCCAAGCCCATGTTGTTGAGGTGCTTTTTCGCTCGCGAAAAATAATGGTCAATGATAAAAAGAAGTTTAGGACAAAAATAGATAGTTCAACAATGGCAAGAATCCCCAAAATAAAACTCCTTTTTCTAAAATTATTCTTATCTAATTATAGCAAATTAAGGACTGTTTCGCTTTTATTTTAGGTAATAATGCTTTTCGTAGAGTTTTTATTCAAAAAAAGTAAAAACGCCCGCTTCACCAACGGACGTTCTTACTTTTGTAAACATTTTATAGGAAAGTTTGCTCTTGGATAGAGAGCAGTGTCTTTAAAATAACGCGCACGTAAAACGCTTTCATTCTTTCGACTTCTTTAGTATACAGGAATAAAAGGAACATGTCAAGAAATCTCTAAATTTTTTCAAATAAAAAAGCAGTGTGCTAAACGCTGCTTTTTACGAGTTCGATTTGGATATCTGCTACTTGATCAACAAAATACTGATCGTGCTCAATGACGAGCATGCTGGGCTTGCTGTTCTTTATCATTTGAATGATTTGCTCTTGATTAAAAACATCAAGATAGTTGAGCGGCTCATCCCAAAGATAAATGTGCGCTGGCTGACTTAAGGCGCGAGCGAGTTCGACTTTACGCTGCTGTCCTTGACTCATATTTTCGATTTTTTGCTCAAAAACTTTGCGCTCTACGCCTAACTTGCGCAAATTGTTAAGGAAAAGTTCTAATTCTAAGTTTTCTTCTTTAGCAAATTCATTTAGGAAACCTTTGTTATCTGCAAGCTGCCTTACTTCGGAAATGACCAAGTTATGAGCCAACTCAAATGAACCAGCATAACGTCCATTAAAGTCTCCAGTGAGGACTTTCATTAATGAAGACTTTCCTCGACCGTTTTCTCCTGTTAGGGCAATTACTTGGCCTTGCTCAAGTGTAAAAGACACAGGTTCAAAAAGAAAGACTTCAAAGCCAGCCGTTAAATTATCCACTGTCAGTAAGCGTTTTTGATGGCTCTCTAAGACACTCATTTCCAAGCCAGGTACTTCTTCCCAATTTTTTAGAAGTAGTTCCTTGTCAGCGATATCCTCTTTCATGCGCTTTTCGAGATTTTTAGACTTTTGCATCATATTTGCTGCTTTTCGTCCAATAAAACCTTTATCAACACGTTTGGTTTCTGAATCAAATCCTCGCTTCTTACGGGATTTTGTTGCTTCTAAATTGCGTGACCACGCTTCTTTTTCACGCGCTGTTTGCTTCAATCTACCGATTTCTTTCTTGAGTTTATCGTCTTGCGCCTTTTCCGTTAGATCGCGCAAACGTTTTTCCTCCTCGTAGACAGCAAAATTACCTGCATACACTAGTAAATCCGCACGTTCTATCGCCATTGTATGATCCGTTGTTTTATTAAGAAATTGACGATCATGTGAGATTAAAATATAGCCTTTCTTTTCTGCCAAATAGGCAGCAATTTTCTCACGTGATGCCTTGTCAAGATGGTTGGTTGGTTCATCTATGAGCGGATAATTGTGCTCATCCAAGAATAGAACTGCTAGCAGCATCTTTGTCTGCTCTCCACCAGAAAGACTATTGAAAGGACGCCATAAAGTGTCTAAGTCAACCCCCATTAATGTTAATTCACGTTCTAGTTTCCACTGCTCAAAGTCAGCTAATTCCTGCAAGACAAATAAGGTCAACTGCTCTTTATCATTAATCGTCTGAGGAAAATAAACAAAGCTCTTATTTGTCTTTATGTCAATGTGTGCTTCCACTTCTCCGAGAAGGATTTTTAAAAGTGTAGTTTTCCCCCTCCCGTTACGGCCAACTAATCCCAGCTTCCATTGATCATCAATATTAATACTTACATTATCAAAAATAAGCTGATCGGTATAGCCAAATGTTAAATGATTTATTTTAATGTTCGACATTTTTCTCCTATTCTAAAAGCTTATATGCTTTTTAAACCACACTGTTCTCATTTTTAGCTAAAACCTATCGTATAATGCTGCGAACTTGTGTGGGCTTTTGTTGCATGTTTAAGGCCTTTTGCCTGTATTTTCTTACCTGTTTGAACAGGTATTTTTTTCTGTGCTGCTTTAATTTTCTCTAATCGAGCTTGCATCTCTTTCTGTTTTTTATTCAAAATAAAAACTCCTTTTCTCTATTTTCGCATCCACAAAAATAGAGAAAAGGAGTTCAAAATAAGCCCAAAAAGGTCTTTATTTTTGAAAGTCTATTTCTATAAATCATGAATGCGAAAAAACATCTGCGGTCTTTCTTGCAGAACCGCTTTTAACGTTTTTTCAATTTTCATGACTTATAATTTCAATAGACCTTACCTCGCTTTTATTATTAAGATAAGTTTATCAAAACAAAAAAATACTGTCAAGAAAAATACTTGACAGTTTATTGTTTCATTTATTTACTCTTCTTTTTTACGATAGCTTAAAAGGCTAAGAAGGCAGACGACTAAGGCAAATACAGAAATTCCCCACGGATTTGAAATCACAACATTGTAGCCCACAATAAGCAGTACAATTAAAGTAAGGATGGAAACCGTCTTGACAAACCAACCACCAAGTCCTGTTTTAAAATAGAAAATAATCGCCGCAATCAAGAGCATCATCCATACAATAAGAATCGTATAAGAGATTGATCCTGCAAGATAGACAAAAAGATTATCGCCAAAAATAAAGGAGAGAATAGCTCCGATAAAGAGCATGCCTGAGCAAAAGATGATTGCTGCGACAGGGATTTGTTTCTTCGAGAGTCTACCTAGCGTTTGTCCGATTGGACCCTTTGCATCTTTGGCCCGTGAATAAACCGAACGTGATGTGGCATAAATAGCCGAGTTAATAACAGAAAAGAGAGCTAAAATAATAACAAAGTTAACAATCAAAGCTGCCCCTGGAATCCCAAGTTTTTCAAAAATTAAGACAAACGGGCTTTCTTTTGTTGTACTCAAAAACTTCCATGAGTAGAGCTCCACAAAGATAAACATTGGAATAACATAGAAAGAGAAAATACGGATAATAACTCCTCGAATCGCTCTTGGTATAGCTTTCTTAGGATTTTCTACTTCTGCAACCGTCAAGGCGATAAGTTCTGATCCACCATAAGAATAAAGAACGATAAGCATGGAATTAAACACTCCCTGCATGCCATTAGGCATAAATCCGCCATAAGTATTCATTCTTCCAAGGCCGTCACTAAGGCCGAGATGGAAAACTTGAGTAGCGACTAAATAAAGTCCCACAACAATCAAAATAAGAATGACAATAATTTTTGTCCAAGCCAGCCAATACTCTGTTTCTGCAAAGACACGTACTGAATAAAGGTTTAGCCCCAAGGTAATAATAGCTACTATAAGTACAAAAATCCACGATGGAATTTGGGGGAGCCAAACTCCTAAAAATTGAGCAATGGCTGCTGATTCTGCTACCATAACAGCCATCCATAAGGACCAATAAACCCAGTCTGTAAAGTGGGCAAATCTTTTTCCCACATAAGGGGAGATGAGCCCTGCTAAACCAACAGTGTTCTCTTTTTGATGAATGATTATTTGGCCAACACCATGCATCACGACATATAAAATTACGCCAGCTAAAAGATAAGCAATCATTACCGCTGGACCAGCGGCTTGGATGGCGTTACTGGAACCAGCAAATAAGCCCGCTCCAATGGCGCCACCAAGTGATAGCATAATCACATGTCTCGTCTTCATTGAAGACTTCAGTTCTTGATTAGAATTTTCCAAGTAAAATCCCTCATTTCTATTTTTTTTGCTTCTTTAGTTTTTTATAAAAAAGGTAAAGCCCTGCTTGGATCACGATAGATTAACTTTAATGGTTTAACAAAAACTAAAGAGCGGTTAAATTCAAAAAGAAAAAGCCGGGTAATTTACCCGGCTTTTTATCACGGGCACAGATACTTTTTGAGAATACTCAAAAGTTGTATCTATGCCAAGCATAAACACAACTTATCTGCGCCAAAAGAAATAGACTGTCAATGGAAGTGTTTTGCTCATGTGATTTTCTCCTTTATGAATTTAAAACTTATTATACGTAAAAATATTTTAAATTGCAAGAATTTATACAGAATTATGTGAAAATTTATGAAATTCCAGTTTTTCTCCTCAATTTATCTTCCAAATCGGAAAAGCATATCGCTTGACATGGAACGCGTTTCATAAATTACAATGAAAGCATCAAAAAAAACATAAAGGAGATTTAACGATGATTAAACACATTTTTACAGACATGGATGGGACACTTCTCGATACACGTGGCAGCCTTTCTGATACAAATCGCTGGTCAGTCTGCCTGAGTGATATCCCCGTTAGCCTTGTTTCCGCACGAAGCCCGATTGAGATGGGCCCTATATTGAATAAACTTCAGCTAAAGACACCACAGATCGCTTTCAACGGAAATCTAACTTTTACTCAAAATGATTTTGGGATTCAAGTGATTGAAAAGCACACCTTACCGGCTGATATTGTTTCCGCTCTTTTGGATTACTTCTCTTCAAACTTTCCAAATGTAAGCCTCAGCTGGTACAGCTTGGCACATTGGTACATTAAGAAACAGGACAAGGGAGTTTTCTTCCAAAAAGCCCTTACTGGAGCTGAACCACGTATTAAAGCATTTGACGGACAATCTGAAATCTACAAAATTATGCTGATGTCTTTCAACCCTGAAGAAATGCTACAAATTGAACAAGCTTTAAAAGAGCTGGATATTCCTGATATCCATGTGACTCGTTCCACAGTACATACTTTAGAGATTACATCTGCTGAAAAAACTAAGGCTGATGCTGCGGAAGCTATTTTGGAAGAAAAGGAAATTAACTTTGAGGAAATTGCTGCAATCGGTGATGGACATAACGATATTCCGCTCTTGAAGGTTGCCGGTCTTCCTATCGCAGTAGATAATGCTAGCGAAGAAGTGAAAGCCCATGTTAAAATAGTGGTAGCTAAAAATACAGATCACGGTGTAACTGAGGCGCTCTCAGCTATTCGTGAAATCAACGAACAGGTAACCTTATGACATCTCTTTCTGATATTGCCAAACTTACTGGATACTCCAAAGCCACCGTTTCTCGTGTGCTTTCTGGTAATGGCTATGCCTCTCAACACACGCGTGAAGAAATCTTGAAAACTGCTGCCGAATTAGACTATGCGACAAATGCGATTGCTCAAGAATTGGCATATGGAGCTACACATAATATCGGTGTTGTACTTCCTTACATCAAGTCACCCTTTTTCAGCAAAATTTTAGAAGGAATCCTTGAGAAAAGCTTTGAAACAGGATATAAAATTATTATTCTCCCCTCAAACTATAATCAGGATTTAGAAATTGAATATCTAGAAAAATTACGTAAAAAGGCCTTTGAAGCCATCATTTTCACTTCACGTCAAGTGCCTGAAGAGACGATTCTTAAATATCAGAAATATGGTCCTATCGTGCTCTGCTACAAACCTGAAAATTCAGGGATTCCAGCAACCTATGCAAATCGAATCCCTGCTTATCGTGAAGCCTTTGAATGGCTCAAGGAGCAACACTGTTCAAATATTGGCTTTCTCTTATCCAGAGGTAAAAGTCCAACAATCTCAACTACTCTACAGGCTTACAAGGATGTTTACCAACTTGAAGCAAGACCAGAGCAGATCAAATCAGGCCTTATCTCATCTGAGGATGCTTATCGCTTTGCTCCACAATTGACACAATTTGACGGAATTTTTGCTAATTCCGACGAAATTGCGGCCAATGTCTGGCGTTGGTTTGAAGAGCAAGGACTTCCTAAACCGATTATTGTAGGACAAGAACGTTTGCTCGCTGGACAATTGCTCAAATTACCCACCATTGACAACCATTGCCGTCAAGTCGGGCGGATGGCTTTTGAGCAGGCTGTTTCAAAAGCAAATAAACAGACCTCTGTTAACTCTGAGTTTATCCTTGAACGTTAACTGAGGCGTGACATAAAAATCCCAAGAAATTTATCTTGGGATTTTTTACAGTCCTTTCTTGCCGATGAAAGGGAAAAATTTAGGGGTGACTTGTGCATATGCTTGAAAATCTTTGCGCGCTTTGTATTTCCTTTCAAGTAATGGGACTCCAGAAACAAATAAGAGTAAACCAGTGATTAAAAGTGGACTCACGATCAACCAAAGATCAGAAATGTCTGTAAAAGCGATCAAGAAGATGCCCCACCAACATGCAGCTTCTCCAAAATAATTCGGATGTCGTGTCACTGACCACAAGCCGCTGGTCAGTAATTTTCCTTTGTTTTCTTTATGCTTCTTAAACTGTTCCAGTTGCCAATCACCTATTACTTCAAAAACAAAACCTATCAGCCAAACCACTACTCCAAGAATTTGCCACCAGAAAATTTGACTTTCCGGGCGGTGATTGCTTTGCATGATTGGCAGCGCAATAATAAAAAGTAAAAGGTACTGAACCATAAAGACGGAGAAAAAAGCCTTTAGTTTTGGCGCGTGACTCCCCCATCTGCGGCGCATGTTTGTATAGCGATAATCTTCGGGTTTGTTCCAATTGCGTCGGGCTAAATGAACGAATAACCTCACACCCCAAAGCCCAACCAAAACCAAAATTGCTCTATTTTGCATGGTTATTTGAGTATTGAAGAAATAGCTTAAACACGCTGTTAAAACAAAACCTCCGCCCCATGCTATATCGATTAATCCGTAGTTTTTCTTCTGGTCTGCTACTTTAAACCAGCAAATAAAATAAACAAGCAAAACCCCTAAAACTATTCCATAAATCATAACTGCTCCTTTGTAATTCCAGCGACAGCGATACTTCCCGCTCCCGCAGAGATAGCAATGGCAGATGAACTCTCAATCACCTTATAATCATTGCCTGTTTTTTCTTTTAATATTTTCTGCCAATCTTCTATATCACCTTGGGCCAAGACATGAGTCAGAGCAATATCTTCAATCTGTCCACTTTTTGCTAAGGATTGGATTTTTTTGAGTATTTTTTTCATACTTTGCTTCTGACTTAAGGAAGCACCGATGAGTTTCCCATTGCCCGTTTTGTCTAGACTAATTATTGGATGAAGTGAGAGTTTTTGAGCTATTGCTCCCAAAGACTGAGGAATTCTTCCTGACTGTATCATCGGAGATAAGTCAGCTACTGCCACATAGATGAAGATTCTTTCACGTAGCTGCTGGATTTCTTGCACAAGCTGTCGGATAGGAACTTTCCTCTCCGCAAGTTGGGCTGCCCGTTGTACAAGTAAACCTTGAGCAACAGAGTTTAATCGTGAATCAATGAGATGAATCCAGTTTTTCGAATAATTTTTTTCTTTGATACGTTGCTCAATCAACTGATATGTGCCACTAAGTTGTGACGCTACCGTGATAACAAGCACATGTTCATACTTACCTTCCAAAAAAGAGAAAAGCGCATCAATCGTTTGAATGCTTGGCTGTGAAGTACCCATCTTAAGATTTTCATCTGCTTTTTCTTTGATGAGTTGTGCATTAATTGTCAACTTGTCTAGAAAATTTTGGTCTCCCACAGTGACATTTACAGGTAAAACATGCACTTGATGTGCAAGCACAAATTCTTGAGGTAAATCAGCAATAGAATCTGTAACAATCGCTATTGGAGCTAACATTTGTTGAGAAATTTCGTACTGTAGGCGCATATCGTCTACTTTTTGGTAGATAATTTGTCCGTATTTTTCTAGCTTTGCCAAGACCTTTTGAGGCTCATTAGTGTGCATATGGATTTTTAACTGTTTAGCATTTCCTGCAGTAACCATTGAATCGCCCTTTTCTTGCAGTACTTCTCGTAATTGAAGTTCAGAGATTTGGGGTGCTTTGATGATAAATTCGGAACAGTATCTGTAACGCGGTGCTTCAGCTATGATATGATTTACCGAAAGTTCTTTAACCCTCTCTAGACCGTCATCTGCCTCTTCATCCCCAACTTTTAAAACTCTACCACAGTAAAAGTCTGTAAAACCAAGGATAAAATAATAAAAACCTTTCGCCCCTGCATCTACCAACTTATTTTTCCGTAACAAAGACATTTGAAATTGCGTAGCATTTAGTGCTTCTTGTGCTTCTGCTTTTGCTTCTAACAAGGCCTCTTCAAAGGAGTGATTCAATCTATAATTTTTTTCCAGTGTAATAGACCAGGCACGCATTACTGTTAAAATAGTCCCTTCCTTAGGATCTATTAACGAACTATAAGCTTTGTTTACAGCTTGTTCTAAAGCTTCCACAAAACTTTCAAAATTCGTTTCTGCTTTCTGGTAGTTCTCAGCCACAGCACTTAAATATTGGGCAAAAATGATTCCTGAATTTCCTCGAGCACCAATAAGTGCAGCTGCTGATATCTCATCTAAAAGAATATCCATAGGATAATTTTTCATCGGCACATTGTCAATAATAGCTTGCATTAGTGAGGCAAGATTACTACCTGTATCTCCATCTGCCACAGGGAAAACATTTATTTTATTCAGCTCTTCTTTCTGAAGGATTACTTTTTCTGCCCCAGCTCTAAAACTCTGTAACAAGCGATAATTTTCATTTTTTTCTCCCACTTCTTTCTCCTTCTAAAGCTTTGCAACAATTATATAAGTGAGTGTTGCACTAAGGGAAGTCACAAAACTCCCCCAAATAATATCAACAATTGTAATTTTCAATGGCCAATCGCTCAATGTCGCAAGATTTGTCAAATCATATGTGGCATAACATACTGCTCCAAAAAAAGCTCCGGCTAAAAGAACATAAGAAAGGCTTTCTTTTTCTTGTCCAGGTACCAAAACAAAAAATACAAGTGCAGCCACATAAATAAGATAAAAAATGACGGCAGGCAAAAGTTTGGTTTGCCCCATCAGATGGCCAATGTATGGTTGATAAAATTTTTTATTTGCAAAGATTAACCATAAACTATCTAAAATAAGGAAAATTACTGCATTGATTAAAAACAACTTTAAAAATTGAAACATCTTATACCCCTTTTCCACTTCGTATCCTACTCGGCAACCGATTTCATTTCATTAATTTTAACACTTCTCTTTAAAATTAGCGAAAAACTTAACTCAAATCTTTCAATTCAGAAAATTTTCATTTCTTAAATGAATCGGAGAAGTTAAATCGTCAAAATATTGATATAATAATAAGAATAGGAGTTAAAAAATGGAGAAGATAAATGAAAAAAATAATTGAAATTCCGGATGATGTTGCGGATAAATTTGAGCAACAAAACTATAAAATGTCAGTCGAGCAAAACCAGATTGTCTTAAAAAGTGACGTTGATCAGCTTGATGCACAAAATTTTTCTTTACACTATATGCTTATTCCCAGTTTATTAAGTTTAGTTATCTCGCTACTTACTTTCTTTTTAAGTGGTCATTCTCAGATTAATTTTACGGGCGGGCGGTATCATTCTGTCGCTGGAATCAGCATGCTGTGTGCGACAATTATTGGCTTTGCAACCTTCCTTTGGGTTTATGCCAAGCAAAATACCTCACCACAAAAACGCATGCTTAGCCGTATAAGAGAACTTGTCACAATCAGCCTTGCCTATACCTTGATTGTTTTTGCGATTCAAGCATTAATTTGGTACATTTTGGGGATGACCTTTGTCGGAGTAACTCTCGATCGCTTCACAGCTTCTTTTGTAGCTGCTCTCTTTTCAGCTATTGTTTTTTACTTTTTGATTCTTTTTGCAGCCTCTGTTAAAATTTCTCATCTGATTATCTTATTGTTTATTACCTTTATTGGTGGTATTTTCCTTTCCATGGCCACTAATGGTCAAAATGGCTGGTGGCAATACAACTTTAGCTTTTTAGGAACAGGTGAAGCTAAAAATCAGTGGCAATTTAATTTTACGATGATTTTTTCTGCTTTGATGCTATTAACGATCACTGATTATTTATTTATGGATTTTCAAAAAAGCGACTTGTACAATTTCAAAGTCAAAATTGTTCAAGCTTTCTACTATGTCATTGCTCTGTTTATTGCTGGTGTAGGTATTTTCCCCGCTCAATCATGGACAATGACCTTTCACAATGCCTCTGCGTATGGTATTGTTTTGTGCATTATTATCTTGATAGTATTAAGTAAATATCTGTTACCCCAAATTTCGAAAGAATTTCTCAGCATGTCAGCTATTGTTTTCGTCGCTCTTGTTACTTCAGCAATTTTATTTCTGAAAGTTCATTATCTGTCTCTGACGGTTTTCGAGATTATTGCCTTTGCAATTTCCTTTACATGGTTGGTTCTGATGATTAATACTCTCCAAAAAATGCTTCATGAGTCGAGTATCTATCAAGTCAAAGTTGTCCAACTAAAGGAAGAGATTTAATAAAAAAAATAAGGAGAAAATCTCCTTATTTTTTTATTTTACACGTGGTTCATCATCATCGCTGACTTTGTCTTTCACTTGATCAACTTTTTCCGAAGTAAATCGTCCTGTTGATTTTGCGGCATCGCCTACTTTATCTTGAAGGCTTTGTTCATCTTGTTTTTGTTGTTCTTTCGTTTTAACATCGATAACATCTACGTTAACTTCTACAACTTCAAGGTCTGTCATGCCTTTAACTTCTTTTGAAACAACTTCTTTTATATTTTTATAAATGTCAGGAACATATTTCTTATATTCAGCTACGATTTTAAGATCAACCGCAACTTGTTGTTTACCAACTTCGACACCTACACCAGAAGTTACATCGTCCGTATTTACGAGTTTTCCTGTGAGATTAGACAGGAAGCCACCATCAACTGCAAGCAAGCCGTCTACTTTTTCCAAGGCAAGTCCTACGATTTTTTGAATCACTTTATCTTCATAAGTTAAAGTTCCACTTACTGCATCAACTGAGTTATCCAAAGTTTTTTTGTTTTCTTGTACCATAGCTTCTCCTTTTTATTTATAAATTATTTAATTATTTTTTACCTATTTTATCAATATATCCTGTACGTTCGAGATAGAAACCAATATAACTACCAAGCGCGATGAGTAAAAACAGTAAGAGCATCTTCCAAAAACCAATTGTAAAGATACAGATAGCGATGATTGCTCCAATTGCCCCACCTATAATTGGATATTGATATTCTTCTAAAAGATTCATCTAACCTCCAATCATAACACACGTGAACTGCTTTTACTCTTTGGTGTTACAGCGTTCACTTTTATTTTCAAACTTAAGTGATGATTTACCCCGAGAAACTCTTTCAAGCCCTTACGAATTTCTTCTTCAATAAGCAAAGCCTTTTCTGAAATTTGCACACGAGGTATAATCTCACCTTTAATCGCAATTTTAATCTTATTTTTACCTAGCAAAGTATCGATTTTCGGATCTTTAATATAACCATTTTCTCTGAGCGTTTCTCGCACAAAGCCTTCAATCGCAGATTTTTTAAGAAGCAGTTCTCCTCTACCTTCTCCTAAGACAAAGCCTGTATATCTTCTTGGATAGAAGATAATGACAAGTAAAAGAATGAGTAAGAGAATTCCTAAAATACCTGTTGCAAACAAGAAATATGTAGGCAAGTAAGGTCCAATATAAGGGACCTGCGCCATATCTGTAATTGGTTGGACTATATTAAATTTCCCGAGTGTGTAAAGAAACAGTGGTAGGATGATTGTAATAAGAAATAAATCAACTAAAATTAGAATAATTTTTTTTCCTTTTGACACATTTCCTCCTCCCGTTTTACTGCAGCTACTGTTTAATCGCCCATTTTACTTAAGAAGAAAGAAACAACAGCTACCACGATAACGGCACCGATAATGGAAGGCATAAGCGCCATACCAGCTAAACTAGGGCCCCATGATCCCAGTAAAGCTTGACCAACAGCAGAACCCACGAGACCCGCTAAGATATTAGCAATCCATCCCATAGACTTCCCTTTGCTTGTGATTGCACCCGCAATCACCCCGATAATTGCACCAACGATTAATGACCAAATCATAAAGCACCTCTTTCTTTCTATTTATTATTTTTTCTATATAATAATTCTAACAAAGTTAAAAAACGCTTACAAATTATTCGACTTATCTTTTTTAGATGAGAGTTTTTTCTTCATTAACTTTTAATTTATAGATAATTAATCAGGTTTTTGAGAGACAATATGTTATACTGGAAGAAAGAAAAGGAATTTTAAGGAGTCTTACATATGAAAAAATTTAAATTATCATTACTTTTAGTTAGTTCATTAGCTGCTGTCTTGCTACTGACAGCTTGCAGCAACACAACTAGCGCAAAGAAAGACACATCTTCTGAACCTTCTAGCTCTGTTAAAAGCTCAAGTGAAAGTACAAGTAAAGCCAGCAGTTCAGAAACAACAACTACAACATCTGAGAGTTCAGATGCCAGTTCAACTTCAGATTCCACAACAGCTACTTCTGAAGCCCCAGCTACATCTGAACAACCGTCTGAACCTGCAACATCAGAAAGTTCAGATCAGGGCTGGGTCGATAACTCAAATAATCCAGTAGAAAATAACGGTGCAGGTGGTCATAGTCCTCAGGCTGACCCTAATGCAACACCATCTAGCTCTGAAACAACTCCCAACGGACGTGCTTGGGTCTTGGTTTATGTAGATAAAGCAGGCAACAAGCATGAGTCAACAGTTTCAACATCATACAAGGAACTTCAAGATAAAGCAAATGCTCTCCTCGCTTCAGGTGAAGCAACATCTTATTACTTCATTCAAAAATAAGGATAAAAGTAAAAAAATAAGCCATTTAGCTCTAGTCTAATGGCTTTTTTTATGTAAATTTTATCTACAAGCTCTGGTTCATAATTGCTTCAATCAACTTAAGCACACGTTCTGTTGCTTTGCCATCGCCATAGTTATATGTTTTCTTGAAAAAGAGAGCTCTTTCTTTTTGGTAGGAAGCACTATCTGTTGCTTGGAGCGCTTGGATGAGCTCACTTTCATTAAAAGTAACCTCTCCGGGAAATTCTTGCAGATAATCGATCGTCAAACCTAGTTTTTTAGAATAACTTTTATAGTCGGGCACATAAGCAATAAACTCAAAAGAAAATAAACTTATAGAAGGCACTAAAAAAACTCAAGGTATCGAAGAAATTATTTCTTCTATCTACTTGAGTTTTTTGTATTTTTCACCCTTAATACTTATCTTCCCTGTCGTTGTTTAAGAAAAATATCATAAACCACAAAAATTAATAACCCAGCAACTACGCTATAAAAAGTCGAGAAGCTTCCTAGATTTTTCCAAAATGGAATTTTGGTTACTTCTACTGTTTTATTCCAAGGTGTCTCTGCATCAATGGTAATACGAGTTGTTTTTGATCCATTGCTACTGTAGCCTCGTGGCAATTGTACGGTGAGTGTTTCTCCTGTTTGGCCTTCAATGTTTGTGATGGAAATATTTTTTTGATGTTTATCATTAAAGAAAAGTGTGATGGTATGAAGTGTAGGCTTGACATGAATGTCAATGGTCTGATCGAAACGTTTATTAAAAATATAAGATTTAGGATTATTTGATAGTATTTCATAGCCTGCAGTTGCTGCATGAGAAATATCATAAGCTTCATTATAAGGTGAAGTGATTTGCTCTGTTGCAACGATTTCATCCTTGTTTACATCGATATAGCGAATAAGCGCGTTACGAAGCCAAGGTTTATCTGCCGGTAAGTTTTTGTTATTTGGTTTAGGATTCTTAGTAATGGTTGTTTTTGCTGCCGAAGTTTTAGCAGTTTGCTCACGTTTTAAGACCTTATCAGTATTGAAAGGAAGAATCTTGCGTTGGAAATAACCAAAATATTTATTGTAAGCATTCAGAATGTTATCAATAGGTTGAGCATTCTCTAAGTTTACTTTTGCCATTGGCACTGTATCATCCAAATAGACTTTCTCTAGCCCATAATATTTGGCAAACCATGTGTTCGCCCATTCTTTTTCTAGGTGCTCACTTGAAACCAAATAAGGCGTCCCAAAATAAGCATTAAAGTCGTTAGAAGTCATCGGAATCCCAGGTACGCGGACGGAAGTTTTACCCTCTTCTTTTGCTTTTTGGGCTATAGATTGGGCTGTATAAAAATATTCATATGAATTTTTGATGTCTTTTAAATTATATTCATAGCTGGGCAAACTCACAAAGCTTAAGCAAAGAATGGCAATGCACAAAGGCACATTGGTCCAAGAGCTTTGTGTATGTAACTCCTGCCATGCTTCAATCATCATTAATAAAGCTATGATAAACAGAATATTACTTGCAAACCAAAGACGGGCAGGTGTGATGGGCGATGCCAGGATTGCAGCACAACCTGCAAGACCTGATACCAGAAAGATAAGTCCTCCATGCCAGAGATAACATGCTTTTTCTTGGAGTTGCTTCCGGTTAAAATAAAGAATTCCCCCAAATACAAGGATAGGCAGTATCAGAAAACCAGAATAATGCGCAGTTCCCAATATGATATCGAGGAAACGTTGGCATAAACCGGAAGAAGCACCGTAGTTCTGCGTTTCAGCAGATCCTGATGATAAGATGACTTGCATCCCAAAACCAAAGGCGGCAGCTAAGGTTCCTAAAATCTGCGCCACCGTGTTTCCGTTTGTCGATTTTTTAAAATTATAAACCGTAAAAATGAGAGCAAGCAATACAGTTGTCGCGCCACCGACTTCATTTGTTAAGCCTGCTAAAAGTCCCAAAACCGGGAGATAGTATTCTTCCCAACCACGTTTTGTACTTACATTAAAACGGTAGGGTAATAAAAAGAGGAGTATGATTACGGCTCTTTGTCAAATCGGACTGATGAGTCGGATATATAAGATGATAAACTTGAGATTACTCTCAGATTTATCATCTTTTTTAGTTATTTAATTTTAATAAGGCCGTTTATCAAGAAAATTCTTATACGCATATTTGTAAATGAGTTGAATCCATAGGAAACTCTTTTAAGTGTTTTTATATGAGTGTTCTTAGCTTCAATTTTTCCATTGGAAAAATTATATTTAAGAGCGTTTCTAATACCTTCTTCATAGGAAATCAGATTTTCTATTTTATCTCTAAATTGTGTATCCAAGCTATCAGGTAGATTTTTCAATAGTTCGAAAAAGGAACGGTCATCTTTGTTTCTAAAGTGATACATTAATAAATGGAAAATGTCATAAGCTTCTTTTAGTTCAGAAGAAAATGAGAGTAGTCGATCAATCACCATAGATTCCGTTAAAAGATGGTACTTTGGAGAAGGAAAACTTCTCCAAGTTTTGAACTCTGAAATGGAAATATTTGTTTGATTTTTTAGAAGTAATTTCCAGTTTGATTTTAATTTATTTGCTTTTGACTTTTTCTTATTGGTAATTAATCTCTTCATTTCTCGGACTCTAAAATCATTAAAAGCGGTGTTCAAATGCTTCACAATATGGAACCTATCAATGATTAATTTAGCAGTAGGAAAGACATTTTTAGTTAATTGAAAGTAAGCAGCATTCATATCTGTTACTAAAAATTTAACTTTTTCCCTTTCCTCCAACGGAGAGCGATTGAAGTAAGGGATTATTTTATCTAATTTCCTACTAGGTAAAATATCTACTAATTCACCTGTTTCTCCATCAGCACATATGAAGCTCATTTTATCTTCATAACTAGCGTGAGATCTAAACTCATCTACCATTAAAACTTCTGGAAAACTCCGTGGTTTAAGTTGTTGCGGGAGTTGTGATTCAACTGACTTAAGAACTCTTAAAACTGTAGTTAATGAAACGTGGCATTGTTTAGCTATAAATGTCATAGAGATTTTCTCAGTTAATAATTCTAAAATTTTCAAAGTAATAAATTTACTGATATGACAGTTTTTTTCAACAATAGAACACTGTGCCGTCCAATTGTGCGAACAGCTTTTACAATGGAATCGTTGTTTCTTCAGTTTTAAAATAGTGGGCATATTTTGATAAGAATCTAACTGAATAGTTACTTCCTTTTTTCCATTTCTAACAACTACACTTTTCCCTTCATTATCAACAATAGTTGAACCACAGTTCCTACAAGCCGAAGGCATGGGAGAATAGACTCCAAAGATAACTAAAGTGTTCTTCCCTTTAATTTTATATTCCTCCGTATTTGTTAAATCTAAATGTTCATCTGTAATTCGTAGCATTTTTTTGATATGATTATTCAAGACATGTCGTCCTTTCTATCTTAGATTTTTGGTCGTACTTAAATTTTACTAGATAGACGACATGTTTTATATTTAAATAAACTAAAAAAGGACTGATGAATCAAAATTTGATTCATCAGTCCTTTAAATTATAGAGCCATGATTACTGTGGCCCACAGGTAATTTGCAGCTCCACTGACCCAAAGCACTGTGCTGCCCATCCCCGGAATGAAAAACCACATCAACAGAAAAGTTAACGTCAGATGCAAAGGTTTTAAAAGTACCTTTTTACCACTGATTATTACATTCAATAACAGCCCAACCAATACATAAATACTGGCATTAAGGATATTGAAAATTCCTTTAGGAAGCTGCATCGCTAAGATTTCGAAAATTATCGAAGTCATGCGGGCATTCCATAGTGTCATGTGCGTATAGACTGCTGAAATATAATCACCAATATTATGATATTCACTCAGATGTTCACTTGGCCAAGCACCTGTATAGATAAAGTGATACAAAAAATCATCGCCCGTGTAGCCTGTAAAGCGGTTGAGGTTCAAAATAAAAATAAAGGTCAGTCCTAAAACAACTATGGTTGCTATTGTGCATAATATATTCCAACCACTTGTTAAATTAAATCTTGTCCTATTTTCCATGTTCAATATCCTTAAATAGCTTATATAAGCCATCTTCTATTTCTTCCGTATTTTAAGCCGGTTAAGGTTTGGCTTACTGTCTTTTTTATCTTATTATCGGACATTTTCCCACTTTAAATCATTACTTACACTTTCAAATAAATGTGAAAAAATCACCGTTAACATTATAGCAAAAAAATGTGTCAATTTTACTTTATGAAAAAAATAACATACTGTTACGGTGATTTCTTTTATCTTCTCCAACTTCTTATCAATTGTCTAAAAATATAAAAAGCTCAAGATGCAGAAAAGCCTGTGCTCTTCTACATCTTGAACTTTTCAAATCACCAAAACCTACTGTTCTCTATGGTCTAATCCTGTATCATCTTCAAGACTTGCTCTGTCGAGCGGACGCGTCCTAAGCGTGTAAAGATACCGTTAACGATGCCTCTATGTAGTGCCCCATTAAAGTCTGTCATTGCATCTTCAACAGCAATCACATTATATCCATGTTGATAAGCTTCACGCGCCGTTGTATCACAACCTATCGTTGTAGCAACACCTGTCAAGATAATGTTTTCAATGCCTCGTCTACGTAACTGCACATCGAGATCTGTCCCATAAAAAGCGCCCCAATTGTGCTTTTTGACATGGATTTTATTTTTAACCTCTTCATCATAAGCCAGAGGAGAAACAAATTGGCTATAATTGTCGGGAAGTGGACCAGAAGCACTTATATTTGTATCTGTAAGCGGAGTGAGCATTTCTGGCCCATAATTTTTCACATGCACAAAAACGATAAGTCCTGCTGTATTTTTGAACTTGTCCAGCAATCTATCATTTTTGTCAAGAATTTCTTCCTTACTATAGGGTTCAAGCTGTGAACGATTTACAATGCCTTCTTGTAAATCAATCAGGACCAAGGCCGTTTTCTCAAGATTCAATTGTTCTGACATAGGCTTTTCTCCTCTAAAGTATTTTTATTTTTTCGATTTTTTCTTCGTATTATTTCCGAATTTTCCTTTTGCTGCATCCGCATAGAAAGGCTTCTTCTTTTTCTTTTTATTTGGTTTTTTATCGAAATCGTTTTTACGTTCTCGATCCTCATCCTTGGATTTTCCTCTGTATTTTTTGTTTTTGTTATTTTCAGAGAAATTTTTTCCGTGTTTTGAGGCTTTACGTTCCTCTTTATTTTCGGAACGATTTGCTTTTGGTCTACGGCGTGGGCCTTTTTCTTTTTTAGATTTTAAATTACTTTCGACAACATCGAGATCACTCTTGATATATTCAAAGTCGATATCACCGGTAACTTTATCCGCTTTAGTAACTTGGATTTTGATGGGTTGACCAATTCGGAAGACAAGTCCTGTTTTTTCTCCCACAAGCGCCATCATACGTTCATGAAAGTTCATATATTCACCTTTAATAGTAGAAATATGAACCAAACCTTCAATAGTATTTTCAAGCTCAATAAACATCCCAAAGCGAGTAACGCTAGCAATAACACCTTCGAACTGTTCACCGACATGTTTTTCCATAAATTCGGCTTTTTTCATCTTTTCAACTTCACGTTCAGCATCGACAGCACGGCGTTCACGGTTACTTGATTGTTGAGCAATTTCCGGTATTTTTTCGGCCCAATATTCGATGGTCTTTGGACTTGGTTGAGCCATCTCACGAATTAAGCGGTGCACGATCAAGTCAGGATAACGACGAATCGGACTGGTAAAGTGCGTATAGTTTTCTGCTGCCAAGCCAAAGTGACCATAGTTGTCTTCCGAATAGCGTGCTTGTTGCATCGAACGCAGAAGCATCGTTGAGAGAACCATTTCTCCTGGTTGGCCTTTCACTTTTTTCAAAAATTCTTGCAAGGCTTTTTGACTAACTTCTGTCGAAGTGCCTTTGACTTGCAAACCAAAAGTTGCAGCAAAGTCGATAAAACGGGTCATTTTTTCTTCTTTTGGATGTTCGTGAATACGATAAATCCCTGGTAAATGACGTGCTTCAAAACTGCTTGCAACTGTTTCGTTAGCAATCAACATGAAGGACTCAATCATTCGTTCTGCTGTTCCACGACTGCGCTTACGAATTTCGATAGGCAAGCCATTTTCATCAACGATGATCCGTGCTTCCATCGTTTCGAAATCAATCGCTCCACGGCGGCGGCGCATCGCTGCCAAAGCTTCGTGAAGTTCAGACATAATTTCTACGGATTCTTTAATTGCAGCATATTTTTCTAATGTTTCCTCGTCACCAGCAAGCATAAGGTTAACATCATCGTAGGTCATACGTTCTGTCGTCTTGATAATGGAAGGACCTATTTGTGATTGAAGGACTTTTCCTTCTGGCGTAATCTCCATCACACAAGACTGTGTCAAGCGATTAACGCGTGGGTTGAGTGAACAGATACCGTTTGAGAGTCGTTCAGGCAACATTGGCACGACACGATCAGCCACATATACTGATGTTCCACGCTCAAAAGCTTCACGGTCCAAGGGCGAATTTTCAGTGACATAGTGTGACACATCTGCAATGTGAACGCCCAACTCATAGTTACCATTACCCAAGCGTTTGATATGCACAGCATCGTCTAAGTCTTTTGCATCAGCGCCATCGATAGTGAAAGTAATCTCATTACGATAGTCCACGCGCCCCATGATATCTTTTTCATCAACTTCTTCTGGTACAGCGTTCGCTTGCGCCAAAACGTCTTCTGGAAATTCAGAACGAATACCAAGTGAAGCTAAAACTTCAAGAACATCGATTCCTTTATCACCTGCTTGTCCGACAATTTCGACAGCCAAACCTTGCATACTTTTGGGATTTTTCTTATCTGGATAAGCGGTAATGTCAACACGAACTACTGCTTTATCTTCTGGTACCAAGCCCTTATCTGTCAAAAAGACATGATAAGGCAACTTTTTATTGCGTGATTTTACGTAACCGATACGATTGAACTCTTGACGTTCTTTTTCGTCAAATTTGACAAAAGTTCCGACAAGCTGAGTAACCGCGCGCTTTAAAACCTCTGTAACTACCCCTTCAGCACTTGTGCCTTTTAAAGGATTAGCATTACTTTTCAGTTCGACTTTTACTTCATCTCCTTCAAGAGCAAAAGCCGTTCTTCCCTTAGGAATAAAAACGTCAGGCTCATCAGAATCCACTGTTACAAAACCAAAACCGTTCGCATTAGCACGGAAGATTCCGACAAGTTCTGCTTTTACTTCGGCTAGTGTGACTTTTCCATTTTTTGTAAATTCCAGTAATCCTTCCCCTTCAAGAGCAGCTAAAGTTTTAACAAATAGTTTAAAATCTGAAGCCTTTGTTAGGTCAAGTTCCATTGCCAGTTCTTCTACAGCATAGGCTCTCTTTGGATGTTTTTTAAGTTCATCCAATATAACTTCTTTTATTTTCATGTTTCTCCAATATTTCTTTTTCTCTATGCACTTTGGTGATTCTTTTCAATCCCAAGAACATACATTATTATTTTAAAAATTAAAATGCGGACTGTCAGCAGCCCGCTACTTTTTGGTTCGATAAACGTAAAATCTCCACTGATTTCTCCGTAATCGTTTATTCAATAGGGGCAATCATCCTAAACAGCCCAATCTTTTTCATCGTCCGCATGGAATAATGATATTATAACATATTTGATATTTTCGTGAACCACCTTTTACTGCACGCGATCAAATCTTGCTCCTGCTGTTGGATGATTATGATATTCAAAAGCTTCCAGAAGATCCTCACGTGTGTTTCGATCCACAGAAATATTCTGCAAGTTTTTAACTTCTTCCCGCGAGAAAAAGCGTGCCTCCGAAGTTTCTAATCCCGGATGCAACTCAAAAGTTTTGGGCTCACAATAAAAGAAGAGCTTATAAACATAATTCAAGCTTTTAGGATAAGGATGTTTGGCCTTATCAACCAGCTTAAACAACTGTAACGGTATCACTTCAAGCCCACTTTCTTCTCTTACTTCTTTTTGAGCTATTTCTGCGGGAGAATAACCGACATCTGCCCAACCACCAGGTAAAGACCATTGTCCTTCAGTTTTTTCTTTCACAAGTAAGAGACGGTTATCTTCAAAGACAACAGCTCTTACATCCACTTTGGGTGTGACATAACCTAAATCCTCATTAAAGAAGGATTCCAGTTCATTTTTTGAGTAAGAGGTCAACTTTTGAGAAATTTCAAAGAGAATTTCTTTCATTTCTTCTAATCTTTCTCGGTCATGCACATCTTTATTATAATACAAAGAAGTGTTTACAAGAGCTTTAAGTTTTGCTAGAGCTTGAGTTGTATCCATTTTTTATCCTCCTTCTCTCATTTTATCACACGTACGGGATGATACAAAAAGTATTTATTATTAACTAAATGAAAGAGTATATTTTATTGAAAAATTTTTATTAAATGTTTGAATCTTGGGGAGCTTGTCTATATAATGAAAAGAGTAAGAGATAAAAAAATGGGAACAAATCATATCGCAAGCTAGTCTCTTGAAGAATGAAATACGTGCGCAAATCACGCTAAAAGGGTAAGGAGAAACTTTTATGAATGAAAAGAAGATTAACAAACATATTTTTGTTTGGATTGGAAACTTTTTAGTTGGACACTTTGGCGTTGACCGCTTTATGCGTGGTCAAATCGGCATGGGTATCTTTAAACTTCTATGTAACTGGATGACTTTTGGTATTTGGTCACTCACCGACTGGATAATCTCCCTCGTGAAAGCTTACAGTACATATAGTGACACAGACGATATTACCTTTATCGATGGTAAATATTCACGATAAATGAAAAAGCATCCTCATCTTCAAAAGATAAGGATGTTTTTTGCGGGATTACTTAAAACGTTGTCCACGCTTTCGTCTTATCAACCGAATAACTACACCCGATAAGCCACAAAAGAGAGCACCAACGGAAGCTATCGCTCCCAGCCCTTCTAAAAATAATTTGTGAGAGTGTGCGCCATAGCTAAATAAAACAAGACCAACTGCTATTATGACAAGCCATGTACTGCTTATTCTGATCCGATCGTCCATTGTGTTCCTCACATGTTTTAGTAGGATATTATTATAGCATATAATATCATGAATCAATTCAAAATAAATTGTGAGGAAAAATATTTCCAAAGAAATGTTAGGAATTTCCTAAAATTGTAATAATCTCTTCAAAGATTTCCGCCTTTTCCTTATATTTTATATCTTAACGCTTTGCTTCTTATAGTTTCGGATCAGCCACCAGCCTAATACACTGAAGACAACTGGTCCGGCTATCATTGAGATAATATCCGAATAAACACTTCCCAAAGGAATTTCAGCTGGCGCTTGGAGATAATTTATGACGGGTTCAATAATTGTAAAGAAGTCCGCCAGAATAATCATCAGCGCTGCAATCCAAGAGATGCCAATAGCAAAGGATTGATTTTTCATAATCGTGAAAGGTTTCTCGATCGCCTGATTTTTCTTGAATTTGATATAAGCAAAGACGATAAAGACATAGGGAAGACTAGAAGCAATATTACTCATGTTAGTAATGACTAGGAAGAATTTATCTGCTGCTCCCTTATTGATGAGTGAAATTCCCATATTCAATAAAATCATTAGAGTCACAATGATGAATTGAGCTTTCATAGCATTTTTAGGCACACCATTTTCTATTTTTCCAAGTTTTCCTGGCCACACTTTTTCCGGTGTCCCCTCCATCAGTTGTTTAAGGGGAGAATAAATCAAAGTAAAGAGTGCACCTATAAGAGTGAGAAACATCGAGAGACCTACATAACGAGCAAAAACTGTTCCCCAAGTATGTACAGCACCAGATGATAGATTGAAGGATTCTGCCAGTTTTTCACCCAGCTGCTGCATCATAAAATAAGTAATATTACCTTGGTTGACTGAACCATCCATAATCCCCGGAATCCAGTCTTTATCAAAATTAATGAAAAAACCTGTACAAAGAATCATGAAAGAATAACCAATGCCAATAATGGCTGCCGAAAGTAAGATACCTTTAGGAAAGTTCTTTTTCGGTTCCACTGTTTCATCAACCAGTCCTCCCACGGATTCTACTCCGGCGTAGGCAAAAATAGCATATACTAAGAAAGCAATAAAAGTAACAAAACTTGTAGGTTGCAATGTTGGATTTGGTGTTGAAATCAAGGATTTTATCGTTAAGGGCGTTGCAGGCTGAAAACCACTTTTAGCTAAAATAATAAAGGCACCGATGATGAGAATAAAATTAAGTGAAACAACAGCAATACCTCCAACTGAGGCCACTTTTTTTATGGTTTCAAGCCCTCTAAGCGAAATGAACGTCACGAGAAACATGATAAGAATGGCCAAAAGTGACACAATAACTGTGCTTGGTAAGATTGTTGTACCAAAAATCATGTTCGATATAGGTACAAGTATCCTGTTACCTACAGAGACAAACCAGATAACCCATGACATGTACCACATCAAAGTACCAACCATGGCAAAGGATGGCCCCACTGATTTTTCCATCCATGTATAAATACCACCTTTCTCAGCATTAAAAGCAGAACCAAATTCAGTGACCATTAAAGAAAATGGGATGAAAAAGACTAAGGCACTAATAATATACCAAATGATTGATCCGTAGCCCATTTGAAAAAAGGCGAGCGGAACATTCCCAAAGCCATACACCGATGTAAAAATCATCAGGGCTAAAGAAATTGCTGTTAATTTATTTTTTTTTAGTTGCGACATTTTCTTCCTCTTTATGTATTTCTTTGGATTTATTATACAGCTATATGTATATTTATGCAAGAATTTATTAATAAACTGCAGTAAGTATGAATATCAATAAAATGCTTTTCTATTGTCTCTCCTTGAATCGGCATAAAAAAATAGAGTAAAATACTCTATTTTTTTACTAGAAGGTAAATGCTGGATTAAAAACCCCTCTATATGGCTCATGTTCAACATAGACCACAATATCCTTACCAGCTGCATCTTTCCCCATACGTTTGTAAGTAAATTTTTGAGAATTTAGCTCAGTGATTTCTAATACTGCACCGTATTTATTTTGACCAATAGAAACATGACTTCTAATTTTATTTTTGAAAATCACATCAAAGTAACCAAAATCACCACGGGTATTGCCTGTATTGACATCGAAAAATTCATATTTGCTAGTTTGTGCATCAAATTTCGCAAGACTAATAAACATCTGGTTTTCTTTTGTCACGTCATTACCTTGCTCATCACGTACTACTGTACCATGCCATAAGGTACTACCAAGAATTTGACTGCCGGGCTTTGACTTCACAATTTTGCCTGTTTGAGTATGCAATTTTTCACGACCATGTGTAAATTTAAGATTTTTCGCCTTATAGGGTACATGTTCGACATATACTTCGACAGATTGACCATTTTTATCGACACCCATTCGTTTGTAAGTAAATTTGTGGTGATTCAACTCTGTGATATCAACGACAGCTTGATAGTTTTGTGTCGCAGAGATGAGAACACGTTTTGTACCATCATTTGTTACGAAAAATGTTCCTTCATCACCTCTTGTTTTTCCGGTTGTCTTATCAAAAAATTCATAGTAACCTGCTTTGCTGTCATACTTTGCAAGGCCGATAAAGTTACTATTTTCTTTTGTTAAATCATTGCCCTGCGCATCATAAACTTTTGTGCCTTGCCAGTTTGTCTGTGACAATGTTTTTTCATATTGATTTCCTAATGAAGAATCGTTTTTATGTGAAGATGAATGTTGAGACACCTGATTGGCTTGGGTCGAGTGATCTGACACATAAGTATCTGCAAAGACACCAAGTGCTAAGACAGATGAGAACAATACTATTTTTTGAACTTTCATAAGATAATCTCCTTTTTTATTGTATAATTTATTATAGCAAGCAAATATAAACTCCAAATGGCTAAATTATGAACAAATTATAAACTTTTAGCATTTGGTTGAGAAAGAGCTATATGACAATAAAACATAGATTTATCACAACTTACATCAGTGCTATCGCAGTGACATTAGTTTCTGTGTTCTTAATTTTTTCTGTTGTATCTTACAGTACTTTGGGTAAGATTCCTTCTATAAAAAATATTTACAGTATGTTAACGACAAACCAGCCTCTCTCAGAGCAAGAAAAGCAAAGTTTTCTGACTTTGTAAACATTGGTAAAAAGTTCGCCAAATCTTCTTGAGCCTCCTTTAAAGGACGAAGCCAAAGATATTATTCAGAGCATCGAAAAGCAAAATATTAATATCGTCATTCGCAAAGGCAATAATGTCCTCTATCATTCCGAAGAGCTGAAAGCTTCTTCACTTCGGGTTCATATGCCTGAGTTCGACGAAAGCAATCTTAATCCGACAGGCACGATGGATAACAATGGACGTTTTTATAATTACATCAAGTACAGCTTTAGATATGAAGACGGGACTTTTGGTGATTTTCTAATTTTAAAAAGACAAACTAACTTATTTGAGTTTTTCATTCGTTGGGGCATCTGGATGATTCTGTTCATTCTCATTTTATCTGCTCTTATTTTCTGGTTTATCAGTAAGCGGCTTTCAAAAACCGTCATCAAACCCTTAGTTACTCTAGAAAAAAATGCCCGCTATCTGGTCGAACAGAATAATATACTTACGGAAAATCCATTTACTGATGATTCAAAGGGTGCAAAAGAGGTTGAACAGCTAAAAGAAAGTTTGTACCAGATGTGGACGGATCTTCAATCTGCACGTCTGGTTCAGAAAAAGTATGAAGAAAATCGCAAAGAACTGATTGCCAACATCTCGCATGATCTTAAAACACCGATAACTTCAATCCTTGGTTATGTCGAAGGTTTGCAGGAAAACATTGCTCAGACGCCAGAAAAACGAGCACTTTATTTGGCAACCATCCATGAAAAGAGCTTGGTACTCAATGAACTCTTCCTTTACTCGAAGCTAGATATGGATAGTGTCAACTTAAGTTTTAGCAAAATCGACTTTACCTTCTATATTCAGAAGTTTGAATCCGAAATTGCAAGACACGAAAATGTCAATGTTATCCTGCAGCTCCCACAAGATGAACTTCCTGTGCTGTTGGATACAGCTTACTTTGACCGAGTTATGCAAAACCTCATCCAAAACAGTTTTAAATTTGCCCAAGCAGAGCAGCAGTTAGAGATTATACTCACTTTATTTAAAACCTCAAAAGGTATCCAGTTTATATTTGAAGACAACGGCAGAGGAATTTCACCTGAGGACTTACCTTATATTTTCGATCGTTTATACCGATCTGATAAGTCGCGCACTTCTCAGATAAAAGGCAGTGGTTTAGGGCTGAGTATTGTCAAACAAATCGTAGAACAACATCAAGGGTCTGTTCATGCCGAAAGTACTTTAAATAAAGGCACACGTATTATAATAATTCTGCCTAAAGCATAAGGAGTAACAATGAAAGATAAAATTTTAATCATCGAAGACGATGTGAGTATCGCCAACTTACAAAAGGACTATTTGGAAATTAACGGAATGGATGCTGTGATTGAAACAGACGGAACAGCTGGTTTAAACACTGCTCTAAATCTAAATTTTGACTTAATTATCGTGGATATTATGCTTCCTGGGGTTGATGGATTTGAGATTTGTAAAGCAATTCGAAATAAAAAACAAACGCCTATCATGATTGTTTCCGCAAAAAAAGAAGATATTGATAAAATTCGCGGACTTGGCTTGGGTGCTAACGATTATATGATTAAACCATTCAGTCCCAATGAACTGGTGGCACGAGTCAAAGCTCATATCCAGAACTATAAAATTTTAAAGCCTAAAGAAAACTCCGATATTCTTAAGATAGATGACCTTATCATCCACAAGGATTCACATAAGGTTTACGTATTAGACAAAGAAATCATCCTCACGAACAAGGAATTCCAACTGTTGCTCTTTTTAGCCGAACACCCAAATCGAGTATGGAGCAAGGAAAGCTTATTCGAACAAATCTGGGAGATGGATATTTATGATACAGATGTTGCTACTGTTGTTGTTCATATTAAAAGACTAAGAGAAAAATTCAAAAGCGTTCAGTCGCCAACACAGCCTATCGAAACTATTTGGGGCGTGGGCTATCGCTTTAATTTATAATAAAAAACGTTTCTGTCATAAGGACAGAAACGTTTTTTTATTATATTATTTATTTTCCAAGATAACGTTGTTCAAAAGCTTCAAGGCTTTCACCTTCTCGACGTTCAACAACTTTTTCAACAGTCCATAATTCATCATGGCTACGATCACGCATCGTATCTGAAGTATCTAAAGGACGTAAACTTGCTGCTGTACGTGCTTTGACAGCTTCATCTTCTGGGAAGAGATGAGGAGGTAAACTTAAGTCTTTCCCTGCTTCTTCTTTTGATTCGTCAATCCAGAAACCTGAAGTAATTAATGCCTCTTCATAACTGTCGACAGCACCATCACCTGACTCAGCCATATCAAGAGCGCCAATACCTGGTGTAAATGTAGCAATTTCAAACAGAACACCCGGAGCTACACGCACGTATTCGCTAGAGAAGTAGAAACGATCCACCAAGCCAGAATGTGGTAAACGAAAGGCTTGAATACGTTCAATCCAGTAATTTAAAGTTTCAGGATTTGTCGTTCCTAATGCTAAATGATGAATTGTACCGTAGCCTTGATAAGCATAACGCTCATTTTCTTGCGCTTCTTCAATGATCAAAGCTGCACCATTGCCTCCATTGGCTACTTCAAAAAGATGCAAATTATTTTCTTGACCAGCATAACGGAAGCCAAAGACTGTTTCCAAAATAATCCGTAAATTGTAAGTGTCCGTAACTTTCACAAAGACTGGACCCATGCCAATGATTCCATGTTCAGGCGCTACATTTGAGAGAAGCCATGAACGATCCAGTGCAGCATCACCTGTGTTGTCTTGATCGGAAATCAATTGGTATTTTTGACCATCAAAATCTTCAAATTCGAGTGTTTTCTTGCCAAATTTGACATTAATTTCGCCATGTTTAACATGCGCTTTTTCAAAACGCTCTGTCCAGTAAGTAAGAGAAGCGTCACTTGGTACACGAAACGAAGCACGCTTAATATTGTTTGCCCCATGCATTCCTTTGGGAATATCTTTGAAGTCAAAGAAGGTCATATTTGGACTTTTCCCATCTTCCCCTGTGAAGTAAAGGTGATAAGTCTCATAATCATCTTGATTGACGGTTAATTTTGCCAAACGTAAGCCTAAGATATTTGTAAAAAAGTCATAATTCTTTTGTGCGCTTGATGTGATTGCTGTAACGTGGTGAACTCCACCAAGGATATTTTGTGTTTCAATTTCTGTGTTCATGGGATTTTCCTCTTTTTTTAGTTTTTTTATGATTTTCTCAATTGGAAAGACATGTTCATGTAAGCTTATCTTTTTCTTCATGCTGCTAACCATTTCTTTGCTGCTACAAGTTCATCATTGCTTAGTTGGTGACCAAAACTGGTTTTAAATACTTCCAGCTCACATTCTGTCTTTTGCAAGTCAGAAGAGAGCTCTTCCAGATTTGCTCGACTTACGATAGGATCATTGTCCGCGTGAGTCAGAAAAATTTTACTTTCATCTGCAATTACAGGTTCTTCTATATCGGTAAGTTGCATGGCATGAAAGGCTAAAACTCTATCAAATTGCATTATACCTTTCAGTTGCATATATAGTGCAACATTCGCACCATTAGAATAACCAATTACTGCAAGTCGCGTAAGATCCAGCTGATATTTTTGTCCTAAACGTGTCACTTCTGTAGCTAACCATTGGGCTTCTTGGCTCAGCGATTTCAAGTCAAAATTTTCTTTCGTAAAACCAGGACCTTTGAGTTTAAAGTAGCGGTTTATCCCTTGATCACTGACGCGTCCACGAATGGATAAGAGAGGGTGATTGGGAAATAAGTCTTCAGCCAATGGAATCAGCTGCTCTTCATCACCACCTGTGCTATGCAAAACCAGAACAGGTGCAAGACTCTCATCGCCGGGTTTAAAAATATAGTTGGTCATTTCATTTCCTCTTTCTGATACAGATTAGACTTGCCTATTTTTGATACAGCCTCAACATCGTTTTATGTTTTTTTTAATTTTCATTTTTTGTTCCTTTTCGTTTACGTTTGTAAACTATATTTGTATTATATCGTTTACTTTTGTAAACGTTAAGTATTTAAGATTATTTTTTCAAAAATTTTTTAGTGACTAAAATCCTGCAACTCACTTTAATTGTCCTTGAATTTTTACTTTTTTTGTTCTTTATCAAGTTTTCACTTACGAAGACACGGTCATTTATGTTATGATATAGTGCACTTAAAAAGAATGGAGAAAAAAAGATGCCTAAAAATTTTAAAGAAGAACTTGTTTTTACCGGATTAATTGCTGGAATGATGGTTTTTGGAATGACCATGTATAATGTTTTTAAAGCCAGCGGTATAAATATGGAAAGTTGGGGAAATGTAGCTACTGGTTTTCCACTCGCTCTACTTGTCGCTGTCATACTTGATCTTGCACTTGTTGGCCCGCTGGCGAAAAAAATTGTCTTTTCTCATATCGAAAAAAAGAACTTACAGCCCTCTCCTGCGCAACTTGGTATTTTTATTTCCTTGTTTATGATTCTAGGAATGGTTACCCTTATGTCTATTTTCGGGATTATCATGGAAGGGACACCAACAACAGATAGTCTGCTTCTCTTGTATGGTAAAACATGGGCATTAAACATTGTCGTTGCACTTCCTCTTCAATTACTTTTGGTCGGTCCAAGTTCACGATTTATATTTGCGAAAATTTATCGTTAAATACCTGAAGAATACTAAAAAGTCCCTTTAAAAGATAAAGGGACTTTTTAGTCAAAAGAAAAAACTCTCCAAGTTGAAGAGTAAATTGAAATTATGAAATTATGTGTTTAAATTGTATCAAAAAATTTACACTAGTGGTTAACATTTGTCTATAAATTTTTCTTTTTAAATAAAAAAGCGGTCCATTATTTTTCGACCGCTTCATTTTGCATATTATCATTCTTTTATTTCGTAGAGAGAACGACCAAGATGAAACCAAGTACAAGCCAAATACCAATAGTAATACCTGTAAAACGTTGCATCACAGCCTCAAAACCACGCGCTTTACGTCGTTCAAATAGCTCGCCTGAACCACCTGAAAAAGCATCAGCAGCACCATCTTGTTTAGAAGGTTGCATCAAAATTGAAATAACTAAAATTGCAGAAATAACCAACATAATGACGAGTAAAACGTCGTAAATTACTTTATCCATATATACTTTTCTTCCTTAATCAGAATTACACTAATAAGATTATAACACATTTGTTACTAGAATACGAACGATAAAAACAAAAAAGAACGGCAGTAATGCACGTTCTTTTTTGTTTAACCTTCTACATATTTGTAAGCTTCTTGAGCTGCTTGGGCTCCATCACCTACTGCAGTAGTAATTTGGCGGAAATCTTTTTGACGAACATCACCAACGGCAAAGATACCTGGAATGCTTGTCTTCATCGTAGCATCTGTGATAATCCAACCTTCTTCATCTGTAATACCTAAATCACGAGCAAATTCAGATACAGCATCCAAACCTACATAGATAAAGAGACCACCGAAGTTGGCTTCTGTAACTTCACCTGTCTTAACGTTTTTATAACGTACAGATTCAATTTTACGTTCATCACCTTTGATTTCTTCAAGAACAGAATCCCATATAAATTTTATTTTATCGTTAGCAAAGGCGCGTTCTTGAATAATTTTTTGCGCGCGTAATTCGTCGCGGCGATGCATAATTGTTACTGTTTTACCAAAGCGAGTTAAGAAAATGGCTTCTTCAACAGCGGAATCACCACCACCAACAACCAAGATATCTTGATCACGGAAGAATGCACCATCACAGACAGCACAGTAAGATACACCACGGGCACCGTATTCTTCTTCTCCAGGAACTCCTAACTTACGGTGATTTGCTCCTGTCGCAATGATGATTGATTTTGTTTCAAATACTTCTTCTTCAGTGTTGATTGTTTTAGTTGCACCATTATCAACGATTGATGTGACAAAGCCATAAGCATTTTCAACACCAAGATCAGCTAAAGGCTCATACATTTTCATTGAAAGTTCAGGACCCATGATTTGACCATAGCCTGGGTAGTTTTCAATTTCTGCTGTATTATTCATTTGCCCGCCCGGAACACCTCGTTCCAAAAGCAAGGTTTTCATTTCACTTCTAGCGCTGTACATAGCTGCGGTCATGCCTGCAGGCCCTGCACCGATAACTACTACATCGTAAATTTTTTCTGTCATAATTCACCTCTTCAAGTATAGAACCATTATAAATTCTCTTTTGATTATTTGCCATTATTTTGATTTACAATCATCTGATTCTTAAAATAATCAGTATACCAACAACTGCAAAACTCAAAATCGGAATCGTCAAAATATCCACCAAAATAATGTCAAATAAACGATTGCGCCAGACATTTCGGGATTTATGATGATTACGGATCCAATAGATAAAACCGTACAAAAGACTGAGTAAACCTACAACTAAAAAAGAAATGAGTAAACCTTTAAGATAAAACTGTAAAACTAAATTAATCATTTGAACTTCCTATATCAATGGTTTTAACATGACGAGAGAGAAACTCACTCGTCCGCGGATTTTTAGGATGATGGAACACTTCCTCAGGGCTACCTTCTTCAATGATTTTACCCTTTTCAAGGAAGAGTACTTTTGTAGCAACATTATAGACAAAGTCCATCTCATGACTCACCAAAACCATTGTTTGTTTATTTTTAGCTGCATTGAGAATAGTGTCTTGCACCTCGCCAACAAGTTCCGGATCAAGCGCTGATGTCGGCTCATCAAGCAAGAGCAAAGTTGGCTGCATTGCCATCGCTCGTGCTATTCCTACACGCTGTTTTTGACCGCCGGATAAGAATTTTGGATAGTAATCCATACGATCTTCAAGACCGACTTTTCTTAAATTTTCCTCAGCTAGCTTCTGTGCTTCTGCTTTGGGCATTTTCTTAACTTGAATTAAACCTTCCATCACATTTTGGAGGGCTGTACGACGTTCAAAGAGATTGAACTGCTGGAAGACCATTCCTGTTTTGCGACGAAGCTCAAGAATTTCTTGTTTACTGATATGTTCAAAGTCGACTTTAAAACTATCAATTTCTAACTGTCCACTGTCTGCTTCTTCCAGATAATTAATAGAGCGTAAAAATGTTGACTTACCGGCACCTGATGCACCAATAAGCGCAATGACATCACCTTCATTAATTTCCAGATTAAGATTGTCAAGAACAACATTACCTGCAAAAGATTTACTTAAATTTGAAATTTTTATCATTTGTTGGTCACCCCATTATCAAAAGGATTGCGTCCAAGTGAGATTTTCCGCGCTGCTTTAGGCATTTTTATTTCCAGTTTGCTTTCAATCTTACGAATCAAGATTTCCAGAACGATACAGATTGGCCAGTAAATTAAGGCCAGAGCTAAATAGGTTTCAAAAAGACGGAAGGTTGAACCACCGATAATTTGAGCTTGAGCGGTCATTTCGACTACACCAGCAACAAAAGCGAGTGAAGTTGATTTGAGTAAGCCAATCAAAGCATTCCCTAATGGCGCTGTTGCAACAGAAGCTGCTTCAGGTAAGGTTACACGCCAAAAAACTTGAAAATTTGTCATCCCCAGGGAGCGTGCTGCTTCGATTTGACCTTTATCTACTGATTGAATGGCTGAGCGGATTGTTTCTGAATTATAAGCGCCTTCGTTAAGGGCAAAAGCCACAATCACAAAGAGCATAGCAGGAACCGAGTTAACTGTATAATTTGTTCCGTAATTCATATTGATTGCTTTAAGAATCAAGGGAATCCCTGTATAAGTTAAATAAAGTTGTACCAAAATTGGTGTCCCACGTGTAAAGGAAACAAACAAGGCACGTAACTGGTCTAAAATAGGAATTTTATTTATTCTGACAAGTGCAAGGAGCAACCCCAAAATGAGACCAAAGAACATTGCGATAAGTGTCATCTGCAATGAAATAGGAATCATTTTAATGATTGGTACAAAGGCTGCTGTAAAGTCTTTCCAACTAAAAATTTTGGTGAAAAACATCGTCCAAAATTCGTCAAAACTATATTGCCCTTGCATGATCAAAAAGGGAAGCATAGGCAAAATAATCAACAGGAGCAAAACTCCCAAGCCTAAAATTATTTTTTTATTTTTATTCATTTTTATTCTCTTCATCAAAGAAAGCTGTCTGAACCCCTCACTCGTGCCACAAGCATTTGTGTGTGAGAGACTCAGGGACAGCTTTTACACTACTCCTACTATTATACAAGAAACTAAAAATTTTTTCTTGTCTGTGAAATATTTATTTAAATTTGCTTGCTTCAGGTACAAAATCTCCATCAAAGAATTTTTCTGAAAGTTTTTTCAAGGTACCATCTTTTTCAAGCTCCGCAAGTACTTTGTTGACTTTAGATTGAAGTTCTTTGCCAGCATCATCTTTTGCAAAGAGGAAATACTCATAACCGTCATGTTCAGGATCACCTGTTGAAGTATCGATATCTTGAATTTTCAAGCTGTCAAATCCTTGATCCTTAATACTTGATTGCAGAGAAATTTTATCATAAAGCATGAAATCAATCTTCCCAGATTCAATCTGGTTAAAGCGTGTATTGATAGATGTGCTATCTGAAGAGTAGCTGATATTTATTTTCTTATCTGGATGCGCATTGTTCCAATCATTGATAATCTTTGTATAGTTAGAAGCTGGATTACCGATTGTACTTTTACCTGCAAGATCTTCTAGGGTTTTATAATCACCGTCTTTCGTTAATACTGCATTATTCGATTTAGAAATTGGTGATGAAAAATTATATTTTTCTGCACGTTCTTTTGACCAACCAAAATCATTGGCTCCCATCTGATAACGACCACTGTCCAAACCTGGAACAATCCCAGAAAAGTCAACCGCTTGATACGTTACTTTATATTCAGGTAACTTATCAAAGACAGCACGTGCAACCTCAATGTCATATCCTGTTAAATTTCCTTGATTATCAGAATAGGTAAAGGGTTTAGTTGCTCCATCTGTAGCTACAACAATCTCCGTTTGCTTGGTTTTTGATTCTTCTTTACTTGATGAACCACCATTACTGCAAGCAGCTAAAGCTCCTGCGGCGATAAGCGAAACGAGCGCGAGTGAAAGCTTCAGTGACTTTTTCATAGTAATGTTCTCCTTAATTTTTTGATATTTAAAGTTTATCACGCTCCCTATTGGTTTGTCATATTATTTGTTTATCGAGGGGTTAAGATTTTTTTATACCGGAATTTTATTTATTTAATATCAGCAAACAAAAAAGTTATCCGTAAAAAAGGATAACTATTTCTCTTTATTTCCAGATTGGTTGCCATGTAATGCCAAATTTGTCAGTGATCCAGGCACATTTACGAATATCTCCTACAGCTTCCGGCCCCATCATCACGCTTCCTTGGTCTACTAAAGCTGCAAAGATTTCATCAAATTCAGCCTCGGTCGCACAGTCCAGAAGAAGGGAATTTGACCAATTTGGTGTTGGTGCTGCATATTCTTTTTGCATATCAAGAAAGAAAAGTTCTGTCCCTTTTATTTCCAAACTCCCATATAAAACAAGTTCTTCTTTCAGCTCAGAAAAAGCTGGACTTTCATGATAAAACTCCATCCGTATAATCTTTGTGTCTGGCAAAACTTGAGCATAAAAAGTCATCGCTTCCTTGGCCTTACCATTTAATGTAATAAAAGGGGTGAGTTTTGCTTTTACCATCGTTCTCCTTTGCTTAAAACAAACCAGTGATTTTCCCAGTTTCGTCAATATCCATATTTAAAGCCGCTGGTTTTTTAGGTAAGCCAGGCATAGTCATCACGTCACCCAACAAGGCCACGATAAATCCTGCTCCAATCTTTGGTACCAACTCACGCACGGTAACTTCAAAGCCTTCTGGTGCTGCCAGAAGTTTAGGATTATCAGAAAATGAATATTGTGTCTTCGCCATACAAACAGGCAACTTATCCCAACCATTCTCCTCAATTTCTGTTAATTGACGCGCTGCTTTTGCAGAAAAATTAACTTTCTTGCCACCATAAATTTGTGTCACAACTGTTGTAATCTTGCTCTCTACCGATGCTTCTAAATCATAAAGATAATGGAACTCTCTTGCTTCATGCGTGAAAATACTTGTTAGTTTTTCGGCTAAATCAATTCCACCTGCGCCGCCCTTTTCAAAGACTTGTGTCAAACTCACAGCAACACCTTCTGCTTCAACAAGTCGTGTTAACTCAGCTATTTCCGCCTCAGTATCACTGGCAAATTGATTAATGGCTACAACGATTGGCGCACCATAGCTCGCCATATTTTTAATATGGCGTTTCAGATTTGCAAAGCCTTGGGTAACGGCTGCAACATTTTCGCCAGTTAGTTCCGTTTTAGCTACACCACCATGCATTTTCAATGCACGAAGAGTAGCAACAATTACAATAGCATCAGGGGTTTTTCCCAGTTGACGTGTTTTGATATCAAGGAATTTTTCGCCGCCTAAATCTGCTCCAAATCCAGCCTCTGTAATAGTTACATCTGCTAATTTTAAGGCTGTTTTTGTGGCTAAAACAGAGTTACAGCCGTGAGCAATATTGGCAAAAGGACCGCCATGTACTAATACGGGTGTCCCTTCAATAGTTTGGGCCAGATTTGGCTTAAGTGCATCTTTCAATAGGACTGTAATTGCACCTTCAATCTCTAAATCACCCACAGTGACCGGCTGACGATCATAAGTATAAGCCACAACAATACGTGAAAGACGTTCTTTCAAATCTGTCAATGAGGTAGCCAAACATAAAACAGCCATAATCTCACTGGCTACCGTGATATCAAAACCGTCCTCACGGGGCACACCATTAACTACACTGCCTAAGCCAGCAACGATATGACGAAGCTCGCGGTCATTCATATCTAAGACACGTTTCCAAACAACACGACGACTATCGATGTTTAGAGCATTTCCTTGGAAGATATGATTATCTAAAAGTGCTGCAATAGCATTATTCGCTGTTGTCATGGCATGAATATCGCCTGTGAAATGCAAGTTAATATCTTCCATCGGAAGAACTTGAGCATATCCTCCACCTGTTGCACCACCTTTTATCCCCATCACAGGGCCCAATGAAGGTTCACGTAGCGCCACCATTACCTTTTGGTTCAAGCGTGCAAAGGCATCTGCTAGTCCAACTGTCACCGTTGATTTTCCTTCACCAGCAGGAGTTGGGTTAATGGATGTAACCAAGACAAGTTTTCCCTCAGCATTATCCTCAAACTTTTTAAGGCTTTCGAGTGGTATTTTTGCTTTATATTTTCCGTAAAGTTCGATATCTTCAAAACTTAAACCAATTTTTTCAGCGACGTTTGTGATAGCTTCCATCTTGCATTCTTGTGCAATTTCGATATCTGTTTTCATCTTTTAAATAACTCCCTAATCTCCATAACTTTCTTATCATTTTAACAGAAACATCTGGAAATTTCCTTTGCAAATGCTAAATTTAATAATTTTACCCTTTCAATGTTCGGCTTTAACTTTTACTTTCTCCTAAACAATAAGTGTTTCAAGCCCTACACGCATCATATCAGTAAAGGTAGTTTGACGTTCTTCTGAACTTGTTGACTCTCCTGTCACTAGACTATCAGAGATGGTCATGATTCCTAATGTTTGGACATTATGTTTTGCACCCAAATAATAAAGAGCTGCTGCTTCCATCTCTACTGCTTTTACGCCCAATTTACCTATAGCCAGCGTATCAATATCACTGTAGAATAAGTCAGCCGAAAGAACATTTCCTACATGGGTTGGAATATTTAAGTTTTTCGCAATGTGATAGGCCTTATCTAACAAATCAAAATCAGCAATTTGCGGCAAATCAAACTGTGGCCAGTCATTTTTAATAATGCGTGAAGTTGTGGCAGCGCCTTGTGCCAAGACTAAATCTCGTACATGAACATCTTCATTTAGCGCACCTGCTGTGCCTACTCGGATCAATTTTTTCACGCCGTATTCGGTGATTAATTCATGTGCATAGATGGAGATTGATGGCATTCCCATGCCTGTTCCCATAACTGAGATACGGTGTCCTTTATAAGTCCCTGTATAGCCCAACATGCCTCGCACATTATTAAATTGTTGAGCATCCTCGAGAAAATTTTCAGCAATAAACTTGGCACGCAATGGATCGCCTGGCAAGAGGATTTTATCTGCAATTTGACCTTTTTTAGCTTCGATATGAACTGACATAGTTACTCCTTATGTTTAGGTTATTTTGGTGCCAGCTTTCTTCACTAAAAAAAGAAAACGCTAACACGTTTTCTCTTATTTTATCACATTTTCACTAAAACATTCTTAACAAGTGTTTTAAATGTTTCTTTCACACGTTCTGTTGTCTCAACAACTTCAGCGTGATTAAGTTCACTTTGCATTCCTGCAGCTAAGTTAGTAATGCATGAAATACCTAGAACACGCATTCCGGAATGAACAGCCACAATAACTTCAGGAACAGTTGACATACCTACGGCTGAAGCTCCCATCGTGCGAGCCATATGAATTTCTGCTGGTGTTTCGTAAGTAGGTCCGGTGAAGCCCATGTAGACCCCTTCTTGAACTTTAGCTGACATTTCTGCTGCTGTTTCCTTAACAAGCTCTTGATAGGCTTTGTCGTAGGCTTGTGACATATCTGGGAAACGTGGACCGATTTCATCGTCATTAGGACCAATCAATGGGTTTGTTCCCATGAAGTTGATATGATCGTTGATGATCATCAAGTCGCCAGGTGCGAAGTCTTTATTTACTCCACCTGCAGCATTGGTAACAATAATTGATGGTGTACCAAGAGCTGAGAACACACGTACAGGATAAGTCACAACTTCCATTGTATTTCCTTCATAGAAGTGGAAACGCCCTTGCATAGCAATAACTTTCTTACCAGATAAATCACCATAAACGAGTTGTCCAGCATGACCAACAACTGTTGAAACAGGGAAGTGAGGGATTGTTTCATATTTGATAATAACAGGATTTTCAATTTCTCCTGCTAATTCTCCCAAACCTGATCCTAAGATAAGAGCGACATCAATAGCGCCAACACCTTGATCTTTGAGGTATTTTGTCGTTTCAGCTAACTTCATTTTCAATTCCATTTTTGTGTTCCTTTAATTTTTATTTTTTCCAGCGCTTCAAGCCCTTTATTTGCATCGGGTAAAGTGTCTTGAGGAGCCATTTTTTAATTCCTGATATTTCCAGTTGTTCCAAGGCTTTACTTCCTAAAGCAATTGTTTCTTCCAAAGTAATATTGGGTTGTGTCCAAGAGCCATTCTGGTAGCAATATCTACAATATTCGGTAGCTGCTTGGCCGTTTCTTTCCGTTCCAAAATCGACCGCTTGTGCTAAAGGCATACCGCAAGATTGACAAAAAACTTTTTTAGTCATGAATTAGACCAAGCTTTCAAGGAAGGACTCCCCGATTTCAGCCTTGTCAATATTAAAATTATCTGCAATAGTAGCAGAGATATCCGCGAAGTGGCCCAAAGGTAGAACTTTTGGTTCTTTCAATGAAGGTGAGAAGATAACAAGTGGAATATATTCACGTGTATGGTCTGTACCTACATAGCTTGGATCATTCCCGTGATCAGCTGTAATCATTAACAAGTCATCTTCATGCATGGCTTCAAGAATTTCAGGCAAACGTCTGTCAAAGTCTTCGATTGCTTGTCCATAACCTTCTACATCACGACGATGACCATATTTCGCATCAAAATCAACCAAGTTCGTAAAGCTAAAGCCTTCAACGAATTCTTCTTTACGCATTGCTTTGAGAAGACGATCGACACCATCCATATCATTTTTATTATGTCCCATATCATATTTCACACCAACTGTGTTGAAAATATCAGAGATTTTACCTACTGAGTATGTGTCTACGCCAGCATTATAAAGTTTTTCTAACACTGTTTCATCAAATGGGCTCAAGGCATAATCACGACGGCCATCAGTACGTGTAAAGTCCCCTGGTGCACCCACATAAGGACGAGCAATTATACGACCAATCATAATACCAGAACCTTCCAGTGTGATTGAACGCACGTATTCGCAAATTTTGTACAATTCTTCACGAGAAATAATATCTTCGTGTGCCGCAATTTGTAACACAGGATCAGCTGAAGTATAAATAATCAACTCGCCTGTTTCCATTTGACGTGGTCCAAAATCATCGATAACAGCTGTTCCAGAATAAGGTTTGTTGGCTTCACGAATGACTTTACGGCCTGAAAACTCTTCAATTTTTTGAAGGAGATCTTCAGGATATCCTTCCGGATATGTTGGGAAAGGAGTTTGAATATTCAAGCCCATGATTTCCCAGTGCCCTGTCATTGTGTCTTTACCTTTAGAAACTTCTTGTAACTTGGTCACATAAGCTTTAGGCTGATCAGCAGCTGGAATAGTTTTTAGGGCTGTATCGCGTGGGATATTGCCCCAGCCCATTTCTTGAAGATGAGGAACATTTAGACCACGGATTTCTGAGATGTGACCAATTGTATCCGAATTCACATCATTTACTGCTTCGTGTGTTTCTACATCGTGGTTGAAAAACTTATCTGCATCTGGTGCAGCACCGATTCCAACGGAATCCATAACTACGAGGTGAACACGATTAAATTTCTTAGGCATATTATTTTCTCCTTACTTAGTGAACTTCTATATTATCATTATAAACTATTTAGTGATGAATAGGTTTCCAGAGCTAAACCTTCATGCAGAAAAACTTTTCTCGTTCGGAAGTTGCCCTTTGATGAGAAAAACGAAAACTGCTAAAGCCGCAATGGCTACACATGCAATCATGAGAATAACCTCACTATAATGTCCTTTGATAGTTGCCGCAAAAACATGAAGATTTACACCATCAATAAAACGTGAAGAATAAGTAAACCCGATTGACATTGCAATATTGATGCAAAGATTGTAGAAACCAATTGCTGTTCCTTTATTTTCTTCTGGCATTTTTTCCAAACTTGTGTGCATAAGTGGTGCATACATCATGGCAAAAGCACATGAACTTAAAATAAGTAAGCCTGTGAAAAGGAAAACTGAGGCTCCCATGAACAATGCAGCAAGCACAATTGTCACCACAATAGTCACCATTGAAACAATAACGGCTTTAAATGAATTAAGTTTGGAAGCAATTGCTCCTGAAAGACTACCTACAATCGCAGCTGCTAAACATGCAGGAATAAACATCAAAGATACACTATCTAATTGCATTTGATACACATCTGTAAGCAAAAATGAAAATGTATTCAAGGTAAAGGCAGCTTGTGTCGAGTAGATCAAAAGTGCAGCAATCAAAGTAAAGACAAACAATTTGTTTTTGAAGAAGTCAATCGTAATAAAAGCATTTTTCTTTTTAGAAATATAAAGTAAGAAAACAATTGTTGCCAAAATAAAACCAATCAGAACAAGCCACGAGAAGTTGGTCAGGTAAACCATTGCAGTAACAGCAACAGCTGCAACAAGCATAATTCCCATCACATCAATATATTTTTTCTCACCAGATTCTTTGGGAAGATATTTTAAAAGGAAGGGGATAACCAATAAAGAAAGTAATGGCACAAGGAAAAGCGTTTGCCAAGCCAAATGCGTAGTGATAAATCCTCCAGTCAAAGTACCAATGACTGTCGCAATTTGAAAACTAGAAGTTGAAAAGCCATAATATTTTTTTTGTTTATCTGGTGCAACATAGCGAGCTACAAAAATAAGATAAAGGGTTTCAGTAGCGCCCAGTCCAGCAGCTTGAATGACACGCGCAAAAACAACCAACCAATAATTATCATGAACCAGGTAGCCCATAAAAGAACCTGCAGAAATTAAAAGAATACCAAAAATAAGTAATGAACGAATACTAATGCTGTCAGAAAGGGATGCATAGACGACTGCTCCCATTCCAATAACTAATCCAGCTAAGGTCACTTGCCAAGCTACTGTACTGGCAGAAACATGGAAATACTCCACCAGTTTCGGGGAAATGATTTTAAAAGAATTATCAATGACCAAAGAAAAAATCATCAATAAAAGGATGACAGGAACGGCTTTGCCTACCTGTACTTCTTGTGCTGTATTTTGCTGACTTGTAGAGAGTTGTGCTTCCACAGTTAGTCCTCCGATATGATATATTTAAGCGCTTCATGAAAACGCTATCTTTAAAGAATATAATTATTATATCTTAAACATTTCTGAAAATGTATTCGCTTTCTCATGAAATATCTTGAAAAACTTTACAAAAAAAGACAAGTTACTAACTTGTCTTCTTTTATCTGATTGTACCTTTTGCGCGATAGATAGTAAACATATCCACCATAATACGACAAATGACTTCTAAAGGTAAAATACTTCCAGCATCTCCATAGAGTTCTTCTTTCTCTAATTTACTTTGATAAGCAAGTAGATAGTAGTCACTCATTTGGGCCAATTGGCTTCGGTAGTTACTTGTCAGAACTATTACTTTTGCACCCTTCTTCTTTGCTTTTTTAGCTGCAGAAACAATGATTTTCTCCTCACCTGTTGAAGAAACGATAAGCATCATATCTTCTGAAGTCAGTTTTTCAGCATACATTTCCATATCATCATAGTAACGACTGATTGCATTTTTCCCTAGCGTTTGAAACCGATGAATCATATCATCCGCTACAGCTTCACTTGCGCCACGCGCTACTGTCATGATCATCTTCGTTTCCACTAAAGCTTTCGAAATAGCTTCCAAGTCGGCAGGGTTAAGTAAACCAATCGTCCGTGAAACTTCAATCAAGTTCTTAAAAACATATTGATTAGCCTCGTCAGACAAACCAACTATTTTGTTTTCTTCCGCATTAGCTCCATTTTTATTTCTTTTGAGAGAATTTTTGAAATCGGCAAAGCCATCAAATCCTCTTTTTTTGAGAGTTCGCACAATTGTGGCTGTACTCACATGTGCTTCTTCAGCAATTTGAGTAATTGACATCAATTGAACTTTTGACTTGTTTTCTTCCAAAAATTCCCAAGTATACATTTCCGCATCTGATAATTTTTCCATAGTTACTCAATTATATCATATCCAAGAAGGAAGAAGATACAAAAAAGCGCTCTTTATGAGCGCAATTGTCTGGTGTTATTCTGCTAATGATTTTAATTTTGAATTTTTAAAGACATCAATAGTATAAATTTTATTGAGGACTTTACATAAACCAAATGCAAGGTTGAAATCGACAAAGCTATGAACAATTCCACCGAAGAAGACAAGCATAAGCAAGCTATTTAAGGCTTGAGGATTAAGATCTGCAAAACCAATATGATAAAAGGCTAAAACAACCAAGGCCTCCAATCCTGCGTGGAAAACTCCCAAAATCAGGTTAAAAACTTGTAGTTTAACTTTTTTGTCAACTAAATCTGGATTCTTCTTCAAGAACCAAGCACCAGCAGTCATTACTACAATATGAGTTGCCGCTCGCATCCAGATAAGGGGAACTGGGACACTAATAAAGAAACCAAGTGTGGTCCCAACAGCTACAAGCGCTGCTAAATAAGGGCTAAAGAACATAGCGGCCATAACTGGCACATGTGAAGCAAGAGTAAATGATGCGGGGCCAATTACGATTTTTGCCGGCATAATCATCGGAATTAAAATCCCTAAAGCCGTAAGAAGAGCACCAATCACCAAGTTCCTGATTCTTTTTCTACTATCAGAGTTCACTTTTATAATACCAACCTTTCTATGTTCACTATTTTACAATATTTCCCAGCGAATAAAATTACAATTTAGTTACATTTCCTGTTTTTTTACGTATATTAGGGAAGAGTTCAGTTTTCTATACACTTTAAAAGAAAAAAGTCTGAATAAATTCAGACTCTCTTGTTATTCTTTAAGGCCTAGGCGTTCTTTAATCTGCTTAACTTGCAGTTTTGTGAATTCCTCTGGGCTGTTCTTTTGTAGTTCCATCATTGCTTTTGCTTGCGCAGGATTTGCTTTCAGTGCTGCTTCTTGCTGAGCTTGCATCGCTGGTACTTCTTGTTGAAGTTTTTTGGCTTCATCTTGGGTCAAGACGAGCCACGTATCCTTAGGCACGTAAGCACGCGCGTGTTGATAAACAAGCTTTCCTTCTTCTCCGCCAATACCGAAAAGGAACTTCATAAAGTTGTCTTTAAATTTCCATTTGACTGTTGTTGTAACAACTTTGGCTTCAGACTCAGACGTCAGCTTGTAGTCTGCCGTTTTTTTCAAAGTTTCAACCATATGTTTTTGATCCGGTTGGAAATGAACTTCAGGCTCCTTATCTTCTTTGTTTGTACGGTAGACTAAAGCATAATTATTAGTATCTTGACCGATTTCTGCTTTTAAAAGCATCCCAAAGGCAGCATTAGTATCTCCTGCTGTGTAAATTTTCTTCGTTTCAGTAGAAGTTACTTTCTCCATACCCCAGTTATCTTTAATGTGTATTGTCAAAGCCATAACTGATGCTGTGAGTAGGACTAATGATAAACCACCAACAAGACCACGCCAAAATATTTTATCAATGTGGATAAAGCCGTAGAAGGTTAAAAGTGTAAATAAAACAATAAGTATGATAATCATTATTTCTCACCTCCTACTTCTTTTTTGTTTTTAACAATATGCCCTTGAAGGAAAAATGAAAGCACGAGCCCAAGGATAGCAAAGGCTAACCCTATAGCGAAAGAGGCGTGATAGCCTTTAAGCATGGCATCTAACATATCTCCTGCAAAAGCAAGTGGGTTGGACTCTTTCAAGCTTGCTGCAGGTTGTGAATTGGTAATAATATTTTGCGTAACAGAGCTTAAGAGCGCCACAACAACAGCTGAAGCAACTTGACGTGCTGTACTATTTGCTGCAGTACCATGTGCTGATTGTTCGCGTGGTAAAGCGTTCATGGCTGATGCAGTTAGAGGCATCATTACCATCGCAATACCAAACATACGCAAACCATAGAGCACAGTAATAAAGTGTTCTGGTGTTGTTGTTGTCAAAAACATAAATGGAATTGTACCAATGGCCAAAATGGTAAAACCAACACGGGCCAAGCGTTTCGCACCTACTTTATCATAGGCAGCACCCGCAAGTGGACTCACAATCCCCATCATCAAAGCACCAGGTAAGAGTGTCAAACCTGAACTCAATGGTGAAAGACCGTGGACTTGTTGCATATACAAAGGCAACATCATCTCAACACCCATCATAGCCATCATTGAAAGTGCCATAACAACGGTTGTCAAAGCAAATTGTTTATTTTTAAATACGGAAACATTTAAGAATGGTGTTTCCATATGCAATTGACGACGGACAAAGAGAGCAATGATTGCTACCCCCGCAACGATAGGTAGGATAACCGTTTGAAGATCACCCCAGCCATCGCTAGCTACATTTGTAAAACCCCATAAAAAGAGCCCAAAACCAAGAACTGATTCGACTAATGACATAAAATCTAGCTTCATGTCACGATTAGGCACAATGTCACGCATAAAAATAAGCATCAATACCCAACAAATGGCAATAACAACCATTGGAATCAAGAAGATTGTACGCCATGATTGTTCCAGAGTGAATCCTAAAATGACATGATCTTTATCTAGAATCCATCCTGCATAAGTAGGGCCAATTGCTGGTGCAAGACCTATAACAAGTCCCATAGCACCCATAACAGCACCCATTTGTTTTGGTGAGAACATATTGACCATAACAACCTGCATCAAGGGCATCGAAATACCAACGGCAATAGCTTGCATGATACGAGCTCCTAAAAAGACGCTCCATGTCGAAGTCGGTGCCGAATAGGCGACAAACATTCCAGCCAATAAAATTGCATAAGAAATCAAATACAACCAGCGTGTTGGGAATTTTGTTGTTAAATAGGCCGATACAGGGATCATAATTCCGTTTGCCAACAAGAACCATGTTGTGGCTTGTTGCCCCGTAGCTAAAGAGATATTAAAATCATTCATCAATGTGGGCATTGCTGTACCCAATGAGGTTTGCATGAGCATCCCTCCAAAAGTAGCAATCAAAATAAGTGCAAGAACAATCCCTCGATTAAATGGTTTCCCATGAATATCGAGTGGCTGATCTTTTGTTAATTCTTCAGTCATACTTTTTCGTTTTCCTCCTCAAATATTTCCATTGCTAAATCAAAAAATAGTTGGACATTTTCGACAAAACTTTTGGTGCGTTCTTCGCCCATTCGTTCAAGGATTTTCACAATACGGCTCACAGCTTCTTTTCTTGATTGCTCCGCTTCTTCACGACCTTTAGCCGTGATAGCCACTAAAATTTTACGACGGTCCGTACGAGAAATTTCACGTGTAACAAGTCCTTTCTCCTCAAGATTATTGAGAATTGTTGCTACTCGCGCTGTACTCATATTGGTTTGCTTCGCAATGTCACTAGGTAAAATTGGTGAGCCAGTATTTTTATAGAGGCCACCCAAAACGAGTTTTTCACCATGCGCATACTTACTAAAACGGCTCATAACTTCAGTTTTACTGCGACTCTTCACACAAGATAAAAAAGTTTCTGCTGCTTGATTGTAATCCATATCTTCCATTCCTAACACTATTAATTATCTAACACTGTTAGTATTATATTCTCTTTATTATCAATTGTCAAAAATTTACTACGATAAAGAAAGCTTAATCCCTCAAGGTTATCCCTCTTTTTTATTTGGGAATATTAGTGAAAAAGTTTTCATATAAAAAGAGACCTCCTAATAGTGGTCTACTTTAATGGCCATTTTTTTCGATAATACTAGTACAGAGCAAGGAGATAAAAAATAGTTTTTGAAAATCTCCAACTCTTTTTATGGAATGTATGTATTATAAGTCTTGTATCTTAAGGTAAACTGAATAAAAAAGGTTAAATTTTAGCTTTGCGATATGCAGTTTAGGCACAAAAAATCATAATCATTAAAAAAAACATTGTGAACTCGAGGAGACTTATTGATATTTTAAACATAGTTTTTTTAAGCGTTGATTTTTATTGGTGTTTCCATAAAATAAGGATTTAATTTCTTTGGTTTTATGATAAAATATAAATATTGGAAAATTTTAATTTTACAGGAGTGGATAAGAAAAATGAGGATGCAACACATAGATAGCGGAATAAAAAGAATACTTTTCTTCTTATTATTTTTACTTTCGTTTTATTGGCTTTTTTGGTCTGTAAGGTACATCTTTTCGGATGTTCTTCCAAGTATAAGTCACACATTCTTTTTATCACTACTTGTTTTGGGAATTGTTTCGGGAATCATCTTTTATAAATCTCTAAAACCCTTGGTTATCAAGATCTTCAAACTCCTTTATACTTATCGTTATTTTGTTATCGGAATACTTTTCATAGGTCAGATTGTGATATCTGTATTTGCCCAATGCCTTCCCAACGGAGATGCTTCTATTCTATATAAGGTAGCAACCGCTCCACCAACACACAGTGGTTCATCCATTAGGTACTTCTCCTTATTTCCGAATAACTTTCTCATTTTTATCACCTTTAAAATCTTGAACGGCATTGTTACAGCCCCGCACCTTATTTTAACCGTGTCAATTTTAAATGCTCTACTTATTGATGGCGGTATTTTATTGCTGACGGGTCTGGCTGATCATCTGAAGGGGGAAAAATTAGCTCGAATTGTCTTTTTAGAAAGCCTATTTCTATTTGGGTTACAACCACATTTTTTATCTTTCTATAGCGATCCAGCTACCTTCTTCCTAATGGCTCTGCTGTGTTATTTAGTGATTATAAATTTAGATAAAGCTGGGATTTTTAGATGGTTTGCTATTGGCCTTCTTTTTAGTATTGCCTACAAAATTAGAGTGCCCATTTTTATTTACCTTATCGCCTTAATCCTCCTGATTATCTATAGGTTGATTTTCGACAAGAAACAAGTGAACCTTAAGCGCCTGTTCATTCGGAGCTTACTCCTTCTTTTAGGGATGCTCACAATGATTTTCGCTATTAATTTTTATGCGGAAAATCAAAAGTTTGTAGAATATGATGGAAAATACACTATGAGTCCCTGGTTTTTTGTAGACTTAGGCTTGACTGCTACAGGAGCAGATCATGCAGCAGTCAGTCAGGATGTTAAGTTTTTGGACGCTAAGGGTCAATTTAAACCAAGATCTGAACTGGAACCTCAACTTAAAGAGGATGTAAAAAAAAGATTCTCACGATTTGGTACTTTGGGTCTTATCAAACACCAAAGTACTAAATTTAAAATTTTTACACAAGATGGTAGTCTAGGTTGGACTGCAGAAAATGTTTTAAAAGAACAAAATATTGTTAAAACCAAATTTACAAACTCTAAATTTGGTCAAAAGATAAGATCAGTAATCTATGTTGGAAATCCTCACTATGGTAATTACGCCCTATACCTTCAAATCGCTTGGTCTATAATAATTTTGGGATTGGTTGCTTATTTTAAAAAATTTAGGCAGACCTCTAATTTTGAATTCTACCTGCAGATTGTATTATTTGGGGTTATTCTATACTTATCAATATTCGAAGCTGGTAGAAGTCGCTACTTAATACAATTCCTTCCAGCGATTATTATGTTATCATCAATTGGATACTTAAATTATTTTAACAATCGTCAAAACAAATAAAATCAAAAAAGCTCTCAGTTTTATAGCTGAGAGCTTTTTTAAATTATTAAACGTCAATAGTAGAATATTGTGCATTGGCTTCGATAAATTCGCGACGTGGTTCCACACGATCGCCCATTAGCATATCAAAGATTTTGTCTGCTTCAGCGGCATCTTCTACAGATACACGCGCCATGAGGCGGGCATCTGGATCCATAGTTGTTTCCCAAAGTTGGTGGTCATCCATTTCTCCTAAACCTTTATAACGCTGTACTGTTGGTTTAGCACGACCTTGAGACCATTTTTCAAGTGCAAGCTTCAGCTCACGTTCTTGATTCTCCCCTGGTTGAATGTATTCTTTTGTTTCCGAACCGACTTTGATTCCGTAAATTGGTGGTTGAGCAATATAAACATAACCGGCCTCAACTACAGGACGCATATAGCGGTAAAAAAGAGTTAACAAGAGTGTACGAATGTGTGCCCCATCGACATCGGCATCGGTCATGATAACCAGTTTATGATACCGTGCTTTAGATAAATCATAGTCAGCACCAAAACCAGTTCCCATCGCTGTAAAGAGTGAACGGATTTCTTCATTTGCTAAAATCTTATCCATTGTCGCTTTTTCCACGTTCAAGATTTTACCACGGATGGGCAAAATAGCTTGGAATTCTCGATTACGGCCAGACTTAGCAGAACCACCAGCAGAATCCCCTTCGACGATGAAAAGTTCTGTTTGTTTAGGATCATTGGAAGAGCAGTCCGCAAGTTTACCAGGCAAGTTAGAAATCTCTAAACCGGATTTTTTACGCGTTACTTCACGTGCGCGTTTGGCCGCAATACGTGCCTTGCTTGCAAGAATCCCTTTCTCAACAATCTTCTTCGCAACTTGAGGATTCTCAAGCATAAAGGTTTGCAAAGCTTCTGAGAAAAGCTTATTGACGATACCTGTTACTTCACTATTCCCCAGTTTGGTTTTCGTTTGACCTTCAAATTGTGGATTAGGGTGTTTAACAGAAATGACAGCGGTCAAACCTTCACGAACATCGTCCCCAGTAAGGTTTTCTTCGTTATCTTTAAGAAGCTTTTGAGCCTTTGCGTAATTGTTTATCGCACGCGTTAAAGCTGTACGGAAACCTTGTTCATGCGTACCACCTTCATGCGTATTGATATTATTTGCAAATGACATGATTGTTGAATGGTAAGTTCCTGTATATTGCATAGCAACTTCGACAGTGATTCCATCTAACTCACCCTCTGTATAGATTGGCGTATCAAAAATAACTTCCTTGTTTTCATTGATAAAGGAAACATAAGATTGAATCCCACCTTCATAGTGGAACATAGCATGATTGTCTTCTTGGCCTTCACGTTTATCGGTAATAGAAATACGCAAACCACGGTTCAAGAAAGCCAACTCACGGACACGTGTCACCAACTTATCATAGTCAAAAACTTGAGTTTCGGTGAAAATTGTTGGATCTGGTGTAAAGTGAACGACTGTCCCTCGTTTATCTGTTTCACCAATAATGGCCAAATCTTCGACGACAACACCACGATGGTATTCTTGATAGTATTTTTGACCATCTTTATGTACAGTAACGTCTAACTGTGTTGAGAGGGCATTAACAACGGATGAACCAACACCGTGTAAACCACCAGAAACTTTGTAGCCGCCACCGCCAAATTTACCACCAGCATGAAGGATAGTAAAGACCGTTTCGACCGCAGGACGTCCTGTTTTTTCTTGAATGTCTACGGGAATACCACGTCCATCATCGACAACTGTAATTGAGTTATCAGGTTCAATAAACACTTCGATATGGCTGGCAAACCCCGCTAGCGCTTCATCGATCGAGTTATCAACAATCTCCCACACTAAGTGGTGCAATCCTTCCTTTGAAGTTGATCCGATATACATCCCAGGACGCATACGCACCGCTTCAAGTCCTTCTAAAACTTGAATTTGACTGGCATCATATTCTTCTGCCATTTTTTCAATTTGTTCTTTATTTTCTTCGTTCAAAATAATCTCATTTCTTTGAAAATACTTACTTATAATTATAGCACATTCTAGCTTTTTTTACTATATACTGCGAGCCATAAAAGCTTTTACTCCATCTTAATAATTTCAGAAAAAAAGCAGCTTTAAGCTGCTTTTTTGTTTAATATATTTTGTCTTTTTACTTAATTCATCCGAACTTTTGGTGATTTTTTCCATGACCAAGGAAGATAAATAACAAGCCAAAACATCAATACAATAAAAATTAAACCTAAGATATAATAAGAACCGAACACATCATAGATGGGTTCAAGTGGACTTCCCGGAACTGGTGTCCTTAGGAAGAAAAAATTTTGATTCCAAACTTGATTGAGGACTGCACAAATCGGTACAACAATCGACAAAAAGACAGCAGAGCGCCAGAGTTCACGCCATTGAGGGACAAAATCGCCTGCAATCAGACGCATTAAAACATACGAGATAAGTAAGCAATGAATCAAAAAGCTCTGCCATACAAAGACATTAACAAAATCATTGGTTACCCAGTTCGGTGTCACAAGTGCAAAAATTGCTCCAGGTAAAGTTAAGCTATACAAGAGCTCACGACTCGTCTTATTTGAACGCATTGCATCAAAAACAATAATGAATATGCCAAGTCCACACAGCTGCAAAGGCAAGTCTGCGTACAAAAATTGATGAGTCATCACTAAAATGATATCTCTAATGATTTCGAGCAACAGGGTAAACGAGGCAACAAGTAGACGTAACAGTTTACGTCTCTCGTCATTTGCGCGCAGATAAATACGAATCAAGCCAAAACTGAGCAGTGCTAGAACAGCAAGGGCAAAAAAGTGATTGGCACTAAAAAGGCCAAAGCCTGGCCCAACTGCTTTTTCATTCGATATAAAAAAAGTATTCATTGTGGTTCAGTTTACTCCATAATGTCTGATAATTTTTTGATGCTTCGCGTTGCTTGGGGATACTCCTGCTGGCTATCAAAGAAAATAGTCGCAATACCCGCTGCACGACCGGCTTCAATGTCCAAAGGACGGTCACCAATCATCACCGTCTTCTTGGGGTCTAAATTATATTTTTGTACTAAATATTTTATTGAATCTGGTGCTGGTTTACGTGGGAAACCATTATCAGCAGTAACAACTTCAGTAAAATACTGAGAAATATGGGCTGCCTCAAGAATGTCCAGTACTTGCTTATCTCTATGAGAAATCATAAAGTTTTTGCAGTTCTGGCTCACGATAGTATGCAAAAGATCAACAGCACCTTCAAACAAAATTGGCTTGTCCAAAGCTTCTGCTTCTAATTTCCGATATGTTTCAAGAAACTGCGGTATATGACTCGCGTATTGGTCCACAGCATGTGCTGTAGAAACTTTGAGTGCTGCATAGACATCGTCATGCAAAACTACTCGTTCTTCCTTTTGCCAAAGTGCTGCAGCAAAAGCATGACTAGAATTTTCGTAATTATTAAGTAAAGTGCCACCTAAATCCCAGATATAGTTTTCGTAGTTCATTTGATAATTATATCACAGCCAAGGGCTGGCTTTCTGTTTTAAACTTATGCTTCTTATTTTCTAAGTAAAGGCTGTGTGCTACATCTAAATGAACCGCCCAAGCTTCGGGATATTTTAAAATCAAGGTATTCTGAGCGAATGCCTCGTGCTTCCAGAGCTTCGCCAATGTATTTAAATTCTGAATCTAGATATATACCTCGTCATTTATTGGTAGACCATTTATTGCTAGCTTTGCAATATCTTCAAAAGGAACATTTATTCTATCCCAATTTTTAAGCTGTTCAGGTATACCAGTTAGAAAGGCTTCTTCACAGATAATCATTAGACCATCTCTAACTAGACTTAGAGCGCAATCAAGATGCAAAACATCATGATGAAGTTTAACCTCAATCACCTGATAGCCCCAATGTGCTAAATAAGCTTTAAGCCATAAATAGCCATTATGATTGCTCGCTTTACCTGAATTTCCTACAAATACTGTTTTTCCTAAAACGAGGATATCGCCACCTTCTAAGAAAGGTCCACTCTCATCCGTTTCTCCTTGTGAAGTATCTGCCATTGGAAGAGAAACGTAAAAAGCATCGCTAGAATAGGCTTGTTCAGTGAGTAAGTTTCTTACGGGTAAAACCTCGTTGCGGCGATGGAAAAAGCGCATAGACCCTTCAATCAAAGAGTCACCAATCGTAAAGAACGGGTCACGTACAAAAAAGTTTGCAGCACCATAGACTTTTCCTTGTTCTTTCTCATAATCCGTGAGAAGACGTGGTCGCAAAACTTCAATATCATATTTTTCTAACAAAGCTTGTAGATTAGTACGCTCTGCTTCCCATTTTCTTTGTCTTTCAGGAAATACTTCTGCATAATTTTTTCCACTGGTGTCTTTATTATTAAACATATCAAGAACATCATCTTCAAGGAAGGAGCCATCATCATTGGTATGCTCTTCGTGAGGTAAGATAAATTCCGATTGTGTTAAAACTACACGTCTCAGTGGTGCAAACTCACTTGTAACACCTATCTCATTTGCATTGCTCATTTTTATTTCCCTCCTTAAAAACTAAATTGTTAACTAATTCTTATATTATAACATTTTGTGATTTTAAAAAGTCCTCACATTGGTGAGGACTAAAGATGTTACAAAAAGAGTATTATTTGGAATAGTTATATTATACATTCGTCTTCTTAACCAAGACTAAAAAAGACTGCTTTTTTAATGAATTAATATCTTTTTTCTAGATTTGTCTGAATTTTTATATATTTACTATAATATAATAGTAATTTTGACCTTAAACAAGGTTTAATTAAGTTTTAAATGTAATAACAATAGTTACAACACTGATGAATATAGGCTCCTTTTAAAGCAATTACAAAGATACGAAATTATTTATTCAAAGCTTTAAGGATATCCTAGAAATAACGAACTGTTAAGGAGAACTTATGACACTTTTAGGCGTAAAAATAGATAAATATTTTATGCGGGATTTACTGATACTACTGATCGGCGTAGGACTATATGTCCTATCTGTACAGCTTTTCGTCATCCCCAACCGACTAGCCAGTAATGGCGTTGCTGGATTTTCTGTATTGATGGACTTTGTCTTTGGTGTTAATCCAGCTTTAACTTTCTTCCTCGTTAATGTGCCACTCTTTACTTTTGGCCGTAAATACTTATCTTCGCGTGAGCTTCTTCTCAGTATTCCGGGTGCAGCCGCTATGAGTGTCTGGATGATAATTTATGAAGCAATCGGAATTACAGGGATTCAGTTTTCTAATATTGTCTTTGCTGGTATTTTCGACGGAATTCTCTCAGGAACAGCTGCTGGTTTAGTCATTATTTCTGAAGGAACCTTTGGTGGAACGCCGCTTCTAGGACGAATTTTAGAAGAAAAATGGAGCTTCAAAGTAGACAAAGTTTTATTTGGTGGTGATGTCATTGTTTTGAGTCTTTCGCTTCTCACATACCTTACCTTACCCAATTTTGCTATCACATTGTTGTCTTGTTACCTCTTCAGTAAGGTCACTTTGATTGTTGGCCGTGCTGACTATCGTCAAGAACTCTTGCAACGTCTTTCATTCATACGTCTACCTCAGTTTGGTACTCAAACGATTAAAGAACGAAATAGAAAGTAAGAAAAAAAGTTTCCAAAAATGTGGAAACTTTTTTATTTGTGTTCAAAAGCGAAGCTACTGGCATATTTTTCTAGCATAACAAGTGTTGAACCTATCCACAAATTGAGACTTTTTTGTTATACTAGTGACATGACATATGATAAAAAGCGCCGCAAGGCGACTTCTAAAATCCGAAGTTTCTTTCGCATTATTTTCCAGCTTTTGATTTTTCTCTTTGTTGCAGCTAACCTCTTGAATTTTAGAGTGATACAAACCAGTGATAATCGTAATGACACTGAGCTTGCCAACCAAGTTGAAACAATTACAGAATATAACTTCATTCGTACTATAGCACCATATGCGCAAGAATCACAAGAAAAGTATAATGTTCTCGCTTCTCTGACTTTAGCTCAGGCTACTTTGGAAAGTAACTTTGGTCAAAGCGGACTTGCCGCAAAATATTACAATCTTTTTGGTATCAAAGCTTACGGAAATGTCCCCACAGTAACTTTAGAAACCAAAGAATTTGAAAATGATAAATGGGTGACTGTAAAAGCGCAATTTCGCGTTTACGATGGTTGGAAAGAATCTGTCGAAGGACATGCCTATCTCTTTACTAAGGGCACTACATGGAACCCTAAGCAGTATGCGAGCGTTTTAGCTGCGAAAAACTATAAAGAAGCTGCGAAAGCGGTGCAAACTTCTGGTTATGCAACTGACCCAGCCTATACTGAAAAGCTCATTCAAATGATTGAGAGTTACGGTTTAGATCAATACGATAAGATTTAGTCTTTCTTTCTCAAAGACATAAAAAACGTAGAAACAAAAACTCTGTTTCTACGTTTTTTATTTTATTCAAACAGGAATCTACTCTCCTACTGCAAAATCATGCCCTTGCCTGAAGCATAATCAATTTGAATACCTGGCTGCACATTTGGAATGAAAACATTAAACTCTAAGCTTCCATCTTTCGACTTGGCTTCCATATGCGTCCCTGAGGGAACGAGATCATTCCCATCATACATAGGTTCTACACGATAACGGACTGTTTTATTCTTATCGAGCGCTTTACGCACTAAACCTTCATAATAGTTTTGCCCTGTATTTTCCTCGTTGCCATTACTTGCCTGATTGGCCCAAGCGGTTTGTGTACTGATATTTTGTGGATTTGCTTCAGAAGCATCAAAGCCTTTAATATTTCCAGCTAGCGCGTAGCCAATTGAATGTCCTCGGTTATAGAGTGTGCTGTATGAACCAGAAGGAATCATGAGTTGTTTCCAGCCTACAGGATTTATTTTCGCACTGTTGGACTTTCCATCTGCTCCCGTTGTTTCTGAACGGTTTTTGTACTGGCGGCTTGTCTTGTTGAGGAGTGCATTGGCAAGTTTGGGACGACCTAAAGCATCTTGTTTTGCCAGTTGAACATAAGGTGCACTGTTAACTTTAGCATCCAAGTCTGTTTTATTGTCATTGACAATAAAGGCACCAGTTCCATTATAAGTGACTGAATCTTTGAGGTTCTTTTTAATTGAAGGTGTCAAAACTGATTGTGCTAAAGATTGTGTCGGCACTTTGTCTTTGACACTGCCATAATCTACCTTGCTAAAATTCTTAAGTTGCTGGCTTTGCGCTGGCTGATTCAGTGATGGTGTTCCTGTGACTGTCAACAATATTTCGGGATTCGACTTTAGAAATCCTAAACCAAGAACGACAACTGTTCCTAGAATCCCTGCCCCTGCTTTCAAACCTGTTTGTTTTTTCTTTGCCATCTTCGCTCCTGATTTTATCTTATTACTGTTCAATGTTTGTTTCTTCTTGTCTCAAAAACAACATAAAGAAAATAGACTTTCGTCTACTGCTACTTCCCTTTATTAGATTAGGGATTTCTAAAAAGTTTATCGTACTGTTCTTGCGTACGAATCATATTTAAATCTAAATGTCCACCATAGCTCGACAATTGTCCGCGGTCCGTGAACTGGTGCATGTCATAGTTCAAATCTGTTTTAGGAGATGTATCCCACATCCCGGTATTTCGACCATAATCAGCCATCCAAATTGAACTAAAATGGCTAGAGTCAATCTTATGGTCAGTCAAGAACCAATCTTGCGCGTAGATACCTATATTCTTGGCACCTAGGCTCTTAAGCTCCTCACGGAAAGCATCCACACCTTCGCTCATGTTATCCATGCTGACTTCTTCAATATCCAGCCAATAATACGTTGGTTTAAAAGGATGAGCCCGCTCATAAAAAAGACGTGCCTGTTCTTTCATCTCTTCAACATTTTTACCATTGACATAGGCATATACAGCAACAGGAACACCACGCTTTTGCAATTCGCTCATATGCGTTTTAAATTGACGATCTTCACCACTTTTATAAGCTGCTGCATTTTCCTTACTTGACTTTCCTGTCTGTACACGTACGACAGCACCAATGACTTCTTGACTCATTAAATTATAATCAATATCTTCTGGGCGTTGCCATGCGGAGATATCTACTACAAAACGGTTCAAATCAACATCATCATTGCTTAATGATTTATTTACAACCACCGTTTCTTCTTTTTCATGCGTCGCTGCCATTTCGGGAACCTGGTATCTTAGGTTACCAAAAGCAAAGACCAGAGCAGTAAAAATTCCAGCAACAATCATGGTTGCTAGAGGGGTAAGCTTTTTTCTCATATTACTATTTTCACTCTTCATTCACACTATTGTAACATAGATTAGAACAATATCTTTCAGATATGCATACTTAATCTAACAAAAAACGCTCAAAAACTTCATTTCCTAATTCAAATCCTTTTTCCGTCATCTGAATCCGTCCATCAGCTTCAAACAACATTTTTTGAAACGCCAATTCTTCAATGATTGTGCCATAAACTTCTTCAAGTGTTTGACCAAACTTTTTATGGAAACGTTCAATGGATACGCCATTTTTTTTGCGTAAGCCCAGAAACATTTCCTCCTCAATCCTTTGTTTTCTTGTCAATACTTCTTCATTTACACGTTTATTTTCCTCGCGTAAATAATGATGAACAGGTCCATGATTTTTATAACGAATGCCATCAAGATAACCTGAAGCTCCAGCTCCAATGCCATAGTATTCCGCATTGTCCCAATATGTCATATTGTGCTTACTTTCATAGCCGATTTTTCCAAAGTTTGAAACTTCATAATGCGAATAACCTTTAGAAGTCAGCATTTCAATAATATACTCATACATATCCGCATTGCGATCATCAGATGGTAAACGGAGGCGTCCACGACGTTGACGATTCATGAATACTGTATGATCTTCTAGTATCAGGCTATATAAGGCAACATGGGGAAGGTCCAATTCTAAGAATTTTTGAACATCCCGCTCAACCATTTCCATCGTTTGGTTCGGTAAGCCATAAATTAAATCTATTGTGATATTTTCAAATCCGGCAGCACGTAGTCTTTCGATTGAAGAGTAAACTTGTGCTTCAGTATGTGTTCTCCCAATTTTTTTCAACAGTTTATCATCAAACGATTGTACACCAAGTGAGATGCGGTTCACAGGCGAATTCGCTAAAACAGCAAGGACTTCATCTGTTAAATCAGAAGGGTTTGCTTCCACTGTGAACTCTTCAAGTTCTTCTAAATCAAGCGTTTTTGTCAGATGCGTGAGTAATTTTTCAAGCTGATCTGCAGGTAAAACACTCGGTGTCCCACCTCCAATATAAAGCGTTTTTAAACTACTAATATCATAACTATCATATTCTTTGAGCAACTCATCAATATAGGCTTCGACCGGTTGTCCCGTCATCAAAACTTTAGCAAAATCACAATAGTAACAAATATGTGAGCAAAAAGGGATATGTACATAAGCTGCTTTTGTTTCGTTCTTTTTCACTTTATTTCCTCTTCATTATTTGTTTCTATGATTTTTACAAATTTTTCATTTTACGCTAGTTTTTATCGACTTATCTTTCACTTTTAAAATCACTGTCATTAAGATGTTTAATAGAAAAAGGTAAACAGGGAAAGCAAGATGTGCAAAATCCCAAGTACTTGTAGCGGGAAGGGCAATTCCCGTGGTCACTATTCCCGCAGCAAAGGGCTTAATGCTTTCAGTTTCAGGATATCTCCAAGCTTTAATCAAGGTAGGCAAAGCTGCTAAAGCATCACTCATGATGGCCAATAAAATCGCCAGATTAGAATTCTGTGTCAAATACCAGATGACTAAGGTGATCAGTGAAACTATTCCACAGGACAAGTCAAAAAAGGTTATTTTCCAAAAAGACTGCTTATTTATAAAGGAAGCGCCAAAAACAAGCAAGGGCGTAAAGCCAGCCATAAAAACAGGAATTTGACCAAGGCTAAACCCCGACGAAGAAAAGGTGGCAAAAAAAGCAATCATTGGCGCTAAAGCCCAGAGAAACCAAGTTACTTTATTGGGAATAACCCAGCCTTTGAGTGTGGCTCTAACGTAGCCCAAAGCAAAATACAAGGTAACAGCAGCACTCAAAATAAGTAAATATGCCATCTTGCCGCTCTCCTTTACTGGTAAAAACTCATATCTTACTATTGTAACAAAAAACGAGCGAAAATTTTATCATTTTAGACTATTTGAGTCAATTTGTTTTCTATTTATTGTGTTATAATTAATAACTATTTCATATATATCAACTATCTTTGAGCTTGTTTTATAAAAAGGGGCACAAAAGGGGCACAGAGATTTTCTTGAATTCTTATATAAAAAAAGAAAAATTATCGACTAATTCAATTTTTTTCATTGATTTAGATGTTATTTTTATATATAATATCGAATATATCAATATTTGTGTAAAGGAGTGATTTATGGTTGATCGTTCTTATAGCCCCTACGAATCTATTCGTAATTACCATGATAGAGGTATGATGAAGTGGAGTGCATTTGCTACTGGTGAGCTGACTGAAGCTCTAAAGAAATATACTGAAGAACAACTTATTAAAGATTCAATAGATGAAAGATATCGTGATTCTTATGATGAGGAGTGGTAATAAAAAGACTTGCCAAAAGCAAGTCTTTTTATTTTATCTCAAAACAAAATTTTTATTTTTTTGTAAATAATGAATTTTACCTGTTTCACAATCCTCTGTATATATTGCAAGCACCTTATCTCCTGGTGGTAAAATCTTCGATTTTAAGTTAAGAGCTGTATTAGGATGGTACATCTTATCTGAATCATCAAATTTTAAACCAATAGCAAGAAGTAGCTTTGCTGTTCTAATTGATGAATCAAAAGCCAGCTTTTCGTATATTCCTTCTCCTGTCAAAAAACAGTGGCTTGTGAAGAGATCTGGAAGTGATGCAAGTGCTGATAATTTTTGAAAAGTCGTTCCATCTTTTTTTATCATAATATTATGGATAGTAAATCTATTCTTTCTGAAATCTCTCCACATTGCATTTGCGCCACCATTATAAGATATCCCGAACATGTGTGGTACATTCTTCTTAGTAATTTTCAGAACTACTTCTCTTTCTTTTGTACAGATAATAATATCTTTATTAAGTAAATTTTCGTCTATGAATAAGAGAACTTTTTTAATTGTATCCAACATATTATTAAGGAGTAATATTTCATTATTAGATGGCTTCTTAAATTTTGGATCGATCTTCATAAGTCTCCTACGCTCAAAAAACAAGCACCCCGAATTTGGGGTGCAAAATAATTTCTGAAGGGAATTTTTATGGTGTCCGCCACCTCTCGCCACGTAAAGCAGCCTAATAGTATCGAGTTATCGTACTCGCAACGATGCTCAACTGAATGAGCTTTTGCTTCGGATTATAGTGTTCCCTTACACTGAAAGGAGATAACAACAAACAGAAAACACACAGAGTTTTTTCATGTTTTTATTATCTAAAAGTATTATAACAAGTTTTAAGTATCATTTGTTGCACAATGACCTTACAAATAAATTACATAAATTACAATTCGGAATATATTTATATTTCATCAATTAACACAAAAAAACCCTAACCATTATGGGTAGGAGTGATTTTAATTAAAAATTTAATAGATATAGGAGTGTCTACAATAAATTTTCTAGATTTTATTATGAATAATATATAGTTATAAAAGATTCACTTTGTCATTTTCCGCTCTAAAATTTCTGAGAAACTGACGGCACTTATTGGGATAAGTAATGCAACATAAGGTAAAAAGTATCGTGGTTGTGTTTCCCATATAAATTGATGGAATACTGCTCCTCCTAAAAATATAAGAATCAGTAAAAATATATCAAGATCTATCTTAAATCTTTTCCGAATGATAAAAATTAGGCTTCCCAGAAGCATTAAGATTAAGAATGGTCTTTCAATATAATTAGTTATTGTCTTTGTTTCTACCAAAAATTTGGAGATTGGGGATTCAAATCGTGCTTCTTTGTCCTTAAATTGAGGCAGCGATATTGACTGTATACTTTGTGTTAATGCCAAACTTTCTAAAGGTAGCTTTTGAAACATTCGTTTACGCTCACCATAACTTCTATAAATATAAACATTTCCTGATAAAGACGGATCCCCCCATGAAGCTATTCCTTTCATTCCGAAAAATTTAATAGCTTCTACAGGATGTTTTACCATATCTGTCATCCTAGAACTGATAAACTCTTTATAAATTTTATCTCTACCTGTAACATCCTTAGTATAATCTATTTTTGAAGCCTTGGGATGCATCTCCTTATATTTAACAAGTGCCCAGTTTTCAAAATCATTATACATCCCAGGTTGTTCATAACGTAACCCTTTCGATGTCAATGTATCTTCATCCGCTAATGCCATACCCACCCAAGAAATTGTAGGCTGTGCATACTTCGAAGTATAGTTGGGAATCATTTTCTGAGTCGTAAATTGAAAAACTATCTGTAAAGTTAACGCCACAAGTAAAGGAATAATAGAAAGTTGATGATTTAAACTAAATTTTCTATCCCTCACTATTCTTAGGATGAGATATAGAAAAATTCCAATAATAAATATTGTAGTATTGGTACGAAGTATCCAGGCAAGACCCAAAAACAAACCAGAAAAAATGCCATTTAGTATTTTTTTAGTATCCGTTTTTACAATTTTGAATAATAGTAAAAGAGAAAACAATACTAAAGCTAGACTGATTAAATCATTATACAAATATGAAATCATAAAAAAGTAAGGAAATGCAAAGAATAGAAATTGAATACAAATCCTTTCAGCCTGCTCATTATGCAATAACCTAGTTATTCTAGAAAGAGAATAAAAAATACCTAGCACTGATAATGCGTTAAAAACATACATTAAAGACCATGCATCTCTTCCAAATATTTTAAATATCGCTTGATACATAAGTCCTAATCCCAGATTATTAGGATAATATTCGACATAAGATATGATTGAGGAAGGGCTCACTACAAAACCATTTACTACAAAATAAGCATCTGAAAATGGTGGACAAAAAAATAATACTGATATTACAATACCAAAGATACTTGAATAAATCATAAGAATCTTCTTTAAAGTTTTTGTAGTAATATTCAAACTTTTAATGACTCTAAAAAGGACATACTGCAATAGAGAAAAAGCTAAGAAAGCTATCAAAACCAAAAATGGATTTTGTGTATGTACATCTGGCGCTTTTCCTATACTTAATGGAAATAAATTAAGCGAGAATAAAAACTGAATAAGTAAAATACTAAACAAAGTAATCGATGTTAAAAAGGATACAAATATAATAAAATACTTTACTATACTCGAATTATTTTTGTTGCTTTCATATTTTTTCTCTAGTCGCTTTAAATTCACTTGATTACATCACTTTCCAACTCAATTATATATTCCTATTTTATTAGAAAAACAATGAAAACACCAGTAGGAACTAAATTTTACTATATTTAAAAACAAAAAAAGCCCGGTCAATCGACCGGACGGTTTATTTTTATTTAAAATCGATTAAGCAATGCATCCGCATTGAACCAAATCATACCTGCATTGAATGGTTGAGTAAAGTTCACACCTACCCCATTTGAAGCTGTATCATACTTGTCAATTGTACCACTCATATCAACTGTCAAGACATCACCCACTTTTACGTTTGCATTCTCTGGAAGATTTACCAAAGCAAAAGGAATACCGTTATTAGTCCAATTAAAGGATTTATCTTTCCCTTTCCCTCCATTGGCCAAGTCATAATTACCAAATTGCATCCCTCCATTGACATTTTTGATTACATCAACTTTAATTTTTGCAATTGTAAATCTACCTTGGTATTTATTTTTGAAAGTATCAATAGCACTTGAAGCAGAAGCTGGTGGTACTGGAGTCGGCTTAGAACTCTCCATTATATTTTGCCATACCTCAACATAAGACGGTTTATTTGCTGCATAATATTGATTCCAGTTATGCTCTGAAACTGCTGTTCCGGCTTGTCCACCAGTCCAATAGTCAACACTGATAAAGGTATTGGCATCTTTCATAACACCAACGTGACCGCCTGCTCCCCCTGAGGTGCTTATATCTGATCCCCAAGACATTAAGACGATTTCTCCACCCTGTGCATCCCAATCTTGGTTTTTTGAAATACAAGTATAGCCATTTGCCTGCAAATAACTAGCCAAGGTTACTGTTGAATACAGATATGCATACTTTGCCGCGCCTGCTTCAAAGATTGATTGTGTAATTGATCCAGAACAGTCTGCCGTACCATCTGCTCCATTTCGAGAGCCGTACATAGAATAGGTGAGCTTCCCTTTTCGATTGTCAAACCAAGAAACAACTTTTTTATTATCAACTGCCATTTTACATTCCTTTCCATGCAGCTTCAATAGCATTATCAATTTCTTCAAAAGAAATGTCCTCAAGATTATTCTCAAGGACTTTTTTATTAATATAAGCAAATGCTGTACGCTTCTTTGCTTCATTTGATGTATTGAGCTGCTCTGACTGTTTTACAGCTTCCATTGCAAATTGTTTGAGTTGCTCATTCATAAAATTACTCCTTCTCCTGCAATTTCAACACACTTGCCGAATCATCACCAACAGTACCACTTCCAATAGATGTGAATACTGATACCAGTGTTGCTAACAATGCCACACTTAAAGCATTTACCCAATCTACATCAAGAACGCCAGTAGCCCCGGATAATCCTACAGCTACCAATGACTGTGCGAATGTTTTGATAGCACGTTCTAATGTGTCTTTCCAAAATGTTTTGTTAGTAAACATAGCTTCCTCCTATTTTTCCATATTATTTAGCCTTAAAGTATTTGATTGAGATATGACTTCAATCGTATTTACTCGGCCATCAAGTCGACTAATTTCTTTTGTGTGGTCATCAGCAATCGCAAACAACTTTCCCTCGTTCTCTTTTCTTGAACCATTCATTTCTTCAATCCGCTGGCTCAATGTATTTACTGATTGAGTGACCGGCTTAAAAATAAAGTGGTTCATAATCCATGAAATAAAGGTTACAAAACCACCAATGATCGTAACTGTTGCTCCTACTTCTGCAATGGTTAGACCAAAAATTGTATACATCTCGTGTTTCCTCCTTTCTAATCGATAAGACAATTTGTATCAAATCCTGTAATTTGGAAGTTGTTACCTATATCAGCACTAGGGGACAATGTTAGTGCTCCAGATGTAGATAAAAACATGCGAACCTGTGTTGTTGTTCCAATTACTCCACCGTACCACTCGTGTTGCTGACTAATTTTAATAGGTATTTTTCCAAACTGTACATCTTTTGAAGCTGTTGAGGTAACTGTATTAATACGTCCTCTAAGATGAATAGCCCCTTGAAAAATACGATATTGTAATGGAAAACCACCCGATTTGAACCCATTCATTGTCTCAATATCTTGCCAACCTGAATCATTTAATAAACCATCTAGGGTTTTAGATACTTCTTGAAAATTTGAATCGATGGCTTCTGCACCATTAGCCATTCCTCGATATATTTTTTCTAGTTTTTCCATTAGTTGAACCACCCTTCTTCTTTCAATTCTGCAACAACTTCCGCATACCACAAACTAGGTACATCTTCGAGTTTGTATGCACCCTTTTTTATATACATAACGTACAATCCCACCATGATTATTTCCCCTTTTCTAATTGACTTACTTTTGCTGCCAACTCAAAAATAGCTAGGTTTGCTTGTTCAAATTCTTCTGGAGAAACAATATCTACCGTTTCCCACTTATTCTCAACCCAGTCAAAACCTGTTATAAGCTTTCCTGCTTCTTCTGGTGGCTTAATATCGGTAAAAGGTCGAGCAATAATTTCATTGTCTGGAGCTTGCCATTCTGTGAAATTTTTACCTGTTACTTTATATACTGTCTTTGACATATTAATTCCCCTCTATTTTTTCTTCTAATTGAACAAGTCTTTGCAACAAGTTATCTTGCGTAGGTGTTGCTTTATTTTTGGTAATAACAACTTGGCTTTCGTCTGTGTTTTCTCCAATAGGTTCGCCCCCATCAACGTGGACCATTAAACTTCTTACACCATCAAAGAGAAGGTATTCTCCACTTTCCGGACGATAATTGAATTTAAAATTTTCATAATCTAAAGCAACTTGAATAACAAGTTCATTGTTGGCCCATGAAACGATTCTATTTTCTACTATTTTTGGTATTGTTCCACCAAACATTCCATCCGGTTCCTCTCCCAATGGGGCATTTCCTAAACCGTATTCCCATGTATCAATATATACTGAAGGTAAGGCATTCATTATACGGCTAATAGTAATCTGCACCCCTTGTGGAACAAAAGCAATAAGTAGCTTTTCAATATTTTCAAGACGATCATCAAGTACCGGGAAGTCCCCAAAATATTCACTACTTCTGGCATTAATTACTTCACTGTCCTGTGTAGCATTAGCAATTACATTTTTAAAGTCATTTTCAAGATTTGTTTGTCGCTCTTCTACATCCTCTTGACGTTTTCTATATTGTTCTATCCATTTTTTTAAATTTAAGACCCAATATCCACACCAGCGCATAAATAAGTAAATTATTTTTCGAACTGCTTTTGAACTTGCTTTAGTCCACATTCCTTCGGATAGCTCAAGAATATACTCATCCTTAGGTCCTTTGTTGATATACTCTGGTTCTTCAAGATTAAAATCCTCAAAGTCTGTCAGGTAGTCTTCATCGTTCGGCTCAGAGGGTTTTATTTCAGGTTCTGTTTTTAGCGGCACATAATCTTTTGACAATTCATCATATTTAGACATGGAGCTATACTATAAAAGTGGACAGAAAATTGTGTGTTATAATCTGTCTATTAAGACACAAAAATGAAAGGACTTTTATGTCAGGTTTTAAACGTTACGACGAGGAATTTAAGCAATCTCTCGTTAATCTCTACCAAACAGGTAAAACTCAATCCGAACTCTGTAAAGACTATGGTGTCTCCCCTTCTGCACTTGCAAAATGGATCAACCAGTACTCTCAAGTTCGTCTTGAAGATAATACGGTCTTGACTGCTAAACAGATTCAAGAATTACAAAAAAGGAATGCCCAACTCGAAGAAGAAAATCTTATCTTAAAAAAAGCAAGTGCCATATTCATGCAAAACTCCAAGTGAGATTAAAAGCAGTCTATAGACTCCGATTTGAACACACGACAGTTATGCTCTGTCGTGTTTTACATGTCAATCGTTCCACCTACTATAACTTCATAAACAAGAAGCCCTCAAAACGTGAAATAGAAAATCAACGCTTGAGAAAATTACTCCTTGAGATTTATATGAAAGCCAAGAAAAGAATTGGAACGAGAGCTTTTAAAATTATTCTCCTGCGTGATTATGGCGTTAATATTTCTGAGGGGCGTATCTTAAGACTTCTCAAGTCTATGACACTCCCTAAAATGTCAACGATTAAACCTAGAGTTAAATCAAAACACTCTCCTGCATTTTCTTCTGATAATCTCCTTAAACAAGAATTTAATCCTAAGTCCCCGAATCAAGTATGGACAACTGATTTCACTTATATTTCTATAGGACATAGACGGCATGTTTATCTCTGCGCCATCCTTGACCTCTACTCTAGAAAATGTATTGCTTGGAAAGTAAGTGACAGGATTGATGCTAAACTTGCCTGTGACACATTAGGGATGGCTATAAATAAGAGGAAGCCTAAGGAACCAATCATTTTTCATTCGGATCAAGGTAGCCAATTTAAATCAGCTTCCTTTAGAAAAATATTAGATGAGCATCAATTGCTTGCTTCTTACTCCAAACCTGGATATCCTTATGATAATGCTGTCACTGAGGCCTTTTTCAAGTACCTCAAACAACGGGAAATAAACAGAAGAACTTATCACTCCATTCAAGAAGTTCAACTCTCTTGCTTTGAATACATCGAACAGTTTTATAACAACTATAATCCTCATTCCGCAAACAATGGTTTAACTCCAAATCAGAAAGAAGAAAACTATTTTAAGAAAATATAGCTCATTTTGTGTCTAAATATTTGACATTAGTCCATGCTTTTATTATGCCATTTTTCCAGACTCTCGGATATGATGTATTCAATCCTCTAGAGTTTGTTCCAGAATTTACAGCAGATGTTGGTATAAAAAAAGGAGAAAAAGTTGATTACGCAATGGTTATTGATGGTGAACCGCAATTACTTATAGAATGTAAATCAATAAACGAAAAGCTTACAAATCATGATTCTCAGCTCTTCAGATATTTCGGAACAACAACTTCCAAATTTGGTATTCTTACTAATGGTCGTGAATATCGTTTTTATACAGACCTTGATGAAAAAAACAAAATGGATAAGACGCCATTTTTAACAATTGATGTTACAAAATTTAAAGATAATCAATTTCTAGAAATAGCAAAATTCCACAAAGAAAATTTCGATATTTCTAAAATAACTTCTTCTGCTTCTGAGCTTAAATATTTAAATAACCTTAAAGAGTTTCTTACTAATAATATTGAGGAGCCGAGCGAATCTTTCACTACTTATTTAGTATCACAAATTTATGATGGCCGAAAAACAAAAAACACTATTGAAGAATTTACACCTATAATCAAAAAAGGATTTAATCAATTTATAACTGAACGTGTAAACGAAAAATTATCTGCAGCCTTAAATACAAATGTGGAGCCAAAAACTTCTCAACCTGAAGAAATTGAAGTTACAAATGAGCAAGGTGATGGAATAATTACTACTCCTGAGGAACTAGAAGCATTTACAGTATTTAAAGTTACTGTAAATGATTTAATTGATGTAAATCGTCTCTTTTATAGAGATACCAAAAGTTACTTTGGTATCTTAATAGATGATAATAGTAGAAAATGGATTTTCCGCTTCTACCAAAAAGCTACTAAAAATTTAATTGAAATTCGCGATCAAGGAACTTATGAAATTGATAACCCTTTAGACATTGCAAATTATAAAGATAAAATAAAAGTAGCTATAGAAAATTTTAGATAGAATTTTTCGTGCACTAGTCACGTTAAAAGAGTAGGGAGTTTTTAATGTCAAAAAACATTAATGTCAACTTTAATTCAGGATCAAACTATGGTCCTGAATCTAAATGGGGACGTCAATCATTCTTTGATGGCGGACTTTTACAATTTATTGGATGGACACTACTTGGCGGAATTATCACTGCTGTTACCTTTGGTATTTGTTATCCTTGGTCTCTTTGTATGGTTTATGGTTGGAAAATAAATCATACAGTTGTAGATGGTCACCGTATGAGATTTAGTGGTTCAGCAGCTGGGCTTTTTGGTAACTGGATCAAATGGTTGTTGCTTACTATCATCACATTAGGTATCTATGGATTTTGGGTATCAATAAAATTGGAAGATTGGAAAGTTAAAAACACAAGCTTCGTTAATTAAATGAAAAAATCCGTCCTAAACTTTGGCGAGCACAGGACGGATTACCTTTTCATGGGTAGTAAAATATTTTTACTATCCTTATTTTAACATAAAGTGAGGGAAATTCAAATGTGGATAGAAGAATTAGATAACGGTAAATTTAAGTACTGTGAGCGGTATAAAGACGTCCAAGGAAAAATACGTAAAGTTACCGTCACTCTTGAAAAGAATAGTACTAGGGCGCAAAATGAAGCTGCTAGACTCCTTTATAATAAGATTGAAGCAAAGAAAGAAAAACAAGCCCTAGAAAATGATACTTCTTCTATCACATTTTGGGAGGTACAAGATAGATTTCTAGAAGTTACGAAAGATACTATCAAGGTTAGATCAAACGCTTCTCGAGAAAATGCAAAAATTAAGATACGAGAATATATTAATAAAGATACTCTCATTAGTGATATTACTTCTACGCTAATTATAGATATACTTGAAGATCTTTATTATAAAAAGAATTATTCTTTTATTTATATTTCTATTGTAAAAGCTCAATTTAATATGGTATTAGATTATGCGATTTCAAAAGAATACATTGATACAAATCCAGTGCAAAAAGTCAAAATAAAACGCAAAATTGAAACTCTAGAACAAAGAGAAAATAAAAAGAATAAATATCTAGAGAAAAAAGAACTCAAAGATGTGATTAATCAAATGCAAATTATCAATAAATCCACTGCATTATTAATTGAGTTTATGGCTCTAACTGGAATCAGATGCGGAGAATGCTTAGCTATACAAGTAAAAAACATCCAGGGTAACACGCTACAAATAAATGGTTCTTGGGATATTTATACTCGCTCTAAAACAACACCAAAAAATATCTATTCAGATAGAAAAATTTCATTAACTAAAAGATGTCTAGAAATTATTAATGAAAAAATGGAAATCAACAAGAAGAAACTTCCAAATTATAAAGGTGATCCAGATGATTTTATTTTCATTACTGCTAAAGGTAAGCCTGAATCTGTCGGTGCTATAAATGAAAGATTAAAAAAAGTAAAGTCTGATAAAAAGATAACAACTCATATTTTTAGGCATTCTCATATCGCATTACTTACAGAACTTGGTATTCCATTAAAAGCTATAATGGAAAGAGTTGGCCATAGTAATCCTCAAACTACCTTAGCAATCTATTCACATGTTACTGAAAAAATGAGTAAAAATATAGTTGAAAAGCTTGAAAAAGTGAACCTAAAATAAGGTTCGTTTTTTTATAAAAAGGGGCAAAAAAAGGGGCAAAGTTTTGAAACTTTTTGAAAAATCACGAAACATCAATCAATTACTGGTTTTATATAAAAGTTTTACAAAGGTAGTCACAGAAACGGTTTGCACCAGTTTGATACATATAAGTACTTTTGCTTTCTTTGTGTTATAATTAATAACAAAAGTTCAATAAATTTAAATGGGAGAACACATGGAAAAAGAAGTTACCATTACTGATTATACCGGTTTAGGAGCTTTTGAAGTTAGCTTTGAAATGCTTAAACTGGCAGAAAAAAATAAAAAAGCCAATATCTTTTTGAATGCCGGTCGCGGCAATCCAAACTGGATTAATACAAAAGCACGTTTAGCCTTTAATCGCTTGATTGAATTTGGTATTAAAGACTCCCTTCGTACGATTGAAAAAGCTGATATGGCTGGATACACAACATTGAAAGGTATTGGGCAACGCTTTGAGGCTTTCTTAGAACCTGACGATGATGAGATTGATAAATTCTTGATTGATGTCATGGACTATATCGAAATTGATCTTAAGCTAAATATTGACGATGTGATTAAGGAATTTATCGATGGTGCTATCGGAAATAATTATCCTGTTCCTAGCCGCTGTCTGAGAAATACCGAAATTGTCTTGAATCGTTTTATGGAAAAAATTCTGTATAATGGCGTTCATCTCGAAGATAAGACACAAATCTTCCCAACGGAAGGCGGTACAGCTGCGATTGTCTATATCTTCAACTCACTCAAGCGCAATAAATTAGTTGTGCCGGGTGATAAAATAGCTATTAACACACCTATCTTTACACCTTACTTGCAACTTCCTGGTTTAAGTGAATTCAATCTCGTTGAAACATTAATTACTTCTGATGAGAGCGACAATTGGAGCATTCCCGAAACAGAAATCGAAAAATTATCAGATCCTGAAATCAAGGCATTCTTCTTAGTTAATCCATCAAATCCAGGTTCTAAAGCTTTCAGTCAAGAAACACTTGACGCTTTAAAACGAGCTGTTGAAAAAAATCCGGATCTCATCATTATTACAGACGATGTCTATGGAACTTTCGTTCAAGATTTCCAATCTGTCTATAGTGTTGTTCCCTATAATACCATTCTCGTTTATTCTTTCTCAAAACTTTTTGGTGCAACAGGTTGGCGTTTAGGGCTTATTGCCATGCAGGAAGATAATGTCTTTGACCGTCTTATCTCTGAGCTTGATCCTGAGGATATTGAGAAACTCGACAAGCGCTATGATATTGTAACACATGACACTAAAGAGTTGCCATTTATCGAACGTATTGTTGCGGATTCACGTTCTGTTGGTCTCTATCACACAGCTGGCCTCTCTACACCGCAACAAATCATGGAAGTTCTTTTTGCCTTTACGCATTTGATTCATCGTAAAGAGGCAGATCCTTACTTTGAGGCTTGTGATGCTCTTATTGATGAACGTTATCAAGATTTGCTTAAAGCCATGAAATTAGAGCCAGACAACTCGAAAGAGAATGCTAAATATTATACACTCGTAGATATTTACCAACTTGCCGAAATCCGTTTTGGTAAAAAATTCCGTATCTATTTGGAAGAAAACTTTGATTACTTAGAGTTCTTGCTCAATCTCGCCGACAAAAATGGCGTTGTTTTGATGGACGGGACAGGTTTTGGTGCTTCTAGCGGAACACTCCGCATCTCTCAAGCCAACTTACCTACAGAGGATTATTACTTGATTGGGAAGCAGATTATCAATCTCCTTAAGGAATATTACTCGGATTATTTGAAGAAGAGATGAGTGTAAATAATACTATATGAAATAAAAAAAGGAACCTTAAAGGTTCCCTTTTTTTATTATGCATGTTAATCTTATTTGTAAATTTCAAGCAAGCCAAGGAATGAATCAGCTTCGAGTGAAGCTCCACCAACCAAAGCGCCGTCAATGTTTTCTTTAGACATAAGTTCAGCAACTGTTTCAGGTTTTACAGAACCACCGTATTGGATACGTACAGCATCTGAAACTTCTTTTCCGTAAAGTTTTTCAACTGTTGAACGAACAACACCACAAGTTTCGTCAGCGATTTCAGCAGTAGCAGTTTTACCTGTACCAATAGCCCAGATTGGTTCGTAAGCGATAACCATGTTTGCAACATCTTTACCGTCGATACCAGCAAGACCAGCTTCGATTTGAGCTGAAACCCATTCAGCTGTTTTACCAGCTTCAAAAGTTTCAAGTGTTTCACCACAGCAAAGGATTGGTGTTACACCAGCTGCGATAAGAGCTTTAGCTTTTTTGTTGATGTCTTCGTCTGTTTCGTGGAAGTACTCACGACGTTCGCTGTGACCGATTACTGAGTATTCGATTCCTTCTGCTGCAAGCATAGCTGGAGCGATTTCACCAGTGAAGGCACCTGAATTTTCAAAGTAAACATTTTCTGCTGCAACTTTAAGTGGGTTATTTCCACGTTCTTGTACCATTGATACAAGGTAAAGTGCAGGAGCTGCAATAGCAACTTCTACTTTGTCTTCTGATGGCAATTTACCGTCAATGTTAGCGATAAATTCTTTAACCTCTTTGAGGTTTTTATTCAATTTCCAGTTACCAGCGATAATAGGTTTACGTGACATTATTAATGTTCTCCTTAAAAATTGTTCTTATTAAGTATATCACAATCTGGCTCTTTCTGCTTGGATTAACGTTTCAACCTTTTACCCGCCAACTCGTGAACCAAGTAAAGGGTAACAGAAAAACCTAATCAAAATTAGGCTTTTTTTACTTTATATTGACGTGCTTTTTCTTCGTCATCTTTCATCTGAACAATCAAAGCTTCAATGCTGTCAAATTTAATCATTTCTCGAATCTTATCTAGCCAGAGAACCGTTAAATTTTCTCCATACAAGTCCAAATCTTTATCAAAAATATGGATTTCGACTGTTTTTTCTTTGCCATTAAAAGTTTCATTATAGCCGATTGAAGCAAAGCCACGTTGACGTTGGCCCTCCCAAAGAACATCTACCGTATAAACACCAGTTGATGGGAGATGAATAAAGTCTTTAATCGCTAGATTAGCAGTTGGATAGCCGATTGTTCGGCCACGTGCAAAACCATGCACCACAATTCCAGTTGTCTCATAAGGATAACCTAAAAGCTCGTTTGCTGCTTCAATATCTCCAGTTTTTACAAGTTCACGTATCCGAGTAGAGGAAATTTTTCCTTCATCATCTGCAACTTCTGGTATAACGACCACTTTATATTGATCATTGCTTTTGAGTTGTGTCATGTCTGAGCCCGTTTTATGATCAAAGCCTGTAATAACAATTTTCGGTAAGAATTTTTCCACTACATTTTTAGAGAATTCTTCTGCTGTTTGTTTAGCAAAACTTGAAGTAAAATCTTTAAAAATTAGATAGTCTACACCATTTTCTGCAAAAAGTGCTTCTCGTTTTTTATCACTTGTTAACTTAAGCAACATATCTGGTTCAAATTTTTGAAAAGTAAGTGTCGGTTTTTCTGGAAAAGTTAAGACGGCAATCTTCAAATTTAGAACAGCTGCGAGTTTTTTTGCCTCAGCAAACAAAGCTTGGTGACCACGATGTAAACCATCAAAATAGCCCAAGACAAGAACTGTCGGGTCAGTCCAATTTTCAATTTCGTCAAAATATAAAGTTTTCATTTTAATTTATTACCTTATTTGGTTTTAATATTCCTGGTTTTTCGGGATGTCTCATATAGACAGCAATCAATTGATCTTGATAAAAGAAAGAAAAACGTGTGGCTTCGCCAAGCTTAGCAAACTCAGCTTCTTCAAACTTTTTACCCACGCGTACTGCTGCTGCTTGTTCGTCTGTCACATCAAGGCGTGGCAAGTCAGAGACTGCGACTTCGTTTGGCTGTAATATTTCATCAAGTTTTTCAGCCTTAACTAAAGTCTCAATCTGCTCCAAAGTCAGTGCATCAGCAATATGCAAACCGTTAGCTGCAGTCCGCTGTAATTTAGACATATGCCCCGCATAGCCCAAAGCATCAGAGAGATCAACTGCCAAAGTACGAATATAAGTACCTTTGCTACAAGCTACACGAAACGTAAATCGTGCGCAGCCCTTTTCAAAAGTCACTGGACTTGTCCGCGTAAATGATTTGATGGTAACCTTTCGTATGGGACGCTCAACCATTTGCCCAGCCCGTGCATATTCGTAAAGGCGCTTGCCTTTCACTTTAACTGCTGAATACATAGGTGGGACCTGTTGAATCTCCCCGACAAAACGTGTCATTACCTCATCAATTTCTTCGTCTGAGAGGGTTGATGGCACAGGTGTAGTTTCAATGACTTCACCTTCAGCATCCTCTGTTTCTGTAGAGAAACCGATTGTCACTTCGCCTTCGTATACTTTCCCCGCCTCTTCCATGTATTCCAGAAGGCGAGTGGCTTTACCAACAGCTACAGGGAGAACTCCTGTCACTTGTGGATCAAGCGTTCCTCCGTGGCCGATTTTTTTTGTTTTTAAAATTCCTCGAAGTTTAGCAACAACATCAAAAGATGTCCAGCCCGCTTCTTTATATACATTTAAAATTCCATTCATAGATACATAATTATAGCACTTTTTCAGACTTATTTCAGATAAAGGAGCGCTTCAATTTAAAATATTTACATAAAAATAACGTAGCATTTTCTGCTACGTTAAAATACAAGTGAACTTTGCCCGTTTTTACATTTCTCCAAGTTTAGAGTAAGGTTGCGCATGCAACATCCATCGTACGCCATATTTATCAGTAAAATCGCCCATAGCGCCGCCCCAGAATTGTTCTTCAAAAGGCATATTTATTGTCACTTTTCCTGAATCAGATAAGTGTTTCCAAAATTCCTGCGCTTCTGCCATCGCCTCTTTATCTTCTGAATTAAGATCTAATAAGATCGATATTCCTGTATAACTTAAAGCTTCATGTTGAAAATTATCTGCTGCCATAATAGTCGTTCCTAAGATATCAAACTGACTGTGCATTGTCATTTCTGCTGCTTGTTCTTCAGATAAACCAAATTCTTTTGCCTGTTCAGCAGCAACAGGAACACGGCGGATATTTTTTGCACCAAGAACTTCTTCATAGTAAGCAAGTGCTTCTTTGGTATTATTAAGAGCAATATAAGGATGTATGTTAGCCATAAGCGCCTCTTTCTTTTTTATACTTGCTATTGTGATACCTTCATTTTATCATAAGGAAGCTCTTTCAACTATTGATTTGACATTTATTTCATTGTCCTTCATTTTCTAACTTTCTTTGCAAATGTTTATCATAGTTCCGAACTGAGGGCGTACAATATAATAGAGCTGCAGCTAATATGCCTCCAAAGCCTGCAATCACAAGCATGTTTTGAACACCTATGGATTCCGCTACTGGAGCTGCGAAGATTAGCCCAACTGGTCCGGCAATACTCATCAATGCAGAGACTATTCCCATAACCCGTCCTAAGTATTGGGCTTCAAATGATTGCTGCGTGATTGCCATATTCATTGTGGTATAAATCTGTCCCACAATTCCAGCAAAAACATTCAAAACAAGGAAAACCCAAAACCCGTTCATATTGCCAGGAAGAAAGCCTGAACCACCGATGCTCAAGCCAACGATAAGATAAGCCGCAATAATCCAGGGCATACGGTCCTTAGTTTTTCCAAAAATACCAACAGCAAAAGAGCCAATCAGCATCGCAGCAGCAAATAGAACTTCAACCCAACCCGCGTGGACAATCGTGCCGCCAAAATATTTTGTGGTCACTAGAGGATAAAGACTCATTGCAGGCATAAAAAGTAACATAAATAGGGCACCGATGAGTGTCATTTTCCACATCGGTTTATTCTCACGGAGAATTTTAAACCCTTCAAGCGTATCCCTAATCACAGAGATCTTTTCGCCCTGTGAAGCGACTTCTGGTATCCTGACTAAAAGCAACATTCCAGCACCAAGAATGAAGCCAATCACATCAAGTAAAATAACCCAATGAATCGGCATAGTTGCTACCATGAAAGCTCCAATCCCAGGTGAAACAATAAATATCAAAGATTGAATAATACCGAACTGTCCGTTGACTCGAGTAATTTCGTCTTCTGGTACCATTGTGGGCATAATAGATTGGACTGTTGGCATCTGAGCGGTCTGTGCAACCGCACGAATACCAATAGTCACAAAGACCATCCAAAGTGGATAAACATCATTATTAATCCCGTAAATAAAAAGACCCAAGGCTATTACTGCCACCACAGCATCATATGAAATAAGTAAGAACTTCTTGTTGATACGGTCAATGAATGGCCCAACAAACGGGCTTAGAAGCGCCATTGGTAACATACCTACAAGTGTAGCAATTGCAAGGACAGATTCTTCACCTGTTTCAAGGGTCAAATACCAAATAATCGCATACTGGACAATCATTGAAGTCACGCCCGTTAGGAGCTGACCTATCAAAAACAAATAAAAATTTTTCCGCCAATTTGGCGGGACTGATGTGTTCATAGAGTTCCTTTTTCTATATTTTCTTTAAGGAGCCTAAAATTTTATCCGTAATCCAAACAGATATTCTTCTCCTTTTTAAATATTAGCATATCAAAAAAGGAAGAGTTCTCAAAGCAATTCAAACCTTAACCTTTAGTATTTTGCTGATTATTAAGAAGCATCAAAAAGCGCCTGATAAATGTCAGACGCTCCTCTTTCTACAACAGCTCTTTATTACGGAAACAATAATCCGCATGGTCATTAATCACGCCTACAGCTTGAAGATAAGCATAGATTATTCTTGGACCAACAAATTTCATTCCTCTTTTCTTCATGTCTTTAGACATAGCTTCAGCTAAAGCATTGGTAACAGGTACTTGGCTCTCATCAGTAATTTGATGTTGCAACACTTGACCTTCTGAGAAAGACCAAATATATTTATCCAAAGAACCGAATTCTTTCTGAAGTTCTAAAACTTTTTGAGCGTTATTTACTGCAGCTGCTATCTTTAGCTTGTTGCGGATAATTCCCGCATTTTGGCGGAGTTCTTCTTCCTTTTCCTTACTATAGCTGGCTACTTTTTCAATCTCAAACTGATCATAAGCTTTATAGAAGCTTTCTTGTTTGTTTAAAATGGTTGACCAAGAGAGGCCTGCTTGATTCATATCTAAAACGAGTTTTGCAAAAAGCTCTTGATCGTCATGGACCGGAGTACCCCAATATGTATCATGATAATGAATCATCTTCTCCGAAGAAAGACACCACTTGCATCGCTTCTTATCCATTTACTACTCCTTTTTCTCAATTGGTGCCATTGCAGCCAAAAGACGTTTCATACCCACTTCAGGAAACTTAATTTTCAGCTCCATATTCTTACCGGTTCCAGTAACAGCTAACACAATGCCTTCGCCCCATTTGCGATGGACGGCAGTATCTCCAATCGTCCAATCTTCTGTAGCTACATCTGCTTTTTCAATCACATGTGATGCTCCAGAATTGACTGCAGCTTTACGTTGATGAAGAGCATCTGTCATGGACATGCCAGTACCAAATCGTGTCGCACCTCCAGCCATTTTATAACTAGCATTGAAGCTTGAATTGGCCTTACGTGCAATCCCTCCATAGTCCAATAACTCATCATCAATCTCAGAGATGAAACGGCTCGGACGATTATAGCTGGTTTTACCGTAGAGCACACGTTGATTTGCATTGGTCATATAAAGAAATTCTTCGGCGCGCGTGATTCCCACATAGGCAAGACGACGTTCCTCTTCCAATTCATCAGGATCATCATTAACACGTGAAAGTGGAAAGATATTTTCTTCCATCCCAATAAGAAATACAACAGGAAATTCTAGACCCTTTGCAGCATGTAAGGTCATCATAGTAACCGCGTCACTCGCTTCTTCGTATTCATCCACCTCAGAAAGAAGACTCACTTCATTAAGGAAACGACTCAAGCGGTCCAAACCGGTTTCCTTGATTGGTTCTCCAGTCATTTCATCTAGTGGTACTTCTGATTTTTCATCAAAATTCTTTGTCACGGAGAGAAATTCTTCGATATTCTCAATCCGTGTCTGAGCTTCAAGATTTGCTTGCATTCGTAGGAACTTCATATAGCCCGTGCGGTCAAGCATTTCTTCAACAAGTTCCGTGATACTAGATGTTTCAATGAAGCTACGCAAGAAATCAAAAATTAGCCCAAGATTGTAGATTTCGCCAGCTGCTTTGCCTCGAATATCCGATAAAGTAATATCCAACGTTGATTCTGCTAAAGATTTACCTTGCATATCCGCAAAGTTTCTCAATTTTTCCAGAGCACTTGGACCAACACCACGTTTAGGCTCATTAACGATCCGCTCAAAACTCATATTATCTCGAGGATTGGCAATCACGTTAAGGTAAGAGATCACATCACGAATTTCTTTACGTGAGTAGAACTTTGTTCCTGCAACCATACTATAGGGAATATTTGACTTCAAAAACGCTTCTTCTATTGTACGTGATTGTGCATTTGTCCGATAAAGGACAGCAAAATCAGAATATTTCCGACCAGCTTGCACTTGCTCATTTATCGTCGAAGCTGCAAAGATTGCTTCATCCCGCTCATCATTGGCGCGGTAATAAAGGATATTCTCCCCATCATTATTTTGGGTCCATAATTTTTTAGGGCGACGATTCACATTGTTATTTATCACATTATTGGCAGCCTGTAAGATTGTTTTTGTAGAACGATAATTTTCTTCAAGTAAAACAACTTTCGCATCGGGATAATCTTTTTCAAAGTCAAGAATATTCTGCATATCTGCACCACGCCAGCCATAGATTGATTGGTCAGCATCACCAACGACACAAATATTTTTAAAACGTTGAGCCATTAACTTGACGAGCTGATATTGCGCATGGTTAGTATCTTGATATTCATCCACATGGATATATTGAAATTTACCTTGATAATAGGCTAAAACATCTGGGTTTTTATCAAAAAGACGTAAGGTTTGCATGATTAAATCATCGAAATCCATCGACTCCGCTTTACGCAGTTCTGCCTGATAGGTTTTATAAACACGGGCTGTCAGTAACTCATAAGGATTACGCGCATTGATTTGTCCTTCGTAAGCTTCTGGATCTAGAAGGTCATTTTTAGCGTTTGAAATTGTATTAAGGAGCGTTTTAGGTTCCCATTTTTTAGGATCCAAGTTTGCTTCTTTTAAAATACGCTTCATCAAGGTTTTTTGTTCCCCTGGATCAATAATCGTAAAGTTTCGGTTATAACCAATATGGTCAGCATCACGTCGGAGGATTCGGACACACATAGAGTGAAATGTTGCAATTAATGTATCTTGAGCTGCCGGGGTTAAATTAAGCGCACGTTCTCTCATCTCACGCGCAGCTTTGTTGGTAAAGGTAATCGCCAAAATATTCCAAGGATTCACCATTTTTTCATCGATAAGATAAGCAATGCGGTGTGTCAAAACACGGGTTTTTCCTGAGCCCGCGCCTGCCATGATTAAAAGTGGTCCTTCTGTAGTTTGTACTGCTTCTGCTTGTTTTTCATTCATTCCATTTAATAAAGGATTCATTTATTCTCTCAATTCCAGTCTAGTCTTGCTCTCCTATTATAACAAAAGAGGACCTATCCTGCACATCTGTTTTCCCTAAATTCTTTTTCATTAAATGTAATGACTCTCGCAATAATCAAAGCTGTAAATATGGTATTACACTCTATGGATTGGCTTGTAAAAGCAACGCACACATGATAGAATTATTCATAAAATGAAAGAAGGAAAAACATGACGCTGAACATCCAAAACCTCCGCTTCTCTTACCAAGCGCACAATGTCCTGAATTTATCCTCTGTGTCTTTTGACCAAGGAAAAATTTATGGGATTGTGGGAAGAAATGGTGTCGGAAAAACGACATTTTTTAAAACGCTGACTAATATTATTACCAACTATTCCGGTAGCATCGAAATTGATGGGAAGAATATTAAAGAAAATCCTAAAGTACTTACTTCTGTCGGTATTGTTCTTGATGATATGGAACTTTATAAAAACTACTCAGGTTGGTTTAATCTTCGCTACTTTGGTGGGCTACGTGGAAATTTTGATGAAGAGAGAACCCGCATCTTAGCTAAAGAATTAAATATTTACGATAACCTGAACGAAAAAGTAAGCCGTTATTCTTTAGGAATGAATAAAAAGTTGATTCTTCTGATTTCCCTGATGAGCGATGCGAATATTCTCATTTTTGACGAGCCTTTCCGTGGCTTAGATAAAAAAACAGTCGAATGGTTTAAACATTACTTGCTTCATTTAAAAACAGAGGGACGAATGATTCTTATTTCAAGTCATGTTCAAGAAGACATTGAAACTCTAGCCGATGAAGTTTTAGTCCTAGAAAATGGTAATTTTGTTGAAAAATTCGATCTTCATAAGAAGAATCAGACCTATATTTACCGTGTACAAACAAATCAGCCTCAAGCGCTTCACACCTTCCTAACGGAGTTACAAGTTAAGTTTTCACAACAATCCGAAAACTGGACTATTTTTGAAATGAATGAAGACAAGTATCGTGAATTCTTCAAGGAAGCTGTAGCTCAAGATATTGAGTTTTATCAGATTAAAAAAGAAAGCAAGTTCATTGAACTTGTGAAATAGGAGGAACTCAGTATGAATGCCAAAAATATTTTTAAAATGGAAATGTATAAAAACATAAAGGATAAAACTTACATGATAGTCCTTGCCGTATTCATTTCTTTAAGTTTACTGCTTAACTTTTCATGGTTAGCTGTCAGTTTGACAAACATTGATTTTCAAAACTTTCCCATCCTCCTCACCTTTCTTTCGATTACGACTGTCTTTGCCGTCATTGGGTTAGCTATCTTTTCCCTCTTATATCCTTTTCATCTGCTCAATATTGATTATAAAAACAAGGTCATGAGTTTGATGATTGCAAGTGGAGTCTCTCGGGTCAAATATTACTTTGTCAAGATTGGCACAACAATTTTGACTCAATTAATTGCTCTTTTTCTTGTCTTAGTTGTCCCCTTTGTCACCTTCTTTATCTTCAACCAAGAAACGGTCTTTTCTCTCTTTCGATCGCTTGACTTACTCGTTCATTCTGCCGATATTTTTATGGGACTTCTTTCTTATATTTTAGGACTCGTAGCTATGATGGTAACAATGGCTTTAGCCGTTATTATCACGCGCGGAAGAACATCAGGTTTATTTGTATACATTGCTTTTAATTTCACCTCTCGTATTCTTCAAACAGTCTTAATGAGTCTATTTTTCCTCTTCCTTGCACAAGTAGGAACTTCAGACTTTAGTTCTACCTTTGTAAGTAATAACAGTCTCTTCAGTATTGGTTATCATATTATAGAAATCTTAGTTTTCGGCCTCATTGGTATTTTCTATCTTCGCAAACAGGATTTATAAAAATATCGAAAAAACTCCCAGAGCATTTCTGGAAGTTTTTTTATTAAAGTACTTGATTATAACTGCGGTCAAAAGCAGATTTCATCTCTTGTGTCGCAGCATCGTAAGCAACTTTTTTCTCAAATGTACCATGTACAATAATTCGATTTACAGCTTCTGGATCAGCACAGGTTACCAAGGTAATCTCCGTTTTTCCTGGTGTATCATCGATTACCTCTGAATGTTCTGGAGAAACGACAGATATTTTGTTGATACGATATTGATAGATATTATTTTTGTCCGTGACGTAAATAATCATCCCCTCTTTCGCACGTTCAAGCGGGGTAAAGAGTAGGCTAACATCGCTGCTAAAACCAGTGACGTTATGGCTGGCTAAAGCATAATTTCCTTGCCCCATCACTTGGTCTTCCTTCATCGTACCCGCTCCAAAAGCAAGGTTCTCATTTGCTAAGCCTTTGAAAATTGGCAGATTAATGCCAACATCTGGAATTGCAATACCTCCAATGACTGGCATGGGTTGACGGTTTAACTGGTTACGTACCACTTGTTCAAAACTAATCGACTCTACACTGTCAAAGTCAAAGTTGCCCTTTACTTCTTTGTTTTCTTTAATCGTTTCCCGCGTCACATTATTTATCTGATAATGCGCCGTATTTCTGCCGATTAACCAGTTTCGGATAGGTTTGTTAAAAACAAGGATTAAACCCACAAGAAAGAGAACCAAAATAAGCAAATTAACTAGCACGCGTTTCCAACTCTTACTTTTTTTCGCCATGTTGCCTCTTTCTATTTTAAGTCTTTAATTTGACCTATCTTATAGTTTTCACTGGTTAAGTCAAATTTATCTTTTAAGCCATCCGTAATATAGAGCTTGTTATCTTTATCCACAAATACAGCTTGAACATTTTTCAGGCTTTCGACATATTCATAACCTTTTTTGGTTCCCATAGCGTAAATCATAGTAGATAAACCATCACCATTTGTAGCATCATCACCAGAAATTAAAAGAGTGATACTAGCAATATCATTGTCAAATGGGAAGCCCGTTTTAGGGTTAAGGATATGAGAGTAGCGATGCTCATCCACTTCTAAATAACGTTCATAGATACCTGAAGTATTTACATGTTGATCACTTGCTTTTAAAATTCCCAACTGCGATTTTTCTGGATCATTGGGGTCTTTTATAGCAATAGTCCACGCATCATTTGTTTGACGTGGAGAATGTCCAATCACGTAGATAGAACTTGATCCCAAATCGACAATACCAGTGGTTACGCCATTATTTTTAAGACTTTCAACCATCTTCATGGCTGTATAGCCTTTAGCTATTGAACCTAAATCTAAGCGGGCACCTTTTTGACTTAAATAGACGGTACTGTCTTTTTCATTAAACTGGATAAATTGATAATTAATCAGAGGTAGGACCTTGTCTATCTCATCTTGTGAAGGTTTTCGTGCATCAGGAAAGCCTATATTCCAGAGCTTGCTCAAAGGACCTATGGTAATATCATAGCCCATATCCTTAGCAGAATAGTTATAGCCTAGCTTGATTAATTGATAAATTTCAGAATTTACTTTGACAGGTTTAATACCAGCATTGTCATTGATTTTATCGACAACTGACTTTGCTTGATCTACAGATACCCAATCGTTATATTTCTCAGCGATATTTAAAGCTTCTTCAACCGCTTTTTCCTTACCTTTATCGTAGACAGTGACTTGGATGTAGGTTCCCATTGTTGTGGCATCTTTTTTGATTGGCTGCTCTAAAAGATCACGGGTCTCCTTATTTGAACTACAAGCTGCCAGTAAAAAGATACTGACAGCTGCAGTTAAGAATATAAATAATTTTTTCATTTTATTCTTCCGTATTTGAAGCTCTCTCTGCCTCGTTTATTTCTTCCTCTTCCTGTTCAGGTTCAACCAGAGCAAATGTCACAATTTGTGCATCATCATCCAAACGCATGATTTTCACTCCTTGCGCTGCACGACCCGTTTGTGAGATATTATCAACACTTGTACGAATCACAACACCTGTATCAGTAATGACCATAATATCTTCATCACCATTGATAGCAGTCAAACCGGCAAGTTTACCTGTGCGGTCAGTGATGTTCATGACTTTAATCCCTTTACCACCACGACCTTTAACAGGATATTCACTCGCAATCGTTCTCTTACCTAAACCTTTTTCAGAAATCACTAAGACTTCCTGTTCATCATGAACAATCGCTGTACCAACAACAAAGTCGCCTTCACGCAGGCTGACACCTTTAACACCCGTAGCAGAACGGCCCATATCGCGTACTACAGCTTCCTCAAAGCGTACGGAGAAGCCATTATGCGTTCCGATAATGATGTTTTCTTTACCTGATGTGAGTAGAACATTGATAAGCTCGTCACCTTCACGAAGATTTAGAGCTTTGAGACCGTTAGTTCGGATATTAGCAAATTGTTGGGTATTGGTACGTTTGACTAAGCCTTTACGTGTTGTAAAGAACAGATATCTTTCTTCGTCTGACTTCACAACATTAATAATTGTTTGAATCTTTTCACCTTCATCAAGTTTTAAAAGATTGACGATAGGCAAGCCTTTAGCAGCACGACCGTATTCTGGGATTTCATAGCCCTTCATTCGATAGACACGTCCAAGATTAGTAAAGAAGAGCAAATGATCGTGTGTACTTGTTGATACCAGATGTTGTACAAAATCATCGTCGGACATGTTCATGCCCTGAACACCACGTCCACCACGTTTTTGTGCACGGAATTCGTCATTGCTAAGACGTTTGATATATCCCTTATTTGAGAGAGTGATAAGAACATCTTCTTCCTCAATCAAATCTTCGTCTTCCAGATTCAAGACTTCCCCAACCAAAAGCTCTGTGCGACGTTTGTCTGCAAATTTACGTCTAATTTCACCTAATTCTTCTCGAATAATAGCTTTAACACGTTCTGGTTTAGCCAAGATATCTGCCAAATCAGCAATCAAGGCAATAAGCTCTTGATACTCATTTTCAATCTTGTCACGTTCCAAACCTGTCAAACGGCGCAAACGCATATCCAAGATAGCTTGCGATTGCTTGTCTGACAGTTGGAATTCGTCCATCATCGCTTTTTGAGCAATTGCATCTGTTGCAGATTCACGGATAATAGTAATCATACGATCAATGTTATCCAAGGCTATACGCAAACCTTCTAAGATGTGAGCACGAGCTTCTGCACGAGCTTTATCAAAGCGTGTACGACGTTCTACAACTTCGATTTGATGCTCAATGTAGTCAGTCAAGATTTGTTTCAATGACAGAATCTTTGGCGTACCCTTTTCAATGGCCAACATATTAAAACCAAAGGATGTTTGAAGCTGTGTAAGTTTGAACAAGTTGTTCAAAATCACGTGTGCCGATGCATCGCGACGGACTTCAACCACTAAACGTACACCTTCACGGCTTGACTCATCACGACAGGCTGTAATACCTTCAATACGCTTTTCTTGTGCCAAACGAACAATATGCTCATGAACTTTTGACTTATTGACCATATAAGGGAACTCAGTAACTACAATGCGTTCCTTACCTCCAGGTAATTCCTCAATTTCTGTCTTCGCACGAAGCGTAATTGAGCCTTTACCTGTTTCATAAGCACGGCGAATACCAGATTTACCCATGACTAGAGCACCAGTAGGAAAGTCTGGCCCAGGTAATACTTCCATCAAATCACGTGTTGTCGCCTCTGGATTTTCCATCAGCAAGTCAACCGCATCAATTGTTTCTCCTAAGTTATGAGGTGGAATATTTGTCGCCATCCCAACGGCAATCCCCGTTGTTCCGTTAACCAAAAGGTTCGGAAAACGTGCCGGAAGTACTTCTGGTTCTCGTTCCGTTCCGTCATAGTTATCAACGAAGTCAACAGTGTTTTTGTTGATGTCACGAAGCATTTCCAAGGCAATTTTTGACATGCGTGCTTCGGTATAACGTTGAGCGGCAGCGCCATCTCCATCCATGGAACCAAAGTTCCCATGCCCGTCAACCAGCATGTGGCGATAGCTCCACCACTGAGCCATACGTACCATGGCCTCATAAATCGACCTGTCTCCATGTGGGTGATATTTACCCATGACATCCCCGGTAATACGGGCAGATTTTTTATGTGGCTTATCAGGCGTTGTACCAAGCTCGTTCATTCCGTAAAGAATGCGGCGATGAACCGGCTTCAAACCATCGCGTACATCAGGTAGGGCACGTGCCACAATAACTGACATTGCATAGTCACGAAAGCTGGTTTTCATCTCCTCAGCAAGATTGACATTTATGATATTTTTATCTTCCATGTTCTCCTCTTTCAATGTATAAACACTGTCTCTATTATACCATAATTTCTTATTGTTTACAGGTGTTTTTAAATCTTTTGAATATACTTTTTCCTTGTAAATCAGGCTTATTTTGACAGTATTTCTAAATAAAAAAATAATCCTCATTGAGGATCATTTTTATTTTATTTTTGCTTCAATCACACGATCAATATCTTCGGCTAAGGGATGGCCATTGCTTGCACGATCGGATAAATTCAAGTCTGTCAGTTCTGTTTGATAGACTTTACCCACTGCTGAAGTTACCTCCAAAATCTGGCTCTTATCAGTTGGCGTATCTTCTGCTTCTGCAGGACTGAAAAGATCAACTGTCTCTGAAAGTGGTGTCTTATCAGTATTGATCACACTACCTGCTGAGAATACGGTATGCGGATTGGTCTTCAAAGGACGTAAAACCTGTAGGCCACGATTTGCTCGACTTGTTTCCGGAATATCCTCAGATTTTACCCGCTTGATAAAGCCACGTTGTGTGAGTAGATACCAACTGTCTGTTTGCACAAAGAAGGCAGCCTTGACCAAATCTCCTGCTTTAAGATTCATTGCCTTAACACCAGCTGCTTTAGCCCCCACAACTGGAATTTCTGAGATGTTAAAGCGAAGGGCGTAGCCATTTCCAGAAATCAACATCACATCTTCATCACCTTTAACAATCGGTGCGATGGTTACAATACTGTCTTTGTCCCCTTTGAGTTTCCCGTAAACCATTGACTTAGAGCGGTATGTCCGCCAAGGTTTAAAGGAATCAAGTTCAACTTGCTTGATTTGACCAGCTGCTGTAACTACCATGTAATTTTCGCCAGTCTCAAAATTATCAAGTACTTGTGCAAAGATAATTTCTTCATCGCTGGCAAAATTGTTCAAAGTTTGGGAGATATGCTCGCCAATATCCTTCCAGCGGACATCAGACAATTCATGGACTGGACGATAAATAACATTTCCAAGACTGGTAAACATCAGCAGGTGCTGCGTGGTCCGTGCTCCCGCTTTAACAAAGATTAATTCATCATCCTCACGTTTACCAACTTCTTCAACATTGGAAGAGGCAAAGCTACGTGGTGATGTGCGTTTAATATAACCACCACGCGTAACTGAAACAACCGTTTCCTCTTCCGCAATCAGTTGTTGCGCCTCGATCTCTATCGTTTCAACATTATCTTGTAGTTCTGAACGTCGTTCCTTGCCAAATTTTTTCTTGACTTCACGTAACTCACGTTTCATCAAGTTATAAAGTGTACGTTCATCATTGATAATCGCACGGAGTTCTAAAATCTTAGCTTCAAGTTCGGCTTGTTCATTCTCTAGAGTTACGATGTCGGTATTAGTTAAACGGTAAAGCTGCAGTGTAACTATAGCTTCTGCCTGTTCCTCACTGAAAGCATAGCTCACTTTCAAGTTTTCCTTAGCATCTGATTTGTTTTCAGATGCACGGATCAAAGCAACGACTTCATCCAAGATAGAGACCATCCGGATCAAACCTTCAACCAGATGTAATCTTTTCTCTGCTTTACTCAAGTCAAATTTTGAACGCTTAACAATAACGTCCTGACGATGGGCAATGTAAGAGCGCAGAACAGGAAGAACACCGACTTGACGTGGCGTCATATTGTCAATTGCCACCATATTGAAATTATAATTAATTTGCAAATCTGTGTTTTTATAGAGGTAGTTAAGCACCAGCTGACTATTGGCTTCTTTTTTCAGCTCAATAGCAATGCGTAACCCTTCACGATCGGATTCATCACGCACTTCAGAAATCCCAGGCACTTTGGCATTTACTCGCACATCATCAATCCGTTTAACCAAAGTTGCTTTGTTGATTTCATAAGGAATCTCTGTAACGACGAGTTGTTCACGACCGCCTTTAAGTTTTTCAACTTCTACTTTTGAACGGACAGCAATGCGCCCTTTGCCTGTTTCGTATGCCTTTTTGATCTCACTACGCCCTTGAATAATGGCACCTGTCGGAAAATCGGGGCCGGGCATGAAAGTCATGATTTTTTCAACATTAGCTTTAGGATGATCAATCATATAGATTGTCGCATCAATAACTTCTCCAAGATTGTGCGGCGGGATATCTGTTGCATAACCTGCCGAAATCCCCGTTGAACCGTTCACCAACAAGTTAGGAAAGCTTGCGGGAAGTACCGTTGGTTCTTTTTCCGTATCATCAAAATTCCAAGCATGAGCAACTGTATCTTTCTCAATATCTTTTAATAAATACGAAGAAATTTCTGCCAAACGTGCTTCAGTATAACGCATAGCAGCCGGTGGATCACCGTCCATTGATCCGTTATTCCCGTGCATCTCAATCAAGGGCTCAAGCATTTTCCAATCTTGCGACAAGCGAATCATCGCATCATAAATCGAGATGTCTCCATGAGGGTGAAAATTACCCATAACATTTCCGACAGACTTGGCAGACTTACGATAAGCTTTATCAAAAGTATTGCCATCCTTATTCATTGAATACAGGATGCGTCGTTGAACGGGTTTTAAGCCGTCTCGAATATCAGGTAGGGCACGTTCCTGAATAATGTATTTTGAATAGCGTCCAAAACGCTCGCCCATAATATCCTCTAAAGGTAGAGTTTGTATATTAGACATTAGTCCTCCAACAGTTATTTCATTTTTAAGTTTACAAAATGTTTTTTAAGAGGCAAAATCCTTTAAGTCCAAAATCATTTCAACATGTTTTATGCCATCTTCCAAAAAGGGTTCTGAATCTTCCTTGAATCCAAAAGAAGCATAGAATGCCCGGAGATAGTACTGCGCTTCAATACGCACTACAGGTTCTCGCCATGATTGAGCCAGAAACTCAAGAGCCTGTTGCATCATTTTACGCGCCGTTCCTTTGCCACGTTGGCTTTCCTTCACCAGTACACGGCCAATAGAGGCCTCAGGATAAGAAAGCCCCGCCGGTAAGATACGACAGTAGGATTGAATGGCACCTTCATCATCTTCTAACCACAAGTGCAATGACTTTTGATCCTTACCGTCGACATCTTGATAAGCACATTCTTGTTCAACAACAAAAACTTCAGAGCGGACTTGTAAAATTTTGTAGAGTTCTGATCGCGTAAGTTCTTCGAAATTTTTAATCTTCCATGCCATATTTATCCCTCTTTTTCTATTTCGTTTGTAAAGTTAGCTTTCTGCATTTCCTTCAAAAAGTCAGAATGAATGGTTACTGTCTCATTATTATAAAGCGTAGCTGTCAGACTGTAACCCGTTGAATAAGCTGCTGTTATCGCCAAGCCTGTCACCTCGAATTTTTGCCAATTTCGCTGTGTATCTCTACGATAATAAACCAAATCTTTCGTAATTGGTAAGCTCAATTTTCGGCGAACTTCTTCCGTGATTGTTGTATCTACCTCACCAAACAAATCCATTTGTAAACTTTCGTTTGATACTAGTTGCGGTTTGGGTGGACGTGACAAGTCTTGTAAGTACTGATAGAGACGGGCGGTGATAAGGCAATCATTGAGTGCATCGTGGCTGCGCAAATCAATACCTAATACATCCTTAAAGGTTTCCAACTTATAGTTGGGCATCTGCACTAATTTTTTTGCTTCAGAGAGTGTATCGTAGACTTGAAAATGAGGTGCATCACCAATCTCACAATCTACTATCGCCTGATAAAGAAAGCTGACATCAAAAGGCGCATTATGAGCCACCATCAAGCTATCCCTTGAAAAGGCTATAAAATCAGGTAAAACTTCAGCTAGAACTGGTTGCCCCAGTAAGGAAGCCGGCCAAATTCCAGTCAGTTCTGAAATTTTAGTTGGAAGATAAGAACGCGTGGGTTTGATCAACTGATTAAAGCGCGCAATTTCTTGGTGCGATTGGTCATATTTGACAGCACCAATTTGAATAATTTCATTTTTTTGAGGACTAAATCCTGTTGTCTCAAAGTCAAATACTACGTAATGCTCCACCTTATCACATTCCTTTCTCATTTTTCCTAAAAATATGCAATTACTTAAAAGACTGTGTTTTCTTCCAATGTAAACTTCACATTGTTTTCAATCCATTTACGACGAGGCTCCACCTTGTCTCCCATCAAAACTGAAACCCGTTTTTCAGCTTGCGCTGCATCATCAATAGTTACTTGAATCAATGTACGAGTTTCAGGATTCATAGTTGTCTCCCACAGCTGGTCAGCATTCATTTCTCCTAGACCTTTATAACGCTGAAGCGTTGCTCCCTTGCCAAAAGTTTGACGAAGTTCTTCAAGTTCAGCATCTGTCCAAGCATAAGCAACTTTTTCTTTTTTGCCTTTACCTTGACTCATCTTATAGAGCGGTGGCAAGGCAATATAAACGTGCCCATTTTCGAGAAGAGGCTTCATGTAGCGATAGAAAAAGGTAAGAAGTAGGGTTTGGATATGTGCACCATCTGTATCCGCATCGGTCATAATAATTACTTTATCATAGTTCCGATCCGCGAGGGTAAAATCTGCTCCAACACCCGCACCAATAGTGTAAATCATTGTGTTGATTTCTTCGTTTTTAAGGATATCCTGCATTTTGGCTTTTTCAGTATTGATTACCTTACCACGCAAAGGTAAAATCGCTTGGAATTTACGGTCGCGTCCTTGTTTTGCTGAACCACCGGCAGAATCTCCTTCGACAAGGTAGAGTTCATTTTTATTAGGATTTTTAGTTTGTGCTGGTGTTAATTTCCCTGAAAGAAGTCCTTTGTCTTTCTTATTCTTTTTACCTGTTCGAGATTCTTCACGTGCTTTGCGTGCTGCTTCACGTGCTTCACGCGCTTTAATCGCCTTACGAATTAAATTTTGTGCCAGTTCACCATTCTCCAAAAGATAGAAAGTCAATTTTTCAGAGACCAGAGCATCAACTGCTGGACGTGCTAAGGGTGACCCAAGTTTATCTTTCGTTTGCCCTTCAAACTGCAAGTATTCTTCTGGTACAAGAATAGAGAGAACAGCTGTCAGCCCTTCACGATAGTCTGAGCCTTCGAGATTTTTATCCTTGTCTTTGAGTAAACCTGTTTTTCTGGCATAATCATTCATGGCTTTGGTCAAGGCCGTTTTAAGTCCAGCTTCATGTGTTCCGCCATCCTTTGTCCGAACATTGTTAACAAAAGAAAGGATATTTTCCGAATAACCATCATTATATTGTAAAGCTACTTCTACTTGGAAAGAATCTTGTTCCCCTGCAAAATATAAAACGGGTGTGAGCGTATCCTTATCCTCATTGAGGTAGTCTACAAAATCTTGTACGCCATTTTCATAGTGGAATTCTTCCTTAACTTCCTCTTCTCCACGCTGATCTGTAAGCGAGAGAGTGACGTCTTTCAAAAGAAAGGCAGATTCGTTTAACCTTTCCGAGATTGTTTGGTATTTAAATTCAATCGTCGAAAAAATCGTCGCATCTGGCATAAAGGTAACTTTTGTCCCTGTTTTAGATTTTGGTGCCTTACCTATTTTTTCTAATGTTGTTACAGGATGTCCACCGTTCTCAAAACGTTGACGATAAACATTACCATCACGTGTAATCTCTACTTCAAGCCAGCTTGACAAGGCATTCACGACGGAAGAACCTACACCATGTAAGCCTCCGGATGTTTTGTAGCCACCTTGGCCAAACTTACCACCCGCATGAAGGACAGTAAAGATAACTTCAACAGTCGGTTTGCCTGTAGCGTGCATTCCGACAGGCATTCCACGCCCTTCATCTTCCACAGTAACAGAGCCGTCTTTATTTAATATTACCGAAATCTTTGTTCCAAAGCCTGACAAGGCTTCATCGACAGCATTATCTACAATTTCCCAAATCAAGTGATGCAAGCCTGTTGAATCCGTTGAACCAATATACATCCCTGGGCGCTTTCTTACGGCATCAAGCCCTTCCAGGACCTGAATCGCGCTGTCGTCGTAATTATTTATATCTACCATTCATTATTCTCCATTTAAGCTAGCTCTAAACCAGCAGAAATATTCATCTTTCCTATTCTACATTCTTCAAGAGCCTTTGTCAAAAGTCTTTATAAAACAAACTGAGCTTTTTTATTCCTATTACCTAAAAAAATTAAATTTGAAAAGATTTTCTTTCAAAGAATCGCTAAAAATCGTCAACTTTTATGTTATAATTGTAGAGCTATTACAAACGTAAAAGAAAGATGATATGACTATAATAATTTTATGCATCGCTGCCTACCTTATTGGAGCGATTCCTGCAGGACTTTGGATTGGAAAGATTTTCTTTAAAAAAGATCTGCACGCGTATGGTTCTGGAAATACTGGTACAACGAATACTTTCCGTATTCTTGGAAAAAAAGCTGGCATCATTGTTTTCATCTTTGACCTTCTCAAAGGTACATTGGCCACACTTCTGCCTCTCATTTTCCATGTTCATGGTGTTTCGCCACTTATTTTTGGATTGTTAGCGGTCGTTGGTCACACCATTTCCGTCTTTGACAAATTTAAAGGTGGAAAGGCTGTTGCGACTTCAGCTGGTGTTGTTCTTGGATTTAACCCCGTTTTCCTCCTTTATCTGGCCGTAGTTTTCTTCCTCGTGCTTTACCTTTTCAGCATGATTAGCCTGTCTTCTATTTTAGGAGCCATTGCTGCACTGATTGGCGTTCTTGTTTTTCCTTATTTCCACTTTATTTTACCCGATTACGATCACTTGTTTTCGGTAATAATTTTAGCCTTGGCTTCTATTATCATCGTTCGACACAAGAGTAACATTAAGAGAATAAAAAATAAAGAAGAATCTTTGGTACCATTCGGCTTAAACCTCAGCAAACAACACAATATATAGTATTTTACATAATTATAGACCACAATATCTAGTATCGATAACTTGACTAGGTATTTTTTTTATACTAAAATAAAAGAATAAAATTAATGAAAAAATTGGAGAATAATTATGGTCACTGTATACTCAAAAAACAACTGCATGCAATGTAAAATGGTAAAAAAATGGCTCACAGAACACACTGTGGACTTTGAAGAAATTAACATTGACGAAAAACCAGAATTTGTACAAACAGTGCTTGATATGGGATATCGTGCTGCCCCTGTCGTTGTCAAAGACGACGTTTCATTCTCTGGTTTTAACCCAAGCGAATTGGCAAAATTGGCATGAAATTAATCTATTTCAGTATAACTGGCCAAACACGCCGTTTTGTCAATAAAACCAATTTAGAGCATGAAGAAATTCTGCCTAACGATCCCGAATTTGAAGCAAATGAAGATTTCCTGATTATCGTCCCAAGTTATGCGGATGAAACTCCTGGAGCTGAAAAAAGCATGGACATTATGGACCCAGTCTTTGAATTTATGTCCTATGCCAATAACGCACAATACTGTAAAGGCATTGTCGGTACAGGAAATCGAAATTTTGCTTCTTTATATATATTTACCGCAAAAGAATTATCCGCTCAATTCCAAATTCCTATTGTTTACGATTTCGAATTTAATGGCACACCGAGCGATGTAGCTGCTGTCGAAGACATTGCAGCTCGATTAGAGTCTGGAGCAAACATCAGTCTCAAATCATAAATTTCACTAAAAATAAAAAATTAGCATGCGGGCGCAAAGCCCCGGAGAAATATATGTCACTTAAAAATCTTGAAGATGTTACGTACTTTACACTTAACAATCAAATCAATATCCCCGTTAACGGCTCTATTCCTTTAGCAAAAGACAAAGAAGCAATCACTGCCTTCTTCAAGGAAAATGTTGAGCCTAACACTTTCACTAAAGATACTTATGCCGAAAAAATTGAAGCCCTTCTAGAAGGTGATTACCTAGAAGAAGACTTCATCCGTAAGTATGAAATGAGTTTCATTGAACAACTTCATCAAGAATTGTTGGACTTTGGCTTTAAGTTTGATAGCTTTATGGCTGCTTACAAGTTCTACAATCAATACGCCATGAAAAACAACGAAGGTACACTCTATCTGGAAAACTTTGAAGATCGCGTCTTGATGAACGCGCTCTACATGGCTGATGGTGATACAAAACTTGCACGTAATTTAGCCTTTGCTATGGTTAATCGCCGTTACCAACCTGCTACTCCAACTTTCCTCAATGCTGGACGTAAACGCCGCGGTGAGTTTGTCAGCTGTTTCCTTTTACAGCTGACAGACGATATGAATTCGATTGGTCGTACCATTAACTCTGCCCTCCAACTTTCAAAAAACGGAGGCGGTGTTGGTCTTAACTTGACCAATTTACGTGGTGCTGGTGCACCAATCAAAGGTTACGATGGCGTTGCAGCGGGCGTTGTTCCCGTGATGAAACTTTTCGAAGATAGCTTTTCTTATGCCAACCAACTTGGACAACGTCAAGGGGCTGGTGTGGTTTATCTTTCCATTTTCCACCCTGATATTATGGAATTCCTCTCAACAAAAAAAGAAAATGCTGATGAGAAAATCCGTGTGAAAACTTTGTCACTCGGTGTAACTGTTCCTGATAAATTCTACGAACTTGCAGCTAAGGGCGAAGATATGTACCTCTTTGAGCCTTACTTTGTTGAAAAAGAATATGGTATGCCTTTTGCCCATGTTGATATTACAGCAGAATACGACAACATGCTCGCAAACGATAATATCCGTAAAATCAAAATCAGCGCGCGTGAGTTGGAACAAGAACTTTCTAAACTCCAACAAGAATCTGGCTATCCTTACATCGTGAACATCGATACAGTAAACAAAGCTAACCCTGTCGATGGTGTTATCTCTATGAGTAATCTTTGTTCTGAAATCCTTCAAGTTCAAACACCTTCTGTGCTTAATGATGATCAAACATATTCAACATTAGGTACTGACGTTGCATGTAACTTGGGTTCAACAAATGTCATGAACATGATGACTTCAGGCGCAGACTTTGGAAGCTCAATTGAATCAATGGTTCGTGCCTTGACTTTCATCTCTGAAACTTCAAATCTTGACTCTGTACCAACTGTACGTAAAGGAAATAACGAAATGCGTGCCATTGGACTTGGTGCTATGGGGCTTCATTCTTTCCTCGCTAAAAACCATATCCATTACGACAGCAAAGCCGCTGTTGACTTTACAAGTGTTTACTTTATGCTCTTGAACTACTATACTTTAGTTGCATCAAATACACTTGCAGTTGAACGCCAAGCAACCTTCAAAGACTTTGATAAATCTGCTTATGCGGACGGCTCTTACTTCGACAAATACCTTAACCATGACTATTTCGCCGCTGTTCCAAACGAAATCCAAGAACTTTTCGCTGGTATTGCTGTACCTGGTCCAGCTGAATGGGCTGCCTTAAAAGAAAAAGTTATGCAAGGTGGACTTTATAACTCTTACCGTATGGCCGTTGCTCCTAATGGATCAATTTCTTATATCAACGACTGTTCTTCTTCAATTCACCCGATCGTTAACCGTATCGAAGAACGCCAAGAAAAGAAAGTCGGTAAGATTTACTATCCAGCCGCTGGTCTTTCAACAGATACCATTCCTTATTACAAATCTGCTTACGATACAGACATGCGTGCTGTCATTGACGTATACGCTGCTGCAACAGAACATGTCGATCAAGGTTTGTCTATGACCCTCTTCATGCGTTCAACCCTACCTGAAGGCCTTTATGAGTGGAAAATTGCAAATAATAAAATGACAACACGTGATTTGAGTATCCTACGTAACTATGCTTACAATAAAGGTATCAAAACTATCTACTACGTCCGTACCTTTACTGACGATGAAGAGGAAGTTGGCTCAAACCAATGTGAAAGCTGTGTTGTTTAAAAAAAGGAAATACTATGTCTGAACAAAATAACCAAAAAGTCCCTACTTACTATGCAGCCATTAACTGGAATGCAATTGAAGATTCTATTGATAAATATACTTGGGAAAAACTGACCAGCCAGTTTTGGTTGGACACACGTGTCCCTGTTTCAAATGACCTTGACGATTGGCGCAAATTGCCTCAAGTTGAACGTGATACTTTCGCGAAAGCTTTTGCTGGTTTGACTCTCTTGGATACTTTACAATCTGTAGACGGTGCGGAGGTGCTCAAACATGATGCACGTACTCCTCAAGAAATCGCATGCTTCAACAATATCCAGTTTATGGAGTCGGTCCACGCCAAATCTTACTCTACAATCTTTAGTACCTTAAATACAAAATCAGAGATTGAAGAGCTCTTTGATTGGGTCGATACAAATGTTTACATGCAAAAGAAGGCAGAAATCATCAACGATATCTATCAAAATGGTACAGCCCTTCAGAAGAAAATCGCAAGTGTCTTCCTTGAAACTTGCCTCTTCTACTCTGGTTTCTTCACACCACTCTGGTATCTCGGCAACAACAAAATGATCAACTCTGCTGAAATCATCAAACTTATTATTCGTGATGAAAGTGTCCATGGCACTTATATCGGTTACAAGTTCCAACTTGGTTTCAACGAATTATCTGAAGAAGAACAAAGTGAACTCCGTGATTGGATGTACAACTTGCTCTACGAACTTTATGAGAACGAAGAAGCTTATACACACTTACTTTACGATGAAATCGGCTGGACAGATGAAGTCTTGAAATTCCTTCGTTACAACGCCAACAAGGCACTCATGAACTTAGGTCAAGATCCCCTCTTCCCCGATACAGCAGCGGATGTCAACTCTGTTGTAATGAACGGTATCTCTACTTCTTCATCAAACCATGACTTCTTTAGCCAAGTTGGTAATTCTTACCTGCTCGGTGAAGTTGAAGCCATGTCAGATGACGACTATATGATTGGTTTGAAATAAAATAAAAAGGATTAGGAATTGTTTCCTAGTCTTTTTTCTTACTGATAGCTTACCCACACTGCAAAAAAATGCATACCATTTGGTACGCATTTTTCATTTTTAAACTTTCAAGAAACGACGCATTGAAGTTACTGCTCCGAGTGAACCGATCAAGATACCAATAAGGAAGAGTAAACCCACCATCATTGGCACAAAGGTGTCTGCGGGAAGCAGATATAGACTTTGCGGTTTCAAGCTTGGTGTGAAGCTTGTGAAAGCAAGGTTATAAAGCCAAGCTATCAATACACTTGGGACAATAGCTCCCAAGAGTCCAACCCAAGCACCTTCCAAGAAGAATGGCCAACGAATATAACCATTACGTGCTCCCACCAATCGCATAATCTGAATCTCACGTTGACGTGACATGATCGTGATACGGATTGTGTTTGAGATGAGGAAGACGGCAACTAAGATAAGCAGAGCTGCTGCTGCACCACCCCAGATCTTCACGTTATTCCCTAAAGCAAGGATACGTTCTGTATTGGCACCACCATAGTTTGCAGATTGGATACCATTAATCTTCTTAATCGCGCTGGCAACTTTTTCGACATCCTGTGGGTTATCTGCTTCAACGATATAAGCGTCGTAGAGCGGGTTAGCATCACCTTGGAAAAGAGCCCAAGTGCTGCCCAATGTCTCTGTCAATTGCTTAAGTTGTTCATCTTTACTTGAGAACTTGATTGAAGCAACATCAGGGATTTTTTCAATTTCTGAATAAATTTTACGATAGTTTGGATTATTGATTTCTTTTTTAGGATTTTTTGGATCTTCAATTTTCTTATCCATATCATGAACATTCAAATCCATATATGCAACAATACGTACATTTTTTTCGATATCACTGGACAATTTCGCCGTATTTAAAATAACTGAGAGAAAAAGTCCGACTAAAGTCAAAGTAATCATTACAGAGGAAACTGCAGCTACAGTCATCCATCCGTTGCGACGGAGATTTTTCAGTGATTCCAATAAATGTTTAAATAAATTTCTAATCATCGTAACCGTAATCTCCTTCCGCTTGGTCTCGAACGATACGTCCATTTTCAATAGCAACAACGCGGTGACGTAATGTGTTTACGATTTGGCTGTTGTGAGTTGCCATGAGAACAGTTGTTCCTTGCAAGTTAATTTTTTCGAGCAAATTCATAATTTCCCATGAATTTTCTGGGTCCAAATTCCCTGTAGGTTCGTCAGCAATCAAGAGTTTAGGCGCATTAGCGATTGAACGTGCAATTGCTACACGTTGTTGTTCACCACCTGAAAGTTCATCAGGGAAAGAACGCAATTTATGTTTAAGGCCTACAAGATCCAAAACTTCATTGACACGTTTTTTAATTTCACGTGGACGTTTCCCGACAACTTCCATCGCATAAGCGATATTTTCATATACAGTCTTCTTCGGCAAGAGTTTGTAGTCTTGGAAGACAACCCCTACAGAACGACGCAATAAAGGCACATCACGACGTTTAAGTTTCATCAGGTCAAACTTAGCAACGACGCCTGTTCCTTTATCAATTTTTAGTTCATGGTAGAGCAACTTAATAAAGGTCGACTTACCAGCTCCAGACGGTCCAACAATATAAACAAATTCTCCTGCTTCGATGTCAAGAGAGATGTTACGTAAGGCTGTTGTTCCGTTAGAGTATTTTTTTGATACATTATTTAATTTAATAATACTCATTATCCCTAGTCTCCATTGAATTGTTTTGCAACTTTTTTCTTCCCCTTTCCTCTCTATAAAGAGGGAAGGGAGTTCCTTTTTTGAAACTATTTTTTCTGCTCCAAAAAAACAAAGTTCTTCTCATTATACCAGATAAAAAGATTTTTAGGTATAAATTATTTTACAGTTTTTCTTTAAAGTTACAAATGAATTTCGCTTGAATTACCAACTTACATTTTCCAACGTAGGTAAGCATGGATAAAGCCATCAAGATCTCCGTCCATTACTTTATCAATTTGCCCTGTCTCATACTCTGTTCTTGTGTCTTTGACCAACTGATAAGGCATAAAGACATAAGAACGAATTTGACTTCCCCAAGAGATGTCTGACTGATCACCACGGAGTTCGTCGACTTCGGCTTGTTTTTTATCCATCTCTAATTGATAAAGTTTTGATTTCAGCATGGCCATTGCCTTGTCTCGGTTACCGTATTGTGTACGGTCCATTGTAGAAGCCACTACAATTCCAGTAGGAACGTGTGTCAAACGTACACCTGTTGAGACTTTATTGACATTTTGTCCACCTGCACCACCTGAGCGGAAAGTATCCATCTTAATATCTGCATCGCGAACATCAACTTCAACTGTATCATCAAGTTCTGGCATGACATCTACCGAAGTAAATGAAGTATGACGACGGTTTTGTGAGTCAAAAGGCGAGATACGCACCAATCGGTGTACTCCCTTTTCGCCTCGTAAGAAGCCATAGGCATTTCGGCCCTCAAATTTTAATGTCGCTGATTTTAGACCTGCAACATCTCCGTCTTGATAATCCAAAACTTCTACCTTGAAGCCGTGTGCAGCGCCCCAGCGTTCATACATACGCATGAGCATGCTGCCCCAGTCTTGTGACTCGGTTCCCCCAGATCCTGGGTGAATTTCCAAGATGGCATTCATGTGGTCATAAGGTTGGTTGAGCATGATTTCCAACTCGTAAGTTTCAATCTTTTTACCTAACTTCTCAACGTTCTCTTCAAGCTCGACTTGCATATCTTCATCGTCTTCTTCCTGAAGCATCTCCAACAACACTTCACTGTCCTCATGAAGTGTTGCAATTGACATGAAGTTTTCATACTTTGCCTTAAGCGCATTTGATTCATCAATGACTTTTTGCGCAGCTTCATTATCATTCCAAAAGTCAGGCTCAGCCATATCATTATCAAGCAAAGCGATTTCTTCTTCTAAGCGATCTAAGTCAAGTGAGCCACGAAAATCTTCGACTTTCTGACCATATGTCTCTAGTTTATTTCTAATTTCAGATAGTTCCATAGGCTCTATTTTAGCATATTTGTCCAAAAAAAGACAGCAGCTCTAAGGCTCCTATCTTTTTCGTGGTCGCATACGATGCTTGTTTTCGAGTTTTTCAATCGCCCATTCGGCAGCATCTACCATATAATCCCTAACATCATTCTCAGCGATTTCGTGCAACTTAGGTAATGCTGAGCGATCATTTGCATTTCCTAAGGCATAGATCGCATTGCGTTGGATAGGATTCTTCCCTCGCCAGCTGCCTGCCATATTGCCAAATTTATTCGCAAACTCTTTATTAGATAAATCCAAAAGTGGGAGCAGCTCTGGGTTTGTCAAGTCTGGATCGGGCTCCATTTCCGGGTGGAAATGACTGTTTATTCCCTTATTATAGGGACAAACCACTTGGCAAATATCACAACCATAAATTACCGTTTTAATTTTTTCACGGTATTCTTCTGGCATCGGCCCCCGTGTTTGTGTTTGATAAGATAAGCAACGCTGTGCATTTAAGCGCCCATCTCCTAAAAGTGCCTTCGTCGGACAGAAATCGACACAGCGTGTACAAGAGCCACAGCCATAATCGACAGGCTGATCTTCCTCAATCTCTAAATTGGTCACCAATTCGCCCAAAAACATCCAAGAACCGTACTCCTTGCTGACGAGTAAACCGTTTTTCCCCACAAATCCCAAACCTGCACGCGCAGCTACAGCGACATCCACAAGTGCACCTGTATCCACCATGGCTGTATAGTTAAAACGACCCGCTATTTTTTCTATCCCTTCCGCAAGTTCTTTTAACTTTCGGCGAAGCACATGATGATAATCTTCACCCCAACTTCCCCGGGAGAAGGAACCTCGACGAAATTCTGTTTTTTCGGGCTTTTCTTCTGCCTTATTAGGATAGGCTATACCGATGGATATGATTGTTTTTGCATCTTCGAGAGACAACTTTGGTTGTAAACGCTCATCGAGATTTTTATGTTCAAAACCAGACGTGTGTCCTGCTTCTTTCTGCTCAATCAAAGAGGCACGAAGATATTCAAAATCATCCGCTTTTGTAAATCCAATTTTTTGAATATTGAGGTCTGCCGCAAGCTTTTGGATCTCTTCTTTTAAACTTTTCATCTGTTAAACCTTTCTTTATAGACATCTTAACATAATTTTTACCAACAGCCTTCATAATTATGTTAAAATAAGCATTAGATTATTAAGAAACACGGGGTAAAACATGGCTTTCGACGGTATTTTTTTACATCATATGACAGCTGAAATTTCTGAAATCCTTAAAGGAGGACGAATTCAAAAAATCAATCAGCCTTTTGAACAAGAACTTCTTTTAACGGTTCGTTCAGGAAGAACATCACATAAATTATTATTATCTGCTCATCCAACTTTCGGCAGAATCCAAATCACTAAGACAGACTTCCAAAATCCTCAAAATCCTAATAATTTTGTCATGATTTTACGCAAGTACCTGTCTGGCGCTTTTATTGAAGATATTGAGCAAGTAGGCAATGACCGCCAATTGATTTTCCATATCTCAACCAAAGATGAAATTGGTGACGCTATGAAGATTGCACTGGTTGCTGAAATCATGGGGAAACATAGTAATATTATCCTTATGGATAAAAGCAGCAATAAAATTATTGAAACCATTAAGCATGTCGGATTTTCGCAAAACCAATATCGTACCCTTCTTCCCGGTTCGACTTATATTGCCCCTCCGGCAAGCGATAAGGTCGATCCTTTTACAGCTTCTGACGAAAAGATTTTTGAGGCACTGCAGACACATACATTACAGTCAACCTTTCAAGGTATCGGGCGTGATAGCCTCCAAGCTTTAGAGAACTTGACACTTCCGGAATTCAAGGAAAAATTGCATAAAGTCCTTCCTTCAATCTATCCTAATGATAAATTTTCGGCCATTCAACTTGCGGAAGACTATCAAGAATTTCCCAGCTTATCTGAAATGCTCGATGTTTATTATGCGGATAAAGCCGAGCGTGATCGTGTAAAGCAAGTTGCTAGTGAAGTGATCAAAAAAGTTCAAAATGAGCTTAAGAAAAATCGTGACAAGCTCAAAAAACAGGAAGCGGAGTTACGTGCTACAGAGAATGCTGAGATTTTCCGCCAAAAAGGAGAGCTGCTTACAACCTTCCTTCATCAAGTTCCAAACGATAAGCCTGAAGTGACCTTAGATAATTATTATACCAATGAGCCAATCACGATTAGCCTAAATCTTGCACTTAGTCCTTCACAGAATGCCCAACGCTACTTCCACCGCTACCAAAAATTAAAACAGGCTGTGAAGTTTCTTGGCGATCAAATCGCGAACACTAAACAGACAATTTCTTACTTGGAATCTGTTGAAGCTAATCTTACGCATGCTGACGTCGTTGAAATTGCCGATATCCGTGAAGAACTCATCCAAACAGGATTTGTTAAGGCAAAATATCGGAATAATAAAAAACAAAAAATGCTGCCTCCAGAAAAGTATCAAGCTGAAGATGGAACGATTATTCTTGTCGGTAAAAATAACCTTCAAAATGAGCAAGTCAGTTTTAAACTCAGTCGTAAAGGTGACCTCTGGTTCCATGTGAAGGATATTCCTGGTTCCCATGTCTTAATTACTGGGAATGCAAATCCTTCAGATGAAACGATAACTTTCGCCGGAGAACTCGCAGCTTATTTTTCTAAGGCCCGTTATTCTAACTTAGTACAGGTTGATATGATTGATGTGAAGAAACTTCATAAGCCAACAGGAACTCCTCCAGGATTTGTGACTTATACTGGTCAAAAAACTATTCGTGTTACGCCTGATGAGACCATCATCAAAAATGCAAAAATAAAATAAAAAAAGTTCACATATAATTTTTGTGAACTTTTTAGTTTATCAAAGTCCCGTTAAATTTTCTATGTAAAAATTGTCAAAAACCCTTTAAAACACTGAAAACTTTAACAATTTGTGAAAACGCTTCATTTTTAGGTATAGAAAGTTCTTTATAAAAGCCCCGATATTTGTTATAATAAAATGTAATTATTTTGTCTAAAGTGTAGCTATATTAGGGCTTTCCAGTAAGTCTTTCTTTTTTAACTTTAGGCATTATGTCATAAATTTTTTTAGAAGGAGCCGCCATGGCCAACGAAAATGTTATCCAAATGATCAACGTTACCAAAAAGTTTGGTGACTTTGTCGCAAACGACAAGATCAACTTGGAGCTGAAAAAAGGTGAAATTCACGCCTTGCTCGGTGAAAATGGTGCCGGTAAATCAACTCTGATGAACATGCTCTCTGGTCTTCTGGAACCTACAGAAGGCGAGATTCATGTTAACGGCAAACTCGAGCAAATAGACTCTCCAACAAAAGCTTCTCAGCTTGGTATCGGTATGGTTCACCAGCATTTCATGCTGATTGATGCCTTTACTGTTACTGAAAATATCATGCTCGGAAGTGAAGTGACGAAAGGCTTAAGCCTTGACCTTAAAACAGCTCGAAATAAAATCGTGGAATTGTCAAAACGTTATGGACTTTCTGTCGAACCCGATGCACTTGTTCGCGATATCTCTGTTGGACAGCAGCAACGTGTTGAAATTTTGAAGACACTTTATCGTGGAGCAGATATCTTAATTTTTGACGAACCTACAGCTGTGCTGACTCCCTCTGAAATCACTGAGCTCATGGAAATCATGCGCAATTTGGTTAAAGAAGGCAAGTCCATCATTCTTATTACCCACAAGCTTGATGAAATCCGTGCGGTAGCTGATCGTATTACTGTTATTCGCCGCGGTGTTTCTATTGAAACAGTCGAACTGGGAGATAAGTCAAATAAAGAACTCGCTGAAATGATGGTGGGGCGTTCTGTATCTTTCAAAACGGAAAAAGAAGCTGCTCAACCGCAGGACGTTGTTCTCTGTATTGATAATATTTCTGTTAAAGAAAAACGTGGTTCCTTCGCTGTAAAAGGACTTTCTTTAGATGTCCGTGCTGGGGAGATTGTCGGTCTTGCTGGTATTGATGGCAATGGTCAAACAGAATTGATTAAAGCCATTACTGGTTTGATGAAGATTGATTCTGGTTCTGTTAAACTCAAAGGTAAAGACATCACCACTCACAAACCTCGTAAAATCATTGAAGATTCTGTAGGTCATGTCCCAGAAGACCGTCACCGTGATGGTGCAGTACTCGAGATGACTGTTGCTGAAAATATTGCGCTTCAAACTTATTACAAAGCACCATTAAGTAAGTACGGTTTCTTGGATTACAATAAAATCAATGCTAAAGCCCGCGAACTTATGGAAGAGTTCGACGTCCGCGGTGCTGGTGAACAAATTCCTTTCAAATCACTTTCAGGCGGGAACCAACAAAAAGCTGTTATTGCGCGTGAGGTCGATCGTAATCCTGACTTGCTTATTGTTGCTCAACCAACACGTGGGCTTGATGTCGGTGCCATTGAATATATCCACAAGCGTTTGATTCAAGCACGTGATGAAGGAAAAGCTGTGCTCGTTGTATCTTTTGAATTAGATGAAATTCTGAATGTTTCGGACCGTATTGCTGTTATTCACGATGGACAAATTCAAGGAATTGTCAGTCCTGAAACGACAAGCAAACAAGAACTTGGAATTCTCATGGTCGGAGGTAATATCAATGAACAGCAAAACTAAAAAAATCCTTGTACCTATTATCGCCGTACTTTCTGGTTTCTTAATTGGTGCAATCATTATGCTCATCTTCGGCTTTAATCCTATATATGGTTACGAAGATTTAATTATCGGTGCCTTTGGTACACCACGTGCCATTGGTGAAACACTTCAAACTATGGGGCCTTTGATTCTTTGTGCCTTAGGTTTCTCTGTTGGTATGAAGGCCGGTCTCTTTAATATCGGTATGTCAGGTCAGGCTCTTGCAGGTTGGATTATGTCAATGTGGTTTGCCCTTAGTTTCCCTGACATCCCTAAACCAATTATGATTCCATTAGTAATCATTATCGGTATGCTCTTTGGAGCTCTCATGGGTGCAATTCCTGGTATCTTACGTGCTTTCTTAGGTACTTCGGAAGTCATCACTACCATCATGCTTAACTATGTCATCCTCTTTATGTCAACCTTCTTGATTCATGATGTCTTTAGTTCAAAAATCATGATGCCTAACTCAACAGACCAAACAAAATTGATTAGTGCAAATGCTTCCTTCCGTACAGGTTGGTTGTCAGATTTGACAAATAATTCAACCTTGAATATTGGCCTTTTTATTGCTTTAATCGTTCTTGTCATTATGGCTATTGTCCTTTCTAAGACTACACTTGGTTTTGAAATTAAGTCTGTCGGTTTAAATCCAGATGCTTCTGAGTATGCAGGGATTTCAGCCAAACGTACAATCATCATGTCAATGCTAGTTGCCGGAGCTCTCTCAGGTCTTGGCGGTGTAGTTTACGGTTTTGGATACATGCAAAACTTCGTCACACAGTCCGCAACACTAGACATTGGTTTCAACGGTATGGCTGTTGCTCTCTTAGGTGAAACAAATCCTGTCGGTATCCTATTTGCTGCCTTCTTGTTCTCAATGCTTCAAACAGGTTCAGGAAATATGAGTAATATCGATAATATTCCGCCGCAAATTGTACAGATTGTCACAGCTACAATCATCTTCTTTATTGCCGTAAAATATATTATCGAAAAAGTTCTCCCAAATATTAAGAAGAAAGGAGAAAAAGCATAATGAATATCGTAGATACATTGCAAATTATTGTTGCAAATATGCTTATTTACTCAACACCTCTAATTTTTACAAGTATCGGTGGAGTATTCTCTGAACGTGGTGGTATCGTCAACGTTGGTTTAGAAGGTATTATGACAATGGGGGCTTTCAGTTCTGTCGTCTTTAACCTTACTTTCACAGAAACATTTGGTGGAATGACACCTTGGCTCTCCATCCTCTTTGGAGCATTTATTGGTGGTATCTTCTCCCTGATTCATGCGGTAGCAACCATTAACTTCCGCGCTGACCATATCGTCTCAGGTACAGTTCTTAACTTAATGGCTCCTGCGCTTGGCGTATTCTTAATTCAAACGTTTTACAATGCTGGACAGGTAAATATTACTAACCAAATTGGTTACTGGAATTTCCCTGTTCTCTCAAAAATTCCTATGATTGGACAAATCTTCTTCTCACAGACTTCACTACCAGGTTTTCTTGCAATTCTCGTTGCCTTCCTCTCTTGGTATCTTCTCTTTAAAACGAAATTCGGACTTCGTCTCCGCTCAGTAGGTGAAAACCCTCAAGCAGCAGATACTCTCGGTATCAATGTTTACCTTATGCGTTATGCTGGGGTTATCATCTCCGGTATCCTTGGTGGTATTGGTGGTGCAATTTATGCCCAATCTATCTCGGGTAACTTCTCTGTGGCTACAATCGCAGGGCAAGGTTTCATCTCATTGGCTGCTATGATCTTTGGTAAATGGAATCCTGTTGGAGCGATGCTTGCTTCCCTCCTCTTTGGACTTTCTACCTCACTGGCAGTCGTAGGCGGCCAAATTCCCGTTATCAAAGAAATTCCTTCTGCCTTCCTCCAAATGGCACCATACGTAGTAACAATCATCGTTCTTGCGGCCTTTCTTGGAAAAGCTGTTGCCCCTAAAGCTGACGGTGTTAACTATATTAAAACGAAATAAAATAAAAAAAGCATCTCAAATTGAAATGCTTTTTTTATTTTATAAGGATTAATCGAATCATATATCACATCATTACGGATGGTTACTTATTTATTTTCAAAATAAGTTTTTTGAGGAGATAAACGAGTACGACAATTAAAACTATGATTATTATAAAAACTATACTAACTAAAATCAATTATTATATACCACTATCCTATTAGAATTATCCAATCTTACTCGAACCCTCCCTGTCCAAGAAAGTACATTGTGGATTGGTGTATTAAAACCAAAGCGTACCGTTGCTTGCCTACTATGATCAACTTTTACATTAGAGGAACGAATAGGCATTGCTATAATGTAATTTAAATCATATGCGGAAAGTATCCTATTATTAACTACTCTGATATAATAAGTAACTCTCCAGCCAATCCCACAAGCGCTTATCCTATATTTTCCATTAGCTATACGATTTAAATTACTGTTTTCAGGTATTACTGAAAAATGAGTTTCTTCTCCATTCTTGTCTCTCACTGTCTTAGTTTCTCCCTCGTGTGGTAAAGCTTCTAAATCAAAAGTTGAATCCCTTACAAGAGTAGATTCAACTAATGAAGAAATGCCCGCTCCGTCTTCTGCATAAGCAATGGAAGCAGAAAATAGTACAAAAGCTAAGAATAACGTTACTATGCTGCTTAAACGAATAATAGTCCTTTTCACGATATTTCCTTTCTTTTTCCAATTTCTTCTGGATGACACATCCCAACTATGAATAATTAACCTCCTTATCTTTTCTCTATATAAAAGTTCCTTTAAATATAAATCATCTAGAGCTCTTTGATAATCCATATTTAATTAGATATACCCTACTTTACATAGCTTTCATAATTTTTCTGATACCATTTTTTCATGAGTCCATCATACATATAAGAAGCTTTGCAGATAGACTTCATTGTAGTTTTATACTGTACTTTTCCAGTTTGTTTGTATTTAAATAAACATTCTACAAAAAGACAAGCAATTTTGGTAAGTTCATCTGTTTCATGAACAAATTCTCTAGCAAATTTCAAAAAATATGCTGCTTCAATAAGACTATTTTCCTTTAGTTTTAAGAGCATTATTTCAAGGCCCGCCAAAACTAAACGTCTTTGGTAGATATTTTGTCCTTTAAAAATTGTTTTAGAAGACAGCAAATTTTCACAAATTAACTTCAAGTGGTCTGAACTTAAAAACTTAGAACTATATTGAAAAATAAAAAGCTCCTGATTTGTCCAATATTCTCTTGTAATAAAATAGTTTTTTAGTTCTAGAATCTCTTGTTCAGAAATTTTATTCAAGATTCCTTTGAGGCAAAGGGATAGGAAAAAATGATCACTATACTCATCAAGCTCCGCATATAAACTATTCAGCATCGTAGTATCAGCACTATAATAAGCAAGGTCTACCTGCTTCAGTACATACTCTACAGGACTTTCACTACCTTTTTCGAGGAGAGAACAATAATCTTCAAGACTTGTATTCATCTCCATAAGCATCGCATATAGTTTATCAAACTCAAACATAATTCTTCCTGACTCAAAAAGTTTCAGTTGTGCCTCAGAAATAGAAAGATGCGTAAAGGCTTCTCGTGAAAAGCCGTTTTGTTTTCTGATTTTTGTAAATATTTTTCCGTATCTGCCATATATCTTCTCTTTGTGGGCCAGATGATAAAAATCAATAATATTTAAGTCAATACTTTCCAATAATGCCTGCAGTTTAACTATCGGGAACACAGTCTCCCCTCTTTCATAACGAGACAGACTCCTACGCGGAACGATCCCCTCGAAATCCTTCAGAGATAACTTTCTTCTCTTCCTTATCTTTTGAAAAACTTTGCCATAGTGTACTTTTTTAGCCATATCATATCTTTTTCCTCAACTTTTTTATTCTTATTATTTAGTACGAAAAAAAATTGAAAAAAGCTCAAAAAAAAAAAAAAAAAATACCTAAATTTAGGTATTTTTTTATACTTAGTTTTTAGATGCTGAAGCAAACTCTTCTTTTGAGAAAGCTTCGTCAAGAATAGTTTTAAGTTGTTTAGCTGAAGCTTGCATTTTTTGCAATTCAGCGTCGTTCAATGGAATGTTGACTGGACGAACGATACCTTTATCACCAACGATAGCTGGTTGACCAATGTAAAGTCCTTCAACGCCTTCGTATTGACCTTCTTGGAAAGTTGAAAGTGGCAATACAGCATTTTCGTTGTCAAGGATAGCTTTTGTGATACGAGCAAGAGCTACAGCGATACCATAGAATGTCGCACCTTTTTTCTCAATGATAGAGTAAGCAGCGTCACGAACTGATTCGAAAAGCTCAACCAATTCTTCTTCTTTAACGCCTTGAGTATCTTTGAGGAATTCCTCAAGGTTAACACCTGCAACGTTAGCGTGTGACCATACAGCAAACTCAGAGTCACCGTGTTCACCCATGATATAAGCGTGAACTGAACGCGCGTCAATATCAAGTTTTTCTGCCAATGCTTGACGGAAACGTGCTGAGTCAAGTGAAGTACCAGAACCGATAACACGTTCTTTAGGGAAACCAGAGAATTTCCAAGTTGCATATGTCAAAATATCAACAGGATTAGCAGCAACAAGGAAGATACCATCGAAACCTGATGCTACAATTTCAGTAACAACTTGTTTAGTGATACGTAAGTTTTTCTCAACAAGATCCAAACGAGTTTCACCTGGTTTTTGTGGCGCACCTGAAGTCAACACAACCAAATCAGCATCATGTGCATCAGAGTAGTCTGCTGAATAGATTTTCTTAGGAGATGTGAACGCAAGAGCGTGTGAAAGGTCTTCTGCATCACCTTGTGTTTTTTCTTTGAAAATATCTACGATACCCAATTCTTGGGCGATTCCTTGGTTTACAAGTGAGAAAGCATAGCTTGAACCTACGGCACCATCACCAACGAGGATAACTTTTTTATGTTGTTTAGTCATAATTGTTCATTCCTTTCCTGAATGCAATAATAATGTTTACTATATTATTATAGCATTTTTTCACATTCTTGTCACATTGGAAAGTGATTTATATCACATTATAACGCTTACATTTAAAGCGTGATACGTTTATATTTCGTGAGCTTTCCATAAAGAAAATCAATCAAAAAAAGCACCACATTGGATGCTTTTTTTTTTGAGCAAAAACTGCTCTTGAAAAATTTTTATTATTTGATAGTACGGATACGCATTGTGTTTGTACGTCCTGAACCAACTGGAACACCAGCAACGATAACGATGTTATCACCTGATTCAACAAGACCTGAAGCCAAGGCTGCTTTTTCAGCTACTTCGAACATATCGTCTGTTGAAGCTGGTTTGTCCATAAGCATTGGGATAACACCCCAGTTGATCATCAATCCGCGTTCAACTTTTTCATCAAAAGTGATTGCCAAGATATCAGCTTCTGGACGGTATTTTGAAATCAAACGAGCAGTTGCTCCTGACTCAGTCAAAGCAACGATAAGTTTAACTTCCATTGATTCTGCAGCGTTTTTAACTGCTGATGCTACAACTTCTGTTACTGAATCTTTATCGAAGTTTTCTGGGTGAAGACGTCCGTATTCTTTCAACAATGTTTGAGCGTTTTTGTTAACTGTAGCCATTGTACGAACTGATTCACGTGGGTATTTACCGTTAGCTGACTCACCTGAAAGCATAGTTGCATCAGTACCATCGATAACAGCATTAAAGACGTCAGAGATTTCAGAACGTGTTGCACGTGGTTTTTCAGTCATAGACTCAAGCATGTTTGTTGCTGTAACAACGATTTTACCTGCTTGGTTAACTTTACGGATGATTTCTTTTTGGAAGACTGGAACCATTTCAAATGGTACTTCAATACCCATGTCACCACGAGCAATCATGATACCGTCAGCTGTATCGATGATTTCATCAAGGTTATCAATACCTTGTTGGTTTTCGATTTTAGCCAAAAGTTGAACGTGTGTGTTACCAGTTTCTTCAAGGATAGCACGAACTTCGTTAACGTCTTTCGCAGTACGTACGAATGAGATTGCGATGAAGTTCAAACCATTTGGTTGTGAAAGACCGAAACGGATATCGTCGTTGTCACGTTCTGCAAGAGCTGGGAAAGGAATTGTAGTGTTAGGGATATTAACACCTTTTTGTTTACCAATAGCACCGTCATTTTGTGCTACAACATCGAATTCGCGTGCTTCAACGTCTTTAGCAGCTACTGTAAGCCCCAATTTACCATCATCGATAAGGATAGTTTGACCAACTTCAACATCATCAAAGATGTCAAGACCACCAGCAACGTTCAAGGCAATGTTATCACGAGTTGATTTCAAACCTTGTTTTGTAGAAACGCGGAATTGGTCACCAGTAACATATTTGTATTCGTCTGCACCATCTTCGTACACTTCTGTACGCATTTCTGGACCTTTAGTGTCAAGCAAGAAACCAACTTTACGGCCAGCAATTTCTTCAGCACGAAGTACTGTTGCCATACGAGCAGCTTGTTCAGCGTGGTCACCGTGAGAGAAGTTAAAACGGAAAACGTCAGCACCTTCTTTGATCAAATCAGCAATGGTTTGTGCTGATGTTTCAACATCAAGCTCTTCTCCCCAGTATCCTTTTTCTCCGAATTTTTTACCACCACGAGTTTCTACTGCAGGGCCAAGTGTTGAGACGATTTTTACACGTTTGTTCATTTTGAGTAATTCTCCTATTTTTATAAATGTACTCATTATTTAGTCAATGTGAGCATTCAGTGTTTTAACTTCACTCTGACATCAACCAAATAAGATTACTAACAATAACTTAATTAAATTTGATGTCAAGGTTGTTTAAATCAGCGTTTAAACGATAGAGTTCCAATCCAGCTTTGTGTGGATTGTTGACAACGATTTTACCTTCATCTGTCAGACTGAAAAGGGCATTTTCTTCTGCAGTACCAAGGATTGGGCTTTCGACAAGTTGTTCGTTACGAACACCGACAGCTACACCGCCAATACCATCACGAAGCAATTCTACTGCACGAGCACCCATGCGTGATGCAAGAACGCGATCGCGCGCTGTAGGTGATCCACCACGTTGGATGTGACCGAGAACAGATACGCGAAGGTCAGAATCATCACCAGCAGCTTTCAGCTTCATAGCAAATTCTTCACCCGACATAACGCCTTCAGCAACTACGATGATGTGGTGGTTTTTACCTTTGGCATATCCTGATTTGATATTACGTACGATACTTTCAAATTTGAATTCTTTTTCAGGAATTGCAATATCATCAGCACCTGCAGCGATACCAGACCAAAGCGCGATATCTCCAGCATTACGTCCCATAACTTCTACAACGAAAGTACGGTGGTGAGATGATGATGTATCACGAATTTTATCAATGGCATCCACAACTGTGGATACAGCTGTATCAAAACCGATTGTAAAATCTGTACCAACGATGTCATTATCAATAGTACCTGGAAGTCCTACTGCTGGGAAACCATGTTCAGTCAAGCGCATTGCACCATGATAAGAACCATCACCACCAATAACAACAACACCTTCGATGCCATGTTTTTTAAGTTGCTCGATACCCGCAAGTTGCCCTTCAAGTTGAGCAAACTCTGGGAAACGTGCTGAATACAAGAATGTACCGCCACGTCCAACTTTATCACCAACACTTGCAGATGTTAGTGGGAAAATATCGCCCGCTACCATCCCTGCATATCCGTGGTTGATACCGTAAACTTCGATACCTTCAGAAATCGCTTTACGAACAACAGCACGAATAGCTGCGTTCATACCTGGTGCATCACCACCAGAAGTCAAAACTGCAATGCGTTTCATTAAAGTTTTTTCCTCCATCATATCTGATACTTATATTTGCAATTGCAAATTTAAAGTTCAATTTTTATTTCATTGTTTATTATATCACGATACGAAAAAAAAATCTCATAAAAACGCTATGACAGCGTTTTTATTTATAGTTTTTCAAATGTAATGGTTTTCAGATTACAAAAAGATTATTACTGTCTAAAACTCTTTTTGTATTTTAAAGTTATAAAAATAGTTCCTTTACGGAACTATTTTTTTAGGCTTGATAACGTTTTTCACCATCAAGATAAGTTGCAACAAGCTCAAGGTGTTCATCCAGAACGATAAAGTCTGCATCTAAGCCTTCTTTAATTTGGCCGCAAACATCATCAATCTTCGTAGATTTAGCAGCATTCAAAGAAGCCATTTTTACAGCTTCAGCTGGTGTTGCAATTTGCCAATCTACAACGTTTTTCACTGCATCTTTGAGCAAAAGAATTGACCCAGCAAGGTTGCCCCCTTCTTTCAAACGTGCGGCACCATCTTTAACGATTACTGGGAACTCGCCAAGGTAATACTCACCATCGCTTAATCCAGCAGCTCGCATTGAGTCTGTAATTAATACGACATGGTCTGTACCTTTTTCGCGCATCAAAATCTGACATGCTTCTGGACGTACGTGGAAGCCATCACAAATCAATTCTGCATAAGTGTTTGGTAAGTTGAAGACCGCTCCAACCATACCAGGCTCACGGTGATTAAGACCGCGCATACCATTAAAAGCATGTACCCACATTGAAGCACCAGCTTGAACAGCTTCTACAGCATCTGCATAAGTCGCATTTGAGTGACCAAGGGCGATTGTAAAGCCATGTTCCACTGCTTCTTTCACAAAGGAAGTTGAACCTTCACGTTCTGGTGCAATCCCAATTTTGATTGGCAAACCTTTGGCTGCTTCACCATATTCAGCAAGTTCGCTATATGAAGGGTCGCGCATGTACTTAGGATTTTGAGCACCTTTAAATTCTTCCGTGAAGTAAGGACCTTCAAAGAAGAGACCACGGATTTTAGCGCCAGCTGCTTTATCTACATTTGAACCAATTTCATCAGCGACTTCCAACAATTCTTCATGACTTGCAGTCACAGCTGTTGGGAAGAAACTTGTAACACCTGCTGCTAAAAGTCCTTCACTCATTGTTTGGACGATACCTTCGATTTTACGGTCATTAGTATCTGCTCCACCAAAACCGTGAATGTGTGTGTCTACCAGACCAGGAGCAATGGATTGACCTGAATAATCTAGAATATCAGCTCCAGCTGGAGCATCTGCTGTCCACTTTCCAAATTTGCCGTCTGTGATTTGCAGGAAACCACCTGTTTTCACTTCATAAGGATAGAAAAATTTGTCTGCTTTAATATAGTAAGTCATAAAAGGGTTCCTCCGATACTTTGTATTCTCCAACATTTTAACACTCGGTACTAAAAAAGTCAAGAATTGGTATATATCAATACTTGACTTTTTGCTTATTTTTTATTAGAAAGTTCGAGCAATTTTTGCTTAATTTCATCTTCCATTTTGACCAATTCTTGCTCAGTTTGCTGACGTTTTTGACGTCCGTCAGATTGGATGCGCATAGTTTCTTGAATTGTATCGATAAGATTTTGTTGTGTAACTTTTAATGTTTCCACATCAATAAGTCCACGTTCATTTTCTTCAGCTGCTTCAATCGTTGAAGATTTAAGCATTTCAGAATTCTTACGTAGAAGATCATTGGTTGTTTCTGAAACAATACGTTGACTCGCTAGAGCATCTTTTTGCTTCAATAGAGTCAAGGCAATTGCGACTTGGTTTTTCCACAAAGGAATCGCTGTATTGATTGAGGTTTGAATTTTTTCTGCAAGCTCTTGGTTTGTATTTTGAATCAAACGGATCTGTGGAGCTTGCTGAATCGTTAATTGACGCGCCAAACGCAAGTCGTGCGCCCGTTTATCTAAACGATTTTTATAAGCTTCAAGATCGCTTACCTTTTGAACTGCTAAAGCCCCATCATCACCAGCACCTTGAGCTTCTTGACGTGCTGCTGGTAGGATTTCTTGTTCTAGCTCTTCAATCTTAAATTCTGCTCCTGCAATGTAAACATTAAGGGCTTTAAAATAGTTGAGATTTTCATCATAAAGCTTATCAAGCATCTCATTGTCTTGAAGAAGCCCTTGTTGCTCATTATTAAGTTTTGCCGAAATTTTATCAATTCCAGCACCAATTTTTTGGTACTTTTGAGTGACTTCAAAGATTGATTTTTTAACTTTTCCAAACATTTTTTGGAAAACACTTTTGTTTTCAGCAACAAGTTCATTAGGATTTGCTTGTTGGAGATTGTACATCAAATCAGTCAAAGAGCCGCCGACATCTCCTAAATCTTGCGCCTGTACTTTATCCAAAACACTTTGTGAAAAAGCTGAAATCTTATCTTGCGCATTTGCCCCATAAGCAATCACAGACTGTGAGCTATTCTCATCGAGTTGTTTAGCCAGTTCCTTCGCTTTTTCACGCTCTTCTGGACTTAGAGCATCTATCGCGCGCAAAGAAGCTCTTTGATGCATATCAACAAGTTCTGTCTTTTGAGTTTCAGACAGCGCTTCTGCTTCTTTCACGACTTTATCACCATTAATTAATTCATCTAAAATAGGGTTTTCCATCCTCACTCCTTAATCAAACTTTACTTCATGCTTAATAACATTGACATCATCCATCAAAACTTCATGATAATTTTTCGAGATATTTGTTGCCAGTGTCTTAATCAGAAGCAGTGTTTCATCCATATCACGACTAACTTCATCAGATTTAACAGATTGTTTTTGCATTTCCAGATATTTCTCTGTTAATTTTACCATATTGGGTAAATCTTTATAGAGAAAATCATTCTGTTTTGTCAATTGTGTTGGGTTTTGCACGATATGTTTGAAGAGGAGTTTACTTGCTTCAAGGCCACCTGTGACAGATTCCACAACTTGTAGCTCGTCATTTTTCTTCGTATTTGCTTCCCATTTTTCAATGTTTTCTTTAGCATCTGCTAAAGTGTCACGAAAAATTTCGATGTCACTCTCAGAAAGTCCTGCTTCTTGATAGCGTTGTATATTTTCTTTACGCGGTGGTTTTTTTGCTGTTTTATTCTTTTTATTCGATTTGTTTCTCATTAAGCTAATCAGCCAAAGTGCCACTAGTAGAATTAGAATTGTTCGTATGAATCCATGCATTCCACCCATCATCATTCCTGTCATATGCATTTTTAGCCTCCATTCTTGTTTTCCTGTTATAACAAGCTTTCTTTACTTATTTCATCAGCCAACTGGCTATACTTTAATTTTATCATATTCTGAAGGAAACTTTTCAGACTTTCGTATGATTTCTAATTTGAGATAAGAGTGCTTATCGTAAGATTATAAGCTCGATTTTTGAAGACTGCAGATATAATTTTTCGTAAGAAAAAAAGAGAAAAAAGTTTTTTCATTCCTTTTTCTCAAATATATCTCTTTTATACTTCTTTATTTGTGGTCTGGCTTGGTTTCTATGTTCTTTTAGGTAGTGAAAAGTAAAGATTGAATAGTAAAACAACAGCAATTACGAGGGATACATAAGGATTGCTGTTATAAAATATAAAATTTATTCCAATAGCAATAAGTGAAAGTAACGTGATCAATAGGTTAATATATTTTTTAGTCATGAATTAGTGTTCCTTTTATTTTGAGAGTTCATCACACTCTAGTGAAAAAACTGAAAATTCAGCGTAAATTTTAAGAAAGAGTATCGTTCGTCTCATTCTCTTTTAAGGTTGAAAGGGCGTACTGTGAAATGCAAATAATTATTACAAAACCTATAATTTTAAGCAAAAGACTTAATGGCGCAAATAAGTACAATAAAATTATTGCTACTATTTCACAACTATAAATAATAAATTTCATGAATTTTTCCAATCTTTTTAATAACTCTGAACACCTAGAGATGTTCGTTTTTTTATTTTATAAGGATTTTTAGGATTTGCCATTACGTAGAATTACCTCCCTAGAAAAGGAGTTAATACTTCCAATTATAACATCAATAAATGTAACTATCCTTTTTCACTCGTAGAAACATTTCAATGTGTAAAAGTGATGTACAGCACTCATATTTATTAGAACACTACTTTAATCAAGAGGTGCATGATAAAAATGTAAACCTCAAGTAAATATCTCGAAAATAATAGTTTTAAATCTTAAATTCCTTAATCTTATCAACCTTCATTCCTTCTTTATCAGTAACAAATGTCCATCTTTGTTTAAATTTTTGTTGATAATTGGGAAGACCTTTTAGTATTTGTTGAGTATCCTTATCTATTACGTAATCAACAGCTTTAAAAGATATATCTATCTCGAAAGTGTTAGATTTTTTCCAGTATAGGCGACTGAGTCCTTCGATTTCAATATTTTCTGTGTGATTTATTTTTCGCTTATCTAAGTAGCTTAACAAAGTTTTAGTATGCTTGGTATAAAGTTTTTCGCTATATAACTGCGATACTCTTGATATATCCTGTGTATTCCAAGCATCTTGAATAGATAAGAACTGTTTCTTTATGGCATTAGAAAGTTCCATATCATCAATATGAACTCCCTCAGTATATATTCCCTTAGGTTTAATAACTGCACTAATAGCTATGATAATACCAAGACCTACAAGAGAAAGCATAAGCTTTACTTTATTTGATATACCACCTTCCACACTTGATGGTGAGTTATTACTAGTGTGAATGCCTCCAGTCCCTCCATGGAAACCTCCACCACCCGTAGTTCCACCTCCATGGAAGCCCCCAGCTAATGCCAGAACATGGGGAGCAAAGATGATGAAGAAACTCATTACTAGAAGAGCAATAAATATTTTTTGTTTTTTTATCATTTTTTTATTCTAGAAGCTCAATCAGTAAAGTCATACGATACATATATAGAACCTTTATAGCTAAGAGATATCAAATCCATTTCTCTTAGCATTATAACTCATTATGAGTTGAAGCAATTTTTTATACTCAAGCTCCGGCATATCGTAGGGGATCTTAAGTGACCCTTTTCCAAATTCAAGACCATAATCAGCAAAATCAGAAAAATCGCTTTCTTTCATACCTTGTGTTCCATAAATACCTAACCAGCCCTTATTAGCCATTAGTAAAAAAAGTTGTTGTGTCGCTTTCTTGGCCTGTTTAGGGTAAAAACCTGGCATTGCATAAGAAACACGTTCTTGCACATCAGGATAGATAGTATGGACCAACTGTCGTGTAAGTCGCATTCTCGCAAGTTTTTCTTCACTTAAGTCATTATCATTAAAGTAAGCTTCAAAAGGTTGTGCTTTTTTCATTTTAATTCATTCCTTCCACAACTTCTATTTCATAAGTAATTGTTAATACTATTATTAATCCTTGACACTCATTCCACTGCCAATCCAAGTCAAGATTCCTCCAACAAAGCCTAAAAATGGAAACAATCCAAATATTCCGCCCAAGATAAAATAAAAACCTGCACGCCTAGTATCTTTTTCTGTTGAAGATTTACGGTCAACAACCCCCATAATAATCAAAATAATACTAATAATTACTGTTACACCAAACATACCTAATAATAATTGAAGATTCCAGTTCTCTGGTACGTGTCCGTGAACCCCATTAAAGTATGGATTAGTATTCCAGAAAAGTTGAAAGCCAAAAAGAGACAACACAATGAGGACGCTTCCTAAAAAGGCACTCATTACTGCATTTATTAAACTCATTTTTTTATTTTCCATTTTCTCTTCCTCCTTGACTTTCTTGTTTTTCTTTTTGGCTGTGAGCACTAATTTCCTGTAAAATTAACAGTATAAATAAGGGAATCTTCTTTATAAAATTCTACTTTAGTGTCAAGATTCATTTTTTTGACGGCACATCTGTCATAATTTGTTTTACCATAAACAGATTTTGCTAATCGTTCCAGATCTTTGGTAGAAGCATTTTTGATATTTATCATAGGAGTGCTTAAGGCATCCCATGATAAACTCGAACTGTCCTTATCCTGCTGAATCTTAGCGCCTCGCATCTGTGGATCGTTAATAATGTCCGTAATATTTTGTTGGCTATACATTTTGGCGCTTATATCCGTCAATGCAAAAGAACCCAACACTAATAAAAGTGGGCTGAAATAAAACAATAGGGCAGCAACTAGGATTATCAAAAGAGAGCGAATAGATACTGAAATTTTTGCACTTGTTTTTTTAATTTTAATAATATAACTCCTTATAATTTAGAGTTCAATCAGCACATTTTTAGCCTTTAAGTTATCCAGGCATTCTATCAAATAATCTACATTATGCTCTGGATAAATAGGAACAGTCAAAGACATAGTCTCCAGTGACTCATAACTTGAACAATGGTTTCCACGGTACAAGGGACTTTCCCATTCCTTAGCCGGTTTGTATCCTCTTCGCTTCATTTCCTCCATAACTTGTTGATGATATTGAAATAATTTATAGGGTGAATAATCAAAAACATAATTTACAGTCGCGTGTGGCTTGCCCCAGCCTCTCCCTCTCAAAGCACAGCATTCTCTGTGCTGTCCAAGCAATTGCATCCGCGGAAGATGCTTTATTAAATCTTCGTGCCATAACCTCATCTCTCATCTCCTTCTTCCAGATTATTATTCCTCCTATTTTAGATCAATCATAAAGGTCGATTTATCCCCAGCGGAACACTTCCAAAAGGCAAAATTTCATAAAGCCTTTCAGGAATTTGTTGACTAAATTTTCTTGCATTTGGCGATAATTTTCCGTTTAAGGCAAGCAAGGTAACGCTCACTTGAATACGTTGCACTATCTGCGGGACATAGTCACCGCTTTCTATCAAGTTTTTCGCCTTAGTCAGTACTTCCCGTTCTTGGCTCGTCAAGGATTCGTCCAATATTAATCGATAAATATCGTTTAAAATCTGTTCTTCACGTGCGGATAAATTTACATTTTTCATAAGTGAACTCCTTTTGAAAAGCCTGTTTTGATTTATTTGAGCAAGGTTTTAAAAATCAGAACCACTAAAATTAAATCAATAGCCAATCCAAGATACCATGAAACGATAAAATATGTTTTTTGTGTTTTATGTCGACAAATTTTTCCACCTAGAAATGCGCCTAAACCACCACCCAATATTGCCTGGGAAATAAGCACCTTCTCAGGAATCCGCCACAAATGATGTTGCGCCTTGTATTTGTCAATAGCATAAAACAGAAAGACAATAATGTTCCAAATAATAAGTGCTGTTAAAATAAGAAGTCCTGTTGTTGTCATTGTTATCTTTCTGTTTTTAAATTTATTTTTAAGAAGTTTTAAATACCAATGGTTAATAGCTTCATTCATTGGGTGATTTAAAACTTTTTATCAATTTAACTCATCTTTATGCTATTCATTATATCACTTGCTGGGCTTGAAGTCATAACAGACTATCAAATAAATGAAGCACTTACCTCATTTATCTGTAAAATTTAACTATTTGACATTCAAAAAAACTCGGAGTATAGTTTTATCTATAGCAAAGTTAGAAAAGGGGAAATAACTTGGTATTTGAAAAAACAGTATTAAACAAAGCTCTCGCCTCTGCCTTTGATATTCCAGTAAAAGTAACTTACTGGGATGGCAAAACAGAGAAATATGGCGATGGTGAAGCTCAAGTACACATCATTTTCAATAAAAAATTCGCTTTTAGCGATTTAGCATCCATGCCTACTCTGGTTCTTGCTGAAGCTTACATGCACGATGAAATCGAAATTGAAGGAAGTATTCAAGAACTTGTCGCTTCCGCTTATCGTAAAGCAGATAGCTTTTTAACAAATCAATCAGGCTTCGGAAAATCCATTGTTGAACTCTTGGGCAATCACTCCCAAAAGCAATCGAAAAAGGATATTCATCAGCACTATGACATTGGGAACGACTTTTACAGAAAATGGTTGGATCCAACGATGACTTATTCTTGTGCTTATTTTGAAAATGAGAATATGACACTGGAACAAGCACAAATCGCTAAAGTACATCATATCCTTGACAAGCTCAACAGTACACCTGGCGGACGTTTATTAGATATTGGTTGTGGCTGGGGAACATTGCTCTTTACCGCTGCACAAGAATACGGCTTAGAAACTGTAGGTGTTACTCTTTCTGAAGAACAATACAACTATATCGTAAATAAGGCAAAAAAACTCGGACTTGAGGATAAAGTCAAAGTCTTCCTTACAGATTATCGTGATCTAAATGAAGGAACCTTTGATTATGTAACTTCTGTGGGCATGTTTGAGCATGTGGGTAAAGAAAATTTAGAAATGTATTTCCAAAAGGTTTATGATTATCTCAAACCAAATTCTCGTGCCCTCATCCATGGAATTACTGGTCAACATCGTGGAGCAGGTGTTGATCCTTTCATCGAAAAATATATCTTCCCAGGAGGTTATATTCCAAACATCGCTGAAAATGTCGAACACATTATGACTGCAAAATTACAACTTGATGATTTGGAACCTTTACGTCGTCACTATCAAAAAACACTAGAAATCTGGAACGAAAACTACAGTAAAGTTTTTGTAGATGTTGAAAAGGAAATGGGCCGTCCCTTTGCTCGCATGTGGACGCTTTATCTTCAAGCTTGTGCCGCTAGTTTTGAATCAGGGAACATTGATGTGGTTCAATATCTTTTAACAAAAGGGCCTTCAGGTGTTGGTCTTCCAATGACTCGTCAGTATATGCTCCAACATCATTAAACGTTTATGAGTATTAAAAGAAAAAAACAGTTGTCAAATACAACTGATTTTTTTTGCACATTTATTCTTTGTGCTTTTGTTTGGAATATATAAAGGCCTTGGCAATAACAGAGATGAACATAGCCATGATACCTAAACCAACCGTAGCATAGATCATTGTAAATATTTTACCTGTTGTAGTTATCGGATGCAAGTCTCCGTATCCTATCGTTGTTAAGGTCATAAAACTTAAATATAAGGCATCAAGAATGCTAAATTTTTCTACTGTTGAATAAAAGATAGTTCCACTCATCAAGGTTGTTGCCATCAAGAAAAACAAAGCTTTTGTATCGTCCTTTTTTAAGATAAAACTAAAGGAAGTGAATAATTTTTTGGTCGCAATTAGTAAGGATAGCACAGAAACCTTCTTTCTAAATTTATTATAAGCTTATTTCCAAATAAGAAGTTCTGACTCTGTAGTAACATCCCCAAACTTATCCGAAAAATCTTTAAAATGTACTGCACCTAACTTTGTATAAAGACTCCTTGCATTTTCATTATTTTTAAGAATTGCAATGGTGACCGTCATTTGGGCTTCTTTTGCTTGCTGCAACACATGTGACAATAACTGAGTCCCCACCCCTTTTCTTTGAAACTTCTGGGAGATGTGAAGGGAATCAATGTATAAGTTACCTCTCTGGTCGCTACTTTCTGAGTAAGCAATGAAACCTGCAACGTTATTTTCTAACTCTTTGACGAGAATATATTGTGAGGGTTTTGCAAGAAAATGCTCCCAATTTTTCTGAAATGTATCATATTCTAAACTTTCTAAATAAGTAGGAGGCAAGATGCTTTCATATGTCGTTTGCCAATTGTCTACGTTAATATGTGCTATTTCTTCTAAATCAGAATAATGTGCCGGACGAATGCTTGTCATCTTCTTCTCCTTTTTATTTTAAATAATCTTTTTTCAAAAGCCCCATAAAATGACTGTCGTGGTAACTTCCAGCTGCAAAGAAATGTTCTTTCATTGTTCCTTCAATTTTGAACCCAACTTTTTCATAGATATGAACAGCAGGAGCATTATCAACATCAACCCAAAGATAAACTTTATGCATGTTTAATACTTTAAAAGCATATTCTAAGGCTTGGTGAAATGCTTCTTGTGCCAAGCCTCGACCAGAATACTCTTCTGTAATGATAAGCTGTATTTCGCAACTACGATGGATGAAGTTGATTTCCATCAATTCTACTATGCCCGCAAATGCACCATCCACATCTACAACAAAACGACGTTCATCCATACTATGAATGTGCTTATCATATAGAGCCGTTAATTCATCTAAGGATTCGTAAGGTTCTTGAAACCATAAATGCATAGTTTTAGCTTCATTGTTGATGATATGAATATTTTTTAAGTCTGTTCTTTCTAGTGCTCTGATTTTCATTTTAGAATCTCCTTGCTTTTTATTTCCAATATCCTTCATGAACTTTTCTAGCTTTTTCCTCTACTTCTGGAAAGGGTCCGATAATCTGTATGAGCTTTTGTCCGCGATCAATAATCTGTTGCGCAGGCAAATCAAAAGTGGGATTTTGTTCATTGTCTCCTGTTAGTTCTAACAAACGTTTTTCAGTTAGAGCATAAACGATAGTTCCAATATTCCCCCAATAAATAGCTCCGGTACACATTGCACAAGGTTCCGCTGTAGTATAAAGTTTACATTGCCACAAAAATTCTTTGGAATAAAGCTTGGAAGCTTTTGCAGCCAAACTGGTTTCTGCATGTCCCGTACAAATCTGTTCTGTAATTTCAATATTTTCTTGTTCTAGGAGAATATTTCCCTTGCTATCTGTCAAAAGTGCACCAAAAGGAGTATTCCCATGATTGCGAGCATTTTGGGAAATCTCCACACAGCGTTCCAAAAGCGCAATATGTTTTTGTCTTTGCATATTCACCTTCCTTCTTCCATAATAAAATAGTTAGACTTTATTATACAATGAACCCGCTATAAATAAAAGCGTTTACTGTATTATTGACATCTTTTAAGCAAAATTCCTTTTTTGTTTTATTTTCTCACTTGGGTTTTCAGTGAATTTTAATATAGATTATGGTAAAATGAGGATGTATTGGGCTTTTATAAGCTAGGATAAATTAGTAAAGGAAAAAATATGAATCCACAAAAAATTGCCGTGCTCGGCCCTGGATCATGGGGAACTGCTCTTTCTCAAGTTCTTAATGACAATGGACATGAAGTTCGTATTTGGGGAAACAATGTTGACCAAATTGCTGAAATTAATGAAAAGCATACCAACGAACGTTACTTCAAAGGGATCACTTTAAATCAGAAAATTTCTGCTTATACCGATCTCGAATTTGCCTTGTCTGATGTTGATGCTATTCTTTTCGTTGTTCCAACAAAAGTCACACGTTTGGTTGCTCAACAAGTCGCAAAAGTTCTTAAACATAAAGTGACAGTTATGCATGCATCTAAGGGGCTCGAACAAGGGACCCATGAACGTATTTCTTCAATACTCGAAGAAGAGATTCCAGAAGAATACCGAAGCGAAATTGTTGTGGTTTCTGGTCCTTCGCATGCCGAAGAAACAATTCGACGTGATATTACCTTAATCTCTGCTGCTTCAAATGATTTAGAGACGGCTAAATATGCCCAAGAAATTTTTTCTAACGATTATTTCCGACTCTATACCAATACGGATGTTATTGGTGTAGAAACAGCGGGTGCTTTGAAAAATATTATTGCAGTCGGTGCTGGGGCTTTACATGGTCTTGGTTTTGGTGATAATGCTAAAGCAGCAATTATCACGCGTGGCTTAGCAGAAATTACCCGCTTAGGTGTTGCTATGGGCGCTCAACCACTTACTTATAGCGGCTTGTCTGGTGTAGGTGACTTGATTGTTACGGGTACATCGATTCACTCACGCAATTGGCGAGCAGGTGATGCTCTCGGTCGAGGTGAGAAGCTTGCGGATATCGAAGCAAATATGGGAATGGTTATCGAAGGTGTTTCAACAACCAAAGCCGCTTACGAACTCGCACAAAGTATGCATATCGATATGCCCATCACTGAGACAATCTACAAGGTGCTTTATGAAAATATGGATGCCCGTGAAGGCATCTTAGACATTATGCGCCGTGAAACACGTACCGAAAACGAATTCAGTATCTAAATCAAAAGGAGCTAATTTTTAAAATGATTAAAACAAACCCAAAACAAAAAGTAAGAAAAGCAATTATTCCCGCAGCCGGTCTGGGTACACGTTTCTTGCCTGCTACTAAAGCCCTTGCTAAAGAAATGTTACCTATCGTTGATAAACCAACGATTCAATTTATCGTTGAAGAAGCCTTAAAATCAGGAATTGAAGATATCTTAATCGTTACAGGTAAAGCTAAACGTCCTATTGAAGACCACTTTGACTCAAACATTGAGTTGGAACAAAACCTTAAAGAAAAAGGTAAAACAGAGCTTTTAAAATTAGTTGAAGAAACAACAGATATCAATCTTCACTTTATACGTCAAAGCCACCCAATGGGGCTTGGACATGCGGTTCTTCAAGCAAAAGCCTTTGTTGGCGATGAACCATTTGTTGTTATGCTTGGTGACGATCTTATGAACATCATGGGAGATGGTACACCACTCACAAAAGAATTAATTTCTGACTATGAGAAGACACACGCTTCAACAATCGCTGTAATGAAAGTTCCACATGACGATGTGGACAAATATGGTGTTATTGCTCCAGAAGGTGAAGTTTCTAAGGGTCTTTACAATGTTGCAGAATTCGTCGAAAAACCTGCTGTTGAGGATGCTCCTTCTGATTTGGCTATCATCGGCCGCTACCTCTTAACTCCAGAAATTTTCCAAGTTTTAGAAAAACAAAAACCTGGTGCAGGTAACGAAATCCAATTGACGGATGCGATTGAAACTTTAAATAAAACACAACGCGTTTTTGCACACGAGTTCACTGGCAAACGCTATGATGTCGGCGATAAATTTGGTTTCGTTGAAACAACTATCGAATATGGTCTCAATCATCCACAAATCAAAGATGAATTGCATGATTACATCATCGCTAAAGCAGAAGAACTTTTAAAATCTGAAAGCAAAACTGAAAAATAATTCAAGGCTGTCCAGCGTTTGCTTGGGCAGCTCTTCTTATCCCCTTTTTCCTTGTAAGAACAAATCATTCCGAACTTCTTATTTTGCCTAAATTATGCTATCATGGAGGGGATGAAATTTTTCAAAGAAATCAAGATTAAAGCTCTGGATATTATCATTATTCTTGCCTTATTTTGTGCTTCTTTTTCTGTTTTTTTTCTCCTGCCTCACAATAGCGCTGGGACAAAGGCCCAATTACGTGTGCAAGGGAAAGTGATTAAAACATTTGATTTAAGCAAAAATCAGCGCTGGACTTATCGCTCTGAGGATGGGGATTACAATGAAATAGAGGTAAAGGATGGAGCGATTGCTGTTGTTAAGGCTTCTTGTCGCGATCAAATTGATGTGCAACGTGGCTTTATTTCAAAAGTTAACGATACTATCGTTTGTTTACCTCATGATTTAGTCATTCAAATCATTGGAGATCAATCAGAATCTGGAGTGGATTATAGCGGATGAATGTAAAAGAAAATATTTATATAGCACTTCTCACTGCAGTAGCTGTTGTTATGGGCATTTTTGAGAGCTGGATTCCCTCCTTCTTCGCTTTTGCTCCGGGAGCCAAAATTGGCCTAGCTAATCTGGTAATGGTTATTGCCATTTTCACCTTAGATTGGCGAAAAGTTTGGACAATGCAAGTCTTGCGCTTGCTAATTACTGCCTTATTCACAGGTGTTTCTGTGGTTATCTACTCTGCGGCAGGAGCTATTTTAAGCCTCTTAGCCATGTACCTCATGAAGCAATTAGGACCCAAATGGGTCTCTCTCATTGGTATTTCTGTTGTCGGAGGCTTCTTTCATAATCTCGGACAACTGCTTGTTGCTTCGCTTATTACAGGTACAAGCTCCGTAATGCTTTATTTACCATGGCTCTCTTTTTTCGGTATGCTCGCTGGTTTTGCCATCGGTGTTGGTGGCAACCAAATCATTCAGCGTGTAGCACCAATACAGTTATTATTTATTAAAGAAAGTAAAAAATGGACGTAAAAAATACAATTTGGTCAGAATATCCAAAATTAGAATCTTCCTTAGTCAAAGTTCAAAAGCTGATGAAGCAACAGGTTGGCATCAAAAATAAAGAAATCAAGTCAGCCATTTTTGACCTGTTTGATGCAGGTGGAAAAATGCTACGTCCGGCTTATTTATTAATGTTTGCTGATTTTACTGCTATGGATAATAAAAGTAAAATCGCACTTGCTGCAAGCGTCGAAATGCTGCACACTGCAACGCTTATTCACGACGATATTGTTGACCAAGCAGATACACGTCGCGGTGTCGAGACTCTCTCGAAAAAATACGATCCGTCAATTGCTGTTTATGCTGGCGACTATCTTTTTGTAGCTGTTTTTAAACTTTTGTCAAAATATTCTTTTGATTTGCCAAATTTAACAAAAAACATCGGATCTATTGAACGCCTTTTAGGCGGAGAACTTGGACAACTCAACAAACATTTTGATTTTGAGCAAACGCTCGATGATTATATTCAAAATATTTCTGGAAAAACTGGCGAACTTTTTGCTATGTCATCCTCAATCGCTCCTTTAATTATGCAAGATGTTCACTTATCTGAACTCTCCTATAATATTGGGATGGACATTGGAATTGCCTTCCAAATTATGGATGACTATCTTGATTATGCTAGCGACAGTCAAACTCTGGGAAAACCTGTACATGAAGACATCAAGCAAGGTATCTTTTCTGCACCCGTTCTTTTTGCTTTAGAGATCGATCATCGTCATGTGAAATCTTTGATTCAAAAAGAACAATTTGAAGAAGTTTACAGCTTCATTCAAAGCTCTGGAGCGCTGACTAAAACTAAAGAGTTGGCCCAATATTATACTAATCAAGCTCTCAATCTAATTAATAAGCTCCCTGAGGGCCAAACACGTGATAACATTAGCAGTGTTACAAGAAAACTTTTGGAACGGAATTTATAATGAACCCTGAAGAATTTTATGCGCAACTTGAAACTTTTGACCTTTTCTTAAATGATCAACAAAAAGAACAATTTGAACGCTATTTTGAGCTTCTCGTTGAGTGGAATGAAAAAATTAACCTTACGGCAATTACAGAGAAAAAAGAAGTCTTTCTCAAGCATTTCTATGATTCAATTGCACCGATTCTCTACAAGCTCATTCAAAATGAACCCTTAAAAATCCTTGATATTGGTGCCGGGGCAGGCTTTCCTAGTTTACCAATGAAGATTATTTTCCCAGAGCTACAAGTAACTATTATTGATTCGCTTAGCAAGCGCATCAACTTCTTGTCTCTTTTATCAAAAGAGTTGCACTTAGAGCAAGTGACTTTATTGCACGGTCGCGCTGAGGATTTTGGACAAAATCCTCTCTACCGCGCTCAATTTGATATTGTTACAGCACGCGCAGTTGCGCGTCTCAGTGTACTCTCTGAACTCACTATTCCTTTTCTTAAGAAAAATGGCCATCTCTTGTCACTCAAAGCGGCTAAATTTGATGAAGAACTTTCGGATGCTAAACATGCAATTGCCGTCTTAGGAAGCAAATTTATCGAACAGATTGATTATCAACTTCCAAATGGTGATGAGCGACACATTGCTATTATCGAAAAGAAAAAAGAAACGCCGAAAAAGTACCCACGAAAAGCGGGAACGCCCAATAAAAAGCCACTTTAAAAAGCTCTGGTTCATTCAGAGCTTTTTCTTTATTATGCACGCCCATTCCATTCATTTTTAATAGTTTGATAGGCTTGAATTGGATTTTCAGCACGAGTAATTGGACGGCCAACAACAATATAATCCGATCCGATATTGCGTGCTTCTTCTGGTGTCATCACTCGTTTTTGATCTCCCTTGGCTGTGCCTGCAGGACGAATACCTGGTGTCAAACAGATGAAATCTGGACGTGTGACACTTTTAATCTTTTGAACCTCATGAGCTGAACATACAACACCATCTAAACCAGCCTCATCTGTGCATTTAGCATAGTGTAGAACTGATTCTTCCAAACTTGTCATAATCATTTGATCATGGTGCATACTTTCTTGGCTAGTGGAAGTCAGCTGAGTGACAGCAATCAAATCTGCAACCTTTTCTCCAGCAGGTGTTCCAGCTATCAAACCTTCTTTAGCTTGCTGCATCATCTCAATCCCTCCAGCAGCATGAACATTAATCATATCTATTCCTAAACGGGCTAGACCTTTCATGGCTGAGCCAACTGTATTTGGAATATCATGGAGTTTCAAATCTAAGAAGACATCATGACCTTGAAATTTAAGGAAATCTACAACAACCGGTCCTTCTTGATAGAGGAGCTCCATTCCCACTTTTACATAGAGTTTTTCGTGATCATCAAAGCGCAGTAAAAAATTTTTTACGTCGCGTAAGCTGGGGAAGTCAAGGGCTACCATTGGTCTTGATTCATGCATTTTCTTTTTTCTCCTTTTTTACTTCTTTACGTAATTCTTCTAAACTTTCAATCCCATACTTATCCATAAGTTCAGGAAGTTCATTAATAATTTTCGGACACACATAGGGATCGGAAAAGTTTGCTGTCCCTACTGCAACCGCACTTGCACCAGCCAGATAAAATTCAAGAACATCTTGAGCAGTCATTACACCGCCCATTCCGATAATCGGTAATTCCACTGCTTGTGCCACTTGGTGAACCAATTTTAAAGCTACTGGTTTAATCGCCGGCCCTGAGAGACCACCTGTAATGTTGGCTAAAATCGGTTTACGAGTCTGCAGATCATAACGCATTCCCATTAAAGTATTAATCATCGTAATCCCATCAGCTCCTGCTGCTTCTACGGCCTGAGCGATTTCTACGATATCCGTCACATTTGGCGAGAGCTTGACATAAAGTGGGACATCCGCTACCTCCTTACAAGCCTTGACCAAATCATAAGCAACTTTCGGATCTGTACCAAATGCTTGCCCGCCATGCTTCACATTAGGACAAGAAATATTGAGTTCAATAGCTTTAACATTTGGTGCTGTCCCTATTTTATCGCAAACAGCTACATAATCATATAGTTCAGAACCGGCTACGTTAGCAATAATAGGTAGCTCAGGAAAGTTTTCATACAGCCAAGGCAATTTATCTGAGAGTACTACATCTAGACCAGGATTTTGCAGACCAATCGCATTAAGCATGCCGGCACTTGTTTCTGCAACACGTGGCGTTGGATTACCATAACGTGGTTTAAGAGTTGTGGCCTTAATCATTATGGAACCCAGTTGATTTAAATCATAATATCGTGCATAGTCCTCGCCAAAACCGAAACAGCCTGAAGCAGGCATAATTGGATTTTTTAGATTCAATCCAGGAAGTTCCACTGCAAGTCGATTCATTATATTACTACTCCATTTCCTTTAAATACCGGCCCGTCTTGACATACTTTTAAAGCATGTTCTGGGTCTTTTTTATCTGGGACAACACAAGCATAACATGCACCAATTCCACAAGCCATACGTGCTTCCATTGACAAATACAAGCGCTCTAAAGTTTCAAACCTTGTTGCTACGGTTTTTAACATCATTGGTGAACCACAAGCATAGACCACGTCTACCTCTTGTTCAAGCTGATTGAATAAATGCCCAACATGTCCTCGAGAACCATAAGAACCATTATCTGTAGCTACTTTTACCTCAATATTAGGGAGCTGCGCGAACTGCTCTTCAAGAATCTTGACTTCCGCACGTGCAAATCCGAGCAAAACCGTAATATTGCAGCCTTTTTTACTAAGCTGCTTCGCTAACTCGTACAGCGGAGGAACACCTATTCCTCCACCTACTATAAGGACTTGATCGTTTTCTGTTACTTCATCAACTGGAAATCCTTTACCTAAAGGACCAAGAATATCCACTGATTGTCCTGCAACCATTTTTGACAAAAGGTAGGTTCCCGTGGTGTTATCACCTCGACGATAGAGTAATGTACACGTTTTTTCCTGCTTATTCCAACTCGAAATCGAAATTGGCCGCCGTAAAAGTAATTCTTGACTGGGAACTTTTAATTGCAAAAACTGTCCTGCCATTTCCATATCATCTACCAAATCGCCTTGCAACACCAACTCAAAAATATCTTCAGCAACTTCTTTCTGACTGACAATAAGCATCTCTTCTTGAAGCTTCATTACTCCTCCTTTTTATAAAACGAATCCATTAGCCAAAGCGTTTTGCAGGTCAAGAGTTCTTTATCCACAATGAACCAGCATATTAAAGCAGAAATAATAACTAATGCTTTACAACTCGCTTTGCTCCTTGCGTATTATCATTCTAATCTGCTAAAGCAGAAAGAATGATAATAAAAACACCTGCAGAGAGGCTGCAGGTGTACAAAAAGCATCTATCATCCTTTTCTCATACTTAAAAGTACGCGAAACAAAGGGGATATAATTTATCGTATCCTTGCTAGCCTCTCTGGACTAAGTTAAAGGTTTTAAAGTATTATAACTTAAATTAAGAGGAATTACAAGAATCAATAAATCCTACTCAAGTTGTAAAAAAATCCTTTATTTCTATGGTATAATGAAAGCGTGTAATTTAAATAAAGACAGGAGAAAAATATGGGTATCATTAAAGCAGCGACAAGTAGCCTCGGAGGAACGTTAGCCGATCAATGGCTTGAAGTCATCGAACCAGAAGATATGTCCGATCAAACTGTTATGACCAAAGGTGTTATGGTGCGCAAGGACGATAAACGTGGTAGCAATCGTAAAGGAACTTCTGATGTCATTACAGATGGATCTGTCGTGCATGTCTATCCTAATATGATGATGCTCCTTGTTGACGGCGGTAAAATCATTGACTATACCGCAGAAGAAGGTTATTATACGGTCAAAAATGATACTGCACCTTCTATGTTTAACGGTGGACTTAAAGAATCTGTTCAAGAAGCCTTCTTTCGTTTTAAATTTGGTGGTGTGACACCTCAAAAACAAGAAGTTTACTATATTAATCTTCAAGAAATTAAAGGCATTAAGTTTGGAACAGCTACGCCTTTACAATACTTTGATAACTTCTATAATGCGGAACTCTTTCTCCGTACACATGGAACATATTCGATAAGAATTACAGATCCTATCTTGTTCTATGCTAATGCCATTCCAAAAAATCAAACACAAGTTGAAATCTCAGATATCAATGAACAATATCTCCAAGAATTTTTAACAGCATTGAATACGTCAATCAACCTCTACTCAGCACAAGGTGAGCGCGTTTCTTTCCTCCCTTCAAAATCTGTTGAACTTTCAAAATATATGGCGGATACACTTGACGAAGAATGGCGCAAACTTCGTGGAATCGAAGTGGTCGCTGTTGCTGTAAGCTCAATCAGTTACACAGATGACAGCCAAAAACTAATCAATATGCGTAACCAAGGTGCAATGCTAGGTGATCCAAGTGTACGTGAAGGCTATATGCAAGGCGCTGTGGCGCGCGGTATTGAAGCAGCTGGAAGCAACACTGGTGGAGCCATGCAAGCCTTTATGGGAATGGGCATGGGAATGAACCAAGCGGGAGATGTGCTTGGTCAGGCCAGTGCCTCAAATCAAGCCCAAATGGCTCAACAGGAAAAGGCAGCGACAAAATCGGAAGACACGTGGACTTGTTCAGCTTGTGGTACAGAAAATGCAGGAAAATTCTGTTCAAACTGTGGTGAGAAAAAACCTGAAGTGCAAGCTAACTTAAAGATCGAAATGGCTTGCTCAGCTTGTAATGCAGTCGTTAATTTAGCTAATGGTGTTCCAAAATTCTGTCCAGAATGTGGACAACCTTTTGTTGCTAAACCTTTATAAAAATCAGAAAAGAGGTAAATTATGAGCCAGTCGAAGGTTCTCACCCATCTCTGTCCTAATTGTGGCGGTCCCCTCTTATTTGATCCTAAAAGTCAAAAGTTTCATTGCCAGTACTGCTTATCTACCTTTACGGAAGAGGAAGTTACTGCCTTTGAAGCCAAACAAAAAGACAAGGGAATTCCAGAAGAAAGTATTCCAGATGTTCCTTTAGAAACTGATGAGGCAGAAACACCGATTGATGATCAGGTTGGACTCTTTGTTTGTCCTTCATGTGGTGCGGAAATTGTGACAGATGCAACTACTGCTTCTACTTTCTGCTATTATTGTCACAATCCTGTCGTTCTTTCAGAACGTCTCTCTGGGAAATTTCTCCCAGAAAAAGTTCTACCTTTCCAGATTGAACAGAAGGATGCTGAAAAAGCTTTCCTCGACTGGGTAGGGAAAAAGAGATTTGTCCCGAAAGATTTCTTTGATAAAAAACAAATCAAGCAACTTCAAGGTGTTTATTTTCCTTATTGGGTTGTTGGTGCAGATTTAGAAGGACAATTGCAAGCACGTGCCAATAGGATACGGGTCTGGATTGTTGGAGATTTAGAATACACAGAAACTAAGCAATACCAAATCCTCCGAGAAGGAAACAGCAACTTTCAAGATTTAGTAAAAAATGCCTTGAAAAAAAATGAACCAGAAAAAATGGTTGGTGCTGTTCAACCCTTCGATTTATCCAAAGCGGTATCTTTTAAAAATCAGTATCTCTCCGGTTTTTTAACTGAAAAAAGAGATATTGAGTATGCAGAAATCAAGGAACGCGTAGATAGCGAATTACGTCAGTATTCCGAAGCGCTCATGCGCGACACAATTCAAGGCTATACTGCTGTAACCAGTGTTCAATCTCAACAAAGCATTAAAAATCTAGAAAGTGACTATGTGCTTTTGCCACTCTGGCTCGTGACTTATCGTCAAAAAAATAGCGATAAACTTTTCTATTATGCAATGAATGGCCAAACAGGTAAAACTGCTGGTATCCTTCCTGTGGATAAAATGAAAGTCGCTCTGGTGGCACTTCTTATTTTCATCACTGTACTTATACTTGGCGTGACTGTGGGGTGGTTTGTCTCATGAAAAAGAAACGAATACTTTTAACACTATTTTTTACAGTAATTACACTCTGTACATTGTTTGCTTTTGTTAAAGATACTTCTGCACAGCAGGTAGGTATTGACGATAAGGCTGCTCTTTTGAGTGGCTCAACACAATCCCTTGAGCAAGAAGCTCAACTGCTTGCAAACCAGACCAAAGCTGGAGTTTTTATAGTTACAACCATGGACGATACTGAATCGCCCAAAGAGTTAGCAGTCAATTATTTAGCACAAAAAGTCGGGCAAGGGAACAACGGTATTGTCTTGGTAATTAATATGTCACAGCGGAAACTTTATATCTGGGCAACAGGAAACTTGAAGTATTACATTACCTCTTCTCGGATTGAGTCGATTTTAGATGTTGTGCAACCTCAATTGTCCGATGGGAATTATCCACAAGCCATAGAGAATTTTTATGCACAAGTGACGCATTATTATGAACAGGGGATACCTGGCGGACGAAAATATACGGTTGACCCGCAAACGGGAGCCGTTACTTTTCATCGTTCCTTCCGTCCTGCTTATATTCTAATTGCAGTTATTCTTGCACTCATCTCCGCTGGTGCCTTTGTTACTGTTCTGGTCTCTCGCTATCAATTAAAGATGGGCGCACACTGGAATTATGGTTATCAAGAGAATGGAAAATTAAACTTATCCAAACAAAGCGATACGTTGGTCAACTCCTTCATTACTACTCGCCGTATTCCTAGAAATAATAACTCTAGTGGAGGCGGCTTCTCTGGTGGCGGAGGTTCTGGCGGTGGACGGAGTTTTTAATAAAACAAAAAGAGCAAATGCTCTTTTTTTATTTTATTATCTTATACTTTCCTGAAGGAAGATTCCCCAATTCATAATTGCCAATCTTTGTACGGATTAAACGTAATGTTGGAAAACCAACATTGGCTGTCATTCGACGCACTTGACGATTTTTTCCTTCTTTGATAGAGATTTCGACCCAGCTTGTGGGTATTGATTTTCGCTCACGAATCGGTGGCGTTCTCTCCCAAAGCCACTCTGGTTCTGAAACTCGTCTAACTTTCGCCGGAAGTGTTTTACCATCTTTAAGCAAAACACCTGCACGAAGTTTTTGAGCTGCTGACTCAGTGAATTCTCCCTCGACCTGTACAAGATAAGTCTTATAAGACTTGGACTTTGGGTCAGTAAGCTTATGATTTAACTTTCCATCATCTGTCAGTAAAAGTAAGCCTTCACTGTCTTTATCTAAGCGTCCTGCAGCATATACATTAGGAACATCAATATAATCTTTCAATGTTTTACGATTTTCAGTATCCGTAAATTTTGTGAGTACGTCAAAGGGTTTATTAAATAGTAATATCATCTCCTCTATTGTACCAAAAGTGGTCCAGCTTCGCACCTGCCATAAAGAAAATGTCACATAAAAAAAGCAGTACCAGTCTGCTTTTTTTGTTTAAATAACATTCATGGTAAATGAGCGGCTCTCCATCACACGGAGGATAGCTTCTGCTGTGTCTAAAGCTGTAAAGAGTGGAATACCACGACTAATTGCTTCCTGACGTATGAGAAAACCATCCGTTTCTTGTGTTGATACGCGTTTGCTGCCCATTGTATTGACAATAGCTTGAACACGCCCCATACGAATGTCATCAATAACTGTATCCTCAGTAGATTCCGTCACTTTACCGACCTCTCGAACATAAAGCCCTGCAGTTTTTAGGTATTGTGCAGTTCCTGAAGTCGCTACTAGTGAATAACCAATATCAGCAAAACGTTTTGCCATCTCTAAGGTTTCTGCTTTATCTTCATCGGCCACTGTAAAGAGAATTGACCCATGGTCAGCCATGTGCAGTTTTGCAGCTTCAAAAGATTTATAAAGCGCCTTTTCTAAGGTTGTATCTGATCCCATCACTTCCCCCGTTGATTTCATCTCTGGACCAAGGAGGCTATCAACTTTTGCCAATTTGCTAAAGCTGAAGACTGGAGCTTTGATGTGGACCAGTTCAGATTCTGGGGCAAGACCTGATGTGTAACCAAGTTCTGCTAGTGTTTTCCCTAAAATCATCTGTGTGGCAAGTTGTGCCATCGGAATTCCTGTAACTTTTGATAGGAAAGGAACCGTACGCGAAGCTCGTGGGTTAACTTCAATAACATAGACTTTTTGCTCGTGGATAACGAACTGAATATTCATCATACCGATGCAGTTTAAGCCTTCTGCCAATCGTTTAGTATAATCCACGATTTTCTCAATAATTTCAGGACTGAAGGTTTGTGGTGGATAAACAGCCATTGAGTCTCCCGAGTGAACCCCCGCACGTTCAATATGCTCCATAATTCCTGGCAACAAAACATCTTTTCCATCACAAATAGCATCTACTTCACACTCTTGTCCAGTCAAATAGCTGTCTACTAATACTGGGTGTTCTGGCGAAGCCTTGACTGCACGGTTCATATAATTACGCAAATCTGCTTCATTATCAATAATTTCCATAGCACGTCCACCTAAGACAAAGGATGGGCGTAGCAGGACAGGATAACCAATTTTTTCAGCATTGGCAACTGCTTCTTCTTCATTTGTGGCTGTTGCTCCCGGTGGTTGTGGAATATCCAAGTCGGACAAAGCCTTTTCAAAGGAATCTCGGTCTTCTGCACGTTCAAGGTCTGCTACTTGTGTTCCTAAGATACTTACGCCAGCTTTTTCCAAAGGTTCCGCTAGATTAATCGCTGTCTGCCCACCAAACTGAACGATTACACCTTTGGGTTCCTCTAAATCGATAATGTTCATGACATCTTCGAAAGTCAAAGGTTCAAAGTAGAGTTTATCCGAAATTGAAAAATCAGTAGAAACCGTCTCAGGATTGCTGTTGACGATAATTGCTTCATAGCCTAAAGCTTGGATTGCTTTAACTGAATGAACAGTCGCATAGTCAAACTCTACGCCTTGACCGATACGGATCGGACCTGAACCTAAAACAAGGATCTTTTCTTTTTCAGATTTTACAGATTCGTTCTCCCAAGCATAAGACGAGTAGAAATACGGTGTGCTACTTTCAAACTCAGCAGCACAAGTATCTACCATTTTGTAGACTGGCAGAATTTCACCATCTTTGCGACGGCGACGTACTTCTGACTCTGTCACATTCCAAAGTCTGGCAATCTCTTTGTCCGAAAAACCATTTTTCTTGGCTGTTTTCAAAATTTCTGGATCAAAAACATTCAGTTCTAACTCTTTTTCAATCTCAACGATATGGAGTAATTTATCTAGGAAGAAAATGTCAATCTTACTTAAAGCCGCAATTTCCTCAATCGGAATACCACGGCGAATCGCTTCTGAAATATAGAAGAGACGGTCATCCTGTGCTTTAATAATTTTTTCGTACAGGAACTCTTCTGTGACTTCTTCAGCACCTTCTAAACGGTTGTGGCTCACACCTATCTCCAATGAACGTACTGCCTTGAGTAAGCTTTCTTCGATGTTGCGTCCGATAGCCATTACCTCTCCAGTCGCTTTCATTTGTGTCCCGAGATTACGATCACCATTTTCAAATTTATCAAAGGGGAGGCGGGCAATTTTAGAGACAACGTAGTCAAGTGCTGGCTCAAACATAGCATAAGTCGTGTTTGTTACCGGATTGATAATTTCATCTAATGTCATTCCGACTGCAATTTTGGCCGACATCTTAGCAATCGGATAACCTGTCGCTTTAGAAGCTAAGGCAGAGGAGCGTGAGACACGGGGATTTACTTCAATCACATAATATTTATAAGAATGTGGATCCAAAGCAAGCTGAACATTACATCCTCCTTCGATTTTCAAAGCACGAATGATTTTTAATGAAGCATCACGAAGCATTTGGTATTCAACATCTGACAAGGTTTGACTAGGCGCGAACACAATCGAATCTCCTGTATGTATACCTACGGGATCAAAGTTTTCCATGTTGCAGACCACAATCGCATTATCTGCCGAGTCACGCATCACTTCGTACTCTATTTCTTTATATCCGGCTATTGATTTTTCAATCAAACATTGTGTCACTGGAGAAAGTTTTAATCCATTGGCAACTACCTCACGAAGTTCTGTTTCGTTGTTGCAAATTCCGCCGCCTGTTCCCCCCATCGTAAAGGCTGGACGGACAATGATTGGGTAGCCAATCTCTTTTGCTTGATTAACTGCCTCCTCAACCGTTGTGGCAATTTCAGATTCGCACAAAGGCTCTCCAATACTTTCACAGAGTTCTTTAAATAATTCACGGTCTTCTGCTCGGTCAATGGCAGTTAATTTTGTACCTAAAAGTTCAACCGAAAGTTCTTTCAAAATACCGCTTTCCGCCAATTCCATCGCCATATTTAGCCCTGTTTGACCACCTAAGGTTGGCAAGAGGGCATCTGGTCTTTCTTTGCGAAGGATTTTGCTGACAAACTCAAGCGTAATCGGCTCAATATAAACTTTATCAGCAATTTCACGGTCAGTCATAATCGTTGCTGGATTTGAATTGACCAAAATAACTTGATAACCTTCTTCTTTGAGCGCTAAGCAGGCTTGAGTACCAGCATAGTCAAATTCAGCAGCCTGACCAATAACAATCGGTCCTGAACCGATAATCATAATCTTCTTAATATCCGTACGTTTTGGCATAGTATCCCCATTTCTAAAATTCCAAAGCAGCTGTGAGATAAACTTTGTACTACTCTCTGACAGACATTTTTCTCATTTCCTAGGAATTTTAAGAAAAAAGCACCTGCCAGAAAAAGCAAGTGCAAAGAAGATAGAGTATTCCCTTTTTATTCAAAAGGATTTAATATTCATGTTCACAACCTTGCTAGCCTCTCTGGACCAGTTTAAAAGTTTTATCTTTAGTAGAATATCATTTTCTAAAGATGCAGTCAAATGAAAACTTTGAGAGCTCTCTTCCTCGAGAGATTTCAGTGAAAAAAACTTGTATCAAAAAACAGTAATAAGATTTACATTAAATAGAAAGCGCCTTCTATTTAATAAATAAAAAGAGAAAAAAGTTCTTTGCTTTTTGAAAAATTATTCTATTATCCCTCTATAAATACAGTATAAACCCTTTATTTTAAATGAAAAATGCTACTTTTAAAATTAATTATAAATTTACAATTAAATTTTTATAATAATATCCTTGACACTTTCCGTAAAAATGTTATAATTAATTCATAAGTAAATTAGAAATAAATAAGATTTTCGACAAGGGGGATAATATGATAAAAATTTATACAGTTGCTGGTTGCAGCTCAAGCCAAAAAGCAAAAAAATGGCTCGTTGACAACGGTGTAGATTTTCAAGAAATAAATCTTCTTACAGATGATATTAAGAAAGAAGACTTTCTTGAAATTCTTGCTTTGACTGAAAATGGTACGGAGGAAATTATTTCCAAAAGAAGCCGTGCATATCAGAGTTTATCATTAGACCTTGAGCGATTTTCTTTAAATACTCTGGTTACAATCATGAAAGAGAACCGTTCCATTTTACGTCGTCCGCTTATTTTGGATGACAAGCGCCTTCAGATTGGTTATAATGACGATGATATTCGAAAATTTCTCCCACGTCCTGTTCGTGAGGTAAGATTGAGCGATATTAGTCGTAAAGTACGTGATATTGTATTAGAACGTGACTTCCATATTCATGCGAGTTAATAAAAAACCAAGACCTCTGAATTCAGAGACTTGGTTTTTTTATTAAGCTTTATTTTTTAACTTGTCTTCATTTTTGATATTATTAAGTGATTGTTTCAAAACTTTAAGTAAACCATCGCTACTATAGATTAAAACATTTGATTTATAAAGTCGAGCAGAGAACAGGAGTATAAACAACATCGTTACAAACATAATCCCCATGGAAATCCAGACTTGTAAATTACTTGCTACACCTGTTGCAATTTGCATTGGCAAGACAAAACTCGAAATAAAAGGGATATAACTTGTCACGGTCATCACGATATTATCAGGTTGAGAAGCAAAAATTACAGAAAGCATGTAACCAAGTAGCCCAATCATTGTCATTGGTGTTTGTGCTTTAGGTACATCTTCAACACGAGAAATCAATGAACCGGAAAGAGCTGCTAAAAATGTAAACAGGAGAATTCCTAAGATGACAATCGGAATTACGAGCCAAAATTGTCCAGTAAACACTTCTTGAAGATTTAAACCGTTAAGGAAGCTACGCATCATGTCATTATCTCTGAAGATTAGATAACCTACCCCAATCTGAACAGCATAAGCAAGAACATTGACTGAGCAGACTAAGATAATCCCCACTAATTTTCCATAAAAATGAGTTTCGGCTTTAACGCTTGAAAGAATCACTTCCATGATACGCGTTCCTTTTTCGCTGGCAATTTCTTGCGCCACAATACTACCATAAGTTGCAACAAAAATCCAAATCATGACAATCAAAACTGTTGCTATCACCTGTCTCAAACCAGAATAATCTGTACCTTGAATTCGATTGCCATCCGCGTCAAACTCAACATGCACAGGCTCTAATTTCGCGGAAGAAAGAAGGTTCGTTTTTTCTTCTGGTGACAAGCCTAATTGAGTGGCAAAGATACTTTGCTGGATTGCTGTAAGTGTCTGTGAGACAGTCATTTGAGTTGCCGTATCAAGAGAACGTGTGGTTTCTAAGGTTGAGCTTATTTTCCCTTGTTCCATCTCTAAAGCTAAAATCGCGCCTACATCTTCATCTTTAAGTTTACGATTTGCCGCTGTTCTGTCCATTACTTCATACTTAATATTGCCTTTAACTTCAGTCAGCGCACTTCCAATTTCCTTGCTTTTTGTCACTACCGCAATACGATCAACATCACCTGCTCCATCATCCGCTACTCTTGCAATCACATAAATAACTAATCCAATGAGAAGCGGGAGAAAGACCATAACTAAAAAGGCAACTGATTTAACATTTTTACGAAAGACTTCTTTCACGATTGTCCAAAACTTACTATTCATGAATATCACCTGCCTTCATTTTGAATATTTCTTCCAAGCTTGGTGGTTGTTGTGAAAACATCTGGATATATCCTGATTGTGTAACATAGTCAAAAACAGCTTTTCCTGCTTCTTCATTTTCTAAAGTTAACTCATAAGTACCATTACGTTCCACCTGTACTTCTTTTACACCTTCTAGCTGAGCTAATTCTTCTTGTGATACCGGTGCTTCAATAAATACTTTGGTCCGCCCAAAACTTTGACGTACAGCATCAACGGTTCCATCCAGTATTTTCTTACCTTCTTTTACCATTATCATCTTATCCACCATTTTTTCGACATTCAGCATATTATGGTCTGAAAAGACAACGCAGACTTTTTGCTCACGTAATTCAGCTACAGCTGTTTTGAGCAACTCTGCATTCACTGGATCTAAACCAGAGAACGGTTCATCTAAAATAACAAGTTTCGGTTCATGGATCAGCGTAGCTATAAGCTGAACCTTCTGCTGATTCCCTTTTGATAATGTTTTAACCTTATCTGTGCGCTTGCCTTTAACCTCAAATTTTTCCATCCAATAATCGATTTTCTCATCGATTTCTTTTCGCGTTTTGCCTCTTAGTTGACCAAAGAAACGCAACTGAGTTTCTATACTATCTTTAGGATAAAGTCCTCTTTCCTCTGGTAAATAACCAATAATGTTATATTCATCACTAGAGAGCGGCTTACCATTCCAGAGCACGCTTCCTGAATCTTGCATCAAAAAATCCAATATTAATCTAAATGTTGTTGTTTTTCCCGATCCATTTTGTCCAATAAAACCTAAAATTTCACCATCTTCAATAGTAAAACTCAGATCATCAACAGCAACAAGTTCTCCGAATGTCTTTCGGAGATTTTTCACTTCGAGCATCCCTTCCTCCTTAAAATTAAATGATAATCGTTTAACTTAGTATACCTTATTAAGTAGATATATTGAAGTAAAAACCTTATCCTTTCCTAGTTAGAGGTGAAAAATTAAAAAAGAAGCAAGTTCTCCTTGCTTCTTGTGTCTACTTTTTTACTAAGGACGGATAAAGCTCACGCCGGCTGTTGAACATTCACGTTCAGTCCCCCAACCACCGTTAAAGTTGCCTTCTTTGACTCTCATCGTAGAGCCAGAAACAGAGATGACTACTGCAACGTGTCCAACACCACCGGCACCCTGGTTTCCTGGTGGAAAGACAGCAATAGTTCCCGCTGCTGGTCCACTGTTTGCGTAACGTACCCAGTCTGCCGCATTACCTACATATGTTGGAATTGCACCACCAAAGTAATCCCAAACATAAGCCGTACATTGTCCAGCTGGATATGGATTCGTCGTTGAAACTGGTGGTTTAGGATCTGTAATTGGCGGCTTAGGTTGCTCAATTTCAGGTTCTACAGTTGGATTGCCTTCATCAACAACTGGCGGCGCCACTGGAGCTGGTTTGTTTTCCACTACAGTTTCTTTGACCTTTTCCTGTTGGGCTACCACTGACTCTTGTGCAGCTACTTTTTGAGCTTGAACAGCTTCTTGTGCTGCTTGCTCAGCTTCAGCTTTTTGAGTTAACAATTCTTGTTTTTTGCCTTCTTCAGATGTGATTGTGGCTTGGTAATTAAGTTGCGCAACTTTAAGTTGTGCTTCTTGTGTTGCCAATTCATCGGCCTGAGTGCTCAACTCTTGTTGCAAGCGCGTAACTTCCGCGTATTTTTCCATGTTATCTTTGAGTTTCGCTTGAACATTCTTTTGATCTTGTTCTTGCTGTTCAATCATTGCCTTATTGGCACCTGCAACAGTCGACATAGCTGTGATTTTTTGAATGGCATTGGTTAAAGATTTAGAATCCAAAATTGCTGAAATATAATTCGTTGCTGAACCATCAGTTTGAGCACTTCGTGCTTGTGCTTCTAATGCGTGACTACGTTCTTCAATATTCTTATCCAATTCACGAATCTGTGTAGACTGCGCTTTTTGCTGTTCTAACAGCTTTTCTATCTGTTCTTTCATTGAAGTTTGCTTAGCTTTTAGAGCCCCTACTTGGGTCCCAACTGCTTCAACTTTCGCTTGTGCCAAACTCGCCTCATCCTTCAAGTTTGCAATCTTTGAGTCCTGTGCTGCTAACTTATTTTCCGTTGAATCTGCTTTTACAGCAGCTAAGGGAGCACCTGTAGTCAGGACAACCGTTGAAATCATTAGCGTCATAATTAATTTCTTTTTCATAAATTTTAAATTTACTTCCTCTAGGTTTTCTTGTTTGAACATTACTATTGTATCACAAAACCTTTTATTTTTGTTACAGAAGCTGCTTATCGCGTTACATTTAAATTACCTATTATTGCACCGGCGTAACTTGTTTTTAATACACTATATAATTTAAAGAAACAAAAAAAGCTCCAAAATAAGGAGCTTTTAAATAAAAGGGCGTTAATTAATATTATAGTTTTGCAAGAACTTTATCAACAAAGGCATCAACTTCATTGATTTGTTCTTTTGTTAAATCACCACCAGCAGGTGCGAAAAATGTCATACCTTGCATGTTTAAATGCAAATCAAAAGATTCTTCATTAACTTTAATGCCTTTGTCTTTTGCTGCTGCAGTAATTTTTTTAATTGCAGATTCCAAGTGACCCGAAGTAGAAAAGGCAACAATTTGTTTGATTTTACCACTGTCTAAAGCTGCCAAGTATTCCTTCATGTCTTTTGTTACAGAAGCAAACCAAACACCTGCTCCAAGAAACAAGACATCTACTTCCTCTTCTAGAGGTTCAGAGATTCGTTCTGCTTTCACATCAATTTTTTTCGCAATTTCATCAGCAACTGCACGTGTATTTCCACCTCGTGAAGCATATCTTACTGCATATTTCATCTTAATAATTCCTCCTTTGTTCCTTCACTTATAGACTATCATATTTTGTGAAGTATGTGAAATTTCTAGCTTATAAATTTCGTGGACTTCATCATATTGCTGTAGTTATTCCAAATAAAAAAGCTTTTCCTTGAAAAGCTTTTTTATTTACTTATTCTACGTCTCCCTTTTGGCTTCACTCTTTTATAGGATGAACGAGACAGACGCGCTCTTTTATGTTCTAATTTCTTTCTACCTGCTTCGCGAACTAATACGAACTCAGGCAATTGATTATATTTCATGGAAAGTACGAGCCCTAAACCAATAATATTACTGATCAATGCCGAACCACCTTGTGAAATGAACGGTAAAGGAATACCCGTCAATGGGACCAAGCCAATCGCTGCTCCAATATTTTCAAAGACATGGAACAGAATCATCATAATAATCCCCGTGGATATAAAGATATAGAACTGGTTATTGGATTGAAAAGTCACCCGAATCATACGATAAATCAAGATGAAATAAAGTAAAATGACAAAAGTTGCACCGACAAAACCAAAATCTTCTCCGATAACGGTAAAAATCATATCTGATTCACGGACTGGTACGTTGACATTTGCCACTCCAAATCCATGTCCAAAGAGACCGCCGACACCGATAGCAATCAAAGCACGAGATTGTTGAAGTGAGAATGTCTGTGTGTACTCAAAGGGATGAAGCCAAGCTAAGAAACGATTAACCTGATATTGGCTGAAAACAGTTCCTAAGAGCTCTTGTCCCTTAGGATTCATCACCATAGCTATAACACCCACGGCGACTAGGATAGCTATGAGGAGGACAGGCAAGATAATTTTCCAAGATACCCCTGAAACAAGAATGATTCCCGCTGCAATCACAAGGAAAACCATAAAGGTACCAAAGTCTTTTTGTAAAGCTGCAAGAATAGCAATGGGCACAGTAGCCAAGCCAATTTGTCCAATTAAGATAAAATCATCTTTAAGATAACGTTTTTTCAGTTTGTTTTGAAAGGAAACGACAATCCTTGCTAAAAACAATATATAGGCTATTTTCATGAGCTCCGAGGGCTGGAAAAGATTGGTGTTATGAAAGGCAACCCAGTTCTTTGCACCTGTCAGCTCATACATCGAAGGGCTGTAAAAGAATATGGGCAGCACCATCAAAATAAGACCAAAACCATACAGAACCGGCGTAAGGTTCCAAAGCAGCCTCGAGTCCATATGCATGACAATTAAGGCTAAAATAACACCGACAACAATCCAAGTCCCTTGTTGTCCAACCATCTTAACCGCTTGTGTCGGATAATCATGACTTACAGCAACCCAAATGGCATAAAGACCGATAACTGTTAAAAGAAAAGCTGGTAGAATAAGCGCATAGTCAATACGACTGTCAAAAGTTAGCTTATTTTTAGGCTGCTTTTCCTTTTTATTTATTGTATTTGTTTTATTATTCAAAATGAAGCTCCATCACTAGAAAGTCTATAGGCTCTATTATACATTATTTATATAAAAATGGTTGCTTTCGCAAAACCATTATTGTTTGTTATTTAAAGTTCTTCTTAGAACAAATTTCCAAGTAAGTTTCCACCGAAGATTAAAGCATACGAATAGAATAAAATCGGTAGTGGCTTACATAAAATCATCACCCAGTTAAAGAATTTCCAACTCATACGAGTCTGACTCGCAATGAGAACCAAAGCATCATCAGGCGCGATTGGTGAGAGAATTAAAAGTAGAAAAGCGATATTAAATCTCTTTTGCCCTTTTTCGAGCCAAGCCATATACTTGTTGTAGGTTTTCTCTTTGACAAAGACCTGAACTAAGGACTGTCCATACTTTCGACCAAGATGGAAAAGTATCACTGAACCAACAACTATCCCGACATAATTGTAAACAAAACCCCAGAAAGGTCCAAATATTAAGACCCCTGCTGCAATTGTTAATCCTCCCGGAATAATCGGAATAATTACTTGAATAATTTGCATACAGAAGAAAATTATCGGACCAAGCAAAGCATGCGCTGTTACTAGACGTTTCAAAATTTCTTGATCTTGAAAAGCCCCGAGATGCCAGAGGTAAACACTACCAACAATAGTAGCAATAAAACCCAAAATTGTAATCACGTTAAAAACTCGTTTGGTATATTTTAAGACATTGTTGTTCATCTTCACCTCGTGTGGATTTAGTTTGCTCTTTCTTTCAGATATTTTTCGCCTTCTTCAATCCAAAGTTCTCTTTTCTCAGCTAAACTTTTAAAGCCAATCTTATTACGAGAATCTGTGAATCGTTTTTTACGATAAAAGTAATGATTTTGTGGATTTTCTTCGAGACTGCGAATGGAGAGACTGACTTTACCATTGTACTCATCAATATCTATTATCTGAGCTTTTACATGTTGCCCTACTTTGATAACTTCTCGAATATTTTTGACGAAACCTGACTGAACTTCAGAAATATGAATCAAGCCTTTATGTTCAGTATTTTGACGGTCCGCAAACTTTACAAAAGCACCATAATCTTGGAGCCCGATTATCTCAGCAGTGACTTTATCACCAATTTTTACGGATTTATCAATCATTTTATTTCTCGATAATTTCAATATTTTCGATGACTACATCGTCAACTGGACGATCTTGCATTCCGACACGTACAGCGGCAATTTTATCTAAAACTTCAAATGATTTTTCATCTACAAGTTGGCCAAATACTGTGTGACGCCCGTCCAGATGCGGTGTTCCACCTTGAGTGTAGACTTCAGCAACTTCTTCAGGCCATCCACCATCAATCAAGGCTGATTTTGGATAAGGGAGGTTTTGGTTTTGAACAATGAAGAACTGGCTTCCATTTGTATTTGGTCCAGCATTGGCCATTGACAAGGCACCACGAATATTGAACGCATCTTGTGAAAATTCATCTTCAAATTTTTCACCATAGATTGATTCACCACCCATACCTGTTCCTGTTGGGTCGCCACCTTGAATCATAAAGTCTTTGATAATACGGTGGAAAATAATACCATCGTAGTATCCTTTTTTGCTGAGTTCAACAAAGTTTTTAACAGTTTTTGGAGCAAGCTCGTCAAAGAGTTTCACAGTCATATCCCCATGATTAGTATGGATGATTGCTGTTGTTCCATCATATGCTTCAAGATTAAGTTGTGGGTAAGTCATTTGTTTCTCTTTTCTAAATTTTATCAAAAATCTCGTAGATGAGACTTTCATTTTTGTAAGTTTAATCGATGAGTTGAAGTGTACGCAAAGCTTTTAAAATACCATCTTTCTGTACTGTATCCGTGACATAGTCTGCTTTTTCCAAAATGAGAGGATGTGAGATTTTCATAGCCACCGAAAGTCCAGCCAAATCAAAAAGCTCCTTATCATTAAGCTCATCGCCAAAATTCATCATATTTTCTGGTGCAAGACCGAGATATTCTAATACTTTCATACAACCATTGGCTTTGCTCCCTAAAACCGGAACAATATCGGAAGAATTCGGGTGCCATCGTACCATTCTTACTTTTTGAGCCAAACGTTGAGGCAGTCGAAGTCTTTGATCATGCTCAGAGATTGTAAGGAGTTGAAAAACATCATGCTCTTTGTAGTAATCTGGTTTAACTTCGAGTACGCCATAATCAGCTGGAATAACGCTCTCAGTTAATCCTTCCCATTTTGAAGCTTTTAAGTTCTCATTTCCTACAAAAAGATATTCAGCACCTTCACTCTTTAGCCAAGACACTATTTCATCAACTGTTTTTTTGTCCAAGGGATTTTTGTAAATAATCTCCTGCGCCTGGTTTTGCACCAAAGCACCATTAATCGTTACAAAAAAATCAGGATTTAAATTGCGGATTTCAGGGAGAACATTATAGTAATTTCGTCCTGTCGCAATACCTGTTTTTATTCCTTTTTGGCGTAAAGTTTCAAAGATAAAGGGTAAGCTTTCGGGGATATAGCCTGTTTTTAGGTCACGTAAAGTATCATCAATATCGAAAAAAATAATTTTGATTTTTGAAGCTTTTTCGATTAAATCTTTCATGACTCTATTATACCAGATATAGGTTATTTTCGCTATTGTACATACAATTAGGGATGATGATTTCTACTTTTTAAAATTTTTTACTGATCGACCAGTTTGTGTTGGATAGCATAAATTGTTGCTTGCGTCCGATCATTCACTTCTAATTTATTAAAGATGTTAGAGACATGTGTTTTAACTGTTTTAAGACTTATAAATAGTTGATCCGCAATCTCCTGATTAGAAAGCCCCTGGGCTAATATTTTCAAAACTTCCATTTCTCTTTTTGAAAGATTGTCATACAATTCAGGTTTTCGATGCTTTTGTTGATTGATTTTTTCTTTAACCGCTCCCGACAAAACATCTTGCCCGCTCGCAACTTTACGGATAGCACTGGCAATTTCGGCAGCCTGAGAAGTTTTGAGAATATAGCCTTTTGCCCCAGCAGCCAAAGCTGGAAAGACTTTTTCATCATCTAAAAAGCTCGTCAAAATCAAAATCTTCTGTTCTGGCATTTCCGCTAAGATTTTTTGCGTCGCCCCAATGCCATCTAGACGGTCCATAACCAAATCCATCAGAATGACATCTGGTTTTAAATTTTTTGCTTTAAGATAGCCTGATTCGCCATCCGCTGCCTCTCCTACGACTTCAATATCGGGCTGAATATTCATAAAGCTAGAGAGCCCTAAGCGGACCATTTGATGATCATCAACAATTAATAATTTTATTTTATCCATTTTTTCCTTTTAACTTCTTATTGGTTCACTTGTGGAATGCGTATCTCGACACTTGTACCTTGATTTGGCGCACTAATAATTTTAACATCCCCACCGAGCAAAAGCGCGCGCTCTTTTATATTGACCAGACCATAGCTGGCTGATTTACTGTCTCGTGTATCAAAGCCGACACCATCATCTGCTATTCTAAGAATAATATTGTCATACTGCTCTTTTAGAACAACTTCAATATTATCAGCTTGTGAATGCCGTAGTGCATTGCTCAGAATTTCCTGTGCCATACGGAAGAGGTTATCTTCAATGTTAGATGAAGCTTGAATATCACTGAGTTTCACATTAATATTGGCGGATATCTTTGCTTGTAATTCATCCGTCAAGGAATTTAAACCTGCCGAAAGGGACTTGCCGTCCAATTCAATAGGTCTTAAATGCAACAATAAGGCTCGCATCTCATTTTGTGCTTCATGCAATATTTTTAAAACTAAACGTGTTTGCGTCAAAATTTGATCTTGTGTGAGATTAGAGTTTTCAGCTTCGCTACCCGTTACAGAAGAGAGAATCATCGTTGCGGCAAAAAGTTCTTGACTGACCGAATCATGAAGCTCACGTGAAATACGTTTTCTTTCCGTTTCCACAATTTCGGCTTTATTTGCCGATTTTTGACTTGAGAGTTCTTGCAGTTCGACAGACATCTCTTTTAAGCGCAAATGAAGAGCCTTCAATTCTGGATGCTCCGGTTCTTGATTTTGACTCACACGCTGGATATCTTCATAAAAATCTCTCTTAATTTTGCTGTTTTCCAAAAAATTGAAAAAAGTAAAAACTAAGGCCAATAATCCTGCTACCGAGAGAAAAATCCAGATCCCATAAAAATTATTCGCAATCTCGCCCATAATACTGGCTGTTGAAACACCGCTCGTGATTGAAAACAATAGCACATCAACCAAAACAATAATGATAAAAAGGACGGTAAAGGTTTTAATGATTGATTTCTTCATCCTTTCACCACCTCAACATTTCCTGTTTCAACCTGGAGTTTAATACGCATCCGTTTTTGCGTATCTTCTGTCATATCTGAGAAATAACGAAAATTTACAGGGTTAATTTCGGTCTCTTCATCAAAAATCTTGACAATGCCATTGTGTACCGTAATTTCTAAAGCTACGGCAACATCTTCCGGCACGATAATTTTAGTATTTCCTGCTGATTTTTTAATGCTCAAGCTGTTTCCTTCAGGCCTAAAATTGACATCGTAGAGATCAATCACATCATTTCCATTTGCCCGTGTGATGTCTTCCTGACTCTCCGCATAAGCTTGGCTATAAGAAGAATTTGGCATCGTGTAGGCTTGCCTTTTCCAAAAACTAATCCCAACCAAAAGAGGAAAGAGAAGAGCAAGCCAAAACCATCCAGCTGTCAAGAGCATTACTGCAAAGAAAATCCAGAGCACAGCTGTGACAGGACGGAGAAAGGTTATTTTACGTGACAATATACTGAAAGATATAGCTAAAGCAAGCAATACAAGAAAGTACGGTGATTTTATAATATGCAAAAGCAAAGCAACTATGATACAAAGCTCTATAACAATAAATGTTTTTATCCGTCTATTCATACCTCTATTCTACCAAAAAAAGACCGCTCTATGCTCGGTCTTTGGTCTTATTTTGAAATTTCTATTTAGCGAATACCTAAAGCGATCTTTTGAATAAGCTTGTCTTTGACTCCTCTTTATGAAAGCGTTACAATTATTATATAGAAAAGAAATTTTATGGTTCCACAATTAATCAAAGCAGAATTATTGGCAAATTTTAGAATAAAGTTAACTTTTGACAATAACGAAATTCGTTTTCTTGGAACAAAGAAGTCTAATAATTTTATTGAAGAAAACAATATCTTAAAAAATATGTCTGCCGCTTGGGGAGCTAGTCTGTCACCACTTGCAGGGCCCAGCCAGAAACTAGAAATAAATAAGGATGGAAGTTTATCAGTAGAAAGTTATACATTATCACCGGAGGAAGTTTATCGGATAAGCGTATCTAACCTGTCTGAACTTACACTTTAATTTGATTACTTTAGATACTTTTCCTCACTCAACTTCTGTCCAATATAGATAGAAGTTTTTTTAGTCACCTTGTTTGTGCAATGCTAACAATGAATGATTTAAAAATAAAAATACTTTATCTTTTTACAAAACAAAAGAGAATCCTAATGAATTCTCCTGTAATGCTTTTTTGAGTAGATTAGCGAATACCCAAAGCGATACGCGCATATCGGCTCATTTTATCGATCGTCCACGCTGGTATATTTTTGAACTTTTTTTATTGTTGTTATATCAGTGATTATAGACTACTGTACTTTCAAAGCCAAACAATAAATAGCTTGGAATGTATACTAAATGTACCATAAAGAAATTTCTAAAGACTCTTTTAATTCTTGCCACAAATTGGTTTAAAAATCTCATTCAAATTCAGTATCATCAATTCAATAGAGTCAATTAAGTTTTTAATTTTTTTAAATCAAAGTCAGTTTGTTCTGGCACTGTTGTTACTTTATCACTATTTTTCCATATAAAAATGAGTGTTTGACTTTCATAACAAAAAAGAGAGTGTTTCTCTTTTTTATTTGAAGTAAAATTATTCTTTTATTATCTTCTTGTATAAGTATTCTATAGTTAAAATAATACATACACTACCCTGTAATTTTTAACTTTATAAAAATTGGATAAGTTTGCTTTCAAAAACTTAATCCCCCAAAAATAATATGTACTACCTATAAGATTTTACAATGATAGTCATCCTTTTTTATAAATTAAAATATTTGAGAGGAATAAGTTATATTTCCCCCATCCATAAAAACTAGGCTTATATAAGTAAATTAGAGATTTCTTGAATCTTTTTAGTCAAGAGGATATTGCTATCAAACTGAAGATGTGTTCTCTCTAATCCCTTCAAATAACCTTATTCTACTAAGCTATACTAACTAACAAAATTATAGTGAATAGCTTTGGTATATTATCATTCATATGAGTCTTGCTTTATAAATTCCCATAGAAAGTAGAGGTATGGAATAGTAATAATATTCATAATATCACCTAGACTCTATTTCTATTCCATTGTCATGTAATAACTGAGCCGCTATACCGTTTGCTTCTTTCATATTTCCTGTAAACGTCCCATCATATATTTTTTTAAAACCACAGGATGGACTGCCTGATTTAAGAATAGCTTTCTTGCATTCCAACTCCTCAGCAATTTTTAGTGTCTTTTTTGCTCCATATATAAATTCAGGAGTAAAATCTTCTCCCTCTTGACTCAACACTTTGTCTCCAACTATTTCAGCAGCTGGGCGTGGAGTTGGCAGCCCACCTAAAACTTCAGGACATACTGGTATTGCTCTACCACTTTCCACTAATTCTATGACCTCAGCATTAGGGGCTGCCTTACCATTATATCGGCATGGAATTCCAGCAAGGCATGAACTAACTAATACAACTTCTTCTTTTAGGTTATTTTCTTTTTTTCACAATATAGCACCTCCCAACTCTATTGTACGGTTTTAAAGACTATAAATACAGTCTTTTATATTATAAAACTTAAAAAAGCTCATATCGTTCGGAATAAAATGATATTTATAAACATTTTTAATTAAAAAAGTAACAAAACCCTGAGTCTTTCAGATTACATTTTTATAACATACTCCTATAAAAAAGACAGATGAAATACATACCTGTCCTATTTTATAAATTATATTAACTGATATTTTATTTAAAGTATGTATAAAATAGGATTATATCCGCATTAACGCCCTTTTATACTCCCTCTCTTCGACTGTCGCACTCGAAGAAGCATCATTCTTTCCTTAATTCTATTGGAACTCTTATACTTATTAAAAAGCACAGTCTGATTTACACATAATGTGTTCCTCAAGTAATTTCCCAAAATTTGTCCTTTAATATATAAACCTTGTAAAATTGATGCTATATTTCAATGTCGGGAATACTGTGTCCCACTTCATGAGGATCTAATTTTGTCATAGACATATATAGTATTCTAAACTTATATTTTTTTTAGTATATTGATTACTTGTTATACTCCTAATAACTTTATATAATTTAGATTAATACTACTCATAAGCTAATTGTTTAATGATTTTTTCCAAATGAGGGTAATGCTTTATCAATTGCTCTTGGGTAAATAATTCAAAATCTTCAAATGTAAAAGCAGGTGTAACCACACAACTTACTAGTGCGTAACCGCTCTTCACAGTTGAGCCAAATATAGTTCCAGCTGGGACAGTCCATGAAAGTAACTGGCCTTTTTTGACATCAGGTCCTATTTTTACTTCTTCATAGTTCCCGTCAGGAAATATACAATGCACAGTCAACGCATTACCACTGTGATAAAACCAAGTTTCATCTGCTGATAATCTGTGCAAATGAGAAGGATTTTCTTCAGTGAGTAAAAACAAACATGAAGAACTTAGGCTCCTTTCTCCTTTTTGAGTAAAAAGTGTTTCAGGATGTAAGTAAGTTTCTTTATAATAGCCTCCTTCGGGATGAGGGAGTAGTCCAAGATCTTTTATCCAATCTTTGTAATTAGTCATTTTAACCTTTATGCTTTCTATCTGATTTTTAAGAGATATGATATGTAGTACAGATTAGTCTGGGACCTGACCTACATGATCTCCCCAAAGACATTCTGAAAATTTAAAGTTTGAAAAAGAAGCTTTAAAACTTGATTCTTCAGGTGAACACGCATATATTCCAATATTCACTTTTCCACCACCTTTATTTAAGTGACATATCCTCATTTGGTGGAATATTTTTCCATCACTAGAGTACTCAACACGAAAATCTGACTCTCTTCTACTTACTCGATACCAAATCTCTTTTATAGAAGGATCTATTTCCATAGTTGACCAATCGGAATATCCGCTGTTTGTAACCACACACCCTAAATGTTGATAATCTCCATTCTCATATTCAGAGGAAGCTTTCAACCAATTTTCACTATCCTGATATATAACTATTCCACACTGGTCAAATCTATGCTTCGCATCTCTAAACTCAGCCTTGACTGTAAAAGAAAAATACTCTTCTTCCACTTCCCTATAGAATATTGGAGCATTATCATTTTGAAAGTTATAATAAGTTCTTTGCCATAAATCTGTATGAGGATTAGTATATATTTCGACTATTCCATTAAGTATTTTAGTTTTTTCCGGTTTTCTTATCCAATTATAATTCTCGCTCAACATATTCCTTTATCTTCCTATTTACATGGTATAAAAACTTAATGCTCTTTTTTATATCTTTCTTCTAATTTGCTTCTGTGTGATTCCATAATATCACTGATTGAAAGGTTATATTTATCTGCCATAATAAAAACATTATCTAAGACATCCCCAAGCTCTTCTTTTATATATTCAATCTTCTCTACTTCATTCCCCTCAATTTCATCTGGTTGATCTCTACCTATTTCTTTTTTTCTTATTGCTTGTGCTAACTCACCAACCTCTTCCGTGAGAAAATTGCAGCGTATAAAGGGGCTGTAATTATACCACCCTCTTTTTTTATAGAACATTTTGACCCATTCTTGATATTCTTCAAATTTCATGACATTTTCCCTTTCTTTTCTCGTAAATATGCGTTAAATTACGCTTCCCACTTTTATTCTTTTGGAGCTATACTATAAAAGTGGACAGAAAATTGTGTGTTATAATCTGTCTATTAAGACACAAAAATGAAAGGACTTTTATGTCAGGTTTTAAACGTTACGACGAGGAATTTAAGCAATCTCTCGTTAATCTCTACCAAACAGGTAAAACTCAATCCGAACTCTGTAAAGACTATGGTGTCTCCCCTTCTGCACTTGCAAAATGGATCAACCAGTACTCTCAAGTTCGTCTTGAAGATAATACGGTCTTGACTGCTAAACAGATTCAAGAATTACAAAAAAGGAATGCCCAACTCGAAGAAGAAAATCTTATCTTAAAAAAAGCAAGTGCCATATTCATGCAAAACTCCAAGTGAGATTAAAAGCAGTCTATAGACTCCGATTTGAACACACGACAGTTATGCTCTGTCGTGTTTTACATGTCAATCGTTCCACCTACTATAACTTCATAAACAAGAAGCCCTCAAAACGTGAAATAGAAAATCAACGCTTGAGAAAATTACTCCTTGAGATTTATATGAAAGCCAAGAAAAGAATTGGAACGAGAGCTTTTAAAATTATTCTCCTGCGTGATTATGGCGTTAATATTTCTGAGGGGCGTATCTTAAGACTTCTCAAGTCTATGACACTCCCTAAAATGTCAACGATTAAACCTAGAGTTAAATCAAAACACTCTCCTGCATTTTCTTCTGATAATCTCCTTAAACAAGAATTTAATCCTAAGTCCCCGAATCAAGTATGGACAACTGATTTCACTTATATTTCTATAGGACATAGACGGCATGTTTATCTCTGCGCCATCCTTGACCTCTACTCTAGAAAATGTATTGCTTGGAAAGTAAGTGACAGGATTGATGCTAAACTTGCCTGTGACACATTAGGGATGGCTATAAATAAGAGGAAGCCTAAGGAACCAATCATTTTTCATTCGGATCAAGGTAGCCAATTTAAATCAGCTTCCTTTAGAAAAATATTAGATGAGCATCAATTGCTTGCTTCTTACTCCAAACCTGGATATCCTTATGATAATGCTGTCACTGAGGCCTTTTTCAAGTACCTCAAACAACGGGAAATAAACAGAAGAACTTATCACTCCATTCAAGAAGTTCAACTCTCTTGCTTTGAATACATCGAACAGTTTTATAACAACTATAATCCTCATTCCGCAAACAATGGTTTAACTCCAAATCAGAAAGAAGAAAACTATTTTAAGAAAATATAGCTCATTTTGTGTCTAAATATTTGACATTAGTCCAGAAACTTAGGTAGTACTGAAAATGAACAAGGAGTTAGTGACGCCGTAAGTACTGTCCCATTAATTTATAGTGCAATATTATTTGGTATATTAGGTCCATTACTTGAAGAAATTATCTTTAGAAGAATCCTCATTAAAGACTTATCCACTTTTATCAATGAAAAATTTGCGATTGTTTTTTCTTTGTTAGCATTTGCACTTTTGCATGTGGATGGGAATATTATGGATATATTTAGCTATATACCCTTATCTATCGTTATAACTATCTCATATATTATATCCAAAAAAAATATCGCCTATGCTTGGACCTTACACATGATCAATAATCTATCTGGTATAGTCGTATTTCCATTACTATTTACTTAATTTTGTTGGAAGAATAATATTTTTTCTAACTTAATCTTCTTAAAAATACTAGATTACCCATAGCCTAGTATTTTTATTTACTTTTTCTTTTAATAGAATTAGCCTGGCCAAACTATACATTCACATAAAAATACCGGAGTTATAATTTGCTTAAAAACAAACATCTAGATTTAGTCTTACACTTAGGAGTTATAATAATACTACTTGCTTTGGGAATGATAATACTTCTATTTCTTTTGACTGATTTATTTTATACATTAACATTTATTATTGAAAAACCTGTTTAATAAATATCAAAATAATGATATCTACTCACTTCTTAGTGGGTAGTTTTATCATAGTATTTAACTATGTAGAAGTGCTCAAAATTTTTTCCAAGAGAAAATAGAAGAAAAGATAAACAGAAACCATACATTTTACAACTTTATGAGTTTATATGGTTAGCCAAATCAATCATATTAATTTCTTTATTAAACACGATACACAGTATGCAAACAAATGCCCTGATAATTCCCAACTGTTCATTAACAGATGTTTCCGAGTAGCCACATTCTAGTCTGTCAACTAAATATTGTTTTATATGAATTGGTTTGATTTCGCTAATATTTAAAATATCATTTTGGTACAAAAAAAAACAGAGAAAACCTTTCGTGTTTTTTCTCTGAATATAATTGTATTTTTCGACAATCCTCTTGCTTTATTGTCAAAAAGCATTTCTTGAATTACTGATTGGATTGAAATTTCCATGTTGTTTTCCTCTGTTTTTACTAGATTTAACAACAATAAAATTTTTTTCAAGATGGCTTAGATACCGTACTAAATGTACTTTTAAAGAGTTAATATTTTTATCAAGAGCCTCTTAAATCCAGTTATACCAATATTAGCGAATCCCTAAAGCGATACGCGCATAGCGGCTCATTTTATCTACTGTCCACGCTGGATACCAGACGAGGTTGACTTTGATTTCAGTTACTTCTTCAACTTCTTTGAGCGCATCATGAATTTGATCAGTCAAAACGTCTGCTAGCGGACAACCCATTGTTGTCAGTGTCATTTTGACTTCAGTAAACCCATTGTCTTCAAAGGAAATTTCATAGACCAAGCCCAAGTTAATGATATCAATACCTAGCTCAGGGTCAATAACAGTCTCCAAGGCTGCTAAAATCTTTGTTTTAATTTCTTCTATTTGTGTATCAGAATATTTGCTTTCTTCACTCATAAATTTCTCCACATTCTCATTGTAAAATCTATTTAACATTGTTATTCTACCATATTTTTAAAAATTTGACGAGAAGAGTAAAAGATAATTTATAAATCATTTTATAGACACAACGTCTAAAAATTGTTATAATTATAGTGATATAAAGTTTTAAGACAGCACTTGCTGTGTAGGGAAAAGGATACACTGTGGAGAATAGAAAAGAACGTACAAAAGCGCGACTTCGCGATGCAATGACTCAACTTTTACATGAAAAGCCATTTGATCAAATTACAACCACTGAGCTTGTCAAAGTTGCAAAGATTAGTCGGAGCGGATTTTATACGCATTATCAAGACAAGTATGAAATGATTGATCAATATCAAAAAACATTGATCAACACAATTCAATATGTCTTTGAAAAAAATGATGGAGACTTGCAAAAAACAATGCTTGAAACCTATGAATTTTTAGATAATAACGAAATCTACGCAGCCCTGCTTTCTGAGAACGGCAGCAAGGAAATCCATCAATTCATGCAAGCGAAGTTAAAAAGTATGATTGAAAACTCAATTATTCCAAGAGATTCAAGAAGAAATAACCTCGGTCGCTTAGGTAAAATTTATGCTGCAACTTATTATGCTAATGCTATGTTTGGTCTTACACAGGCCTGGATTCGTCGTAAGCGTAAAGAAACACCTGAAGAAATTACAAAAATACTCAGTAAGCTTATCAACTAATTAATTATCCCCAAAATATCCAAACCCTATGTTTGGATATTTTTTTATAAAGCTTGAATACTTTTAAGTAGTCTTTCGAGTCCATCTTTTACCTTGGCTCGTGAACAGCCAATGTTTAGTCGGAGAAAGTTCCTTCCTTCCTGACCGTATACTTCTCCATCCATAATAGCTACTTTTCCTATGTTGATTAATGCTTGTTGTAACTTATCCATAGGAACACCCTGTTCTGAAACATCAAGCCACAAAAGGTAAGTTGCTTCTGATTCGATAAGCTTTATTTTTGGCAAATACTCTTTTAAAAAAGTTCGCGTGAAGTCTACCGTATCGTCCAAATAGTTTTTCAATTCTTCCAGCCATATATCAGATGTCTGGTAAGCTGAAATCGTCGCTTCCATTCCTAAAATGCTGCAAGAAGAGAGCCCATCTTTTTCCTTTAAATGTTGACAAAATTCTTCACGAAGATTCTCATTTGGAATTAATAAATAGGAAAAAATCAATCCTGGAAAATTAAAGGTTTTGCTGGCAGATGTTAAAAGAGCAATATTTTCTGTACCGTATTGCAAAATCGGGTGGTGTTGCTTATCCTTGCGTAAAACATCCATGTGAATTTCATCTGAAATTAAGAAGACATCGTACTTTTGACAAAGCAATACCACTTGTTGTAGCTCTTCACTTGTCCACACACGTCCTGTAGGGTTATGGGGCGAACAAAAGAGAAGGATTTTGTTGTTCGGATGTGCGAGTTTTTCTTCTAAATCTATAAAATCAATCGTATACTTTCCTTCGTTAAAAATCAATGGATTTTCCACACACAAACGATTGTTAGCTGTAATGGTTTTAAAGAAAGCATCATAAGCTGGGGTCTGGACAACAACACCTTCTTGGGGCTGAGACTTGATTTCAATCAACTGAGAAAGAGAGTAAATCACACTTGGGCTATACAAAATCCAGTCCTCCTCAATCGCAAAATCAAACTGTTTTTGATACCACGCAGAGACAGCTGATTTGAAATGCTTATGATTCCAACGCGTATATCCGTAAATCGGATGTTGAATCCTCTTTTGCAATGCCTGATTAACCGTCTCTGGGATAGCAAAATCAGTATCTGAAATGGTAAAAGGCAATAAATCTTTCTGACCAAAACGATCTTCTACAAAATCCCACTGTGTACAAAACGTTCCTTTTCGCTCAATTATTTTATCAAATTCTGTCATATCAATAAATGGTAAAACAAGACGTTTGCCTTGTTTTACGGTTCTCCTTCTAAATCAAATTGTCCAAGGCGTTGCGGACAGTCGTTACTTTCGTTCCAATAATAACTTGAACACTTGTATCATCTAAATGTACGACTCCTAAAGCACCTAAATCTTTAAGCTTGTCATCTTCAACAAGGTCGCCATCATTTAAAATCAAACGGAGACGTGTAATACAGTTGTCGAGTGTGACAATATTCTCTTTTCCACCCAATGCAGCTAAGATTGCTTCGGCATTATATCCAGATGTATTGCCTCCATGTGCTATTTCTTGCTCTGAATATTCCGGTTCGAGTACAGCTTCACGTCCTGGTGTTTTCAAGTTTTTCCATAAGATAACCTTTTTAAATGTGAAGTAGTAAGCCGCAAACCAAAAGGCACCCACGAGAGGAATCAAGAACCATTGTGTATATGAGCCTTGCATTACCCCAAAGATAAGGAAGTCGAGCACGCCACCATCTGTATTACCAATTTTTACGCCTAATAGGCTAACAATCATTGCTCCTAGACCAGTCATAATCACGTGGAAAATCCAAAGGAATGGACTGATAAACAAGAAGAGAAACTCAATTGGTTCTGTTATCCCTGTTACAAAAGTAGCAATCACACCAGAAATCAGGAGCCCTTTGACTTTTGCTCGATTTTCCGGTTTTGCTGTACGATACATGGCAAGCGCTGCTGCTGGGAGCCCAAACATAAACGTTGGCATTTTTCCTTGAGACAAGAAAGCTGTCGCAGAGCCGGAAATTGGTAAACGATTTGCTAATTCGGCATAGAAAATATTTAAAGCACCGTAAACTTCATGTCCATCAATGAGCGCTGTTCCACCAGCCTGAGTAAAGCGAATGGTTGCAACAAGAATGTGATGCAAACCAAAGGGTAAAAGCAGACGTTCGCCAGAGAAAAAGAGAAATGGCCCAAAAATACCTGCACGTTGAATCAAGTTGCCGACTTGCTGGATAAGAAGGGCAAACAGTGGCCAAATGACAGGAATCGCGAGACCTACCAAAGCCATAACTAATGCAGTAATAATTGGTACAAACCTTGATCCGCCAAAGAAAGCAAAACTATCTGAAAGTTGAATGTTGTAAAATTTCTTGTGGAGGTTGTAAACAATAATACCAGTAATGATACCTCCAAGAACACCCATTTCGATAGTTTGGACACCCAAAGCCATACCTTGCCCAGCCTTTTGCATGAGTTCAGGATCAGCAAGCTGTCCACGTTCAGTCAAAAAGAAGTTGATAGAAAGATTCATAACCATATAGCCAACGAATCCTGAGAAAGCTGCTACACCTTTTTCTTTCTTAGCTAAACCGAGAGGAATAGCCATAGCAAACATCACGGGTAAGTTACTGAAGGCAAAACCGCCAATGGCTGAAAAGAAACGAAAGACTACTTGCAGTACTTCGTTTCCTAAGAAAGGAAAAGCATCAATAGTAGATTGACTCGAAAACGAACTTCCTAGCCCTAAAAGAAGCCCCATAAAAGCCATTAAGGCTACAGGGAGCATAAAAGTTTTACCTAATTCTTGGAAGAAACCACCTAGGGCAAATTTTTTCTTTTTCTTGGCTTGTGGCACTTTAGTTTTTATTTCGGTACCTTTAGCCAAAGCTTTTCCTATTGGTGAACCTCCTTTTACCTTTCCTGAGGCACTGATCGTCATACTCTTTAATTTTTCTGCTGTATTTGTAATAACAACAATGGCTGTTTTTTCAAGTCCAGCATCTTCGACCGCTTTCCAATTCACGCGCCCAATTACTTGGCCCGCTTTAACAGCTTCCTCTTCTTTGATGGTAAACTCAAACACTGCCTTATCCAGACTGACCGTATCAATACCAATATGAAGTAATACCTGCAAATCATCTGCAGTACTAAATCCAGCAGCATGTCCTTGAACCATTCTTACTGTACCAGAAACTGGTGCATAGATTGTTTCACCTGTTGGTTCTACAGCATACCCATCTCCCATTGTTTTTTCAGAGAAAATAGGGTCTTTAACATCCTGCAATGGGATAATTTCTCCCTCAAAAGGAGAATAGAGGTTTTTTGGTTACTCATCTTTTAACCTACCTTTATATTTTTGTTGTAAGTTAATATTAACACAATGTAAAACGCTTTCACGAAAATTACTAAAAAAACACCTTCTCATTTGAAAGTATTTTTTTAAATGTGTAAAATTCCACGATAAGTGTAGTAAAGTGATTGCAAAACCAAAAGTAAAGGTGTCTTATCGGTCGTGTCATATCCATTTACTTCTTCCTTTTGTGTTAAGCAATAAAGAGGGATATCAGCTATTTGTACCAAACTATTTTCAGTTAAATTGGTAAGGCTAATCAATTTATGATTTCTGGATTTGGCCAGTTCTGCTAATTCCAAAACAGAAGGTGTTTCCCCAGATAAAGAAACAAAAAAGAATACTTCATGAGAAGAGCTTAAAATCTTCTTTTTCATTTCCTGCTGATATTCATAAAATTGAAATTTGTCATCGAGAGCAAAGAGACTTTTTACATACATCTTCGTCAGAAGGCCTGTTTGATCTAGCGCATAAAAATTTACACTCTTGGCTCTTTGCATTAGCTGCACAACCTTCATTTTTCTTTCTTTATCGATTAGATCAAAGTTTTTTAAAAGAATATGCTTATGTGCATTCATACTTTCAGGAGTTGTAAGCTCCTGTTTGAGGTTAATCTTAAATTCAGAGAAATTTTCATAGCCTAATTTTTTACAGAAACGAGTTATTGTATTGGGCACAGTGTAAAATTTCTGTGATAAAATAACAATCTTGGTCTGACTCACCGCTTCTTTATTTTTCAAGATGTAGTCTACCAAGTCTTCTTCCAACTCTGTTAACTTATTCTCTTTATTTTTTACGCGTTCCTGAAAACTCAGCATATTTATCCTCTTTTTTGACTTTTTAAGCCTTTCACTTATCTTTTATTCTACCATAGTTTCTTTTTAAAATAAAAACGCTTAAATATGTCAAATCATGCAGCATAATTTTCCACAAAAAAGAGCCTATCTTATAGACTCCTTTTATCTCATTATCTTATTTACTGTTTTTTTCGTTGATCCACTCAGTGGAGAGTGTCATCGCGGCACGTGTCGCATTAGTATCATTCATTGAATTCACCATAACAAAGTCATGGATAATGGCTTGGAAACGCACTTGAGTTACTTCCACTTCAGCTTCTCGCAATTTACGTGCATAAGCTTCACCTTCATCTCGCAAAACATCAGCTTCACCAGTAATAATCAAAGCAGCAGGTAAATCTGTCAAATCTTCTTTCGTCGAACGAAGCGGTGAAGCTGTGATTTGATTACGTTCTTCTTCGTTTGTCGTATATTGATTCCAGAACCAAATCATTCCTTCTTTAGTCAAAAAGTAGTTTTCCGCAAATTCATTGTAAGAATCCGTATCAAAATTGGCATCTGTTACGGGATAATACAAAACTTGTTGTCCAATCTTTTGACCGCCTCTTTGTTTAGTCAAAAGTGTCATCACAGTGGCCATATTTCCGCCAACAGAATCTCCAGCTACAGTGAGATGATTTACATCAAATTTCTTATCGTTAGAAAAATCTTTTAGCTGTTGTAGGACAGCGTAGTTTTGCTCAATAGCCGTTGGGTATTTGGCTTCGGGTGACAGGGAGTATTCAGGAAAAACCACAACGGAGTTGGTCCGTACGGCAAGCTCACGAATTAGTTTATCATGTGTATGTGCATTGCCAAAAACCCAGCCTGCTCCGTGGATATAAAAGATTACAGGTAATTTCTTTTCTTGATTAAGGGGGCGAATAAATCTGACATTTATTTCCCCCCAGTCTCCTGTATCAACAGCGACATCTTCAATATCAACGTCTTCCTTTGCGACTGGAGAATCCTGAACTTCATTTAATAAGCTTCTTCCCTCTTCTACTGGAAGTTCATAAATACGAGGATGGGGCGCATTTGCTTCACTAAATTCTAGCGCAGCTGTTTCTAAGGAAATTCTTTCTACCATTTTATACCTCCAAAAATACTTTTTATTATCTTTTCTTAAAAGATAATTTTTTATTGCAAGGACAAAATCCAGTAAAATCAAAGATTTCTTCATAATATTGAAGTAATTCTTCATATTTCTTGGACTACGTTAATTTTCTGAATATTATTTTAATAACATTTTATAATTTAAAGTTAGAGAAAACAAGAAATTGATATCGGAAAATACTTTCGTTCTTATTTAGACGATTTGCTCGTAAGGTAAATAAAAAGGGGAGCCCCCTTTTATTTAACAGTCGTTTCCCCAGTTACTTTAACTTGTTCTTCGCTAGGAAGTTTGTTATAAGCATCCAACAATTCTTGATTTTTAAAGATAAGATTTCCATCAATCATTGCTTCTCCATCAACACCTTTCCCAGTTTGACCATGGAAGCCTTCAGCATTTACTTCAACATCTCCCTTAACTGTACCATTTGAAATATAGAACTGTGGAGAATTTACTTCAAGTTTTTTTACAGTAAGTGTATAGCGATCTGTAACCTTACGGTCTGCATCTTGCGTATAAAGGGCTAATTTACGTGCTTCTTCGCCCTCTTTATTTTTAAATTCGCCTTCAACATTCAAAGTTTTGTCTGATGCATCTAAGTCTTTATTAATGGCCGCAATCCAAGCGCCATCCTTCGAAAGTCCTTTAGAAAGGGTATCAAAATTATCTGTGCCTGCAGTTGCCCCAGCAAACACTTCAGCTGATTGTTCAGTTTTTGTTTCTTCTGATTTTTTTTCACCAGATCCACAAGCTGTCAAAACTCCCAATGACAAAGTTGATACAGCTAACAATGAGAGAAGTTTCTTATTCATAATATACCTCGCTTTTCTTTTTCTTCATTGTAGCATACACAATTGTTCCATTCAAGAAAACGCTTCCTTTATTTATGAGATTGTTTTGTTCAATTCATTTTTCTAAATAATTTAACTCCTCTTTTTTCCATAAAAATAAGGGCTATTAAGCCCTTAGAAATATATTTGCATGCCTTTATTATTACCAACATCTGCTCCATACTAAAGATGTATATTAAACTGAACGAGGCAAGACAAGTGCTAGGATTAATCCTAGAAACCAGAAACCAAATATCGTAGCCAAAAAAACTCCGAATATTTGTCCCCCAGATAAGCCCCGAGAACTGGCAATTTTGACGGGCAAAAAGAAAATGAGAATTGCGATGACTAACACAAAGAGAGCCAACCAAAAATTTGCTGGTGCACTGTTCCAAATCTCTTGTAGACTTGAGTTAATATTTTCAAAATTCATTTTTTCTCCACAGTTTGTTAACGCTTTTATTTCATTTTTTATACGATTAAGAATACATAAAATTTATGAATCCTTGTAGGCGTATTATAACAGCCGTTTCTATTATTTTCAAGCTTGTTTTACCGTTATTTAGAAAATTAAAAATTAGTGTAAAACTGTATAAACTGCTGTTAAGGCTTGCACAGCAAGTATGACCACTATTGGCGACATAATAACTAGAACAACAAGTCCTGGACCTGATAACCATTCTTTATCTTTATTTTTTCGCATATTCGTCTCCTTTATCATTCTATAAATCATTTGATACTGGATATCGTTAAATAACTTCAAACTTCATAGACATTAAATCCATATACCACTAGAGGCAATGAATATTATAGCATAAAATTTATCGTTTCTACTTTTGCAATAAAATAAAACAAAAAGAAAAACCGCTCAACAGAGCGGTTAGACAAGTCAAAATTATTTACGACGTTCTGGGATACGAGCCGCTTTACCTTGCAATGCACGCAAGTAGTAAAGTTTAGCACGACGCACACGACCGTGACGGATAACTTCGATTTTTTCAACACGTGGAGTGTGAAGTGGGAAGATACGTTCTACACCAACACCGTTTGAGATTTTACGAACAGTGTAAGTTTCTGAGATACCAGAACCTTTACGTGCAATAACAACACCTTCGAACATTTGGATACGTTCACGAGTTCCTTCGACAACTTTAGCGTGAACACGTACAGTGTCTCCAGCGCGGAATTCAGGGATATCTGAACGAAGTTGACCTGCATTGATAGAATCGATCAATGAAATAGACATTTTTTTCTCCTTTTGCTCATCAATAAAGCCATTGGCCCAGCGGATAAACAGTTTTATTTATGCCAAATTGGCACTTATAACATTCTACCAAATTTATGCTTTCTTTTCAAGAGCTTTCTTTGGGTTTTTAGTAAAAGTCATTGTAAAAGTCGTTTGGTGTTCATCACTTTCAACAGATACCTCCCCTTGGTGTTGTTCGACTATCGTTTGGACAATCGCTAAACCAATTCCATGAACGCCACCAGCACCTTTATAAAAACGCTCGAAGATATGTGGTAAAGTCTCTGGATCAATTCCACTCCCATCATTAGCAACCGAAATCACCACTGCACCATCTTTTTTTGTACAGGTAAGTACAATTTCTGTTTCGACATACCGCATAGCATTGGAAACTAGATTACTTATTGCTCGTCGTAAAGCTTTATAATCACAAGTAAGAATCACCGCTTTTTTATCAAAAACTGTTGTAATTTTAATGCCTTTTTGCTCAGCAAATATCTCTTGCTCTTTCGCAATATCTTTCATGATTAGACGAACATCTTGGTAAACAAGCTCTTGATGCACACTTAGGCTGTCTAAGCGTGAGAGAGTTAGAAGATCTTCTACTAGCTCACTCATACGATCGGTCTCATAAAGTATTGTCTCACTTGCCTTTTTGGGATCCATCACCTCATAGGAAATCCCCTCAGCATAACTTTTTATTGCCATTAAAGGGGTCCGAAGTTCATGCGAGGCATTTTGAAAGAAGAGTTTTTGGTTTTTATCGTTATGATCCAATTGCCGAGCAGCAACATTCATATTATGTGCTAAAGTAGCCAACTCACGGTCCTGAAATGTTCCTTGATATTCAGTAAAATCTCCTTGGCCAATACGTGTCGCAAATTTCGCTAAAATTGATAAAGGCTTAATCAAGCGCTGCGTTACAAAAGTAACGGCTAGACTAAGGATGACAATGACAGCTAGGGCAACAGAGACCAAGAACAGGTTAACTGAGTTTGTAAAATTAATAATCCCGGTGATATCCACATATAGGACTTGATACTCTCCAGAACTTTGACGAATGGTTTCAATATAAAAGGTACTTCCTGACGTATCCAGACGATAATTTTTTACCTTACTCAGTGGAACTTTTTGATTTTTTAAAGCTTGTGCGATATTATTTGCTGTCTCTCTCTCAAAGTTACCAACTTTTTCCAAATCCTGTACTTCATAATTATCATTGATATTAAAAGCAACGGGGTGAGTATTAAAGCTTCCACGAGGTGCATCTTCTAAGTCCGCAGAGGTACTTCCTGAGGGTGGAGTAACTTGTGCTTGATAAATCCTGACTTGAGATAACTGCCGTGAGGCCGAATTGCTAATATAGCTGTTTATCAAGATATTAAAAATGAGGATAATCCACAGAAAAGCAAAGAAGACAAAACCAATATTTGTCAGAAGCAAGCGCGTCTTGATGCTGAGAGGTTTTCTCCTAATCATCATCGCTCCTTACTCTGCTTCTTCATTTTTTTGTTTTTCAAACTCGATTCGACGGAAAATAGCTTTAACACGCATCACCAACTCCATCGGACTGAAAGGCTTAGTGAAGTAATCATCACTGCCCAAATCCAATCCTGTCGCATAGTCTAAGTCACTGTCTCGAGCTGTCAACATAATAATGGGTACGATACTTTGTGCACGTAAAGCTTTCAAGATTGTAAATCCGTTAGAGCCAGGCATCATCACATCTAAAATAACAAAATCACTTGGCTCTTCATTAAAACGCTCTAAGAGATGATCACCAGTTGAGAAGTCCTCTACTTTAAAATCTTCTTTTTCCAAAAAAGCTTTGATTGCTAAGCGAATATTATCATCGTCATCCGCAATATATATTGTTTTACTCATTATATTTCCTCCTCATTAATCATGTCTACCAGTTCATGAATCAAATACATTCGATTATCTAATGCGTGAATCTGCTCAGCACATACTTGCAATTCATTACTTAAGTGATCTGGCATTTCACCGCCATATTTGTAGCGAACCTTATGTTCCAATGTCGCCCAAAAGTCCATTGCCGATGTGCGCAGTTGTATCTCGACACGACGAGCTTCATTATTAAAAAGCGGGCCAAGATTAACTTCTAGTATCATATGATAAGAACGATAACCACTCGGCTTTGGATGATTAAGATAATCTTTTTCACTGATCACATTGAAAGCTTCTTGATTTTTAATGATTTCTACGATTTCATAAATATTTTTGGCATAAGCACATATAATTCTTACACCGGCTATATCTGAAAGATTTTTTTCAGCTGCTTTTGCCGTTACAGGTAAGGCTTTTTTCTTCAACTTGCCTGCAATACTTTCGGGTGATTTAATTCTTTGCTTGATATGTTCTATCGGGTTAACAGGTTCATAAGCATTGTAATAAGCATTAAGATTAGAAAGCTCTGTCATGATGACTGCCAAAGCACATTCATATTTCACCAAATTTCGCTTGAGTTTCTCAAACTCTTCAACTTCAAAGCGGGTCGTTTTTATTTCTTTATTCATATTCATTTCCATTCTTGAAAGAGTTTTCACATATGTCTATTATACCAGAGGCTGCGAAATTTATCAGCTTTAGAAACTACTCTGTTCCCTTCCCACTTACGGTTGCAAATAAAATGAAAGGAGCCCATGCTCCTTTGAAGATAATTAAAATTATACAATTATAATCTTAAAATGCACTCAACTTAAATAGAGGACAAAAAAAGAGGAAATACCTCCCTCTTTTTTATATATTAAAATAAATGACTAAAGCTAAAATAGATAAAAGTGCTGTCACACACCAAAAGACAATATCAATCTTCCATTCACTCCAACCTTTTCCTTTACCAGAGAAGCCACCAAGTTCAAAATGATGGTGAATCGGCGTCATACGGAAAATACGTTTACCATGTGTTACTTTAAAGTACGAAACCTGCATCATAACAGAAACGGTTTCTAAGATATAGATAAAGCCAATCAAAAGGAGCGTCCATTCGACATGTAAAAGAATCGAAACGATGGCAATAAAACCTCCTAAACCAAGGCTTCCCACATCTCCCATAAAGATCTTTGCTGGTTTGTGGTTGAAGAAAAAGAAAGCAATCAAACCACCAATGACAGAAAGAATGATAAGTAGGACATCATATCGTCCTTGAGCAGCTGCAATTACAGCATATGCGCTGAGAGAGATAGCCACTGTGATACTGGCTAAGCCATCAATACCATCTGTAAGATTCACGGCATTTGACCAACCTACAAGCCAGAAGATAATGAAAACTGCAAAGAACCATCCTAAATAAATTTTCCACCCCAAGATATTAAGTACATTTGTACTATCCACCTGCATCAAGATAAGATAAGAAACAATACCTGTGGCTATTTGGGCTAAGAGTTTATGACTGGCTTTAAGCCCGCCATGATTTTTTTGGCTAAAGATTTTCATGAAGTCATCTAAGAAACCAATCAGAGAGTACATCGCTAATACCCACCATGCTGTGATGAACATAGGAGTAAATTGTGCAAAAATCAGAGCAAATACTGCTGAAACTAGGAGGGCTGCAACTACAAATACAAGACCTCCCATGGTTGGTGTGCCTGACTTACTTGCATGTTGTTTTACTTCTTCAAGAGTGGGTTGTCCCCCAAGTTTTTTCTTATGAAAAAACATAATAAAGCGTGGTATTCCAATTGCGGTCAAAACCAACGCGACTAGAGCTGCTAAAAATGCAGTGATTAACATAGTGCCTCCGACTGTTACTTAGAAACTTTGTTTCCTTTATTTATAGAGCTTACTCAGCTCAAAATTGAAAGAGGCGAAAATTTTCGCCTAATTCATTGTGACTGTGATTGTTTGATTGTCTTTAAGTTTGGTTCCCATTCCCACACTTTGTGTGTTCACATGGTCGCCAGAACCTTGATATTCAATTTTCAGATTGTACCATTTTGCGAGTTGCTCAACTTGTTCTTTAGACCATTTAAACATATCTGGCATGATATGATCGCCATCAGTAAGAAGCATGACAGGTGTATTTGCCCCAACTTCTTGCCCTTTAGCTACAGATTGTTTGGTTACTTTTGTACCTTGACCAATCACAATCGGTGCTAAAAGATTACGACGTAGACTATCTGAAACGTTACCTGGAGATTTCCCTGTGTAATCTTCGAGAGTAACTTTTCCAGCCTTCAGACCTGAAGTATCCTGTGGAGCTGCTTCTTGGTTTTTTATTTGCTCTGCGCGCGTAATCAAAGAATTAGCAACATCTGAGATATAAGTCAATGACCAAGTGCTTGATGGAATTTTGATATTCATATAGAAAATGAAATCTGGATTCTCTGGTGGATACATGGCAACTGCAGAATAAATATTATCTTGCATTCCCTTCATATAGCCACCTGTATCCGATGCAATCTGTGCTGTACCTGTTTTGACAGCCATTGTATTGCCATTAACCATGAAGAGCGGGCCAGGTTCATGCCCTTGCGATTCTACTGTCAGATAAGAAGTTCCCCATGTTGGGTCAGTATTAACACCTACCATCAAATCTTTTGTTTTATTTATCGCATCTTCGGACACCGGACGTCCAACAACTTCTGCCTTACTTTGCAAATAGGTATTTTTATCTTTGTCTACAATTTTATTCACAACATGAGGTTCAAGCATTTCTCCTTTGTTTGCAAAGCTTGTCCAACCACGTAGAAGTTGAATTTGTGTTGTACTGATACCTTGCCCAAATGAAGATTGGATTTGAGATACTGGGTTATCGTCAGGAAGAGCACCAAACTGTTCTCCACCCATCCCAATACGGGTTGGAACACCGAATTTAAAGCGGCGCAAGTAGCTGTCCCAGAGGTCGCTACCCATATTTTGAACAATCCGTGTCATTCCAGCATTACTAGACATCATGAACCCTTGAGCAAAAGTAACTGTTGATGGAAGTTTAAAAGTTCCATCTTCGCTTTCATTGACATCCCAGTCATTAATAACGACATCATAGAGATTGACACGACGGAAGTAAGAGGCATTCAGATCCACTTTATTACTGTCCAAAGCTGAAGCCATCAAGAAAGTTTTCATAACAGAACCAGGTTCAAATTGTGACTGGTAAAGCATGCTGTTCTCTGTGAAATGTGGCTGTTCCCGCGCTGCTTTATCATTAAAGTTATTGGCGGTAATTGTTGGACGCTGTGTTGTAGCCAAGATGTCACCTGTGTGTGCATCCATCAGTGTGGCAGAAAGTTGCTGACCACCTGACTTTTCTACAGCTGTATCCATCAGCGATTCAAGATTACCTTGCAAACGGGCATCTAAGGTTGTATAAAGATCTTGACCATTTTTTACCTGCTTGCTTACTGTTGTTGTTCCTGGTAAGGGACGACCATAACGGTCTTTCTCATAAGTTTCCTCACCATTTGTACCGCTGAGAACATCATTAAACGAGGCTTCTAAGCCGTTGATTCCAACCAAACCAGAGGCAGAATCCCCAGGCGTTTTCAAAGAAGCTATACCTACAAATTGTGAAGCGTAATTTGGTTCTGGATAAGAACGTGTCAAGTTAGGTGTGAAACCAATACCTACTAATCCAGCATTCTCTGCATCTTTTTTTATCTTTTCCATTTTAGCGAGAGGAATCTTTGTTCCTGCCGAACCAAATTGGACTTGAGCTTTTCCAGAATTGAGTTGTTGCTCAATCAACTCCTTGTCAATTCCCAATTCTTTATTAAGAAATTCTGTAACTTTCGGAAAGTCAGCCTCATCAACATAAAGCTTATTATTGTTATTGTCGACTTGTGTCTTATCGAGCACAGCATAAATCGTGTAATCACTTGCATCAACTGCAAGTGGCACACCATTTCGGTCAAAAATTGTGCCTCGCTTAGCATAAACAGTCGTTGTGTTTAAATAGTTCGTCTTAGCCATTTCGGAGATGTTTACACCACCGATTTGATTCACTGTAATAATCCAGACAAAGCGAAATATAAAAATCGCAAACAGAGCAATAGCTACTACAAATAGACTTTTACCTACATGTTTACGATTTTGTTCAGGTCTTTGATGACTTTTTTTCGCTTTTTTCGAAATACGTCTGAAAGGGAGAGTAATTATTCGAAAAATATTTTTCATTTTGTCGCTTTCAATACATTATCAGAATTGTAGGAGATACCATACTTATCCGTAACTTTTTGTAATTTGTCTTGGGATGTTAACTCCTGAATTTTCTGGTCATACTCAGAATTTTTTTGCTCTTTAACAGTAATTTGACTGTTATAGTGCAAGGTACTACTTTCAATTTCTTGCGTTTTTGTTTGAATGAAGAGTTGAGTAACCGCAAGCATCAAGGCTACGACTACCATAGAAAGATAAAATACTTTTTCAACCCCAGAAAATCTTTTGAACTTTTTGGCCAAAACTTCTGGTGCTAATGAGTCTTTTGAAATCGCATAGCTGTCCTTTTTGGCCGCTGTTTCAATGTCAAAATATTCTTTAGGTTGCGCTGCCATATTTTCTCTCCTCTCTCCTTTTTCATCAGTTTTAATCTTTTTGTTTTTCAGCCACACGAAGCTTAGCACTGTGCGCTCTATTGTTAAAAGCAAGTTCTTCTTCACTCGCAAGAACGGGCTTACGATTGACTAACTTGAGTTTTGCTTCCATATCTTTCGGAATCATAGGAAGTCCTTTCGGCACGTCAACTGTGCTGTATTCTTTAAAAATTGTTTTCGTTAAACGATCCTCTAAAGAATGGAAAGTAATCACACTTATTCGTCCAGAAACGTTAAGCAGATCAATCGCTTCTTCTATTGATTCTTCAGCTGCTCCTAGTTCGTCATTTACTTCGATTCGGATTGCTTGAAAAATACGCTTGGCAGGATGGCCTTTTTTCTTGAGCTCTTTTTGAGGAAGTGCTGACTTAATGATATCCGCCAGCTCTGTCGTCATTTCAATAGGTTGAAGCTTACGTGCTTGTTCAATCTTTCGAGCAATTTGCTTTGAAAACTTCTCTTCACCATAGCGGTAAAAGATGCGTACTAAATCCTCATAAGGATAGTCATTTACAACTTCATATGCAGAAAGTGCTTGAGATTGATCCATTCTCATATCTAATCGTGCTTCCTTCTTATAAGAAAAACCACGTTGGCTGTCATCAAACTGTGGGCTTGAGACACCTAAATCATAAAGAATACCATCAATTTTTGTAACTCCTAAGTCTGCAAGACTTGAACGTAAGTAGCGGAAGTTACTCTTTATCAATGTCACCTTGTTTTCCGCCAAAGCAGCTTTAAGACGAACCTTTGCATTTTCGTGGGCAGTATCATCTTGGTCAAATGCGTAGAGATGACCTGTTGTCAACTTACTCAAAAGATACTCACTGTGACCTGCACCACCAAGAGTTGCATCCACATAGATGCCATCAGGTTTCACCTCAAGCATATCAACAGTTTCGTGTAGCATTACAGTATCATGCTTGAATTCCATGTTTACAAGTTTACAGGCGAAAAACGCCATCCTTCCCTAATAGCTAATATTCATTATAACATTTTTCTCCAAAATGTATAGTGGTTTACAATATATTGTAAACTTTTTTTCTCTTGTTCTTAATGTTTGGTCTTTCGACGCATATACATGGCGTTTGCCATTTTATAAAGAAGTTTACTTACAGGGAGGTCAAACTCGCCTACATATTCCTCAATACGTGGATTGAAGTGCTTTTTAAACTTCAATAATCCATCTTTTTCGGAAAGGGAATTTTCAAGGCCACCCATATTCAAAGTATTTGCTCCATTTTCAAATGCATGTTGAATTGTTTCAAACCATACTAGATAAGAAGGATAATATTTTTGGAATGCTGTATCTGTCCCAGCATAAAGGGTTTCAGCAGCGCCAAAAGCATTGATAGATAAAGTTCCTGCTACCGGAATAATCTCTCCTTTTTCTGCGATAAACTGCGTAATGTCCGCAACGTTTTTCTCAGCAATAGCAAGTTCTTCAGTTAAAGTTTTTAAGCGTTTTTCATTTTTGGCTTTTGCTTGATTATCTTTAATCTTTTCAACATTTGCTTCCATATCTTTTTTTACCTTAGCCATATTAAATTTTACTAAAGTAATAAAAGCATCCGATCCATAGGTGTCTAAAAGTTTTGTATAATAATCAGCATTACGAAGACTTACGTTTTTACGTGCTTCTGTCTTCTTCATCAATTCAGCAAAAACAGGAACTAACTCCTTTCCACCAAAAGTAACTTCTGGATAAGAATTGCGTGCTTTGCGAATAAATTGACGTGTTTTTTTATCTAAATTTTCTTCTGAAAAATCTTCTTTATAAATGACAGCATTGTAGCGAGGCTGAATCGTATCATGCATTTCTGTAGTACGTCCAGTATACTCAACACCTGCACTTGTTAAATTCGTCAGAAGATCATATGCATCGTCAAATTTGTAAGCCGGATCAAACTTGATAAAAAGTGCTTTTTGACTTTTACCAAATTTTTTCAATTCTAACAGAACAAACTTTAATAAAGCTTTATCTGTATAATCCATCAAAATTCCGCGTGGGATATAAAACATTGTGAATCCCAATGGAAGAGGGCGAATCAGGACCAAGCTACTTGCAACCAGCTTATCATCTTGATAAAATCCAATGATTTCCGATTTCCAACTGCTTTTGATGGTCGCCCATTTTGAGGTTTGTAAAAGGTTTGGCATACCAGAGGCAGCAACAAACTTGTCATGTAGTTGAGGATCGAGTCCAATTTTTACTGTGTACATATCTCTATTCTATCAAAAATTATTAAAAAAAACAGGCTCAGTTTGAACCTGTTTGACCAACTGGGGTAGCTGGATTCGAACCAACGCATGAGGGAGTCAAAGTCCCTTGCCTTACCGCTTGGCTATACCCCACTGTCTATCTTTCGACAACAGTAAATATTTTATCAAAATCATGAGAGGATTTCAAGGATTAACTCTAACCTCTGAGATATAAAATAAAATTAGGCGCCTAAATTATAGGCTTTGATTGCTTCTTCCATGGCATCTGCAAAATTTCGGGTAACCGCCAGTTCTTTACCAGAAGCCACAACAACAAAACTACCATTTTCTTCATTAATATCAGCGATGATTTTTTTACCTGATTTGACTTGAACACCTGTTTTTGTGTCAATAACTTCAATTTCTGTATCTTTTTTCTTCGACATCATCAGTCTCCTTTATCCTTCATATCTAGAGATTTCCATCTCAACTTTTCAATGATACCATTTTGCCGAGTTTTTGTCACGCTGTTTTTGTTCGTGTGAGTCTTCCCTTTTAATTGCACTGTACCTTATTGTCAAACATATCCAATAATTTGAAATAAAAAAAGGAATACCCCAAGAGGCATTCTTTTTATTTTCTTATGAAAGTTCTGCTACAACTGCCTTCAATTGAGCTTTTGTTTGAACACCGACAACTTGTTTCACCATTTGACCGTCTTTAAAGAAGATCAAAGTTGGAATGCTCATAACGCCAAAAGCTTGAGGTGTTTCAGGATTTTCATCAACGTCTAACTTACAAATTTTAAGTTCAGACTCGTCAAGTTCTTCTCCTAATTGTTCAAGAATTGGAGCTTGCATACGACAAGGACCACACCAAGTTGCCCAAAAATCTACTAGTACCAGTCCTTCTTTGATTTCTTCTTTAAATGTAGCATCAGTAATGTTATATTCCATTTTTCGTTCCTCGTTCTTTATTATGAGTACATTCTAGCGAATTTTTATCTACTTTACAAATATTATGATTGTTTTTATATTTTGAGTCATTTCAAGGTTGCAATTGTTGCGCCACTTCCGCCAGCGTTCACAGGAGCATACTCATAACTCTTAATATGCCGATGTTTTTGCAGCTTCTTCTGTACCATTTCACGAATCACACCAGTTCCGATACCATGAACAATGGTAATTTGTAATAAGTTAGCAAGCAAGGCCTGATCAATATAGTTATCCAATTCTAGCTCTGCTTCCTCATATCTCATACCACGTAAATCAAGCTGTGCTTTCACTTTATTGCTTACTTTTCGGGTTACGGCTTTCGTTTTTGCAGGTTGGTTCTTAGCAAGCTCTTCCTCTGTTAGCTCAAATTCATCTTCTTGCAGTTTGGTCATTATTGATCCCATTTGCACCTGCCAACGTCCATCTTTTTCAAGACGAATAAGTTTTCCACGTTGCCCATATGCTGTAACCACCACTTCAGCTCCTTGCTTCAACCCACGTTGTGCCTTAGCTTTCTTCAAAACTTTGTTTTTACTGTAATCAACAGATGGAACTAGGTTTTCAAGCTCGCTACGGGCTGCAATGATTTCGTGAGGTTTAAGCTGCGCTTTATCATTCAATGTTTTGAGAATTTCTTGAGCTTCTTGACTCGCCTTTTTCACAACTTCTTGGGCTTCTTGTTTTGCCTTCTCTAGCTCATGCTCACGCTCTCGATTAATCTGATCATAAACCTTGGTTAAATCTTTATGAAGATTTATATTTTCTCGTTCTAACTTCTTAATATTGGCTGCTGCTTCTGTTACTTCACGCGTTTTTTCCTCTAAGCTTGCGATCATATGATTGACATCGTGTTCCTCATCAGAAACCAAGTTACTAGCCTCCTGAATGATTTGGTCTGACAAACCTAAACGTCGTGAAATTTCTAAAGCATTTGAGCGACCTGGTACACCCAGCTGCAGACGAAAAACAGGGCGCATTTTATCGATATCAAACTCCATGCTCGCATTAAGAACTTCAGGTGTTTCAACACCATATGCTTTAAGTTCTGGATAGTGCGTACTCGCCATTGTCTTCACATGTTTACCACGTAAATATTCTAAAATTGCAATGGCCAAAGCGGCACCTTCTTTGGGATCCGTCCCTGCACCAAGTTCGTCAAAGAGCACCAATGCGTTATGATCTGCCTTGTCTAGAATAGCGACAATATTGGTCATGTGACTAGAGAAAGTCGAGAGACTTTGCTCAATTGACTGTTCATCCCCAATATCCGCAAAAATATCCTGGAAGACATGTGCACGACTGCCTGTACTGGTAAGAATAGGCAAACCAGATTGCGCCATAATAGTAAGCAGACCTACAGTTTTTAGGGTAATTGTTTTACCCCCAGTATTTGGTCCCGTAATTACAATTGTGTTTAAACTACTGTCAAATTTGATGTCATTGGCCACAACTACATTTGGATCAATCAAAGGATGACGTGCCTCATAAAAACAGATGTCTTTGTTTTGGGTTAACTCAGGAATACTAGCCTTATGCTTCAATAAGTAGTTATACTTGGCTTTAATCAAGTCGAGATGACCTTGTAACCATGCATTTTGCCGAATATCCAAACTGTAGGGTTTAAGTTCTTCACTGACTGCTCGAAAAATTCGAAGCATTTCATTTTTTTCTTCGATTTTCTTTTGGTTTAAATTATTGTTAAGCGAAACGGCAGCATTGGGTTCAATATAGAGTGTTTGTCCTGAGGCAGACATATCATGCACCACACCTGCTATTTTATTTTTACTGTCTGCACGTACAGGCAACACTTGGCGATCATTACGAACCGTGATTAAATTTTCAGTGAGAGAACCTGCATTTTTAGACAAAAGTTCCTGCATCACCTTTTTAATATCTGACTGATAACGTTTAATGGCTGAACGAATGTGCATCAGTTCAGCAGATGCATTATCATAAAGTGAACCAGAGTTATCAAAAATTTCAAGTGTTTTATGTACAGGAGAAAGATCTGAGAATTTTTGGATGAGTTCCTCAAGTGTTGGTATTTCAACATTCTCTGCTTCGTCAAAATAACGCAGAATATTAAGGCCTTGTTGGACAACTTTTTTTATTTCAACAAACTCTCGCCCACTCAATTGAGCATCTAACTCTAAGCGGCGTAAAATTTCACTGATATCTGCTGTTTTCGAAAGATGAATTTGTCCATTTTCTTGAGCTAACTTTTCAAATTCTGCCAATTCATCAAATAAGTTTTGGATTTTAGTGGCATCAGAGAGGGGTTCTAGTTCTTCCAACTCTTTTTTACCTTGAGCGGTTGTTAAAAAGGCCAAGAATTGCTCTTTGACCTTGTCAAATTCTAAAATTTGGATAATTTTTTTATTCATAAATTCTAAATATTACCTATTATATTTTCAATAAATATATTTTTCAGCATCCCCGAAGAAATCGGAGTGTGGCTAACCATCAAGCGAACCAAAGCGGAAGCATTCAAATGGTTTTGAACAGTGGGCATGGGTACAAGCGCAAGTAAAGTAACAGCCATTTGTAGGCCGAAATAAGTTGCTCCGAATGCAAGAACACCTGCGATAATTTTTCCAGTTTTTCCGAAGGGTTGCAAACGTGTAATGTGGACAAAAAGTCCGAGTAGACGTATCACCGCATAAGAAATAACGAAAATAATCATAAAAGCAAGACCAGCATAGAAGGCATCATCGATTTGGAAAAGCAAGTTATTATCAAAAAACAGTAATCGTGAATCTGCTGTTGCACTGGAGAAAGGTACCCACATCGTTAATTTTGAAGCAAGTTCCTTATAATTTAAGAAGGCAATAATTGCAGATATAATGATCCCCAAGCTATATAAAGCCTGTAAGACTAGACCTCTTGAATAGCCAACCAGAAAGGCCCATATAAGTAATATTAAGATAAGTAAGTTAATAAGCATAATGTTTTCCTAAATTTCTGTAAATCATTCGTTTACTACCCATTATACCTTATTTTCTCCTCATTTACCAAACAGGCTTGAAGAATGTCCTTTTTGTAAGCTATGGCTAAATTCAAGCTTTTGAGTCATATCATTGATTGCCAGTACAGCTTCTCCAAAACCAACTGACATTAAGGGAGCTTTCCCATCGTAATCACTGGCATCTCCCGCTACATAAAGACCTGCGAGATTTGTCTCTTGTTGGCGGTTAGCTGTTATTCTTCCTCTACGACTTAGTTCGAGTTCTTCATTTAAATCAACATGGTTTGTCATCATTCCATAGTTTACGAGTATTTTATCTACTGCTAAATGATTGAGCTCATCGGATTTTACACGTTGCAACTTAAGGCCTTCAGGTGATAGCTCCTGCGGAAGATAAGGGGTATGTATTTCAACGGTTGATTGTTCCAGCTCTGCCACTGTTAAAGCATGGGCTCGGAAAGAAGGTCGACGATGAATAAGGTGAACTTTGCTGGCAACTTTTTCCAACATCAGTGCCCAATCCAGTGCACTGTCTCCCCCACCAAGAACCGCAACTTCTTTTTCACGATATTCTTCTAAGTTTTGAATAAAGTAATTCAATTTCCCTAATGCATGAAGTTCTTCTTCTTGCTCGAGATTAAGCTTACGCGGACTGAGCAAGCCAGATCCTGTTGTTAACAATACTGCTTTCGAATGATGTGTACTTTTACTTGTTTGCAGTACAAAATGCTTATTTTCCTCTTCTTGGCTAATATTTTCAACTTTTTCATCTAAATATAGTTCATGTGGCACGCGAGCAAGTTGTGCCAAAAGGTTGGCCGTTAGATCTGCTCCTGAAATCTCAGGCAAACCTGCTATATCATATATCATTTTATCTGGATAAAGTGTTTGAGGTTGACCGCCAGCTTCTTCTAGAGCTTCGATTATCTTGACCGTCATCCCCCGCATCCCAGCATAAAACCCGGCATAAAGTCCAACAGGACCAGCACCGATAATTGTTAAATCGTATAAAGTTTCCATGCCTTCATTATAGCAAATTTGTCAAAAGTTTTTTACATTTTAAATTCCATCCATCTTTAACACAAAAAACCGACGAAACGATTTCGTCAGCTTTTTAAGTTAAACACGCCCTAATATTTTTTTCATACCTTGAATAAGTTTATATTTTACAGGGTTTGGATAGTAGGAGAATTCTCCTACTTTTTGTGTGATATAGCCCCCAAAATTTTGCTTAAATTTCAAAACACCATCACTGCCATCAAAGTTTCCTGAGATACCATAAAAATTATAGGTTTTCATCTGACGCTCAATTGCATGAAGCATGGCTGTATGCTGCATAAGGAAAGGGCCACCTAACTTGCCATAAGCGCCGTCAGATCCACCATAAAGGTAAAGAAATTCTTGATTGACTTCAATAAAGACACCAGCTGCAATTGCGACTCCATCTTTATAAGTAATCAAAAATTCGATTTTATTGCCAAAAGCCTTATAAAGTTCTTGATAATAGGCCAAATCTTTGGTTGCAAAATGACGCTTTTCACCTGTGTTACCAATCAAACGTTCCACTTCAAAGAGTTCTTCATAAGTAGCTATTTTAACTGTTACTTCATTTTTTATCGCTTTTTTAACGTTACGTTTTGCGTTAGAGTTGTAACTCTTGAGAAGTTCTTCTTCACTGTGTATTTCAGAAAGATCTTTGATGTATTGCCATTCGGCAACGGCATCCTGCTCTTCATAACCCACATGTCGCCCATTGTAAGTTAAGCCAAGCTTTTTCATTTCTGAAATGAAAGACTCATTAGCTTCTTGAAGCTCTTGACCTTTGCTGTCATAAACCATATAGTCGACAGCTGGACGTATCTTCACTTCTAGAGCTTGCTGATTTTTCGCATATTTTTTTAATTCTTGAATAAAACAGTTATAGACCATCTGATCAAAATTGCCAATAGGGCCAAAGTTAATTTCCAACTTTGCACCGCCTGAAACAGAAACAGAAGTCATAAGTGCTGCCATTTTAATCTGGTCATTGACTTTTACAGCGAGGAAAATCGGTTTATAACCACGTTTTTCCAACATTTCTGCCATTTGTGGGGTTTGTAAAAATGACTCCGTTTTTTCAGCTGCAAAAGCTGTAAATTGTTCTTGTGAGATTTCTAAGAATTCCATTATTTTCTACCTAAAAGTGTCTTAACCATACTTAAAACTTTGTGTTTAACTGGTTTTGGATAATAATTGAAATAACCAACTTTACGTACAACATACCCTGCAAAGTTCTGTTTGAAGTGCAGAACACCATCTGTACCGTCAAAAGTTCCAGCTACTCCAAAGAAATTATAACTTTTCACGCCTTTATCAAGGGTTTTCTTCATTACGTAATGCTGAATAGCAAACGGCGCATATAGCTTTTTAAAAGCTTCATATGATCCACTAAACAGATAGATAGTTTCACTTGCACCATAGATAAAGAGTGATCCCGCTAAGATAATATCCTCGCGCCCATGTTGAACAATAAATTCACGCGCTTCTGCTAAACGAACTTTTTGAGTTTCTAGCTGGCTTTCTAACTCTTTGCGTTTACCTTCTTTTTTCGTTTTTTCAATCTGTCCAGTAAGTTTATCCATTTGAGCTAAAATTGCCGCTTCATAGTCTGCGAAATTAATCTCAGCCACTAAAAACTCTGCCTTGTCGCCAAAAGTTTTATAAAGACTTTGGTAGTAAGGCAAATCATGATCATCATAACCACGGCGTTCCGACGTTTCTGAAGTAATCTTTTTGAACTTATCAAGTTCTTCATAAGCTAAAGGACGCACTCGAATCCCAAACTGTTGGGTTTTCTTAACAGAGTATTGTCCATCTTTCGTATAAGATTTTAAAAGTTTTTTATCATCTGCGATATCAGAAAGATCTTTCACATAGTGCCATGTAGACTCGCCACGTTTGTTGTAACCAACTTCTAAGCCCGTATGTTCGTAATTCAACTCCTGCATTGATTGAATAAACTGCTTGTTTTCGGCAGTCAACGCATTACCTGTACTATCAAACTCTTGATAATTTGTATTAGGAATAACTAAAAGTTCCATGCCACCATGGTCTTTAACAAACTGACGTAATTCTTTGTAGAAAAACTTTTCTACGTCTTCTTGGTACTCTTGGTAAATTGGGCCATACTGGATTTCGTAGTGTTTTCCTCCAGTCATATTTTTTGCGCCCAAAAGAGCAGCCATTTCAATTTTATCTGATTGGACAGCCAACAAAGTTACTTCCCAGCCGTTTGCCATCATCAGCTCTGCCATTTCAGGAGTCTGTAAAAAACTCCCTTGGCTTACATTTTCATTGAATTGAGCGAATTCTTCAGCTGAAATTTCTCTTAATTTATAATTCAAAACATATCCTTATTTCTTTAGTGATTTTATTTATTATAGCAAAAAAGACTGAATATTTCAGCCTTTCCTTCTAAATAGAAGTGTTTTTTCCTTTTGTAAAAGTTGATCTTTGTCTTGAAGTAAAACAAAGAGGAGAGTAATAATGAAGACAAAGTCAGCAAGGAATAGAAGATAATTGAGCAATGAAAAATCATGAATTCCAAAGCTAACAGCATCTACAGCGTGGCTTATATTGCTCAATAAGAACAAAGACAAAGCTACAAAAAAGATTAATCCAATCCCATAATTGGATAAACCAGTATCGCGTAAGCGACGTGTAAATAATGCAAGTGTGGGTAACAAGAAGCCGACTGCGATAAGAAAGAGTAAGGCAAGCATCATCCAGGTCGCAATAAATGCACCTCCGAAGAGGATGTTTTCAAAGAAATGAATCCCCACAAACATTACTCCTAGCACTGCAAATACCAGAGCAAATATCAGTTGAACAAACCAAAAACTTAGGCGACTTGTTCTTCCTCTGAAGGAAACATAACCGAGAAAATAGTTTTTGATCGCTTGCAAAAAGTTTTCTTTACCATTTTCTTCTATCCGTGCTGGTCCATAAGTTGGTGCTGAAAATTCTGGTAAGTCCGCTGCAGCTTGAGCACCAGGCAGAGCATTCAAAATAAGAATACCGAAGAAACCACCAAAAGGAGCTAGAATTACAAAAATCAATTCCCAAGGAAGACTAACATCGCGTAAGCGACGTACGGCTATAGCCAAGAAAGGGCAGAAAGCCACTAGACCATAACATATCCATAAAGCAATGAAAAAATATAAAAATACAGACCACAAATCTGGTAAAACATCACTTGATAAAAGATGGAACAAAGTGGCAAAGGCAAGTAGGACAACTGTCACTAAAATATGGCCTAACATTGCGAGCCAATAGTCTTTTCGACTGGTTCTTTCTTTAAAAGAAATATAGCCTAACCAAAATTTTTGATAGGATTGTTTGAACTCTTTCAAATTAAACATAATCTCCTCATTTCATTAATAATCGTTTTGCTTGCGCGAGAGCTTCTACTGTTATGTCATCTCCAGCTAACATTTTTGCTACTTCTTCAACTCGCTCTTCCAGTTTCAATTTTCTTACTGTTGAAGTAGTGACATCATCTGTCGACGCCTTTTCAATATAAAATTGTGTATCCGCAATAGCCACCACCTGTGGTAAATGTGAGATAGCTAAAACTTGACCTGCTTGAGCGATTTTATAAATTTTTTGAGCAATAGCTTGGGCTACTCGTCCAGATACACCTGTATCAACCTCATCGAACACAATCGATGTTTTATTTTCACGTCTTGAAAAACTTGATTTAATAGCAAGCATCAAGCGTGAAAGTTCGCCTCCTGAAGCCGTTTTGGCCAAGGGTTTGAACCCCTCACCTGGATTAGTTTGAATATAAAACTCTACTTGTTCATTACCCTTGCTTGAGAATTTCCCACTCTCAAACTGTACAGAAAAATCAGCTTTTTCCATATACAAATCAGCAAGTTCCTTTTTAATATCTGTCTCTAATTCTTTCGCGATTGCATGACGTGCTGTGTTAAGATGTTCACTTGCAATTAGTAATTCTGCTTGCGCTTCTTTCAGTGCTTCCTCAAGGCTCTCACTATTTTCAGTTCCACCCATCAAATCTGAGAGTTCAAGTTGGATTTTTTCCAAGGTTTTCAACACGTCAGAAAGTTCTGGACCATATTTTTTTCGCAAAGTATTCAAAATGAGAATTCTCTCTTCGATTTGCAAAAGTTCTGTGGGATTAAACTCTATACCTTCAATTGCTGTTGATAACTTGGTTGAAACTTCCTCAAGCAAGTAATAAGCATCCATCGTTTTATCAGACAAATCTTGGTAATCTTGATCAAATTCTGCAACATTTTCGAGTTCTGCCATGGCTGTACGTATTCCGCTCAGACTTGAAAAATCACCCTCTTCATCGTCTAAAGCCAAATAGGCTGTATTTAAAGCATCTGCTATATTTTTAGCGTTGTTCAGCTTATCACGGCGAATCTGCAATTGCTCATCTTCTTTTAGATCAATCTCAGCTGCTTCAATTTCTTCAACTTGAAACTGCAAGATTTCGATACGTTGGGCAAATTCTTGTTCGTTCTTTTGACGTGTTTCAAGTGCTTGACGAATTTTTTTATAATGCTCAAACTTAACTTGGTATTCTGCCTTAATTTGTTCAAAATTTTCATCACCAAACTCATCAAGAAGTCGAAGATGGTGTTTAGCATTCATCAATTCTTGATTGTCATGTTGCCCGTGAATATCAACCAAAAGCTCGCCGATTTCACGTAAGGTAGTCAGATTTACCATTTGCCCATTCACCCGACAAACAGAGCGCCCATTAGCAAAAATATCACGGCGTAAAATGAGCTCAGTACTTCTTTCAAGGCCCAAGTTTTCTAACTTTTGATCCAACTCTGCATTTTTCCCTGCAAAAAATAGACCTTCAATTTCGGCCTTATCTTTACCTGTACGGACAAAATCACTGGAACTCCGTCCACCGAGTAAAAGTCCCATAGCATCAATAATGATTGACTTACCAGCGCCTGTCTCCCCAGTCAAAATGGTCATCCCACTTTCAAAAGAAAGATGAATCTCTTCGATAATCGCAAAGTTCTTGATAGAAATTTCTTGTAGCATACTTTTTCCTTTTACAAACTTAATTCGTCATAAACGGTATTTGCTTGCCGTCTTGTTTCACAAATAATCAAAATACTATCATCGTCCGTCATAATAGAAAAAATCTTCTTATTGTAACGATTGATGAGGCTTTTTTTAATCACACTGGTCGTCCCTGGTTTAGCAGTGATTGAAATCATATTATCATGCATCTTCAATTCTAAGATGGCCTCATTGGCTAACTCATTATGCAGCAGGTCCTTTTGTTCTTCATCATGTTGTTGGGGCAATGCGTAACGATAACCCCCACGACTTCCAGGAATTTTAATTAGGGCAAGTGACTTAATGTCACGAGAGACTGTGGCTTGTGTCACATCAATATCATTAGCCAAAAGATCTTGGACAAGCTCATCTTGTGTTTGTACTTCTTTAGTTGTGATGAGTCTTGAAATAAAATCAAGGCGTTCTTCTCTTCTCATACTAATGTTTCCTTTTCTGTTTGGAGTACAGCTTCAATATCAACAAGAGGCGCCACTGTAGCTGTCTCTTCTTTTTTTAAGTGCACTAGAAATTCAACATTTCCTGCGCCACCTTTAATTGGTGAAAAGGTGAGATTTTTGACTGAAAATCCAGTACTCAAAGCTTTTTGAATCACTTTGTCAATCGTTTGCTTATGAACCTTTGGATCTTTAATGATACCATTTTTCCCCACTTGCTCACGACCAGCTTCAAACTGTGGCTTGATCAAGGCAGCCACATCACCATCTTGAGCTAAAATATCAAACAAAGGCGGTAAAATCAAGTCAAGTGAGATAAAGCTCACATCAATCGAAGTAAACTCAGGTTGTCCTTGCGTAAAATCATCTAAGACAGCCTTGCGGAAGTTAAACTGTTCCATAACAACCACACGCTCGTCTTTACGAAGTTTCCATGCCAGTTGGTTTGTCCCGACATCGAGGGCATAGACACGTTTGGCGCCGTTTTGTAGCATAACATCTGTAAAACCACCAGTTGAAGCTCCAATATCCAAGCAAGTTTTATTTTCTACAGAAAGTCCAAACTCTAAAAGAGCTTTTTCTAATTTCAAGCCACCGCGACTCACATATTTAAGTTTTTCACCTTTGAGTCTTAGTTCTGTTGCTTCTTCTATCTTTTGTCCTGGTTTGTCAAAGCGTTCCCCTGACTTGGCATCTACTACTAAACCAGCCATAACTCCCCGTTTTGCTTGTTCTCGCGTTTCGAACAAGCCTTGATTTGCTGCTAAAACATCTACTCTTTCTTTCATTTTATTTCTAAACTTTCTATAATTTCGACAATTTCAGCACTTGAAGTTATTTGTGCCAAATCACTTTTCACAGCCGTTAATAATTCTTCTAAAGCTTCTTGAGCTCCTTTTAATCCGAGTAAGGCCACATAGGTTGACTTTTCTTCTGCTTGGTCCTTTCCAGGCGTTTTTCCTATTTCTTCAAATGTTCCCGTAACATCAATAATATCGTCACGTATTTGGAAAGCTAAGCCTAGATTTTGACCAATTTCTCTTAGTTTTGCGATTACTGCTTCAGACTGTTCAGCAATAATTCCAGCAGCAACAAAAGGAAAGGTTAACATTCTTCCTGTTTTCAAATGATGAATTTTCTTTACTTGCTCTAAAGATAATGTTTTTCCTTCGCCATCCATATCTAAAATTTGTCCAGCAACCATACCCAAAGCACCGCTTGCAAAAGAAAGTTCTTTGACTAAGGAAACAACCATTGCAGCTGGTAAAGAAGCAGTAGCCAATAGATAGTAGGGATCTAAAAAGAGCGCATCTCCCGCCAATATCGCTGTTGCTTCATCAAACTTTTTATGATTGGTGAGCTGACCTCGGCGGTAATCATCATTATCCATAGCGGGTAGATCATCATGAATCAAGCTGCCCGCATGAATCATCTCAACAGTTGTCGCCACTTGATAATGTGCTGTTTCAAGTGTAACTCCTAGTGATTCTAACATCTTCAGAAACAAAAGTGGACGAATTCTTTTACCTCCTGCAGCAAGTGAGTAAGTCACAGCATTTGCAAGATGTTGAGGAACATCAGCTTTTTTATAAAATTTTATCAGCTCTTGATTGAGCCTATTCATATCGGTAATCATTAGTTATATTATCCCATTTCACAGAAATAATGTCCAATAGAAAATAGAGTACCTCACTCTTACATAATTTCTCAATACGAAAAAAACGTTCTTTAAAATAAGGAACGTTTACGTGCACTTAAGAATTATAGACCGAGTTTGCCTTTTAAGCCATCTACGAGCCCTTGAGCTTGTTCTTTCATATTTTCTGGAGTATATTTATCCACTTGCTCATCAATAACTTCTTCTGCTTTTTGCTTTATATCCTCTGGCACGTTTGAAGCCAAATCTTTTGCTTTATCTACAAGGTTATTTAAATCCATAATTTCTCCTTTTTTATAGTGTTATTATAACACAAGTGCTGACATACAAATCAATGATTCGTACTGAAGCGAGTTTTATTCAAACATGATCAAAATTCAGTGTCACAAGTCTTTATTGACAATCATTTTGTCCAGAACACCATGTTTTCAGGACATTTTTCGTTAACACTTCGATGTTTTTTAGCGTTACTTCTTTTTCCATTGCTTTTGCTAAAGGAAGCACCTTTCTCTGAATGCTATAACTTGCCAGTAAGACCTTATTCATCTCTCCTAAATCCTCCGATAAACTGCCACAAAAAGCGATTGTAGGGACATGATATTTCGCTCCCAGCTTTGCCATTCCAAACGGAACTTTGCCCTTGGCTGTTTGGAAATCCATCTGCCCTTCGCCTGTAATAATCAAATCCGCCGTTTTGATTGCTTCTTCAATCTTTAAAAGCTCAGCTATTTTATTAAATCCAGGCTCAAGTGTACCCCCTAGTAGGATAAGAGCACCACCTAAACCACCAGCTGCACCTGTCCCTGGAATCTTTTGTAAATCAATCTTTCTCTCTTTTTTTATCTTTTGGACAAAAGCTTGTGCAGCTCTATCCTGTTGTTCCAGAATTTCTGCTGTACCACCTTTTTGCTTTCCAAAAACTTTGGCATATCCTTCAGCGCCAGCATAAACATTAGTAACATCTGCTAGGCCTGTAATTTTTATCTCCGAAAAATCTTCAGCTTCTAGAGCTTCCAAAAGGCCCAACCCACCATCAGAGGTGCCACTCCCTCCCAGGCTTAAAATAATCTCAGTCGCTCCTCTTTTTTTAGCATCAAGAAATAAAGCGCCAAGTCCGAAAGTAGTGGCTTCTTGGATTGTCTTTTCGTTTGGTTTAATCTTATTGATGCCAACAACTTCAGCTGCCTCAATCACAGCCAGACGCTCGTCGATGAGCAAATAGGAAGCACGCATGGGATGTTGCATTAAATCAACTGTTTTAACATTAATAAGATTCCCACCTAAACCAGATTGAAGAGCAGACACACTTCCTTCGCCCCCATCAGCAATTTCAAACGTCTCAACATTGATTTTGGGAAATGCAGCTAAAATCCCATTTTTTACTGCCTGATTCAACTCAGCACTCGTGGCTGATCCCTTGAAAGAATCTATTGCTACTACAACTTTCATATTTTTTTCCTCACTTTTACTTGCTAGTGTTATTATAGCACCAAACCTTTGTGTAAAAAATTAATTCAGGAAGCCATAACAAAAAAAAGATTGCCTAAGCAATCTTTTTATTCTCCTAAAAATTCACTCTCAGATCCGTCTTTTCCGACGATTTTTACCAGTGTTTTTTCGGCTTCATTTAATGTTGTTTTGAGTTTTTCAGAAAGGAGCATTCCTTTTTGAAATTCAGAGATGGCATCTTCTAAAGCCACATCTCCGCTTTCTAGTTTTTTTACGATTGTTTCGAGTTCTGCTAAATTTTCTTCAAATTTTGCTTCTTTTTTTGTTGCCATATGTATCCTTTACTTTATTTCTGCATGAACGGTGCCATCACTCAAATCGATATTCACTGTCTCACCAGCTCGAACATCGTGAACACTCTTTATAATTTTACCATCATTCGCAGTTACCACTGAAAAACCACGCGCCTTGATTTTACTAATATCCATCAACAGAAGCGCCTGTACCAAGTTATCCACTTGATTTTTCTTTTGCTCATAGCTTTTTGCAAAAGCAGGTACTAGTTTTCCTGATATTAGTTCATAGCGGTGTTTCTCACGACTCAGCTTAGTTTTAGTTAAATTTTGTAAACGACTCGTGAGGTGATCGATTTTCTGAATATGTCCATCATAGAGACGCTCCGGCTGACGAAAAACAACCGAATTTGATAATTTTTCCACCCGTTCTCTTTGGACCTTGATGAGGTGTGTTACACGATTTCTCATACGAAGTTCTTGGTCATTTGACCAAGCAAGCAAATTTAGTTTTGTATTAGGAGTTGCAAGTTCAGCAGCGGCTGTTGGTGTAGCTGCTCTGCGATCTGCAACAAAATCCGCCAAGGTCGTATCCGTCTCGTGACCGACCGAAGAAATAACGGGAATACGAGACTCAAAGATAGCACGAACGACAATCTCTTCGTTAAAACACCAAAGGTCTTCGATCGATCCTCCTCCACGTCCAACAATAAGAATATCGATATCAGATCGATTATTCACTGCTTCAATATTTGCGGCGATTTCTTCCGCAGCGCCAGCTCCTTGAACTTTTGTCGGATAGAGTAATATCTGACTCATCGGAAAGCGGCGATTTACGGTAGTAATAATGTCTCGAATAACAGCTCCAGAAGGACTAGTAATTACTGCAATTTTTTTGGAAAAAAGCGGCAACTCTTGCTTCCATTGTGGATTAAATAATCCCTCCGCTGTTAGCTTTTTCTTCAACTGTTCAAACTTAACTGCCAAAGCGCCGATACCATCAGGTACAATATTTTCAATATTAATAGAATAAGAACCTGATGGAGCATAAAGACTGATACGCCCTGTTACAAGCACCTTCATTCCATCTTCAAGTTTAAAATCGAGCTTTTTAAATTGACCTGCCCACATCGTTGCTTGTATGACAGACTTTTCGTCTTTAATTGCAAAATATTGATGATTAGGTCGTTGGCGAAAGTTAGAAATTTCTCCGGTCAAATAAACGCGTTCCAAATATGGATCGCGATCAAACTTTGCTTTTAAGTATTTTGTTAGAGTTGATACGGTTAAATACTCTGTCATGCCTTAATCTTTCTAAATCCACTGCTTATCTACATGTACTGACTTGTAAATAAATCTGGACGAAATTTTCTTTTTTATTTTACGGAGGCTTCTGCTGCACGTACAGTCTGTTCCATCAACATAGTGATTGTCATCGGACCCACGCCTCCAGGTACTGGCGTGATTAATCCAGCAATTTCTTTCACCTGTTCAAAGTCAACATCTCCATGAAGTTTTCCATTCTCATCACGGTTCATACCGACATCAATAACTGTTGCCCCTTCTTTTACATCTTCTGCTTTGATAAAACGGTCTTGGCCAATGGCTACGACTAAAATATCAGCAGAACGTGTAAGTTCAGAAAGATTTTCTGTACGTGAATGTGCAATAGTAACAGTAGCATTAGCCATCATCATCAGTTGTGCCATCGGTTTTCCAACGATATTAGAGCGTCCCACAACAACAGCTTTTTTTCCTGCAAGTTCAACATTATAAGCACGGAACATTTCCATGATTCCTGCTGGTGTTGAAGGAATCATTAATGGCGCTCCGCTCCACAATTTACCCATGTTTATTGGATGAAAGCCATCTACATCTTTTTCAGGAGAAATCGCGAGTAAGACTTTTTCTTCTGATATATGTGAAGGCAGCGGCAACTGCACAAGAATTCCGTGCCAAGAGTGATCCTCGTTAAAGCTTTCAATAAGCTCTAACAGCTCCGCTTCAGACGTTGTTTCAGGAAGCCGAATCACTTCTGACTTAAATCCAAGCTTTGCAGCTACACGCTCTTTATTTCGCACATAAACTTGACTGGCTGGATTTTCTCCAATCAAAATGACAGCGAGTCCTGGCTGAATGCCTTGTTCTTTCAGTTTGATAACTCTATTTTTGAGTTCTTCTTGCATCTTTTCAGCAAGGGCTTTTCCATCAATTATTTTCATACTATTTATTATATCAGACTCCATAAATATGTGCCAATAGGTGTTTCGTGATTCGAAAAAATTTTTCGGGAACGTTCGTTTTCAGCTAAAGTACCAGAATCTGGCTATTATTTTTTGATAATTTTGATATTAGGATGATTTTTGATAATCCTTTTTAAGTTATAATACTTAAACTTGGTCGGTTTATTGCTAAGCCATTCCAATATTTTTTGACGATTAGTTGAGGGTTTATCAGCAACAAAAATATGCTTGAACCTCAATTCTTTCAAGTTAGGATTTTGATTGTCCGAAGAATCAACAAGCGGCATGAAATCCTTTTTAGCTGATAGTGTAAAGCTAAATGTGGAAACAACATCGGCTAGAAAAATAAGCACTAGTATAAATACAAGTGTATCGCCTGTTACTGTTAGTAATCCCCTCAAAAAATCTTGGATGACTGGATTAATAAGCTTGATCAATACCAAACCACCTATACCCCAAAATATAGAAATAGGAAGAGCTACCCTTCCTTGAAAATTTAAGGGAAGATTTGAATAATCCCATAACTTCATGTTAAATAACTTTTCCAATATCCAGCTGCCGATATATTCAATAAGCGTAACAATTAAGACGATAAATAAATAGAGTAGAAAAAGATGATGGGAATTTTGAATATCTCTTGTTAAAAGAAGAATCGTAGCGATACTGCAGCCATAAACTGGGCAATACGGACCCAAGAGTACACCGCAGAAAACAAGGCGTTTATATTTAACTAAACAATAGACTGTCTCCCAAAGCCAGCCAATAACCGAATAGATTATAAAGGTCATAAAAAGATTCATTTTCATCCTCCATTACATAAACTTTTCAAAATAATAATCAAATTATCAGCTAAACCTCTGATTTAGTGATAGAATAAAAGTATAAATCAACCCGGAGTCCATAGTGTATTTACCATGGACTCCTTTTTTTGTTTAAATTTATCTGTTTTTATTATAGCAGTTTTATTATTTGAGTTAAATCTCTCCTCTAACTTTTATCTTACTTATCCCTTTCATGATGGCTGAGAAAAATCAGCTTCGATGCTTATCTCTTTGCTGCTCATTTCATATCTCGCAAGTCTAGAACTTGACCTTAGGTAGCAAATGTGAAATAATGATAATATAATAAAGAAGGACTAAAGTATCACTCGCCGGAGCGATGCTTATCAGAGTCATGCCAACTAACTTTAGGCCTTGTGGTTAGTTGACATGACTCTTTTTATTTATCACTTGCTAGCTCTTTTCTGGTCCTTTAACGCTAGCTCAATAATCTTTTCGAAAGAGGTGTAATATGTCGTGGATTTTTTTATTTCTAGCGGGAATCTTTGAAGTTGTTTGGGCTTCAACAATGAAGTTAAGTCAAGGTTTTTCTATCATCAAGTATGATATTTTAACGATTATCGGAATGCTTGTTAGTTTTGGATTTTTGACCTTAGCTATGAAGAAACTTCCTTTAGGAATTGCTTATCCCATCTGGACAGGAATTGGAGCTGTCGGGGCTATCTTAGTGGGTGCCCTTATCTTTAAGGACAAGGTCCCTTCACTGACTTGGGTCTTTGTTCTGATGCTTGTTGTTGGACTAATCGGGATAAAAGTTACAAGTGGTCATTGATTTGTCTCGGCTTTCTAGAGGAAAACAAAAAACCTAGCTTTAAATTAGGCTTTTTTGTTTGCTCTTTTCCATACTGAAAAATATTTCCCATAGAGCGCTGTCGCCAAATAGAAGATGATGGTGAGAAGCATCGGCAATGCACTAGCAGAGTAGCCTTGTGCAAATGCTGTAGCCCATAATACAATGGTTACAATATTAGAAAGTAACCATAAAGAGTAACTGTCACCATAGCCTTTGAAAACGAGTAATGAAGCTGTTGCGCCAATAATCAGCGTAATAGAATCCCATAAAGGGTTCGTATCCCCCAAATGTGCATAAACTTGCATCATTGGCCACCAAGCGATTAGCATTAAAGCTATTGCAATAAACCAACCTTTGACCGTCATAAACTTCACACCGTTTTCAATACGATGTCCCCAGGTTTTCCAAGTCAGGATTAAAGGAATATCAATAAAGGCGATAAAGACGATTTGATCTAAAACAGAAGCATAATGTCCTGCAGTCCAATTAATATAAATAAAGCCGAAAGCGCTAATTAATCCGAGTAAACCATTAATCGGCCGCCCAATCATCATATAGACCGTACAAGCCGAGCCTACAAGAGTCGCAAAAAGTGTAATCACAGACAATAAAGTTATTGGCGCCGTAAGAAAAAAAGCAAGCTGTACGCCTATGATAAAAGCCAGCATTACGCTGCCAGCTGTATTGATAGATTTGAGTTCATGTTTCAACCAAATAATATAGTTTTTCATTGTTCCCTCTTTTTAATTTGATTATTAAATTATAACACGGACGGGAATGAAAAAACGAATTTCTTTTACGAAATACACAAAAAAATGAAACAATTTCTGTTCCATTTTTCTCTTATGCTTGTTCTTCTAGTGCTCGTTCTATGTCTAACTGACGAATATTATGAGACGCCTCAAGCATTTCGACACGACGTACTGAACGTGGTAAAAACTTCCTAATGTCATCTTCATTGTAGCCCACTTGCAACCTTTTATCATCAAGGATCAAAGGGCGACGCAATAATGTACGATTTTCCTCGATTATCTTAACCAGCTCATGAAGGGAAAGGCGTTCAAAATCCAAAGATAAGCGTTTGTAAGCACGACTTCTTGTGGAAATAATCTCCTCTGTTCCATTTTCCGTTAAAGAGAAAATCTTAAGAAAGTCTTCGGGATCTATTTTGTCAGTTATCAAGTTGATTTCTTCGAATTCTAGTTCGTGATTCGTTAGCCATTCTTTGGCTTTTTTGCAAGAACTGCAAGCCATGACAGTATATACTTTAATCATATCCCTTCCCTCACTTTTCTTAATTTTATCTCATATGTATTTAATATAATTATATCATTTTTAAAGTCATTGTCAAATTACTCAACTTAGGACTTATTTTTAAATGAAAATGTAATGAAAAAAAGCCGCACAAAAGCAGCTTTTATTCTTCATAGACACGGTAAATTCTATCTGATAAAAGACAGATAACTTCGTAGCCAATCGTATGACGCCAGTTGGCAATATCTTGAACAGTAATCTCTTTATCACCATTTTTACCAATCAGTGTGACCTGTGTACCCATCTCATAGTTTTTCGGCAAACGTATCGTCATCTGGTCCATCGAAATCCGACCAATAATTTCACAGTATTGCCCATCCACAATGACCTTAAAGCCTTGCATATCACGGGTCCAACCATCCGCATAGCCAATAGACACAGTCCCTACATAAGTATCTTCTTCTGCACGGAAAGTTGCCCCATAACCCACAGTGTCTCCCTTGTGGATCTTTTTAACGTGCGTCAACTCAGAATGCAAGCTCAAAGCAGGTTCCAACTCATAAGGGAGAGCAAGTTCATCACCACTTGGGTTTAAACCATACATTGCTAAACCAATACGTTCAATATCTTGCACTTCTTGATTTTGCCACAAGCCAGCCGCTGAATTTGTCGAATGGACATATTTTGGACGACGACTCAATTGACTAACTAAGGCATCAAATTTTGCCTTTTGTTCTTTAAACTGTGTCGTATCTTCTTCATCAGCAGTGGCATAGTGTGTAAAAATGCCTCGCACACTAATATTATATTGGTCTGCTAGCTCGATAATTTGATTAGCTTCCTCTGCTGTTGTCACACCGATTCGGCCCATACCTGTATCGACAGCGATATGGATACGCAAACGTGAAAAGTGTTTATTTTTATTTGAATCAATGACTTGTTGGAGCCACTTTAAACTTGGTGCTGTTAAAGTAATATGCTGACTGGCTGCAATTTCTGCATGGTCAGGTACAATACCAGACAGTACAAGTATTGGTTTAATAATCAACTGTTGACGCAACTCGATGGCTTCATCAAAGTTGGACACACAAAAACCATCCACAAGACCATCAATATGCTGCGCAACAGCAACTGCTCCGTGACCGTAAGCATTCGCTTTTACAACAGCCCAAAGTTCTGGTTTATCACCGATATGTTCGCGCATTTTTTTGACATTATTTTCAATTGCGGATAATTTAATAATCGCTGGTGTATGGCGATGTGGTGCTGCTTTCATATTATTTACCTTCTTTTTATACTCAATCTTTGCTTTCAAGAACAACCATAGCAACTGCTTCTAGATTACTATGTGAAATACTTAAATGTGCTTGTCCAGCAAAGGGATGTTCTAGAAAATATGGTTTCCCTTTTTCATTTTTAGAAATTTCTATATGATGAAAGGAAAGCTGACTATCAAAGCCTGTTCCTAAAGCTTTTGAAAAGGCTTCTTTTGCTGCCCAACGTCCTGCTAAGAATTCCGCTTGACGTTTTTTTGAAGTAAAACTTGAAAAATGAGCAAACTCATTTATTGTCAAAACGCGCTGTGCAAATTTATCATTGCGTTCCAATGCTTGGACAATGCGCGATATCTCGACATTATCTGTTCCTATACCGTAGATCATTTTTCTATTATACCAAATTTTCAGATACTTTATTTAAAATCATTCTTCTTATTCTAAGCTTAAAGAGTTAAAAATAGGCTGAGCTTACACTCAACCTATTTTTTTATTCTGCAATGATGACTTGCTCACCAGAAACCGCTTCTTCAGGAGCTTCGATATAGATGTGCTTAAATTCATCAGAATTTGTAACAACAACTAAAGTTACTGGTGACAAGTTAGCATCTTCAATCATCTTTAAGTCTGCTTCTAAAAGCAAGTCGCCTTTAGTAACCTTGCTTCCGTCCGTTACTTTAGTGATGAAGGGTTTACCCTCTAATGACACTGTATCTAAGCCCACATGAATAAGCACTTCTACACCGGACTCACTAAGTAACCCAATCGCATGTTTAGTAGGGAAAACTGTCGTCACTGTACCATCAAATGGTGCAAAAACTTTCCCATCACGAGGCTGAATACCAAAACCTTGCCCAAGCATCCCTTTAGAAAAAACTTCATCTTCTACTTTCGCTAAAGGAATAATTTTCCCTGACATCGGTGAAGCAACTGTTTTTTCAAGATTTACAACAGCAGGTTGTGCTACTGTTGCTGCGTCTACATAGTTGTCTGCTTTATCTTTTTCAGATTGAGGAATGCCGAAGAAGTAGGTAGCAACAAAACCACCAACGTAACCACCAATTAAACCAAATACGTAAATCAACCAACGGTTATCTGCAATCAAAGGTATTAAAGCAATCCCACTTGGACCAATAGCAATGGCACCAACATGACCGAGTGACCCGATAATAGCACCGCCAATACCTCCACCAATACAAGCTGTAATAAATGGACGTCCCATCGGAAGTGTAACACCATAAATAAGAGGTTCACCAATGCCTAAGAAACCTACAGGTAAAGCACCTTTAACAATTTCGGCAAATTCTTTATTTTTACGTAAACGTACCCAGAGTGCCAAAGCCGCACCGACTTGACCAGCTCCGGCCATGGCAAGAATTGGAAGCAAGGTAGTTGAACCCGTTTTGTCAATCATTTCAATATGAATCGGTGTAAGAATTTGATGCAAGCCAAACATAACCATTGGCAGGAAGAGAGCACCTAAGAGGAAGCCAGCAAATCCACCACCAACATTAAGTACAGCGTTAATCCCGCCTACTAAAGATGTCGAAATTGTTCCCGCAACAGGCATGATGAAGAAAATCGTCAAAAGTCCGATAGCAAGGAGAGAAAGTGTAGGCGTAACGATAATGTCAATCGAATCCGGAATAACTTTCCGTAAATTCTTTTCCACAAGAGATAAAAGCCATACAGCAAAGATTACGCCAATAATCCCACCTTGTTGTGCAGATAACGGCTGCCCTGTAAAGATATTGTTAATTGGTGCTTCTGGTGTAATCCCAGTCAACATAGTCACAGCACCAATAACACCCCCAAGTGAAGGTGTTGCCCCAAACTCGGTCGCTGCATTAATCCCCACATAGATTACCAAATAAGCGAAGATACCCTTTTGAATCACACCTAAGACAGCAACAATCTGTGCAAAAGTCGCACCATCAATCGTGCCAGCGGTGATTAAGTTTGCAAGGATAGAAGCAATACCACCAATAAGTCCGGCACCTACAAAGGCAGGAATCAACGGTGTAAAAATACGTGAAATCGAGTTCAGTACTTCTTTTATCTTTGAAGGTTTATTGTATTTTTCCTTGGCTGCCTTTTTGGTTTGAGCTGCCCGATCTTCAAGACTGAGTCCTGCTGAGTGTGGAAACTGTTCGCCAAGCTTAACACCCACAGTATCAACCATTTTTTGGGCTACCTTGTTTACTGTCCCTGGTCCAACGATAACTTGTAGAGTTTCACCTTCAACAACTCCCATAACACCATCAATAGCTTTAAGTTTTTCAAGATTTACCTTTGTTTCGTCAATCATTGAAAGTCGAACGCGCGTCATACAATGAACTAAACTTTGAACGTTTTCTGGTCCACCAATTTCTTCGTAAATTTGCCGTGCAATACGTGTTACTTTATCTTCTGCCATCTTCATCTCCTAATTTTTATTTATTAGCTCAATGTATTTTTAATGAATCCTTTTGCCTGTACGAGTTTTTCCTGCGCCTCATCTTTTGCACTATTGGTTAAAATCATGACAATCGCCAGCTTAACATCTTCTCCCGCTTGGATAAAGGTTTTTTCTGCTGTTTCATAATCACAATCTGTTGCCTCCATAATGATACGTTTGCTGCGCTCCACTAATTTCTCATTTGTTGGACGCACATCAACCATTAAGTTGTTGTATACTTTTCCAATACCAATCATCGCTATTGTCGAAATCATATTCAAAATTAATTTTTGTGCTGTACCTGATTTGAGGCGGGTTGATCCTGTCAAAAATTCAGCGCCACAGTCTACTTCAATAGGAAATTCAGCATGTTGGCTAATTTCGGCATTCATATTACATGCTAGAGAACCTGTATGTGCACCAATACTCTTCGCATAATCAAGCGCACCAATCACATAAGGGGTACGTCCACTTGCAGCAATTCCAATCACCATGTCATTTTTGGTTAGCTGAAGGTCAATCAAGTCTTGTTTTCCAAGCTCAAGGTCATCCTCTGCGCCTTCCACAGCAAGAGTCATTGCTTTTTCTCCACCTGCAATAAGTCCCACAACCATGCTTGCTTCAACACCAAAAGTAGGCACACACTCTGCAGCATCAAGCACACCTAGACGTCCACTTGTCCCTGCACCAAGATAAATAAGTCGCCCCCCATGATTGAAACTTTCAATCGTTTTTTCAATAACTGGTTCAATCATCGGAAGTGCTTTTTCTACAGCTTCTGCAACTTTTTTATCCTCCTTATTCATCTTTTCTAGAGCAGTTGAGACCGACATTTCGTCCAATCCAAAAGTTTCTTCATTACGTCGTTCTGTTGTCAAATTTTCTAAATTCATTTTCTTTCCTTTTCTTTTAATTCAAACTTTTGCTTCGAGTAAATTACATCGATTAAATCTCTGTCTTTTTCGATAACATACGCTACAACGTTAATATTAGGGTGAGCTGGTAGTGATTTTTTACACACTTGTGTTTCACCCATGTAGCGTCCATAAAGTTCATTATCCAGTGTTACCGCCCCTTTGTTGCGCTTTTCTGTATGTTCTTTTTGAATTTGTTCAACCTTCTTAAAGCGGGCATTTGCACTTCTTATCAAGTCAGGAGATTGATCATTTCTATTGTCATGTTCTCCTAAAACTGACGTAAAATAAGCTGAATCATGGTTTTCTACATGTAAAACTATTTTATCCCACTGCATATAATTTTCAAACTGATCAATCGTTGTTGCTGCTAAATCTCCATCGCCAATATAAACTTCATCCGTCTCATACTTTAATAAATCAAGAGCCGCAGCCAGCGGATGTCTATCCCGATGCTTTTCGAGTGTCGGAAGTCCAAGTCTTAAAGGTAAACGTTTCTGAGCATCGCCAGCAACAAAACCAACTCGCTTAAGACCATATTTTTGCAACCATTGATTCTGCTTGAGCAAATATTCCGTATCCAGCCCAGTTTCAGGGCGAGGATAATAGTTGTGCCAAGCTTCTAAATTAGAGAAGTTAGCTCCTAATCTTCTTAGTTCCTCTATCTCATCTTCTACCAACGTGCTGGCATTTAAACTAATCTTCATTTTATGGCTGGCTTTGGCAATCTGTTTATTGTCAATATGATAATCCATCCGTAAACCTGCGACACCATGGTGAGTAAGTTCTTCTAAATGATCAAATGAGTAACCTGCACGTTCTAGAGCTTCACCTGAAATATCTACCATCAGCTCCAATTGGTTTGCTTTAGCACAAGCTCCTAATTTTTCTAAGCGCATTTTATACGCTTGAGCATCATCTTCAAGAATATGCATTGAAGTAAATATCCCCTTGAATCCTGCTTGTTTCATACTTTTTATATAATGAATATCTTTTGCAGTAAGATCTTCATTCATAAAAATTGAAAAGCCAAACATAAACACCTCTCTATCTCTGAAACTTTATTTCTTTTGTTAACGCATTCATTTTAACATATCCAAAATTTCATTTCAACAATTTACTTAAATTTTTCCACATTATTTTTAAATAAAAAAGATAAATCCTGTAAAACCGTTGTTTAACTGAATTTATCTTGAATCGTTTTTTAAATAATGGAATGAAATTTCATGTAAAAAATAATAAAAAAATCCCCGATAAGGGGGATTTTAATTTTCTCATATTATTTAGCCAATTCGTAAATTGCTTCAGCATAGATAACTGCTGATTTGAAGAGAGCATCCAATGGTTTGTATTCATTTGCTTGGTGCATTGTATCTTCTTCACCTTCAAACATTGCGCCATAAGCAACACCACGTTTAAGGAGGCGACCAAATGTACCACCACCGATTACTGTTTCGTAACCTTTAAGGCCAGTGTGTTTTTCATAAACACTGATCAATGTAGAAACGAGTTCATCTTCCATTGGTACGTAGTGAGGTTCCATCACGTGATCGTTCATAGTCACTTCTTTTACGCCTTCAAGAGCTTCAAGAACTGCTTTGATTTTGTGTTGGTCAGTACCTTGTGGGAAACGGAAGTTCAATGCAATTGTACCTTCACCGTTTTCGTCAAAGTTCCAAACACCAGCGTTCATTGAAGTTGCACCCATAAGGTCATCATTGTAGGCTGTACCTAATTTTTCACCTTCATGGTCATCAATCAATGTTTCAGCAGCAAGTTTGATGTATGCAGCTGCACCTGCTTCAAAGTCAAATTGGTTAAGGAATTTAGCAAGGTAAGTTGCACCGTTAATCCCTTTAAATGGCATTGCACCGTGTGCAGATTTACCATAGACCGTTACTGTTGCTTTACCGTCAGATTCTTCAAGGTCAAAGCGTAAGTTTTTGTCTGCATTTTCAGCAACAAATGCTTCCAATTTTGCTTGGAGGTCTGTCGCACCTGAGATTACTGCAGTTGCAGATTCAGGGACCATATTTTCAGCCAAACCAGCTTTGAAAGAGTGGAGTACTACAGCACCAGCATTTTTTCCGTCAAAGTGAAGGTACTCTGTAACGTTACCTTTTTCACCATTGATGATTGGGAACTCAGCATCTGGAGAGAATCCGAAATCTGGCAATGGCAATTCACAGTGTTCAAAGTAGTAATCCATATCTTTCCAACCTGTTTCTTCGTTTGTACCAACGATGAAGCGGATTTTTTTAGATAATGGCACACCAAGGTCTTTCAAGATTTTCAAACCATAGTAACAAGCCATAGTTGGGCCTTTATCGTCTGAAGCTCCACGTGCGTAAAGGTTTCCATTACGGATTTCAGGTTCAAATGGGTTTGAATCCCAACCAGAACCGGCAGGTACAACATCCAAGTGACCGAAGATGCCTAAAACTTCATCACCTTCTCCGTATTCAAAGTGACCAACATAGTTATCATAGTTTTTAGTTTGGTAGCCATCACGTTCAGCCAATTCCAAAAATTTGTCAAGGGCTTTACGAGGTCCAGGGCCAAATGGGTTTTCTTTGTCCGCATTGTCCATGTCCATTGCTGAATCGATACGAAGAAGTTCAAACAAATCTTCGAGCATTGCGTCTTTGCGCTTTTCTACTTCTGCAGTAAAATCAATAGTTGTCATGATTGCCTCCATTATTTTGACTTCTTGATAATATATTCACAAAAAGTCGGTTTTCTAAACTCCTATAATTATACCAAAAAAGTAAAACGTTTGCATTTATAAAGTGAAAACTAGTCTTTAAAAAACTTAAACATTTTGACTTGTGGTGTAGGCAGAGCGACTTTTGAAAGGTCCGTCAATTTTACCCAAAGTTGATTTTCATCCAGTTTTTCTTCTTGAACAATAAAATTTTCCTCAGGGATACATTCAATAATTTGAACAAACCACTTCAAGTGAGAAAAAACATGTGTGATTTCTCCAACTTTTGTCATGCGTGAGATGCTATCTGGCACATTTGTTGGCGGCGCTAACCTATCATTATTGAATTCTTCTTTAGATATCTCCTGCATAGGGAAAGTCCACATATTAGCAAGTAAACCTGTGCTAGGACGTCTTTGTAGATAGTATTCGCCTTGCGAATTTTTTAATGCATAAGCATTGTAGTAAATATGCTGCTGCTTAATCTTTTTACTTTTGACAGGATACTTCAGTTGCGTACCTTTAGGTCTGGCTTGGCAATACGCAGCTAAGGGGCAAATCTCACACTTGGCAATTTTGGGCGTACAAACCATGGAACCTATGTCCATGAGTGCTTGGTTAAAATCTCCGGGATTTTCTTCCGAGATTAGCTCTCTCAGCTTTTCATCAAATATTTTCCGCGAAGCAGCCTTAGAAATATCTGATTCAATCTCAAATAATCGACTGGTCACGCGCATCAAATTTCCATCAATGGCCGGTTCAGGTAAGCCAAAAGAAATCGAAGCAATAGCCGCTGCTGTGTAAGGACCAATCCCCTGCAAACTTTGAATGTCTTTTAGCTGTTTAGGAAATTGCTCATCAAATTCTGTCATGACTTGCTGAGCTGCAATTTTTAAATTACGAGCGCGCGAGTAATAACCCAACCCTTCCCAAAGTTTCAGCAGCTCATCATCATCTGCGGCTGCCAAATCCTCAATCTGAGGATACTTCTCCATGAAGCGCAGATAATAGGGCATTACTGTTTCAACCTGTGTTTGTTGAGACATGATTTCAGAAATCCAAACAGAATAAGCCTCTGTATTTTTACGCCACGGCAAAGGCTTTTTGTGAATATTGTACCATCCTAATAAATCCTGCTGGAACTTTTCTATTTCGGTTTTATTCATAAGCTCTATTATTAAATTTATATAAAACAAAGTCAAATAGTAAGCTCTTAAAGAGGACTTTATCTGGGGAACAAAAAAACCTGTCCTAAACAGGCTTGCTAATTAAATATTATTCAATGCTTTTTGGGGCACATCTTTTCTTTGAACTTCTTCCCATTTAGTCACACCATTCTTATTATTATAAGTAACTTTCAAATAAGCATCATGCTTGAGATTATGAATTGAAGTAAATTCTAGATCCTTTTCTTTGCCAGAATCTGCATAACCTTTTTGTTTATAGTTAAATCCCTGCCAAGTTCCACCATCAGTAGTTTTGCTCGAAATTTTATCCCCATCTGTGTGTATCTGAACATAATATTCTTGACCGCCATATTCGTAATTATACCAAGTATAGCCGCCACCAATAATCAACAATGCTCCAGCAATAAGAGTCACCAATATTTTTTTCATTTATTTATACCTCAATTTTTATTTTCAAAACTATTTTACTCCTAATTTAAAGCAAATTTCTTACACTTTTGTAATAAAAAAATCCCTCGTTGAGAGAATTTTTTCTGAAAGAATTAATAATTTTCTTTTCCCAAAACTTCCTTTACCCTTTCAGCGACCTCATAAGGTACACCTGCTTCAGCGACTTGAGCAACATCAGCCTCAGAAATGGCTTTAAGTGACTTGAAGGTCGTCATTAATTTTTGCTTACGTTTTGGTCCAAGACCTGTAATACCATCCAGTTTTGAAGAAAAGGTATTTTTCCCACGTACTTGCCGATGGAAAGTAATCGCAAATCGGTGAACTTCATCTTGAATGCGTTGAAGGAGAAAGAATTCTTGCGATTGTCGACTCAATGGCACAACTTCCAAAGGATCACCAAAAAGTAACTCACTGGTTTGGTGTTTATCATTTTTAGCCATACCTGCAACAGGAATATCTAACCCTATCTCTTGCAGAATGGCCTTGGCTGCATTGACTTGACCTGCACCACCATCCATTGCAATCAAGTCAGGTAAAGCAGTCCCTTCACGCATGGCTCGACTATAACGTCTTGTAATCACTTCACGCATTGATGCGTAATCATCGGCACCTTCGACAGTTTTGATCTTATATTTCCGATAATCTTTCTTTGAGGGCTTGCCATTAATAAAGACAACCATTGCCGAGACAGGTGAGGTCCCCATTATGTTAGAGTTATCGAACGATTCGATTCTAACTGGTGTAGGAATGTTGAGAATTTTACCGAGATTTTCGATAGCACCTTGAGTTTTAATCAGGTCTTTTTCAAGGAGGTCAAATTTTAATTGTAATTGTGTGCGTGCATTCTTAGTCGCCATTGCTACAAGTTGCTTCTTCTCTCCACGACTTGGTTTGAGAACTTTTGTTTGAGTTACCGCTTCAACAGCCTCTACATCAATTCCTGAGGGTACTAAAATTTCTTTAGGTACCATGTGTTCAGCTTCTTGATAAAACTGTCCGATATAAGTTAAGAAATCATCTTCTGCATCATTGTAATAAGGGAACATATTGACATCACGTTGAATCATTTTACCTTGTCGTACAAAGAAAACCTGCACACACATCCAACCTTTATCTACATAGTAACCAAAAACATCACGATCTTTTAAATCGTGGTTCATGACACGTTGTTTTGTTCTCAAAGTACCGATAGAATTAATCACATCACGGTATTCTGCAGCTTGCTCGAATTCCATTTTTTCCGAAGCTGCAAACATTCTTGCTTTAAGTTCATTGATGATTTTTTTATCATCACCCGTTAAAAAATGCTTCACTTCCTGAGCCATATCTTTATAAACTTGAGGGTCTACATGATTAACGACTGGACAAAGACACTGATGGATATGATAGTAGAAACAAACTTTCTTTTCATGCAAACCACATTTTCTAAAAGGAAAGATGCGGTCTAAGAGGCGCTTAACTTCATTGGCTGCTTTAACATCGGGATAAGGTCCAAAATACATTGCCCCATCTTTTTTGACACGACGTGTAATCATCAAACGTGGATATTTTTCATTTGTAATCATGAGAAAAGGATAATATTTATCATCCTTAAGCATGATATTATATTTGGGCTTGTAACGTTGAATTAAGTTAATTTCAAGAACCAAAGACTCAATGTTTGATTCAACAACAATCCATTCTAAATCTTCTATCTCACTGACTAAAAGCTCAGTTTTTGTATTGTGGGAGCCATGAAAATAGGAGCGTACGCGGTTTTTCAGATTTTTCGCCTTCCCTACATAGATAACTGTCCCATTTTTATCTTTATGTAAGTAGCATCCTGGACTATCCGGTAAGAGCTCCAGCTTTGCTTTAATCGTGTTATTCATGGTCTTATTATAGCATATTCTGGAGGGGCTAATCATGAATTGGAACTATCTGTCGTGAAGGGAATTGTTTCTTTTTATGATTGCGGCATTGTGCAATGTTTTATAAACCTTCCTACTTAAACAAAAAAGACAAGTTTTACCTTGTCTTTTTTATTAACTTATTTTCTCTCGATGACTGCTTTAATTTGAGATTAACGACTAAAACAATACTGACAATGACCAGTAAAAACCATGAAGACATTTTCCCAAATCCTACGAGATGCCAGGTTTCTGCTTGATTAGGATACCGGTAAGCATTAAAAAATGAAGCAATATTTTCAGCTATGTAGATAAAGAAGCCAATCAAAGCAAAAGAGAAGAGTGCCTTCATTTTATATCTTTTTCTTCCATTAATACAAAAAGTGAACTGAGTGCGCCAAAAGATTAAGACAATAGCCAGAATAATAAAATACCGTAAATCATGGAAGAAATAATTGGTAAAAAAGTTCAGATACAAAACTGTGGATAAGCCAAAACTAAGCCCTAATGGCGGCCAATATTCCACATTTAGCTGCAACTTTTTCCACGATTGAACAACATAACTCCCGACACTGGCATACATAAACCCCGAGTAAAAAGGGACATTCCAAATTTTTAAGTAAGCCGGCTCAGGGTAGGTCCAACTATGGCTGATATTGACTTTAAAAATCTCTAAAATTAACCCTAAGATATGAAACAAGCAAATAATTTTTAACTCTTCAAGTGTTTCAAATTTTAATTTAACCATCAAAACTTGAAACACAAGTAAAATCACAAAGATTAAATCATAACGTGGGATATTGGGAAAAGTCAATCCACGTGTTATTGCTAAGGTAGCAAAAACGGCAAGTGGAAAGAGACAACAAGCGGCTTGGATTTTTGCAAAGTTGAAAAGCAAGATCACACCGTTTTTTAAACCATTCATGTCCTTATTTTAGCATATTTTCATCTGATAAAAGCAAGCGCAAAAAAACTCCCATCTTGGGAGTTTCGTCTTATTTTAAGAGTCTTAAAACATTCAATATAGCGATGAGTGTTACTCCAACATCTGCGATAACTGCTTCCCACATCGTGGCAATACCAAAGACCGCAAGGATCAGGAAAACGGCTTTTACACCAAGAGCTAAAACGATATTTTGGACCACAAGTCGTTTAGTTTTCTTGGCGATTTTAACAGACTTCGCGATACTTGATGGTTTATCTGTCATTAAAACCACGTCAGCTGTTTCAATCGCAGCATCAGAGCCTAATCCCCCCATCGCAAAACCGATATCAGCACGCGCAATAACTGGTGCATCGTTAATTCCATCACCAACAAAAGCGGTAAGACCATCACCTTTTGCAATTACTTGCTCTAACAAAGCAACTTTATCCTCCGGTAAAAGATTGGCATGATAATCCGTGATGTTCAGTTTCCCAGCAACCTGAGCGGCAACTTTTTCACTATCGCCTGTCAGCATCGTTTGGGAAATGTGAAGCTGGTTCAAAGCCGCAATTGCTTCTTCAGCATCTTCTTTAAGGACATCCGCTACAAGGATAACGCCTTGATATATACCATTTTTAGCAACATAAATCAAAGAACCTAAGGCGTTGCTTTCGGTAAAGTTAACGTTGTACATTTTCATCAGTTTTGCATTTCCGACAAGAATCTCATCACTCTCATAGATTGTACGTGTACCATGACCTGAAATTTCTTCCGACTCTGTTACATTTACTGTATCTAAGTTTTGGTTTTCTTTAAGCGCAAGTCCCAAGGGATGGGTGGAGTTAAGTTCACCGATAGCTCCCAGATAGAGTAAATCTTCTCGTGCAACATCTTCTGCTGGAAAAACTTGAGTAACTTTAAAGTTCCCTTGTGTCAACGTACCTGTTTTATCAAAGAGCACATGTTTTATCTTGGTCATAGCTTCAAGGTGATTACCCCCTTTAACTAAAATACCGTTTTTGGATGCGGTGCCAATCCCAGCAAAGAATCCAAGGGGAATGGAAACTACCATCGCACAAGGACACGAAATAATTAAAAACGTAAAGGCGCGTGTTAACCAGTCTGACCAATCTTGCTGGAAGAAAAGTGGGGGTACTAGAGCGATTATCGCTGCTGCAAATACCACAACTGGAGTATAGTAACGTGCAAATTTTGAAATGAATTGTTCAGTCGGTGCTTTATTTTCTTGAGCATTCTCAACGAGATTTAAAATTTTAGATACTGATGATTCCCCAAACGTTTTTTCAACTTTGATCTCCAGCAGACTATTAATATTCAAAAAACCTGAAAGAACTTCTTCTCCCTTGCTCACCTCACGTGGCAGTGATTCACCAGTCAAAGCTGCTGTATTAACGCTTGATTTTCCCGATAATACAAGACCATCAAGTGGTACTTTTTCTCCAGGCTTCACTTGTATAACTTCACCGATATTGACTTCTTCTGGAGACATATCAATAAGTTTTCCTTGTCGCTTAACAGTCGCAACTTCTGGTCGAAGGTCCATCAAAGCGGTGATTGACTTTTTACTGTTCCCAATCGCACGATCTTGGAAATATTCTCCGACTTGATAAAAAAGCATAACAGCAACTGCTTCAGCATATTCTCCTAAAGCAAATGCCCCGACAGTCGCAATACTCATGAGGAAGAATTCGTTAAAAATATCTCCTTTAAGCAATTGTTTGATTGCTTTGAGCAAAACACTGTGCCCAATCAACAAATAGGTTAAAATGAAAAGTGGGGTTTTAAACTGTGGTGTAAAGTCTAAAAAGCTTAAGGCGGCCAATAATAAAGCGGTGATGATAATAATCAACAGCTCATATTTACCCTCTTCTTCACCTTCATCTAAACTCGTATTTAGATGTATTGTTGTGTTGCAACAGGCAGGGTCTGAATCGTCAGAACTCCCTGTGACTTCTGAGCTACTTGAGCCCTCACTCTCTTCAGCAGTAGTAAGAGCTGCTTTGGCTTTGTGATTGAGGCAATTACATGTACCTTTTACACAGCGTGCATCATGTGTTGCCTTGTTTTGAGTAGATTTAAACATATGAAACTCCTTTTATTTTATATATGTATCACAATGGATATCTTCTGTTGGGGACCAGTGCATTGACTCAACTGTAGCATCAATGACTTCTAGTAAATGGTTAAGCTCAGGGGTTGTCAAGGAATAATAAATATATTTTCCTTCTTTGCGACTTGTGATTAACCCACAATCACGCAAACATGATAAATGTTGCGAGAGATTAGATTGTCCTGATTTAGTTTTATTAAGTAGTTCTGTGACTGTCATTTCCTTTTCACGTAATGCTTCAAGGACATTAAGCCTTGTCGTATTAGATAAGGCATGAATCACTTTTTGACGTTTTTCGGTTAAATTCATTATTCATCTCTTTATATTAGTTTGTACTAATATGTTATCAAACTTACTCATATTAGTCAATACTGAATTGTTTAAATCTATTCAAATCTAAATTTTTTGTACAAAAAAATCCTAAACGAAAGTGTTAGGATCTTATTATTTTTACAAACCAAGACGTTCAAAGATGACATCTACACGTGACAAATGATAATTATAATCAAAAGCTGCATCAATATCTTCATCTGTCAGTTTTTCACGGATTTTTTCATTGCTTTCTACCAGTGGGCGGAACATGATTTGTTCATCCCAAGCTTTTGCTGTCAATGGTTGAACCAAATCGTAAGCTTCTTCACGTGTCATTCCTTTTTCAATAAGCATAAGCATAACATGTTGACTATAGATCAATCCAAAAGTTGCATCCATATTACGCTTCATATTTTCTGGGAATACAGTCAGATTTTTAACAATATTACCAAAACGGTTTAACATATAGTTGATTAATTCAGTTGTATCTGGGGTAATGATACGCTCTGCCGAGCTGTGTGAAATGTCACGTTCATGCCACAAAACAACATCTTCCATGGCTGTCACAACATGTCCACGAATAACACGCGCCAAGCCAGTCATATTTTCAGAACCAATTGGATTACGTTTGTGTGGCATTGCTGAGCTACCTTTTTGACCTTTAGCGAAGAACTCTTCTACTTCACGTTGTTCTGATTTTTGAAGACCACGAATCTCTGTCGCCATACGCTCAATCGAAGTCGCAATCAGTGCCAGTGTACTAAAGTATTCTGCATGTAAATCACGGGGTAATACTTGTGTCGAAATCTCTTGTGGACGAATTCCAAGTTTGCCACATACATATTCTTCAACAAAAGGCGGGATATTGGCAAATGTACCTACAGCACCAGAAATTTTACCCGCTTCAACCCCTTTAGCTGCATGTTCGAAACGCTCGATATTACGCTTCATTTCAGAATACCAAGTTGCTAATTTAAGGCCAAAAGTTGTTGGTTCTGCATGGACACCGTGCGTACGTCCCATACATACAGTGTACTTGTGCTCACGCGCTTTATCAGCAATAATTTCCAAAAAGTTAGCCAAATCACGCCGGATAATATCATTAGCCTGCTTGTAGAGATAGCCATAAGCTGTATCTACAACATCGGTTGAAGTAAGTCCATAGTGTACCCACTTACTTTCCTCGCCAAGTGTTTCAGAAACAGCACGCGTAAAGGCAACCACATCGTGGCGCGTTTCTTTTTCAATCTCCAAGATACGATCAACATCAAAACTTGCTTTTTCACGAATTTTTTTTACATCTTCTGCTGGAATTTCTCCGAGTTCAGCCCAAGCTTCATCCGCAAGAATTTCGACTTCAAGCCACGCCTTATACTTGTTTTCATCCGACCAGATTGCCGCCATTTCTGGGCGACTGTAACGATTGATAACCATAGTTCCTCCAAATTTCTAACTTACTATAAATTATACCATTTTGGAGAAATTTTTTCGGGAATTTCTCTAATATTCTCAATTTATTGACGGAATATGTGGAAAAGACGAATGTTAAGCTTCTAAGGCATCAAGAACATCCAGCATCTGAGGTAATGTCAATTGCCCGGGAGCACTTCCTTCTTCCTTATCGAGTGCCACAAAAGTCCATACAGATCCGGTCAAACCTCCGGCAACGCGGGAAATTTTACCCAGTTCTCCCATTGCAATACCGATAAATTTTGGTCCATATTCCATCGTAAAATCACGTGTAATCTGTAGCAAATCCAAAACATCACACTCGCGTTGTGCCATAATCGCCACTTTTACAAAGCCTGTTTCTTCTCTTTGCATTTTCATCATTCGAGCAGTTAAATCTGTAGGTGACTCGAAAAAGTTATGATAAGACAAGACAATTTTTTCTTTAAATTCAAGTAGCTGTGGTAAGGCTTTTCGATAGGAAAAATATTCGATATCAATATAATCTGGGCCCAATTTGGCTACTTTTTTTAAAAGAGTGACATAATCTTTTTTAGAAATGGAGATATTGCCGCCTTCATTGGCTGTGCGTACAGTAAAAAGAAGGGAAAAATCTTTAAATTTCTCAAAGATAAAAGGCGCAGCCTGAAGAATGCTTTCTATATCTCCCAAAAAATCCGCCCGCCATTCAATAATGTCAGCCTTTCTGTACTTTTCTACGTTTAATTCCTGTACTTCCGCCACTGTTGTCGGAAGAACGGGTACTACAATTTTCGTTTTCCTCATATTTTAAGTTTAGCATACATTTGCATGCGTACCAAACATAATCCTGAACGTCACTGAAGATATTTTTTCAATTGAAATAAATAAAAAATCCCTGAAAAACAGGAATCTATATCTCAATTGCGGGAGCAGGATTTGAACCTACGACCTTCGGGTTATGAGCCCGACGAGCTACCTAGCTGCTCCATCCCGCGCTAATAAAAATGGAAGAAATTTGAACTATCCCAAAGTCACGCTATAACTGAGTGGACGAGATCTTCCATTATGGATGTATCCAAATGGTACACCTATTGTAACACACTTTTAGCTAAAGTCCTAATCTTGCACTTTAAAATAAAAAAAGCACTCCCAAGAGTGCCTTATCATTATGCTTTAGTAATGTTTGATGCTTGAGGGCCACGTTGACCTTGTTCAATATCAAATGTAACTTTTTCGCCTTCTTCAAGTTTACGGAAGCCATCGCTTTGAATTTGAGTGAAGTGTGCAAACACATCAGTACCATCTTCAGCAGTGATGAAACCAAAACCTTTAGAGTCGTTAAACCATTTTACAGTTCCTTTTGTCATAGTATATATTTTCCTTTCGTCATATTTGTAAATCATTATGTGAAAGAAAACATTAAAAATATATAACTTAGACTAAATTTACCTCTTAATAGTATCATGCTTTGTCCAGAAAGTCAAATCGCTTCTCCTCTTCATGGTTAAAACAAAGCTATAGCTTACTCTTAGAGACCATAAAAAAAGATACATCACTGTATCTTTTGTTTTTTATTTTGTCGAACCACGATTAATGATTTGATGAGCGAGGATCAATTGGTTTTCCTCAACTTCTTCCTTGTGCATAAGTTTTGTCAACAAACGCATTGAAACTGCACCCAAGTCATAAAGCGGTTGATTGACAGAAGTCAAACCTGGGTAAGTGTATGCTGTAATCGGGCTGTTTGAACCTGCGATAATTTCGAAATCCTCAGGAACTTTGATACCTTTTGAGAGCAAAGCATTGAGTAAGCCAACTGCTACAGTATCATAAGACACGATGGCAGCATTAATTTTCTTGGCAAGCATTTGTTCTGCTAAAGCTTGTCCATTTTCAAAAGTGTAATTACCTTCAAAGACAAGTGACTCGTCAAAATCAATGCCAGCTTCATTCAAAGCTTCTTGATAACCAACCATACGTTCTGTATTTTCAACTTCTTCTAAAGAACCTGACACAAAAGCAATACGTTTATTGTTTTTTGCCAGTTCAGCAGTTGTTTGGTGTGCTGCAAGATGATAATCGATATTTACAGATGACATTTGTTTGTCAACATCAATCATTCCAGCAAGAACAATCGGTGTACGGGTTGATTTAAGCTGTTTACGAACTTTTTCTGTCATGAAGCTGCCCATATAAACAATACCATCAACTTGCTTAGAAAAGAGACTTTCAATAACTTTAAGTTCTTTTTCTTCATCACCATCACTATTTGCGAGAATGACATTATACTTGTACATTGAAGCAATATCATCAATGCCTCGAGCGATTTCAGCAAAATATGGCGACGTGATTGTTGGGAGAACAACCCCAACTGTCGTTGTACGTTTGCTTGCCAATCCACGTGCAACCGCATTTGGACGGTAGTCCAATTCTTCAATTGCATCAAGGACTTTTTGACGTGTTTTCTCTTTGACGTTGGCGTTACCATTGACTACACGACTTACGGTAGCCATTGACACGCCCGCAACTCGAGCAACGTCATAAATTGTTGTTGTTGATTCTTCCATTCTTTTTAAACCTCAATTATAATAATCTTTGTCTGTTTTTTATATCTTTTAATATTTATGAAAAGTTTTTCCAAATTTAATTATATCACTTTTTGAAAACCGTTTCAATAATTTTTGGTAGTATATTGTAGATATTGTCGCACATGATTTTTTTCAGAATTTAGCGTACAATAGAGATAATAATTATAGAAAGGTGGATACTATGAGCAAACTCGAACGTATCTCTAATTTTCTGAACGAAAATGAAGTCGACATGACTTTCATCACCAATCCTACGACCTTGAATTATTTAACAGGTCTTGCCATTGACCCGCATGAACGTATTGCTGGTTTGATGGTTTTCCCGGATAAAGCGCCATCTCTCTTCACTCCAGCTTTGGAGGTAGAAAAAGCCAAAGAAAACACTACTGGCTTTGATATTTTTGGCTATGAAGATTCACAAAATCCGTGGGCTGTTGTAAAAGAACATTTGGGATCAAAAAATATCCAAAAAATTGCAGTCGAATTTTCTGACATCCCTTTGTCAAAAACTGAAGGGCTCAAATCTCAATTTTCTGGTGTTGAATTTGTCAACTTGACACCATTGGTAGAACGTATGCGTTTGATCAAATCTGCCGATGAAATCGAAAAAATGAAAATTTCTGGGGATTACGCAGATAAATGTTTCGAAATTGGTTTTGAATATGCAAATTCAGATCGTACAGAAACAGATGTTGTTGCAAAAATCGAATACGAAATGAAGCGTATGGGCGTACCTCAAATGAGTTTTGAAACAATCGTACTCTCAGGCGCTCGTGCAGCTAATCCTCACGGTATGCCAGAAGATGTCAAAATTCAAGATAATAAACTCTTGCTCTTTGACCTCGGTGTGATGAAAAATGGCTACGCTTCTGATGCTACACGTACTATCTCAATCGGTAAACCTTCTGATTTTGATGCCGATATCCACAAAATCGTACTTGAAGCACAAATGGCTGCTATGGACTTCGTAAAACCTGGTGTATCTGCACTTGAAATTGATAAAGTAGCCCGCGATGTGATTACTAAAGCTGGTTATGGCGAATACTTTGTCCACCGCCTTGGACACGGTATCGGTATGGATGTCCATGAATTCCCATCTATTGGTGGTTCTGAGGACATCATCATCGAAGAAGGCATGTGCTTCTCTGATGAACCAGGAATTTATATCCCAGGTAAAGTTGGCGTACGTATCGAGGACTGTCTCTATGTTACTGAAACAGGATGTGAGCCTTTAACTAAAACAAATAAAGAATTGATGATTTTCTAAAATCATCAGAAATGAAAAAGCACTGAATCAGTGCTTTTTTTATTAACCAAAGTCTCGTTTTCTTAAAGCAAGTACTTTCGTTTCAATTTGCTGGATGATATCCTTAAAGACTGCATCACTTTGACCTGTTGGATCTTCTAAGCCCCAGTCTTCCCTATATTGACAAGGAAGATAAGGACAGCCAACGTTACATCCCATCGTAATCACAATATCCACAGGTGGAATATCCTGTAAGAGCTTTGAACTTTGTGTTTTTTCCATGTCTATGTCATAGATTTCTTTCATCAAACGGACAGCATCTTGATTAATTTGTGGCTTTATCTCAGTACCCGCAGAGTAAAACTCAAACTTATCCCCAGCTAATTTTTTCCCCAAAGCTTCTGCAATTTGTGAACGGCAAGAATTATGCACACAGATAAATGCGATTTTGACCATAGTAACTCTCCTCAACTATTTTTACATATTATACACTATTTTCCCCGGTACTCGCTCAAACTGTACGGAGCTTATGAAAATTCTTGCTGGTATTTAGCTATTTCGGCATAGCTTTTCGCAAACTCTTGTGTTAAATTTTTGAAGAGAGGGTATAAAGCGCGGTAGTATTTAAAATTTTCTGGCTGAGGCTTATAAACTATTTCCATCGTTCCACTAGCAACATCTTCAATACTATCAATCCTCCCCAAAGCTTTTTGAGCCATGATCTGTGCTGCAAAGCATCCCGCCTCATGGTCTTTTTGAACCGTTATTGGTAACTCAAAAATGTCCGCAAGAATTTGCAACCAAAGCTCCGACTGAGAAAAACCTCCCGTAACTTTTATTATTTTAGGACATGCTGAATTTTCTGTGAGTGTCTCTTCTAACATACGCAAGTTAAAGGAAATGCCCTCAAGAACTGCACGCGCCATGTGACTTGTTGTATGACGATAGCTAAGTCCAAAAAAAGAAGCCCTAGCTGCTGCATTCCACAATGGTGCTCGTTCTCCACCTAGATAAGGATGAAAGATTAATCCATCCGAACCTGGAGACACACCTCTTGCTAAGTCAGTAATCGCTGCAAAGTCATAAGACTTCTTAAGTACGTTGTCTTTTAACCACCGAAAAACATCGCCTCCAGAATTTACCGCTCCACCATTTACCCAATGGTCTTCATCAAGTGCGTAACTAAAAGTTCTCGCTGCTTCATCTAGCTGAGGTACATCACTTACCATGCGAAGGGCGCCTGAAGTACCTACTGTAATTGCCAATTCACCTTTTTTAATTGCCCCAACACCTAAGTTTGACATAGGACCATCGCCAGCGCCATATACAAAAACGGTATCTGGTGAAAGCCCCATCTTTCGTATCCATTTTTCTGGTAAACCTTTCTCTATTGCATAAGGTGATACGATTTTAGGAAGTTGTGTTTTTGAAATACCTAACAGATCTAAAATATCATCGTCCCAGGTCATTTTCTGATTGTTAAAAAAACCTGTACCTGTAGCAATTGATAGATCCATCGTATTACTTTGGAAAATGCGTTGAAAGATTGCGCCTTTGAGATCCATAAAATGCGCTGCATTTTTGAAAATCTCTTTTCTTTCATTCTTGAGCCATAATAGTTTAGCAAGAGGCGACATCGGATGTAAAGGTGTTCCTGTTTTATGATATATAGCATTTGAAGTATCTTCACTTTTTAAATCGTTACTGTATTTTTCAGCTCTAGTATCTGCCCAAGTTAAGACACGCGTTAAAGGCTGCCATTCCTGATCAAAGGCAATCAAGGCATGCATTTGGGTGCTGAAAGAACATGCTAAAATAGAGTCTCCTGTTTTTATTTGGCGTGTTATTTTTTCAACAACACTTATCATCGCAGTAAATATCTCCTCTAAATCTTCTTCTGCCATTCCTTGGGCATCACGATAAAGTGGGTAAGACTGAGAACTTGTGGCGATCTGAATCCCTGATTGATCAAAGAGAACTGCTTTTGTCGCAGTGGTACCTAAATCTATACCTATTAAATAATCCATGTGTTTCCTTTCAAAAAAAGGCAAGTCTCCATTGCCTTTTTATTTTATAAATCATTTCCATTTGATGCAATAACAGACTTATACCAATCAAACGACTTTTTCTTCATCCGTGCAAGCGAGCCTGATCCATCATTTTTTCTATCCACATAAATCATACCATATCTTTTACTCATCTCGCCTGTGGAAGCTGCAACTAAGTCAATGACTCCCCAAACGATATAACCCATCAAGGGTATTCCATCGGAAATACCGTCTGCCATCGCTTTGATATGCTCTTTTAAATACGCAATACGGTAATCATCATTGATTTTTCCATCAACAATCTTATCCGACGCTCCCAATCCATTTTCAACTATAAAAATAGGTTTTTGATAGCGATCATAAATTTGATTCATGGTAATCCTTAACCCAAGTGGATCAACAGCCCACCCCCACTGACTTGTTTTTAGATATGGATTTTTCACCGACTTGACCACATTTCCTGCATTAACTTCTAAATCATCAAAACTTGCAACTGAACATCGCGAAGCGTAGTAACTAAAAGAAACGAAGTCCACAGTGTGCTTCAAGATGTCTTCGTCACCAACTTCCATCTTTAACTCGATATTTTTTTCGCGGAAAATCCTCTGTGTGTAAGAAGGATAATACCCTCGAGCTTGAATATCCGTAAAAAATGTATTCATCTGTTCATCTTGCAAGGCTTGCCAGACATCCTCAGGTTTACAGGAATAGGGATAAAATGCACCTCCAGCAATCATACATCCGATTTGTAAATCCTTATCCAATTTATGTGCAGCTTTCACAGCCAAACTACTTGCAAGGAGCATATGATGGGCAGCCTGATAGATTACTTGCGCTTTATTTTCACCTGTTTGGAAGGCCAATCCTGCTCCTGAAAAGGGGCTATGTAGAATGATATTTATTTCATTAAAAGTAATCCAGTACTTTACATCGTCTCCAAACTCATCAAAACATGTCCGAGCGTATCTCTCGAAAAAGGTAATCATTTTACGGTCGCGCCAAGAGCCATATTTTTCAACTAATCCCATCGGAACGTCAAAATGTCCTAAGGTTACCAAAAGTTCCATGTCATACTTTTTACACTCTGCAAACATTTGACGATAGTAGGCTATCCCCTCTTTGTTAGGCTCACTTTCATCACCCTTGGGAAAAAGACGAGACCAAGAGATTGATGTGCGGAATATTTTTAATCCCATTTCTGCGAGCAGTGCTATATCTTGTTTATAGCGGTGATAAAAATCAATGCCTTGATGACTGGGGTAAAATTCTGATTCCTCTAAGATTGGATGAGAAATTTCACCTAATTTAACGGGCAAGCGTTTTTCACCTAAAGGCAGCATATCAATATTACTGGCTCCTCTCCCCCCTTCTAACCATGCTCCTTCAGCTTGGTTTGCCGCAATAGCTCCACCCCAAAGAAAATCTTTAGGAAATTTTCCTGCTTCTTTTTTATTTTTCAACGTCTAAAATTACCTCTCCCTCACTGACTTCATCCTTTTCTAAAAGCGCAAAATTCGCATATTCTGCAGAATTTGTCACAACAACTATCGTATCTGTGGCAAGTCCTGCTGCTTCAATCAGTGCTAAATCAACTTCTACTATTGGAGTTCCTTGGTAAATTTTATCGCCCATTTTGATGTTTGAAGTAAAACCTTTGCCTTCTAAAGTTACTGTATCGATACCAATATGGACCAAAACTTCTAATCCTTTATCACTGGTAATTCCAATGGCATGTTTTGTTGGAAAAACAGCTGTAACCGTCCCTGTGATTGGTGAAACAATTTGTCCATTACTTGGTACAACCGCAAAGCCTTTACCCAATACTTCTTTTGAAAAGACCTCATCTGCAACTTCTGAAAGTTTTTTAACTTTTCCAGTTACTGGAGATTTAATACTTACAGTCTGAGCAACTTGATCCAGATGGATTTCTTTTAAGTTTTCTTCTTCCACAGGCAAATCATCAAACCCGATAACCAAGGTTAAGACAAATGACAATACAATGGAGAGAATCATCACGATAGCTACCCAAGCGATGGTCATTGGATTATCACGGTCAATAAATTGAACACTCGTAAACAAACCTGGAGCGGCCATTGAGTGGCTGGCAAGTCCTGCCATTCCAGCTACAGCTCCGGCAACAAAACCTGTAATCACTGAGGCAATCATCGGTCGTTTCAAACGTACAGCTACACCATAAAGTGCGGGCTCAGTAATCCCTGCAATGATAGCTGAAGATGCTGCAGCTAAAGCTGTTTGCCGTAATTCTCTATTTTTTGTTTTCAAAGCAACTGCTAGAGAAACACCGCCTAATGAGAGGTTGGCACCAATTTCTGATGGCATAACCATTCCCTCAACACCTGTATCCGCAATAGTCTGTACAATTGTCGGTGTGAAGACGCGGTGCATTCCTGTCATGACAAGCAACGGCCACAGTGCGCCAACAATGGCTACTGCTAACCACCCTAGTTTATCATGAATAAAGAACACACCATTAGAAATAGCTGTCCCTAACCAAACTCCTGCTGGACCTACTAAAAGTATAGCGATTGGTGCTGCTACAAGTAGGATAAGCATTGGCTTCAAAAAGTTTTTCGTTACCACAGGCGTGATTTTATCAACATAATTTTCAATATATTTAAGGAGCCATGTCATCACGATAGCGGGAATAATAGTATAAGTGTACTTTACAGATGTCATAGGGATCATCGCAAAAGTTACAGTAGTACCCTCAGCAGCCTTTGCCATCCATTCCATAAAGACCGGATGTACCATTAGACCAGCGATAGCCATCGCTAAGTAAGTGTTTGAGCCAAATTTTTTAGAAGCAGAAACAGCGACTAATAGTGGTAAAAAGAAAAATGAAGCATCCCCAATGGTATTCAAGATGTTATAGGTTGAACCATCAATACTTAGAATCCCCGTCATTTCCAAAAGCATCGCGAGCAACTTAATCATTGAACCGCCAATAATAGCTGGTATCAAAGGAGACATAGTTCCAATAATGGCATCAAGGATGTTTGTTCCTATTTTTTTCAAGGTTAATTTTTCTTTCGGTTTACCTGACTCGTTCGCCACAGCACCGCCAGCAACACCTTTTTTTAAGATAGCTGCGTAAGCTGCGGCTACATTGTTGCCAACAATAATTTGGTATTGCCCGCCTTGCTTGACAAGCCCCATTACCCCATTGATGTTTTTTACTTTATCATCATCTGCTTTGCTTTCGTCTTTTAAGATAAAACGTAGTCGTGTCATACAATGTGTTAAATTTTCAACATTTTCGACTCCACCTATTGCTTGCAGAATAGTCTCCGCCATTATATTAAAATCTTGCGCCATTTTCTCTTACTCCTTAGTTTTATTTTCCACAGCATGTCCACCAAAACCATTTCTGAGGGCTGCGACTACTTTTCCACTCATGCTATCTTCCTGTAAGGAACGATTACGCATCATTAAAGACATGGCAATTACAGGTGCAGGAACTTCTAAGTCTAGACTCTCTTCGACTGTCCACTTTCCTTCTCCCGAGGCTTGGACTCGCCCTATAATTTGATCTAATTTTGCATCCTTTGCAAATTGTTCTTCCGCAAGCTCCATAAGCCACGAACGAATAACTGACCCATGATTCCATAATTTGGCTACTGCTTCATAGTCGTATTTAAAGGGAGAAGCTTCTAAAATCTCAAAGCCTTCTGCAATAGCTTGCATCATGCCATACTCAATGCCATTATGAATCATTTTAAGATAATGGCCACTGCCAAGCGGACCTGTATAAAGATAGCCATCTTTTTGAGCCAATTTTTGAAAGAGGGGTTCCAATTTTTCCCAAGATTTTTTGCTATCACCACCAATCATAAAGTTCCCCCCCAAACGTGCACCAGCCATTCCCCCTGAAGTACCAACATCAAAGAAATCAATTTTCTTAGCTTTTAGCTTTTCATTTTGTTGAAGATTATCCTTATAATATGAATTTCCTCCATCAATAAGGATGTCTCCAGCGGATAACTTTTGAGTCAACTCCTCAACGATACTATTTATTATACTTCCTGCAGGTAACATAAGCCAAACAATCCGTGGCTGTGGTATGACTTCAATGAATTCTTCTAAAGTAGAGCAGCTTATCACTTGCTCAGAATATAGTTCTGCTTTTCTGATTTGTGTTTCGTCGTTGTCTAAGACAGTCACTTTCATACCCTTATCAACTGCATTTTTTACAAGGTTAAGTCCCATTTTACCAATCCCGATAAGTCCAAAATTCATATTCTCTCCTATTTGATATGGCTATTATAAGAAAAACATTATATTTATCTTCCTTACTTCTTAAATATTATAACACGGAAAAAGTAACCGCTTTCTCCAAAAAACGGAGAATTCTCCACAATCATGTTATAATAATTTTATGGGAATATTTATTGACAATTATCAGAGTACACAGCTCTCCAACACAGAACAATCCATATTGTTAAAGCTGGATAGCCAGCCAGAGCTTTTAGATAATAATCTAACACAACTTGCAGTAGAGCTCCATTCTTCAGGAACTTCAATCATACGACTTTGCCAAAAATTAGGATTTTCAGGATTTTCGGAGTTTAAATTTGAAACAAAGAAACTGCTCAGTTTGACAAGTAATAAACATGAGATTTCCTTTTTAGAGGAGCTTACAAACTTTTGCAATTTTTTATCCACAGATATTACCACAGACAAAGTGCGGTTATTTGCGCAAGAAATATCTAAATCGAAAACCATTTATATCGCCGGGGTTGAAGCTTCTAAATCTCTTGCTGCTTACTTCAGCCATAAGTTAAATCAATTTGACTATGCTGCCGTTCATGTTTCGGATGATACCCTCCTAGATTTATTGCCTAATATTCTTAATCGCCATAGTCTGGTTATTTACGTCTCCATATCAGGACAGACGAAACGGCTGACGAATTCTGCTCAAAAAGCCAATCATACTGGTGCCACAGTTCTTTCTCTAACAAATGCTAAAAGTAGTCCCCTAGGGCGTTTAAGCAAAATAAATATCTCTACTAATACTTCGACTGCTATCTACCACAACTATGATGTTACCCCTCGAACTTTTCAGGTCGCAGTTATTGATTTAATTCTATCCAGAATTGTGCAAAATCTTGAAAAGCAATAGATATAATTTTAGACATAAAAAAACTTCTTTGTTATCCACAAAGAAGTTTTTATTTTATCCAAAGTCGGTAGGTAAACCTTTACCATTTCCGAAGAAATATCCCGTTTTATTATTTATTGTTAATAGGTAACTGCCGTCTGGACGATACAAGTTGAAATAACCTGCAACTTGACCAGCCATGAAACCGGAAGTCATTGTATGAATAGCGACTGGTAAAAGAATAAAATCATTACCTGAGATATAACCACGCTGACGCGCAATATTCAATACTTTATCTCTGATTCCAGGATTCCAAGTGAAAGCTGGATCTTGTGGATTAAGATTAGCTTGGGGTTGAACACGCGCATTGGAATTATCTGGCGTAGCACCTGTCGGATTTTGGGCACCATCAGCCGCTACGGCTGTGGCAGATGAAGCTCCACCTTGTGCTGCATTTTTATCTGTTTGTTGTTGTGTTGTGGCTCCTGTTGTTCCATTTGATGTATCAGTAGAAGCTGATGTTCCTGCAGTTTGATCTGAGGTTTGATTGCCAGGTTGAGTAGCTGCATTATTTTGCGTAGCCGTCGCTGCTTGCTCTTCTTTAGCTTTAGCCTCTGATTGCTGTGTTTTTGCTAAGTTAATTGCTTGAGCCAATACTTTATTCAGTTTCTCATTTTCAGTATTTGGAACCGCTGGTATACTTACTGCCTCTTTTACTTGAGCTTCCTTATTAAGTTCACCATCTACAATAGCTGATTTATTAAAGAGAGCGTTAACTTTTTCAACTGCTTTTATTTGTGCTTCAAGCGCATTTACCTTTGTTTCTGCGGTATCAAAATCGCTTCCTTTTAAAGTTTTGAGCTTATTTTTCAAAGCTGACAATTGATCAAAATTAGAATTCTTCAGTACTTGATGATCTGAGTCAGTAAAAAATTCGTCGTAAGCTTTATTAAAAGCATTTAAGTTAGCTTTGTTTTCCACAGCTGCTTGATTGACTGCTTTTTCATTATTATTATGATTATAGAGTGCATAACCAGCGCCTCCTGCAGCCAAAAGGACCAATGCACAAAGTCCAATAATCAAAGGTTTCTTATTTTTCTTTTTCTCTGATTGCTCTTCTTGCGCAGAAGCTTCCGACTCAACTACGGGTGTAACAGGTAAGGGTGTTGGCACAGTTTCACCGGCAACCGGTGCTTTTTCTAGAGGCACAACAACTTCTTCTTGTGGAAGCTGTGCCTCTTCGATAGGTGCACTTTCTTTTTCCTCATCTTGTACATTTTCATTTGCTTCTATTGAGTTTTCCAGCTCCTCGTCTACAGTCGAAACTGGCTCTTCTGTAGGGCTTGTTTCCGCAACTTCTTCTTTTGAGTCAGGAACTTGATTGGAAAGCTCTGGGAAATCTTGTGCTGTACTTTCTGTTTCTTCCGCTTGTTCAGCTGCACTTTCCTTATCGACAAGTTCTACCGGTACAGGAACAACAGGAGGTACATCATCAGCAATTTCTACTTCATCAAACTCTGACTTATTTTTTTCTTTGAAGTTTGGTTCCTTAGATGGAGTAACTGTTTCTGCTTCTTGAGTGCCAGTTTCTGAATCTTGTGTCTCTGACGCCTCAGCTAACTTTTCTTCAGCTTCTTCTTCTTTAGCCACAATCACTTCTTCATTAGGATCAACAGTTTCTTCTTGATCCATTTTCTTACGCTCAGTTTGGATATATTTTTCTAAGGCTTGATTTTTAACAGCTTCAATCTCTCCACGATGTTGACGAATGTATTTGTCAAGTACGCTTTCGCTTTCACTATTTTCTTTATCTACCCTTTGCGCTTTTTTTACAATTTCGCCTACAGTGAAATCTGAGACATCGCCCAGTTTTAAGACTTTTTCGCCAGAATTTTTGATATCTTTATCTTTTTCTTCTGTCATTTAGATCTCCATAGCATTTGCTTATTTTTTTATTCTTTTTCCAAAATATTGATACAAGTCTGTACGCAATGTTCCGTTATAGAGCTTACGCTTTTTCGTTGCTTTAGCTCCGTAATGTGTTTCAAAAGCAATATCACTTGTCAGAATATATTTGCTCCAAGTTTCGAGGGGCGCAAAAGTTGCACCCATCTCTTTATAGAGCCCTGCAACTGAATCTTCATCTCCCAAACGTTCTCCGTATGGCGGGTTCGATACAATAACCCCATCAAGGGCATCTGTATGAAAATCTTGCAGACGCATCTGTTTATATTTTATCACATGGTCAAGTCCAGCTGCAAGTGCATTTCCTTTTGCAATTTCAATCATTCGACCATCGATATCGAAGCCTTGAATATCAAGCTCTAAATCTTTACGTATAGCTTGTTTTGCGGCTTGGCGTACTTCTTCAAAAACATCTGGCTTCATCCATGACCATGCTTCACAGGCAAACTTGCGATTAAGACCGGGTGCCATATTAAGTGCCAACATCGCAGCTTCAATCGTAAATGTTCCTGAACCACATGTCGGGTCAACAAACATACGTTTTGGATTTGCCAGCCAGTTTGTCAACATAATAATCGCTGCTGCCATGTTTTCCTTTAATGGAGCATCACCTTTTTCAACACGATAGCCACGTTTGAAGAGTGAATCGCCGGTGGTATCAATCATTACCGTCGCATTATCTTTATGAATCGCAATCTCGATGGAAAAGCCCGCACCATTTTCTGGGATAGGTACGCCCTCTGGACGATGATAGGCTTTTTGCAATTTCTTCACAATAGCTTTTTTAGTAATCCCTTGAACACTTGGCTCATTATGTAAAGTTGATTTCACAGACTTTGCTTTACTTACAGGAAAGGCTGAACCAAAAGGAATATAATCTTCCCAATCAAGCGCATATACATTTTCAAAGAGTTCATCAAAAGTACGTGCCTTAAATTCACCCACAACAATCTTTACACGATCTGCTGTACGAAGCCAAGTATTTGCTTGAGCAATTGTTCTTGTATCTCCTGTAAAAAAAACACGAGAACGATCATCAATCGTAACATTTTCGACTTCCATATTGCGTAATTCACGAGCCACTAAACTCTCAAGACCTGCTGCAGCAGTCGCTATCAGCTTAAAATTATTTTTCATTTGTTCCTTTGTTTCTTTCTAAAAAAAGCTGGGACTAGCCCAGCGTGTCATACAGTTTTCTATAAGCCATGTTTTGTTCAGGTCTTGCGACCGTCGATAACCATCTGTCTGGGGAAGATAGTCTTCCCCCTCGACCACGCCTTCAATTCGGCTAGTCAAGTGCCCCGACCATAAGTTTGGGTTGCTCGCTTGAGGGGTTTACCACGTTCCAATCTTACCGTTTCCAGCAAGCCTCGTCTCTTTGGCACTTTTACAGAATACTCATGCATATCAAAAGACTTAGCACTTTCTTCAGCCGTTAGGCATGACACTCCTACCTTGGTTTATTGTTTCACCAAGCACAAACACTACGGGCATCGCAGCCCGTGCGAGCATGGACTTTCCTCATGATACCAAAGGTATCACGCAGTTATCCAAAAACTGTTTTTTCTTTTTCATTAAATTATGAAGTCAGCTTTATGCTTCTTCACTTGAAGCACTTCCTGGACCAAAAACAGCTTGTTCCAAACGGTTAATACGTTTAAGAAGCTCAAAGTTACTTGGTTGACCAATTTCTGTTTTTGGTTTATTGATTCGGCTTGAAACCACGCGGCTCATGTTATCCAAACGTTGTGTTTCTTCCAAATTTGCTTGGTTAGGACGACTTGCTTGAGATTCAAGTTCTACGATTTTTTTCTTCAAAAACTCGTTTTCTTCTTGCAAGCGCAATACTTCTGCTTGAAAAGCTTCGTAATCTTGAATGACGTCATCGAGGAGCTCGTCAACTTCTTCTTTATCATAACCACGCATTTTTGTTCCAAAGTCAGCTTCATAGATATCTTTAGGTGTAAATTTAAATGTTGCCATATCGTCCTCTTTTATCATTTCATATCAAAGTTTTATCATCTTTAATCATAGCAGAAATTTTTTAATTTTTCAAGTCAATTATCCACTGGAAAATATCCGGATAAATGGCTTGTTATAAGTCTTTCAAAGCTAACTTAATCAAGGCTAAATCAAACAAATAATTTGCATCTACTCCTGAGCTTTTTATTTTACAATCAAGTTCAATGAGGGACAATGTAGCTTGTGCCAGAAAGCTTTCCTGCATGTTACGTACTTGCTGATTTGCTAACTTGACACGATAGGGGTGAATTTTAAGATAAGAAGTTTGTTTCTGTTCATTCCAACCTTTATTTTGCATCAGTTTTACCTGATAATAAAGCCGGAAGGAATTTGTCAAAATAACCAATATTTTGATTAACTCCTCACCTTGCAAAGTCAAATCATGAACTAAATCACGTGCTTGATTCACATCACCCTTCAAAATCAAGTCGGTCAACAAAAAAATATTATCTTGGAGAGATTTAGGAACAACTTTTTCGACATCCGCCAGAGTAATTGTTCGTTCTCCCACATATGTTTTTAACAAGGAGATGTTTTGTTTGATTACTGGAAAAGAAAAATTTGATTTTTCAAATATCCTTTGGAGAATAGTTCCAGAAAGGCCTGTATCGGCAAAAACTCGACTTAACTCTTGAGGTTTTAGTTCTTGTGCTTCGAGCAGAGTGGCTTGTGTTTTTAGCTTTTTCGTGAGTTTCAGTCGACTGTCTAACTTACCATGTAAAATAAGAATCAGCTGTGTAGTTTCGACTGGATCATTCAAAAAATTTTCAAAACGCACTGTCTGTTTTTCATCAAAAACCGTTTTTTTTACTGTTGTAAGATTTGTGAGATTTTCTAAAATAACCAGCTTTTGCTCAACAAAGAAAGGCAAACTCTCTAGCTCTTCTAAGGCAAGATTTGCATTGGCATTATTCAGGTCAAAATATGCTTGCCCTAAGTCCGTACTGTCAAAATGGACATACTCTAAAAGCCGACTTTTTAGTTCTTGAACAAGATCTTCTTCCTCTCCGTAAAGTACCAATATTTGAGGCAGACCTGCTTTTTTTATTTTTTCTAATTCTTCAAAAGCGCTCATGCTTCGTCAAACTCCTGTCCTTCTAAAAACTCTCCATCTTTTGTAACGAGAACTTTTCGTGGTGTTGTACCTTTGGCTGGGCCGACAATACCTGCTGCCTCCAGTTCATTCATCAGATCGGAAGCGCGGTTGAAACCGACTTTAAGCGCACGTTGCAACTGGGCCGTCGAGGCTTTTTGAGCAGAAATAACCATATTGCGCGCTTCTTCAAACAAGGGATCAGCTGAATTTGATGGTGCTGCTGTGCCACGGCTGCTGTCTTCTTCAGCTTCACCAGGATCAAAGCTTTCATCATAGTCAGCTTGGGATTGATTTTTAATAAAATTCACGACTGACTCAACATCAGAATCTGATAAGAAGGCGCCTTGTAAACGTACAGGATGATTTTCATCAATGGGTTTAAAGAGCATATCCCCCCGTCCTAAAAGTTTCTCTGCACCATTTGTATCAATGATTGTGCGAGAATCTGTCCCGCTGGATACAGCAAAAGCGACACGTGAAGGAACATTTGCCTTAATCAAGCCAGAGATGACATCAACGGATGGACGTTGCGTTGCTAAAATCATATGGATACCAGCTGCACGGGCTTTTTGTCCAAGACGGATAATCGCATCTTCAACTTCCTTACTGGCTACCATCATCAAGTCAGAGAGCTCATCGACAATAACGACGATTAATGGTAAGGTTTGATATTTTTCATTCGACTGTGCATTGTGTTTTTCTATTTTTTCATTATAACCTGCAATATTACGTACTCCTGCTTGACTAAAGAGTTCATAGCGGTTTTCCATTTCATCTACCACCTTTTGTAAGGCACGTGATGCTTTACGAGGGTTCGTTACCACAGGAATAAGAAGATGAGGAATATCGTTATAAACAGAAAGTTCAACCATTTTAGGATCGACCATCAAGAATTTAACCTCACTAGGCAAGGCTTTCATCAGGATAGAAGTGATAATACCGTTCACAGCAACCGACTTACCTGAACCTGTAGAACCTGCTACAAGTAAGTGAGGCATCCGTGTCATATCAAAAGTACGAATCGTACCGTCTAAAGCTTTTCCTAAAGGCAACTCGAGCAAACTGTTCGTTTTGGGTTGAGCATTTTCCCAAAGTTCACGGAAACCAACGGTTGCAACTTCACTGTTAGGAATTTCGATACCGATAAGGGATTTCCCAGGTATTGGTGCCTCAATCCGTACATCCTTTGCTGCCAGAGCTAAAGCTAGATCATCTGATAAGTTGACAACACGCGAAACTTTCACTCCGGTAGCTAATTTAATTTCGTACTTGGTGACGGATGGGCCTACAACAGCAGATTCAACTGATGCCGAAATCTTGAAGGATTCTAATGTTCGCTCTAGGATTTGAATATTTTTGCGGACATTTTCTCGTTCTCCCGCTTGATTTTTTGTTGGAATTTCTTCCAATAAATCAATCGTCGGAAGTTGATAAAACTCGTTGTCAACAGAACGTTCAAAACTGATTGGCTCTTGGTCATCCTCTACTTCCTCTTGCGGTTCTATAACCCCCATTTCTTTTGTAGGTGATACTGGCGTATCAGGAATAGCTATAGGAATTTCGGAAAAGTTGGAAGTTGTATTTTCTTCAAACAGGGGTTCACTTGGGAGAGGAACTTCTTCTGCTTCCATCGCCCGTAAGTTTCTTTCAGCTTCTTCTTGAGCTTTGGCTTTTTCTTCTAAGAGTGCTGCTGCACGTTTTGCTTCAGCACGATCTGCCATACGCGTACGTGTTTCGCTTATATTTCTTTTAAGAAAAATACGTAGCCGTGCAATCAAAGCGGGTGCCATAAGATACAATGCGATAAGCCACAGAATTCCCACAATAATATAAACACCTATTACGGAAAAGAGGGCTTTAGCTGGACCAAAAAACAAGTCTCCTAAAAAACCACCGCCAAGAAAATGCGTCACCTGTCCTTTTTTCAGATCAGACATTGCTAAAACTAAAGCATTTTTATTGGGAGACAGGACATCATATCTCGCATGAAAAACAAGAAGAAGTCCAAAGAAAAAGAGAGCTAACCCTGGTAAAAAGCGTTTGTTTTCACGAAAGAAATCCTTTTTGAAAACCGTCATAAACATGACGAATAAAACGATTAATAAGAAAGTGATTGCTAATGATCCTACAGCCAGTCGGGTGACATTATATAAAAAGACACCAAATAAGCCCAAACGTGCTAAAGCAAATAAAATGATAATAAAGCTCCCAAAAAAAGCCGCCATTTTTTTATTAGCCGTCCAAAATTTAGTATTTGACTTTTTAGTCGATGGTTTCTTTGCTGTTGAACGCTTCGCTTTTGGTTTTGATTTACTTTTTGTTGTTCTTTTTGCGGGCATATTATTTCTCTGTTCTAAAACTTAATATTACTCTTTATTGTAACATTTTACAGGCTTATCTTTCAATACTGGCTTTTAAGACATTAAAAAGCCGAAAGCTTGTGCTTTCGACTTTTATTTTGCTTCATTATTTTACAACCATAACATTACATGGTGCATGGTTAACAACATAACTTGCAGTTGATCCCACAAGTACACGGTCAATAGCACCTTTACCTGTTGAACCCATAACAATCAAGTCAATATCATTTTCCTCAGCAAAATCAACGATTTCTTTTTTAGGAGAACCACTCACTTGAAAAGCTTTGTACTCAACTTTGTCACCAATAAGTTTTCCTGCTTCATCAAGAATTTCTGTTGATTGTTTTTCCGCTTCTTCCAAAACAGCTGGCATGATGTAAGCTGTGCCATACAGCTGCGCAACGTCTTTAGCATGTACTACAAATAAAGATGCTTGGTTTCTTTTAGAAATCTCAATAGCTTCTTGGATAGCTTGATTTGCTTGATCAGATCCATCTACTGCGACTAAAATATTTTTGTAATTTTCTCTCATTGTAAACGCCTCCTTTTTCTTTATTATAAGATATTTTCATATCAAAGTCCAATAAAAAGTTTAAAATTTTTGTTTTTTATCACTTTTTTCTCATTGAATTGGCTTATATCCATATTATTTAACTTAATAAATTAATCATACCTGAATATCCGAGCTGTTTGGCATAATCTAAGGCCGTTAAATTATTGTTATCACGTAATTCAGTGTTTGCTTTATATTGCAAGAGGGTCTTCACGATTTCTTGATAGTGTGCTGAACCATCTCTCAATGCCACTGCCTCAATCAATGCTGTATATCCATAATTATTTTGATGATCAATATCCACTTGACCGTCTTCCAGTAACATTTTCACATTTTCCAAATGTCCTTTTTCAGCTGCTGGAATCAAAGCATTTCCTCCAAAGCGGTTATAGACTTTTTGGTTAGGTTTACTGTGTTGCAAAATATATCGCAGGATTTCGGTTTTACCTTGAGCCGCTGCGTAAAGGTAAGGCGAGTCTTGAATGTGATCTTGTAAATTAACATCTGCCCCATTATCTATCAATAGCTGAGCTAGGGCAACATTATTTTCATGAGTCGCGATAAGTAAAGGTGATTCTCCTTGTGCATTCCTCTCATTAATATCTGACTGATTAGCTTTGATACTTTTTTCAATTTCAGATAAGCTCTTCTTTTCTGTTACAGCCTCTAAAACTTTCATCGGTTTGACCTCCTCTTTTTTCGAAGTTGCCTTTTCGTTGGTGGATGCTGCCTTTTGTGAAGTCGAAATCGTAGTGCTTTGTTTAGCTTCGCCTTCATGAGAACTTTGATTATCTTGTTTGGAACAGCCTACTAAAAGAACAAAGGCTAGTCCAGAGAGAATCAGATATTTCCTCAAAGCAACCACATCCTTTCGTTTCATTCTATGCTATAAGTTCATCTTAACATTTATCGTATATTATTAAAAAAATTCTGACTTATAACTTTTAGAGTGGTTTTGAAATAATCCAGGATAGATAATACTAAAAGAAGATTATTAACAATAAAATATACTATTGTGATACAATGAACTTATGGAAAATATAAACGCTTACAAGGCTTTGGCCTTTTTTGACCTTGACGGAACTTTACTTAACGGACAGAGTCAGCTAGACCCTGATGTCATCGATGCTATTCACGAAATTCGCCGTAATGGTGTCCTTCCCTTTATTGCCACAGGACGTGGACATTTTGAGCTTGACAATATTATGGCAGCCACTGGCATCACCGGTGCTGTTGCTATGAATGGACAATATATTGTTTTAGATGGCCAAACGATATATAAAGATCCTATTTCAATTGAAAACATCGAAAAATTACACACGTTAGCTATCGAGCAAGACGAAGCACTTGCCTTTTATGGCAAAGAGGGCTATTGGGTAGATCGTCATACGGATTTTGTCCGTCAAGCTTATGCTTATACACATATGCCACTTCCCGAGATTGACCCCGAAGGTTACAAATCAGAAGAAGTCAATATGCTCTTGTTATTGACTGATAAACTGTCACAAGTGGATTATTACAAAGCACAGATGCCCGAACTTAATTTCTTTATGAATGCTCCTACTTCTATCGATATTACAAACATCTCGACCAATAAAGGTACTGGGATTACACATGTGAAGGACGTCCTCAACTTTAAGGGGGAAACCTATGCTTTTGGTGATGGACGAAATGACCTCCATCTTTTAGCTGCTGCAGACCATGGTACAGCTATGGGTAACGCAGTACCTGAACTCAAAGAAATCGCTGATTTTATCAGCAGTAAAAATACAGAAAAAGGTATTGTGAATGCCTTTAAACATTGGAACTTTATTTAGACACCAAAAAAGCAGAGCGTCCTCTAGACACACTGCTTTTTTTATTCTCTTATTTTATCTGGTCAAGTCAATCCGCTTGCCCAGTTTATCCATAATAATTGCACCAATAAGCAAACTTGCAAATTCACCCACAGCTAATGTAAACCAGGTCCAGAAGAAAGGCATTCCGAAAAGAAAATGCATTTCCAAAGCGATAGTTACCATACTGATTGAGAAAAATATTGCAAAGTAGAAAAAGGCTTTATTGAGCTGACCATTGAAAAAGTACTGTTTCATATAGCGTTCAAAAAGTAGCACTCCTAAAGTCAAGAAGATAAGCGTTGACAGACCACCCACGATAACATCAACCCAAGTAAAGCTGAGGAAGTTTGAAATCATACATCCAATAGTCACAGCAATAATATATTTTTTATTAAAGAAAGCTGTAAAGTTGAGCATTTCTGAAATCCTAAATTGCATGGGACCATATGAAATGGCATTGAGTGGTGGTGTCATCGTAAGGACAACGTAAAGAGCAGCAACAATGGCAATCGTCACCATGTCGTAAACAGTAGATTTTTTCAATTTTTTCTCCTTTAGCGGCTGAATACCGCCTGTAATATGCTCAGGCAAAGGTTAAAAGTCCTGAGGATTGCTGATAATTTGCAACTTTTATATTATATCAATTTTCTTGAAAAATGAAAAGACTTCTCTGGGGTATAAAAAACTCAGCCTTAAAGACTGAGTTTTTATTTGATTGTCCAGCCGCCATCGATAGGAACCACTGCCCCCGTCAAATAGGAACTTTCTGGACTGGCTAGAAATAGGGTCAAATCTGCAACTTCTTGAGGTTTTGCCCAGCGTTTTGCTGGAGTTTCTTTTGCTACCCATTTTGCCATTTCTCCATTATTTTCAGTAAAATCCTTAGCGTTCATCGGTGTATCGATGGCGCCAGGAGCAATACCGGCAACTTGGATACCATGCTGCGCTTCATCTAAGGCAAGTTGCTTTGTAAAACCAACAATAGCATGCTTGCTTGCAGTATAGGCAATACCTCCACCACCGGCAACTAGACCGGCAACTGAAGCCATATTGATGATTGCACCAGACTTTTGCTTTTTCATTTGAGGCAAAAAGGCAGAGGTCACGAGAAACATACTGTCAAGATTAGTTGCTAGGATTTTTTTCCAAAGTGAAAAGTCCGTGTCTTCCATCGTCCGATAGTCATCAAGCCGACCTGCTGTATTAAGCAAGATATCAATTTCACCTACCTGTGCGGCTAATTGTGCTACCTTTTCAGGAGAGGAAACATCACAGACGATAGTCCTAAAATCTGCAGAGAATTCTTGTAAGTCCACGCCAATAACTTCTGCACCTGCTTGTATAAAAGCCTGCGCTTGGGCTTGACCAATTCCGCTGGCTGCTCCTGTTACTAGAACCTTTTTCCCTTTAAATTTTTGATTAGTCATTCACTAAAATCCAGTCTGTCGCCAATACGTCACAAGGTGTAGGCGCCCACATGCTAAAACCTTCACCTTCTCCTGTGACATTAATCAGAAAGTAAGGTGTAACTTGCAGTTTTTCACCGTTATCAAGTGTAATACTGTCATATAAGGCAACATAGTTTTCTGCGCCTCCCCAGCCTGTGCGTACTATTTTTTTCCCTGCTTTAAGTTCTGGAAGAATTTCTTCAAATGTCATCTTTAATTCCTTTCTGAAACTGCATCACTCTTCTTATATTAGTAGTGTTTTAATTAGTGTTTTAATTTTAACATTTTGTGCTTTATTTTGTCATTTTTTGTTTCAGCTTGACAAGATGATTTGCTTCAACTAGAATGAAGCTATGAAAAATACAGAAAATAATCAAAAAATTGTTATCATCACCGGTGCATCAAACGGCATGGGTTATGAAGCTGCCAAAACTTTTGCTCAACGCGGTTGGCAGGTTTATGCTGGCGCACGTCGTGTTGAAAAAATCCCCACTGATGAGGGAATTATCCCACTAAAACTTGATGTTACAGACAGCAAAAGTAACCAAAACTTTATCCAACATATCATTAATCATGCAGGACGAATTGATGTGTTAATCAATAATGCCGGCTACGGTGAGTATGGTCCCGCTGAAGAAATTCCCATGGAAAATGTTCGCAAACAATTTGAGACAAATTTCTTTGGAGCTGTAGAATTGACACAACTGGTCCTTCCCATCATGCGTCAACAACACTTTGGACGAATCGTTAACATTTCAAGTATCGGTGGTGATGTCTACATGCCGCTAGGTGCTTTTTATCATGCGACAAAAGCTGCAATGCAACAATGGTCTGATGTTCTTGATACGGAAGTTAAAGCTTTTGGCATTCGATCAATCGTTGTACAACCAGGCGGTACTGCTTCCAACTGGAGTACCATCGCTATGGAAAATGCCGAAAAAAATCTTCATCCAGATAGCCCTTACCAGCCTTTAGTTCAAACTGTACGCGCAGCACTTAGTGGTAACTTTGGGAGTTCAGCGACTTCTGCGGATTTGGCACAAGTTTTTTATAAAGCAGCAACAGATAAGAAAGCTCAAGCTCGTTATTACAACTCCTTTTTGGACCGTATGATGGTACATACAGCGCGTGCACATCCTAAACTTTATATTAAATTTTTTAATCTCGGATTGAAACAAATGGGTAAGCGTAAAAAATAAAAATAGAGAGCACTTCTTGCTCTCTATTTTTATTACCCGATTAATGATCCGGCAGGTACGTCAGCAGGTGCTTCAAGCACACGCAACTTACCATCAAATTCAGCAGAGAGAATCATCCCTTGACTGACATATTTCTTCATCATTTTACGTGGTTTTAAGTTCGCCACGATTTGTAATTTTTTACCGACAAAGTCTTGTTCGTTAGGATAAAATTCGGCAATTCCTGACAAGATTTGACGTGGTTCTTCATCACCTGCATCTAACTTAAAGCGAAGCAAACGATCTGAACCTTCAACACGGCTGACTTCCAGAACTTCAGCGACTTTCAACTCAATCTTTTCAAAATCATCAAACTTAATTTCTGGTAAAGTAAGATTGAGTTTAACATCCTCTGGCACCCATTCTTTTTCAGGAAGTTTTCCACCAGCCATTTGTAACTTGATGTATTCTACTTCTTCTTCCTTATCCAAACGAGGGAAGACAGGTTCACCTTTTTCTACAACTTTATGCGTAAATTCGTAACCAAAAGCTAAATCTTCTAAAGAGAACTCTTCTTCAGTTAAACCTAATTGACCAAAAATCTTCTTGCTTGTTGCACGCATGAAAGGTTGCAAGAGTGCCGCAACAATACGAAGATTTTCTGCTAAATGATAAAGCACATTATTAAGTTTATCTTTGTCATCTTCAGATTTCGCAAGGACCCAAGGCGCTGTTTCATCGATATATTTGTTTGTACGTGAGATAAGAACCCAAACTTCATTTAAAGCAACATTGAATTCAAACTTATCCATAGCTGTGTGGAATTTTTCCAAAGTTTCAGCAAGGACTGTTTCCAAGGCAGCATCAAATTCTGTTGTTGCGTCATTCTTAACCAAAACACCACCATTATATTTGTTGACCATAGCAACTGTACGATTGAGTAAGTTTCCAAGATCATTTGCCAAATCATAGTTGATACGGTCAATAAAGTCTTCTGGTGAAAAGACACCATCAGAACCAAAAGGTAATGCGCGCATGAGATAATAACGCACTGTGTCTAAACCATAGCGATTCACCAACATATCAGGATAAACGACATTTCCTTTAGATTTTGACATTTTACCGTCTTTCATCACCAACCATCCATGACCAAAGACTTGTTTTGGTGGTTGCATACCTAAAGCATGAAGCATGATTGGCCAGTAAATAGTGTGGAAACGTACGATTTCTTTTCCGACCATATTCACACCGGGCCAGAATTTATCCAGTTTGCTGGTATCATCTGAACCATAACCTAAAGCAGTTACATAGTTAAGCAAGGCATCAAGCCAAACATAAACCACGTGTTTCGGATTGGATTTTACAGGAATCCCCCAAGTGAAGGTCGTACGACTCACAGCCAAGTCTTCCAAGCCCGGTTTAATGAAATTGTTGATCATCTCATTTTTGCGAATCTCAGGTTGGATAAAATCTGGATGTGATTCATAATAACTTAAGAGCCAGTCCGCATACTTGCTCATACGGAAGAAATATGACTCTTCTTCGACCCATTCTACTTCGTGCCCTGATGGTGCTTTACCACCAATGACTTTACCATCTGCATCATGGTAAACTTCTTCCAACTGTGTCTCCGTAAAGAACTCTTCATCAGAAACAGAATACCAACCCGCATATTTATCCAAGTAGATATCGTCTTGTGCTAGAAGTTGTTCAAATGCCTTTTGAACGGCTTCTTCATGATATTTATCTGTAGTACGGATAAATTTGTCATAAGAAATATCCAGCATTTTCCACAGTTCTTTAACATCTTCCGCCATTGGGTCCAAATATTCTTTAGGTGTCATTCCCAACTCTTCAGCCTTACGTTGAATTTTCATGCCGTGTTCATCAAGGCCTGTTAAATAAAACGTATCAAAGCCCATCAAACGTTTGTAACGTGCGAGAACATCACAAGCAATCGTTGTGTAGCTTGAACCGAGATGTAATTTCCCTGAGGGATAATAAATCGGCGTTGTGATATAAAAGTTTTTGTTTTCAGTCATTTTTTTCTCCTAATTCGTGCCCTAATGAAAGCCACTTGATTAGTATTTTTCCAATTGTAGATTGAAAAAAGCCTTGTTTCTATTATAGCATATCCTTTTCAAGTAAATCTTATTCTAAATAAGTTTTACTGATTTTTCGCTAAAATAAATTTACTCTCAGTTTCCCGTGTTATTTGCCAACCGATAAGGTATGTTATAATTAACCTAATAAAGACAAAAGGATTTTATTATGACTTACAAATTTATCTCATGGAATATTGATTCGTTAAACGCAGCATTGACCGGTACGAGTGATCGTGCAGCTCTATCAATGGCTGTGGTTGACCAACTTGCCACATCTGAAGCCGATGTTATCGCTATTCAAGAAACAAAGCTCAATGGTGACCTCAAAAAAACAAACAAAGTATTTGATGTTTTAGCCAGCCATTTCCCAGAATATGAAATTGTTCACCGTATCAGTACACCACCTGCACGTAAAGGTTACTCGGGAACAATGTTTCTTTATAAGAAAAGTTTGCCTGAACCAATCATCACCATGCCTGAGATTGGAGCGCCAGAGCCCATGGATAGCGAAGGTCGTATCATCACCTTAGAATTCCCCGAGTTTTTCATCACAACAGTTTACACACCAAATGCGGGTGATGGTCTTAACCGTTTGGACTTACGTGGACAATGGGATGATCAATATCGCGCCTACTTACAAATGCTTGACCTCCAAAAACCTGTCTTAGCATGTGGTGATTTTAATGCTGCTTACACAGAAATCGACCTTGCCAATCCTAAAGGAAACCGTAATTCTGCCGGATTTACTGATCAAGAACGTGAAAAGTTTGGACTTTTATTAGATGCTGGATTTACAGACAGCTTCCGTAAAATTCATGGCAATGTAGAAAGTTACTATGCGCCAGAACGTAGTATCTACACATGGTTTGCTCAACGCTCTCGTACAGCTAAAATCAATAATTCTGGCTGGAGAATCGATTATTGGCTGGTTTCTGACCGCATTGCCGAGCAGATTACACGCGCAGAACCTTTAGATTCAGGTGCTCGTCAAGATCATGTTCCCATCGTTTTAGAAATCAATATCTAAAAAGCACGACTTTTGTCGTGCTTTTCTTTCTTAATGTGCAAGCTCTTGATACGCTTCTTCTTTAAAACCTATCAAAATAATTTTATCATCTTTAACAATCAGTGGGCGCTTAACCAACATCCCATTGGAAGCTAAGAGTTCCGCTGCTTCGTGCTCGCTCAAGTCTGCTAACTTGTCTTTTAAGCCCATCTCACGATAAACCAAGCCACTGGTGTTGAAAAACTTTTTAACAGGAACCTCTGCAAACCATTTTTCAAATTGCTCAGCTGTTGGTGGGGTTAGCTTAATATCGATAGCATTATAATCAATATCTAGATTATCCAAAGTCGCCTTTGCCTTACGGCAAGTTGAACATTTAGGATATTCATAAAAGTCGTACATTTGTCATCCTCCCTTGTTCTCTATTTTAACAAAAACTAGGGCAAAGCTGCTCGTTTTTATTACTTTTACAGGGGGATGCAATTTTAAAGAAAATAAAGATTATGTTAAAATAAGATAAGAATATAAATTAAGGAGATTATTTTATGATTTGGTCACTTATAGTTGGTGCTCTCATTGGTATGGCTGCTGGAGCAATCACATCAAAAGGCTCAAGTATGGGCTGTATTGCAAATATTGTGGCGGGACTTTTAGGCTCATTTGTTGGACAAAAGCTTTTAGGAAACTGGGGACCACAATTGGCTGGAATGTCACTCATCCCTTCAATCGTTGGTGCAATTATTGTCGTACTTGTAGCTTCCGCTTTATTTGGTAAAAAGGATAATTAAAACGTTCATAGAGCGTTTTTTTTTTAACAAAAAAACAAGCAATTATCTCTTGCTTGTATAAAATTAATATTTTCTAAAACGTTGGTAGCGGCTTTCTTGAAGTTCTTCTTCTGAAAGTTGTACCAAGCTGTTGAGATCTTTTTCAATAATCGTTTTCAAGTTTTCCATAAGGTTTTCTTCTTGAACAACACCCTCAACGATCCCCATTTCAAGCTGATCTTCAGCTTTTATTTTCATCAAATCGGCTGCTTCATCACGACGTGAGCCATCTTTCCACAAGATTGTTGCAAAACCTTCTGGAGAAAGAACCGAATACATGGCATTTTCCAACATATAAACCTTGTTTGCGACTGCTAAAGCTAAGGCTCCACCAGAACCACCCTCACCAGTGATAAAAGTTAAAACAGGAACTTTCAAATCGGACATCTCAAAAAGGTTGCGCGCAATCGCTTCACCCTGCCCACGTTCTTCTGCTTCAATCCCTGGATAAGCCCCGGCAGTGTTGACAAAAGTAATGATTGGACGCTTAAACTTCTCTGCTTGCTTCATTAATCGCAAGGCTTTTCGGTAACCATTAGGACTAGGTTGACCAAAATTTGTTGCTAAATTTTCTTCGAGATTTTTTCCTTTTTGAATACCAATGACGGTGACAGCTCTGTCTTGAAAAGTTGCAATCCCTCCAACAATGGCTTCGTCATCTGTAAACTGACGATCGCCATGAAGTTCAAAAAAGTCCGTAAAAATTTCTGAAATAATTTCCCGTACTGAAACGCGATCGTTAGCACGTGCTTTGTTAATAATTTCTGCTATATCAGACATTTTTTACACCTCCGTGAAATTTCAAGAGTAAGGCTAATTTCTCACGCATTTCTTGACGTTTAACAATCGCATCGACAAAGCCATGTTTCAACAGAAATTCTGCTTTTTGGAAGTCATCAGGTAGCGTTTGACGCACTGTCTGTTCAATCACACGACGTCCCGCAAAACCAATCAAAGATTGTGGCTCAGCCAAGATAATATCGCCAAGCATGGCAAAAGAAGCTGTTACCCCGCCTGTTGTCGGATCTGTTAAGACTGTAATGTAGAGCAAACCTGCATTAGAATGTTTCTTGACAGCTGCTGAGATTTTCGCCATCTGCATCAAAGACATAATTCCTTCTTGCATCCGTGCACCACCAGAAGCCGTAAAAATAACCACTGGAAGTTTTTCAGCAGTTGCCATTTCAAAAAGTCGTGTGATTTTTTCACCGACAACAGTCCCCATAGAAGCCATAATAAAAGTTGAATCCATGATTGCTAAAGCCACTTTTTGGCCTTTAATCATCGCTGTACCAGTCATTACAGCTTCATCCAGTCCGGTCTTCTCCTTAGTCGCCGTAAGCTTTTCAGCATAGTTCGGAAAGTTTAACGGATTTTTGCTTTCAATTCCAGTGAACATTTCTGTAAATGAGTCTGAATCAACTAAAAGTTTCAAACGTTCTGGCGCAGTAATTCTGAAGTTATAGCTACAATGTGGACAGATTTTACTTGCGCCAAGGTCTTGGCTGTAAATACTGTGTTTGCAGGCCGGGCATTTAGCAAAAAGCTCGTCAGGCACTTCAGGCTTCGTCATTTCTCCCTGAACAGTTGAACGATTAGGGTTAATTTTAATATATTTTTTCTTTTGAAAGAGAGCCAATTATTTCTCCTTTGTATCAAAAATTTTTACATCTTGATAACGAACGTCTTTAAGCAGATTTCTATCTGCTTACATTCTTTTTATTTTAATTGTCTAATTATATAATTATACACGCAAAAATTAAATTCGTCAAGAACTAGATAAGTGTCCAAAAATGGCGGAATTATATAAGAACACACACGTATTCATTTCGCCAAAACTTCGTCATAACTTCCTTTACCTCTTTCAAACTATGTTATAATATGAAGAGTTTAATTCTATTAAAATACAAGGTTTACGTATATATTTCTCATCAAGAAGAAGGGAGTTTTTCATGAAAAATAAAACTTTATCGATTATTGTTCCTGCTTATAACGAGGAAGAAACGATTGAACTCTTTTTTGATGAAGTTAATGCCCAAACTTTAGACTTACCACTTGATAAAACCTTTTATTTTATTAATGATGGTTCTTCTGATCGTACACTTGATGTGATAAAAACGCTGAGTCAAAAGCATTCCAATGTTAAATATATTAGCTTTTCGAGAAATTTCGGTAAAGAGGCAGCACTTTTGGCTGGTCTTCGTGCCGCTTCAGGTGATTTTGTAACTGTTATGGACGCTGACCTTCAAGATCCACCAAGTATGCTCAACGAGATGTATGATAAGCTTCAAGAAGGTTACGATATTGTGGGAACACGAAGAGTTTCACGGAAAGATGAGCCCTTTATTCGTTCAATTTTTGCTCGAGCTTTTTATAAGATTATGAACACAATCTCAAGCACTCAAATGGTGGATGGAGCGCGAGACTATCGCTTGATGACACGGCAAGTCGTTGATAGTATCCTCGAGCTCCCTGAACACAATCGTTTTTCTAAGGGTCTCTTTTCTTGGGTGGGTTACGATGTTTTCTATTTGGAATACAATAATGTCGAGCGGGTAGCTGGCAAAACCTCTTGGAGCTTTTGGGGCTTGTTACACTACTCGATTGACGGTATCATTAACTTTTCAGATGCCCCACTTAGCCTAGCTACCTTTATCGGTTTTATTAGCTTCCTTATCTCGCTTTGTATGAGCCTTTTTTATGCGTTGAAAACCATCATCTGGGGCGAAATTGTACAAGGTTTTCCTACTCTGATTATTCTTATTCTTATGCTTGGTGGATTACAACTTTTATCTCTCGGTATCATTGGAAAATATCTTTCTAAGGTCTTCCTCGAAACCAAACAACGTCCAAATTACTTTGTGAAAGAGGATAATATTGATAAATAAAAAAAACAGAAAGTTCCCACTTTCTGTTTTTTGTACTTTCTCGATGAAAAATGGATTTAGGGTTGCTGATGAAGGATAGGAGTTTGCTCTCAAATTTTACTAAGTCTTTGTGAGTATTGTAAGCCATTTATGGCCTATTTTAGTTGGTTTTCGTGTGATATAATAATGAAAGCAGAAGTTTATGGACGGTAGCCCAACTGGGAGGTGATACTTATGAAAAATTGTAGGTGATAACCTCACAATGCAGAAAGGCGACAATTTTTCTTGTCAACTTATGAAACCTTGACACTCATGATTGCATTTGCATTATTAGTGCTCAAAGTTTATGATAAAGACAATAAAAAATAACGTCCAACTTTAGCCCGTTGACGTTATTTATAACAAAAAATCGGCTACCGTTCTTAATACGGCTACTTGGGACTTGTTAGCGCAAGTCCTTTTTATTTACTCTTATTATAACATCGCACCAAGGTAATAGCAAGAGCCTTAAAACTGCGAGACATGTATTCCCTAGCAGTCAACATAACCTTACAAGGATAGAAAAACTTGATGATTTACTCATCAAGTTACTTCATGCTTTTATTTTTCCAAATACTCCGGCAAAAATGTATTGGCTAAAAAGCTAGTATCATAATCCCCGGCAATAACATTATCATCTGAAATTAATTCCAGCTGGAAGTCAATATTGGTTGTTAAACCTTCCACATCGAATTCCATCAAAGCACGCTGCATTTTCATCAAGGCTTCAAAACGATTTTCGCCATGAACGATGACTTTTGCAATCATTGAATCATAATAAGGTGGAATAGTATATCCCGTATACATAGCGGAATCCACACGTAGGCCTACACCACCACTTGGTAGAAACAGATTGGTGATTTTACCTGGGCTTGGGGCAAAGTTAAATTTTGGATTTTCTGCATTGATACGGCACTCAATAGCATGTCCTTTGAACGCAATATCTTCTTGTTTCACAGACAGTTCTTGACCATCTGCAATTCGAATTTGTTCCTTAACAATATCCACACCTGAAACAAACTCGGTTACGGGATGTTCAACTTGTACACGTGTATTCATTTCCATGAAGAAGAAATCGCCTGAAGCTTCGTCCAAGAGAAACTCAATTGTTCCTGCGTTTTCATAGTTCACATGCGCTGCTGCTTTGACAGCTGCTTGGCAGATACGTTCGCGTAAAGTATGTCCAATCGCGACAGATGGGCTTTCTTCAAGAACTTTCTGGTTATTACGTTGGAGGGAACAATCACGTTCTCCTAAGTGAATAACATTACCATGTTGGTCTGCTAAGATTTGGACCTCAATATGACGTGCAGGGAAAATCATTCGTTCGATAAACATTGCACCATTGCCAAAAGCTGCTTTGGCTTCAGCGGTAGCTGCTTCGAAAGCGGGGACGAGTTCTTCAGCATTGCTGACTTTACGGATACCTTTTCCGCCACCACCGGCTGATGCTTTCAGCATGACAGGATAACCAATCTTATTGGCTAAATCCAGTGCTTCTTCACTCGTATACACTTCACCTTCAGAACCTGGCGTAACAGGAACGCCTGCTTTGACCATTTCTGCACGCGCGTTAATTTTATCTCCCATCATATCCATGACCTGAGCTGAGGGACCGATAAATTTGATATTCATTTCTTCACAAAGACGTGCAAACTTTGAATTTTCACTCAAAAAACCAAAACCTGGATGAATGGCTTGGGCTCCAGTAGCAACAGCGGCTTCTAGAATATTATTCATATTCAGATAAGACTCTGTTGCACGGGCTGGGCCAATACAAATAGCTTCATCTGCCAGTGCTACATGTAATGCATCACGGTCAGCTTCTGAATATACGGCAACAGTAGCGACACCGAGTTCGCGTGCCGCACGAATAATACGTACAGCAATTTCACCACGATTGGCGATTAAAATTTTATTAAACATAGATTGATAACTCCTACCAATTTCTCTTTTATCCTCTGTTTCTGGTATAAAAGAGTGTCACCAGGCCTTGAGCTCGGTGCATTATTTGGGATTATAGTGGCAAAAGCCACGATCAGTAAACTCAAAGCTTTTAAACTTCAAAGTATACTTACTTTTAAAAGTTGCCACAGACTAACTGTGGCATTGATTATTTTTTTATTTTCCTAAAGCAAAAGTTAGTGTGCCTTTTGCAGCTAATTTACCATCAACCTTAGCTTCCGCTTCAACAACAGCAATTGGACCACGACGCTTGATAAACTTTGCATGCAAGATCAATTGATCGCCAGGTACAACTTGTTTTTTATACTTTACATTGTCCATTCCTGCATAAAATACGAGTTTTCCTTTGTTTTCAGGTTTTGAAAGTTCCAAAACACCTGCAGCTTGCGCCAAGGCTTCCATAATCAAAACACCCGGCATTACTGGATATTGGGGAAAATGCCCTTGGAAAAATTCCTCGTTAATCGTCACATTCTTAATGGCGGTAATTTCATCATCCGCGATATCAATAACACGATCCACTAAAAGGAAAGGATAACGGTGAGGCAATGCCTCCATAATTTTTGTGACGTCAATATTTACTTCTGCCATTTTTACCGCTCCTTTACTTAATGCGTACTAATTCTTGACCGAATTCAACTACATCTTCAGCATTAACCATGATTTCAGTGATAACACCGTCTTTAGGTGCTGGAATTTCGTTCATAACTTTCATTGCTTCAATGATGAGTAAGGTTTGACCTTTTTTAACTGAATCTCCTACACTAACGAACTCAGGTTTACCTGGAGCTGGTTGCAAGTAAGCTACACCAACTAAAGGACTTGTTACTGCTTCACCTTCTACTGTAGCAACTTCTTCTACAAGTTCTGTTTCTACTGCAAGTTCTGTAGAGCTTTCGCTTACAGGCATTGGTGCACTTACTTTTGTTTCTGGAAGTGCTGTTCCTGTGGGCGCTGCAAGAATTTTATTTTCGTTTTTTGAGAAAGACAGTTCTCCTTCTGCTGTGCGCCAAGAAAATTCACGCAAGCTCGAACCGTCAAACTGTGTCATCAAATCTTTTACTTCATTAATATTCATTTTTATATCCCGCTCGCTTTCTTTTCCACAATCTAAGTTAAAGTGCACTTAGATTGTGGAAAAGAAAGCAGAGTGCTTATCTTTCTTTTAAACTAATCTGTGAATTTTTTAAAGGCCAATACGGCATTGTGTCCACCAAACCCAAAGTCTTGTGACAATGCATAATTGATTTCAGCATCTTGACCTTGGCCAAGAACGACATTAATTGTCATGCCTTCGTCCAATTCTTTTGTTCCAGCGTTAACTGGTGCAAACTGATTTAAAATGGCTTGTACAGTTGCTACTGCTTCGATAGCTCCTGTCGCTCCGAGAGCATGCCCGTGCAAAGCTTTTGTTGATGAAACCAGAGCTTTATCCCCAATAACATTGTGGATAGCTTTTGCTTCCGTCTCTTCATTAGCATGTGTTGATGTACCATGTGCATTGATATAATCAACATCTGCTCCAGAAATCCCTGCTTCTTCTAAAGCAAGCTTCATCGCATTTTCAGCACCAACACCTGATGGAGTTGTCATATGGTAAGCATCGTTTGTGTTACCATAACCAACAATTTCAGCTAAGATATTTGCACCACGTGCTTGAGCATGTTCAAGACTTTCCAAAATCAAGACACCTGCACCTTCACCCATCACAAAGCCCGAACGGTCTTTATCGAATGGACGACAAGCAATTGAAGGATCTGCCTCTTTTGTCAAAGCAGTCAAGTTGGCAAACCCAGCAATACCAAGTTCACAAATTGCAGCTTCAGCACCACCAGCGATAATAGCATCTGCATAACCGTGTTTGATTTCACGGAAAGCTGAACCAATAGAATTTGCACCTGCTGCACATGCTGTTACTTCAGCACGCGATACACCACGAGCACCTGTGCGCAAGGCAACATTACCTGTCGCCATGTTGGCAATTGCCAGTGGTACATAAAGTGGTGTTACTTTACGTGGACCTTTAAGAAGTGCTTGTGAGTTCTTTTGTGTTTGCTCCAAGCCACCGATACCTGAAGCCATGATACAACCTAAGCGATCGTAATTTGTGTTCTCTGGAGTTATGCCTGACATTTCCATAGCTTCAAGAGCCGCATAAACAGCATAAAGTGAGAAAGTATCCATACGACGGGCATCTTTTTTCTCGAAATGCTTCTCAAATGGAAAATCTTTAACTTCAGCTGCTACACTGATTCCTGTCGCTTCAGCATCAAAGCGCGTAATTGGACCGATACCTGTTTGACCAGATTTTAGGCCATTCCAAAATTCTTCTGGTGTATTACCGATAGCACTGGTTACACCGTAACCTGTAATGACTACACGATTCATATTTTTTCTCCTTTGGAGTTTGTTACAAACTTCTTTTTAGTCTAATCTGATATAAGGCTACATTGCCATACCACCGTCAATAGACAACACTTGCCCTGTCATGTATTCTTGCTCTGCAAGGAATTTCACAACTGTGGCAACTTCTTCTGGTTGACCAAATCGTTTCATTGGGATTTGACCCTTCATTGTATCCTTGACTTTATCCGAAAGAACTTCAGTCATGTCAGAATCAATAAAGCCGGGAGCAACAGCGTTGACGCGGACATTGCGCCCAGCAACTTCACGTGCAATTGATTTTGTCAAACCAATCAATCCCGCTTTGGAAGCTGCATAATTAGCTTGGCCGGCATTCCCAATTAAACCGACAACAGAAGTAATATTAATAATTGCCCCTTCTCTCGCACGCGTCATTGGTTTTAGAACTGCCTGTGTCATATTGAAGGCACCTGTGAGATTTATTTTTAAAACAGCTTCGAAATCTTCTTCGCTCATTTTCAATGATAAACCATCACGAGTTATTCCCGCATTATTAACCAAAACATCAACCGACCCCAAAGCATCTACTGCCTCAGCAACCATACGTTTAGCATCTTCCGACTGGGAAATATCACCAGATACGCCAACAGCCTTAACACCAAAAGAAGTGAACTCTGACAAAAGTTCTTCAGAAATGGCAGAACGTCCATTGATAACTACGTTTGCCCCAGCTTGAGCAAACTGTAAAGCAATCGCCTTACCAATACCACGTGTTGAGCCCGTCACAAAGACATTTTTATTTTTAATTTCCATTATTTTTTCCTGTTCTTATGATTTTTAATTGCTCTCAAACCAAGTTCTACAGTGACAACTTTTACTCATTGAATAAGTTTAAGCTTCTTCTGTCACCAAAGCCTTGAATGAAGTAAGATCTTCAACATTCGTAAAGCTTGCTTCTTTGTCGATTTTTTTTATAAAACCAGAAAGAACTTTACCAGGTCCAACTTCAATAAAGCGCTGTACACCAAGTGCTTTCATTGTTTCAATGGATTCGTAGAAACGTACTGGCTCCATAACTTGACGCGTGAGGAGTTCTTTTACTTCTGAGTCTTTCATAACTTTCGCTGTCGTATTTGAAATCAGCTCCAACTTAAAGCTATTAAAATTAACCTGTTCAAGTTCTTTGGCTAACTTTTCGCTCGCGGGTTTTAAGATGGCTGTATGGAAAGGACCAGATACTTTCAGCTCAATCAGACGTTTTACGCCAGCTTCTTTTAGAAGTTCAACGGCGTAATCAACGGCTTCAGCTTGACCACCAATAACAATTTGAGCCGGAGTATTATAGTTTGCTGGGCTTACAATTCCACGTTCCGCTGCTTGTTCACAAATTTCTTCGATCAAAGCAGCTTCTGTATTCATCACAGCAACCATTTTACCTGATCCTGTTGGTGCAGCTTCAGTCATGTATTGACCACGTTTTGCTACTAAAGCAACAGCTTCCGCAAAATCAAGTGCACCACTGGCTACCAATGCAGAGTACTCGCCTAAAGAAAGTCCAGCCACAAGATCTGGCTTAATACCTTGTTCTGAAAGCAAACGAAGGATTGCTACAGATGTTGTTAAAATAGCTGGTTGTGTATATTGTGTCTCGTTGAGTTTTGTTTCATCATTATCGATTAACTCCCGAAGATTATAACCCAAGACTTGACTTGCTTGATCAAAAGTTTCTCTGACAATGTCAAATTCATCATAAAGGTCTTTAGCCATACCCAATTTTTGAGCGCCTTGACCAGAAAAAAGAAATGCTGTTTTCATATTTTTAAGATTTCACAAAATTTAGATTTTTGTGACACTTTCCTAATTTTCAAAATTTATTATAAGTGAAAAACGGGGCTTTCACCCCATTAATTCTCTTATTGTTGAGCTTCAACATATTTAACGAGATCAGAAACAGTTTTCATGTCCGCTTCTGTATCTACTTCAACATCGAATTCGTCTTCGATATCGTTAATGATTTGGAAAAGGTCAAGTGAGTCAGCATCGAGTTCTTCAAATGAAGTTTCGAGTGTTACTTCTTCTTTTTCTTTGCCGAGTTCGTCAGCGATGATGTCTTGTACTTTTTCAAATACTGCCATGTTATTTCTCCTTTAATGTGTAGAAAGTATATATATTATAGCGTGATAAATCACTCATATAACCAAATTTAAATGTTATCAATCTTATCAAAGATTAATAATGAGCGTACCCCATGTGAGGCCGCCACCGAAACCTGTCTGGACAATTTTATAATTTTCGTCCAAAGAAAGTTTACCATTTTTTATCGATTCTGACAAGAGAATAGGTATCGAAGCTGCACTTGTATTGCCATATTCTTGCATATTTTGCAGGAATTTACTGCGTACAGCACCTAATTTCTTGGCCATTTTATCAAGTATTCGAGAATTTGCTTGATGCAATAAAAAATAGTCAATATCTTCAGGTTTCAGATTTGCTTTTTCCAAGGTTTCTTGGATATTTTTTGGAACGTCACGTGTCGCAAAGTCAAAGACCGCCCGTCCGTCCATTTTTATGAACTCTGTAACATGGTTAACTTGACCACTAAGTTCAGGATTAAGTGCCAAATAATTTGAGGTAAGGGAATCGCCTCGAGAGCCATCTGTTCTTAGATTTTCTGCGATAATCAAAGGTTGTGTACCTGTGTCTTCCAAAAGAACACCACCTGCACCATCTCCAAAAAGAACAGCGGTAGAACGATCCGACCAATCCAAAGATTTAGACAAAACTTCTGCACCAATAACCATACCACGTTTGTAGCCACCGGCAATCAGCTTCTCAGCCGTTGATAAAGCGAAAACAAAACCAGAACAAGCAGCTGTTAAATCATAAGCAAAGGCACGATGTGCGCCAATTTTTGCTTGGACCAAGGCTGCCGTACTTGGCATACTGCTATCAGGTGAGATAGTCGCCACGATAATAAAATCAATCTGGTCTGCTGACAAATCAGCTTGAGCTAAGAGTTGTTCACCAACCTTAGCAGCCAGATCACTGGTATTTTCGTCAACTGTAATGTGTCGCTGCTTAATACCCGTCCGTGAATAAATCCACTCGTCACTCGTATCCATGATTTTTGCCAAATCATCGTTTGACACAATATTTTCGGGCACATAGTGTGCCACCTGGGTAATTTTAGCGAAAGGCATTATTTCATATTCTCCAATGACTTATGTAATTCTTCAAGTTCGCCTGCAAGTTTGTTTTCGGTAGTCCCGTAAACACTTAACATAAGTTTTTCTGAAATGCTACGGAAAAATTCGCTGTGCGATGCACAGAGAGCCATACCTTTTTCAGTCAATACGATATAAGCCACACGACGGTCACGATCTGATCGTTCGCGCTTGATATATCCCTTAGTTTCCAAGCGATTGAGTGTAATGGTGATTGTTGAAAGGGCTAATTTTTGATTCCTTGCAATGTCTGTAGCGCGGCAAGTTCCCAAAGTATGGATAAGTGTCATTTGTTGAAGTTCTTTCACAGTTACATCTGGGTAATCAGAATCCTTCAAGAACTGTTCTTCTAAGTTCATGCAGTCGTGGAAAAGTTGAATCAACCATTCATTAATTTTGTCAAAATCTGTTTTCATTTGTACTTCCTGATATTTTGATGATACAAACCATTTACAATACAAAATTGTACCATAATAAAAATAATTTGCAAGTGCTAAGTAGATTTGAAAAATGCCTCTGATGGCTTGGATAACCTCTTTATCCTGCTTCATAAAGAAAATTTCCAAATGTAGTCGACAGCAAAAAGATGAAATCATGGTATTTCATCTTTTTTTTATGAAAAAATTCCTTTTTAAAAAGGATCGCAAAATCCTTTTTATTTTTAACATTTGAGACTTTAACACATCTACTATATGCTTATTTTCATTATAGCAAAATAAAAGTCTAAAATTTTCTGTTTTTCTTGTTTTCTTGTGAATTTGGCTCAAAAAAGGAGTTTTAAATAACACTATCCCCCTTTTTGTCTAAAAAAACTCTCGAAAAAGCTTCCAAGAGTTTATGTATCCAAATTTTTATTTCGTTTGTTTTAATAGTGCATCTGTATAATCAGTCAACTGCGCCATTGAAGCTGTGGGACCGCCAAAGAAATAGACCTTCTCATAATCCATTGTGATGACATGCCCTTCTTTAACTGCCTTGAAATTTTTCCACACAGGATTTTTTTGAAGTGCTTCATATTGTGCTTTATCTGCATTTTTAAAATCGATAAAAATATAGTCTGCATCAAAATCTTTGAGGCTTTCAGCGTTGACTTCTGCATATCCTGTTCCTTTGGATAATTCCGACATTTTTGGCGATTCTTGGAATCCGAGACCACGCGTAAGTGCTTGACCACCGCGCGCAAAGTTATCGCCATAAGCGTAAATTTTATCGCCTTGGAGCTCTAGCAAGGAAATGCTTGATTGTGCAGTATCTATGCCTTGAGCTTTTAGCTTTGTTTTTTGCTCTTCAGCTTTTTTGTCAAAAGTTTTGAGAAACTCTTTCTTTTCATCTTCACGATTCAACAATTTGGCAAAGAAATCCAAAGATTTATCCATATCATTCAAATCTTGATAGTTAACAAGTACAGTAGGTGCTACTTTTTCATAATCAGAAACTTGAGTTTTATCCACTGTCACAATCAAATCAGGCTTTTGACCAATAAGTTTTTCAATATTAAAGCTTGGCGAACCAAGATCAACCATATTTTCCTTTTGTTTATCTGACAAATAAGGATTAGGAAAAGCCCAAGAATCCGTCCCAATTACATTTCCACCTAAGGTTGCAACATCATCCGGATAATTCTGTACTGCAATACGTTCCGGATGCGCAGGAACTTCTACTTCACCATTTAAGGCAGTGAAGGTTACTTTTTCCTCTTTTTGGGATTGTGATACATCTGAGTTTGAACATGCAGAAAGACCCAAAAGGCCAACTGCTGCTAAAGCTATAGAATATAATTTAAGGTGTTTCATGAAATCCTCTTTCAAATTTTTTGTATTAAGTATATATAGTAAGGCGCACCTATAAGAGCAACCATAAAACCAAGCGGTAAGCTTGACGGTGCAATAATAATTTGCGATAAACTATCTGCTAAAAGTAAAATAATCATTGAGACCAAAGCAGTCATCAAAGCTCGTTTTTTACTTTCAAATCCCACCAGTTCGCGGGCTATGTGTGGTGCAATCAAGCCAATAAAGGCAAGACCGCCAACTAATAAAACGCCAATTGATGCAAAAAGTAGTGCCAATATATAAAATTGCATTTTACTCTGTTTCACATTTAATCCAAGGCTTGTTGCCATTTCTTGACCCAAACTTAGTAAGTCTAACTCTTTTCGGAAAAAAATGAAAATAACCAGACCAATTATCAACAGGACCAGATTCACACTAATAAAGGTTTTATCTGTTTGCCAGATGTCTCCGGATAACCAAACCGCTACTTGCTGAAAATCAAACCGATTAATGGAAAGTTGAGCTAAGGTAATCAAGGCCTGAAATAGAGCGGTAATTCCTAACCCAATCAGAAGGACTTGGATATTACTTACATTTTTCTTTAGCGCAAGATGATAGAGCAAGGTAAAGGAAAAAAGTCCTCCCAACAAGGCAAATAAAGGATACATAAAGATCCAAGAGCCCGAAAGTTTCAACCACTGACTAAGAAAAAGGAACAGTACCGCACCTGCACTGGCCCCACTTGTAATTCCAAGTGTACCCGCATCTGCTAAAGGATTATCCACTACAGTCTGAATAATATAGCCGGCCATAGCCAAAGCAGTTCCTGCAATAAGTACCACAAGTGTCCTTGGCATTCTAAACTGAGGAATCAATATGGATAGTAAATCCCAATCTGTCGAAAAGTGTGTCAAGTCGATAATAATAAAGGCAACCAAGAGGAATATTAAAAATAAAAATTTCTTTTTCATTTTTCCTCCTTACTCATCATATAAATGAAGAAAATTGCGCCAAATAAAAGAGTTAAGCTGCCTGCTGGGAATTCATAAGGCTTGAACAAATTACGGGCCAACACATCTGCTACAAGTAATAGCATCACGCCTAATAAATTGCTCATAAAGAACCTTTTTAAAAAATGTCCTCCTACCAGTCGCCTTGCCAAATGTGGCGCCATGAGTCCGACAAAACTAATCACACCGACACTCGAAACTGTCACCCCACTTGCCAGAGCCACCATAGCCATAATCAACAATCTGAGACGATTTACAGAAATACCTAGACTGGTTGCCATCTCTTCACCAAAGGACAAAACTTTTATCTGATTTGCAAATAAGAGAACCATTGATACAAACAGTACAGTCACAACCATTAAAATTTCCAATTTTAGTGGAGTGATTCCGGAAAAGGAACCCACAATCCATAAAAAATAAGACTGCATATTTTTACTATAAAAGGTCAAAATACTTGCAAGACTTGTTGCAAAAAGGCCAACAGAAGTTCCCACAAGAACAACTTTCATCGGTTGAAATTTACTTTTCACGGTAAGGACAGCTACAGTAACGAGAGCAATAAATGCTCCTAAGCTTGCTACAGCAGTGCCCAACCATCCACCTGTGGAAAGATTGAACACTAAAAGCAAAGCAAGTGCAAAACTTGCACCACCTGATATCCCCAATGTGGATATCTCGGCAATAGGATTACCTGTCATACTTTGAACCAGAAGTCCGCTACTGGAGAGGAGAATTCCTACAAACATTAAGGCCAATAAGCGCGGTAAACGCAAGTGCAAGACGACACTCTCGTGCCAAATCTGGCTGAAACTATAGTTTTGATCACCGAGCATGAGATATAGGAAAGACAAGACCATAATCGTCACCAAAGCCAGTGCAACTTGATAAGAAAACTTCCTAATCTTCATTTTTAACCCCTGTAATCATAAGAGTTTGGCAGAAAAGATCACGACCTAATCGAACATGTAATCCAAAGCTCTCATGAATAATTTCCTCTGTAAATAATTCTTCCACCGGGCCTGAAGCAAAGATTTCACCCTCTTTTACAATAACTAAATTATCCGCAAAACGCGCAGCATGGTTTAAATCGTGGATGACATAAACTACTGTTTTGTTCATCTTTTTCGCAAAAGTTTTTAACAGTTTTAAAATATCAAGTTGGTGCAAAAGATCGAGATACGTTGTCGGCTCATCCAAAAGAATAATTTCACTGTCTTGCGCTAAAATCATCGTGATAAAAGCACGCTGACGCTGTCCACCAGAAAGTTGGGCAACTCTTTGGTTACGTAGCTCCCAAATCTCAGTTTCCTTCATGACTTGCTCCACAAAGTGCTTGTCTGCTTCAGATAAGTTCTGTTGAGTAAGCTTTTGATGTGGAAAGCGGCCAAGACTGACCAGCTCATACACAGTTATATCACTCGGGGCTTGCATGGCTTGTGGGAGCAAGGTCAATATTTTAGCGATTTCTAGATTTTTACGATTAGAAAGACGTTCATCTTTATAGATAACTTCCCCTTCATACTTGATTAAACGTCCCAGGGCTTTGAGTAATGTCGACTTCCCTGAGCCATTTATTCCGATAATCGCTGTCGTTTTGCCCTGCTCAATTTCCAAAGATACATCTCTTAGAACCTGCTTTTTACCGTAATATACATTTAAATTTTTTGCCCCAAAATACATGAGTTCTTCCTTTTTAGCTCTAGTCACTCGAAGATGCCAATAATGTCAAATACTTTTTACATATTTAATTAAAGCATACTTTATAAAAGTTAACAAGTACTTTCTAAATTATTTTAAGTCAGATATTTTCCCTATCTTAACCTTTTATCATTTTACTTATAATGTAAGAATTACAAGAGTAAAACCCCCAAGCCCAATGACTTGAAGGTTGTCCTGTTTACTTATTTTAATTATGGATTTATTTAAATCTGTCTTGGAAATTCATCCTCACCTATGATTATAACAAATTTTTCAAGATTTCTTCTTTTTGTCCTCAGGTGTCTCGTAATTTCTTCGCAGGGAAAACTTATCAGGTACCAAGTCATAACCTGGTTTACAAAATGGATGACATCGTAAAAGCCTTGAGGTTCCCATTGCAATTCCCTTGGTCGCTCCATGCTTCTCAATAGCTTGAATCATATAATTCGAACAAGTTGGATAATAACGACAAGCCGGCGGTAACAGAGGGGAAATAAATCTCTGATAACCATGTACAGTTTTGACTAAAACTTTTTTCATTTTTTCCTTTTATTTTAGGGCTTCTAGAATATCTGCAATCATCAGTTCTGGCGTCAAATGATAACGATCATAAAGTTCATCCACAGCAACAGAGTCATTAAACTCCTTATCTGCACCATAATTCAATATTTTCACACCAAATTGTCCAAGATAACCAGCAACTTTTTGACCAAAACCGCCATCTAGAATACCATCCTCGATGGTCACAAAGACTTTATGGTCCCCAGTCAATTCTTTCAAGGTTTTCTTATCAAGTTCTGCAACGAACATTGGATTAACTAGTGTAGCATTGATCTGTAATTTCTCCAGTTCTTCTGCTACTTTTTGACCGTGACTAAAAAGACCGCCCAAGGCCAGAATGGCAACTTCTTCACCTTTACGCACAATTCCATACTGTGCTTTACTGAAATCAGTCAACACGGTTGAACGATTTTCCACACCATGCTCAGGAATTTGTAGTACCACTGGATGGTCTTTTTGTGTCAGTGCCCAATCCAACATTGCTACAAGCTCTTCTTCACTCGTTGGCGCCAAGTAGACCAAATCAGGAATGTTAGAGAGCATACCTATTGCAAAGCTCCCTTGGTGAGTTTTATCCGAACCAGAGATGGAGGCTGATTTTACAATAACGACCGCTGGTTCCTTGTTGATTGCCAAGTCATGTAAAAATTGATCATAAGCACGTTGCATGAAGGTCGAATTGTGAAAAATCATTGCACGTGCCCCACCTGCTGCAACCGCTCCGCCAAAGGTCGTCACATATTGTTCAGCAATCCCAGCATCAACATAGTTTTCTGGGTGCTTTTCAGCAAATTCCTTTAGGTTATTCACCATTGGAATTCCACCATTGACTGCGACTAAAGGCATACCCTCAGCAACTTTTTCTTCCATATAATCAAGAATAATACGGGTATAATTTTTCGCTGAACTTATATTTTTCAAAGAACCGTCTGCTAAATTGAAGGGAGAGCGCCAGTGGAAGGCTTCCTTCATGTCAACAGCAGGTTGATAACCATGTCCTTTTTCGGTATTGACATGTAAAACAATCGGATGGTCAATATCCTTTACTTCTTCAAAAAAAGAAATGAGCGCCTCGAGATTATTACCATCTGCTAAATACTTATAATCTAATCCAAATGCTTTAAACAGATTATTTGGTGATTGACCATCTGTTGCGCGTAATTCAGCTAATCCTTTATAAATCCCACCATGATTTTCAGCGATTGACATTTGGTTATCATTGAGAATCAGGATGAAATTTTTATCATAAGCACCAGCATTGCTGATTGCCTCCAATGCTAAGCCACCAGAAAGTGAACCATCACCTAAAATAGCAATAATATTACCTTTTTGCGCTGTTAAATCACGTGCTTTAGCCAGTCCCATCGCATTTACAACAGACGTTGAGGTGTGTCCAACAGTGAAAAAATCATGTTCTGATTCATGTTGACTTGTATAACCCGTGATGTCATGAAAATGCCCATCTTGAAAACCGTGTTTACGTCCTGTTAGAATTTTATGTGGATAAGTTTGGTGGCTAACATCCCAAACGAATTTATCCACAGGCGATTGAAAGACTTTGTGCAAGGCAATGGTTAATTCTACGACACCCAGATTTGGTCCTGTATGTCCCCCAATCTGACTGACTTTATTGAGCACTGCTCCTCGAACATCTTGAGCAAGTTCGGTTAATTCAGCAGCGCTTAGCTTTTTTAAATCTGCTGGCGCATTTACTTTATCTAAAATAGTCATCTTTGCCTCTTTCCACTCATTTTTCACTTTTATTCATAGTGCATAAGTTTACAATCTATTCTATTACTTTTTGTTCACTTTTGCTGATTTGGGAGATGGACTTGTCCGTAAACGGACAGTAAATTTTGTACCACGCGGTTGATTATCTTCAACCGTGATTCGGCCATTATGTGCCTCAGCTATTTGCTGTGCAAGGGATAAGCCAAGACCTAAGCCACCTTTTTGTCGTGTTCTTGCTTTATCCACACGGTAAAATCGGTCAAATATTTTTTTCTTATCAGCTGCTGTAATTCCTTCTCCATTATCAGACACACTCAGTAGAAGGGTTGCTCCATTTTTTTGAACATCAACTTGAATTTCACCATCTTCGCCTGTATATTTCATGGCATTATCAAACAAAATCGTTAAAAGTTGCTTCACTAAGCTTTGATCTAAACTTAAAGCTCCTTCAAATTTTAAGGTAGTTTTTAAAGACTTATCAGAACTTTCTGCCAAGAGCTGGTAATTGCTAAAGATGGCTTCAAAGAATTCCTTATCTGTTGGCTCAGGATTTGTTTTAATGTTATTGTCCTGTCGCGCCATGTTCAACAGATTAGTCGTCAAAAGTCGCATATTACGTACTTCCGAAAGACTCTCTGAGATATTTTCAGATTCTTCAATTATTGTTGCATTCGGATTTTGGAAAAGTAATTCTAAGCGATTTTGTAAAATAGCGAGAGGCGTTCTTAGCTCATGGCTTGCATTTTCAACAAAAGCTTTCTGCTTTTCATAGGCAACCATAACAGGACGCAGCGTCCAGTTGGCAAGATACAAGCTAATAATCACGGAAATAAACCAGAACATAACCATTGTTGTAATGATAATAAAATTACTCCGACTCAAGCTATCTTGAAGTTGATCCACGTTACTAAAAACTTGAATATAAGCAATGTTGCTTGCACCATAGGTTGTGTCCAGGTTTGATTGTGGCATCGCCAAGGTAACATATCGATAATGCCAATCAGGACCATAAGGATTCCGAATAGAAATCGACTTGATTTGTCCAAGGGCGTCCTTGTCTAACTTGGCTGTCTTCTCAAGTTGATAACGTACGAGGTCGACACGTATGATTTGTTGCTGACTGCTGCTTCCTGGTTTCGTTGTTGCATCAACACTGCCTGTTGGTCCTAAGACATTGCCCTTTTCATCGTACATGACGATACTGTTTGTTGGACTGTAATTGCCTTGATTAATTTCAAATGTCCCTTGATTGACTCCCGCCTGATCAAGTGCCAGCGCTCTTAAAATATCTGGATTAGCTGCTAAATCTCGTAAATTTTGGTCAGTAGACTTATAGACCCCGCTTGTGAGCACTTGCAAAATAATTACTGTGAGTGCAAAGAAGATGATCGTGAAATCTAGAAAAAAATGAAGGAAATTTTTCCCATCATTTTTCACAATTGGCATCGATTTTATTTTTTCAATTATCTTTTTCATAAAACTTACCGTAAAATATAGCCGACATTACGCAATGTAGCTAGATTTTGGGCAAAGTCTGTATCTTTAAGTTTTTTACGGATTTTACTCATATAAACTTCAACTACAGTTACTGTCGTGTCACTGTCAAAGCCCCAAATGCGGTCAAAGATTTGTTCTTTAGGCAAGATGACATTTTGGTTTTGCATCAAATAAACTACAAGATCAAACTCTTTACCGATTAATTCCACTGGTGTGTCATTCACAAATGCTGACTTATTGGTCAAATTCAAGCGCACATTGCCATAAGAAAGACCGTTAGCATCTTCCAGTTTTCCTGTACGTTTTAAGAGCGCCTGAATACGCGCTTTCAACTCATCAAGATAGAAAGGTTTCGTCAAATAATCATCTGCTCCAACATCAAAACCGTGCATCTTATCATCTAAAGACTCTTTTGCAGTCATAATTAAAACTGGTGTATCAATATTCTGATCACGTAATTCTTTGAGTACTTCGAATCCGTTTTTCTCAGGCAACATTAAGTCTAAGAGGATTAAATCATAAATCCCCATTTCTGCTTCATAAAGTCCTTCTTCACCATCAAAAACTTGCTTTACCTCAGCAAAAGATTTCAAGAAATCGTAAACTGATTTTGACAAAGAGAGGTCATCTTCAACTAATAATATTTTAATCATCGCATCCATCTTTCTTACACTAACGGGAAAATTTACACGAGAAATTTACCCATCCTTCCCTTTATTTTACACTATTATGACCTTTTTTTCTTATTTAAAGCTAAAAGAAGGTGAAAGCTAATCTTTTTTGAAATTTACTCATTACAAAACAGTGAAGGGATTTCTTCACTGTTTTTCTTTACTCTTTTTCTTTACTCTTTTTCTTTACTCTTTTTCTTTAGGCGCTGTCGTTTCTCTTAGGATAAGCTCAAAAGGAATAATTGTTTTATCATGGAAGGCTTCCTTATTTTGCGTCAGCCCAAGAAACTTCTCGACTGTTGCTGCTCCAAGACGTACGATATTGATGTCAAAGGTTGTCAGATAAGGGTGAACAAGTGTTGAAAAGGCAGAGTTGTTGTAAGTAATCACGCTAACATCTTCTGGTACTTTCACACCTTGCTCTGACAAGCGAGAGATTACTTTCAAAGCTAAGACTTCATCCATAACAACAAGGCCTGTTTCATCTTTCAAGGTCATATTTTCTTCAAAAACGAGTAAATTCGGCTTACCTTGTTTTTTCAGCATTTCATCTTGATAGCCTTGATAGCGTTCCTCAAAGACTTCACCATCTTTCGTATCGGTCACAAAAGAAATCTCCGAATGCCCCAAATCCATCAAATATCTGGTCGCCTCATGCCCCATCAAGACATTGTCATTATCCACATGTGTAATTTCATTTTGCTTTTCTGTTGGCGTGCCTAAAAGGACGAAAGGAATCTTGTTATCAAAAAGGTAATTGCGTACACTGTCTGCTTTCCCAGCATAAAGGATAATAAAACCGTCCACGCGCTTCTCGGAATACATCAACTCAACTTGTTGTTTCAGCTCGCTCTCTTGATAACCAGTCACAACAGCAATTGAAACATCGTATTTGCGTGCTGTTTCATTAATCGAAGTCAAAACTTTCATATAAAAAGGTTGGTTTGATTTGTCTTCGACAGGAGGAAAGACGACTCCAATCGTATTAGATTTCCCTGATGCTAGAATCTGAGCCGCCACATTGCGCGTGTAGCCGAGTTCTTGCATTGCTTTTCTTACTTTAACTTTTGTCTTCTCACTGATTTCCGAACTGTCTTTGAGAACACGGCTAACTGTTGAAGCATTCACACCCGCTTTTTTTGCTACATCTTTTATCGTAACGGCCATATACTATCTCCTGATTCTACTCTCTTCTACTTATTTTCCCAAACTTTTGTTAATAATTCAAGAGACAAACTGTTTGTATTTGAAACTAAAGCAATATCCGTTCCTAAGTCTTCAGCAGAACCCACACCTATAGGTAATGCGCCTGCTGCTTTTATCGCTGCAATACCAGCCTGGGCGTCTTCAATTCCTATACATGAAGTAATAGGAACATCAACACCGGCTGCAGCAGCCAAAAAGATATCTGGTGCAGGTTTTGAAGCTGCAACTTTTGCCGGATCAGCAATGGCATCAAAATACGTACTCAACTTCATCGCTTCAAGAAGGAATGGACCGTTTTTTGAGGCAGAAGCCAAAGCAATCTTGATATTTTGGGCGCGTAAATCTTTCAGCAAATCTAATATGCCAGGATAAATATCCTCTGTTCCTACCTTTTGAATCATTTGGACATAGTTATCATTTTTTTGCTTAGCAAGCTGAGCAAAACTTTCGGCATCATATGTTTCACTCTTTCCACCAAGCTCCAATATTTTTTTCAAAGAATCTTCGCGGGATACACCTTTGAGCTGTTCATTAAAAGTTCTATCTACTCCAGCTATTCCTAATTCTTCAGCCAAAGCTTTCCAGGCTTGAAAATGATACTCTGCGGTATCGGTAATTACTCCGTCAAGATCAAATAATACTGCTTTAAACATGCTTCACCTCTGCTTCATAAGTACCTTCCAATTGGACTGATTCACCATAAACTTCTAAGGCAATCGGTTCACCTTTGAGCAATTTTATCTGAAGCTTTTCTCCTACACTGACTTTGAGCAGACGCCCACGATAATTAATACGGAAGCTATAAGCATCCCAAGCATTTGGAATGAAAGGCGCAAAACTTAACTGACCGTTCCACGTTTTCATTTGTGCAAAACCTTGCACAATCGCCAACCAAGAACCTGTCATTGAGGTAATATGTAAACCGTCTTCTGTATCATTATTGTAGTTGTCAAGGTCCAAACGTGCAGTCCGTTCATACATTTCAACTGCTTTATCTTCCATTCCAAGTTCGGCAGCTAAAATTGCGTGAATGGATGGAGAAAGTGAACTTTCATGAACAGTTAATGGCTCATAAAAGTTAAAGTTACGACGTTTTTCTTCCAAGCTATATTGGTTGCCAAAGAAATAAATCCCTTGCAAAACATCTGCCTGCTTAATATATGGTGAGCGCAAAATACGATCCCATGACCAGTTTTGATTCAAAGGCAAGTGCTTGGGATCTAAATCCGCAACTGGCGTCAAATCCTTGTCTAAAAAGCCATCATGCTGGACAAAAATCCCTAACTCTTCATCTGTCGGATAATACATATGGGTAGTGATATCAGTCCACTGCGATAATTCTTCTGTCGAAACCTGTAAATCTGGCCGAGGGTATTTTTTCAAACCTTCCATTGTATAATTCAAAACCCAAGTTGCCAATGTGTTGGTATACCAGTTATTATTGATATTATTTTCATATTCATTTGGTCCTGTAACCCCATGAATCATGTAAGCTTTTTGTCTCTCCGAATAGTGAACACGGTCTGCCCAGAAGCGTGAAATTTCTACAAGTACTTCAAGACCTTCCTGAGCCAAATGGGTTTCATCGCCAGTATAATTGCTGTAATTATAAATAGCATAAGCTATAGCACCGTTACGATGAATTTCCTCAAAAGTGATTTCCCATTCATTATGGCACTCAATACCTGTAAAAGTCACCATTGGATAAAGTGCTCCAGCCAAACCTTGCTGTCTTGCATTGTGTTGTGCTTGGGGCAATTGTTTATGACGGTAGCGTAATAAGTTTTGCGTCACTTGCTGATCTGCTAAAGAAAGATAAAGCGGAACTGCATAGGCTTCAGTATCCCAATAAGTTGCTCCGCCATATTTCTCCCCTGTAAAGCCTTTAGGACCAATATTGAGGCGCTCGTCTTCACCATAATAAGTTGCAAAAAGTTGGAAGAGATTGAAACGAATACCTTGTTGTGCTTGATCAGAACCTTTAATTTCCACATCCGCAAGTTCCCAACGTTCGCCCCAAGCTTCTGCATGCTCTTGTAAAAGTTGTGTATAAGATTTCACTTGAATTACTTCTTCTAGGCTTGCTAAGGCTTCATGCATTGCAGCTAAATTACTATAATCACGACTCGTCAGAACAATCACACGTTTTTCAAAATGTAGTGTTTCCTGTTCCACAGTTGCTTCATGGTAATTAATAACTTTTTCTTCTTGAGTTTCTTGCCCTTGAGCTTGAAAATCTCCCTTAAAACTTTGCCCTGCCAGTACGGTAAATTGCTCTACGCCAAAGGGGTTAGCAATCGTTTGATTGGCAATGTAAGTTCCTTCTTTGTCGCCTCCTTTATCTAAAACAGTCCAGAATTTTTCTTCATAATTGGAATCTTCATTGTGCACATCAGCATCAATAAATGAAGCAGTACGTACTTTGTGCGATTGACCATCCACACTAGAGAATTTGAAGGAGAAGACAGCTAATTCTGGATGAACGATCGACATAAAACGCTCAACGGAAACAGCAACGCCAGCTTTTTCATAAGAATAAGAGAGAACTGCTTTTTGCATATCTAAGGAAAGGTGGAAATTAGTGATACTATCAGTATAAAGGTCAACTTCTTCATCATCGATAAAAAGTGAAACTCCTGAGAAGTTCAAAGCATTGATTGCCTTACCAAAATATTCTGGGTAACCATTTTTCCACCACCCCACACGCGTTTTATCTGGAAACCAGACACCTGCAATATATGTACCTTGATGGTGATCGCCTGAGTATTTTTCTGAAAAATTACCGCGCATTCCCATGTAACCATTCCCGATTGAGGTTAAAGATTCCTGAAGACGGCGTTCTTCCTTTTCTAATTTACTGGATTGGATATGCCAAGGATCAATTTCCATAATTCTGCTGATTTTTTTCATCTTTTTTCCTATCTTTTTCTTTTCTTACTTTTTCTTAAACACTTGATATTCCCAAGGAAAGAAAGTCATCTTCTTTTCCAACTTTCTTGGGCGGCTTCCTAAAATATGCTGGTAATCTTCTATTTCTACTTGGTTAAAGTCCAGATGTGCTTTTTTAGTACCTAAATTCGTAATAATCAAAAATGAGTCACGTTCGTAAACAAAGGCTGTCAGATGTTGCTCAAACCAAAACTTTATTGACCCACGCGCAATGTCTTCTTCCTCATGGCGAAGATGAATTAAGACTTTATAAAGATCGATAAGCTCCTGTGATTTTTCTGTGTTTACTTCCTTATAATCTGGATGAATAGGCATCCAAGGTTTGCCACTGGTAAATCCTGCGTTTGGGCTCGTGTCCCATTGCATCGGTGTACGAGAGTGATCTCTGCTGTTTGCCATCACTGTATCCAAAGCTTCACTTTTAGTCATCCCCTGAAAAATTAACGCTTCATAAACCTGCTTGATTTCAGTTGCATCTGTCTGGGTGATATCTGTAAAAGGAAAATTACTCATTCCAATTTCTTGTCCCTGATAGATAAATGGAGTCCCTCGAAGAAGCATATAAGATACGGCTAAAGCTTTAGCCGACGCGATGCTGCCATCACCAAAACAACTGATTGCTCGTGGTTGGTCATGATTTTCTAAATAAAGTGCATTCCAACCTCGTGCAAGCATATCCTTTTGCCAACGAATAATTGTCTTTTTGTAACCATACATCCAGCCACGTCCTGCGTAATTCTTCTGACGTACATTGTGTTCCAATTCAAAAATCATCTTAAGGTAGCCAGACCTTGCATCCGTCCAATCAGGCGCCTCAGTTGAAGTCACACCTGAAGCTTCCCCAACTGTTAAAGCATCAGATTGGTCAAATATTTCTTTTAAATCAGCCATATAATTTTCAATACCTGACACATTCATAAAAGGCTGCCAAGGGTCATTTCCTCTTAGAGACTTGATATTAAAAGACCAGTCTTCCTTTTGAATATGAGAAATCGCATCCAAACGAAAACCATCTATACCTAATTCCAACCACCATTTAATCATCGTATAGATTTCCTGACGCACTTGGGGATTCTTCCAGTTCAAGTCAGGTTGTTCTTTCGCAAAGACATGAAAATAAGCTTGTTGCGTCTGCTCATCATAAGTCCAAGTAGAGCCGCCAAAGAAAGATTGCCAATCATTCGGCATTTTTTCGGGTGTTGCATCTGCCCAGTGATAGTAATCTCGATAGGGATTATCCTTTGATTTTTGACTTTCAATAAACCAAGGATGCTGATCGGAAGTATGATTCACAACCAAATCCATAATCACTTTCAAGCCGTTATCATGCGCTTTTTGCAGAAGTTCTTTTAAATCTTCCAAGCTACCAAAGCGAGCATCAATACTATAAAAATCAGCTATATCGTAGCCGCCATCGACTTGTGGACTTGTGTAAATGGGGTTAAGCCAAATAAAATCTATCCCCAAATCTTTCAAGTAAGGCAGCTTTTCGATAATTCCCTGTAAATCCCCCATACCATCACCATTACTGTCTTTAAAAGACTTAGGATAAATCTGGTAACCTGTCCAATTCGCAAAATCGTCTTTTTTCATTTTTTTCCTTTTGATTATATCTCTTGAAATTAAAGCTAGTCCTTCGCAAACAATAAATAGAGTCAGAAAGACATTTGTCTATAATTCTGCTTAAATATTTTACTCTAGGTGTTTCCCTGCACCCACTCACTCAAAACCGAGGGGCTTTTTCTCTATTATGTCAAAATTTTTCCATATAAGAAGCAATATCTGGGCAGAGTTATCTTTTAGAAGAATGAGCTAACGTTTCATCTCTATCTCTTGTTTAATTTCTACTATTTATAGATTATAAATCCGTTTTTCTGAACATAATTGTCTTCAGCCAAATGGGCCAAGACTATTTCTCCCTCTTCAACACTAACTGGCTGTTCACCTTTGTTAAAGACTGCCTTAAGTGCGCCACGTTCCAGTTTCACCACTCCTTGAGTATCATCAACACACTGCCAGTCTAAATCTGTTTGGCTTAGTGTCTCCGCGTATTCTCTACGGAAAGCTACTAAGTCTTTGAAGAAAGCAAACATTTCTAAATCTTGATGTTCTTCGGTCCAAGGCATACATTTACGGCAATCTGGATCAGCGCCACCATCTAGCCCATATTCGTCACCATAATAGATACAAGGGACACCTGGTTGGAGATACATGAAAGCTTGGACTTGTTTGACCAAGTCCTTACTTCCTTTAGCTTGTGTTAAAAGACGAGGTGTGTCGTGGGAATCTAAGATGTTAAACATAACTTGATTCGTCTGTTTACGATAAAGCATAAGTTGAGCATTAATCGCTGAAACCATTTGTTCTAAGCTTAACTCTTCTTTCACAAAAGTATCAATAATCGCATTTGTATAAGCATAGTTCATCACTGCCGAAAATTCATCACCAACAAGCCAAGGTTGTGCTGAATGCCAAACTTCTCCTAATATGTAGAAATCATCCTTCGCTGCATCACATGTAGTACGGAATTTTTTCCAGAAAGCATGATCGACTTCGTCTGCCACATCTAAACGCCATGCATCAATATCGCACTCCTTGATCCAGTATTCTGCAATATTAAGCAAATACTCTTGAACTTCTGGATTGGCAGTATTTAATTTTGGCATATGCGGTGTAAAGGCAAATGTATCGTAAGTTGCTGCTTCAGAAACCTCAAAATCTTCGGTTGGCGTGTAAGTTGCGGGCCATTGATTAACATGGAACCAATCCGCATATTTTGAATTTTCTTGATGCTTGAGAACGTCTTGCCACTGCGGGCTTGTATCCCCAATATGATTAAAGACCGCATCAAGCATTACTTTAATCCCTCGTTGGTGTGCCTCTTTCACTAATGTTTTGAAAACTTCTAAATCACCAAAATACTGATCAATTTTCAAATAATCTTCCGTATCATACTTATGGTTAGAATAGGCTTGGAAAACAGGAGTAAAGTAAATGCCATTTACGCCTAAGTCTGTCAGATGATCTAAATGATCAATTACTCCTTGGAGATCGCCGCCATACAAGTCTTGACGATTGGGAGATTCAGTTGGATCCCATTCTTTCACTCCAACTGGATTAATGGCTGGATTTCCATTAGCAAAGCGTTCTGGGAATATTTGATACCAAACTGTATTTTTAACCCATTCAGGAGCCTTAAAACGATCAACCTCATGGAAGAATGGCATACGAAATGCTGCATATTTTTTTGTGAGTAATTTTACTTGGTAAGGAAGAATACCAGAGTCGCTATAGACAACCTTTTCCCCATCGTAATCCGTAATCACGAACAAGTAGTCCATACGCTTATGCGGAACGCCGACCTCTGTCACATAGAAATCACTTTCTGCTGTGGATAAACCATGTTTCATTTCTACTTCTTGATAATCCCAAACCATTTCTGATTCATCATCGCGTTTTACAAACATATAAGGGTCACCATAGATCAATGCAACACTTTGAATGTCGTCACGTGCAACACGTAAACGGATATGAATTGTTTCCTCTGTATAGAGATAAGCAAATTCTGATTCTGGACGGTGATAAATGGCTGCTTTATTCATGAATAAATACCTCTTTTTTTCTTGTTTTTTTCATTTTAGCATAAGCTCATCTTTTGCGCAACCGTTTGCAGTATATTTTTTTATCGAAAATAAAAACTATTGTAAAACTTTCTATTATATGCAGCCATAACATGTATATACCAACATATACAGTAATCAAATTGTAATAAGTTTGCACTTGACAAAACGGAAGCGTTTGCATAAAATAGAATTACAAATTAGAATAATTATTTTCATTAGGAGGAAATATTTTATGAACACATGGAAAAAAATCGCTCTGAGTAGCGTTTCTCTGATTGCTCTTGCTAGCCTCGCTGCTTGTGGGAATAGTAAGGGTAGTGAAAGCACAACTTCTTCATCTTCAGATGCTAAAGACCATAAAGGAGCCGTTACTCTCTGGGTCGATCCAGCAAATGTTGCTTCTTATAAAGATTTAATTAAAAACTTCAACAAAGAATATCCAAACATTAAAGTTACAGTCACACAGTCTCCAAATGGTTCTGCAAATGCAAAACAAGATGTGAGTAAAGACCCCGGACAAGCCGCAGATGTCTTTAAAGTACCCAACGACCAGTTGGGGGCCATGGCTGAAGCGGGCTACATCAATCCTCTTTCACCATCAGCAACAGATTGGGTGAAATCAAATGATATTTCTATCGCTGTTGATGCTGTCTCTTGGAAAGGTAAACTCTACGCTTATCCACAAGATGAACAGTCAAATATTGTTTACTACAACAAGGCAAAATTTAGTGAAGCTCCAAAAGATTGGGCAGATTTTACAGCAGAAACACCAATTGGAACAGATTTTACAAACTCCTACAACTGGTATCCTGTATTCCTAGCTAATGGAACACAGCTCTTCGGTAAAGATGGCGAAACGGTTGATGGTACAGATGCAAATACTAAAGCTGGCGTTCAAGCTATGACTTGGTTTGCGCAACAAAAAGCAAATCCTGGTGTTAAACAGTCGGGTACAGCCCTTCTGGCCGACCTCAAATCTGGTAAAACACAAGCAATCCTCGATGGCCCATGGGACGGTAGCACAGTGAAGGAAATCCTTGGCGACAACTTTGGTGCAACAACCTTACCAACTGCTGATTTTGGATCAGGATCTAAACAAATGCAAGCCTTCTCCGGTGTCGGTACACTGGCTGTGAATTCACAATCAGAAGATCCTGTTGCTGCTTCTGCTTTAGCTCAGTATCTATCAAATACTGAATCACAATTAGCACTCTATAAAGCTAATAATGCAATTCCAGTTTCAAAAGAAGCCCAAAAAGATTCTGAAGTTGCAAAAGATCCCGTAGCTCTTGCAGTTATCAAACAAGTAGAAAACGATACATTGATGCCTAAGATGCCACAAATGGCAACATTCTGGAACTTGGCTGCCCCACTTATCGAGAATGCCTACACAGGTAAGACTCCGGCTACACAATACCAAGTACAACTTGATAATTTCGTAAAATCAATCTCATCAGCTACTGAATAATTTTTGATTAACTTAAGGGGATTGGGCTCATCCTAATCCTCTTATTTTTTATATACAAAAGGGTAAAATATATGTTTAAAAAGAAAATTAAACCATCTCCTGAAGCAACATACAAAGAGGTGTGGCATGAAGGTGATATTTTCACAAAACTCAGCTTCTTTATCATGGGTTTAGCGCAACTAAAAAATAAACAATGGCTCAAGGGCTTTAGCTTCCTCATCATCGAAATTGTCTTCCTTTTCTGGCTCATCTTCAATGGCATTAGCTCAATCAGTCTTCTGAGTAGCCTTGGACATGTCAAGACTAAGCAAGTCGTTTTTGATGAAGCACGACAAATTTATGTCACTCAACAACCTGACAACTCCATGCTCATCCTCCTTTTTGGTGTCATGTCCTTAGTGCTCATTGCAATGGTTGCGGTCATCTATATCACAAGCCTTCGTTCCACACGTCATCTCTATGTCTTGAATCGTGACGGAGAACATATCCCTACGACTATGGAGGATTTGGCTACACTTTTAGACAGTCGCCTCCATTACACACTAATGGCGATTCCCTTACTCGGCATTTTAGTTTTCACGATTGCTCCTTTGCTTTTCATGATTACCATTGCTTTTACCAATTTTAATCAAGATCATCCTATTGGATTTTCTTGGACGGGGTTCGCTTCATTTGGTGAGATTCTGACCGGTAACATCGCTGGAACTTTCTTCCCTGTCTTAGGCTGGACTCTCGTTTGGGCTGTGGCTGCAACAGCGACAACTTTCTTCTTTGGTGTTTTACTTGCTCTTTTGATTGAATCATCTGGAATTAAATTTAAAGCTTTCTGGCGGACACTCTTTGTTATCGTTATGGCTGTTCCTTCTTTTGTTTCACTCTTAATGATGAATATGTTCCTAGACAACAATGGGCCGCTCAACAGTTGGCTCCAAAGTATCGGTCTTATTGATCATCCTATTCCATTTTTAATGGATCCTTTGTTAGCGAAGTTTTCTGTTATCGGCGTTAATATGTGGATTGGTATTCCTGTCTCTATGTTAATTTCAACAGCGATTATCCAAAACTTGCCATCAGATCAGATTGAAGCAGCAAAAATTGATGGTGCCAACAGTTTTGATATTTTCCGCTCTATTACTTTCCCTCAAATTTTGTTTGTTATGACACCTGCTTTAATCCAACAATTTATCGGAAACATCAATAACTTCAATGTTATTTTCCTCTTGACTGGTGGTGGACCACTGAACGCCGAATACTTCCAAGCGGGTTCCACTGACTTATTAATTACCTGGCTTTACAGCTTAACCATGAAGTCGATTCCAAGTTATAACATAGCTTCAGCTATTGGTATCGTTATCTTTATCATCTCAGCTACAGCTTCATTGTTTGCTTACCGCCGTACAAATGCTTTTAAGGAGGGCTAAAATGAAATCATATAAACGCCAACGTCAAGCTTCATTAGTACTCAGATACTTGCTCTTGACCTTACTTGCAATCATCTGGATTTTCCCAATTGTATGGATTATCCTTACCAGCTTTTCTAAAAATAACACTGGTTTTGTTTCGACATTCATTCCCCAGCAGTGGACCCTGGATAATTTTACTGGTATTTTCAATAACCCGGTTTATCCTTACGGACATTGGCTCCTTAATACTTTTGTCATCGCTGTTATCTGTGCAGTTGTTAACACGCTGATTACTACTGTTATGTCTTATGTATTGTCACGTTTACGCTTCAAATTGCGCAAACCATTCTTACAGTTAGCACTTATCATTGGAATGTTCCCAGGTATCATGGCGATGATTGCTCTTTATTACATCCTCAAATCATTCAATATGACCAACTTAGTGGGACTGACTTTGATTTATATAGGTGGCTCTGGTTTAGGCTTCTATATCTTTAAAGGTTTCCTTGATACAATCCCTGCATCAATTGATGAAGCCGCTGTGATTGACGGTGCAACCAAATGGCAAATTTTCACCAAAATTACCTTGCCTTTGTCAAAACCAATGATTGTTTACACATCACTCACTGCTTTTATTGCACCTTGGCTTGATTTCCTCTTTGCGAGTGTCATCTTAGGTGGTGGCGATCCTAAATCAAGGACCATTGCCTATGGCTTGCAAAACATGATGACCAACTCCAGAGGTTCCTCTGCAACAAACTTTACCCAATTTGTTGCAGGATGTGTGATTATCGCCATTCCTATCACTATTCTCTTCATTGTTATGCAAAAATTCTATGTTAAAGGAATCACTGCTGGTGCAGATAAAGGATAACAAACTAAAAAAGCACTCAACTTATAGTTGAATGCTTTTTTTATTGTCCTAAAAGTTCTTGTGCTTTTGCACTATACTTGTCCATATCAATGAGGATACCTGAACCTCCGTACATATCATAGGCAGATTGCCAATCATTGTCGGATGGGATGGTTGTGTTTTCTATACCGCCAAACATTGCCGGTAAAGCTTTTGTGATCAGGAATGTGTTAGAAAGATTAGTCATTGTAACAGCTCGAGCTGTACCCAAGGCACTTGCACCAGTAAAGAGTGTCAACGGATTTTTAACTTTCGATGTGAGAGTTTGCATCACTTGTTGTTGACGTTGCACACGTCCAAAGTCTCCTTGATCATCGTGGCGGAAACGTGCATAGTTCAAAAGTGTACGTCCATCCATTCGTTGTGGGCCTTGCTTGATCATCATAAAGATTCCACCACCATCAGGATAGCCCAAGGCCGCGGCTTCTTCTGCACTCAGTTCCTTATCGTTTTTAGCCATCCCTTCAGTTTCTGCTAAATCATCCGGTACAGGGACTTCATCAAACTTTTGACCATTAATTGTGGCGAATTTGGCATCAATCTTTACTCCACCAGGGAACATTGAGTCAATCACTGTTGCAAAACTTGAGAAATCAACCACAGCGTAATATTTAGCATTTATACCAAAATTTTGTTGCAAGGTTTGACGCACAAGTTCAACACCTTGATTCTCATTTTGCTCACCAATCGTGAAGGCTGCATTAAGCTTCATGTTAGGTCCTTGGCTTGCATCACCAACTCCTGGAATGTTGACCAAAGTATCACGCATAAAGCTCACGAATTGTATTTTGCCGCTTTTGCCAATATTCAAAACCATAATACTGTCTGAATGGGCCACTCCTGAGCTTTGTCCTGGTCGTTGATCAGCACCTAAGAGAAGGATATTGACTGAGCCATCCGCATTGGCAGCACCATTGAATTGTTCGGCTTTGATCGCGCCACCTTCTCGACTAATCCCACGCTGATAACCATAAATGAAGAAACCAATCATAATCAAAATCAAGGCGATTAAGATAAAGAAAATCCGTTTTATCCAACTTTTCTTTTTCTTTGGCTTTTTACTTGCTGCTTCCTCAGGCCTTTCATCATCAATGCTCTCTTCCGCACGACGGTTATCTTTCTTTTTCCCACGTTTGGATAAAAAGGGCGCTGGTGCTGAATCTAAAGAACGGCTGGATCTACTCCGTCTCTCAGAAGAAGAACTTTCAGACTGTGCGCGCTCTTCTTCTATGTCAGCCGCATATTCTTCTTCAAGGGCCTGCCACCCTTCTATTTCTTCTACTAGTTCATAATATTCTTGCTTTTCGCGTTCACTTAAGTAAGCTTTATTTGCTCTTAAGTATTCAAAACGTTTTTGTTTATTATCTTTCATTATCTGTCTATTATATCATGATTTTTTATTTTTGATAAAAGCCTTTCATAATTCTCAGCAAAATACAGATCCTTTTCTTAAGCTTTTTTGCCAAAAAATTTATTTCTGAAGCGTTTAACTTTCAGAAACTGTTCACGTGCCTTGTGCATCTGTTTATATCTTTTAGGGTTCTTTTTATAAAAATCTTGGTGATAATCTTCAGCTGGCCAAAATGTTTGCGCATTTTCTATAGGGACTATGATTGGTTTATCCCAAAGCCCCGACTCCGACAATTCCTGCTTGCTTTTCTCAGCAGTTTGACGTTGCTCATCATTCTCAACGTAGATAACTGGTCTATAATTACTGCCTCGATCGTAAAATTGACCTTCTCCATCCGTCGGATCAATAAGATTCCAGTAAATTCCCAGTAAGGTCTCGTAAGAAATAACGGTATTTTCAAAAATTATCTCCACAGCTTCAGTGTGTCCCGTATATTTACCCGATACTTCATCATATGTCGGGTCATCGACATGCCCCCCAGTATAACCGCTAGTAACAGACAGTATACCTGGACGAGTTTCAAAAGGTTCAACCATGCACCAAAAACATCCACCAGCAAAAACTGCAATTTCTTTACTCATAGCTCTTCCTCCAAGCACATTATAGCACAACGAAAAGGCTTGCATGCTATAATTTAACTATGAAAAAACCGTTAAATCAGACTGAAATATTGAACGAAATGTATAATTTAATCTTGAGTAAACATATTCGTGAGTGGGAACGTACTTTAATATTGGAAACTAAAAATCACATTGAAAGTCAGGGCAATCTTGAAGAAGCCTTAACCCAATTAGAGGCTCAATTACGTCCACTAGCTCTTCGCTATAATTTAACGCCTATGACAACCGAATTTTATAACAAAATATCCACTTCGGGTTTATTTGGCCGCGGTGTCGGGCATCGTTTATAAATAATCATCTTTTTAGTAAAAAAAACGTTAGACCTACTAACGTTTTTTTATTTCAAATTTCTTTTGCACTTAACTCTGTTTGACTCAAGCGTTCATACCACAACTTTCGTGTACGGGAAAGTGTGGCAAAGAGAATATCTAATAGAGGTAACAGAAGAAGAATGAAAGAAAGGACTACCATTAAGAAATTTTGTCCCAGTTCTTTTTGTGGAATATAGGCTGAACGTTGTAAGAAATAAGACAAGAGACCAATCATCCCAAAATTAACGAAAGATAAGAGTTGTCGACTTAAAATCTTCCAACGACTTCCTTCTATCCTTATCTTAAGAAGTTTTTGGCCAAAAGTGACACCAAAAATGACTGGAATCCCCACAAATGTAATAAGCATTGCTATATAGAAATGAGGTACAATGTTTGCAATAATATTTGCTAAAACAAAATCTACGCCAAAGGCAATACTACGACGTATCATCCCAATCTGAGCAGGAATGGCTTGTTTGGCATCCAAATCTGGTAAAACCTTAACAAGTAGGCAAGCAATCCCAAAACCAAGCAAACTTCCTAGCGTATTAATCATTAAATCATCAACATCAAAAAGACGATAAGGACGAGGATAAAGACCAAAAAGAGCCGAACGCTGTAAAAGTTCAAACGATAAGGTGAGCATGAAACTCCACATTAAGGTTTGCGAAAAATTACGCTTAAAGAGGTAACGCAAATATATCCCAAATGGCAACGTCAAAAGAAGATTAAAAAAAGGTTGGATGAAACTTGGTGCTTTCAAGGCCATTAGCCATGTAGAAGGCTCGTTAAGTACCAGCGGGTTGTAAGCGATGAACTGACGTACAAATTCAAAGGGAACAAGATTTTGCTTAGGACCTGTCATCTGTGCAACCTGTGCCACATCAGGCAAAGGAAAAATAGTCATCGCATAAGCACAAACTATATAAAGGACAAAAGAAAAATTGACAATAAACCGCCAAGGGTTAACACGTCCATATTTACGATATTGAACAATCATATAAGGAATAAGGCTCAGCAAGAAAAAAACAAAGAAGAGCAATACACCTATTTGAATAGCATGGAGATAAGTAAGCATAGAAATCCTTTTTTAAAATTTTATCTTTATTATAACAAAATTTATAAATGGAGATTGTGAGCCAGTTTAAAGAAATAGCTTAAATCAAGTGGAAGTTGATATTATTACTGCTGCTCACACCCTGTTTATACATCAAAGGCTTGCGCATATTTGATACACCCCGAAATATTTTTTAGTGCATTGGGTTGTAAAGGACGAATCATAAAAGCTTCTGCTGGAACGTCAAATGGTGCCGTAACCTTATATTTTTCAGCAGATACATAGCCAAAACGAGAATAATATTGGGGATGCCCCAGAATACTTATAAAAGGGAAATCTTGTTGAACGGCACGCTTTTCCAACTCTTTCAGCAAATTTTCTCCCACTTTTTTACCTTGCCAAGAAGGTAAAACAGCTAATGGCGCAAGAACCAGCCCTGTAAAACTTTCTTTATCGTTGATAATCTCGACTTCACTTAGTAAACCATAACCAATAATTTTTTCTCCTTCAGCGGCGACAACTTCTAAACCATCGACATAGCTACAATCTGTCCGAATCTTTTCCACGAGCTCTGCTTCATTACCATAACCATGTTCGGACCTGCTAAATGATTGACGAATTAACTGCTCAACTTCTCTATAGTCTTTTCGCCCAATACTTCTTATTTCCAAAGTTGACCTCCTTTATTTATAGAAAAACAAACGGAATACCTTTACTCCGTTTGTTCCTTTAAAAATTGATTGATTACAAGAGTTCTCGTGCTTTTTCTTCGATGAAACCTGCCACTTGATCAATCGTTTTTCCTGTACTGTCTAGTAAAATTGCATCCTCTGCTTGTTTTAGAGGGGAAACTGCTCGTGTACTATCCTTACGATCACGTTCGGCGATTTCCACTTTGAGTTTTTCCAAATCAGTAGGAATATTTTTTTGTAAATTTTCTTTATAACGACGCTCTGCTCGTTCATCCACAGAAGCCACGAGGAAAATCTTCAAATCTGCATGAGGTAGGACAACCGTACCAATATCACGTCCATCCATGATAATGCCACCTTCGTCAGCAATGCGCTGTTGCTCAGCAACTAAAAATTCCCGTACTGGAGCTAAAGCAGAGATTTTTGAAACATTCTGTGTTACTTCGTTTGTACGAATAATCTTAGTAATATCCTCTGTTCCTAAAAATACAAGTTGTCCATCAGCCGTATTTTTAAAGAAAATTGGTTTTTTCTTGATCACATCAATAATTTTTTGAGGATCCTCCGTTTTGTTTTGGAGGGCAACCAAAGTTGCAGCACGGTACATCGCACCTGTATCTAAATAGATAATCCCAAGATTTTGTGCAACGATTTTAGCGACAGTTGATTTTCCGCTTGAGGCGGGTCCATCAACAGCAATTTGTAACTTTATCATGTTTCTTTCCTATATATGAATACTTTTTATTATTTTAATTTTAATACTTGCCCAGGTGATATTGGTGAACCATCGGCATTGTATCCTGTTGCTGAGATATTATTAAGGCTGGCAATTACAGACCATGCAACACCTGTCTTCGCTGATATCTTACTTGGATCGTCTCCAGCTACAATAACATAAGTTCCACCCTCTTCAGTGGAAGATTCTTCAGTGGTTGGCGGTGGAGCTACAGTACTTTCTTCTGGTTTCACTTCTTCAGTAGTCTGTTCTGTTTGTTGCTCCGTGGTTTGCTCTACAGTTTTTTCTGGATTTTCCTGAGCAAATCCACCGCTATGTTGCGTTTGATTATTCCAAAGAATAAAGGCAATCATGAAACCAACCAGTAAAAACATCGTCACGACAGTAAAGGTTAAAGCACGTGAAGTTAATGACTTGTTATTGTGTTTTTTTCTTGGCTTGCTGCCCGAACGACTTTTTTCGGAATCTGCTTTCATGGCCTTATAGATTTCTTTATCCCACGGTTCTTTTTCTGCCACATCTTTTTCCTTTCCTTTTTTATTTTTTTATATTATCATCATTGTATGAAAGTAAACATAATACCAGAAAATTGTATTGCATGTGGCCTTTGTTATTTACATGCTCCAGATGTCTTCGATTACCATGATAACGGTATCGTTAAATTTAATAATTCCGATAAACTGGAAAAAGAATATTTTTCTGATGATAAAATAATAAGTGCAGCCAAGGCTTGCCCAACAGCTGCGATAAAGATTACCAAATCTTAAAACCTTAAACTCTGATATTTATTTTACCATAAAATTACTTCTTTATCTAACTATTTCGTGATTTTTAATTAGGTATTTTCATTATATATACAGCTTGTTTTTGATTGACAAGTTGTTTTTATTTTCGTCAGTTAAATTAAAAAATCAGATTTATGAAACCAGTTTCACAAATTTTTGCAAATGTTTTCAATTTGTAGTATACTAGGACAGTAATAATTATATTATATAAAAATTTATAAGGAGGTTACTCAATTGAGTATCGGAATTGTTATTGCGAGCCACGGTGAATTCGCTGCGGGCATCAAGCAATCTGGTTCAATGATCTTCGGTGAGCAAGAGAAAGTACAAGCTGTTACTTTCATGCCTAACGAAGGACCAGACGACTTACGCGCCAAAATCGAAGCCGCTATCGCAACATTTGATGCTGAAGATGAAGTCCTTGTCCTTGCTGACTTGTGGAGCGGTTCTCCATTTAACCAAGCAAGTGCTGTTATGGGTGCCAATCCAGAACGCAAGGTAGCTATCATCACAGGCCTCAACTTGCCAATGCTTATTCAAGCCTACACAGAACGTATGATGGATGCTTCTGCTGGTGTTGAACAAGTTGCTGCAAACATTATTAAGGAAGCTAAAGCTGGTATCAAAGCATTGCCAGAAGAGCTTAATCCTGCTGAAGAAAGCGCTACACCAGCTGAAGCTGGCGTAAACGCTGCCGCTATCCCAGAAGGTACTGTTGTTGGTGATGGTAAGATTAAAATTAATCTTGCACGTATCGACTCACGTCTTCTCCACGGTCAAGTTGCTACTGCTTGGACTCCAGATTCAAAAGCAAACCGTATCATCGTTGTTTCTGACGCTGTTGCCAAAGATGAGATGCGTAAAACACTTATCACACAAGCTGCACCTCCAGGTGTTAAAGCCAACGTTGTCCCTATCAAGAAAATGATTGAAGTTGCTAAAGATCCACGTTTTGGTGAAACTAAAGCTCTTCTCTTGTTTGAAACTCCTCAAGACGCACTTGCTGCTATTGAAGGTGGCGTACCTGTAGAAACACTTAACGTGGGTTCTATGGCACACAGTACAGGTAAAACAATGCTTAACTCAGTATTGTCTGTAAACAAAGATGATGTTGCCGCTTTTGAAAAGTTACGTGATCTCGGCGTTAAATTTGACGTTCGTAAAGTCCCTAACGATTCTAAATCTGACTTGTTTGCTTTGATTAACAAAGCAGACGTTAAGTAAAATTAAATATTATTAGGAGAAATTTATAAAATGAGTATTATTTCAATCATTTTAGTTCTTATCTTCGCGTTCTTAGCTGGACTTGAAGGTATCTTGGACCAATGGCAATTTCACCAACCAATTATCGCCTGCTCATTGATCGGTATCGCTACTGGTCACATGGCTGCAGGGATCATCTTGGGTGGTTCATTGCAAATGATCGCCCTTGGTTGGGCTAACGTTGGTGCCGCTGTCGCACCTGACGCTGCACTTGCTTCTGTCGCTTCTGCTATCTTGATGGTTCAAGGTGGTAACTTTGACTTGACACACATCACTGGTGTTATCGTACCTGCCGCTATCTTGTTGGCAACTGCTGGTCTCGTACTTACTACATTGGTTCGTTTCCTTTCAGTTGGTATCGTTCACTTAGCTGATGCTGCTGCTGAAAAAGGTTCTTACTCAGGTGTTGCTGGTTGGCACATGTTCGCACTCCTTCTTCAAGGTTTGCGTATTGCTATCCCTGCTGCAATCATCCTTGCTATCCCTGCTGAAACAGTAACTGCTGCCTTGAACTCAATTCCTGATTGGGTTTCTAAAGGTCTTGCTGTTGGTGGTGGTATGGTTGTTGTTGTTGGTTACGCAATGGTTATCAACCTCATGGCAACTAAAGAGCTATGGCCATTCTTCTTCCTCGGATTTGTACTCGCACCACTTTCTTCAATCACTTTGATTGGTATGGGTATCCTTGGTGTTGTTATCGCTCTTATCTACCTCAATCTTTCTAATACTGCTGGTAACGGTGGAACTGCTTCTTCAAGTGGTGACCCAATCGGCGATATTCTCAACGATTATTAATTAGGAAGGAGATTTTATAAAAATGGAAAATACAAATAAAAAGTTTAGCCTTTCTAAAAACACACGCTTGAGCGTTATGTTCCGTTCAATGTTCCTTCAAGGTTCTTGGAACTACGAACGTATGCAAAACCTTGGTTTCCTCTATTCAATCATCCCTGCATTGAAACAGTTCTACAAACCAGGTTCTGAAGAAGCTAAAGAAGCTTTGAAACGCCACATGGAGTTCTTCAATACTCACCCATACGTAGCCGCACCTATCGTCGGTGTTACATTGGCCCTTGAAGAAGAAATCGCTAACGGTGTTGAAATCGATGAAGCAGCTATCCAAGGTGTGAAAGTCGGTATGATGGGACCTCTCGCTGGTATCGGTGACCCAGTCTTCTGGTTCACAGTACGTCCTATCGTTGGTGCCATCGCTGCCTCACTTGCAACTGGTGGTTCTATTATCGCTCCAATCTTCTTCTTCGTTGTTTGGAATGCAATCCGTATCGCTTTCTTGTGGTATACACAAGAGTTTGGTTACAAACAAGGTACTGCAATTACAAGCGACCTCGGTGGAGGAATGCTTCAACAAATTACTAAAGGTGCATCTATCCTTGGTATGTTCATCCTTGGTGTATTGATCCAACGTTGGGTTAACATCAGCTTCACTGGTCCTAACGCTATGCTCCCATCTAAACCTTTGGCAGATGGTGCTTACGTTGGTGAATGGATCGACAAAGCAGGTAAAGTCGTTGTTCAAGGTGCCCAAACAGGTACTACAGGCGACGGTGTTGCTAAGTTTGATTGGTTAGACCAAGCAGGTAACGTTGTTGGTAACGGTGTTGCTGGTCAAGACGGTTTCGCACATTACGTAACTGTTGATCAACTTAACACAGTTGACGGTTCTACATTGCACAACATCTTAGGTCAAGTATCATCTGGTCTTGGCTTGAGCCCAGAACAAACACAATCACTTCAAGACGTGTTCAATTCATTAATTCCTGGATTTATCGCATTGCTCTTGACTTTCCTTGTGCTTTGGATCTTGCGCAAATGGAAAAACAAAAACGCACCATTGTTCATCATCATTGGTATGTTCGTTCTTGGTATCGTACTTCACGTTGCAGGTCTTGCTTAATAAGATTTTAAAACAAGAACAAAATCGTCGTGTACTCGCGGCGATTTTTTATTAAGATTATTTTTGCTATAATAAATATATTATAATATCGTTAGGAGCACTAAATTGGCACAATCACTGAATACTAAAGTCGACTTTACCACTGCTGGTATTGCTTATCTTGGCTTTGCTGAATATGGTAAAATTATGATTGGAGACCGAGCTTTCGAGTTTTTCAATGATACTAATGTTGAAAAGAACATGCAATTCCCTTGGGCCTCTATTAAACGTGTGGAAGGTGATGTTTCTGTTTCCAAAAACGGAAAAGTAAAAATTGGACGTCAGTTTATCATCGTCTTTCGTAATGAGCAAAAAGTTCGTTTTGCTGCCAAAGAGTCTGGAACTGTCTTAAAATACATCCGACAATATATTGGAAATGAAAAAGTCGTCCGTCAAAAAGGATTCTTTGATAAATTCTTTAGCCTCTTCCGCCGTAAAAAGAAATAAGAAATAGCCTCCATCGGGGGCTATTTTTTTATAAAAAAAAAACACACTGCACATGCACCATGATTTTCTAGATTAAGTATCTGTTCCGTTTCGTTCACGTCTAAATAAATTAAAATATAGGCGATCTAAAATCTTGTCACGGTAGTCCTTTCGTCCAATAAAGCGTGTGACTTTGCTGAAAATATAACATGACAAGAGAGTGACAGTAAAGTTTGGAAAGGCTAGATAAGTCGCTAAAGATAGTCCCATAACGACGATATCAATCCCAAACAAGACACGGTCAATCGTAAATTGCCAGCGATCTTCCATAATTCGACTCAAGAGGATTGAACCGCCAAAAGTCCCGTTGGATACTACAACAAGTCCTGCACCTATTCCTGATAAAATACCGTCAGAAATACCAGCGAAAATAATTTGATTAAATTGAAAACCGTTAATTCCCATCGCCTCATAAGCCAGCATCCATAAACTCATCGCAGCTGCACCAGGAACACTCAGCAAAAGCTCTTTTCGGCTCAACAATTTCCACCCAAAGAGAAACAAGGGAATATTTACTACAAAGAAAGTCAGTGCTGGGTTGATTCCAAAAACAAAATCAACAAATACTGAAAAACCTGCAATCCCATTACTTGCTAAGTAATTAGGAATAACAAAAAGTCTTACCGATAAAATATAAAAACCCACTCCTACAATAAGAACAATTAAATCTTTTATAAACTGCTTATCTATCTTTACTCCAATGATCGACATAGGCCCCCCTTTATTCTATAATACCATTTAGGAATTTAAAGAACTAATGATTTATGAGGCGCTTGCAAAGTTTTAAATTTTCTGATAGAATGACATTAGAAGTCAGTTTTGAGACTATCTTTTTCAAGAGAGCTTGTGGGTGGTGAAAACAAGTAAAGATTCTTTAAACATTCTGCTTCTTGTTTGATTTTATCCTATGAAAATAGGAACGTGTTTCTCGCGATAAGGGAACTAAAGTCCTATCCTTATGATAGGAAATTTAGGTGGAACCGTGCTTATAGCGCCCTAATTCTTCTTTCAGGAGAATTAGGGCTTTTTATTTTATATTAAAAGGAGATTTTATGCTTGATATCAAAAAAATCCGTGCAGACTTTGACGGAGTAGCCGCAAAATTGGAAACACGTGGTGTTAAAAAAGAAACACTGCAAGAACTCCATGAACTTGATGTACGCCGTCGTGAACTGATCGTACAATCTGAGAACTTAAAAAAAGAACGTAATGCCGTATCTGATGAAATCGCGTTAGTTAAACGTGAAAAAGGCGATGCATCTGAAAAAATCACTGCCATGAAACAAGTTTCTGCTGATATTAAAGTTATTGATGCTGAACTTGCTGATATCGAAGAAAAGTTGACCACTTACACAACAACGCTTCCCAACTTGCCACATGATGATGTGCCTGTAGGTGCTGATGAAGATGATAATGTTGAAATTCGTCGTCATGGTCAAACGCCTGAATTCAGCTTTGAACCTAAACCTCATTGGGACTTAGGAGAGTCTCTTGGTATCCTTGATTGGGAACGTGGCGGTAAAGTTACCGGTTCTCGTTTCCTCTTTTATAAAGGCGCTGGTGCGCGTTTAGAGCGCGCCTTGTATAACTTTATGTTGGACGAACATGCTAAAGAAGGTTATACTGAAATGATTACGCCTTATATGGTCAATCAAGATTCTATGTTCGGTACAGGTCAATATCCAAAATTCAAAGAAGATACTTTTGAAGTAAATGATGATCGTGGTTTTGTGCTCATTCCTACTGCTGAAGTACCTTTGACTAACTACTACCGTGGTGAAATCTTGGATAATGCTGAACTCCCAATCTACTTCACAGCAATGTCTCCTTCATTCCGTTCTGAAGCTGGTTCAGCTGGCCGTGATACACGTGGCTTGATTCGTTTGCATCAATTCCATAAAGTTGAGATGGTCAAATTTGCACGCCCTGAGGAATCTTACAATGAACTAGAAAAAATGGTTCTCAATGCCGAAAACATTCTCCAAAAACTCGGTTTAGCTTATCGTGTAATCGCACTTTCTACAGGCGATATGGGCTTCTCTGCCGCTAAAACTTATGACTTGGAAGTTTGGATCCCTGCCCAAAATACTTACCGTGAAATTTCAAGTTGTTCAAACTGTGAAGATTTCCAAGCACGTCGCGCCCAAATCCGCTATCGTGATGAAGATGACAAAGTTAACCTGCTTCACACTTTAAATGGTTCTGGACTTGCTGTTGGCCGTACAGTTGCTGCAATCCTTGAAAACTATCAAAACGAAGACGGCTCAGTAACTGTCCCTGAAGTTCTTCGTCCATACATGGGTGGTTTAGAAGTTATTAAATAAAACAAAAAAACTTGCAAATGCAAGTTTTTTATTTTACAACTCAACGATATTCCCAGATTTCAAGTAAACGATCCATTCACAAAGGTTAACCGCATAGCCGGTAATGCGTTCCAAGAATACAAGAGTCATCAAGTAATCTTTACCTGTCGTGATTGTTTCTGTATTTTCTTTCATTGCTTCCAAGATTTTTTCTTGGATTTCACCGCTCATATTTTTAACCGTTTGGTATTGGTCTGCGATTTCACGCGCACGTTTATCATTGCCTTGAATATAAGCATTCAAGGAAGCATCAACCACTGATTTCACTTTTTCACCTAACAGGGAAATGTCTTCTTCGACTTCATGGATGCGCTCTTCACCTTTAAGGTTGATTGCCGCCTTAGCGATTGAAGTTACATGATCGCCCATACGTTCCAAGTCACTTGAGGCTTTAAGCACTGTGATAATCGTACGTAAGTCTCCTGACACTGGTTGTTGTAAAGCAATCATTTCCAGTGATTTTGTTTCTAATTTTGTTTCCAATTGGTTAATCATTTCATCACTTGTAATGACATCTTCTGCCAACTCACGATCATGACTCACAAAGGCACGAACTGCTTTATTCAATTGTGCAGATACTTGTGTTCCCATTGAATAAAATTGGTTGTGAAGTTTATTGAGTTCTTCTTCGAATTGTGTACGTAACATTTTTTCTCCTCTTAACTAAGCTCAGAGCAATAGGTGCTCCTTACATCATACCATATTATCCAAACTTACCAGCAATATAATCTTCTGTTTCCTGTTTTTCAGGGTTAAGGAAGATTTTTTTCGTATTGTCCATTTCAACCAAGTCACCATTAAGCATGAAGGCAGTACGATCAGAGATACGTGAAGCCTGTTGCATGCTGTGCGTAACAATAGCCAAAGTATAATCTTCTTTAAGTTCTAAAAGTGTCTCTTCTACATGCCCTGCCGAAATCGGATCTAGAGCTGACGTTGGTTCATCAAGCAAGATGATTTTAGGATTGACAGCAAGCACACGTGCGATACACACACGTTGTTGTTGTCCGCCAGATAACCCAAGCGCTGAAGTATGAAGGATATCTTTTACTTCATCCCAAATATTTGCAGCCTTAAGTGAATTTTCAACGACTTCATCCAGCAAAGCTTTGTCTTTTACACCTTTGAGACGCAAACCATAAACAACATTTTCATAAATCGAAAATGGAAAAGGATTTGGTTGTTGAAAAACCATGCCGATTTCTTTACGAAGATCTACGGTATCCACTTTTGGACTGTAGATGTTATGTCCTTTATACATAATTGCGCCCGTAATTGTTACTGTTGGAATTAAATCGTTCATGCGGTTAATTGAACGCAAAAGCGTTGATTTTCCACATCCAGAAGGGCCAATAAGTGCTGTAATCTCATTAGGATAGAATTCCATATTGATTTGATTGAGCGCTTTTTTCTTACTATAATACAGCGAAAGGTCGCTGACTGTTAAAATTGCTTCTTTTGTCATATTGTCCTCTCGATTATCCAAAGTGTCCTGAAACATAATCTTCTGTCGCTTTAAGATTTGGCTGTGTGAAGATTTTGCTTGTCTCATCGTATTCAATTAAGTCGCCTGAATAGAAGAATGCTGTATAGTCAGAAACACGACTGGCTTGTTGCATGTTGTGCGTAACGATAATGATCGTATAGTCTTTCTTAAGTTCGGTCATTGTTTCTTCAATTTGCATTGTAGAGATAGGATCCAAAGCTGAAGCTGGCTCATCCATTAAGATAATTTCCGGTTTAACCGAAAGGGCACGTGCAATACATAAACGCTGTGCTTGACCACCAGAAAGGGCTAAGGCTGACTTGTTCAAGTTGTCCTTGACTTGCTCCCATAAAGCTGCTTGCTTAAGCGATGTTTCCACGATTTCATCTAATTTTTTCTTATCTTTTATGCCTTCACGACGATGGATAAAAGCGATATTTTCATAGATTGATTTTGGGAAAGGATTTGGTCTTTGGAAAACCATACCGATTTGCTTACGGACTTCGTAAACATTGACTTTAGGGTCACTGATATTGACACCTTCATACATGATTTCACCTGTAACTCGTGCACCATCAATCGTATCATTCATACGGTTAAGCGCGCGGAGATAAGTTGATTTACCAGAACCTGAAGGGCCAATTAAAGCCGTCACTTGATTTTTAGGAAATTGCATAGAGACACCATGAATTGCTTCTTTTGTGCCATTATAGAAAACCCGCAAATCGTTTGTTGAAAGAGCGATATTTTTGTCGAAAGTCAAAATCTGATGTTCGTTCCAATCATAAGTTGCCATATTTTTCTATATTCCTTACTAATTTCCAGATGTGAGTTTCTTGTGGAGGCGATTTCCGAGGAAGCGTGCCCCAAGGTTGAACAGCAATACAAAGATAATCAGTACTGCAGAAGCTCCTGCAGAAATCTGAGTTGCTGTTGCGATTGTTCCTTCAGTGTTCAAAGCCCAAATATGTACGGCCAATGTTTCAGCAGGACGGAAGAGTGACAATGGGCTTGTCAATGACATAGGATTCCAGTTGGCCCAGTTGATTGGCAAGTTGGTTTGACCCGCAGTATAAATCAAAGCTGCCGCTTCACCGAATACACGTCCTGAAGATAAGATAACCCCTGTTAAAATCCCCGGTACTGCTGCTGGTAAAATGACTTTAGTGGCTGTTTCCCATTTTGATAAACCGAGAGCCAAGCCACCTTCACGTTGCATTGTCGGAATGGCACGGAGTGATTCCTCAACATTACGTGTCATCAAAGGTAGGTTGAATACTGTGAGAGCGAGGGCACCGGACAAGACAGAGAAACCAAGGCCAAACTGAATAACGAAGAGCAACATACCGAAGAGACCCACAACGATTGAAGGAAGTGATGATAATACCTCAATCGCTGAGCGAACTGCACCAGTCAACCAATGTTTTTGATTGGCGTATTCTGAAAGGTAAATTCCCGCACCCAATGAAAGTGGAATTGAGATAATTAAAGTCACAACTAATAAGTAAACTGAGTTAAAAAGTTGAATAGCAATACCGCCGCCAGTCAATGGATTTGACGGTGTTGTTAAGAATTCCCAAGATACAAAAGGTAAACCTTTAACTAAAATATAAATCAAGAGAAAAGCGAGTATTGCAACAATGATACCTGAAAGTGCATAGAGCACGCCAGTGGCAATTTTATCTGTGCGTTTTGCATTCATTATTTAAGGCTCCCTTTCTTAGCGATAGCACGCATCGCAATATTAAATACCAATGACATAAGGAGAAGGAGGAGGCCAAGTGACCAAAGGGCATTCAATTGAATACCTGGTGTCGCATTTGGAATACCTGATGTCAAAATTGAAGTTAGAGTTGAAGCCGGAGAAACCAAATCTTGTGGCATTGTTACGGCATTACCAACAACCATTTGGATGGCCAAGGCTTCACCAAAGGCACGCGCCATACCAAAGATTACTGCAGTTAAAATCCCAGGTGCTGCGGCACGCAGTAAGACACGCCAAATGGTTTGCCAACGTGTTGCCCCTAAACCAAGGGAAGCTTCACGATAATGAGGTGGGATGGCTTTAAGCGCATCGACAGTCATTGAAGTAACTGTTGGTAAAATCATAACAAAGAGTACGAACACACCCGCAAGCAAGCCAAGGCCTGTTCCACCAAATGTATTACGGATAATAGGTACAACAACAGTCAAACCGATAAATCCATAAACAACTGAAGGGATACCTACCAAAAGTTCAATAACCGGTTGCAAAATTTTCGCACCATATTTTGGCGAAATTTCTGTCATATAGATTCCTGCTCCGATGGCAAAAGGAGTTGCCACCAAAGCTGAAAGCACAGTAACGATTAAAGAGCCCGCAAACATTGGTAAAGCACCAACTGCAGGTTTCCCGTCAGGGCCGATTGCTCCAGGCTCCCAATGTGTTCCAAAGAGGAAACGGAACGGATTCACACCATCCACAAAGAAAGTTGAAAGACCTTTTTGAGCGACAAAGACCAGAATAAGTCCAACGACAAAAACGATAATTGCGATACACAAGAATGTCAATGTCCTACCAAATTTTTCCAAGCGTGAATCTTTTGAACTTGAAAGTAATTTTTCTTTAATTTTTGAGTTTTCCATAACTACCTTACTAATTATTTAATTGGTGTAACTTTACCTTTATAATCACGATCAATTTTCATCTCCGTTACTGGGATATAGCCGAGTTTTCTCAGCGTTACTTTGTCATTTTTGACATAGCTGATAAAGCGATTTTCTACAAAGTTCTCATTTTTATTGTTGGTATACATATGTTCGTAAGACCAAATTTTCCACTTGTTGGTTGTTACATTTTTATCTGTAGGTTCAACCCCGTCTAAGTTCAATGGTTTAATCCCTGGTTTATGGATATAAGGGAACGAAACGTAAGAGATTGCACCTGGTGTTTGACCAACCAATTGTACAACCGAACCTGAAGCATCTTGTGTAGGGCCATCAATTTCACGCGCACCATTCAAGGCAAGGTTATCAAAATTAACACGTGTTCCAGAACCTGCTGTCCGTCCGATAACCGTAATTTCTTGATCTGGACCGCCAACTTCTTTCCAATTTTTTACTTTTCCAGTGAAAATATCAATAAGTTGGTCTTGAGTGACATTGGATAGGTCCAGATTTCGGTTTACGATTGGTGCAAAGCCAACGACTGCAACCTTATTTCCTGTAATTTTAGAAGCATCAATTCCTGATTTTTCTTCCGCAAAGATATCTGAGTTACCAATTTGGAAAGAACCTGCGACCACTTGTGCAAGTCCAACACCTGAGCCTCCACCTTGAACCATAATAATATCTTCTGGATATTTCTTCATATAGTCCAAGGAAACTTGTTCAACCAGTGGTTTCATTGCCGTTGAGCCACCTACTGTGACTTGATTTGAGTTGGGCGCACATGCCGCTAAAGTCACAAGACTCATTGCTGCAAATAAAGCCATTAAAATTTTCTTTTTCATATCCTTATTTTAGCATAAATCAACCATAAATAAGCAAAAGCTTACCGCTTACAATGTAAACAGTTTGTAAATGGAACGGCAAAGAGAGCACCTGAGACACGGCCCAAGTACTCTTGCTCTTTGCATCATCATTAAGAACAAGGATTTTCTAAAAGAATAAGGTTTTGTAAAGTAAAACCAAAGGTATGAAAAGAAAATTTTAATGCTTTACTCTGCTCACTCTTATTTCTTATTTATTTGTGATTTTTCCTTGAGCGTCACGTTCAACTTTCATATCAGAAACCGGGATATAGCCAAGTTCCTTGATTGTTTTTGTATCTTCAGTCACGTATTTGATAAAATCTGTTTCGGCTGCTGTTTCTTTTTCTTTATTAGTATACATGTGTTCGTATGACCAAACTTTGTAGCTATTGTCTGCAACATTTTCATCTGTTGGTTTTACATTATCAATACTGACTGCTTTGATATCTTTACTCTTATCAAGGTAAGAAAAGGCAACATAGGAGATTGCACCAGGTGTTTGAGAGACCATAGTTACTGCCGTACCTGAGGCATCTTGCGTCGGACCTTCTACTTCTTTTTCGCCCCCAAGAGCTAAATTATCAAAGTTCACACGTGTACCTGAACCTGCTGCACGCCCAATTACTGTGATTTTTTCATCCGGACCTCCAACTTCCTTCCAGTTCTTCACTTTTCCTGTGAAGACATCTTTAAGTTGTTGTGTTGAGAGATTATCAATGTTAATATCTTTATTTACAATTGGAGCAAAACCAACGACAGCTACTTTATGGTCGTTCAATTTAGAAGCATCAATTCCTGATTTTTCTTCTGCAAAGATGTCAGAGTTGCCGATTTGGAAGGTTCCTGTTGAGACCTGAGTCAAACCTACACCGGATCCACCACCTTGTACAGTGATTTGAACTTCTGGTTTTTTAGCTGTGTACTCAGTTGAAGCTTGTTGTGCCATAGGTTGCAAGGCTGTTGAACCTCCAGCGATGATTTTACCTGAAGCTGGCGTTGAGCTTCCTGAGCTGCTATTAGACGATGAATTGCCATTTCCACAAGCTGCAAGCGTCAACAGAGCTGCACCAGCGATAATTCCAGAAAGTAACTTTTTATTCATGAGATTTTCTCCAATAATTTTCTATGTTCTCCGTAAGCTCTTTCGCTTACAATACTATCTTAACACTGTTGGCAACCTCTAATTGTAAATGCTTCGTAAATACTAGGTAAACGCTAAGTAAACGGTTTTACTTTTTATTATTGCTACAAAAAAAAGCAAGAAACAATTGTCTCTTACTTTTTAGCGATTGTAGGCCTTGATTTGACGAGCAATATCACGATTTTGCTCTTTACGTTTGAGTGTTTCACGCTTGTCGTACTGTTTTTTTCCTCGTGCGAGTCCCATTAAAACCTTGGCAAAACCATTCTTCAGATAAACTTTTAAAGGAATAAAAGTAATTCCGGTTCCTGTCAACTCCTTCTCAATCTTCACGATTTCTTTTTTCTTAAGTAAAAGTTTACGCGTGCGCAGTTCATCCACATTAAAGATGTTTCCTTGCTCGAAAGGTGCAATATGAACATTTGAAAGCCAAACTTCACCATCTCGTACCCGAGCAAAACCATCTTTAAGTTGAATTTTTGCCTGACGAACCGATTTGATTTCTGTTCCTGTTAGAACAATCCCTGCCTCAAACGTTTCAAAAATTTCATAATCATGCCGGGCCTTTTTATTTTGGGCCAGGGGCTTATCTACTGTATTTTTTACCATAATTTTATTATAGCAAAAAAGTAGGGATGTTGCTTTTCTTTCAAAAGTTTAGCTTCAAATTTTTCGATTAGTTATTGCTTAAATCTTGCCCATTTGAAGCAATCACTTTTTTATACCAGTCAAATGATTTCTTCGGTGTACGTTTTAGGGTTCCATTTCCCTGGTCATCACGATCAACATAGATAAAACCATAACGTTTAGACATCTCGCCTGTTCCAGCAGATACCAAGTCAATACAGCCCCATGAAGTATAGCCCAGAAGCTCGATTCCGTCCAACTCGACTGCTTTAATCATTTCTGAAATATGTTCAGCCATATAAGCGATACGATAATCATCTGCTACATAACCTGTTTCATCTGGTTTATCTATAGCTCCTAAACCATTTTCAACAATGAAAAGTGGTTTTTGGTAGCGATCGTAAAGTGTATTCATGGTTGTGCGTAGCCCCACAGGATCAATCTGCCAGCCCCATTCAGATGCTTTGAGATAAGGGTTTTTAACTGAGGCGAAGATATTACCTGATGTTTCTTCATCCCCTTCTTCCTGAACTTTCGCAACGCGGCTTGAATAGTAAGAGAAGGATACAAAATCAACAGTATTCTGAGCAAGAAGTTCCTCATCACCTTCAAGAATAGGCAAAGTAAGGCCCTCACGTTCCAGCTGTTTCAAGAAATAATTTGGATATTTGCCACGTGCTTGTACATCAATCAAGAAAAGATTCTCACGGTTTTTATCGAGCGCTTCACGAACATTTTCTGGTTTTGAATCCCAAGGATAGTAATCTCCAGCAGCTACCATACAGCCAATCTTATTTTCCGGATCTATTTGGTGGCCAATTTTTGTCGCCAAGGCTGAGGCAACAAGTTCATGGTGTGCTGCAGTAAAGAGGACTTGGTCACGATTCTCTCCTTCTTCAATATAAACACCTGCACCCATAAACGGAGCGTGCAAGAGCACATTGATTTCATTAAAGGTAAGCCAATATTTGACCAGACCTTTGTAGCGTGTAAAGAGGACAGTGACTAAGTTTTCATAAAAACCAACCAACTTACGATTACGCCAGCCCCCATATTCTGTTACCAAGTGCATTGGAATGTCAAAATGCGTAATGGTCACTAAAGGCTCGATATCATACTTACGTAGCTCTTTAAAGACCTTTTCATAAAACATTAAGCCTTCTTCGTTAGGTTGAGTTTCATCACCTTTTGGGAAAATCCGCGACCAAGCAATAGACATACGGAAAGTTTTAAATCCCATTTGAGCAAACAAGGCAATATCTTCTTGCCAGTGATTGTAAAAATCAATAGCTTCATGTCCAGGATAGAAAAGTCCTTCTTCTGGCTGCAAATGCTTTTCAAGTCCTAAAATAATAGCTTCACGGCGTGAGCCATGTGGGGCCAAATCCACATTGGCAAGTCCGCGACCACCTTGATCCCAGCCGCCTTCATATTGGTTGGCAGCTGTTGCACCGCCCCAGAGAAAATCTTTAGATAATGGCATTATATGCTCCTTTGTATAATTTAGATTATTGTAGATACATCATCGGAATGTATGCGTTATCAATATTTTCATTATAGCAAAAATTATCAGAGCAATCTGTCGGAAATATGGAAAGTCTGTTCCTATTTCTCGAAACAAAAGGCTAAAAAACAACCCATATTATTTTGTTAACTTCTCTTAAATATACATATCACGCTGTTCCAACCAATTCCTTAATAATACGAAAGAGTACCTGAGAGCGTTTGTTTCCATTTTTTGAAAAAGGTATAATAAATGCACAAATAAAAAACTGGAGAGCTCTTAATGAAAGAATTGTATTTAATGCGCCACGCTCAAACTCTATTTAATATGCAAGGGCGCACGCAAGGTTGGAGTGATTCGCCACTGACACCAAAAGGAATCGATGATACGCTTAAGGCAGGAGAACGACTTCGAGCAAAACGACTTTGCTTTGATGCCTTCTACTCTTCCACACAAGAGCGGGCTTCTGACACTCTAGAATTGTTATTTCCCAATCAAGAATATAGCCGCCTGAAAGGTCTTAAAGAAATGAATTTTGGAGCCTATGAGGGGCATAGTGATTACTTGGAACCTATAGATAAAACGACATACTTCAAAAATTTTGGTGGTGAAAGCAGTCATCAGGTCTCTGAGCGGATGTACCAAAGTTTATCAGAATGTTTAAACAAGCACGATAAGGTTTTCGCCCTTTCTCACGGTGCAGCAATGCATTTTTTTACTCAGGAGAAGGTTTTTAACTTTGAGAGTCAACCTCCTGTGCCACTCGGTAACTTGGCTTGCCTTCATTTTACTTATGATGAAGGAATCTTTACCTTTATCGAATCAATCTCACTGTTATAAAAAGGCATCTTTCTCATCGAGCATAGCCGATGCCTTTTGAACTTTCTAGAAAATTTTAAGGATATAAAAATGATAGGGGACAGCACTTCTTGTTCTGGCTGTATTAGCTGTGGGACAAAGCGAACTTCCTTCAGGAGTAAGTACTGGTTTTATCGCCGTTATTATCATGTCTTTAGGCTTATCTTTAGGTTCAACAACAGGCTTTGCCGTTAATCCTGCACGAGATTTAGGTCCTCGTCTTGTGCATATACTCTTACCACTTAAACATAAGGGGACTTCTGATTGGGCATATGCTTGGATTCCGGCAATTGCACCTCTTGTTGGCGCTGTTCTGGCCGCTTTATTATTCAAGCAACTGATTTATTAAACAAATAAAAAGCAACTTTAAACAAAGTTGCTTTTAAATGTGTCATCAATCAGTTTATTTTTCTTATTTTGGCGTATTTCCTGTGTCTTATGCGCTAATTGTTCTAAAATAGCCATCACAGGAAGTTGTGTCGTTAAATTCCCCAATGCGTGTACCTTTGAACCCTCATGTGCCACATTATAGGGGATAGAAATATCGGCCATATTAGCCATTGTGTTATTTACTTCATTAGTGATTGCAATAACCTTAACGCCATCTCTTTTATAGGCAACAATCTGAGCAATAATAAAGTTGGTCTTCCCAGAAATAGAGAGTGCTACAACTGTCATTGTTTTGGCATTATTTGTCATTAGTGGTTGATAAGGATCAATGACTTCAAAAGCAGGTAATCCGGCATTATTAAAATATTTTGTGCCATAATCCGCTAAGGCACCTGAAGTTCCAACACCCATAAAAACCGTATACTCGGTTTCTTCTAGGAGCTTTGCAGCCTCATCAATAAGGGCAGTATATTCAGGACTCAATAAACGTTTAGTAAAGAGCTCGAAGGCAAGAAGATTATCATACTTTGGATCTTCTGTTTTCAGCGAAATTTGGTGTTTTTGTTTTTGCAAATAAGTCTTGAGTTCATTCCAGCCTGAAAAACCTAACTTATGTGTCATACGTACAATTGTCGTAGGCGAAGCATGGACAGTCGAAGCAAATTCACGAATGGTCATGTTCATGATAATTTCTGGTGCTTTAACAACTTCCTCAAAAATTTTACTTTCCAAATCATTGAGCGCATTAAGCTTATTATCTTCAAGCATCTTTTTCTCTCCCTCTACCGTATTCCTTACTCTTGCATCCAGTATAGCACATTTTTTATTACAAAATACAGGAGCAAATAAAAACTATCAACTATAAATACAGCTCGTTTCTCCTTATAATCAGGCATTTAGACGGGATGTTTAAAACATCTCATTCATGTAATAGAACATGATGATAATGAAAAATGGAAACTAAATTTATCAAAAAGTTCCTATACAGATCACTTTTTCACATTACATTTTTTTATTTCTTCGAAATAGTAATATTGAGATGTACCTCTATATAAAAAAACTTCCAGTTAGACTTAATCAGCTACTAAAAGTTTTTTTATTTTATTATTAAGAAAGTTTGGAACCTACATTTTCGATAAGTTCTGGAATTCCAGCGGCTTTCGATCCACCAGCCATAGCCATATCAGGTTTACCCCCTCCACGGCCGTCAATGTAAGGTGCAAGCTCTTTAATCAAGTTTCCAGCTTTAACATCAGCTGTTTTACTTGCCACTAACAGGCTCACTTTTTCACCAATCTTCGCAACAAGGACAAGAACATCGGACAACTCTTTTTGTTTCCAGATGTCTGCAAGATTACGTAGACCATTTACATCTGGTACTGCAACTTCACTAGCAATATAACTTGTACCTGCTGCTTTGAGAACATTTTTAAAGACTTCATCAGATTGACTTGCAGCTAATTTACCTGCTAATGCGTCATTTTCTTTTTGAGCCGCTTTAAGTTCTTCTTGCATAGCTGTTACTTTTGACACGACTTGAGCAGCTTGTGGTGCTTTCACAACTGCTGCGACTTCATTGAGCGTATTTTCAGCATCTTTAAATACTTCATAAGCTTTTTGGCCTGTTACGGCAACAATACGGCGAACGCCTGATCCGATACCTTCTTCTTTGATAATCTTGAAGAGACCAATTTCACTTGTTGTTGCTGTATGTGTACCACCACAAAGTTCGACAGAGTAATCACCAATTTTAACGACACGAACATTTTTACCATATTTTTCGCCAAAGAGAGCCATTGCGCCCATTTCTTTAGCAGTTTCAATATCAGTTTCTACCGTTTCCACAGCTAATGATTGCCAAATCACTTCGTTAACTTGACGTTCGATATCAGCCAATTCTTCCTTGCTTACAGGAGCAAAGTGTGTAAAGTCAAAGCGAAGGAACTCTACTTCGTTAAGTGATCCTGCTTGAAGTGCATGTTCACCTACAATATTGTGCAATGCTGCATGGAGCAAGTGAGTTGCTGTGTGATTTTTAATGATACCATGACGGCGTTCTGCATCAATTTCAAGTGTGTAAGTTTCACCGACTACAAGAGTAGAGAGAATGTCAACCATATGGAGATTTTGACCATTTGGTGCATGTTGAACATCTTTAACTTCTGCAACAACTTTGCCTGCAGCATTTTTAATCACACCGTGGTCAGAAACTTGTCCACCCATTTCTGCGTAGAATGGTGTTTTATCGAAAATAAGTTGCGCTTCACCGCTTACAGTATCCACTTTTTCATCATCTTTAACTGCCACAAGAAGTTTGCCATCATATTTTTCAACATCATAAAGGAATTCAGATTCTTCTTTAATAGATTGAAGTGTTTCGTTTTGTGCGCCCATTGAACCACCTTTAACGACAGCAGCACGTGCACGATCTTGTTGCTCTTTCATCGCTGCTTTAAAACCTTCATGGTCAATCTTGAAACCAGCATCTTCAGCTAATTCTTCAGTTAACTCTACTGGGAAACCATAAGTATCGTAAAGGCGGAAGATATCTTGCCCTTCAAGCATTGTCTTGCCTTCTTCTTTAAGTTTGGCAAGCAATTCATCTAAGAGTTTGCTTCCACCATCAATTGTACGGCCAAAAGCTTCTTCTTCACGGTCAATAATTTGCATGATAAAATCTTGTTTTTCAAGAACTTCTGGGTAGTATGACTCCATGATTTTACCAACAACGGGAACAAATTGAGCCAAGAATTTACCTTCAATGCCTAATTTTTTACCGTGCATAACAGCACGACGAAGAAGACGGCGAAGAACATAGCCACGTCCTTCATTTCCTGGCAAAGCACCGTCACCGATAGCAAAGCTAAGTGCACGGATATGATCCGCAATAACTTTAAAACTCATGTTGTCGCTATCTGGATCGTAAGTTTTACCAGAAATACGTTCAATTTCACGAATGATAGGGAGGAAAAGATCCGTATCAAAGTTTGTTTTACCACCTTGGATGATACAAACCATACGTTCAAGTCCCATTCCCGTATCAATATTTTTCTGTGGCAACTCTTTATATTCGCTACGTGGAATAGCTGGATCAGCATTAAATTGTGACAAAACGATATTGTAGATCTCGATGTAACGGTCGTTCTCGATATCTTCAGCCAAGAGTTTCAAACCAATGTTTTCAGGATCGTAAGCTTCACCACGATCAAAGAAAATTTCTGTATCTGGTCCTGAAGGTCCTGCACCAATTTCCCAGAAGTTGTCTTCGATTGGAACTAAATGACTTGCATCAACACCGAGCTCCACCCAACGGTTAAATGTATCTTTATCATCAGGGTAGTAAGTAATGTAAAGTTTTTCTGCTGGAAAATCAAAATATTCACTACTTGTAAGCATCTCCCAAGCATAAGCTAGAGCTTCTTCACGGAAATAATCACCAATTGAGAAATTCCCCAGCATTTCAAACATTGTATGGTGACGCGCTGTTTTACCTACGTTCTCAATATCATTTGTACGAATCGATTTTTGCGCATTTGTAATACGTGGATTTTCTGGCACAACTGAACCGTCAAAATATTGTTTCAATGTCGCAACACCAGAGTTGATCCAGAGTAAAGTTGGGTCGTTCACTGGTACTAAAGATTGTGAAGGTTCAATAGAATGCCCTTTTGATTTGAAGAAATCAAGGAACATTTGACGTACTTCTGTTGAAGTCATTTTTTTCATAGCTATTCTCCTAATAAAATAATTTTCATTTACTTTCGATTTGTGAATAAAAACACAATATAAAAACAAAAAATTCATCGTAAACGAGGGGCGTCACTCACGCGGTACCACCCTCATTCACGATGAATCCATCGTCTCTTTTTGCTTGGTAAAGCAGTTTCCCTGCTATTTGAAAACCTTGAGGTTTTCAGCACGTTGACTTATCGACTTTCACCACATGTCGACTCTCTGTAAAGTCATTTCATTCATTTATTTTGATGATGAACTTGATGTAAATTGTGAGAAGATTGTTGAGAAGGCTTCTTCTTTCACAGTGACATTATGTGCTTTAAGGTATTCACCAATCACACCAGCAACATAAGTTGTATCTGCCATTTTTTCTGCCTTGATTACATCTTTAAGTTTATCTTTATACTTGTTCATATCTGAACCTTTATCTGAAGTTTTAATCATTTTCACAACATAGTAGCTTGTTGCACCAGTTGAGGCATTTGCTGATTCGATAACATCAGAAACTTCACCATTTTTCAATTTGAAGGCTGCAGTTTGAACTTCTTTTGGAATTGTAGTACTTGTTGAATCAAATTTTTGCTTGTTGCTTGCATTGTCTTTCTCAAACTTAGCTGCATCTGATTTCGCAGATTTTACTGCCTTAGTTGCTGCATCTTTAGTTGTTTCTGGAACAACAATCGCTTCAACTTCTGGATGGAAATCTGCCCAAGCTGCCTTCAAGTTAGCATCTGTAAATTGTGTGTCTGAGATTTTTTTCTCAATGGCATATTCTTGCAAGAGTTGAAGACGAACGTAAGATTTATAACTTTTTTCAGTAAATCCTTGTTGTTGCAAAGCTGCAGCAAACTGTTCGCCCATTTGTTTTTTAGTATCGTCAAACTTCGCTTGAACATCTTTATCTGAAACCTTATCGCCAAAATCTTTTTCAAACATTTTCGACATTGTCAAATTTTGTAAAAGAGATGTGGCAGGCATATTTGGAAAAGTTTTAGCTTCACTGTAGAAATCTTCTACATTGATTGTGTCACCCTTCATTGTGATAATATTAGCTCCAGTAGAGTTATTATTTCCACAAGCTGAAAGTGTGACAAGTCCTAAAGCCGCAACAGCTGTTGCGAGTAAGATGTTCAATTTTTTAAATTTCAAAGTTTTCTCCTTGTTGGGTATATTCCCTTGATACATTTGTTTCTTGTAACAATATTATAACACAAAACATTAAATAAACCTAAACTGATTTACAATGTCAAACTTTCTTAATCATTAATATTCCATCTCCTAAAGGAACCATACTTGCGCGGTATTTAGGGTTGTCTAAAACTTCATCAAAGAGACGACGAAGCCCACGTTCAAGTGCACGCTGCGTCCGTTTAATTTCCATAATTGGAATAAGTATTTCTCCGCCTTGGAAAATATCATCCATGATAATCACACCATTTTCCGAAAGCAACTCCATGGCACGAGGCAGAAATTCTACATATTTTGATTTCGCTGAATCCATGAAGATAAAATCAAATTCCCCTTGCAAATCTGCCAAAAGATCGGCAGCATCACCTTCTAAGAGAGTGATCTGTTTTCTTGAATCATAGGTAGCTAGATTTTCCTTAGCCAAGGCAATCATTTCTGGGTTACGATCGATAGTAATTATTTCAGCATCTGGTGCTGCTTCTGCCATCATAAGTGCAGAAAAACCAATAGCAGTTCCTATCTCCAAAACTCTTTGGGGCTTCATTAAATCCAAAAGCATTTGGAAATACACTACTGTTTCATGAGGTATAATCGGGATATTGTTCTCATGAGCAAAGGTCTCAACATTCTTTAGTGGACCAGTAATTTGCGTTTGACGCTCGCGCATGAAGTCAACAATTTCCTCCTTGACTACGGGACGATTCATCATCGGATTACTTGTTCTCTTGTATGTTAAAACCATTATAAATGGGCTCCTTTTTCGACTAATTTTTCTAGCTCAATTAAACGTTTTTCAAAAACAGCAAATGCTGATTCTAAATATGTTGTTTCTTCCATATCCACACCTGCTTGAGCAATCACAGCCAGTGGATAATCACTTGATCCTGCTTTGAGATAAGCGAGGTATTTTTCACGCGCATCTGGGCCACCATTAACGATAGCCTCAGCAAGATAAGTTGCTGCGGCAAAGCCTGTTGCGTATTGGAAGACATAAAAATTATAATAGAAGTGCGGAATGCGAGCCCACTCATATTGAATTTCAGGATTTTCCTGAGCAGCTAAACCGTAGTATTTTTCATTCAGCCCCGCATAAAGCTGGTTCATGAATTCGCTAGTCAGAACTTTTCCTTCTTGATCAGCTTTATGAATCTCATGTTCAAATTCAGCAAATTGGCTTTGACGGAAAACAGTGCCACGGAAACCATCAAGCCAGTGGTATAAAATAGCAAATCGCACTTTTTCATCTGTCGACTCCGCAAGTAAACTTTCAGTCAAGATATTCTCATTGGTTGTTGAAGCAATTTCTGCAAGAAAGATTGGATAGTCCCCATAAACATAAGGTTGATTTTCTCGTGTAAATGTGGAATGCATACTGTGGCCCATTTCATGTACTAAGGTGAACAAATCATCCAAAGTTTCTTGCCAGTTTAACAGCATAAAAGCATTTGTATCATAGCATCCCCCTGAATAAGCACCCGAACGTTTACCGCTATTTTCAGCTACATCAATCCACCGCTCTTCAAAGGCTTTTTTAACATGGTTCGCATATTCAGGTCCAAAAATTTGAAGAACTTCTTCCGCTTTCTCCACTGCCTCGGAGTAGTTAAACTTATAATCCAAGTCCGATAAGGGTGTATAGACATCATACATCTTTAAATCGTTCTCTAACCCTAAAATTTGCTCACGCAATTTAATATAACGATGTAAAAGATGCAAATATTTATTAACCGACTCCAAAAGCTTATCGTAAACTTCTTCCGGAATAAAATTACTTGATAAAGCTGCTTGACGGGCTGAATGGTAGCCACGCATCTTCGCCTTAAAATTATGGACTTTTACATTTGTTTGTAGCGTTTTAGCATAAGTGTGCTGATACTGTTCATAGTTGCTATAAAGGGCTTGATAAGCTGCCTTTCGCACCTGACGTTCCTTACTTTCCATGAGCGAGATATAATTACCGTGTGTCAGCTGTACTTCCTGCCCTTTTTCATCTTTAATCATCGGAAGCTCAATATCAGCATTGTCAAAAATTTCGAAAGTTTCGGCGGCTGCACCAAAAATCTCACTAGCACTGGCTAAGAGTTTTTCCTCTTTTGGACTTAAGATATGCTCCTTTTTAGCAAAAAGGCGGTCAAACATATGAGAATATTGCTCCAGTTTGGGTTCTTCTCTTCTAAAGCTTGCATAACGTTCTGGCGTTAAAGCTAAGAATTCCGGCTCGTAAAAAGCAAAGGTTTCTCCAAGCTTGGCATATAAATTTGTGGCTTTGGCTTCGTATTCTTGGTAACGACTCACTTGCGTATCTTGGTCATGTTTCATTGAGGCATAGACATAAACCTTCTCCACAGCACGCGAGATTTCCAGCTCAATTTCCGTGATTTCTAATAAGCTTTGAGCGCTATCTAGAAGATGTCCTTCGTAGTGCTTTACCGTCCCTAATCTTTCCGAAACTCTTTTAAGTTCTAGTTCCCAGGCGGCATCGTTTTCAAACACAGTTGACAAATCCCAAGTTAAGTTTTCAGCTATTTCATCACGTTTTTTTGCCATTCCATTCTCCGTTTTTCACTTTATTTTTATCTTTAATTATAGCATAGAAGCTTGGTGTATGCAGTTTTTCGTGTTCTTGTAACTGAAAACTTTCATAGAAGCTGTGATAATATTTTTCCAAGGGAGTATCTACTTGAAAAAAGCTTTCTGGCGTATCATCGGAAAAGTCAAAGGTCAATAAGTTTAAGCCTGGAGGACTCCAGTAGCTCTTATTCCAATTGAGGTCTAGCAAATTTTTTCCTTGTTCATAATATTTTTCTTGCATTTTAAGCCATTTTGGCACTTGATAATACAGTTGTTTCTGAACAAACAACTGTAACTCTTCCTGTTTTGGAGCATCTAAACTAAGATCTTCTCCTTCTCGAAAGGGTTGGCGTAAGAGCTCTAAGAGATTCTCTTGAAAGAAGTCAAACTCTTCAGTAAGATAAATCGGTCGTCCTTTCAAATCTTGATAAACCAATGATTTCAACCGTAGTTTTTTTCTGTTCCAGTCTAATTCCCAAAAATAAAAACCTCTCACTGCTGAATAATAGAGCAAATTTTTCTGCAAAGATGATAGGTTATTCTTAAGCCATAAGTCCCTTCCTTGAAGCCAAAGGACATAATATCCTTTTTCTTTGTAACTTACCGTTCTCTCTTCTAAACGTTGCAAAGAAAGCGGCGAACACTGTATTTCAATAGCAAGTTTATCATTTACTAACAAATCAGCCGTTTGCTTAATTTCTGGCACATACTTTTCCAACTCAACTTTCTCTTTTTTCTTAAACCATTGATACAAACTGATTTTTAAGCCCAAGTGTTGTGCAGATTCATTTTCGCTCCAAGAGTCACAATTTTTTACGGATATGTGAGCAAAGTGAGGAATTTTTATCTTCCCTTTTTTTAAACGAAGGGGCGACTTACAGGCTGGGCAATAAAAAGGGCCACTAATTGAAGAATTGTCAAGGAGATTAATTGTTTTTCCGTCTTTATCCAAAGCTATTAACATATCAAATAGTACGAAGAATAGCTCTAAAAGTCACAAGGCAAACAAAAAAACTCGGAAAATCCGAGTCTTTATATCTTAACGGTTAAGTACAAAGTGATCCATAAAAAGAATAAAAAGAGCAAATGCTATGAATACACCTGTGATTAAGCCAACCCAAAAAATATGTTTACGTCTTTGACTGTTCATCACTGCGATAAACTCACGAATAAATGCTGGAAGACGGAAGTACAAAGGTGTTTTTCCTCCAATCCCTCCTTGCGCATTTAATCCTTGTTGAGCAGCAAAGAGAGCCGCTCGGAAAACGTGATAGTCCGAAGAGAAAAAGAGAAATTCTTCATCGGCTTTCTGTTCAATTTTTTCAATCAACTGAGATGAAAATTTTAAATTTTCAAAAGTTGTTTTTGATTGATCTTCAACCAAGGTTCGTTCTTTGGGAAAGCCCAGTTCTTCGACAGCGTATTTTTGCATCGCTAGTGCTTCCGCAAGTTGTTCATCACTACCTTGTCCCCCAGAGAAAACCATTATAGTTTTATCATTTGCAGCCTTTATTCCTGCACGGATACGGTTAGCTAAAAGGGGGCTAACAAACTGGCCATTAATCAGTCCAGAGCCTAGAACCACGTGATATTTTGAAGACTTTTTACGGAAACGACGTCCATATGTCCAGCTAGCAAAAAAGAAAACCGTGAATTGCCAGACAAGATAAAAGGCCAACACAGGATAAACGTAGCTCAAGAGCTGTAGCCAAAGCCAACCTTCAGATAAAGTAGAAACTCGAATATAGAGCCAATCGACTAGAAAAAAGACAAACATAATGGCCGGCAAAATCAAATTCGCTAAACTATGTGATTCACGCCGCCACATTTTAATCGTTAAAACCACAATCCCCACAGGTACGACAAAACTAATCATAAAAGTAGGAATCAAAAAGAGGGCAAGCTCAATAATAATTATGGCTAAAATGATATTGGAATGTGAATTATAATTAGCCGAAAAAAGAATCCCCATAATACCGTTAAACAGTACAAAAAGACTGGCTAAAAAACCAATAGTAAGTCGTCCTAAACGTAAAGTTCTCATATCCTTCAAACGATGCGACTTTGTGTAAAAAATGACGGTCGGGATTAAAGCTAAAAAACTAATCACCGAAAATGCAATAATAAGTGGTGTCTCCATGTCTTTATTTTAACATAAAAATCCGCTGATAAAAGCGGATTTCTCTCATGATAGTGTACAAATTATAGAGTTATTTTTAGAGAATAGCAAGTACTGCAAAATTTAAGGCAAATGCAATTGCGACAACCCAAATAATTGGTTTTACTTCTTTAATCTTACCTGTAAAGAGTTTTGAGAAGATATAAGTGATAAAGCCAGCAGCAATACCATATGAGATGGAGTAGCCAAGACCCATAAATACTGAAGCAAAGAAGGCTGGAATAGCTTCACTCAATTCAGACCAGTTGATTTCCTTGAATGATGACAACATCATCATACCTACAATAATCAAAATTGGAGCCGTTGCTTGCGTTGGAACAATGGCAAGTAATGGTAAGAAAAGACTTGAGATCGCAAACATCACAGCAACGACAATCGAAGTCAAGCCTGTACGTCCGCCTGCTCCAATACCAGCTGCTGATTCTACATAAACAGTTGTATTTGAAGTTCCGAAAATCGCACCGATTGGTGTAGCAATCATGTCAGCAAAGAGTGCTTTGTCCATTTTAGATGAGAAACCTTTGCTATTTGCCATATCCACAAAATCTTGATCTGTAAAGATTCCTGTGCTACGACCTGTACCAATGAACGTACCAATCGGATCAAAGATTGAGGTTAACGAGAAGGCCAAAATTGTCATCAAAACTTCAATAATTCGAGATGAATCAGAAAATAAACTACCAAAACCTTTAGGACCAAAAGCAGCACCAAAAGTTGTTCCCATCTCGTTGATTGCTGTCCCGAGATTGTTGTCTGCAAAAAGTGTAGACATATCAACTTTTGTAACACCTGTTAAAAGTGCAAGTACAGTCGTTACTGCGATTGACAAGAGAATCCCTGCTTTCCATTTACGGAGAACAAAGAACATTGTTACTAAAATACCAACTAAAGCAACAAGAACACCAGGATCATCAAATTTAACTAAGCCAGGAACAATTGTTGAATCTGCAGTGATAGTGCCGTGGTTATCCGTATAAGTACCTGGTGATGCAATAAATTCAAGAATACCAGCGTTTTTAATACCAATATAAGCGATGAAAATACCGATACCACCACCAATAGCGTGTTGTAAGCTCTCAGGAATTCCTAAAACAATTGCTTTACGAATTGAAGTAAATGTAATAATAATATTGACAATACCACAAATGAAGACCATTGCTAAAGCTTCTTGCCAAGTGTAGCCTAATGAAAGAACAACAGTATAAGCAAAGAAGGCGTTAATTCCCATACCTGGTGCAAGGGCATAAGGAACATTGGCGATTAAACCAATAGCTACCGAACCCACAATTGAAGCTAAGATAGTAGCTAAGAAAACTGCCTGAACGGGCATCCCTGTTGATCCTAAAACATCAGGATTGACAAACAAGATGTAGCTCATAGCAAAGAAGGTAGTAATACCTGCCATAATTTCACGGCCCACAGTAGTGCCGTTTTCTTCAAGTTTAAAGAACTTGTTCACGAATAAATTCTCCTTTTAATAAAAAGTTGCATGCCACATTCGTTTTTCGTGACACACGTCATAAAATGATACATGTTCAGTATAAATAAATTTTAAGTTTGAAACAAGGAATTTCGAGTCATTTAAAAAAACAAGTCCGTATATGTTCGTAAATACCGAACTAGAGACTTATAAATATTTATAAAAGTTCGTCCATTTTAATAATTGTTGTCAAAAACATAAATTTTATTTTTCATAGTGTCTTGTAGATTACTTAATTAATGAACACTCCACGTCTTATTTCTTAAAAAGCAACCTAGACCAAAAGCAGCTTTAGTGCTTTTCTGGTATAATAAAAAATAAGAAATATTTTAAAGGATTAAGTATGGAAAACAAAGATAGAAAATTGATTGCCATTGATCTTGACGGCACAACGCTTCATAGCGACGGGCGTACAATCAGTCGCTATACAAAATATATTTTTAAACGTATTGAGGAGCAAGGCCACATCATCTGCATCTCCACGGGTCGTCCTTTCCGTATGGCTGTTGATATTTATCGCGAACTCGAACTTAAAAGTCCGATGATCAACTTCAATGGTGCTTTGATTTCCAAGCCAGACAATCGTAATTGGGAGTACACCAAAGGTCATTATATTGATCGTTCATTCGTCTTTGACTTTTTACGCCATCAACAAAACTTTGATTTAGAATTTTTTGCGGTTGAATATCGCCGTAAATTTTTCCTTAATAACTTCAGGAACGTAACCCCTAAACTTTTTGGTGTCGAACAGTTCCATCCCTACAATCGTTTGCGCGCAGATCGTCTCGATGACAATCCGCATGCAGTACTCCTTTCTACACGAGTAAAAGATAAATTTCGTCTGGCCAAGCAAATCCAAGATCATTATAACGGAAAAATCAGTGTAAGTGGCTGGGGCGGTCCTAATGGCGTTTTAGAAATTGTCCTCAAAGGTGTCAGCAAAGCTTCTGGTCTCAAGCATCTTCTCCGTGTTCTCGAAATTCCAAAAGAAAACCTTATAGCATTTGGTGACGAGCATAACGACATCGAAATGTTTAAATTTGCTGAGGAAGCCTATGCTATGAAAAATGCCTCCACTCGCCTCACACCACATGCCACTGAAATTCTTCCGTGGACAAATGATGAGGACGGGGTTGCCCATAAATTAGAAGAACTCTTTTTGAAGTAGTTGCTTATCTAACCCCCAAAAAATAAAAAAACTTCATCAATTGATGAAGTTTTTTATTAATCACGACTGTTTCCCATAAATCCAAAGATTCTCAAGAGTGAGAGGAAAAGGTTGATAAAGTCAAGATAGAGTGATAACGCCATGCTAATCGCCCAGCCGTTACTTACATTACCGTTATTTTGGCGGTAAACATGCTCAATCTTTTGATTGTCCCAAGCAATCAGCCCACTGAAAACGAGGACACTGATGATTGAAGATACAAAGACAACCATTGGACTTCTTAAGAAGATGTTAATAACCCCTGCGATGATTAAACCAATCAGCATACCCATCATGGCACGCCCCATACCTGACAAATCACGTTTAGTTGTACGTCCATAGACTGAAAGACCAAAGAACATTCCAGCAGTTGATACAAAGGCTAAAGTGACATCAGAAGCTGTATAAGCTGCAATTGTGAAGCTCATCATGAAGCCCATCAAGACTGAGAAACCAATAAACATAGGCAAAGCCGTGGGTTTATTTTTCATGGCTGCATTTTGCATTGGGAAGATGAGAATCAGTGGTAAGAACCAAATGATAAGCATTGCAAAACCGGCACGATTCACCAAGTTCTGAGCTGCATCCCAGAAAATATTTATTGTTAAAAAAGATGTGAGTGCTGAAACAGCAACTCCAATTCCGACAATCCCATAAATGCGAGCAAAAAATTGATTCAGCGATACTTGACTTCTATTATTATTTATAAATGGATTTTCCATAGTATCTCCTTTTCTAATATACCTTTAAGACTATTTTACCAAAAATTTACAAGGCTGTCATCAGACTTGAGTCCTAGTTTGGCGTTCTTTCTTCATAATTTTCTTATTTTGACCAATCTATCCCTTTTTGTCCTGTTTTTTCTAAAAAGGTATTAGCTTTCGAAAATGGCTGTGAGCCAAAGAAGCCACGAGAAGCAGAAAGAGGTGAAGGATGTGCAGATTCAAGTATTAAATGCTTAGAAGAATCAATCAGCTTCGCTTTCTTACGTGCATCACCACCCCATAAGAGAAAGACTTTTGGACGATCATCATCCGAAGCAATTTTTATTATCTCATCTGTCAAAGGTTCCCAAATTTTTCCTTTATGAGCATTAGACTTCATCTCAGGGACGGTAAGTACAGCATTGAGCAATAAAACCCCTTGCTCAGCCCAATGTGTTAAATCTGAATCCTCTTTATCAAAGCCCTCGCTTTTAAGTTCTTTCCGAATATTGACAATAGAGTCTGGTCGATTCACCACGAAGGAAGCTGGATAGGAAAAACTTAGTCCCTGAGCTTTACCCGGCTGTGGATAAGGATCCTGTCCAACTAGTACAACTTTGACATCAGCTAAAGCAGTCAATTCAATCGCTCGAAATATCTTATCCTCAGGCGGGTAAACATTGCCTTGTGAATAAACGTCATTGATAAAATCAACAAGGGTTGAAAAGTATTCCTGAGGCAATCGTTCTCTTAAAGGTTCACTCCAATCCGTTTTTTTCATTGTCCTTCCTTCTCCTTCGTTTTAATTTGTGCATATTGGCGCAATACGGTTTTTAACTTTTCTGGGGCAGTTTTCCGGAAATCGCTAAGATAAATCTCACGATGATGGAATTCTTTGTGGATAAGTTCATAGCCCTCTGCAGCGGCAAATTCCTCCATCAAAGTAAAAGTTTCAGCTTCATCGTCAAAACTCCCCTTATGCATGGCTTGAATACAAAGTCCGTCTGTAATCTTTTCATATTTTACTTGAGAAAAATCTTGTTTTTTCTTTGAAGCTGTGTCTTTTTTCGCCCACTCAACAATTTCTTCAGTTACAAATTCTGGCATCCGAATCATAACTTTCCAAATCAGTTCTTCTTTACGTAGAGGCTCATTAGCCTTTGGAGCCGTCCGGCTTGTCCACAAACCCTCCAAGGGCGGCACAACAAAACGGTAAAACTGTGGAATCACCACATCTTCTCTTTTGTAGGACATTGAAATAGCATATGCTATAGGATAAAGTGAAGCAATCGCTTCTTGGAAAGCTGTACCAGCTGGTGCACCGTGACCAGAAACAGTCAAATAAAACATCTCAGGTACAGTAATTACTTCAATTTTTTTAGGAAAATAAAACTCTTTTTCAGTTTTTTTAAAATCTACTTTTATAGAATCTGTCATTGTTTGGTATCGGAAATAAGCAGAAAATTATTTCTTTTTTTCCACTTTCCTCTCCTTTCTTTGTCGCTGGCAACTCCCTGCCTAGGTCACCTATAAATTCAACGTTGTTAATAACATTATTATAACATTTATCTTACATGTTTTATTTCTATCATCAGCTTCATCCAAAGTTCTCCCATTTTTAGAGTAAAAAAAAATCCTATCAGCAGACAGGAATATTTTTTTGCAATTAAGAATTAGCCCAATTTAGCTGCCAAACGTGATTTGTCACGTGAAGCTTTGTTAGCGTGGATAAGACCTTTTGATGCAGCTTTGTCGATTGCAGAGCTTGCAGCTTTGAATGTGTCTTCGCTTGGTGCAGTTTCAAATTTTTTGATTGCAGTACGCATTGCAGATTTTTGTTGTGAGTTGCGTTCGTTAGCAACAACGTTCAATTCAGCGCGTTTGATTGCAGATTTGATATTAGCCATTATTTCCTCCAAATTTTTGTAATACCTATAAATTATACAGGATTTTTAGCTTTTTAGCAACTGTTTGTCAAAAGAAAATTGAAATATTTTTCTTTTTTCTTGTGTCAAATTGCATATCGCTATTTACATTTTAGAGAATGGTGCTATAATATGAATATGAAATTAGATGAAAATCCATGGTTGACAGATGCCGAGTTTATGAGTTATGTTGGTCACTTTCTTGAAATGCCGGAACTGAAACAGCTTGATGAAATCACACATCACTATACTTCAACACGTTTGATTCATTCAATCAAGGTAAGTTATGTGAGCTATTTAGTTTGTAAAAAGATGGGCTGGAATGCAAAATCTGCTGCCCGTGCAGGTCTCTTACATGACCTTTTCTACTACGATTGGCGCGACACTAAATTTAACAAAAGTCATGCCTATGTTCATCCTCGTATCGCTGCCCGTAATGCAGCAAAAATTACTACCCTTTCTGATCTTGAGTACGACTGCATCGTCAAACATATGTGGGGGGCTACAATAGCACCGCCACGTTATAAAGAAAGCTGGGTTGTTACCTTAGCAGACGATTATGTCGCAATGACTGAAGGCGTAGAAACTGCACGTTTCAAATGGAAAACGCGCAAATACTTTAAACGTCACCTTCCAATTTGAACTATTAACATAACAATAGTTCATGAGAAGCATCTAACCATTGGTTAGATGCTTCTTTTTTTATTTTTTAAGACATTCAAGAGGTTTAACACCTTTTTTAACCCCAAGTTGGCAGAAATGTGAAATTATAAAGCGTACTATATAAAATTTATAATGTTATTTTATCATTGTAGACTAAAAGAAGGTATAAATTCTACTTCATATTTATACTTTCTAAAATTTTCAGAAGTAAAAAAAATGATGAATGTACCACTTTGTACTATTTTTTTCCTTGTTCAAAAATTAATGACTTCAATATCACAAGGGAAAGCTATTAAATCCTTAAAAATCAGAGCAATTTTAACTTTTCTTAACCGCTACCATGTTATAATATTGATAAGCTTATCGTTCGTAATTTTTTACTCAACTTTATGGAAAGGGGCTTAATATTATGAGTCTTTCAAAAGAACAACGCGTGCATGATTTGGCCTTGTGCATACTAAATAATGTCAATATGACTGAAGGTTTGTTCTCTGCTTTAGAGAAAGCAAATGAACTATCCGTCAGCGATGCTTACCCTAAAAAATATGCTGTAGCTTATACAGTACTAACACAAAAGCTCCAAGATGAACTCACTGATTTTGATGATTTAACTTTTTGAGGCCAAAAATACAAATAAAAAAAGACTGGTTTTAAACCGTCTTTTTTTATTTAAAAATTGCAAAATCAGCTTCCGTAAGCCCAATCAATGGATCAAAATCACCAGAATTAACCAAATCCGCTGTTAAAAAAGGTTCAGTCGAATATGATGCAGAAGTAAAATTTTCTTCAGGAAAAAGCGAAATTTCCTCTGTTTGAGATTGACTAACTTTCACAGTTGTTTCACTCTTGTCATCATCCAAAGTTTGCTTTATTTCTTCTACAGGCTCTGCTTTGCCAGTAAATCGCTCCTTTAAGAAAGTTTTTCGATTGGCACTTTCTTTTTGAACAGCTTGGGCAAAGGCTTTTTGTTCTCCAATAAGAATTAGACTTTGTTTGGCTCGCGTAATTGCTGTATACAAGAGATTACGTTCCAGCATCCTTGAATAGGACGAAACCATTGGAACAACAACTGTTGAAAACTCACTCCCTTGCGACTTATGAATAGACATTGCGTAAGCTAAGGTAATTTTATACCACTCTGCGCGAGGATAGCTCACTTCTTGACCATCAAAATCCATCACGATTTCGTCTTGCTTGCTTTCTGTATGTTTTGCTGGAATAAGCTCAACAATCCTCCCTAAATCGCCATTAAAAACATTGTTTTCTGCATCATTGACTAAATGGAGAACTTTATCATCCTCTCGAAAATGAATATCCTGATAATTAAACTCTTGTCGCTCATCAAGAGGGTTAAACAATTCTTGCAACAAACCATTTAAGGTGTTTATACCAGCTACACCTTTATACATCGGTGCTAAAATCTGCAATTCAAAAGGATTATTTCCTCTTTTTTTCCACGCAGTCGCCACTTGTTTCACAAGATGAGCAACTTGTCCTGTTCCAGCTTCAAAATAAGAACGATCGGGATGACGGCTAGTAAAATCTTGTGGCAAACGGCCTTCCTTAATCTCATGAGCAAGGTCAATAATCGTCGATTCAGCTCCTTGACGGAAGATTTTATCCAAGCGAACTGAAGGAATCTCTGGAAGCTTCAGCAAGTCTGCAAAGACTTGCCCAGGACCAACTGACGGCAGCTGATCTGCATCGCCTACAAAGAGTACTTTCATGGAAGGAGGAATGGCTTGTAAAAGTTTATTTGCTAACCAGGTATCTACCATTGAAAATTCATCTACAATTAAAAGTGAACCCGCAAGATCATTACTTTCCATATCCATTGCTTCATCAGTGTTTAAACCTAAATGGCGATGAAGCGTTGCTGCTGGTAAGCCAGTAAGTTCATTCATTCGGCGACTTGCTCTTCCTGTTGGTGCTGCCAGGAGAATAGGGAAAACATCATCATGATAATGCCCAGGATCTAAATCAATGTCATGAAGCTGTGCATAAGTTTCGATAAAACCATTGATAATCGTTGTTTTACCTGTTCCTGGTCCACCGGTTAAAATGAAGAACTGACTATTTAAAGCTTGAAAAATAGCTTCTTTCTGCAGTTTATCGTAGCGAATACCGAGCTTAGTTTCCACTTGCTCAATATTTTTCAAGATTTTTTCATCTGAGAAGGTCTGAGTACTACGTCCAATAAGTTTTTTGAGGTATTCACTAATGCCTTGCTCAGCAAAATAAAGGGAATTTTCAAATATTTTAGTTTCTTCTTGTTGCATTTTACCGTCTTCAAGCAGATGGTTGATTTCTTCAGCCACAGTCTCTGGGCTAACTTCTATCTGGCGTGCTTCTTCCAAAACTTGGATCGTTTGTTGCAAAAGATCACGCGCTTCAATATAAGTATCGCCCGTAATTAAAGGGTGTGTTTTAACCACATGCATCAATCCCGCTCTAAAGCGGTCACTACTATCTGCTGCAATTCCCAATTCTTGAGCAATTTGGTCCGCTGTTTTAAAGCCAATTCCTTTGATATCTTCAACCAACTGGTAAGGATTCTTGGCGATAATATCCAAGGTTTGATCTTTGTAAAGCTCATGAATTTGAAATTGGAGCTTACTGGGGATACCATATTCTGCAAGCTTTGATAAAATCTTTTCCACACCATGATTGTCACGAAGTCTTTTAATAAAGGAATTTTTCTTTGCTAAAGGAAGGATATCGTCTAATTCTTCCGGCTTACTTAAGATACTGTCAACTGTATCATCAGGAAAAAGAGCCACGATTCTTTCTGCCGTCTTTTTACCAATCCCAGGAAATTTATCAGAAGAAAAGTATTTAATTAGTCCTGCAGCACTGGTCGGTACAGCTTTTTCATAAGTTTCAACTTGAAGCTGCTCCCCATATTTTGGATGTGTCGTAAGTTTACCATAGAAGGTATAACTGTCCCCTTCGATCAACTCCCCAATTGTTCCGGTTACAACAATTTCGTAATCTTCATAATCACTATTGGTATCATCCACTTCTACTAAAAGTACTTTATAAAAATTACTAGGATTACTAAAGAAAATCGCTTCAATTGTTCCGGTAAAATATATTTTTTCTGTCATAACACTTTATTCCAGTGCAACAGCTCAAAACGTTGACCTTTCGTTTCTAAAACAGTTACACTATTATTGGCTAAGCCACCAGCTGTACGTAACTCTTGTAGCGGAAAGCCCGCTAAATGTCGCATTCCCGCTGTCCCTGAAGCACCATGACCGACCAATAATATATTTTCAGCCTCTTGCTTTTTGAGGTCATTTGCTAAACTATCAAAACGTGCTAAAACATTAGCTACTGTTTCCGCTCCAAAATGGCGCCCATCAAAATTTTGCAATTCATTCCGAGAAGCAAACATTTCATCTGGATACTTCAAGAGTGCATTTGCGACCAACTGGCCTTCCAGCTGACCAAAATTCCATTCGGAAAGGCGAATATCTGTATTTACTGGCAAAGCAGTTAACAATTTTGCGGTTGTCACAGCACGTGGCTGCGGGCTAGAAATCACTTTATCAAATTGGACAATTTGTCCCAGTCTTTCATTTACTCGGGCTATCGCCTTATAGGATTCCGGCAAAAGAGGCGAGTCCCCTTTTTGACCTTGGAGCCTTTTTTCGAGGTTCCATTGCGTTTTACCGTGTCTTACAAAATAGATTTTCATTTTAATTCCTGAATTTCTTTAATTATTTCTTCTGGTTTTTTGTCCTTGGTTTCAATAATAATATCCGCTACTTCTTCGTAGAATTTTTCACGCTGCATAAACAATTGTTCTACGTCTTGTACGGGTTGTGTAGCCAACGGTCTTTTATTCTTTTGATCAGTAAGAATACGTTCATAGAGCGTTTCAAAATCTGCCTTGAGATAAACGACATTTTTCAGCTTTTTCAGACAGTCCCGATTTTCTACAAGTTGAACAATGCCGCCACCTGTGGCAACACTAAATCCTGAGAGCACCGCTGCCTCAAGTGTTTCTCTTTCAATTTGTCGAAATTTAGCTTCGCCATATTCCTGAAAAAATTGTATAATGGGCATTCCAATCTCTTGTTCAATGGCTTGATCAAGGTCAATAAAGTTTTCCTTATTTAGAGCCCTTGCAATCGTTGATTTCCCCGCGCCCATAAACCCAATCAACACTACTGCCATTCTCGTTCCTCCTTGCTTGGCCCAAGTAAACCTTTCAGATCGTCAAAGAAAGTTGGATAACTTGTTTTAATGGCTTGACTTCCTTCTAAAACAACTTCTCCTTCTTGGACAAGAAGCGCCGCAATTGCTGTCATCATACCAATACGATGATCACCGTGCGTATTGATGTCTTTATGAGGCGCATGAAGGTTTGTCTTCCCTCTAATCTTCATCCCATCCGCTGTAGGTGTAACATCAGCTCCCATCGCTTTTAAGATGTCCGATACAACCGAGATACGATCCGTTTCTTTGACACGAAGCTCTTCCGCATCTGCAATAACCGTTTCACCCTCAGCTTGTGTAGCTAAAAGAGCAATAATCGGCAGCTCATCAATCAACCTTGGTATCAAATCGCCCGATATCTGGGTTGCAGTCAATGTGCTATAACGAATTTTGAGTGTAGCAGCTATCGCAGTTTGGTTGGTGATTTCAACTTTTCCTCCCATAGCAGTAACAATATCAATTATTCCTGTTCGTGTGGCATTGATACCAACATTTTGCAGTTCAATATTGCTTCCTGGAATAATTAAAGCAGCAACAATCCAAAAAGCTGCTGAGGAAATATCTCCAGGCACTGTAATTTCTTGGCCTTCTAACTTTTGTCCACCTCTTATTCGGATATGCTTTCCCGATACTGTAAGTTCTCCACCAAACTGTTTAAGCATTTCTTCGGTATGATTTCGTGTCACCGCTTTTTCCACAATTTCTGATATTTGATTACTCTTTGTTTGTAGTGCGGCAAAAATCAAAGCTGATTTTACTTGTGCAGAGGCTACAGGCAGTTGATAGTTGATAGACTGCAGTTGTCTCCCTTGAATTTCTAAAGGTGGCAGACAAGCTTCTCCTTGACCAGAGATTTTTGCTCCCATTAATTTTAATGGGTGAGCAATACGATCCATTGGGCGACGCGAGAGCGAAGCATCACCAATTAATTTTGTTTCAAAGTCTAAACCAGCGAGAATCCCTGACATTAATCGCATCGATGTTCCTGAATTTCCCATATCCAAGGGCTTATTCGCTGGCTGTAAGCCTTCAAAGCCCTTACCTTGAATATAGATTATCCCCTCTTTATCTTCAATTTTAACACCCAAGTCTTGGAAAGCTTGCATTGTAGCTGTGACATCCTCAGCTCGCAAAATATGCTTTACCCTTGTTTGACCATGTGAAATCGCCCCAAACATTATGGAGCGGTGAGAAATTGATTTATCCCCAGGAACAGTAAGTTTGCCTGTGAGTGATTTTGCCTTTATTTCGAGTTTCATTGCGTTTCAAACTTTCTTCTCTACGATTTATCTTCTATTATAGCACAAGTCAAGAGCTGTAATATTGTATTGTTTTTCTTGACCTTATATCAAAAAAACCACTACGCGCAAGTGGTTTTTTAGTTTTTTGTTTTTAAATATTCTTCTTTCGTCAAGATCCAATAGTCACACAGGACAGAACGTCCCTCTTTTGCCATATATGTATAGACTTGACCCGTTTTTCGCATGCCAATCTTTTCCATTACACGTCCTGACTTTGGATTTTCTGCATCATGTTCTGCTACAATAATTTTTACATCAAGCTGGTTAAAAGCCAAATCTCTAAGGGAAGCGGCAGCCTCTGGCATTAGCCCTCTCCCCCAAAAGTTACGATTAAGCACCCAACCAAATACAGCTTGATCTCCGTCGAGCCTTAAATCAATGGTTCCAATCATTTTTTCGCTCTGCTTATCCACAATTGCCCAGCAAAATAAGCGATGTGGTATAAAATACTCCACAATACTTTCTTCGGTCATAGCTAAATCTTTATGTGCGGGAAATGAAACATAACGTACAACTTCTGGATCACTTGCATATTCAAAAAGGTCTTCTTTGTCCGCAAGTTCTACTTTTCTAAAAATTAAACGTTCTGTTTCAAAATTTTGATGTTGTGCAAGTATTACTTGTTTATTGTTCATTTTTTTTCACCTCAACGGTTGTTCCTTCGCCTAGCTCTGAGCTTATCTTAATACAAAAGTCAAGTCGATCCAAAATGAGTTTTGTTAAGTACAAGCCTAAACCCGATGCTTTATAATAGCTGCGACCGTTATAGCCTGTGAAACCATGCTCAAATATGCGTGGCAAATCTTCGGGTAAAATCCCTATTCCTGTATCACTTAAAATAATTTTATTTTCTTCGATACTAATTGTTAAACTGCCTTCATTTGTATATTTTATAGCATTATTGAGTAACTGCTCTATTGCCAAGCTAAACCATTTGCGATCTGTAGTAATTTCCCAGTCACCTGAAATAGTGACGGATAAATTTTTCTGGATGAAAAAACTGCTGTATTTTTTGAGCAGTTCTCGCAAAAGGGCAGCGACAGAAAATTTCTCAAAATGAAAATCTGTTGAAATATTGGCTATACGTTGGTATTCCAATAACATTTTTAAGTAATTATCCAAAGCGAAAGTTTGGTTTTTTAATTCGATTGGATTAATTTCTGTTTGTGCCATTAAATCGATTGCGGCCAAAGGGATTTTCATTTGATGGGACCAAACTTTGATAATATCTTCTGTTTCTTTAATGTGTTTTTCTTTTGCACGCAGGTTTTCTTCCAAATCCAAAAGCTCATGTTTCAAGTCACATAAGAGTGCTTCTCTATTCGCCCATCGAAAATATGAGGAAACCAAGTAAATCACAAATAAAATCAAAGCAAGAATAGTTGCATTGATAAGGGATTCAATCGGAAGATGCCAGAGTAAAAAGTTGCTCACAAAGATAAAGAGCATCACCAGAAACACGCCGATTTGTGCAATTTTTGTCTGCAAAAACCGCTTTATTTTACTCCAAGGCATAGCCTACACCTCGTTTCGTTACCAAATGTGCAAATCCAATTTCTGCTAGTTTTTTACGTAAACGTGTCATTTTTACATTTAAAGTATTACTGTCGATAAATTCATCTGTTTGCCAAAGTTCTTGAAGAATAGCTTCTTTGCTTACAACAGCTCCGTTAGCTCTAAAAAGAACACTCAAGATTTTGTTTTCGGAAGGTGTAAGGTCAATCTGACTTTCTCCTGATTTTACCATGTTGTCAGATAAAATAAAGCCGGCAAATTCTAATTTCTCAGGGCCAGAAAAGTTGTAAGAACGACGAAGTAATGCCTTTATTTTGGCCTGCAAGATATCCAAGGAGAAAGGTTTTGTAACAAAATCATCAGCTCCTTGATTCATGGCTGTGACTTGGTTCATATCATCACTCATCGACGAGATAAAAATAATCGGAATTTGTGAGACTTTGCGTAATTCTGTTGTCCAGTAAAAACCGTTATAAAAGGGTAAACCAATATCCATTAAGACTAAGTCCGGATCTGCTTCCAATATTTCCTGCTTGACTGCCCGAAAATTTAAAACAGAATAGACCTGAAAGTCACTTTTCAAGGCATTAGTCAACATTTTAACAATCGTTTTATCGTCTTCAACAATAAAAATTTTGGGCATTTTTTCCTCCCGAACTTGCGGATCTGTTATCACTTGTTCTTTTTTCACTATCAATTTTTTCTTTCTCCTATTATAACATATAAAAAAAATCAGATGATTCCATCTGATTTTTAGAAAAATGTTGTAAAGCCATAATAGCCTAAACCAACAATAATGAGAAGTGAAAGGATATGCAAACTAAGCGTTAAAGACTGTAAAAGTTTGATATCCTTGCAGTTCTTAATCTTTCTTTGAACAAATTGAATGATGCCCCAAACATACCAGGCACAGAAAGTAAGAACAGTAAGTGAGCCACCAAGGACCAGTAAGTAATAGGGTATTTTTTCCATTTATTTTTTCTCCACAATATTGTAATACACAAGGCTTGTTCCTTTATAGATTAACCAATAAATAAAGGCTAAAGCAGCAATGGTTCCTAAGCTAATCCAAAGAATTAACTGGCTATCCATGATTCCAAAGATACCAATAAGTTTACTAATCATAATGTAAGCAAAGCTGAAATGTACAATCGTCATTGCGATTGGCAATAAGAAAATCATGCTCACTTGTGACTTGATGGTCTTAGACACTTGCTCTTTTGATAAACCTACTTCTTGTAGAATCTTGAATGAACGTTTGTCTTGCACACCTTCTGACAACTGTTTGTAATAGATAATCAAGGCAGCACCTAAAATGAAGCTAATGCCAAGAACCAAACCGATAAAGACAAAGGCACCGATTCCAGTTCTAACTTCTTTCATCTCAGCTGAACGGAAGCTGAGCATATGATCTCCATCATTATTACCTAACGCATTTGTTAATCTTTCTTGATCTTTTTCTGCAATATCAAAGTTAACTGTCACAGATGGACTCACTTGATAAGCTTGTTCACCATCATTGTTTGCTTTATTATAAACCTCAAGAGCTTGATGTAATGCTGCATCATTTGGGAAGATAAGAAGCATTGGCGTAGTTATATTCATCATGATAGGATACTTGGTCAAATCCTGAGTGGCCATGATGTCTTTCACTTCATATTTTGTGCCAAACCAATTAAACTCCTTAATTTTTGGATAAGCACCAAAGTAATCCAGGATATTAATTTGGTTACCAGAAATATCAGCAACATTTTCATCTAAATTTTTCAACGTTTGTAAAGTTGTCATTGAAAATTGAATGGCTGTTTTTTGGTCCCCTGTCGGAGTAATGTTTAGTGTTTTTTCTCCTTCTTTTTGACCGTTACCCATTAAGTAGTCTGCACTTAAAGCTGTTGTGACATTTGATATTTTTACACCCGCTTGGTCTGCTTTTTCTTGTAAATCTTGGGCCAGCTGATTACCTGTTTTTTCTTGTGAATAAACAGTGTATTGTCCTTCTTTTGGAAAAGCACGTTCAACAGTTTGGGTTGAGCCTAAGAAGATACCGATTGTAACTACTAAAGTTACTAAAGTCATCGACAAGAGAATGGTAATATTGGCCAAGCCAACCGCATTTGCTTTCATTCGGTAAAGCATTGAGCTGATCGTAATAAAGTTTTGCGGTTTATAGTAAGAATTACGTTTTTTACGCCATTTCAAATACCAAACGGTAAAACTGATATAGAAAAAGTAAGTTCCCAAAATAACTGCTAGAACTGCAAGGAAGAAAGTTGAGAGTGCTTTAACGGGATTATCAACATTTAGTGCTAAACCATAGCCAACTATCAGTAAAACAATACCAATCAAGGCCATGAAAATGTTTGACTTAGGCTCTTTTTCACCTTTAGATGCTTCTCTTAACAAATCGAGACTTGAAGATTTCCAAATGATAAATGTTCCAATAATAAGAAGCAAAGCAAAGAAGAGCAAGAATATTGCTGCGACTGTTAGAATAGAAGCTGGTGTAATCGCTAAGTTAAAGTTACTTTCACCAATCATATTGATAAAAATCAGGAAAAGAAACTTAGAAAAAGCAATCCCAACAATTGTACCGATGATGACAGTCGCAATATAACTCATTACGAGTTCAAAGAAAGAAACAAGGGCGATTTTCTTTTTCCCTAGTCCGAGAATGTCATAAAGCCCAAATTCACGTGAGCGTTGCAACTGTAGGAAACGATAACTATAAATGAGAATAATCCCACCAAAGATAGCCAAAATCCACATCGCAAAGGACATCATTTGCCCAACTGCTGCGCCACCCTTCATTTTTTCAAGGGATGGAGATTGTGCAATTGCAGCAGTAACAAAAAGCAAGACAAACATTGTTACACTCGCTACGATGAAAGGCGCAAATGATTTCAACCCTTTTTTCAGATTTTGTGCTGCCAGTTTAAAACTAAGCATTATCGGCTACCTCCGTTTCGCTTGAGTCAGCTGAAGCTCCCAAGAATGAAGTCATTGACAAGGTAATTTCTTTTGCAAACTCTGTTGATGACTTATCGCCACGATAAAGTTGATGATAGAGCATTCCGTCTTTAATGAAGAGGACACGTTTTGCGTGACTTGCAGCTAAGCTTGAGTGAGTAACCATGATGATTGTTTGACCAGCATCATTGATATTTTCGAAAAGTTCAAGCAGACTCTCTGAGTTTTTATAGTCCAGAGCTGCTGTTGGCTCATCTGCCAAAACAAGATCCGGTTGAGAAATCAGAGCACGCGCAACAGCCACACGTTGCTTTTGCCCCCCTGATAATTCAAAAGGTTGCTTTTCTAAAAGTGTGTCGATATTCAACTTAGGTGCTAAGTTTTCCAGACGTGCTTTCATTTTCTTTACTGGTGCTTTAGAAAGTACCATGGGAAGATAAATATTATCCCTTACTGATAAAGTATCCAAGAGGTTGAAATCTTGGAAGACAAAACCGAGATGTTCACGGCGGAATGCTGAGATATCCTTGTCTTTAATGGCTGTAATATCACGTCCTGAAAGTAAAACTTGACCAGCTGTGGGTTTTTCCAAAGTTGATAAGATATTCAAGAGTGTTGTTTTACCTGAACCTGACTCACCCATAATAGCAATGTATTCACCTTCTTCGACAGAAAAATCAATGTCAGCAAGAGCCGTTGTTTCTTCTTTTGAAAAGCGTGTTTTGAAAACTTTTTTGATATGTTTAACTTCTAATAGCATTTTTTCTCCCTTGTCACCTTTAACTGATTAATTTAATTTATCTTTTGCTTTACTTGGCAAGTCATTTTTTTGAACTTCTTCCCAGTTTGTTACACCTTTTGCTTTATTATCTGTCACTTTAAGATAAGCATCTTTACGTAAATTGTGTGTAGCTGTAAAGGAAATATCTTTTCCTTCGCCATTTTTATCATAAGAAGGTAGCTTGTACTCATAAGACACCATGCGTTCGCCTGAATCGCTTTTTCCAACTTTTTCCGAACCATCTTGTGTAATTTTTACGTAACGTTCTGTACCCCCGTAGCTTGATTTGTACCAGCCATATCCTAGACCACCAATCACTGCTGCTAGAGCAAGTAAGCCAAATAATACTTTTTTCATATTGTTGCCTCTTTCCTACTAGGTTTTGTTTTTCTTAACCCTACACTTTTATTCTAACAAATTATATTTTCTGCAAACTTACACTTTTGTAATAAAAAAACTAGCCTTATTTTTGAGACTAGTTTTTATTTCATCAGAAGTTTTTTAAGCGTTCCTTATAGTTTTGAAAAGCCTCTTGTAGCTCTCTAAAACTATCGCTTGAAAACTTATCACAGATTTCTTGGGCTAGGACTGTAGCAACAACATTTTCCATTACTACTCCAGCCGCTGGAAGAGCGGTTGGATCAGAACGTTCAACGCTCGCTTTATAAGGTTCATGCGTTTCAGTATTGACAGACATGAGAGGCTTATATAGGGTCGGTATCGGTTTCATGACACCGCGAATAATAAGGTCCTCACCATTAGTCATGCCACCTTCAAAACCGCCAAGATTATTACTTTTTCGGCTGTAGCCTGTTTGCTTTTCCCAAAGGATTTCATCCATAACTTGACTTCCTTGACGTCGCCCGGCCTCAAAACCAAGACCAAATTCCACACCCTTAAAGGCATTAATAGAAACGACAGCTGCTGCGATTTTTGCATCTAATTTACGATCAAAATGTACGTAAGATCCTAAACCAGCCGGAACATTTGTAGCACGTACCTCTACAATTCCGCCTATCGTATCTCCAGCTTTCTTTATTTTATCAATATATGAACGAATTTCCTCAGCTCTTGAAATATCCACAATAGACAAATCATTTGTACCAGCTTTGGCTTTGATTTCCCTGACAGTGAGTTCTGGAAGTTGAGCAACAACATCTTTGCCTCCAAAATTAACCACATGATAAGCCAGCTCCATATCAAGCTGTTTGAGCAAAGCCTTGGCAACTGCTCCTACAGCTACTCTCATCGTTGTTTCACGAGCAGAGGAGCGCTCAAGTGTATTTCGCAAATCCTCAAATTCATACTTCATCCCCCCTACCAAGTCAGCATGTCCTGGTCGAGGTTTTGTCAATTTACGTTGTCTCTTGACGGCATCATCAACTTCTTCCGCAGCCATAATTTCCGTCCAATGTGAGAAGTCACGATTGGTTACATTAAGAGTAAGTGGACTTCCCAAAGTTTTACCATGACGCAAACCACTGGTGATTTCGACCTGATCAGATTCTATCTTCATGCGACCACCTCGTCCGTATCCTCCTTGACGGCGTTTCAATTCAACATTGATGTCAGAAGCTTGAAGGGGGAGTCCTGCTGGCAAACCTTCAATGATTGCTGTCAAACGTGGCCCATGTGATTCACCTGCTGTAAAAAAGCGCATCTTAATCCTCCATTATTTTTTGGTAAATTGGTAGTAAATCATCGATAGTTTCGAGCATTTCCTGTAATATCATATCATCTTGTTGACCATCAAAACGCTCAGCTTTCCAAACTCTACCCATCTCTAACTCTGATTTTTTTACATTTTTTAATCGGGTAACAAATTCTTCAAGATGGCTACTTCCATAAAAATCAGACTTGGTATGATCTTTAGATAGAACAAAATCCTTGGGTAATGAGAGATCCGAACTCAACTTCTGAGCGTAATCTGCTTGTCCTTTAGGCTGATCAATAATTGAAAGGTAGATGAACACGTAATCTTGCCAAATCCCTAATTGGAAATGCGGCTCCATTTTATAACCACGTTTTTGTGTGCCAATAGCAGACCACGTGTTTTCAGGTGCATTGCTTGTCCGCCGACGATGCTGTGCAATATGCAGGTAAAACTCCTGTTCAGGGAACGACTGCTTTATTCTTTCTTTTAGCTGCTCTCCTATTTCCATAAAAATCGGTTGAATTTCAGCACGCACTCCCTGCATACGCATTTCCAATCCTTCTATATCAAAGACTTCAAATGATTCTTTTCTAAACATATTTCCTCACAAAAATTTTATACAAATAATCCCTACCAACATTACTGCAACACCTGCAACTTGGATAAGACGTATCGGATAGCGATCTGAACGCCACCAACCAAACTGTTGCACCAACATTGAACCAATGATTTGTCCAAGTAATGCCATCATTATATTTAAGCCAGCCCCTATTTTTGGCACTGCTAAAACGGCGCCAAGAACAAAGAAGGCTCCCCAGATACCTCCCAATATATTCCATTTTTTTATCTTACCTAATTCAACTTTTGTAATTAAGCGACGTTCAATCACTAAAGTCACACAGACAATGGCAATCAGTCCAATGAAGAAAGACATAAATGAAGCTTGAAACGGCCGATGCAATAAGGTGCCCAAATGTCCATTAATAGCCTGTTGAACCGCAGTGAATGAACCTGATATTATCGCCCAAAGGCGCCAAAGCATAAAATTGGGCTCGGCTTCAACTTGTCCTGCTTTTTCACGTAAGCTAGGTAAAACAACGGCAATGAAAAGTCCAAGTATAGTAACAATAATCCCCAATATACGAATAGGACTCATCGGAATTTGGACCGCGTAAAACCAACCAAAGCTGTCAATAACAACTCCAGTTAAAATTTGTCCCAAAATAGGCAAGATAACAGTCTGCACAGCACCTAGTCGTGGAAAAAGAAAGACATTCGATGTAACATATACTGGACCGAGTAATCCACCAATCCATATCCAAGCAGGATGAGACTGGACAAATTCAGTAGAGGGGAACAAATCACCGGTCAAAAGTAATGAGATTGTACCTAAGAAAACAACCCCAATAATTTGAGAAATTGTTGATGCCCAAAAAGGCGAATTAACATTTTTGCGAAGATCGGCATTAATCGGGTTTTGGTTTGCTAGTAAAAAACCCGCAAAAAGTGCTATTCCAAGATAGACAAACATTATAATTTTTTAATTATTCTCTCCATTGTATTGATATTGCGACTTGTAAAAAGGTCTTTATAGACTGTTTTACCTAAGACTTTACCAAAAGCTGTTGATAGAGTCGCGTCCTTTAGCCCCTTCCAATAAAAAGTATTCACTTGGACAAGTCCTTCTTCCCTACTTGTTTTCAGAGTATTAAACTCGCTTTGAGCAATTTGAGAAAAGGTTTATTTTTAACAAGCTTTCTTATTTCTTGTTCGGTTTTTATAAAACTATGCACAGGTAAAAAAGATAGATCAGGCAAGGTTTCGCTGCTAAAAATGACATTCCCTGTAGCTAAAACAGTGAAACATCTGTAAAACCAGCTGCTTCAAACTCTTTTTTTTAGTCTGTCATTTTGAGTTTGCTACCACCCACATTTATTCCACGAAGAAATGCCCAGTATCTCATTTCAAATATTCCTTCATTTCTTGAAGGCTTATCTCATGAATTTTGGCCTGTCCAATTTCGGGAACAAGTACGGTCTTAATCATCTTACCTCGCGCTTTTTTATCATGGGTTAGGATTTCAAACAAAGCTGACTCATCCCATGGTTCATAAGTTTGAGGAAGTTGAAACTTTTGGAGTACCACTTTAATTTGAGCAGTTAGTCCTTTAGGCATCAGCCCCTTACTTTCCGCTACTTTACTTATTTGGATCATTCCAATAGCTACAGCCTCCCCATGCATGACCTGCCCATAGCCAGCATAAGCTTCCACAGCATGACCAATTGTGTGTCCAAAGTTCAAATAAAGTCGCGTTCCCTGATCAAACTCATCTTCCACAACAAGTTTCCGTTTCACATCACAGGCTGCCCGAATAAAATACTCTGCTTCTTGCAAAAGTTCATCATCATCCTGTATCTCATTTAAGCGGACCCAGAGTTGTTTATCGGCAATCAAGGCACACTTGACGATTTCACCAATTCCCTCACGAAAATCACGTTTCTCTAAGGTTTTCAATACCTCAGGATCAATCAGAACACCATCTGGTTGAGCAAAAGTTCCAATCATATTTTTAGCATAATCACTATTGATTCCTGTTTTTCCACCGATGGAACTGTCGACCTGAGCCGTTAAACTTGTTGGTATTTGGAGAAAGTGAATGCCCCTCATATATGTACTGGCGGCAAAAGCTGCTAAATCCCCAGCAACGCCTCCACCTAAAGCAATCACTCCATCGGAGCGTGTCAAACCATGTAAGGCACAAAATTCCCATAGTTTCTCTACAGTAGACAAGTTTTTACTTGCTTCACCTGCTGGAAAAGTAAAAGTAAAAACTTCAAATCCTTCAGTTCTTAACTGGGAAACTGCCTCTCTTCCATAGAGAGGTTCAACATTGTCATCGGTGACAAGTACAACTTTTTGTTGTTGCCAAAGTTGTGCAACCCATAGTCCCACTTGTGACAAGCTTCCCTTCTTAATAATGATATCATAAGGGTGCTCTGGAAGATTAACATTTAACCTCATCTTTTTCCTCCAATTCCTGTCTAATCTGCTCAACAGGCATTTTTTTTCCTGTCCATAATTCAAAAGAAGCGGCAGCTTGATGAATAAGCATACCAACTCCATTCATCGTTGTTCTACCTTGGTTTTTCGCCCATTTCATCATTGGTGTTTCACGGACCTTGTAAATCGTGTCTACCACCAGAATTCCTGGGGGCAAAAGAATTGAAGTAGGGAACGGCATTGCTTCGCCAGACATCCCTACTGGTGTTGCATTAACGAGTAAGTCTGATGTCATAATTTCTTTTTGCAATCGTGAATGATCAGCTAGGTCGTAAAGTTTTATGGTAATTTTTGTCTGATGTGACAATTTTTCCAAACGCTGTTCTAAACGTGCATAGGAGGCTGAATGTCTAGCAAAAACCGTGACTTCGTGCATTTCAAGCAAAGCAGCCTGAACAATTATGGAAATCGCAGCACCACCACCACCAATTAGCGTGATTTTTTTATGACGCGGTTTAAAATTTAACGCCCTGAAGAAACCTTGACCATCCGTATTGTAACCTATTAATTTCCCCTTCTGATTGACAATCGTGTTGACTGCTCCAATCAACTGTGCTTCTTCGGATAATTCATCAATAAATTCCACCGCTTTTTGCTTGTAAGGCATCGAAATATTCAAACCATACATGTCCAATGTTCTGACATTGTTAATTGTCTGTTCGAGAATTTTTTCATTTTCCAAATCCCAAGCCAAATAGACAGCATTTTCATTGGTCAGCTCAAAAGCGCGATTATGAATAAAAGGAGAAAGACTGTGCTTAATGGGATGTGCTAACACAGCAGCCATCCGAGTGTATCCATTTATTTCCATCGTTTACCTGTATTCCTTTTTTTTGACATAAAAAAATAGTATTAGTTTCCTAATACTATTATAACTTATTTTAAACGGCTTTGCGCCCTGCGAAATACCGTTTGGCAACGCCAATCACTGCTGGAAGTAAGGATACAGCAACGATTGCTAGCATGACGAGTTCAAAGTTTTTCTTGATGAAAGGTACTTGTCCAAAGAGGAAACCTGCACCTAAAGCGACGATAACCCAAGCAAAACCACCTAAAAAATTATAAAGCACGAATTTTTTATGCGGCATGCGGCTTGTTCCTGCTGTAAAAGGAACAACCGTACGAATGATTGGCATAAAGCGCCCGAGGAAGATAGCCCACGAACCCCATTTAGCAAAGAACTGCTCTGCTTCTTCAATATACTCTGGCTTTAAAAATTTAGATAGCGTTTTATGTTTTGGAATTACATCTCCAAATTTACGCCCAATTTCATAATTCAGAAGATTGGCCAGAAAAGCTAAACTCCCCATAATCAAAATCAGAAGAGGCATTGATAATTTATCTGGATACATGGCGGCCATCGATCCTACAAAAAAGAGAATTGAATCCCCCGGTAAGAACGGAAAAATAACCAGCCCTGTTTCAATAAAGATGATAGCTCCTAAAAGAACATAGACCCAAACGTGTGCGCCTGGTGCATTCAAAAAACCAGAAATCCAGTCATTGAAGAAGCCAAACATCGAAAGTGTTGTAAACATATTTTTATATTTTCCTTTTGTTATGCTGTTACTGCATTTTTTATTTTACACTAAAAGCTTGCCTTTATCAAATTCTCATTCATCTATTTTTTTAGACAAAATTATTATTTTTATTTATTCGGACTGATTTCCATGTCACATTTTATGACACAATTTATTTTTTTCAGCCTTGTTTTATGGTATACTGACAAGTATATAATTGTTTATATAATTAATGAAACTTAGGAGAAATAATGAAATGAAGAAATTATTCCTTACATTATCTTTAATATTCGCCACGATTACTGGAATGTCCTTTGCAACTGCTCATAATGTTAGCGCTCAGGAAACCGTACGTATCGCGAGTGATAATGCTTATGCCCCTTTTGAATTCCAAGATTCAGATAAAAATTGGGTAGGTATCGATGTCGATATCATGAAGGAAGTCGCTAAAATCAATGATTGGAAGCTTGAGATGTCTTTCCCCGGATTTGATGCCGCTCTTCAAAACTTAAAGGCTGGAAAAGCTGATGCGGTCATCGCTGGGATGACGATTACAGACGAACGTAAACAAGTTTTTGATGTTTCAGATCCATATTATACTTCAGCCATTACTTTAGCTACAACAAAGTCTTCTACACTTAAGAGCTATGATGAACTTAAAGGCAAAGCTGTTGGTGCTAAAAAAGGAACAGCTTCATATGACTGGTTGCAAAAAAACCAAGATAAATACGGCTATACAATCAAAACTTACTCTGACGGTGTTCACATGTTTGCCTCACTGGCTGCAGGAAACATCGTAGGTGCGATGGATGAAGCTCCTGTCATCTCTTATGCCATTAATCAAGGGCAAGACTTGGCAATCAATCTTCCTTCCTTCTCACTTCCTGGGGGTTACGGTTTTGCTGTAATGAAAGGTGAGAACTCTAAACTCATCGATGGTTTCAACAAAGCTTTGACTCAAATGAAAGCCAATGGCGAGTATGACAAAATCGTTCAAAAATATACTGGTGGTAAGAAAGCAACTCCTAAAAAAGATGTTTACACTATTGCCTCAGATAATAGCTTCGCCCCATTTGAATTCCAAAACACAGATAAAAAATTCACAGGTATTGATGTAGACTTGCTTAATGCTATTGCTAAGCAACAAGGCTTCAAAATCAAATGGAACCACGTTGGTTTCCAACCTGCAGTAGATGCAGTTCAAGCAGGACATGCTGATGCTATGATGGCGGGTATGTCAATCACTGATGCACGTAAAAAAGTCTTTGACTTTGGTGATGCCTATTATGATTCGAATTTGACACTTGCTGTTTCTAAGTCAAATGAAGACATCAAGAAATGGGAAGATCTAAAAGGAAAACAAGTTGGTGCCAAAAACGGGACAGCTTCTTATGACTATTTAACGAAAAACGAAAGCAAATACGGCTATACTTTAAAAACATTTACTGATGCTACTTCAATGTATTCTTCATTGAACAATGGTTCAATTCAAGCCTTTATGGACGATGAGCCTGTAGTAAAATATGCCATTAAACAAGGACAAGAATTTAAAACACCTTTTGAAGGTATCCCAACTGGTCAATACGGGTTCGCAGTGAAAAAAGGAACTAATCCTGAGCTTATCGAAATGTTCAACAATGGCCTTTCTTCACTACGTGCCAGCGGTCAATATCAAGAAATTATTGATAAATATTTAGCTTCAAAAACTGAATCCTCAACGGAATCAGAGACAGAAAGCACAATGCTTGGTATCTTGAAAAACAACTGGAAACAGTTAGGTAAAGGTCTCTGGATCACTATCCAATTGGCTTTAGTTTCCTTTGTTTTAGCAATGATTGTCGGTGTAATCTTCGGCCTTTTCTCCGCAAGTCCATCACCAGCTCTCCGTACAATTTCACGTATTTATGTCGATCTTAACCGTTCAATTCCTCTTTTGGTATTAACAATTTTCATTTTCTATGGTATCCCAAATATGTTGCAACTCCTCACAGGTCACCAAAGTCCTTTGAATGAGTTTACAGCCGGTGTTATTGCCTTAACTCTTAACGAATCAGCCTACATTGCTGAAATCGTTCGAGGCGGTATTGCTGCTGTTCCAACTGGCCAAATGGAGGCCAGCCGCTCCCTTGGTATTCCTTATGTGAAAACAATGCGAAAAGTAATCTTGCCACAAGCTGTTAAGATTACCATTCCTAGCTTGATTAACCAATTTATTATTACACTGAAAGATACAACCTTGGTATCTGTTATCGGATTGGTTGAACTCTTGCAAGCAGGTCAAATTATCGTTGCACGTAACTTCCAAGCTTTCCGTGTCTACGGTTTGATTGGTTTGATTTACATGGTTGTGCTGCTTCTCTTAATGTGGGCAGGACGTCGCATCGAACAAAAAATGAAATAAGGAGATTAAAGATATGTCTGTACAAATCGAAGTTACTGATCTTCACAAAACATATGGTAAAAACGAGGTTCTCAAAGGAATCTCTGCAAAATTTAACAAAGGAGATGTTGTTTGTATTATTGGTCCTTCAGGTTCTGGTAAATCAACATTCCTTCGTACACTAAATGGTTTAGAAGACGCAACAAGTGGCGATGTTATTATCAATGGGTACAACCTTACAGATAAAAACACTGATATTAACTTGGTTCGCCAACATGTCGGAATGGTTTTCCAACACTTCAACCTCTTTCCTAACATGACTGTTTTAGAAAATATTATGTATGCGCCCGTTGAGCTTAAAAAGCTTACAAAAACTGAAGCAAAAGAAAAAGCTCTGCGCTTGCTTGAAGCTGTTGGACTAGAAGAGAAAAAAGATACAATGCCTGAGATGCTTTCAGGTGGACAAAAACAACGTGTAGCCATTGCCCGTGCCTTGGCTATGGACCCTGATGTTATGCTCTTTGATGAGCCAACTTCAGCACTTGACCCTGAGATGGTTGGCGATGTCCTTGACCTGATGCGTCGTATCGCAGACGATGGCATGACAATGCTTATCGTAACACACGAGATGGGCTTTGCACGTAAAGTTGCTAACCGTGTCATGTTTACAGATGCTGGTGTTATCCTTGAAGATGGTAAACCAGAAGATCTCTTTGAAAACCCTCAGCATCCACGTTTACAAGACTTCTTATCTAAAGTATTGAATGCGTAAAGCCAAAAACGTTTGTCTCTTTAAAAGAAACAAACGTTTTTCTTTTTCTGCAAGATAATATAATAAAACTGAAAGGGGATATCCTTTCAGTTTTATTATTGGGTTGCGGTAATTTCAGTTGTATTTTCTGAGTTCTTCTTATTTCCTTCAGGATTTTTTAGATCAGCCAGATAATCTTCTTTTGGCTTTGCATAAATTCCTGCTTCCATATCAATCACTTGTGGCGCTTGAAGTTGCTTCGCAATACTTGGATAGTAAGGAACCTTCTCGGTAATTTGACTGAGAGAAACACGTACTTGATTACCATCTGACATATCTAAAGCGATAAAGTCTTTGGTTGCTTTAGTCGGTGTTTTTGTAACCGTCGTAATCAAACCACGTATTTCAGGCTTCAATTTCATATAGGCTGTAATAAACTTTTCGACTTCTTCATCGGAAAAGTTTTTTAGTATCGGAAGGCTCGAAAGTTTATCCTTAGCTATTTCTTGATTCTTGAGGATATGACCACTTTCTAACACTTGGTAAGTTTTACCCTTTTGTTCTACATAAGCAACTTTTTCGAACTCCGTGACTTTAGCCTCGATATTATTAGGAAAACTTACGTGCAAGTTGACAGATTTGACACGTGGAAATTGTTGAACAATACTGTTCTCAATAGCTCTTTTATTTCTGAGCACACCATAAATCCTATCCGTTGGCTTCAAACGTGAAGCCTGTACGATAGATTCAAAAGACTCATTTTTATTACCTGAAACCGTAAATGTCCCAATTTTGCTTATCGGGGACACCGCGTAAATCGAAGTTAAAAACAATAAGATTGCCAAGAATAAGACGGGCCACATCTTTTTGAACACTTCGAAACTTCCTTCAAAAAAAGAAGGTTCCGGTTCTTGTTCTTCAAAATCCTCAACAAAATCATCTGAGTATCCTTGCTCAGACTCTTCTGCTTCTACAAAAGATTCTTGTTGCTCGATTTCTTCCTGAACTTCAGGAGAATCTGCTTCACTATCTTCTTTTTTCTTAAAAAACTTCCGTTTTTTGGGTTCTTCAGACTTCTCTTGATTTTCATCTGCTTTGCGGCGCTGATATTCAAGATGTTTCTTTTGCCAAGGCGTAAGGTTTTCTTCACTCATTATTTTTTAATTTCTTTCACAAGTTGATATAGTCGATCGCTAGCATCAGGTACTCCTGCTTTTTCACTGGCTACAGACATAGCTTGGTAAAGCTCTTCGTCAGAAAAGATTTCAGAAATGCTGGCAAGCATTATATCTGCTGTAAGATCGACATCTTTAATCATCTTAGCAGCACCGATATCTACAAGAGCTTGAGCATTCTTTGTTTGGTGGTCTGCTGTGACATTTGGACTAGGTACAAAAATCGTTGGCAAACCAAGTGCAGTAATTTCAGCAATCGTTGTCGCACCTGCTCGACATAATATTAAATCTGATGACGCAAGAACTTCGAGCATATTTGAAATATATGGACGAATCGCTATATTTGCAGCATCAGCATATTTTTCAAACTCTTCATGATCTTCATCAAAGTAGATTTGTCCTGAGGCATAGACGATTTGGTAATCCGCTTCTGCAAACTTTGGTAGAGCAGCTTTTACCGCCTCATTAATTGTTTGAGCGCCTCGTGACCCTCCAAAAATAACTACCGTTTTCTTACTTTTTTGAAGTTGATATTCTGTTTCCAGAATATCGGTAGCTTTTAAAGTTGCAACTTCCTGAGCACGTGGATTACCAGCAAAAACTGTTTTGGATTCTGGGAAGAAGGGCTTGGCTGCTTCAAAGGCGACCGCAACTTTGTCCACATATTTACTCAAGAATTTATTTGTAATTCCTGGAATTGAATTTTGTTCATGAACGATAGTCGGCACATTGAGCTTAGCTGCTGCGTAAAGTACCGGTCCAGCCACATAGCCTCCTGTTCCAATAACCACATCAGGTTTAAAATCCTTAACAATTTTCTTCGCATCTGATGTAGATTTCAGGAACTTGTAGATTGTCTTAAAGTTATTTAAAGAAAGGCTACGACGAAAACCTTGTACATCCACAGTTTTAAAGGGCACGCCTGCGGCAGGCACAATCTTACTCTCCAAGCCGCGTTCTGTACCTACATAGAGGATCTCCGAGTCTGGCTCTATAGTTTTCAGATGCTTTATAAAGGCCAGCGCAGGATAGATATGACCTCCCGTTCCGCCTCCAGTTACAATAATTTTCATACTATTTCCATTCACCTTTCAATTCTTCGAAAGCTTTAATAAACATATCCCCACGTTCTTCAAAGGTCTTGTACTGATCCCAGCTGGCACAAGCAGGACTAAGTAAAATAGTGTCCCCCTCTTCCGTCTTATTAAAGATTGCTTTAAGAGCTGTTGCGACATTTTCACTGTGGAGTGTTGGAATCTGCAAGCGATCTGCAAGCTCTTGCAGCTTTGGTGCAGTCTCCCCAAAAAGAACCATACCTTTAATCCCTGTTACAGAATCCGCGAGGTCTTCAAAACCATTGCCACGGTCTAGTCCGCCAGCTAAGAGCCATAAGCGACTGTTTTCAAAACCTGACAAAGCTTTTTCTGTTGCCAGTATATTTGTGGCTTTGCTATCATTGTAGACTTTACGTCCTGCAAGTTCACCAAGATACTGCAAGCGATGTTTCACACCTGAAAAGCTTGTCAGCACTTCAATAATTGCATGATTTTTAGCACCCGAAAGCTTGGCAACAGCTATTGCTGCCAGAGCATTCTCTAAATTATGTTCCCCAGGCAAAGCTAGGTCAGCTGCATCCATGATGAATTCATCTCGGAAATAAAGTTTACCTTCCAGCGCATAAGCGCCATCAACTTTATTTTCAGTTGCAAATGGCACAACTTGAGCTGCTGTGTGCTCTGCTAGAGCACGACATTTTTCCTGATTAAAGTTGAGAATGAGGTATTGCTCGGAAGTTAAGTTTTCTTGAATCCGCCATTTGGCAGCTTCATAAGCTTCTTGAGAGCCATGGTAATCTAAATGCGATGAAAAGATATTGGTAATGAGAGCGATTTGAGGCTTGAAGTCTACAATTCCCATCAGTTGAAAACTTGAGAGTTCCATTACCAAAGTATCTTGAGCACTCGCATGGGCAGCTACTTCAGAAGCGGGAAAACCAATATTTCCTGCTAATTTTGCAGACTGACCATCCGCATTTAAAATATCTGCTATCAGCGTTGTTGTTGTTGTCTTACCATTGGTTCCAGTAATCCCAATAATTGGAGCTTCCGAAACAAGATAAGCAAGTTCAACTTCCGTAACAACTGGAATCTTTTTCTCCAATGCTTTCTTTATCATTGGGTTATCATAACGAATACCTGGATTTTTTACCATAAAATCAAAATCTTCGTCTAAAAGTTCAAGGGGATGGCTACCACAGATAACTTCAATGCCTTCTTCCAAGAGGGCTTGCGCGGCAGGGTTTTCTTCAAAAGCCTTTCCGTCATTTACAGTTACGTGTGCACCTAGAGTATGAAGCAAGCGGGCTGCAGCTTCTCCTGATTTTGCTAATCCGAGGATGAGTACTTTTTTTTCTTCAAAAGTTTTGATTTTTTTCATTGTTCCTATTCTTTCTACTTCCCTCTATTTTACCGCTATTTACCTATTTTTTCAATATAGAGTTTGTATTTGAAAGTTTTACTGTGAAAATAAGAGGTCTTTTGCAAAGAAAAAAAGAGCATAAGCTTGCTCTTTTTATTTAAGCTTTCAAGAAGCGTGAAAGGAAAGCTCGCGTCCGCTCTTCTTTCGGAGCTCCGAAGATTTCCGCTGGTCGTCCTTCTTCAGCAATAACCCCTTTATCCATGAAAATTACACGATCACTTACATCACGCGCGAATTCCATTTCATGTGTAACGATAACCATTGTTAAGCCTGTTTCAGCCAGTCCTTTCATTGTCTGTAAGACTTCGCCTACCATTTCAGGATCAAGCGCTGAAGTCGGCTCGTCAAATAATATCACATCTGGATTCATAGAAATCGCACGAGCAATCGCCACACGTTGTTTTTGTCCGCCGGAGAGTTGTGCAGGTTTGGCATTAGCAAAGCTTGCCATGCCCACTTTTTCCAGATTCTCGAGCGCAATAGTCCGAGCTTCTTCTTGGCTTTTTTTCAATACTGTAACTTGCCCAGCCATAACATTTTCGATAACATTCATATTGTTAAACAAGTTGAAGCTTTGGAAAACCATGCCCAGATGCGTGCGATATTTAGGAATATCGAAGCCTTTTGCTAAAACATTTTCACCTTTATAAATTATTTCCCCACCAGATGGCTTCTCCAATAAATTGATTGAACGAAGTAATGTCGATTTACCACTTCCAGATGAACCAATAATCGAAATAACTTCGCCTTGATTTACCGTTAAGTGAATGTCTTTTAACACTTCATTACTGCCAAATGATTTTTTTAAATGATTGATTTCTAAGATTGCTGTCATTTAAGCGTCCCCCGGTTCTTGTACTTGCATTTGATTTTGGATTGGGACGTAAGCGTCTGGTCCATCCATTTTTCTTTCTACAAAGCGTAGAATACGTGTTACTGTAAATGTTAAGACAAAGTAAATTGCACAGATGACAGCAAAGGTTTGGAAATACATAAAGTTTTGTTGCGCCACTGTTGTCCCTTGGAAAAAGAGCTCAGTTACTGAAATTACAGATAAGACTGATGTATCTTTGATATTAATGACAAATTCATTTCCTGTTGCTGGAAGAATATTTCGCAAGACTTGTGGTAAAACAACCTTGCGCATAGTTTGCCCATGCGTCATTCCGATAGCTTGCGCGGCTTCAAATTGCCCTTGATCCACAGAGAAAATACCGCCACGTACAATCTCCGACATATAAGCACCTGTATTGATGGACACAATAATTAGCGCAGCTAAGGTCCGATCCAAACTCAAGCCAAAAGCTAGAGCTGTTCCATAGTAAAGCACCATTGCTTGAACAATCATTGGTGTACCACGGAAAATTTCAATATAAGCTGAAATAAGCCAGCCAAATACTTTATGTAAAAAGGCTAAAAATTTATTACTAATTTCTGGAATAGTACGATAAACGCCAATAAGAAGACCTAAAACCGTACCAATAATCGTACCAATCAAAGAGATGAATAAGGTCATCCCTGTACCATTAAGAAACTGTTTGCCGTTATCTCTTACAATACTGATAATTTGATCATACCAAGCGCCTTGTATTTTAGCTTCTGGTTGAGCAGCAATCATTTCATCCATCAGTTCTTTTTGGTCTTGAGGTGTAAAACCTGTCAAAAAGCTATTAATTACAGGTAAGTTGGGATCATTTTTACGTAAACCTACTGCGACTGTTGTATCATCAGAGTTTGTGACAAAACCTTTTCCTTCGCCAAATTCAATCATTTTGAAGTCTGGATTTGCTTTCTCTGCTGTCACTCCTTCGGGACGTTCAGCTACATAACCATCGATGGCTCCACTTTGTAAAGCCACACGCATGCTTGAAAAATCTTTCATTGCTGTTTGCTTGTTAACACTTTCAATCTGGTCAATCATGTTATAGTGAAAAGTTCCCAGCTGAGCAGTGATTTTTGCACCAGAGAAGTCTGCTAAACTCGATGCTTGAGCAAAGGGACCGCCACTTTTGACCATCATTACAAGGTTAGATGTGTAATACGGTTCTGAAAAGGCGATTTGTTCTCTACGTTCCGCAGTTGGCGACATTCCTGCAATAATGCCATCGATTTTTCCGGATTTTAGAGCTGGCAGCAAGCCATCCCAACTTGATTTGACGATTACTAATTCTTTATTTAACTTATCAGCAAGTTTTTTTGCAACTTGTACATCGTAACCATTAGCCCATTGACCATCTACACCATCAATAGGGACAGCACCGTTGCTATCATCATATTGTGTCCAGTTAAAAGGGGCATATGCAGCTTCCATTCCGACACGGAACTGTTCTGCACTCACTTTTGAACTACCGATAAATAATACCGTAAACAACGTCGCGACAAGTAAGAATAAGTTTTTTCTTCTCATAATACTCTCTCTTTCATTTTTCCAAATAAAAAGCAACCTTTACACAGAGAGGTTGCTAAACGTTGTACGTGATTCATATTATCAGTAAGTAACGAATAGCACTCCGCAAAACTGCGACAGTTCAGCAAGTATCCCTTGCTGCCCCAACAAACTCACTTGGACGAGTGAATTCGTTTCGGCAATGTCTCCTCCGTTTTACTTCAACGCTTGTCCAGCTCAGTAAAACATCCTATTCATTGCGACCTCTATCATTTTATTTGTATATTGTATTTTAAATCTTAACCTTTTTTTAAACGAATGTCAACAATTTTCTCGAATTATCAAAAAACTCAAGAAATAAGATTAAGATTAAAAGTCTAGCAAGTACTTTTAGATACTCAGTAGGCTTTTTATATTTATTTAATCTTAGGAATTTTTAAAGTAAATTTCGATCCTTCGCCTACAATGGAAGTCACACTGACATCCCCGTCATAGTTTTCCACTATGCGTTGGATAATAGACAGACCAAGACCTGTTCCACCTATATCTCGATTTCGTGCTTTATCGGCACGGAAAAAGCGCTCAAAGACATGTTTTAAATCTTCTTGACTAATGCCATAGCCACGATCCTCAACTGTCGTAATAATGTATTTGTCATCTTCTTCTAGATGGATTTTCACTTCTTGGCGATCTTTAGGCGAGTATTTTATCGCATTATCAATCAAAATTTTTAAGCCTTGTTCATAATGGTTGGGATAAATATGAGCCAAACTACCCGGCGTCAAGTAATTCTCAACAGTTAAATTTAAATCAGGATGAATAAGGAGAAAGTTTTTCTTAAGAAAATTAGAAACTTCTGTTGGATCACAGATCAGATCTTCATCTTGAAAATCAATGCTTTCAAGACGGGCCAATGCAAGCATCTCCTCTAACATCGTTCTCATCGTGCTAACTTCTTCTATACTGGCCTGTAAAGACTCCTCAAGCACTTCAGGATCATTTTTCCCCCATCGATTCAAGAGATTCAAATGACCATCTAAAACTGCAAGTGGCGTACGTAGCTCGTGACTGACATCAGAAACAAAACGTTTCTGCTGATCAACGTAATCGTTAAGCTTAATCATCATATCGTTATAAACAGTCGCCAGTTCTTCAATTTCATCGCCTGTTTGAATCACTACAGGTTTGAAATCCGCCTTCAAATTATTGGCACGTGTAGTAATCGCATCGTGCAAACGCTCTAGAGGCTTGATATAGCGACTTGCCATAAAATAACCGACAAACTGAGCAATAAAGAGAGCAATAATTTCTAAGATAATCAAGGCAATCAGCAGCTTTGTTCGCACGCTGTAATAATAACTCATATCATAGAAAGCCTGCACATAGCCAATCAGTTTCCCTGTTTTCTTAGAATGAACGGGTCGTTCAACCAAATAACCAGAATATTCACCAAATGTACGTACAGCATGAGTAGAATCCCCCACATCTTTCCTTAGCGGGAAACCATACGAATTGGTCGAATAAATCAAATTTTCACCGACATCAAAGACATAAAAAGACTTCCTAGAACCAATCATACTTCCAAGTGTTTCTAGCTCATTTTCTTTTCCCTGACTGGATGCTGTGTAGTCTTTGGCATAAGCCAAATAATTCGCAAGATTGTCCTCCGACAGTTTGCTTTCCGATTGGGACAAACTTTGCTCAACATTGTCCAGAGCTTTCATCATGTCCTCTTTTTCAGAATTGATGAAGGTTGTTATGGTCAGTTGATAAACTAATACTGTAAAAATAGTGAAGGTTATAAAACAAAAAATCGTATTTGCAAAGGCCCAACGTAGCATGATGCTTCGCTTACGCTCGGGCAGATTTTCTGCTTTTTTCTTCTTCGAATCAAAAAATTTTACCATGTCGCATTTTTCTATTTCTTTACATCGCCATAAAAGGAATAAATCTAGTGGCAAAACCACTAGAAATCTTCTTATATATTCCCTATATTATTTGCGGTCACGCATGACATATCCCATACCACGAACCGTTTGAATATAACTTTCGCGGCCTTCCACGTCAATTTTGTTACGCAAATAGCGGATATAAACGTCAACAACGTTTGTTTCTGTACCTTCTTCGTAACCCCATACTTCAGAAACCAAGTATTCGCGTGTTACGACATCACCCACATTTTGCATCAGGGTCAAAAGCAAATCGTATTCACGACGTGTAAGGTCAATAACTTTTTTTCCGCGATGTACAGTGCGGTTTGTTTTATCAATTACCAAATCACGGAATGAAGTATTGTCTGATTTTTCAATCGTGTGGATATGGTCTTCACGACGGAAGAGTGAACGGACACGCGCTAACAATTCTTCAATTGCGAATGGTTTTGTAATATAGTCATCCGCTCCAATATCAAGACCTGCTACACGGTCCATAGTTGAATCACGTGCAGTCATCATAATAATATGTGTATCTTTTTCACGGCGTAAGCGTCGTGCAACTTCAAAGCCATCCAGCTCTGGGAGCATTAAGTCGAGCAAAATCAAATCATAATCTTTTGACATTGCTTCTTCAAGACCTTTACGACCATTGTCTTGAACCGCAGTTTGATATCCTTCGTGTTCAAGCTCAAGTGAAACAAATCTCGCAATGTTTTTATCGTCTTCGATAATCAAAATACGTTTAGATGAATTCATAGTTTAGCCTCATTAATATCTTTTCTTTTTAATTTTATTTCCTCTATAATGAAATTATAATATAATTGTAATTTTGTTGCAAGTGTTTTATGAGATTTTTCTTAATTTTTTTCTTCGGAAAAGAAATCTGCCAATCCTGCAAAAGGTGATTTATTTTCTTTATCTGCTTCTTCTTCTTTTTGTTTCTGATAGTCTGCTTCAGACAAGACAGACCAGTTCTTGCCAGAAGGTAAACTTGTGGCTCCAGCTTTCTCATCTTCTGCTAAAATTTGCAAGGGAATTTCTAAAAGAATATTATCAGCTACCGATTCTGATAGACTAATCCAATCTGCTTCCAATGTAAATATTATGTCACTGTCCAGTAAATCTTCATTCTTTTTAAGAAACTCATCTGTGGTGAAGGCTTCATTCACAGCGATTGACATAAGATACTCTACTGGCTTCAAGCTCCGTGATGATGGTAAAGTCAAATCCACTTCAAGTGTATAATCCAAGTAATAGATGCCATCGTCATAGGCGATTTGTCCTTGAACATTTACAGGTTTTGCATCAAGGATTTCTTCTGAGCGTTGCTTAAGTTCTTGCGTTAAATCAAGCGCTTCTTCGAATTTAATTATTTTCTTTTTTGATACTTCTAAAATAGACCATTTCATATTTTATTTTTCCTTTATCTTTATAGTGAGTTTAAAAGAAGGCATATTCACGCATGCCTTTAATTTTATATGTGTATACTATCTGTTTCTATTATATGATATTTTTTTTAATTTTTATAGCCCAATGAACTAAAAGATGTTCAGAATTTGCTTACAGTTGGACTTGATTTACCATAGCAAATTAGAGCGATAATAAAAAAGCGCCGAAGCACTTTTTTATTTTCCATATTTCTTGTTGAAACGAGCGATACGTCCGTCCGCTGCTTGGAATTTTTGACGGCCAGTGTAGAATGGATGTGAGTCAGAAGAGATTTCCACACGAATCAATGGATAAGTGTTTCCGTCTTCCCATTCAACAGTTTCTTTCGAACCTTTAGTTGAACCGCTCAAGAATTTAAAACCAGTAGTTGTATCCAAGAACACAACAGGTTGGTAATTAGGATGGATGTCTTTTTTCATTTTGCAAAATTTCCTTTCTGCCTTGGACTGTTTGCCAGACCAAAGTTTGTTAGACCTTAATATTCTAACAGATTTGTTGCTGAAATTCAAGCTTTTTTGTTATTTAAAATACTATTTTTCTTTTTTCAAATAACCGAACATCAAACCAGAAACAAGAGCACCAATCAAAACAAAGAGAAGGTATAAAAGTGGGCCATTTGTTAGAGCTAAGACGAAGATACCCCCGTGTGGTGCCATCAATTTAAGACCTGCCGCACCAACGAGTCCACCTGCTAAGGCTGAACCAACAACAAATGAAGGAATAGCACGTGCTGGGTCAGCAGCACCAAATGGGATGGAACCTTCTGTAATAAATGAAAGTCCCATAACAATATTTGTTAAACCTGATTGACGTTCTTCTTTTGTAAATTTATTTTTGAAGAAGAGGACGGCAACTGTAGTTGCAAGAGGTGGAACCATACCACCAGCCATAACTGCTGCCATAACGACTGAGCCACCAGTAGCAACACTTGCGGCCAATGTTCCTGTACCGAAGATATAAGCAGCTTTGTTAATTGGTCCACCAAGGTCAACTGCCATCATACCACCAACGATAATACCAAGAACTAAAGCTGATGCTCCATTAAGGCTGTTCAAGAAGTTTGAAAGGCCTGTATTGATTGCTGCCATCGGAATATTGATGAAAAGCATGAGCAATCCTGTGATGAATGTCCCTAAAAGTGGGAAAATCAAGATTGCTTTAATCCCATCTAACGATTTAGGCAAGACAGTCAAGAGCTTACGCAAGAGGATAATGACACCACCAGCAATGAAACCACCAACTAAAGCGCCAAGGAAACCTGATGGAATCATTGTAGCCGGATCAAGTTTGCCAAAGGCAAGACCAGAGGCAGCCATTGAACCCGCAACGAAACCTGCAACTAAACCAGGTTTATCTGCAATTGAGTTGGCGATAAAACCAGCTAGGACTGGAAGCATGAAAGCAAAGGCTGCGCCCCCGATATTTTTAAAGTAAGCCGCAATCGGATGATAAGAACCAAGGTTGGCCAATTGATCTTTAGGAACACCCATTGATTGGTCTATCAAGAAGGCAAGAGCAATCAAGATACCACCACCAACAACGAATGGTAACATTGCAGATACACCACCCATAAGGTGTTTGTAGAAGGCTTTACCAATACCGCCAGAGCTTTCTTCTTTTGCCTCATCAGCGGCATCAGCTTCAAATTTTGGTGCATTACCAGAAACTGCCTTATTAATGAGTTCTTCGGGTTGACGAATAGCGGCAGCGACAGGAACTTGCACCATCGGTTTCCCTGCAAAACGGTTCATTTCCACTTTCTTATCCGCTGCAACGATGATACCGTCAGCTTTTTGAATATCTTCAGCAGTCAGCTTGTGGTCAATCCCACGCGCCCCATTTGTTTCAACTTTAATAGCGATGCCCATTTCAGCAGCTTGTTTTTTAAGTGCTTCTTCAGCCATATAAGTATGTGCAATACCTGTCGTACATGCTGTTACGGCTAAAACATAATGCTCGCTATCAGTGACTTGCTCAATTTCTTCTGTATCTTCAGAGAAAAGCTCTAAGACTTGACGCGGATATTTTGCTTCTTTTACTTTGTCTGTAAATCCAGCTTGCAAGAGGAACTTAGAAAGTTGTGCTAAAGCTTCCAAGTGTGTGTCATTTGCGCCTTCTGGTGCTGCAATCATGAAGAAAAGATTGACAGGTTGTCCGTCTAGGGCTGCATAATCCACACCTGCATTTGATTTTGCAAATAGGACAACAGCTTCATTGACAGCTTTATTCTTGCTGTGTGGCATGGCAATACCATCGCCCAAACCAGTTGAAGTTTGCGCTTCACGAGCCATAATTCCAGCTTTAAATGTATCAAAATCACTGACGTAACCTTCTGCGACTAACTTGTTTACCATTTCATCCACAGCAGCTTCTTTAGTCGTTGCTTGAAGGTCCAAAATCATGACTTCTGTTTTGAGTAAATCTTTGATTTCCATAATCATCCTCTTTTCTAATCTTCGTTTATTTTTTCGATTGTTACTTTTTCAAAGCATTCTTTTAAGAAGCTTTCACTCGGCATATCTTCTGAGAAGACCTTAGCTGTACCACAGGCAACACCTTGTTTAAAGGCAGCTAAAGTATCCTGACTGCGGCTCCACTCGGCCAGGAAACCTGCAACTGTTGAATCTCCTGCACCGATAGAGTTTTTCAACTCTCCTTTGATTGGAGCGGCAAAATAAGTTTCCTTACCTGTGAAGAGTAAAGCACCATCACCTGCCATAGAAATCATGACATTTTGTGCTCCTTCTGCCAAAAGTTTTTGACCATAAGGGATAATATCTTCTTTGGATTTAAACTTAACAGAATAGATTTCTTCCAATTCTTCACGATTAGGTTTGATGACGAGTGGCTCATATTTCAATGTTTTCAGCAACTTTTGTCCGTCAACATCAATAGCAAACTGTGCGCCTCTGGCTTTTACTTTCTCAATCAAAACTTCATAGAAGTCTTCCCCTAAAGCTTTAGGGATAGTACCAGCAAAAACGACAATGTCATCACTTTGTAGATCGTCAAATTTACTTAGGAAGGCCTGAATTTCAGCATCTGATAAGTCTGGTCCAGCAGCATCAAAGGAGGTTTCCTCTTGCGCATTGACTTTGATTTTTGTATTAATGCGTGTTGTTCCTGCAATTGGAGTAAAATCGGACTGACTTCCGATATTTTCAAGATAATCTTGAATGAATTTCCCAGGGAAACCACCAAGAAAACCAAGAGCCGTATTTTCTACCTTTAAAAGGGACATCATGCGACTTTCAACAATTCCTTTACCACCAGGAAGCATACGCGTTTCTGTCGCTCGGTTGACTTGTCCAAGTTTAGCCTGATCAAAATCCATGAAATAATCTAATGCTGGATTTAGTGTTACTGTGTATATCATAATTTCTCCGTTATAAGTTTTATTTGGTCACTTTCTGCAAACTTAACAAAGCTTGTTTGACCGATTTTACTACTGTCCAGGAGGAGATAGCTTGTCCGGCTTTGACGAATGGCCTGTGACTTAATCGCTGCTTCTTCACTGTCCGGTGTCATAGCCCCCAGCTCTTCATCAAAAGCATTAGCTCCGATAAATGCAAGATTAAAACGGTAAGTACTAAGTTGAGCGATGGCCGAACTGCCAATGATGGCATCAGTTTGACGTTTCACTCGACCACCAAGCAAATAAACGATGAGGTTTTCACTGGTTAATTTTGGTAAATGGCTAATCGAATTAGTCACGATAGTGACACGCTTGCCCGACTGATTAAGCAAATGGCAAAGTGGCGCAACTGTAGTTCCAGCATCCAAGTAAATAATGTCGCCTTCTTTTATCTTTTCAAAAGCTATAGTTGCGATTTTTTCTTTTTCTTGAACGTTTTTGGAAGATTTCTCAAAGATAGATAACTCTTCTGAAAGATCTTGTTGGAGTTCTGCGCCTCCATGAACACGACGTAAGGCATTTTCTTCTTCAAGCTCATTGAGATCTCTCCTTAAAGTCGAGACAGAAGCTTGAGTTATTGTTGAAAGTTCTTCTAAAGTCGCTGTTCTTTGCTCTTTGAGCAAGCTCATTATTTTTTCCTTGCGTTCCGTCGCGAGCATATGACCCTCCTCCTGAATTCGTTTACATTTATATTATACACCATTTTCTTTCAAAGTCAATCAAAAACTTCCAAAAACTACAAAAAAAGAAAAAAATTTATATAGATTTCCTTCATGTACTATCCTTATTTATATAGATTTCCTTCATGTACTATCCTTAAATAAAAAAAGAGCCAGGAATTACGCTTCCTTTGCTCTTTAGAGAACCTAGCCTGTTTGCATTTTTTGCTGTTCTATGTCAGTAACTTTTTTACTTGGCTTTTCTAAAAACCTTTGCATCTTATCTTCATCAAAACCGATTTGAAGTTGTTTTTCATCCAACATAAGTGGAACTTTCAATAGAGTAGCATTTTCTTCTAACAGCTCCATAAAATCTTCTAACTTCAAGTCATTGAAATTAAGGTTCAAACGTGTGTAAGCCCGTGTTTCTGTTGCGATAATCTCTTCAACTCCATGTTCAGTTAAAGAAACAATTCGGAGAATTTCCTCAGTCGAAACCAGTTCTTTGAGAAGATCAACTTCGACAAACTTGACTTTATGGGCATAGAGCCAGCTCTCTACTGCTTTCGTCTCCTGATTAGAGGAGATGGTATAAATCTTAAGCATGCCGACCTCCTTTCTATCACGTCCAGGTTCTCTTTCTTATTTTTATTATCTTATTTTATGAGATTGAAAACAAATGAAACGGTTTTCAGAAAAAATAAAAAAGCCGAGCATCAATATCTCGAACTTTTTTATTTTATGAACTACGGTTTTATTTAACTTCTTCAAAGTCACCATCAACAGTATTGTCATCTTTAGGACCTTCTTCTGATCCAGCTTCTTGTCCTTCTGCTGCTGCTTGTTCAGCGCTGGCTTGTTCGTAAAGTTTTACTGCGAGATTTTGCGCAATTTCGCTAAGTGCTTCTGATTTAGCTTTGATATCGGCAATATCTTCACCTTCAAGAGCTTTCTTCAACTCTTCTTTAGCATCTTCTGCTTTTTTAACTTCTGCTTCGTCAACTTTACCTTCAAGTTCTTTGATTGTTTTTTCAGTTTGGAAAACAAGAGCATCCGCTTCGTTACGTGTGTCTACTTCTTCTTTACGTTTTGCGTCAGCATCAGCATTTGCTTCAGCATCTTTCATCATTTTATCGATTTCTTCGTCAGAAAGACCTGAGTTAGATTTGATAACGATTGTTTGTTCTTTTTGCGTACCCAAATCTTTTGCTTTAACAGATACGATACCGTTTTTGTCGATGTCGAATGTGACTTCGATTTGTGGCACACCACGTGGTGCGGCAGGGATATCTGTCAATTGGAAGCGACCCAATGATTTGTTATCTGCTGCCATTGGACGTTCACCTTGAAGGACGTGGATATCTACTGCTGGTTGGTTATCTGCTGCAGTTGAGAAGACTTGTGATTTAGATGTTGGAATTGTTGTATTACGTTCGATAAGTTTTGTAAATACAGAACCCATTGTTTCAATACCAAGTGAAAGTGGAGTTACGTCAAGAAGGACAACGTCTTTAACGTCACCAGTGATGACACCACCTTGGATTGCTGCACCCATAGCAACAACTTCGTCTGGGTTAACAGATTTGTTTGGTGTTTTACCTGTTTCTTTTTGAACAAGATCAACAACTGCTGGGATACGAGTTGAACCACCAACAAGAAGAACTTCATCGATATCAGAAGTTGAAAGACCAGCATCAGAAAGGGCTTGACGTACAGGTTCGCGTGTTGCTTCAACCAATGAAGCAGTCAATTCGTCAAATTTAGCACGTGTAAGTGTCATTTCCAAGTGAAGTGGGCCAGCAGCGCCAGCTGTGATGAACGGCAATGAAATTTGAGTAGAAGTTACACCTGAAAGGTCTTTTTTCGCTTTTTCAGCTGCATCTTTCAAACGTTGAAGGGCCATTTTATCTTGTGAAAGGTCAATGCCGTTTTCTTTCTTGAATTCTGCGACCATGTAATCAATGATAGCTTGGTCAAAGTCATCACCACCAAGTTTGTTGTTACCTGCTGTTGACAATACATCGAAGACACCATCACCTAGTTCAAGGATTGAAACGTCAAATGTACCACCACCAAGGTCAAAGACAAGAATTTTTTCATCTTTGTCTTGTTTGTCCATACCGTAAGCAAGAGCTGCTGCTGTTGGTTCGTTAACGATACGTTCTACTTCAAGACCAGCGATTTTACCAGCATCTTTTGTTGCTTGACGTTGTGCATCGTTGAAGTATGCTGGGACTGTAATAACTGCTTTTTCAACTTTTTCGCCCAAGTATGCTTCAGCTGTTGCTTTCAAGTTTTGAAGAATCATTGCTGAAATTTCTTGAGGTGTGTACTCTTTACCACCGGCAGAAACTTTTTCACTTGTACCCATTTTAGATTTGATTGAGATGATTGTATCTGGGTTTGTTACGGCTTGGCGTTTTGCAGCATCACCAACTTGAATTTCACCATTTTTAAAAGCGACAACAGATGGTGTTGTACGATTTCCTTCTGGATTTGGAATAATTTTTGCTTCAGTTCCTTCGAGAACTGCTACTGCTGAGTTTGTTGTACCAAGGTCAATACCAATAATTTTAGACATATGCTTTACCTCTTTTTTTATTTTATTGTTTTTATCTATTCTTATAGTTTAAGGACATTTCGGTCACTTCTTGTTTCTTATTGTGCAACAACGACCATTGCTGGACGAAGGATACGATCATGGATTTGGTAGCCTTTTTGGAAGACTTGAACGACATGATCTGCAGGATGCTCATCATCAGCTGGGACAGTTTGCACAGCCATATGGAAGTTTGGATCAAAGGCTCCGTCTGCTTTGACTTCTGTAACGCCTTCTTCTTTAAGTGCGTTGATCAAGCTTTCTCGCGTCATTTCTAAACCTTTTTTGACATCTTCTGTTAATCCTTCAACAGCAAGTGCACGCTCCAAGTTATCTAAGCTTGGCAAAATCTTTTTCGCCAAATCTTGTGAGCGATATTTCAAGATACTAGAACGTTCTTCGTTGGCACGGCGTTGAATATTTTGGATTTCTGCGCTAATACGGAGAAATTTATTTTCCCATTCTTCAGCCTTTGCTACAGCTGCATCAAGCTCAGAAACTTCTTCTTCGACGATATCTTCAAGTGCTTCTTCAGTAAGCTCTTCGACAACTTCTTCTTCCTGATCTTTTTTCTTTAATTCTTCTTTATTTTCTTCAGCCATATTGTTTCCTTTTCTTTTAAATAATTTCATATATTAACTTATCTCATAATGGTTACCATCAAGGTAACGATAATAGTCCATGAGTTTCATACTTAAGACTTTCGCAAGTAAGTCCAGTGTACTCAAGGTTTTCTGATAATCTTGTTCTACAGGACCAATGACTGTCAGCGTTCCTAAACCACGATATGGAATAACAAACTTTTGACTGATCAACGTTAGGTTAGCAAAATAAGACATATTGTCAATGACAACCGAACGCATCTCATCTGTACTTGTTAATTCTCGTATTTCTTGAGCCATACGTGTATCATCGCTTAAAATTTTATAAAGCTCAGAAAGATTGTCTGTGGCAAAATCAAAGACATATTCACGTCCGCTACTTGTCAAATGTTCTGTGAACAAATCTGCAAAGACGGATTCAAAGAGCTCCAAGACATCACCAGTTGTTTTAAAGTAACGCTGTACTATCTGTGGGATATCCGTCCTCAACGCATAATGCACATCAAGAACTTTCTTACCCACTAAACGTTCTTTAATCAACCGTGTAAAGACTTGCAAGTCATGTTCACTCATACTTTTGGGGAGTACAAACTGATTTGTCCGAAGTTCGCCTGTCGCTAAGGTCATCACTGTCAACATCGAGTGATTATCTAAAGTGACAAGTTCAAAGGACTGTAAGACTTGCTCTTTCTGAGGAACATTAAGTACGAAAGAAGTTAAGCCGGTCAATCTTGAGAGAACTTCACTTGCTCTTTCAAATAAATCCGATAAGCGATAAAACTCACCATCAAAGGATTTCATAATTTGAAAAAGATCATTTTGTGTAAATTCTTCCAAGCGCAATACATTTTCTACAAAGTATTTGTAACCTGAAATACTAGGAACACGCCCACTTGATGTATGTTCTTTTTGAATGAGTCCAAGATTTTCCAAGGCTTTCATATCATTTCTGATTGTCGCACTTGATGCTTTAATCTGTTCCAATAAAGCTTTAGAACCAACGGGCGTGTGCTCTTTAGCGTAAAGTGAGACAATCAAATCCAAAATCTGTTGTTGCCGTTCTGTAATCATCTTTGTCTCCTTTCTTCGCTTTTAGCACTTACCACCCTCAAGTGCTAACAATATTATTATAACCCTTATCTCCTATCTTGTCAAGCAAAAAAACCAAAAATTAGCACTCTTTTTTATAGAGTGCTAATTTTTGTTTTTTTAAATAAATCCTACTTCTTTAGCAATGAAACGGATGCTAAAGAGACTAACAAGCATGACAGCTAGTGGAAATAATAGCGCTAGATTTTGCTGATGCATGAGATATTGATAGCCCCAATCAACAATTACCAGCACAGCCGCTATCTCTAAAATCCATAATCCCACATTGAAAAAGCGGAGTATGAGTAAGATGAGAAGGAAAACCAAGAGTATTTCTATTATATTTTGCCATTGGGCTACTGGAGCCAGAGTTTTATTGATAAATCCCGTTATTGTGCGGCTTGTATTTTGAAAAACCGTCGTAAAGGTATTGGGTGATGCTAAAAGCCGTTGTGCAATAATCATTAAAGTATAGAGAAATAAGGCAATATTAGCATATAAAATCAAGTAGGCTTTATTCAACATTGTTGTGTGACTCCTTTTAACGCCCTTTATTTTACTGGGGCAATAACTTCAAATATTCTTCAAGTGTAAGGTTGTGTTTTGTCATATATTTGGCATTATCCACACCTACATAACGAAAATGCCAATCCTCATAATCCACACCAGTGGATGCTTTTCCGCCTTCCGGGAAACGTAGTACAAAACCGTACTCAGGTGCAATTTTCTTCACTTGTGCGACTACATCTTCAGGGCTTTGGTTCAAAGCATCTACTGTCGACATATCAACAGCTAAGCCTGTTTGGTGCTCTGAGCTACCTGCAGGCTGTGAATAAGTCTTAACATTAGTTTCAGCTTGCTCACGAGATATAGGTTGCCCTGTGTTATTGACTGATCCTGCAGCACCAACCATTTCATTTTCCACATAAGTATTGAAGAGTTGTTCTTGATAAGCCACTGAGCGATATGCCGAAATCAAGTGTTCTGAGGGATCAATAGCTTGCGCTGCTGCTAAAAATTTTACAAGAGCATCTGCGATACGTTGATCAACCTGCACAGTGCCAACAGTTGTAAGCTCTGGGGAGAGTTCCTCTTTTGGATTTTCCCTGTTTACCAGAACAAGATTCCAGTCAGAACGATGAGCTTCCGGTAAATCAGTTGCCTTACTTTCAGCTGGCGAACTTGAAGGTGAAGTTTGTCTTGGCTCAGCCGTTTTTTTCGTGACTTGTGTCTTGAGTTTACTTACAGCAAATACACATAGTCCAATGAAGACCAAGAGAATAATGAAACTTCCAATTACTCTACTTTTTTTGAGTTTTCTTTTTTTAGTTCTTCTTTGCATTTTTTATGATTTCTGCTCCAAGTTTGCGATACTCCATTGATCCGATATCTCCTACTTCAAATTTTCCATTTTCAAAAGTCAGATGTGTCACGGAACCATTATCCAAATTATGCGGACGTTCTTTATCTGGACGAAGCATTTTGATATAGCTTGCAATCGTCATCCCATGACTAACTATGACGATATTTTTCGCTCCCGCTGCTTCTGCTTCAGTTGCCATATCAGAAAAGCCATTCATAATACGTCCAGAGAGTTCTTCCCAAGTTTCCGCCCATCCTGCAGTATCGACTTCATAAATAGCACGCGCTAGTTCTTCATCTGAAGGGAACTTCCCTGTCTCTTGCATACCTTTTTCAGCAAAGATAATAGGAAGAACCCCATCAAAGAGTTCGCCATCATATCCCCCATCAAAAGAACCAAAACACCATTCACGAATACGCTTGTCCATCTTATAAGGAATATCTTTATTCTCGGAGTATTCCAAGATAAAGCCCATCGTTTGTATTGTTCTGCCAGAGTCAGAAGAATAAGCTCGATCAAACTTCAACCCTTTAGCTTTGAAGCCTAGCCCTAGTTCCATAGCACCACGTTCACCTTCAGCAGTGAGCGGTGTGTCCGACCAACCTTGGGCTCTGCCGATTGTATTAAACATTGTTTTTCCGTGTCTTACTAAATAAACCTCAACCATGAACTCACCTTATCTTCTATTATATATCTTTAATTATACTTTATTTCAAAGCAATTGAACAGAGAAAAAAACCTCTTCTTATATAAGAGATTTTCTATCTATAGGCTATTTTTAGCTAAATTTTTTGATTTTTTCTTGAATCTCACGTGCTGAGTCTTTCAATTTATCCGCTTCTTCTTTGCTGATGCTTTCGATAAATCCAGGATAAGCTTGTGCACCATCGCGTCCAACAAGTGCTGGCGTTGACAAATACGCATCAAGTTCAGCATCGTAATGCGAGCAGACCACAACTGCTTTGGCATCAGATAAAATGAGATTCATTAGACTCACTGAAGCTGCAGCAATAGCAAAGTTCGTATAGCCCTTTCCTTCATATACGACAAAACCGCCATGGCGTGCTGAATCTTCGATTTTTTCAAGGTCAAAATTGTTTGTCACTGCTGTTTTTTTAAATGGTACGCCACCAATATTTACTGTTGACCACGCTGCAAATTGTGAATCACCATGTTCACCAAGCATATAGCCGCTCACACTTCTCGCATCTACACCTGCTTCTTCAGCAATATAACGGTGCAAACGAGCCGAATCTAAATATGTTCCTGTTCCAAAAACTTGGTTTTTGGGAAGGTTAAGAGCTTGTGAATAAAGCTGTGCAATCACGTCATTAGGGTTGGTTACGATTAAGAAAACACCATTAAAGCCTGAAGCATTAATTTCATCTGCCACTGCTTTGACCATGGGTGTATTAATTTTCAACTCTTGGAAACGATCTTGGGCATCAAGAGCTTTGATATGGCCCAAAGCAGAAATAACGACTTCTGCATCAGAAAGGTCTGGATAATCGCCTACAGTAATCTTTGTATGACTATTGAGTAGGCTAGCTGCATCAAGCATGTCAAAAGCTTCCGCTTTAGATTTTGCAGTATTTTTATCAATAAGGACTAATTCATCAACATAGCCTGCTTGAACAATCATTTGAGCAATCATTGCTCCGACATTCCCTAACCCAATTATACCTACTTTACGCATCTGAATCTCCTTTAAATTTTAGAGGATTTCTCCTCATTGTTTGTTTCATTGTATCAAAAAAAATCCCTTTTTTCAGAGATTTTTTCTTTTATTTACCAAAGATTTGTTTTAGCCAACTGGCTTTCTTGAGGATTCCGAGAAGGAGTACAGAGGTCCCTATTCCTGTAACTACTCCTCCTGTCCCAGCTGCATGCACAGCTATGGCATGTTTACGCGTTACAGCATCCTTATCCGCATCATCAAGTGAATTGATAGAGGTATGTTGTGACATCAGTGGGATATTTGCTTCCCCCCAGGTATAAAGAAGTTCTCCTTTGGTAGAAACTTGAGTAGTTGTATTCTTATTTTCTATTTCTTGTGGCTTTATAGTTTCTGCTGGGGTAACTTCTGTTGTATCCTTTTTATCTTGATTATGTGCTTCCAGATTTTTAAGAGGTTGATCTCTTTCTGTATCCGACTCCGGGTTCTGTACCTCTACTTTTTCTGGTGTTGTGAGTGAAATTGAAGGTAAACTATTATCCGGCTGCTCTGGTACAATTGGAGGTGCTGTAGGTGTAATCGGCACAGGTTCGCCTACAGGTACCAAAGGAAGAGTATTATCCGGAATTATGGGGACTGTTGGTGTGATAGGAACAGGTTCACCTATGGTTACTGGCGGAAGTGTAATATCTGGTGTTTCTGGAACGATCGGAGGCATTGTCGGCGTAATAGGCTGAGGGTTTTCAGGTGTTGTCGATCCACCGCCTGTATTTGCTTCCTCGGTTAACGAATTATTGGCACTTTTGTCCTGCAGTTCTTCGGCTTGGACACGTGAAACTGATGCAGAATAAGCTTGGCTCGGGTTCAGAATGATTGTTTGCCCTAATACTATGGTGGTTGCTAAAATTATACAATATCTTTTCTTTCTCATTCGCTTTTTGCCTCCTTTCTCATTATTTCTACTATACACCTTGTTTGAACGTATGCTGGGTTGCTATCGCTTCTTGCGCTCGACGGATACTTGGCTCAGCCATTAAACTTTGCTCAACACGAGAATTTTTTATTTCTAGCTCTAATAGTTCAACTGCTTCATGCAAAGTTTGAACATCTTCTACACTTAAGACCTCAATAATATAGTTCAAGCTCTTGACATTCAGATACTTTTCAGGGAGTTCAGTACTTATTAATGTCTCAGATCCCAACAATTCCTCTAGACTATCAATCAGACATTGACTTTTTTGATTGTATTTAGGAAAAAGTTGCTTAACAAGAGCTTTTCGCCCAATGGGAAGTGTATTACTTCCAAATATCTTTTTGAAAATATCATTTAGAAAAATTCCCAGAGCCCATAAGGCAAAGCTCAACATAAACGTGATTAAGAAGGTTTCTAAAGCGGAACGATCCAGTTGCCCATGACCATGTATAAAAGAAAAATCGTTTATAATATAAAAAGCTAAGATAAGGACAGGAAAGCTGAACGCAAGTAAAGCCGAGCGGTAATTAATTTTGTACTGAATTTCTTGACGAAATTCGATCTTTATAACTTCAAGTTGATGGAGTTTGTCTTCTATTGTTTCGACTATTTCCATCAGTTCTTGGCAATGATCCAATGCCACACTTTCCTCCTTTCCCATAATTCCCTCTCTCTTCTCAATACTACATTTCTAAATTGTTCCAAAAATCCATCATCCGTAACTATTTATTCATCAAACAGTAAAAAAGACTTATTATTTACATTTTAACATTTTAATTTGCTGTTTTTTGTTACATTTATATTAAATAACAAAAAAACATCCTAAGGATGTTTTTTATTCTTTTATTAATTGTGTTTCGATACATTCAATCGGTTAATCGCGCGATGAAGTGCAACTTCGGCACGTTTAGCTTCATCAGTCTTATGTGCCGCTTTAGCTTCTTCAAGCTCTTTTTCAGCACGAAGTTTTGCACGTTCGGCACGTGGAACATCGATATCACGATTACGCTCAGCAGAGTCTGCGATCACTGTAATCATACTATCCTTCACTTCAATAATACCGCCATTAACAGCAATATAATCAACGTGCTTCACATCATCAGGACGGCGCACCTTAAGTTCACTGATTTGTAAACCAGCGATTGTGGAAATCATGTTGGGTAAAATCCCCATATCTCCACCAATCGTATGCGCAAGAATGTAGGTTGCATGGTGATCATAAACGACACCCGCAGGAGTGATGACTTGAATAGCCATGACATTTTCACTCATTTCAGCAACCTCCTATCTTAATAACCCATTTTTTTAGCTTTTTCAAGAACGTCTTCGATTGGACCTACACCACGGAAAGCATCTTCTGGGATTGAATCGTATTTACCGTCAAGAATCGCTTTGAAATCTTCAACAGTTTTTTCAATTGGTACATATGATCCTGGTACACCAGTAAATGTTTCGGCAACGTTAAAGTTTTGTGAGAGGAAGAATTGGATACGACGTGCACGGTTAACCAATACTTTTTCATCATCAGACAATTCATCCATACCAAGAATAGCAATGATATCTTGTAATTCTTTATAACGTTGGAGCACACGTTGTACTTCCATAGCTACTGCATAGTGTTCTTCACCAACAATTTCAGGTGTAAGCGCACGTGATGAAGAAGCCAATGGATCAACGGCTGGGTAGATACCCATTTGTGTCAAACGACGTTCCAAGTTTGTTGTTGCATCCAAGTGAGCGAAGGCTGTTGCTGGCGCAGGGTCAGTATAGTCATCGGCTGGGACATAAATCGCTTGGATAGAAGTTACAGAACCTTGTTTTGTTGAAGTGATACGTTCTTGAAGTTGACCCATTTCGGTTGCAAGCGTAGGTTGGTAACCAACGGCTGATGGCATACGTCCTAAGAGGGCAGATACTTCTGAACCGGCTTGGGTGAAACGGAAGATATTATCAATGAAAAGTAAAACGTCTTGTTTTTCTACATCACGGAAATATTCAGCAATTGTCAAACCAGTAAGAGCAACACGCATACGTGCTCCAGGTGGCTCATTCATTTGACCGAAGACCATGGCTGTTTTTTCAATAACGCCTGATTCTTTCATTTCCCAGTAAAGGTCATTTCCTTCACGAGTACGTTCCCCAACACCAGTAAATACGGAAATACCACCGTGTTCTTGGGCAATGTTGTGAATCAATTCTTGGATAAGAACGGTTTTACCAACTCCGGCACCCCCGAACAAGCCAATCTTACCACCTTTAAGGTATGGGGCAAGTAAGTCAATAACTTTAATCCCTGTAACAAGAATTTCATTTGCTGTTGAAAGTTCATCAAAAGATGGCGCTTTTTTATGGATAGGACTGCGTTCTGCATTTTCAGCAAACGCTTCGCCACCATCGATAGCATCTCCAAGTACATTGAAGACACGTCCAAGTGTTTCTTGACCGACAGGTACGCTGATTGCTTTACCTGTATCGAGAACTTCAAGTCCACGTGTTAAGCCATCAGTTGATTCCATAGCGATGGTACGTACGGCACCATCACCAAGTTCCAACGCCACTTCAAGGACGATTTTAGTTTTAACGCCGTCTACATCTTTATAAACGATGAGTGCGTTATTAATCTCAGGAAGAGTCGCGCCTGACGCAAATTCAACGTCGACAACGGGACCAATGACCTGAGTAATTTTACCAGAACTCAATATTTTTCCTCCTAGTTTATTTTTCTGTCTTTAATTCTTTAAGAAAGGTTACCACATGCTTAAAGCGCTGAGGCTCCTGCAACAATTTCCGTAATTTCTTGTGTAATTGCTGCTTGACGCGCGCGGTTATATTGTATTGTCAGATCGTTAATCACTGTTTTAGCATTATCTGTAGCTGTACGCATTGCGGACATACCAGCAGCATGTTCAGCTGTTTTAGCATCAACAATCGCACCATAGATCATGCTTTCAGCATATTGAGGTAAAAGTTGATTTAAAATAGCTTCGCGGCTTGGTTCCAGTTCGAAACTCACCAATGATACTGGTGCTTCATCTTCTGGTTCCTCTGATTCATCAAATGTAATCGGAAGCATTTTTTGCATGCGTGCTTCACTTGTCAATGAATTGATATGGTGATTGTAGCAAACATAGAGTTGATCAAACTCTTCATTTTGATAGCGAGATACAGCTTGACGTACAATTTCACGAACTTCTTCAAAACTTGGTTGGTCAGTCAAACCACGTAATTCGTAAGATAATTCTACGTTACGAGAGCGGAAAAAATCTGCTCCTGTCCCACCTAAAGCAAGAATACAATATTCTTCTGGTCCCTGGTGTTTTTCACGTAATTTATTCATGACTGACTTCAAGATATTAGAGTTGTAACCTCCTACAAGGCCACGATCCGAAGTGATAACTAAATATCCTGTTTTCTTAACGGGACGTTTAGTCATCATCGGATTTTTAGAAGGGCCACGATCTGCAGCAACCAAGTCGGTTGTCACTTGACGCACCTTATCTGCATAAACCTGATAAGTTTTCGCAATCTTTTCTGATTTTTGCAATTTCGCTGCAGATACCATTTGCATGGCACCAGTGATATGACTTGTTTTTTCGGTTGAAGCAATTTTTGATTTAATTTCGCTAAGTGAAGCGCCCATAATGAACCTCCTTATTTAACGTAATTTGTAGTTTTCTTGAAGGCTTTGATTGCATCGTCAAGTTTTGCTTCATCTGGCAAATCTTTAGTATCTGTGATGACTTGTAAAAGTTCAGCATAGTTGACATCGAAGAAATCAAACATTTTTTCTTCAAAATCGAGAATATCTTCTACGGGAACATCATCAAGATGGCCATGTGTCAATGCATAAAGAATAAGAACTTGTTTTTCAACAGCCAATGGTTTGTGTAACGGCTGTTTCAAGACTTCAACTGTACGACGACCACGGTTCAATTTAGCTTGTGTTGCTTCATCAAGGTCAGAACCGAATTGTGTAAATGCTTCAAGTTCACGGAATGATGCCAAGTCCAAACGGAGTGTTCCGGCAACTTTTTTCATTGCCTTGATTTGAGCGGCACCACCAACACGTGATACAGAAGATCCGGCATCGATGGCTGGACGAATACCTGAATAGAAAAGGTCGTTTTCGAGGAAGATTTGTCCATCTGTGATTGAGATAACGTTTGTAGCGATGTAGGCAGAGATATCTCCGGCTTGTGTCTCAATGAAAGGCAAGGCTGTCATTGAACCACCACCTAAGTCATCGCTCAATTGTGCCGCACGTTCCAAAAGACGTGAGTGGAGGTAGAATACATCCCCTGGGTAAGCTTCACGACCTGGTGGACGACGGAGCAAGAGTGAAAGTTCACGGTAAGCCACGGCTTGTTTAGATAAATCATCATAAACAACCAGAACGTGTTTACCATTGTACATGAATTCCTCACCCATAGCTGCACCCGCATAAGGTGCAATATAAAGTAATGGTGAAGGTTGTGATGCTGAAGCTGTTACAACGATTGTATAATCCATTGCTCCAAGTTTACGGAGTGCTTCAACTTGTGTACGAACTGTCGATTCTTTTTGACCAATGGCAACGTAAATACAGATAATGTCTTTACCTTTTTGGTTAAGAATTGCATCGATAGCTACAGATGTTTTACCTGTTTGACGGTCACCGATGATCAACTCACGTTGACCACGACCGATTGGTACAAGTGCATCAATAGCTTTAAGTCCAGTTTGGAGTGGTTCTGAAACAGATTTACGTTGCATAACACCTGAAGCTGGAGCCTCAACAGGACGTGTTTTACCTGTATTGATATCGCCTAAGCCATCAACGGGTTGTCCAAGTGCATTTACAACACGGCCGATGAGTTCTTCACCGACTTGAATTTCCATGATTTTACCTGTACGTTTTACTGTATCTCCTTCGCGGATGCTAAGGAAATCACCAAGTACGATAATACCAACGTCTGTACTGTCTAAGTTTTGCGCCATACCATATACGCCGTTGTCAAACTCGACAAGCTCACCGCTCATCGCATTTTCAAGGCCGTAAGCACGGGCGATACCGTCACCAACATAAGTGACGACACCAGTTTCAGCAACTTCAAAATCTGGTGTAAAATTTTCAATTTGTTGTTTAATCAGTGAGCTGATTTCATTCGCTTTGATTGCCAAATGTATTTTGCTCCTTTCTGAGTTTTCATGTTAAATGGCTGAGAATTTTTTCTCAAAGGAGATTCTTAGAGAATCTCTTTGGCAATTTTTGCCAATTGTGATTTGACAGAAGCATCAATGATTTTTCCACGTGAATTTACAATAAATCCACCGACAATCTTTTCATCTACTGTGTTCACGATTGTTACTTCGTTCAAATCAAATTTCGATTTAGCGAGAGCAACAAATTTTTCGATTTGTGTTTCGGTTAATTTCACGCTTGAAATGACCTCTACATCAGCAATTCTAAACATATCATCTGCTGTATTTTTAATTTCAGCAAGAATTTCTGCTAAATCAGCTAATCGTCCGTTTGCACGAACAGTATCAAGGAAATTTTTCATCAGTGGTGATGAATTTTCTTTGATACTGTCAATAACTTCTGATTTTGCTGCTGTAGAATATACTTCCGTTCCGAAGAAAGAAGCAAGATCATCTTCTTTAAAAAGTTGTGTCAGTTCGTTAACCTCAGAAAGAATAACTTCTAATTGAGATTGTTCCTCTGCAACTTCAAGCAAGGCTTTACTGTATTTTTGAGAATTGACTGTTGTCATTTTCAACCAACCCCCTATTCGCCAAGCTTAGCAATATAGCTGTCAATAAGTTCTGATTGTGCTTGTGAATCCAAAGATTGACCGATGAGTTTTTCAGCAATTTGTACTGAAATATCAGCAACATCCCCTTTAACTGAACTGAGCGCTTCTTTGCGTTCTTGTTCAATATCTTCTTGGGCACGTTTTTTCACATTCGCAGCTTCTTCATTGGCTGTTGCCAAGATATTTGCACGATTTTGTTTAGCTGTATCATTGGCAGTTTGGATAATGTTGGCAGCTTCTTCTTTAGAACCTGCAAGTTCATTTTCACGTTGCGCTAATAATGTTTCTGCTTCTTTTTTTGACAGTTCTGCAGTTGTAATATCGTTGTTGATTTTATTTGCACGTTCTTCAAAGATACCTGTAATAGCACCCCACGCAAATTTACGAACCAAGATCAGCAAGATGATGAATGCACCGCTGACAACGATAATATTACCAAGAACTGTATTCGGAGCAGTTTCTAATAATGTAGTAAGCATTTCTACTCCTTTCCTAGTGTTCTGCTAAAATTTTGTGGCTAATGTAAAGATTTGTCAAAAGAACAAATACATAAGCCTGAAGAGATGAAATAAAGATTGAGAATGCTATCCAAGCCATTGCTAAAATCCATGTCACAGGAAGAATAAACCAACCAGAATCGATCATTCCAGCAATAATCCCTAGAAGAACTTCTCCGGCAAAGATATTACCGTAAAGACGAAGTCCCATAGAAAGGGCATTTGTAAACTCTTCCATGATAGTCATCGGAAGCATTGCTTTAGGTTCTTTCCAAAAGGCATTTTTAATATAGCCTTTAAAGCCAAACTGTTTCACACCAAGGGTATTGGCGAGTACAATGACTAAGACTGCTAAAGTCAAGTCAACTGTTGAGTTTGCTGTTGGAGAGCGCCATAAGCTGATGTCACCCGGTGCAGTGATTTTAGTAACTAGCCCAATAATATTCGAAATCAAAAGGAAAGAAAAGAGTGTAAAACTCATGAGGGCATACTTTGGTGACTCTTTAGCACCTAGATTTTCACGTCCGATGCCGTTAATAAAGTCAACTACCCACTCAAGGACGTTTTGCTTACCTGTAGGCTTCAGTTGCATATTGCGACTTGCCCAATAAATCAGACCAAAGACAATTAAAACGGTCAAAGCTGTCATATATAGAATGACACCGTCAAAAGTTACTGGTCCAACATTAAAAGTCCATGTTGATTCCATAGCTAATCTTCCTTTCTAAATAATTGTTGAGTATAAAAGTTAAATCAACGATTTTTAGAACAAGAAAGCCATAGCTAAGGCGATGAAGAATGTACCTTCGGCAAAGGCAACACCAAGGAACATACTTCCGCGGAGTTTGCCTTCCATTTCTGGTTGGCGTGCAACAGCATTAATAAATGCTGAAACAATAAGTCCATCACCGATAGCGGCACCAAGTGCACTAATACCAATAGCTACTGCTTTAAGAGCTTCAATTGAGATTGTTGTCATTTAATGACCTCTTTCTATGTGCGATTTTTCGCAAATTTTTATTACTATGAAATTATAGTCCTATTCAATCCGTTTGTCAAAACTTAACCTAAGATTATCAAACATTTTTCTATAAATCGTTCGGCCTTTTTTGAGCAAACGTTTTCTTTAGGATTTATTTAAGTTTCAAGGTTTTATATTTTTATTTTAAGCTGTTTAACTTAGACGTTCTTCTTCCTTATAATCAATAGGAAGCCATTTTAAAACGGTCTCGATTTGTTTGGTCCAATAGTACCATTCATGTGTACCCGGCGATTTTTCATAACGAAGGTCAAAGCCTTTTTCCTCAAGAAGTTGAGCCGCTCTATTATTTCCAGAGATAAGATAATCTTGTTCCCCACACCAACTGTAAAGCTTGGGCTTTTCACCTTCATGATGTTCTGCAAGATAGAGAATGCTGTTTTCACTATCATTAAAGTGATCAAGGTCACCAAAAATTCCGGTCCAATAAGCTTCATTCTCAGCACTTTGTTCTTTTAGGTCAGTCATATCTAACGCTCCTGATAAACTTGCTGCATAACTGAAGTTTTTCGTAGCCAAAGCCAGCTTGAATGCGCCATAACCTCCCATCGACAAACCTGCGATAAAATTCTTTTCTCTCTTGCTGCTCAAGTTAGGAAAGAAATTATGTACCACTTGTGGCAATTCCTTTGCAATTGCATCAAAATATCTCATACCATAATTAGTATTAGTATAGAAGCCCAAATCAGTTGAAGGCATGACAATGGCAAGTTGAGAATGACGAATCAAACGATCAATCCCCGTTCTTATAAGCCATGAATCTTCATTTCCAGACATCCCATGCAATAGATAAAGCACTGGAATATCTTTTCCATCTTTTACACCTGTTTTACTAGCTTCTGGATAAATCACATTAAACTTACGATTCATCCCCAGTACTTCGGAGTAATATTCAATATTTATAATAGCCATTTTTCCTCCCATCCCGTTTACTTTTATGATTCAAGTAAACGTTTCCTACTATTATAACATAAGAATTATTACATATCGCCTTATTCTCATTGCTATTCAATCAAAAAGCAACGCTGTTTTGTCATATAGTATGTAACATTTTTTGTACCCAAACTTACTTTACTGTTTGAATTTGCCAAGTGCCTTTTTTATAAAGGAAACGGATTGCTCCTTGCTGGTCTGTCCGATAAATTTTTATTCCTCGTGCAGTTAATTGGTGAAGCGTTTCTTGACTCGGATGTTTATATCGATTATTCTTTCCAGCAGAAATAAGAGCAACCTTAGGCTTAATCGCTTCTAAAAAACCTTCCTTTGTAGAAGTCTTACTGCCATGATGTCCAACTTTTAGGATATCAACCTCTAAATGTGGATATTCTTTCTGGAGTTTAACCTCTCCCTCTTCTTCTAAGTCACCTGTAAAAAGAAATTTCTTCCCATAAAATTCACCAAACGTTACTAAAGAATTATCATTATCGCTTTTTCCTTCACCTCCTGTCGTTAGAAACCGGAGATAACTGTTAAATATGGGGAGCTTGTCTCCCTCTTGCACAATGTGAATCTGACTTTTTAAGATGCTTAGTTTTTTAACAAAATTTTTCTTCTCTAATGCACTAGCTGAGACATAAATATTTTTTATTGGTACTTTCTGAGCTACACTCTCCAAGTCACCAATATGATCCTCATCTGGATGTGTCACAATCAGAACATCTACTTTGCTCACTCCACTCGCTCTCAGATAAGGTAGAAGTGTACTTTCAGCATTGCTCTTATAAATTCCCTCCTTCCACTGCTCATCAGCTCTTATTTTTAATCTACCGCCAGTATCAATTAAGATATTTTGACTGTTCCACCTGTCTTGCAAGAGAATACTGTCTCCTTGGCCCACATCTACCATTGTAATGCTTGGGTGTTTAGGATTCTTAACAAGGAAAAAAAGAAAGAAAAGAACAATTATTACAACTAAGTTCCAGTTTCTTTTTCTGTAAAAATCGAGTGCAAGTCCACTTAGCATAAAAAGCAAAAGTAAAAAAATAAGATTTGGTTTGCCAAATACAATCGGTTTATCAAATAAACTGCCAACCAGTCTTACTATTGATTCTAAAATAATAAAAAAAGGATTAAGTAATGTAAGATCAATGCCGACTAAAGAAAGGAGAAAGACAAAAAGTAAACCTGGCAAAAGTAAAAAATCAAAAATCAGACTAAATAATAAAGTCAATATAATCGATAATGGTTGGAAAGAATGGAAGTGAAAAATCAAAAGCGGAAGTACCCCAACAGCTAGAACAGTAGAATCAAGTAATGCTCTTTTTAATCCTTTTAGTTCATTGAATTTTTGTGAAAAAAATGTGATTAAGAAAGAATAGAGCATCGTCAGTTGTCCTCCTGTTGTCAGTAGGAAATATGGACTGAATATCATTAAAAGAAGAAAAGTGATAGAAAATCTATCGCTTGAATTTTTAATAGGTATATTTTTTTGAAGAAGCGCACGTAAGATTGAGAGAGATAAGCCAGTAAGAAAAGCATAAAATATCGAAAAGGGAATTTGGATAAAATAGACCAACTTTCTTGATAAACCTAGCCTTAATAAAATATTTCGAAGAAGTTCAATAAAAAAATTCACCTGCATCCCTGACAGGGCAAATAAATGGATAATACCGAGGCTAGTATAAAGCTCCCCCATTTCTTCAAAGTCTTTATCCAACCAACCAAAAAGAAGCCCTGTCATATAGGACGACATGGGAGAAGGAAAATGTTCTTGTGTCCAAAGAATGGCTTTTCGGCGTACCAGCCGTAAATCAAAGTCATGTTTTTCTTCAAATCCTTCAATTTTTTCTATTTTAAGAAGTCGGTAAATACCTTGCGTTCTTAAATACTTTCTGTAATCAAAACTTGAAAAGTTTCTTTGCTCTTCTGGGATATCTAAAGTGCCTTCAATGTAAAAAATCCCCTTTATCCTAAGATTTTTAAAGTATTCTTTTTCTTTTTCCGAAGTCAATGTGTAAAAAGCTTGAAAATCTCTTCCGTTCACTTCTCCCCTGAAACTGAGCCTATTTCCATTCACTTGAAGAGTATCCATATAAGGGGTAATCTTCGAAATTTTTTCTGGTTGTTGTATTTCTTGTACTTCTGTCTCTTTTTTTACCATGAGTAAGAAGAAACTAAAGCACAGTAAAAGAGCTAACAAACTATAGTATTGACGATAAAAAGCGATGAAGAGACTAAACAAACTAAGAATAAGTAAAGGCCATGAAAAACTGAAAATAAGAAAATAAACAAAAACTAAGAGATAGACTAAATAGATAAGCGTAAATTTTTGTTTCATCTAACTGCCAGAGCCTTTCTTAGTCTACAGTGATTGCTTCTTTTAACTTTTCTAATGTTTTAGGACCAAAGCCACTTACCTTGGTCAATTCTTCCACTGACTCAAAAGAACTATTTTCAGAACGGTAATCCAGAATATCTTGCGCTTTTTTTGCTCCTACACCACTAAGCTGCTGCAATTCAGTTAAATCAGCTGTATTAATATTAATTTTAGTTTTTTCAGCTGTTTTACTGGTATTATCTTTGGTTTCTAACAAGTGATTTGTATCTGTTTCTCCTCTCACTGGAACATAGACCTCTGCTTCATCTTGTAATTTTTTTGCCAGATTTATTCCCTTCCTTTCTGCTTCTTCTGTAAAGCCCCCAGCACTTGCTACTGCATCAGATACACGCTTTTTGGAGGATAACTTGTAGATGCCTGGCTTTTTGACAGCACCTTTGACATCAACGACGATTTCATTCTCATCTTCGTCTTTTTCTATTTTTTTCTTTCCTGTAGCTTCTTTTTCCTTGCTCAGCTCCGCCCATTCGGAATGCTTTTCTTCTTGCTTTGGGATATCTAAAACTTTTTTATTCCAATAAAAAGCCCCTAAAATAGTTACTGCCAAAACAATTCCAACAACGATTTTCCAATTTTCTTTTACATATTCTGATATTTTTTTCATAGTTCTAAATACGAAAAAACATGCAGTTTTTCACTACATGTTTTTATAAAAATTTTTTTAAATTCCAAAACTCACGATAATCAGACCTACAACTACTAAAACAGCAAGAAAACCAGCATTTACTAAGGCAAAGTATTTTACAAATCCTGCCGTTTCACCACGTGCTTGAACGCGAATGATTTTATAGGCAATCAACGTTGCCATTGAAGCTACCATCGTCCCTATACCACCAATATCTGCTCCGATAACGACAGAAACGGCATGAGGAGTAAAAGGTGATATAAGAATTGGTGCTGCGATATTAGAGATAATCTGGCTCATAAAGACTGTGCCTAAGAAGGACATCTGTGGGCCAACAAAGGTATTGCTAATAAAGTCCGTAAGTACTTGAATATTTGCGATATTTCCTACAATCAAGAAGAAGAAAACAAAGGTAAGAAGTAAATGGTAATCAACACCCTTAAAAAGTTCGGGACGATAGAAAAGAACAATTACAGCAACAATAGCTACAGCAAGATAAAAGTTAACATAACCAAATACAGCTGCGGCCATTAAAATCATTAAAGCAATAAAGATTGAGGTTTCTAATCGATTGAACTTGTTTACTTTTGTTTCAATGACTAAGGGTTCGTTGTCAATAAATTGACAAGCCAAGTTCAAGAGCAGAAAGCCTGCGAGCCATAGTAAGCCTGTTCCTTTAAAAAATTCTAAATTTGTCAATGACTGCCCCAAATGATGTGCTGGGTTTTGATAAAAAGAATATAAATAAAGATTGTGAGGATTACCTTGCGGTAAAAGACTTGAGCCTGTATGACAAGCAGGTACAATCATCGCGGCTCCAATGTAAACAGACTTACGATTTTTTATTTCTCGAGTAATCGTCAAGTAGAGCGGTAAAATCGTCAATATGGTAAGATCATTAGTAAAAAATACGGCAAAAAAGAAGGCCAGCATTGTGGTGAATCGTACAAGCTGACGCGTTGTTTTACTTCTTTTAACCAATGTTTGGCCCATATAGGACAAAATACCAGTAGATCGAAAACCAGCAATAACTAACATTAAACCAAAAACTGTTACAATGACTTTGTTATCAAAAAATTCAGTCTGTATTCCACCCATACTCACTGAAATAACGGCGATAATAAACGATACAAGAAAGACCTTATCAACAATAAAAAACTGGGTCAACTTTTTGAAAGCATTGTCTGGCTTTCTTGTGATTTGCTGTTCCATGTTTTCTCCTTAAAAAACTGATTAATTGCACTCCTACAATTATACAACTTTTTTCCATGAAATTACGAAAAAGATTATAAAAAAACGGATTTTTTTTAGAAGAAAAAATACAGCAAGGATTATCGGTTCTAAAAAAGTTGCTTTAAATAAATAAAAAGTACTGTTTACAGTACTTTTGTCGTCCAAGATTCACAATTCCAAGTCTCAGTTGCAACATCTTGGTAGAATTCTGGTTCATGTGAAATTAAAAGAATTGTTCCCTTATATTCTTGTAAGGCACGTTTGAGTTCATCCTTGGCATCCACATCCAAATGATTGGTTGGCTCATCAAGGACAAGAACGTTACTTTCAGCATTCATTAATTTACACAAGCGAACTTTAGCTTTTTCACCACCACTTAAAACCGCAACTTTACTTTCAATATGTTTTTTTGTTAAGCCACAACGTGCCAACGCAGCCCGAACTTCCGCTTGGTTCATTGCCGGAAAAGTATCCCAAATCTCTTCTAAACATGTTTTCCCATTATCACTTTTCACTTCTTGTTCAAAATAACCAATTTCTAATTTTTCACCACGTTGAACTTCTCCGTCAATGGCTTGTATTTCTCCCAAAATGCTACGCAAGAGAGTTGTTTTACCAATCCCGTTTGCCCCTGTAAAAACTATCTTCTGGCCGCGTTCAGCCCGTAAGTTGAGTGGGCGTGACAAAGGCTCTGTATATCCAATAACTAAATCTTTAGTCTCAAAAATAAGTTTACTTGAAGTTGCACCTTTTTTGAAATCAAATTGGGGTTTTGGTCGCTCTGCACTTAATTCAATCATGTCCATTTTATCTAGTTTTTTCTGACGGGACATTGCCATATTTCTTGTCGCTACACGTGCTTTATTTCGTGCAACAAAATCCTTAAGATCTGCAATTTCTGATTGCTGGCGTTTATATGCTGCCAATTCTTGTTTTTTCTTCATTTCATAGACAGACTGGAAGGCTTCGTAATTGCCAACATAACGATCTAAGGAACCATTTTCCATATGGTAAATGATGTTAATAACAGAACTTAAGAAAGGAATGTCATGCGAGATCAAGATAAAGGCATTTTCGTAATCTAAGAGATACTGCTTAAGCCATGCAATATGCTCTTCATCCAAATAGTTTGTTGGCTCATCCAACATCAGGATTTCGGGTTTCGTCAGCAAGAGTTTTGCCAAAAGAACCTTGGTACGTTGGCCACCAGACAGATCTTCAACATCTCGCTCAAAGCCGATTTCATGAAGACCAAGTCCGCGTCCGATTTCCTCCACTTTAGAGTTAATTTGATAAAAGTCACTTTGCTCTAGAATGTCTTGTAGTTCGCCGACTTCTTCCAAAAGTTGATCCATTTCTTCTGGGGTCACATCTCCCATTTTCAAATACAGATCATTAATTTCCGCTTCAATATCAAAAAGATACTGAAAGGCACTTGAAAGAACGTCACGGATTGTTTGCCCTTTTTGTAAGACTGCATGTTGATCTAAGTAACCAACGCGAACTTTTTTTGACCATTCTACTTTACCTTCATCGGGTTGTAAAGCTCCTGTGATGATATTCATAAAGGTTGATTTACCTTCACCATTCGCACCGACCAGCCCGACATGTTCGCCTTTAAGAAGACGGAAAGACACATTTTCAAAAATCACGCGCTCACCAAAGCCATGCGATAAATTTTTTACATTGATAATACTCATATTACAGCTCTTTCTTTTTTACATACTGTTTAATAGTTTAACACAAAAAGTTAAAAGTAGGAAGTTGAGTATACCCTTAAGTAAAGATTATTCCTCATTTATTATTTCGTTCAGATAAGTAAAAACTGATCCAGAGGATCAGCTTACTATTTCTGTAAAAAAAGAGGTACTGTTAACATAACAATATCAAAGATAAGATGCACTATCCAAGAAGTCCAGATTGATTTTGTTTTCAGATAAGCATAGTTAAATATCAAACGGGCAGCTCCCTGCACGAGTAAGATTTGAACAATTGTTCTTAGTACATCCCCGCCAAAATAAGTTTGAAAATGAACCATACCGAAAATAAAAGCTGTCAGCAAGGTACTAATCCATGTCGGCCAAGCAAATTTTTTACGAAAAGTTTCCAGAAGAGTTATCGAAAAAAGTTCTTCTCCCATCAACATAAAAGGTACAAAAGGTAGGAGCGCTAGATTTCCAATGGCCTCGTTGCCATGATTTCCGGCTAAGCCAAAGATTATCTGCACCAAAGCTCCACCAATAAATGACCAAATAACATTTGCAAAAAAGCAAAGAATAATTATTTTAAGATACTTACCTTCTGGCTTTCTAAACCATTCCAGTGCGGAGTTTTTAAAGATAAGAGCAGCAGCTAAAAGGCTAAATACTAACAATGTCAACTCTTGAAAAAGACCGATATGTAAATTTACAGATCCCATAAGATAAAATCCGATATAAAGAAGGCCGAAGCCAATGAGTGCTTTTATTATCTCTTTGCTTTTTACTTCCATAGTTCTACTCCTAATTTTCATAAATATTGATGGACTTATTTTATAAGATTAATTATCGTTTGTCAATATATTTTTATTGAGATAAGATGTTTTTGTGTTGAAATTATATAACAATTCTAAAAAAACTCCTTATATAAGGAGTTTTTAGTTTGATATTGAGATTGTTTCAGACAAGATGTCTGAGAGCTGTTTCAATCGGGAAAAAGCTGTGCTTTTTCTTTATCCGATTGAACCCTCCAATCTAATTTTTCTACTATTATAATAGTAGAAAGTTATAAAAGTTGATTATATAAAGCTCCGTAAATATCAAACTTTTTCCACAAGTTGTGGAAAATATACTAAAGTTTTATACTTATGCCCCTTTTTTGCCCCCTAAATTAAAATCCCCACAGAGTGTAGGGATAAATTGAAATTATGAGATTATGTACTTAGAGTATAACAAAAAACCTCTATTGCCATAGAGATTTACCTATTAAGAACAGACGTTTATTATAGCATAAACCTTATTTTTCATGGTTCGGAAAAAATGACCGAATCAAAACAGTTATTAAAATAACGACCAGTATAATCCGGCTTACAGATTTATATTCTGTAAAATACTGAAGAAATATTGCTAATACAATAAATAAAGTCGCAAGTAATTTATAAATAAATTCAAATCTTTTCATATGGTTCTTGCTGGACTCGAACCAGCGACCGAACGGTTATGAGCCGTTAGCTCTGACCAACTGAGCTAAAGAACCTTGACGACCGCATACTGGTACGCATGCTAAGCATAGGCGAAACGCGGTCTATATCATTCGCCCGCAAACTCGCAAGCCCCAGAGAGTCATTAGCTCTCACTTATATTATAGCATATTTTGCGACCATCAAAAATGAGGGTCACAAACTCACAAACCGCATAATACCAAATATTGCTGAGGTCAGGGATAATGAAGATATTGCATAAAATTAAACAACTGGATTTAATTCGGAAAATAAAGATGTGCGAATCTATGGACGATTAAATTGCTATGTATCAACGTATATTGTGGTTTTACGGACGATTTGGTTTAATTCGGAAAATGAAAAAAGCCACTCCGAAGAGCAGCTTAACTCTAGAAATAGGATGAAATCCCACAATTATCCCGAATATATTATAGCACAAAAAAAGCGCCCCAGTTAGGAGAGGGACGCCTAGGATAAACTTATGAAAAGTTTTTTGGAATAGTTATATTATAGCACTTCATTCTTAAATCAAACAAAAATAAAATATGCCAATAACGCTTAGAGCATTTCTTTTGACAACGCTATCTTTTTTTGGTATTCTTAAACTATCAATTAAGAAGGAAACCCGAAATGGTTGGGAGAATATTTTTATTTAGTGGGTTCAATTCCCACCTCCTTCATTATTAAAATCATTCTACTAGTCCGCTGCTAGTAGGATTTTTTTTGCAAAAGAAAAACGCCCCGGAGGGTGAAGAACTATTAAATAAGAGTATATCATTTTTTATTATTCTTATTTATTTTATATGATTTTTTCTTCTTCTTTGGGAATAAATCGACTACTGTACCGGCACTTGAAAATCCTATCAGGTTAGCAGCTTGATTTTTATTAGATGATTTGTTAATCAAAGTTTTAATTGGTCCATATATTTTTCCGAAATTATAATCGGGATTAATTGATAACATCATCTTTTTTATTATACATAAGATTATTGCTAGTCTGCTTGTAACTTCATTTTTTTATTAATAAATATATAATACACTTGGAAAGTGTCATTATATGTGTTAACTTTTATCGCTAAAGGTTTGACAGATATTTTTTTGTTTTTATTAAAACACTGTTTTTTTACTCATCTATTCTTCTAAAATACAAGGTAATCATCACGTTTAAAGATATTACTTCGCCCGTTCCAGTATCTTTGATGTGAAAGCATTTTTCCCCAAAACTTATAACATCATCTAAATTATTTTCCATTACAACGAATTTAACGCTATATCCTTTGAATATTGCTAAATGTGATATAAGAACAAATTGACAATTGTTATTTTTTGTAATAATATATTACTATCTATAAAAGAATTCGGAGAAAACATATGCCTGTAAATTTCAACCATTCTACTTCTTGCCCAAGCTGTAAAAATATCATTTCGATTCCCTTATCAACCAATGATTTTTTATCAGATTATGATAATACAAGACCAATGGGAACAGAATATCAATATACCGTCACAGACTATCCTGCTACTTGTCCTAAGTGTAAAAATAACTTTGTACTGAACGGAAATATATTTGAGTATCCTGAAGGACAAATTGAGATATCTGATTTAATTGCAGAATAATATAAGAATGCCCTAAACTGGGCTTTTTTTGCGTTCAATTATCCTTCCATAAATAGAGAATCATAATTAAGAAATAAAGAAATTGTCTTGTTTCAGCCAATCCCCAATTTCTTGATACATACTCAAATATTAAGTAAAAGACAGATATACAAGTTGCTTTTATTAGTCCTATGATAATCTTATCTTTCATCTCCACCTCAATCTATATGTTTATCAAGCCATTTTTCAGTTTTTGTCATTGTTTTTTCCCTCAAATTCTGATGAGTAAGCGAACCATGCAGAAGTTGCTATAATAACAAACCATCTAAATGGTGTAGCATTTTGAATGAAGTAATCCATAACAACATAAATTGCCATTCCGATAATCATACATATAATAAATATTGTTGCTTTCTTATACATCATTCCTCCCCGAACACATTCTCCGACTCGTCAAGTTCAGAGCGGTTGAATGGAGCTATACTATAAAAGTGGACAGAAAATTGTGTGTTATAATCTGTCTATTAAGACACAAAAATGAAAGGACTTTTATGTCAGGTTTTAAACGTTACGACGAGGAATTTAAGCAATCTCTCGTTAATCTCTACCAAACAGGTAAAACTCAATCCGAACTCTGTAAAGACTATGGTGTCTCCCCTTCTGCACTTGCAAAATGGATCAACCAGTACTCTCAAGTTCGTCTTGAAGATAATACGGTCTTGACTGCTAAACAGATTCAAGAATTACAAAAAAGGAATGCCCAACTCGAAGAAGAAAATCTTATCTTAAAAAAAGCAAGTGCCATATTCATGCAAAACTCCAAGTGAGATTAAAAGCAGTCTATAGACTCCGATTTGAACACACGACAGTTATGCTCTGTCGTGTTTTACATGTCAATCGTTCCACCTACTATAACTTCATAAACAAGAAGCCCTCAAAACGTGAAATAGAAAATCAACGCTTGAGAAAATTACTCCTTGAGATTTATATGAAAGCCAAGAAAAGAATTGGAACGAGAGCTTTTAAAATTATTCTCCTGCGTGATTATGGCGTTAATATTTCTGAGGGGCGTATCTTAAGACTTCTCAAGTCTATGACACTCCCTAAAATGTCAACGATTAAACCTAGAGTTAAATCAAAACACTCTCCTGCATTTTCTTCTGATAATCTCCTTAAACAAGAATTTAATCCTAAGTCCCCGAATCAAGTATGGACAACTGATTTCACTTATATTTCTATAGGACATAGACGGCATGTTTATCTCTGCGCCATCCTTGACCTCTACTCTAGAAAATGTATTGCTTGGAAAGTAAGTGACAGGATTGATGCTAAACTTGCCTGTGACACATTAGGGATGGCTATAAATAAGAGGAAGCCTAAGGAACCAATCATTTTTCATTCGGATCAAGGTAGCCAATTTAAATCAGCTTCCTTTAGAAAAATATTAGATGAGCATCAATTGCTTGCTTCTTACTCCAAACCTGGATATCCTTATGATAATGCTGTCACTGAGGCCTTTTTCAAGTACCTCAAACAACGGGAAATAAACAGAAGAACTTATCACTCCATTCAAGAAGTTCAACTCTCTTGCTTTGAATACATCGAACAGTTTTATAACAACTATAATCCTCATTCCGCAAACAATGGTTTAACTCCAAATCAGAAAGAAGAAAACTATTTTAAGAAAATATAGCTCATTTTGTGTCTAAATATTTGACATTAGTCCAGTCGTGCAAACTGCTTGCTACTAAAATCGAAATGCTCTTTTACTTCTTGGCTGTTTCCTTTGAAAATAACTTCTCCGTACTGCCAAATTTCAACGACTATTAAATTCATTGTCCTCTCAGCCATTGAAATACTCCTCTCTTTTTTCGCTTATATTTTGCTTTTTAAGCATATTTATCTTTAATTAGATAAATTGTTCATTGGACTACCTAAACGCTCAATGTAACCGTAACTTTCATGAATTAAGGCTATTCCAGAACGATAACTACCTCTTTCAAGTTTCTATCCAGAAAATCATAGAGCTGTAACCACGTCATTTGTTGCCCCTTATTGAAAACCGTCCGAATATCTTTGTAATATTGGACTAGCTCTTGCTTATACTTCTTACGAGCATCAATATAGACAATCTTATGGCCATATCCGTCATACTTTGCTTTCTTGGCCATATTGTAGAGCTTCATTAATGGTATAGGGTTAAAAGCCGTCATCGCTTGCCTCCTCTATTTCTATATCTATCTGGTTTTTGTCTAGGTAGTATTTTTTTGCAATGAGAACTACTATCTGGCTATCATCTGTGTAATAACCTAACTTGGTCATGTAGTCTTGTAGATTTTTCATGAGATTATCCAAGTCTGGCCTTGTAGTTTTGAATTGCCACCACTTTTTCTTTTGCTTAATCGCATTCCAAAATGTCACAGTGAGCTGTAAGGGCACATCTTTATCATATGGTTTACTTGGAGCATTACGCTTTAGTGCGTTAACTAGCTCCTTGTTTTCAGTACCTTTGCGGTTATAAAAAGATATTTTTCCGTTTCTGTATCCAATACCTTTTTGTTGTTGCGTGACTGGCATCTTCTGCAAGTTGAAAGAAAACTTCATTTTCCAAGTCTCGCAATCCGCTCATGAAACTCTTTTCTAAACTCTTGTACCTCTTTTGAATTCTCATAAGCTTTAGTTAATTGTTTTTGTTCATCTCTGAATAAATTTTGTTGTATTTGTCTTTCTTCTTTACCTGGGCTCGACATTTTTATCGCTCCTTTCCAATACTAGACATTTGCATTATCTGAGCGTTATCAAATCTGAATTTAAGACGTCTCGGAAGTTGTTCTAAACGATTATCACTTTCAGGGATCGTCAAAATCATAATTGAGCAGCCATCTTTTACGCTAAATAATACATTTAGTGCTTTTTCAGCATCTTTGTTTATAAAATCAGCTAAAGAGTCAAATATTAATAAATCAGCTTGCTCGATTTCATGCACTTGTTTCATGTATTTATCACGTGCCTCATCTCCAGAAGCTCGATTTTTAGCTAGTTCAACATGCTTTCTCACATTAAGATGTTTAACTTTTTTCTGAGTGCCTACTTTTTTCACTATCCACTCAACCATTTTGTCTGTGTTCACTACACTTAATTCATCCGAAAAGTCATATTTAACAATGATGTCTTTATTTAAATCGATGTGTTTTTTCGCTTTAAATTCAGATATATAATCTTTTACTGACTTAACCGTTTTATTATGGATACCTTCAGCATTACACATTGGGCAAACTCTTACTAAATAAGGATAAGGCTCTCCAATTACTTTCCCATTACTATCTTTTGGATAAGACATAACAGGACGCTTTGAACCAATAATGTCACAACCGTGAGTCTCACAGACTCCTAGTTCCCCACCTTCTATAAAGTTTCCTGACATTTCTTTATGAGTAACTGCCCATTTTTCATTATCATCGTAAAATTGTTCTGTCAAATCATTCCTCCCAATGTTCCCTGAACAGTTTTAGGAGTTTCTTGATAATCCATAAACATCATATTTGATAAAAAATTTGCAGAATTCACACTATATTGACCTTTTATATCTTCGGGATTTTCATTCTTGTACCACTCAATATAGTTTTTAGCCCCAATAACTGCTTGTTCTTGCTGGAATGACGGTAGTTTCAAAAACTCAACTTGTGTTATTGCTTTTTTAGATAGGTTTTTACTTGAGAAATTGATAAATAAATTAAGAAACTCAGCAAGAAGAGAACTTGGCTCTTTTTCTCTGTTCTCTATATCTATATCTATCTTTAACTCTTTCTCTAACTCTATCTCTGTCTCTGGTGTACTTTTGTCGTACATTTGTACGGACTTTTGTACTTTCGTTGTTCCAAGTGCTTTCTCTTTATTAATTTTAGAGCGGTAAGCTTTTATTCTATCCGCTTCAGTTGTAGTTTTTCCTATAAAGTTTTGAATATCTAGCATATAAATTGCTCCGTTATCCATAATCTCTACAAGTCCAAGATCTATGAAAGCTTTAAGAGCTTTTTCCACTACTCCTACTGGATGTCTAACAATGGTCGATAGCATTTGCGGGTTAAATGGGATACGGTCATTAAACATTAACCGCCCCTCATACTTTAAGCTACGTAGGTACAGCTTAAGCAAAATGTTGCTATAAATAATGCCGTCCCTGTTGTCCATATTTTCTAAAATAATCATCTCATCAGAATCAAAGAAATTTTCCTTCAATCTCATGTAATAATATTTTTTGTTATCAGCCATTATTCAGCCTCTATTTCTAATGAATAACGTTTGTAAGTAGTGGAATCACCATATCTATTTTTCTGCGTGATAGGTTCTTTTTTGAAAACATAACCTTCATCTTGCAACAAACAAATTTTCTTTGGCAAATCAATAATCCCAAGCTCCGTAAAACATTCTGCACTTGTAATTGATCCAAATTCCTTTATATAATTCAATACTCTATCTTGATGCCTTAATTTTTTATTCATATTAATTCTCCATAAACAATAGGTTAGCGCTGGGTCTCCCTGAGTACATAGCGTTAGGTACTTACATGTCTTTCCTACACAAAGCCTATTGTTATCTAATTAAAACGGTAATTCATCGTCGTTGATTTCCATTGGTGATCCACCGAATAAATCTGCTTGCGATGCTGCTTGTGACTGTTGACCCCCACCCATTGAAGCGAATTCTGAGCGGCACAAGTAGTTTTTAATCTCTGTCCCTGTAGCAGCTTTTTCTTCTCCATTTTTATCGATGTAAGTTCCTGTACGCTCTTTCACAAGAATAAACACACGTTTTCCTTTGAGAAATTTAAGTGTCTGTTCGTTGTGCCCATAATCCATTGGAGCAATAGGTTGATTATTATCTTCGATACTTGCAAGAATACGTTGCAAACCGCTATCAGACCACGGTTTTCCGAACAAGAACCAGTTATTAGCCGTTTCTCCATTACTTCCCTCAATATCGAATTTAAACATTGGATCGCCATTTTTGGATTGTTGATTTTTCACATCGACAATAGTTGCGATGTGTACTCCTGCAGCAAATCCTTGACCTGTTAAGTTGCTCATTTCATTTCTGTTGTATTGCATTATTTTTGTTCTCCATTTTCTTTATTTTTTTCTACAATTTGCCCAAATTTAAATAAATCTTCTATTTTACAAGCGGTTCTATCATCAAGACGATTTTTTGCATATACTCCATCACTCCCTTCAAGTATTGCCCCTCTTCCGTGAGTTGCTGGATTTACTTGAATCCGCCCTACTACGTCAGTGAGACCTAAAAGTTGATTTAACACTTGATTACGAACCTGTGGGATATATTCCGTTAATTTTGTGCCGTCTTCCAAGTCTATATCTCGCTTGTCTTCCCAAGCGGTAACATAGATATTGATAGGCAAGGAATAAATCATTGTGATAAGCCGTAAAAAATAATTCGTATAATCTCCATAGTCTTGAATTTCGTTACGAATACCGTTCTTACTTTTAAGTCCTCGTGCCACAAACCAATCTTTTTCAAAAGCTGTGATATTATCAATAACTAACGTTTGGTATCCTTTGAGAATCCCTCTAGCTTCGTCAAGAAACTCTTTCATTGACTGGATAGGATTTTCTCGATTAAAAGAAATAACATCGACATCTTTCAAACCAGCTAAAACTCTACTTGATCCGTCTAAATCCAGAACTAACACCTTACCCGTTAGTCCTTTAATTGCACTTGTTTTCCCAAGACCTGGCTTCCCATAAAGAAGAACTCGCCATTCATGCGTACGACTTATTTCAGTCGCTTTTTTAATTTCTAATGCCATAGTTAAAACCTCAAACTTTCTGATTGTTGCAACTCAACTCCTTCAATAACTGCTCCATTCTTCAAATCTTCAAGCATTTGTTTCTTGTCAAGCTTAGGTGGCTGAGGTATAAAGTAGTTATCATAAAATTCGTTTTTCATGAAACGATCTTCATCGTCAAATTTTAATGACTTTGGATTGGGTTGAATTCTAATGTTGAATACTGCACTCGGAATTTTTCTTAATCCAACTGAATTCATACTATTTTGTAGGTAGTCTTTTAGACCTTGTTTCTTTTTAGCTACTACTTTTTTCTTGTCTTGAAGTCGTTTGATTTCAGCAGCCAAAGCTACTTCATCGGCTTCAAGGTTTTTCACAACATAACCAATATTTATGGCTTTGTCTTTAATTTCTCCTTCGATACTCTCTAAAGTATCTACCCACGTTTCGACATCCAAGTCTTCCATATCATAGACTTGTTGCCAATCGGTGGTTAAATCGTATAAACTCATTTTTAATTTCTCCAATTTTTGATATAATCAGAGTAGAATCTCGCAAAGTTTCTACTCAGCTTCTGGTTGCCGCCAGGAGCTATTTTTTATTTTTCAAATTATTTTTTAATATTTTGAGTCTTGCTATTTCGTTCTTCAATTCTTGAACTTCATTATTAAGGCCTTCAGCATAGACTATCCACGCCCCTAATGCTTCTTCACAGTTTACTAATGATTCTGATAAATATTCATTTTCTTTTTCAAGCTCTTTTTCTCGAGCTGATTTTATTCCGAACATTTTAACTCCTTATTTTTTGTAACTTCTATATCGAGTGGCTTCCTTCCATTCAACAAATTCTTGAAAGACTTCTTTGTTAATAAAAACTATTTTGTGCGTAGGATTCAAAACTCCTTTTTTGAATTCTGGTCTTTCTCTCATTTCTTTTAGCCAAGCAGTAAGTGTTGGTTTGCTTAACCCTTCCCACTTTTGCATTAAGTGCTCCTTGTCACACCACTCAGCATCTTCATTCTTATCAACTGGAAGATATGTTATTTTTGCATATGGCATATTATTTTCCTTTCTAGCTTGCTTTATATTCATTGAGTAGAAGATTAAACGTTTCCCTACCCGTTGGGGTAATCAAAGTCTGAGTGCCCTTCCATGAACTTGTAGCTCCTTTGCCTTCTTTGATTTCAAATAGGTCATTATTATATTGAGCATAAGGCATTAACTTATTCTTTTTATCCCGATAAATATACTTATTTTCAAGTAACCAATCAATGAGTTTTTTTTGACCAACTTTTAACATTTTTGCAGTATCTCTGAAATTTTTAAGAAGGTTTCTCTCCACCAAATCATCAAAATACTGAGCTTTAGGTTGCATAATTTGATTTTCGACAGTAAGCGTAGAGTTCAAAGCTCTGAGTTGCGCCTTTTCTTCTCGTTCCTGCTTGAGCTGCGTAGCAAGATTGATAAGCGTATCTGGATTAAGTAATGCTTCTTCCAGTTTCGTATCCGTCATGTATGCACCGTGCTTTCGGATGGTTGGAAGTACTTCATGAGTAATCCAGCGCTTGAATTTCCGAGCATCCTTTTTCTTACTACCAATAATAAGAGCATAGAGTCCACTTTCGTTGATGATTTTTATTCTTCTACCCTGACCCGACGATTTGTCGGTATAGTTTTGCAAGTCCTCTTCGTCAACATGACGATTAACATCTCGACTACCATTTTGGTACCCCAGAATATCAGCGACATCTTTAGCAACAAACCACGGTTCATTTTTTATAAGCACTGTTCGTACTTGTAAGTTGTTGAAATTAAAATTTTGCAATTGATTCATTCTATTTCTCCTTTTCTAATATTATTGTCTCTCATTTTTACAACGAAAAAGTAGCGTTTTTTACCTAATCTAGGTCATAATACTTAATAAGAAATGTGATAAACCATTTAACAGATTTAGTATATTTCTTATTGCCACTCAGCATTGCGCTAATATCAGTTTTAGCAAACTTATAAGGCGGTTCACTAATATTTTCGTAAGCACGAATAATATCTTTATTAGTAAACCCTTCCTTTTCTAAATGCTTAACTATCTTTAAGCGTTGTGAATTGAAACTTTCTTCTACTTCTGACATTTTTATCCTTTCTCAAATTAAATATTTCTGCTTTAGCAGTATGGGAAGTTGAGGAATCGAACCTCTTCGCCGGTCTTCCCTGTGGCTAGTGCCACGTATCATAACTCCGTGATATAATATAGGTGTCTAAACTAAAATTATATTGGAGGTTTTATGAACAAATTTAAACTTCGTAAATTCATAGAAGCATTAGCAGCCTTATTTACCTTATTAATGTTGGTAATATTGCTTTTATGGGGGGGATACATACTAGCATTAACCATTGGAATTAAGATGCCCAAAACTCCTGCTATTTCTGTTTTATTTCAAATAAATTTTATCACCATAATAAAATTTGCATTCTATATTGCAATGATAGAAATTTTTTTATTCCTAATAGTCGGATTCGGCTTTGCTGCCAATCGTAGATATAAAGACAAAAGAAATAAAGATTATTCAACTAAAGAACTTAAACTATATGAAACGATAGGGAGATTTATACTTGGTTCTTATATCCCTTGTGTAGCTTTATTTTCATTAACTGAGAATCAATTTTCATCTCTTGTCAACATTTCTGCTATTTTTACTATTTTCTTCTTCTTTTTTAACATAGGAAGAAGAGAATGAGTCTAGTACCTTATTTACCATATGGTTTATCCCCATTATTAATAGAACTAAAATCATCAACCCCCTAGCTAATTCTAATAGTGTCATAATCCACCTTTCCGCCCCATTGGGGCTTTTTTATTTTCTAAAGTTAGATAAAAAGTTAGATTATTTGTAGTTCACTCTTGACATCCAACTACATTTCGTATAGAATAAAGGCATAGAGAAAACCCTTAATTAAAACATTTGAAACTGCCGGGAAGCGTGTTTGTAGTGTTTATAGTTAAGTTATTTTTCTAACGTTTTTTCTAACTTTTTATCTTACAAGACTCATTATATACGTTTTTGTAGTCCTTGTCAAGAGTTTAACTACGTTTTTGTAAAAAAAATATTTTAGGAGACCTATATAATGCCTGATACAACTACATTCGATAGAATAAAGGAACTCGCAGAAAAAAGGGGGAAGTCGCTCCCCGCTGTATCTGCTGATTTAAAATTTAGCGACAATCTTTTCTATCGTTGGAAAACATCCAACCCTAAAGCAAGTGACTTAGCAAAAGTAGCAGATTATTTTCATGTTTCAGTTGATTATCTTCTAGGTCGTGAAGAAAACGCAGGAAATAAAGAACCTATAGATCTTGCTGATTTAGTAGATGAAAGTAAAGTTGATTGGGATGAATGGGTTTCTTTTGATGGTAAACCACTCACAGATGAAGTTAAAACAGCATTGAAACTTATTTTAGGTAAACGTCTTGAAGACTAATCGGGGGCTCTATGAACGAACAGGAACTAATAGAGCGTATAATCCTTGAAATAGAAAAATATGGAATTGAAGTTATCGGGACAACTCTTTTCCTTTGGACGCTGTAACAAACAATATAAAAAAGATAACAATTTTTAATCCCACTACGGTTAAAGCATTTAAGCTATGTCATGAATTGATGCATATCAAGAATAATGATTCTTATCGTCTAGGAGAATGTGACACTACAAGTCCTCAAGAGAAACGAACTAATAAAGAAGCAATTCTTTTTCTATGGGATATATTCATAACTGAAGGTGGGAATTTCGAACTTTTTCAGAAGTTTATTGAAATATCTGGGTGCCCTTGTGATACTTTATTTGCACTTCTTTGTAAAGTGAATGAGGAAGTCATAAAGGAATTAAAAAAAGAAGGTAACACCCAAAAAGACTTTAGTAAAATGTCACTTAAGGAATGCGTTATTGACTATATTTCACATTTTGATGTTGTGGAGCAAATCAATACTTATCAATTTCTTGAAGCATATAATTTACCTTATGAAAGTTATGATAAAGCAGTTGAGCTTTTTAAGAATATGCTCAAGCTTGATTATGCTTGTTAATATAAAAATACGTGCGCTAATCACGTTAAAAGGGCAAGGAGAAATTTTATGAAAAAATTGGAAGATTTATGGAATAACAAACTATGGTTTAAAATCCTAACTATAGTTATTGCACTTGTTGTAAGTTATTTATTTGGTGCTTTTGCTGTATTTATTGGAATATTATTATTTATATATGCAATAATTACATTAATAAGAAAATATGTTTTAAAAAAACCTACACGTTTTAAAGTTCGTTATATTTTTATTAGTTTTCTTACGTTAACAATTATTGGTAGCGCTGGATATGCACAAATGCATCCAGAAGAACTTGCTAAGTCAAGATTAGAACAGCAAAAAGCTAAAAAAGAGGCTGACGAGAAAAAAGCTGCGGAAGCTAAAAAAGCAGCTGACGAGAAAAAAGCTGCGGAAGCTAAAAAAGCAGCTGACGAGAAAAAAGCTGCGGAAGCTAAAAAAGCGGCTGACGAGAAAAAAGCTGCGGAAGCTAAAAAAGCGGCTGACGAGAAAAAAGCTGCGGAAGCTAAAAAAGCGGCTGACGAGAAAAAAGCTGCGGAAGCTAAAAAAGCGGCTGACGAGAAAAAAGCTGCGGAAGCTAAAAAAGCGGCTGACGAGAAAAAAGCTGCGGAAGCTAAAAAAGCGGCTGACGAGAAAAAAGCTGCGGAAGCTAAAAAAGCAAACGTTCAAAACGCAGTGCAAAGTTCGGTTGATTATATAAATTCTTCAGTAGCTGAAAGTGTTGGAGTAAATGATACAGTAATTAATGATTATTCTATTCAAGACTCTGGAGCAATATATTTTGATCTTAATGATATGTTTATGAGCGGGAGCATATCTGATACAGAACTAAAAGTAATGCTTAATAACATAAATTCCCGTCTCATATCTGACACTGAGTCAGCGATGGATGCTCAAATGTTTAAATATTACGTAGGTGGATACTCTGTTCAAATTGCTGAAAATAGAACAATAATGAACAAATATGAAGTTAAATTGACAAAATAATAAAAATCCGTCCTAAACTTTGGCGAGTCGCAGGACGGATTGATATAAAAAGTATTAGAAACAACACGAATTACGTGAAGTTTTCTTGTACTCTATTTTACAGAAAAAAGGAGTAGAAATCAAATGTGGGTAGAAGCTTTAGAAAATGGTAAATATAAATATTTTGAGAGATATCGTGACCCTTTAACCGAAAAGTTAAAGAAAGTATCAATTACACTCGACAAGAATACTTCAAGGGCGCAAAAGGAGGCACAACGTCTTCTCCAAGAAAAGATTGATAAGCACGTAAAAGATGCTAATGTAAGTAATATTACTTTTTGGGAACTATATGAAGAGTATTTCAAGAACTGGTCCCCAACAGTTAAAGATTCTTCAAAGCGTGGTCTAATTGCTCACGATAATAGAATAAAGGATAATATTCCGAAGTCTACACCGGCAAGAAATATTACACGTAGAACAATTCAAAAGTTAGTTAACGAAATGATGGATGAGGGCTATGCTTATAGTTACTATAATGGTTTCAAAAAACGATTCCATTCTATTCTTGATTTCGGTGTACGTATGGGGTATCTTGATAAAAATGAAGCAAGTTATGTTAAATCTCCAAAAAAAGTAAAATCATTTGAAGAAGTCCAAGAAAAAAGAGAGAGTTACCTTGAATTAAGCGAAATAAAACAATTATTAAAAATACTTAGGATTACTCCAAGAGTAGATCATTTAGCAAATTTCGTAGAATTTATGGCCTATACTGGAGCAAGATATGGAGAAACTGCTGCTTTAACTACTAAAGATATTGATTTAGAGAATGGTCTCGTAACAATAAATGGAACATATGATCGAGCATTGAAGATAAAAACTACTCCAAAAACAGACTTTTCCTACAGGACAATAACGATCCCAGATAATATTATTAAAATAATAGAATCGCAATTGGAGTTGCTAGAACTTAATAGATCAGTCAAAGGGAAAGATTTCAATAAAAATAATTATATATTCTTTAGTGTTAATGGTTCAGCAATTGATTTAGACACTTTAAATGTAGTAATACGGCGAGCAGCAGAAAAAGCAAAAATTAATAAACATTTAACTTCGCATATTTTTCGTCACTCACATGTTGCCCTACTTGCAGAATTAGGTATCCCTCTGAGTGCTGCAATGGAAAGAGTAGGACACACAGATTATAAAACTACCCTAAGTATTTACTCACATGTTACCAAATCTGTCAAAGTTGATATAGTAAAAAAATTAAATGAACTAAAATAAAAAAAGTGCCTCCTTTAATTTTGTAAGGGGCACTTTTTATTAATATTGTATTCATTAGAAGCACTGTATTTGGCGTTTTTTATTTGTTTGCCCCTTTCGTGCCCCTTTGTGTTTTTCCAATAAATTATATCAAGCGTAAAGCCAGCTATAAAGGCATCCAGAAACAATTAACCGATTGAACCCTCCATGCTGTAAGAAATCAATCGGTTGAGTTCTACTGCATACTCCATTGGAAGTTCTTTAGTAAAGGGTTCAATAAAGCCCATCACAATCATATCTGTGGCTTCTTTTTCTGTTAAACCACGGCTCATCAAATAGTATAACTGTTCTTCTGAGATTTTAGATACTTTGGCTTCATGTTCCAAGGCAACTTGTGAGTTATGAATCTCATTAAATGGAATTGTATCTGATTTTGAAATATCATCCATAATAATCGTGTCACATTCAATATGTGATTTAGAATGTGCAGAATTTTTGTTGAAGGTTACTTGTCCACGATAATTTACAGCTCCACCAGATTTAGAAATGGATTTAGAAATAATCGATGAGCTTGTATTTGGTGCATTATGAATCATTTTGGCACCTGTATCTTGCTCTTGATTTGCGTTAGCAAAGGCGATTGAAAGCATTGTACCACGTGCCCCAGGACCGTCTAAATAGACAGCTGGATACTTCATAGAGACTCGTGAGCCTAAGTTACCATCAATCCATTCCACAGTTGCATTTGCCTCTGCTTTAGCTCGTTTTGTTACCAAGTTATAGACATTATCTGACCAGTTTTGAATGGTTGAATAACGCATATATCCACCTTCTTCACAGAAGATTTCAACAACAGCAGCATGTAAGCTGGCTGATGAATATGTTGGTGCAGTACAACCTTCCACATATTGGATAGAAGCACCCTCATCAACAATGATTAAAGTACGTTCAAACTGACCAGACTTTTCGTTATTAATACGGAAATAGGCTTGGATTGGAATTTCACATTTTACACCTTTAGGCACATAAACGAAACTTCCTCCAGACCAAACTGCTGAATTCAAAGCAGCTAATTTATTGTCTGTTGGTGGCACGAGCTTTGCAAAGTATTTTTTGAAAAGCTCCGGATATTCTTTCAGAGCAGAATCGGTATCGGTAAAGACGATACCAAGTTTTTCAAATTCTTCCTTCATGTTGTGATAAACAACTTCTGACTCATACTGTGCTGATGCTCCTGCTAGGTAAGCACGCTCTGCTTCTGGGATACCAATTTTTTCAAAGGTTTCCTTAATTTCATCAGGAACTTCTTCCCAAGTACGGGCAGGTTTATCGGTGGGTTTTTGGTAATACACCACATCATCAAAATCAATGTCTGATAAATCAGGCCCCCATTCTGGGAGATCTAATTTTTTGAAGGCTTCGAAGGACTTGAGGCGGAAATCCAGCATCCATTCTGGTTCTTCTTTTGCGGCCGACATTGTACGTATCACATCTTCTGTCAGACCTGTTCCTGTAGACATGACTAATTCAGCATTATCATGAAAACCAAATTTATATTCTTCTAATACTGGAACTTCTTCTGTCATTATTTTCCTCTCTTTATTTGCATTTTAGTGAGATTCAGATACAGTCGCGGTACCATCTGTCTCAATCGCTTTTTTCAAGGCATTCCAGGCTAACGTTGAACATTTTACTCGCTGCGGAAATTTCGACACTCCTGCAAGGAATTGTGCATCTCCTAAACGCTCCTGCGCTTCTTCAACGTGTCCTGTCACCATTTCTGAAAAAATCTTTGCCAATTCCAAAGCTTCGGCTTTTGTCTTGCCAATCACAGCTTCCGTCATCATTGAGGCAGATGCTGTTGAAATTGTACAACCGTGCCCGCTAAAGGCAATATCGCTAATCTTATCTTCTGTAAACGCAACAGTCAAGCGAATGACATCTCCACAGGTTGGATTATTTAAATCAACAACACAAGCCTGTTGTAATTCACCTGCATGGCGTGGCGCAGAAGAGTGATCAAGAATTACTGCACGGTATAAATTATCTAATTTTGAAAGTGCCATTCTTTTTCTCCGTTTTTTGAATACTATAAGCCGAAAAACTCTTTTGTCTTCAAAAGAGCATCCACCAGTTTATCGCAGTCTGCTTTTGTATTATAAATATAAAAACTTGCGCGTGCTGTTGACGCTTGACCAAGATAATTAAGCAAAGGCTGTGCGCAATGATGCCCAGCACGTACAGCCACACCTTCCATATCCAAAGCTGTCGCCAAATCGTGAGGATGGAGTCCTCGGATATTAAAGGCAATCACACCACTGCGCTCTTCAACAGCTTCTGGACCATAAACTTCCAAACCTTCAATCGCTTTTAGTTTAGGCATCACATAAGCTACAAGCTCTTGCTCATACCGATGAATATTGTCCATTCCTATTGCTTCAAGGTAGTCAATAGCTGCCCCGAGTGCGATAGCTCCCGCAATATTTGGTGTGCCCGCTTCAAACTTCCATGGCAACTCCGTCCATGTCGAGTGACTTTCATAAACGAAGTCAATCATTTCTCCACCAAATTCGATAGGATTCATTTGATTAAGCAAAGTCTCTTTTCCATAAAGAACACCAATTCCTGTTGGACCACACATTTTATGCCCCGAAAAAGCAAAGAAATCTACATCCAACTCTTGGACATTAATTTTCATATGCGGAACAGACTGCGCACCATCAACGACAAAATAGGCACCGTGATGATGAACTAACTCAGCAATTTCCTTAATCGGAGTGATTGAACCTAGGACATTTGAGGCATGTGTTAAGCTTACAAATTTTGTTCTGGGCGTCAGTTTTTCTTTTAAGTCATCAACGTCTAAAGCACCGTCTTTCAGATAGACAATTTTTAGAATTGCTCCCGTTTTTTCAGCAACTTGTTGCCAAGGGACAAAGTTTGAGTGGTGCTCCGCAACGGAAATAATAATCTCATCACCTGCTGTTAAGGTTTGCTCCGCAAATTTTGAGACCCAGTTTAAACTCGTTGTTGTTCCACGAGTGAACAATACTTCTTTCGTAGACGCAGCATGAATAAACTTTCGAACCTTTTCACGTGCTGCCTCATAATCTGCAGTTGCACGCTCTGCAAGCGTATGAACCCCGCGATGAACATTGGCATTATCATGCTCATAATAGTTTGTCAAAACATCCAACACCTGCTGTGGCTTTTGGGTGGTGGCTGCATTGTCCAAGTAGACTAATGGTTCGTCATTAACTTTTTGATTAAGAATTTTAAAGTCTTTTGTTAAGTCAATCATTAGATTGCCAACTTTCTCTCGATAATTGATATAAATTCATCACGAACGGCTTTAATTGGAATTTCAGTTACAACTGCACCGAGGAAACCTCGAATAACAAGACGTTTGGCTGTTGTTTCATCTAAGCCTCGACTCATAAGGTAGTACATATCCTCAGGATCAACCTGACCAATAGAAGCTGCGTGTCCTGCAGTTACGTCATTTTCCTCAATGAGCAAAATAGGATTGGCATCACTACGAGCACTGTCTGAAAGCATCAATACTCGGCTTTCTTGTTGCGCATCCGCCCCTTTAGCCCCGCGCATGATTTGACCAATTCCATTAAAAGTTAATGTGCCTCGATCAAGAATAACACCATGTTGCAAGATATGCCCTACTGAATTACGGCCAAAGTTTGTCACACGAGTATCAATCCCTTGGATTTGTTTACCCATAGATAATCCAACAACTTTGATTTGTGAGTGGCTTCCATCACCTTTTAAATCGCTGTCAAAATCACAAATAACATTGCCATCATTCATTGTTCCGATAGACCAATCAATTGTAGCATTATTTGCTAAATGCCCGCGACGACTGATATAAGCTGTGACATGTTCTCCTAAACGGTCAATAGCCGCAAATTTCACTTGCGCACCTTCAAGGGCAATAACTTCGATAGAAAGATTACCTGTGACCTTAACGTTGCCATCACCGATACTTTCCAAACGTTCCAAATAATCAAGCTTACTGTTACGACCAGCAATAATTAAGATGTGTTTATTGAAAGGCAAATCTGACTCAGAATCCTGATAGAACTTTGCTTCTACAGGCACGTCAATTTCAACATTGTCCGGAATATAAAGAACCGCGCCAGAGTTGAAACTGGCAACATTGCTTGCTGCTAAACGATCTTCTGTATAACTCACAGCTTTGCCGAAATAAGTTTCGACTATCTCAGGAATTTCTTCCATCGCTGAAGCAAAATCAGTGAAAACAACACCTTTTTCAGCCAAATCTGGACGCATTTGCTCCATAACATTTTGGCTGCCTACTTGTACCAAAAGTGGGTGATTTGGTAATTCTGTAAAGCTTGGAACGTTTCCACTTGGCTCAGAATCCCCTATTTCTGTATTATCCAAGCCCCAACGATTGAATTTCACACGCTCAATATTGGGCATCTCTAACCCTGTCATAGCCTCAAAGGCGGTTTGACGAAGCTCTGATAACCAGTTTGGTTCAGCATGCATGAGCGAGAAATTTTTTATTTTTTCATTCATTTAATTGTATCTCCATGATGTATTTGGTGATGTATGACTTTCTGTCCCTTAACACCTCATACGACCTCAACCTATGCTTCTTCCTTATATTCAATCCCTAATTCTTCAGAGATTTTAGCATATCCTTCTTTTTCAAGACGTTTCGCAAGTTCGGCTCCGCCTGTCATAACAACGCGGCCTTCCATCATGATGTGAACGACATCTGGGGTAATATAGTCGAGTAAACGTTGATAGTGGGTGATGATAAGGGCACCAAAATTATCGCCACGCATAGCGTTCACGCCTTTTGAGACTACTTTAAGCGCATCGATGTCAAGCCCAGAGTCAATTTCATCCAAAATAGCAAAAGTTGGTTCTAACATCAAGAGTTGGAGGATTTCATTACGTTTCTTCTCCCCACCAGAGAAGCCTTCATTGAGGTAACGCTCTGCCATCTCTTCTTTCATGTTAAGTAATTCCATATTTTTATCCAATTTTTTAATGAAATCCATAACAGAAATTTTGTCATCTTCTGCACGTTTAGCATTAATGGCTGCACGCATAAATTCAGCGTTTGTAATTCCTGGAATTTCAGAAGGGTACTGCATCGCAAGGAATAATCCAAGGCGAGCGCGTTCATCGACTTCTAATTCAAGGACATTTTCACCGTCAAATAGAATTTCTCCTTCAGTGACTGTGTAACTTGGATTTCCCATAATTGCTGCTGACAAGGTTGATTTCCCTGTACCGTTTGGACCCATGATTGCATGTACTTCATTGGTATTAATAGTGAGGTTTACACCTTTAAGGATTTCTTTGTCTTCAATGCTCACATGAAGATTTTTAATTTCTAAAGTTGCCATTCTAACTCCTTCAATTCATAAGTAAAATATCTTTTACACTTCACCCTCCATTATAACAAAAAAAACAGACGAAAAGCTCATTTCCGTTCTGTTTTGTCGTGTTTATATTTTCTTTTATGTTTCTTACTTATAACTTGCTCTCGATACTCCGAACTGCCAATGAACCTCAAAACATTGAGGAAAGGTTGACGGTCTTTGCCAAGTATACCGACCAAGTCAATAAACAGCCCCAGTCCAAGCAGCAAAGCAATAATTAAGAATATACCACCGATCCGGCTGGAAACTTGTAGGATCAAGGAAATAAAGGCAAAAATTCCAGCTATGCCATAAATAACTAATACAGCGCCTCGATGAGTGAAGCCAATGTACATCAAACGGTGGTGCAGGTGCATTTTATCCGCACTAGAAATTCTTTGATTATTCAGTTTTCGCCGCACCATTGCCACGATTGTATCTGTTAATGGAACACCTAAAATCAAAAGTGGTGTTAGAACAGCTACTGCCGTTGCATTCTTTAAACCTTGCAGGGACACAACCGATATCATAAATCCCAAAAACAGTGCACCAGTATCTCCTAGATAGATAATCGCTGGATGATAGTTATATGGGAAGAAGCCCATAATGGCGGCAACTAAGGTAAAAATGGTAATAGGCAAGAAGATACTTGAACCTGGTAAAAAGAAGTAAGACACAATCCCCATGGTAAAGAGTGAAATCACGGAGACACCACTGGCTAAACCATCTAGGCCATCGATCAGATTAACCGCATTTGTAATCGACACAATCCAAAAAACGGTAAAAATAAAGGATAACCAAGCGGGAAACTCAAGAAAAGGACCACCGAAAGGAATTTTAAGATTGTCAAAGCGTGCATGAGTAAAAAACCATGTGATTGAAGCAGCGAGAAGCAACCCAGCCATCTTCATCTTAGGGGAGATTTCTTTGATGTCATCAATCAATCCCGTAAGGACAACAATACCACCTGCTACAATAAAAGGTGCAATGTAGTTGATATAAGTCACAAAATGAGGCTTAATTCCTTCCGCCAACTGTTTGGGGCTCATTAGGGGAAGTTGTGGGTAAACGATCATCGGGAGGATAAAAAGTGTCGCAATTGCAAAGGATGCAAAAATAGCTAGTCCCCCTGCCGAGGGCATTATTTTAGTATTGACACGTCGCTTGTTAGGCTTATCTACAGCTCCAATTCGGCGTGAAACAAAGGTCATTAATGGGGTGAAAATCAAGGACATTCCAAATGTCACGAAGAGCACAATGAAGAACTCTACTGTGAAGGGAATCCCCTTAATCGGGATTTCTTTTATGGTATCTATCATATCTTAAATTTTTGAGAGAACTTCCAAAGCACGTGTATTGATTAGTATCTCGCCGTATTCTTGTAGTGTTTCGCGACTGTTGATTGTTTCCTGTCCGTATTCTAACATTCGGGCACGCATCGAACTTACTGCTGTCTTTCCTTTTGACTTTTGATTGTCCAAAATAATCAAATAAAACTTATCTTCATAGCTATAAAGTTCAGATTCCTCTGCATCAATTTTAACATTTTTTACTGCTGTCAAAAGTTGAGACATGTTTTCAAATTCTAGAGAATAGAAGACAAAATCTGGATCTGGTTTATTTTCTACTTTTGTTTCTTTTGTTTCAGTTGTACTTGTATCTGCCATTGTTCCGCCATTTTGTTTTAAATCTTCCACACGTCCAAAGAAATCCGTCATAAGCTGCTCAAATTCTTCGGGATCATCAGGGAGATTATTGGGATCAATATCAATATTTTCTTCAGTAACAATAATATTCACCCCTTTAGGGAAAGGTTGAATTTGGAAAGTTAAAAGTCCTGATGAGAACCTTTCCTCAAGTCCTAGTTCTTCTACTAATTCATAAAAAAGATTTTCAACCATTGACTGGTTCGTAAAAAAATCAGAGAGTTTGACATCATGATCAACCAAATCTTGAAAGGTTAGGCTAATCTTTATCGTTTTTTCGTTTATTTCTTCATATTGCATATTTTTAACCTATTATTCTTCATTAACCTGCATGAGAACCATAACTTTTAGTTTTCATTGCAGAAATATTTTTAATTATATTTAACTGTTTCTTCTAATTATAACATATAAAAGGCTGTTCGCGTTTTTTGCCATTCACTCGAAAACTTTCTTTTTTTACTTTGTTACTCTTACGAAATTTTTTGTATCATTGGAAATTGTTATGTTATTTACCTCTAAAATATATTTTTTTGATAAAATAGTTCTATGATTTATTACATTCTTGCCAATCCCAATGCCGGTTCACGCAAAGGGGAGCGTTCATTGAAACTTTTATTGCCCTATCTCGAAAAAGAGGGCCTCTCTTACAAACTCTTTGCGACCGAACATACTGGGCAAGAAGCAGCTTTTATCCAAAAAATCTTGGAAGAGAAATCAGCAGAAGACCGGCTTGTCATCTTAGGTGGTGATGGTACCATTTCTTTGGCTCTCAATGCTTTACCTGATAATCTGTCCTTTGGTTACATTCCTTCTGGTTCAGGTAATGATTTTGCCCGCAGTTTGGGGCTTTCTTTTGATCCTATCCAAGCCTTCGAAAATATTCGCCAAGATAAGACCAAAGACTTTTATGTTATCCATTATAAATCGCAATCGTTTTCTGGCTACGCGCTCAATAATGTAGGAATCGGTTTAGATGCAGCCATTGTCAAAGCAACTAACAGTGGACGTATGAAAAGCATACTTAATGCACTCAAGTTAGGAAGGCTTTCTTACTTTCTGACCGCCCTTCATGTTTTATTTAGCAAAAAACCGTTTGAGCTTAGCGTTTATAACATGAAAAATGCTTTTAAGTTTGATAATGCCTTTCTCTTGACCTTTACTAAGCATCCCTATTTTGGCGGTGGTATTCAAATTGCACCTGAAGCGACTAATCTCAGCCAAGAAATTCATTTGGTTGAGTTGGACAGATATAGTATCCCGAAAATATTTTCGTTAATTCCTAGTCTGCTTAAGGGAAAACATTTAGACAATAACCTTTTCCATCATAGTGTTTCCACAGCAGCTGCAGTAACATCGCAGTCCGTTCAACCCGTTCAAATCGATGGAGAGTCTTTTACTATCCAAGCCAATGACACTTTGACTCTAACTTCTGAAAAAAGAAAGATTATTTGTTAATAATAAAACGGAAGACTATCTTTTCAATAAGAGTTCATCTTCCGTTTTTCTTTTACAAAAAAATAGCGATATAATCATCGCTATTTTTTATTTTATTTTACTTCTTCAATTTCAGTTTCTGAAACAGTGACCTCAGGAGCATTTGACAAATCTGACAATGGCTCAAGATTACGGTAACGGAACATACCTGTACCGGCAGGAATAATCTTACCGATAATGACATTTTCCTTAAGACCAAGTAAGTGGTCTTCTTTACCATGGATTGCAGCATCGGTCAAGACACGTGTTGTTTCTTGGAAGGATGCAGCAGACAAGAATGAATTTGTTTCCAATGATGCTTTGGTAATCCCCATAAGAACAGGTCGTGCTGTCGCTGGTGTTTTACCAGAAAGGAGGGCTTCTTCATTGATTTTTTCAAAGTCAGAAATATCCATAAGTCCACCAGGCAAGATATCCACATCACCAGTATCCATTACACGGACTTTACGAAGCATTTGGCGAACCATAACCTCGATGTGTTTATCCCCGATTTCAACCCCTTGTGAACGGTAAGTTTTTTGAACTTCACCGAGCAAGTAAGTTTCAACGGATAAAGCATCACGTACTTGGAGCAAGTGCTTAGGTTCAATTGAACCTTGGATCAATTGGTGACCACGGTGGATAAATTCACCTTCTTCAACCATGAGCACATCAGCCATTGATACTGTGTATGAACGTGTATCTGTTTTACCTTTGACTGTGATTTCACGTGTACGTGTCGCAGCATCTTCCACAATAGATTCAACCGTACCAGTAACTTCGGTAATGATTGCTTCCCCTTTAGGGTTACGTGCTTCAAAGATTTCTTGTACACGAGGCAAACCTTGAGTGATATCTGAGCTTGACGCAACACCACCCGTGTGGAATGTACGCATTGTCAACTGTGTACCAGGTTCACCGATTGATTGAGCGGCGATTGTACCAACAGCTTCACCAACTTCAACGGCTTCACCTGTTGCCAAGTTTTTACCGTAACAGTGTTTACATACACCATGTGGTGTTTTACATGTAAATACTGAACGGATTGTAACTTCTTTGATACCTGCAGCAACGATTTGCTTCGCGATATCTTCTGTAATCAATTGATCATCGCCAATAATTACTTCACCAGTTTCTGGATGTACAACTGTTTTACGTGTGTAACGTCCTTCGAGACGTTCAACCAACGGTTCTACCATTTCTTTACCAGTGGCAATATCAGAAATCAAGAGTCCACGATCTGTACCACAATCCACTTCACGGATGATAACATCTTGAGCAACGTCAACCAAACGACGTGTAAGATAACCAGAATCGGCAGTCTTAAGGGCTGTATCGGTCATACCTTTACGCGCACCGTGAGTTGAGAAGAACATTTCCAAGACAGAAAGACCTTCACGGAAGTTAGAAATGATAGGCAATTCCATGATACGACCATTAGGAGCAGCCATCAAACCACGCATACCGGCCAATTGTGAGAAGTTGGAAATGTTACCACGGGCACCAGAGTCCATCATCATAACGATCGGGTTAGTCAAATCTTGTTCTTCAATCAAGCGTTTTTCAAGTGTATCTTTTGCACCACGCCAAACATCAGTAACCGCATTGTAGCGCTCATCATCAGTAATCAAACCACGACGGAATTGTTTAGTGATTTGTTCTACACGTTTGTGTGCAGCACCAATGATTTCTGCTTTTTCAGGAACCACTGGGATATCCGCAATACCAACTGTTAAACCAGCCAATGTTGATTGGTGGTAACCTAAGTTCTTGAGCAAGTCAAGGAACTCAGAAGTTGTTGTTGTGCGGTAACGTTTGAAGACTTCAGCGATAATATTACCCAAGTGTTTTTTCTTGAATGGCAATACTGTATCAATTTCAGCTAAACGTTTATGGATATCTTCACCAGGTTCCATGAAGAAACGGTCGTCCGTTTGAGTTGTGATGTTCTCATCGGTATTTTCATTCAAGTAAGGCATACCTTCTGGATAAATTTCATTTCCTTCAGGCATAATTGAGTTGAACATTACTTTACCGACAGTTGTAATCAAGATTTTACCTTTTTGGAATTCTGTCCAAGGTTTATTCATTGATTGTGTTGCAATACCGATACGTGTATGCAAGTGGACATATCCGTTACGCATTGCAATTTCAACTTCTTCAGGATTAGAGAAGATCATACCTTCTCCTTCACGTCCTTTTGCTTCCATTGTCAAGTAGTAGTTACCCAAGACCATATCTTGAGAAGGTGTAACGACTGGTTTACCATCTTTAGGGTTAAGGATGTGTTCAGCAGCAAGCATAAGCAAACGTGCTTCGGCTTGCGCTTCTTCTGACAATGGCACGTGAATCGCCATTTGGTCACCGTCAAAGTCGGCATTGTAGGCTTCACAAGCCAGCGGGTGCAAACGCATTGCACGTCCATCAATAAGTACTGGCTCGAACGCTTGAATACCTAAGCGGTGAAGCGTCGGTGCGCGGTTAAGAAGAACAGGGTGTTCTTTAACAACTTCTTCAAGGACATCCCAAACTTCAGCATCTTGGCGTTCAACTTTACGTTTAGCCGCACGGATGTTGGCAGCCATTTCACGTTTAACCAATTCGGACATTACGAATGGTTTGAAGAGTTCGATAGCCATTTCACGTGGGACACCACATTGGTACATTTTAAGTGTTGGACCAACTGCAATAACTGAACGACCTGAGTAGTCAACACGTTTACCCAACAAGTTTTGACGGAAACGCCCTTGTTTACCTTTCAGCATATGGCTGAGAGATTTAAGTGGACGATTACCGGCACCTGTGATTGGACGACCACGACGACCGTTGTCAATCAATGTATCAACAGCTTCTTGCAACATACGTTTTTCATTTTGGACGATAATATTAGGGGCATTAAGCTCCATCAAACGTTTCAAACGATTGTTACGGTTGATAACACGACGATAAAGGTCATTCAAATCAGATGTGGCAAAACGTCCACCATCCAATTGAACCATTGGACGAAGATCTGGTGGAATAACTGGAAGCACATTAAGTACCATCCAAGCTAATTTGTTACCAGATTTTTTGAAGGCTGTTAATACGTCTAAACGACGAATGATTTTAACACGACGTTGTCCGCTAACATTTTTCAATTCTTCTTTAAGTTCAGCAACTTCTGCATCAATATCAACATCGTTAAGCAAATCTTGGATAGCTTCAGCACCCATTTTCGCAACAAATGAACCAAAACCATTTTTCAAAAGTTGTTCACGATATTCACGCTCTGTCAAAAGTTGTTTCTTTTCAAGATCTGTTTCCTTAGGATCAATAACGACATAACTTGCGAAGTAAATAACTTCTTCAAGAGCACGTGGGCTCATATCAAGTGCAAGCCCCATACGTGATGGAATCCCTTTGAAATACCAGATGTGTGAAGTTGGTGCTGCCAACTCGATGTGCCCCATACGTTCACGACGTGATTTAGCTGTCGTTACTTGAACACCACAGAGTTCGCAGACTTGGTTTTTGTAGAAAACGCCTTTAAGCTTACCACAAGCACATTCCCAGTCCTTTTGTGGACCAAAGATACGCTCATCGAAGAGACCTTCGCGTTCAGGTTTTTGCGTACGATAGTTGATGGTTTCTGGTTTTTTGACTTCACCAAATGACCAGTAACGAATTTTTTGTGGAGATGCGATACCAATTCGCATGCTCTCAAATTTATTTACATCGACCAATGTTTTCTCCACTTTCTTTGTATTTATTTCTTTTCTGTTGAATGTTTGGCTCTTGACAAACATTACTGTGAAGACCGCTAGCTGTATCTTTTAAAACACAATCTTGCCCGAAAATCTTCAATCTAACGGATCAAAGCTCATGTGATAGGCAGCAATGTAGGACTTATTTTTAAAATAGAAGTTATCCATCCAAATACAGTTCTACATTACCGCCTAGCACACTTGCACAGTGGTTTACCTTAAAAGGTTTTTATCTTAAATTTATTACGAAAAGCTATTTCTTATTCCTAATAAACTTCTTGTTCACAGAAAAGAACAATTATTTTTCTTCTTTTGCTTCGCTAATCAATGCTTGTTCAGTTTCCACTGCTTCAGTAACAATTTGCTCCTGAGCTTCAAGCATTTCTGGCGTAATGTCAATATTTTCTTGACGAACTTCGATTTCATCATCAAGTTCACGAAGGTCAAGGACATTTTTCTCACCATCAAGGACTTTAAGATCCATACCAAGTGCTTGCAATTCTTTTACAAGGACACGGAATGATTCAGGAAGACCTGGTTTAGGAATACGTTCACCCTTAACGATAGCTTCATAAGCACGTGTACGTCCAATAACATCATCTGACTTGTAAGTCAAAATTTCTTGGAGAACATTTGCCGCACCATAAGCTTCAAGGGCCCAAACTTCCATTTCCCCGAAACGTTGTCCACCGAACTGCGCTTTACCACCGAGCGGTTGTTGTGTAACGAGTGAGTAAGGACCAACACTACGTGCGTGAAGTTTATCATCAACCATGTGGTGAAGTTTGATCATGTACATGACACCGACAGAGATACGGTTATCAAAAGCTTCACCTGTACGTCCATCATAAAGTACTGTTTTGGCATCATCAGCCATTCCAGCTTCCTTAACGGTATTCCAGATATCTTCATCACTTGCACCATCGAAGACCGGTGATGCAATGTGAATACCCAATGTACGTGCAGCCATACCTAAGTGAAGTTCCATAACTTGTCCGATATTCATACGAGAAGGGACACCCAATGGATTCAACATGATATCGATTGGTGTACCATCTGGCAAGTAAGGCATATCCTCTACAGGAACGATATTTGAAACGACACCTTTGTTACCGTGACGTCCGGCCATCTTATCCCCAACGTGGATTTTACGTTTTTGTGAGATGAAGACACGAACCAACTTGTTCACACCTGATGGCAATTCATCACCATTTTCACGTGTGAATACACGTACATCGTGAACGATACCGCCACCACCGTGAGGAACACGGAGTGATGTATCACGAACTTCACGTGCTTTTTCACCAAAGATAGCACGAAGAAGACGTTCTTCAGGTGTAGGATCAGTTTCACCTTTTGGTGTTACTTTACCAACGAGCAAGTCCCCATCTTCAACCTCAGCACCAATACGGATAATACCGTCTTCGTCCAAGTTTTTGAGGGCTTCATCACCAATATTTGGAATTTCGCGTGTAATTTCTTCAGGGCCAAGCTTTGTATCGCGTGTTTCTGATTCATACTCTTCGATAGCAATAGATGTATAAACGTCATCTTTAATCAAACGTTCAGACATGATAATGGCATCCTCGAAGTTATAACCTTCCCAAGTCATATAAGCAACGAGTGGGTTTTGGCCAAGCGCCATTTCCCCATTTTCCATTGATGGTCCATCACCAATGATGTCGCCGGCTTCAACTTTATCACCAAGTTCAGCAAGTGGACGTTGGTTATATGAAGTTCCTGAGTTTGAACGACGGTACTTCATAATGTTATAGATATCAAGTTCACCTGATGTTCGACGTACACGGATTTCGTCAGCATCTACATATTCAACGGTACCATCATGTTTAGCGATCACAGCAGCACCTGAATCACGTGCTGTTTGATGTTCCATACCTGTACCAATCCAAGGTGCATGTGGATCAATCAATGGAACGGCTTGACGTTGCATGTTGGCACCCATAAGGGCACGGTTGGAGTCATCGTTTTCCAAGAAAGGAATACAAGCAGCTGCTACGGCGATAACCTGTTTAGGAGAAACGTCCATATAGTCTGCAGTTGAAGCATCAACTTCAATATTGTTACCAACGTGACGGGCCATTACTGTTTCGTTGACAAATTTGTTGTCATCAGTCAATGGTGAGTTAGCTTGGGCAACAGTGTAGTTGTCCTCTTCGTCAGCTGTTAAATACTCTACTTCATCCGTAACTGTTCCCGTTGCACGATCAATACGACGGTATGGTGACATGATGAAACCATATTCATTGATTTTGGCATAAGAAGACAAGTTATTGATCAACCCGATATTTGGACCCTCAGGTGTTTCAATCGGACACATACGGCCATAGTGAGTGTAGTGAACGTCACGTACTTCATATGAAGCACGGTCACGTGAGATACCACCAGGACCTAAGGCAGAGAAACGACGTTTGTGTGAAAGCTCTGACAAAGGATTGTGTTGGTCCATAAATTGTGACAACTGTGAAGAACCAAAGAATTCTTTGATTGCAGCAGTTACAGGACGGATGTTAATCAATCCTTGAGGTGTCATATTTTCATTTTCAGAAGATGACATACGTTCACGGATAACACGTTCCATACGTGAAAGACCGATACGGACTTGGTTTTGAAGCAATTCACCAACTGAACGGATACGACGGTTTCCTAAGTGGTCAATATCGTCTACTTTACCAATACCTTCAGAAAGACCTAACCAGTAGTTGATGTTAGCAATCACATCAGCTGGCATCAACACACGATTTTCTGCAGGAATTTGACCATTAGAAATCAATGTCACGACACGTTCTGGATCTTTTGGAGAGTAAACTTTCAATGTTTGAAGTTCAATTGGCTCAGGAATAACAGCATCGTCAGATGGTTGATAAACTGTTGTATTGAGACCATTATCCAAAAGGTTTTCGATAGAATCTAAAACATCACGTGTTACAAGAGCATCAGATTCAACGAGAATTTCTCCTGTTTCAGGATCAACGATTGGCTCTGCCAAAGTCAAACCGAGAATACGGTTTTTAAGCGCAAGCTTTTTATTAAATTTATAACGACCTACAGGTGCAAAGTCGTAACGACGTGGGTCGAAGAAACGTGCAATTAAAAGTCCACGAGAGCTGTCCGCTGTTTTAGGTTCACCAGGACGGAGGCGGTCATAGATGTCTTTAAGTGCTTCTTCAACACGTGTGTCTGATGGGTTTTTGTGAACGTCTTTGCCCAATGTTGTATTGAGGAGTTCACTTGGTCCCATAAGTTCAAGGATTTCATCGTCACTACCAAAACCAAGAGCACGCAACATTGTTGTAAATGTTAACTTACGTGTACGGTCAATACGTACATAACCAACACCTTTAGCGTCTGTATCTAATTCAAACCACGCACCACGGTTAGGAATAGTTGTATGACCATAAGATTCCAAACCATTTTTATCTGTTTTAAGGTGGAAGTATGAACCCGGGCTACGTACCAACTGGCTGACGATCAAACGTTCAGAACCGTTGTTGATGAATGTACCCATTTCAGTCATAAGTGGGAAATCACCGAAGAAAACTTCTTGTGTTTTCAATTCGCCTGTTTCTTTATTTACAAGGCGGAAAGTCACATGAATCGGTGCAGAATAGTTTGCATCGTGAGCACGGGCTTCATCCACAGTGTATTTAGGGGCTTTCATTTCATATCCAACAAATTCAAGCTCCATTGTGCCCGCAAAGTTGTCAATTGGAAACATTTCTTTGAAGACGTTAGCCAAACCTTCGTCAAGGAAGTTTTGATAACTTGCTGTTTGAACTTCGATCAAGTTCGGCAAACCAATTACTTCTTTGATTCGTGAAAAACTGCGTCTTGTACGGTGTTTACCGTATTTTACGTCATGTCCTGCCAAGTTGATTCTCCTCATTCTATTTTTCCAGTTTTTCTGGATGTGTTATACAAGATTTGTCGATTTTAAGTTTCTTATGAAAAGTTCTGAAAAGTCAGTAGTTTGTCTTTTTCATTACTTTTTAGATTTTTTACAGTTCAGAAACGGCAAAAAAGCAACGAAAACTTGACGTTTCGTTGCTTACAAAACCCGTGGGGACAATATTTCCCACAGAATTTGTCGACAAACCATTACCCTATATTATATCATTTATCGACTGTCTTTACAAGGTCTAAATGCCCTTGAATTACTTTTCTTTCAGCTTAACTTTACCTCTATCCGTCACCTCAACACCTTCTAATTTTAACAAACGAATTTGTTCTAGACGCCCTTCACCGTGCATCCCTATAGTGCCATCTGATCTGATGATTCGCCACCAAGGTAAGTGATGGCTTTCCGATAGACCGTGAAGCGCTCTGGCAACTTGCCGCGCACCATTTATAAGGCCTGCCCGTAGTGCAATATCTCTGTATGAACTCACTTGTCCATAGGGTACCGCTTTGATTTCTTTAAGTATCCGCTGCGTTTCCGGCTTAAGGTCTTCAAAGTCCTTTACCATATTTTCACACGTTGCTCAGGCGCGCGATACATCCCGTCGCTTTCTTGCACCTCAAAAGTCTGATAAAATTCTTCTAAGTTTGTCGGTGGAATATTGGCGCGCAATTTTGCTGGGGCATGAACATCCATTGAAAGAAGCATTTGCTGGAATTCCATGCTGGCTTTCATACGCCAAATTTTCCCCCATTGGCTAAAGAAATCTGTAAGATTAACATCCTCTTCTTTTTGCGCAGCAGTCATCGCTGCCGTGATTCCTCCTTGGTCGGCAATATTTTCCGAAACAATCAACTTGCCGTTTGCTGGACCAGCTTCAGTTGCTCGTCCATCAAAAGCTGCAATCATTTCTTCTTGTTTCTTCTCAAAAGCTTCATAGTCTTCGTCTGTCCACCATTTATTGAGATTGCCATACTTGTCAAACTGTGCTCCATTATTGTCAAAAGCATGTGAAATTTCATGGGCAATTACTGCACCAATACCACCGTAATTTTGACTAGCTGACTGTTCAAGACTGTAGAAAGGTGCCTGTAAGATAGCTGCCGGAAAAACAATCGTATTGCTGTCGGGACTATAATAAGCATTAACCATATGAGCCGGCATATGCCACAAGCTCTTATCAACTTCTTCACTAAATTTTTCATAGTGACGTGCAGTGAGCAATTCATCAAAATGACAGGCATCTTCGTAGAGACTCCCATTTCCAACTTTAAAACGACTATATATTTCTGGAAGTTTGTCCGGGTAGCCTATGAACACAGTAATTGCACTCAATTTTTCAATAGCCTTATCAATCGTTGCACGACTGAGCCATTCATTTTTATCTAAGCGTTCTTGATAAACTTTAATCATCTCAGAAGTCATGTGCTTAACGTCTGATTTAGCTTCTTCTCCAAAATATTTTAGACCGTAATAAAGGCCAATCACTTGACTGAAATAACTCTCCGTTATATCGAGCTGATGTTTTTCTTGACTCCTTGCCTCTGATACATTCGATAAAAAACGTCCATATGCAGACCCTAAAAGTCGTAATTCATCTGAAAGTAAGCCAGTTGCCTTACGCGCGATTTTCACCAACATCCACGCTTTAATTAAAGGCCAATTTTCTTCGTTGATGATATGGTCAAAAGAGTCATAAAAACGACTTTCAAAGACAACGATTTTCTCCGGTTCAGTGCTAACCAAGCCCTTAATAAATGAGTCAAAATCTATATTTTTAAAATGTCCTACAAACTCCTTAAAAGGAACCGGATTATAAAGCTCCGCATATTTAGCCCACTCTTCCGCAGTATTTGCTGATTCCACCAAAAGGCCATCAAAAGCCACTGCTTTAGCCGCGATTTCTTGGGCATCTTTTTGTCCAAAATGCTCTAATATTTCCTTGGAGTTTTCCTGCCAAAAACTCAAAAGTTCAGCTTTACGAGGATGACTTTCCTCATAGTAAGTAGTATCAGGCAAAATAAGTCCAGGACCAGTGAAGCCCAGAGAGTGGTGCACTGCATCTTTCATATCTGCATCAACGCTGATTGAGAAAGGTAATGGGGCTTGAGAATGAAAAATCAAATCAAGTAAATGCGTACGAAAATCCTCGAATGAGTTAAGATTTGTTACCTTATCCATCTCTCTAATAACGGCAGAGAAATCGTTTTTGTTACGACTTTTCCAATCTCCTGCCTTATTGTAAAACTTTATAGCCTCTAGCAGTTCAGGATTATCTTCTGGAAGTTCCACAGACATGCGCTGCAAATCGGCTGTTAAGTTTTTTTCATTTTCCAATACCAATTCGTCAAAAGCAGAGATACGAGGTTTATCAGCTGGTATCTGTACCTGTTCAAGCCATTCGGCATTTACTGTTGCAAATAAATCATCTTGTATTCGTGTCATTATAACCTCCTGAAAACGTTTTTTATATTATAACATAAAAGAAAAAGCAAACTTCCGAACAGCTCTGCATTCTGAAATTCGCTTTATTTATTTTTTTTAAATATGAAGTTTTTGACGAAGTCTTGTGCCTCGGCTCCCCATTAATTTTTCAAGTAAGCCAGCTTTGGCTGCAATATAAATGTAGGTGAAGAATCCACCGCCACCAGCTACAGCTATCACGAGCAAGGCTTTGAAATGACCTGGAGAAAGTGGCATCAAAATCAACGAAATCAACCCATAAAGAACCAGAGTCACAACGGCCATAATAGCCGTAATAATTGAGATTCCAATAATTCCTTTCAAAGTACTTTTAACTCGGAAACCCGTAACTTCATGAATCTTGCGAATAATAATCCATGTGCCATATCCAAAAGCAATAGTCGTTGCCACAAGCGGACCATAAGAGTGGAAAATCATAATTGACGGCACTTGCAAAATCAATTTGATCACTAAAGTAATAATGAAGTAACGCATCGCTACTTTAGAATAATGCAAAGCTTGCAAGATTGGGGCAACCATCGTGTACAAAGCCAGCAAGAAGCTTTGGAGGACAGCCCAGATAAACAGTGCAAGCTGCAAGCTATTTACTGAACCATAAAACAGTGTATAGATTGGTGCAGCTAAAATTGTCATGCCTAGGACCGCAGGCAACATAAAGGCCACAAACAGTTGAAAATCGTAAGAAATCAAATGCGCTGTTTCTTTATAATTCTTCTTAACAAAGTTAGAGGCAATAAGTGGCAGAGCCACAGCTCCTAAAGTCATCGCTTCACCAATGAGAATCATTGTCAACTTGTCGGTATTAGCAGAAAAGTATGAGAAGAAAACTAAAAGCTGTGTATCACTATAGTCAGATACCCACCGCATGACCGTAACAAAGGTCGCTTGGTCCACAATTTTAAAAATTTGAATAGCTGAGCCAATAACGACAAACGGGATAGCTTGATAGATGGTTTGTGAAAGCAGGCGCCAAGCACTAATTTTTGTAATACTTGGGCCTGGGTTAATAATCTTGCCAAGCATATTGTTTTTGATCAAATACCAGAGCAAGACAGCACATGAGCCCAACATACCGATAAAGGCTGCTGTTGTGGATTGGACAACTGCTTGTGTCCAATCTCCACCTGAGAAGCCAAGCTTCATAATCATAAACGTAAATACTAACATCCAAATTACACGGACAACCTGTTCATAAATTTGGCTCAAAGCTATCGGCTTCATATCATTAAGCCCTTGGAAATATCCTCGAATGACTGACATGGCCGGGAAAATTAGAATGGCGAGCGAAAGCGAGCGCATCACCTCTGTTAGGTTTTCTCCTCCACCTGACATAGCTGCTAATGCTGGTGCACCGATATACATCACACCAGCTGCTACAATACCAAGCCCAACCATAAAAATAAAGATATGACGAACTAAACGATTGCTTAGATTTTCATCTCCCATCGCATTATAATGGGCTACCTCACGCGCAATAGCTACAGGAAGACCTGCAGTTGAAATCAAGAGAAAGAGCGCGTAAATATTATACCCCATTGAGAAAAGGGCATTGGCTTCATTATTGTGTTCTCCCATCCACGCAAACCACGGAATGATGTAAATCGCACCCAGAAGACGTGATAAAATATCCGCTAAAGTAAACCACAAGGTCCCGCGCATCATTGTATCCTGCTGTGCTGCTTTATTGTCTCGAATCTCTTTACGCTTGGTTTCCGCATCCATTTGCTGGAGCTTTTCTTCCATGCTGAGATTATCAGTCATTTCTGTACTATTCATTTTTCTATTTTACCATGAAGTAGGGATTTTTGACAATAAAAGTTTATAACACTCCTTGGACAAAATAAGTTCTATTTCGAACTACAAATTCTAGATGGATAAGTTTAGTTCCTTTATTTACTAGAACCGTGAGATATAATTAACTTGAAATTCCAGAACGTTTGACATAAAAGTAGCACAGAAAAAAATGTCACGGTATAAAAATTAAAATAAGTTATAAGCAGGATAAAAGCTAAGCCCAGAAGTCCTCTAAAAAAATACTCCTTTATCTGTCGTTGGATATACATTAACTTTAACATGCGTATACTGATAAAATAAGCCCGGATTACCGTATTCGTCATCATTAAGAAGACTATTGCCAAGACTACGGTTAAATCCATGGACGAAGCTACAGTAAAACAAGATAGGGCCATCAGGTAAGAAAGAGCCTGAATTTTTGGCAGTTGTTTTTTGTAATAGCTCAGCTCCACTGTTCTTTCCATGAATGCCACGTTTTGGAAGATGAATATACCAATGTAATTCAGAATGAAACTGCTCTGAATTACCGCAAGAAACCCTAAAAGTGAATCAAAATCCGTGAATACACTTTCCTCTGAAACAAAGATGAGAAAACTACCACCAAGGAAAACCAGAGCGCTAAAAATATAAGTTTGGTTATTTTTATTCATAAGGATGATTAATAAAAAAGTCGGAAATTTCCCATTGTATAGATGGCTGCTCCTGCTGAAACACCAATAACAGCGCCAACGGCCCAGTTCCAAGCTGCAACTGTTGCTATTTTAGCCGCAATGACTCTATAGCTATAGACATATACGCCACGCGCGATAGCCTTAATTTGTGTCCAACCAAACCCTACCGCAGTTAAAGCCCTGCGCATCCCTGCTGAACGATGCCACAAGCCTTCCAAATTCCTTCCGACCATTCGGATAGAAAAAGCACGCGGTGCCAATAATGGCACGTTTTGACTTGCCATCAATTCTTTTTCTTTTTGTTGTAAAAAAGCCAAGTCAGACTCGTCAAATGTAATCTGTTCAAGCGAATTCCAATTTTCACTTTGTTGTTGATTTAGTTGAATATCATTCGCTTGTACTAGCCCTGTCACAGACGGCCCAACTGTCGAAAATAAGAGAGTGAGTGCAATCATACCAACTATCCCTTTTTTAGTTTGTTTTTTCATTAAATTTTCCTTTCTGTGGTTATGATTTTTTTATGTGTGAATTTTTCAGCAAAGATACGAATAATACTTGAAGTACTTGATTAACCCTACCCATTTATATCGCTTATAGTTAGTCTATAACAACATTACAGCTAAAGACAGTTATAACTTAGGCTTAAATTACTATATATTGACAGTTCTTTGTCGACTTAGTTAATAGAAAAATTGCCATAAACAAGCTTTTTCTTGCTCTTTTACCACAGTTTCAAAGCATAAAGATATTAAAAATATAGGAGTCTTTTATGAAAAAAACACTGCCCATCGGAGAAATATATCGTTATTTTCGTACCTCTAAAAATTTCGCCCTTAAGGAAGCGGCGAAGGACTGCATCTCCACTTCCCAACTTTCTAATTTTGAAAATGGACGCAGTTATGTTTCTTGCATTGTTTTGCTCTATCTCTTGAATAATATAAATGTAGCACCTCACGAATTTTTCCATCATCTTAATACCCAACTCAATCCTTTGGACTGGTTTGAAGAACGTGATATGGCTCATCTAAACAGTAATACGCTCCATCTTCAAAAAATTATCCAAAAATATGAAAAATCACTTATACAAAGCTCATCTTCCACTCAAAGATTAAACTTGGATAAATTTCGCTTAGAGGCAACCATGAAGCAGATAGATCCCCATTATCACCTCTCTTCTAAAAGTCTTACTGTCATTAAACACTACTTAATTAACATCAAAATATGGGGCGAATATGAATTTGATTTGTTGAGTGACATAGCTGGATTTCTAGACTTAGGTACCTTATCAAAGTTTAGCCATAAAATACTCAAAACAGCACGATGCAGAAACATTCATCCTCTTACCCAAAAAGCTCAAATAAAAACTGGAATAATCTTCCTCGAGATTTTTATTAAAAATAGACAGAAATATTTAGCAGAAGAGTTACTTGATTTTATTGCTTCTTTAAACATTCCAGAAATCGATCTTTTTGAAAGAGTAAATTTCATATATCAAAAAGCGCATTTTGAAGTGGTTTTTGGAGATACGAGCGCTATAGAAACAATGAAAAAATGTCAATATATTTTTGAACGATGTGAATCCTATCAAATTGCTCTGAAACTTGAACAGGAAATTAAAAGCTTAGAGACTGTGGTAAAAACAAGATAAACGCTTCCTATAGCACTATCCTCTCTTGTTCACGAAACATAAAGCGATTATCAAGTTACAAAAATATAAGTGAAAATGGTATAATTAAGCCTACGAATAAGAAAAAAGCACCTATCCACATTTAAGTGAAGTGCCTTATAATTTAGCTCTCTTCCGGAGTTAAATGGTATAAATAAAGGAGGCAGAAAAACCCATGCTCAAAATACAAGATGTTTTAGAAATTCTGAAAAAAGACGAAAACTTTCACGAAATTGTCTTTAAAAAGGAATATTACTATAACTGGGAAGAAGATTTCACCTTCGATCAATTAAGCTATGATAGCCGAAACACTTCTGCATCAACCCTATTTTTTGCGAAAGGTCTAAATTTTAAAGCAGAATATCTAGAAAACATAGCAGCACCTTTCTACATTTCTGAAATAGATTATGAAGTGGAAATACCTGCAATCATTGTTTCAAATGTGAAGCGTGCAATGAGTCTCTTAGCTCAATCATTTTATGATTATCCACAAAATGAACTCCAAATATTAGCTTTGACCGGAACAAAAGGAAAAACAACTTCTGCTTACTTCGCTAAATCAATCTTAGATGAAATGAACGGACAAAAAACAGCCTTACTTTCTACAGCAGAAACAACTCTTGATGGGAAAAATTTCTTCAAATCTGAGTTAACTACACCCGAAAGTCTTGACTTACTCAAAATGATGCGCCAAGCTGCGGATAATGGAATGACACACCTTGTGATGGAAGTAAGCTCACAAGCTTATAAAACTGAACGTGTCTATGCTATTAACTTCGATGTTGGTGTCTTCCTTAATATCTCTCCCGATCACATCGGACCTGTCGAACATCCTACACTTGAAGATTATTTTTACTGCAAGCGACAACTTTTACATCATTCCGGTTACTTTGTAGCCAACAGTGAAATGACCCATTTTAATGTAATTAAGCAAGAGTTAGCAGATCTTAAAATCCCGCATGATTTTTACGGTGAAAAATCTGACAATCAAATCATCGAATCTCATGCACACGATTTTACAACAAGTGGTAAAATAGCTGACCATTTTGACATTCGTTTACTTGGAAAATTTAACCAAGAAAACGCCTTAGCAACAGCTTTAGCAACCCAACATCTAGGAGCCACAATCGAACAAATTAAAAACGGCTTAGCAAAAGCCGTAGTACCTGGACGCATGGAGATGTTAACTACAAAAAATGGTGCAAGAATTTATGTTGATTACGCCCATAACGGTATTAGTTTGCAAAACTTAGTGTCTGTTGTTGAACCTCATCATAACGGTAAAATCGTCTTGGTTTTAGGAGCTACGGGTAATAAAGGTGAAAGTCGTCGTAAGGATTTTGGCCAAGTTATCGAAGCACACGAACGCTTAGAAGTCATTCTCACTCAAGATGATTCTAACCACGAAGATCCTAAAGCCATTGCTGATGAAATTGCAAGTTATGTTTCACGCTCCTGTGATTTTGAAGCAGATCGTGCAGAGGCAATAAAACAAGCCATTCAACGTGTGACAGATCAAAATGATGCTGTTATTATTGCTGGAAAGGGTGCAGACAAGTTCCAGTTAGTCAATGATAAACGTGAACCTTATCCTGGTGATAGAGCCGTAGCAGAAAAATTTATTTAAAAATTGCCTCATCGGCATTTTATGTTTTGGAATAAAAAAAAGCAGCCTAAGCTGCTATTTTTTATTTAGCATTATGTAATTCATCTTCAGAAAGTTCTGTTAATGAGGCATATTCTGCAGGGTAACGTTTTTTGTAGCGATTCATCATAAAGAAGGCTACCAAACCAAAGATAACTGGACCAGCAATCATTGATACAACTGTTTGGATTGTATCTCCAAGGACTGCAGAGCGTTCAGCAACTGGCAAAGCAAAGTAATCTGTGATAGGTTGGATTACTGTGAAGGCATTTGCAAAAGCAACAACAAGAAATGTTACCGTTACAGCCGCCATCGCTACACCTTTAGATTTATAAAGCGTAAATGGTTTTTCAATATTATCATTGAGTTTGAATTTTGCATAGGCAATAACGATAAAGAGGTAAGGCAATGTCATCGCAACGTTGGCCATGTTTGTCAAGATTGCAAAGAATTTCGCCGCTGCTTCTGCACCACCACCAAGGTTGATGAGCATGTTCAGCAAGATGATAACAAAGACAATTACGAATTGGATAACCATCGCAAATTTTGGCATACCTGATTCTTTATCAAGTTGTCCATAGCGACCAGGCCAAAGTTTATCTGGTGTACCAGAAATAATTTGTTTAACTGGGCTGTAGATCAATGTAAAGAAAGCACCCATTAATGAAAGCAACATTGCAAGACCCATGTAACGGGCAAGAATTGAACCGATAACTACCGCACCTGAATGACTCATACCAAAAGCAGCACCAAGCGCTTCACCAAGGTATTGCATTGTTACATAACCTGCATTACCAAGGTTAATTGTTCCAGCTTTTACGCCTTCGTAAAATGCACCGCCTGTTTGGTAATTCATGAAGAAACCAACACAGAGAATCATTACAGAATAACCGATTGCAATGATAAGCGCTGACGTTACAACACCACGAGGGAAATTTTTCTCAGGTTGGTCTGTTTCATCAACCAAACCACCAACTGCTTCAACACCACCATAAGCAAAGATAGCAAATACCATGAAGGCAATAAAGCCAATTGCAGAACTGTTATTGAAGTTAGGATTAAGGCTGGTTACAAAAGCTTCAGCAGTAATTGGCGTTGTTGGATGTCCATTAAGAATAAGGACTAAGAGTGCGCAAATCAAGAGAATCGCATTCAATGAAAGAACAGCAATACCACCAAGTGTAGCGAATTTTTTGACTGCATCCAAACCACGAAGTGCAAAGAAAGTGATTGCAGCAACCCAAATCATAGCAATGATTGAGAGAATCCATGGATCTGGCACATGAAGCGAGTTACCAAAAATCATGTTTGTGATTGGTACCATGATACCATTTGAAACGTTGACCATCCATACCAAATATGAAGCGTACCACATAAATGTTCCGACGAAGGCGAAAGTTGGACCAACTGCTTTCTCCATCCAAGAATAGATCCCACCTTTTTCTTCTTTGAAAGCTGAACCAAGTTCAGTTACCATGAAGGCAAAGGGCAGGAAGAAGAATAATCCACCCACGATATACCATGGAATTGCAGCATAACCCATCATGTAGAATGCACGTGGGATGTTGTTAAATCCATATACTGATGTGAAGATCATCAGGCATAAGCCGACAAGAGAAAGTTTCCCTTTTGCTTTATCAGACATCAAATGTCCTCCTTTTTTTATAATCAGATTGACTGATTGAAAATATTTGTAAATCAAGTAACTTAAAGTACTTGTATAATTACCATAAGTAAAGGCGAGTGGGAAGTTTGACCAGAACTCTCAACAGTGAATTATATTGTCTTTTATAAAAGATAGAATAGAACAATCATAACTAGAATTCGTTATAATTGTGCGACAATTCTAAGAAAAACCTAAAACAGGTCGCCCAAAGGCGACTTGTTTATTGGTTTATTTAATTAAGAAAAGTAAATTCTCTCGAAAAAATCACTGTTGGAAAGCTATTCCTCCCAACCTTAAGAACCATTTTAGCTTATTATGCTTTATTTTTCAACTTTATTATTGAGTTTAAGCATTTCGAGCAGTACATCTACTGCTTTTTCCATAGTTTGTAAGCTTACAAACTCAAAACGACCGTGCATGTTTTCACCACCAGCAAAGATGTTCGGTGTTGGCAAGCCCATAAATGAAATCTTAGAACCATCTGTCCCACCGCGAACAGGTTCGATTTTTGGCTCGATATCCAAGTTTTTCATTGCTTCTTCGGCTAAATCAATGATTGACATGTCTTTCTCAATAACTTGAGCCATGTTGTAATATTGATCTTTGATTGTGGCTTTTACGCGTTCAGAGCCAAGTTCAGCATTCATTTTATCAGCAATTTCTTGCATCAAGGCTTTGCGCTCATTAAATTTATCTTCTGCATGGTCACGAATAATATATTGTGCGCGTGCTTCTTCGACAGTTCCGTCTAATTTCAAAAGGTGGAAGAAACCTTCACGACCTTCTGTTTTTTCGGGACGATCAAATTCTGGCAATTGCGCATGGTAATCCATTGCTAATTGCAAAGCGTTAACCATTGTATTTTTGGCTGTACCTGGGTGAACATTTTTACCTTGAAACTCTAAAACAGCACCGGCAGCTGAGAATGTTTCATATTCCAATTCACCAAGGGGTCCACCGTCAACTGTATAAGCAAAGTCAACATTGAAATCTTCAACATCAAAACGGTCAGCCCCTGTACCGATTTCTTCGTCTGGACCAAAACCAATACGGATTTCACCATGTTCAAAATCAGGATTGATATTGATTAAATAATCAGCCAAAGTCATGATTTCAGCAATCCCCGACTTGTCATCAGCACCCAAAAGTGTTGTACCATCTGTATGAATCAAAGTTTGACCTTTGTAGTTTTTCAAGTTTGGGAATTCTGCTGGATCAAGACTGAAACCAGAATCACCAAGTTTAATCACAGACTCTCCATCATAGTTTTCAAGAATTTGCGGATTGATACCTTCTGCATTAAAGTCTGCTGTATCCATGTGAGAAATCAGACCGATTTTACGGACATTTTTGTCTGTAGTTGCTGGGATAGTCCCTACAACATAACCGTTTGATTCAAGATAGTGTACATCTTGAATACCAATTTCGCGCATCTCATCTGCCATTTTATGAGCAAAATCAACAAGAGCAGGAACAGATGGTACAGTTGTTGAATTTTCATCTGAACGTGTGTTTACTTTAACATAATCAAGGAAACGGGGTAACAATTTTTCGTATTTCATTTTTATCCTCCTATGGAAATGAAGTTCTTTAATACCTTTGTTTGTTGGATTTGGGCAGAGATGAAGTCTTGAGGAGAATCATAATGAATTTCTTCAAGTTGAAGTGTATCGTCAAACGCAAGATTTGACGTAAACTCTCGTTCACCTACTGCGGAGATGTAGCCATATTTTTCTAAGGCTCTGATGAAAATATCTGGACGTGCTTTGACAATATCTTTACGCGTAAATTTGAGCAAAAAACTGGTCATGTATTTCAGAGCATACTCTGGATCAACATCGCCCATAAGCTGATATACTTCTTGTTCAAGTATTGTAAGCGGTAAGTGATGCGCCACCTTGTAAAAATAGTTAAATAAGCTATCTGTGGTCAAATCATACCGACTTGAAAAATGTAGCGTGATTGTATTGGTTTTATTTTGAAGTTTTTGCTGGACAATAGACTGCTCCAGTCTCTGCTCCACTTGACTTCCAACTGCCACAAAAAATGGTTTCTCATAGATATTAACAGCTACAGGCATTGTTTTTGAAGAAAGATCAAAGTCAGCATCAGTAAAAACTTTAAAATTATTGCCATAACGTTTATCCTTGCGCCAGATAAAACCAGCAGCAATAAAGCTATCAAGCTGGCGATCTAAGTTTTTCTCTTGTTCAAAAACTTTATGAATTTGGCGTAAGGTTACCTCTTCATGCACGTGCAGGTAATTAATCAGTTTTAAGAAAAAAGGCTGACAAGTCAGCCTATTTTCATTAAAAACGCGAATAGGCATTATTTGTTAAACTCTTCAGTAAGTTGTGGTACAACTTGCTTTTTACGTGAAACGGCACCAGCTAAGAAAGCATGGTCGTCTTCTAACGTAAAGTGGAAAGCTGCTTCAACTTTATCTTTGTGGCTACCGATTTCGACAATTTCTGAGTTAGAATTTACGATATCTGTAATCATGAAGACAAAGTCATCATAATGTTCAACTTCCATTGCTTTCTTGATGGCTACTTTGACATCGTGTAAGCGTGAAAGTACATCTTGAATTTCAACTGTATTTACCTGAGCGATACGGATACGACTGCCATTAAGTTCAAATGTTTTTGCATCAATATCAATGAGTTCATCTGCTGACTTGTTGTCCAAGTTTGTGCCAGCTTTAAGCATAGCCATACCATATTCTTGGAGATCAACACCAGCAATTTTTGCCAATTCTTCTGCAACTTTATGGTCAGTTGCATGTGTTGTTGGTGATTTCAAAAGCAAGGTATCTGAAATCAAACCTGAAAGCAAGAGACCTGCTACTTCACGGGGAATCTCAACACCCGCTTCAAGGAATTTGCGGTAAACAATTGAAGAAGCTGAGCCAACAGGTTCAATTGTCATGAACAAAGGAGAAGCAGTATTGAAGTTAGCCACACGGTGGTGGTCCACCACACCAAAGATATTTAATGAAGCAATATCTGCGATTGATTGTTGGAACTCATTGTGATCCGTCAAGATAACTGTATCCACGCCTTCAGCTGCTGCTGATGTTACAACACGTGGTGCTTCTACACCAAAATAGTCCAACGCAAATTGCGTTTCTTCATTAGGTGTACCTAATGCAACACACTCTGTATTCAAAGCGCCAACTGGACGATGGTTGCTCAAATATGAGAAACCATAAGATGATGCGATTGCGTCTGTATCTGGTTTTTGATGACCAAAGACAAAAATTTTATCTGACATTTCTTTTACCTCATTTATATATTTATATTCGCTTCATTATATCAAAAAAAGAGGATTTACGCACGCTTTCAATCTATTACTGGAAGTGTTCTTGCCTTAATCTTGGCACCGAAAAAACTTGAAAGCCAAATGCGGCCTTCAAGTTTTATCTAATTCTCTCTAAATATTCTTGATAAGTTTCTGTACCCATGATTGATTTTGCATTGGACACACGTTCTTTTGTCGGCGGTTTAACACCAGCAAGTGGATATTTCCAGCCTAGTTCGCGCCATTTGAATTCCCCCATCGTATGATAAGGTAAGATTTCAAATTTCAGAACATTATCCAAGGTTTTAACAAATTCCCCTAGCTTTTCTAAATCTTCATCAATATCCGTTTCACCTGGTACAAGCACGTGACGGATCCACATGGCTTGCCCCTTGTCAGAAAGGTAGCGGGCAAATTCTAAAATATTTTCATTAGGGTGTCCCGTCAAGGCCTTGTGACGTTTTGAATCAATTTCTTTCAAGTCCAGCAAGACAAGATCTGTGACTTCAAGAAGTTCATCAATACGAGAGGTGATATATTCATCCGTTCTAAATGGCCGTGCTGAAGTGTCTAATGTGGTATGGATACCCAAACTTTTAGCGTATTGGAAAAGAGCGATGACGAAGTCAATTTGCAACATGGCTTCCCCACCAGATACAGTGATACCTCCTTTTTCGCCCCAAAAACCACGGAAACGAAGTGCTTCGTCCATCACATCTTCTACCGTACGTGTCGTTGCTTTTTCGTTTTTCAACGCCCAAGTATCTGGGTTATGACAATATTTGCAGCGCATTTGACAACCTTGCATAAAAACAATGAAACGTACTCCTGGACCATCTACAGATCCAAAGGATTCGGTAGAGTGAATCAGGCCGGTTACTTTTTTGGCTTCTTCAATATATGTATCAGTCATAAGCTTTTCCTCTTCTTCAGTATGCTTTTATCATACCTCAAATCTCTCTTATTATCAAATCCTTTTCTAGGCTCTTAATTTTCCATCATCAAACAGGTTAACCACAAAAGTAATCACGCAGAGAAGCAAGGCCAAGAAGAAAACATTATGCAAAGCTCCAAGAACGATTTGTTCTAATTGACCATGAATTTTCTCGGGAACGACTACGTTGGAAGCTGTACTAATAAATTCGTTGACATTCTTAAAGCTGACTTCTGGAAATTTACTGAGCCCCGCATTGATACCTAAGGAAAAAGCTAGCCCCAATATCCCGGTCATCATTGCCTGACCCAAAGTTCGTCCTAGCACAACGAGAGAACTTGCTTGACCAACCATTTCAGCAGGAACCATTTTTTGTGCCAAAAGTGTCGTTGTTGAAAGTATAACCCCCATCACACTTCCTGTAAAAGCAGAAATAATGTAAAAACCTTCGATTGGGAAAGCAACACTTGAAAGAACCAAGGGAATGTAGACAAGGATAAGAATACCCACTAAAACGGCATAAAGTCTCTTCGGCGCAAAACGTCGTAAAAGAAAACCAACAAAGAAACTGGTTACCATCCAAAACAATGATGTAGGTGTTAATGCAAGACCTGCAACAAAGGCTGGAACGCGGTAAATGGCTTGTAGCCAAATAGGAAAATAAATATTGAAAGCAATCAAGCAGCCACTTAAAAGCATTGAAATAATAATCTGAATACTGAAAGTCCTTGTTTTAAACATTTCTAAATTAAATAAAGGATCGACTGCTTTTTTCTCTGTACGAATAAAAATGATGCTGGCCGCAACAATCAAGAAGAGGAGCACAACTTCTAATAGCCAATTGATTGTGGAAGCTGACATTTCTTGAAACATCAGTAATAATGAAACTAAAAGTACAGATAGAGAGACAATACCTGCCCAGTCCATCGGTTGTTTTGCTGTTTTTTCGTGTACATCCTTATAACCAAAAATTGTAAGTAAAAGTGTGATCAATCCCAAGGGCACATTGATGAAGAAAACCCAGTGCCAGCCCAACGTATCAACAATCCATCCGCCAAGCAACGGGCCTACTAAAGCCGAAATCGCCCAAGCTGTATTATTCAACGCCATAATTTTTGCACGCTCTTCAAAATCAAATAAATCAGCAATAATTGTGAAGGTTAAAGGCATCACAGCTCCTGCACCGATACCTTGAATCGCTCGAAAAATAATGAGGAACAGCATGTTGGGGGCAATACCACAAAGTATCGAACCAATCACAAAAGAGACAAGTCCAAAGATAAAAATATTTTTTCGCCCCAGATTATCCGCAAGTTTTCCATAGATTGGTGTTGCAATAGCCGAAATAAGTAAATAAATAGCAAATACCCAGCTTTGGAGTTCTAGTCCTTTCAACTGAGAAATGATGGTTGGCATAGCTGTGGTCACAATCGTAACCTCAACAGATGTCATAAATGTTGCAATAAAAATAGCTATAACAATAGCCAAATGTTCTTTTCTTTTCATATTCCCTCCTCTGTTCTATATCTTCATTTCTTTTACATTTTATCATAGTTTTTTTCAGAAAGTCAGGACAGTAAAATAAAAAGATAGATTAATTTTAATCTATCTTTTACTTTTATTCAGGAAGCTCTACATCGAACTCCACACGAAGTTTTAATATACGATTTCCATCTACTTCCAGACTTGTGAGTGAGAAATGATCTTCTAAGTTGTCAATCTTACACATCACTTGTTGTCCTTTTTCTGGAATTTGTCCTGTTTCTGAGAGGAAGAAACCAGCCATTGTGTCTACATCCTTGTTGACCAAATGTGTGCCAAACTCGTCATTAAAGTCATTGATGGTCATTTTACCTTGAACCACATACATGTTCTCACCGATCTTATGAACTTCTGCTTCTGCAATATCCGTTTCGTCTTCAATCTCTCCGACGATTTCTTCAATCAAATCTTCAAGTGTGACGATACCTTCAACGCCCCCATATTCATTCAGCAAAATAGCCATTTGATTTTGGGTGTTACGCATCTGGAGCATCAAGTCATCCACAAAGACTGTTTCAGGAACAAAGAGTGGTTCTTGCAACATCTCACGGAAATCAATGTTATCAAAACCGTCAGCAAAGCCTCGAGCTAAGATACGTTTGGTGTGAATAATCCCTAAGATGTTGTCTTTATCATCATCATAAACAGGCACACGAGAGTATGACTCGCTGAGCATTTTCTCAATATTTTCACGCGGATCATCATTGATATCAATCATGAAGGCATCCGTACGTGGAACCATAATTTCACGTGCTACAAGTTCATCAAGACTGAAAACACCTGTAATCATTTCACGTTCAGAATCATCTAAGGCCGTTTCATCCGTGTGCACGAGATACTCAATCTCATCACGTGTCATGTCATCATCACTGCTGTCAAACTTGATTGGGAAAATTCTTGCCAGCCCATTAATCGTAATGGTCAACAACCAAATGAAAGGTTTTAAAACTACACCAATCGCCATCAAGGGACGAACCATTTTCAAAGCTGCTTTTTCTTTAAGAGCCTGAGCGATACGTTTAGGGAAAAGCTCACCAAATACAATCGTAAAGAAAGTCAAAATAACCAAGATAATGATTTTACTTAAGGTTTGGGCAAAGCTTGTATCACCAAACAACGGTGCCAGCTGTGCAGCTAATGTATCAGCCAAACTTGCCCCCGCTACGATATTCAAGAAGGTAATCCCAACTTGAACGGTGGACAGGAAGTGTGTCGGATTATCGATTACACTAAGCAAATATTGATACTGCTCATCGCCTTCACTCGCCTTTTGCTCTACACGCGATCGCGATAGAGAAACGAGTGCCATCTCACTTGCTGAGAAGAATGCATTCAAAGCAGTAAGAAAAACAAGTAATAAAATCTGTAAAATTATCGAGGTGCTCTCGGGGTCAGGGTGTGCCATTTTTACTCCTATTTTTTAGTAATATGAAAACTATTATATCATAGTTTAATCGTTTTGAAATATTTTTTTCTTTTCTTGCTCACGATGATTATGCCATAAGCCAGCAAGGAACTTCACAATTTCTTTAACTAATGAGTAGACAGGTACGGCAATAATCATACCTAGAATCCCATATAAACTTCCTGAAACCAACATCAAAACCATAACCGTCACAGGGTGAACGCGTACAGCATTCCCAACGATTTTAGGATAAACAAGGTTCCCGTCAATCTGTTGCAGGATTAAAACATAAGCGACAGCGAGTACAGCTGTCCAAGGTTGAGTAAATGCCAAAGTAAAAATTACCGGCAAAACTCCGATATAGGGTCCTGCATAAGGAATTAAGTTGGTAATAGCCGAAAAGCTGGCAAACAAGAAGGCGTAAGGAATACCGAACAACATGTAACCTACAAAGACAAAGATGAAAACCAAGAGCGAATCCAAAGCCACGCCCGAAATATAACGAGAAATTGTCGCATTCATCTTCTCGAGGAGCTCAACAAAACCAAGTGGATCTTCACGAAAAATTGTACGTTTTAAAGAAGGAAGCAATTTTTCACCATCTTTTAGCATATAGTAAAGTAGGATAGGAACTAAGATAGCAACCATAACCACAGAGGAAATGATACTTACGATGCTTCCAACACTGTCCGTTAAATTTTTAAGCAAATTATTCAGAATATCAGTATAAGATAAATTAATATTACTAATCATGCCATTAATGTCCAGCTGACGGTAAATGTGAGCAAAACGTGGATCATTTTGTAAAGATTCAATCCAATGACGAAACTCAGGAAATGCTTTCGTACTGGCATCAATCAAGCTACTTAACTGCGAAACGACATTAGGGATGATGGATGCAATACTCCAAACCACAAGTCCAAGCAAAGTAATCAAAACAATCAAAATCGCAAAGAAACGTTTAATTTTCCAACGGGTTTCCATATAAGTCACTACAGGTTTGAAGATGTAGTAAAGAAAACCCGCGATGATGAAGGGAATAAAGAGCAGGGCCAAAAGAGTTTTGACCGGTTGGAAGAGAAATTCCAGTTGCATGAGCATAAAAATAAGCAGGGTCGCTGCTAAAATTTCTACTGTCCAAAAAAATAATTTACTGTTTTTAAACATAATATCCTACTAATAAGGGCAAACGAAGCCCTTTCTTTTTTTTTAAAGCTATTTATATTATAATTGAAATAAGATTTTTACGCAAATTCAAGATTTCGGGAGGAAATTTATGCAAATCAAGCAAACCCGTGACACCATGTCGGAAATATACTGTGATGCATTACGTATTCGTAACACTGTTTTTGTAAAGGAGCAAGGTGTTCCTTTTGATTTAGAAGTTGGCAGTCCTATTGATGAGGCACATTCCGTGCACTTTGTAGGTTACGAAAATGGTAAAGCCTTAGCGACTGTTCGTCTTTTGGTGGATAGCGAAGATAAGAAACACGCTGTGGTCCAACGAATGGCCGTTCTAAAAGAGGAACGTGGCAAAGGTTATGCAAATGTCCTCTTACAAAGTCTTCTTGATTTTTGCAATCAAGCAGGAATTACTCTTTTAACTTTGCATGCACAACTTAGCGCCAAAGGCCTCTATGAAAAATTCGACTTTCAAGTGCAAGGCGAAACCTTTACAGAAGCTGGAATCGAGCATGTTACCATGTTTTTTGAAATTAAATAAAAAAATAAGCGCTCACCTATTCACCGTTGGAGAGCGCTTTCCTTTATTTATATGCATTATATTAACTCTTCCTTAAACAAAACTAAACCTCCTTGCTTCAAGCAAGGAGGTTTTTTACTCTTATTTTTAGCTCCGGCAAGACCTGTGCCTCAAACCATGGATTTTTCCGCAACCAAATATTATTACGTGGTGAAGGATGCACAAGTGGAAAATATTCCGGTAGATAATTCTCAAAATCACGCACAACATCAGTAATACGTGTTTTCTTCGGCACATTAAGATAGTAAGGAATCGCGTAAGAACCAATGAGGACAATAAGCTCCAACTGCGGCATTTCTTTAATCAATAAAGGATGCCATTTTTCCGCAAAGCCTTTGCGGGGTGGTAAGTCACCAGATTTTCCTTTACCTGGAAAGTAAAAGTCCATAGGCAAGATGGCAAGCTTAGATGAGCTGTAAAATTCTTCATAAGAAATCCCTAGCCATTCACGAAGACGATCCCCAGAAGGATCGTTCCAAAAAAGACGGCTCTCCTGTGCTCGAATTCCTGGTGCTTGACCTACAATAAGGATTTTTGCTTCATGGTGTACGGAGTAGAGCGGGGCAATACCTTGTGCAGTATACAAAGTATTTTGCGGATCTTCTTTTATGGCTTGAAAAATTTTTGACAGCTTATCCATTTATTCTCCTTCTTTGAGAGGAAGTAGAGCATCGGCTAATCGTGCGAATTCTGGTATTGAAAGTGCTTCGGCACGAATGGTAGGCGAAATATCCGCCTGGGCCAAAAGTTCAGTTATTTCTGGTTTTTTATCCTTACCAAAAGCAGATTGTAAGTTGTTCATCAAGGTTTTACGACGGTGAACAAAGGTTGAGTGCATGGTTTTAAAGAAGAAATCTTCATCCTTCACAGCAACCAAAGGCTGCTCGCGGCGTGTCATCTTCAATATAGCTGAATCTACATTAGGCGCTGGAACAAAAACTGTGCGCGGCACAGTGAAAGCGACTTGTGCTTCCATATAATATTGCACCGCTATCGAAAGCGAGCCGTAAGCCTTTGTGCTTGGTTTAGCCGCAATACGATCCGCAACCTCTTTTTGCATCATCACTACAAACTCAGTAAAGGGAATCTTAGATTCAATCAAGTGCATGAGAATTGGTGTTGTAATGTAATAAGGAAGATTTGCTACGACTTTTATAGGCAAGTCAGGATTTTTGAAATTCTTGATGTGCTCACGCATATCAACTTTCAAAACATCAGCATTTACAAGTTGAAAGTTATCATACGGCGCCAAAGTTTCTTCCAAAATTGGAATCAAAGTTTTGTCAATTTCAAAAGCCATTACTTCTGCTGCCTCTTCAAGTAAATACTGCGTGAGTGAACCAATACCTGGTCCAATCTCAATCACGTTTACTTGTTCTGAAAGTTCAGCAGTTGCCGTAATTTTTGTCAAAATATTATGGTCCGTCAAAAAGTTTTGACCAAATTTTTTCTTAAAGTTAAAGTCATGCCGACGAAGAATATCCTGTGTGCGAATGACATTTGAGATACGATCTATATTTGAAGTTGTCATAGCTTTATTATAGCAGAAAAGCCGACGAACTGCTTTTAAAGAAAAAACAGAAATCAAAGAATTTCCGTTTTATCTTTTTATAGCCGTAAATGCAAATAAGCTAAGCAAAACATACTTTTTCTCCTTAACTTTAGCTTGTGAGCCACGAATACTATTTAGAGAAAGCCCAACATCTCACTCCACAAGCTCTAAGGCTGCTTTACCTAAAGCAAAGTTCCCAAGGGTTGCGGAGCCATTTTCCGAAACACTCGGCAGTCGCAAATATTCATCTATCGGACATGGGAGAGCAACGTAATGATTCAGAAGTTTCACAAATTCTTTTTGAACATGTGCGAGCATATTGGGCTGCTCCATAATCCCACCGCCTAGTATAATAGCATCAGGTGCTAATGTTAAAGTTGCATTAAGCACGCCTTGCGCGATATAGTAGGCCAAGATTTCCCACTCAAGACTGTCTGCAGGAAGTTCTTCACCCGAAATCCCTGTTCTGGCCTCAAGACTTGGACCTGAAGCCAGTCCTTCCAAACAATCACCATGAAACGGACAAATACCTTTAAAATAAAGATCGTTTGGATGGCGTTTAACCATTTGATGGCCCATTTCAGCATGGCTTGTAGCACCAATAAAGTGACCGCCTTGAATAGCGCCACCGCCAATCCCTGTACCAATAGTAAAGTAGACTAGATTTTCAAGAGCAGTATTCATCATTTCACCATAAGCCGATGCATTTACGTCAGTAGTAAAAGCTATAGGAACATGAAGTGCCTCTTCTAAAAGCCCAACCAAATCCGTATTTGCCCAACCTGCCTTCGGTGTTGATGTAATATAGCCGTAAGTTTTACTCTTGATATTAATATCAATGGGACCAAATGATCCCAAGCCAATTGCCACAACATTTTTTGATTTAAAGTAATCCACTGTAGCAGCAATTGTTTCCTCGGGTGTTGTGGTAGATATTCTAATTTTATCTACAAGCTCGAACTGATCATCCGCAACGGCGAGCACAAACTTTGTCCCACCAGCTTCTATAGATCCATAATACATTGTCAACTTCTACTCCCTTTCTTCAAATTAATGAAAGAATTTTTTCCTGTTTTACTACTTCTGCATATTCCTTTAACACTAAAATATCGTTATAATCAGACGAATTTGTAATCATCATCATTACCATATCCTCCAACCCAGCTTCCTTGATAGTCTTTCTGTTAAATGTTCCAAGCAAGTCTCCTTTTTTAACTTTTTGGCCTGCCTTCACATTTTGGCTAAAGCCTTTGCCCTTCAACGTGACCGTATCAATACCAATGTGAATCAAGATTTCTGCTCCACTTTCGGTTTTCATCCCATAGGCATGACCCGTTTCGTAAGCAATCACAATTTCTCCATCTGCTGGCGCAAAGACATGATCATCTGCAGGTTGGATAGCGACACCTTTGCCCATTTTTTCTGTGGAGAAGACAGGATCATTGACCTGCGAGAGTGGAAAAGCTGTGCCATTGATTGGTACGAAAATTGCTTCCTTTTCAGAGTTTTCTATATCTTGCATTTCAGAAATTGGATTCTCTACCTGAGGCTTCTCAATTTTTTTGTTTTCAACTTGTCGTCCGTAAATCAAAGTAACAATGAATGCAAGGATAAAGCTAATCAAAATAGCGAACATAAACTGCAGATTGTAGCCTGCTTTAATGGAGATAAACCCAATCAAACCGGCAGAGCCTAAGCTTACACCCAGCACATGGAAAAGCCCCATAAATAATGAACCAACAGCGGAAGCACCAAGTGCAATAAAGAATGGATATTTAAGTTTTAGGTTGATCCCAAAGAGGGCAGGCTCAGTTATCCCTAAAAGGGCGGAAAAACCAGCTGGAGCTGCGAGCGCCTTTGTTTTAATATTTTTTGTCAGGAAGAAGATCGCGAAGGTTGCACCTGCTTGTGCCATGTTGGCTGCGGCTGCAACCGGAAAAATAAAGTCCCCACCAATACCCGAATGCTGATAGTTAGTGATAAGCATGGTTTCAATTGCTGAAAAGCTTTGGTGTAAACCTGTCAAAACAATCAGTGAGTAAAAGCCGCCAAATATGAACATCCCTAAGGCACCTAAGGTGTCATAAAGGCCAACCAAGCCATCTGTTAAACCATTTGATACAAAACGAAGTGCAGGACCAATTATGGTAAAAGTGAGAAATCCTGTAATAATTACCGAAAGCAATGGTGTGAAAGTGAAGTCAACTGCGTTGTTCAAATGTTTATGGAAAAAGTTTTCCAGCTTTGCAAGGACAAAAGATACCCCAATAACAGGAAGTACTTGACCTTGATAACCTGCCTGAGCAACATTTAAACCAAATATATTCCAGTAGGTCATTTCATTGTTTGCAATAGCTGTGGCCACCGCATAACCATTGACAAGCGATGGCATCACCATTATCATCCCGATAACAGCACCAAGATAGGGATTTCCTCCGAAACGTTTGGTAGCCGAAAATCCTATAAGAACAGGCATAAAGGCAAATGGTGCTGCACTCATAGCATTGACAATATCTGCAAATCCTTTCCAAGCTGGAAACATTTCAACAACTGATTTTGCTGCAAAAAGATTCTCAGCGGTAAGAGCGTTATTGAGTGCCATCAATAAACCACCTGCAACAAGAGCGGGAATCAAAGGAACAAAGATATCTGAAAGAAGTTTGACTAATGCCATCACAGGATTTGGTTTGCTTTGGCTGTTTACAATCTCTTTTAAATCAGCTGTCGACGCCTCTTTTACTCCTGTAAGTTTGACAAATTCCTCATAGACTTTATTGACATCACCAGGTCCCACAATGATTTGATATTGTCCCGCCGTCTCAAAAGTTCCTTTGAGATCTGGGTCATTGTCTAAGGCTTCTTGATGAATCAATGAGCTGTCTTTCAGTACAAGGCGCAAGCGGGTTGCGCAATGTGCTGCTGCTTGAATATTCTCTTCTCCCACAGCAGAAATAATCCGTTCAGCAACTTGTTTGTGGTTCATAGTTTTCTCCTAAAATTTATTTTGGTGTCGCTTACATAACACATTTAATCACTTTACAAAAAATATGTCAAGCGTTTAACATAAAATAAAACATTACTTAAAATAATCAAGTCTATAAATTGACTTTTACATGAAAAACGTTTATCATAAAAATAAAATATGACGATAAGGAAATACAAGAAATGACATGGACTACCACTGAACGATACCGTGCTTATGAAAGCTATTCTGAGGATGAATTAAAGACCTTACGCGAACGTGTTGCTCAATCCCCTTGGCACTCAACTTTTCATATTGAGCCAGAAACCGGTCTTCTCAATGACCCCAATGGTTTTTCATTTTTTAATGGCAAATGGCATCTCTTTTACCAACATTTTCCATTTGGCGCTGTGCATGGTTTGAAGTCATGGGTACATTTGACTTCTACAGATTTGGTGCACTTTGAAAAATCAGGACTCATTCTCTACCCTGATACGAAATTTGAGAACGCTGGTGCTTTTTCTGGTTCTGCTTTTCCTCTTGATGATGCACTTTTTATCATGTACACAGGAAATCATCGTAAAGAGGATTGGACACGCATACCTTATCAACTTGGTGCTAAGTTGGATAAAGAAAATCAGCTAGAAAAGTTGCCAGAGCCTATAATCTATCCCAATTTCTCAGAAACAACTGATCACTTTCGAGATCCACAAATTTTTCAACACCAAAAGAAACACTATATGCTGATTGGTGCACAATCTGTCGCCGAAGAAGGAAAAATAAAGATTTATCGCTCTAAAAATGAGCAATTAACAGCTTGGGAGGACTTAGGATTTTTGAATTTTACTTCAGAAAAGATGGGCTATATGATCGAATGTCCCAATCTTATCTTTATAAATAACACACCGGTCCTCATCTTCTGCCCCCAAGGCTTGGATCAATCAATCTGCTCTTATGGCAATATTTATCCCAATACCTATCTTATTGCCGATTCTTTTTCTGTTGATAAAGAAGTCCGGTTAATGGGCGACAATAGGATAGAAAATCTTGATTATGGCTTTGACTGTTATGCCACACAGGCTTTTAATGCTCCTGACGGCTCTGCTTATGCTATTTCTTGGTTAGGTTTACCAGATACAACTTATCCGACAGATCAGTTTGGCGTGCAAGGCGCCTTGTCTATGGTCAAAAAACTAAGTATTAAAGACGGAAAGCTTTATCAAACTCCTGTAGATGAAATGAAAACTCTACGCAAAAAGAAAAAAGAGTTTTTACTCAAAGAAGAGCTGATTTCGACTCATAATGTTTTTGAAATGGAAATTGACCTCAAGTCTGAAGAATCACACCATTTGAATATCATGGCAAACGCTTCTCATGAAAGTGCACTGGAAATCCATATTGACAAGGAAAATGATTGTTTCACGGTTAAAAGAAATTATGAAAAAAGGACAGTAAATGTTAAAATAGAAAAAGTTAATCTATTTATAGATAAATCTATTTTTGAAATTTTTATTAATGATGGAGAGAAAGTCTTATCGGGGCGTGTATTTCCTAACAAAGAACAGTATTTTATACAAAGTGAAAAACCGATAAATATTAAAATGTGGGAACTGAATTAGTGGTTAAACTTGAAGATGTTGCAAAAAAAGCGGGTGTAAGTTTGACAACCGCTTCGCGTGTGATTAATAACAAAGGGTACTTAAGCGACACAACTATTGCTAAGGTTGAGGCCGCAATGCGTGACTTACATTATGTCCCAAATGCTGCAGCCCGCTCTTTACAAGGGAAATCTTTAAAATTAATTGGACTCGTTTTTCCTAATATCCAGAATGTATTCTATGCAGAATTAATCGAAAAAATTGAACAGGCGCTCTTTCGAAGAGGTTATAAAGCCATGCTGGCAACAACTGAGCACGACGAAAGGAAAGAAAGAGATTATTTAACTTTACTTCTTTCTAACCAAGTGGATGGCATCATTTATGGAAGTCATAATTTAAGTACTAACGATTATACTGCAATCCACGCACCTATCGTATCTTTTGACCGCATCCTCACTGCACAAACTACTATCGTTAGTTCAGATAATTTGCAAGGCGGTCGTTTAGCAACAGAAACTTTGATAAAAAACGGGAACAAAAAAATTGCTATTTTTACCGGCAGTGACAATACTAATTCGCCCACGCGCCTCAGACGCGAAGGCTATCTCTCTGTGATGAAAAAGCATGACTTAGAACCTCATGTGATTAAAATCCCAACAAGTTTAACTTTTCTGAATAAAAAAGAAGAAATCAAGAGAATTTTAAAAAAATCTGACTTTGACGGGATTTTCTGCACAGATGACTTAACAGCACTTCTTGTGAAAAATCTAGCGGCGGCAATGAACAAAGATATAAGTATCATTGGCTTTGACGGCACAGAGTTTATCAGGGAATATCATCCAGACTTGACGACAGTGAAGCAACCCATTACAGATTTGGCGGAGCTTTTAGTCGACTTAGTTATTCGTAAACTCCAAGGAGAAACAGTCGAAAACTCATATAAACTTCCTATAACTTTACATCAAGGACGAAAGCCTTTCGAAGAAGAATAAAAAAAGCGAAAACCAATCGGTTTTCGCTTTTTTATTCTAACTTTCTTTATCTTACTTTCAAGATCTCAAACCACGACCACGTTCAATAAAGTAATAGCAAACGGCATAGAGAGCAATGACAAAACCAAGTAGCACAAGCAAGCTAATCCACAGGGCAACATCTTGCACACCTAAAAAGCCATAACGGAAACCTGAAATCATATATACGATCGGGTTGACTTTCGAAATGTCCTGCCAAATTGGGGGTAACATAGAGATAGCATAGAAGACACCACCGAGATAAGTCAAAGGTTGTAAGACAAATGTTGGCACGATCGAAACATCATCAAAAGAACGCGCAAAGACACCATTAAGAAGCCCAGCCAAGGAAAAGAGGAAAGCCGTCAACAACAGAGTTACAATAATTACGAGCCAAGACTTCACAACTAAAGGAACAAAAAGCAACGAAATGATAGTCACTAACGTCCCAACGAAAATACCTCGAAGACTTCCGCCGGCCACAAAGCCTAAAATAATCACATGTGTAGGCACTGGAGCGACGAGTAATTCTTCAATATTTTTTTGAAATTTTTGCGAAAAGAAACTCGAAGAAACGTTCGCATAAGAGCTAGTAATAACAGACATCATGATAAGTCCGGGCACGATAAATTGCATATAAGAAAAACCATGCATATCACCGATTCGTGAACCAATCATTTTACCAAAGATAATAAAATAAAGTGTGGTCGTAATCACTGGTGGCACAAGAGTTTGCACCCAAATACGCATAAAACGTGTGACTTCCTTGATAGCAAGAGATTTTCCTGCAGTCCAGTAGAGTTTAAACATTTTTTCCCTCCTCATGAGTAAGCTTAACAAAAAGCTCTTCTAGACGGTTTGATTTATTGCGCATGGAGAGGACCTGAACACCTTGTGCAGTTAGTTGCTCAAAAGCAACATTGATGCCCTGGTTGCGTTCAATCTTAAGCTCCAAGGTCTGGGAATCCACCAATTTCATCTCATATCCAATAAGCTCTGGTGCTTGCCCTTCCGCTTTAATATCGAGAATAAATGTTTCCGACTGTAATTTCGATAGTAAGTTTTTCATACTTGTATCTTCAATTACTTGTCCAGATTGGATAATTCCAATATTTCGGCAAAGCATTTCTGCTTCTTCCAAATAGTGTGTCGTCAGAATAATTGTTGTACCTGAAGCATTGAGTTGTGCGAGAAATTCCCACATTGAGCGGCGCACATCAATATCAACACCCGCTGTTGGCTCATCCAAAATCAAGAGCTTAGGCTCATGCATCAAGGCACGCGCAATCATCAAACGACGTTTCATCCCACCAGAAAGACGTCCTGCACGGTCATTACGCTTTTCCCAAAGTTCCAACTGTGTGAGATACTTTTCTGAGCGTTTGAGCGCTTCCTTACGAGGAACACCATAGTATCCGGCTTGATTGACTAAGATTTGTTGAACCGTTTCAAACTGATTAAAGTTAAACTCTTGGGGCACAAGTCCGAGTTGTTGCTTAGCCTGCACTAGATTTTTATAAATATCATAGTCAAAGACTTTAACTGTTCCAGACGTTTTATTCACGAGTGAAGTAATAATACCGATAGTAGTTGATTTCCCTGCCCCATTAGGACCAAGCAAGGCATAAAAATCTCCTTCTTCAACTGCTAAATCAATACCTTTTAAGGCTTCCGTACCGGAATCATATACTTTTCTTAAGTTTTTTATTTCAAGTGCTTTTTTCATTTATAGCCCTTCATTATTTCTTCTATTTGTTGAAGCTCAATCCCAAACATGTTAAGTCTTTTGAGGATTTGCTTGCCATTAGCATAACCTATGCGGAGTTCTTCACAGAGATATTCCCGACGTTGGCGACTATCAGAGCGGAGGACAAGACCAAAGTTAATAAGATCTGCTTGAACCACAGTCGGCTCGATATTCGCGCCTCCTGTCAAGTGTCCCAAAGCTTTTTGCAAATCTTCATACTTGGCATGTTCTACTCCGAGAGAACCTTTACCTTTAGGTCGTGCTTCTTCACGTTTCAAAAAGGCATGCTGCGCCTCAGGAATAGCTTGCATAATAATCTTACGGATGCGTTCCCCTTGAAAATCTGGATCAGTAAAAACAACAAGCCCTCGTTTCTCTTGGAGGACCTTTAACCGCTCGATATCAGTCGCGTCTATACTACTTCCACCAGTTTCATAGGTATCCAGATCATAAAAGCGCTTCAGGTTTCTTGTGTCATCTCGCCCTTCAACGACGATAACTTTTTCGATTTTTTCTTTCATGAGGTCAAACCAAAAACTTTCAGTGCATTTGCATAGGTTTGCTCAGCCACTTCTTCCAAGCTAAGTCCACGAAGTTCCGCAATTTTCTCTGCTGTATAACGTGTGTAGCCTGGCTGATTTTCCTTACCGCGATAAGGCATTGGTGAAAGATAAGGGGCATCAGTTTCCACAAGTATGCGATCTAAAGGAAGCTTTGTAGCTGCTTCTTGGACATCAAGAGCCTTTTTAAATGTCACAACACCTGAGAAAGAAAGCATTAGACCAAGCTCCAGAAACTGTCGGGACTCTTCATAGGTACCAGAAAAGCTGTGCATGATTCCTCCACGAGAGCCAACGCCCTCAGACTTTATAATTTCATAAGTATCAGCTAAAGCATCACGTGTGTGTACCACAAAAGGAACATCTGCTTCTTTTGAAATTTGAATTTGGCGCCGAAAACTTTGTTCTTGCAGTTCTTTTGATTCGACCATCCAATGATAATCTAAGCCAATTTCGCCCACTGCAAGCACCTTATTTTTTTGCAAATTTTCCAGCAGATACTGCTCTGCAGCTTGATCAAAGCTTCCACATTCATCTGGATGCCAACCAATCGTAGCATAGCATTCTTCATGTTCTGTAGCAAGCTTTATCGCCCAATCATTTGTTTTACGATCCACTCCGACAATATTCATGCGATGAACCCCTAGCTCATGTGCCTGAGTAATAATTTCCTTTTCTCTACCAATAAATTCATCTGAATTGAGGTGTGTGTGCGTGTCAAAAATATCCATTCTTCTATTATAACCCAAAATAAAGCAAATCTTATCTTAGAAAAACCGCTCTATTTTAAAAAGAAAATTTTCCTTTACTAAAAGCATGCAGCAAAAAACACCCGCTCGGGGTGTTTATAATAATTGCATTTGCTTTTAGATGGCATTGCGCAAACGAGCGCCGCCATTTTCTAAAATACGTACTGTACGCGGTAAAAAAGCACGGATTTCTTCTTCGTTGTATCCCACATGTAGACGTTTTTCATCCATAATGATTGGACGGCGCATGATTTGCGGATTTTCTGAAATGATTTTGATGGCTGCTGAAAGCGACAAGTCTTCAAAATCAACGCCTAAGGTCTTCACAAAGCGATTACGGCTAGAAATAAGCCCTTCCACACCATCATCACACTTTTCAAGAATACGACTAATTTCTTCTGCTGAAAGTGGGTCGCCAATGAGGTTACGTTCTTGAAATGGAATATTGTGATAAGTAAGCCAAGTTTTAGCTTTTTTACAACTCGTACAAGATGGGGCCGTATAAATAGTAAGCATCCCTCTCTCCTTTATATTAATATGGAACAATCCATGATCTTATTTATAATACCTAGCGGTATTAGCATTTGCTATTATAGCACAATTGACAGACAAAAAAAAGACCCTTTCCCTTTTTATTCTAAAAAAATCTGTCCTATTGGACAGATTAAAAAAAGTATTTAAATGTTATAATACTGGCGTTTTAACATAGATGGATAAATGTTCTTTGCTTCTTCCAGTTCTTTTTTCTTATTCTCAATATCTTCCGTAATTTCGACCGAAAAATTTTCAAAAATAGGACGTGCTTCTTTGAAAATATAGCCGCCATTTTTCAAATCTTGTTCATCTTCGAAAACAGCCAAATGGTGGGATAGATTTTTAAAGAAAGTACTTAAGAAATAAGCGGGGATGTACAAATTATACATTGAAGTATAATTTTTCAAAAAATTATAGTCGTAAAACGGCACTTTTACATCACTACGGGGATTAACGATTTCTTCATCATCTCCAATAATCGGACGGTTCAAGATTTCGATAATTTTTTGATTCAAGGTGTTTCTGACTTCAATTTCGCGTAAGAGTTTCTCAATGGCTAAGCGCTTCTTATAGCGATTTTCGTCAAAACGTTTGTAGATATACATGCCCGCAATAAAAAGCCAAGCACCCGCAATCATAGCAATAATCATAGAAATAATAAGTTCTGAATTCATACTATTATTATAACAAAATGACTAATGTTTTAAAACTCATTTCTCCAGAATTTATATAGCTAAGCTGTTATTTCGATCTTATTTCCCTCAGGATCGAGAATAACGGCTTCATAATAGCCATCGCCAGTTCTCCGTGGTCCAGATAAAACTTCAAAACCTTGTTCTAAAAATTCTTGAGCCCGCTTGTCTACCTCGGCTTCATCTCCCACCTGTAAAGCAAGATGAGCAAAACCCAGACCTTCAGGCATTATCTTTTCAATATCTGCACGATGCATGAGCTCTACACGTGCCCCTTCTTCAAAACTCATAAAATATGAAGTAAAGCCTGTTTTAGAGTTGTGATATTGCTGACCCGCCCTTGCAGAAAAAAAGGTTTCATAAAAATGCCTCATCTTCCCTAAGTCTCTTACCCAAATTCCGATATGTTCAACTTTCATCTTTTTATCTCCTTGACTCTATTATAATATACTCCGACAGATAAAAGTGTTCCTTTCTTTGAAACATTTTACTTTTGAAAAGATATCTTCATTTCCTCCTTTTTAATCGTACTTATTTTTTGACCTTTTTTGACCTTTGATTTATAATAGAATAAAACATTGAAAAAGGAGACTTATCTATGGGATATTTAGTACCTACTGTCATCGAGCAATCAAGCCGTGGTGAACGCGCATATGACATTTATAGCCGTCTACTGAAAGACCGTATCATCATGTTGACAGGCCAAGTTGAGGATGGTATGGCCAACTCAATCATCGCACAACTCCTCTTCTTGGATGCCCAAGACAGCACAAAGGATATTTACCTCTACATTAACACACCTGGTGGTTCTGTTTCTGCTGGACTTGCAATTGTTGATACTATGAACTTCATCAAATCTGACGTTCAAACAATTGTTATGGGTATTGCTGCATCTATGGGTACAATCATTGCTTCTAGTGGTACAAAAGGCAAACGTTTCATGTTGCCGCATGCTGAATACATGATCCACCAACCTATGGGCGGTACTGGTGGTGGTACACAACAAACCGATATGGCTATCGCAGCAGAACACTTGCTCAAAACACGTCGTACTTTAGAAAAGATTTTGGCCGAAAACTCTGGTCAGTCTATGGAAAAAGTACATGCTGATGCAGAACGTGACAACTGGATGACAGCCCAAGAAACATTGGATTATGGTTTCATTGACGAAATCATGGAAGCCAACAGCTTAAAGTAAAGTAAAACAAAAAAACGTTCAACCTAAGAGTTGAACGTTTTTCTTTTATTGCTCACGTAGTTCGATAAGAAGATCTTTCGTCTGAATCGCTTCTCCTGCTACGGCATGAATTTCTTCAATCGTAGCATCAAACGGTGCTTCGATGGTCGTCTCCATCTTCATTGCTTCTGTAACCATCAGTGCTTGTCCTTTTTTGACCTGATCTCCTTTTTTCACTAGGATATCCAAAACAGATCCCGGCATGGTTGCACCAATTTGTTGTGGATCGGTGCTGTCAGCCTTACGCTTCGCAACAATTTGTGTTTTGATCGATTGATCATTTACACTAATTTCACGTCTTTGACCATTAAGGTTAAAGAAGAGCACACGATTTCCTAAAACATCTGGCTCACCAATCTCATCAAGACGAATAATCAGAGTTTTACCTTTCTCAATCTGCACCTCGATTTGCTCACCCATACGCATACCATGGAGGAAGGTTTCCGTATCAAGCAAGGTTACTGAGCCAAAAGCATCTTGCATTTTTTGATAATCCAAGAAGACTTGTGGGTACATAATGTAGCTTAAAACTTCATGTTCTTCAGCTGGGTAACCTAATATGTCTGAGAGTTCCTTTTCCACTTGTGCAAAGTCAACGGCTGGCGCGTGAAGACCGGGACGATCTGTTAACGCTTGTTTACCTTTGAGAACCAGCGATTGAAGTTTCTCTGGGAAACCACCTACAGGTTGACCTAAATCTCCTTGGAAGAAGGAAACAACTGACTCTGGGAAGTTTAATTCTGCGCCTTTTGCATAAACATCTTCTTCTGTGAGATCATTTTGCACCATAAAGAGTGCCATGTCACCCACAACTTTCGAACTTGGAGTCACTTTAATAATGTCACCAAACATCATGTTCACTTTGCTATACATAGCTTTGACTTCATCAAAACGAGCATCTAAGCCAACTGCAGCAGATTGTGCTTTAAGATTGGTATATTGTCCCCCTGGCATCTCATGTCTGTAAACTTCTGTTTGCGGGCTCGTAATTCCAGCTTCAAAAGGTGCATAATAACGACGCGTATCTTCCCAATAATGGTCAATTTGTTCCGCGTTAGCAATATTCAAAGCCGCATGACGTCCACCATGCTCCAAGGCATAATAGAGTGACTGCATAGAAGGCTGCGATGTGCCACCAGCAAGTGATGCGGTCGCCACATCGACGATATCTACACCTGCCTTAATCGCACCTGAATAGGTAATAATACCATTACCTGCCGTATCATGTGTATGCAAATGAATCGGCAAATCAACTGTTTCTTTCAGTGCTGTTATCAGTACATAGGCAGCTTGTGGCTTCAGAAGACCAGCCATATCCTTAATTGCAAGAATATGAGCACCGCTAGCTTCCAATTCTTTAGCTAGGTCTTTATAATACTTCAAGTCATATTTTTGACGTGTTTTATCTAAGATATCGCCAGTATAACAAATCGTTGCTTCAGCAATTTTACCCGTGTCACGTACAGTTTGGATAGATTTTTCCATTTGCGGCAGCCAGTTAAGACTGTCAAAAATACGGAAAACATCGATTCCCTCAGCTGCTGCTTTTTGAATAAACTCCTGAATAACATTATCAGGATAATTTTGATAACCTACTGCATTTGAGCCGCGGAACAGCATTTGGAAAAGTGTATTGGGCATCTGTTCACGCAATTTTCTTAAGCGATACCAAGGTGATTCATTTAAGAAACGGTAGGCGACATCGAAAGTTGCCCCGCCCCACATCTCTACAGAGAATAGGTCAGAAAGACCTTGATCTACAGAGGTTGCAATCCCCTTCATATCTTGTAGACGCAAGCGTGTGGCTAAAAGACTTTGGTGTGCATCCCGAAAAGTTGTATCTGTGAGCAAAACTTCATGTGAACCTTTAACAAAGTCTACTACGGCTGCAGCACCTTCTTGATCAAGGATATTCTTTGTTGTTGTTTTCTGGAGAAGCTCAATTTCAGGTTGACGAGCAGGTTCAAAATAACGCTTCTCTGTTTTGTCAATTCCTGGGAATCCATTCACGGTAATATTCGAAATATATTTCAAGATTTTTGTACCGCGATTACGTTTGCGAGAAAACTTGAAGAGTTGCGGTGTATTGTCAATAAAGGTTGTCGTTGCTTGACCACTGGTAAACTGCTCGTCCTCAATAACGTTTTCCAAAAACGGAATATTCGTTTTTACCCCACGAATGCGGAATTCACGCAAGACACGCTGCATCTTATGCACCGCCTCTTCAAAATCTGTCGCATGAGTACAAACCTTGACTAAAAGACTATCGAAATAAGGCGTCACTTCATATCCTGCATAAGCATTACCTACATCAAGACGTACACCAAATCCGCCTGGTGAGCGGTATGTGTTAATTTTTCCTGTATCTGGAAGGAAATTATTTTCGGGATCTTCAGTCGTGATACGGCACTGGATGGCTGCACCTAGACATGGAATTTCATCCTGTGCAGGAATTTTGATATCTTGATGCAAATCCTGGCCTTGAGCAATAAGAATTTGTGCTGTAACAATATCTACACCAGTAATCATCTCCGTAATCGTATGTTCTACTTGGACCCGTGGGTTAACTTCAATAAAGTAAAATTGGTTATCTTTAACTAAAAACTCAACTGTCCCTGCATTAACATAACCCACAGCTTGGCAAAGTTGGACAGCTGCTTGACAGATTTCATTTCTAAATTCTGGTTCTAAGCCTACAGCTGGTGCAATTTCGATGACTTTTTGATTACGGCGTTGCACAGAACAATCTCGCTCATGAAGATGAACAATATTGCCATGTGTATCTCCCAAAATCTGTACTTCGATATGTTTTGGATTTTCAATATATTTTTCAACGTAAATTTCTGCTGAACCAAAAGCTGTTTGTGCTTCAGACTTGGCACGCGCATAACCGTCACGCATCTCTTCGTCATTGCGAGCAACACGCATTCCACGTCCACCACCACCGAGTGCTGCTTTTATCATGACAGGATAACCGTATGTTTCAGCAAAGGCAAGAGCCCCATCTAAGTCAACAGCGCCATCAGTTCCTGGTATACCCTGAATTTGCGCTAAATCCGCTGCTTTCTTGGCTTTAATCTTGTCGCCAAAAATATCCAAATGTTCTAAATCTGGCCCTACAAAAACTAAGCCAGCTTCACGGACCTTAGTCGCAAATTCTAAGTTTTCAGAAAGTAAACCATATCCTGGGTGAATTGCATCTGCTCCTGCATCTAGAGCAATACGAATAATATCATCCGCATCAAGGTAAGCATCTATCGGTTTTTTACCTTGTCCGACTAAGTATGCTTCGTCTGCTTTGAAACGGTGTACCGAGTACTCATCTTCTTTTGCATAGATGGCTACAGTGGACAAACCCAGTTCATTACAGGCACGAAAAACACGAATGGCAATTTCACCACGGTTGGCAACGAGCAGTTTTTTCATACAATCCCCTATCTTTATTTCCTAAATATGTTGTGTAATATGGTTGACGATACCTTATAATTCAATTTCCTTCTTGCTTTAGCAAGATAGAGGCATGAGTATTACGACCTGACGCAGTAAAAACATTTTTTGCGAAGGAAGTAGTAAGACTCTAGCAAATCTCCATAAGAGTTTGCGTTTGGCTCTTCTTGCTTTAGCAAGATAGAGGCATTGAGTATTAGAAAGCATCAGCAACCAAATTATGAATTTTCACAACATACAAACTTTATAAAAAAAGCTAATTTGATTAGCTTTTTCTTAACTTTAGCATTTAATATTAAACATTTCTAGCATATGTACTTGAAAGCTCTCTGACTTCTCTACGTTTTTCATCTGCCGAAATGTTGAGTACGAAAGCAATCCCCAAAGACAACACAAGGAATGATGATCCTCCTTGCGATAGGAATGGGAATGTTACCCCTGTTTCCGGAATAATTCCAAAGGCTCCCCCAATATTGATAAATACTGAAATCAAAAGGGTAGAACCAATACCGATACAGATCATCGAATTAAACGCACTTTTTGCACGGATACCGACCATTAAGATACGAACAATCATAAAGAACAATACGCCGAGAACAAGAATCCCTCCGATTAGACCCAGCTCCTCAATGACAATCGAGAAGATAAAGTCCGTGTGCGCTTCAGGTAGAAAACCGTTTTTCTCAATAGAGTTTCCGAGTCCACGACCAAACCATCCGCCATTACTTACGGCGTAATAGGAGTTGGCCATTTGGTGACCATATGTTGACAAGCCTCCGAAAGGATTAACCATTGCCTTAAAACGTGCATTGACATAGTGTCCCGGGATAACATCGCCACCTACGGCATAAAGGTAGGCAATAAAGGCAACCATAGCTCCCAAAATTATCTTGCCATAGCCACTAAACCAACGCCAAGAGATTCCACTCGAAGCAATCATTACTCCTGTAATCATCGCCATAATAGAAGCATTACCCAAGTCTGGCATGATAACCAAAATCCCTAACATTACGAGAATCGCAGAGCGCCATCCACCAAATAGTTTTTGCCAAATGGTTTTCCCTTTGAAAATTGCTGCGATATCTTTTTCATATATTTCATCCTGCTTTTCGGAAAAGACAGAAGCCAGATACCACACAACGAAAAATTTTGCATATTCAGCAGGTTGAATCGTTCCCACACCTGGGATGGGAATCCAGCCGTGTGCGCCATTTGCAGAAGTATTTGGACCGACACGCGAATAAATCATGGCTGAGATCAAAAGAAATAAAACCCAGCCAATCATTTTTTTACTCTTAAGAGCTCGGAGTTTCATCCGATAAATCACTGCAATAGCAACAAAACTCAGCAACATGAACGCGCCTTGGTTGATTGCCATTTTATAAGGTGAAAGTCCCTTCGCCAGCTGATATGGGACTGTTGCTGAAAAAACCATCACGATACCTACAGCTGACATTATCAGGTAGGGAATCAAAATAGAATAGTTCAGGAAGTTTGCTTTCTTCAATCCATCATTCATTTTATGTTATCATTTCATTTCTATTATTTTTTAACATTTTTTATTATACCATTTTTTCAGTTTCATTTTTACAGATGTGCAATTATTTTAAAAATAAATGGTTTTTCTAGAATGAAAAATACTTCATAGCACTTAAACTTCTCGGTGTAATGTAACCATGCGCTCTTTTGGACAAAACTTCATCGTTTCGACTTTATCAGGGTTGCTGCTTTTATTCTTACTGCTAATATAATTTTTACTCTTACAACTTGTGCAAGCTAAAGTTATTTTCACTCTCATTCTATGATGCTCCGTTTTCTTAAATATTTCCGGAAATTAGCCAAGGACCAAAAGAAATTAACAACTACGAAAAGACTTGTCACAATAAACGCCATCCGATAGGAAACCCAACCTGCAATTGCTGATCCAACGATCGGACCTACAACAACACCAAAGTTAGAAAACATTTGGTTATAGGCGAAGATCCGTGACACACCTTCCTTAGGGGTGATTTTAGCCAAAAGGGAATTGACGGAAGGCATCAGAGCACCCGTGCCGAACCCCAGCATAAATCTTAAGATTCCTAATTGAAGAGGGGTTTCTACAAAAGCCATCGGTAAATACATAGCGAAACTAAAAGCTAAACCGATTAAAATCAGTCGATGTGCGCCATATTTGTCTCCTAATTTACCCAATGTACTAGAAGACATCATTGCAGATAAGCCAACTGCAGATACAATAAGACCTGAGATAAACATTAAGTTATTTGTATTTGTAGTCAATGTTTTGATGTAAAGGGTCACAAATGGTTCTATTGATTGTGTGGTGACTTGGATAATGAAGCTGGTAATAAGTAAGCCAAAAAGGATATGCTTGTTACTTACACGATTGACAATTTCCTTTGTAGATAACATATCATCTTTCGTTACAGGTTCAAAGTTTTCATGAACAAAAAAGACAGTCAGAATTGTTGCAAGAGCTAGCAGACTCCCAACGATAAGGAAGACATTCGCCATCCCAAACCATTGTGCCAATAAACCACCGATAGAAGGGCCAATCAAAGTTCCCGTAATCATTGCAGTGGATAAGACGCCCAGGGCATAACCTGAACGTTCTTTCGGTGCTTGAGAAGCGATCATTGCTGTCGAGTTGGGAATAAATCCTGAAAAGAAGCCCATAAGACTGCGCATGAGCAAGAGCCACCAATAGCCACCCATATGATGAGAAAAAGCAATCGCAGACATGGTAAAGGTCATGGCAAAAGAAGCTCTGACCATCATGGGTTTCCGGCCGTATTTGTCCGCTAATTTTCCCCACATAGGAGCAACTAAGCCTGAGACCAAAGCTGTCGAAGCAAAAGCAATACCAGAAAACAGCTCTACATTAGAACCTGTCACTCCTAGGCTTTGAATATAAAGGGGCAAAAATGGCATCACCAGTGAAAAAGATGAGCCCACAATAAAACAGCCAATCCATGTGATCCACAAATTTTGTTTCCAATTAACTTTTCTGTTTTTTGTTGATTTACTCGTTTTAATCCCTCTTTTCTACTGCTTTTAACAGTTCTGTGATTTTTTCATAAGTTTCAGGAATTGTTCCTGAACTGTCAATAATACGTGTGGCATACTTCTTCTTTTCTGACAAAGGCATTTGAGCTTTGATACGCGCTTCTGCCTCTTCTTTTGTCATATTATCCCGACTCATGATACGCTCAATTTGGATGCTTTCTGGAACAGCGACTAACCATATTTCATCAAAACCATCATAAGCCTGTTCGATGAGTAAGGGAATATCCATAATTATGGCCTTTTGAACCTTATCATCCTTCAAAAGTGCTTCACGTCTCTTATAGAGTTCTTGGCGAATAATATGATTTTGGAGCAAAGCTAGTTTTTCTCGCGCTTCATCATTTGAGAAAATTAAGTCGCCCAACTTTCGCCGAACCAAAAGTCCTTTCTCATCAAAGTAGGCAGGGCCAAATTCTTGTAGAATCGACTGATATAAGGAGCCACCTGGGGCTTGTAATTCACGAACCACTTGATCCGCATCAATGATCGGATAGCCCTGAGAACGCAAAAAATCAACCGCCGTTGATTTCCCAGAAGCTATTCCACCTGTCAAACCGATTACTTTCTTCATAGCTTTATTATAGCACAACTCATGATACGATATTCAGTAATTACGCCCCCATGAAGCAAAAACGATATTTTTCCAGTCCAGAAAGGGCTTCGGACTGTTGTAATTGTCCATTCACTACCTCTTCCACTGCAGAAAGTAAGTATTATCGTTAAAAAAAAACAGAATTTGCTTAATTTATATAAATAAGCAAAAAACAACCTTCCCAAAGGAGAGATTGTTTCTACATTTCAATAGATATTAAATGTTTGATGTGTGCATTACTTCATCATCATCTTGTGAAAGAACTTCGTGGAACACACGTTCAGTCAATTCTTGTTTTTGTTCTGGTGTGAGGTATTTAGTGTTTACACAGTAACCAGAGATACGTACGATAACGTCTTCACCAGCCATAATTTTGCTGTAAACATCTTTAAGGTCCATAACGTTAAGGTTAACGTGTTGTCCACCTTGTCCGAAGTAACCGTCAAGGATTTGAACCAAGTTATCTACTTGTTCGTCACGTGTTTTACCAAGTGCACGTGGAGAAACTTGAGTTGTCAATGAGATACCGTCATTTGCATGAGCAAATTCAAGTTTCGCCAAAGAGTTCAAGTTTTGGAGCCATCCACCGCGCGCTTTGTTTGATGGGTTAGCACCCGGTGAGAAGAATTCTACTTTAGATTTGTTCACTGAACCATCTTCATTGAGGAATACACCTTTATGAACTGGTGAGTTACCTGTTTGTTTAGAGTAAGCCACGTTTGAAGTGATTGTCAAGAGTGAAACTGTAGCTTCAGCATTTTTGTAAAGTTTGTGTGAAGCGAGTTTTTCGTAGTACATCTTCATCAAAAGTTTAGCGATATCGTCTACACGGTCATCATCTTCACCGTAACGTGGGAAGTCGCCTTCAACTTCGTAGTCATAGATGTAGCCGTTTTCATCACGAATAGTTTTAACTTTCGCATATTTGATTGCTGAAAGTGAGTCAACTGTATTGGCGAAACCACAGATACCGAAGCCCATGTTCGCACGAACACGTGTTGGCAAGAAGGCCATTTGTACAGCTTCATAGTTGTATTTATCAGTCATATAGTGGATGATGTTCATTGCATCCACATAAGTATCAGTCAACCAAGTCAATGATTTGTCAAAGTTTTCCATAACTGTATCATAGTCAAGAATTTCGTCAGTTACAGGTTCGATGTCGAACACTTTGTAGTCTTTATGAACATCGTCATATCCACCGTTCAAACCAGTAAGCATCGCTTTCAGAACGTTAACACGCGCTCCGAAGTATTGGAGGTTGTGACGTTCGTTTTCATTTTCTGGGTCAAGTGGTGATACACAACATGAGATACAAGACATTTCGCCGTAGCCTTCTTTAGCCATTGTTTCTACACCTTCATATTGAATAGAAGAGTGTTTATGAGACATTGACATTGCATAACGTTTGAAGGCATGCGGTAATTTATCAGACCAAAGTACTGTCAAGTTTGGTTCTGGAGCGTTACCGATTGTATCCAATGTGTTAAGGAAACGGTAGTCCATTTTTGTAACACGGTGACGACCGTCATTACCCATACCTGCCATTGATGTTGTGATGAATGTTGGGTCACCAGAGTAAAGTTCATCATAAGCAGCAGCACGCGCGAATTTCATTGTACGAAGTTTCAATACGAAATCATCAACGAATTCTTGAATTTCTTGTTCAGTGAAAGTACCACGTTCAAGGTCACGTTCAGCAAAGATATCAAGAACGATTGGCACACGTCCAAGTGATGTAGCCGCACCATTGATAACACGACATACAGCCATGTAAGCAATGTTGATCCATTGGATAGCTTCTTTAGTGTTCAGGGCTGGGCGACGAACGTCAAGTCCATAAAGATCACCAAATTTAGCAACTTGATCAAGTGCTTGGTATTGCATATTGATTTCTTCTTTAAGACGGATAGTTTCTTCTGTGATTTCAGTGATTGCATCCCATTCGCGTGCTTTTTCTTTCATCAAGTAGTCTGCACCGTAAAGTGCAAGACGTGCGTAAACACCGATGATACGTCCACGTGAATAAGCATCTGGCAAACCAGTTACTGTGTGTGCGTGACGTGCTTTACGGATAGCTGATGTATAAGCACGGAAGATACCATCATTTACAGAAGTCATTGTTGTATCCAACACTTCGTGCAATTCAGGATCAACGCTGAGTCCGTGTTCTGTCAAGATTTTTTCTGCTACACGAAGACCACCTTTTGGCATGAAGTTCAAACGGAAAAGTTCACTGTTTTGCATACCGTAGATTAATTCGAGATCTTTGTTTTCAGGATCGATGTAACCAGCAGGAATTTTGTGAATAGAAGTCACACGATCAGTATCGAATGGGAATCCTACTTCTTCATAGTGCGCTTTTGTTGTTTCGATAATATCTTTTACTTTAAGCGTACGTTCTGTTGGTCCTTCGAGGAAACTTTCGTCTCCATCATAAGGTTTGTAGTTGGCTTGAACAAAGCGCGTAACGCTTGCTTTATCTTGCCAGTCTGATCCTTTGAAACCTTCCCAGGCTTGCTCAAAGATTTCTTTAGTTTCTGTTTTCATGTAGAAAATCTCCTTTGGTCTTTCTGTTTCAGATTACGCTTTTATTATATCATACAGTTTACTAATTTCAAGGGATATATGGGAATGTTTGCACTTTCTTTACTAGTACAGTTTGAATTTTAAGTTAAACTGTTATATTTATGGTAAACGATTACAGATGCAAAATGTCACAGAAGTACAGAGATAACAAAAAAAGCCAAGCTTTTTTGCTTGACTTTTTTCTTGATACAGTTTCTGTACTTAAATCTTATTTGGTTTCGATTAAACCAATGTTGCCATCTTCACGGCGGTAAACGACATTAGTACTGTCTGTATCTGCATCTGTAAAGATATAGAAATCATGTCCTAACATGTCCATTTGAAGGACTGCTTCTTCAGCATCCATTGGTTTCAAGGAAACATGTTTTGTACGAACAATCTTTACTTGATCTTCATTTACTTCTTCAGCTTCATCAAGTGGTGCAAACTCGTCTCCGAAAGCTTGTCCGGTAGGAACATTAATCTTAGATTTACGGTTTACACGTGTTTTATACTTGCGAATTTGACGTTCTAGTTTTTCTTCAACAAAGTCAATAGCTGCATACATGTCAGCTGCTGTATCTTCTGCACGCAAAGTTACATTTTTAGCAGGAACTGTAACTTCTGCTTTGTAACGTTTGTCGGAGTAAACTTTAAGATTTACATAGGCTGTTACTTCATGACCATCGTTAAAGTATTTTTCAAGTTTTCCAACCTTATCTTCAACATATGAGCGGATTGAATCTGTTAACTCAAAATTTTCACCACGGATATTATATTTGATCATAGAGTCTACCTTAACGGCTCTTGTATTGAACCTTCACTGTTTTGCAGGCGCTGGACAGTCAAGTTTTAAGAACCGTCCTTTCTTTATTTCTAATTTAATTATAATATATAATCGCTTACAAGTCAATCAATAACACTTATTCTAATCTTTTTATTAGAAGAACCAATCGAAATCGTATCCCCTGGATGAATTTCGCCGGCAAGCAATTGTTCACTGAGCGTGTCTTCAACCTCACGTTGCAGAGCTTTACGCAATGGGCGGGCACCGTATTCAGGATCAAATCCTTTATCAGCAATAACTTTCAAAGCAGCAGGTGTAAATTTTACTTTGATATTTTGATCTTTCAAACGCGATACAAGAGATTTACTCATGATTTTCACGACTTGTTCAATCTCTTTTTCTGTCAGTGAATGGAAAACGATAGTTTCATCGATACGATTGAGAAATTCTGGACGGTACTGTTTCTTCAGCTCTTCCATGATTCTTGCTTTCATAGCTGGATAATCCGTTGAAATTGATTTAGCCCCAAAACCAACCGTTTTATCATCACGAATAGCCGTTGCACCCAAGTTAGATGTCATAATGATGATCGTATTTCTGAAATCAACTTTACGTCCTTTGGTATCTGTAACGAAACCATCATCCAAAATTTGTAACATGATATTGAAAATATCAGGGTGGGCCTTTTCGACTTCATCAAGGAGAATAACAGAATAAGGCTTATTACGGACTTGCTCTGTCAATTGCCCACCTTCATCGTAACCTACATATCCAGGAGGTGCTCCGATAAGACGCGATGTCGAGAATTTTTCCATAAATTCACTCATGTCTACACGAATCATATTTTCTTCACTGCCAAAAACACTTTCCGCTAAAGCCTTAGCAAGCTCTGTCTTCCCAACTCCTGTCGGACCAAGGAACATAAATGAGCCCAAAGGACGTCTCGTATCGGCAATCCCTGAACGTGCACGTCTAATGGCACGAGAAACAGCAGAAATCGCTTCTTCCTGTCCAACCACACGTTTATGTAACTCTTTTTCTAAGTTAATCAGACGTTCACTTTCTGTCTTCGTCATCTGTTGGAGTGGGATTCCTGTAAGGTTAGAAACGACAGCATAAACATCGCTTTCCTCCACCAAAGGATTATCATTTTCCGATACTGTAAAATTATCAATCTTGTGCGTTAATTTTTCAATATCTTTTTCAATCCCTTGCGCTTCAACAATATCAAGAGCAACAACTGCTTTTTGTAATCTCAGTTCTTCCGCTTTTAATTCTGCTTTTAACTCGTCTAACTTGGTATAATTTGTTTTACTCGTGATTTTAACTTTGGCTGCTGCTTCATCAAGAAGATCAATAGCTTTGTCTGGGAGACGACGACTAGGCATATAGCGATTACTCAAGCTGACAGCACGCTCCAAAGCCCCTTCTTCAAATTTGACTATATGGTAAGCCTCAAATTTTTCTTTCAAACCTTGTAAAATCGCAACCGTTTCCTCTTCTGAGGGTTCTTCGACATTGACACGGGCAAAACGGCGTTCTAGGGCTTCATCTTTTTCAATATATTTTTGATATTCTTGATAAGTGGTAGCACCGATGAGTTGGAACTCGCCCCGTGCTAATGCTGGTTTTAAAATGTTTGAGGCATCGTTGACCGAGTCCATGCCGCCACCAGCCCCAATGATTGTATGCAGTTCATCGATAAAGACGATAACATCTTTATCGTGTGTCACTTCATCAACAATAGCCGTTAAACGATCTTCAAATTCACCACGGAATTTTGTCCCCGCTACGACCATCGCCATATTTAAAGCCATAATGCGGCTACCACGTAAACCTACAGGAACATTTCCTGCAGCCACACGTGTCGCAAAGCCTTCAATAATCGCTGACTTACCAACACCTGGCTCACCAACAAGAACGGGATTATTTTTTGTTCGCCGGCTCAAAATGTGGATAAGACGTTCAACTTCACGCTCTCTTCCAATCATGGGATCAAGCTTGCCTTCACGGGCTGCTTTTGTCAAATCTGTTGATACCGTGTCTAAAGTAGGTGTCGTCGTTGTTTCGGACACTTTCCCCGACAGGTTTCTTTTCGAAGCTGGTGTCACCGCTTTACGGCGCTCTGGTACACGTAGATATGCTTTTTGCTCTAGCTTTTTGCGGAGGTTAACGATATTGATGTCTTGCTCACGTAAAAGTTGTCCTGCAAAGCTGGCTTCATTTGCCAACAGCATATATAAGAGATGCTCGGTTCCGATGCGGTTTTTATCATTATTTTGAGCTAGTGCTCGTGCTTGCTCAATAATCGTTTCGACTCTTGGACTAAGCTTTATTTCTGATTTTTTTGTCTTCACTTGACTTGAAAAATCTTCGATGTCGATTAACATTTCTTCCAAATCAATCTTTTCTGAATTAAGTAGCGTAAATGCCAATGAAGCCGGGACCTCAGCCAAGGCAGCCAATAGGTGCGAGCTTTCAACCCACGCGTAGTTAAACTTGTGCGCATAGTCGACAGACTTCTCAAGCACTTTTACGACTTGTGGTGTAAAGTCCTTTTCATTAAATTTCATCATCACGATCCAATCTCTGTAGTATTTTTATCATCATTTGTGCTCGACAACTGTTAGAAATATCACTATCAGCTAAAAGCAAAAGGAGAAGATTTCCTTCTCGTTCAGTCAAAATGTTTTCATCAAATAAAAGTTGCAAGACATCTTGTGCCATACTTTCGGTCAAGTTGGCAGGCAACTTCTGTGCTAAATCAAGCAAGAATTCATGCTTTGCCGAATAATGGTATTTGAATATTTTGATATAGCCGCCACCACCACGCTTCGACTCAACATCAAAGCCTTTAGATGGGGTGAAACGGGTTTTAATCACATAGTTAATTTGCGAAGGAACCACGTCAAATTGACTGGCTAAATCTGCACGTTTAATCTCAATCTCACGTGCCTCTTCTAGCAGTTTTCGCAAATAAGCTTCGATAATATCTGAAGTATTTTGGGCAGACATAGAACCTCCAATCTTTGACCTTTATTGACTATTATATCGAAAATTTTAATTTTTTACCAAAAATAGTGGCTGAAACGTCTCTAAAATAAAAAAATCCGCTAAAAGCAGATTTTTTTATTTTATTTGACATCAACAATCTTAACTTCGATTTCACCCATAGGCAACGGAATTTTCACAACATCGCCAACTTTACGGCCAATCAAGGCTTGAGCGATTGGAGATTCATTTGAAATTTTGCCTGAAAATGGATCTGCTTCAGCAGTACCGACGATTTCGTACTCTTCTTCTTCGTCATCTCCAACTTCTTGGAAAACAACTGATTTACCAAGAGCAACTTCATTTTTGTCAATATTAGCATTGTCTACGATTTCAGCATAACGAATCATTGTTTCCACAGTTGAGATACGACCTTCAATAAAGGCTTGTTCATCTTTTGCTGCTTCGTATTCTGAGTTTTCTGAAAGGTCACCGTAGCTACGTGCAATTTTGATGCGTTCAATAACTTCAGGGCGTTTAACCAATTTAAGGTTATCTAATTCTTGTTCTAATTTTTCCAGACCTTCTTTGGTCATGGGGAAAGTTTTTTCTACCATTTTTTATCCTTTTTAAATTTCTAATTAATTACCCGACGCAATCGCATCATTGACATACTTTTGAACATTGATGTTTTGTTCTTCAAGTGTTTGCGCAAAGTAAATCTTACCTTCAACGTCTGCTACGAAATAAAGATAATCATTCGCAGTCGGGTTAAGCACTGCTTTGATTGACGACAAGCTTGGACTTACGATTGGTCCAGGACCAAAACCTGGATACAAGTAAGTATTGAAAGGTGAGTCTAATTGTGTATTAATTGCAGCTTGCTGATCAAGCGACGTATCCTTACCTAGCTTACCTTCAGCATAAAAGATTCCTGTATTAGAATCCATCGTCATCCCTAAATCTTTACGGTTAAAGAAGACCTGTGCAACGTTACGGCGATCATCATCGCTATTCGCTTCTTTTTCGACAATGGCAGCCAAACTCAAGGTTTCATTGACCGTAAGTCCGTTCGCTTGTATTTGTTCATACAAAGGTTCCAGCTGTGTATTAGTTGTTGAAAGCATGGTCTCAATTAAGCTTTCAACAGTTGTCTTTTTCGTATACTCATAAGTTGCTGGGAAGAGGTAACCTTCAAGTTGATACTTCACACCACTGTCTTTACTTGGTAAGCTTGCAAGAAGTTTTGGAAACTTCTCTTTCATTTTTTCGATGAACGCTTGATCCTGTACAGTCTTCATAAACTCATCTTTAGTAAAAGGTGTTTTTTCATCTTTATCCGCAGAATTCACTGTAACAGCTTGAGCAATTTGTTCCAATGTATAACCTTCAGGAATCAAAATTTTGCCCAGAGTTGGTTCCACAGGATGTTCGGTTCCTCCTTGCTCCAAAAGACTTGCAATATCCGACAAGTTCATGCTAGGCGCCAAGTTGTAGTAGCCGCTCTTAAAGCCACTGAAATTTTTAAATTTAGTATAGTATTGGAAAACCATACCATTTTTGATAATACCTTCTCGTTGTAAGATATCTCCGATTTGTTTACTGCTTGCTCCCGCTGGAATGTTAATGGCGCGTTTGGTTGTATTTGCAGTATTGAGCGGTTGTACACCTTCTTTGATGAAATTATAACCGTAAAAACCAGTCCCTGCCGCAGCCAGAATTAAAACAGCTACGATAACAGCAATAATCTTTCCAGAAGAAACTTTCTTCTTCGATTTTTTCGCTTTCGACTTGGGCTGCATTTCTTCAGCTTCCGCATCCGATTTTACTGCTGCACGACGACTTCTTTGTCTGTGAGTCGTCTCTTCGGCAAGAGACTCTGCAGCATCACTTGCTTGTGCTTCAGGTCGCTCATATTCATCAACAACTTCTTTATCAGACTCTTTTGTCTTGCGTCTAAGTCGTGAATAACTTTGTCCTTGGCTCGCTTGGAGCATTTGCTCGCGAACACTTGCAAAGTCTGGACGTTCTTCATGTGCTGATGCTTCTGTTTCCACTTGATCAGAAACAGCTTTTTCAGGAAATTCTACATCTTCGGAAATTTTAGCTTGTTCCTCTACTTCTGGATTTTCCAGTTCTTCTGTCAACTTAAATGGTGTTGGACGTTGAATATCCGAAAAATCAGCACGTTCTCGCCGAGTATGTCTACTCGGGGTTGAAGAAAGTTCTTTGTTGGATTCACGGGCATAGTTTTCAAAAGTCCCATCCGTGTTGGCTCGATTTCCTTCTTCAAGTTCACGCAAGATTTTATCTTTGAAACTTTCTCTCGAAAACTTCTCCGTATCTTTTTCTACCAAGGTTAATCCTCCTTATCACGCCACCCTCTTTTTTTAAATAGTGAAGCGTAAGTTTGTTGGGTAATATTCACAAAAGCGAGGTCAGGGACCTCACTCTTTTAGATTTTAATTCTCTTCTGAGTCGCTGTCATCATCATCGTCGTCCTCTTCATCGAGTTCAACGTCTTCATCCACGTTATCCAGTTCAACTTCAGCAAGTTCAGCATCATAAGCTTGAACCTCATCTTTTTCATCATCTGGATTCTCATCATCATAAGTCATGTCATCTGCATCGTTTCCTTTGTCGATGTGTTCATCTTCAGGATCCACTTCATCTTCGATACCGAATGCATTAACTTTTGTACGTTTTTTAGTTGTTTTTTCTTCTTCGTCGTCAATTTCATCAAGAGCAATTACTTCCTCATCGATTTCGTCGATCGCGTACCATGAGCGCAGTGCCCAAATGTTATTTCCTAATGGAATAAAGCTTCCATCTGTATTCATTTCTGTGTAAAAACGTGCAATTGTGGCTTTGATTTCATTGTCCGACTTTTTCAAGTAGTCTTGAACGGCGTTCAAGATTTCTGCAAAAGCCATTTCCTTACCATTTTGTTCCAAAATTGCATGAGCAACTTCAATCATTGAAAGTTCTTCGATATTTTGTCCTTCTAATGCTTCAATTTTCAAACTTTTTTGCTCTCTTTCAGATTTTCTTTTTCTATATTATATTAAATTCGCTTCATTGTCAATATGTAAACGGATTTAAACTGTTTCATTATATGTCGTTTTCCGTCTTGCTTGGTAGGATGAAATTAATAATGCATCAATACCTTATAATCATAGTTACCGAGTTTTTCACGCCCTTTAAGGTCATCAAGTTCAATAAAGAAGGCACACCCAACAACGATACCACCCAAACGCTCAATCATCTCAATAGTAGCTTTTACTGTTCCACCTGTTGCCAAGAGATCATCTACAATCAGAACACGTTGTCCTGGCTTAATAGAGTCAGCATGCATTGTCAATGTATCTGTACCATACTCTTTTTCATAGTCTGCTGAAATAACTTCACGCGGTAATTTTCCTGGTTTACGCACAGGCGCAAAACCAACACCAAGTGCAAAAGCAACAGGACATCCAACGATGAATCCACGCGCTTCTGGGCCAACAATTACATCAATTTCTTTATCGCGTGCATATTGCACAATTTCAGTAACTGCATAGTTGTAGGCATTTCCATCAGCCATAAGTGGTGAGATATCGCGGAAAACGATACCTTCTGTTGGGTAATTTTCAATCGTTGCAATGTAATCTTTAAGTTGCATGTGCATCTTCCTCTTTTAATTTTTTATAAATTTCTTTGACAGGGGATAAGGCGAAAAGTTCTTGAAAAGCAACAATTTCTTGAAGCTCTTGGTAAATATTACTTTCAGAAATATCACGCTTTTCGGCGGCTTTATTCACACTCATCATGCCATTGTCAATAGTGACAAAATTCAGTTCTTCAAATATTTGAATCATCTTTATCAGTAAAATATCGGGTATCTTCAAATAATTTGCTAAGTCTTTCAATTTAAAACGTATATCAAACTCAGGATACTGATAAATTGCTTTATAGAAGCGCGCAAACTGCTCACGCGTCCCCGCTCCCGTCAAATAATAATTTTTCTTGATTGTATTTTTGAAATAAATCAATTCAAATTCCTGCTCATGTATTAATTCCGTCAAAGCAGATAAGGCTTCCTTATCAGTTGGGGCTTCCTCAATAATAAGCACTTCTTCTATTGTACCATTTTTCACTTCATTATGGACAAAACGTATTGTATTTTTAGGCAATTCAACTTGTCGACTTCGAATATCCAGAAGCTCAACACCATTTACTCTAGCATCAGCCACCATAAGCTGAACAGTTGTTGTACCATTCCAAGTGTTGCTAGACAAGGTACCGACAAGTTCTGTATCACTTTGTTCAAATTCTAGGCTTTCAGCTCCATGCCCAAAGTAAACCGCGTCTAAAGCTTGTCCATTTTGTACTAATTTAAGTTTGAGATGACTATTGTCTTTTCCCATACTACGTGCCTGCTCAACCTGATAATCCGTAAGGAGAAAATGAGGCTTCGGATTGTCCATACCATAAGGAGATAACTTTTCTAAACTTCTAATCGTTTCTAAGCTAATCTCGTCAAACTGCAAACTGCCCTGAACTTCTAGTGAACTTTTTTCTGACATATCGATATCGTTTTCTTGAATAAAGTCGAGCATCACTTGCTTGATTGCTTCAACATTCTCCAAAGCAAAAGTCATCCCAGCAGCCTGTTTGTGGCCACCAAAAGCCATAAAAAGTTCACGGTGTTCGTTGAGTGCTTCAAATATATTAAAATTTTCAATCGAACGTGCTGATCCTCGAAGAACTCCCTCTTCTTCTGCCAACATAATAATAGGTTTGTGAAATTGCTCAAGTAAACGTCCGGCAACGATACCTAAAACACCTTTATGCCAATCCTTATGATGCAGAATTTGTATGGGCTCGTCCGTTATCATTGTGAGGGCTTGATTGAAGATATTTTCTACGATTACTTTACGCTCGCTATTTTTTTCATCAATCATCTGCGCAATTTCGGCAGCCACTTCTTCATCCCAGCCTGTTAATAGTTCAATCGCTGAGTTTGGGTCATCTAAGCGCCCCAGAGCATTCAAACGAGGGGCAATTTGAAAACCAATCGTTTCCTCATTCACCTTTTCAAAATCAGTTCCTGAGAGACGCATGAGTTCCATCAAGCCTGCACGCTCAGTATTCGCTAATACTTTTAGTCCATGACTCACCAAAATACGATTTTCATCAGTAAGACTAACCATATCCGCAATTGTTCCGATTGCCACCAAATCAAGCATATCTGAAGGAATATAGTCTAAAAGAGCTGTTGCGACTTTAAAAGCTACTCCTACTCCAGCCAAATACTTAAAAGGATAGTTTGATTCTGGGTGTTCAGGATGTACAATTGCAAAAGCTTCTGGCAGTACTTCTGGCATGCTGTGATGGTCAGTTACAATAACATCAACATTTTGACTTTGTGCATAGGCGATGGCTTCATGACCAGCCACACCATTATCCACAGTTATAATCAAATCAATATCTTCATTTTGAATGAAATATTTATAGACATCAAGATTTGGCCCGTAACCATCCGTAAAGCGGTTAGGAAGATAGACCTGAACTTCCGCTCCTAATTCATCTAAAGCTGATTTCATGACGGAGCTTGCCGTCATACCATCCGCATCATAATCACCGTATATTAAGATATTTTGCCCATTTTCAATTGCAGTCAAAATTCTTTGAACGGCTTTTTCCATATCGTGCAACAAAAACGGATCATGTAATTGCTGAAGATCAGGATTCAAGTAAGCTTGAATCTCCTCTTCTGCCCTTATGCCGCGTTGCCACAAAATTTGCGCTGCCAGTGTATCTAATTTATATTTTTTACTTAACTTAAGAAACTCATCCGGTAAGTCTGACTCAGTTAACTTCCATATATATTTTGATTTAATCAAGTTTCCTCCACTTCGACTGCTTATTTGAAGATTTATTTATAATTAAAAAACCTATTTCCTATATTATCTACAAGACTTGGGAAAAGTGCACGAACTTTCGCAACGAAAGCCAGCTGGACAGGTAAGTTCAATTCTCTTTTATTTTTCCCTAAAACCTGCTCAATCTTATCCGCAACATATTCTGCACTGACCACATTTTCGCCCACTTTTTCCAAATAGTCCATATTGTCTTTGTGAAATTTTGTGCGGACCGGCCCTGTATTGACTGTTGTCACGATAAGATCTGGTTTTTCTAAACGTAAAGCATCAGAAAAAGCGAGAACAGCGGCTTTGGAAGCTGCATATACGGTCGATTTCGCTGTAGGTAACTTTCCTGCTATGGATGCAATATTAATTACTTGCAACTGTGGTTGCAAATCACGCGTCCGCTTAATCAGATCTAACGTATTAACCTTAAACATTTCATCAATTTGCTCATCCGTTAAGTTACTTAACTCTGTAAACTCTCCAAAACCTGCATTATTAATGAGAATATCTACTTTTTCAGGCATGACTGGCTGAGGAAGCGAGCGACTGATCAAGATAAGGTTATGATCCTCTAAACGCTGAACAAGTGCTTGTGCAATATCACCGCTAGCTCCTGTAATTACAATATTCTTTTTACTCAACTTTTTCTTCATAAAAATCTTTTGCCACATACGAATTAGGATGAACAGATCGTGCTTCTTGCGCAAGCTGAGCCACAAGTGGGCCAATATAGCGTGCACTAATATGCGTGAGCACCAAACGTTTTACGCCAGCTTCCTGAGCAACATCTGCTGCTTGTTTTGAGGTCGAATGTCCGTGTCGGCGGGCCATTTTTGCCTCTTTTGCTTCATAAGTTGCTTCATGAACTAAAAGATCTGCCCCAACCGCTAAACGAACAGCGCTTGGTGTACGTCGGGTATCTCCAAGAATAGTGACAACTTTCCCCTGCTTGTCTGCGCCAATATAGTCCTCTGGATGAAAAACTTTCCCATCATGCTCTACTGTTTCACCATTCTTTATTTTGCCAAAGAGGGGACCGAAAGGTAGACCTGATGCCTTCAAAGCCGCTGCATCTAGTTCTCCAGGACGATCTTTTTCGACTACACGATAGCCGAGACAAAAAATTGTATGATCTAAGGTATCAGCATATACTTCAAAGGTTTGATCTTCAAATATCTTACCAGGCGTTTCAATTTCATGAAAGTGAATCTTGTATCCAAGACGCGATCCCGACATGCGCAGAGCCGTCATCACAAAGTCTTTCAGACCTTTTGGTCCATATAATTCCAAGTCCGTATGTTCCTCATCTTTACTTGAACCTTGGAAAGAACGACTAGATAGAAAACCCGGTAGACCAAAAATATGATCGCCATGCAAATGTGTAATAAAAATCTTGGTGATTTTTCTTGGTTTAATTGATGTTTCTAAAATTTGATGTTGGGTCGCTTCGCCACAATCGAATAGCCATATTTCGTTACGTTCATCGAGTAACTTCAAAGCGATAGCCTGTGTTTTTCGCGTTCGTGATGGCTGGCCCGCGCCCGTCCCTAAAAATTGAATATCCATATCTTCCTCAATATTCTAATTATGTTCTTTCCTATCCATTATTGGAATCAAATAAAAAACATTTTCTACTTTGATGCTTGTCTCTCATAGTTTCCACCTGTTCATTAAGTCAGAAAAGAGAATATCAAAATGTAAAAAACATTGTGCTTCTCACAATGTCTTACAGCGCTCAAAATAAAAAATTTATCCGTCTGGAGGGAATCGAACCCCCATCGCAAGAACCGGAATCTTGCGTGATATCCATTACACTACAGACGGCACTGATAACTCTATCATTTTACAGGAAAACAAAGGAAATTTCAAGTTTCTTTATTTCAAAAAATCTTCAAGGAAATCTTCGATGCTTTCATAGGTTTTATCTGCGATTTCCTTATCGTCATGTCCTATGTAAGCAGTGGCTAAACCAAGTTTTTGTGCTGGAAGAATGTCATGTTCAAGGAGATCTCCAACCATAAGTGTTGCTTCACGATCGAAGCCTTCCTTATCTAAAATATTATAAAAAGCTGCTTGATCAGGTTTGGTTAAGCCAGTTTCGGCCGAAATATAAACTGGAAACAGATTTTCAAAGCCAAAACGTTTAATTTTTTCTCTTTGCTCTCCACTCTCCCCATTGCTTAAAATAGCAATATTATAATTTTGAGAGAGTTCTAGCATTTTAGATAATAAATTCTGATCAACTTCTATCTCTTCAAGTAAAGCTGTCAAAAAAATGTCAAAGAACAGGCGCACAAAGTTTTCTTTATAGTGAATTGCGTAGTAATCCAAGACCTGGCGCACACGCTCTTCGCGCAGCTGCTCAATCGTCATTTTCCCTTCGTGAACTAAAGGCCAGAGTTGCTCATCCACTTCACGATACTTTGCCATAAAATCATCTATAGAAAATTCATCCTGAAAATCAATCAAGTCCAAAAAAACTTTCCGGTGTGCTGTTTCCCAATATTTTTTAAAAGGAAAGAGTGTATTGTCCCAGTCAAAAATAATATTTTTTATCTCTTTCATACTTCTCAATCCCTTTCCTCTTTCTTTAAAAGTTTATCATTTTGCCTTCTGGATATCAAATGAATTAAGACGATCCATCAGGAAGTTTTTCATAAGGCTATTTCTCTAAAAGCACCTGTTTTACACCTGCTTCAAAGCTTGTTACTTCAAACTCTGGAAAATGTTTTTTAAACTTGTCTGAATTAAATACATTGTCCTCTGCATAACGCGGAAGAAGCTCTTGCAATTCTTTCGCTTTTTGGCTGAAAAGGGCCGCCAATTTGAATTGCCACATCTTAATTATTGTGTATTGAAGTTTTTTTCCTGTGATTTCTTCTGAAAGTGTAATGATGTCCTGATAAGTCAAGCTTGGTGCGCATGGCAAATGCCAAGTTTGACCATAAGCATCCGCATCATTCCCTATGAGAGCCATTGCACGGCTAGCATCGGGTGTCCAAATCAAGGTTCTCAAACGAGTAGCACTCAAGGGAATTTTTATTTTTCTATTCTCTTTAATTGCATTGAAGACCATTGTATTTGTTATACTCTGCGTCTGACCTGGGCCATAAAACTCCGGCGCGCGGCAGATTACAGCTTCGAGCGAATGGTGCTCTATCTCCTCAATTATCATTTCTGCTAATCGGGCACGTACCGTGGATTTTCTTCCCGTCGGTTCAAATTTAGTGTCTTCATATTGTATTTCCGCATTTTTAGGGTACATATAGGTATTATCAAAGAAAACCAATTTACTTTGGTGCAGCTTACAAGCGTCAATGACATTTTTCATCATCAGAGGAAATTGTTCTTCCCAAAGCTCAGAATTCATCGGTAAACCGGCTGTAAAATAAACAATCTCACTGCCAGCAATCGCTGCATGCGCTTCCTCAGCCTTCAGTAAATCAGCCGAAAACAAGCTATCTGTTGGGTTTACTTTACGTGGTTTTCTACTCACAAGCCTAATATCTTTTGTATATTTTTTAAAAAGTTCCTTGGCCAGCTCTTGACCAATCTGTCCATTACTTCCTAGTATTGTTTGCATTATGCAATCTCCTTTATAAGCATTTTAGCGACTGACCTTACAGAAAACGGATTTTGTCCCGTGATAAGTTGCCCATCTTGGAGGGCAAAATCTTTATAGAATCTTTTTTTGCACCATGTTGCCCCACGGCTTTTGGCTACCTCTTCATTGAGAAAAGGAACGATTTTTTTCTTGCCTGCAAGAACTTCTTCAGCTGTTGTAAAACCCGTTATCTTTTTCCCTGAAATGATGTATTGACCTTCTTGGTTCTTAAGATTAAGTAAACCGGCGATACCATGACAAACGGAAGTGAGATAACCACCATGCGCATAAATAGCTTGGGCGATACCTTTTATTTCTGGATTATCTGGAAAGTCCCACATCACACCGTGGCCACCTGTGAAATATATGGCACGATAGTCTTGCGAGATTACTTCCTCAGGTTTCAAAGTCTTTTTTAAAGCTCTTTCGACAAAGTCTTGCCGCTCATAAATGTTCCAAATGGCTTCATCCATATACTTCATACTCCGTGGGTCAAGTGGAACATAGCCACCATTTGGGCTAACAAAGTCATAAGCAATACCATGTTTTTGGAGTTCATCAACAAATTCTGCACTCTCGCCCAGCCAAAGCCCTGTCGCTTCATTGGTATTCTTATAACGCTTAATATTTGTTTCGACAATCAAAACTTTATTCATTTTTCTTGCTTTCCTTTCATTATCCTTGTTACTTCATCCAGAAAATGTTGTAATTTCATAATTTCTGATGTATCATGTTCAAGATAGTAAAAGTTTCTTGTTCCTTCTGAACGATAATTAACTATCTTTGCTTGTCTTAAGATTTTCAAATGATGTGAAATAGCGGGGCGCGATAAGCCTGTTGCTTCGATTAAATCTCCAACTTGTATGCCTTTGCAATCACTCTTCTCCAGTAACTTAATAATAATTGCTTGTCTCTTTTCATCACCTAAGGCAATTAAAAAGTCGCTGACTTCACTTAGTTCAAGTTTTAAATGTTCAAATTTCATTATTACTCCTTATTAGTTTATGTTTTTAAACCATTAAACCATTATCTAACCTTACTGTCAAAAAATTGGATTGACAACCTATTCGTTTTTTTTTTAAGAAAATAAAAAAACTCACAGCACCAAAGGCTATGAGTTTTTATTTTTATATAAAACAATTATTTAACTTTAACTGAATCTGTAATTGCTTCAACAGCTTTCTTCATTGCGATATCGTGTTGGAGCATGTCAACTGGAAGAAGTTTTTCAACTTGTTCAACAGGCATGTTATATTGTGCAGCCAAGTCAGCAATCTCAGCTTTAACTTCTTCATCTGTAGTTTCGAAGTTTTCTGCTTTAGCAATTGCTTCAATAACAAGGTTTGTACGCACACGTTTACCAGCATCTTCTTGGTATTGTTCGTGCAATTGCTCTTCAGTAGTACCTGTGATTTGGAAGTACATTTCTGGAGAGATACCTTGTTGTTGCATTCCACCAAGGAATTCGTTCATTGCGCGGTGAACTTCTTCGTGAATCATTTCTTCAGGAATTTCTTTGATTTCAGCATTTGCTACAGCTGTTTCGATAGCTGCAGTTTCAACAGCATCGTTATAAGCTTCAGCTTTAGCATCTTCAAGTTCTTTACGGAATTTAGCTTTGAGCTCATCCAAAGTTTCAACTTCTTCGTCAATATCTTTTGCTAATTCATCATCAAGTTCTGGAACTTCTTTTGCTTTAACTTCGTTAACTTTAGTTGCGAAAACTGCTTCTTTACCTGCAAGATCTGTAGCTTGGTAGTCTTCTGGGAAAGTCACTTTCACATCGATTTCTTCGCCAGCTGAAGTGCCAACAAGTTGTTCTTCAAAACCAGGAATAAATTGCCCTGAACCAAGTTCTAAACTGTGGTTCGCACCTTTTCCGCCTTCAAATTCAACACCATCGATAGAACCAACAAAGTCGATAACTACTGTATCTCCGTTTTCAGCTTTACCTTCTTTAACAGTTAATTCAGCAAGGTTGTTTTGTTCTTGTGTCAAACGTGCTTCAACTTCTTCATCAGCAACATCTTTAGTTGCTTCTACTGAAACTTCCAAGTTTTTGTAGTCACCAAGTTCTACTTCAGGTTTAACAGTTACTTCAGCTGTCAATTCCCAGTCAGAACCTTTTTCCATTTTAGTGACATCAATTTTTGGTTGAGCAACAGGTTCGATACCTGCTTCTTTTACAGCTGCATCATAAGCAGTTGGCAATACGGCATTCAAAGCTTCTTCGAAAAGAGCTTCTTCACCATACATGCGGTTAAACATTTGACGGCTGATTTTACCTTTACGGAAACCAGGCACTGAGATATTACCTTTTACTTTATTGAAAGCTTTGTCAAGACCGTTTTTGATTGTTTCTTGGTCGATTGAAAATGAGAGTGTACCAGTGTTAACACCAGTTTTTTCAAAACTTGCAGTCATTAATTATTTCTCCTTATTTATGAGCCTTGAGCTCAGAAATTTCATACCTTTCTAGAATAGCATAAAAACTGAGTGAATTCAACTTTTTGAACAATTATTTTTCGCGCTTTTCTTTGAGTTTAAGTCAAAAAAAAAGCTTGCAAAAGCAAACTTTTATGGATTTAAACGTTGTATGACTTCTTGCCATAGGTCGCCACTAAAAACACGGGACGCTTGTCCGCCGCCTAGCACACCATAGCCTAACATCAAGCCCGCTGCACCTGCTATAAGGACAAGTACAAGAACTAAAAAGACTAATGAAAGGCGAACGCCTAATACTTTAATCGTTTTTTTAATCATCAATTTCCTCAAGTTCTGGAACACGTTCAATATCTGCTCCAAGTGATTTTAATTTTTCATGGAAGCGGTAATAACCACGATCAAGGTGACTTAATTTACGTACTGTAGTTTGACCTTGCGCAACCATACCAAGCAAAATTAATGCTGCACTTGCACGTAAATCTGTTGATTTAACTTGTGCACCTTGTAATTTTCGTGTGCCTTGGATGATGGCTGTGTTACGTGTAATATCGACCGTTAAGCCCATACGACGCATTTCTTCTAAATGTTGGAAACGATTTTCAAAAACCGTTTCAATCATTGTTGATTCACCCTTAGCGATAGCTTGAGCCGCAGTCATTTGCGATTGCATGTCTGTTGGGAAACCAGGATGTGGTAAAGTTTTTACATTTGTTGCTTTTAAGATTTCAGGACCTAGAACACGAAGTCCTTCATCTTCTTGGACAAACTCCACACCCATCTCAATCAATTTAGAAATTAAGGGACGGTTGTGCTCACGAACCGCATCTTTGATTAACACATCGCCTTGTGTCATTGCCGCTGCTACCATGAAGGTTCCAGCTTCGATACGGTCTTGTACAACTGCGTGGTTAGCTCCATGCATTTTTTCAACACCTTTGATAATAATTGTATCTGTACCAGCACCTTTGACATTTGCACCCATCTTATTGAGCCAATTTGCAAGGTCAACAATTTCAGGCTCGCGTGCTGCATTTTCTAAAGTTGTTGTTCCTTCTGCTAGAGTTGCAGCCATCATCAAGTTTTGTGTGGCACCTACTGATGGGAAGTCCAAATAGATATGTGCACCACGTAGCTTTTCAGCCTTAGCTTCAATGTAACCCGCTTCTTGAGTAATTTCCGCCCCCATCAATTCAAAGCCACGCAAGTGGAGATCGATAGGACGCGAACCAATTGAGCAACCTCCGGGCATTGAGACACGAGCATGCCCGTTTCGAGCTAAAATTGGACCCATTACAACGATAGAGGCACGCATTTTGCTTACAAATTCGTAGGGTGCTTTTGTTTTTACTTTAGAAGCTGCTTGTGCGTGAACCGTCTTGCTTTCTTCTGAAAACTCTAAGTCAACTCCAAGATGATCCACTAAATTGTTCATCATGTAAACATCGCTCAAGATAGGAACATTACGAAGAATAATTTCTCCCTCGCTTGGCAAAAGTGTCGCTGCAAGCAAAGGCAAAACAGCATTTTTTGCTCCTTCAATTTCTACAGTTCCTTTAAGGCGGGTATTTCCACCCTTGACAATTATTTTATCCATTTATACATTCCTATAATTTCTTTATTCTGAAAGACACCCTAAATTATAGCACAATGAATCTTTTCGTCAACTTTACAGGATTATGTCTGTCCTTTGTATTAGTTGTTCAACTAAATGTGCAGGCAGGCTATAAACGTACTGACGGTCTATAAGATTGGGTTTTGCTCCCTCAAAGGTTTTGGTCACAAAACCGAGCTTTTCGGTCAAAATACCTCCTGCGGCATAATCCCAAGGTTGTAAAAGGCTAAAATAAGCGACAGTTTTTCCTTCAAGAAGGTCCGCATAGGCCATTCCTGCGCTACCTAACATCCTTACTCCTAAAGTAGTTAAACTAAAGTCCGTTAGTTTATATAAGTTTTTACGATAAATCATTGAATTGATTGAAAGCAGACTTTTTTCAAATGCTTGCGGTTTATAGGAAAGTTTTCTATCGTTGCAATATACTTCTTGCGCGTTATTCCAATAAAGTTTGTCCGCCATTACATCAAGAATTAATCCAAATTGGGGCTGCCCTTTTTCATAATAAGCCAGCATCACAGCAAAGTTATCCTGCTGCACCACGAAATTTATCGTACCATCAATAGGATCTAAAACCCAAAAATTGTCTTGACTACGGTCAAAAGCTGCTGTATTTCGTCCGGCTTCTTCGGCTAAAATTTTATCCTCAGGATAATTCTTCATAATTTCTTCAATGATGATTTCTTGAACCCGCTGATCAAAATTTGTCACCAAATCACTAAAATTACTTTTTTGCGAAACTTCCAAAGTTTGATGAATATTATCACGAAGAAAAGCACCGGCTTCTCTCACCCAAGTTTTTGCTTGTTTAAGCTTTTTCAAAGCGAACAAATTGTCTTTCACTCGCTTGTACCTCCTTGACGGCACGATAAAGCGAATAACCACTGCTTTCTTCGAATTCTCGCCCCAGCTGTTTTTCTTGCATCTTGGAAGGTACAATTTTCTTGAATGTTTTATAAGCCTCCAAGAATTCTTCTTTGTCCACTTTACTCTCATAAAAATTTTCCACTTGATTGAAAAAAGAGAGCACTGCAGTCATTTCAGCAGTACTCCAACTTAAATCAAGTGGATATTGATAATTAGCTTTCATTATTTCCACTCTCCCTTATTCATTTAGAAGTCGTTTACGGCACGTTTCATTTCCGCACGACGATAATGACGAGGTAAGAAAGCACGAATCTCGTCTTCATTAAAACCAATTTGTAACAAACGATCATCTGTGATAATCGGACGACGTAAAAGGTTTGGATACTCTGTTACAAGATTAATCAACTCGTTAATGGTCAACTCATCAAGATCCAAAGCAAGCTTTTGAAATATTTTTGACCGAATTGAAATAATATCTTCCGTTCCGTTTTCTGTTTTTGACAAAATTTTACGTAAGTCATCATTTGTCATCGGCTGTGTCAAAATGTTGTGCTCCGTATAAGGGACACTGTGTTTGTCCAACCATGCACGTGCCTTACGGCAACTAGTACATGAAGGCGATAAGTATAAATCAACCACTTTCTTTCCCCATTCTATCTAGGCTGTAACCAATTATTAAACTTGAGCAGCGCTATTATTTGTTACTTATTATACCAAAAATTACAGATTAAAAAAAGTGCGTTTTTTTACTATTGTGTAAGAATTTGTGTCTATGTTACATATTGTTCATATCGTCACAAATTTCTTGTAAATCTTCAAATCTAATCAATTCCATATTATAATTTGATGTCTTTTGCATCTTATCCGTAATAAAATGGAGCTTAGTTTCGTTTTCTTCGTCATATAAAACTAAAGAACCATCTGAATTTTCGAGCAAAAAATCGTTATACTGACGAAATTGACTTGGATTTTCGTAATCTTCGTAAGCATATTTAACATAATCTACATCTTTAAATTCACGCAATTTTGCTTGATTCGCCTCGTTCCAGTTTTTTCCCTGCGTTTCAAAGGGAAAAATACTTGCAATATGGAACTCGTATTCTGTTTGTAATTCTTTAGAAACTTGTAATGCCCAATATTCAAAGCCTAAATTACCCGTGAAAATAACCCATTTCAATCCTTTGTCCAGATACGCTTCCAATCTTCTTTTAAAGGCTTTTTTGATAATTTTGATTTTGATATCCTTCTCATCAAAAATCCCTAAATCAAAAGCTGTGTAACCTGTAATAAGCAATGTTTTCATAACGGGTCCTTCCTTGCACAATATAAGACATCATATTTTTTCTTTTCTTGATTATCAAAAAACATCTTTTCTCCTCGTTTATACTTTTTATACGACTTAAGAAAAATAAAGGAGCTATTTTTATAGCTGTTATTAAAATTTGAAAGTAAAAAAACTAGCCACAAACTCTACAATAAAATACCATTTTAACTGTAATAATCCAAAAGACAAATAATTTGCTATAATTACATTATACAATAGAAGTAACAATTTAATATATGGAAAAACACACATGCTAAAATATCCTCAAGGATTAAATAAACAAATAAAAAATTTTTCAGGAAAACAAACAGAGAAAAAAGTGGTGCATAACGCTGCGAAAAGTACTCCGAATATGGTAAAATCTAAATCGGCAGTAAAATTTGGTAAACGTGGTATGAACTTTGAAGCAGAGATCAATGCGACTAATGATTATTATCTTGCACATGATATCGCTGTGATTCATAAAAAACCCACTCCTATCCAAATTGTAAAGGTTGACTATCCCCAACGTAGCCGTGCTAAAATTACCGAAGCCTACTTTAGACAGGCTTCAACTACAGATTATTCTGGCGTCTATCAGGGAAGATATATTGATTTTGAAGCTAAGGAAACCCATCAGAAGACAAGTTTTCCTCTGAAAAATTTTCATGAGCATCAAATCGTCCATATGTCCAAAGTCCTTGAACAAAAAGGCATTGCCTTTGTGCTCTTACACTTTGCCTCTTTGGACGAAACTTACTACTTGCCATCTGAGAATTTGATTCGTTTTTATCAAGAAAAAAAAGGCTTAAAGTCTATTCCTCTTGATTATATTAAGCAACATGCTTATCAAATCCCATCAAATCAGATTCCTAGAATCCCTTACTTGGATATCGTTAATCAACTTTGCGAGGTGAATTAAAATTCCTACTAACAAACGAAAAAAATCAAAAATGAATCGAAATAAAAACACTGCAGTTAAAAGATCTCTCATTTCAACATTGAAATGGGCTTTAATTCTGATTTTTTCAACAATTATTCTGACTTTTGTTGCTGCTGGTGCGCTCTTTATTTATTACGCAAAAGATGCGCCGAAATTAGATATGAGCAAATTAGAGTCACCCCCATCAACGGTCGTTTATGACAAGGATGAGAAAGTAATTGCTACTCTTGGTGCGGAACAACGTGATTTAGTACAGACTGATAATATACCTGTCATGCTTGTTAATGCTGTAACCTCGATTGAGGACCGCCGCTTTTTCAATACACGTGGTGTTGACCCAATACGTATTGCTGGTTCTTTAGTCAATAACTTACGTGGTGGACATATGCAAGGTGGTTCTACCTTAGATATGCAGTTGATTAAACTGTCTTTCTTCTCTACTGACTCAGCTGACCAAAACATGAAAGTCAAAATTCAAGAAGCTTGGCTTGCCTTACAGCTGGACCAAAAATGGTCAAAAGAGCAAATCTTTACTGCTTATGTCAATAAAGTCAATATGGCGAATGGTTATTACGGTATGGGGACAGCTTCTCAAGCTTACTATAATAAACCGTTAACAGACTTGTCTATCGCACAGTTAGCCCTACTTGCGGGTATGCCACAAGCACCAAATACTTATAATCCTTATAAAAACCCAGAAGCTGCGAAATATCGTCGCGATTTGGTAATCAATGCGATGTACCGCAATGGTAAAATCACTGAGAAACAAAGAGATGAAGCCATCAATACACCAATCGATGATGGTCTTCAAGACTTGAAGAGCGGTGTGAACATTCCTGAATATGCCAATGACTTCATCAATGAAGCCATCAAGCAAGCCAATCGAGAAACAGGAACAGATGCGCCAAATGCTGGCTTAAAGATTTATACTACGCTTGACAGCAAAGCGCAGGAAAATCTATTCAACATTGTCAATACCAATGATTCTGTACCATTCACTGATGACGAACTTCAAGTTGCTTCAACTTTGATTGATACACAGACAGGTGGCGTTGCTGCCCAAATCGGTGGACGTAAGCAAGAAATCGTTCCTTTTGGCTCAAATCAAGCTACAGAACCCACTCGTGACTGGGGCTCAACGATGAAGCCACTCATCGACTACGCACCTGCCTTTGAAAATGGCATTTATACAAGCACTGCCCAAACCATTTCCGACTCAGGTCCTTACTTCTATCCCGATGCTCAAAATATTCAACTGAACAACTGGGACAATCAGTATCTAGGAAACATCTCCGTACGACAAGCTTTAGCTCTTTCACGTAATATCCCGGCTATTAAAACTTTAGCTGCTGTAGGATTAGATAATGCGACTGCTTTTGCCAATAAACTTGGCTTTAAGTACCCTGTACAAACTGGTACCGATAGCGAAGGAAGAGCCATCTATGAGCCCGGAAATATGGTCTTCTCAAATGGTATTTCTAGTAATTCAATCAGCACAGATTCTCAATATGGTGCAAGTTCTGAACGTATGGCTGCTGCCTATGCTGCTTTTTCGAACGATGGTATCTACACAAAACCTTACTATGTTTCGAAAATTGTAATGCCTGACGGCTCGACAAAAACTTATGAGCCAGAGCGCACGCGTGCGATGAAGTCTTCAACTGCTTATCTTATTACTGATATCCTCAAAGATGTTATCAAAGGAAATGACGGCACAATACCTGCTCTTTCTACAGGTCTTTATGCACAAACTCCTGGCCTTCCTGAAGCAGGGAAAACAGGAACTTCCAACTACGATGATGCTGAATATCCTAAAGCTCTTGAAACAGCTGGAATCACTCAAGCTCAGCTCCAAGGTGGTTCAATGGCACCAGACGAAAACTTTGTTGGTTACACACCACAATATTCTATGGCTGTATGGACCGGTTATAAAAATAGACTACAACCTGTCTATGGCGAAAATATGTATATCGCTGCTAAAGTTTTCAAAGCAATGATGACAGATTTATATCCTGATCCAACATCTGTTGCAGACTGGCAAATGCCAAGCGATGTCGTAAAACAAGGTTCTGACCTTAGTGTAACAGGAAATTAATTTATGATAATCGAGAAAATCGTTAGTGAAATTGCTCAGGAAAATGCTTATATCCTGAGCAATTCTGCTTTTAGTATACTTATTGATCCTGGCAGTCAACCAGAAAAAATTATTGCAAAACTTCAAGAGATTGACAAGCCTTTAACTGCTATTCTCTTGACTCATGCACATTTTGACCATATCATGGGGCTTGATACCCTCAAGCAAGCCTATCCTAATGCTCAAGTTTATCTACATGAAAATGAAAAAGAGTGGCTCAAAAACCCCGAGCTTAATGCTTCAGCTTTAATGCTCCCCTTTCCTGTCACTTGTAAGACTAATATAGATGAATATTATGTCTGTGATACTCCTTATAATCTCTCTGGGCTAAAATTCCACGTACGCCACACACCCGGGCATTCTATTGGAGGAATTAGTCTTGTTTTCGAAGAAGAGGAGCTTATTTTTTCCGGTGATGCACTTTTTGCTGGTGCGATTGGAAGAACAGATCTTCCAAGTGGGAATCACACACAATTACTACAGTCCATTGAGGCAGAACTTTTTAGCCTTCCCGACGATTATACGGTTTATCCAGGGCACGGTCCAAGCACAACGATTGGAAATGAAAAACTTTATAATCCATTTTTCTAATATAAAAAGCCCCATTGGGCTTTTTTATATTCAGCTTAGTAAGCTTTCAGAATTTCCCTCAAAAAAACATCTCTATATTAATATAGAGATGTTTTTATTATACAGATAATGTTTGGCCAGGATAGATATTTCCTGTAATACCGTTCATTGCGGCAAGTTCATCTGCTGTTCTTCCATAAACAGAGGCAATTGATGTTAAAGTATCACCTGATTGAACAGTATAAGAACTAGAAACGGTGCTTGTTGCCATCGTTGAAGCACTTGTAGTTGAAGTTGTCGTCGTTGCACTAGTCCCAGCTGTTGGTATCTGTAGAACTTGACCTTGCATGATGTGATCTGTAGCTGAGAGACCATTTTGGGAAAGAATTGCATCCATTGATACACCATAGTGTGCTGCAATATCATAGACTGTATCACCTTCTTGAACAGTATAAGTTTGTGTACCGTATGAACTTGTATCTGTAGAAGTTGTAGTTGTCACATAGCTTGTTGTTGAAGTTGTAGCGACTTCTCCGCCATCATAAGCTGTTAAACCATATTGCGCGATAACAGCATTTAATTTTGAGGCATAATTTGGATCTGTAGCATAGCGTCCTTGCAACCAAGCGGTTGCATCTTGATAAGAGCTTGTATTTTCACGCCAAACACCTGAATACAAGAAAGAGCCACGTAATAAACGTGCTTGTGCAGCACAAGCCTCTGCAACTGAAGCATAAGCTTGGAAAGGTTCCACGACATTATGCATTTGTCCGTCAAGAAATTCTTGTGTAGGCAAATAAACTGGATTTCCTGAAGTGTATTTCACACCGAAAATATTATTATAATTTACAGCTAGTGCACTTTGTCCAGCACTGCTTTCCAAAATACCTTGGGCAATCATAACAGAGGGGTAAAGACCATATTCGTTTGCGACTGGAGTTGCTGCTTCAGCCAACTCTTGTACTGACATTGCTTGTGCTTTCACAGCCCCAAGACTTGTAAGGGCTACAGCAGCTGCGCCAAATAAAAATTTGTGTTTTGTATTCATCTTATAAAAACTCCATAAATAAAATATTCATTATTTCTAAGTATATACTATTTATTATCTAATGTAAAACTATATAATCCTTGATATTATATTTTTATAGCGCTTATTCGCTTTTTTTATGTAAAACTGATAAAGTAGGTTTTATAATAAGAAGCAGGATCATCAAAGATAAAAGGAGAACTCTATGTCTAAAATTTATGAAAACATTACTGAACTCATTGGGCAAACACCCATTATCAAGCTTCGCAATCTTCCTGAAGACAGTGCTGAGGTTTACGTTAAACTTGAGGCATTTAATCCTGGAGGATCAGTAAAAGACCGTATTGCCCTCAATATGATTCGGCAAGCAGAGCGGGATGGACTACTAAAAGAAGGTGGGACTATTATTGAACCAACTTCTGGAAATACTGGAATCGGACTTGCTTTTGTCGGAGCTGCTTTAGGCTACAAAGTTGTGATTGTCATGCCTGAAACCTTCTCACTTGAACGCCGTAAATTAATTCAAGCTTACGGTGCTGAACTTATTTTAACTCCAGCTGCTGGAGGAATGAATGAAGCTATTGCTACAGCAGAGCATCTTGCAGAAGAAAAAGGATGGTTCCTTCCACTTCAGTTTGACAACCCGGCTAACCCAGCTGCTCACGAAGCCACAACAGCTGTAGAAATACTGGACGTTTTTGGTGAAACAGGTTTGGATGCTTTTGTGGCTGGTGCGGGAACCGGTGGAACTATTTCTGGGGTTTCTCATGTACTGAAAAAAGCGAATCCTAAGCTCAAAAGTTATGCGGTAGAACCTGCAAGTTCTCCTGTCTTAACAGGCGGGCAACCACAGCCCCATAAACTTCAAGGAATTGGTGTTCCTTTTATCCCTAAAGCTTTGGACACTTCTTCTTATGATGGAGTAATTGATGTCCCTGTGGAAGAAGCTTTTACTACTGCTCGCGAAATTGGTTTTAGCCAGGGCTTCCTTGTAGGGATTTCAAGTGGTGCAGCGATTTGGGCTGCTCTTGAAGTTGCGAAAAAATTAGGTAAAGGAAAGAAAGTATTGACCTTGTCTGCTGACAATGGCGAGCGCTACCTCTCTACAGAACTCTATGATTTTTAATTCTTAAACTCTTAACTTAAGAGAAACATCAATAGTTTTATTTTAGCCACCTCTTTACTTAAACAACAGATAAAAAAGCTCCGACACTTAATCGGGGCTTTTATTCTTTTATCAATTCGCTACTTTAAGCATTTCTTGATAAATATTGCGGAAGATTGTAAGAAAGGCTTCAATCTCTAACATATTATTTGTATGGTCCAGACTAACACGTACAGCGCTGGTTGCAAGATCAGGTTTGACATGCATAGCCATGAGTGTGCCGGCAGCAGCATTTTTCTTCGAAGAACATGCAGATGTTGTTGAGATGAAAATCTCATGTTTTTCAAAAGCATGAACAACAACTTCTCCTCTAACTCCACGAATTCCAAAGGTCAATATATTGGGAGCAAAGTCATCCATTTCTGAAAAAAGGATAATTTTTTCTTGCTTAGAGAGTTCCTCAAAGATGATTGCTTTCATTTGACGAATTTTCTCAACTTTATGATCAAAATCAGATAGTGCAAGACGAAGAGCCTTAGCTGTAGCAGCGATACCAGCAACATTTTCAGTCGTCGAACGCTTGTTATTTTCCTGACCACCGCCATGTAAAAGAGGGGCTAAGCGTTTCCCTGATTTAATATAAAGAAAACCGACACCACGTGGCCCGTGGAATTTGTGCGCTGAAAATGTTGCAAAGTCCACACGTTCCAACATAAAGTCCTCAACAGCTATTTTACCAATGGCTTGGACAGCATCAATGTGGAAAGAAATGGTAGGACGATTTTCCAAGAGTTTAGCGATTTCTTTGATCGGTTGAATAGAGCCTATCTCGTTATTTACGGCCATGACAGATACCAAAATTGTATCTTCGCGGATTAATGCCTCAAGTTCTGAAACTTTAACAAATCCCCGTTCATCAACAGGTGCTTCATCAATTTCAAATCCTTGCGTAGCTAACCATGCTGCAGTATTTTTAACTGCAGGATGTTCTATGGCTGAGATAATGATGTGCTTCCCAAATCTTTCTTTTTCATATGCCACACCTTTTAAGACCCAGTTATCGCCTTCTGTTCCACCACTTGTGAAGTAAATTTCCTCTGTATTAACATGAAGTAGATCCGCGATTTGACGGCGTGAAGCCTCCAAAAGACGTGTTGCAGTTGTTCCTAAACTGTGCAAGCTCGAGGGATTTCCCATAATTTTAGTGGCTACATCTGTATATGTGCGTAAAACTTCTGGATTTATAGCGGTAGTGGCTGAATTATCAAAGTAAATGATTTTAGTTTCCCCATTTCTGAATAACATTTAGCAGCTTCCTTAGCTTAAGCAGCGGAAGCATTTTTTCATCCTTACATTCTATCACTTTTTTCTCGCTTTTTACAGCTTGAAAATCATTATATACTCAACTGTTATCTTCATTCTGTTTTACTGCAAGTAAACATGCAAGAGCTACAAATTTTTATAATCAAAGACAATAAAAAATACCATGGTTAACCACGGTATCAGTATTTCTACGCTAGATTATTTAACAGCGTCTTTCAAAGCTTTACCAGCTTTAAATGCAGGAACTGTAGTTGCTGCGATTTGGATAGCTGCACCAGTTTGTGGGTTGCGTCCTTCGCGAGCTGCACGTTCACGAGTTTCGAAAGTACCGAAACCGATAAGTTGAACTTTTTCTCCTTTTGCGAGGAATTCAGTTACTGATTCACCGAAAGCGTTAACTGCTTTTTCAGCATCTTTTTTAGTCAATCCAGCTTTTGCTGCAACTTCAGCAATAAGATCTTGTTTGTTAGCCATTTTAAAAATGTCCTCCATATTTTGTTTTACCTGTTCTTATTAGGCACTTTTCATTTTATCAAATGTTGTGAACCTTTGCAAGCCTAAACAGCGTTTTTCTGCGGTTTTTAGCTGATTTTAAGGTTGAATCATCAAATTAAAAGTAAAGTTTCCACTGACTAAATCTAGCTGATTTGCTTTTAAATATAAATTATCTGCTAAAGTAAGTTGTGGCAGATGTAATATGACTTGATCCTTCGTCGGTAAGACTTCTACAAAGGCTGGAAGCTTAATGCTTGACTTCACATAAGCAAGAACAGCACTTGTTGGTAAGTTCAACGACCCTGCCGAAACACTCTTCACCTGAAGTGCAACAGAACCATCATTTAAAGCCAAAGGCTCAAAGTAAATATAGAGTGGAATTTTTTGTCCAAAAAGTTGGTAAGAAGCTTCTAAAACAGCTTGACTATTTGATAGATAGAATTTATAACTCATGTCTGAAGTCTGAAAATCTTGCAGATAAGTATTAATAAGCTGGTTTAACTGGTCCCGATTAGTCGTTATTTTAGCGACTTCTGTCGTCTCTTTAGGCTTACTTACTTGTCTCAAAGATTGTTGGTCCCGCACATTAAATACGCGACTCGAAATAAAAGCAAAAGTTCCAAGATTAATTGCTAATAGAGCAAGAAAGAGCCATTTCCAGATTGTTTTTTTATTTTTCATTGATCACCTGATATTCTTTAAATACTGCATCAGCCATGATTTGATAGCCAATATTGTTGGGGTGGAAACTATCTGCTGTGTAAAGGAGATCATTGATTTGAGACTGACTTTCAGAAATCCCTTTCTCCCCTCCGATTCCTTTGTAAAGCAAATCGTTAATGGCAATAAAACTCGTATTTTTTTCTTCTTTTACCGTCTCCTCTGTTGCGATATTCCAATTATTAATGATTGTTTGCAAGGCTGTTATATTAGGAAAATTCATATAGAAAGGATTATAAATCCCTAAAACATAGACATGAGCCTTAGGATTATTTAGCCGAATAGTCTCAAAGATTTTTTTCAGCTCATTTTGATAATTACGCGCAGGTTGTTCAAAGTCTTTTTCTTTAAGTTTTGAAAGACGAGCAGCATTATCTCGGATAACTTTCATAACATCATTCCCACCAACAGTCAAAGTGATAAAATCTGCATTTTTTATAGCAGTTTGGATTTCTCTGTCCTGCATTTTTTCATAGATTTGGGTACTTGTATCACCTGCATGACCAAAGTTTTGTGACTCTACTTTTCCTGTGGTTTGGTTTTCTACCTCTTTTGCTAAAAGAGGGACGAAGCCACCTTGGCCTGTTGCATCACCAACACCTTCTGTTAATGAGTCTCCCAATGCCACGTAATTCACGATTTTATCTTGATCCTGTACTTCTTCTTTTAAACGGTTGCCAGCTGGAGTACTCATCAAGGAAAGCAAACAGAATACAAGTAAACTTGCTAGCAAAAAGCCAGCAAGTTCAAGAATAATTTTCAGTTTTTTATTCATAATCAATCATTACAGCCCAAGCACCCGGTCCTGTATGAGTAGCAATAGTAGAGTTAGTATCGAGGATAGAAATTGGTTTTTCAACAAATTTTTGCAAAGCTTCCTTCGCTTTATTAGAAAAATCAAGTCCTTCTACATGTGAAATGCCAATCTCACGAATTTTACGTCCAGAGTTTGCGATGTGTTCTACCGTTTCATCTAACCATTTGGTAAATGTCTTATTCCCACGTCCTCGTGTCATTACACCTAGCTCACGGTTTTTTAGTTCCATCACGATACGTACATGCAAGAGACTTCCCACGATTCCGGTTGTACGACTGATACGTCCGCCTTTAACCAGGTTTTCGAGCGTCGAAATCCCAATAAACAGTTCTGTATTTTCACGTACGTGATTAATTCTCTTCAAGATTTCTTCTTTTCCAAGACCTTCTTTAGCCAATCGTGCGGCTTCCACTACTTGGAATTTCAAACCTTGGTCCGTAAAATCACTATCAAGAACTGTTACATCACGGCCAGATAGCATTGCCCCTTGACGTGCTGCTTGTACTGTACCGCTTAAACTTTCAGTGATGTGGATGGAAATAATCGCATCTTCTTCACTGGCAATTTCTTCATATTTTTCTGCAAAGACCCCTACAGGAGGTTGGCTTGTTTTAGGCAATGCCTTAGAAGCCTTCATTTTTTCCATAAATGAGTCCAAGGGTAAGTCTGAATCAAGGTAAGTTGTCCCGTCAATAGTTACCGACAATGGAACTACAGTAATATCAAGTTCTTCTACTAATTCTGGTTCAATAGTTATTGATGAATCTGTCACAATTTTAATTGTCATATTTTCTCCAAATCAAAATAAAAAGACTTCGATTTCTTTTCTAAACAATCTATGTTAATATATATTAATATTATACCAAATGAACTGCAATTTCGCTAATCCTCTTTTTCAAATTTATAAATATTTTGATTTTAGAAAGCGAAATTATTATGGAAAGAAGGAGATCAATGGAAAAGCCAGCTTCTCGCGCTTATCAAATTGTCGACCAGGTCTTTAATGCCATCACACACGGAGTCGGAACTGGTCTTGCTATTACAGGACTTGTTTTACTCATACTTAAAGGAGTAGCCAATCATTCACCGATACAGATTGTTGCTTTCTCAATTTATGGAGCCTCTCTTGTACTACTTTTTCTCTTTTCAACTTTGGCACACAGCCTACACTTTACACGCGCTCAAAAAGTTTTTCAAGTTTTTGATCATAGCGGTATCTTTTTACTCATCGCAGGAACTTATACCCCTTATTGCCTCGTTACATTAGGAAATTGGCTAGGCTGGGGAATGTTAGCACTTGTTTGGCTTTGTGCGATCTTGGGAATAGTCGTTACAGCTATCTACCTCCCACGATGGAATACCGTGCCTAGAGGTTCAACTGTCCTTTATATTGTTATGGGATGGGTCATCCTCTTTGCCATTTACCCTCTCTGGCAGCTTCTGCCTGCCTATGGCTTCTGGTTTCTCGTCGGAGGAGGCGTAATTTACTCTGTCGGAGCAATTATATACCGTTATAAATTCCCTTTCGCTCACGTGGTCTGGCATCTTTTTGTTCTTGGTGCTGCAATGCTGATGTGGTTCTCCATCTATGGTTATGTGGGATCATAAGAAAAAACGCTATTTATAAACAGCGTTTAAGACATAGGTTTTCAACTTGTTCAAAAGTAAATCATTTTCTTCCACATAGACTTGAGTCTGTGTGGTTTTTTTTGTGTCAGCAAAATGCAAAATGACTTGTATTCCTCCAGGAAACTCCCGTAAAATTCGAGAAATATGCGTATTATGACTTGCATCTTCAAGATTCAACCAAAGTTTACGGTCTGTCTCTTCTACTTCGATGACACGATCAGCTAGCATCTGTAAAGCATCATTTCTTTCAGAAACTTTGCCAGAAATTAAATAAAATTTTCCTTTTTCGAGATTTGCCATAAACCGCCGATAATTTTCTGGGAAAAGTGTAATGTCAAAATTTTCCTTACTGTCAGTTGTTGATAGGAAAGCCATTGTCTCTCCTGTCTTTGTACGATGGGTACGCACAGCAAGCAGCTCGACTAAAACAGTCGCTCGCTTATTTTTTTGCAAATCAGTCAGTGCTGTAAAATTTGTTTTCAGTTTAAGTGCTAAAGTTTGCAAGGGGTGTGGCGTAATCCCTACACCTAAAAACTGCTTTTCATACTCGTATTTCTCGTATTGCAGATAATCTTCTGCATCTTGAAAAGAGAATTTTAAGGCAGATGCACCGAAGAGATCCAGTTGAATATTTTGACTATAATCAATGAGAGTTGATAAGTTTTGAGCCAGCTTCCCTCTGTTCATGTCTTGGTCATCAAAAGCTCCAATCTGTACAAGTGGTAGCAAATAATCTTCTTTCTGGAAATTTTGAGGTAAACTTTTCACCAAATCTGCTAAATCACTAAAGGGCCTATGTTCAACAATCCAAAATGCCATATCTCGTGGAATGCTCCGTACATTTGCTAAGCCCAAGGCGATTTTACCATTTTCTACTCTGTCATGATAAGGCATCCGATTGATGGAAGGTTGCTCCATTTGAAAATCATTACCCAAAGCATCTTGAATCATGCTCTCTCTTTTACGGTCTCGAAGCTGAACCTCATAAAATTCATCGGGATAATTCGCCTTGAAATAAGCGATTTGAAAAGCTAGAGCAGCATAAGCATAGGCATGAGAACGATTAAAACCATAATTAGCAAAACGTTCAATCAGACGATATATCTCCATCGCTTGTGCTTCAGTGTGCCCCAACTTTAAGCTTCCTGCTAAAAATTCGGCTTGGAGTTCTTCAAATTCTTTTCCTTTTTTCTTTGAGATTGCACGGCGGAGCAAGTCAGCCTTACCCAAAGAGAAACCGGCAAAGCGTTGTGCAACTTGCATGATCTGTTCCTGATAAATCATAATACCATAGGTTGGCGCTAATATTTCTGTCAGTGTCTCGTCAATGACTTCTACTTTTTCCTGTCCATGTCGGCGGGCAACGAATTGGGGAATAAACTGTGAAGGGCCTGGACGGAAAATAGATGTCGCATCAACAATATCCTCAAACTTTGTTGGAGCTAAATTACGCAAAAAACGTCTCATCTGTGGATTCTCAAATTGAAAAATACCTAGAGTATTTCCAGCACGGAAAAGTGCTAACGTTTTGTCATCTTCTAAATCTATGTGCAAAGGATCGATGTGAACATTTTTTCGTTTTTGTACTAATTCACATAATCGCTCAATTATCGTTAAATTTCGTAAACCCAAAAAGTCGATTTTCAACAGACCAATTGCTTCAACATCCGGTGCCTCATATTGTGTCAAGGCCAAATCATCGGATGGTTTTAGAGGCACGTAATTGACCAAGGATTTTTGGCTTAACACCACGCCCGAAGCGTGTGTCGATGTTTGACGCGGTAAGCCTTCAATACGAGTAGCTATCTCATACACCTTCTGCAATCGACTGTCGCGTAATATTTCAGCCTTAAGTTTAGGATTTTCCTCGTACTCATCACGAAGCGAACCAAACCGTTGTCTCAACATGCGTGTGAGAGAAGAAAGCTCAGCTTCGTTCATCCCAAAAGCCTTTCCGACATCACGTAAAGCTTGTCGTTTACCTAAGGTCGAGAAAGTCACGATCTGCGCCACATGGTCGCTACCATAACGCCGCTTCATATAAGCAAGCAACTCGGACCGTTTGGTATCAGGCATATCAATATCGATATCGGGCATTGCTACACGTTCCGGATTAAGGAAACGTTCAAAGAAGAGATTATTTGCCACCGGATCAACATGAGTGATACCTAAGGTATAAGCCACCAATGAACCAGCAGCAGAGCCACGCCCCATGCCGCAATAGATGTCGTTTTCACTTGCATAGCGTAATAAGTCGGCAACGATAAGGAAATAGTCATCGAAGCCCATTTGATGGATGACCGATAGTTCATGATTGAGACGTGCACGATAGTCTTCTCCTGTAGGCAGATTGACTTCTGCTCTTTCACGAAGAAGCTCTGCTGCATTTCTTTGTTTATCAAACTGAGGCAAGCCTAACTTCTCACTAAAGTCATACGCAATATTTGCAACTAAGTTTTCAAGATTATCTAAGGCTTGAGGATAATTCTTAGCATATAATTTTTCGTAAATTTCTGGTCTCTGCAAAAGTTGGTCATTTGACAAAGTCAACTCTTGATTGTAAGGTATTAAATCACGAATCGCATGTAGAACTTCAAGGCTTTCATTATCGACCTGTGACAAGTAGCGCACAGGCTGAAAAGGAAGGTACGGAAACTGAAGCGAAGTTCCTCCGACACCTGTAGGCAAGATGCCAATATATACTTCTGCTTGAATCTGTGAAAGGGCTGAGAGATTCGCATAAGACTCTGGTACCACTAAAACGACATCATTTAAAAAACTCTCAATATCAGAAAAACGGTGACGACCGTAATTATGACTGGAAGAGATTTTTAAAAGATTTTTATACCCCTCAGTATTTTTAGCAATAAAACTAAAGGATACAGGTAAACTGTCCAGCTCAAAAACAAGCTCAACCCCAATAATGGGCTGTATGTTTCTCTTTTGTGCTTCAATCGCAAAGTGATAAGCACCATGTAAATTTCCGACATCACAAATGCCAAGCTGTTTATAGCCCATTTTTTCTGCCACATTCAGATAATCATCTACTCGGACAACACTATCTAAAAAACTGTACTCTGTTTTGGTGTTGAGTTGTGCAAACATTTGGCCCCTTTCTCCTTTGTTTTTATACTTTTTTCGCATAATTCTTGAATTTTAGCTCTAATAGTATTATACTTTATTTTGAAGAAAAATCGAAAGAAGAATTATTATGAAAGTACTTGTAACTCTTTTCTGGTCAGCCGTTATCGGCGAAGTTGTAGGTTACATCATGACCGCACTCGCTGGGGTAGCTGACAAGCCGTTTAGCACTTTGGTTGTCTCACTGGTATTCGGACTTTTTGTTTTACTCATTAGTAAAGTCGGAGTTGTGGAACCAAAGCATTAATCTCTCTTTCAAAGACCGATCAAAAAAAGCAGGTTTTCAATCTGCTTTTTTTGTGTCATAATAATCCTTTTCTTGTAGCTCCCAGTACTCTTGATCTGTCTCACTAATTTCTCTTAAAATACGTGCCGGATTTCCCACAGCGATAACATGTGCGGGCAGATCCTTAGTAACTACTGCTCCTGACCCTACAATCGTTCCTTCACCAATACTAACACCTGGATTCACAATAACACCTGCACCGAGCCATACACGATCGCCAATAGTGATTGGTTTTGCATATTCAAGCCCTCGAACCCGAACAGCTGCATCGATAGGATGCAATGGTGTAATCAGGCTTACGCGAGGTCCAAACATCACATCGTCTCCAATAGTGATTGGTGCAACATCCAAAAAAATACAATCCACATTGGCATAAAAATTTTCACCAATGTGTGTGTTAAAACCATAATCGACTTGAAGTGGCGGATTCACATAAATAGATTTTCCTGTACTCCCAAACAATTGTTTCTCTAAAGCAATAATTTCTTTTTGATCCATTAGGCTGGTTTGATTTATCTTTTGGGCAAGTACTCTTCCTGGTTGTGGATCATACTCTTTTTCAATCTTAGATGCTCTATAAAGTTGCCCTGAAATCATACGTTGATACTCTGACATGGCTTCTCCTCTCAATATTGCATCCAGTATATCAAATTATGATAGGAAAAAATATTAAAAAGTAAGCACTAAAAAAATCCCCACCTTAAGTAGGGATTTTTATTTTCACATATTTTCCACTGCAGCTTTAACAAAGGCTTGATAAAGCTCTTCTGGACGGTTTGGACGTGATTGTAATTCTGGGTGATATTGACAAGCAACGAAGAATTTTTTATCGGTTAACTCAACGATTTCGACCAAACGGTTGTCTGGGGAAACACCAGAGAATGTAAAGCCTGCCGCTTCAAATTGTTCACGATATTTATTATTAAATTCATAGCGGTGACGGTGACGACGTTGAACGACATCCGCATCGTTATATGCCGCACGTGCTTTAGTGTTTGCTTTTAGTTTTGATGGGTAGAGTCCTAAGCGCAAGGTTCCTCCCATGTCTTCAACATCAACTTGGTCACGCATGATATCGATAATTGGATATGGTGTTTCTGGGTTTAATTCGTAAGAATGTGCCCCTTTCATGCCTAAAACATTGCGTGCAAACTCCACGCAAGTCATTTGCATACCAAGACAAATACCCAACATTGGTACATCATTTTCCCGGGCATAACGGATAGCTGAAATCTTACCTTCTGAACCACGTTCACCAAATCCACCAGGGACGATAATACCATGTGCATCTTTCAAACGTGCAGCAGCATTACTATCATCTAAGTCATTTGCATTCACCCAGTCCAATTCAATGTCACTATCTGCTGGATATCCCGCATGTTTCAAGGCTTCTGTCACTGAGATATAGGCATCTGGCAACTCTACGTATTTACCAACCAAAGCGATTTTGACTTTTTTCTTAAGGTTCATCACATGGTCAACCATTGCTGCCCATTCGGTCATATCAGCTGCAGGGGCGTCAAGTTTCAAATGATCACAAACGATTTGATCCATGTTTTGCTCTTGCAAGTTTAATGGAATTTGGTAGAGATGTTCCACATCAAGAGACTGGATAACTGCTTCAGGATCAACATCACAATACATGGCTACTTTGTCGCGCATTTCGCGTGTGATTGGAACTTCTGTACGAAGCACCAACATATTGGCCTGGATACCATATTCACGCAATGTTTTTGTCGCATTTTGTGCAATTTTCGTTTTCAACTCCCCAGCTGCACGCAAGTGGAGGATTGGCACAGTGTGAATGTACATCACATTATCTGAACCAACTTCGGCTTTCATTTGACGTAGGGCTTCAATGAATGGGAGGGATTCCATATCACCTACTGTACCACCAACCTCAGTGATGATAACATCAGCGTCAGTCATTGTTGCTGCATGCTTAATTTTTTCTTTTAATGTATCTGTAACGTGAGGCACCATTTGAACTGTCGCTCCAAGGTACTCCCCTTTACGCTCTTTACGTAAAATTTCAGAGTAAACTTTACCTGAAGTTACATTTGAGTATTTATTAAGATTGATATCAATAAAACGTTCATAGTGCCCAAGGTCAAGGTCTGTTTCAGCGCCATCATCTGTAACAAAAACCTCACCGTGTTGATAAGGGCTCATTGTCCCTGGGTCAATATTAAGATACGGATCAAATTTTTGTACAGTTACTTTAAGGCCACGGTTTTTGAGCAAACGTCCCAAAGACGCTGCAACAATACCCTTACCCATTGATGATGTACCACCACCTGTGACGAAAATATACTTAGTTGCCAATGCGAAATCTCCTCTGTTTTCTATATTAAGCCTGGGAAAATATAATGGAAAAATAGTTGCTTTTTTATTTTTCCTAATGAGGCGCTTAGGCAAAGCTCCGTAGAGCTTGCCATCCATCATTTAGTGGTTTTAGCCACAAATGTTGGTAGCGAAACAAAAAAATAAGCTCCCTTTTGTAAGGGAGCTTCTGACTTTACCGCAAAAAGCGGTGCCCGAATATTATTCTATATGATTTTGATTTTTTTGTCAAGGTCCTAGATTTTATCTGGAGCAAAAAAGAGGATAAGAACATCTATCCTCCTTTTAGAAATTAGTGAATATCAGTAGGACTCGCGAGCAACTGGTTTCCCTCTGAGGTCATCTACTTCGACTTTAAATGTCATCTGCACCTCCCTCTTTATTGTTAAATACATTTTCTCACACTTTGTCCTTATTACCAACTCATATGCAAAATTTCCAGTGAGGCACTTATCCAGACTTTTACTTACTCATAACTTGCACGTTCCCCACCAATAAGCTTAGGACGTGATTTGAGAGCTGTGACATGCGCTCCGCCAAGTTCTTTCAAGACAGGTCGCACAGGGATTTGGACATGCTTTACGTGCATTCCAATAGCTGTATCGCCAATATCGAGTCCAGCATATGCCGTGATATGCTCCACTTCTACTGGTGCCTTAAATAGCTTATAAGCTGCGACTTGTCCACTCCCTCCTGCATGAAGCTGTGGAACAACCGAAACGATTTCCAAATCTTTTTTGTCCGCCAATTCTTGCTCTATAAGTAAAGCACGGTTAAGGTGTTCACAAGCCTGGACAGCTAAATAAATATCCCGCGCCTTGAGTGCTTCATAAATCGTTCCGACAATTACTTCGCCAATCTCAGCTGAGGAGTTCTTACCAATTGTACCGCCATTGACTTCGGAACTAGATAGGCCCAAGACAAAAATCTGTCCAGCTTTTATCTCTGTTTTTGCAATAACATCTTCAATAATTGTTTTTGTTTCTTCTTTAATTTGTTTTAAGTCCATGAAGAGCACCTGATTTCTTAAGAATTTCTGTAAGAAGCAAAGCAACGACAAAACCGACACTGGTTTGCACGGCATTAATTGCCATGTCGGGTAATGCCACGGCTAAACTTCCAACAATAAACATATCTGCTATAAAATAACCGCCGACCATAACCACGGTAGCCAACCCGTAATTAAGTGCTTTATTTTTTGTTATAACACCTAAATAACCTTGGAGTCCATGAATGACTAAGGTAAAGAACATGTATGCCGCATATCCCGCAATAAAATCATTGAGAAATCCTGCTAGTGCACCAACAATTAGACCTTCACGTTTTCCAAGAAGCATGGCTGTCGTGAAAATACCCGCATCAAGCAAGGTAAAATAACCACCAGGAATAGGTATTTTTGTGAAATAGCCTAAGACAAATGTCAAGGCAGCTAACAAAGCCAACAGGGTTAATTTTTTAGTTGAGTACTTCATTGCTCCTGCTTTCTTTTACTTTTCAAAGTTTGCTCGAATTCTACTCCATAACGTTTGTCAGCAGACTTTGGTGTATTTTTTATTGATTTAACTACATAGTCAACAGCTTCTCGTGTTGCTGCGGCTAAAGTTTTACCATTAGTTAACTCTGCAGATAAAACAGAACCGAAGATATCTCCAGTGCCATGATATGCACCTGGCAATTTTTCTGCCAAAACATAGTCAATCTGTCCGGTACTTCTTGCAGCCGCGGCTCCAATATATTTTTCATCAAGCATAACACCCGTCAAAACAACATTTTTTGCCCCACGTGCTTGTAATTTTTCAATGAGCATTTCAATAAATGCTTCTGACTGCACACCTTCTTGGTAAGGTGTTCCTGTTAAAAGGCACGCTTCTGTGATATTAGGCAAAAGAACATCTGCATAAGGCAAAAGTTCACCCATTTTTTCTACAAAGTGCATATCGAAAACACTATATAGTTCCCCATGATCAGCCATGACTGGATCAATGATAGCCAGATTATTCGCATCTTTATATATGCCAATCAAGTCTTTGAGCACGTCAATTTGTTCCGCAGAAGCCATAAAGCCACTATAAATTCCATCCATATGGAGATTTAATTCTTGCCAGGCTTGAATAATGTTGCGCATTTCATCTGTAAGGTCAAGATAAGTAAAGTTGGTAAAACCACCTGTATGTGTTGATAAAAGCGCTGTGGGCAATAGTCGACACTCTATGCCATAAGCACTAATAATCGGAAGCGCCACTGTTGAGGAACAACGACCTACGCAAGAAATGTCATGTACAGCAACAATATTTTTAGTCAAAATAAATTACCTCCTTGAGATAGAGCCCTTCTGGGGCAGCAGTCGGACCTGCTAGGTCACGATTTTTACTTTCTAAAATCTTTTTAATTTGCGAGACAGGCATCCGCCCATTTCCTATTTTGATCACAGTTCCCATCATATTACGAACTTGTTTATAAAGAAACCCATTGCCCCGAAAAATAAATTTATAGTTTTCATCGTCTAGTTTTACAATCTCAGCTTGAGTTATCGTTCGTATCTTATCTTTAACTGTAGCACCAGCTGCTGTAAAGCCAGTAAAGTCATGTGTACCAACCAAATCTGCTAGAGCTTGTCGCATCAAATCTTCATCAAGTTGATAGCGAAAATGTGCACGATACAAACGGTGAAAAGGACTCCGAACTTTACTGTTTTCCAGAAAATACTCATAAATCTTTTCATGCTTGTTAAAGCGAACATGAAAATCCTCTTCAACTTGTATGACTTCACGAAAGGCAATATCTGATGGGGTTTGCGTGTCCAAAGCGAAACGTAAACGTTCCTCATCTCGCTGCCCTTGCAAGTCGAAATGAATACGTTGAGCATGCGCATGCACTCCCGAATCTGTACGTCCTGAGCCATGCAATATCACAGTCTGGTGAGAATTTAATTTTGTCAAAACTTTTTCAATCTCTTCTTGTACAGTCCGTTGATTATTTTGGGTTTGAAAACCTGCAAAATTTGTGCCATCATAAGCAATCGTTGCCATATATCTAGTCATGTTTATATTATAGCAAAATCAAGTATAGATTTGTCTAACCTAATTTAGAGTTTCCCTTATTCTGCAAACTTTCTACTCTATTTTGAAAACCCTTTAATGCGACCAACCTTGCATTATTTAGGTTAGAAGCTCTTTTACACAACAATGCTATATGTCAATATAGAAGCCAAAAATGCCCACATACGTTTTGGAGTCACCCAAAGGAATCTTTTGTTAAGAAAGCCAGATGTTCTCATCATTACCATCATCAAAACTATACCAATGCAAGGTATTGTCTGAAAAAGACTGGCCCCTACTTCTTGCTTTGCGTTCTTTACTAACTTTTGAATAGACATTTTCTAGATTAGTATCAAAACGCGCTGCAAGTTCACTGGCTGTTCCACAATCTAAAAATGCTTCTCCTCTATAAACCGCATATAACTTTTTCATAGTCTTTCTCCTTAATCATTTTGATGCAAGTTGGCAAGCATTTTTTCTCTTTGCATCTTACGCCGCATTCTACGTTTCTCCTTACTTTCATGCTTGCGTCGCTCTATTTCTAGCTTGAGCAGTTCCTCCTCAAAGACTAATTCTTCCTGCTTGCTTTTCCTTTGCGATATTTTAACTCTTTCTTTAGCCCTAGAAACTTTTGTCTGGATTATTGTCATATCTTTTTCCTTTCTGTACCTTTTTTCAACTCACACCTTTTATAGAACTTTTGTCTATCTCAATTTGACTTTTGTATACTAATAAGCTACAATTAATGTAGAATGAAAAACCTATTGATTGGTGTGTATATTCTTACTCACACATACCTTATAGGACTTCTTTATAAAAGTTGCAAATCTTCTTTACAAGAAACATTATAGCATATTGGTATAAAATGTCAAGCGAAAAATATACCAATATGCTACAAACAGATAAAGCTATTCTGAAAGGTTAATAAATTTGGATTTATACGAAAAAATAAAAGAGTTAGCGGCCCAAAAGCATGTATCCATCAGACAAATTGAAGAACATCTGGGCTATGGTAATGGAACAATACGCCGCTGGAGTAAACAAACACCTGGTGTTGATAAAGTAACAGCAGTCGCCAAATACTTTAATGTCAGTGTTGATTATCTCCTTGGTCACCAAGAAAAAAGCAATCATCAAGAACCTATCGACCTTGCTCCTTTAGTAGACGAGAGTAAGGTTGACTGGGACGAATGGGTGTCTTTTGATGGCAAACCACTTACTGATGAAGTCAAAACGGCATTAAAACTTATTTTAGGTAAGCGTCTTGAAGACTAAGTGGGGGCTCTATGAACGAACAGGAACTAATAGAGCGTATAATCCTTGAGATAGAAAAATATGGAATTGAAGTTATCGGGGACAACTATTTTCCATTGGATGCTGTCACACATAACAGAAAAAAGATTACTATTTTTAATCCGAAAACGGTCAAGGCCTTTAAGTTGTGCCATGAGTTAATGCACATTAAGAATAATGATCGCTATCGTCTTGGAGAATGTGATACAACCAGCCCTCAGGAGAAACGAACAAATAAAGAAGCTATCCTCTTCCTCTGGGATATCTTTGTGTCCGAAGGCGGAAATTTTGAACTCTTCCAAAAATTTATCGAAATTTCTGGTTGTCCATGTGACACTTCTTTTGCGCTACTCTGTAAAGTGAACGAGGAAGTGATACACGCATTAAACAAATCAGACAGCCGAACGAAAGATTTTAGCACGATGTCGCTCAAAGAATGTGTGATTGACTACATCTCACACTTTGATGTTGTTGAGCAAATCAATACTTATCAATTTCTTGAAGCCTATAATTTGCCTTATGAGGATTATGATGCTGCCGTCGAAATTTTTAAAAAGATTTTAAAGTTGGATTACGCGTGCTAACTTTGAACTAATGCGGAGTACGCCTTTCGATATATAGTATAAAATAAAGCACTTCCCATGAAGTGCTTTATTTTTTTAATTTAAAAAGCCATCTTTTAAGCTTTACTTTTAGAACAAAAAATGCCCCGCCACGAAGGCGGAGCGAGGTTTGGCACCATGATCCGAGGGGGATTCGAACCCTCGACCGTTCGCTTAGAAGGCGAATGCTCTATCCAGCTGAGCTATCGGACCAAAATAGACAAGTAGATTTTTACACTACTTGTCTAGTCTATCATATTTTTCTAATTGAAGCAATTATTGTCCTGTATAAGGATCAACATAAGTGGTTGTACCATCTGCACTCGCACCTCCCATTCCTGGGTCAGTTGTTCCATATGCTGCGTCATCGTCTACAGAAGCCCCATAAGGATCTGGGGTAGTTGCATCAGCCTGACTTTCTTCAGAAGATTTTGTTTTATCCGATGAAGTTGGCTTATCACTTGTCGCTGCGCTACCATCTGTCGCAACATAGGTAGCAGAATTGCTGCTGTCAAGATTTACAAAAGAACCATTGACATCAATACCATAAACAGTTGACTTGCCATTTTCTGTTACTGTTGCTGAAGGCATGAAATAGGCATCAGGTATATTACCAGTTAATGTTTCGTATGTAATTAAATTATTACTTAAACTATTGCCTGTCTCTTTTTTCAGAGAGTTTCGTAAAGCGTTTTGAACGGCTAAAGTCGTATTTGTAGATAACAGCTGATAAGAACCACCATCTCCTGGATTCATATAATCAATCCCTTGATATTGAATCGAAACTACTTTATTAAAACAATCTCTATAACCTAATAAAGAAGTTAAAGTTGAGCCATTGATTGGAATATTTGTTTTGATGTCTTCACTAATATCGTCCAAGAATTTTTGATATTGAGTGATATTGTTCAATGCCAAGAGCTTCGTCACAACTGCTGAAATAACTTCACGCTGGTGTGCTGCACGACCATAGTCTCCATTAGGTAAGTGATGGCGATCACGCGAATAAACCAGCGCTTGGTCTCCATTAATGTGTTGTTTACCTGGTGGAACTTTCGCAGTGTACTCCGGCTCTGTGTCAGAGATATAAAGAGTCTGCCCAGTTGTATTGTCAATATCAATACCGCCCACATCATTGACCAAGTTGACCAAGCCATCAAAGTTAATCATGAGGAAGTTATCAACATTAATACCAGCCTGTTCTCCGATTGTCTTCATGGCATATTGGACACCTGTTTCCAGCCCTCCTGCATTATACCCCATCGGATAAGCGGCATTCATCTTCTGTGTCGAAACAGTATTACCTTTATTATCCAAAATGTTTGACATGACATCTCGCTCAAGAGAAACCATCGTTGTTGTATTCGTTTTGGGATTAAGGGTCATAACGATCTGTGAGTCTGAGTTACCATCCCAGCTGGTTGATCCTCCGCGGTCAGCTCCTCCAGTATCGACACCCATGAGTAAAATTGTTAATGGCTCAGTCGCTTTGATAATTTTTCCCGCATCTGTGCTTCCAACTTCCGCATAGGTTTTCGAAAATGCTTTTGTTGTGCTATCTAAAACTGTCGAAACATAGACAGTGGCTGCTCCAGCCGTTAAGGCGATGATCCCAACGATCATCAACAGCGATTTTTTCCAAAGTTTCATAGTAAAATTATATCAAATTTCTACAAATAAACAACAGGAAATGAAAAAAGCAACCAGATAGGCTTCTTTTTTCCTATCTGATCACTCTTATTTCACTTAGAAAAATTTGACCATTTGATACACATCTATCAATTGTCCATGTTCATCGCGTGCGCCATATTTTTGGACTGTTTCAAGCTCAAAACCAAACTTTTCATATAAATGGATAGCTGCTTTGTTGCGTTTTTGAACAGTTAATTCAAGTCGCTTTATCACGTCCATCTCCTCAATCCATTCAAGGGCATCCTCAAATAAAAAAGAAGCAATACCATAACCTTGAAATTGTGAACTTACAGCAATAAAAATATCCCCAATATGGCGTATGCGATAGTGAAAATCTGCCGTAATATGTAGAACGCCAGCAATTTCTTGACCAATAAAGGCTAGAAAATAAGCGTTATTGTCCTTCGTAAGAATCTGTGTCAAGTAATCTTGCATCTGCGTGGGCGACATAAGAATCCCCGCCTCATCTAAAGTCAGAAAATGACTTTCTTTTCCTACCTGATTAAGAAAAGCAATAAGCTTTATGCTATCTTCAGGAGTTGCTTCACGAATCAGTAACTCTGTGCTCATAATTCTCCTAGTAGTGCCTCATAGCGTTGTCCATGTGGAAGAAGTTCTAAGACACGTTCAGCATCCGTTGCAAAGCCGTCTGCGTATTTATCAAATTTCACTTCTAAGTAGGATTCAGGTAGACTTTCTCCCAGTAGCTCGCCCCATTCAATAACAGATATGCCTTCACCAAAAAGATAATCGTCAAGGTCAAAGCTGTCAGGATCATCTCCTGCACGGTAAACATCCATATGATATAAAGGGAGCTTTCCTTCCTCGTATTCTCGTACAATGGTGTAAGTTGGGCTCTTAATCATCTGCGAAATTCCTAAGCCCACAGCTAAACCCTTCACAAAGGTTGTTTTACCTGCACCAAGCTCTCCTGTCAAAACAATAATATCTTGTGCCTGAAGAAGGCCACCTAAACGCTCTGCAAATGCGAGCATCTTTTCTTCATTAACTTTTAATTTCATAGCCTTATTATAGCACAACTCAACACGTGAAAATTAGTAATTAAATCCCGGAAAACGGAAGTGATTGTTTTTCGCTAAGTCTTGTGTGACTCTAGCAAAGTCTAAAGGAGTCTTGTCTTTGGCCATTGACTCCTTTCCTCTTTCATGCAGTATGTCTGGGAACAAAAAAAGATTCCTTACGAATCTTTTTCTTTTATAGTTTTACGCCAATTTCTTCTTTGACTACGTCAACTATTGTGTCAACAACTTCATTTACTTCTTCATCTGTTGGTGCTTCAGCCATAACACGGAGAAGTGGTTCTGTTCCACTTGGGCGGACAAGAATGCGGCCTTTGCCGTTCATTTTTTCTTCCATGGCCGTAATAACTTCACGTATAGCTGGAATATCCATTGCCCCTTCTTTAGCAGCGTTATTTGCTACACGAACATTTACAAGTTTTTGAGGATAAATTGTGACTTCAGCTGCTAGTTCTGATAATTTTTTACCTGTTTCACGCATGACTTTTACAAGTTGGATAGCTGAGAGTTGTCCATCACCGGTCGTATTGTAGTCCAAGAAGACCATATGACCTGACTGTTCACCGCCAAAATTGTAATTATTTTTACGCATTTCTTCCACAACATAGCGGTCACCTACAGCCGTTACTACGGAATTCATACCTGCTTCTTCCAATGCTAAATGAAAACCAAGATTAGACATTACAGTTGTAACTACGGTATCTTTTGCTAATTTCCCTTGCTCAAGGAGATACTTCCCAACGATGAACATAATTTTGTCACCATCAACGATATTGCCATTTTCATCTACTGCGATAAGACGATCCGCATCACCATCGAAAGCCAGACCAATGTCGCTTCCAGTTTCTACAACCGTATCTGCTGTTTTCTCTGGGTGTGTTGAACCAACACCGTCATTAATATTAAGTCCATTTGGATTTTCACCAATCACTGTGAGTTCGGCATTTAAATCAGCAAACACAGCACGCGCAGATGTATATGAAGCACCATTAGCTGTATCGAGTACAATTTTGTAACCTTCAAAATCGCCTTCAGCTGTTGTTTTCAAAAATGCTTGATATTTACGTACAGCTTCATTATAATCGTGTAAAATTCCCAAACCTTCAGCAGAAGGTCGTGGTAATTTATCTTCTTCAGCATCAATCAAAGCTTCGATTTCTAACTCTTTATCATCGTCAAGTTTAAAACCATCTGCTCCGAAGAACTTAATTCCGTTATCCAAGGCTGGATTATGGCTGGCAGAAATCATAACCCCTGCAGAGGCTTCTTCTTTACGGACCAAATAAGCCACTCCTGGTGTAGCAATAACACCCAAGTCATAAACCTCAATCCCTACTGATAACAGACCTGAAATAAGGCTTGTTGAAAGCATCTGACCCGAAATACGTGGATCACGTGCTACATACACTTTTGGTGTTCCGATTTCATGTTGGCTAAGAACATAGCCACCAAAGCGCCCAAGTTTAAAGGCCATTTCTGGCGTTAACTCTACATTTGCCTCTCCACGAACGCCATCTGTTCCAAAATATTTACCCATTTTATTCTTCTCTTTTCTTTTTTTACTTATTTATTTTTTTACTGGAGTCATTGTTACTTCTACTTGACTAGGTTTCACACTTGCTCCATTTGCCTGTATATCGACATTTACAGTCTCTTTTTCCGTAATATTAGATATGTTTACCGTCGCATCAACACTATTAATCTTATCTAGAGCACTTTGTTCTCCTGAAATGGTGACTGTCTTCTGAGAGAGAGACGTCTTCATGTCTGAAAGACTTTGGTCAAGTGTTCCCGTTTTCTTCACATTAACTGGGACTGTTTTTGACGGCTTTTCTACGCTCACTTTCATTTGCACTGTCGCCGGACTGATTTGTGCGGGAAGTAATTTTCCGTCAGCATCAACTGCATGCAAGGTAACCGTACCAGAGTAATCATCATTTAAGTATGCATCACTTGGTAAGGCCGCTTGGATGGCATGGATTTGTTTGATGCTTGTTTCCCCTGCTGTTACTTTGACTTTTTCTTGACTCAGCTTGATGTCATTAACTTTGAAACCATCTGGTAGCTGCGCTTGTTCAATCAAGGGTGTTACATTAAATTCAGCACTGGCTTTCTTTTCTAAGCGAACGGTCAAGGTTGTAGGTTCAATTTGTGCATTTATGCCATTAGGAAGTTGTTGGATACGTACGGGCATCGTCACTGTTCCTTCTTTTGCATTGGATAAATCCACCACAAGATAAAAGTTCCGAGAATCCGGGTTTTCTTCTGTATTAATCTGAACGCGATTGTAACTTGTCAGGTAGACATTAGCAGTATTATTATAACCACTGGAAAAATATTCATCTGAATTATACTTAATTTCAATTGGTACATTGGAAATAGTTGTCGTATAAACTTCTCCAGTTGTTGAGTTACCTTGATTTCTCAACGCAGCAGAGCTTGCATTAAAGAATAAAATTACTGCAAAGAAAATGGAAGCTAAGATTGTAAAAAGTTTTGAAGCGAAAAAATTATTTCTCATTATTTTTTGCCTCCTGTTTCTTCTGGTCCCAAAATAGCGATAAGTTTTTCATGGAACACTTCTTTTGAAATATCCGCGTACAACTCACCATTATAAGCGATAGATATTCCTCCTGTTTCTTCCGAAACAACAAGAACTAAAGCATCTGAAGATTCTGATAAACCTATAGCTGCACGATGTCGTGTCCCAAACTCTTTGGATATTCCCGTTTTCTCAGTTAAAGGAAGGTAGGCACTGGTTACAGCAATTTTATCATCTTGAATAATCACTGCCCCATCATGTAAAGGCGTATTCGGGATAAAGATATTGATGATTAATTCACTGGAGATATCTGCATCTAACCTTATCCCTGTGGAAGCATACTCACTCAGAGTTTGTGTTCGCTCAATAGCAATGAGTGCTCCAATTTTACGCTCAGACATATAGGCAAAAGATTTTTCATATGCCTCAATATAGCTATTGATAGACCGGTTGCGTCCACCGGATAACCGATTGGTCGTCCGACCTAATCCTTCCAAAGCTCTACGTATTTCTGGTTGAAAGATAATAACACCGGCAATCGCACCATAGGTAATTACTTGATTGAGTAGCCACTCTAAAGTGGTCAAACCGATCAAACCAGCAACTATTCTTATGAGAACAAAAATAATAACACCACGTACTAAGCTGACCAGCTTTGTGCCTTGTACAAAACGCATAGCTAAATAAAGAAAAAAGCTTACAATAGCGATATCGATGATTGAAATGAACACACGCCAAGGCGATTGGTTTAACTCCAATATTTTTTGCCAGAAGTCAAGATTAAAAATTTGACTAAAATCACTCACATACTGCCCTCCTCACTGACTTATTCTTTACTATTATACCAAAAATACATTTCTTTATGTTATCTCCCACATAAAGAAAAAGCGACTTACACTAAGTTGCCGCTTTTCTCTTTTTTATTTTGCTTGACGTGCAGCTTTTCGTGCAGCTCGTCTTGCCTCACGCTCAGGATCTACTGGGCGTTCTTTTCTTTCTCTTTTTTCACGAACTGGCTGCGCAGCTTTTTTATCCGAAGCTTTTGCTTCACGAGCAATAAATTTTTCGTAATCCCCTGACATTCGGGCATACCGTAAGAATTTTTTCTTCGCATCTGCCGCAGCTTTTGCATAAAGCAATTCTGCTTGCTCTGCATTGACCTTCATAAGATTGGCAAAGCGAGACTGTTTCACCAACAATTCTCTTACTTGTCCAAAATCTGGACGTTTAAAATCTAATGTCAGAGGATTTTTTCCAACTTCTTCAAGTGCTGGATTGTAGCGGTAAAGTTGCCAATATCCACTGTTTACTGCAGCTTTTGCTTCATCAAGCACCTTGCTCATTCCCTCATAGTTTCCATGTGTAATACATGGTGTATAGGCAATAATTAGAGAAGGGCCCTTATGTTTTTCCGCTTCATCAAAGGCTTTGATTGTTTGCATCATGTTTGCACCACTTGCGATTTGAGCGACATAAACATTGCCGTAAGTCATAGCCATAAAGCCAAGATCTTTCTTCGCAGCAACCTTTCCGCCAGAAGCAAACTGCGCAATCGCACTTGCCGGTGTACCTTTGGAAACCTGTCCACCTGTATTGGCATAAACTTCGTTATCCATAACGAGGATATTTACATCTGCACCGCTGGCAATAACGTGATCCAATCCACCAAATCCAATATCATAGGCCCAGCCATCGCCACCAAAAATCCACTGTGTAGGTTTTACAAATTGGTCTTTTTCATTATATATTTCTTGTAGCAGAGCTGAATTTTCTTTTTCCTCTTTAAGCACGGCTTTGAACTTTTCAGCACGTGCTCTTGTACCTTCAGAATCTTCCAGGTGCTCCAGCCAATCCTCAGCTAACTGTGCTAAGGTAGCCGACATTTCAGGTAGGGCTACCTTAACTTGTGCTGCAAGTTTTTGCCGTCTTGTTTGACTTGCAAACCACATGCCATAACCGTATTCAGCATTATCTTCAAAGAGCGAATTTGACCATGCTGGACCTTGCCCAACATTATTTGTGGCATAAGGGGCAGCCTGTGTCCCCCCATAAATAGAAGAACATCCTGTGGCATTGGAGATCATCATACGATCACCAAACATCTGTGTAAGCAGTTTGATATAAGGCGTTTCCCCACAGCCAGAACACGCACCAGAAAACTCAAAGAGTGGTTGGTTAAACTGTGTAGCAGCGACTGTACCAGAGCGTGCTGGATTTTCTTTTTGCTTAAGTGTCATCCCAAAAGCCCAGTTGATGGCTTGAGTTTTTTGACTTTCATAAGGTACCATTTTTAGGGCTTGCCCTTTTTTCGGACAAGCTTCCACGCAGAGTCCACAGCCTGTACAATCCTCTACGGAAACTTGAATCCGGTACTTCAGACCGTCTTTGCCACGGTAATCCATCACACTGAAGCCTTCTGGCGCCACATTCCATTCATCTTCATCTGCGAGGAAAGGACGAATGGCAGCATGTGGACAGACAAAAGAACATTCATTACATTGCGTACATGCAGCGCCGTTCCATTCTGGAACTTCCAAAGCAATGCCGCGTTTTTCAAAAGCAGATATTCCTAGCGGACTACTTCCTGCTGCTACATTGGTAGCCACATCCTGAACAGTTAATTGATCACCTTCAAAGGCATTGACCTTATCTAAAAAGTTGAAAACATAGCGTTTACGTGCTGTATCTGCCGGAGCGGCTTTGGTAACTTTTTCTTCTGTGTCAGCCCATGAGGTAGGTACTTTTACTTCATGTAAATGATGCAGGGCTGCTTCCATAGCTTGTAAATTTTGCTCTACAATCTTTGGCGATTTACGGGCATACTTCTGTGCATCCTCTTTAAGAATCGCATAGACCTTATCAAAGGGCATAATGTTGGTCAACTTAAAGAAAGCAACTTGCATGATGGTATTAATGCGTCGCCCCAAACCAGTGGTTTGTGCAATCTTAGCAGCATCGATTGTGTAGAAACGAATCGCATGTTCCGCAATATACTTTTTAAGCTGGGCAGGTAAATTTCGATCAAGTTGTTCATCTGTCCAGCTTGTATTAAGGAGGAAAATCCCTCCAGGGCGCAAGCCTTTTGTTAAATCATATTGGCGCACATAAGTTGTATTATGGCAGGCTACAAAGTCAGGATGCGAAATCATATACTCCGACTGAATAGGACTGTCACCAAAGCGCAAATGACTTACGGTCAGTCCACCTGATTTTTTCGAATCGTACTCAAAGGCACCTTGAACATATTTGTCCGTATGGTCACCGATGATTTTAATAGCAGCTTTATTCGCACCCACGGTCCCATCTGAACCAAAGCCCCAGAATTTTGCTTGATAAGTATCTGCTGAAGTGAGATCCAAGTTCCCTGCAAGCGGTAAGGAAAGATGAGTCTGATCATCATCTATACCGATAGTAAAGCTTTTCTTCACAGATTTATTTTTTAGCTGCTCGAAAACTGCCACGATGTGCTCTGGTCGCGTATCTTTACCACCTATACCGTAACGTCCACCAATAACATAAATATTTTGCTCAAACAGCAAATCTTTAATATCGAGTAAAAGAGGCTCAGCATTACTTCCTGCTTCTTTTGTCCGGTCAAGTACGGCAAGTGAAGTCACCGTTTTAGGTAATTTTTCAAGAAAATTTTCTGAGGGAAATGGACGGTAAAGATGGATATTCAAAAAGCCCACTTTGCGCCCTTGATGATTCAGGTAATCAACAGTTTGTTTAACTGTTCCGGCAACAGATCCCATACTTACAATAACTTCTTCGGCATCTGGTGCTCCATAGTAATCTACCAGATCATAATCCGTCCCACGCAAGTGATTTATTTCCCGCATGTATTTTTGAACGAGTTGAGGAAGTTCCTCATAATATGGATTGACCGTTTCACGCTGTTGGAAATAGATATCAGCATTCTGATTGGTTCCTGACACAGTTGGATGGTCTGGATTCATCGCACGTTGACGGAAAGCACTTAATTTCTCTTGATTAATCAATTTTGCTAGGTCTTCGTAATCCAGAACATCAATTTTTTGGATTTCATGTGAGGTGCGAAAACCATCAAAGAAGTTTAAAAAGGGCACCGATGCTTCAATTGTTGTCAGGTGGGATACAGCTGACAAGTCCATAACTTCTTGGACGCTAGATGCTGCTAACATGGCAAAACCTGTGGAACGCGCTGCCATAACATCCGAATGATCGCCTGAGATATTCAGTGCACCTGTTGCAATAGCACGTGCTGCCACGTGGATAAGCCCAGGAAGAAGTTCGCCTGCCATCTTATACATATTGGGCAACATCAGTAAAAGCCCCTGAGACGAGGTAAATGTTGTTGCTAGAGCTCCAGCTTTTATGGCACCATGCAAAGCTCCAGCAGCACCTGCTTCTGATTGCATCTCGCTCAGTTTAACAGGTTGTCCCCAAATATTTTTGCGGCCCGAAATCGACCAAGCATCTGTATAATCAGCCATTGGTGAACTTGGCGTAATGGGGTAAATCATTGCAATTTCAGAGAAAGCATACGCAACATGTGCGGCTGCCATATTCCCATCCATAGTTTTTTTCATGATAAAGTCCTTATGTAAAAGCATTTATTTGGTTTTTCATCAGAAAAAACGGTGTCATTTGTTTTTTCTGTGGAAATATTCCTGAAAATCCAAGAGCTCTTACGCTTAAATTTTTGACTACTTCTATTTTAGCACTTTTAATTATAGGCTCCATGAGTGATGAGTGTCAAACACTTTTGACAAAAAGAGTGTTCACTGTAAGTAAACCACAACTTTCCTAGCCTCATTTTCATAGGTAAAAGCCAACACATAATAATAAAAAGGTACTTTTAATAAGCACCTTTATTTTTCTCCCAAATTTCTGTCAAATAATTTAAAGTTAGGCAGTCCGTCTGAGGCACTAAAGTAATGTCGGAGCCCAAGTCTTCCGCACACCCTACTCCAACAGGTAAACTTCCCGCAGCTTTAATAGCTGTAATTCCTGCCTGTGCATCTTCAATTCCAATGGCTTCTTCTAGAGAAATACCAACTCCTGCTGCTGCCGCTTGGAAAATATCTGGTGCTGGTTTTGAGGCTGCAACCTTTTCTGGATTTGCTATAAAATCAAAATAAGGGGTTAATGCCATACGCTCCAAAAGTATCGGACCATTTTTAGAAGCTGAAGCCAAAGCAATTTTAATATCACAGTCCTTTAATTCTTGCAGCAACTCTAAAATCCCTGGATAAACGTCTGCTGGACTGACTTTTTGAATCATCTGTAAATAATTGTCATTTTTCCGTTTTGTTAGTGTGGCAAATTCTTCCATAGAAAAATCATTTTCTCGGTTTCCTAAAGATAATATTTTCCTCAAAGAATCCTCTCGTGAAACGCCTTTGAGTTGCTCATTAAATGTACGATCGACTCCCTCAATTCCTAGTTCCTCTGCTAAAATTCGCCACGCCTGATAATGGTATTCTGCGGTATCTGCAATCACCCCGTCAAGATCAAATAAAACTGCTTTAAACATGCTCAATTTCTCCAATTTCAAATATTTTAGTTTGTCCTTTGAACTTAATCTTAAATCTAAGCCCTTTTATCTCCTTTGGGAGATTATTTTTGACAGCAAAGCCATCAGCTGTAAGATGTAAACCTGCAAAGCCGTAGATTAATCCTAGCCAAGAGCCTCCCATATTGGCCGCGTGAATACCATGGCTGGCATTCCCTTGCAGGTCAGTCAGGTCCATTGTAGCCGCATCTTTAAAGAATTCATAAGCTAAATCATGACGTCCTAAATGACTCGCGACAACACCATAAACCGCACGTGACAAGCTACTGTCATGGGTGGTCATTGGTTCATAATAATCAAAGTCCCGCCCTATTTGTTCACGCTTTGTTTCACCGGCGAAAATCATATGCCCAAGTAAAGTATCCGCTTGCTTTAAAACCTGATGTTTATAAATTTTCATGGGATGATAATTAAGCAGTAAGGGATAATTTTCTGAAGGTGTATCTTCAAAATGCCAGACTTCTTTCGTCAAGAAAGATTCATCTTGCGGCGTAATACCAGCTTCATTGACAGGTACAAAATACATTTTCTGAGCCGCTTCAGCCCATAATTTACTCTTCTCATCTTTATCACCAAATTGTTGAGCAAGTTCGGCAGCGTATTTCAAGTTTTGTTGGGCCATTTTATTCGTATAGTAATTATTATTAACCAAAGCTGTATACTCATCTGGTCCAGTGACTTCGTGAATCTCAAAACCTCGTTTTGAAAAGAAACCGTAAGATAACCAAAAATTGGCCGTTTCATAAATAACTGATTTGGCTCTTTCCATAAAGGCATCATCACCCGTGACTTTATGATAAAGTCTAAAAGCATGTGCAATGTCTGCATTGATATGAACTTGTCCTGTGCCTGCTGGAAAGTAGGCTGAGGTTTCTTGGCCTGAAATTGTCCGCCAAGGATATAAAGCACCTTTAAAATCAAGCTCTGCTGCTCGCGCTTGTGCGGCAGGTAAAATATGTATACGATAGGTTAGGAGTTGCTTAGCCAGTTCTGGCTGCGTGTGAATAAAGAAAGGTAATAAGTACATTTCAGTATCCCAGAAATAATGTCCTTCGTATCCCTCACCTGTCAGACCTTTCGCTCCAAAGTTCGTCTTTCCATCTCGACCAGCAGAGTTGAACAGATGAAAAAGATTTACTCGAATACCTTTTTGCAGCACATCATCCCCGTTGATTTCGATATCGGAACTCTCCCAGAAGGCCTTAAAAATATCAATTTGTTGCTTTTTCAATGCTTCATAAGAATGTGTCTCAAAATGATTGGCCTTCGATATTTGGTAAAGCTGTGTCAGGCTAACATCCTGACCTTCTCTCAAATCAATTGTCCCTTCAAAAGCATCGAACTTAACATAAATTTTCAACTGACTATTTAAAGTTTGGTAGCAATTTCCTTCTTGGTGCATTTGTGTGCTGGCTTCACGCACCCGTGGGTCAAATGCTTTCTCAGCTTGCGGCTGAATTAATCGTGCCTTTTTCGTAATCTTAGCTTGACCAGAGAAATTCAGTGCTGATATTGTCCAGTATTGGGCATACACTTGCCGATCTGCATGACTTGCAAAGGATTCTAAACTCAGCATAATTTGTTTCCCTGAAACTGTTTCATAAACAAACGTTTCATGAAGTAAACCTGTTTGCATATCTAGACAGCGCTCTTGATTTTTTAAAACTTCCAGCGCTTCACCATCTATTTCGATATCGATTCGTCGTAAATCAAACAGTTTTATCATTGTCTCATGATGTTTCGCATAACCATAAGCATTTTCTCCATAAATAATTTCATGTTTTTCATAAAATCCATTTACAAATACACCCGGCGTAGCTTGTGCTGTGGCTATTGGCTCACTGGCACGTATCCCCATAAAACCATTAGCTTGGGCAAAGAGAGTTTCAATATTTCCTGAAGAATGGTTTCCTATGTCCTCAAGTCGTAATTCAAAATTTTTCATTATTTATTCATCCTCGTTTTTATTTCTCTCCATCCATACGTACACCTTGTAAGAAGTAACGGTTAAAGATGATGTAGAGAACGATGATAGGTAAGATCGTGAGGATTGAAGCTGCCATCACGCGGTTCCACATCTGTCCTCCTTGGTCAGCTGATTGCAACATTTGAAGACCTACAGTCAGCGTAAATTTACTCTGTGTTTTCAAATAAAGCATGGGCGAGAGGAAATTATTCCAAAAGCCCATGAAGACGAAAACACCCTGTGTTGCAATGGATGGTTTAGCCAAGGGCATCACAATACGAAAGAAGGTTCCTACCCGTGATAAGCCATCAATACGTGCGGCTTCCTCAACGTCCTTAGGGAAGTTTAAGAAAAATTGACGCATCATAAAAATATTTGAAATGTTGATTGCCATAGGTAAAATCAATGCAGCAAAGGAATCCATCATGCCCAAGTTTTGGATAATCAAATAGTTGGGGATGAGAAGAACCTGAGTGGGAACCATCATCATCGCTAAAATGCCATAATAAATGCGTTGACGTCCAGGAAACTGGAGACGAGCTAAGGCATAACCAGCCATTGTATTTAAGAAAATATTCACAGTTGTACCAATGACAGAAATAATAATAGAGTTCATCAACCACTGTGGGAAAAGAGAGCCTGAAACAGGATCAAAGAGATAGCGGTATTGTTCCAAGGTAAAGTTATCAGACCAGAGCGATAAATTTCCTGATGTAATTTCGGCTAAGGGTTTAAATGATGCTGCTACTGCCCACATGAAAGGATAGAAAGTGACAAAAGCATAGATGATCAGGATAGTATAAAGTAAGATTTTCAAGGCTTTTTGCTTTTTAGTTTTTCTCATGCCCATTTCCTCCATTCAATTTTTCAGCAATGCGTGAGACTACGAAGATGATTATCGCAAGCATAATCGCAATGACCGCTGCATACCCCATTTGATTTTGTTGACCAAAAGCATATTGGAAAATCAAGAGACTGACTGTCAAGGTTGAATTTTCAGGTCCTCCCGTTCCTCCAGAAAAGATATAGGCTTGGTCAAACATTTGGAATGTCCCAATAATACCTGTGAGCAAAACAAAGGTTGTAATCGGACGCAAATAAGGAATCGTGATATAACGCAATTTTTGAAAAGCATTCGCCCCATCGATTTCAGCTGCTTCATACATGGCATCTGGTAAATCAACCAACGAAGCAAGGTAGATGGTCATAAAGTAAGGCACAGTAGACCAAATATTCATCACCATAATTACTTTCAACGTCCAGTCTGTATCATTGATAAAGTTAATCGGTCCATCAATCAAATGGATACTTTCAAGAAAGCCATTGATTGGGCCATTAAGGTTAAAGACAAACATGAAAATCAATGTCAAAGCGGCACTTGAAGTCAAAGTGGGTAAGAAATAAATGAGTCGAAACATTTTCTTAGCTTTAATCCCCTTGGAAGCTAAAATGTAAGCAATGACTAAGGCGATAATCGTTTGCACAGGCACAACAACAAGAGCAAAGAAACCCGTGTTTTGCAAGGCACGAAGTAGCTGCTTGTCTTGAAATAAATTTTGATAATTTCTAAATCCATTCCACTCGTAAGTATGCATGATGAGATTAACATCATTGAAGGATAAATATACAGCGAAAAGAATCGCTAAAACAAAGAAGACTAAAATGATTAACAATGCAGGTGTGATGAATCCATAGCCTTGAATCATTTCTGAAATCTGGCTCTTGGTACGTTTTTGTTTTTCCATAGTTTTTCCTCCAGTCAGTAACTCTTATGAAAGTACCAGAACTCTGATACTCTCAAATTTTTTACTGACTGTCCAAATATTAATTAATTTCCAATTTTACTGTTGGCTTCTTTATCTGCTTTTTCCATTGCTGCTTTTAAATCATCTGCAGTTGCACCTTGTTTAAAAGCTGTTGGTATAAAGTTTCCAAAAGCATTCTGAACGGTTGTTAAGTTAGTACCGGACTGCCATGATGTCGCAAATTTAATCGAATCTTGATGAACTTGCAAGCGCGGATTTTCTTTCAAGAATGCTGATCCTTCAGCTACATCTGGACGAGTTGCTAAGGTACCCACACCATTTGTCCATGTTGTCATTCCTTCCTTACCGGTTACAAACTTAATCCATTTATCTGCTAAGTCTTTTGATTTAGTATTCTTATACTCGCCCCACCCGACAGTAAATTGCATGGTCATCGGCTTCCCTTGATATGTCAGGTTAGGGATGATATCAAAGTTCAAGTCTTTATATTCATCCAAATAAACCTTATAATTCCAGTTTCCGGTCAGAGTCATTGCAAATTTTCCTGTCGCAAAGCCTGCACCTTCATCGCCAGCACCAACCTGTTGTGGTGTTGCTGCTGCACCCGCATTAAACAAGTCAACAATCGTTTTAAGACCTGCTATCGAATCTGGATTAGCCAGATCAGACTTACCCTCCTCCGTAATTGGTGACGTTCCTCTTGCCATTTGGAACGGCCATGTACGTGCCAAATCAGCATTTTGGTTAATCAGATAAACCTTGCCTTTGCCATATGCTGCATCAATCTTAGCCTGAGCTTCAGGTGCCCATTTGACCAGTTCTTCATAGGATTTTGGAATGCTGGCTTGATCAATCCCTGCTTTTTCAAAAATGTCTTTATTAATATAAATTGCCAGTGTAGAAACATCTTTTGCTGCAGCATAAGGCTTTCCATCTGCTTCAAAAGCACTTGAAATCGTTGGATAGAAATCCTCTTGATTAATAACGTCTGACAGATCATTCAACACACCTTGCTCCTGTAAGTAGGGAAAGAACGCCGAGTCAATATAGAAAGCATCCGGTGCTGTACCGCCCGACAGATCTGTTGGTAACTGTGTGGTGATATCTGTATAAACTTTAGGGACAACATCCACATCATTTTCTTCTTCAAATTGTTTAATCATTTTATCAAGGGTTGCATTTTCGGTATCAGACCCTTTCCAATAACCAATAGTTAGCTTTTTACCATCTTCTGCAGAGGACGTTCCCTGACCACAAGCCGCCAATGTTAAAGCAGCCAAGGCTGCTGTGCCGAAAATTGTTACTTTTTTCCAATTTTTCATTTGAAAAACTCCTTTATTTTAGAGGCAGAAATGCCCAATTTATAGCGTAATTGTTAATGTGTCTTCAAGATTCATGATTTGATCTTTATGGATAAATTGTAGAGCAGGACCTTCTGCTTTTGTCAGAACCATTTTTCCTTTACCAATTTCAACAGAAATAGCTTGTCCTTGGTAGTCGAAACCATACGATAAATGAGACCAAGCTTGAGGTAGATTGGGTTCAATGCGGAGCTTACCTTCAATCATACGTACGCCACCATAACCAAATACCACCATTTGCCATATTCCTCCTAAAGATGCCGCATGAATGCCAGGATCAGAAGATTTCATGTATTCTCCCATATCAATATTCATAGCTTGCTTAAAAAAGTCATAGGATTGATTGAGCTTACCTAAGTCTGCAGATAAAATAGCGTGCGTCGAGAGCGACAGTGAGCTATCGTGTGTCGTTTTTGGCTCATAGTAATCAAAGTTTTTAAGTTTTAATTCCTTTTCAAACAATCCTTCAAACAACAGCATGAGTAACAATACGTCAGCTTGTTTCGTCACTTGGAAACCATTTACTTGGTGCAAATTATAGTCATGGAAGAGGCCATCAACGCCATCTGCTGATTTATACTTGGTCAAATCAAGTTCAGGCTTGCTTAAATAGCTATCATCTTGCGGAATAATGCCAGCATTTGTAGGTTGAGGCAAGAAAATTTTATCAACCTTCGCTTTAAGATCAGCCTGTAGCGCCTCTAAGTTAAATTTCTCATCTAATCTAGCGTACACTTCTGGTTTTTTAGCTTTCAAATGTTCAATCAAATCAATAACATAAGAAATGTTCCAGTGTGCCGTGTAGTTCGTATAAGCATTATTGTTAATTTCTTCTTTATATTCATCGGGTCCCATAACATTTGTAATGACATATTGAGCACTAGAGGTATCAAATTCTAATCTGGAAGCCCAGAATTTAGCAGTATCTACTAATATTTCATAAGCTTTTTCATTTGCGAAAGCTTGATTTCCTGTGACATCGAGATATTGTTTTACCCCAAAAGCTACATCCGAGGTGATATGTTGTTCAATAAAGCCAGACAAGATTTTCATTGCCTTTCCTGTTACGATATCCGCTGCTCCCCAGACCGGTGTCACCTCACCATCTGTAGGCCAAGCGGCTTCCCAAGGATACTGCGCACCTTCATAGCCATTGTCAATGGCCTTCTTGTGTGCACCAGCTAATCCTAAATAACGGTAAGTCAACAATTTCTCGGCAATTTCTGGATGCGTAAAAGTAAAATAAGGCAACATGAAAACTTCTGTATCCCAAAAGGTATGGCCTTTATAACCTTGGCCAGATAAGCCTTTAGCTCCGATATTCATTCTCTCATCGTGGGCAGGTACCATGCTATGTAAATGATATTTAGCAAAACGAATCGCCAGTTGGTCACGTGGATCTTCAGATTTTATCTTTATAGGATGCTTTTGCCAGATCTCCGCCCAAGCCTGAGTAGATTCAGCAAGCAGCTCTTCAAAACTTTGACTTTCCAAGTCCTGAAGTTCACTTACTGCCACATGGCGCATGTTTTGAATACTGGAATCGTTGATATCATTATCAATACTAGTATAAACAGAAGCACGCTTTTCTAAGGTGACCTGCTCATTTTCTGCAAGTTTAAAATCAAAGTTCATAGAGAAACTGCGCCGCCCAATTTCCGGACGGGATGTGGCTTGAACCTTTTTCAACTCATGGCAAGCTGAAATAACAAAATCCAGTTTACGGTGTGTGGTTTGTGGACACATTTGTAAAATCTTACCATCAATGAGGCCCTTTTCACCTTCCGTAAAATGCTGACTTCCCTCATTTGAGACTTGGCCATTGATACCTGTTTTAATGCCAATGGAAACAGGAGAACCAAGATTTTCGATATGAACTTGCGCAGCCATAATATGCCGCCGTTTTTTGGAGATAAAACGTTTAAAAGTCATTTTTAGGGACACATCGTCTTTAGACCACCTCACTTCTCGCGTGAGGAGTCCACTTTTTAAGTTAAGCGTTTTTTTGTAAGTTTCAATTTTTCCTGTCAAAAGAGAAAATGGCTGACCATTAATTTGAAAATCCATGCCCCAAACATCGGGGACATTTGGCAACTCAGTGACTTCATTTACATCAAAATAGTTGAAGGTTCCTGAAACAAATGTATCTCTGCTTTGACCGATATAAGATTCTTCTTCTGCCGCGCGTGAGCCGATATACCCGTTCCCTAAGCTCATCACACTTTCTGTTTTTCCAAGATAACGGACATCAAATCCTTCTTGACTAATTGTCCAATCTCCATAACTCATTCTTGCGCTCATTTATTTATTACTCCTTATCACTAAAACGTTTTAGTTTTAGTTAAAAAAATTATTTATCAAAATAGTGTTGGTTTCTGAAAATAAGTACGACTGCTCCTAAAAGGATGATACCTAAACTCAGGATAAGAGGAATATGCCATACAGGACTCGTTATTAAAAACGCAATCGTATAAACTATATAAGCTCTTAAATAGTACTTCGGATCATAATTTTCACGATAATACCATGCAATAGCATAGCTTACCAATACTGTCATGACCAAGGGTGAAAGTAAAGACCAAGTGGATAAGTTATCTACCATCTATAATTACCTTTCCTTTCCCGAGCCAGTCGTGCAAAAATTGACCTCTTAAACCATAGGTGACAAGACTCACACCAATAAAGAACCAACCAGCGAGTGGTATTAAATATAAAATCTTAATTCCCTCCCTTTGTGCGACATCTGCTAAATTTTTTGAAAAAGCTTCTACACGTAGCTTGGCAAAATATTTACCAATGGTTTTGCCCTCAAAACTCGCCACTGCTAGAGCATTGTAAGCAATGAAGAGAAAAGCTGCTATAAGTTGATTAAAACTCCCCAGCCTTGGAAATAAGCTACTGCTTATCAGTAAGACTGGTAAATAGACAACGATGAGGTCAATCATACTGGCTAAAAGACGTTGAATCATTAGTAAGAATTTCATTTCAATCTCCTAAAACGTTTTAGCTAGTTATAGTATAATGTAATCGTTATCATTTGTCAAGTGCTTCTGATATTTTTTTTACTTTTATTTTATATCACAAAAAAGTGCACTCACTAAAATCGTGCACTTTCTCTCACAATAATTTCATATGGAATCAGTCGTTTTCGTACGCGTCCTTCTTCTATCTGCTCAATCACATCCGAAACGGCATTTTTTGTAATTTCACTAATATTCTGTCTTACCGTACTTAAAGTTGGGGTAATGTATGAGGCCAAAGTGATGTCATCAAAACCCACAACAGCAATCTCATTTATCATCTGGCGTTGAATTAATGCTTTAATAATCCCAATTGCCATCAAATCACTGGCTGCATAAATAGCGTCAAATTGTGCCACATTAGGATATTCCCGAATTAAATCAAATGCTTTTTGTTCTTGATAATCAGCATAAAGAACATGTGGCTCACATTGCCCTAAGCCTTTTCGATATCCGGCTTCACGTGTTTGCGAAACGACTGCTTCTTTAGAGCCATTTACAAAAAGAATCTTCTTATAGCCCGCATGAATTAAGCGCTCTGTCACTTCAATCGAAGCCCCATAGTTGTCGACAGCTACCGATCCGATATTCAAATCATCCAGGGCCAGATCGATTCCTACGATTGGCAAGGATAAGCCCGACAATTCTTCATAATAAGGATCTGATGTCCGTAAGCCTTGGATGATGATTCCTGAAAGATCATATTCTCGAGCCAGCTGCAAGAGCGACTTTTTTTCCTGCTTTTTACGGTCTGTTGGAATAAACATAAATTCATAATCGGTTTGGTCAACACTATCAATGACTCCACCTAATATTTCGAGAGGCATCGCAACACCGCGTGTTACATTTATTTCATTCAAAACGAGGGCAATGATTTTCTTTTTTTTGGTGGATAAGTGTCGCGCTGCACTATTAGGAGTGTACTCTAGTTTCTCAGCCGCAGCAAAAACTTTTTTCTGAGTTTCTTCACTGATGTCCTCGTAGCCATTAAAGACACGAGAAACAGCACTAATGGACACACCTGCAGCTTTTGCCACATCTTTAATAGTTATTTTTTTCATCTTTCTCCTCGTACAAACTGTTTTCATCATAGCATTTTTCATACGTACTATCAAGAACTAAAACGTTTTTTTATTTGACAAGAAAAATGCCTATCTCTAGGCATTCTAAGCTTTTACTTCTTGTAAATAAATTTGATTTAACCTTCCTTAATACGTACTTCGGTATCTTTATCAAAGAAATGTGCTTTATTAAGATTAAGTGTGACAGTGATTTTTTCGCCAGGCTGACGGAAGTCTCTTGCTTCTACACGAGACACGAGTTCTGCATCTCCTGCCTTCAGATAGAGCATTGTTTCAGCACCCAAAAGTTCTGAGACAGTGACTTCAGCTTCAATTTGTGCTTCAGGATAAGCTTCCTCTGCAAGAATTGAGGCGGAGATATCTTCTGGACGTATCCCCATGATGACTTCTTTTGAAGAATAACCTTTTTCTTTAAGGAGCTTGTGTTGGCCTTCTGGAAGCGTTAAGCTGATGCCTTCACCGATGAGTTTGTTGCCTTCAATTTTGAGACTTAAGAAGTTCATCGCTGGGCTACCGATGAAGCCAGCAACGAATTTTGTCGCTGGTTCATTATAAAGTTCTTGAGGTGTGCCGATCTGCTCAATGCGTCCGACAGTACCTGATTTGTCCGCGTTCGGTGTTGAACTCATAATGACAATACGATCTGCGAGAGTCATCGCTTCAGTTTGGTCATGAGTGACATAAATGGTTGTAGCTCCAATGCGACGGTGAATTTTAGCGATTTCTGTACGCATAGAAACACGAAGCTTGGCATCCAAGTTTGACAAAGGCTCATCCATAAGGAAAACTTTAGCATCACGAACAATGGCACGTCCCATAGCTACACGTTGACGTTGTCCACCAGACATATCGGCAGGTTTACGATCAAGTAGATCAGTCAGTCCAAGAATCTTCGCTGCATTTTCTACACGTTGCTTGATATCATCTTTTTTATGCTTACGCAGTTTAAGTCCAAAAGCCATATTGTCAAAAACCGTCATATGAGGATATAGGGCATAGTTTTGGAAAACCATGGCTATATCACGATCTTTAGGTGCAACGTCATTCATCAGTTTACCATCAATAGTAAATTCGCCTTCTGTAATATCTTCTAGACCTGCAATCATACGCAAAGTTGTTGATTTCCCACAACCTGATGGTCCAACAAAGACGATAAATTCTTTATCTTTGACATCTAAATTAAAATCTTCCACCGAATATTGTGTAGCATTCGGATATTTTTTATAAACCTTGTCTAATTTAAGTGTTGTCATTGCTTCTCCTTCATCTTGTTGTATTTAAGCTATCTTCATTCTAATGCAAACGCTTCCTTTAAACAATATCTAAGATGCACAAAAAAACTGTACAAAATGCACAGCTTTATTTCTTTGTTATGAGGCTCAAACTATTAATCTTTCAGCGCATTTTTACAACCCCAGCTTGAACGATAAGAGCAGGGCGCACACCACCGGTAGTCCCCGATTCGGCACGCGGGCCAGGCAAAAGGGCTCCCAAAGGAATGCCATCCTCGGTGGTCTCCCTATGTATCCCCCAAGCCGTAGGCCCAAGCTCATGCCAAGGGTGCCATTGGGGTACATTTTCAGCACCTGTACGTGTAAACCACCACTCCCCATCACCAGCTACACGATTTTGCCAAGTTCGGAATGGTACATTTCCACCCCCTCCTGGACTCTGTGCTGAAAAGTATAGCACATCCGCCATAGATAAGGCAAAGGCTTGCGGTATTCCCTGTGGATTAACACGCGTCAAATCTTGGGCTACCGGACCCTCAAGATTACGCGGAGCCCAACCTTCAATCCCTCCCCATTCAATATAATTCGGAGCCACAGTCACTGGTACATCATCTCGTGCAGGTATGACTACTGGCTGAACACGTTCTTTAAAGTCAAGATTTAGCCCTGCATACCAACTCGCTAATACCGTAGGTTGCTCATTCCATGAAGGGCCTTTAATTGTGCGATTACGGATAATCATATGTTCATGGTCTCCTACTTCTCCAAGATAGAGGAATTGCTCCCCCGCTGTTGTGAAGCGATTACCTGGTCTTAATGAGGGTAAGAGGCTATCAAGTTCAGAGTCAGGAATGTTTGCATCAGGATCCAAAATTTCTCCTCCTCTGATAAGATGAAGGAAGTCTCCTAATACATCACTAAAACCAATGTATGCTGGTTCATCCTGAAAACGTGGTATATCAGGGCTTAGAGTATTCACCTGTTCCATAGGTGGCGGCATACCAATCAACTCACTCTTCACATGCACACCATAATAATAAGAACCTTGAAAGTTATGGACGACCTCTGTCATATGAGAGGCATCTAGGAGATAAGATGTAGCTTCCCCTGCTTGAAGGGCTCGTGCATAGTAGGCCCATCCGTTCGCTTCATCCATCACCCAGTAATTGCCAAGTAAATCATCACCATCAGAGTTTCCCTCTCGAAAAGCAGTATAACGTTCATTCCACTGATGGAGTGTTATCGGTGCCCGGTCTTGATACAGGTTTTGCGCTGTTTCACGCGTGATGGTTTGTCCCGGCCATTGGCCAGTGTTAGTATAAGTATCACCTTGACTCCAGAAATTAGCAGTACCGGCTCCGGGATGCGTCGCTCTTTGATAGAGTTCTCCATCCTCTCCTCGGTAGCTCAGGTCACGGGCGTGTCCTGCTGCCGCGGTGATAGGGCTATTATATGCTGTATTAAAAGTTGGTAAGTACCATGGTGGGCTGACGTCTCCACGGCTATAACCAAATGTTAGGTTAGATAGCTCATTAAAGGCAGCTGAAAGACTGTCATTTCTACGCTGTGAAACATCGGTTGCTTCTGGAATGTAGGTCGTCCAGCTGTCTAAATCTTCACGTTCTCCAGATATTATCGGTTGCCAAACATCACTTCCACGCTCTTGAAACTCCCCGAACTCAGAAAGTTGAAGCCTTACAAGGATAGGTTTTTGACCAAAGTTTTCGACAAAGACATCTTTATTTTCATCACCATCAAAATAGTCATGTACACGTCCGCCAACGTCAGCACGGTTTTCGAATTCTCGGTCATTGATGGCTTGTTGGTTGAATGCTGTAAAGGCGAATGTGCCTCCGATTAAACCAAAAATGAGCAAGAGTGCAATATTCCGCAGTTTACGTTTCTTTTCTTGGATCATTGGTTCACCCCCTTAAGATAAGGCAAGCTTACAATTGGGCAATAATAATGCTCTGCTCTGCTAAAGGATTATACAACATAGGTGCTCCTTCTTCAAGTTTTTTGTTAACTTCAAGTAATTTATTTTACATTTATTTAACTATATTGTAATATTTTTCTTATTCATTTCAAAGTAATATCCACATTATAAAAATGCCTCTATTGGCTGTTATCCAATAGAGGTATTTTTACGATTTTAGAACTTTAGAGATGTTCTAGCATTTATTTTACTTCTTCTTTGAGTTGTTCGGCTTCCTCAGCAAATTTCTGAGCAACGGCTTCGAGATCTTCTTCTTCCTCATCTCCCAGATAATGGTCATTATTGATTTCATCGAGGTTGACAAAAATTTCGATGTGACCATGGAGATTTCTGAAAGTTACTGGTGCATCGCCTCCATACTCGCCATCCACATTAATCATCATTTTTTTATCTGTGAGGGGCTCGACTTTGATTTGGCTTGATTTTAGGTATTCAATATTGACATCATCCACGTGACTACCTTTAATCACCATGGAAATCAAAGCCAGTAACTCGAATAAATTATCTGTCTTCACCAAGATAAGAGTAAACAGACCATCATCTAGTTTGGCATCTGGTGCGATTTTTTCAAATCCTCCAACAGAGTTGGTTAAGGCCGCAAAAAACATGGAAATCTCACCTTCAAACACGCCATCGTCATGCGTAACCTTGACTTTGCGTTTACGAATTTGGGGCAGTAAATCAACACCTTTGGCAAGATAAGCCAAGTAGCCAAAAGCTGTTTTCAAACGACTTGGTACACTATAAGTCAGCTCTGTTAAGCTTCCACCAGCAGCAATATTGATAAAATACTCGGCATCATTCACTTGACCCACATCAATATTCAAAGTCTGATTTTTCCCAATCATTTCAACAGCTGCTAAGGGCTTATTGCGTGGGATTTTAAGTGCACGCGCAAAATCATTAGTTGTCCCTGTGGGGATAATGGCTAACTTCGGCCTTTTATCAAATGGAGACATTCCACTTACTATTTCGTTGATAGTGCCATCACCGCCAGCTGCTACAATAAGATCAAACCCTGCTTCAGTGGCACGTGCAGCTTCTTTTTGAGCAGACTGTGGTTCTGGTGTTGTCTGAAAAGCAGAGGCTTCATAGCCGAAACTTTCTAACTTATCCAAAATATCCGCGACATTTTTTTTAATGATTTCTTGCCCACTACTTGGGTTGTAAATCAATCTTGCTTTCATAATTTCAGCAACTCCTCTTCTGACCAAACTTCAATGCCCAAATCCTGTGCTTTAGCCAGTTTTGACCCAGCATCTGCTCCAGCTATAACTAAATCTGTCTTTTTAGAAACTGAGCCTGAGACATTTGCACCTAAAGCTTCTAATTTTTCTTTTACCTCAGTTCGTGTCATAGCTGTTAATTTCCCTGTTAAAACAACGGTTTTCCCTGATAACACACTGTCTGTCTTGGGCTTAAGACCAAGATAGTCGAAGTTGACTCCCGCTTCTGCCAATTCTTGAAGCAAGACTTGCGCACCTTCTGTGGCAAAGTAGCTGGTTACAGCTTTGGCAATAACTGAACCTAAGCTTGGAATTTCAGCAATTTCTTCTAAGCTTGCTTGCGACAAGGCCCGAAGATTACCAAAACGCTCCATTAATAGTTTGGCAGCTTTCGATCCTACATGACGAATACCCAAGCCAAAAAGGAGCTTTTCTGCGGAGTTTTCTTTTGAGGCTTCAATGGCATTTAATAACTTGGTTGCTGATTTTTCTTGAATCTTATCCAGTGCCACTAATTCGTCAAGCTGCAACTTATAGATATCTGCCACATCTTTGATTAAGTTATTTTTGAAAAGTTGCGTAACTATCGATTGCCCCAAACCAGAAATATTCATTGCACCACGACTGGCAAAGTGAATAAGTTTTTCACGATTTTGTGCTGGACAAAGCGGATTGATACAGCGTAAGGCTACTTCATCTTCGAAATGCAAAAGTTCAGATGAACATTCCGGACAATATTGAGGGATTGCCATTTCTACAGAATCTGCTGGACGTTTCTCAAACAAAACACGTTGAACTGCTGGAATGATATCCCCTGCCTTATAGATCATGACTTTGTCTTTAAGACGGATATCCTTCTCCTTAATGTAGTCAACATTATGCAGTGTGGCGCGTGATACTGTCGTCTGCGCTAAGGTCACAGGAACCATATTTGCTGTTGGTGTAACGACCCCTGTACGCCCTACTGTCCAATCCACAGACAGAATTTCCGTTTCTGCCAGCTCAGCTGGAAATTTATAAGCGATGGCCCAACGTGGAGCCTTGACTGTAAAGCCTAACTCTTCTTGTTCAGCTAGATTATTAACTTTGATGACAACACCATCAATATCATAGTCTAAGTCATCCCGAAGAGAAGCCACGCGCTCAATGAAGGCCCAGACTTCATCAATATTTCGCGCAAAAACACGTTCTTTGTTGACGACAAGTCCAAGCTTTTCTAAGTACTCCAAAACTTCTTCTTGAGTGTCATTTGTCGCAGGACTCGCTTCTTGATAAAGGAAGGTTGCCAAGCCACGCTTGGTCACCTCTTTCGTATCTAACTGTCGTAAAGTTCCGGCTGCTGCATTACGCGGGTTGGCAAAGGAAGGTTTACCTTCAAGTTCGCGTTCCTTATTGAGTTTGACGAAATTTTTGCGTGGCAAATAAGCTTCACCTCGCACCACAATGTCAATAGGTTCTTTTAATACCAGTGGGACGTCTTTGATGCGTTTAACATTTTCTGTAATGTTTTCCCCTACACTGCCATCTCCACGTGTCGCAGCTACGACAAGTTTACCTGCTGTATATTTAAGAGAAAGTGAGAGACCATCAATTTTTAACTCACAAATGTATTCAGGCTTTGGAATGATTTTACGTACACGTTCATCAAAGTCTTCCAGCTCTTCACGTGAAAAAGCATCTGCTAGGCTGTAGAGATTGTATTCATGAGTATATTTTTCAAATCCTGATAGCACAACATCGCCTGTACGATGGGTCGGTGAATCAGCGCGTATCAAATGTGGGTTATCGTGTTCTAGAGTTTCTAACTCACGATAAAGGCGATCATACTCCGCATCTTCAACCGATGGCATATCCAAGGTATAGTATTCGTGAGCGTACTTATTTAATAACTCCGTTAAATCTTTGATCTTTGACTCGATATTCATACTAATAATTTTATCATATTTTTCGGTTTCCTCGGAGTAAGAAAGTTGTTATAATGGAGAAGTTCAATAGCTTATGTTAAGCTTAATTTTTATGAGGTTTTTAATGAAGAAAAAGATTTTTAATAAGATTGTGATTATACTGGCGGCCTTGCTCAGTATCATCATCATAACAGCTGGTATTCTTGGTCGACAGATACTTTTTCGTGATTATCCTGTTTTCCAGTCAATGTCCCAAAAAGAGATTGTCGAAGCAACGAATATCCTACCTGAGGATAACGACTATATCAAAAAATTAAAAAATAATGCGCTTGACGTCTATCTGAGTAATGCTTCCAGTGAACTCGCGGAAAAGTTAGAGGAGAACGAAAAACGCGTCAACAGTATTGTCAATGGCGAACTTCCCGAACAACAGTTTTCACAAAATCAGGACGAATTACAACAAGCGCTGGGCGCAAGCGATGAGCAAATGACGCAACTTGCTCAAACTTATGAGAATGCCCGCCTTAATCGTTCCATTGATCAGCTCCAAGCAGAAACAAAAACTTTAAAAGCTGAGCAGTTGTCTCAGTTTATTCAAGATGCAAACCAATTGGCACAACAGACTGAGAAGAGTATTCAATCTTATATTGAAGATAATAATGCTGTTTCTAAATCGACGATTTCTGTTTCGGTTCAAGCCCTCAATGATGCAAACTCTCTCCTTAGTAACTTTACACAGTTTGTAAACTATACCAATAATTACACAGCTATCACACAACTTCAATTTGATAAAATTTCTACAAATAATTCACTCATGGCAGACTTTCTCCCTGTATTTAACAAGGTAAATGCTTATCTCAGCCAGAAGGAAACCGTAGAAGCTCGTATCAAAGAGTTAACAGATTTCCAACAAAAAGTCGAAAAATCAGAACAGTTAAAAAGTTCAAGCATAGAAATGCCTAATCTCAAAGGTCAAACACTTGCGGCCATAAGAAAACAAGCAGGCATCGATTATAAAATTGAAGTGGAGCCAAACTATGAGGACAAAGATACAGCGATTGTAACTCAACAAAAACCTGAGCCCTCTCAGTATACTCGTATTCTAAAAGGTCAAACAATTACGGTTCAAACACAGAAAAAAGTTGAAGAAAAGAAAACTTCTTCTGTTTCTGCTAAAAAAGACAAAGAAAAAACAGAAGCCTCCAAAAAAGAGGACACTAAAGCTAAAAAGAAAGGAGATGAATAATGGCTAAAAAAATAATTCTCCGCACCCTTGCCGTTCTTTTTCTGCTCTTCTTGTTTGTAGGCGCTGTTGGTGCTGTTGGTGCCGTCTATCTTCTGGATAAAGAATCACACCAAGCACATACGATCGAGCTTAAGCCTTCCCCACAAGCCATCTCCCAATCCTTTACTATTACGGATATTAATGGAAAAGCACTTCAGGATTCCTCAAATATCTATAAGTACATTCCAGCACAGCTCTCAGGCAAAGATAAAAATATTCCTGAACTATACACAAAAGCTTTAGTCGCAGTTGAGGATAGTGACTTCTATTCCCGTAAAACTAAAGGTTATTCTATCAAAGGGGTAACTAATGCCGTCTTATCAGAAGTACTTACGAAATTACATCTCGCAAACGGTGCACGTGGTGGCTCAACCCTTGATCAACAATTAGCAAAAAATCTTGCGCATGGAGGTTTTACTGCCGATAAATCATTGTCCCGCAAAATCGTCGAATTGATTGATGCGCATAGCCTTGCTGAACGCTATTCTCGAGAAGAAATTCTCACCAGTTATCTCGACACCTTGCGTTTGACACCTGAAACCATTGGCCCTGGGGCTGCTTGGAACAATCTTTTCTCTACACCGATGATTACCTCAGAGAAAACACCACTCTATATTGCTCAAATTGCTTATTTAGCGGGGCTGGGTCAAGCACCTTCAACCTATGTTCAAGATTTTGAAGGCGCAGGGAAACAACGCGCCTTGACTGTTCTTTCGGTGATGAAGTCCAACAAAATTATCTCTGACCAAGAATACAAAGACAGCGCCGAAGCTGTGAAAAAAGAACTCGCACTTAAGCCAAGTTATACACAAGGCATCCCCCATGCTTATCAAGCCTATATTGCACAAGTACAAAAAGAGCTTGGCCAGATTGCTTTACCAAGAAACGCTAAGGTTGTTGTCAAAACATATGCTACGAAAGCACACTTGGATTATCTAGAGAGCGTTGCAAATCATACCGCACCTGATGTCTCAAATATTCCACGTAATAATCTGCCAGAAGGTACTTTAACTGCAATATCTGTGGTTGATACCCAAACAGGTCATATCTTAGCTTTAAATACAAATTCGGACAATCCACAATTGCCAATTTCCTCTGGCCGTTCTTCAGGTTCAACGATTAAACCATTACTCGATTATGCGCCCGCTCTTGAATATGGCTATATCAATGAAAACAGTACCTTGAATGGTAATGCTACAACTTACGCTGATGGCACACCGCTGATGAATTACGGTGGGAATAATTATGGCCCTGTTCCTGTCGGTTTTGCCCTTGGTAACTCTTTGAACTCTGCAGCCCTGCAAACCTTTAACATGACCAATAATGAGCAAAAAAACAGTATTATGCAGCCACTTGGTATTGCTTCTGTCAAATATGACCAAGAATCCATGTCTATTGACTATAATTTGTCTCCTTTACAGTCTGCATCTGCATATTCTGCGATTGGTAATGATGGCGTTCGCGTTACCCCTACTGCTGTGGCTTCTGTCACGGTAAATGGTCAAGAACTGCCACTTACTCAGCCTGAATCACAACGCGCCATGAGTTCTTCAACAGCTCGTTCGCTTGTTAATCTCATGCAAAATGTTACACAACCTAATGGTTCCGAGCCTTTAGCTGCTCAGCCGCAATGGCCGAATGCTTTCGCCACTAAGTCCGGGCTCTCTAATTTCCCCGATACTGCCACAGAACCGGCCCGTAGTCAAGGTGCTCCTGATGCTTGGATGGCTGCTACCTCTACAGGTGTTTCAACCGCTGTATGGGTCGGAAGCCCAGATATGAGTGGAAAATATTATGTGCCAGCTGCGCCTATTGAACAAGAAAACAATATGCGTGTCTATCTTTTGAACAACACCATCAGATATATGAATCAAGGCAGAAATGTGCCGCCATTTAGTTACTCAGGCACAGCGATGTCCCATGAACCTCTCTTACCAGAGCTGCCCCAGCTCACTGAGCCACCAACGACCCAAGCTATCCAGCAAGCTAAAGCCTTTGATGCTGTTGCTCCAAGTGTTACTCCCGGTTTAGAAGAATTTTATCAAATGCACCGTCAAGACAAGCTCTTAGATGCTGACTCCGTATATGGTGCTAAGAACTAAGTTCTTTATAATAAAAAAGCTGCTTGCAAGCAGCTTTTTTATTTATGATGCAACGGTCAGTTGTTCTTGAACATACTGTGCATAAAGTGGGTGTGATTTTACAAGATCACTGTGTTTACCTGCTCCTGTAATTGCTCCCTTTTCAATAAAGTAAATGTTATCTGCATCAACAATTGTGGATAAACGATGAGCAATGACTAATGTTGTTCTACCTTTCATCAGGCTATCCAAAGCTTTTTGAACCATTGCTTCTGACTCTGAATCTAGACTAGCTGTGGCTTCATCGAGCATGAGAATTTTCGGATTACGCAAGAAGGCACGTGCAATAGCTAAACGCTGACGTTGCCCACCTGATATCTTCACTCCACGTTCCCCTACTTGTGTATCCAATTTGTCGGGCATATTTTCGACAAAACCGCGTGCAAAGGCTAAGTCTAGCACTTCCCATAATTGTGCATCACTGTATGTACCGTCTAAACCATAAGTCAAGTTGTCACGAATTGTTCCTGCCATAATCGCTGAATCTTGTGAAACAAACCCAATTTGGCTACGCCAATCTTTGAGGGCTAAGTTTTCAATATCATGATTCCCCATTGTTAGTTTTCCTCCTGTTGGTTTGTAGAAGCGTTCCAAAATAGAGAAAATAGTTGATTTTCCGCCTCCAGAAGGACCTGCAAAGGCAACAATAGTATTTGGTTTCGCTTCGAAAGTAATATTTTTCAATATTTCTTCAGAGTCATCATATGAAAAACTAATATTTTCTGCACGTAAAACTTGGCCTTCAATATCTAGGTTTTCTCCAAGACTTAACTGCTCTTGTTCTTCTTCTAAAACTTCATTCAGACGGGCTGTGGCTCCTGAGGCTTTAGAACTTGCGGTAAAGAAAAGCGCTAGAGTAGGAACAGAACCAATCATGTTCATAAGATACATCAAGAAGCTCATCAAAGTGGCCATCGTCATTGCTCCTACGGCAACACGATGAATTCCATAAAGCAGCAATCCAAAGATTGTTGACATCATTAACAACATCATAATTGGTTGCATGGAACCATCAAAAATTGCTTCACGAAGCCCGATTTTATAAAGCTTATTGATGTTTTTTTCAGCTGAATGTGTCGCTTGTACCTCCGCATTGGAAGACTTGACCAAACGAATTTCGCTAAGCACTTCACTTGCTGTGCCAGAAAATCCTGCAAGAGCATCTTGACGCTGGATTCCAAATTTTCGGCCAAAAGTGGCCAAGGGCATAATAATCAATGTCGCAATAGGAACAGCTATCACCATTGCTACAGTCATCTGCCAATCCATACGAAACATCATAAAAATTGAACCCACAAGAAGCAAAAGGCTTGTTAAGGTTTGAGGTACAGTATTAGCTAAAAGATCTTTCACTTGGGTTGTATCATTGACCAAGCGGCTTCCAATTTCTCCTGTTTTGACTTCATCAAAGTACTTTACAGGCAGGTGAACCATCTTATTCCACACTGTTAAACGTAATCTTTTTACTACATTTTCTCCAAAAAATCCAAGCACTGAGGCACCAATTGCACCAAGTAAGGCCGAAAGGATGTAAACAAGAACTACATTTCCTAAAAGACCATAATTAATCCCTTGTGCAAATCCTGAAATAAGTGGCTGTATCATTTGAGGTACAATGAGCTGTAATACCGCTCCCACAATCCCTGACAACATCCCAATGGCAAAATAGGAGTATTTTGGTTTACTCTTGGCAATGAGTTTCAAAAAATCCTTACTTTTTATTTTATTGGCTTTTATTTCTTTTTCCATTTTTATCTCCTTCAATTACTTAGTTTTTATTTTCGTAAAACTAACAAAATTGATTATAAAACTTTTAATTAGTTTTGTCAACAATAAAACTAATTATTTTGGGATAAAAAACCAACCCATAAGGTTGGAATAATTTTTAATATTTAAATTCACCTACAGTACGGAATCCAATATTTTTAAATGAACTCATTTCGGCTTGATTGACATCTGTAGTTTTAAAGTTTTTTGCAAATTTCGCTGCTGATACACCATCTAAGCGTGTGAGTTGTTCACCATTGAACATCCAGATTGACCCATTCATTTTAGAATTTTTGTCGTTTACTTTATATAAAATCATTTCGTCTTCTTCTCCTTCATCTGTTTCTGATTCACCGGCTTTGCGCCATACTTCATAGTACTTAAAACTGTTGCTACTTAAATATGTACTATTAATTGGTAAATCTTGTATTGCTGTATTAGCTTGACCATTAGTATAATAGCAAGTCGAGGTAATAATTTTGCCACCTCCAGTAATTACACCTGTATGGCCTCCTGCGCCTCCTGATTCTGCCATTGAATTTCCAGCAGATAGTAGAATAATATCTTCATCCTGCATTTGATTCAGATTAGAACCTGACATATTTCCTGTTAGAATTCTCGTATAGCCACATTTTGAGAGATAACCACCTAAGGTTACGGTATTATAAACATAATCATAAGCAACTCCTGTCGCTTCTTTAAGGGCTATAACAATACTACCTGAACAGTCTGCTGTTCCATCTGTACCAATACGAGAGCCTGTCATGGAGTAGGTGATTTGATTACGATGTGTATTGAACCAATCAACTACTTTTCTACGATTACTTGAAGTTGAACCTTGGAAAAGGTTATATCAATAACGTGCCTGTGTACCTCGAGCAGGTTGATTTGGATTTAACGGCCGTTCATAATATCGAATAAAAATATCCGCCAATGTTTCAGGAGATGCCGTACTCTTAGTAAATTGTGCAAAAGTCATACTTGGGTGATAAAACTGTTGATTGTTTGCAACTTCCCACTCAATACGCTTGCATTGAGAGAAAACATCTTGATAAGCTAAACCTTTTGATTTTGCCCAGTCAATATATTTTGTCGCTGGTGTCCATTGAACAAGGCCATAACCACCATTCATATTACCAACTCTATCACTTTCCCAGCGATCGGCAATAATACCGCTCTCACTCTGCATATTACCTAGGAGAGCAGATACTGACTGTTTTGTCCATCCGCGTGACGTAAGATAGTCCCAGATTTGTTTTGCTGTTTCTTGTTGTCCCAGTTTATTTTCCTCCTTTTTTTATACAATTCTAATAAACCCGTCGACTTACCGATTGTTCTACCTAACATACAGCTGCATTTTTTAGGAATGACTTCAAGTTGGAATCGAACCAACCGTCTCTTATAGACTTGCCATTTTGAAGCCTGATTTAATTATATGACCGAATTTTCATTTATTCCAGATTGGAAAACCAACCTCTATAAAGCTAATTTTTCTGCTTGAAGATGGCGACCAAGTTTTGCTTTATTGCCGATCACATTTATAATTGTAAGCCCTAATTTTAAATTGTTTCAGGTAAAAACAAAAAAACTGCTGAATTCAGCAGTTTTTTATATTATACAATCTATTGCGAAAGGCGGCAGACGGATTTGAACCGACGATCAAGCTTTTGCAGAGCCATGCCTTACCACTTGGCTATGCCGCCACAACATTAATCATTATATCGAAATTTAAGGATAAAAGCAAGAACTTTTACAGCTTCTCAAATTTCACCCCTCAAGGGTTAAGAAAAAGCCCTAAGCAATTTCTCTTAGAACTTTTCTTTTTTCTCAAAGTGTTATCGATATTAATTTGCCGCTTTTTCTAAAGCTTGAATACGTTTTTCCTGGCTAATAATTTCTGTAGCCAAATCTTTGAAGGTAATTGAGTTCATCAGATGGTCTTGCGCATGTACCATATAGAGATCGATTTCTGTATGAATACCTTGTGCTTCTTTTGTCAGCATATCTGTTTGAACATCATGGGCTTGGAGCAACTCTTGGTTCGACTCCTGAAGTGATTTTTCTGCTGCTTCAAAATCTCCTTCTTTTGCTTGTTGGATTGCTTGAAAGGCTAAGCCTTTGGCATTTCCACCATGCATGATGATTCCCATCACAATTTCCATTCTTTCTTCGTTCATTACATCCCCTTTTATTTCGTCGTCTTGAGTTCTTTTACTTCATTAAAGCTTCTGCTGCTTCAAGGACTTTATCGCCACGCATCATACCGTAGTCTTGCATTTTGATCACATCCATTGGTACATCAGCAGCTTGTGCTTTCTTTTGTACCTCTGCTTTCATGAAGCCTACTTGAGGTCCTAAGAGAAGGACATCAGGTTTAGGGGTAGCAGCAAGCATGTTATCGATATCTGCTGTTGATTTTGCGAAAATTTCGTAGTCCAATCCTTTATCTGCTGCTGCTTTTTGCATTTTAGAAACTAAAAGTGATGTTGACATGCCTGCTGCGCAAGCTAAAGCGATTATTTTATCAGCCATAATTATTTTTCCTTCTTTTTCTTTTTATAGTCTTAAGTATACCGCTTTCATTGATTTTTTGCAAGTGTTTTCATAATGACAGAGTATGACTTTAGATACTGTCCCCATTCTCTTTAATGAGCGCTTGATACCAATAGTAAGAATCCTTGGGTATTCGCTTGAGACTACCTTCCATACTTTCGTCCTGATCCACATAGACAAAGCCATAGCGTTTCTGATAACCGTTCAACCAACTGAGTAAGTCAGTGTAAGACCATGTATGATAGCCAATCACTTGAACACCATCGGTTAAGGCTTCTTTTATAGCTTTAACATGACTTTCCAGATATCTAATGCGGTAATCATCATGAATTTGCCCTGCCTCAAGCTTGTCATACTCTCCTAAACCATTTTCTGTAATCATCACAGGTATGCGGTAGCGACTGGTAATTCGACGTAAGGCGATACGCAATCCCATTGGATCAATTTCCCAATCCCAGTTTGTACGTTCAACAGCAGGATTAGTTACACGTTTGTACAAGCCCGGAATGCCTTGGTCGCCTCCTGAGCCCTTAACTCCGGTAGTATTCATTTTACCAAGTGTGACTCCACCTTCGCGCGGATTCCAAGCATTGGCAGCAGTTTGATAATAATTAATCCCTAAAAAGTCTGGTCGGGCTGATTTTAAGAGTTCAAAATCACCCTCCTCGGTTTCAAACATCAGATCATTTTCTTTAAGATAATTCAAAGCCACAATAGGATATTCGCCATAGCAATAGACATCCATCCAAAAATGAGCAAACATTTCTTCTGCATTTTCAGCTGCCAAGATATTAAGGGGATTAGAATCGAGCGCGTAGTTTGGTGTATAAGCAAAGGAAGGACCGATTTGACCGGGCATATCCATTTCATGAAAAGCATTGATTACAGCTGCATTAGCCAAATTTGCATGGTGATTGACTTGATAAAACAGCTTCATATCTACCTTTCCAGGTGGGTGCGTTGCCAATATCCAACCATGTTGTGTAAAGATGTTTTGTTCATTCAAGGATACCCAATACTTCACTTTTCCTTTAAAAGCTGTAAATAGTGTTTGCGCATAATGCACAAAATCCTCAATAATCTGGCGATTTTCCCAACCTTGATATTCTTCTTCAAGAGCTTGCGGTAAATCCCAGTGATAGAGCGTAACTACCGGTTCGATATGATTAGCAATCAATTCATCAACCAAATCCATATAAAATTGTAAGCCTTGTTGATTAATTTCGCCCCGACCTTCAGGAAAAATACGTGTCCAAGCAATTGAAAAACGATAGGATTTTAACCCCATTTCAGCCATAAGTGCTACATCTTCTTTGTAGCGATGGTAGTGATCAACAGCAATGTCTCCTGTTGTCTCCTTAAAAGTTTTTCCTGGTATGCGGACAAAATTATCCCAAACTGATGGACCTTTTCCGTCTTCGTCATGCGCACCTTCAACCTGATAAGCTGCCGAGGCCGAGCCCCATAAAAAGTTATCGGGGAAAGCTTTTAGTTTTGTATGTTCCATTATAATTTTTCTCCATTTGAGGCTATGACTTGACTGTACCACTCAAAGGAATCTTTCTTCGAGCGTTCCAAGCTGCCATTTCCTTCATTGTCTTTATCTACATAGATAAAACCATAGCGTTTTTTCATCTCTCCAGTTCCTGCAGAAACAAGATCAATAAAGCCCCATGGTGTATAACCCATTAAGTCTACGCCATCGTACTCGACAGCATCTTTCATCGCTTCAATGTGTGCTTTTAGATATTCCACACGGTATGGATCATGAATACTGCCATCTTCTTCTACTTTATCCACAGCACCAAAACCATTTTCTACAATAAAGAGTGGTTTTTCATAACGCTCATTGAACCAATTCATGCTATAACGCAGACCTAATGGATCAATTTGCCAACCCCATTCTGATGCTTCGACATATTGATTTTTTACCAAATCTCGGTTTTCGATATAATCAAAGGTTGGCGCTCCCAGATTCTCTTGATTCTCCATTTTTTCAGCTGTACTTGGCATATAATTTAGCTTAAGACTTGGATCAATCTTTTCAGCCTGATCTTTAATAGCAAAACTCATATAATAACTAAAGCCGATATAATCTACTTCGCCTTTGGATAAATCTTCAATATCTTCCGGAGTAATGTCCAAATCAAAGGCTTTACGTTCAAAATATTTGAGCATATAGCTTGGATAGTGTCCACGCGCATGGACATCGGTAAACCATAAACGCCGTTGCATGGCAACCTGTGCTGCCATCATATCTTCGGGTTTACATGTTGCAGGATAAATAGGACACATCGCAATCATGCAACCAATTTGGAAATCAGGGTTAATCTTATGTCCTAGATCTACAACTTTAGCAGAAGCCACTAATTCATAGTGGGCTGCTTGGTACATAATCTTTTCACGGTTCTCGCCTTCCACGAACTTCAAACCAGAGTTAGTGAATGGTGCAAAATCCAGATCAAAATTTGCTTGATTATTTATCTCGTTAAATGTCATCCAGTATTTAACTTTATCTTTATAGCGGGTCATTACTACTTCAGCAAATCTTACAAAAAAGTCAATCAAGCGGCGATTACGCCAGCCACCATACTCGGTAACCAAGTGATAAGGCATTTCAAAGTGGGAAAGCGTGATGACTGGCTCAATACCGTTTTTCAAACATTCATCAAATAAATCATCGTAAAATTGAAGACCTTCTTCATTAGGCTCACTTTCATCTCCATTTGGAAAAATACGTGTCCAAGCAATGGATGTACGGAAACAGTTCACACCTAACTCTGCAAAAAGTCTGACATCATCTTTATAGCGATGGTAGAAGTCAATGGCTTCATGGTTTGGATAATTTTCACCGGGTAAGACACCATCTGTAATCCGGCGCTCAACACCATTTGCTCCAGCAGTCATAACGTCGGCCACAGAAACCCCTTTGCCTCCTGCATTCCAGCCGCCTTCAAGTTGATGAGCAGCAACTGCACCGCCCCATAGGAAATCTTTTCTTAAAGTCATTTTTCTTCTCTCTTTCCTCTAATTCTGTTGATTTAACTTTAAATCTTTTACAAGGTTTGAACTTGCGTATACTTCAGTTCTTAACATCCTCCCCTTTTTTAGACGCTCAGTTCCCCTCTATAAATGTAAACTCTCCCAGCTCTTGATGAGTTTACATTTATAGAAGAGAGATTAAGTCAATGCTTAATCTCATCTCACTATTATGCTTGTTCAGCTTGCTCTGCTTCATATGCTTCTTTTTCTTGTTGTACAAGAATCGCATCATATTTTTTAGCAAATGGCCAGTATATGGCACCTGTCACAAAAATCATCAAGGCTTGCCATGCTGCACCTTGCCAACCTCCGACAATCAAACCTGAAAGGATTGGCGGTGTTGTCCATGGGACGAAGATACCATTAAACGGTGGGATAATTCCCAGCGCAATAGCTGCATAAGTTCCAAATCCTGAAACGAGAGGGGCAATCAAGAATGGGAAAGCCAAGATTGGGTTTAAGACAATCGGCATACCAAAGAGTACAGGCTCATTGATATTGAAGAAGGCTGGTGCTAATGTTAATTTACCAATGGTTTTCATTTGAACAGAACGCGCACGGTAAATCATAAAGATAACGAAACCGAAAGTCATTCCTGAACCTGTAACCGTAATAAACTGATCCATAAAGGCTTGCGTAACAATATGTGCCCCATGATCAAGTGATAAGTTACCCTCTTGGAACAATTTGAGGTTATCGGCATTGTTAGCCAAGAGCAACGGTGTCATGATACCGCCAATAACTGTGGCACCATGTACCCCAAACCACCAGATAAATACAGGTAAGAATGCAATTAAGAAGACACCAAGTGGGCCGTCTGTAGCATGTTGCAAAGGTGTTTGAATTAAAGTATAAATCCATTCAATCGGTGTTTGATCCGTTGTCAATACAGATAGGGCATAGATAAGCATTGCTACAAAAGTAATAACGAAAGCTGGCACTAGAGCACCAAAGGAATCTGATACATTTGCAGGCACTTGTTCAGGAAGTTTGATACGGATATCTTTTTTCATGAACCATGAGTAAGACCAACCGACCAATAAACCAGCAAGCATGGCGAGAATCATTCCTTTACCGCCAAGCCAAGCTGCATCAATAACACCACTTACTTGATACTCTCCCACGACAGCAGAACCATCAGCAATTTTAGTCACCGTTGAAATAGTACTTGGTTGAAGCATAACCATGACAATAATAGAAGTCAAACCAGCAGAGGCGCCTTCATATCCTTCGCTCTTCACCCAAGAATAAGCAATACCAAAAGCTGCAAAGAGGGCCATAATACCAAATGAAGCAGCATAGGCTTGATTAAAAATAGGGGCCCAACCAATTTGTGCAATCCAGTCCGCAACATTTTGTTGAGGGAAGTTTGCTAAGATGAGGAAGATTGCTCCAATAATAATGAAAGGTATTGGATACAACATACCGTTTTTAATTGCTGTAACGGCTTTTGTGTTCAAAAATTTCATCATCGGAGGCATTAATTTCTCGTTGATAAATTTATTCATATTTTTACTCCAAAAATTTTATTTTTAATTCATTAGGGCATCTGCAGCTGCAACTACATTTTTGCCATTCATCATGCCATAGTCTTGCATCTTAATCACATCACAAGGAACTCCTGCGGCATTCGCTTTCTTAGTAACTTCTGCTTTCATATAAGAAACTTGAGGACCTAATAAGAGCACATCTGGTTTGTTCGAACCAGAGCCTGCTAACATATTATCGATCTCTGCTACTGACTTAGCAAAAATTTCATAATCTTTTCCAGCTTCTTTTGCTGCTTGTTGCATCTTCGTTACCAGCAATGATGTTGACATACCTGCTGCACATGCCAGTGCAATAACCTTTTCTGCCATTTTTTCTCCTTATTCTTTTGAGCTCAAGAATATTATAGCGTTTTCTGAAAAGGCTTTCAAACGATAATATGAAACACCTTTCCTGTATTGAAACAAAGAGAAAATGGCTTAAATTAAGGATTTATGGCTTAATTTTTTGCAATAAATACAAAAAAACTTGCAAAAATTGCAAGTTATTTAAAACATGTTTCGCATTTTGGAACAAATCGAACACTATTCCTCTAAAAAATGGAGCGTTTTATGAGCCAGAACTTCAAGAACTGCAACAACAGGAAGTTGTGTCGTTAAATTTCCTAGCGGATAAAGTTTAGACCATTCCGGCGTGAGATTGTAAAAGAGTTGCAAGTCAGCCAGCCGGCCAACTGTACTGTCTTCATTATTTGTCAATGAAATAATTTGTGCACCTTCTTGTTTGAATTCCAACTCCTTATTAATGATTTGAATCGTTTCTCCTGAGGCCGATAAAATCAATGCAATGACATTACCTGTGCCATTGATTTGGATAGCTTGGAAAGGATCATTAATAACAAAGGCACGTAAACCTACATTCACAAAGTATTTACATGCATAATCAGCTAAAGAACCTGAGTTCCCAATTCCCATAAAAACGGTATAATCTGCTTTAGCAATCATCTTGGCAGCTTCAGTCAGTCGCTTTTGATAACTTTCAGAATTCATACGGCGTAAAAACATATCAAATTCTAGCATATTGTCATAATGCTGCTCTTCCGCCGTTTTAGGTTTGCTTTGATTTTTTAGAAAAAATTTTAATTCTGCCCAACCATTAAAGCCCAACTTTGTACTCATTCTTACGATTGTTGTAGTAGAAACATGAAGCTGGCTAGCTAAGCTCCGAATCGTTGCTTTTTGAACCTTATCTGGAGATTTGATGATAAAATCAAGGACCAAGGTTTCGAGCTCATTAAGCTTGCTTATTTTTCAGGTTGAAACATAAAAACTCCTTTATCTAGCTTAAAATAGTGTATATTTGATCAAATAGTAACCCAGAGCTAAACACTCTCGAGCGTAATTGCTCATAGTCTGCAAAGCAGAGGTCTTACTTTCTGCTGCATAACCTTGCACGTTTTTGTAGCCTAATTTGGAAGCCAAATAAAGGCTACGATAAAGATGAAAGTCGCTCGTCACAAGTAGTGTTTTCCCTTGCACATACTTTTGAGAAAGCGCGAAATTCTCGACAGTATTTCGCGCTTTCTTTTCTTCAATGATTCGGCTAGAGTTTAAACCATGTGCTTTGAGATATGTGGCCATTCCCTCAGCTTCAGATACAGGAGAAGCGGAACTTTGATAACCTGTAACAATAACTCTAGCTTGAGGATTGCTCTTAGCAAGTGTTAAAGCAGTATCAAGACGGCTCTTCGTAGTAGATGCAGGCTGACCATCTGGCTCAATCTTACTGCCTAAAACTAGTATCGTCTTAAATTCTTGTGCTGTATCTCCTTGATAAGCGACATCACTCCGTATCAAAAAGAAACAGAAAAGGCCATAGGCCGTTCCCAAAGCAAAGATTAACCCTAAAACTCGAAAGAATTTTTTCATTAGAATTTTTGTTTGCGGGCTTCACGTTGCTTACGTGCATTTTTATTGTGCTCTGCACGACGTTTTTTCGTATTTTCTTCTTCAATCGCCCATTTCAAGGCACGTTTATAGCCTGGTTTGACTTTTTTCTTACTCTTAGCCAACTGACCACGCATTTTGTTAGACAACTCTCCAGTCTTGGCTGTACGTTTTTCACGGCGATCACGATCATAAGAATCAACAATCTCACCATTTTTCACAGCTTTAGGTTGGAATGTTACACCCATTTTTTCAATTTCACGAATGGCTGAATCATCAGAAGGACTGTAAAGTGTAATCGCCGTTCCCGACAAACCATTACGTCCTGAGCGTCCTACACGGTGTACAAAGAAGGAAAGATCACGAGGAAGTTCATCATTGATAACATGACTTACACCTTCGATATCAATCCCACGTGCTGCAATATCCGTTGCTACAACAAACTGATAATCTAAGTTCTTGATGCTTGCCATGATACGTTTCCGTTCACGTGGTGGGATATCACCATGAATTTTTGCTGCTTTGACACCATTGTTGACTAAGAAATGATGAATATCATCAACGCGTCCCTTTGTATTGGCAAAAATCATTGCCATATAAGGATTGGTTGCCTTCGAAAGTTGCAGTAAAATTTGGTTATGTGATGCGCCTTTAGTTGAGATCAGCCAGTTTTCAATCGTGTCTGAAATCACAGTCTTATTCGCAATTTTTTCCATCACAGGATTATTCAAATATTTTTTAAGGAAAGGCTGTAACTTTTGTGGAATAGTTGCAGAGAAGACCAGCATCTGTACTTTTTTACCAAAGCTGGCTGCAATTTTATCCACATCTGTCAAGAAGCCCATATCCAAAGTCATGTCCGCTTCATCTACAACAAAAATGGATGCCGTATGAATAATCAAAGCTCCCGATTTAAGTAAATCTTGGATACGCCCTGGTGTACCAATCACGATATGAGGTTGTGAAGACTCAAGTTTCTTAATTTGACGCGCTTTATCTGTTCCACCCACATAGTTGACCACGCGGATTGCATCATTAAATTTAACAAATTCTTGAGCTGCATGATAAATCTGTGTGGCAAGTTCACGAGATGGTGCAGTGATTACGGCTTGGACTTCATCAAGCTCTGTGTTCAATTGTTGGAAAATAGGGAGCAAGAAAGTATGTGTCTTTCCTGAACCTGTTTTTGATTCCCCTACCAAATCACGGCCTGATAATACGACAGGAATCAGTTTTTCCTGAACGGGGGTTGGCGAAACGAACTTGATTGCCTCAAGCGTTTCATTGATATAATTCTTAAAGTTAAATTCTGTAAATTTCATAGCTCCTATTATAGCATGAATAGTGCATTTATAAAACAGGGTTCGCCTTTTTAATTCCAATTCTTATTGAAAAAAGCAGAAAAGCAAAAAAAGCACCTCCAAGGTGCTCTTTTTTATGTTATTTAGCTTTAGCGTAAAGTTCGTTTACTTTATCCCAGTTAATCAAGCTAAAGAAAGCTTCGATGTAATCTGGACGAACATTGCGATATTTCAAATAATAAGCATGTTCCCAAACGTCAAGACCAAGTACTGGAATTTGTCCATCAGAAATTGGGTTATCTTGGTTGGCTGTAGAAACAACTTTAAGTTTACCGTAATCGAGAACTAACCAAGCCCAACCTGAACCAAAACGTCCTGTAGCAGCTGCTTTAAACTCAGCTTTGAAGTCGTCAAATGAACCAAAAGCTTCATCGATGGCTGCAGCGATGTCACCTGTTGGTGTACCACCTGCGTTTGGAGCAAGCCATTCCCAGAACATTGTGTGGTTCAAATGTCCGCCACCGTTGTTACGTACCGCAACGCGGATATCTTCTGGCAAACGGTCCAAATAAGCCACTAATTCTTCAACAGTTTTATCAAAGAATTCTGGGTGTTTTTCAATCGCTGCATTAAGATTATTTACATAGGTTTGGTGATGTTTATCATGGTGCAAATGCATTGTTTCTTCATCAAAGAAAGGTTCCAAAGCGTCATATGCATAAGGTAATTCTGGAAGTGTATAAGCCATAGTATTCTCCTTAAATTTTAATATACTATTATTATAAAGAAATAAGAACCGTTTACAAAATTATCTGCTTATCTTTTCGCTCTTCACGAAAATACTTCAAATCTCGGTCATAGATAAATTCAACCCCTGTTAAATCATCATACTCCCGTGCACCAACCAAAGTATAGAGCTTTGTTAAATCATCTTTCCAGTGGCTAAACATTTCATCCAAGGCTTGAGAACCTTGGGTATGTAGGATGGTTAAAACATGCCCAGCCGAGCTGGCTAAAGGCGCACCCAAAAGTTGAGCGTGCAAGATATCTGTAGCTGATGCAATACCTCCCGTAGCAATCAGAGGTTTAGTATTTTGCGCCAATTGAGCTTCAATGAGGCTCTCGGGTCCTGTCAAACCAAAATCATTTAAGTTTAAGGTGCTGTGCCCGCGTCCACTCTCAATCCATGCAAAATTTGTGCCACCTTTACCGCCAACATTAATGCCAGCGATGGCTGTTTGGCTAAGCTGTTTAAACATTTTTTGACTCATACCAAAGCCGACTTCTTTGACTACAACAGGAACATCTAAATTTTCAGCGATACGATTAATATTTTCAAGCCAGTAAAAAGAACGATCCCCTTCACTATCCTTCATGACTAACTCTTGTCCGGTATTAATATGAATTTCTAAAGCATCAGCAGAGAGCATTTCGACAGCCTTTTGTGCATTTTCTAAAGAGTGTCCTGCTCCCATATTTGCAAAAATGAAACCCTTTGGATTATGTTGACGCAATTGACGGAAACCTTCCGCCAATTCGGGATATTTCAAAGCAATCGACTGCGAGCCGACGGCCATTGCTATATGATGGTGGGCCGCAATCTCCGCTAACTCTAAATTAACCTTATCACCTTTTTTAGATCCCCCAGTCATCGCTTCTATGTAAAAAGGAAAATCAAACTTATGTTCCAAAAGAGTAACCGATAAGTCAACTTCTTGTGTAGAAATTTCTGGCAAGCCATTGGGAACAACCCGTAATGCAGCAGAAAACTCTGAGCGATTTCGGCCTTCGCGCCAGTACTTTAAGCCAAGTGATAAGTGTTCATCCTTCCGATGTCCGTGGATTTCTTTACTCATTTTGTTTTCCTATTCTTATTTTCTCAAGCTTCATTCCTTCTGCTTCAAGAGCGCTCCTTAACTCGACTATCTTGTCTTCACGCTCTGCAAAAAGAATAATATTTTCACCAAACCCCGCACCTGAAATCTTTCCAGCAAATTCGGGTTGGCTATTCACAATATTCAGAGCTAAAGCCAGTTGATCAGTCATATAGCCTTTTGCTTGGTGCTCAATAAGTAAAAGTTGATTTTCGAGGAGTTTCTCTTTAAAAAGAGCGAAATCCTGCATATCAATAGCTGTACTTATTTCAATAACAAGTTCATCACTTTTAACATAAAATGCCTCAGAAAGTTGATGTTTCAATTTTTCTACTGTCTTCGCAGATTGAGCAGTTTGGACAACATAAGGCTGCCAAGGAATCGTTAGCGGAAGGACTCGCTGATGATTTTCATAGAAAATACTGCCACCATACATAATTGCAGCAACATCGCCACGAGAACCGCTCCCTTGCACATCATAATGTGCTTGGGCCGCAATTTCAAAGCGTTTTTTCAAGGGAAGATTGAGCTGAAAAAAAAGATTGAGTGCATTCACAACGCCGACAACGACACAAGCTGATGAGCCATAACCCTTCTTGTTTTCGCCAAAACCCAGTCCACTCTTGATTTCCAAGTGAAATTCCCGGGTCAATTCAACTTCTTTACTCATATACTTGATAGCCGTCATGACAAAATTCCAAGGCCCGCTCTGCTCAGGTTTAATTTCCTTTACTGAGAAGGCATGAGCAGGCATTGCCACATTCGTTTCTAAAAGACTGTGGCCCTCTACTTCTGAAATAACCACTTGGAAATCACTCTCAAGACTCGTTACCAGAGCTAAACCTCCTAGACGAGTAACCGCATATTCTCCTGCAATAAAAAGTTTTGCAGGCACATCTATTTTATAAGTACTCAAGTCCGCCCCCCGCATGTGCAATATCAAAAATAATATTTGGAAAATTTTCCCGTAGTTTTGTTAGAAGTACTTTCTCTGTCGCTCTGTCTGTAATAATTTTAACGTTTGGCCCAGCATCGATGGTAACAAAAGCCAAGAGTCCTGCTTTATAACATTCTTGCGTAAAGGCAATAATCCGTTGAGTATCTTCAGTAAAGTAATCAAAAGGTTCCACACAGAGGCGATTCTGTTCATGCATACCCAAAGCATTATTTTCTGCGAGTAAACCAATCTTTTCAATATCTGCCTGACGAATCGCACTTTTCATTTCTTCAAGCTGACGTGCTGACTTTTCTACCCAAGCGCTGTAGGTCGGAGCAGTTTGAGCAAGTTGCATCCCCCGTGTTGAAGACATTTTCTTTTGGGCACTTGATATTTCAGCAACAATCATGGACAAGTGGATATCCTCATCATAAAAGCTCTCAGCATAAGAGGAAACGTCGTCTTCACCCTTGTTCCAAACAGCAAAATTACCAAAGACTGAACGCGAAGCTGAACCAGAGCCACGCCGTGCAATTCTTGACATTTCTGTCAAATCGGCTGGTAATTCGAGGAGTCCAAACATGGCACCTGTCAATGCGGCAAAGCTTGAGGCTGAGGAAGCCAGTCCGGCAGCAGTTGGCACATGATTTTCAGAAGTGACTAAAACACCTGGAAAAGAACCATGCTTTGCACGAAGCATTTCTAAAAATTGATGCACACGAGTAGCATCGGTGTTCACCCCATTTAAAATCAGTTGATCCTGGTCATTAAAAGTAACAGACGTCGTTGTATAAAATTGATCCAAAGTCATTGATAAGGAACTTGTCGTAGGAATATTCAGCGCCACATCCGCCTTCCCCCAATATTTAATCAAGGCAATATTCGTATGTGCTCTAACAGTAAATTCATTCATTTATATTTTTTCCTCTTGTCGATTAATCTCTCCTATTATAACAAAGGTGGCGTAATTTAGCCATTTGTCGTTTTTGAATTTTACTCCTCCATATCGTAAAGGTCTCACAAAAAACCACCTGAAAAGGTGGTTATTTTTATACATATTTCCTGAAAGAGGAAAAGAGAATCTCCATACATTACTTACTTCACAACGGTAACATTACAAGGTGCATGGTTTACAACATAGGCTGTTGTAGAACCCAAAGTCATACGCTCAAAGTAATTAGAACCTGTAGCCCCCATCACGATGAGATCACACTTCTGTTCCGTTGCAAATTCAACAATTTGCTTCTTAGGAATACCTACTACCACAAAGGTTTGAACTTTGACATTGTCTTTTACAATAGTTACTGCTTCTTGCAAGATCATCTCGGAAGCTTTTGTATAATTGTGCTTAAGAATCGGCAGGGCATGACCATATAATTTTCCGTCATCTTGGACCGTTAGGACCGAAAGTTCTATATCGTTTAAACGTGCGATTTCCATTGCCTCTCGGAGTGCTTTGTATGAGTTGTCTGAACCGTCAATGGGAACCAAAATATTTTTGTAATTCATCAAGATTTCTCCTTCCTTGCTTTGCCTATATTATAATGCTTTCTAATAATAAATAAAAGCAGCATGCATTAAAAATAAGCAGTCAAAGATGACTTCGTAAAACAAAAAACCTTAAGTGGCTTATACACTTAAGGTTTCCTTATACTTCATTTTTAAACAGAGTAAATCCAAGTATTCTTGGCGCCATTTTTCAAAAGCTTTTGACTAATGCGGATTGCATCTTTTTCATTAGCTGCTAGAGCGACCATTACCCCACCTAGACCTGAGCCTGTAAGCTTAGCTCCCAGAGCACCATTTCTCAGCGCTGTGTCTACTAAGGTATCTAAGCGCGGGTGTGAAACTCCAAGTGAAGAAAGATTTTCATGCGCTTGGTTCATCACTTGCCCCAAATCTTTTAATTTATTTGTCATGAGAAAATCTTTTGAAGCTTTTGAGAGTTGACCTAACTTTTCAATATGGCCTTGTGCTTTGGCCTTATTCTCTGATAATTTTTCCCTGACTATGCTAATCGCTTGACTAGTAAAGCCGTGTACACCTGAATCTCCAATAACCAGATAACCAGATAGATTGATATCAAAAGATTCGGCAGTTTGACCTTTAATAAACCAAAGCGGTAACTCCGAATTAACGGTTGCGACATCAATTCCTGATGAGCGGCCATGTGTAATATTCTCCGAGAAGTTAGCAAAAGATAAGAGCATTTCATCTGTTAGCTCTGCATCAAAAAAATCATAAAAGGCACGTGTGATTGCTGTTGCTAGAGCTGCTGATGCTCCCAATCCCCGTCCCAAAGGAATATTCGAATCAATTTCCAGAGAAAATGGAAGTTTGACGGAATGGAATTTTTCTAAAAGACGTAGGATGAGTTGGCGTACCCCCTCAAATTCGTCTCCTAACACATCCAATCTGCGCCGTGATTCATTATTTTCAATATATTGTCCGTATTTGATAGAAGAAATTGTAACGGTTGTCTTCAGAATAGTAACAGGTAACGCAATTGCAGGCTGCCCATAAACAACCGAATGCTCTCCAATCAAAATTAATTTGGAATGAGCGGTTCCTGTGCCCATTTTATTTGTAGTCATAACTATAAATTCTCCATTAAAGTACGCAAAGGTACTTGACAATTTTATAAAATTTGAGAGTGAAAATCAAGTAGCAATTCTTTTTTTGCCCATAATATCTAGATAAATAGGATAAATCTGTCCTTTCTCTTCTGGTATTGTGTCAAAAAAGTTATAATAAAAACATGGACAATTTACGCAAAGCAATTGAAAAAATGGATATTGTCACTGTCGATGCTGCAGTTAAATATAGTGGGTTAAGCAGAAAAGTGATACTTGATTTTATCCATGAAAATCCTCATCTAAGAATCTTTGATGAACAAGAGCAACATTGGGTTAATGAAAATGTTGATGGACATTGTTAAATACAAATAAAAAGTGCTTCTAGCACTTTTTATTTGTATTGCTCCATTCCGGGTACCTGATCTCCCCCAAAATATTTTTGAGAAAGTTCTTTCAAATATCCATCTTCAGCCATTTTTTTAATCTCTTGGTTAAGATCTTTTTGAAGTTGGGTTTGACTATTGTCAAGGATATAGTAAGTATAGGTCTTGAATTCAGGATATTTTTCAAGATCTGTAGGTACTGTATCAGATACACCTGTTACAGCATGTTCTTTAACAAGATTTTCCGCAGCAGATTTTGAAGCAAAGATAAAGTCCATTTGTCCATCAGAAAGAGCTTGTAAACGTTCTGCCAACCCGCGTTTTGAATAATCTACGGTAATTTTTTTATCAGGATGTGCACTATTCCACTGATCCATAATGTCACCATAGTTGGTCCCTGTTGGAATCTCGGTTTTCTTCCCTACAAGCCCTTCAATGGTTGTGATTTTATCTTTATCATTAGAGAAAATCGCATTAATGCCTTGCGTTGTGGGGAAACTAAAGAGATACTTTTCCTCACGCGCCTTTGTTTTACCATAAATATTCACACCGATATCTGCACGTCCTGCATCTAGAGCTGCAAGAATAGCACTGTCATCGTATGTTTTAAAGTCAAATTTATATTGAGGCAAATTTTCATCTGCTTTTTTGAGAATATCATATTCATAACCTGTCAGCTGCCCATCCTTCGTATACTCGTAAGGATTTGATGATCCAGAGATTGCCACATTGACTGTGGTCGTTTTTTCTTGACCGGCGGTTGTACTTTTATTCGAATTCGAGCACGCTGCTAGTAGAGTAACACCAGCTGCACTCAAAGCCAATAAGGTTATAACTTTATTTCTTTTCATTATATCTCCACTTCCTTTTTACTTACGTTTTGATTTTAACATAAACTAAACAATTTCCATTTATCTACGCTTATAAATAAGTGCTACATTGATAAAATAAAAAAACAACCTAAAGTTGCTCTTTCTATTTTATAAATCATGATACTGTGCATAAAGATCCTGTCGCACCAGCTCACGCTCTTTCGCCACTTGCTTGATGGCTACGTTAGGTTTTATTCCCGATGCAACCAGAAGTTGAACAGCTTCTAATGCTGTAGTCTCATCCTCTGAATTATCCTCAACTTCTCCATTGAAGCCAGCAACGATAATTAAACATTCTCCCTTAATCGGTTGCTCTTTTAAAGAAAGTAAAACTTCTGAAATTTTACCTCGACGATATTCTTCATAAATTTTGGTTAATTCGCGTATTAAGGTAACGTCTCGATCCCCATAGATCTGAGCCATATTTTCTAAAGTCTCTGCGACACGATAAGGAGACTCATAAAAAATCTGCGTTTCAGGATAGGTCATTTTAGTTTCCAAAAACTTCTTCTGTTCACCTTTTTTACGAGGTAAAAAGCCGTAAAAAATATGAGGCTGTGGGACTAATCCAGAAGCGATAAGACCTGTTATTCCAGCTGAAGCGCCTGGTAGGGCTACTACATCGATATTTCGCTTAATGGCTTCCACAACTAAATCATGACCTGGATCAGAAATTGAAGGCATACCTGCATCTGAGACTTGTGCTAGCGATTTTCCTGACATAAGAAAATCTAAAAGCTTCGGAATTTTATCAAAGGAGTTATGCTCATGAAAAGACTCTTGAGCCACCTTGATTTCAAAATGATTAAGTAATTTTTGAGTGTTGCGTGTATCTTCACTTGCTACCAAATCCACGGTTCTTAGGGTTTCCAAAGCACGTAGTGTCATATCCTGCATGTTGCCGATAGGTGTTGGCACTAAGTAAAGCTTACCTGCGCTTTTTTCACCTTTAAAGCTTCGTTGTATATTTATCATCTGTACAAAAGCTCCAAGCAGTCCAAGCAATTTTCACCATCTTGCAAACGCTCTGCATAATGTAAATGACACACATGAAAGCCTTCATTAAAAATTTGAATCAGATTTGGATTAGGTTCATCTTTTGACTTTGAGCTAGCTTTTTCTTCTTTTTTCTCAATATGCGCTAAACGTTCGCGTAATTTTTCATTTTCCATGCGAATCGTTGCATTTTCTTTTAAGGATTCATCCAGTGCATCACGCACCGTTGAAATTTGGCCCAGTGTATAAGCCAAACTTTCCTCCAACAGCCCCAGTTGCACATAAATCTCATTTTTATCGATCATCATTTCCCCCATAACTTACCTCTATGTCAATTCTTCTTAAAGATTTACCTCTGAAATATCAAACTCTTTTATTGTATGCTCTAAGCGAAGCTTAATTTTGTTATTCAAAATATTAAGACCAATAACTTTCCCCTCACCATCTACAGTCGTAATATGTTCACCAAAATCAGGAAAATTTTTACGTGCTTCCCTATAAAACTCATCTTCATAAGACAAACAGCACATTAAACGACCACAAAGACCATTCAATTTGCTTTGTTTTAAAGAGAGCGACTGATTTTTTGCCATCTTAATAGAGACATTCGGAAATTCGTAAATAAACTCCGAACAACAAAGCGGTCGTCCACAAGGACCAACACCGCCATACATTTTTGCAGCATCACGCGCTCCAATCTGACGAAGCTCAATTCGCGTACGAAAAGTCGCAGCTAATTCTTTAAGTAAAGCTCGAAAATCCACTCTATTTTCCGATGTAAAGGACACAAAAAGCTGACTTTGGTTTAAATTATAAGCTGCATTTGTAACCTTCATGTCAATCCCACAATCTGCAACAATTTGGCGAATCTTCGTGCAGGCTTGTTGCGAGAGCTGCTCTGTCGTATAAATCAACTCTTCATCTGCTTCTGTTGCTGCACGAACAATTTCTCCGGATGTATCAACATTTTTATCTTGTGGGAGTTGCTTCATTACCCGGCCATAAGTCTTGCCTTTTTCGTTTTGAATAATGACTTGCGTTCTTGGTGCAAATGTTTCATGACTACTTACAAAGGTATTTTGTTCTCCATGTGTAAACTCTACTTCGTAAATCATATTATCTTCTTCCTATTTCAGCACTATATATTCCAAACAAGCTCCAAAGCGCACATTACTTTTCCACATTTTTTCTGCTTGAAAGGTTTTTTGAACCCATTCGGACATCTTTTCTTGATTAAAAAGCTCCAAGAGCAGAGAAAAGACTAAAGTTTGTTTCTCCTTATCCTCAATATTTTCTGCGACATTTGTTAGATAAATAAAAGCTTCCCGTCGATCCGTCTTAACTAATTTCAGCAATTGTTGGAGTTTCTTCAATGTATCATTAAACCAAGTGGCTCCACTTAAATCCTGGGCTTCTTCTACCGAGTTACAAACCCGACTCAGTAATTCTGCCTGTGTTTTTAAGACACCATTTTGTTCCAACGTTTCTTGCATGTAGGCACTATTTTTGGGGAAACTAAAAACTTGTGTCCGTGATTTAATGGTGGGTAACATGAGATTATCATTTTCTGTGAGCAAAAAAACATGTGTTGCATTATCAGGTTCTTCAATGGACTTAAGTAAAGTATTTGCCGCATTGCTGTGCATTTTTTCAGCTTCAGTGATAATGACCACTTTCTGAGCGCCTTCAAATCCTGACTGACTAAAAACTTCCGACAAGTCCCGAATTTGTCCTGTTTTTATAGTTTGACCTTCCGGACGAATAATGTGTAAATCGCTAAATTCATCCCTAGCAACTAAACGACAGTGACGACAGTTCTCACAAGGTAAATTGTCCTGTAAATTTTCACAAAAAATAGCCTGACTCAGCCAAATAGCCATATCCAAACTACCAAAACCCCCACTAAAGAGATAAGCATGGCTCAGTTTATTCACACGTAAGATATGCTTAAAGCGTTCAAAAAGTGCTGGTTGAATATCTGCAATTTTCATGAAAACTCCTTAGTTTGAAATTTTATTACAAACAAAATTTCTTTTTGATGACTGTTAACGTGTCTGCAACAACTTTGTCAAGTTCTTGACTGGCATCAATCGTGACAAAGCGCTCAGGCTCATTCTTAACAATTTCTAAGTAACCTTGTCTGACTTTACGATGCATCTCAGCACGTTCGAGATCAAGTCTATTGACTTCATCTGCTCTATTTTTCATAATTCGTTCAAGTGCAACATCTGTATCAATATCGAAATATAATGTCAAATCCGGTTTAAGACCATCTGTTGCAAATTCATTAAGCCAGTTTACAGGTTCAACACCAAGTTCACGTCCGTAACCTTGATAAGCAACCGATGAATCAATAAAACGGTCAACAATTACCATTTTGCCTGCAGCCAGCGCTGGAAGCATTTTGGTTTGCATGTGTAGACGACGTGCCGCAGCAAACAGCATCAGCTCTGTCTTACTGTCAATTTCTGTATTTTCTGTACTTAAAATTATATTTCGAATCTCTTCTGCCACACGTACACCTCCAGGTTCACGTGTCTGAAGGACTTTATAAGACGATTTTTCTAGTTCGGGAAGAATATTTTGTAAAACGGTTGTTTTACCGGCCCCATCTGGCCCTTCCAAACTAATTAATATTCCATTCATATCTTATATTATAGCAAAAATAAAAAGAAAAAATATGGGAAAAATGTTCTTTTATAAATATTGTTTACTATATAAGTTTCTTATTTTACAAATGATTTCACTTTTGTAAAAATTCTATATTATGGAAGGCTTTACCTTGCTATACTACTGTAATAATTGTATAATGAGAAAAGCAATTAATATTATATACATCTAAGCGAAAGGATTATCATGAAAAAAATTCTTGTTGTTGACGACGAAAAACCAATTTCAGATATTGTAAAATTTAATCTCGTCAAAGAAGGGTATGAAGTAGTCACTGCTTTTGATGGTGAAGAAGCTCTTGAACTCTTTGAATCAGAAAAACCCGATCTTATCTATCTTGATTTGATGCTTCCAAAAATTGATGGCCTTGAAGTTACACGTCAAATCCGTAAAACTTCTGAAGTCCCTATTTTGATGGTTTCTGCTAAAGATACAGAGTTTGATAAAGTTATCGGCCTTGAACTTGGTGCAGATGATTACATCACAAAACCATTTTCAAACCGTGAACTACTTGCTCGTATTAAATCAAACCTACGCCGCATGACAAACGTTCCTGTTGAACAACCAAAAGATTCTAAAAAAGAATTGGTAATTGGTAACTTACGTATCAACCCAACACATTATGCCGCATATAAAAATGAAACACAGCTTGACTTGACACACCGCGAATTTGAATTACTCTATTATCTTGCACAACATCTCGGTGAAGTTATCACACGTGAAACTTTGCTTGAAACTGTTTGGGGCTACGATTACTTCGGTGATGTTCGTACTGTTGACGTAACTGTTCGTCGCCTTCGCGAAAAAGTTGAAGATACTCCAAGCCGTCCTCAATACGTATCTACACGTCGTGGCGTTGGATACTATATGAGCGAACCTCATGAATAAATTTTTTAATTCAATAGTACTTAAAGGAGTAGTGATTCATCTACTTCTTTTTGGCATTTTTGAGATAGTAAATAGTCCATACTTCCTCACACACACTACTGCACTCTTACAGTTTTTCATCTTTTATCTGGTCACCTTAAGTCTTCTTATTTGGTATCTCAGTCGCTTGGCGCAAACGGCAAATAAAATATCTCATCAAGTGGATAATTTTTTGCATGATAACTATGAAAATCGCCAAATTTCTAAAGAAAATAATGAGCTCTCAGTAGCTTACAATAAATTGTTATTACTTGGACATGAAATCGAAGATCGGCAAGAACATTTAGAGAATCAGCGCAACCAACTGGAGAGTATTTTAACCTACCTTGCCGATGGTGTCATCACTACAGATAGGCATGGTAAGATTAATCTTGCTAATCACGCAGCACTGACTCTTCTTGATCAGTCAAACGAGTTAATCATTGGTAAAGATTTGATTGATATTCTAAATATCTCCGACAAATATTCTTTTCATGATTTACTACAAAAAGAGCCCGAACTCACACTCAATGCCATCAATTGTGAAGGTGCAGCTGTTATCCTCCGTGTAAACTTCATGCTCTTCCGTAGCGAATTAGGGTACATTTCTGGGATTATTGCTGTTCTTCACGATACAACGGAACAAGAAAAAACAGAAAGAGATCGCCGACTTTTTGTGTCCAATGTCTCGCATGAGTTGCGCACCCCTTTGACTTCTGTCAAAGCTTACTTAGAAGCGCTCAATGATGGGGCCCTAGCTGATCCCGAGGTTGCTAGTCACTTCGTGGATGTTTCCCTTAACGAAACAGACCGAATGATTCGGATGATTGGGGAGCTTTTAGAACTCTCTCGTATGGACCAAGATAAAGTTAAACTTCATACTGAAATTATCAACTATGTCGATTTTATCAACTATATCCTGGATCGTTTTGATCAAATTATCGAAAAAAATTACAATAACTTTAAAATTATTCGTCAAATATCTCAACAAGAGATTTGGCTTGAAATCGATACCGATAAGCTTTCGCAGGTTATTGACAATATCATCAATAATGCCTTTAAGTATTCTCCAAAAGGCGGAACAATTACCGTAAGCGTCTGGTGTGAAAGCAACAAAGCATTTACTTCTATTGCCGACCAAGGTATGGGAATCCCAAAACCTGCTTTAGCCAAAGTTTTTGACCGTTTTTATCGTGTCGATAATGCTTCAAGAAATAGCCAAATCGGTGGTACAGGCTTAGGCTTATCTATTGCCTATGATATTATGAAACTCCACAAAGGTGATATAGTAGTCACTTCTGATGGTAAAACTGGTTCAACTTTCACCCTGTCTTTCCCTTACAGTGATGAAATTAATCAAGAAAATAACGACTGGGAGGATTTTGCTGAATGAGCACTGAATCAGCATTTAAATATTCAATTTTAGCATCAGGAAGTACTGGAAATTCTTTTTATTTGGAAACACCTGAAAAGAAAATTCTGGTAGATGCTGGATTATCTGGAAAAAAAATCGAGAGTTTATTAGGAGAGATTGACCGAGACATCAAAGATGTCGATACACTCCTGATTACTCATGAGCACAGCGACCATATCAAAGGAATTGGTGTTCTTGCCCGAAAACACGGCATTCAGCTTTACGCCAATGAATTAACCTGGCAAGAACTGGAAAGTAAAAACTCACTAGGAAAAATTGCGAGTGAGCAAAAACATATCTTTGAAATGGGCAAAACCAAAACTTTTGGCGATATCGATGTCGAAAGTTTTGGTGTGAGTCATGATGCTATCGCGCCCCAATTTTATCGTTTTATGAAAGATAATAAATCCTTCGTATTACTTACAGATACAGGTTATGTAAGTGACCGTATGCGGGGTACAATCGAAAATGCCGACGGCTATCTTATGGAAAGTAATCACGATATTGAGATCCTCCGCATGGGGGGCTACCCTTGGAAAACAAAACAACGTATTCTCAGCGACCAAGGCCATTTATCTAACGAAGATGGTGCCGAAGCTGCTTTTAATGTTTTAGGAAATAAAACAAAACGCATCTTCCTCGGTCACCTTAGCCTGAATAACAATATTCAAGAGCTTGCACATATGACCATGGACGGTTTTCTAGCGCAACATGATGTTGATACCAAACGTGACGTTCATATTATTGATACTAGCCATGAGCATGCAAGTAAACTCTATGATATTTAGACAGTATTTATAGCAATAAAAAAAGACACGAATTCGTGTCTTTTTATTGTTACATCATGCCACCCATTTAATACCACTGTTACACCAGTATACGTATTATGCAAAAAAAGCGACAATACTGCACTTTTACGTAATATATCAAAAATATAATTTACGTACAATTTCGTAACTTTACGCACTTTTTGCCCATTTTTTGCCCACCAAAAAAATCCCCACCGAAGCAGGGACTTACCTGTTAAGAACAGAGTTATATTATAGCATGTTTTATAATTTAACAAAAAACCGTTTTTGAACAATTAAACTCTGAATTTCATATCCTTTATTGACAAAATGGCTGTTTTGTTAATTAAGGGTTTCAAATCTACTCTAATTTACTCTAATCTGCTTTAAACCGCATAATATCAATTTTTGTTGACACTAACAAAATGGTTAAACTAGTCGAATTCAACCCCTTTGGATTTAATTTGGAAAATAAAAGAATGCCTTTATCACACCATTTGTTGAGATTAACAAGTGAATTTGTAGCAATTCGGAAAATAAAAAAACTACCGCTACAGGTAGTTCCGGCAATACACTTATTGCCCCCAGAGAGTCATTAGCTCTCAATGGTTCTTGCTGGACTCGAACCAGCGACCGAACGGTTATGAGCCGTTAGCTCTGACCAACTGAGCTAAAGAACCTTGACGACCGCATACTGGTACGCATGCTAAGCATAGGCGAAACGCGGTCTATATCATAAAAACAGCCAAGGCCTAAACCAAGGTTGATAAATCATTTAAGATTTTCCCCAAAGGGCTGCGCACAGACACCTTATCGACTAATATTATTATATCATATTTATATTTATGAAAAAAAGCTCCCACAATCTCGTAAGGGAACGATGTCAGACGTGTGTAATCTGGTAAAAGGTTTGTGTCCGACATTTTTATTATAACAAAAAATCCCCAACCAAGGTTGAGGACAGTGAGTAAATTTTATGAAAAAAATATAAATAATATTTTATCATTACTTCTGAATATACGCAAATAAAAAGCCACGCTGGCAAGGCGAAGCTAGTGTGTATAGAAATAAAAAGGTTTTAGATCATTTTATTTTGCCTTTTTAAATATATCATAAATCACTTATAAAGTGGGGTATTAACAAAAACAAAAAAAGCCGGTCAATGGACCGTGCAATTTTTTTATATTAATAATTAAGTGTTTGACCTGCATAAATCAAGTTAGGGTTTTGAATTCCGTTACTTGAAACAAGGTGCTGCACAGTTGTGCCTAAACGTTGTGCAATAACTGAGAGATTATCTCCGTATTGTACAGTATAAGTTCCGCCTGTTGCCGCATTTGAGCCACCTGAGTAGGTGATTGCTTGTCCTGCATAAATAAGGTTAGGATTACTCAAAGCATTCTGACGTGCCAATTCTTGCCAGCTTGTACCCCAACTATAAGCAATACTGCTCAACGTGTCGCCATATTGTACAATGTGAGTTTTATTGCTTGGACTTGGTGTTGGGGTAGGTTCTGGAGTTGGATTTGGTGTAGGTAGAGGATCTGGTACTTTTCCATCATATCCATTATCCGTGATACCTGTAAGGTCAATATTACCGTCTAATCCCCCTGCAACATAAGTTGAGGTAAATTGGAAAATACCAATATCATCCATACTTGGGAAAAAATTCCAGTTTGGTGTTGGAGTTACTTCATAGTTTGGATATTCCGCAATCCAAAGTGATCCAGGAAACTCTTTAATAATGCGTTTGTAGTCCACATTTGCAATTGTGTAAGGCTTGTAGCTGTAATACATTGGTGTGTATCCTGCTTCTTTCACACGTCGCATTCCGTAAAGAATAGCATCTGTGTTCGCTTGCTTACTTCCACTCGCCCCACTCTCGTAATCAAGAGCGACAATAGAGCCTTTAGGTGTAGCAATTTGTGGCAAGTATCGATCAAGAACCCCTTTTGAAAGTTCAATGGAGCCACCCACTTGATACCAAATATAAGTGTGCGCACGTTTCCCTTGTGCCAGAGTATTTTGAACTTGACTGTTATAAGTCAACTGGTCCACGTAATACCCGCCATAGGTTCCTCCAATTTGAGCGATTGAGAACTTGTCATTGGCATAACCAAAGTTTCCTTGATAGCCGTTATATTTTGACCAGTCGACACCTTGGTCGCCTACTGCCGCAAATGCTTGGCTTGTTGCTCCAAAACTTGTCAGAGATAGAACGACAATTGTAGCAGCTTTAATAATTTTTTTCATTTGTTGTCCTCCGATTTTTCCATTACTCGTTGACTGTCTTTAATTCCCGCAGTCGTGGGATCAACCACAACACCAATAATTGCCAACAAACCAAATGCCGCATTGATAATTGCTGCCAGTTGTTGGTTCAAAACTACAAAATCCCATTTATAACCAAATGGGGCTCCAATAGTTTGTGCGAGTAAAAGAAAAGCCGGCACAGCTGCCAGCCAAAACGTTTTACTTTTAATTCGTACTTCCCAATTAATTTTATTCACAGGTTATCCTCCGATTCCTTTTGTTAAAAAATAACTTACCACTCCAAGACCTAAGGCAATCATGTACCCCCACGCCCATTTGTTATTTGATTTAATTTCTTTAATTGCCTCTTCATTATGTAAAGCCATTGAGTAAGCTTTATCCGCTTTTTCTCTCAACAATTCATAATTGTCAAGTTTCGTTTCAATTCTGGCCAAGCGTTCAAGGACCTCTTGCCATGCTTTTTCTTCCAAATTTTTTCCTTTCTAATCTACTAGAAAACTAGTATCAAACCCTACTATCTGATAGCCATTCCCCATATCTCCTATAGGTGTCAGAGTGAGAGCCCCACTAGTGGAAAGACTCATACGCACCGTAGTATCAGAACCAATTATCCCTCCAAGCCATTCATGTTGTTGACTAATAGAAACTGGAATTTTTCCAAACTGAACGCCTGTTCCTGAAGTAGTAGTGACTGTAATTATACGTCCTCTCAAGTAAAGGCAACCATTTAAAATACGATATTGAGCTGGGAAGGTTCCTGACTTAAAACCATTCATCACTTCTATATCTTTCCATCCTGTGTCCCTTGTCAAAGTTTCAAAATTATCATTAATTGTCTCTGCACCATTTTGCATGCCCCGATAGATTTTCTTAAGTTTTGCCATTTTTTCTCCTATTTTTATTATTGGGTTAGTGTTGTTTTAAAAACAGCACTTTCTGACTTGTCGCTTTCAACATTGCCATTAATTTGATTAACCTGAACATTGTATGTTGTGCCCGCCTTTAGATTTTCCAAATCAAATGACAGAAGTTTACTTCCACCTACAGGCACACCATCTAAATAAACCCGATACTTCATTTCGTCCCAAACATACTTACTTGGGTCCGTACTAGAAACCAGGTTAGTATCAACGTAAGTTCCTACGTACTTTGGCCAGTCAGCAGTTATTACTTCGCTTTCTGAGGGCATGTATGGAGTGGCGGTTGAACCTGGTTCAATTTTTAAGCATGAATAAAATGCGTTCTGCTTCATATTATTCGTAAAAATAAATGCTCGGACGCTTGCAGTATTATCATTAATGCTTATAGAACACCAGCTTAGACCACTAGCATTATAACTAACATTATTCCCAAAAATTGATGCTAAAACATTCCCACTTTGGTCAAGAGTTTCTAAAAAAATTTTTGCTGACCCTTGGACTAAAGCACTTGCATGGTCAGCATTGTTAATCATCACAGATGCGCATAATGCTTCGCCAAGACTTTTGTCGTATTTAATATTAGCAACTTGCATATTCCAAACGGTGGCTTGAACTACCTTAGTACTTGTTCCTGTCAACAAATTCAAATTAGGATAAACCGTCGTGAAACCGTCCGTGCCGTCTGCACTGTTGGCATAGGCGGTATGTAAATAATTTTTATCTGCCATAAATCACCCGTTTTCCCATGATACTTTCGCACTATTTCCAGATATATCTGACACCACCAGATAAGCTGGTGCTTTGACTTTTTCAACATATCCATTTGTGACATTTGCCCCATCAATAGTGAAACTCAATACTTCTGCTCCGTGGATTAATAAGATGTTCTTTTCATGTATAAAAAATTCTCCATCCATTGCCCATGACTGAGGCATTTCAACGTTCACTTTCTTTCGCAGATAACTCAAGGATGTCGCAATATTATAAATTCGCTCTCCACCAAAAGAAGGACCTGTATCAAGTCCTCCTTCTTCGGTGCCGATTGAATTTTTATAATAGGTAACTTTTACATCGGGTTGATATTCTGAATCATGCTCAATAACAACATTAAAGCCACTTGGTACCTTACGATAAACAATCTTTTTGAGGTCCAAAACCTCAGAAAGTAATTTACCGCCTGGATCGATAGATTCCAAAATATCTTTTACCGAATCAAACCAATCCTCAAAATCTCCTTTTCCTGCATTGAGGTAGTCTTTCATGTCATTGAGAAGGTCTTCTGCAGTTTGCCAATAAGACCCCATCTCTCCAGGTGTTTTGGATACAGCATGAATGACAAAATAAGTAAAATCTTGAGTGGTCGCAATCTCTTCCTCACCTTTGTAAAAAGCAATATTTGCCCGTTGTCTGTGAAGGGATTGCATAGTATATTCATCAAAAGTATATTGCACAATTCCTTTCTTGTAATCAATAATTTTACAAGCACGTTCCACAACATGTTCTCCACCTAGAAATGCTTGAAAAGTTGCCGTACAGTCTGTGAGATCTAAAGGTAAACCATTTTGCACAATTTGTGCTTCCATCACTTCACTATTGACATTCCCTTGACGGACATTGATGATCCCTACATAGTTATCAGGCTCCGTTGTGGAAAGTGTGACATTCCATTTTTTCAATTGTTTCTCCTTTCCTTATGTGTTCTTTCTCCAAATACAGAACCAGTTATAAAGCCCCCATGAACTACTTGAACCACCATCAAACCACCTCACAGGAGAATTAAGAAAGTTCTGGTCAAGTGTAGGAACTCTTCCATTTTTCCCATCTTCATAGACAATTCCTGTATGGCCTGTAGAGATTCCGCTATCCGTTCCGACATAAAAAATATCCCCCGCTTTGCAATCTTCTGCTTTCTGAGGGATAATTTTAGTCCAACCTGGAGGCGGTGCGAATGTACCGATTGTCGCAGCCGAAATTCCATCACCGATATTAATTTCATAATTCCAGCGTGGATTTCCAGAAGTTGGAGAGCCATCTGGATTAGTAGATTGAGAATTCCACGGTGTCATACCGTATTTATTTGCGGTTAGTGTAGCCATCCATGCCGTTGTCAATCCTACGCACTGTCCATTTTGAACATAACGTTCTTTATAGGTGTTGTAGAATTTATCCAACTGCTCTTTCAAATTTCCGCTTGGAGTTGGTGGTTTCAAACCGTGAAGTTTGTTATACCATTTAATCGCAAGCTGAACACGTTCTGGATGAGTCGCTGCAGGACGTTCAAAGTTCGCTTCAAAAGCTGTTGTGGCTGTGGAAATATTAGTTAATCCTTTAAACTGAGCAACAGAATAAGGATAGCTGCTTGTTTTAATATATTGCCCATTAAACATACACCACTCTAAGAGCTGTGATTGTGTTTTAGCAATTTTGTAGTCTCCAGAAATTCCTGCGGCACGCATCAAGTTTTGGACATATTCACGTCCGTTCCATGTAGCAGGTGGAACCAGAGGATAGGCTGAGCCGTCCCACTGTACCAAACCATAAGCAGGACCGCCAACTTGGTCTGTATCTGGCATAACTCCAGATTCTTGCTCCATATTCCCAAGAATACCTGCGGCAGCTTGTTCAGTATAGCCTTTCGATTTCAAGAACTGCCAAACAATCCAAGCATTCTTTTCTTGATCTGTAACAATTTCTGGTGGAAATTCTCCTTCTCCACCTCCAGAACCACCACCTGCGACTACCTCTTCGCCATTAAGCAATAATCTCCCACTAACACTAACATCTCCAAAAAACTCTAGCTTTGGCTTGCTCCCAGTGCTATCGGCTGGAATTCGTAGGACATTTGAAAAGGTGCCATCTGAATTTTTTGATGAAATTGCAAATTTATAACCAGGGTTTTGGACTAAACCAATCCCATTAAGTTCTCCCGTTTCATTATTAAGTGATGGTGTGAAGGCGACCATTTCTTCTTCATTTCCATTACCTAAATTCCTAATGAATCTGACCTTACCGTTATACATTTCTACAATAAACTTATCATCTACTGAACGGATTTTAATACCTTCTAATGTTCCCCCTTTAATAAAGTCTGCAATAAAAACACCATCCAGAGTCCAAGCAGTTTTAAAAGGACCTTTCCATCCTGTGGAACTAAAGCCAATGCCGCTTTTGTTTATTCGCAAAACCTTTTTAGAATCTTCCAAGGTTTCTCCATCCACAAAGAATAAGTCTGTCGGTCTATTTTTGGGCCACCAGATAACATTACCGCCATCATTTCCACTGATTATTTTAGTCACATAATCAATAAAAGAACTATTGTAATTTTTTGTAGGAACCTTTTTCATCACTTCAGAAAATTGATTTTGTTGTTCCTCAAAAAATGTAAACTTGGGATCTCCGGCCTCAATAGACTCTACTTGTTCAAGAAGACCATCATAAACAACTTTATTGACTGTTAATTCTAGATTGATGTTATAACGCTCATGATAAACCGTAAATGTATCAAAAACTCCCAGTTGTCTAAAATTTTTAAACTTTGCATGATTTTCTAGTTTTCGGATATTTACCTCAGCGCTAACTTTAGGCTTATCTACACCAGGATTCATTGAGGTAAAATATTTTGAAGCTACTGTATTTAAGCTTTTTACATCTGATACCCCCTGTTCTTCAGTAAATTGGATGTGTCTTGCATAAACTTCACCATCATAGTTCCCTATAAACTTAGAATCAACTTTTGCACCATAAACACGTTCTGTTTCGCCTTCTTCATTCTGTAAATCTGCATAAGGGAAAATTCGAGTAATGAGTCCATTCCAGTTAAACTCAAGTTTTAAACCCTCTAAATTTTTTCGATATCGAATTGTTGTAACGTTATCTTTTCCGCGTCTCTTAAGTAAAGAAATACGATGGGGTTCATGTTTAATCTCCCCACCGTATCTTTGATTAAGAGAGCCATCAATACCTTTGACACACTCAAGAGGATTTGCAACTTCAAAACTGGTTGAAGAAACGGTAGTGATATCACTAAACATTTCAATATCGCTTTCCAAATCCATTCCATCGTGAAGTAAAGCCATAGCTTCGATTCCAGATTTACTGTCAATAACTACATTTTTTACGGTACGATTACCTAACTTCATTGTGCGAGATTTTGCAGTCACATATAAAAGTCCGGTAGCCATATCTTTATAATGCGTGTAAATATAAAAAACGTGATAGCTATCTAAATCATTTGGTTTACATTTGATTTGATAGTTCACGTCTTCTAAATATTCCGCATATTTTGTTGTAATTGGAAATGTAAGTTCTACAATATAAGAACCGTTTGCTTCTTCTGTTACTTTCAAAGATCGACAATCTGAAAGGGTACAAAGTCCACCATCATTTTCAAAATCCGTTGCCTTAGGCTCATATAAAACTGGTTTCATATTTTCGTTTGCCACCTCGGTTCTATTTCTATTTTAGTTATGTTCCCACTCCAAGATATTTGGTTTCCACCAACATCTAGATAAGGAAACTCTTGGTTGCCAATAAACTTATTATGGAGATTAATCGCTGAGCCATTAATTTCCTTATACACTTCCATAACGTCTTGATTTGAATCTATAATAATTTCATCTTCAACATCTTTAAACTTAGTTTCTCTATTATTAATAAATAAAGAGAATGAACCTTTTCCAAATATTTTTATTCTTGGTTCACTCCCATATCTCTCTGGATTAAAGATTTGCTGAGGATGCAATAGCTCTATCGGTCTTTCGCCACCTATTCGGTATTTAAATGGCGCCATACTAACATCAAAGCTAAAGGGTACACCTCTCAAACTTGAAGCCTCACCGGAAAATGTCGGACTGTTAATCACAACTACTTTATAAATATACTTTGGATCATAATAGGGAATAAAATCGACATACTTCCCTCGCGTATCTAATGCACTTGTAATCAAATCTTCAATCCATTGTACTTCTCCTAAACTTGGAGATACATAGAAACAATCAAGAGTTTGCTCCTCATTGGTATAATAGCCCTTATCAGAAAGAACAAATTTATTTACTCCACTTACTTCGTCTAGAGTAAACATACGCTGAGCTTTCTTTTTTTCTGGTCGCTTAGAAAGGAACATTTGGAATTCTTCACTCCAATGATCCCCAATTTTAAACCATCCATCTAGCATCTATCCAAGTCCTTTCTGTCTATTTAGTTCTCCTAGCTTATACATCATATATTCCGCCATTTGATCCATTGTTTCTTTAGGCATTGCACCGTATGTTGTTAAATGAAGGTGTATTTCATCTTTCGTAGATCCTAATTGATTTGCAACTGCTTTTTCAACATAGCTCATCAAGTCACTTAAGGGAGCCACTGCTTCCTTTCCAGCCTCACCACCTACCATTAAAGAATTACCATTTTGTCCAAAAACAGTTGGTTTAGTCAAAATACCACCTTTGGCAAACCAATCTACATCAATCTTAGGTAGCTGTCCTTTAAGTGGATTAAAAGACCCACTAATATTAAAGTGAGGCATCGGAATATGTGGTATTTCGATATTAGGAAATTTAAGTTTTAAAAACTTAAACAAGTCCTTAATTGCATTCACTTTATCATCAAATGACCCAAACATAAATGAAGTCACTGTCTTAACCATATTTTCTAAAATACGGAAGGCTGCATCTGCTGGACCACTAAATTGAGACCAAAAATCTTTCCACCAGTTTTTAAGATCATTCCATTTCTTACTAAACCAGTCAGTTATATTCCCCCAATTAGTAATTATTGTAATTATTCCTGCAATAGCGGCAGCAACCGCTGCAATAACTCCAATAACGACACCAAGAGTGGTTCCTAAAACTCCAACTATTGCAACTATTGCAGCAATGACTGGCATTAAGAGAGAGGCTACAGCTAAAACGCCTCCAAATGATTCTATGAATGTCTGAACGGGAGCCGGTAGTTCGCTAAATGCTGTCATTAGATTTGAAATAAAATCTAAAATCGGTAATAAAGCATTTAAGATATCGGTACCGATAGGAAGTAACGCTGTTTGAATTTCATTTAATGCTGACTGCCACTCTTGAGCTTGAGTTTTTTGGCTGGCTTCATCCAACTTTCCGTTAACATTATCAAACTCTGAACCAATATTAAAAAGCGAGGTACCCGCTTTAATTCCTAAATCTTCAAATTGTGAAGATAAAGCCGATAATGCCGCCTGTTGCTCACTAGGCGACATTTTATTCAAATCATTTTGAATAGATTGTGCTACATCCGCAACAGTTGCTTTGCCTGATTGCCATTGTCTAAATGTTTCTTGAGTTGCAGAGCTAAATGTTTCCATATTTGCTTCAAAAGAACCATCCCCCAATCGAATTTGAAGTTCTTTTACTGCATCGGCTACCTTATCGGTATTCATTGCCCCGTTTTTTAGTCCATTTTGCATAATGGAAAGCATATCTTGGGCACTAAAACCAGCTTGTTGGAATAATGGCGCATACTCATTTAGAGTATCCATAAAGTCTCCAGAGGAATTCAAACCATTTTTATATCCATCTGCTACCAAGTCAAAAGCTTGCTTAGAATTAAGTCCAAATGCTCTCATCAGTTGCTGGGTGCCACGTACATTCTCTTGAACATCTGTTCCTGTACGCTCACTAAGAGTCATAACTTGAGATGTCAGATTAGCAAGGCTTGTATTGTCTAAATCTCCAAAAGCTTGTTTCATTATTGCCGTAGCATCAGTAGCTTCATCAATAGAATCTGTAACTCCAGATTTAAAAACATCTTGAGCTACACCTTTTAAATTTTCAAGAGCTTGTCCGCTTAGATTGGTATTAGCATAAAGCTTTCCATAACTTTCATCAGTTTCTAGTGCAAAATCTTTTGCAGCTTCACCAATTTCTGTTATTTTGTCTCCAATTTCAGATAATTGATCTGCAGCCTCCAGAAGGACACCTGCTTTTACGCTGTTTCCAACTTCATCTACTGAAGTACCCAGTTCATCAAATTTACTTCCTAAACCTTTTGCTGAACCACCTGCACTTTCGTTACCAGATTCTATAGTTTTTAACGTTTGTTTATAGTGATCTAACCGCCCTTCTGTTGCTACGATTTCACGTTGAAAGGCTCGATATTGTTCTTCTCCAATATCTCCATTACTAAATTGACGTTCTACATCAGCTTGTGCACCTTTCAAACCTTCAAGTTTTTTAGATGTGATCTCCACTTGTTTAGAAAGAAGTTGTTGTTTCTGGGCTACCAACTCAACATTACTGGGATTAAGTTTTAAAAGACGCTCAACATCTCTAAGTTCTCCATTAACTGAATTTGATTGCTTTGCAATATCTTTTAGGCCATTTGTTACTCCTGTAGTATCTGCTCCAATGGCAACCGTTATCCCTTGAATTTTTTTAGCCATTAAACCTCCTTTCTAGAACGAATCAAAATCTGTTTGAGTGGCTTTACGTTTATTTTCTTTTTCTGGATTGTTAAAATCTACCCATTCTTGAATAAAATCTAAACAATCTCCAACATCCATAATTTCCATATCCTCACTGGATAAACCTACTTGTTTGCAAATTAAAAGGAACGACTCCACTGTGAATATCTCACTGCTCGCGTCTGTTCCTGTATCTACTTTTTTTTAGTTTGGATAGAATGAGAAATAAGATCTTGTAGCTCTCTTGAAAATGAATCAATAGGAAGAGTTTCTAATCCATCCAGCCATTCCAGTGGTTCTGGGATTGTTTTATCTGCTGTTTTAGCATATATCCATACAAAATTATAAAGTAATGTTAAATCAAGCATCGCTAAATTTTCCCAACTTACCTCTGACAAATCAAACTCATTTCCGGTACCTGTATCAAGAGATTTAGCAAGTTTCATCAAATCTGCAAAATAATCTGTATGAAACTGCATCTTATAACGTAAAGGAGTGGCCGCATTTGTTGCTAAGCGAATAGTTACACCACCTACTTCAATTGTTTTTTCCATGATTTCTCCTTAAGCTTGAGTTGTTGTAGTTGTTGTAGGTTGGGTGGTGGTTGTAGTCGATGATTTTTCGTACACCTTGTTAAACCACTCATCATATACAGTAGAGTCAGTATCTGGTCGAGTTTTTGTTTTAACCGCTTTATCTGAAGGACGTGGGCTTGCTGAGAAAGTAAGTTGAGTAGTATTAGGGTCTCCACTATCTTTAGTAGTTGATCCTACAGTTGGTCTACTTGCTGTACAGTTATACAGTACATGGCGTGTCGCATGTTTATCTCCCTCAAATTGGAACATAAGAGCAAATGGAGCTGTTTCTGCATTAGCATATTCTGTCTGCACCCCATTTTCTACTTTTTCACCTAAGATATCCGTTTCAAATTCTTCTGGTAATTTAGCTGTTGTTAAAGTACCATCATACCCTTGATTATTACTACTAACATAATAATCAATATTGTCAGCTTTAAATTTGATTAGATCGCCACTAGGCTCAAGAGAAAGTTCAACTGCTCCTGGCCATTTTCGTGGCGTGTCGTAAGTTGTTTCACCGCTTGTTAAATCTTGAATTGCTTTAGCATAATGAACATTTTCTAACCCAAATTCAATTTTGTTTTTTTGTGGTTGTTCTGGCATTTTATGCCCTCCTTATATATTAATTTCATATGCTCTTAAGAACATTTTTTCACTGTCAATATAACTTTCATAAACATCATAGACAATCTTATTTTCATCTAAAAGTTTTTCAAGTTTTTCTTCTTCTTTTAAATTTTTCAAATTAGAATATAGCTCGATAGTGACAGCTTTATTTTTAGAATACACATGATTATCAGCCTTAAACCCTATCTCTTCATCGACATAATAAAGAATATATGGCAATGAAGGAACTTGGCCTACTGCCCATTGTTTATATCCAACTTTCAAATTAGTATTATCAAGAATATTTTTCAATTCATCCAAAGTCATTGTTCTAGCCTCTTTTCTACACGACTTACAAAGTCTTGTGTAACTCGTTCTTCAACTGGAGCAATGTGAACCTGAGGTGCTACACGTCCTCCGTCTCTTTTTGCATGTCCCTTTTCTAGTACATGAGTGAGCCTATAAGTTGGCGCTTTTTGATAAATAATTTGATCGCCATTTTTCAACTTTTTTGACGTCCAATTTTTCGCATAATCTCCAGTTCTTTTTGGACTTGATGTTCTAAGTTGCTTAATGCCTGATTTTGTAACATCTTTTTTTATATCATCAATATCTTCAACAACATCTTTCGTCCAATTTCTTACCTCTTTTTCAATAGTTTTAGACAAATCATTAAGTGAAATTCTATTCGCTATTAGAATCACCCGCCTTTTTCCTACAGATTAACTCCAGCTCCTCATTACTCGCTCTATACGAACGAACAACCGTGAGCAGCTTATCTCTAAATATCAGCTGTTGCTCATTGTTATATTCGAATGGATGAATAATCAGAGTGTGAGATAGCTCGATACCTGATTGACCAGCTTGATAAAACTCAGAACGATTCATGGGCTTTTCGAAACCTAATACTACTGTTTTTTTAATCTTAGGATTTTGTTGACCTAACTCATCTTCTGTAAACCCATCAGATGAAACTAGAGTTATTTCTTCATCCCACATCTTTTGCTCCTCTATATTTAATAATCAAATTTCTTAGACGATACTCAAGATTACGTGGCATTGTCTCTCCACCCTGATTCTTATAACGAAAAGCTGCTAAATCAACAATAAACATAATCTGTTCATTGTTATCTTTTAAAAGTTGAATGCCTTTACTTTTCTCCAGCTCATCAATGATTGATTTAATAATGACTTTTAATAAGTCATCTCGGATTTTTGTTCTATATCCCAGTGTTGCCTTTAACAAACTCAAGATATTTTCTTCCTCCATAATTCGCCTCCTTTACGTACTGAACATATAAATCAGATACTTTACCTGAGTTTTGTTCTAACACACTTAGTGGTGGTGTATCTAAGTAAATACCTTTGAAAAATAATCCTGTATCCTCGGTAACTCCTGCATTATGAATAATTTTCTTGTTTTTTAAATGACTGTCAGTTGACCAGGCGAAATCTAATTTATCACTTACCTTTGGATCAATACCATAGTGATACATCGTCCACAGTTGGGCCCACATCTCTGCGGTCCATTTTTGAAGAGAGGTTTCTAAAGGTTGGACTGCTTTATACAAAACAATTGAATTCACATAAACATCATGCCAATAACCCGCTTTAGGGTTTTTGATTACCCATTGAGCACCTCCTGACTGTTTTTCAATACTCTCAATCCATTCTGTAGGAACTTTTATTGCATCTGTCATAGTATCAAAGACTTTTTCTGAATTAGTTACGCTTTGAATGTATCTATAACCTAAGTAACCTACTGTATCTGAACAGTACCAGCGGCTTTTTGTAGGACGAAGTTCAAAAGCTGAAAGATCTAACACAACCGTGTCTGAATCAAGGTAAACATAAGTTTCTTTTTCTCGTTCACTATCCTCTTCTAGATATTTCCACCACAAGAAAGGCTTAATACTTGGAATATATGACTTATCAAATCTATTATCAAAATATTCATGAGTTTCGTATTCACTAAATTCTTGGACAACCGAACTATCCTCTTGAGCAAAAAGAAGAACGATGTCTTTCTTCTTTACTCCAAGATTCACTAAACTTTTGATTGCTGTTCTCAACTCCCAAGCAAAGCGTTTTTTTGCTGGTTGAGCAAATAAAAATTTCATCGTTCTTTCCTTTCTTTATTACGCTTGAGTAGTCGTTGTTGTCGTTGGTTGTGTTGTAGTTGTCGTCGTTGATGAGGTAGTGGTTGTATCAGATTCAGCAGTAAAAGTTACATAGAAACCTGCGGCTGTATCTGTTGCTTTAACATCATAGCGAATCACACCAGCAAGGAGTTTACCGTAAATGTTATTATCAACCCATTGAACAGAAACTTGCTTGCGATCAAAGAATGCAGCAAAAGCTTTAGCATCTCCAATAAATCCAACAAGTTCTCCTTCTGCCTTACCAATCACATCATCATCCAGTACTACAACTTCTTTACCAAGTAATTGTTTACCACTTGCTGCAGTAATTGAATCTTGTAGAAGGTAACGGCCGTTTTTATCTTTAAGCTTGTCAAGCTCTGAATACATTGAAGCAGAAATGAAGAATTTTACATCATAGACTTTTTTGATACCTTTATTAATAAGGTCCTTCAAGCCGTCAACACCTGTGATTGCTTTTGCTGGTGCAGATTGAAGAATAAGTGCAATATCTGCATTTTTTGTATTCAATGACTGATCTTGTATTTCGTCTGCAATCAAACCAGTTACATCGTAATTGGCATCATCAATCACTTCTTGAGAAAGAGGAATATAACCACGACGTGTATCTACTGAGTAATCAATCTCAACCATTGTTGGATTAGCAAGTTCTGGATTTTCTTTTAGTTCTTCAACGGTTGCCATTTTTGAGCCAGATTTAGAGATAACTGGGAATTTACCAGATGCAGAATTAACAGGTACTGAACGTACATATTTAGATAAATCTACAACATCTTCTGGGGCAAGTTGTGGTTGCAAGAGTTCTTCTGGAATCAGCGCCCCACCTTCAACAGAAGTAAAACCATCGCGTTTTTCAGCGCCTTTAGATTTTACGAATGCATTAATTGCTGAGCGTTTTGTTTCAATTTCTTCTTCAGTAATTTTAAATTTTTTCATTGATCGTTTCTTTCCTTTTTTATTTGAACGTGATTCAGATTCATCTTCAATTTGAGCAAGTTCATCTTCAAGCTCTTGTTTTTGAGTTTCTAAGTCTGAAATCTGAGAATTAACATCCTCCAGTTCTTTTTCCAATTCATCTGCTGATTCACTCACTGTGGAAATTTCGTCATCAGTTTTTGCTTCTTCTAAAGCACGTTCTAAATCCTCTTCTTGCTTTTCAAGATCTGAACGTTTTGAAATAAGTTTTTCAATATCACTTGAGCGTTCTTTAATTTTTTTATTCAAAATAAGTTGTTTTAATGCCATTTAATTTCTCCTGTAATTTAGATTTCTTCACGAGTAAATCTCGTTGTTCCATTTCTTCAATTTGTTTGTTTCGTGCTTCTACCGCTGTATCAGCATATGCTGGGAAAGTTACAACCGAAACTTCAAAAAGTTCGATTGATTTGATAGTAAATTTGTAAGAGCCATCTTTCCTAGACTCCATTTCTTCATCTAGAATATTAAAACCAAATGAACACTGATCAACATCCCCACGTTGAACCCGAGAATATAAGTTCATTGCTTCAGTATCATTTTCATTGATTTTAATTTCACCATATACTCCTTTCTCATCTACCGATAGGCTTAAAGTACCTACTTTTGTACGCCCTAAAACTTTTGCAGTTTCATGGTCAATCAATGCTCGAATATCAGATAAATCTACATTCTCGAAACTCTCAGGCGCTATTTCCTCAAATACACCTTCATAAAGTTCAGTTTCAGAATTAAAAACAACAAAATAACCGCTGATAATTTTTTCAGCAGTTTCATCTTTTGTAGTTAAATCAAGACTTCTAAAATTTCGAACTTGAAATTGTTTTCGCTTTTTCATCACTCACCTCCTTTCTCATTATTGTTTTGAATAAGTTTATTTTGTTTATCCAAATCACCTTGATGTAGATAATTTTCTAAGACAAGCAAATCATCCATTTCTGAATCAGGAGGCATCCCAATCCAGTTTCTTAACTCATTACGTCGTAAAGAATTCACTTTTGCCATTTCTACACCAGCACCAACCATTTCAGTTAAGGAGTAGTTATAGAGACTTCTTGGATTAAATGAAAAATACATATCTTCATCAATAATTAACTTATTTAGAGTTTGTTGAATAATTTGTGCAATAGATAATATTTTCGTATTGATAAAATTATTGAATTCATCTTTGTTATAATTTCCTACTCCCAATAAGAAAGCAGGTACACCAAAGATACCTGCTACTGTTTTTTTATCCAAAGTTACTGCATCATTGATAGCTAAATCATTTAGAGTCAAAGGTTTTATTTGTTGTACATCAATCATTCCTTCTGGTATAATCCATGGTTTTCCTTTTTCCTTTCTCTTCAAATACATTTGTTCAAACCTTTCTCGACCTTCTTCATCCGAGAAATCATCACTATCTGAATCCACTGATACAATGATATTAGGCATGTATTCGCTGGCCATAAACCCTTTTTTTGTCGCACTAGCCTGCTTCAAATTACCAACAATATCTCTTAAGCTCACTTTATATCCTGTTCCTATAAAAGGTCGTTCAATAGACGGATTTAAAACGAAGTGCAACAATTCATTGGGATCATATTCTTTATTATCAAAAGTGATAGAGTATTTGAAATCATCATCACTAACGTTAAAAGTGAGCTTATAAGGCGAAATTGGGATAAGTTCGACAACTTCCCCACGGACAACTTTAGGCTTCACTACAGCGTTGCCCTCGCCTTCTAGCAACATTGAACGTACCAACCATTGAATGAATGTTTTTCTAGAAATATATTGATTAGGTTCGATATCAACAACTCGAGATAAAGCGTTCTTCACCCTCTTGTCTCCAGTTTCTCCATTTTGCATAAGCTGAATTGTCATATTCGATACTAAATCTGCAATACAATCCACTGCCATTCTAACTTCAGGATTATCAGACAACTTAGTATAGTTTTCTGATATTAAATCTTTAAAGAAGTCTGGTAAAGTCATAACAACCTGCGGAGACTTTTTAACTGGCTCGTCCACCACTTTGTTTGTAGGACTTCTTTTATTAAAAAATTTCATTATCTTCCTTTCATATTCCAAGCTTCTTTCTTGCTGCTCTTCTCTTTTTCTTCAAGCATACCCCGACTAGCAAAAACTGAAGCATCAAATAAGTCTATACGTTGATTAGGCATCACTTTTTCAAACTGTATTGCATCATCAGTTTTTTCAATCGCTTTAACATTACTTACACAATATTCATAAGCAAGATTATTTACATAGTAAAACTCATTATTTTTAACTTTAAATTCAATCCGTCTAAAACCTTCAGATTTCTTCCAAAAGAGTTGAGGGGCATCTACCATTTTGAATTTCTGTTTTTTCATCATCAAAAAGAATTCTCGTCCGAATTTCTTATCGAAGTGTACAGATTTAACTTTAAATCCTTTGTCACGCATTTCTATGAACCATTTGACTATATCATCATAAAGAACGGTATCAGTATTTGATAAAGTGGCCCATCCTTCTTCTTGCCATTCAAATAACGGAATGTTATCTTCTTGAGCTTTCTCTATTGCTTTAGATTTCGGAAAAAATGCATGAGTAATGACAATGTCAACTGACTTTCCTTTATGTTCATAATTTCCGTAAAGGGCAGCAGCTGTCAAATCATGCATTTTCGAAAGGTCAGCTCCACCATACCAAGTTATTGGTAATTTAACTAAGTCTTCCATGGTCCAATGGTGTTGTTTATTTGAAAATCTAAACTCATCCACATCAAAGTAAGCATCCATAGAGTTAGTGAAGATATTTAATGATTTGTTTAAAAACTCTGCCTTTAATTGTGGTTCTAGCATTGCTTGCCGTGCCTCAGTCACTAAATCTTCAAGAGTAACAGTTACATTAAGCGATGGAGTAACGGATGCTAAAACTTCTGGATCATCAATCGTTGTAATTTCTTTTGTAACTGGATTAATGATATTGCCTTTTTCATCTTGTTCAGCAGTACATAGAAAAATAAAGTATGAATCATAAGCTTTATCTTTAATCGTGCCGGATAAAACTTTTTTTAAAGTAATTACCCTCTGAGCAAGAAATCCATTAGCAATATCCCCAGCGGTTGAAATCCCCATAAGCAACTTATTTCGGTAAGCTTTCTGAGAGTTTTTCATCAAGATATATTTTTTTGCGCCAGCCTTTTTCCATGAGTGAATTTCATCAAGGATTAAGGCATTACCGTTCAAAGAGTCTAGTTTGTCGTCTTGATTGGCGATAGCAAAAATATCACAATAACCATCTCCAAAATCAACATGGACAGAATGCTCTTGGTTATTATCACGGATACGCATTTTTTTGACGTCACTACGTATTTTCTCAACATTGTAGGTGAGGAAACCAAAACTTTCTTGTGTTTGCTTTAAAGAATTCGCAACAATATAAGTCTTACTCCCACTTGCTCGGTCAACAATATTTTTTGCCCAAGTTAATGAAGCGGCAAATGCCGTTTTCCCTTGCTTACGAGGTAAAAAAATAAGCGCCTCATTGAAACGCCTAATATTTGTACCCTTTTCAAAAAAACCAAATAAATTGACACACACAAATTTTTGCCAAGGTTGCAAATACATCGGAGTGTCTTTATAAGATACCCCTTCTTTGTTTTCTCCTTGAACGTGTACGATTGTTCCTTCAATTAATCCAATCACGAAATCAAACTGATGATGTTTAAAATCCCACTTATCAGATTCAAGGTCATCTAAAAATCGTTGAGCGGCTTGTTTCTGTTCAATATTTGCAAGAGTTTTACCATCGATAATATTTTTTGACCATTGGACAGCAGTTTCAAAATTATCCACTTCCACCACCGCCACTCTGACTCATAAATCGAGCAAACGGTGAAGCTTTTTCTTCTTGTTTAGTTTCAGAATCTCTTTGGCTTTTCGGGTTCAGCATGAGTTGATTTGAATAAGATAAGATATCTTTTCTTAATTTTTCAATTTGGTCTAAAGCAGGATGTTTTTTAGTTGAGTTCGACGCACTTAGCGTTGAAATTGGAGAACCTTCTTCTTCCCAAACTTTCAGAGCTTCATAATATTGTCGGACCATTCCTGCATAAATTCGTACTATCCGATTAAAGGCATAGTTATAGGTTTTTAACTGTTTCATTTGTGCAATCGTATCTTTGTAAATTGTTTCTTCTGTTGGGATTTTTTTCAACTAAAAATATCACTCCTTTCTATCAAAAATTGCAAAAAAAATATTTTCAAATTGCCTCACACTTGGAAAAAGCTAAACTCACTCGGTTCTTTTGAAATTCAAAAATTTTTATTTGAAGTGGGGGGCTTAATTTTATCTTGCCAATATTTACCAAGTTCTGTAGGAATGTCACTGTCTCGATTATGCATCTTGTTGTGACATTTTTCGCATAAACTAATTAAATTCCATAAGCATAACCACCACTTAGGATAGTCTCTTAAGAACCAAACGTGATGGACCACTGTAGCTGTGGTTGTAATACCAAACCTCTTACAGTTTCTGCACTCGTATTTGTCTCGCCTTAATGCTTTATCTCTTTTACTGAACCACTTCTTGTTTCTGTATGGATTCAAGACTCCTCCCTTCATCAATATAAAAAGCCGCCATTTCTGACAGCCTTAACAGGATAGTGTTTATAAGTATTTTCTAGAGTCAGGCACTCCCTGTAAGTACCTGCTATACTGGTGAGAAGACTCGAACTCCCCTCGGCTAATCAAAGTCAGCCGTTCCATTTAACCAGTGACCATTCTGCATTGCCTTGCAAAGCTCATGCAGTTGTCTGTTTTCCACCTTTTTGTGCTTGCACCCTGCACGGGTTCGATTAGGAGCCGCGTTACAGACAACGTACCTAATCTCTTTGCGCCATTTAAGGCAATGGGAACTTCAGGAATTGAACCTGAGACACATAGATCTTCAATCTACTGCTCTACCAACTGAGCTAAGCTCCCAAACCGGCTTGCTATGATATTCTCATTACGTACAGGGTTATCCATTTAACTTCTCCCCACGTGCCCGCTTGTTCGCACGTTTATATCAGCACCAGTCAAGTTTTTATCGTCCTTCGACGTCTCGCTACATAAAGTAGCCACTAACTACAAACAATCTCGCACTTTTTGATTCATCGAGACTAACCATGATAGCGTTCTGCTCAATTGTTCATAATACAAGTATAGCACCGAAAATTGAGATTGAAGTTCCTTTTTTTGCCAATTTCTAGTCTTTTTTTGTCAATTTTGTCCCCTCAAATCAAGTGAATAACAAAGGGATGAATATCATTTCTAAATTTATAGTAAGCACCTTTTGCTTTTTTCTGCGCTATATCAAACCCTCTGTCATCTAATTCTTGCATCACTTGATACCAGTATCGACCATTGTAACCTTCACATTTTAATTTGATTACTTCCTTCTCTACCTCAATTAATGGTAGATACCAGATATTTATTTGCCTTATCAGCTCTTTTAATCTGATTAACTCTTCATCATTTTCCAATGCTTCTTTATTTAAGACATTACTTAAAGGCTCAGAACCGCCAGAATAAGCTGTGCGTATTCCTAAATTATCTACTTTTTGTCGGTAAAGATACCTACTCTCAATAGATTTTAACTTAGCATCTAGTCTGCCATTTACGTAATCTCCAATAATTCTATCTAACTTATCTGCCATTCATCAAATTCTCCTTTTGTGGTATAATTAAGTTAGAAATTCAGTTGCCGAAGCCCATTGCAGTGGGCTTTTTTGTTTAGTTAATATCAATTCCAAGTTCTTTTGCTAACTCATTAATAAGAGCTGTATTATCTTCAATATTTTGTTCCAACAAAGGGATGAGCGTTCCTACATTAATCTTAACGGAACATTTTAAAACTCCTCCCAAGTTTAATTCAAATTTTGTATCCCTAGGTATATGATTATTTTTAAAATCATCTAAAACAATATTTTGATTTCTAACATGATGAATCAATTTTTGAAGCCTATCAATTTTAGTTTGTGTTTTAGCGATTTGTTCTGAAAAATCAACAGCAATTTCTTGTGACATTTTTTCTCCTCCAGTTGAGTTTAGCGAGTTCCTAGCTCAGCTATTAATTATTACGAAGCAAGATATACTGCCAAAAGCTCATTACCTTGTCGTACCCAAAGAGATGATAGGTTGCTAGAGATAATCCAAATCCTACAACAACTACTATTAGGGCAATTAGTATCTTATAAACTTTTTTCATCTCCACCTCAATCCATGTGTTTATCAAGCCATTTTTCAGCTTCTGTCATTCTATTACTTTCTTTTCTAAAACTGTGTTATTTATTTTGTGTTCATCCTCGGTAATCAGCCAGTCTTTCAATTCTCTTGCTTCATCGATTGTTTCTTTGCCTAGACCTTCAAAAGCCATCCATTTATTACCATCCTTTTTTTCTACAAAATATTTTGTTTCACCCCCTAAAGTTTTACCTTTGACAATTCTATAAACTTCTTTATGCAAATTCTTGTAAATTTCATCAGTAGCATTGATATTTTGAATATCTTCAATTTTTTTAGCTACAAGTAGATCTAAAGCCAGCTTCATGAGTGCGCCACCTATTAAAGCTACAAGCGTAAAAAATACATAATCTAGTAAATTCATTGTTTTTCCTCCCCGAACACGTTCTTTGACTCGTCAAGGTCTGAGCGGTTGAAAGATAATTCTTTGCATGATATACCGAATGCTCTGAATGCTTCTTGAGTTTTTTTGAGTCCTTTTATTAATTCAATGTCTCTAATAAACCAAATTCTTTTATCACACCATTTGCAGCGTTTGTGTAGATCATAGTAAATCCACTTATGCCCGAACAGCTTACACAAAAGTTTCATTGGTTGTCCTCCTTATCAAAGGGTTTCAGATATCCTTTAAATTCTTCAATCTGACGCTCAATGTTTTTGAGAGCATTCTCAAGAGCTATTGAAACATCAACATTGTCTTTAAATGAATCTCTATTCTGCCAGATAAATTCCATGCGTGTTGCTGATTCATCAATTTGTTTTGCATAATCAGTAATATAATTAAATTTATACTGTGTATATCCTAATTCTTGTTTCATTCAATCCCTCCCCACCAGTCATTGACCAGCGATATTAGTTTGTCGGTCATTCAATATATCCTCCTAAGTAGCTTGGTTCTTCATTTTCATCAATATTCATAGGAGAGATGTCATAACAATCCAATTCCATTTCATTGGCTTGCTTATGAGCTTTTCCTTCGGTTGAGAATACTCCGAAAAGTACTATCGATGAACCCCAATTATCATCATATGTATCTGCGGTTAAAACATATACTTTCATTTTGTCCTCCTTAATTATATTGTCGGTATTTATCCATAACTCTTGGATACTTTTCTATAAATTTTAATTGTTCTTGGTGCAGACGTTCCGACCAGCGGAAAAGTCTATCCATTTCTGCTAAAGCACTCAATTTTTGGTAAATCTCTTTAATGTAAAACTCTGCATTCCCTACTGATTTCCAATACGCCGATGTTCTGACAGAGTTCCCATTTTCAGCAAGTTTATGTGCGTTAATATCCGCATTTTCTTTTTTTGTCATCAGGCTATCAATTTCTTTGAATATAATTTTCATCAACTTAATTTGGTAGTTCTGCACGATTTCCTCCGCTGTCATCCCTCCACCACTTTCACTAAGTCAACTCCGAGGGCTTTGCCTGCGAGGTAGGCAATAGCGATATTAACTTGGTTTTCATCTGGTAGTAATTTCTCTAACTGCATTCCAATTTCATCTTCTATTTCCTCTGCTCGCCATAACAAATTCCAAATACTACGACTATGTCTCTCTTTGACGAATCCATTAAAAATATCATCCAACTCATCCGCAATGCTTTTCGGAATCGTGAGAATTTTCCTCATATCACGATATCTGTTTGCATCTTGCTTTATCATTTCTTCGTCAATGATTTCAGAAATTCTTTTATTGTCCATCATCCCCTCCAATCGCTGCGAGTGTTTTTTCTAAATAAGGCAAAATCCAGTCTGTTTGAATGGTTCCTAAATGTCCATCATGTTTAATCGTTCCAATAGCATGCTCGATATGCTTTTTCGCAGTGTTAAGCTGTTCTTGGAGTTTTTCAACCGAAAGGCTGTATTTTTCGATAAACTGTTCTCGTAATATTAAATAATCATCCCAGTTGCTGTCATAAGCATTGAGCAGGTTTTCTATATCTTGGTTAAAATCACTCATTCTCACGCCTCCCCAGTGCTACCAAATCCACCCGTACGCTTTCCGTTTGCATTATCATCGTCTGTTGTAAGGTATTTGACAAATACCCCTTGCATAATTCGTTGACCTTTAGAAATGGTTACAGGCTCTTTTGAGATATTCATAAACAAGCCTTTGAATTCATTAGGATAATAATCTGAATCGATAATTCCTACTGAATTAATCAATGCAATGCCACGCTTAACTGGATTGCTTGAGCGGTCATATAATTTCAGTACTTCGTCATGTCCGAGTTGAACAGCTAGACCTGTACTTACCATTTTTATTTCATCAGGTTGAATCGTAACTGTTTCGCTTGCTGAAATATCATAACCTGCGCTGTGTTTTGTCGCTCGTTCTGGAATACTCGCATTTTTATTTAGTTTTACAAATTGTCTTTTCATTCTCCGTCCTCCACAGGCACAAGCATTACAAGCTTGTTAGCGATTAATGCACCATTCCCAATTTTTCTAATTTGTTCCATGGTGAATGAATACTCAGGTTTTTCAAATCCTGGATAAAATCTAAGGTCCTTCCAGAGATAATGAGAAACTGCTTCATTATCAATAAGACTGATTAAACAAACATAATACTTATTCATTCTTCCACCTCAATTAAGTTTAAATCGTTGATATTAATTCCACCCTCTGCAAGGCTTTGGGCCAAATCATCTAGCTCCAATTCATATCCCATCACTCACACCTCCACAGGCACAAGCTCAATTTTATATATGGTTGCTTGGCTCCCTGATTTTTCAGTAAGGTGTTTGAACTGTTTAGCTTCTTCTAGCGTGGAAAAAACGTCTATATCCTGACTAATTAAGCCATTATTTAATATCACTTTTACGTAATATTTCATTCGCTCACCCTTTCTAAAACACTTGGCATGAACCAGTTACCAGAATTAAGCTTTATTTCGGCACTTTCCTCTTTCTTGCAAGAGTTTAAAACTCTCCGCAATTCAAGATTTTCAGCTTTTGAAAGTTTTAAAATAATGTCTCCAGTAACAACTGCATTTTTCAATTCCATTACTTCTCCTCCACAGAAACAGCAAACTGCCAGTAACGCTCATCAATTGACTTGATTTCTTGTTCAGTGAAATATTGTTGCCAATATCCTTCGTTGTTTTCTTCCTGTTCTATAAAACATTCATGATAATTGGCTACTCCTCCAAAAAGTAAAAATCTGCCATCATCATTATTTAAAAATTCAACTTCATATTTTTTCTCGCTCATTCCGCCACCTCAATCTGCTCATAGCTTCCAGTTTCCATGCTGTCGATTTCTTGCTGAGTGAAAATTTTGGCGAGATGTTTATAAGGCACGAAATTACCACCAGCACCTAAATACAATTCTTCAACGTCTGAGTCATCACTATCAGGATCAAAAATCAATACCGATTTATGCTTCAGATAAAACCGCTTCTCCTTGACTGTGTAGCCGTTTTTCATGTGAACTAATGTTGTGATAGCTTTATTTTCGTCATAGCCGAACCAATTTTCAAACTCATCTGTAGATTCATCCGTTAGATCTCTACATGTCTCAAAAATCATATAATCTAAACTGCCTTTATTTTCCTCATGCCAATCAGCAACAAACTGCGGAACTTCTGGAATCTCTGGCTGCTGCTTTTTGAGCTGTGATTCTAATTCCCTAATTTTGTCCTCAGCTTTAAAAGCGTACTCTTTCCACTCTTTCAGCGTTTGTGCGCCTTTGGTAAACTTACTTGACAATTTTTCAAACGATACATCACGTTTAGAAAATGGGTCAATTCCTGCGTTGCTTGGTCTTTTTACTTCTTCTTCAAACTTCTTCATCCTGAGCCTCCTACACAATCACACGTTTCCACTGCGACATCCTGAACTGTCTATCATCCACTTCTGCAATTAATTCTCGAACACGAGAATAATTATCAACACCAGGACCAAGCACAATACTTGGTCCTGCACCTCCCCAATATTCTGGTCGATTATCAGCACCGATATGGCCACAACACGAGTTTTCAGTCCAAATATCGTTATCCCATAAATGTTGAATAACTGGAGCTATGCATGCATCAACAGACACACTTTTGTCAGTATGCGGGGCTTTTAATTCGATTGCTTTGTCTTTGCCGCAATCTGCGTTATACGAATAACAATTACACATCTTGTTTCTCCTCTATAATCTCAGCATTTATACACTGTTTAGCAATATGTTCTGCTTCTTCCTTGGTGCTCACTGTGTAATAGCTGTGCAATCCTGGCTTGTGCGGTACTTTAACGATGTATTTCTTCATCCTGATTCTCCCCTTCAGATAAAACATGAACTGTATCAATTAAGCAATTCATATAGCCTGTGTTAAATTCTTCATGTTCACAATTATTCCAGTCCACAAATCCACTTGTAAGCTTATGGATTATCTCTAGCTTTAGACTTGCAGAAACTTCTGCTCTCATGTCTTCATTGTTAAGTGCCACAGCTGTAACTTTAATTCCCATCATTTATCCTCCTACAAATATTTTGAAATTACAGCCAGCACTTGTAAAACAAACACTGCTACCCATAACCAAACCGTCCATTGTTTCTCGGTTGCATCTTTTAATATTAGATTTAGTGTTAACACGAAAATCAAAATTTTATCTAGTGTCATTTATTTTCCTCATTTTCTAAAATTAATCCCCCAGTCAGCTCTTCATATCCATCTAAAATTTGAAAAGTTCCGTCCTTGATTTTCTTAGTAGTGACTTTAAGCCGATCAACGTCATACACTTTCTGAACGTATAATTCAAATACTGGGTATTTATGTTGCAGTTGCTTAAAGGATACTGGCTTTATTTTAATAATAGGAAAAATATTTTTTCCTTTATATTCAAATTTCATTTTTAGCCTTTCATATATGCCCATATTTCGCCCTGTGCTGTGTTTTTAGTTATAAACATATAATCTATCCAAAATAATATAACAAGGCGAATTTGGTCCGATTTTTTGGCATGTGTCCCTATAATTCCTCAACATCAACTTCTAATCGGTAACCATTGTGACCAGATAGGCCGCCAAACTGATATTTTGTGAACTTCACAACTTCGTGATTATCATCTGTCCAAAGTCTAGATTCAGTAAAACCATCCATGAGAGCTTTCAAAGTTGGCTGTAAGTTATCTGGATCACTTCTGCGCTTAGTTGGTGTATATACTGTAAGGGTCACACCACAAATATTATCTGGAGTAAATATTGGCTGAACTAATCTCCATTTATGGTCATAAATTCCAACTGCTGATTTTACAACCGCATTTTGTGCTCTCAACTTCAATTGTTCAACTATTTTTGCTTTCTGATGAAAATGCATGCGATCATTTGAATTCAAAATTAGTTTATCTTGTTTGGAAACAACTTTAGATTTGCTGCTTGCTCGATATAAGTTAAAGATAAATTTCATGATTATACTTCCTCAAAATCTCCATCAATTGTATTTGGGTCTGGTAACTCTTCTTTTTCTTCTGTTACATCCTTTCGCTCTGACTGCTCAAACAAATCCATCTGATCATTTGCTTGTGCATCAAATTCGGAAGCTTGAATCAAGATATTGTCAAAAAGTTCATCTGTAAGGTTTGCGATTTTGTATGTCATACCTTTTTTGGCATAATCAAAATTCATTTCATTTAGCCACCCTTGGAAAGGTTGCACTGCTCCAAGTTCAGATAATGTAAATTCGCCTGTGATTTTTTTATTTGCTTTCATTTTGTTTCCTTTTCTTTTTTAATTTTTAAGTGGCGCTGCTGGAATCAAATCAAAATTATTTTTTCAAATTGATCATCAACTCGCACCTTTTTTCCGTTTATTATTTCCATGTGCCATGGGAACAAACGATTTGTTACTTCATCACGAGTTAACTTTGTCAAATCACTGATAAATTTAATTGGATCCATTGGCAAATTATTCTTTCTTGACCAATTTTTCCAACGGTCGTAATGATCAACAGTAACTCCAGAACACACTCGACTAGCTCGCTCCAGATAGTAATCTCTGAGTACTTCTGAAAAACTAACCATTTCTTCATCCATTAGCTAATCCTTTCTCTCGTACAAGATGATACATTTCATTTTGACTCATGCCTGTTGTATCAATACCTGCTTTAATAAGTTTGGCTTCATCCGACCATTCAGGGATTTTTTTCGTATTTTTAGGAAGTTGCTTAGAAACCTGTGTTTTGAATTTAGAATTCTTTCGTTTAGATTCATGATTTTCAAGGTCAGCTAAGTTTTTAATTCCTTTATTTTCCCAGTTTTTTAATATGCCATTAACATAGCGAATCGTACGTTCATTATTTTCTACTGCTATTGCTGCTGCTTTGATTACCATTTCTTCAGAGTGGTCTTCAAGCCAATCATCAAATCGCTGCAATGTATATCCATTCAGCGAACCTAAACCAAAGTTTTCTTCCCAGAATGAAATAAGCTCAGATTTTGATGATGATTTTATTTGTTTATCAGTAATTGGTTTATTAGTGTTTGGTGTATTAGTCTTTAGTAGGGGGTCATTTTCCACATTCTGGCTTTCCCACCTTGTGGGTTTTCCAGATGTGGCTTTTCCACCTTGTGGGTTCTGCCATTCTGGATTTTTAAAATCTGATGCTTCTTTGAACCATTCTTTTACCCTTTTGCTCTCTGGATCAATTAGCCTTGATGTTCGAGCATATCCATTTACTTCAAGTTCTTTCCAAGATTTCTTTACTATCCCTTCCCCATCCTTATGGTGATTAGCTATTTCTTCAAAATATATTTTCCAATCATCTGGCAAACTGAGAATATACGCGAGCAAACCTTTTGCTTTTAGTGATAAATTATCATCACGTAGAAACTCATTATTCAAGATTGTAAAATTATCTCCCGCACGTTTTCGTTTTATACTTTGTTTCATTTTATATCTCCAAAAACAATAGGTTAACGCTGGGTCTACGTGAGCACATAGCGTTAGGTACTTACATGTCCTTCCTGCACAAAGCCTATTGTGTGATGCTGATCCATTTAATATTCAGATAAAACTATGACTTTCTAACGTGTTTCAATGACAAAATACGATTTTCTGTTATTACCGTCTATTACTGAACAAATGAATCTACGATGCTTTTAACGTGGTTCCGAGCACATATTTTTATCCTTTTTCTAACGGGAAAAGTTCTTCAACAGCTCCATCTTGGATATCTGTATGTTGTTTTGCTGACTCCTGTATTTTAAGCCAATCAACTATAGACAAAACCGCTTCTGCTCGATCCATATTCTCCCAGTACTCAATATCCTTATCAGTCGCTCCTTTGGAAGTTGCAGCATTTATTGCTCGCTCATACTGATCTTGAATTTTTTTGTTAGTATCTTCTTCATTTTTATTTGAAACTTGAGAATGAGGAAGTTCCACTGGTTTATTAATGATTTGCTGTAAAGTTGGACGCATTTCGTCATACCTTAAGTTAGAGATATCAAATCGTCGTCTATTATCCTTATCAAAGTAAGCTCTAATCTCAACATCTTGGTCTTTTAAAACAAGATTCTTAAGCGCTTTGCGTAAGGCTGGCTTATAACCTGTAATTTCTCCGCTCTTTTGATCAATCTCTTCAACATCTCGGCTTAACAAGACAATTGTTTTGTCTCTGAATTTGCTCATGAGCAAGCTTTGCATATCTTTATAAAGTGCGTTAATCTTTCCCCATGCACGCATAGCTTGTCTAGAGCCTATTTCTTTCCTCAGAAGTGTCTGGGCTCGTTCGTCAAAATCTTCAATTAAATCAATAACCAACACATCCCAATTCGCAGAGTCCTGTTCAGCAATATTTAAAGCTTGGATAAAGTTTGTAATGATTTGCTCTGCATTCGTCGGAAATTCAAAATCAATGGCCCGATACCCTTGTCGATTAGCATTGCCATCTGTACTAATGAATAAGGCCCGTTCTGGAACGCTCGCAAATTTTGCAGCAAGCGTGGTTTTACCTGAACCTCCTCCCCCAGAAATGAGTATTCTATTTAATTTAGGACTTCTTGTACCTGCTGGTTTTATCTGCATTACCATGTTTCAATCTCCAATTCTTCATATTTTTTATTCTGAACACAACATGCACAGTTGTGACAATAATATCCATCCATAGCCTCATGATCTATGCTATGGGCAATATTATCCAATTCAGCAAGTACCGTCTGGACTAGCACCTTATCTTCTACTTCAGAAAGTTTTCCAAAATTCATTGTCACTGATTTTATATTTACTGGAAGCTTCTTTGTAAAACCGACAATACGTCCTGTTATTGTATAGCCAGCCAAAGCGTATTCTTCGTAGTTCTCAGAAATCAGCCAAGCGTAAAGTGCAAGTTGCTCTCTGTAATGAGAGTACCAATCCAGATACGCTCTTAAATTCTTGTCAAATTTATCTTCAAAATCAGCAGCGGTTTTCCAATCTATAATTTCAATCACTTTATTTTCATGATCAAATTTCACGACGTCCAAACGACCACTGATGACAAAATCTTGATATGCTGCTCTTAAATAAAGCTCTTGCTTACATTCCTCTAAATTAAGCTCCTGATAGACACTTGATTTTTTTACTTGATCTACTACTAAAACGATATCCCGGTATACTTTTTTAATAGATTCGTTCTTTTTGCCAATATTACCTAGCATGTGCATCATATTTTCAGTAATAAACTTATTTGCACTATCTTGCCCTTCTAACATGGCGTGAGCATATGAGCCAACTAATAATGCTTCTGTTGGTTCTTCTACAAAACGTTTAGCTTTACGCTCTCTTAGTTGAAAAGGACACTCTTGAAAAGTTCGTATATCAGAGAAACTAAAACGAGGTAATTCATTATTCATCCAAAAGTCCCTCTTTTCTATATTTTTTAGCAGTATAGGCTGCACGTTTTAGCATTTCATTAGCAGTCCAATCTTGATACTGAACAATTTTTTCAAGTATTTTTCTTTCTTCATCGTCAAAATCACGTGTCGCTAGATCATATTTGGTATCTGTAACTTTTATCATTACTTCTTCACGTTCTCTGCGAAGTGTAGCGATGAAATTACAGTATTGTAATTTATCCATTTTTAATTCCTCCAATTTTTGTTATAATTAGAGTAGAATCTCGCAAAGTTTCTACTCAGCTCACTCTGCAAAGTGAGCTTTTTTATTTTTCTCTGAACACATTGATATCAACGTCCAGAGCATCCGCTATTTTGCATACCGTTTCAAATGAAGGATTTTCAGTCTGTTTCAACTTCATTTGTGAAAAATACTGTTTTGATATTCCTGTCATTTTTGACAAACGATAAGTAGAGATATTTTTCTCTTGCATTATTTTTTCTATTTTATTCCACATACCACTATATGTTGTATTGACCTTTCTTGATTTATGGGTTTCCAGCACTATATGTAGTAATATCCATTTGACTAAACATAGTGATTTTTGTTACAATATATTTATGAATGACAAGCCGTGGTTGGTAAGTTTATTCATAAATATAAAATAGGAAGGAGATTATATGTCCGGAAAAAATCAACATGTTGTTTCTGATGGAAATGGTGGCTGGAATGTCAAAGGAGCTGGAAATACACGTGCTACAGCAAACTTTGGTACCCAAGCTGAAGCTATCAATAAAGCAACTCAAATTGCTAAAAATCAAAACTCAGAAATGTTTATTCATGGCCGTAATGGACAAATTCGTGAACGTAATAGCTATGGTAACGATCCATTCCCACCGAAAGGCTAATTTTTAGTTTTTGGCGTAATTCTAATCCTATAACCTTGTCCTGTTTCAACTGTATCCGCAGTTAGCACGGCAATAGTTACAGGATTTTTTTCATCTGTTTCTATTACTATTTTTTCGAATTCCTCATAGTTGATACTCATAAATTCCTCCTCTCCTTCTAGTTGCCACTAGAAGCTTTTTATTTTGTCATGTAGCGAAGGTAATCGCTTAGTTTATAAAACGTCTTAGGAAACGTAAATTCTGGTCTATATACTGTCCAAGTTTTATTTACATTGTTTATGCAGACTTCTTTCCCATCAGTTGTATAAAAAGTGTCATATTCTGGCATTTTTATTCTCCATTTCTTAAGCTGGTTCAAATTCAAAACTTGTTTGTGAGTTTAACGAACGAATTTCCAATGTTGTATTAAATGCTGGTTGCCACATTTCAAGATATTCTAACGCTTCGTCATAGCGACTAAGTGGAATATCACTATATTTCACAACATCAAATCGATTATTCAAATCTTTGTAGAACTCACGGAAAACTTTACTACCGATTTTCTTATGTGCATTTGAAGCTTTACCACCAGTAAACATATAAACTTTACTTGCTACTTTCTTCTGCAACACCTTCGCTTTATTTGAAGGAAGTCCAAAACGGTTGGTTAAATCAAGAACTGAATTTTCGATTTGTTCGACTTTTTTATTCAAGTTCACGTTTCCTTGAGCGAGTAATGCAATTTGTTGTTCAGGAGTTTGCGGTAAAAGCTGTTGTTTGTATTCTTTTTCAACTTGGATAAAATAATCACGAATTTCACGGCTCTTTTTAGTTTGGCTTTGCATTGCTAAATGTTTTGCATTGTCTGCAGTTACCGCATAATCTTGGAGTTGCTGAACCTTATCTGGAAATTTTGGATTATAGGGTGCAGTTGTAACTACACCCTCAAAATCTTCATGTTCCACAAGTAATTTTGAATTTTGAGTCCACCACTCAGCAAATCTTGTTTTTACTCCAAGAACTTTATATAATTCTCGTGCGCTTACTACTTGATCATTGTTTTCGTTTTGTGTGATGTTAATTAATTGATTCATTCTCTTACCTCGGCATTTTCTTTAAATTCAAATTTTGGTGGACGTGCAATTCCTCTAGTTTGCTTTTTCCATACTAACCAGGCATCAAATGCTTTTAAATTTGTGGCACGTCCTCTCAAGAATCTATTAAATTCTCCATGAGTGAAGTCCTCAAATTCTCTAAGCTTATCCTGTGTGGCTCTGTATGCTCTTGACCAGTCTTTCTTTGTTACAAACGGATTGTAATAGCGTGTGATAGATTCATCATCAGCATAAGGGCTCTCTATTTCATATAGTGAGTTTACTTTGACTAAATTGATAGATTTATCCATTAGCCACCTCCTACTTGATGTCCCAATATTCAATCAAGAATGCAATAAACCATTTAATTGATTGAGTATATTTTCTTTTTCCGTTCAATACTGCGCTAATATCTGTTGCTGCAAACTTATAAGGGGGATTTTTAATATTTTCATAAGCCCAAATCACATCCTTGTTACTTTTGCCTTGCGTCTCCATGAATTCAACAATCTTCAGTCGTTGTGAATCATAGCTTTGTTCTACTTCTGACATCTTTATCCTTTCTGCCTAATGGCGTTTTATTTTCTAAGGTTAGATGAAAAGTTAGATTATTTGTAGTTAGCACTTGACAGCTAACTACATTTCGTATAGAATATAAGCATAGAGAAAAGCCTTAATTAAAACATTTTAAACTGCCGGGAAGCGTGTTTGTAGTGTTTGTTGTTAAGTTATTTTTCTAACGTTTTTTCTAACTTTTTATCTTACAAGAATCATTATATACGTTTTTGTAGTTCTTGTCAAGAGTTAGACTACGTTTTTGTAAAAAAATATTCTAGGAGACCTATATAATGCCTGATATGACTACCTTTGATAGGATAAAAGAACTCGCAGAAAAAAGAGGAAAGTCTCTTCCTGCAGTGTCTGCTGATTTGAAATTTAGCGACAATCTTTTCTATCGCTGGAAAACATCAAACCCTAAAGCGAGTGACTTAGCAAAAGTTGCCGATTATTTCCACGTTTCAGTTGACTATCTATTAGGTCGTGAAGACATCCCTGGGGATGAGTTGGATGAAATAATGAATGCTTATGGCTTCTCTGATAGCTTAAAACAATCTATAAAAAGCACTGAAAACTACTCCGGCAAGCCATTAACTGAAGAAAACTATAAAGCAATGGCTGACTTAGTTAATATGTATCTTCAATCAGTAAAAGCGGAAAATCAAGATAAATAAGGAGCTTCTATGGGAGATAATGGATTAGATATTGATGAATATCTTATAGAAAATAACATCCCTATTATTTGGGCACCAGTTGATTATTTCGAGCGAGGTAGTTACATACCAAAATGTAATGAATTCCCTAACGGCGCAATCATTGTTAGATTAGGCATGAATTCTCACGAAACTAGATATACAAAAATTCATGAGACAACACATATTTCAGAAGGTGCACAGATACTAGAATTAAATTTCTCATCCAAGCACTCTAAGAATGAATTTATAGCTAATAGCGCAATAATTCGTGAAGAGGTTCCAAGATTTGTAGAAGAAAATGAAAACTGCTTAGAATATGCGACAGCTTCTAGATTATGTGAACGCTTATCACTCGACTATGATACCTATTATGATATTGCTAAAGAAGAAATAGAAGATTATGTCGGTGAGAATTATGGTGTCTATCCTCGTTTTAGATTCTGGGGTTGGTAGTCTTTTTGAAATAAACTACGTGCGCTAACCACGTTAAAAGGGTAAGGAGAAATTTTTTAATGGAAAATAAGGAAAAAAAGGCATTGCCTATTATTGCACTTATTATTGGAATTCTAGCTCTTGTACTTTCATGGGTACCAATTGTTAATAACTTTGCTGCAGTTCTAGCCGTAGTTGCTATTATTTTGGGAGTGATAGCAATTATAGTTAACCGAAAAAACAAAAAAACTTTGAGTATTGTTGGGGTAGTTATTTCAGTTCTAGCTATTGTTATCGTTTTAGCAACTCAAGCTATGTATTCTAGTGCAATTGATGGTGCTAGCAAAGCTGTAAGCACTTCTATGTCAAGCTCTCAAAAAGAAGCTGAAGATAAGTTCAAATGGAGTAAATCTGATTATGATGCCCTTGTTACTGGAGATACAATGACAGGTGCTGGCGGATCAAATTATGATACTTTAGAAGCAAAATACGGTAAACCTTCTAATTCAACAGAATCTACTTCTGGAGACTATACAATTAGAAGCGTTTCATGGGATAACATGGGAGCAAAAGATTACAAATCTGTAAGTTTAACGTTTACGAAACAGGCTGATGGATCTTGGTTACTCTCAAATAAAATGCAATCAGGTTTGGAATAAACAAAAAAGCCGCCCAAGTTTGGCGACGAGGGGCGACTTTATATGAAATAAGTATAGAAACGACACGGTTTTCGTGAAGTTTTCTTATACTCTATTTTACTAGAAAAAGGAGTAGAAATCAAATGTGGGTAGAAGCTAGGAAAGACGGAAAGTTTAATCTGCGTGAGAGATATAAAGATCCATACACAGGAAAAACACGCACAAGTTCAATAGTAATTGAAAAAAATACTCCTCAGGTAATCAAGAAGTCCCAGAAAGTACTATTGAACAAAATCAATAATAAATTAGTAACTGATCCTAATCAAAAAAATATAAACTTTGGTGAGCTTTACACAGAATGGTTTCGTTACTATAAAGTTCAAAATAAAAGAAGCAGCTGGATTAAAGTTCCATTCTATTTAGATAAACATGTATTTCCTATTATCACAAAGGATATACTTATAAAAAATATCACTTCTGAACTTATCATGAAAGTAATAGACAATATGTATACTTTTGGAGACTATTCTCTAAATTATACAAAACAAACAAGAACAACAATTTCTGCAATGTTTAATTTTGCAGTTGATAAAGGATATATAGAACAAAACCCTGTATCTAAAACCAAAGTAATACCTAAAAGAGAAACTGAACGAAAAAATAAAAAGAAATTAAGTGAAAAATATTTAGAAAAAGATGAGGTGGAATTATTACTTGCTGCTCTATACTCTAAAAATTCCAACAAACTTCATGGAATGATTTCAGAGTTTCTAGTTTTGACAGGTCTAAGATATGGTGAATTACAAGCACTTCAGTGGAAGAACTTTGATGGAAAATCAATTAGTGTAGAAGGAACACTGGATTATACTTTAACAACAATGGATAAAGCCATAAAAACTTCAACAAAAAATGAAAGTTCTGAAAGAATTATAGTCTTACCCCATAAAGCAATTGAGATTCTTTTAGAGTTACAAAAAATAAATTCACTAAAGTTTACAACCGAACCAGAAGATTATATATTCTTATCACGATTTGGAAATCCTCTTTCTATCCATGCTTTTAATCCTGTCATAAAAAGAGCGGGGAATAAAATTGGTTTAGAAAAAAATATCACTAGCCACATATTTAGACATACACACGTATCTATTCTAGCAGAATCAAATATACCACTAAAGGCAATAATGGAACGTGTGGGACACGCTGATGCAAATACAACATTATCAATCTATAACCACGTTACTAAGAAATCAAAAGAGCAGATAACAGCTGCTCTTGATAATTTATTTTAAATTATTGCCCACCTTTTGCCCATTTTATATATTTTATACCTAAAAATAGAAAAAGAACCCTTTAATATCAAGGATTCTTTTGCAATTCTACATCATGCCACCCATCATTGATGGATCCATAGCTGGAGCTGCTGGTGCAGCTGGTTCTGGTTTATCAGCAACGACTGCTTCAGTCGTCAAGATAAGTCCTGCTACTGAGGCCGCATTTTGGAGGGCTGAACGTGTTACTTTAGCCGGATCCACAATACCTGTCTCAATCATTTCAACCCATTCACCAGTTGCGGCATTGAAACCAATACCTTTTTCTGCTGATTTAAGTTTATCAATAATGATTGAACCTTCGTAACCTGCATTAGCCGCGATTTGACGTACTGGTTCTTCTAATGCGCGACGTACAATTGTGATACCTGTTTGCACGTCCCCTTCTTCTTCAAGACTGTCGAGGGCAGAGATAACTGTAACAAGGGCAGTACCTCCACCAGCAACGATACCTTCTTCAACGGCTGCGCGTGTTGCATTAAGTGCGTCTTCAATCAAAAGTTTTTGCGCTTTAAGTTCAGTTTCTGTAGCGGCGCCGACTTTAATCACAGCGACTCCACCAGAAAGTTTAGCTAAACGTTCTTGAAGTTTTTCACGATCAAATTCTGAAGTAGTTTGTTCAACTTGAGCTTTAATTGTTGCTACACGAGTAGCAATAGCATCTGCTGAACCGGCACCTTCAACGATTGTCGTATGTTCTTTATCAACAGTTACTTTATTGGCTTGACCAAGTGCATCTAAGCTTGCATCTTTAAGTTCTAAACCAAGCTCTTCCGTAATTACTGTACCGCCTGTGAGGATTGCTAAGTCTTCAAGTTGGGCCTTGCGGCGGTCGCCAAAGCCTGGAGCCTTAACCGCTACAACATTGAAAGTACCACGGATTTTGTTCAACACGAGGGTTGGTAATGCTTCACCATCAACATCATCTGCCACAATAAGTAAAGGACGATTTGTTTTCAAGATTTGTTCAAGTAATGGTAAAATTTCTTGAATATTTGAAATCTTCTTATCTGTGATCAAGATATATGGGTTATCAAGGTTGGCCACCATTTTTTCATTGTCTGTCACCATATATTGTGACAAGTAACCACGGTCAAACTGCATACCTTCTACAACTTCAAGTTCAGTTTGCATACCTTTTGATTCTTCAATAGTAATAACACCATCGTTACCAACTTTTTCCATGGCATTTGAGATATACTCTCCAACCTTTTCTGAACGAGAAGAAACAGAGGCAACTTGTGCAATAGCTTCTTTACCAGATACTGGAATAGATAATTCCTTGAGTGCTTTTACTGCTGTTTCAGTTGCTAACTCAATACCACGACGAATGCCCACTGGATTAGCTCCAGCAGTTACGTTCTTCAAACCTTCACGAACAATCGCTTGTGTTAAAACAGTCGCTGTTGTAGTACCATCACCCGCAACATCATTTGTTTTTGAGGCCACTTCACTGACTAATTTTGCCCCCATATTTTCAAAGTGATCTTCTAATTCAATTTCTTTTGCGATGGTTACACCATCATTCGTGATAAGTGGACTACCATATGATTTTTCCAGAACAACATTGCGACCTTTAGGACCAAGTGTTGTTTTTACTGTATCTGCTAAAATATCAATACCACGAACCATTGCTGAACGAGCATCTGATGAAAATTTAATATCTTTTGCCATTTTTTTATTATCTCCTGTCTTTATTTTCCTTAAACAATCGCAAGAATTTCAGATTCTTTGATAATCAAGAAATCTTCGCCTTCAAATTTTACATTTGTACCGGCAAACTTTTCAAAGAGAACTGCATCACCAACTTGCACTGTTGGTGTAATAACTGTACCATGAGGAGTTGTTTTACCTGGGCCTACTGCCACAACTTCTGCAACTTGTGGTTTCTCTTGTGCTGCTGAGGCCAAGACGATCCCACCTAAAGATTTTTCTTCTTCCTCTTTTATACGCAATACAACGCGATCCGCTAAGGGTTTCAACATGTTATTCCTCCATTTATGTTATTTTAGCACTCTTTAAGTTGGAGTGCTAATTTATATATCTTATTTTACCGCGAAGGTCAAAATTAGTCAAGAAAAAAACTTCTTTTTTTATTTTTTTAAATCGTTTTCTTATGAAGCCTGAGTTTCTTCAAGGCCCACTCGTAATGTGAAGCCAATGATGACTGAAAATACTGCGCTAAGGATGTTGTCGCAGTCCAAGGATAATATTGCTTCGTATAAAGCTCTTCATCTGAAAAATGTTGCAATAACTGGATAGTTCTTAGGTGGCTTGTAGCAAGTTTTTCCTTTATTTCTTCATAAGGAGTAGCTTGATGCTTTTCCCAGATTTCTTGATTCATTGTCGCATAGTTTTTCCAAGTATAGGGTGTGGGTAAAAAGCTTTGAAAGTTTCCTGAAATATTACTTTTTACAAAATTTTGTAAAAGTACTTGCCACTCATAAAGATGGGCATACACATCACGGATATTCTTATCTCGCCCCCAATGTGTCTCTTTTCCCTTCTCTTGGCCAAAGGCAAAAGTTGCCGTTTGTGCTTCTAAAGGTAGTGTGTCAACCAAATGACACAGCTTTTTCCAGTTTTCTTCTGAAAAGGAAATCAACTCTTTTTTCGTTTTTGCCTTTACCATTTTTCCCTCCTCACTTTCCTGTTCTCATCCTATCAAAAGAAAACGCTTTTTTCAATTTAAAACGGTAATTCATCTTCTTTTAAATTAAGAGCACTATTTTCTATAGAATCTTGTCGCATGGCAACTGTCGCGCGACTTTCCAAAAGGTCAAAAGTTTTTACCAACACTTCTGTTACATAGCGCTTTTGTTCCTGCTTGTCCACATAATTCCTGGTTCGTATCTCCCCTTCCACAGCAAGTAGGGCGCCTTTTTTAGCATAGGATGTACAGTGTTCCGCCTGTTTCTCCCAAAAGACCAAAGCGACAAAGTCTGTATCTTTTTCACCTGAAGCATTTTTATAGCGTCGTTTGACAGCGAGATTTATCCTCAATAGGCTTTTCCCATTAGATGTTTTAGTGAGTTCTGGATCTGCAACGAGTCGGCCAACAAGTAACGTTTTATTCATTTTGACACCTCCTTACTTTTTGTACGAAAAAAGACCTCAGCTTTCACTAAGGTCTTTATTATTTTATATTTAGGCTTGCCACATGCTTGTTGCATCAAAAGCTGATCCAGCTTCTAAATCTGTATTCAATTCGATAATACCACGAACTTGTGGTGCATTTGGTAAGTCAAGCTCTCGTGCCGAGCACAGCATACCATAAGAAGGTACGCCACGCAAAGCGCCTGGCCAGATTAAAGAACCAGAAGGCATCATTGCACCAGGTAAAGCCGCTACTGTTTTCATACCAACAACGGCATTAGGAGCACCACAAACGATTTGAACTGGTGCATCTAGACCAACTTCTACTTGGCACACATGTAAATGATCGCTGTCTGCATGATCCTCCATCGTTAAAATCTCAGCGACTACAAATTTAGGTTGGCCATCATATGTAAGTTGCTCGTCAAAGCCAGCTGCCTTAAGTTTTACATTAAGTTCCGTTACTTGATGCTCAGATAAATCATTCTGTCCTTGAGCCAAATCTGGCCAGTCTTTTTTTATATCGAAAATGTTCCAGCCCACTGTTTGTCCTGTATCTTCACGGAAGATACGCGCAACATCCGCCTTACGTTCGTAAGTTACTTCTGCTCCCTCATTGTTTGCCACAATCAGCATGAGGACATCACCAACATTTTTATTATACGTTGCAATCATTTTATTTATCTACACCCTTCAAAAATTCACTAACTTCTTCTTTAGTTTTACGTAGCTTATTCACTAAGCGTCCTGTTTCTTTACCATTTTCAAGTGTCACAAAGCTAGGAATACCCATGATTCCCCATTCAATAGCCAAGTCCATGAATTCGTCACGGTCAACTTCTACAAAGTTAAAGTCTGAAAATTCAGCTTCTAATTCTGGCATTTTTGGTTTGATAAAAGTACAGTCTGGGCACCATCCTGCAGTGAAAAACAAGACATGTTTACCTTCTGATTTTACAATTTCAGCTAGTTCCTCATAATTTTTTGGAATAATCATAAATACTCCTCTCCTAATTCTGTAATTTCTAAGGTTTCTCCATCAATTTCAAAATTGATGTTTTGGTTTGCTCCAACAATCACGCCACCTTTATAAATAGCTCCGCGATCTGCCTCCTCAAAGATCCATACTGTTTGAATATCTTGGTCAGCAAAAGCTTCACGTACTGCTTGAATAACCTCTGCCCGCAAATTTTCTTCAACGTGCTTATAACTCTGATAGAGCACTCGCGCACCTGCTACACCAGCCAGCAGCCCTAAACCAACTTTCAAATATTTTTTCATATAAAAAATTTTAACATAAATTTGAGTATATTAGTACTTATAATTACTGTTTCCCCTCAGATCAGTTCCGCTTTTCTATAAATCCCCTAAAACTTATCCGTCTTTAAAAATTATAGTTATTAAATAGCATTAGGACAATACTATTATATACGGCTTTTAAATGCTACAATAAGGGAGTATAAAAAATCAAAGGAGACGAGATGACTCTATTTAACAAAATTAAAGAAATAACTGAAATTCAAGCAACAAGTGGTTACGAAGCACCAATGCGTGACTATCTTCGTGCCCGTATGGTGGACCTCGGCTACACACCTGAAACTGATGGTCTGGGCGGAATCTTTGTCACTAAAGAAAGTAAAACAGAAAATGCGCCTCGTGTTATGGTTGCAGCTCACATGGATGAAGTCGGCTTCATGGTGTCGTCAATTAAGGCAGATGGTACTTTACGTGTAGTCACTCTGGGTGGTTGGAATCCTTTAGTTGTTAGTGCACAACGCTTTACGCTATTCACACGTGATGGTAAAAAAATACCTGTTGTGACTGGTGGCCTACCACCACATCTTTTACGTGGAGCAGCGGGCGCACCTGCTATGCCACAAGTGGAAGATATCATCTTTGACGGTGGTTTTATGAGCAAAGAAGAAGTTTTAGAATTTGGGATTCGTCAAGGTGACGTCATCGTTCCTGAATCTGAAACAATTTTAACTGCTAATGGTAAAAATGTCATCAGTAAAGCTTGGGATAATCGCTACGGGTGTCTTATGGTCTTAGAACTTCTGGACTACCTTAAAGACAAAGAATTGCCAGTAACCTTGATTATCGGTGCAAATGTTCAGGAAGAAGTTGGCCTTCGCGGTGCCCATGTTTCAACAACTAAATTTAAACCTGAAGTTTTCTTTGCTGTTGACTGCTCTCCTGCAACGGATACTTTTGGAAACGACAATGGTCGTCTTGGCGAAGGCTCGCTTCTTCGTTATTACGACCCAGGTCATATCATGCTGCCTGGTATGAAGGACTTCCTCCTCAATACAGCAGAAGTTAATGGTATCAAAACACAAGCTTATATCTCAAAAGGTGGAACTGATGCTGGTGCAGCACACTTGCAAAACGAAGGCGTACCTTCAACAACTATTGGTGTGTGTGCCCGTTATATCCATAGTCACCAAACCATCTTCAACATGGATGATTTCACAGAAGCGCAAAACTTTATCCGGGCTATCGTTACGAGTCTAAACCAAGAAAAAGTAGCAGCTATTAAAAACTACTAATAAAAAAGTTAAAAAAAGGGGTCCTGAGCCTCTTTTTTTAGTCATTCAGTTTTATTTCAGAAAGAAAAAGTAAAATCATAAAGCACCAAATATGAATTTTAGGGAAATTTATGAATAAAAAACTATACTATACTACTGGTTTACTTACTCTGGTAAGTTTTATCACACTGACTGCCATTGTAAAACTTTCTTATACACACGCACCTATTCCAAGCATTGATTCGCATTTACAGACAGTTGCTTGGCATCTTCAAAACAATGAATTTTTGGTTCAAATTTCAAGTGTAATTGCTAAATTTCTAGGCGACACAATGGGCGCTATAATTGGTCTTGTTATTGCTGCTATTATTTTTATCAAAGATAAGGTTTCAGCAATATGGTTAGCTCTTGTAGCCGGAATTGCTGTGGGGGGAAATACCTTGATTAAATTAGTTATCGGCCGTGATCGCCCTGACATTCATCGTGTTGCCGCCTTTACAGATGAGCCAGGAAAAAGTTTTGCCAGTGGACATACAACTTTTGCTGTAGTACTCTTTGGCTGTCTCTTTTTTATCCTCTTACACTATCTCTCTTCTGTATGGAGCAAAACATTAGTTGGTTTTGTCGCTGTGGGGTTAATTTTTTTAACAATGTTTTCACGTGTACTTCTTGGGGTACATTATCCTTCGGATACTTTAGGCGGCTTACTTTGGGGGCTTTCAGTCATCTGCCTCACTTATCCAACTTATCTTCATTATAAAAACTCAGAAAAACCTCAACCTTATATACCTAAAAGCGTGAGAAAAGCTGATTAAAGCTAAAAAGCTTTGACTATATGTCAAGCTTTTTTTCATAGTTGAGTATCTTTTGCTTAATATCTACTGCTGCTTCTTGACCCATAAAACCGCCCAAGCTGCCATCTTTACGCGTGACACGATGACATGGTAAAATGACAGGCAAAGGATTACGTGCTAATGCCTGCCCCACAGCTTGTTGTGCTTTAGGACTTCCGACACGCGCAGCCATTTCCTGATAACTTATAGTCGTTCCCGCTGGAATTTTGGGAAGTTCTAACCAAACAGCTCGTTGAAATGCTGTTCCTGTGGTCAATATAAAGTTCTGGTTCTTATTAAGTGCTTCGTAAGTCGTCTTTTCATGTTGGTCATCGAAAAAAACCTGGGTAATCTCCCCCTTAGCATTGCGCTCTACAGAGAGTGAAATATTCTCATTCAACATAGGTATTATTCTCCTCAAAATCCAACAGCCATTCTTTACGCCATAGTCCTCCAGCATAACCTGCCAGCTGCCCGGAGCTTTTTTTCAATCGATGACATGGAATCACGATTGCAAAGGGGTTGGCTGCATTTGCTGCCCCTACTGCAATACTGGCTTGCGGATGCGCGAGTCCTTGTGCGATTTCTTTATAGGTTCTTGTTTGCCCAAACGGAATATCTTCAACTTTTTTCCAGACTTTTTGCTGAAACTCTGTACCTTGCACAGCTAAAGGGAATTTAAAACTTTTTCTTTTTCTTGCAAAATACTCTTGCAACTCTTCTTCAAGTTGACATGAAATCGGAGTTGGATGTTCCAATATAATAGCATTCAATCTTGCAATCTTCGCCTGTAAATTCTTATGCTCTGTAAAGCCTAAGCGATGAAGAAACTGCGCATCACTGATACTTATCATTTGACCAATAGGTGTGTCAATATAGTTTTTATAGAGGCGCTTCTTCATGTCCTTATTATAACATAGTTCTCTCACCCAGAAACTACCTCAGAGCAAAAAAAGAGAGCGAATACCCTCTCTTTTTTACTATTTTCTAGTTCCTAAAATTCTGTTCCACGCGTCATTATAATTCGCCTCTGTACCACCAATTCCAAACTTGAATTGTGTCACAGGTGCTCCGTTTTTAGCCCAATAACTTGTGGTTGTTTCACCGGAGACTTTAACATTTTTAAGATTCCCTCCGGTTACAGTGCCTGGTTTTTGACCGGTCGACTTAAGAACAGTGCTCTGAATTACATCTGGATCTTTACTTGGTTCTGGGAACTTTTCACCAGGACCAAACACATTTGGATCCGCTGCTGCAATTGCATTGACCAAGTTTGCCATATATGTACCATTATTGACCGCAGCTGTCTTGCTGCCCATCGGCGTATTATTATCATGACCAATCCAACCTCCAAGGGATACTTTGGGCGTTGAAAGCATGAGCCAACCGTCTACATAATCATTGGAAGTACCTGTCTTGCCTGTCCAATCCACGCTACTTGCAAGCGTTGGATTAATGGCTTGTAAATCTTGTAAAAAGTTTGTTGTACGACGACTGACATCATAGGTCAAAACATTACGTAAAAGATCCTCAGTAATTGTTGATGTTGCTTGTGAAAAGACTCTCTCTGCTTGACTCTTATGTTCGTAGATATCTTTACCGGAGTCGTCTTTTATGCTTTGGACAACATAGTGTGGCTCATAAACCCCGCCATTAGCTAAGGCTTGGTAGCCATTGGTATGTTGCACCACAGTTGGCTCAATACCACCACCGAGTGGAAGAGATTCCACACTGTAGTCTGGCACATAATAGCCCATCTTCTTCATGTAAGTTTCCACGCTATTGCCAGAATCAAGAATGGCTTGATAGGTCCAATGCGCAGGGATATTCCATGACACGCCTAAAGCTTCATTAAGACTTACCATTCCGGTTCCTGTTTCGCCAACGTGCAAGATTGGAGTACCGTCAGAGAAACTTGTTGGATAGTTACTCAGCATACTTGCTGACCCAATCAATCCCAAATCAATTGCTGGTGCATAAGCTAAGATTGGTTTAATCGAAGAACCTGGACTACGCTTCGTATCAAAGGCATGATTGTTTTGATTGGTTGCATAGTCTAAACCACCAATAAAGCCAAGTACTGCTCCTGTTTTATTATCCATGAGTACATTTCCGGCTTGAACTTCACCTGTACCGTCCTGTAAAATACCGCCGTACTGCGCTACAGCATTTTGCATGGCATCATACACACCACGATTAATTGTTGTTGTGATAGTATAACCACCAGTTTGTAAGGCTTGCGCGGCTAATTCACGATATTTTTGCTTGGTGCTATCATTTCCTTGTTCTGTTGCCGAAACCTTGTCCCTCTTAATCAGATAATCATAGACGTGATTAAGGGCTTCACTGTACACAACATTATAAAGATAACCATGTGCTACAGAATCTTGTGGTTGTGAAGGCAGAAATGCTTGCGAGATATCCACAGCACTATATTTTTCGTAATCTTTTTGAGTCAAATATCCTGCACGATACATGTTAAACAGGACATTTTGTTGACGAGCTAAGCCATAAGAGAGTAGCTCTTTTGATTTGAGCGAACCATCCACATTATAAGGAGAGTAAACAATTGGACTTTGTGGTAATCCAGCAATAAAAGCTGCTTCTGGCACGGTTAAATCTTTAGCAGACTTACCAAAAATCCCTTGGGCAGCGGCTTGGACACCCGCAATATTTTTCCCTTGATTATTTCGCCCAAATGGTGAGACATTGAGATAATCCGTTAAAATTTCATCTTTACTTAAATATTGATTAAGCTGCAGTGCATAAACAATCTCGCTGGCCTTGCGTTGGAAAGTGACACTGTCTCCAAGAGACTGCTGTTTTACCAACTGTTGCGTAATCGTTGAACCACCAGAGCTTGTACCGCCACCTACGGCACCCAGAACGCCTCGAATTACTGCTTTGGGCACAACACCACTGTTCGTCTTAAAGGTTTCATCTTCTGTCGCAATCAGAGCTTTTTTCACATTTTCTGAAATTTGGTTGCTTGCTACATTAATCCTTACCAAATCACTGGAAATATCAGAAATATTTTCACCATTACTGTATTTCATGACTGAAACACCGTGAATATTATTAACCTGCTCGAGAAGTTGCTCCTTGCTTGGAACTTTGGTATTTTCAACAAGGCGAGCAAAATATCCCACACCTGCCGCAGCGCCAAATACACCAACTAAAAGAAAAAGCACACCAAAAATGACAACTACTCCACGCACGACTGAAAAAATAGTCTGAAGTGTTGTTTTCCCTTCTTCTACATCTGCTTGAACTTTTTTAGGTTTTTGAGGCTTTTTCGGAGAATTTTTACGACTTTCCTGCGTTTTGCTGGCACGCTTTTTCTCCATTTTAGCCTGCAAACGTGCCTGTGCACGTTCCTTCGACTGTTCTTGATCTTTTTTCATAATACATATTCTACCATATAGAGCAGATAAAAGATATTAGAAAAAGGATACCTATAAAACAGAAGATTTTATAGAAATATTATCCTTATAAACAAAGATAGATTTAGGTGTACTGACAGTCAAAATGACAGTCAAAAAAACTTTGTCAGGCGGATGACTTCGATTTATCGAGGTCTTTTTTAATATAAAATAAGTCAACCAATGTTGACCTATTTACTTATCCGAAGTTTACTTTTTCTTCCAATGCTTCCGTTAAAACTTGGCTCGCATTTATACCTTGTTCTTTTGCTAAGATTGCAAGGTACTCAGGGATGCTAACATTTTTGCGGACTACTTTTGAATGATACTTACGCATATAAGCAACCATATCAATGGCGATCAATGCAATTGTTGCATCTGGTTCTGCTTTTTTAACTTCTTCAATTGAGCTTGCTTTAGGCATTTCTGTATAATCTTCTAAAGCAAAGCCTAGCACTTCTTCAGCCATTTCATAAGCTTCATCAAGATCTTTTCCTTGAGTCATTGCTTCTGGAACATCTGGGAAGTGTACTGAGATATAATCTCCATCTGTTTTAAATACTGCTGGATATAGTAACATTTTTTCTCCTTTCTGAGATAAAGCAAAAGCCCTACTGGTCATTTCAGACCAGCTTGCTTTTTAATACTTGCCTCTAAACCATTTCCTAAGTCTTTATTATGCATTGGCACAATTGTTATTTTCTTAGTATCTGGATTAAACATTTTCTTGTGACTTCCACGTTGACCTTTTTCAATAAAGCCATTCTTTTTGAGAAATTTAACCATTTCTCTAGGTGTCATTGGCAATACTTCATCTCCTTTCTTAACTATATTTATATTATACACAAAAAGTGTGTATAAATCAAGCGGTAAGTGTAGAAAAAGCAAAAAATCCCCAATAAATGGGAATTTACCTATAAAGAACAGACTTTAATTATAACATAAAAAACCGCCTGACGAATCAAGCGGTTCTAGGTAGCCTCCTCAAAGTACTACCGCAATTTGAATGCTCTCTGCAAGGTTCGAACTTGTGACCCCTTCGTTACGAGTGAAGTGCTCTACCAACTGAGCTAAGAGAGCTGAAGCTCCCCCAACCTAAAAAGGGAGCTTTGTCAGACTCGTTAAATTTATAGACAATTAACTATTTTTGGACTAGGTTCTAAGACTGACACTGTTTATTATAGCAAAAAAACATCCACAACGGGAGTAGCGGATGTTTAAAATGATTATGAAGATAATCAACTAACCTGATTTAATACTAACATTTTTTAGATTTAGCTCAAAACAATATGAAAAAACCACGTTGGCAAGACGTAGCTTTTTTGCTATTTTACTAAACGAAGAACCGGTTCATTTGGCGTCTCCAGTTCGCCGGGAACTACTATATTCCCAATCATAGTTTTTATTTCATCAATTGGTAAATTAAAGCTTTGGTTCAATTCATTTTTAGTAACAATATTATTATCTATGATTACCTTATATACTTTTTCAAGTAAAGAGGGTCTTTCAATCGCCATTATATCATCTAATGGCTCCTTTGTTCTCCACTTTCTAATAGATATTTGTTTACTTAAATAAAGATAGCGATCATCATTTAATAATCCTAAATAATGTGTTTTATATACCATTGCTTGAATAGACACTTTCCAATGTTTCTTCAAATCAACAAAATATTCTAGAGAGGTAGAAAGAATAGAATCAACAAATGCTTCATCTGGTAATAAAAAATGAGAGGCAAAGAGATTAGCTTGTTTCTCAATTATATTCTTTAATTCAACGTTAGAATAGTCATATATACTTTCTATAGAATTATGTAATATAATATGTCCTATTTCATGTGCGACATTAAACCGTCGTCTAACACTAGCTTCTTGGTTATTTGTCAACATGATGAAGGGTCTATCAACTATCCAACGCGAAAGAGCATCGAGTGTATTATCAGATACTGTAGATTCTGAAACAATAATACCATTTGCTTCTGCTAAACTTATGAGATTATTAACTGGAGAAGAATAATCTAGCCCCCAAACTTTTCGTAATTCACTTGCTTTAGACTTTATTTCTTCATCAGTTATCTCAAAAATATCCTTATCTACCAGTTCAGGTAAATTAACTTTAGGAAAGTTAACGTATCTTGAAAGAGAATTAAAAATGCCAACGAGGTATTTTAAATGTTCTTTCTGCATATCTCTAGTTTTCTTCGTGGTCGAACTTTGCTTTCTAAAAAAAGTAGCTCCGCCAGCTATATTATCATTTGTGGCTGAAAAAAAAGATCTAGGGAACTTTAATACAAACATAATTTTCAATAAAGTTTCTGCACTCGGATTCTTTTTATTAGATTCATAATAAGAAACCATTTGTCTAGATACTCCAATCTTCTCAGCAAGTTCTTTCATACTCATACCTCTAGCCAGTCTAGCTGAAGTTAACTGTTTATGATTGAATTTATCTTCCATTTCCTTTTTCTATCCCTTTTCTGACTATTTCTTCTGCTTCATCTGTAAGGGTAAGATTTAATTCATTAATAATTTCCTCATTGCTTTTCATTAAGTAATTGGCATTTTTAATATCCATAGTGTCTAACCATCTTAATTCTCCTGCAACAGGTAATCCTAGGGTCACATGACTTAAATCATAATTAAATCCCCCATAAGTAAGCAAAAGATTAGCTTCATCTGTGGAGTTTTTGGCATCTTTTAAGATCTTATCGGGATCTTCAAATAAAGTAAAATCCTTATTTTTTCGGCTTTCAATCTGTCTATATATGGCTTTTCTTGGAAAATAAATGCCACCAGATGTTTTACAAATATTCACCGTAGCTCCATTGACTATGTAAGTAAAATGAATATATGAATTTTTTTTACTAGTAACATGATTTTCTTCTACATCGTAAGTCACAGATGACAAATCCAGTGTTTTTCTCACGTAAACATTTGCTAATGCATTACGAATAGGTCCCCAAGAATTTCTTGCTTCCCTCATTCCATAGAGTTCATGGTTTCTTACGTTCTGATCAAAGTATCTTTGCATTTCTTGAATGCCTACATTTAATACTCCTGGCAAGTTTTTGTCACATTTATCCGTTAAGTGATTTTCTAAAATCCCCAATATTTTATCCTCCTAAGGTTACCTCAACACTACCACGCAACCATTTTACCATTTTTTGATAAAAACGTCAACCGGACATTATCAAAAAAAAACGCCCAGTCAATCGACCGGACATTAGGAGTGGTTTTATGAAAAATTTTTAGGATAGGCTTATTATAGATCCGTGACCTTAAATGAAACAAAAAAGCCTCAGCACAATTGCTAGGGTAAAATTTATTAATCTTAACCTAGACATAATAACATGAAACAAACATTATTACAAATATAAAAACACCTAGCGTGAAGGGGCTAGGTGTCATTAATGAAGAATTTATTCTTCTCAACTATTATATCACTATTGTTCTAATAAAACAAAAAACGCCTCAGCCGAAGCCAGAGCGCAATCTTAAAATTTTTTATCCTAATTTATGACCAAACATTGCTCTCATCTCTGAATCTTTCATTTTTACAACAGGACATACTTTCGCCCAAGCATCACGATTGGCTTTCGATGATAGCCACATATATTTTCCTTCGGAAGTTACTAAATATGAATTTTTTTCTGCATCTACTACGTACATTTTATTTTCTCCTTTTTTATTTATTCCATTATTATTTGATGATGAATTTCCTTTACAATTTACAATATCCTTCGCAAATTGTTGCTGCGTGATCCCCCACTTCGATAAATAAGGAATCGGGTCCACATGGTCTGAACCGTTGTTAGGTTGGTTATGTGTACAATAATTGTGTGTTTTGATACCTGCTAAATCTCCAGTATCGAGTGTAGTTGGAATACCTGCTTGCTTAGCCAAATCAAAGAGTAGCTCACAATAAATTTTATAATCTCTCATGAACTCTTCTTTTGAACCGTGACTTTCAATTAGCTCCACTGCTGCATAAGTTTCATAGTTGTATCCACCTCCTACATCCCATGCTCCACGATTTACTGGGGCAACTTGGATAACTTGACCATTTCCCACCACATGGGTATAAAATCCCGTGTTGAGGTCTTTACGACTCATATAATCCGCTTCATTTTGTGCAGTGCTTCCAGAGTTACCTGTAGAATGAGCATGTATTTGCCGATATGGTGCATAACCGACCTGAGGTGTATCAGTTCGGATTTGTTGTTTGATGTTGTAAGACATTTAATCCTCCTTTTGTTGTTTATTATAATTTAGAACACTTACACCTGTGACTGCTCCAAAAAAGACTGCTACAGCATTTATCGTGAGCACTGCTAAATCTGTGCTCTCCCATCCATAAGCTTTACCCAGAGCCCCAACAAGTACGCTTAGAGCTGGTAATACTGTTAGTACTACCCATTTGATAATGTTATACGTTTTATTATTTAAATTCATTTTGATTATACTCCCAATAATTTTAAAGATGCTGCAATTATAGTTCCTGCAACACCCCCAATAGCAAATACTGCCTTCCAAAAATTTTGCTTATCTATAATTTTCATTTGAAATTGGCGCTCATCTGATGTGTCATTCCGCTTAATAACTGCTTGAAGAATTTCTGCATTTTGTTCTGACTGTCGTGTATTCTGCTCACGTAAAAAACGATTTGATTCATCAACCCTAGTCAAACCTTCATTCATTGTCTTTTGCATTTGAATAGTAAAATCATTCAAACGAGACAACTCTTTATCATGCTGTTTAAGTTTGTCTTCGTGCTGTTTAACCTGCTTTTCTAACTCCAATTTTTATTTTTCCTCTCTAATCAATAAGACAATTTGTATCAAACCCCGTAATTTGAAAATTATTCCCCATATTTGCATCTGGTGTTAAACTTAGCGCACCCGATTTAGACAGACTAATGCTGACCTGATTCGTCGCTGAGATAACACGTCCAAGCCATTCATGTTGTTGAGCAATATTAATAGGTATTTTGCCAAACTGAACACTTGTCCCAGCTGTAGTCGTTACTGTATTTATACGTCCTCTTAAATAAAGATTTTTGTTAAAAATACGATACTGTAAAGGAAATGTTCCTGATTTAAACCCATTCATTGTCTCAATATCTTGCCAACCTGAATCACTTAATAAACCGTCTAGGGTTTTAGATACTTCTTGAAAATTTGAATCAATAGCTTCTGCACCATTAGCCATTCCTCGATATATTTTTTCTAGCTTTTCCATTAGTTGAACCACCCTTCTTCTTTCAATTCTGCAACAACTTCCGCATACCACAGACTTGGCACATCTTCTAGTTTATATGCGCCTTTTTTTATATACATAACGTACAATCCCACCATGATTATTTCCCCTTTTCTAATTGACTTACTTTTGCTGCCAACTCAAAAATAGCTAGGTTTGCTTGTTCAAATTCTTCTGGAGAAACAATATCTACCGTTTCCCACTTATTCTCAACCCAGTCAAAACCTGTTATAAGCTTTCCTGCTTCTTCTGGTGGCTTAATATCGGTAAAAGGTCGAGCAATAATTTCATTGTCTGGAGCTTGCCATTCTGTGAAATTTTTACCTGTTACTTTATATACTGTCTTTGACATATTAATTCCCCTCTATTTTTTCTTCTAATTGAACAAGTCTTTGCAACAAGTTATCTTGCGTAGGTGTTGCTTTATTTTTGGTAATAACAACTTGGCTTTCGTCTGTGTTTTCTCCAATAGGTTCGCCCCCATCAACGTGGACCATTAAACTTCTTACACCATCAAAGAGAAGGTATTCTCCACTTTCCGGACGATAATTGAATTTAAAATTTTCATAATCTAAAGCAACTTGAATAACAAGTTCATTGTTGGCCCATGAAACGATTCTATTTTCTACTATTTTTGGTATTGTTCCACCAAACATTCCATCCGGTTCCTCTCCCAATGGGGCATTTCCTAAACCGTATTCCCATGTGTCAATATATACTGAAGGTAAGGCATTCATTTTACGACTAATCATAATCTGCACCCCTTGAGGAACAAAAGCAATAAGTAGCTTTTCAATGTTTTCAATACGATCATCAAGTACCGTGAAGTCCCCAAAATATTCACTACTTCTGGCATTAATTACTTCACTATCCTGTGTAGCATTAGCAATCACATTTTTAAAGTCATTTTCAAGATTTGTTTGTCGCTCTTCTACATCCTCTTGACGTTTTCTATATTGTTCTATCCATTTTTTTAAATTTAAGACCCAATATCCACACCAGCGCATAAATAAGTAAATTATTTTTCGAACTGCTTTTGAACTTGCTTTAGTCCACATACCTTCGGATAGCTCAAGAATATATTCATCTTTAGGTCCTTTGTCAATATATTCTGGTTCTTCAAGATTAAAATCCTCAAAGTCTGTCAGGTAGTCTTCATCGTTCGGCTCAGAGGGTTTTATTTCAGGTTCTGTTTTTAGCGGCACATAATCTTTTGACAATTCATCATATTTAGACATGTAACTCCCTTCTTATTTTTTATCTTCTAAAGCTTTTATTCTTTTTTCTTGATCATCAATTATTTTTTGCTGGTCAGATAATTTTGCACTTTGTTCAGAAATCAATTTAGCTTGCTCTTCTTGCAACCTTGCAATTTCTTCTTGCTTTTCCTTATTGATTTGTTCCTGTCTTGCAATTTCTTCCTCAAGTTCTCGTAACATTTTTTCTTGTTCTGGAACTCTATTGGCAATTTCTCTTAGAGCTTCTGCCTCGGCTTTGAGTTCATCAAGACTTTTTCTTGAATTATCAATGTTTTGTTTTGCATTATCTAATTCATCAGAAAAACCTCTGAACTGCAATTGAAATGCGGATAGAGTTTGTTTACTGGATCCCAGAACTAAATCAATCTTATGCGGTTGATTTATATCTATTGTTTTTTCAACAATTTGCTGATAAGTGACATCTGAGATAAATTTATTATCAATCGGATAATAATTTCCCAACTCAAAAGGTTGGTATCGGTCATCTAATAAATCAAGATTGACTGTTGTTACACCCCAAGTTACTAAAGCGACCCTTTGGTCTCGGAGATATTGTTCCCCTTTAGTTTTTAAATAGCTAGGTTGCTTAGTATCTGACCAATTTACAGATTTTTCAATTATCCCGAATTCTTCAATGAGTTTTTCATCATCAATATAATCTTTACCCCCATTTACAGAACTTATTGTATATCGTTCCCTTGCAAGAATTGATGTATCATTTTCTGGTTTCTCAATTTCCGCACCAGTAGGAACAATGCGAGTAATAAGTTCATCAGAATTCATTGACTTAGCAACTTCAATCATGTTTCTAGCAACTTTAATCGGTTGATTGACTTTCACACCATATTCAGCAATATAATCAAGTATCATTTCTCCATTCTGATTTCTCAGAATAAGGTTGCCGCCCAGTCTATCTATTAGCTTGTCTTTTATGGTGTCAAATGTATCTTCATAACCAATACCTCGGTAAACATTACCTGTATTGTTACTTACTGTAACTTCCCCAAGTTTAAATCGTTTATGAGGTTGAACAGTTTGGTTGTGTCTATTGATAATTGTCTCCAAATAAGCTCGTAGATTACTTACTGAAACATCTTTAAAGCGCTGTGAACTATCATGAAGATAATCAAGAAATCCAACACATTGAACAGCTTGAGTGAAATTACCTGAGCTATCCATTTTCAAGTTTTCAATTTTACGAACTCGACCTTCAAACTCTTTTCTCCCTGTTCTTGTATTAATAACCTTAATCAAGCTTATAAGCGGCTTTAATTTTGCATAACTAGGATTAGACAGTGTTGAAGTAAAAGTAAAAGTTGGAATACTTCCTAATTCTTGTTTTATGACTCCTGTCGCAAGTTTAGAAGCAGCCTCTGAAATATCGTGAATTACACGCCCTTTCGTGTCTTTATAATCCTCGTACCAAATAACTCTATACATTACATCATTACCTCACCAAGAAGTCTAAAATTGAATACTCCATTACCAATGAGTTGTAAATCGTTAACCCCCTTTAATAACTGAAAATCAAAAAATTCATTTCTTCCTTTCACAAGTGGAAACGTTTGATCCAGATATTTAATTGCTCCAGAACCATCTTCTCCTTCAAAATTTATTATGGGACTAATGGATTTATCAAATCCATTCCATAAGTGGATATTTTTAAAGTATTCCACTTTAAAAGAGAGTTGCTGCTCATATTTATCTGGATACCACATTTCATTCCACAAATCTTGTTTTGCATCGCTATCAACAATAAAAAATGGACGGGCAATAAAACTAACAGAGACTGCAATCTCATTTTTATCGTGGATGTCATCAACATTCACGCTCTCACATTTTGCATACCAATAGCCGTCCTTATCATGGGTATCATAAAGCTTAGAAAAGTCTGACATCATCAGTTCACGTTTGATCGTGTTTTCTATTGTCTTTCTATTAGCATAGGATGGAACAACTGCCATGAATCTATATTCTATCTTCCGCATTTCAAAAAAACGCTCACCAAATATAGAAGAAAAATCACTCTCCCCATTTGTATAAGGAATAGAAACTGTGACCAACTTTTCCTTGGGGGTTGGGGCTGAACGTTCTGTAAGATACAGGCCGTGAGATTTACTGTCAAAATCTGCAAATTGTATTTTTTCTTTAATTTCTAAAATGACAAACGCCCCCTATCTTGATAATTATCAAATCCTAGCTTATCTATAGTATCTGGATGTCCACCTACAATAGCTGCTCCATCAAGAACTAATTTTTCTCTTGTAGCTTGGATTAAATCATCCAATTTTTTATTAAGTACCGACCGGTCACTTTTAATTTCTCCAGAAAATCCTAGATCAACATCAAAGCCCTGTACAGCTACATCACTAGTTTTTTGAATTAAGTCACGCATTGCATTGACTGCATTTCTTGTCTTATCTTCAATACCACTAGCCACACCTAAAGCAAGGAATGACCCAACCTCACGTTTTAACAGGCGTGAGGGAGACTTAATTTCAGCCTTTTTCTTCGCTTCGGCATTCACTCTCGATACCAATGACTGCATTGCTGCTACTGCAGAACCTGCACTTGCATTGATACCATCTGCAACGCCTAAAGCCATATTGCTACCAATAGAATTAAATCCACCTACAGAACTAGCTCCATTTTTTGCGGAGTTAGCTAAAGAAGTTCCGGCATTTTGAGCACTTCCTCTTCGATATTCAATACCATGAACAAAATTCATACCAGCATCTTGCCCAGTATTTCGGAAATCGTTGGTTTTGGTTTTAGCTCCTTGACTTGCATTTTCAGCAAGTGAAGAACCCGCATTTTTTGCGCCACCTTTTCCATTTTCGACACCTTTATTATGAGCATCTGCAGCATTTTTACCATCTTGCGCTGTCTTTTGAGCTGTCTTGCTCGTCTCGCTAGTTACACCATCTTTAAGATAGGAACCTGCAGCTTTGGTATCTCCTTGCTTCAAAGCATTAATGAAATTTTGACGCCCTTTTTCACCATCACTAAACATGCCTGGTGGCAATGTTCCTAATCCTTTTTTGACATCCGCAGTAATACTTGCGCCAACAGCTTTAACATCTCCTGACTTCAATGCTGTTACGAGATTAGTCGCACCTTCTACCCCTTTTTCTTGGAGCATAGCTGCCATAATCGTCATTTGTTCTGCAACACTTGCACCGTTACTTCTGTAACTTTCAAGAATACCTAAAAGATTTTGGTCAGTCAGATTTTTCTCGTTCGCCAAAGCGGCTGCCAACTGTTCTGCAGTTGTTTGATTTTGTGCAGCTTGAAGTGCAAGCCAATTTTGCCCAAATGTTGTCTGAGCCTCAGTTAGTGATTGATTTTTATTTTGCAAGTTAATAATCTCTTGTTGGAAACTTGCTTTTTCCATCTCATCATTAGACTGAGCTTGAGCCTGCTTAAGGTTCTGAATTTCTTGATTATTCGTATTGATCAACTCAATTTGTTGTGAGTTAGAATCTCGAAGGTTCGTTAAGGCTGTGTTCGTTTCCTCTTTACTAATAGAATCCCCTAATTCGATACGCTCACGGAGCTTATCAATATAAGTTTGATTAGTTGTTCCTAATTCTTCGACTACAGCATTACGTGAATTTACCAAAGCTACTCTTTGCGATTCGGTAAGCTGATTACCAGACTTATCCGTATTACTCTTAAGCATTTGACTGTATTCATTATTTACTGCTAGTAAATCTGAGCGACTCTTTTGGAAGTCTGCCATCAAGGTAGCATTAGCTTTTTGCATAATACCTTGGCGCTCATTTTCACTTTTACCTTCGGCATTTGCGATTGCTTGACTGTATTTTTCAACAGCAGTTTGACGTTGTTTACCACCTTCTTCAATAAGTTTAAGACTCTTCTCATTGAATTTCTGCATCACTTCATTATCGCCAAATGCTTCTTGCATTTTTTGAGCACTGTCTTGTGTCGCCTGATTAAGCTTAGAAAATGTTCCACTTAATTGGTCAGCACTTGCCTTTGTACTATCCATAGCTTGAGAAAGTCGCTTTTGTGAGTCAGAAGTGTTATCTGTTTCTTTACCTAGTTCACTTGTAGCTGAAATAGTTCCTCGGATAGCTGAGTTATCCCAGACATCTTTGTAATTATTTTTAGCTTTATCAAAGCTTTCTCCGGCTTCATTAAAAGCATCTTCAGCACCTTTGGTATCCCCAGTAATTGTTTTCCAAATACCTTTTATACCGCTCCCAACCATCTTAGTTACATCCCAAACCGATTTAAAGTTTGCAATTAATAACTGGATAGCATCTACCACTGCTGCAATTGCAACAACGACTGTTCCAATAAGTATTGCACCAATTGTTTTAAAAGCATCTCCTGCACCAGATAGAATAGGTTTTAAACTAGATAAAGAATTCTTAATAGAATCAATCGCGGGCTTCATGCCTGCAAAAGCTTGTTTCGTGAAGCCTTGAATATTCCCAAAGTTAGTTGTCCAAGCTGTAGCCATTGCTGCGACTGCTGCAACAACAATTGCAAATATGCCAGCTGTGGATAAAAGAACACCACTTATCGATTTCATAGAACCAAGTCCACTAACTGCCATTGTTTTAAATCCAGATGAGGCTTTAACACCTAGGCCATGCACGACTGTTCCAGTTCCTCCTGCTGCAGTACTTGTAGCAATAAGACTGGCACTCAGTGTTTTAAGTGATGTCACTGGATGAACAATTGACGATCCAAGTGTTTTAAATCCATTAGAAAGTTTGCTTAATGACGGAAATGCACTATTAGCTCCCGAACTTATTCCTTTAAAGAAATTCAAATATTTACTATTGATTTCCCCTAATCCTTTAGGTTCAAAAGCTTTACTGAATGCATCAGAAAATAGCATTGCTCTAATCATTAAACTCTCTGTTCCGGACTGCATTGCCGACATCATTGGAGTAATGAACTTAGCTGTAAATTTTCCACCAATCGAATTACTACCAATGAAGATTTTTTCAATTCCTTTTGCAGCCGTTTCTCCAAACTGAACGAATGGAAGAGCCAAACTACTAATAAACTGTAAACCTTTATAAGCGGCTACAAGTTTGGCTACCTGTGGAATGAGAATCGCAATTTGTTTGCTATGATCTTGTATCCATGCTGAAGCATCCTTTATTTTATCTGCAACTAACTTTACGATATCCCCAAAGTTTTGAACTGATTGCGCACTTCCAAATCCCCCATACATATCGCCAAGAGCACTCAAAACACTTTTCGTAGCATTGACTACACTTGTGCCTACTCCAGCGAACTCAGTTTGGAAAATTTGAACATAGGGAACTATAATATCTCCTAACTGTTGGACCTTATTCCCCATACTTGTAAGATTGCTTTCGAAAATATTTCCGAGTGATGCAATATGCTCCTTGATACTTGAACCAGTAATCTTAGTTGATAATGTGTCCATGCTATTTACAACTGAAAGTACACCACGTGTTGTGGCAGCTTTCATATTGTCAAATGAACCCTTCCAGGTCGCACCAGCTTCCTTAGCAGCATTGGAAATCTTAGGAAAACTTTCTGTGCCTTCATTAAAGACCTTATCAAGTACATCAAAGAAATCTTCTGCACTGATTTTACCGTCACTCAAGGCATTCATGACATCTTCAGTAGACTGACCGGTTGCTTCTGCATACATACGATAAACTGGAATACCTGCTTGAACAGCACTGTTTAAATCACCCATATTCGCACGGCCTTTTGCAGCCATTTGTTGCATCTGGAGTGTTACTTGTTGAAGCTGTTCATTGGTACCATTCCCATAGAAGGAAACTGCATTCATGAAATTCTTCGTATTTCGAGTGGCCTTATCCATAGACTGGCCAGCCGTAGAGAACCCTTGAGCAGTTTTAGCCGCAGAATCTAAACCGTATGCTGTTCCTTTTGTAGCTACCGTAAGATCATCAAGCATTTTCTTTGCTTTCGAACTACTACCAGTCATAACTGTCATATTTCGAGTAAAGTTCTGCATTGTATCAGAACGTGATAATGCTGATTGAAATTGTCCTGTTACCATAGAAGCGGCAGCACTCGCCACCTTATAGACTCCTAAAGCACCTACTATATTTTTTATAGAACCTGTTGCTGAACGGTTAGAACCACTGAATTTAGAAAGAATATTTGTAGCTTTGGAAAATGTTGAGCTAAAGTTTGCATCCCGTGCTCTTAACACTGCTTCAATTGATTTTTGTGTTGCCATTATGCCTCCTCTCCAAATATTTCTTCAAAGAGTTGTTCATTACGTTTTAACTCTTCTATTTTTGTCCTATCTTCTTCTGGTATCTTCCCGAAAACAGCCAACTTGGCTTTTTTATAATCAAATATAGATTCCGGTGTATCGAATTTATAAAAAGTCTGTCCATTACGCTCTTCCGTAACATTAACTACCCTTTTCATGAATGCAGACTGGACTTGATTATCCTTGCACTTCAAATCTATTAACTCAATAGTTTTCAGACGAATATCTATCTCTTCCATAGACATGCGGTCAATTTCTGACAAAGAAAAGCCCGGAAAATACTGCAATAGTACTGCCCGAGCTTCATCGTTGTTTACTTTTAAGCTAGTTCGTTCTCTTTGGCCAGTTTCTCTACTTCTTTCATGACCTTCTTCGTAGCGTTGCAAGCTTTCGCTGTAGACTTTAAAAAACCCACAAGTTTTGTCAGCCCTTTATCATCTAATTCGCTTTCCAAACATGCATCAATATCTGTTGGTGTAACTTCTGGATATGTATTTAAACATGCTTTCACAAGTTTTGCGATACTCAAAAGATTCATATCATAGATTGCTGTCGCAAGCAAATAAGCCAATTCCTCATTAAGATCCCTATCAGAGATACGATCAATTTCTTCAAGAAATTTCATACCAAAAAATAGATTGTATTCTTTACCGTTAATTTTAATCATGATTTACCCTTTCTTTATTTAGCTGGTGCTTCAGTAACAGTAACTTCTGCGGTTGTATCATCTGTAAATGTCACAGTACCTGCTGTTACTTTTCCATCAGTAGTGGTTAAAGCCAAAGATTTAACACCTAAACCTGCTGCCCCATCTTTACCAGGATCTCCTTTTTCTGGAGTAGCACTGGCACGTTCTTCTAAATCATTGAGTAATGCTGAAGAAATCACTTCTCCAGGTGTCCATGTATGTTTTGCCATTTTTTCTGTTACCTTTCTTATTTAACTTTACTAGAATCAGTTTTAGCTGAATCCGCCTTAGCGACTTCTTCACTTCCTTTTGGAACGTATTCTGGAATACTGTCTTTTTCTTCTCCGTCCTTCAAAGAAATGTATTTGGTAATTTTAGCAACAGTTCCTGCATCAATATCTTCTTCTCCACGTTCAAATTTACCATTTGCTGTGAAGGTAGTTTTTACTGATACATTGGAATCTACACCCGCTGTTTTTTCCCAGCCACTAAGATAGCCAGAAGCCTGTTTTGAATCAAACATACCGTTTGCATTCTTTTCGGATAAATCAAGTTCCCAAACATCAACTTCCTTGTTGTTTTCTTCTGCATAGTGCAGCATTTTAACAAGCTCACTCTTAGATTCCAAAAACTCCATTTCTACTGTGTATGTCGAAGGAGACGGAGCTACAATATTACCGTCTTTTGTGGCAACCGTATCACTTTTTTGTTCTTCTTTTAGCGAGTGAGTAATTTGTAAAGCAAGGCGACGACCTTCCACTTTACCTCGTTCTTCTACTAAACCAACATAGAGGACCTGTTTCAGTCCTTGGATTGCTTTTTCCATTTTTGTTTTTTCTCCTTAATTTGAATTGCAGCTAAAAGTAATTGCTGCATGCCATAATTGGTCCTTGGTGCTGTCGTCCATTAAAAGGACATCTTCATCAAGCGTATTAATCCAATTAAAATTTTCTGTTTTTTGCAAGTTAAACACCGTTGCTTCAATAAGTTTAACCAACCTTTGAATATACGGTAATTCATCAGCCAAAGCATAAACATGAATAACCTGTTTTAAAGATACAATAGGTCTTTCCTTGGTATAAGTACCTGTTGCCAACTGCTCCCCAACAACAATGAACGGATATTTTACTGCCTCTTGAGGTAAGTAAAAATAAGTATCCACGTCCAGGAGAGGTAAGACATGTAAAAGAGCATTAGTCAGTTCTGCTTGAGGATTGAGTATTTCCATTATTTAAAAAGCCTTTCTAAATCTGAGATGAAGTTTGAAGATGCAGACTCAAACGCCAGTTGTAAATAAAATTTTCCGGGTATAAAGCGTGTGCCATATTCTTGATACGCTGCATACTCAGTGTTATAAGAAACAGAGATACTCATACCACCGTCTCTACTACTTAATTTTGCAGATCGTTTCAAGGTATAAGTGTCTACCGGAACTCTGGATTGAGATATTTTAAACATATCCGCACCGTTTCTTTTCACAACTTCTTTTACATCACTCAAATCTTCCCTCTTAGCAACTGCCTCTTGGAGGTCCTCAAGACCTGAGAGAGAGATTTCATAATCAGCCATGACCACTACCTTTTTGCTTGACTATATAAAAAGTACTTGTCTTATCATAGTTCACTCTCTTTTCAACGTTATATTTTGAGCCATTGACTATGATATACGTAACGGGTTTCTCGTATCTTGTTATAGTCCTCAAAACTTTTGTTTCATCTTTCAAGTTACCAATAACAAGTTGTGATTTTTCGGCTCCCAATTCAGATAAATTGCTAAAAATCTTTGTTTCTTCTGGTTCTGTTTGTTCAGCTCCAATTTTTCCACTATTTTCAGCAAAAACTAAAGTTACTAAAGTGTCATACCGCATCTAGTACCCCCACACATTGCCTGCACGGGCTTTTTCTTTGTACTTGGATATAATATCCAAATATGCCTTAAAGTCGTTGTCAGCATAGGAAATACTCTCACCATCTTGGCTATAACTCGTCATTCCTTCGTTCTTTCTTCGGTTGTATCGAATAATAGAAACTTCTGTGATGACAAAATTTAGCTCAGGTGGTATTTCAGGTCTATCAATCAACACAGAAAGTTGTGAAGTGACTAAACTTTCTATTGTTTCCAACAATTCATCTTGAGTATTGTCTGATATTCCTAATAGCGTTTTGATTTGTTTTATAGCCACTTGCACCTCTCCTTATGTTTTTAAGCTAATTTGATACTTGCTTGGATAACATTGTCTGCTTCAACAAATGAAGGCATAGAAGTTGCGCTTGCTTTTGTCCAAGTTGCAATAGGATCTAATCCAGATTCATAAATCATTGTGTAGATGTTCCCTGCTTGTGAGTCAAGTGTTCCACCTGTAACAAGTCGCGCTTCTTCTGGGGTCATACCAAATACAGTTGAACCAAGTGAACCACTAGGGATGAAAGCAATATCTCCATCTGCAACAAAACGATGTTTTTCATATTTACCGTTTGCCAATTGTTTACGATAAGCTTTGTTATACACTTGAATTGTTGGCAATCCAGCTGCGGTCAAATAATCATTCAAGCCAGTCAATGTCGCCATTGTGTTTGATTTTTCAAATTTCTTTTGAACTGAAGCATTTTGGAGAATTTTCTGAGCTGTCAAGCCATTCATAATCATTTCATCTGGTTCAACATCAGCTTCAAGTACCCAGTTCATGATGTCAGCAATCGGATCAGAAGCTTCAGTTGACCAGTCAGCTTTTTTCTGGTTTTCCTTTTTCATTTGGTAATCAACAACACTCTTAATGCCGTTTTCATCAATTGTGATTTTACCTTTTGTCAATACTTCCATACGCATTGCTTCAATACGTGCTTTGACAGAATTAATCATGTGCTCAGTATCATTGAAAATATTTCGGATAGCGAGTTCTTGCTGTTGTTGGAAACCTGGTGCTTTGAGTGTAAGAAGATTTTCTTCTGACAAGCGGATTTTACGTTTGATATAAGCAAGTTCCATGTCTGTCATACGACCTTCACGGCTCGCAATTTGCGCTTCAGCATCAAAAGCTGAAACTGATGCAACAACTGGTGTGCGATTACCTGTACGGATATCACGGAAAGTAAAGCTTGGTACTTTAACTGAAGGGAAAAGTTTGTCACCAAGATACTCTGTTGTTGTCAACTCATTTGAGAATGTGATGAGTTCCTGTGGTGTAATGATGTCATTAATTGTTGCCATTATTTTGTTCCTCCTGCTGTATCTTTGTCTGTTTTAGCTGCATCTGCTTTCGCAGTTGTATCTGTTGTTGCTGGTTGGTTATTTTCAAGATAGAATTTAATACCCGTCAATGCTGCTTTAGCTTCTGGTGTAGGTTGTTCTGGAAGACGATCCCCAAGAACATATCCTTCAACGATAACCCCAATAGGTTGTTCTCCATTTGACACATCAGCATCACTAATTGTGATCCCAATAGCTGATGCATCATTTTTAGGATAGAACGATCCGGCTGGAATAATTCCATCTTCATTTTTGTTAGGATGCGTTGCATCAACTTGATGTGTGAAACTGATGAAGTGTTGAGATTGTAAAAAATTAATTACTTCAAAACTTTTTTTGCTACGTGTAAACATATTTATGCTCCTTTTCGTTTGTTTGCTTCAGCGGCCATACGTTGGCCAAGGCTCGGTCCTGTTTTTTTAGAACTTGCAGTTGTTTTCTTGCTTTTCGTATCTGAAAGCAATGTTTGAATTGATGTTGCTGTAGTTTCATCAAGAACCTTTTTCAGAAGAGGGACAAGTTTATCTGCAGTTTCTTTTGGCAAAGTCGCAATAAATTCTGAAGCTTCTTTTACGGATTCTTCAGACAGCGCCAAGTTTTCTAGCATTGGTTTAGTTTCCTCAACACTGTAAGTTTCTGCAGCAACCTCTTCTGTTTGTTCGTCAGAGTTATCATCGGTCTGAGTATCTGTTTCGGTATCGTTTTCCGATTCAGCCACTTGCTCCCCTGACTTCTCTTCTAGTTTTTCAACATCATCTTGGATGTTATCAACAGCTTCTTGCTCCTCTTCTGTCTCTGCAATATCTTGGAATGAATTCAAAGTATCTTTCAGAGCTTGAAGTAAGCTTTTTTTGTTTTTTGGCATATTTGCCCCTCCTTTTGTATTTCAGTGTTCTTTAAAGCCTGCACTGATAAAAAGGCATTAAAAAAGCCACAAGATGTGACTTATTAATTACGTTGAATATTACGCTCTATGTTCGCTTGCCTTCTTTTCCAGTAGTCTTTCCCAAGAATGTCCTTTAGATGAGTCTCACTCTCATGTGGAAGAGAAGAACATCTACAAAAAGGATGCATAGGCGCTCTATTCTCTCCAACATTAGCTTTGGCAATAGGAAAAACTTTACCAGACAACGGAGCACATTTATCACAAGCACTAGGTTCTGTTACAAATTCATATTCTGTGAAACCTGTTTGACTGAAGCTATCCAATTGAATTCCAAGCTGGATATTTGCCCCTTCCGTGATCAATAAACGTAAAGCGTTGCTTTTTGATACTTCTAAAGGATGCATTAATCGCATCAATTCTGTTGCAAACTTACTAGGATTAACGCCACGTAAAAGCAATTCATTGAGGGCTTTTTTTAACAATCCCCTTGTATCTTCAATATTCAGCCATAAACGAGTGGACCAGTTCGCATTATTGAATGAACCATTGACAAGCTCTTCTATTAATTTTTTATCTATGTTTATAGAACTGCTTAATATTCCAGCTTGTCTTTGATATTCTATGATTCCCTCATCTGTTAAAAACTCTTTGAATTTTGGCTCCAACCGGCTATGCAGTTGATCAAGCTCTAATGAGAGTTTAGCTTTTAACAATTCCAAACGATTAACACGCATTTTCAAGTTATAAAGCTTTAACTCTGCATTTGCCCTTTGTGAGAAGTCTTTGTTTTTCACATACTCTTCTGCTTTCTTGTTAAATGCTTTTACATCCATCTTGTCCGCAGCTTTCATGAAATCAGCCATGCTTATCTTTTCAGATTCCAAGTAACGATTGAGTTCTTTTTCAATCTCTAAATTAATATTTTGGATAGTTTTCTGATATTCAGATTTTACATACTGAGAGAATTCCTTCTCGCGCTTTTTTATATTAATGATATTTTCACGCTCACGTTGAGCCCAATAATCATTCTTCTTCATGAGCTACATCTCCTGGATTATCAAAATAAGCATCAATTGCAGCACCCTCATTTGAGTGTTGCTCTTCTTCAACTCGTTCAATCTCAGCTTGTGGATCATCAATAAAGGAAACAAGACTATATTTTGTCTGTGTTGAAACTGGTGTGCCGCTATTTATCAGCATGTTCATTTCATCAACAACAGAATACGGAATATTAGGCTTGAATACTATTTCAAGAGCACTCAAATCTTTCATACTTTCATCAAAATCTAATTCATAGGTTTTAACATAGTTTTCTAGTGCAGTACGTGTAGAATGAGCATTAACAAATAATTGATAACGTTCTTTTGCGGACTTCTTGAAATTACTCATTGTTGAAGCTGTAGCTTGTTGAAAACCAAAGAGCTTATACTTCATGGACTCACCACTCGCATTGCCGGAAAAATTCTCATCCGTCAAGTCCGGAACATTTGAAAGTGAGAAGATATCTTTTCTCAGTCGAGTTTTATATGTTTCGATGGCTTGTACATCTAATGTTCGATAAATATACTTTGCATCCACCTCAGTTGGCTTACCGTCAGCATCTAATCCACTTTGAGCAAAAATAACTTTGTTAGCATACATCTTTTTATACTCATCAGTATCTTTAAGCTTACGGATATCTCCCTTAATAACCAACACAGCATTCACCAAATCATTTAAATGGTTAGCTGTGTTAGCTTCAGCTAAATCATAGGCATCAATCAGACTGAGTAAATCTTCATAGTCACCGGAGCGTGAACGATTATTTTGATATTCAATAAGAGGAACACCACCAAAGAAGTGCTTTGTCGAACTTATTTCATTTAGTTCCGCACCGGATAATGAATACTCAATAATTTCGTCATGAGTGTAAAGTGTAACTCGTGTTTCTTCTGACTCCTTACCTTGACTTGGATAAGTAATATATCTCACACCAGCAATTGGTTCTTTTTCTACTGCATAATCATAGATAACAAAACATTCAAAGACATTAAGGAGTGTCACTCGATCATCTTGTACAAGCTCATATGCTCTGCCATACTTAGAAATATCAAGCATTAGTTCGCTGTTATGTCGAGCCATATCACTATTCTTATCAAACTCAGTAAGTAGGCCCAATATATTATCATCAATATGTTTTAGCCTTATCGGGTTGCTTGTTGTATATCCAACCTTGAACTGAGTGATAACTTTACCAAAATTATGAAAAACTTTTATATTCTCTTCTTCATACTTGTTTGTTCTATTGTGTTTAGACATAGCTGTATTTTGAGCCTCATAATAATCATCTAAAACCGATAGTCGTTTCCGCTGCTTTTCTTTATGATCGTTTATGAAAGATACCAAGTCATTTAAATTTTCTAACAAGTCATCAAGGCTTCTATACCTATATTGATAGTTGGCACTTTTATCATATTTTTTATTTATAAATGGATTTTCCAATATCCTCACCCTCTCTAATATATACTCAGTTTATGTATCTTCTCGGCGCCTTCATCCGATGTAACTTTAGTTCCAGAATTGACAATGCTGTCAGTGTACAGTGCGTAGCGCATGGCATCCATAACATCATCATTATCTTTGACAGGTTCACCTGTTTTTTCATTCCAGACATAGTTATAGATTTCTTTTTTAAATACTTTGACATCCTCAGAAATATATAGTTTTGATTGATAAAAAAGCTTCGAGATATGTTCAATCCCTGCTAGAACTTTCTTATTGGCTAATATAGCTTGGATACCTTTATCTCTCATTTTTGCGACATGTTCTGGACGAGCTGAATCACAAAAAAACGGCATGTCTCCATACTCGTCTATTAACTTCAAAGCAATATCGCACCACGCATCAATATAAAGCCCTGTGTGCGCATGTTCTTCTAAAAGGTAGTATTCATCGTTTTTAACTCCAAACACAAGGACAACGCCATTGTGTCCCTCTGAAAAACCAAAGTCGACACCGCCAACATAACGTTCGAAATGAATACTTTTCATCTCTGAGAAAGGCATATAATGCTTTTCTCTATCGAACAGACCGTATATAGAACCTTTACCAGATACCCACAAGCCTTTGATTGCACGGTCATATAACATTCCTTGTGGGGTTGATAGTTTCACATTACGTTTATAATCTGGGTCAAGCAACTCATTATCGTCTAATGCAAAGTGATGATTAATAATACGCGGATTATCCTTATTATCAATATAATCTTTTTTCAACCAATGTTCTGGGTGATCTGGATTGGTATCACAAATAATATGAGCACCACTACCTGAGCACCGTGCAATAATCTCATCAAACACTTCTCGATGGCATAAACTTGCCTCATTTATATAAGCTCCGTATGCTGTCATACCACGAATACGACCAATGCCGCTGACATTACCAGTAGAAGTTTGAACAACAGTTACCCCTAACAATTTAAAATTATTGTACCTGTCATATTTGATATCTATTCCCATATTTATTAACTCTAAGATAACGTTTTGCCTTATATTACTAAGTGTAAATCCAGCGAGAATATATTGTGGATTATCTACACCATCTTTATCAGCCATGCGCTTTGCTCGTGCTAATTCTTTCAAAAACAACAGGTTATCTAGAACAGTTTTTCCGCTACGTTTCGCCCCATGATTGATTAAGATATGCCAATCATCATTATTATTTAACTCCCTGAGTATTCTATCTTGCTTTTTAGTAAGTTTCATTGTAACTACCTCATCTGTTATAATTTATTTTGAAAGGAGGAACTTATGGAAGAAAACCAATTAGAAATTGAACAATCACTTGCTATTTTGACAGACATGTACAATAAAGCTAAGAAAAATAAAGAACCATCATTCGAAGTAAATGCAATGATATTTGATGGGTTGGATACTCGTGAACACATTCAATATTTTCTATCTAAAGTTGGACATGATGTAAACGTGCATTATGGATTCGACATTACTTTTACTTTTCGTTCTCCTCAATGAGAACACGAGCAATTCTTCCTGACATGAGGAATTGCTTTTTTTCATGTATTGTAATCTGCAAAACAGAAACTTCTGGAGATCTGCTTATATATGAAATATGTTCTATGCTTTGCAAAGGTGCCCCATCAATGCATAATGTGCCTCCGCTTCCTTTTCCTACCAGTGTAAAATCATGTTTTGCTAAATCAATATCTATTTTCATTATTAGACTCTCCTATATTGAACACTTATCAACAAAAAGTTGACTTGGATCAGTCATACATTCTTCCAACTCGTCAATTTTGTGGCGTTTTTTTATTTCAACTGAGATTACGTTATCATCGATATTTTTGACAGTTTCTTTAATCAACTGCTCGACAGTTAAACCAACATATTTTGCACCTTGATTCTCTTCATCGATAACTAGTGTTTTTGTTTTCATGATTTTCTCCTTATTATTTGTAATTGTGGTAAATCTATTTCAATTTCTCCAAACTATCTGCAAGTCGCTTCAACTCATCATCTTGATTGGTTGCGGCTTCTTTTTTGTCAAAAGCACCATTCACTTTAAGAATATGCTCGATAGACTTCTGTCGCTCTTCTATTTTGGGCGAGTATTGTTTTTTCTCTTCAACCAAAACTTCATCTGTTTTTGGATCTAACTCACGATAAATAAAAGTTTGAGGTTCTCCATTTGCGATTGACTTAGAAAGTAACAGAGCTTCTTCAACGGTCATCAGTCGACTCTTTTCAAGCTCTTTAAGTCTTTTTTGAATATATTCTGAAATGACAAGTTTTGACAAGTTTTCAGTAGCAATTCTATTGGCTGTTTTCTTGCTGTAACCTGCTCGGATAGCTGACTGAGTGGCATTCCCAGTTTCAATATAATAGTCTGCAAATTTCTTCTGTTTTATTGTCATTTTAGCCACTCAATCGCTCACCTCTCTTTCTACTTTCATCAACATAAAAAGCCGCCATTTCTGACAGCTTTAACAGGATAGTGTTTATAAGTATTTTCTAGAGTCAGGCACTCCCTGTAAGTACCTGCTATAGCAAGTTAGGGAATCGAACCCTAAGCGCCTACGTTTCCGTACCATGCTTGCTACGCTGTAACCTTATGACGTTCTAGAATGTCGGTAGATTAATCAGCTAGGTCTATGACGAGATAGACAACAAAAGCGCCCAATATCGTAAACAATGCCACTGAAGTCGTGACTGCCTTACTATGGACTCGACATAATATATCGTCGTAAACACTTAACATGAATGTGCGATATCTATGCCTACAGGTTATGTCGGAATCGAACCAACGCTAACAGTTTTGGAGACTGTTGTACTACCACTATACGAATAACCTTTAATTGTGCGGTTTTTCTCCAACCACAACAACACTCTCATTATTAAGCGACTAACCCAATAGGCTCTACTTAAAGTAGCAACTCCTTAAGCTCCTATTGCTTTTAATGTTAGGGCTGGGAACGAAACCCACCAACTTTCACACGATACAGATTTGTTATGATATGCTTTCATATAATTATCTGTTTGTTTGCCTTGTGCTACTCATACTAAGCGCTTTTCTTATACCAGAATTTCTTCTGTTCACGGCAAATCGGATTGTTTGATTTAGTCCAGAGTTTGACAAGGCTATCACGCTTGTCCTTATCTGGTAAAGTCATCATCCTGTCGGCATGTGCTTACTTCTATCCAACGAAAAGACTTATGCTCTATGATTATGTTATTGTGGCACACCTCCATCTTCACACTAGCTTTTACTAGTCCTGCAACGTTTCACAACTCACAGGTAACATCTCAAAGAGGCTATCACCTCAACTCTTGTTAGCTACTTTAGGACTTTCGGTCGCCCTTAGAAGGCTCTCGGACAAGTATCACCTTGCTTCAACCGAGATGCACAAAAGGAGAGTAAGAGATTCGAACTCTTGGTAGCTATTAAGCTACAATCAGTTAGCAACCGATCACAATAAACCACTCTGTCAACTCTCCAGAAGCTGGTTTTACCGTCCAGCAACGTTTAACAATTTCAGCACTTTTTGTTCACCGAGACTTACAATTTTGTGTTCTGCTGAATTGTTCATAATACAAGTATAGCACCGAAAATAGAGGTTAACGCTCCGTTTTCGTGCCTTTTTCAAGTCTTTTTTATCCCAAAATGACCCTACCTAAATACAATATCCAATAAATGGATCAATGTCTTTTCTGAATCTATAATAAATAGACTTAGCTTTTTTCATTGGAATATCAATTCCTTGATTTTCCAGTTCCATCATTACTCGATACCATGGAAAACCACCATATCCGCAGTGCTTTAACTTAATTATCTCTTTTTCAGTGTCAATTAAAGGCTCATACCATATTTGAAACTGATATTTAAGTTCCTTCAATGCTTTTAATTCTTCGTCATTTTCTAAAGCCTCTTTATTTAATGTACTGCTTTCTGGCTCAGATCCACCAGAATATGCTGTTCGAATTCCTAGATTATCTACTTTTTGTCGGTAGAGATATCTACTTTCAATAGATTTTATCCTGGCATCCAATCGACCATTGACATAATCTCCAATAATTCTATCTAACTTATCAGCCAAAACTTTCCCCCCTTATGTGATATAATTTAGATAGAACAAAACATTTACCTAAGCCCGCTGGAACGGGCTTTTTTGCTGACTAATATGATTCAACATAGACCGCAATACCAACTGCACCTAATGCAACAACAGTCATTATTACAATTGTGATAATCGTCCAAATAATTGGATGAGATGTATTTGATTCCAATTCATCTTGTAAGAATACTTTTATAGGTTGGTTCTTATGTAGTCTAACCTGTTTATCTCTATTTTGATTAGGAAACTGGATAGGTTTTAATCCCTTGTCTGTCAAGTCCGCATAGAATGTTGTACCAAACTTAGCTGGTACACCATACCATATTGTCCGCTTATCACTTTGAGTATACTGTTTATTGCCAGTTTCCTTAGAACCTTTGATTATATCTTTAACTGGAATATCTTCTTCATACTTCTCTAACATAAACAAATTAGAAGAGTAGCTATGGCCAAAGAACGAGAGAGTTTTAGCTTCTTTATGTTCTTTTCCGACATTCTCCCACTCCCATACAGTTCGTGTTTTAACTTCAGTAGTCACATTCCCTTTACTGTCGGTATGAGTCTCAGTATAAGTTTCTGTGTGTGGTAGATACTCCTGATACTTTGCTGTGATTGATGCATATTTCTTGCCAGTGTTTACTTGAGGTAGTGATACAGAATCAACTGCGGACAGATCAGCTTGAACAATAGAACGACCACCACCAGTATCAAGTAAATAATCAAAGTCTTCTTTATTATCGATACGATTTGCACTTTGATAAAAGTGTCTATTGTCTGCTTTATTAGCAAAGTCTTTGTTGTACCATTTTAAAGATACTATTCCAATGATGGCCCATAATATGAGCACTATTCCAATGATTAATTTTCTCATCTGCACCTCTAGAATAAATCTCTAGCATCTTTATTATCAACATGGAAATCAAGATATTTATAATCTTTTTTTTCATATCCTGTCATATTCAGTACGATCTTAGGAAAGAATGACCGAACATATCTGTTATAGCTTTTCACGCTTGAATTATAAGATTCACGATAGTTGGCCAAACGATTTTCTGTCATACTAAATTCTTTATTGATTTGAGAATAATTAGACTGTGCTTTTAAATCTGGATACTTTTCTACAACAACATTCAAAGACTTCATAGCTTCATGAGTATTTCCTTTGTCTGCTTGTTTACGTGCTTCAGTTACTGCTTTAAGTGTTTCAGACTCATGGTTGTTATAAGACTTAACAGAATCTGCTAAGTTATTAAATAAATCAACTCGCCGCTGTTCTTCTTTACTGATATCTGATTTAGAGCTACTAACAGCCTCCTCAAGGACAACTGTTCTATTATTAACGTTTGATACGATTAAAGTACTTGTCAGTGCAAGGATTAGTAATAATCCCATGAATACACCAATTGATATTGCTACTATTTTTTTCATTCCACTACCTCATTTGCTTTATGTAATTCTCTGATAACCTTAATAACAGGATATAAAGCATCCGCGAGCTTGCGTGCTGCCTCACTAGCTCGGACACATCGTTCAGCAAGACTTTTATATCCATATTTCCTAATGAAGTTATTCTTCCACTTCATTAACTTAATACTCCGCTTCTTAGTAGCAAGCCTTTGCTTTTTCCAGCTTGATTTCATTCTTCGTCCTCTTCGTCTTGGAATAATTTATCTTCAAGTTCTTCTTCATAATGTTCTTCCAATCTTAAAAGAAGATTTTCAAATTCATTATTTTTCCTGTATAGCCTAAGAGTAAATTCACGTATTACTTGCTTTTTATAATCTTCAAGATAATTTTTCCTAAAGATATCAATTCCAATTAACTTCAGATTCTCTTTTAGATTTTCTAAAATATCTGGATCAATGTCCGTTTCATTCGTGTAGATATTTTCATTTATCATTTTTTCAAGGAATTCAGAAAGTTCATCTCCTGACATTACACTGTTTGCAAGGACAATTCTCTCTTCTTTCATTCAACTACCTCAACTTTTTTACCGCCTACTTCATAAAAAACAATGAAGATATCTGAATTAGCTTTCAAATGTAAATCATCATCATAAGCTTTTTCATAGTAATCATGTTTTGCTTGGTAATTCATAAAACTATTTGTAATCTTTTCTCTACCTCGCATCCCTGGCATTTCAATGTAAACTTCTAACAACCCTCGATTATCTTCTTGAATTGCTTCTTTGATGTCGTTTAATAATTGTTCTTTTACTGTCATTTTATTCTCCTTTAACTATGGTAAATATATAATATAATCGGAAGTGGCTTTATAAACTGTACTCCCTTGTAATCATTGCCTTTATAAGGCTTTTTTTATTTTGGTTAAAACGGGATATTTTTTTAGTTAATCGTCAACTTTTTTGAAAAAAACTTTCAAAATCTAACCATTTATTATCCATTAAATGTCCAATTTTAGAAATCTTAGTCCCAAGTCCGTTATCTTCAACTCGAATATACTGACCTTTAAGTTGTTCCCACGTTTCAACACCAACAACATCTAAAATTTCAGGGATAAGCTCTGCACCTTTTTTTGCTATTACTCTTTTCCCGTCTATAGGTTCATCAAGTGCGTATCCACCTATACTAACACCAAAGCCACCGCCTTTTAATGTTAAGTAAACAGTGAAAATTCCATGATCTTCATATCCCAAATGTGTACTTACTATTTCAAAATTTTTAATTTTCATCTTCCCCTCCGATTTCTGCTAGTGTTTCTCTTTTCACAACATCAAGAAATTCAACCTGATTTACTCGAACTTCTTGCAATTGACCATCTATTTCTACGACTGCAACTGGATAAGCAACTGTTCCTGCTTTATATCCTCCTATCATAGGAGAGTCTCCATGAGTATAGGAGTATTGATAAATGCCATGAAATGTTCCTTCATACTGCTTTTTCTTCTTCAGTTCCCCTAATGTAACCATACATGGTCTAGCATCAAAATTGATATTCATATTTGCTATTGCCATCTTCACTCCTCCACCAATTCTTCAACCGAGCAGCCGAGGGCTTGGGCAATGAAACCCAATTGGCGAAGAGATAAGTTTATCAAACCAAGCTCATGCCCTTCAATCTCTTCTGCAATATCTCCTTCGAGATTTTCGAATTCATTTAAAGAGCATATCTTGCTAGCTAAGTCAATTCTAGTCAGTCCCTTCTTCTCACGCATGATTTGCAGCTTTGTTTTTTTCATTTCGCCTCTTTCTTAAATCTAACGGTTGGTTTTTTATATTTTTTTAATGCCGACTTTGTATATACCTCACTATTCAATTTATCCTAATAAGTTGATATAATCATTGATATAAAAGGAGAAACCATATGGAAATCGAAAAAAATGATTATAAAATCTTAGATTACCTGGAAAATAACCCTAATAGTAGTCTTAAGCAACTTAATATGTCACTTAAAGACGTTAAGTCTCTAAAACTTCGAATTAAATCATTACATGAATTAAGATTAATTGATGCCAAGTACCGAGAAACACTGATGTTTAATCAGAAAATAACTATTAAGGATAGCTTTGTAGTCTCTAAGCTAGGTGCAATAAAACTCCAAGACTACAGAACTAAAAGAAATTCAAATATTATAAAGACTATTTGTTTTTCTTTAATATTTCCCATAGTAGTTGCTGTCATAACTTCATTAATAACAACTTCACTGACAAATTGATTTTTTAAGACTAGATAGTTTTCTAGGCTTTTTTCATTCTTCCACCTCAATCTGCTCATAGCTTCCAGTTTCCATGCTGTCGATTTCTTGCTGGGTGAATTCATTGCTTTCATCAAGATGTCTATCGTTAAATGAAACTCCTATAAGTGGTGGTTCTGGCGTTTCAAGGTCTTTCCAAAGATAAAGCTTAGTATTTTTATCTTTCAGATAAAATAGCTTTTCCTTGACTGTATAGCCTTTAATCACTGCCTCATAAAACATATTTCTATTCATTCCAAACCAATCAAGCATTTTTGATAATTCAGGATCATCACATTTAGTGCCATTGTCACCATAATGCTCTGACCACGCACACATTTCATGTATCGGATCAGCAGTTTCTTTAATATATTTACCCACAAACTCTGGAATCTCTGGTTGCTGCTTTTCGAGCTGGGATTCTAACTCTCTGATTCTATCCTCGGCTTTAAAAGCATATTCTTTCCATTCTTTTAGCGTTTGTGCGCCTTTGGTAAACTTACTTGACAATTTTTCAAACGAGACATCACGTTTAGAAAACGGGTCAATTCCTGTGTTGTTTGGTCTTTTTACTTCTTCTTCAAACTTCTTCATCCTGTGCCTCCCCAGAATTTAATAGCTCTTCATGGCTTTCTCGTGCTTCATAACCATAGTCAACACCAGCCATATAAGCTTGTTTCATTTGCTCTGCCGTATATAATTTAGTACCTACAGGAAGTGTAGAAATACCTTGAATAACTTCACTTTCAATCAAACCGTGGTCATTGCCCTCTTGGACAATTACACCTACTGGCTCAATATCTTTTAATTTCATCACTTCACCTCCAGACACGCCTTACAAAAAGTAACGTGTCCTTTTTCTTTTGCTTCTTTAAACGGTACTTTGATACCGCAGCTTTGACAAGTCGTATAGTACACAGGCCCCGGATGGACTTGGCCACAATATTTACATGACATACTTTAGTCCTCCACGATTACTGTTATATACCCAGCACGTACTGGATTTAATGACAAGACCTTTTTAAATTGAAAAGTTGTATCTAATACTTTAGTATTGAAACCTTGATTCCATTTAATAATTGTTTTATTTTGTTTATCCTTGAACACTACCTCGACATCTGGTGCGATAGTTTCAAGTAAATTAATTACGCTCATTTATTTCTCCAAATCCTTCACTCGTTTTAAGGCTTCATCACGCTGCCTTTTTACTTTTTCAAGCTGTATGCCAACACAAGCAGCTCCCATGATAAAACCACCAATAGCAATGAGTAATAGTTCAATTGCTAATTCATAATTATGTTGATTCATTACTTTCCTTTCAATTACTCGTATTTTGAATTTTAAGAGCCTTTATATTGCTTTCGATAAAACTATTCATGAAATGGTTTAAACAGCTAATGTAACCGTAACTTTCACAAATTAGGGCTATTCTAGAACGATAACTACTTCTTTTAAGTTATGATCCAGAAAATCATAAAGTTGAAGCCAAGTCATTTGCTGACCCTTATTGAAAACCGTCCGAATATCTTTGTAATATTGGACTAGCTCTAGCTTATACTTCTTACGAGCATCAATATAAACAATCTTATGGCCGTATCCGTCATACTTAGCTTTCTTGGCCATATTGTAGAGCTTCATCAGTGGTGTTGGTCTGAATGATGTCATTCTTCTGACTCCGCTTTAGAGTCAAGCACTTCTGCGACTCCATGTACAAATCCTGAAACAAAGGCAATTTCTGCAATTTTATCTGCAGGCATACCCGCTTTAAGGGGTTCTTCAATACTTTTTGCAAGGCAGTCGATATGTTCTTTAAGCACTTCTTCACCTTTTGAAGCGATCGCATCACTGATAAGTCCTGAGAAGATTGTTTCGAGTACATCCATTGCATTTACTTTAAATTGTTTTGTAGCCATTTTATTTTTTCCTTTTCTAATTTTTGAGTGGTGGTGCTGGAATTAACTCAAACTGATCATTAACTCGCACCTTTTTTCCATTTTTGATTTCCATATGCCATGCAAACAAACGATTTGTTACCTCATCACGAGACAACTTCGTCAAATCACAAATAAATTTAACTGGATCTGTCCGCAAATTGTTCTTTTCCCGCAATTGTTTCCAACGTTCATAATGCTCAACAGTTACTCCAGAACACACTCGCCCCGCACGATCTAGGTAGTAATCCCTGAGTACTTCTGAAAAATTAACCATTTCTTCATCCATCGTTCAGTCCCTTCTCTCGTGCAAGGTAGTACATCTCGTTTTGGCTCATACCCGTTGTATCAATTCCCGCTCGGATTAGCTTCGCTTCGTCTGTCCAATCTGGAGCTTTCTTTCCTGCGCTGGGTTGCGATTTTATATTTACTGGCTTGGATTTTTTGCGTTCAAAAGCAACGCTCTCAGCCATTGCATCATTGAGTGTTTTGATTCCCTTTTTATCCCAAAAGCTAAGTATATTCATTGCTGTACTAAAAGGCTTATTTTGCCTAACAGCTCTTTTCATAGCTTCAAGTGTGAGTTCAAAACCGTAATCTGAAAGAGAGTATTTCAAGTCGTCGTAGATAAGGCCACTCAACATTCCAAAATTTTCTTCATAAAATTTTCGAAGCTTCTCAAAATTAGAGTACCCACTACTACTATTTTCTTTACTCTTATTTACTTTACTTTTCTTTACTTTACTTTGTTGATTATCATATGAATTTACTGAGTTAATGTGTTCATTATCTGAGTTATTGGAAAGTTTCTTCTCCGTAAACTCGTCATTAACTAAGTAAATGTCGGAAATAACTATTTCTTTCCTTTTTTTTGCAGCTTCTCGATATCTATTTTGGATACCTTTAGAAGTGAGAATTTTATATTTTTCAAATTTATCTTTATCGAAAAATCCAACTTGCACAGCCTTATTTACTATTTCTTCAACTAGACCCTCTTTCGCCCCAACTTCGTCAGCAACTAAGAACATCGTATCTTCATCCCACCCAAAGTAATAACCAGTATCCCGGTAAATATTACCCAGCAGGCAAAGTAGTACTTCAACAGTAGCAGGCCCACAAGCTCGCTTTATTTTTCTAACTTTGATATCTTTTAAAAAATTTACATCAAGGGGGAAATAGTCAAGTCCTTGTTTAAGTGGTCTTGCCATTTTATCCTCCAAATAGGCTATATCGTATTATTCTTACAGTATCTCCATACCTATTCTTTACTTTTATTGGCTCTTTTAAAAATATGTAACCTTCACGTTCAAGCTCTACAATCCTTGCGGATAACTCAAATGCTCCGATTTCATTGGCAGCTTGTAGACGTGTGATTGAGCCATGTTCCTTTATAAACTGTAGTATTCTATCTGACTGACTTATTTTTGCCATATCAATACCTCTTTTAATAAATAGGTTAGCAGTGGGATATTCACCGTTACACATACTGCCCGACTTACAGGTCTTTCCTACACCAAGCCTATTTATGATGCTGATCCATTTAATATTCAGATAAAACTATGACTTTCTAACGTGTTTCAATGACAAAATACGATTTTCAGTTATTTCCGTCTTATCTCTGAACAAATGAATCCACGCTGCTTTTAACGTGATTCCGAGCACGTATTTTTATTTAATTTCCTTGAAATCAATGGCTTTAAATTCTCCAAAACCATTTGCCACCATACATCGTTTCCATCGGTCTTTATCTTCTAAGCTTTCAAACTCAATTTCAATTGTGGCCCGATAGCGTTTTTCTGAATCTTTTGGTGTTCTTACTACTTCAACATCCTGTACTGGAACATTTTCTGAAATGTTTCCGCATGCTGTGCTTACAAAAGTATGGCCATTGAAATCTTTTTCCAACTGTTGACTAGCAAGCTCCTGACGTTCTTGCTCCTCATTTTTACGCTTAGCTTCGGCTTCTTGTTCTGATTTCAATTGTTGAGCTTCTTCCGCTTCTTTACGAGCTTTCTCTTTTGCAATATCTTCATTCATTATTTCGAGGATCTCAGATACTTCTTTTCCATCGTCATACATACGAATATAAGGAGTGTCACTGATTCCGCTAATGAATGCAAAGTTTGAAATGTTTTTCTTGTTCTTTTTAATTTCCTCTTGTTTTAAGCGCTCCTGCTCTACTGCATAAGACATACTATCTTGAAGAGTTTTCTTTGGTTTGTAATCATTGAAATTGGAAGCTTTTGCCCAATCCTCTACCATCACTTCAAAAATTCTTGAGTCAAGTTCTAAATCTTTTGTTAATTCATGTAACTCGGCACGTACTATTTCCTTACGTTCCTCTTTCTGTTTGAATTCAACTTCCTTAACACCCTCATCAATTTGGCCAATTGCTTTATCAAGAACTGCAACAGCTTTTTTAAACCACGTTTCAAACTCAGTTAGTGGTTTATTATATTCCTTTTTGATTCGGATTTTTTCATCATTTAATGATTTATAAAGTTTACGTAATTCTGCTCTCGTGCTCTTATCATCTTTGAGAGTTTCTGCAGTAACTACACGATTTGAATTTGCTTCAGCAATACTATTAATCTGTTCTTCAAATTTTTCACGATCAAGAACTTCAATTTTTGCAGGTTCAAATGCTACACTAATTTCACTCATTTAAAAATCCTCCGTAGTCACTTCTTTGTCTGTCACTTCTCCTTCAAGAGCATTACTTAGTTTATTCTTTTTCTGTTCTGCTAGTTCTGCCATTTTTTGTTTAGCATACTCATCTTTATCGAAGTCCTCTATTTCCTGTTGATTAGGAATTTCCAAACCTGTAATATCATCTACCGGCTTAGCATATTTCATATCTTGTTCATCCGCTGAAACGGCTTCTTGCATTTCAAGAGACATTGGAGCAAATTTCAAAATATTTTTTAATACGGTTTTTTCTGCCATTGCATCAAATTCTGTGGACCATGGACTGCTGGTCTTCCCATTTTTCAAATCATAATCGTATGCCTTGCTGTACTTTCTTGCGAATTCTTGAATTTTATTTTTTCTAGAAAATGTTTTTAACTCACCCCCATTAGTGAGTTGGATATATGCGAAATACCCAACAACTTCGCCACTTTCTTCAGCAGTTTCATCAATAAAGAACTCCCCAGTAATTTTGTTATATCCTTTAAATTCTGATTCATAAATCGTGCCTGTATTGACACTTTTAATTTGTCCACTGCGCAGTGCCAATTGGACAAGCCCCTTATATCCAATTTGTAACTGTGCTTCAGTAACGCTTCGCCAAACATTTCCATCTTTAAAATTTCTCTTGTATGGAACAAGATATGTAAAACCAAGGTTGGGATCAACGGGTAAGTTTAATGTTGCTGCTTTCATAACTGACGTATAAACTGATTCTGGTGTTGCATCTTTAAGCTGATTATTATTAGCTACAGCACTTAAGGCACTGGAAACAAATGATTGTGCATTTCTTCCTAACGTTTCTGTAAGGCTTTTTACAACCGCGTCTTCCTTCATAAACTTTTTAATTTCGTTTGCCATTTTTAATTCCTCCAATTTTTGTTATAATTGGGGTATAATCTTGTGCAAGATTTTAACCCCGTCCTTGGTTGCAGCCAAGGACTTTTTTTATTTTCTTTACCATCCGGATCTCGCTTCCTGAACAATTGATGTAAAACCATGAAAGCGAGAACTTAATCGACCTTCTTCAGCAATAACTTCTTGTGAAGATAATTCAATTTTGAGATTACGATTTTCATTACGTAACTTCCGATTTTCCATCATCAGCGCTTGGATTTCCATACGTTGCTTTTTTATCCATACTGATTGATTATTAATATATGACATTTAAATAGCCTTTCTTTGGTATCTAAAAACTCCGTTGTAGCAAAGCTTTAGTACATTCTGTTTATTTGGTAGCTCCCAAAGTATCTCACCGGTTTCTCTTTCAATAATTAAATACATCGTTCAAATCCCCCCAGATTCCCTTGATTTATTTCATTCCAAGAAACTTGGTAACATCTTGTTTTCTATAATAGACTTTACGAGATGCGGCATAAGGTGGTGTATATCTCGCTAATCCATTACTTTCCCATGTGTCAAGCGTATCAGTACTAATTTCTAACTCCCTAAGCAGTTTTGATTGAGGAACAATATCATCAAACGCCTTCAATTCTTCATGAGCAATTTCATATTTACTAATTCGCTGATCAACGAGATCTAATAGTCTATTCTCGAATTCTGTGCTGAATACTCCTTCCATTTTTTTCCTTTCTTTTTGTTTGTGATATAATATAAGTAATTAAAATTTTCTTACCCGCTCACTGTTACTCAGTGGGCTTTTTTGATCATTCATTTGAGCTATTTTCTAACTCGCTCTATCATTTATACCATTTAATGGTATGTTTGGATAAAAATTAATGAGCATATAGTTTGTATCATATAGCTCACATAATTTATCTATACTTGGGGGTTTTGGAAAAGTAACCCCTCGTTCCCAATTTGATAAAGCTTCCTTTGAAACTCCAATTGACTTAGCCACCTCTTCCTGAGTCAAGTCACTCAATAGACGATATTTTTTTAAAGTAAGTTTCTCCATCATATGGACTCCTTTCTTTTTTATATCAAATAGGATATTTAGGTTATTCGTAACTTTTCCTACTTGACTATGAATACATTATATACCATTTAATGGTATATGTCAACGAATAACTTGTAGAAAAATAAAAAAAATGGTATTTTTATACTTTTTTACTTTACATTTCTACCATTTAAAAGTAATATAATACTATGAACAAAAAAATAAATGGAAGAATCGGTAATCTTGGTAACAAGGAAACAATGGCTGAAAACCTCAAAAGATTATTAAATAGTCGTGGATTAAATCCACATCAGTTTTCAGAAATAATGGGATTCAAATATACAACTGTCATGAATTGGATAAAAGCTAATTCATATCCTCGTATTGATAAAATCGAATTAATGGCTTGTTATTTCGGGATTGATAAATCTGATTTGGTTGAAGAATATACTGAATCAACTTCTACTTTATCTGAAATCAATAAAATTAGCTCTGAACTTGATGAAGAACGCCAAGAAGTTGTTCTAACTACTGCAAAAGAACAACGTGATGAGCAAGAAGCTGAAAGAAAAGCTAAAGAACCTATCCCATTACATATGGATGATGAAGCTATTTACGGACATATTGATCGTGCTGCAGCTTGGCAAGGTGAGGAACTTACTGATGAAGATCGTGATGCTATTATGATTGCATTAAAAAAACACCTAGAGGAAAAAGCAAAGGAAGAATCTGAAAAAGGTGAGTAATGAAATCTGTTCAAGAAATACTTCAAGAAACTGGTTGTACAATAATATGGAATCATAGTAATGCTAAAGGACTATACATGAAAGAATTGAATTGTATTTATCTTAGTCTTGACTATGAGGAATTAGAAACTAAATCATTTCTTTATCATGAATGTGGCCATCTACTTTCTGAAGACACAAAAGCTCAATTAAAATCTGTAGAGCTAAAACAAGAAAAAAAAGCTAATGTTTTTATGATTGGTGCTTGTATTGATCAAGTCGCTCCAGATTATGAAGATTGTCCTTACTTATTAACTGCTTGCGAAATAATTGCTCGTTTCAATTTACCAGAAAAACTATTTGATGATATTACTGTAGCAATAAAAAAATATTTAGTAAAACATAATTGGGTAACGTAACGGAGGAATATAATGGAATTTGAAGATTTCAAAAAATATGTAGAAGAAAATTGCAATGTAAAAAGCAATTTCTTTGAAAAGATGACTACTTATATGTGGAATGTGGTTGAATCCAAAGATAACAATATTTATCTAACTGAGTCACAAATAGAATCTGAAGTTAGGAAAAATTGGGATGCCTCTCTTAAGAACATGCATGACAAAGTTAGTAAGGAAGTGAAGACAAAGAAAACTGATTCTTACCCAGTAAAAATAGAAAAGTGGCTTGCTCAAATGAGCGAACTTGAAGTCTTAGATAACTTTGCTGATAGCATTGATAACCTTGAATTTTATTAAATAAGTATACGTGCACTAACCACGATAAAAGGGGAAGGAGTATATGAATGACAGATTATAATAATACAGAAACCAAACATTTATCAGAAACAGCTCTTAGAGTTTTACGTTTTCAAAAAAACAAAAACTTCTGGGAAGGAGTATTAGTTGTTGAAGGAATATTTATTCTCATTGCTCTCTGGGGTTTGATTAAAAATATTATGACTGGTAAAATCAATGGTCCTTACTTAGGAACTATTATTCTTTGGTTGTTTATATTTTGTGCATTATATTTAACCTACTATATGTATAAAAAAAATAAAAATTTATACAATTTAGAAGTTACACCTAAGATTGAAAGCGACATACTCAATTATCAAATAGAAACCGGAAAAAACAAGAAAAAAACATACAAAAATAGTGAAGTCAAAACCAATATAACAGACAATGTTGATTTAATCAGTTCACAAAATAAAGCTTTGAATAGTCTTACTGTTGGAATATTCCCATCTATAAAGATTATAAAAATGACTGACGGAACATACACTATTGGAGATGATAGTAGTTTATCTTTTCAAAAATATATTTGGGATGGGAAACGTACTAAAACTACTTCTAAAACAATCACGAAAGGACGAAAAGGAAAAACAATTGCCGGTGCTGCAATAGGAGCTACAATTAATCCTGCAGGAGCGGTAGTTGGAGGATTGGTTGGTGCCAATGGAAGGAGAAAATCTACCACAAGAGAAACAGAATATGAGAAGTCCTCAAAAGTGACATTTATATTTAAAGCAAAAACTGGAGATACTAAATCGTACTCTTGTAACATCAAAAGTGATAAGATACACGACATTGAGGTGTTCTTCTCTTAAGATTAGTAGTAAAAAAAAGCCGCCCAAGTTTGGTTACTGTGGGGCGACTTTAGATCAAGTAAAGAAAGAACACACTTACGTGAATTTTTCTTTTATAAATTATATCAAAATATTTTATTAATTTCATCCTATAGAATCCCCCCAGATTCCCGCCTGACAACGGTACAAGGAGAAATAATGAATAAAAAAATACAAAAAGGCAAAGAATTAAAAAAAGTTAAAAAGACGGATGGTTCAACTGTATTAGTAGGTCAAGTTTATCTTGGTATTGACAGCATAACCAAAAAACGCAGAAATACAACAGTTAGAGCTTCTACTGTCAAGCAGTGGAAATTAAAGGCCCAACAAGCTAAAAAAGAATTTCAAGACAACGGATATACAACTTTTAAAGAGTCTCATTCACTAGAAACATTTGAAGAGCTAGTTGAAGATTGGTTAAAAGTTTACTCCCCATCAATCAAGGCAAATACACTTTTATCTACTAAAAGTTATATTAAGCACTATCTAATACCTGCATTTAGTAAATATAAAATAGTGGATATCAGTCCACGTATTATAGGTGGTGCAGCCAAGCGTTGGGCAATAAATGCAGATACATCATCAATTAAAAATGGTAGACGTGAAATAGGAAAAGGCAAAGACTATGTTAATGCTTTGAATATTCTGCGTAAACTATTTGATCATGCATTTGATTTAAATATTATTGAAACAAATCCAGCAATTGGAATAAAGATCCCTCGCCCTAAAAAACGTGAAGTGGCAAAGAGGCTTAAATATTTCAATAATGAAGAACTCAAAATATGGATTTCATATCTTGAATCTTTGGAATTAAATAAAAAAAATCTACTTGAGATTAATTTATATATGCTTCTTCTTGATACAGGAATTCGGATAGGCGAAGCCTTGGCATTAAATTGGACAGATATTGATTTTACAAATAAGATAATAACAATCAATAAAACTGTTGTTCATGGTAAACTGCAGAACAACACTAAATCATCAAAAAGTCGTGATATTTTTATTACGGAAAAAACTGTTCAACGTTTAAAAAATTGGAAACAAATTCAATATTCAGCAACTAATACAATTTCAATCAATGATAAACGATTGTTATTTCCTAATCATAATGCTACATATGTAGGTCATGGAGTATTTTACTATCGATTAAGAAATCATTTTGCAAAAGCTGGGCTTCCGAATATCGGCCTTCACGGATTCCGCCACACTCATGCAACTTTATTGCTTAACAACGGAGCAGATTATAAAGAAATACAAGATAGGTTGGGGCATTCATCTATCAGTATAACTATGGATACATATAGTCATCTGTCACAAAATAAAGCTATGGAAACTGCAGAACTTTTCAGTAAAACTGTCGAAAATTTATAAATGACAGTCAAAATGACAGTTTTTTGTAATAGGCACAAAATAAAAAAGCTGTTACCCCTTTAAATACATGGCATAACAGCTTTTAAATTAATTCATAGTATATAATACATATTATACCAAACTTAGGCTCTTTTTTCGCCCCTATTTTTCCTTTTTTTTTGATATAATGAGAACGTTAATCTAATTACTGAGAGAAACTATAACAAAACTGTCAGTATTAACTAAATTTAGGAGGTAACATGAATATTTTTGACGAACTAAAAGAACGTGGTCTGATTTTCCAAACCACTGATGAAAAAGCTCTTCGCGAAGCTTTAACTGAGGGCATGGTAAGTTATTATGTTGGTTACGATCCTACTGCTGATAGTTTACACCTTGGTAATCTGGTCTTAATTCTTACAATGAAGCGTCTACAAATGGCTGGGCACAAACCTTATCCATTGGTTGGGGGCGCTACTGGACTTGTTGGCGATCCATCTTTTAAAGATGCCGAACGTGGCTTACAAACGAAAGATACTGTTGTAGCTTGGGCTGATAAAATTCGTGCTCAGTTGGAACGTTTCCTTGACTTTGAAAATGGCGAAAATAAAGCTCAGATGGAAAACAACTACAATTGGTTCGAAAATTTATCTTTTATTGATTTCCTTCGTGATGTCGGTAAATATTACACGATTAACTACATGATGAGTAAAGATTCAGTGAAGAGTCGTATCGAATCAGGTATCTCTTACACCGAGTTTGCTTACCAAATTATGCAAGGTTACGATTTCTACGAGCTCAACCAACGTCATGGTATTACATTACAACTCGGTGGTTCTGACCAATGGGGCAATATGACTGCCGGCACAGAACTGCTCCGTCGTAAGGCTGGAAAAACTGGACATGTCATCACTATTCCATTGATTACAGACTCAACAGGTAAAAAATTTGGTAAATCTGAAGGAAATGCCATTTGGCTCGATGCAGATAAAACGTCTCCGTTTGAAATGTATCAATTTTGGCTGAATGTTAACGATGATGATGCTGTAAAAATGCTCAAAATTTTCACTTTCTTATCTCTTGAAGAAATTGCTGAAATCGGTGAGAAATTTGAGGCTGCACGTCACGAACGCTTAGCACAAAAAGTACTTGCACGCGAAGTTGTAACTCTTGTTCATGGACAAGCCGCTTACGAGCAAGCTGTAAAAATCACGGAAACTTTATTTGGTGGCGGTGATTTGAAAGATCTTGATGCCAAGTCAATCCTTTCTGGCTTAAAAGATGTACCAACATATCAAGTGAAAGCAGACGATAATCTCAATATTATTGAACTCTTGATTTCTGCCGGAATCGAAAATTCAAAACGTCAAGCACGTGAAGATGTAACAAACGGTGCGATTTACATCAATGGTGAACGTATCCAAGATTTGGATTACACCTTCTCTGATGGAGATAAAATCGACAATCAACTTACTGTTGTTCGCCGTGGTAAAAAGAAAAATTTCATCTTGACTTATTAAGTTAAAGTCTAATATTTAAGTAGCAACAGGGAATTCTCTGTTGCTTTTTTAATCCAAACGCATTATTTTTCTAATTGAATCATGATATAATAGAGTTTAAGAACAAGATTATAAGGATAATAGCATGCCTGATAAAGATTTTGAACAAATGCTGAGAGATTTACGTGAACAGTATTTAGAAAAAGAAGAAATTACAGAAGAAACCTCTGATTCTGAAAAAAGTGAGATTTATACTCCAGTTTCACAAGAGGAAAAAAGACACAAAATACTTGAATCACTTCATCTTCTCGAAGAGAAGAAACTTTTCTTGTCTCAAAAACTTAAGGATTTCCATCAGCAAGATGCTAGTTATGAACAAATATCAAAGCTGAAACATCAAATTGAGGCTATCAAGTATAAACAATCTCTTCTTCAGCAAAGGCTTGAATATATCGACAGCGGTGAATCAGACTTCACTAAAAAAGAGAAGCTTAAACGTCAATTAACAGAGCTTGAGATCAAACGCTGTCGCGCTCTCTTAAGTAAAAAGAGCTGTGCCAAAATCGATCAGAAGATTAATCAAAAAAAGGACCTTTTCAAAAAGATAAAGTAACCTTTTAGCCTTATAACCAATATGCTGTACTTTTAATGCAGCTTCTTGCTCTAAAATAGACAAAAGAAAGGAAAATTTGTGCTCCATACTATTTTTTATGTCATCATTTTTCTTCTTGCTCTAGTTATTTCAAATATCATCAATAAAGTTTTCCCAAAGTTGGCTCTCCCGCTGATTCAAGTCGTGATTGGGCTATGTTTGGGCTTTTTAGGTGCGTCAAAACTTTTGCAGGTTGACCCAGAATTCTTCTTGGGCTTCATCATTGCTCCTTTGCTTTTCCGTGAGAGTGAAGAGGCAGATGTCAAACATATCTTTAAACATACTCGAACGATATTAATGCTTATCTTTCCCTTAGTTTTCATTACAACTATTGGTTTAGGCTACTTAACGCATTTCTTTTATTTATCTGTACCTTTGGCTGCTTGTTTTGCCTTAGGGGCTTCATTAGCACCAACAGATGCAATCGCTGTTGCTGCCTTATCTGAACGCTTTAGTTTCCCCAAGCGGGTCATGAGTATCCTTACGGGTGAAGGCCTGCTGAATGATGCTTCTGGTATCATTTCCTTCCAGATTGCGGTTCTTGCGCTGGTCACTGGCGAATTTTCCCTAACTCATGCTTCTGCTGACCTTGTAGTCTCTGCAATCGGGGGCGCACTGGTCGGTTTCATTCTAGTTTGGATGAAGTCCTTTATTCTCAGAATTCTTGAGGATGTCGATGCCCGAGATGTTACAGGTTACCTTATTTTGGAGCTTATGCTTCCTTTATCTGCATTTTTAATTGCTGATATGCTTGAAGTTTCTGGAATCATCGCTGTCGTTGTCGCTGGAGTCATGCAAGCCAACGGCCTTAAAAGGACCACGCTTTTTGATGCCCAAGTCACAAAAGTGAAAAATACTATCTGGAATTTGCTGACCTTTGTTTTAAATTCAACAGTCTTCCTTTTCCTCGGGATAGAGTTACATCAGCTTGTTTTTCCGCTCATTGCTGATCCACTTTACTCTACGACTTCTCTTTTATTCATGGTTTTACTTTTAACCATTGGTCTTTTTGCCCTTCGCTTTTCCTTGTTGGCTGTTTATTATCGTTATGTATCTCTGCGTCGCAATCAAAGCTTTTCTGCTTACTGGAACGATATCTTGTTACTGACTTTTGCTGGCTCCAAAGGTACCGTCAGCATTGCCACTGTCCTTTTGTTGCCACGGACAGTAGATATCCCGCATAGCTTAATCATCTTTCTCTGTGCGGCAGTTACCGCGCTCAGTTTTTTAACTGGACTATTTGTTTTACCTTTAATCGCTGCCAAAAAAGTTGTCAAAGTTGACAACATGGTAAAAATTTCTATCTTAGCCGATGTCGTTCGAGAATTGGAAAATGATCTAAAACAAGTTACAAAAGAAAAAGCGCGCCTTGGTTATAATATTGCTATCGACAGCTATCAAGACCGCATTCAAAAACTCATCATCGAGCAAGAAAGTTCAAATACTTCGATTGACTTTAATGAATTGCAATTGCTTATCGTCCGTCTTGAAGCTGAGGGACTGGAAAATGCCTTGAGACAAAATGAGATTTCCATGTACACCTATCGGACTTATCAGCGATACCTTCATTCGATGGAACAATCCGTTGCGCATAATTTGGTTTCAAGTATCCAGTTCGCTTCGGCCATTTCCATCCGTGTGCTTCATTTTTTCTTCTCAAGAATTATCCGTCTAGATTTCAGTTTCCGTAAAACACGACCAGATAATGCTACAGCACATCGTGAAATTACCGAGCTTTACTTTTCTAATACGGAGTTAGTCCTTCAAGCTTTGGACAATCTGGAATCAGTTTACGATGAGCGTTTAATCCATTACCTACAAGCAGAACGTTTACGCTCTGCAGAGTTTGTTGCCCGCGGTGGCTATATTACTGGTATTTTACATCGTGCGCAGCCTAATAATCTGAAAGAGATGATGCGTGCTTACTATCTTGAACGCAAAACCATCTTTGAGTATGAATCCCGTGGTGAGTTAACGATCGGCGAGGCAAAAGTCTTACGTCAAAATGTAAATACTTTAGAGGATTATTCCCTTGCAAGTAATCATCATACCTTACTCTACGACTTTATTGAAAAGAGACGTAAAAAAGTTCAAAAGACAACAAACAATGAACTTTCAACAAATAAATGAAAATAAAAAACACCGAGCTTTATCCTTCGCTCAGGTGTTCTTTTATTTTTTTACGCCCTAAAAGACGAACGCCCGCCAAGATCCAAGAAATACTTGTCAGGACAAGTGAGCATACGAAAGCCATATGCATTCCCTGTAAAAAGGTATCTGGATGTTCTGGCAAATAAGTCCTTACCGTATAACCAAGTTGACTGGACATGGAAAGGAACAAAATAATGGTTGCTACAGAAGTTCCTAAAACAAAAGCCATGTTCCGAATCAAAGAATTCACAGAGCCTGCTATTCCTAAATACTTACGTTCTACTGTCTCCATGATTAAAGCATTATTAGGACTTTGGAAAGCCCCCATTGAGGCACCTTGGAGTAAGAGAATCGCAATCACCCACCATTGTGGCGAATCTGCTCGAATCAAAAGATAACCAATCTGAGAAAGAACAATCCCTGAAATCCCCACAAAGGTAATTACTTCCTTATCTATTTTATCTGCGAGTGCACCTGCTATTGGGCTCACAATAAGCATGGCAGCTGGATAGGCCATCATGATAAAGCCAGCCGCACCAGGCGCATAATCACGATAATCTTGCAGATAGAAAGGAAGCAAGATGCTAGCAAACATCGCAACAGTGAAGTTTAAAAGTGACATCAGCAGACTCAAAGAAAAGAGTCTGTTTTTAAAAATCCCCAAGTCAAGTAAAGGTTTTTCCTTTCGGCGCTCCGTAAAAATAAAGCTAACAAAAAGTATAAAGCCAAGAGCCACGCCGAGAAGTAAGAGCGGATTATTCCATCCTAAAGTTTGGCCAAAATTCAAAGCTATGAATAAAAGAACGATCACAGCAGTCATTTGTAAACCACCTGACAAGTCAACTTCTTTTATAGAGCCTTGCCCTTCATCTTCTGGTAAAGCCCGACTTCCAAAAATCCAGGCCAATATCCCTATCGGAACATTAATCCAAAAGATATAATTCCAAGAGGCAACTTGTAAAATTAAGCCGCCCAAAGCTGGTCCTGCGATCGAGCCGACAGATACAAACATGGAAGTGATAGACATCGCACGCGCTCGACTTTCAACAGGAAAAACCTGCGCCACAATCCCAAAACTTGTTGCCATAAACATGGAAGCTCCGATAGCTTGTACGACACGTGCAAAGAGTAGGAATGGTAAGCCTAAGCCGATGTTTAGCCCAGCCAATAACGAACCGACAATAAAAATCGTCCAGCCCCATCTTGTTACGGTTGTTTTCCCAATCAAATCCGCAAGTCGTCCAAAAATAAGGATGATTGCACTGATAACGATCAAATAAATTGTGACCACCCACGTAATCTGTGAAGTTGACACATTTAGCTCACGCGCCATTGTTGGTAAGGCAATATTTACAATCGAGCCGTCTAAAGTTGACATGAGTGTAAATAAACCAATGGTGAGCAGCACTTTTGTTCTATTTTTCATTTATTTCCTTTCTATTTACCTACAAAGAGACTAAAAACTGCATCTAATGATACAGTTTTCAAAAATCAAAGTAAATCGTCAAATTCATTGGTTTCTGCTTTGTCCCAGTTTTCGCCCGTGATGCGGCTAATCATAATACCTTCAACGGCACGATCAACCATACCTTCAACGTCCAAACGTTTTTCATAGGCTAAAACATTTTCTAGTTTAGGATTTGTTTTTGGTGATGGAGGGGCAAATACAGTACAGCAATCTTCAAATGGTAGAATTGAAAGATTAAAGGTATCAATCCTTTCGGCGATATCGATAATTTCGATCTTATCCATTGTGACTACGGGGCGAATAACAGGAGTGTTTGTGACTTCATTAATCACAGACATTGAACCTAATGTTTGCGAAGCGACTTGCCCTAAACTTTCACCGTTAATAATCACTTTACCCCCACGATCTTCACGAATGCGGTCAACTACACGCATCATAAAACGGCGAGTTAAAGTCATCAAATAAGATTGTGGCGCTTTGGCTTTGATTTCTTCTTGAATCTCAGTAAACGGAACTTCAATAAAAGTGATTGTTCCGCCAAACGCTGTTAATTTTGCTGTTAAATCTTTTGCTTTTTTCAAAGCACCAGGGCTTGTATAAGGTGGTGAAGCAAAGTGAACTGCCTCAATTTCTACACCTCGTTTAAGAGCCAAGTAACCTGCAACTGGAGAATCAATCCCACCTGAAAGCATCAAGTGACCGCGGCCTGCTGTTCCTACAGGCATTCCTCCTGCACCTTTAAGTGTTTCGAAACTAAGATAAGCACCTTCAAGACGAATTTCAACACGGAGAGTGATATCTGGCTTTTTCATTTGTACTTTGGCATAGTCAAAATTGTCAAAGACAACATCACCTAAAGTCATGTTTAACTCTGTGGAATCTTGTTCAAAGCTATGGTCCGCCCGACGTGTTGCAATTTTAAAAGTCATTCCTTCATGGTAAATTTCTTTCATCAAGTCAACAACTGCTACTTTTAGACCTTCGATGGATTTTTCAACTTTGATGGATGCTGAAAAATTTTGAATCCCAAAAACTTTAGTTAAACGTTGAGAAACCTCTTCGTAGTCTGCACCATTTAACTGGATATGCGCGCGATCTCGTTGCGCTGTAATCTTCAAGTCTGTCAAATCAGCGAGAACTTCTTTGATGTTGTTGGCCAAACGATTGATAAAAAAGCCACGATTTTTTCCTTTTGTTGAAAGTTCACCATAGCGAACCATAATTTCATCGTATACGATAGTCATTTTATTTTCCTTTGTTACTTAATATAAGGTTATCTTTTTATTCCTGAGAGAATTTCAGTACAGGTTATTATACCACATTAGCTATTTTTCTAGGTTAATAATAGACGAATCAAAACCAATGCAATCCCCACTTGGAAAACAAGTACAGCTAAGCCATAGATTGCTAACTTTCTTCCCGCGCGGACAAATTCTACTAGATTAAGACGTAAACCGATAGCGGCTAAAGCGATAATTTCGCACCAACTACTGATAAAACGTGCCGTTTCAGTAATTACTTTTGGAAATTGAAAGACTGTATCCAGACTACACAGAATAATAAATCCTAATACATACCAAGGAAGAAAGGATTGGCGCTTGATCTTGAGCTGACCTTCCTGCCCTGTCGGTGCTTTCTCTATGCGACGTGTTTGGAAAGAAAAATAAAGGACAACAAAAACAAGCATGATGATACGCATGATTTTAAACAAGGTAGCCATTGTTGTTGTTTCAGCATTCACCATTGTTGCTGAAGCGACAACCTGTCCCACAGACTGAATGGTTCCCCCAATCAAAGCACCACGTAGGAAATCATTTGCTCCAAAGAACCATGTACCTAAAATGGGTAATAGAAGCATTAACACAGTCCCCATCAGGTTAACCATAGTTATCGCTGTTCGCTTGTCTTTGTCTTCTGCTCCAATGACTGGCTCAACTGCCGCAATGGCGGAAGAACCACAAACGGCGTTTCCTGACGCCATTAGCGCATTAACTTTCGAGGAAAATCCAAGTTTCTTTCCAATAAACATGACAAAAACAATTGTAAGCACCATTTGTAGAAGAATAAAACTTATACCACTCCAGCCTAGCTTTTGTATCGTTTGAAAGGTAACTGTCGCTCCTAAAAACATTACTGAAAATTCAAGAAGTTTCTTTTCTGACCAAGCCGTACCTGCAAAGAGGACTGGTTGTTTAAAGTAAACATTCCCCAAAATAATTCCCAATAAAATAGCAATCGTGGCTGCACCCATCCCTTTAAAAACATAGAGATTTAAAAAGTAACTGACTACGGCAACTACAAAACTGAGCCCTAAACCTGGCATGATCTTCTTATTTAGCATGACAACTATTATAACAAAAAACAAAAATTAATTTGTGTATTCATTTGCATCTAAAAGAGAGCTGGGCATATTTGGCACACTTATAATCTATTTTTAAAATAGCCATCTATGTAGTCTATACAAGGAAAAATTAGCTTTCTACATTTTTCTAATTATGGTTTCAACCTTAACAAAAGTACACATAGTGTAGCATAAATTTTGACTTAAACGTCTTATGGCTTTTATAATTAAGAGAGTTATAAATATACAAGAAAGGAGTTATATAGTTTCCCTTCACACTTTTAAATATTGGCTTGCATAGAAAGTAGCCAATATTATCAGTAAACAAATAGAGAAAAGAGGCTTTGCTAATGAAAAACATTAAATTTATGATTATAATTTTATTCTTTTCAGTCTTGCTTGGCTGTGGCGTGAGGACTAAAGCAGAGAATACTATCGCCCCAGATATAAAGTTAGATAAAGATGGTGATGTTCATCTTTTTATTCCAAAGGATGCAGATAAAGTATTCACTAATGAAAGTGATAAAGTTAAATATGAAGTTAAAAAAGGGGCTACTCTAAGCGCAGAGACAAATCAAGCAGAGACTTTTACTGTACCTGTTGTTGTTGAATCTGAAATTACTAATGATGATGAGGAGGTCACAGAAGGAACCACTACTTATACCTCAGAGTTAAATAAAGCTGAACAAGATACAAGCCAGTCAATAGACAACTTCTCCTTTACCTCTACTTTACCAAATATTTTTGGCAAAAAAGTCTCTGCCGCTAGTCAAAATAGAGTGATGTGGGATCGAACTGCGGCTGTAAGATTTCATGTGACAATAACTTGGGTAGTTTCAGGGGGGAATGTTCGACTTACACGAGTTACAGGCGGTTATACAAATTATGATAATAGAACCTTAGTCACTCGTTCTAGCGTCATGACTGCAAATAATGGGCCGAGAGGAGCAGCTACAGGTGGATTCATACAACAGATAAATACGACTAATCTTGGTTCAAGCCGTTCTTGGGCTGTCAATCGAAACTATTCTTATGTGAAAATTTTGTCTAGCTCCACTCAAATCCGAGCAACTTATAGTGCAACTTTACGGCGTGGAAACTCAACATGGAGCTTTTCTACAATCAACAGCGCCTATTAATCCAAAAAGTGAGAATAAACCATGAATAATATTAAAATAAAGCCTGTACACCTCATCTTCTTGTTCCTCGCTTGGTTTGCTTCCATGTTTTTACCAAGCACACTCAACAGAGTAAAGTTTTCTGAAACTTTAAGCTTGGAACAAGTATATGAAAATTTCTTTTACCTGCTCTTTCATCAAGAAATGGCTGTAGGTCTTGCCCTCCTTCTACTTCTATCCCTCGCTTTCTTTCTCTCCTTTAAAAAAGAAAGAGGGACACATTTCATAGTTCTAGCTTGTCTCATCTTATATGCTTGTTACTTCATTATATACTTCCCCCTAGTTATGGCCATTGACAATCATGTTCAGCCCCATCAACTTCGAGGATTTAGTGAATTTTTCTGGCTTTTCTATGATTATGGTTATATAGCATCAGTCTGCCTTGGTCTTCTCTTCTTGCTCTGTTTCTTTAAGTATTCTCTTGACTCCAAAGAAAAAAGTGCTCCGACTAGCCAAAAGTTACTAGGGTGAACACTTTATATTATTTATTTTTTCAAATGATAGTTGTAGCTTGAAAGGATGATATCTTCATGAGCGTTCAGGTAATAACGGAGGCGTAAACCGGTCTGATTGTGGAAGATATTTTGCCATGGTTTCGACGGAATGAAAGTCGGAATCAAAACAGTAGTTGTATAGTTGTGCGCTTTTGCTTGTTTTGCAGCGAGATTAATAAAGCGAACAGCTGGCGTGATGATACTACGATAGCTGGTATGTACAACGGTCAACTTAATATCTGGGAAGGTTTCATTGAAATCACGTTCGATTTCGGCTTCTTTTTCCGTATCTTCTTTTGTAGACACGTGAAGTGCAATAAGATAGTCTCCTACAGACCGGGCATAGTTAATCGCCCCAACATCGACATTTGTTACATTTCCGACCAAGACGATAACTGTATTACCATCAAACTTATGCTCTGCAGTTTCTTTGCGCAAGCGCAATTGTTCCGCCACATTCATATAATGACTGTGGATACGGATAAAGCAGAAAATCAAAATAGGTAAAACAATAAAGAATGGCCAAATTTCAGCTGTGCGGAAAATGAGCAAAATCATCACCACGACAAAAGAAATGATTGCCCCAATAATATTAGGGATAGAACGTAAGAGGAACTTACTGCCCAGCTTCTTGCGCCAATGGACAACCATACCGATTTGAGCCAACGTAAATGGTGTAAAGACACCAATAGCATAGAGGGGGATAAGGCGATCTGTTTGTCCATCAAAGATAAACAAGAGAATGACCGCACCAATAGCCAAACTGATAATCCCATTCGAATAACTCAAACGTGTCCCACGAGCAGTAAACAAGTGAGGCATGTATTTCTTCTTCGCCATATTAAAAGCAAGCATTGGAAAGGCGGAATAACCTGTATTAGCTGCTACTGCCAAAATGAGAGCTGTAGCAATTTGGAAGATAAAGAAGAATGCGTGCCCAAAGACACTGTCTCCAAAAATCTGTTGCGCCATTTGGGCGATAATGGTCACATCACCGCGTGGTGTTAACCCAAGCCAATAAGCAAAGAAGATAACACCACTGAAGAACACTGCTAAAATAATCCCCATCATTACCAAAGTCTTAGCTGCATTTTTTTCTTTCGGCTGTTTAAAGAATGGTACAGCATTCGAAATGGCTTCTACCCCTGTCAGAGATGATGAACCTGTTGAAAAGGCTTTGAGCAAGAGGATAAGTGAAACTCCTCCTACGGTTGTACCGATATGAGCTGGCGCTTGGTAGGGTAAACTTCCAGATACAATACGGAATACCCCGACACCTAAGAGGGCAACTGTCGTCACAATAAATGTATAGACAGGAATCATGAGGAAGGCTGCTGATTCTCGCAAACCTCGGAGATTCATCAGCATAAGCAGTAAAGCAAGAGCAACTGCGATTTCTAAATTGTACTGATGAAGTTCAGGTAAAGCTGAAGTTATAGCATCAGCTCCTGAAGCTGTAGATACAGCAACCGTCAACATATAGTCGACCAAAAGCGATCCACCGGATATTAATCCTGGAATTGTACCGAGATTTTCTGTTGAAACCAGATAAGCTCCGCCTCCTGATGGATAGGCATGAATAACCTGTGTATAACTTCCAATCAGCGCAAACAGTAAAACCAAAATAATTAAGGCAATAGGTATCGAATACCATGAAGCGCCCGCACCTACTGCAACCAATACCAAAAGAATTTGTTCAGGTCCATAAGCAATTGATGACAAGGCATCTGACGATAACATGGCTAAGGCCTGTAATTTAGTCAGCAGGTGTGAATCTCCTACTGTTGACTTTAAAGATTTACCAATTAAAAGCTCTTTGACTTTTTTCAAAACGTAACTCCTGTATCATAAAATCTTTAAGTTGGATTTATCCGGCTTAATTCAGTCTAGGCTTGACTTTCCTAGCATAAAGAGGCCTCTCCAAGATAACTCAACTATTGTAGCATTTTTTTATTAATTTTAGTAGTATTTTTATGTTTGGTTTCAGTAACAAATGCAACAGAAAGACAAAGTGCTTGAAAGTCTTTTAAAATAAGCTTTCCTGAGCTCCATATTTCGCCAATATTTCTCTTTTTTTGTGTTAAATGTAATATTTCACGAGAGTAAATGATGTCATTTCATTTTTCTAAAAATAAAGTTCAACTTTTCTTTCATAAGATTTTTCAAAAACATGATTATAAGCTGTCAAAAGCCGTAAAATTATGCTAAAATATGGTTGATATAAACTTTTTTATAGGAGAAAAACATTTTGGCTGAAATTATCGAAGAACTTAATGACCAAATGAAAGTCCGTCGTGAAAAAATGGAAACACTGCGTGAATCAGGCATTGATCCATTCGGACATAAATTTACTCGTACACACAACTCTGCAGAATTACATGCGGAATACGATGAAAATACTAAAGAAGAATTACACGAAAAAGACTTGCATGCAACAATCGCGGGACGTCTGATGACAAAACGTGGTAAAGGTAAAGTTGGTTTTGCGCACATCCAAGACCGCGAAGGACAAATTCAGATTTACGTGCGTAAAGACGAAGTTGGCGAAGAAAACTATCAAATTTTCAAACAGGCTGACCTAGGTGATTTCCTTGGTGTTGAAGGACAAATCATGAAGACAGATATGGGCGAGCTTTCTATTAAAGCAAGCAAGTTGACTTTCTTGTCTAAAGCACTTCGTCCATTGCCAGAAAAATTCCACGGCCTGACAGATACTGAAACACGTTACCGTAAACGTTACTTGGATTTGATTTCAAACAAAGAAAGCTTCAATCGTTTCGTGACACGTTCTAAAATTATTAGCGAGATCCGTCGTTATATGGATGGCCGCGGATATCTCGAAGTTGAAACTCCTGTTTTGAACAACGAAGCCGGTGGTGCAGCAGCACGTCCATTCTATACACACCATAACTCATTAGACATCGACATGGCCCTTCGTATTGCAACAGAATTGCACTTGAAACGCTTAATCGTCGGTGGTATGGAAAAAGTTTATGAACTTGGCCGTGTCTTCCGTAACGAAGGAATGGATATGACGCACAATCCTGAGTTTACAACTATGGAATCTTATGAAGCTTATGCTGATTTTGACGATATCATGGATTTGACTGAAGGAATTTTCCAACACGTGGCACACTCTGTCCTTGGCAAAGATGTTGTTGAATACGATGGTAAAGAAATCAATGTGGGCGGTAAGTTCGCTCGCATCCACATGGTTGATGCGATTAAAGAGCAAACAGGCGTGGATTTCTGGAAAGAAATGGATTTTGAAGAAGCTGCTTCTTTGGCGAAAGAACATGATATTTATGTGGAAAACCACTTCACAAGCGTTGGCCACATCATCAATGAATTCTTTGAGAAATACGTAGAAGATACATTGATCCAACCAACATTTGTTTTTGGACATCCAAAAGAAATCTCTCCTCTTGCGAAGATGAATGCTGAAGATCCACGTTTTACTGACCGTTTCGAACTCTTCATCAATGGTAAAGAATATGCCAATGCCTTCTCAGAGTTAAATGATCCAATCGATCAGCTCAAACGTTTCGAAGCCCAAGCTAAAGCGAAAGAACTCGGTGATGATGAAGCCACTGGTGTAGATTACGATTATGTTGAAGCATTGGAACACGGTATGCCACCAACTGGTGGTCTGGGTATCGGTATCGACCGCTTAGTCATGCTCTTCACTGGTACAACTTCCATCCGTGACGTCTTGCTCTTCCCAACAATGAAATAAAAGCAAAAATCCAGTTCTCAGGGCTGGGTTTTTACAATCAAGAAGTGTGCGATATCTTTTATCTGCAACACTTTATCTAGATAAGAGAACAAACTATGTTAAGAATATCTCAAATAAAAACTTCAATTGATGAGCCTGTGGAAAAAGTTAAAAGTTTACTTTTGAAAAAATTAAAAATTCAAGAGTCCGACTTGATTGACTATCGTATTTATAAGGAATCAATTGATGCGCGCCATCGGGGAGAAATCAACTTTATCTACACAGTTGATGCCCAAGTCAAAAATGAAGCCAAGCTCCTCAAGAAAAAAATAAAAAATGTTTCACCCTCACCAGACTTGAAATATAAAGAACCACAAATCGGAACAGAAACCATGAAACATCGTCCTTTAGTCATCGGTTTTGGACCTGCTGGCATGTTTTCTGCTTTGCTCTTAGCACAAATGGGTTATCGTCCTATCGTTTTAGAACGTGGCCAAAAAGTTGAAGAACGTGTGAAATCCATTGATGATTTCTGGAAGAAAGGAAAACTCAATCCTGCTTCAAACGTCCAGTTTGGTGAAGGCGGTGCAGGTACTTTCTCAGATGGAAAACTTACTTCCCGTGTACGCGACTTGCGCGGACGCAAAGTTTTAGAAGAATTTGTAAAAGCCGGTGCACCTGAAGATATCCTCTACAAAGCACATCCGCACGTAGGAACAGATTTACTTCGCGATATTGTCAAGAATATTCGTGAGCAGATTATTGCTTTGGGCGGAGAAGTTCTTTTTGACAGTCAAGTCGCTTCATTTATCATCGACAAAAATAAACTTCAAGGTATTGTTCTCAAAAATGGTCAAGAAATCCTCTCCAATCATGCCGTTTTAGCCATCGGACACAGCGCACGCGATACCTTTGCTGAGCTGTACGACAAGGGAATTAACATGACCGCCAAGCCTTTTGCTGTTGGAGTGCGCATCGAACATCCTCAGAGCTTGATTAATCAAGCACAGTATAAAGAATTTGCTGAGCATCCTCGTTTAGGAGCAGCAGAATATCGTTTGACACACAAGGCCAGTTCTGGACGAGGTGTTTATACGTTCTGTATGTGCCCTGGAGGACTTGTCGTGCCTGCTGCATCGGAAGAAGGTCGCTTGGTAACCAACGGCATGAGTGAGCACGCCCGTTCTGAAGAAAATGCCAATAGTGGTTTACTGGTCCAAGTCTTCCCGGAAGATTTTGGCCAAGATCATCCTCTTGCTGGGGTTGAATTCCAACGAAAACTTGAAGAAAAAGCATTTGTCCTCGGTGGTAAAACTTATCAAGCCCCTGCGCAATTAGTTGGAGATTTTCTTGCAGATCGTCCATCTACTGATATTGGTGAAGTTAAACCTTCTTATGCTTTGGGTGTCACTCCAACAGACTTAAGCCAGCTCTTCCCTGAATATATTACTTCTTCTATGAAGGAGGCTCTTCTTGGATTCGACAAAAAAATTCAAGGTTTTGCCATGAACGATGCGATTATGACCGGTGTTGAATCACGTTCTTCTTCTCCTGTTCGAATCAATCGTGATGAAGAAAGTTTCCAATCTATTTCTACACAAGGTATTTATCCATCTGGTGAAGGAGCAGGATTTGCTGGCGGGATTGTATCCGCCGCCATTGATGGGCTTAAATGCGCAGAGCAAATGATTGCCTCCTTTGCACGACCTGAATAAAGAAAAAACTGAGCAATGCTCAGTTTATAATCTTAAAATGTTTATCCATCAAACGTACATCCTTGGGCTTAAGTCCAAGGATTTTTATTTCCTTATCTTTGGTAATAAGCACTGCAGCTTGAATCACGTTTTGTCTTTTCGCAAAGACTTTTTCAGGTTCTTTCGAAAAGAACAGCCTCTTCGCCTCAATCTCCCCATCTAATGACTTTTCAGAAAATATTGTCACGCTGGCTAAGTTGTTCACATGAGGATAACCTGTTTCAGGATTGAGAATGTGATGATAACTCTTTCCGTCGCGCTCTAAATAACGCTGATCAATTCCAGAAGTCACGACAGATGTGGATGCGGTAAGCACTTGAAGTAACAAAGATGACCCATGCGTAAGTGGATTACGAATTCCGACACGCCAATAACCTTTTAGGGGCAAGCCCAGAAACCGAATATTCCCTCCAAGGTTAACAATGCCTGTGGAAAAACCTGTTTCTTTCCAAAATTCTACAATTTTATCGGCAATATAACCTTTGGCGATGCCTCCTAAGTCTAAGGACATTCCTTTTCGAGGGAGAAAAATGGTCTTTTGCTGGTCATCCAGAACGATATCATCAGGACTCACCATAGCAAGCATTTTTTGAATTTCTTGCTCAGAAGGAACACGGGCATCAGCAAAACCAATATGCCAAAGCCTAACCAAGGGTCCGATACTTGCATTAAAACCAAAATGCTCCTGACTGACCTGTACAGCTTTTTTCGTTAAAGCATAGACTTCTTCCGACAAGGCAACTGCTTTTACACCCGCAGCTTGGTTGACTGCTATTAACTCCGAGAACGCCCTGTTGACTGTAAATAAATCTTCATAATGAGCAATTTTTCTATAGCCTTGCTCAATTTTTTCTGTAGTTTTTGACTTCTCCACATCAAGTAAACTCAGCTCAATAAATGTGCCTAAACCTCGATATTTTTTAGACAAAAAATCACTCATACTCTGAAGCTCCAGTATCGGCATCCGTTTCTATCAATGTTCGTAGAGGTTGCAAATGCGCACTGTAACGACAAAAGTTTCTGAAGCAATGTTCCAACCAAGAAATTGTTTGTCTATCTATTAGATTGCCTGAAATATCAAAAGCATCAGCAGCATGACTCAATAAAAATTGATTAGCCGGTAAGACGAAGGCTTCCAATCCTGGTGATTGGAGGATTTGTCTAAGATTTTCCTGTGCAAAAACGGAACCCTGCTTTCCTAGAGAAGCGCCTACAATCATAACTGGCGTATTGATAATGGGTTGCAAAGCTCCCCAAGAGAGCCATTCTAGCAAAGACTTCAAGGCTGCAGTGATGGCATGATCGTACTCCGGAGTAGAGATAATCAAACCATCTGCGGCTTCAATGGCTTCAGCGATTTCGCGAACTCTCTCAGGCAAGTCCATACTGTCTTCCGAAAACAAGGGTAAGCCTGCAATCTCAATAACTTCAATCTCAGCTTCATTAATAAAATGTTTCTTCATATACCAAAGCAACTTTCTATTGTAAGAAAAGCTGGCATTGGTTCCTACTATTGCAATAAATTTCATCTTTATTCCTCTTCACTATAAATAAAAAGAGCTTTCGCTCTTTTTATTTTAACACCTTAAGATAGAAACCACTGCTTAGAGAGCTTGCTAAATTCACTAGAATGCTGAAGGACTTGCAAGCCTTGGTTGACTTTATCCATTAATTCAGTATCATTCTTTCGTGCTGCTACAGCATATTCAACTTGTGGGTAAGGAGTATCCAGCATATTGTATAAGCCTTCAAGCTGATGATTACGAAGATAAGTTTTAGTATAGTCCCTATCTAAAAGAGCAGCTTGAATTTTTCCTGCTTGCAAGGCAGCGATTGCATCGCTCGGTTGGTTATAGAGAAACATCAGATTTTCTTTGACAATATTTTTTAAAATCTGCGGATAATCGCTAAACAAATCATAAGCTGCTGAAGCTTTTTGCCCGCCTACTGCTTGATTATGCATATCGCCAATATTATAAATTTCTGCTTCTTTAGGAACAAGCAACACTAAATTTCCCGTGTGATAAGGTTCACTAAATAAAATGGTTTTTTCCCTTGTCTTATTTGCTGTATAAGGCCCCCAAATCAGATCAACCTCTCCTTCTTTCAAGGCTTTTTCTTTGGCTGACCAGTCCAATGCTTTCCAGTCAATCTTTATATTATAAGAAGCAAAGATTGCCTCTGCTAGAGCTATATTGAAACCTTCAGGTTTTCCACTCTCTTGCTTTGAAGTTAGGGGCGCAAAGTCTGCCTCATAACCGATAGTAATCGTCTTGCTTTCTTCAATCTTTTGCCATGTATTTTTCTTCGTGTTTACTCCGCAAGCCGTCAAAGTCATAAAAATAAATAATAGAAGGAAGGGAAGCAGGTAGAATTTGATTTTCTTCATGCTTTCATTTTATCATTTCTCTCGGCTCAAATCTACCGCTTTGAGTGGCACTAATTTTGTATTGTACTTCCATTTATAGCCAAAGTATAGAGCCAAGAAAAGTGGTATTGCGGCATACATGGCTAAGCCTTCGCCCCAGTGACTGCTGAAAAGCATAGCTGGGTCTAAATTAACAACAATCATGGCCGTCATGATCAGGGACAAGATTGGTCCAAAGGGGAACCATTTTGCTTGGTAAGGCAAATTGCTCAAATCACCGCCTTGAGCCAAAAAGGCTCGACGAAAACGAATGTGACTAATCGATATCCCAAGCCATGCAATAAATCCAGTCAAACTTGACAGGTCCACAAGCAAAAGATAAATTTGTGTGCCGAAAATTCCTGTTAAAAATGCGACCACACACACCGCTGTCGTTGCCAATAAAGCATTGATAGGAATACCGTTTTTGGCTATTTTGGAGAACTGGCGTGGTGCGCCTTCTTTTTTACCTAAAGAGTAGAGGATACGTGTTGAAGCATACATGACAGAGTTTGCTGACGAGATAACCGAGGTCAAAATCACGGCATTCATTAAGCTCGCTGCTACTGCCAAACCAATATTCTTAAAAACGATAGTAAAAGGACTCATAACCGCTGTCGAATCAGGGTTAAGCAAGCGAGGATCTTGGTAATTGATAATAGCTGCAATAACAATAATCGTAAAGATGTAGAAAAGAAGAATGCGCCAAAAAATAGAATTCATCGCTTTAGGAATACTTTTCTCAGGATTTTCTGATTCACCTGCTGTAACTCCTAGAAGTTCTGTGCCTTGAAAAGAAAAGCCAGCGATAAGTAAAACACCAACAAATCCTGTCACTCCACCAGTAAAGCCGTGGTTACCTGCTGTGAGATTACCAACAACATCAATATTATTTCCAAAAATTCCAATAATAGTTAACACCCCAACAACCAAAAAGACAATAATTGTAATCAGCTTGATAATGGAGAGCCAATATTCTGTTTCCCCAAACGCGCGTACCGCCATGATATTAATTGCAAAAATAAGGACTGTAGCCACACCAGAGAATATCCAAGAAGGAACCTGAGGGAACCAAAATTGAGTGATTAATCCTGCTGTTGTCAAATCAACTGCAATCGTAATCGCACCGTTTATCCAATAGTTCCAGCCCAAAGCAAAGCCAAAGGCTGGATCCACAAAACGTGCCCCATAATCTGTAAAGGAGCCCGATGTGGGTAAATAAGTGGCCATCTCTCCTAAAGAGGTCATTACAAAATAAACCATAATCCCGACAAAGATATAAGCCAATACCGATCCGAAAGGACCAGCCTGACTAATCGTCGCTCCTGAGGTTAGGAACAAGCCTGTTCCTATCGTGCCACCAAGCGCAATCATGGTGATGTGTCTTTGTTTTAAATTGCGCTTTACTTGATTTTCATTTTTCATATTTTTTCTTTCTCTAATACTTCTTCGTTCATTTACAGCATAATTTTGCCCAAAAGAAAAGACCGTATAGCCTAGCCATCCGGTCTTTCTGAGAATCACCGGCATAGATGTCTTTCGAGCGTACTCTAAAGTTGCATCTATACCAAAGTATGACACAACTCTTATCTATGCGCATGATGATGTTGAGATTGTAGGTCAAACTTAAACATATGTGATTCTCCTTCCTGATATTTTTTATTTAGTATAGTCCTTTATTTTAAAATTTGCAAGTATAAACTTTTTGTCGTCGTTTAGTCTTCGAAACTTTTATGTTAAAATATAGGAATGGAAAACAAAAAAAATACGAATATTATCTTTGGAGGATTATTAGTCCTCATCGTTGTTATCGTTGGTGGTCTTCTTTACTTTGCGAACAGTTCTGACAGCAAGACAGATGCAAAAAATGATTTGCAAAGTGTTGAACTCCCTCAGTTGTCGAATGAAGTGGGCAAGGATGAAGCTGAAGTTCAAATTCAAACAACAGCTGGAAACATCAATATTAAGCTCTTCCCTAAACTGGCACCAATGGCTGTCGAAAACTTCTTGACTTTGGCCAAGCAAGGTTACTATAAAAACAATGAATTCTTCCGTGTGATTAATGATTTCATGATTCAAACGGGTGATCCAAGTAATAAAGGAACCGGAAGCAAATCCGTAGTAAATAACAACAAACCATTTGCGACTGAGATTTCTAATCAGCTTTATCATATTCGCGGTGCAGTTTCTTTAGCAAACAGTGGTCCTGGCGAGACAAGCAGTTCGCAATTCTTTATTGTCCAAAATCCACAAGCAGCTGAGCAAGGTTTAAGTACAAGCAAATATCCTCAAAAGATTATCGATGCTTATAAAAAAGGTGGCTCGCCTTTCCTTGATGGACAATATACGGTCTTTGGACAAGTGATTTCAGGCATGGATGTTGTTGATAAAATTGCTGCAGGCAAAGTGGAAGCTAACCCAAATAATCCACAAGAAGAATCATCTCCTGTAAATCCAGAAAAAATTACCGGCGTTAAAATTATCAAAGGTTGGGACTTTAAAAAATAAAAAAATCTTCTGTGTAGGCAGAAGATTTTTTAGCGCTAGTCCCAACTTCATCTGCCTTGCTATCCTCTGATGTTGATGATATAATGAAAATAAGTAAAAAGGCTTGCGCAAACAAGCCCTTTGTAGCCGTATGAAGAACGGTAGCCAAATATTATTGTTTAAGTAACTGTCATTACTCGGCTAAAGTTGGACAGTTATTTTTTTTGTTGTTATTATTCAATGTCAACACCAGCATTGCAAAAGCAAGCATGAGTGACAAAGCTTCATAAACCGACAAAAAATGTCGCCTTTCTGTATTTTGAGGTTATAGCCTACAAAACGTCATAAGCATCACCTCCCAGTTAGGCTACCGTCCTTTAACTTCTACTCCGTTATTATAACATGTCCAAACTCAAAATGAATCTAAAAGAAAAAGCTGTGTCCCTACAAGATTCAGCTTTATTTTATTGTTTTTTTAGGAAAAATGGCTCTATAGCGTACTTTTGAGCTTGAAATTGTTGTGCGGCCAATAATGGCACATAGCTTTTACTCACGCATCAATTTTTGCATGTCTTCAGGCATTTCTAATTCAATATCAATCAATTCGTCTGTAAAGGGATGGACAAATTGTAAATGATGACAGTGGAGCGCTTGGCGATCAATAAGGTCATGATTACCTCCATAAAGTTCGTCGCCAACAAGAATATGCCCTAGATGTGAAAAATGAACACGAATTTGGTGTGTACGTCCGGTATGTAAAACGACATCTAACTGCATCAAGCCATTTTTCTCTGCAACAACTTCATAACTTGTTCTGGCTTCCTTCCCTTCAGGATGCACACGCCGCTCAATGATTGAAGTCTCCACTCGACCGATAGGTAAATTAATTTCACCTGTTTTGGGTAAGTTCTCGTCTGCATGGATAATGGCATAATAGCGTTTGGTCACACTGTCCTTATATTTAGGATGCACGATGAGAGAGTGAGCCAAGCTATGTTTAGCAAAGATCATCAAGCCACTCGTATCACGGTCCAAGCGTGTAATGATATGTACCGTTTGGTCCTCATATTTCTTTCGTACGATATAACCCTTTACAATATTAGACATAGCTCCTGTCGGATGTAAACGTCCAGTAATCGAAGTCCGTCCCGCAGGTTTATTCACAATCAAATAATGATCGTCTTCAAAGACAACTTCTGGGTCAATATCTTCAGGAATCAATAAATCGGTACCTTGCTCGATAGGTGTAATTATCGTAACAACATCATCAACTTGTAAAGGAAAGAGAACATTACGCTCCATGCCATTCACTAAAATTTCACCACCGTCAAATTTGATATGTGAAAGGAAGCGTTTGGAAACGCCATGACGTTTAAGTAAGGCCTTTACCGTACTTCCATCAATTGTATTTGTAAATGAAAATTCCACTGTTTAACTTCTCCTTTTAAGCCTGCTCTTGACATTGAGTACCTTACTGCTGAAATGTTCTCCAACTCTATGGCTGAATTTTCTCCATCTAAAAACTCCAACATATGTCGGAGTTTGCCTAGAACAGAACTTTATTATAACATATTTGCTTGCTCTGTAAATATAATTAGGTCAAGAAACACTCTACACATAAATGAAAAGTGTGAGCAGCGCTATTCGACTTCACCGATAAACGCATTTTTCACGCGTTCCCAAAAGCTTGTATGGGCACAATTTGCAAAAGCGATAGTTTTACCATCCATGCTATACTCTATAGCTTCAATTTTTTCGTAGTTGAAAGTCAGCTGGTCAACAGTAACACTGTAATCTTCAACATCTTCCGGACAGATAATGATACTGTCTTTCTTTGCAACCACCATCGGCGCACCTAATGTCCGGTACACAATATTATTCAGACTGGCTATCTCAGCCATTTGCATAGCTTCGACACGCGGGTGTAAAACAGCACCGCCGATAGATTTATTATAAGCTGTTGAACCTGTTGGTGTGGATACAGATAAGCCATCGCCTCGAAATTTTTCAAAGAGAAAATCCGAAATCCTGATATCCGCAACTAAAGTCTTAGACGTTCGGCGAATCGTTGATTCGTTCAGTGCGTAGTGCAGCATTTCTGAACCATCTTGAAATTTCACACGTATCCGTAAAAGGGGATAATGAACAGCATGCTCAGCAGTTTCAGACTCTAGGGCAAGCGCCACCTTATCAAGATCTGTATTCATAAAGTCGGTATAAAAGCCCAGATGTCCCGTATGAACACCGACAAAGCGAATTTTATCCAGCTTGTCCTCATAGAGGTGCATAGCTTTGAGGAGCGTGCCATCTCCCCCGACTGAAATAACAATTTCTGGGTTTTCCTTTTCAAACCTGAAATTTTTGGACTGCAAAAGCGCTGTTAATTCTAACAGCGTCTTTTGTGATTTTTCACTTGAATTCCCTACCAACCAGATCTTTTTACCAGAGCTCATTGTCTTCTCCGTTTTCTTTCTTGTAGTCCAGTCTTGCTTGCGGGTCATCGAAAAGCAATTGGGCTTCTTGAATATCTTCGCGAATCGCACCCATTTCTTTATCCAACTGCGCAGCCATATGCGCCGCAGCAGTCAAGCGTTCTCGAACTTCCTCGGGGATCACACCACCATATTTGTAACTTAAGGAATGTTCGATCGTTGCCCAAAAATTCATCGCCAAGGTCCGAATTTGAATTTCGGCAAGCACAACTTGGGCACCCTCAATCATATCAATCGGATACTCAATAACCACGTGATATGAACGATAACCACTTGCTTTTTGGTTATGAATATAATCCCGCTCTTCGATAATTTTTAAGTCTTTACGTTTTCGTAAAAGCTCTAACACATCCCAGACGTCATCAACAAACTGCACCATGACACGAACACCAGCAATATCTTCCATTTCTCGGATTGTTTCTTGGGTGTAGCCTCGCATGGCTGCCTTCTTCCGAATCGAATCACGTCGCTTCACGCGCCCCGTGACAAACTCAATCGGTGAGTAAAGTTTTTTCTTTAAAAATTGCTTACGCACACCACGAAGTTTGATTTTCAGTTCCCCAACCGTTTGGACATAAGGATCAAGAAATTCTTCCCAGTTAAATTCAGTTGTTGTACTTTCAGTCATATGTTTATCCAAATTGACGCTCGGTCAATTCTCCTTTGTATTTTATTACAGGTCTTTCTCAATTATACCATATATCGCCCCCATTCACTAGACAGCTTGACTAATTTACGTCTACAAAAAAGAAGCAAAATGCTGTTTTAATAGCACTGTAGACCGTAAGAAAGGAGCTCCCTCTTCTTTTCTGGCTTTACTTAGATACAGGCTTTTGATATACTTTTAGATAATAGATCAATCATCATTTTAATAAGAAGGGAGGATGCCTCTCTTGGAGATCTTGTAAAGAGTAATCTAAACAGAGCATCTTTTTATACATAAAAATGTCAACAAATTTAGAAATTGAGCATAAGACGATGCTCTCTATGCCGGAGTATGACCGATTGAAAACACTTTTTTCACACGTCACTCCTGTCCGACAGACAAATCACTATCTTGATTCTCAAGATTTTGCACTGCGTAAGAAAAAGTTAGCTCTGCGTATCCGTACCTTTGATCGTTCAGCAGAAATGACACTCAAGGTCCCTCAACAAGTGGGCAATATCGAACATAATATCGACCTTACACTTGAAGAAGCACAATATCTACTCGCACAAAAAAGTATCACTTGCGGTAAAACTGACCTGAGTGAAATTTGCGACATCTTAGTTGAGCGTGGAGTAGATTTGGAGAGTATTACTCTGATTGGGAGTTTAACTACGATCCGCTACGAACAACATCTCCCTATTGGGCTTGCTGCTCTGGATAAGAATGACTATCTGGGTCATACTGATTATGAGTTGGAGCTAGAAGTGACTGATAGTGAACAAGGTAAAAAAGATTTCCTTGCTTTCTTGAAGAAAAACCATATTGAATTTCGTTTTTCAAAATCAAAAGTTGTACGCTTCTTGGACTGTTTACGCCACCTGAAAAAACAATAAAAGTGCTGTTTCAGCACTTTTTTGCATATAATTTGGTCTCCTATATAAAATTTGGTACACTATACAACGTGGATACACAACTGATAAACAATAATATTAAAGATTTTAACAAGGAAAACAATAACTCTCATGTATGATATTCATCATTTTTTCACGCCTATTCTCAATCAATTTTCCGAATTTGATGCGCACAGCTGGTACCTCTATCCAATAGCTACACTTGCTGCAGCTAAAGAATTACGTGACAACAGTGAACTTCCCAAAAATATTGAAAATCTCAACGCGAGCTTTGACCGCCTCCAAAAAATTTCTTCCGATTTCTTGACGATAAATCTACACGGACGAAAGTATGGGCGAAAATTCATCTTAGCTTTACAGGAGAGACTGGACAACCTCAGCATACTAGATTATAACAATCAAATGCGCCATGAGATTCTCTGCGAAATAAAGCTCACAACCGCTGACTTTATTACTCATCGTCAGTTCGCTAAAAAACAAATGATTAAGAATGCTCAGGAATTTTATAAAAATGAGTTTACCCAAGTACCCTCTACTTTAATTTATACCGATACTGAATGTTTACACATCGAAAATTGCTCACAAGCCCTTATTCAAAATTATCTTCGTCACATTGAAAAAACTGCCTAAGGGCAGTTTTTTTGTAGACACAGCCTTAAAGGCTCTGTCTATAATGTCTTGTCTCCATTACAATTTACCTAAAGCAGCTTCCAGTTGTCCTTTGATCACTTCATTTGTCTCCGCAAAAGCTTCAGAGAAATTCTGGTTGAGATCTTTCAGATGACTTGGACGTACTCGTTTCACAAATTTAAGTGCTTTAAGTTTCTTGATTGTCTCGGAAACATCTTCTTCATTCACATAAAGCAAGCTATAATGCGCTTTGCGGCTTGTATAGCCAAGATCCCCATAGTGACTAAGTTGTCTGTTCCCTTTGTAAGAGTTGCAATAGACAAAAAGCGCAATTCTCCCTTGCATTTCAAGCGGACGAACTGTCTTATCTTCCGATTTCTTTGTCAATATTTCTTTATCAATGATGGCGTCCATGACGGCTTCCTCCTTTCAAAGGTAAATTTTCATCTACAAAAATGTGTTCTGAAATTGCTGAACTGATGTCTTTTGTTAGCTCGGATAACAGCTCCTGCAAATCATTTTCAGCTACGCGAAGCTGATAAACCTTCTCATTGAGCAGGATTTCTTTTCGGAGCTGAGCCAGTTCTGGCCTAAAAGCGATATACTCCTGATTGTCCGTAAGAAGTCGGAGCTTAGATTGTAAGTCTTCATCTTCTTCAAAAGCCTTTTTTAAAGCACGATAAGTAGCGACTTCGGGTAATTCCAAAAAATCTTTAACCACTTCATCGATTAAATCATCAATTTCAAACAACTGTTCATTTATGATTAACATAACCTTATTATACCAGAAAACCAACTTTACCGCTTTTTCTCAACCCTCTTCCGTAAACTTTCTCTGTTTTTTCATTTACCATAAATGACATTTTTTATAAGTCTGTTCTAAACATGTAGCACATCATCTTGCCAAATTAATTCAAAAAAGATATAATTAACTGATAATGTCTATAATTGTACATAAAATTACAGAAAGGTTTTTATGAATAATGAAAACAATCAGACCCAGAGAGGTCTGAAAAATCGTCACATCCAGCTTATTGCAATAGCAGGAACTATCGGAACAGGTCTTTTCTTAGGAGCAGGTCAATCTATCAGTATGACCGGGCCTTCCATTCTTTTGATTTATATCATTATTGGTGCCTTGATGTTCATCTTGCTCCGTGCAATCGGTGAAATGCTTTATATGGATCCTGAGCAACACTCTTTCCTTAACTTCGTCAGTCACTATCTAGGCAACAAGGCCGGATATTTTATTCAATGGTCTTATTGGCTTGTTGTTATCTTTATGGCTATGGCTGAGTTAACCGCTGTCGGGGTCTACATCCAGTTCTGGTTACCAAGTGTTCCTGTCTGGCTTACCGAAACCGTTATCCTCTTGGCCTTAACTGCTTTAAACACACTCAATGCTAAATTCTTTGGTGAAACAGAGTTTTGGTTTGGGATGATAAAGATCGTTGCTATCGTTGGTTTGATTGTTACTGCCATCATCATGGCCTTCAGTGGCTTCCAAGCAGATGGTACAACAGTTAGTCTTAGCAATGTGACGAAGGACTTCTCCTTCTTCCCTAATGGCATTACAAACTTCATCGGAAGCTTCCAAATGGTAATGTTTGCCTTTGTTGCGATGGAATTTATCGGAATGACCGCTGCTGAAACCTTGGATCCACGTCCAACACTTAAAAAAGCGATTAATCAAATTCCGATTCGTATTTTAATCTTCTATATCGGAGCACTCACTGCGATTATGTCTATCTATCATTGGACAGATATTCCTGCAGATCAATCTCCATTCGTTATGGTCTTTGACCTTATTGGTTTCAAGTGGGCAGCAGCAGTGATTAACTTTGTCGTCTTGACTTCTGCAGCTTCAGCGCTTAATTCAGCACTCTTCTCAACTACACGTAATCTTTTCTCTCTTTCAAAATTACACGGAGACAAAGCATTACAGCCCTTCACAAAACTTTCGAAAAATGGTATCCCAACAAATGCCCTTTTCTTCACAGCAGCACTAATCTTCTTAGCCCCATTTATCTCACTTATTCCTGGTGTGTCTAACGGCTTTGTCTTTATCACAAGTGTTGCGACTAATCTCTTCTTGATCGTTTATATCATGACCTTGATTGCTTATACAAAATATAGAAAATCAAGTGAGTATCTCGAAGACGGCTTTAAGGTTCCAATGCCGAACGTATTAGTTCCAGTGACTATCGTCGCATTTGGCTTAATCTTTATTTCCCTCTTCTTCTTCAAAGATACACGTATACCAGCGATTGGTTCAGCAATCTGGATCGTCGTCTTCGGGATTATTTCTTATCTCCGTAAAGAAAAAACAGTTGACTTATAAATAAAAAAAACTTCTGAATACAGAAGTTTTTTTATTTATTCTAATTCAAGCTCGATTTCTTCTACTCCAGCTGCTTCAACCTTTACTTTTTCATCTGCTTTTGCTGGTTTAGCATCTTCTTTTTCATTTTCTTCATCACTTTCAATCAAACCGTGATTTTGACGTACTTTACGGTCGATTTCATTGAAAATTTCAGGATTATCTTTAAGGAAGGCTTTCGCTTTCTCCGCACCTTGACCGATCTTTTCGTCATTATAGGAGAACCAAGCACCTGCTTTCTTCACAATGCCTTCTTCAACGGCAATTGTTAAGAGTTCACCTGTTTTAGAAATACCTTCACCAAACATGATATCTACTAAAGCAACTTTAAATGGTGGCGCAACTTTGTTTTTAACAACTTTAATCTTCGTCAACTTACCAATGGCTGTTTTGTTGTCACCAGAGCCTTCTTCGATTTTTGTGCTACCACGAACGTCTAAACGTACAGAAGCATAGAATTTCAAAGCACGACCACCAGGCGTTGTTTCTGGGCTACCAAACATAACACCGACTTTTTCACGCAATTGGTTGATAAAAATCGCCGTTGTTTTTGTTTTGTTGATGCCTGCAGCAAGCTTACGCATGGCTTGACTCATCATACGTGCTTGCAAACCAACTGTCGAATCTCCGATTTCACCGTCAATTTCGGCACGTGGTGTCAAAGCAGCAACAGAGTCGACAACAACAAGGTCCACTGCACCAGATTCAATCAATTTCTCAGCAATTTGCAAGCCTTGCTCACCATAGTCAGGTTGTGACAAAAGAAGTTGGTCAATGTCGACACCAATCGCTGCAGCATAGACGGGATCCAAAGCGTGCTCCGCATCGATAAAGGCAGCAATACCACCTTCAGCTTGCACTTGAGCAACCGCATGTAGCGCAACCGTAGTCTTACCAGAACTTTCTGGACCGTAGATTTCGATGATACGACCTTTAGGATAACCACCGGCACCAAGTGCAATATCCAAAGCCAAACTTCCTGAGCTTGTGACTTGAACTTTTTGACTTGCTGCTTCACCCAAACGCATCAAAGAACCTTTACCAAAATCCTTTTCGATGAGATCAAGCGCATCTTTTAAGGCTTTTTCACGTTCTGCACCATATTTTTTTGTGATATCTTCTAATTTTTTCTTTTTCTTTGTAGCCATTATTTTCTCCGTTAATCTCTTGCTCTTTATATTATAGCATTTTTAATTTTGTTTGAAACTGATTGCACCGCATATTTTAGTACGTAAAAAATTGAAGTTTTCACTCTACTTTTTGACAATATGGGCAAAAATGTGATCCACGACCTGCGACCTTTATCTTTTCAATCACTGCTTGCTGGCAATGTGAACAAAGCTGTCCTTGCTTGCCATAAACCATAAGTAACTCCTGCATACTTCCTTCTTTACCCATCGCATTTTTATACGTCCGAATGCTGGATCCCCCACGTTCAACTGCCGTTTGGAGGACTTCAATCGTATAATCGTGAATGCGGTGAATTTGAACATCGCTCAAGGCTGAAGCAAGCATTTCAGGATGCACTTGTGAGCGCCAAAGTACCTCATCAACATAGATGTTTCCTAGCCCAGCAACTAAAGTCTGGTCTAAAAGATAAGGTTTTATCTTCTTTTTCGATTTCTTTAGTTTTTCAGCAAAAATCTTCTCATCAAAGGTTTCAAAGCTTGGCTCGGGGCCAATCTTTTTCGAAAGGAAATAACGTTCAACATCCTGACTTTTCAATAATTCCCAAGTGCCAAACTTGCGGACATCAGCATAAACAAGTGTCGCATCTGAAAACTTGACAAAGAGATGATCGTGCTTTTGCTTGACAAACTCCAGCGGTTCCACCCGGTATTTCCCCTCCATACGTAAATGGGAAATCAAGGTCCACTGCCCAAAATCAAAAAGCAAGTACTTGCCACGGCGCTGGATATCTTTGATGACTTGACCTTCAAGTTCTTTTTTTAACTCCTCAAATCCTGTTAAAACCATTCGTGGATATGAACTTTCAATCTCCAATATTTTTTTATTTCTCACCAGCTTTTCCAAGCCTTGGCGTACATTTTCGACTTCTGGTAACTCTGGCATCTGTTTGCAGCATCCTATCCTAATTATTGGGTCTAATAAATGGAGAGTACAGCACACTCATGCAAAAGCCGGAGCTCTTCCCACCCATCAAATATTGAACCTATCAATATTATAGTCTATTTCCTTATTAAAATCAATAGATTATATTGGTTTTTTCGATATAACATAAATTTTTTCTTATAAAGATTTTTCAATAAGATAATTAATAAAAAGACTGCTTAATCCCAGACGAAAACGGGAAATCTCTGAGAGATGACAGAGAAAGTCCATAGCCAGAAGCAATTTCACCTCTTTTTCTAACCATTCATTGGACTGCTCAGTAATTAAAATTGTTGGAATTTCTCGTTTTTTAAAATTATGCAAGGCATTGCGAATAGCTGATGACTTGGCATTTGCTGAGAAGAAAATTACCAAGGATTGGCTGGAAAGTCGCTCAAAAACAGTAATTATAAGTTCAGAAGCATAAGAAATACGAATTCGCGAGGAGGGGTAGCCTTTTTTTAATAATAAATAAGAAAAGAGTTCCATCAAAATATACTGGCTCTCCGAAGAAGCGCATAAATAAATAGTTGAAGAAGCATTTATCAAACTTTTAAAGTCTATCAGTAAATTTTTTGTGAGCATTGTTTCCAAACTTACCATAGTCTGGGAAAAGTCACAATCAATCTCCTCCCTTTCCTCATGAGGCAAAGACCAATCAAGCGAATACTTAAAATCAGATACTCCCTTAAACCCTAATTTTTGAATAAAGCGTAAAAGAGAAGACTTGGATGTATAGATGCGTTCTGCCATCTGAGTTAGACTAAGCTTAGGAATATCCGCCCGATGTTCAAGCAAAGCCTGATAAGTCTGCTTTTCGTTGTCAGACAAATCGTTCAAATAGGGTCCAATAATTTCTTCTAACCTTGCCAATATCATTTTCCTCCAATCAAGCTTATTTCTGAATTTCCCCATTTTAACTGTTTCGACATTTACTATAGTCTAACAAAAAATTCGTTTTACTGCTTACGGAACTCCTCCTCCAAAAAAAATCTAAGACAAATCCCAAAAGTTTGGGAAAACTTGTCAACCTTAAGAAATGCTCTATATTATGTGTTCAAATTTTTTTATACTGTAAGTATAAAGAGAAAGGGGCAAGAAGGAATGGATAATCTTCACTTGGAGCAGCTTTATAACTTCCGAGACTTTGGAGGCTATGACACAAGAGATGGGAGGAAACTTAAAAAAGGACTTTTGTACCGTTCAGATGAATTCAGTCATTTGACAGAAAAAGATAAACAAAAGCTGGAACAACTACATATAAAAACGGTCATCGACTATCGGAGCTCCGAAGAACGTCAAGGCAACGAAAATAAAGACTTTGGACAAAAACAAACTTTTTATCTTACTCCTGTCGCTGATATCGCAGCCTTAGCTTCGGCAGAATTTGGGGAAATTGATATGGAGGACCAAAGTACATTAACCCCTGACTTGATTAAGTTTTTAATGATTGAGCAAAACCGTACTTTTGTAACTGATCCCTGCTGTAAGGCAGTTTATAAAAGCATGATAGAGATTTATACAAGCCCTGAGAATGGAATAATCGTTCAACATTGCCGCGGGGGAAAAGACCGTACAGGATATGGTGTCGCTCTTTTGCAAGGTCTACTTGGTGTCGAGAAAAAGGACATTCTCAGAGACTACCTCTTAACGAATCTCTATAAAAAAGACAAAAACCAGCAAAGTCTAAAAAAAATTAGAGAAGAAACAGGCAATCTTTCTCTGGTGAAAGCGATGAGTTATTTCAAAAAGGCAGACACAAGATTTCTTGGCACAGCTCTAAACTACATCGAAGAGCAGTATCAAAGCATTGAAAATTACGTAAAAAAAGAACTTTCAATCACAGAAAGTCAAATTCAGTATCTTAAAGAAAGATATTTAGAAAGTCGTGAGGAATTTTAAAAATGGGTAGCGTTATGAAGAAAATGAATCAAAAAAAATTTAAAAAAATCAAACATGTTCGGCTCTATAATTTAAAGGACTGATGAATCAAATTTTGATTCATCAGTCCTTTTTTAGTTTATTTAAATATAAAACATGTCGTCTATCTAGTAAAATTTAAGTACGACCAAAAATCTAAGATAGAAAGGACGACATGTCTTGAATAATCATATCAAAAAAATGCTACGAATTACAGATGAACATTTAGATTTAACAAATACGGAGGAATATAAAATTAAAGGGAAGAACACTTTAGTTATCTTTGGAGTCTATTCTCCCATGCCTTCGGCTTGTAGGAACTGTGGTTCAACTATTGTTGATAATGAAGGGAAAAGTGTAGTTGTTAGAAATGGAAAAAAGGAAGTAACTATTCAGTTAGATTCTTATCAAAATATGCCCACTATTTTAAAACTGAAGAAACAACGATTCCATTGTAAAAGCTGTTCGCACAATTGGACGGCACAGTGTTCTATTGTTGAAAAAAACTGTCATATCAGTAAATTTATTACTTTGAAAATTTTAGAATTATTAACTGAGAAAATCTCTATGACATTTATAGCTAAACAATGCCACGTTTCATTAACTACAGTTTTAAGAGTTCTTAAGTCAGTTGAATCACAACTCCCGCAACAACTTAAACCACGGAGTTTTCCAGAAGTTTTAATGGTAGATGAGTTTAGATCTCACGCTAGTTATGAAGATAAAATGAGCTTCATATGTGCTGATGGAGAAACAGGTGAATTAGTAGATATTTTACCTAGTAGGAAATTAGATAAAATAATCCCTTACTTCAATCGCTCTCCGTTGGAGGAAAGGGAAAAAGTTAAATTTTTAGTAACAGATATGAATGCTGCTTACTTTCAATTAACTAAAAATGTCTTTCCTACTGCTAAATTAATCATTGATAGGTTCCATATTGTGAAGCATTTGAACACCGCTTTTAATGATTTTAGAGTCCGAGAAATGAAGAGATTAATTACCAATAAGAAAAAGTCAAAAGCAAATAAATTAAAATCAAACTGGAAATTACTTCTAAAAAATCAAACAAATATTTCCATTTCAGAGTTCAAAACTTGGAGAAGTTTTCCTTCTCCAAAGTACCATCTTTTAACGGAATCTATGGTGATTGATCGACTACTCTCATTTTCTTCTGAACTAAAAGAAGCTTATGACATTTTCCATTTATTAATGTATCACTTTAGAAACAAAGATGACCGTTCCTTTTTCGAACTATTGAAAAATCTACCTGATAGCTTGGATACACAATTTAGAGATAAAATAGAAAATCTGATTTCCTATGAAGAAGGTATTAGAAACGCTCTTAAATATAATTTTTCCAATGGAAAAATTGAAGCTAAGAACACTCATATAAAAACACTTAAAAGAGTTTCCTATGGATTCAACTCATTTACAAATATGCGTATAAGAATTTTCTTGATAAACGGCCTTATTAAAATTAAATAACTAAAAAAGATGATAAATCTGAGAGTAATCTCAAGTTTATCATCTTATATATCCGACTCATCAGTCCGATTTGACAAAGAGCCACATGTTCTTGCATCAACCGCAGGAAAAATGTCCACTAATTTATACATGCGGACGATTTCTGAAGCAATGATGGGGATGATGCCCATTATGATGATTAGTTCTCTTGCTTCACTGCTCAATGCGATTGATTTTTGGGGAATCAAACCCTTTTTCCAGAATATCGGTTTGACAAAGTTTTTTGAGCAGATTAATGCTATGACTATTAGTATTGTCGCTGTTTACGTGGCTATATTGATTTCTTATAAACTAGCAACAAATCTCAAACACGAGCCGCTCAATGCGACATTGGTTGGCTTAATGTCCTTCTTTATCCTAAGCAACTTGTCTGTCGAGGACAAGACACAATTTTTAAATCTTGTAGACCTTGGCTCTGCCGGAATATTCGTTGCCATGATTGGTGGACTAGTCGGAACACGACTCTACATTTTCTTCATTGATAAAAAATTAACCATCAAGATGCCCGAATCCGTACCTTTAGTGGTTCAAAAAACTTTTGAATCTATTGTTCCTGGCGTTCTGGTGGCTGCTATAGTGGGCGGAATCTTCCTCCTCGTTTCGCTTACCTCACAAGGTAATATGATTAATTTAATCAATACACTGCTGCAAAAACCGCTTCTTTCTCTCGGCTCAAATATATTTGCAGTCATGTTTATCGTTGCCTTTATCGAATTAATCTGGTTCTTTGGTATTCATGGCGTACTGGCTGTGTATCCTGTCCTGATGATGGTTTACCAGCAACCTCAGATGGCAAACCTTGAAGCTTACAGCGCCGGACAAGCACTTCCTTTTTTATTCACTACTGGTTTTATTTTAAACAACCGCGGTGCTCGAAGCTTTGCTGTTGCCCTACTCGCCATTTTCAAGTGTAAGTCGGAACAGCTCAAATCAGTAGGTAAGCTTGCGCTTATCCCCTCCATGTTTGGAATATCTGAACCAGTAAAATTCGGACTGCCCCAAATCATGAATGTCCGTATGCTCATTCCACTCATGCTAACACCTGCTGTCTCTGTATTTTCCGCATGGCTATTAACAATCATCGGCTTTCTTCCTTATCAAAACGGTGTCAATCTTCCCTCAGGTTTTCCTATTATTTTTGGAGGTTTCTTAACAAATGGCTGGCAAGGGATTGTAGCACAGCTGATACAGTTAATCCTTTGCATACTCATCGATATTCCTTTTATGAAATCACAAGATCTTTCTTATCTGGAAGACGAGAAAACTATATTCCAAGGGGAAAATAAATCCTAAAAATAAAAAAGCAGCTCAAACGAGCCAACTTTTACATATAATCTTCTTTCTTGTAACCAAAGTCAGATAAATCCATCTTACGGTCGCGCCAGTCATTTTTAATCTTGACCCATGTTTCAAGATAAACTTTATCACCCAGCATTAGTTCAATATCACGGCGGGCCAATTTCCCAATCTTACGAATCATATCGCCGCCTTTACCGAGGATTATTCCTTTTTGGCTCTTACGTTCAACAATGATAGTTGCCATGATATGAATTTTACCTGTTTCTTCGTCACGTTTCATCGAATCTGTTGTTACTGCAATGCTATGCGGCACTTCTTCACGTGTCAAAAGCAAGATTTTTTCACGAATCATTTCACTAACTAAAAAGCGTTCTGGATGGTCTGTCACCATATCTTCTGGGAAGTATTGTGGGCCTTCTTCGAGCTTGTTGCTCAATGTTCCGAGTAAACGTTCTGTGTTATTGCCTTGTAGCGCCGAAATTGGCACAACTTCCGCAAAATCCATCTGTGAAGTATAGTCTGAAACAGTTTCAAAAAGTGCATCTGGGTGAACTTTATCAATCTTGTTAACAACCAAAATAACAGGGACATCTGCAGTTTTCAGGCGTTCAATAATCATGTTTTCACCAGTCGAGCGCGGCTCGTCAGCAGCAACCATGAAAAGGACCATGTCACACTCACGAAGCGTAGAATAGGCAGATTGCACCATAAAATCGCCCAAGGCATTATGCGGTTTATGGATACCCGGTGTATCGATAAAGATAATTTGTTCCTTATCTGTCGTATAAATCCCTTGAATTTTATTCCGTGTCGTTTGTGGCTTGTCGCTCATAATCGCTATCTTTTGGCCCATCACATGATTTAAAAATGTTGATTTTCCAACATTGGGACGGCCTAAAATGGCTACAAATCCTGATTTAAAAGTATTATTTGTCATAATGCTATTCTACCATATTTTAGCCTTATATTCTCCCTCTTCTATATTTTCTTGAGGGAAAAGAGAAAGTTTTCAGTGCCTTGATATTAAGTATAGCTCATGCTATAATAAAAATAAGAAAAGGAGCTTGCTACTAACAAGCTCCAATGAGACCGCTTAAGACGGTTGGCATTAGTTAGTCAAAAAATAGACCGAACTGTCCAAAAGTTAGCGGTCTATTTTTTTGTATTCTTTATTATCTCGATAATGAGATGGAGCAGCATCAGGATGAAGCCCGCAAAGGCGAGCATCAAGCTTAAGCTGTTGGAAATACTCAAAAAATCTAGCCTTTCTAGTTTGATAGGGAATTGCCCTGTATCATCGGCATCACCCCTCTTTCTATACTAAGCCAACCGCTTAAAACTCTCTCAGCTTCATTATAGCATAGACGTTGCGCCTTAAAAAGAGCGCTTCTCCTTCTCACTTGTGCTTCTATTCCCCTCGGGAAGCCCTGCAAAACCTGTCTCCACGGAATTTTACCGCTCTAAAAACTTGGCAGTCAGTAAGCCATATTTGGCACACCATTAAAAAACGGATCAAGTCCTCACTTGCTCCATTTTTTATTTTTAGCTGTTGCTCCTCTTATAGAGTTGGTAAGCAACCCGTAGGAAGATAAGTCCTAGAAGTACCGCACCAACTGCCAGAGTATCGCCAACATCTGGCAAGCGCTCCGTGGTTCGTGGTTTGTCTGCTGGAGGCGCTTGGCTTGGCGGTTGCTTCATTCCCACATAAGTGTTGCGAATGGTAAAACCCTTCCGTGCATCGCCGCTTATCTTTGTCTCATAGCCATTGACAGCCAGCTCTTTAACCTGATAGACAATCTCCTTGCCGTCTGCATCAAAGCGTGGCACATCTTGGAAAATCGCCTGCCAGTCGTTCGCTTGACTGAGCTGTTTCCGGCTGACTTCCTCCTGACCTGCAAAGAGCTGAACAATGATGGACTGCGGTTGCAAGTTAGGAGGAAGTTCCTTATGTTCCCAAACTTTTTTCACAGGAATATCCAAACTTTCGCCCAGCAAGGCGCGCTTGTCAAAATGGTTGGTAAAGACCGGCCGTAAGCTCTCAACCCCTTGTCCGTTTTTGCTCAGCCATTGCTTACCTAAGCTCAGCTTGCCATCTAGAGCTTGCTCCACTTGTACATGCCAGGTATACTCTGCATTGTCATAGGTCCAGCCTAAAGTATTTCCACGTTTTTCATGTACCGTAAACTCAAAAGTTCCCGCTCGGTCCAAAGAAACCTGAGGAAAAGAAACGCGCCCGCTATTGGTGATATGCACCGTCTGCCCACCCGGATTCATGATAAAGCTGAAGCGTTCGTCCTGTGGTGCAGGATCGCCTATCAGGCGTTTTTCAATCTCTAACTGCGCCTTAACTGGCGGTATCCATGTGTTATGCAGATCGATAGACCCCGCCTTAGTTTTGGTTTGCCAGCCAGAGATTGGCACTTCGCGAATACGATAGTCTATCTCCTCGCCCGCATCGTCAAACTTGGACAAATTTTCGAAGCGGTAAGTCCAGTCCGGACCGGTCACATCGGTCTGACGGACGACCATATCATCTTGCAGGAGCTGTACTGTGATTTGCTCAGGCACTTGCACACTGTCAGGTTTTTCCCAAGTCTTTTGTCCTGAAAGGGAAATGTTTGAGCGGAGATAGCGGTTAGTCTGGCGGACATAGATATTACGATTGCGATGTTCATCCTCCACGCTTCCTGTGCCATACTCAATGCTCTGCTGGCTGAAGCCCGCATCAAAGCTGTCATGCTCGACCACTCGCCAACGGTCGCCCAGCTCCAGCTCGATAGGTACAGAACTCTCACCACTGCGCAGGCGAATCTCCCGGTCTTTCACATCATTGATATAGAGGTCAAACACAAACTCATGGCCTGCGTCATAACCCACACCTTCGACAAGCTTTTGCAAAATCAACTTGGCGCGCTCGGACGGGATACGGTAGTTGGGAAAACGCACGACATGCAAGTCGTTATTATCAGCAGGAACTTCATCAGAGTCGTCAGAGTCATCCGCATCATCATTAGTTTCCATCTCTACTGTCTTTTCCGTCTTATGCGCCTTATTGGCTTGCTCTTCCTTGGGCACATTGACCGTGTGCCCCTTGATTTCTTGTAGGGCTTCGATATAAGAGTCGGTGGAAATTTCTCGCAACCTGTAGGTCAAGCCCGGTGGTAAATCCTGAAAGAGGGCTTTCTGACCGTGGCGCAAGCGAATGATATCGCCTGAGACGAAGTCGATTAAGTCCCCTTCTTTATCGCCTTCCACAATCCTATACTGGAAAGTCCGCCCTTCATGAGGTTCAAGTATCACCTCAAACTCAAAGTATTCTTTGAGGTCGGCAGAATCATCCGAGTAGAGGAACTTGGTAAAGGCAAGTGCTGTAAAGCTTGGCAACTGACCCTCGGGCTGATAGATATTGCGGAAGAGATGGCGGTTCCCCGCTGTATCTGCTACTATCTCCCCACGGATATACTCCGTCTCAGAGACAAAGTCCGTCCTAACTGACTCAATAACCTTATAGGATATGCCGATGGGCAAGTCATGGATAATGAGAATCTCGCCATGACGGAGCTTTATCGTGTCGCCATGCGCAAGCTTGCCTTCACGAATGTCGTCGTCATTCTCCGGATCATCGTCGATTTGGTAGCGGTTTGTGGTATAGCGAAAGCTAGCATCTTCTGGCACATCAGGAAGTTGGATGGTAAATTCAAACTCCAGTAGCTTTTGTTCTTCGGTCACCTCAGAGCCGTCAAAGTTTATCACTTCTTTCTTAATATCAAGCGTGCGTGTCTTACCAAAGTTGGTAAAAGCTACGACAGACGGTGCTTCATGGTTGATATTACCCGAGGTATTATGGGCTTGCCCATGCTGGAAGCCAACTTCCTCCACCTCATAATGTAGGCCGACAGGCAGAGCGCTAAAGACCGCACGCTGTCCGTGGCGGAGCTTCAATGTCTCTCCTGAAGCCAGCTGATGTTCCTCGCCCTCGCCATTGATCTGGTAGCTGTACGTGCCCCCATCAGAGAAGGTCACGCGAAATTCAAACTTTTGCGCGCCTTGCAGCTCGGAAAGCTCGCGCCCGTCGTCGTTTTTCAGTGTCTTTTCGATGATGAGGTCGCCTGAGAGCCGGCGGTTGTAGGCGGTCACGACCGTAGAGCCGTTGGGCGTGCTGGGCTCAACTGTGAAGTCGTAGCGCTTTAGCTCCTGTCCTTGCTGATCCTTATCGGGCGCAAAGCCATAAGGCAGACGGACTTCACGGAAGAAATACCGCCCTGGTGGCAAGGCAACACTTATCCGCCCGTCTGCATCGGTGGTCCTAACCGTACCCACCTGCTCATAAACTTCGGGGTCTTGCTGAGTGATTTCATAGAGGGCAAAGTCGGCGCCGGGGACAGGGATGTTGGTTGTGTTTCCTGCTGTATCTCGCTCCAGCTTGAGTAGCTGGACGGTACGCTTGGCGGTCTGTACCTGTCCATCATTGATGGCGCTTTGTCTGCCGCTGCTCCAAGCCCAGGTTCCTGTTATCCCTGTGGCAAGTAATAACAAACAAAGTAGCGAAAAGAGGACAGGGCGTTTAGCTACCAGTCCGCGAAAAATCTGCTGGAATTTACTCAAAACCTGTCCTCCTTTCTTTAGTGATGTTGTGGGTTAAAATAATTTTAGTCTAATCATGGTGATGCATATAAATCTCTTCTAAGATAGTTCCCATATTACTTACAGAAATATTATTCTGAGTGTCTTCTTCAGCGAAGTCTGTTATCCCATCTGGTGTAGCGGCTGCGAAACCTCCGATAACATGGAGTTTATAAGTCCAGTCCATATCGATGTCTCCAAGACCAGGTTGTCGCACTTTATTGTCTACCAAAAAGCTTGTCGCCTGACCGCCGGCAGCGCTCCCCGGCGTCGCTCCGTCTAAGAAGTCTGCCCAGTAAGCCCAGCCTGTAGCTCGGTCAAACACCCAGAAGTTCCCAACTCTGTCTTCCGCCTCAAGCCCAACCCATTGGTCAAAAGGAATTGGGGCGCGGTCTTGCTCCAAGACTTGTGCTGCTGTATGCTCTTCTTCCGAGTGATTGTGAGGGGCACCTATCATTGCTGGAAGGGCAAATGCTGTGTCTCCTCCAGACCAATAGCCGTCTGTTCCGTCACCGGGATGTGTGATGCCAGGAACAGTTAAAGATAAATCCTGTGCACGTCCGGAAGCCGCAGTTTCATCGCTATTTGGATTGAAGTTAAAGGTTGGCATGTACCACGGACGATTGTCACCACGTGGTGTTGACTGTCCCAGCTGCAAGTGGAAATAATTATCCATAAAATGCAACGGGTTATCTTGCATAGTACGGTGACCAAGCGCCGCAAAGTGCTCTGTATCCCCCTGGGTTAAAGAGGAGTCATAAGCAGGGATGAAGACTGGCCATGTGTCTGGGTCTTCCGGGTCAATGTCTGTGGTTGATTCGGCATTGATTACATTACCATTCTCATCGACAGGGAGACCATTACGCATAAAGAGCTCTGTAAGTTTGACACGTACGAAGACAGGCTCCGTACCAAAGTTCTCGACGAAAACGTCCTTGTTGGATGCCGCTTCATCATCTTGGAAGTAGTCATGGACACGCGCCCCATATTCTGGACGGTTGGTGTCTTCCGTGATATTGAGGACACGCTGTCCGAAGTTGGTAAAGGCGAAAGTTCCACCGATCAGGGCAAGCGCCGCAGCAAGGCCACCAATCTTGAGGAGTTTTTTGGTTCTATCTTTCATAAAATCATAATTCCTTTTCTTTTTTTATTTTTTGAGTGTTGAAACTTTATAGAGACGGTATTTTTCGGTGTGATAGTATCCTCCTTTAGTTGTCTTTTTCTTTAGTTGATGATTTTGTCGAGGAGCGTTTGCGCTGAGGGCGAAACTCCTGTCCAGTCGCCCACATCCTCGGATGTTGCCAAGTCGGACTCGGCATAAAGCCCGTAGTAGGTGTCTTTGTTGTCAAAGTCCACCTCTAGAGCATCCAGTAGAAGACTGGTCGCTGTGCGCTGGGGCAACCATGTCGCCCAGTAAAGCCAACCGTTATCATCATGCACCCAGAAGTTGCCAGTCGGCTTACCTGTGCTCTGCCATTCCTGCAGGGTCATGTAGCCGCCAAAGTCGGACTGGACCGTTGCCTGTGCCACGTGGGTCACATCAGGTATCACCACCTCTACTTCTGCTGCCTTGTCCCAAGTGCGTAAGTCAGACGTATGCTTTTGTCCCTCGCTCCACTGATCGTGCGTGCCGGGCATCGGTATCCCTAAGTCAGTGTTGAATCCTCCTGTCTGCCCTTCACGCCCGTCTCCTGTGGTATTGGACTCGGCACTGTGATTGTTTTGGTTAAAGGTCGGCATGAAGATTTTCGGACGACTATTGTCATCGCCCAGATAGAGCGTGACAAAGTCCGCCATCGTAGAGTTGCTCGCGCGCTCAGGTTTAACAACCGCCCAAGAGCTGTGATCAGTAAGCTGGGCTTGCTCTAAACCTGCACCTTCCAGTGGCCTCGCTTGATTGCCTGTCAGCTCGCCCGCGCCCTGTCCACGCTCCATGTACTCGCTCAGAAGCACTCGAGCCAAGATTTTTCTTGAGGAGAAGTTCTCCACATAGATATCTTTGTTTACTCTACCTGACCCATTGGTCAGATGACCAAAACCCTCAAAGTCATCATGCAAGCGTGCACCGGGCGGTGCTTGATGAAAAGTTATACCCAGCACACGTTGTCCGAAGTTGGTAAAGACAAAGGTGCCACTCACGCTAAGACTTAATGTTGTCAGAAGAAGGACGAAAATGATATGCCTTTTCTTGTAATGCCACAGAAAGCGCAAGCTTTTTGGGCAGGCTTTGACAGCTAGAGTGCACTTTTGCAAAGCCCATTTCTCAAAAAACTTCGTGCGCTGTTTCATATGTCCGCACCTCGCTTTCTGTCACATCGCGCGTTTGCCGTCCCCCTTTTTTCTTTTTCAACTTCCGCTATTTCAATGCCAAAAGGATATAGTTGATAATCTCATGGAGCAACAAGGTAGCAATTAACATGACGATAACTGAAACAATCAGATTGTTTCGGATAAAGTGAATGGCGCGCCCCAGCGGATAGCTGGAAAAGATAACCTGCCCGATGATGTTGCTGGCATGGACCATATCGGCATCTTCACGCTGGTTGTCCGTCCCCTTAGTCGTGAAACCTCGCTCACGGGTCCGCAGATGATTTTCCTCGATGCCTGTGATACGGTGGGTCACCACTCGATCGGACTCGGTGATAAAGGTAATATCATCACCGATATCCAGTGTATTAGCATCCACCTGTCGAGTCAGGAGGAAGGTATTTCGTGGATAAACGCTGCGCATAGAGTTAGACAATACAGTCATGGGCGAAAAACCACCTATATTGATGGGCTTACTGGCTTCATCCTGCAAGATTAAGCGTGATTCGACAAAGACCAAAAGCACGATGATGATAAGGTAGAAAAAAGCATTGCTCACAAGGCTAGCGCCTTTTGATTTGGGCTTTGCTGGGTGGTTACTGCCATAATCCTCAAAAGCCAGCTGTGGACTGTGCCGATGATAAAACTCCGAGCGCGCCGCCGGCGATACCGTCATCTGACTGACGACCAGTGTCGGATAACGCCTTGCCTCTTGAGGAAAGGCGGTATAACAATGGTAAGGCTTTTGGGGATCAGTATGTAGCACATCCTTTCCCACAGCTACAGCTGTAGGTGGTTGCTCCTTAACTATGTCGTTGCTGTCGGGCACAACTGCTGGACTTTTGTTGCGCAAGATTTCTGATGGGGCTGATTCTGATGGGGCATCCTTCAGCCGTGCTTCGCTGGCTGAGAGGATGAGTTCCACTTCATCGAGAAGGTCTTGGATGTCCGGTGAAAATTCAAGAGCATCCAAGGTAAACTTGCCGCCACCACTCAGATCCCAACTTTTCAGCGTATCGAGCGGGTAGGGTGTCTTGTCCATTCCTTTCCTCCTTTCTATCCAAAGTATGATTTCTCTCTTTATATAAATTTTGAGTTACATATGTATATATATAACATTTCTAATATTTATATAGTTACATTTTAGTTACATAACAATTATATAAAATTAATATTGAAAATAAAAAAGATATGTGAGGGTTATGAAAAAAAAAAAAATGAGAGCCTTTGTTGGCTCTCATAAATTTGCGTTTTTGTTTTTGGATACTTCCCTATGAGTTGGGAATATTCTCTCTGCCACAGTTGTAGCTACTCTTATTGACTTTATTTACGCGTTTTGATATACTAAAATAAAAGCTGAGAGCTATTGCCGTAGCTCCCAGCGTAAGTCTTGGAACTCTTGTCTTTAACGTCTCCTGCGAGACGTTTTTTTAATTCTATCAGCTATTGATGAGTCAATTTTGAAACGACCCCAAGCCCTAAGAACTATCGATATCGCAAGAGCAACATAGATAACAAGCATCCCATGCTTTCCTTTCCCTCATAGTGTTAACCTCCCATGTCTTGGATTGTGTGAAGGGCACGCTATTTGTTCCAGTTAAACAGACTTACAAGACAAGCGAGGGATCAATCTCACTTGGCTATGACATTATTATAACATTGTCATGACATATCCTCAAATACTGCTTTACTTTTCCTTTTTTCATATTCGTTCTAAAAAAAAAACGCTCAAGACAGCTATTCAAATGCCGTTTTGAGCGTTTTTTCTATTTATTTATCGCCGCGATTACGCATTACGAAGCCAGCTTGTTTTTCGCTACCTTGTGTTTTTGGTTTACGGTCTTTTTTGTAGTAGTCCCGTTTTTTATCGTCACGATCACGCCAGTTGCGTTTCTTGTCGTCGCGGTCACGGTCGCCGCCTTTGCCACGGTAACCGCCCTTGCCATCACGATCGCCACCACGGCCACCGCGGTTGTTGTTACGATCACGTCCATAACGGCCGCCACCTTTGTTGCCGCCTTTACCTTTGCCCTTGAAGCCTTTGCCTTCACCATTAAATGGCAATGGGCGTTCTGCTGTGATTTGGACTTCTGGCATTGTGTCAGGGTCTTTCACACGGCTTTGGATAAGCATAGCAACCAATTCTTTGACATCGTATTCTGCCATGAGTTGTTCTGCATCAGCATCAAATTTTGTCAACTTGCCTTTAAGGCTACCGTCTTGGAGGTCACGTTTGATTTCATCCATGGCAACAGAAAGACTGGCTTGATAAGCATCTTCTTTTGTTGGTGGACGCATGCCCTTCATTTCTTTCTTGGTCAATTTTTCAATGGCACGGAGATAACCCATTTCATTGTAACTAACAAAGGTTACAGAACGACCTGACTTACCGGCACGACCTGTACGACCGATACGGTGAACATAGCTTTCTTGGTCTTGGGTAATGTCGTAGTTGTAAACGTGGGTTACACCTGAGATGTCAAGTCCACGGGCTGCAACGTCAGTAGCAACCAAGATATCCAAGTGGCCACCTTTGAAATCGCGTAAAACGCGTAAACGTTTGTTTTGGTCCAAGTCACCGTGAATACCTTCAGCACGATAACCACGTAATTTCAAACCACGTGTGATTTCATCCACACGACGTTTTGTACGTCCAAAGACAATAGCGAGTTCTGGACGTTCCACATCAAGCAAGCGTGTCAAAACATCGAATTTTTCAAATTCTTTTGTTTTGATAAAGTATTGATCAATACGGTCAGCTGTCATTTCTTTAGCTGCAACTTTGATATGCTCTGGGTTTTTCATGAATTTGACACCGATTTTTTTGATGTCATTTGGCATAGTTGCTGAGAAGAGTAAAGTTTGACGTTCTGCTGGTGTTTTACCAATGATGAATTCAATATCATCAAGGAAACCCATATTAAGCATTTCATCTGCTTCATCAAGAATCAATGTTTCAAGGTGTGAAAGGTCAAGTGCTTTACGTTTAAGCAAGTCAACCATACGTCCCGGTGTGCCGACAACGATATGGGCACCTGAACGCAAAGCTTTGATTTGTTTTTCGATGCTTGAACCACCAAAAACAGTGCGGACTTTAAGCCCTTTAGATTTACCAAAACGGAAAAGTTCTTCTTGTCCTTGAACTGCAAGTTCACGTGTTGGGGCGATTACAAGAGCTTGAATCGCTTTATTTTCTGGATTAATTTTTTCGATTGTTGGAAGGCCAAAAGCGGCTGTTTTACCAGTACCTGTTTGAGCTTGTCCAAGAACGTCACGTCCTGAGAGCGCGAGTTGAATCGTTTGCTCTTGGATTGGCGTTGGTTGCTCATAACCGATAGCTGTAAGCGTCTCGACAATGCCTTCTGAAAGGCCGAGTTCGTTGAATTTCAATTGTTTCACCTATAATTTTCTAAATTTGCCACTGGCAAATATGACGACCAAGCTCGAAAGCTCAGTTACAGGCGAAAAAATCTTTGTCTTAACTCGCCTGAATATATAACTTGACTATTATATCATACTTTTAAAGATGTAAATGCTTACCTTTTTTATTTTTTTTAAAATTTTTTTTAGCATCAAAAGAACCAATAAAAAAGCACTCCTTGAAGCACTTTTTATTTTTCCAATTTGAAGAAAGGAGAATCTTCTTTCAAATAATGTTTACCAGAGGTTAAGTCATATTGTACCAACTTCAAATCTTCCATACGTTTGCTTTGCTCTTCTGTCAAGGTTACTGTTGAAGATAGAGGCGAGTTATAGGCTGCCGGAACTTCCCACATCACATCTGACAAGAGAGCATAGTAAGGTGAAACTTTGGAGCCTGTTGCTTCAAATAAAGCTGGCGTAAAGGTTGCTGAACTTAAGTCCACTTGTTTATTGGTAGTGTTTCCTTTGTTAGTCCAGATAAAGTAATCTGTCTTATAAGCATTTAGTGGATCCTCTTTGAAGCCAGCATAGTCAGAAGGAAAGACATTTGACAAGTGGTCGCCATAGAAAACCAGAGTAATTTTTTTATCAATCTTCTCAAGTTCTGTCAAGAATTCTTTGGTTGCATTATCTGTATCAGAAATCTTACGAACATAATTCTCCAGAAGTTTATTTTGCGCTTCGGAATAACCTTCGCCTGAAGCTGTGATAGTAGAGGAGCCAGAATAGCTCGTATATGGCATATGGTTTTGCATGGTCAAAACACTAAAGAATTGTGATTTAGAGGGATCAATTTTCTCTAAAACATCTCTATAAGTTTGAGCATCTGAAACCTTGCCATCGAGTGTTTCTTGGTTAGTTAATAAATCAGCTTTGTCTGTGCCCGAGAGCGCATAGAAATGATCGAAACCAAGTTTACTATAGATTGAATTACGATTATAATTGGTTGCATTTTCTGGATGAAGCGCAATCTTATTTGGGAAGTAATTCGAAATAGAAGGAATAAACGGCATACTTGGAAAAACATCAGAATTAATCGTAGAAATATTACTTGAAAAATTAACTTTCGGAAGTCCACTTAAAGTTTGTGCTTCCATATTGGCAGTTCCACCAGCAAATCCATTTGAATACATCAAACCACCGGTTGCATTTGCCTTAATTTCATCAATATTTTTCAACGGATTTTCTGATAAAGTTGCGCCTTGGACACGGTTGGGATTTGATAAGGATTCACTTAAAAGATAAATAACCGTTTGATCCGTGATGTGCGAGGAGCGATTTTTGTTGATTTTCTCCGCTTCATCGCTATACTTTTCAACAATCTCTTGTATTTTGGCTTGACTGTAACCTTCTGGCTCATCCATCGCTTTACCAAATATTTGCTTCACCCAAACATAGGAAAGGGACTTGGCACGCGCAATATTTGGTGAGCCTTTCCATAAAATATCTCCATTTGAAACTTTAATATATTGTGTTAATACCGGCACATTTATCTGTTTATCTGGCGAAGTAAAATTTCGGAAGTTTTGAACCAAAGGGAAAGCAAGAACGATAAGAATAACCGCTGTCAATCCTCTTTCTTTCCAAGACATTATCTTACCCTTGAAAAATTTTCGGCTTAATAAAATGACAAGAGCTGCAAGAACTAAAAGTATTGCCGCAGCTACAGCTACCAATTTTAAATCAACGAAAGAGAGCAAAGACTTAAGATTCATTAACCATGAAAGTTCTGAAACATAGACAGGTTCTTGTCGTTCAGAAAATTTTATTGCATTTCCGACAGTGAAACTTCCAAAGATAAGGATAATAACTGCTGTAGCAATCATGTAACGATTAAGTAGTAAATAGATAGCCATAAAAATCAAAGTTAAAACTAAGATTTGGAAGAGGCTCATCCCTGCAACAACGTAACCATAGAACATAGGTCCTGATTCAACTTTCATTGATGCTTGGATAAAATAGTTGAATACCATAGCCAAAAGTAAACTGCTTGTCAAAGCCAATGAAAAGTTCACTTTGTTGGCTTTAAACGCTTGAATCCCTTTAACAATAAAATAGCTTAGAATACAAATACCAATAAAGGCAAAAAGAAAATTTCCGAAAAGACGTAAAAAGTCATCACGTCCTACGATATTATTTGCGACATAAACCAAGCGTAGATTCCCTGCAGAATTTACTGGTCCGAAGCCTGTGTTCCAAACTAAGCGTCGTGTCATATTATCAAGAAAAGCCACACTCGTCAGTAAAGCCATATAAAAATGCTCGACTTTAATATCTGCCGCAATATTGGAGACTTTTTGTAATTTCTTACTGTCAGGTATATGTGTGACCAGTCCGATAGCTAAAAGAATCACAAAAGCTAATGGAAAGTACCGCTCGACAAGAAGATTCAAATTTAAGGAAATATAATCTATGCTAAAAGCTGCATTATTTATATTCTCAACCAGAATCATCGAAAGATGAAAAAGATAATACGCAATTAAAATACAAGGAACGGCAAGAATCTTTTTCCAGTCCAATAGCTTGTTTTTTCTCCTCGAACGTCTCGTGACTTGCATCATCCAGATATCTTTATTCTTTACAAAAACAAGCGCCAGATAAGCAAGACCGAAAAATCCAACAATACGATAGGCTAAAAGTAAAAAAGTAACTGGGGTTGAGTAAGTTACCTCCTCAGGTAAAACATTAGCAAAGTTTACACTGGATAAGCCTATAAATAAGAAAATTATCGAAATTATTTGCAATATTCTGTTCTTTTTTATTATATTACTATACTTTTGCATAAGTTTCATTATAGCATATTAAACAACTTAAAAACCACTGATATACAAGCCTTTTTCTTATAAAAAGACTAACACTGAACTTTCTCCTCTGATATAATTTTGGGAAATACTCATCTTTAAAATAAAAAAAGTCCATTAGGGACTTTTCAAGTAATTTGTCAGAATATTAAACAGAAAATTGCTCCATCAACTCCACATCAGGGTATTTATCTTTAAACCATCGCATGGCAAAGTCATTTTCAAAAAGGAAGAGTGGATGATCGAAGCGATCTCGTGCTAAGATATTACGGCTTGACGACATTTTTTCATCTAAATCTTCGGGTTTAATCCAGCGGACTGTTTTGCTGCCCATTGGTGTCATGATAATTTCTGAATTGTACTCATTCTCCATCCGGTGTTTGAAAACTTCAAATTGCAGTTGACCAACCGCACCAAGCATGATTTCCCCTGTCGTATAGGTTTTGTAGAGCTGTATCGCCCCTTCTTGCACCAACTGCTCAATCCCTTTTTGGAATGATTTTTGCTTCATGACATTTTTAGCAGTCACGCGCATAAAGAGTTCTGGTGTAAAAGTTGGTAGTGGTTCAAAAGGTGTTTTAAGTTTACCTGTGGTCAGCGTGTCACCAACCTGGTAAGTTCCTGTATCGTAAACCCCAATGATGTCACCTGCTACCGCATTTTCGACATTTTCACGAGATTCTGCCATAAACTGAGTCACATTTGAAAGTTTGACTTGTTTCCCTGTCCGAAGGAGTTTTACGCCCATTCCTCGCTCAAATTCACCCGACACAATCCGCACAAAGGCAATACGGTCGCGGTGACGAATATCCATGTTGGCTTGAATCTTAAAGACAAAACCAGAGAATTCTTCACGTAATGGATCGATAATTTCATCCTCAACAGTCTTATGTCCATTTGGCTCTGGCGCATAAGTTAAGAAAGTATCCAAGAAGGTTTCGACCCCAAAGTCTGTCAAGGCCGAACCAAAGAAGACAGGTGTCAACTGACCAGCAAGCACTTCTTTTTCGTCAAATTCATTCCCGGCATCAAGTAAGAGCTCGGCATCTTCCATAGCTTGCGCATAGAAAGGATTACTTGTCAGTGGATGGCTGGCATCAATTTCACCATTTTCCCCAAACTCAATGAAGCGCTCGCCATTTTCAGGTTGATAAACTTCGATACGTTTGTTATAAAAGTCATAGAGCCCTTGGAAGTTTTTCCCCATACCGATTGGCCAGTTCATAGGCACAGAAGCGATACCCAAAATATCTTCTAATTCGCTCAGTAAGTCTAGCGGTTCACGACCATCACGGTCCAATTTATTAATAAAGGTAAATACAGGAATGCCACGGCGTTTTACAACTTGGAAAAGTTTTTTGGTTTGGGCCTCGATACCTTTGGCGCTATCAATAACCATGACCGCAGCATCAACGGCCATCAAAGTACGGTAGGTATCCTCAGAGAAGTCCTCGTGCCCTGGTGTATCCAAGATATTCACGCGCTTGCCAGCATAATCAAACTGCATAACTGATGAAGTCACGGAAATTCCACGTTCTTTTTCAATGTCCATCCAGTCCGATTTTGCAAAATTTCCTGTTTTACGTGCTTTGACCGTTCCGGCCTCACGGATTGCTCCACCAAACTTAAGGAGTTGTTCTGTTATTGTTGTTTTACCAGCATCCGGGTGACTGATGATGGCAAAGGTACGGCGTTTTTTTATTTCTTCTGCTCTATTCATTTTTTAACCTATTCTTATCAAAATATATGCCTTATTATTATAGCAAAAAAACAGGGAAACTGTTCTTTATCAATTGCTATACGGCTTTTAGGAGGTTTGTTATCTCTTTAATTCATTAAAAGGGCCACAATAATTCCTAAAATTGCTCCACCCAAGACTTGAAAAGGTGTATGACCTAGAAGTTCTTTCAAGGCTTTTTCTGCATTTATCTTAGGGTTTTCGATTGTTTTGATAATGATATTTAAAATATAAGCATGTGTCCCTGCTTGACGCCTTATTCCTTGCGCATCATACATCACGACGAATGCAAAAACAGTAGCAACAGCAAATACAGCGGAGTCAAAACCTTGCGAAAGACCTGTCGCTGTTGTCATAGAAACCACTAAAGCACTGTGCGAGCTCGGCATACCGCCTGTCGCAAAAAGCAATCGCCAATCCAGTTTACGGTAGCGAAAGATATCGACAATAATTTTGATGATTTGTGCAGCAAACCATCCCACGATGGCCGTGATTAAAATTTGGTTACTTATAATTTCAGTAAAAAAGTTCATCATCCTTCCTCTTTCCTCTTTCATTTATAAAAATACTGTGAATTACCTTAACTTCATTTTATACCATTTAAGGTAAATTCAATAATAAAATAGTCCCCAGATGCTTTTCTGGGGTTGATAAAAAAACTACACCTTTCAAGGTGCAGTTATTTTTATACCATTGCAATTTTTCTGTATTCTTCGGCTTCTTCTTCTGTCGAAAGAACAAAGTGTCCTGGCGTAATCTCACGCAATTCACGAAGCTGACCATCCAACTCTGTTGTTGGATCATAAGCTTGTGGGACACGGCTACGCTCTGAGATAGGATCCGGCGCAGGAATGGCACTCAACAAAGATTGCGTATAAGGGTGTAAAGCATTATTGTAAACCTGATCAGATGTTCCGATTTCCAGAATTTTACCCCAGTGCATCACTCCGATTCGGTCAGAGATGTATTTTACCATAGATAAATCATGGGCGATGAACAGATAAGTCAAGCCTTCTTTTTCCTGAATATCACGCATCAAGTTAACAACCTGTGCCTGAATAGAGACATCCAAAGCTGAGATTGGCTCATCAGCCACGATAAATTTAGGATTTACCGCTAAGGCACGGGCGATACCGATACGTTGACGTTGACCACCTGAAAACTCATGAGGATAACGTGTCATGTGGTCTTGGTTAAGACCAACGAGTTTAAGAAGTTCTTTGACCTTTTCTGTACGGTCTTCGTTATTCTTAGCCAACCCATTGACATCAATACCTTCAGCAATAATGTCTTTGACCCGCATTCTGCCATTCAATGAGGCTTGGGGGTCTTGGAAAATCATTTGTACTTTTTCACGGAATTTTTTCAACTCAGCACCTTTAATCTTGCTGACATCATTGCCATTAAAGTGGATTTCTCCTTTATTGATGTCGTAAAGCTTCATGATTGCACGGCCGATTGTTGTTTTACCTGAACCAGATTCACCTACAAGGCCAAAGGTTTCTCCCTCATAGATATGAAAGGAAACGTCATTAATGGCTTTATTAACATTCTTTTTTCCTTTGTTGAAAACCAGGTCAACACCTTTGAATTCGACAAGTTTTTTTCTTTCTTCAGTCATTATTCAGCATTTCCCTTCATTTTCATTTTTTCCCAACGGGTCCAGCGTTGTTGGATATTTTCAGATGGCAGAACTTTTGGTGAGCGTTCATCTAAGAGCCATGATTTTACTTGATGTGTTGGTGACACTTCAAAATAAGGTGGTTCTTCTTCAAAGTCGATTTCGAGAGCGTGTTGGTTACGCAAGGCAAAAGCATCGCCTTTAGGGGGATTGAGTAAGTCTGGAGGTGTCCCTGGAATGGAAACCAAACGTTCAACATCAGTATCCACCGTTGGCATAGAATCGAGAAGTCCCCATGTATAAGGATGTTGTGGATTATAGAAGATTTCTTCTACTGTTCCATACTCCACAATCTCGCCTGCATACATCACGGCCACACGATCAGCAAAACCAGCCACTACACCCAAATCATGGGTGATAAAGATAATTGATGATTCGATACGCTGTTGAAGCTCTGACATCATTTGCATGATTTGCGCTTGAATAGTAACGTCCAAAGCTGTCGTTGGTTCATCTGCGATAAGAATTTCTGGATCAGCTGCAAGCGCGATGGCAATAACTGCACGTTGGCGCATCCCTCCCGACCATTGGTGTGGATAGTCATTAATGTGCTGCTCACTTTGGGGAATCCCTACAGCCTTCATCAATTCCAAAGCTTTTACTAAAGCTTCTTTCTTCTTCATTCCTCTGTGCTTGATCAATGGCTCAGCAATTTGGTTACCAATACGCATGGTTGGATCAAGCGAAGTCATCGGATCTTGGAAAATCATCGAGATTTCATTACCGCGAATCTTTTGCCAATCTTCTTCTTTGATGTCTAAGAGATTACGCCCTTTAAAGAGAATCTCTCCTTGAGGGATTTCGGCATTTGCTGCATTGAGGCCCATAAGCGTTTTCGTAGTGACAGATTTACCAGAACCTGATTCACCAACGATAGCTAAGGTTTCCCCTTTTTTCAAATCAAACGAAACATCACGGATGGCTTTGACCTTCCCAGCATATGTTTTGAAATGAACATGCAGATTTTTTACTTCAAGTACTTTTTCTTCTTTTTCAGTCATTTTACTTCCTCATTTCTTAGTCTTGGCCTGATTTTGGATCGAAAGCGTCACGTAAGCCGTAACCAAAGAGGAAGAAGGCGAGTGACAGGAGAGACAAGACTACTGCAGGTACTGCAACTTGGAATGGATAGAATTGCAAGCTTTGAATACCATCTGAAATCAATGAACCTAGCGATGCTGTTGGTGGTTTAACCCCCAAGTTAATCGCCGAAAGAACCGCTTCAAAGAAAATTACCGATGGAATATCAAACATAATTTGTACGATAATAACACCTAACATGTTTGGAATAAGGTGTTTAACCATGATTTTGAACGGGCTGGCACCTAAGGTCTTCGCAGCAAGAACAAACTCACGTTCCTTAAGAGACAGGGTCATATTCCTTACCTGCCGGGCGATACCTGTCCAGATAAAGAGACCAATAGCAAGGACGATTGAAACAATACCTTGCCCAAGTAGGAGACCAAACATGGTTACAATAACCAAACTTGGAATAGAGCTGATAATCTCAATGATACGTTGCATGACCGTGTCCACTTTTCCGCCAATCCAACCGGAGATTAAACCATAAGTAATCCCGATCAGTACGTCAAAGACGATAGAGGCAAAAGCGATAATCAAGGAAATACGCAAACCAACGATTGTACGTTTAGCAATCGAACGTCCTAAAGAGTCTGTACCAAAGATAAAAGATTCACCTTCTGGGACATTTTGTACTTGGTACAGGTCTTCTGCGATTGTGCTTCCTGGTGCTGCAAAATTACCGTTCCAACCAGGAATATTTACATTTCCTAGCTTAGGGGGTAAGTTTTTATAGGTTTGAACCGCATTCGGATCAAAGTTATTGGCTGCTGATTGTGGGACAAAAAATGTTGAAACCACAGAGAACAACAGAGTGAAGATAACGACAACCATCGCTACCATTGCTACTTTATTTTTCTTAAAACGTCGCCATGCATCTTGCCAAAAAGTGAGGGCAGGTTTTGCGATCATTTCACTCGCTTCAAAATCACGGTTTGTTACAAGTTTAAATTTGCTGTTAATATTTTCCATTTTCTCCCCTCCTTTCTAGTCCAAACGTACACGTGGATCAACAAATGCTGTAATAATATCGGTGATCAAAATCATCGCCATCAACATTACGGCATAGACAACTGTAGTACCCATGATGACAGGGAAGTCCTTTGAAGGAATCGACTGTACAAACTGTTGACCGATACCAGGAATCGAGAAAATTGACTCGATAAGGACAGAACCTGTCAAGAGCCCGGCACTCATTGGGCCAATAAGTGTCAGCATTGGAATCAATGAGTTACGGATCGCATGTTTCCATAAGACTTCACGATCAGATAAACCTTTGGCACGTGCCAGGAGGATATAGTCTGATGAAAGCGACTCAATCATCTGTGCACGGACAAAACTCATGACCTGTGACATTGGAGCAAAGGAGAGCGCAAGCGACGGTAAGATAGTCTGCGCAAACGTTCCCCAGCCTGATACTGGAAGAAGTTCCCAAGTGTAACCAAAGTAAAGGAGGAGTAAAGTACCTACGATGAAGGAAGGTACTGAGAAGAAGACTGTAGAAATGATACTCAAAAGTCCATCGACCCATGTATTTTTAAAGCGGGCAGCAACAACACCAAAGAATGTTCCGACAACGACACCGATAATCAAGGCTTGGAAACCAAGTTGTGCTGAAACCGGAAGACGTTGTGCGATCATTGTGCTTACAGGTTGGTTGGCAAAGGTAAATGATGTACCGAAGTTACCCGTGAAAGCATTTTGGAGATAAATGAAGTACTGCACAATAAGAGGTTTATCTAAACCATATGCAACATTTAGTTGTTGAATTTGCTCTGGGGTTAATTTGGGGTTATTAAAGGGTGTTCCTGGCATTACCTGCATCAGGAAGAAAGTCGCTGTAATAACCACAAATAATGTTAAGAGCATCAATAAGATACGTTTTACAAGATATTTAGCTAACATATAAAAATTCCTTAATAAAAACACGAAAAGTAGGCCTCATAAGCCCTACTTATTCGTTTGATGTTAGTGCCTACTATTTTTCGATGTAAACACCTTTGAGATCGTAAGACAAACCTGTTGAGTTGAATTGCAAACCTTTAAGGTGTTGGTTACGGAGCGCTGGTGTTGCACGGTAATACAATGGGTTGATGCTTGATTCATTAAAGAGTGCTGCTTCAGCATCTTTATATGCTGCATCACGTGCTTTGTCATCCAAGACTACTGGCAATGTTGATGCTTTTGTCCAAGCTGCTTGATATGCAGGATTTACAAATTTACCATCGTTATAACCTGAGCCATCTGCAAAGAGTTGCAAGAATGTTGATGGTTCAGCGTAGTCACCACCCCAGAGTGAAAGAACGATATCAAAGTTTTGGTTTTGTGAATCTTTCAAACGTTGTTGGAAAGGTACGATTTTTTGAGTAAGTGTCAAGCCTGGCAATGTTTTAGAAAGTGAAGCTTGCAAGAAGTCAGCGACTGATTTTGATACAGGTGCATCAGCATCGGTTGTGTACTGAATGTTCAGTGATGTAACACCAATTTCTTTCAGACCTTTTTCCCAAAGTTCTTTAGCTTTTGCAGCATCGAAGTTGTAATCTTGTTTTGCAAATTCAGCAAAGTCTTTACCATCTGCTGTGACAGACATACCTGCTGGTGTGAATGTTTGTGCTACTGTACCCGCTGGAATGAATTGATCAACGATACTCTTACGGTCAGTCGCAAGATTCAAAGCATCACGGATATTTTTATTTTGCAATGCTTTAGCGACTTCTGGGCTTGTTGTACCACCGCCTGATTGGTTATATTGAAGGTAAGCTGTAGTTGCTTCTTTCAAGACAACAAGATCTTTACCATCATTGTAACCTTTATTAGCATTGTATAAGTCCATCGTACCTAAGCTGGCTTGGTCCAATTTTCCTTGTTTGAAGAGTTGAACCGCTGTATTCGGGTTAGATTGAACAGTGTAATCAATTTCGTCTGATTTTACATTGTCTTTGTCATAGTAATCTGGGTTTTTCACAAGAGAATAACTGTTGTTTGTCCCTGTCCAACCAGCATCTTTTTTGAAGATGAATGGTCCAGAGTAAACGACTTTATCAGATGAAGTTCCATATTGTTTACCAAATTCTTCAACAGCTGATTTGTTTACAGGGTAGTAAACGCTGTTTGCCAAGAGGAATTTAAAGTATGGTGTTGGTTGTGTCAAAGTAATCACCAACTCGTGGTCGCCATTAGCTTTTACACCCAACTGATTGAGGTCTTTAATCTTACCTGTGTTAATTTCATTGGCGTTCTTGATGTTACCAAGCAAGTAAGCGTATTGTGAACCTGTTGCAGGGTTTACAGCACGTTGCCATGAATAAAGGAAGTCTTTTGCTGTCAATTCATCGCCGTTTGACCATTTCAAGTCATCACGCAAAGTGATGGTATATGTTAAGCCATCATCAGAGACTTTAATATCTGATGCCATCGCGTTTTGCGCCACACCTTTGTCATCTACACGTGTCAATCCTTCTTGGGTATTCCCGATGAAGAGGTTTGAGTAAGTGTCTGTAGCCAAGCCCGAATCCAATGTAGCAATATTTGTCGGAACGGAAAGTTGTGGGTTAGCTGTCTTAGAGCCACCTCCGCCATTTCCACATGCTGCCAAGAGCCCGACCGAAGCCAGGGCAAGTGTTCCTAATGATACTTTTTTCCAATTATCCATGTAACATCCTCTTTCTGTTTGACTTATCCGACAATTTGCATTTGTTTATTATTGTCTGAAAATTTATTATGTTCTCTATTATACTTAATTCAATCTGAATTGTAAAGACTTTTCTACATATTTTTTCTAAATTTTTGCCATTTAATTTTTTTATACGTCATTTCCGAACATTATCTGACAATTTCACAATATAATTTTGCTCTTAGCACAATACTTCTTTAGAAAAAGAAAAAAGCGAGGCTAATTCTCCTCGCGTATTATCATTCTATTCTGCTAATGCAGAAAGAATGATAATAAAAAAGCACTTGCGTGCTTAGTTTTGTAACTCTTCAACGATTGTTCCTAATTTCATGCTGTTAGATCCTTTGAGTAAAAGTTGATCTTGAGGTTGAAGCGTGTTTTGGAGTGTCTCCGTCAATTGGTTAAGGTCGGTAAAGTACGATACTTTATCTTCTGGTAATTCTGCTAGCAAATATTTCATCAAGTCACCATAGAGATAAACGTGATCCATTTTCGAGAAATCAATTGCTGCGGCAATTCCTGCGTGAAGTTCTGGAGCTTGATCACCTAGTTCGAGCATATCAGCAAGAACAGTGAGTTTCCGTCCACTTTCATTTTTAGGTATGGCTTGGAAGGTTTCCAAGATAAGCTTCATGGCCGTTGGGTTAGCATTGTAAACATCACTAAGAATATCTGCGCCATTACTTGCCTTCTTCCACTCTGTACGGTTACGTGTCAAGGCAACATGAGACAGGGCGTGCTTGATTTTGGTCTCATCAATGTCAAGCAGCTTACCCACATAAGCCGCAAGCATTGCGTTAGTTGCATTAAATTTACCCGGCACCGGAATTGTAATTTCTTCGTCTAAGAAGTTTGTTGTGAAACTGAGTTGATCCTTGTGTTCGATAAGCTGTGTAACAAAAATATCCTCATCTGGTCCAAAACGGGTAATTTTTGTGTCTGCTGGTAAATACTTATTAATAATCTTATCTGCAGGCACAATAAGTTCACCATCTGGGCGCAAGCCCGCTTTAATTCCAAGCTTTCCTTCAGCAATTTTATCGCGTGTACCGAAAAATTCCAAATGTGATTCACCAATAAGCGTAACAAGAGCAATTTTAGGCTTAGCTATTTTAGATAGAAGGTCAATATCCCCCAGACGATCCATGCCCATCTCCAATACGATTTTTTCAGTATCGTCAGGCATATGAAGAATGGTATAAGGCATTCCAATTTCGTTATTATAATTGCCTTGTGTCTTATAGGTTTTATATTTTTCCGAAAGTACAGCCTGAATCATATCTTTGGTTGTGGTTTTCCCGTTTGATCCCGTCACAGCGATAACTTCTACTGCTATTTTTTCTAGATAATACTGGGCTAATTTTTGGAAAGCTTCTAGACAATCCTCAACACGTAAATGGGGCTCGGCTACTTCTTGTTCAGCGAATGTCGCAAGAGCACCTTGTGCAAAGGCTGTCTCAATAAATGCGTGACCATCTCTTGCACCTTTAAGTGGCAAGAAAAGATCACCTTCTTGGATTTTGCGGCTGTCAAACTCAATATTATGAATTTCTGTATCTGCCAGTTCTGACCAATTATTTGTTGCGCCGACAATGCGGGCTATTTCGTGTAGTGTTAGTTTCATGATGAGTTTATTATATCAAAAGTCCTTTCATAACGCACCGATTCGCCATGAAAATACAGCGTACGGTTGTCAACGGTAGCCTTATAACCTTCTATTCAAAAACAATTACTTTTTAATAATCATTTTTATGGCTTGACTTATTTTCTTCTCACGTTCTTTTTCATCGTCACCTTCTAATAGTAGAAGGCAGTTTTGTAAATTTTCAGCTACAATCAGACCGATCAAACTGTCTAAACTTGAACGTACTGCTTTAAGTTGTGTCACTACAGCATCACAATCTTTTTCTTCTTCTAGCATGCGCAACACGCCTTGCAGTTGACCATCAGCTCTTTTCAATCTATTTTTGGTCTTGCTGTCGTAAATTGTTCCCATGTGTATCTCCTCTTTCCTCTCATTATATAGGGCGCCTCATAATTTGTCAAAAAGAGTGTGCTCAGCCCATACACTTCTTGCGTATTATCATTCTAATCTGCTAAAGCAGAAAGAATAGCTAAGGGTTCACCACTCGCTTCGCTCCTTGCGTATTATCATTCTATTCTGCTAAAGCTGAAAGAATGATAATAAAAACTTCAGATTCGTGGCCTGAAGTTGTTCTATTTTTATAAGAGATGACTTTCACGAATTTCGAAGGCTTCTTGAGCCAGAGAAACAAGTTCTTCAATCAACTCACTGTATGAAAGTCCCATATTTTCCCAGAGCAATGGGTACATTGACCATTGTGTGAATCCTGGAATGGCATTAATTTCATTGAGATAGATATCTCCTTGTTCATCATAGAAAAAGTCACAACGTGAGAGTCCCCCACCATTCATTGCTTGATAAGCTTTCTCTGCATAGTTACGCATTTTCTGTGCGACTTCTGCTGGAATATCTGCAGGAATGGCCATTTCGATTTTATTATCGATGTATTTTGAACGGTAGTCATAAAAATCAACGTCTTTAACGACTTCGCCAGGCAGTGTCGAACGCACTTTGCCCCCATTTCCTAAAACAGCACATTCGATTTCTCGTGCATTAACCCCTTGTTCAATCACCACACGATTATCATATTTATAAGCTTCTGCAAGACCTTCTTCTAGCTCTTCTAAGCTGCTGACTTTAGAAATGCCAACGCTTGAACCCATATTGGCCGGTTTGACAAAAACAGGGAAAGTCAATTTCTCTTGAACTTCTGCATGAATTTTTTCTTGATTTTCATCAGCATATGCCGCAACATAAGGAACTTGCGGTACACCTACAGCACTAAATACATGCTTAGCTAAAAGTTTATCCATTGTACTGCTGGCCGATAAAATATTGGGACCAACATAAGCTAGACGCATAATTTCTAAGAAGCCTTGAATTGAGCCATCTTCGCCCATTGGCCCATGTAAAACAGGGAAAACCACTGCACCTTTTTCATAAATATCCGATGGTGCAACTTTTTGTTCTGACTTGACCGTCTCATTGGTCATTAATTTTTCATTTTCTGCGGGTGTTTCAGTGAATTCTTGTGTTTTAATAAAATCACCAGCTTGACTGATAAAGTAAGTCTTCACTCTAAACTTGTCATAGTTTACTGCACGCATTACGCTTTCAGCTGAAAGAACGGAAACTTCTCGTTCTGCACTTCGACCACCATATAATAAAATCAATGTTTCTTTTGACATAATTTTCTCCACTTAAATTTCCATACGATTTTCAACTGCTTTGGATAGGGTAACTTCATCCGCATACTCAATATCTGAGCCAACTGCAAGGCCACGCGCTAAGCGGGTCACTTTGATTCCAGCGGGTTTAATCATCCGTGAAAGATACATCGCCGTTGCTTCACCATCAGATGTTGCATTTGTCGCGAGAATAACTTCTTCTACTTCACTGTCTCCCATGAGACGAGTTAAGAGACTTTTCACGTTAATCTCATCCGGTCCGATACCATTCATTGGACTAATCGTTCCGTGCAAAACATGATACAGTCCTCTGTATTCGCGGATTTTCTCCATTGCTAAGACATCTTTACTTTCCTCTACAACCAATATGGTTGTGCGATCACGCAGAGGGTCTTCACAGATAGCACAGGGATCACTCTCTGTCAGATTACCGCAAACCGAGCAAAAACGTAAATCACGTTTTGCCGAAATAAGGTTTCGGGCAAATTCATTAACATCTTGATCATCCATACCAATCGTGTGAAAGGCTAGACGTGTTGCTGTTTTTTGCCCGATACCGGGCAGTTTGCTAAAGCTTTCTATAAGTTTAGCGATTGGTTCAGGATAATAGACCATGTGTTCCTTTCTTCTTTCTGTGTGATAAAGTCATAACTATTATACCACACCTTTCGCTCAGAGAATTATCCTCATATTCTGTGGAACTATTCTACCCTGTGAATGTGAGATATTGTGTATTATACCATAACTTAAATTTCTGTACATTTAAGCCTAATGTGCTTTCAAAGAGCAACAATGACTCTCAAAGCAGCAGCAGCTTAGCCTTTTTTTTGTTATAATAAATTTCAATCCTGATAATGATTTACTGAAAGAGGACTTTCCGATATGGTTGAACAATACACCCTACAATCTAGCGATGAGCAAACTGAACTACATCTGCTTTACTGGCCGCTGGAACATCCAAAGGCGGTAATCCAACTCATTCATGGTATGGCAGAAAACATTGAACGCTACCACGCTTTTGCCCTCTACCTCAATAGTTTGGGATTCGCAGTGGTCGGTCATGACCATTTAGGACATGGGCATTCTGTACAGCAGAAAGAGCCACTTTACGGTTACTTTGGTACCGCTGGTCCCCAGAATGTCCTCTCTGATATTTATAAAGTCAAAACTTGGACAAAGAAAAAGCTCCCCACACTGCCTTATTTCATGATGGGACACAGTATGGGTTCTTTTGCTTTGCGTAACGTTCTGCAAGATTATCCTGTTGATATTCAGGGGGTGATATTTATGGGAACGGGGACAAGTCCTCTCCATTTGAATTTCTTCCTGCCCTTCATTAAGAAAATAAGTCAAAAAAAACCAAAAGTTGTCGCTCCTTTGATAGATAAGCTTGCTTTTGGTAGCTATAGCAAAAAATTCCCTGAAAAAGGGAATTTTAACTGGCTTTCAAAAAATCAAAGTAATGTCTCTTCCTATGAAAATGATCCTCTACTTGGCTTTACGTTTACACGTAATGGTTTTGCGACACTTTTCTCACTAGTCCATAGGGCCAATCAAAAAAACTGGATGTATAATATGCCCGCGGACTTGCCAATTCTAATTATCAGCGGTGCGGCTGATCCGGTCGGCGACTGGGGTAAAGGACCGCAAAAAGTTTATAAGAAACTCCAAAAAGCAGGATTTAAACACCTCAAACTCCAGCTTTTTCCTGAATTACGTCATGAGATTCTCTTTGAGACAGAATATGAAGAGGTCTACCACACTATTGGCGATTGGTTAATGCGACATCTCCCACAATAGATTCTCTAGATTCTCTGATATGCTGCACAATTTCTAGCATAAGAGGGTCTTTTTCTTCTGCATAAGTAATGCTGGTAAAGCTCCGCTGATATTTGTTGCCTAAACTTTGATAAGGCATTCCTTCTGAAATAAAGCGTTTTGAAATTAAAGACACACCTAAGCCAGCTTGAATATGGGCAATAATCATGTCATTATTGTTCATTCTTACCAAGTAACGTGGTTTAAAGCTTTCTTCTTGGAGATATTTCTTGATGTAATGCCCTACACCTGAACCAATTTCTCTTGTAAAAAAAGTTTCGCTCTCTAAGTTACCGGCAAGAACTAATTCATCTTTAAACAGTGGAAAGGCTTCTACCTGCTCACTTGCCAAAGGTTTTTCGATAATGCCAAAATGCAAATCATGATTTTCAACCTTATTAAAAACTTTTTCTGAATCATACATAGATATTTTTAAATCAATCTGATCCAAGTAAGGAACAAGTTTAGGGTATAGCAAAGGCATAATTCCGATGGCTGCACTCTGTGATATCCCAATTTTAAAAGGTTTCTTGGCAAGTGTCGTCTGATTGAGTTCAGATTGTAAGTTTTCCCAGTCTTGAACATACTGGACTGCTTTCTTATACAGCAATTTTGCTGCTTCTGTAGGAATGACTTCGCGGTTCTTTCCGCGAATGAAAAGCGAATTGCCCACTTCTTCTTCTAATTTCTTTATCCTGACCGTCACTGTGGGTTGGGAAATAAACAAGTACTGCCCTGCTTTGGTAAAACTCCGCGTTTCATATATGGCGATGAAGGTTTCAAACAGTGAAAACATTATATCTCCTTTATTTTTTTATTACTTTTTTCTATTACTATAATTACAATAATTCATTTTACAAATTAAATCAAGTGTTTTATACTTAAAGCAGTGCTTGAACTGTTAGTTTCACTAAAGTTCATACTCAATAATCATGTAAATACTAGGAGTTCTCGATGAAACAAATGTTTTTAAATTTTTTGAAAAAAATCCCTATCCCTATTTGCGGTCTAATTTTAGGTATGGTCTCCTTGGGAAATCTACTTTATTCCAAAGGATTCACCTTTCTAGGAAATACTTTTGACCTTGTTGGTCTCTTTTTTATGTTTCTGATCATGTTGAAACTTATTTTTACGATGCGCCATCTGCTGGAAGCTCTTAAAGATCCTATCGTTGGCTCAGTTTCCCCAACTTTCACTATGGCTTGGATGGTCATTTGTGTCTTTCTCAATAGGATTTTCCCCCACTCAAGTCTGGTTTACTTCATTTGGCTGCTTGCTATCTTCCTACATTTTCTCTTGATGGCTTATTTTGTTGCTCTTCACATCTTGCCGCAAAAAGTCGGAATGGTCCATGTCTATCCGAGCTGGTTTATTACCTTTGTAGGCTTGGGTGTTATCCCCAATACAGCAACAGTATTTAATCTAGAAATCGGCCGTATCGTACTTTGGCCTGCGCTCCTCTTCTACTTTATATTGCTCCCGATTATTACACATCGTATCTTTATTTTCAAAAAAATGCATGAGTCGACGCTTCCACTCATCACCATCCTTACAGCTCCAGGTTCTCTCTGTTTAGCAGCCTACCTTACTGTGACAGAAAGCAAGTCAAATCTTTTTGTTTTCGGTTTATTCCTGCTTTCACAGTTGATTTATCTTGCAACTGTGGTCCTCGTTATTCCTTTGCTCCGTCTACCTTTTTACCCAAGCTACGCTGCCTTTACCTTCCCTTTGGTTATTTCTGCTACTGCAGTTCATCTTATGGCTCAAAGTTATCCGGCCTTCACAGCCTTACTTACTCCTCTCTCTGTGATAGAACTTGTAATTGCCTTCTTCGCAGTTACTTACGTTTTGATTCGTTATAGCTACTTTTTAGTCAAAAAAGCTTAAATTAAAACCAACTCTCATTGAGCTGGTTTTTTATTTTATTTAAAATGATACATAGAGTTATAGAGGTTAGTAATCTCACGTGTAATATTTTGACCAATCTTCGAGGTCACACCACCTTCTTTAACCGTAGTTTGCAGAACCATAACACCGATAGAAATTTGTGGGTTTTCGGTTGGTGCATAAGCGACAACATTGTTTACTGTTACGGGTACACTTGTGCCATCTGGGGCCACATATGTTACTTCGGCAGTACCTGTTTTAGCAGAAATAGAAACTTCAGCACCTTGTGAAGGGCGCATGTAGTAACCTGTAGCACCGATTTGCCCATTTACAAAGTCATTCCCGTGAACGACTTGATACATACCATTATGTAGGACATCCATGTTTTCTGGGGTGATATTTACTTTGTCCATGATTTTCGGCGTGATATTTTTAACAAGTTTACCCATTCCTCCTTCAGAGTTGGTTTCATAGATACCGTCCACAATATGCGGTGCTAAACGCTCACCATTATTTGCCAAGGTCATACCGTATGTTGCAAGTTGAAGTGGTGTATAGGTATCAAACTGACCGAAAGATTCCATGAGCAAGTCAGAAACTGTTATCTCATTTGCATCTCTAATGAAGCCTGGTATTTCTCCAGGAATATCAAATCCTGTTGTTGTTCCCATTCCATAGGAAGCAAAGGCTTCACGTAGCTTTTTGAAGGCAGCTACACGGTCTGTACCATCAACAGCCATGTTAGGAACGTAAGGTTGGCCTAGCAACTTGAGTGCTATTTGAACCATATATGTATTAGAAGAATATTCTAGGGCTTGGACAGCATTAATTGGAAGGATGCCATTGGTAAACCATGATTCGATCAAACTTGACCCTGCTATCTGGATAGGCATATCATTGAGAATTTGATTACCGGCAATAACATTGGCATTCCAGCCAGCTGTCAGCGTTGCTGGCTTAACTACCGAACCAGGAACAAAAGCATCTTGGAAGGTGCCGTTAGTGTTACTTTGCATTGCCCCTGTTGTTTCGTCGCGTTTAAGTCCCGACAAGGCTAAAACCGCGCCCGTCTTAGAGTCCAACACAACAGCATATGCGCCCTGCGAATAAGTCCCAAAACCATCCGCGATCATATTGTTCATTTCGGTTTCCAAAATCTTATCAACAGCATCTTGGAATTTCAAATCGATCGTAAGTTTGAGATTATCTCCCTTGCTCCCTTTTTGTTTCACTTCCGTTCCAGTGACATTGCCTTGCTTATCGGTCAATACGTTACTAATCGTATGTGTCCCTTGCAAGTACTTTTCATAGCCCTTTTCTAAAAAGGCAGTCCCGACACGGTCATTGCGTTGGAAACCTTCTTTAAGGTACTCGTCCAGCATATCTTCTGGGATACCTTGTTTCTGAGTCGTTACCGTACCTAATATAGGCTTAAGCGCTGTATCCGCATATTTGCGGTTCCAGCTGGTTCCTACAGAAATCCCCTGCAGTTCGCCCTCATGTTCTCCAATATAAGCCTGCTGTTCTGCTGTAAGATTACTTGTTGTAATAATCGTTGTATTAAAGATAGTTGTTGAATTCATTTCTTTAAAGAGCTTGACTGCAAACATTTGCTGCTCATTAAAGTTAATATCCGCCTCGGTTACCTTACTGAGTTGGACATTATAAATTTCAGAACCTGAAAGCGAATTCCCCTTCTCATCTGTTTTTTCTTCCTTGGTCAGACTTTTAGCAATTTTCTCCAAGTTGTTGGCATCAGCCAAAAAATAATCCTTTTTATCTCGCTCGGTAATTTGTTTAAAATCATTATCTAAAGTTAAGATGCCAGCAAGATGGTCCGCAATTTTACGCATATCATCTGCTGTCGTATTTTGCCCGCGCGTATACTCGATCGCTTCAACAGGTTCTGTTGTCGCTAAAGGAACACCTTTCGCGTCATAAATATTCCCACGAGGTGCGCCTTGAACGATTTGTAGCGAGCCTGCGCCCCCTGCTTGTTTACTTTCATAAAAGCTCTGATTCATGATTTGCATGTGGTACAGCTTACCAATCAAAACTAAAAAGAGAACCGTGATGACAAAAAAGAGAAGCTTAACGCGCCCAGATGCCAACATGGTTGGGTTTTTTAATAACTTACGTGTTTTATCTTTTTTTCCGTTTAATTCGTTTCGTGTTTTTCTTTTCTCAGACATGGAACCCTATCCTAATTTTAACTCGTCATATTTATACCTAAACATTTTACCACAATAAGCTGTATTTTACCTTACATTTTTTAAAGAAAAGAAAAAACCTGCTTGATGCAGGTCTTATCGTATTATTTATGCTTGTTTTGGTGCAAGGTAGTATTCCTTAACAAGGTTCAAATTATCATCAAATTCGAACACGAGTGGTGGGAAGTTAGGGATTTCAACATCCATGATTTCATCATCTGAAAGCTGTTTGATATGTTTTACCAATGCGCGGATTGAGTTACCGTGTGCACCAACGAATACGTTTTTACCGTCTTTCAATGCTGGAGCGATTTGATCTTCCCAGAATGGCAATGAACGTTCAAGTGTAACTTTGAGGTTTTCAGCATCAGGGATAAGGCTATCTTCAAGGTTAGCATAACGACGGTCAGCATGTGCTGAGTACTCATCATCACGTGGCATTGCTGGTGGCAATACATCATATGAACGACGCCAGATGTGAACTTGCTCATCACCGTGTTTTGCAGCAGCGTCAGCTTTGTTCAAGCCAGTCAAACCGCCGTAGTGACGTTCGTTCAAGCGCCAAGTTTTTACAACTGGTACCCAAAGTTGGTCAGAGTATTCAAGTGCATAGTTTGTAGTTTTGATCGCACGTTTCAATACAGAAGTGTACGCGATATCAAATTCGATACCTGCAGCTTTGATGAGTTTACCTGCATCAATTGCTTGTTGTGTTCCGTTTTCTGAAAGGTCCACGTCAGCCCAACCTGTGAAAAGGTTAGCCAAGTTCCATTCTGATTCACCGTGACGTGCAAAAACTAATTTTACCATTATGTGAGTTCTCCTATGTTAAATGTTTTACAAAATTTGTATACTGCTCTATTTTACACTAATTTTCATATTTTTTCTAGCCTAGACTCTAGGCTGGCTAAAACTTATAATTTTCAAAATAAACTTCTAAACTGCGCTTGTAAGACTTGGCTGCATCTGTTAAAAGTTGACCTTTTTGTTTAACCAAAATCAAGCTGTTTACATTATCTCCATCCATTGGAATAACCGTGACATTGTGTACACTTTCCTTATCAATAAATCCTAAACCTGTCGCATAAGCATCTGTACGCTCCAAGATACCATTTAAGGTTGCACGGTCGGTCACATTATAAATAAAAGTATTTTCAAAAGTTTCCACAAGGTCTTCCGAGTAGTAAAGAAATTGTTCATTTTCTTGAGTGAAGCGAACACGGTCTAAAGCTTTCAAATCACTGGTTTTGATGCTTTTCTTACGTGTCAAAGGATGATTTTTACGTAAATAAATATGTGTTTGTGAAATAAAAAGCTCTTCATAATCTAGCTCCAGCTTATCCAGCATACGGAGAATACCAGAACGATTATGCTTATTCAAGTACACAACACCAAGCTCGCTATGCCCTTGAGCCACTTCTTGTAAAATATTATAAGTCGTTGATTCAAAGACACGAAAATTCTTGATTTCAGGATTTTTCTTTGAAAATTCAACACCTACAGGAGCAAGAAAATCATAGTGCTGGCTTGCAACTGAAAAATGTCGTTCGGCTTCTTTCGGCTTTGCATATTTCGACTCAAAAGCTTCAAAGTCTCGTAAAATCGCTTGCGCTTGCTCATAGAAACGTTCACCTTCAATCGTCAAGCTGGCTCCTGTGTTTGTCCGTTCAAAAATTTGGAAATTAAGCTCTTGCTCCAAATCCTTCACCGCAATTGACATAGATGGCTGACTCACAAAGAGCTGCTCACTCGCCTCACGAAAGGTTCCACTGTTAGCGATAGCCACAACATAACGAAGCTGTTTGATGTTCATTTTTGCACTCCTTGATATTTCTTTAGCATTAATTAATAAATACTATTTCCGGGAACTCTTTTCACTCTCCCTTTTCGGTTTCCCACTAAGGGTGAAACCCGCCGCAACATTAAAAAAAGCCTATAGTTCAATTATACACTATTGACTAGGCTTTTTATTTTATTTTATGACTTAGTTTGCTCTTTTTTCGACATCTGCACGTTTCCAAAGGACACATTGATATTTTTCACACCAGAAGACATCTTCTTCTTTTTTCTTCACATGACTAAGCTGAAAAGTAAAGAGGTCGTCGACTTTAGTTCCCAGAATCTCTGCTAATTTAAAAGCTAGCAGAAGTTCGGGATCGTATTTATCATTTTCGATAGCATTGACGGTTTGTCGACTCACGTGAGCGATGCGCGCCAAATCTTCTTGAGAAAGTTTTTGAGCTTGTCTAAATTCACGAATTCTGTTTTCCATGCTTCCTCCTGATGATTTTGTTAAATCTGTGTTACTTTTACTATTTAATCATCTTTTGAGGCATTTTGCAATATTTTTTTCCCAAAAGTCACTGATTCCTAAGCGTTTTTCTCGTCTTTTACACAAACCAAACGATAAATGGCATCTGTGTAGATTTCAATAGCTTTATAAAGTTCTTCAAGCTTTATATGCTCATCTGTTTGGTGCATAGTAAATGCAGAATCAGGGAAAAGAGCCCCATAAGCTACACCTCGTTTCATTAATCGCCCATATGTTCCACCACCTACTGTTTGTGGTGGACTGTCATCACCCGTGTGTTCGCGATAAGTACTCAAAAGCACTTGCACTAACGGATCTTCTGGTGAAAGATAGTGCGGTTGGTAGTTAATAAGCGCACTAATGCTTACTTTCTGGATAAAAGCAGTCAAATGCTTACTAAGTCGTTCTTGGATATCTTGCTCTGTCAAACCTTTCGGGTGACGGATATTGAGTGCAATCTTATTTTCCTGTCCATCCTCTGCAAAGTGAAAGACAGAAGGATTGACCGACAGTTTACCCATGTCCTCATCTTCATAAGCAATTCCAATATTCTTTCCTTCAAAATCTTGGTGAAGCTTCTGACCAGCCACTTCTAGAAACTTTTGTGCATCTGCTCCAAAATCATATGCAGCAAGGAACTTGGCTAAATATGTTGCAGCATTTTCTCCAATTTCTGGTGTGGAACTGTGTGCTGATTTCCCTTTAATTTGTAAGGAAGTTTTTGCTCCTGTTTTCGCAAATCTTCCTTCCAACCTGTTCTTCTCCAGGTATTTTTCAAAATCGACTTTCAAGTCGAGAGGACTCGTAATCAAAGTCTTAGCCTCTTCTGGCACACAATTTTCTTGTATGCCACTCCTAAAATCATGGAGAATAAAGTCACCGTCATTTTTATGTCCAAAGTGCAGATACTCGGTAAGATTACTTTTTTCACCATTAACTACCGGAAAGCGTGCATCTGGTGAGAAGCCAAAATCTGGCAATTGTACTTTGGGAAGGTAATAAGCCATATCCTTCCATCCACTCTCTTCATCAGTTCCAATAATAAAGTTTACTTTTTTATAGAAAGGTACACCAGCCTCTTTCAAAATTTTCAAAGCATAATAGGTGGCCAGTGCAGGTCCTTTATTATCTAGAACACCGCGAGCATACAATCGTCCTTCTCTAAGTGTTGGTTCGTAAGGAGGATTTGTCCAGCCTTGACCTGCTGGAACAACATCAGCATGAACAAAAATCCCCAATGTTTCTTCTCCTTGACCATAATGTACTTCTCCAACATAATTCTCAAAATTTGCTGTTTTGAAACCATCTTTGTGGGCAATCTTTAGAAACTCCAGCATAGCAAGACTCGGTCCTGGACCAAAAGGAAATTCTCCGTTAGCCTCTTCATCATTTCGCTCAGAGTTTATTTTTAGTAACGCAATTAAGTCTTGCAAAAAGACCTCTTTACGTTTTTCTACTTCACTTTTAAAATCAATCGTCATGCACTGTCCCCCAGTTTACATCATTTATGGGTCACGCTCTTTGCCCATGTATCACCAATAACCTGAACCAAAAGAACCAAAATCAGGATAAGTAAGGTTGCCAAGAAGGTCACATCATTAGAAAAGCGATTGTAGCCATATGCGATGGCTGTGTTTCCTAATCCTCCTGCTCCAATCGCACCCGCCATAGCTGTTAAACCAATCAAGGAAATAATCGTAACGGTAGATACCCGAATCAAACTACCAAGTTCTTCACGAAGATAAACTGTAAAGACGATATCCCAGAAATTAGCGCCTACAGTCTGTGCTGCTTCGACCGTCCCTTTATTTACACTTTCTAAAGCAACTTGAACTTGACGTGCATAAAAAGGAAAGACACCAAGTGTCAAAGGGACCAAAGCTGCTGTTGTTCCAATCTGTGTACCCACAATTTTTTGAGTGACAGGAGCAATAATAGCAAGTAAAACGATAAAGGGTACTGCACGGAAAATTGATGTAAACTTATCCAAAAAAGAGTAAAGTGCACGATGAGGCGTAATCCCTCCTTCGTTAGTCACAACAAGAGCGACACCAAATACCAGTCCAAGAAGCCCACCAAAAAGCCCTGACCAAAAAACCATAAAGAGTGTTTCTATGATTGAAGTCACCCAACCTGTATCTCCGTGTAAACCTAAGGCTACAACATTTGGAAAAAGTTCTGTAAACCATGCTGTCATTTATTTCACCTGCGCTTTCAATACTGTAAACTCAATATTTTGGCCTGCCAAATATTCTTTAGCAGCCAAACGATTTTCTTCTGTTCCTTTTAGAGACACGACTAAAGAACCAAAACGTGTATTTTGTAGAACCTCAACATTCCCATAGAAGATATTCGTTGAAACATCAAATTTGCGGGTAATTTCCGACATAGCTGGTTCTCCTGATTGATTGCCATAATAAGACAAATAGATCAGTTCTTCATCGTCTGCCAAGTCACTGAATGTATCATTTTCAGTCAATGAATGAATAAAACGAGAGACATTCGATGTGGTATCGATGAATTGTTGTGTCAGTTGCTCTTGAGGATGGGCAAAGATTTCTAAAAGGTTATTTTGCTCAATCACTTCACCATTCTGCATAACTGCAACTTTATTGGCGATTTCTTTCACGACATGCATTTCATGAGTAATTAAAACGATAGTGAGACCCAAACGTTTTTGGAGATCCTTCAACAAGTCCAAAATTTGATTAGTTGTTTTTGGATCCAAAGCAGATGTTCCTTCATCAGAAATCAAAATTTCGGGATCATTCGCCAAGGCACGCGCAATAGCTACACGTTGCTTTTGTCCACCTGATAATTGGGCTGGGTACTTTTCTTCAAACTCTGACAAACTAACAAGATTAAGCAAGTCACGAATTTTTTCTTCCTTCTGTTTATCAGATAAAGGGCTATGTAAAAGCGCAAATTCGATATTTTCAAAAACCGTTTTTTCATTAAGGAGGTTGAAATGTTGGAAAATCATTCCGATTTTTTGACGTTCTTTACGGAGCTCTGCCGTCTTAATTTTAGCTTGATCCTTACCATCAGCTCCCGCTTTAAAAAGAACCTTGCCATTGACTTTCACCTCACCAGCACTTGGTTTTTGCAGAAGATTAATCGTACGGACAATCGTTGACTTGCCAGCACCTGAGTAGCCGATAATTCCAAAAATATCGCCTTTTTCGATATGGATTGTTGTATCTTTGACTGCATCCACCTTATTTTTCTTGGTCTCATAGGAAACTCTGATATTATTTAGTTCAATAATTGCCATCTTCTTCTCCACTATTTATGATTATTTCAATTTCAAATTCCAAGCAGGAATTGTTCCTTTTTCAGGGTACAATTTTGCAAATAATTCTTCTGTTTCTTTGGTTTGATAGGCTTTAACGACATCTTTGTAAAGTTGATTGTCTTTATCGTCTTTTCGTGCCACAATAATGTTAATCCATTGTTTTGAATTTTCATTTAAAGGTTCCGTTGCAATAACTTCCTTGTTTGTCAAACCTGCAGGAACTGAAAAGTCATTATTTACAACTGCTGCATCAACTGAAGACAGGGCTGAAGCTGTTTGCGACCCGTCCAATTCTTTGATCGTCAAATCTTTTGGATTTTCAGTAATATCTTTAACTGTGGCCAAAGCTCCAGCCTTTGTATCTAACTTAATCAAGCCAGCACTTTCTAAAACGTAAAGGGCTCGACTTTCGTTAGAGGTATCATTAGGTACCGCAATTGTTCCTTTATTAGGAATCTCCTTCACATCTGTATGTTTCTTCGAGTAAAGACGAATTGGTGAAACTAAGATATCGCCAATGGGTTGTAAATCAGCATTATTGGCATCATTCCATTCTTTAAGGAAAGCGTAATGTTGGAATGCATTAATGTCCACATCACCATTTACCAAGGCTGTATTGGGTTGGTTATAGTCCGTGAAGCGGACAAATTTGAGATTGATACCGTATTCATCTTTTGCCGTCTTCGCTACCGAATCCCAAATCTCAGTACTCTCTTTTGAACCTGACATAATACCGACCTTAACGGTTTTATCTTCAGCAACATCCTTCTTGAAGAATGAGAAGTAGCCGATAAGTACGACAACGACGAGCGCTACCACAGCAATAATTTTGTTTCTTGTTTTCTTTTTCATAATAAGTCTCCCCTTTATTAACAATAATAATAACAGTATAGTCAAAAACAAAAAAATAATCCGCCTCTATAAATAGAAACGAATTATCGTGGTACCATTCTAATTTCACGTAAAATACCAAAAAAGGATGTCTTACGTCTTGCTAATTATCTTTGGTGACAAGCAAGACTGCCCCAAAAATAATGTGTTCAATAACGAGAACCACTCCGTTAACAGTTTATTTAGAAAGTAAACTCACTGTTACGCGATTTCTAGGCCATTTTCAAAGTTTCCATTAGTCTTGCTCTCACTAGCTGCAAGCTCCCTGTGCTAACTTTCGCTTTTACTCTCCTAGTCGCTTTCTTTGCTTTTTGACTATGAATTTATTCTATCAAATTTATTTTCGGTTAGCTTTACAAATTTTTAATGTCCACTTTTAAAATAATAAAACCCTCATCCAAAGATGAGGGTTAATCGGTCATAATCCGCTATTAACATTTGTGGCTAAAGCCCTAACTGTTTGACGGAAAGTCCTATTGGAATTTTCCTAGGCGTATTAAGATTATAGATACATGATTTTGAACAAAGCGACAGCGGCAAGTGCTGCAAGGATAGGTGCTGTAACAGGTACCCATGAATACCACCATTTACTGTCCCCTTTGTTTTCACCTAAAATAGATTTTGGTAAAAGTGAGTGCAAGATACGTGGGCCAAGGTCACGTGCTGGGTTCAAACCAGGACCTGTAGGTCCTCCAAGTGAAGCAACCAATACGAGCACGAGGAAACCAAGGACAACGTGGCTGATTGCTGCTGATGAAGCTGCACCTGATACTGATGCTGCGATTTGTCCAGTAACATCTGCACTTGTTACATCTGCACCTTGTTGCGATGCGTAGTTTGTCATCCAGTTGATTGATTCAACACCACGATAAAGTTTTGTTAAGCCCATCGCTCCAAAGAAGAGGACGAATGATCCAACAAACTCGTTCAAGAAACCATTAACCAAGGCACCTGTATGTGTAGTGATTGTGCCATCATCAACGTTATCGATTGTTGAGAAAGTTCCTAAAATAGCATTTGGATTTTCTGTTTTGAGATAGTAAGGGCGATAAACCATTACGACGATCAACTGACCAAACATCGCTCCAAGAAGTTGAGCAAGAATATAGAATGGCACTTGTGCCCAAGGGAAAAATCCTGATGCTGCAAGTCCAAGTGTAAAGGCTGGGTTGATTTGAGCTGTGACATTACCTAAAGCTACGGCTGGTAACATTACACCAAGTCCGTAACCCCAAGCGATAATCAACCAAGATTGACCAAAGGCTTTTGTACCTTTAAGTTCAACGTTCGCTACGGCACCATTACCCAAGATAAGCAAAAGGGCAGTACCAATAAATTCAGTGAGATATTTCACTGTCCATGAATAGTCCATGAATTCCTCCAAGTAATAAAAATTAATGACAAAATAAAAACGAGATTAACTAATGTTAAACTCTTTTGTTATACATAGACATTATAGCACGTTTTTTTTATTTTGGCTAAAAAGATGTGAATTCTTGAACAGAAAATTTGTTTGACGAGAGAAAAGGGGAGAAACGGCTTCATGTAAGCGATTGCTCTTGTATTTGAAATTAAAAATAACAATATTTTATAAAGAAAAAAAGACTGAATCCAGTCTTTTTAGCTAATATAATCCTCAAAATATTCTGAGTTGTAAACCATAATCCTGTTATCAATAATATCAATAATTTCTTCCGTTTTAAGATCTCGGATAATACGATTTACGCTATTTCGTGTTGATATGCCACAAAAACCGGCAATGTCTTCATTTGTTACTGGAAAATCAATCAGAATACCGTTTCTTTTCTTTATCCCAAATTCGTTGATTAAGCTATTGATACAGGCGCAAACTGCACCTTTTTTTCCATTGATTGTCATCTTTTGCAAGAGTTCTAAGTTCATGGCTAATCTTCTTTGATAAAAATCATCAACGATGCGGAACAAGGTCAGATCACTCATTACCCATTTCCAAAATTCTTGACGTTGCACGCGATAAAAACTTGCTTTCTCTGACTCGACCCGTACATTGAAAAGAGCTGAGATACCATTTTCTTGCTTTTCTTCGAGCAAGGAAACAAAATCCGGTTCTGTTACATAAGCAATATTAAACTCACGTCCATCCCTCATAATATTGCTGATTTTAGCTACACCTTCTTTAAGTATATACACATAATCTGACTCAATTCCCTGATACATCACGTAGCTATGCCGTCTTTGAGTCACAACATTTACTTCTTTTTCTTCCAGTAATCGCAGTAAATATTCTATAAATTCTTTTGTCATCTTCCTTTTTTATTCATCTACTCCTTTAATACAACAGTTATTATACCACCATTTAAACTTGTTTATTAAAATAATGGCTTCAATTTTATATTAAAGTTTTTCTACTCTCCTTACTTATTTTAAAAAAATGTACATACTTTGTCGCTAACATTTGTTACTCTCTGTCTTAGGCAGAATTTTTTCTAGCTCGCTTCGCTCCCTGCGTATTATCATTCTAATTTGCTAAAGCAAAAAGAATTTAAGGTTGTTCACAACTCGCTTCGCTCCCTACGTATTATCATTCTAATTTGCTAAAGCAAAAAGAATGATAATAAAAAACATGCCTCTAGCATGCCTTTAACATTTTATTCGTCCTCTTGGGTAATTGTACGGACATGGAAGGCAAATTTGCCATTGTCTGTAACCATAAAACCATTATTATCCACAACATGCTGAATGGCTTGATCCATGCTGTCGAACTCTTTTATAATACTGTGCGAATTTGCTTCCCCCATAAAGTTTGGTGTTGCTTTTTCCTCATATGAAGAAATCCCACTGAATTTGAATTTCATAATTATTCTCCTCTCTGTTTTGTTCTTCTTTACTCCTTCATTATAGCACTCTTTTTATCTACTGCTCAAGTAAAGCCTTTTTCTTTTTTGCTTCTTCACGTAAGATATGTGCCAAAGCAGCAAAGGCTCTTTTCTGATATAATGGCTATAATAGTGTATCGAAAGGAAGATATTGCATGAAATTTAATCACTTTTCCATCGTTGAAAAAACCTTTGATGAACAGCTTATTGAGCTGGATCATCTCGGCTTTACTTGGTCTGTTTTTTGGGAAGAAAAGAAAATCCTTAAAAACTTTTTAATGGTTGCACCTGTCGACAGTGAAAGCATTCAAGCGACACCGACAGCCTCTTTCCAAGAATTCCTAACTTCAGATGAAGCACTCACATGGAATATCTTTTGGACGGTGAGTTTGCAATTGTTGGGATTTGTACCTAATTTTGAGTTTCAAGTGGACCAAGCAGAAGCTTTTGCAAAATCTGTAAATCTACCGATGATCGATGAGGAAGCACTCCACAGTGAAAACCTCATCAGCGCACTTTACCTCCTTCTTTGTAGTCGTCGCAAAAACGGGATGACATTGGTTGAACATTGGGTATCTGAAGGTTTGCTTCCTTTAAGCAATACTTACCATTTTTTCAATGACAAATCGCTCGCTACTTTTGATACTGCAAATCTGATACGGGAAACAGTCTGGGTCGAATCTAAAGTCGATACTTATCGTACTGGAAAAAATGATTTGATTAAAGTACAGATTATTCGTCCCGGATTCGAGGGGCAATTGCCAGCAGTCATGACCGCAAGTCCTTACCATCTGGGGATAAATGAAATCGCCAATGACAAACAATTGCACGACATGAATGTATCTTTAGAAGAAAAAGCGCCTGGAAAAATCAAGGTTACAACACAACTTCCTACTCTTCCAGACTACGAAAAAGAACCTGCCCTAGAAGCTACTCCTAAAACACCCACTCAAAAGTTCACGCACGGTTGGACTTATTCACTGAACGATTATTTCTTAGCGCGTGGTTTTGCTTCACTTTATGTTGCCGGTGTCGGAACTTTAGATTCAGATGGTTTCCAAACTTCAGGTGATTACCAACAAATTTATAGTATGACTGCTGCAATTGACTGGCTCAATGGTCGGGCGCGTGCTTTTACTTCTCGCAAGAGAACACAAGAAGTGACTGCAGATTGGGCCAACGGCAAAGTCGCGATGACTGGTAAATCCTACTTGGGTACAATGGCTTATGGTGCAGCAACTACCGGCATTGATGGTCTAGAAGTGATTTTAGCCGAAGCCGGTATTACCTCTTGGTACTCTTATTACCGTGAAAATGGCTTGGTCCGCTCACCAGGCGGCTATCCCGGTGAAGATTTAGATGTTTTAGCAGCATTGACTTATTCGCGTAATCTTCAAGGTGCTGACTTCCTTGCGCATAATACGCAATATGAAGCTCACCTTTCTCAAATGCTTGAGTCTCTTGAGCGATCCACCGGCGATTATAACCAATATTGGCACGATAGAAACTATTTGCCACAGGCAAAAAATACCAAGGCAGATGTTCTGATTGTGCATGGTTTACAAGACTGGAATGTTACACCAGATCAAGCCTATCATTTTTGGCAAGCTCTGCCGAAAGAAACGGTTAAACACGCCTTCTTACACCGCGGTGCTCATATTTATATGAACAATTGGCAATCCATCGACTTTAGCGAAACCATCAACAGTTATTTCACCGCTAAGCTCTTAGATCGCAAGTTGACTTTGAACTTACCTCCTCTTGTTTTACAAGAAAATGGCAAAGCCCAAAGTTGGACAGGGGTAGCCGACTGGGGCAGTGCAGAAACGGTTAAATTGCCACTTGGCAAAACAGCAGCTTCTATCCTAAAATTTGACAATCATTACGATGAAGAGATTTTTAAGGCTTACAGCAAAGATTTCCATACTTTCAAAAAAGATTTGTATGAAGGCAAAGCTCAAACAGCTGTGGTTGACTTAGAAGTAGCAGAAGACATGATGGTGAACGGTCAAGTCGAGCTGAACCTCAAAATCAAAGTCAATGACAGTAAAGCCCTTCTCTCTGCGCAACTTCTTGACTTTGGTAACAAGAAACGCCTCTCAGAAAACGCACAAACTCTGGACTTGAAAGCTCTGGACCGTGGCCGTAATTTTATGCTGGAAAATCTGATGGAGATTCCTCTGGTGGATAGCCCTTATCAACTTATGACTAAAGGCTTCCTCAATCTGCAAAACCGTGAGGATTTGCTTACAATCAGTCCTGTCGAGGAAAACGAGTGGCTGACCGTAAACCTTAAACTTCAGCCGACGCTTCATCAGCTGGAAAAAGGTGACAAGCTCCGTCTCTTGCTTTACAGTACAGACTTCGAACATACCGTACGAGATAATCGTGAGATGACTTATGAAGTAGACCTTGGTTCGTCTAAGATTATTCTCCCTGTAAGTAACAAATAAAAGAAAAATACTCAAGTTTAAAGAGCTTGAGTATTTTTTATTTTAAGAAATCCCTTACTTCAAAGACTTTCTTAAATTTTGATTTTTTTCTTCTTGTATAATACAAAACCTGCACCAAGAAGGAAGATTAGACCAGAAGTCAAGAGCCATAGCCCTAAGTTATCTCCGACAATCGGAAGACGTGGTTTTGGTTTATTAACCAACTTACCGGCATCAAAGACACCCGAGCCATCTTCTTCTGCAATAGTGACATATTGCGGTGTCTTATCTAACTTGTAGCCGGATGGCGCTTGGATTTCGACAAAGCGGTATTTACCTGGACCTGGTACAGTAACTGTTACCAATCCGTCCGCGTTTGACTTCACATTTTGTGCTACAATTTCTCCATCTTCGGTTTCTACCTTAAAGACAGCACCTTGAAGTGGATTATCTTGTTCATTAACTTTCAGAAGTTGGATAGCATAGTGATGTGTTGGGGGTGTTGGAGTTTCTGGATCGACTGGTTTATTTTCCATCGTTCCAGCATCAAAGAGTGCTTGCTCTTCACCTCCCATTGTTACCTCTTGTGGCACTTGACGTGGCTCACTATCTAAGATAAAGCCGTCTGGTGCTTCTGTTTCGATAAAGCGGTAGAAACCTGCTTTGTCTACATCAGTACTCACAAGACCATCTGCTTTAGATTCCAAATCTTCTCTGTAAGTTTCCCATGGACCATTCTCGTTTTCACTGTATTCAACCTTGAAGACGGCACCTGCTAGATTTTGACCGGCTTCATCTGTCTTACGAAGTTGGATACGAGCATTACGTATATTGACCATATTTTCAGCCTCAAAGAGGGCTTCGCCTGTATCTCCTATCGTAACTTTTTCTTTCACTTGACGTGGAGTGCTATCAAGGATAAAGCCGTTTGGTGCTTGTGTTTCGATAAAACGGTAGTAGCCTTCTTTTTCGACAACCGTCGTAACAAGACCGTCTGTTCCAGAAGATAAACCTTCCTCGTAAGTTTCCCAAGGTCCATTTTCGTTTTCACTAAATTCAACCTTGAAGATAGCGCCTGCTAGGTTTTGACCGGCTTCATCTGTCTTGCGCAGTTGGATACGTGAAATAGGTGCTTCTTTCTCATGGTTAATCATCGTTCCAGCATCAAAGCTTGTTTCCCCTGTCTCGCCAACATTAACATAAACTTGGCGTGGGCTACCATCGGTGACAAAGCCGGATGGCGCTTGCGTTTCAACAAAACGATAGTAGCCGTCTTTTTCAACATCAAGTTTGACAAGACCATTATTACCAGAAGTTAAGGCTTCCGCAATGGTTTCCCAAGGTTCATTGCCGTCTGCACTGAACTCAACCTTGAAGACAGCGTCAGCGAGGTTTTGACCCTCTGCATCAATCTTACGCAATTGAATACTTGCGATTGGTCGGTTTGCCATATCGCCAGCAGAGAAGAGGACTTGTCCCCCTACACCTGCGGTTACATGGACTTGACGTGGTTCGCTGTCTAAGACAAAGCCAGCTGGCGCTACTGTCTCAATAAAGCGGTAATAACCATCTTTTTCGATATCTTCAAGCTTGACAAGACCATCGTCGCCAGAAGTTAAGTTTTCTGCAACAGTTTCCCAAGGGCCATTTTTGTTTTCACTGAATTCAACCTTGAAGACAGCTCCTGCTAGATTTTGACCTTCCACATCTGTCTTACGTAGCTGGATACTTGCGTACGGACGGTTAACCACACCATCAACATTAAAGATGGTATCTCCAGTTTCTCCTGCATTAACATGAACTTCACGTGGTGTACTATCTAAGACAAAACCATCTGGTGCTTGCGTTTCAATGAAGCGATAATAACCATCGTTTTCGACATTAAGGCCGAGATAACCACCTGCTCCAGTTGTCATACCTTCTGCATAAGTTGACCAGTTATCCGTTTCAGCCGCTCTATATTCAACCTTGAAGACAGCACCTGCTAAGCCTTCACCCTCCACATCTGTCTTATGAAGTTGGATACGTGCGGTGAGTGTGTTGACCATATTAGGGAAGTAAATGGTGTCTGTGTTCCCATCTACCACTTCTCGCTCCTCGCTATAAGGATCATCTGGGAGTTGGTAGCCTCCAGGAGCTTGCGTTTCATGGAAACGATAGCGTCCTGGTTCAGTGACCACATAACGTACTAAACCATCACTATTTGACTGAAGACCTTTGACAAGGATTCTCCAATCACCTGCACCTCCATTTAATGAGGTATCGAAGACTTCCAGATCAAACTCTGCACCAGCGACATGATTGCCATATTGGTCAACCTTGGTCATTTGGAGCGGATAAACGGGAGGAAGCGGTGGTTCGATAGGTTCCGCAGTGAACACGTATCTGTTGACGATATTAATGGTAACATCGCTATTTCCGATAAGTCCCGGGACATCGAAATGCCAGATTGGGTCAGGCATTCCAACTTCTGCTGCACCGTTGATAAAGGCTACAGCTTCAAGTCTCCAATTTTCAATCTCATAGTTATGTTCTTGAATGGTGTAACGGCCCGGTGGTAGTTGGTCCGCAAGGATGATTTTTTCATCATTGAGAATCTGCGCTTTCGTTAAGCGACCAATTTCATCCCCATTGTCGTTAGTCACAGTAAGATAGAAGTCATCTGGAATGCGATCAAGCGGGATATTTTCAAACGTTTTACTCAAATCCAATGAACCTAGTTTTTGGTAAAAGTTATCAAATCTAAAGCTCACATCTTCTGCTGCTCCAATCGTCACCGTTACAGGTTCCAATCCTTGACCACTGCCAAAGTTATCTTGGTTTCCTGCTCCAAGCTGACGATAAGCCCAAGTGCTGTTGGAGAGGATATAGCCTGCATCTTTGGCATTATCCGCGTTAAGCTCACTGATTCTGTACTGCCCTTCATGGATACCGATGAAGGATCTTCCTGCTATAGCATCTGCTCGGCTCACTCTTGTTTCATAATACCCCGTTGTTGTATTAAGAGTCCATACATCTCCGTTGCCCGGTTGTGGGTTTCCATCTCCAAGATACTCGATAAGAATTTCAAAGTCTTCTGGATAAGTGTCCGCTGGCAAGCCGTGGAAGAATTTCATAATACGTAAGGAAGGTGTATTAAGTTGGGGTTGCACATAAACATTGACAAAGCTTGCTGTGGCTACACCACCCGGTATTACGGTTACGGTTTGGTCAAACTCTCCCGGCATATGTGTATAACCTGGGTCAGCCTGCTCAACATCTCCGCCCGCTTCTTTGATGGTGTAAACGCCTGCTGGCAGATATTCTGGTAAGTCAAAGTGCCATTTGCCATTTTCTAGTGTAAACTTATCTGGGTCAAAAGTCACTGTTTCCTCAAAATTATTTGGACCTGTGATTGTAAAGGTCAATGGTCGGAGTGTAACGCCAGCTGGTATAGCTCCATCAGAGTTGACACGGTTACCATTTTCATCAAGGAAAATAAATTCTTTTTCTAGTCTGATTTGTCCATAGTAATCAAGAGCAAATGTACCGTTATTTCCCAAGAGATTGGTAACAATACGCCCATCTTGTCCTGCTGGAGCTGTTGGATCTGCTTCGACCAGTTGTCGGCTGACATGAGCTTTGGTATTTGTCGGATTGGCAGTTTTTCCTACAATTCTTGCACCATCAAAGTTATAAAAGGGATTTTCAGTAGACGGCTCAAAAGTTGCAAAAGAGCTGTTTGCGTCATTATCCCAGTAGTTAGAGAAGAAGTTTGTTGGGAGGGCTTCTCCTGCAAGTAAAGCTTCTTCTACGCGTGCTTCATCTAAACCAACATTGAATCTTGCCTGTATAGGTGAAGTGTTCCCTGTAATACTAACTGTTCCATCTTCGTTCTGCTGAACTGTACGTTCAGGAATGAGATGCGCAGGAATGCTCCAATGCACAAACTGATCCTTGGCTTGGAGTTCTCTATAACCTGACTTATGCTCTGCTGAACCATAGTCTGAGGTAAAAGTATGATCTATGAGTGCCGTATGAACAGTAAATAGGAGACCGCTCACATTATTTACTGCAGAGTCGACTTGGTTTTCAATTTCGCCCCAGACAGGGTAAACCTGTGCCTTCGTCGCTGCTCCGTCAGCAGTAAGACCGATATAGCGCCCTTGGTCATTTGTAAAATAAGTAATGACATTATCTGGGCGATTATCAAGTATCGCTCCTGCTGTTGCAGCATCAATAAAGTTGCCGTCAGGAAGACGGATTTGCTGTGTTAATGTTTTAATAAAATCTTCACGATGTGCATCAACCTCTGAAATATTATAGGTAAATGTTCCACCATTTCGTGCTGGGAACTCGATATTAGTCAGACCGTCAAAGCTCATGTATTTTCCCAAGACATCAGAGAAATCCAGTGTACCTGCACCCAAGTTTGTGCCGTTCCCATTTCCGCCTAAGATTTCGCTGTTCCCTGTATCTTGAATACTGTTGGTAATCGAGATAAAGGCATCGCGCAAGGTTTGTAAGTCATCCGCTTTGAAAAACTCATCTGCATAAGCAATGTCCGTTGTTGAAAGTTCTACAGAAGCGTTATTTCTGATATTAACTGTACTCTTAGTGTTATTCCATTGATATGTCCCAAAGGCTTGTCTAAATTGCGCTTGGAAGTTTCCTGTTGCACCATTCGTAGCAAAGTTATTAAAGAGTGTTGTTAAGGTTGGTGTAGCAGCTGTTGGTCCTGCTGATGTCCCAGTCAAGCCCATCTGATGACGAACATTTGGTCCGACCTTGTCTGTATTCTCCGGCGTAGGATTCAATGTTGCACTGATTAAGTTTTGACCGGCTTCTGTGTCTTGTTTTCCTAAAGAGATACTAAAGAAGCCGATATCTGCTGCAGGTTGAGTTGGTGCATCGCCTGCAACATTTCCATTTGGAAAATAGTGATTAAGGACTGTTTTGCCACGATAGGCGGCTGTCAAGGCTGTCATTACAGCTAGACCTTGCTCACCATAACTACCATCTCCATAGAAATCACCGTCGCTCGCTACGAGTTGATTACCATTTGGACCAACAGTTACTGGAGTTAAAGCATCAAAGTCAAAGTCAGGACGACCCATGGTTGGTTCACCATCGGTCATTAGGATAAGATTAGGACGACGTGTTACTCTTACTGGATTTTCTTCTTCCCCAGCATCATTTGTCACAGGAACCTCAACTTGTTGGTCAGTTACGTTTTCCAGAATACGACTGGCTTCACGAATTCCCCACTGGGTTGGCGTTGAACCTTGTGAAACAAAGTTATTAACTTTAACTTGTCCACCTGAACCAGTTACAGCAGTTGCCACAACATTGACTTGGGAGTTCCCTGTCATGGTAAAGAAAGCACCATTACTGTTAGGGTTATATCTGCCGAGAGCAAAAACATTTTCGACACGGGCAAAACCACCTGTACGGCCACCATAAGCTACTACAGCTACACGATTGAGCGGGTTAGCATCTTGCAAGATACCAATAGCTTCATTAAGCGCATCAACCAGAAGAGCGATACGTGAACGTCCTGCGCCAGGATCGACACGAGTCATACTTCCAGAAACGTCAATGGTAAAGACAGTATCCGCAGGAATTTGATAACCGGCACGTATAGGTGCACTTTGTGCCAAAGCAGAGAGTGTTACTTCAAACTGATCATCGTCCAAGCTGCCGAGGTCGTGACGAACTGTTTTGTCTGTCCAGATACGTCCATCATGAGCGCCAGGAACATCCGAGAATCCCATGTCTGCTAAGCTATCTGTATCAGGGTCTGAAACCTTACTGTCTTTAGCGATGTCCCAAGGAAGACCTGCTGCATTAGGCAGAAGCTCTGTCATGGCAAAAGGTAAGCCACGCTCCTTATCTGCGATATTGCCAACTTGCTTCTTAGAAGTTGAACTTTCTTGTTCAGGCTTTGTTTCCTTTTCAGGTTTGGTTTCGGCTTCCTTATCAGATGTTTTCTCATCATCTGTTGGTTTTTCTTTATCTGTTTCTTCAAGCTTAATCGGAAGAGTGAGCACTTGATCCCCTAGAGTGACTTCAATCTCTTTTCCATTGACTAAAGAATCTTTCACAACGTAAAGTTTCAAAGAGAAATTTCCCTCGCTCTGCTCCGTTAAGTTTAAAAGCACTTTATTATCTTCCAACTTATAGCTGCCTTCTGTAAGGCCGGAGATATTTTCTTCTGTTGTGACGTTCTCAAAGTCTGCGCCTTTCAAAACGATGGTTTCAGGTTGATTATCTTCCGCAGTACCCTTTTCAACCTTTCCTTCTACAATAACAGTTTGAAGATTCTTTTCATCTTCCCACTGCGCCTTGTTCAAAGTCGTGCGACCGTTTTTTTCTTCCTTGTCTATGGTTTCTGCGATAGCTAATGCTGGTAGCAAGGCTTGAACCACAAGAGAGACGATCATAAGTAAGCGTACGACTTTGTAGAGTCTTTTACTCTTCATCCAACTTTACTCCTTCTTAATATTTTCTCAACGCCTATAGGATAATTTGTACACATTTTTAACCTAAAAGACACATTATACACACTAAGTTTAACATAAGTTTACTTTTTGTCAAAGTTTTTTCTTTGATTACTAAAAAGAAGCAAATAAACTTTATTGTAATCTTTCTGTAACTTTACACTAAGATATATTTTTGAAGGAAAATTATAGCTGTGTCTTAAAATTTATAAGTTTGCTATAATAAAGCCATGTACTCATCATTCAGTTACGAGAGCTATGGCTTGCCTCATCAAGTCTTAAGGCTTAAAGAGAAGTGTCAACCAAGTTTACAGCCCCAAGAACTTCTTGTAAAAATGCTTTATGCTCCGGTCAATCCTTCAGATTTAATCCCAATGACCGGTGCATATGCGCACAGGATAAGCCTTCCTGCTACTGCAGGCTATGAAGGGGTTGGTCTTGTCGCAGATGTTGGCTGCGCACTTTCGCGCAAACTTATCGGTCAACGTGTTTTACCCTTGGAAGGGGAAGGGACTTGGCAAACTTTTGTCAAATGCCCTATATCTCATGCATTTTTTGTTCCTGATACTCTTGATTTGATTTCCGCTAGTCAGCTTTACATCAACCCTTTGACAGCTTGGCTTCTATGTACAGAAGTTCTTGCATTAAAACCTAGTCAAAAACTTGCTGTAAATGCTGCTGGTTCTTCTATTGGTCAAATCTTTGCCCAACTTTCACAAATACTGGGTTTTGACTTTATCGCTATTACACGCGACAGTAAAAAGCACCAGCTCCTAAAGGAGCGCGGTGCTCAGGAATTACGTACAGACTTGGTTAATCTCGAAGTAGATGCTGCCATTGATTGTGTCGGTGGACAGGATGGGACAGATTTGGCTGCTTGTGTCCGATCGGGTGGAAAGTTTCAAGCTCTTGGGCTCCTTTCGGGCGAACAGGTCAACTGGGGAAAAATAACCGAACTACCTATTGACATCGGTATCTTTCATCTGCGGCATTGGAATGCTAAACTCAGTCCCGAAGAGTGGCAAAAAATCATGCAGACTCTGGCTAACTTGGTTGCTGATAGACGTTTACTCCTCAACCAAGCCGTGGAAATCACCCCTTATGACCAGCTCATCTCGTCTTTAAAATATCCGCAAAAAAACAAACGGTTAATTTCATTCATACAAAAAACGCACGAGCTATAACTCGTGCGTTTATTACTTGCGGCTTTTTATAAAAACTGTGCCATATGTTCAAGGACTTTTTCTTTGCCTAAAAGAGCGATTGTTTCAGGTAATTCTGGGCCGTGCATGCTACCAGAAGCAGCGATACGAATTGGCATCCAAAGATTTTTTCCTTTAACTCCTGTTTCTTTTTGCGTTTCTTTGAAAAGCGGGAAGATGTTTTCAGCAGTAAAATCTTCTAAGTTTTCAAGTTTCGCGCGGAAAGTGCCTACCGCAACTGGTGAAGTTTCCAATTCCATCATTTGACGGGCTTCGTCTGTGAGTTCTGGGAATTCACCAAAGAAGAGGTCTGTTAACTCCAGAATTTCTTCAGCATATTTCATTTGTGGTTTGTAGAGCTTAACCAGTTCTTCAGCACGCGCATCAAAGCGTCCAGCTTCTTCAAGGAAAGGTTTTGTCAATTCAAAAACAGGTTCAAACTCTGCATGCTTGATGTACTCGTTGTCCATCCATTCCAGTTTCTTTTGGTCAAAGGCTGCCGGAGATTTACTCAAACGTTTTTCATCAAAAAGTTTCACAAGTTCTTCCGGGCTGAATTTTTCTTGTTCCCCGCCTGGGTTCCAACCTAAGAGTGCGATAAAGTTGAAAATAGCATCTGCCATGAAACCTTTTTTACGGTAATCTTCGATAAATTGAAGCGTATTGGTATCACGTTTAGACAACTTTTTCCCTGTTTCAGAGTTAATGATTAAAGTCATGTGGCCAAAGACAGGAGCTTCCCAGCCCAAAGCTTCATAAACCATTAACTGTTTTGGTGTATTCGCAATGTGGTCATCACCACGAATAACGTGTGAAATTTGCATGTCATGGTCGTCCACTACTACAGCAAAGTTGTAAGTTGGGTAACCATCGCGTTTTTGAATAACCCAATCACCGCCAATGTTCCCACCTTCAAATTCGATATCGCCCTTAACCATATCTGTCCATTTATAAATGGCTGTTTCATTTACAGAAATACGAACAACCGGTGTAATTCCTGCAGCTTTGCGTTCAGCGATGTAAGCTTCTTTCTCAGCCTCTGACATCCCAGCATATTCATTGACATAATGAGGTGCAACACCTGCTGCTTCTTGTGCTTCATGATCAGCTTCAAGCTCTTCTGGCGTTTTGTAAGAGTAATAAGCCTTTCCTTCACTCAAAAGTTGATTAATATATTTTTGGTAAAGTTCCAACCGTTCAGATTGGCGATAGTTTTCATGTGTTTCAGGACTTTCATCCCAGTCAATCCCCAACCAACGTAAGTTTTCAAGTTGAGAACGTTCCCCATCTTCCACATGACGTTCGCGGTCTGTATCTTCGATACGAATGATGAAATCTCCATCATAATGACGCGCAAAAAGATAGTTAAAAAGTGCAGTACGGGCATTACCGATATGTAAAAGCCCAGTTGGTGATGGCGCATAGCGCACACGAATGTTATTAGACATAGTTTTCTCCTGTTAGTTTCGATCCTTTTTATTTTATCATATTATGAGCAATGTTTCTAACAGTGAGTCATTATAAAATCATACTGTAATTAAAGAAACACAAGCTTCATTGACTCGACAAGGAGGACCATGTTAGAATAGAGATATGACTAAAATTACATATGACAAAGCAAAAATCACAGACATTGATGATGTGATGCACATTGAAGAGACTTCTTTCCCAGCGGATGAGGTACTCTCACGCGCTTCAATGTTAGAACGTATCCAAGTCATTCCTGAGCGTTTTTTCGTCGCTCGAAATGAAGAAGGTAAAGTGGTCGGCATTCTTGTGGGCCCAACTTCTGATAAATGTTATCTGACAGACGATATGTTTGAAAAAACAGAAGCAAGTCTTCCGACTGACCGCTTTCAAATTATCGTTAGCCTTGCTGTAGATAGTGAATACCAAGGACTTGGTATTGCTACTTCATTACTGGATTTGATGAAAGAGGCTGCAGCTGAGGAAAGCCGTCAAGGCATCAGCTTGACTTGTGTAGAAAGCCTTATTCCTTACTACGAACGTTATGGATTCGTTTCAAAAGGAATTTCTGACTCACAACTTGCAGGAGAAACATGGTACAACATGGTTCTTCCTCTATAAAAAAACGCTGCTCAGGCAGCGCTTTTTTATTTAATTACTTATAACTTCATCAATGTCTGTGTAAACCATGTTATAGAAATCAGCAACAGGTTTACATGTCAACTTACCATGGTCTGCATTTAGTCCCTCTTTCAGACCTGAGTTAGCTCTCAAGGCTTCTTTATAACCTTTGTTTGCTATAGCTAAACCATTTGCGAGAGTTGCGTTATTTAAAGCTGCTGTCGAAGTTACAGGGACAGCACCAGGCATATTACCAACACAATAGTGGATAACACCTTCTTCTTCAAAAACAGGGTTGTCATGATAAGTCACATGAGAACTTTCACAAGTTCCTCCTTGATCAATTGCCACATCGACAATAACTGCACCTTTTTTCATCAATGGTAAATGTTCACGGCGAATAAGCTGTGGTGTAGCTGCACCAGGGATAAGCGCAGCTCCAATCACTAAGTCTGCTTTAGAAATCAGATCTTTTACCGTATGATCAGTGCTGTAAACCGTGTTTACACGCCCTTGATAGAGCTTATCAAGCTCAGTTAAGGCATCTAAATTCACATCGACTGCAGTAACATTAGCATGAAGCCCAACAGCCATAGCGACAGCATTACGACCAACAACTCCTGCACCACCAAGTACCAAAACATTTGCTGGAAGAACGCCAGTCACTCCTCCAAGAAGAACACCACGTCCTCCAAAAGGACGTTCCAAGTATTTCGCACCTTCTTGGACTGATAAACGCCCTGCAATTTCAGACATGGGTTTAAGCGCTGGCAGTGCACCGTTACGGTCGCGGATGGTTTCATAGGCAATCGCGACAATTTTCTTATCTAAAACAGCTTCTGTCAATGCTTTATCTGCTGCTAAATGGAAATAGGTATAAAATATTTGTCCCTCACGCATCAATGAATATTCTGGCTCAAGCGGTTCTTTGACCTTTATAATCATATCCGCTGTTTCATAAATATCCTCGGCAGTTGGTAAGATATTACAGCCAACTGCTGTGTAAAGTTCATCGGAATATGATGAGCCTTCACCTGCCCCTTTTTGAATATAGACATCATGTCCAGCGGCAACATAAGCTGCAGCAAATTCTGGTGCAAGTCCTACACGATATTCGTGTTTTTTGATCTCTGTTGGAACACCTATTTTCATCAAATTATCCTCCATATAGATATATGCTTCGGGGCTTTTCCCCTTTTTTGTTTGAAACCATAATACGACAAAAGCGAAAATGTAACCGCCTTCATAATTAGAATAACATTTCTAAAGTTTTATTGCAACTATGAACTTATACGTATTTTTTGTATCTGTGTAACAAAAAAGAAGTCTAAAAAGACTTCAATTAAATTCTATTATGTGGCTACCTTCTTTAAAGTTTTCATGAACCAAGGATTTAACCGTAAGTTTGATAATGGCCATATTTGCCGCATTTTCATGCACCTTCAGTAGATTAGGTTCCTGTTTAACACATTCTTTTGCTGCCGCTTCTTCTAAGACTTCGGCATACACATTATTCGAGGATAAACGCTCCCCCTTCTCTAAACTATCAAACCATGTAGTGAAAGAGACATCAGGATTTTCCTTAATGCTTTGTACTTTACGGGCATGCTTATCAGCTACCATGTAAAATATATTTTCTTCATGGACTGATTGGATAAAACTCATAATCGTCGTTGTTGATTCCCCATCTTTTGTTAAACAACTCAAAGCAAGGTAACCCGGAAGAAGTCCCAATATACGTCGTACTTCACCTCCTTGACCTTGAGCACCAACACTCGTTGCTTTTTTATTGGTTTTCAACACGGTCAAAAGAACCAAGGGCAAGGTTAGTACTGCATAGGAGATAAGTAAAGCTAGGATTAAAGTTAGATTTTTATTTTGCAAAAAATTTGTTGAAATAATACCAACAAGGACAAGTGCTGCTAGTACATAGATAAGAAAAAGTTGTAAAAAACGCTTAAAGTACATGTTTCTCCTTATTTTTGTTTAACTATTTTGGATGAACAAGCTCAGCAAAAATCATACGTCCTGCACTTGTTTGCAGAACTTTTGCAACCTCAACCAACACTTTTTTATCAATCATTTTGGCCGTATCTTCAATGACAATCATTGTACCATCTGGTAGATAGGCTACACCTTGCTGACGTTCAGAACCTTCACGAATGATTGTTACTTCAATCTGCTCCCCAACCACCAGTTGTGTCTTAACGGCGTTTGCAAGATCATTAATGTTTAGGACGATTACGCCTTGGATCTCCGCTACTTTGTTGAGATTAAAATCGTTTGTGACTAACTTCGCACCGATTTCGCTAGCATAGCGAAGCAGTTTAGTGTCAACCTCGCGTATGTCCTTATAGTCTTTATTAGAAATTTCAACATTGTCAAATTCTTTTAAGGAATTTACGAGATCCAAACCACGGCGACCCTTGGCACGTTTCAAGGGATCAGCACTATCTGAAATGAGCTGGAGCTCTAGTAATACAAAATTAGGTACAATTACTTTATCACTGATAAAACCTGTTTTTAATACATCCAAAATACGTCCGTCAATAACCGAACTTGTATCCAAAATCATAGCATGTTGAGCTGTAACGACTTCTTTGACCACGGGCTTATCCACTGCAGCGACTTCTTTACGTTTACGAAAAACGATTTTAAAGATTTCATCTCCTCGCTTATCAAAGACCGTATAGCCAAGATAAAGCAGACCAATGATCAGCACAAAGGAAATAATGTTGCTTAATACTGGTACCCCGAGTAAAGAGAGAGGAATCGTTAAAAGCACACCTACGGTCAGACCTAAAATAGCACCAATAAAATTAAATACCATTTTTGAAAGATTGACTCTCGTAATTTTTTGATCTAGTTTTTTCAATGCTCGCATCAGCAAATTGGACATAAAGAATGATAAAATAACAAAAATAATTGCTCCAATTAACCCATTTACAATTTCCTGATTAAAAGCATTTCCCTCTTGTCTAAAGAGGTCCCAAACCCAAGGGAGAGTAGTGATGCCTAAAGAAGCACCCACAATACCCATGAGAACATGAATTATCCAACGACGCATAAGACTTCCTTTCTGTACATAGCCTCAATTTTTTATAACTAAAAAGCTCTGTGTCAATTATATCACACATCATAACAAGATACTTGTTTGTCCTATTACGATTATGACATCTTGACTCACAAAGCTTTTTCTTAGCCAAACACTTTTTTCAAACATTCAGATAAAGTCGTCACGCCGATCACTTGCAAATTTTCTGGAATATCTACACCTGCTAAGCTATTCTTAGGCGCATATACTTTTTGGAAACCTAATTTACTTGCTTCATTGAGACGTTGCTCCATACGTGTGACACGTCGGATTTCTCCAGTTAGGCCAATTTCGCCAATAAAGCATTCACGTGCATCTGTTGGCTCTTCCTTATAGCTGGAAGCAATTGCCACAGCGACTGCCAAGTCGATGGCTGGTTCATCCAACTTGACCCCACCTGCAGATTTCAAGTAAGCATCTTGCTGTTGTAAAAGAAAACCGGCACGCTTTTCAAGTACTGCCATGATTAAACTCACACGGTTAAAGTCTAAACCGGAGGTTGTACGTTTGGCATTCCCAAACATGGTTGGTGTTGTCAAAGCTTGAATTTCAACCAATATCGGACGAGTACCTTCTAACGCACAGACGATAGCAGATCCGGTAGAACCCTCTAGACGTTCTTCCAGAAAGACTTCACTCGGGTTGGTTACTTCCACTAAACCACTGCCTTGCATTTCGAAAATTCCAATTTCATTTGTTGAACCAAAACGGTTTTTGACCGCGCGTAAAATTCGGAATGTATTTTGGCGTTCTCCTTCAAAATACAAGACGGTATCAACCATATGTTCCAACATACGTGGGCCTGCAAGTTGCCCTTCCTTGGTGACATGTCCGACAATAAAAGTCGCAATATCGTTAGTTTTGGCCAATTGCATTAATTCTCCTGTCACCTCACGCACTTGACTAACTGAACCCTGGGTACTCTGAATTTCAGGCGTCATGATAGTTTGAATCGAATCTACAATAAGAAAATCTGGCTGTAGACGTTCCACTTCATTTCGGATACTTTGCATATTGGTTTCAGCATAAAGATAAAAATCTGTATCAATGTCGCCCAAACGCTCAGCACGTAGCTTAATTTGTTGAGCTGACTCCTCCCCACTCACATAAAGGACACGCCCTCTTGAAGCAAGTTGTGTAGATACTTGAAGCAGTAGAGTCGATTTACCAATCCCTGGATCACCCCCAATAAGGACAAGACTTCCTGGAACGACACCGCCTCCAAGGACTCGGTTAAACTCATCTAGGTCGGTTTCCACGCGCGGTGTATCAAAAAGTTCAACCTGATCTAACTTCATGGGTTTAGAGTGCTCACCTGTCAAACTTACTCTCTGATTTTTTACCTCTTGGACTTCTACTTCTTCCACAAAGGAGCCCCAAGCGCCACAATTGGGACAACGTCCGAGTTTTTTTACTGATTTATAGCCACATTCTTGACAAAGAAAGGTTGATTTTTTTTTAGCTATTTTGAAGCCCTCATTTCTATTATTCTTATAGACTTTTATTCGTATTTTTGTTAAAATAATTATGGTTTAACTATAAGCCACTGTAGCTCAGTCGGTAGAGTTGGAAGCACTGCTTCCAATCGGTGGATAAGGGTTTGCAGAGCAAATCCTCATCTGTTGCTCTCTGACTGGGCGAAAGCACAAATATAGCCGCTGTAGCTCAGTCGGTAGAGCAACACCATGGTAAGGTGGAGGTCGATGGTTCGATTCCATTCAGTGGCATGAATAAATTTTAGCCTCTTAAGGCTTTTTATTTTACCCATTATTTGATTATAACATATCAAAAGACAGACTTCACTGACTGTTTTCTTTTCTCCTCAAAGAATTTTTCAATCCCTCAAATCCTCTTCCTTATGATAATTCAATACAATAAAAATGGTAGTTATAATAGCACTACCATTTTTATTGTATTTACTGTAAAGTACTTCTTAAAACGCTCTGTAAAGCCTATTTTGAGCTCTAAACAACACTATTGTCTGAGATATTCTTTTACATTTTTTACAAATTCTTCCTTGTCTTTTGAACGTTCCCAGACAGTTAAAATGTCATCATCCGTCATACTATGGGAATCAATACCTGCTTCATAAAGTGCAATACGTGCTTGACCTAAGTCCGTGGTGCTGCCTGATTCAGTTCTTACCGTATGGTCTGCTTCTGGAGCTTGGGGATCTGGAGACACTTTAGAAGCCTCTGTGCTGGTATTATCCTTACTTGTTGATTCTTGGTTTTTTTCTGACTTAGACTGCTCTACACTTGCATCACTTTTTGATGTTGCTGTATCGGATTTTACTGTACTTTCTTTGCTTTTACCTGCCACTGTACTGGAATCCTTTTGCGGTTGTTTATTGGTTTGCTGATTTCCACATCCAGATAAACCAAGCAAGCTGACAAGGAGTAGAGCTATTACTGATATTTTTTTCATGGTTTCCTCCTACTTAATCGCAAATACAGGACGGCCTGCATTCCAATCCATAGCATCTTGACTAGGACGTCCCCATAGTTCACGCAAAGTTGTTTTTCCTGAAGGATAGAATAGTTTTCCATAAGGATCGTTAATATTTACTCGACCATTAGTGTTGTCATAGTCGGAAACGACAACGGCATGGCCAATACCCACATTAATATAAAATATGAGAGGATATCCTGCTCTGAGCAAAGTTTCTGCTCGGTTGATATTACTGATAACTTCTACACTACGTCCATAAGCTTTAGCAGTATTGATCAAATCCTTCCCTGAGAGTCCAAAGCTTTCGTGACTAATCGTATCCGTTTTTTTAGCAACAATTCCTGGGTCAACATTTTGTCCATAGCTTCCCCGTAGAATCATAGCCAAGCTTGTAGGCACACACCCTGAAACTCCTACATTGGAGCCATTCAATCTGTTATTCTTCCATCTTGCATCCAGCTGAGAATAATATATTGGTTGATTAGCATGAGGTTGTGGTGCTGCCGGAAGTTTCTGATTATTTACTACAACACTATAGAAGCGATAGAGAAATGCGGCCATCTCTCCACGTGTGATATCCGCATCTGGTTTAAAAGATGTCGCTGTATATCCTGTCGTTATCCCTTTTGAACTTAGCCATCCTATATCATTTTTAAACATATGATTTTGGACATCCCAAAACTTTGGATTATATTTTGCAGAAGCAGAAGCTTTTCCTGATGCTTTTGCCATCCTGTGCAGAAAGGCCGCCATTTGTCCACGAGTTACCTTACCATTAGGATTATAGTGAGGGGCTGTACCATTAGATACTGTGGTCGCTGTCAACCAAAGGATTTGGTTTTTGTACTGACTAATGTCTGTATAAACATTGAAAGGTGCTTTATATGTTGGTGCTCCTGCTAAGCGGTGTAGAAAAAGAGCCATCTCTCCGCGTGTTACTTTTGCATTAGGGTTATAGGTGCTTGGCGTATAACCTGTAGTAATACCACGACCATAAATCCAGTTGATGTTATTTTTGAACATTGACTGTGAGATATCTCTAAAAAGAGATCCTGAATTTTTTACGGGTAATTGTTTAAGACTAACACCAACTCTGGGGAGATTTTTGCGTGAAAAATACTCTTGGGCAACCGACTCCTTGGCCACTTCCTTCTCACTGTTATTTTTCTCTGGTTTTTCAGTTGTGCTTCCTGGAGCTGTCCCGGTTTCTTCAGTCTCCTTATCTGAAGGGGGATTACTTTGATGGTCACTTTCAGAAATACTATCTTCCAGAGAGCTATCAGCAGTAGAACTATTTTCAGAACTTCCTTCTGAACTACTAGAAGCTTCGACCTCTTCTTGCACGTTGCTCGTTATTGGGACACTGCTGTCCACATTTGTCGCTGTAAGCTCACTGGCACTTACCAATATTCCTTGTGTGGACGATAAAACGAGAGCGCTAAGCGTGAGTAATTTTTTATATTTTTCCACAAATGCTATTCCTTTTTCTCATAAATTCCTATTCATACGTCCTTAACAAAAAAGTGTCTTCGTTATTTTTAAAATTATTCCACACTACAACAGACACTATATCCTCTCCCAAGTTCGTAGTCCTTGATTTGATTATATCATATCAAAGGAAAGAATTTTATATTCTTTTAATCCCCACACTTAAAAAAGCCTCTTTATTGAAAAGAGACCTATATTTTTATAAAAAAGCAAAAAAAAAAACATATTGAGTGAACTACCGAAATAAATATCTCGGTAGACAGAGCTAGACTAAGCAGTGCTACTCGACGTTTTTACGTCAACTCAAACACAGCGCCATCATCATAACACTCAATAAGTAATCTTATATAATATTTAAATCCGAACTCTCTTAAACAAGCTCGATGATTGCCATAGGGGCAGCATCACCACGACGTGGTTCAACTTTCAAGATACGAGTGTAACCACCGTTACGGCCTTCGTAGCGTTTAGCAATATCGTCGAACAATTTTTGAAGTGCAGTTGGGAAAGTTTCAGTTTCTTCGTTGAAATCTTTAATAGCGATTTCGTTACGAACGTAAGCTGCTGCTTGACGACGAGCGTGCAAGTCACCACGTTTACCAAGAGTGATCATCTTTTCAACTGTTTTACGGATTTCTTTAGCACGAGCTTCAGTTGTAACGATAGTTTCGTTGATGATAAGATCAGTTGTCAAATCACGAAGCATAGCTTTACGTTGTGAAGATGTGCGTCCAAGTTTACGGTAACCCATTTTTTTCCTCCTGTATTATTTTCGTTTTTTGAGCTCCAAGCCCAAGTCAGTCAATTTAACCTTGACTTCTTCTACTGATTTGTGACCGAGGTTTTTGACTTTAATCATGTCAGCTTCACTCATTTCCACAATATCAGCTACGGTATTGATTCCAGCGCGTTTCAAACCATTGTAAGCACGAACTGAGAAGTCCATTTCTTCGATAATTTTATCGAGGACACGTTCTGTTTTAACTTCTTCTTTAGCCACGAGAGTTTCAGATTCTGAAGCTGTTTCTGACAAGTCAACAAACAAGTTCAAGTGATCTGTCAAAATCTTCGCAGAGAGAGACAAAGCATCATCAGCAACGATTGTGCCGTTTGTAGTGATTTCCAAAGTCAACTTATCGTAAGATGCATCACCACCTACACGAGCTGGTTCTACTTGATAGTTAACTTTGCTAACTGGTGTGTAAATTGAGTCCACAGCAATTGTACCGATAGGTGCGCCTTCGACTTTGTTTTCGTCAGCAGGAACGTATCCGTAACCTTTGTTTACTGTCATCACAGCACGCATAGAATGACCTTCTGCGATAGAGAAAAGAAAATGGTCTTTATTGACAATTTCGATATCACTATCTGTCAAAATGTCACCTGCGGTTACTGTCATAGGTCCAGTAACGTCAAGCTCAATTTGTTTTTCATTTTCAACGTAAGATTTGATCGCAAGTCCTTTAATAGCAAGGATGATTTGGACCACATCTTCACGTACACCAGGGATTGTTGCGAATTCGTGTTGAACACCTTCAATTTGGATTGAAGTAACAGCAGACCCAGGCAATGAAGACAAGAGAACGCGACGTAAAGAATTACCCAAAGTTGTACCGTAACCACGTTCAAGTGGTTCTACTACAAACTTACCGTAAAATTCTGTTTCGTCAAATTTAATAATTTTTGGTTTTTCAAACTCAATCATGTATAGTCTCCTCTAAAAGAAAAGTAAAGTGATTTTGCAACTCACTAACGATTATACACGACGACGTTTTGGAGGACGTGCACCATTGTGAGGTACAGGAGTCACATCACTAATAGAAGTTACGTTAAGACCAGCAGCCGCGAGTGCACGGATTGCAGATTCACGACCTGAACCAGGACCTTTAACTGTAACAGATACTGTTTTCAACCCTTGTTCTTGAGCAGCTTTAGCAGCAGCTTCAGATGCCATTTGTGCAGCGAATGGTGTAGATTTTTTAGAACCTTTGAAACCAAGTGAACCTGCAGATGACCAAGCAAGAGCGTTACCATGAACGTCAGTAATCATAATGATAGTGTTGTTAAAAGTTGATTGAATGTGGGCGATACCAGTTTCAATATTCTTTTTCACACGACGTTTACGAGTAATTTTTGCCATTTTAACTCCTTTCTAGATTATTTTTTCTTACCAGCGATAGCTTTAGCAGGACCCTTACGAGTACGTGCGTTGTTTTTTGTGTTTTGTCCACGTGTAGGAAGTCCACGACGGTGACGCATACCACGGTAGCTACCAATTTCCATTAAGCGTTTGATGTTGAGGTTTACTTCACGACGAAGATCTCCTTCGAGTTTCAAGCCGTCAAGTTCACGACGAATTGCGTCTTCTTGATCAGATGTAAGATCTTTAGTACGTACATCTTCTGAAACACCTGCAGCAGCAAGCACTTTTTTAGCAGTTTGAAGTCCAACACCGTAAACGTATGTCAATGAAATAACGATACGTTTTTCGTTTGGAATATCAACTCCAGCAAAACGAGCCATAATTTAATAGTTCCTTTCTATCCCTGACGTTGTTTATGTTTTGGATTTACAGGGCAAATTACCATAACACGACCGTTACGACGAATTACTTTACAGTATTCGCAGATTGGTTTAACTGATGGTCTTACTTTCATTGTGTCTTCCTTTCTATGGTTACTGTGCTTTCGCACTCAATGAATGTCCAGGTTATTTAAAACGGTAGGTAATGCGTCCACGTGTCAAATCATATGGTGACATTTCCACTTGCACGCGGTCGCCAGGCAGGATACGGATATAATTCTTACGAATTTTTCCAGAAATCGTCGCCAAAACTTTGTGACCATTTTCAAGTTCAACAGTGAACATCGCATTCGGCATAGTATCTACTACTTTACCTTCAATTTCGATAACATCATCTTTTGCCAAGCAAAAGTACCTCCTTAAAAATCCCCGAAAGATACAAGTGTATCTAAAAAGTCGGACTGATATATTATAGCACACTGACTGACAAATGACAAGCCCTCTATTTATTTTTTTCCTTTATTTTTCTTTCTGCTTTAATATTAACCGGTTGACATTTAATGAGAGCCATGTTATTATTAACCAGTAAATGAAAGGAGAGGAATCATGCATACAAATTTAGAAAAACAAATTGATCAATTCTTATCTCAAGTCATGCAATTTGCTGAAAACAAGCACGAAATTCTTCTTGGAAAGTGTCAAAGTGATATCAAATTAACTTCTACTCAAGAACATCTCTTGATGCTCCTGAATGGAGAACCAACAACCAATGCTCGGATGGCAGAAACTCTTTCGGTCTCTCCGGCTGCCATCACTAAAGCTTTAAAAAAGTTACAAGATTTAGAACTTATATCGCCCACGAAAAGTAAGACCGATGAACGTGTTGTTTTATGGAATCTAACAGAAAAAGCATTGCCCATTGCACGTGAACACGCTGCACATCATGAGGCAACGCTAGACAGTTATCAGCAACTTACACAGAAATATACAGAAGATGAACAAAAAGTAATCCAAGACTTTCTTCATCAACTCGCTGAAAAATTTAAGTAGTTTAGAAAGTAAATAAAAATTATGCCTTATATTGATGTTCAAAATGTAAGCTTTTATTATGACAATAATCCTGTTTTAGAAGATGTGAGTTACTCGGTTAACCCAGGGGAATTTGTAACATTGACTGGAGAAAACGGTGCGGCAAAGTCAACGCTAATCAAAATAACGCTCGGAATTTTGAAACCTAAGTCTGGTAAAGTTATCATTGCACGCCATGACACACAAAATCGCCGTTTACGTATCGCTTACGTCCCACAACAAATTTCCAGTTTCAATGCGGGTTTCCCCTCAACTGTTCATGAATTTGTTCGTTCTGGTCGTTATCCCCGTAAAGGTTGGTTCCGCAAGCTTAATGCACATGACGAAGAACACGTAGAAGCTGCTCTTAATGCTGTAGGCATGTGGGACTTTCGTCATAAAAAAATTGGAGAACTTTCCGGTGGACAAAAGCAACGTATCATCATTGCTCGTACATTTGCTTCTGACCCTGATGTCTTTGTTCTGGATGAACCAACTGTTGGGATGGACGATGTAACCACAGAAGCCTTTTATGAGCTCATGGCCCATGCTGCACATGAGCATGGTAAAAGTGTTCTCATGGTTACACACGATCCTGACTCTGTTAAAAAATATATGGACCGAAACATCCACCTTGCCCGAGACAAAAACGGAAAATTTGAATGCTTTGAAGTCCATGGCAACCCTAATGCAAAAATGAAAAAGGAGGTAAAAGCTAATGTTTGAAATCCTCTCTTATGACTTTATGCGCAACGCTTTACTAGCGACAACTGCCATTTCACTTTTTGCACCACTTCTTGGGGTTTTCCTTGTTCTGCGTCGTCAGTCTCTACTCTCTGACACCCTCTCCCATGTTTCTCTAGCAGGCGTTGCTTTCGGAGTCCTCTTTAGTTTAAATCCGACATGGACAACTTTAATTGTCGTTATTATTGCCGCTATCTTTATGGAATTTCTCCGTACCGTCTATAAAAATTATCTTGAGCTCGCAACCGCGATTTTAATGTCCGCTGGACTTGCTTTAGCCATGTTTATTATTAATGTGGCAGGAAGTAAAACCAGCATCAGCATTGACCAATATCTGTTTGGTTCAATTGTAACTATCGCTACTCCGCAAGTCGTGATGCTTTACATCATCGCTCTGATTGTTCTAGCTGGCTTTATATTCTTTCTCCGTCCACTTTATGTGATGACTTTTGATGAAGATACAGCTTTAGTAGATGGTCTTCCCGTCCGTGCTATGTCAATGATTTTTAATATTGTAACTGGTTTGGCGATTGCTTTGATGATTCCTGCCTGTGGCGCCCTACTGGTTTCTGCAATCATGGTTTTACCTGCTAGTGTATCTATGCTTATTGGAAAATCTTTCAAGACCGTATTAATCTGGTCAGTTATCATTGGTTTTATTGGTATGAACAGTGGATTGATCATCTCCTATTACTTCAATGCGCCTGCAAGTTCTGCAATTACCTTAATCTTCGTTGCACTTTTCTTAATTGTTTCTTTATTGAAACGTCTTTTCCGAAGATAGACAAACAAAAAACACTGAAATAATGTTCAGTGTTTTTTTTGTTCTATTTTAGCCAAGAACAGCTTGAATATCTTCGGTTACTTTCTCCATAGCTTGTCCGCCATCGATTGATTTAACTAAACCCAGTTCTGTATAGTGTTTCAAGATTGGTGCTGATTCCTTGATGTTTACTTCTAGGCGATTTTTAACTGTTTCTGGAACATCATCGGCACGTTGATAAAGGTCATGTCCTCCACATACATCACATGTTCCTTCAACTTTTGTAGGTTTGAAGAGTTTGTGATATGTTGCGCCACATGTACGGCAGATATAACGTCCACTTAAGCGTTCGACCAAGATATCTGGGTTTACTTCGATGTTGATGACTGCATCAAGTTTAATGCCAAGTTCTACCAACATTTTGTCCAAAGCTTCTGCTTGGTCAAATGTACGTGGATAACCATCAAGCAAGAATCCTGAAGCTTTGATGTCATCTTGTGCCAAACGTTCTTTGACTATACCGTTTGTTACTTCATCTGGAACCAATGCTCCTTTGTCGATATAAGATTTAGCAAGTTTGCCCATCTCAGTTTCATTTTTCATCGCTGCACGGAACATATCTCCTGTAGAGATGTGATTCACGCCGTAATTTTTAACGATAAATTCTGCCTGTGTACCTTTACCTGCGCCTGGCAAGCCCATGATTAACAAGTTCATTGTTTTCTCCCGTTTTCTTCTTACAAGTTTTACTATAGATGCTGCAACTCTTGCTTATGAGTTTACAGACAACATAATATAAATTATACCTTAATATTTTACCGCATTTCTTACGATAAATAAAGAAAAACCTTGCCGAAGCAAGATTTTTTTAGCTTTCAATTGGATTATCCATAAATCCTTTGTAGTTTTTCTTGTAGAGATAACCTTCAAGTTGTTTAACAGCTTGAATAGCAACCTGAATCAAGATCAAGAGCGATGTTCCTCCCAAGGCAACGATTTTTGGCAATCCCCAAATATTTTGGGCAACGATTGGAAGAATCGAAATAAAGCCAAGGAAAAGTGCCCCGACTGTTGCCAGACGCATAAGTAAGCCTGAAACATATTTTTCAGTCCCTTTACCTGGACGAACAGATGGGATATATGAACCTTGTTTTTGCAGATTTTCTGCCATCTTTTCTGGATTAACTTGTACAAATGAGTAGAAGAAGGTAAAGAGAACAATCAATAAGCCATAAAGTAACATCCCAGTCCATGTATTATAAGAAAGGGCTGATTGTAAGCTATTCAGCCAGCCAACATTGTTACCTTGAGCGCGTTGTAAGAACTGTAAAATCGTTGCTGGAGCAGTTGTGATAGAACCTGCAAAGATTACTGGAATAACGCCTGCTGGGTTAACACGAAGTGGCAAGTATGAACTTGTAGGCGCCCCTTGTGTCAACTTAGTGTATTGAATCGGAACTTTACGTTCTGCTTGTTGTACAAATGTTGTGAAGTAAATAATCAATGCTGAAGCAACAACCAGAATAGCGACCATTACCCACGACATTGGAATTTGACTCGGACGAACATTTACAAACCACTCTGTATAAACTTCGTGAATGGCGCTTGGAATACCTGAAACGATACCCGCAAAGATAATAACAGAAATACCAGAACCAAACCCTTTTTCATTGATTTGTTCACCCATCCATGTAACAACCATTGATCCTGTTGTCAAAATGACACCAATCATTAGGTAAGTTTGCCAGTTAGGATTTTGTACGATATTTGCCGAGCTCATAGCTTGGAAACCTGCAGTGATACCGATAGATTGAGCCATAGCCAAAACTAAAGTAATATAGCGTGTCGCTTGATTAAGCTTACGACGCCCTATTTCCCCTTGTTTTGACCATTCTACAAACTTCGGCAAAATATCCATTTGTAAAAGTTGAACGATAATTGATGCTGTGATATAAGGTGACACCCCCATAGCAAACAATGAATAGTTTTGCATGGCATTACCAGACACCAAGTTCATCATGTTCAAGAACGGTAAATCACTCAGGGCATTCAAGTTTTCAACATTGATCCCCGGTACTGTGATATGCGCACCTAATCGAAAGACAAACAGAATAAAGATGGTGAAGATAATCCGTGCTCTTACATCTTTTATTTTGAAAGCTTCCTTTAGAGTTTTGAAAAACATAATTTCCCTCTAAACTTTCTTAAATATTAACCCTATAAAATAAGCGGTTGAAAATCAACCGCCAATTGAATTATTTTGCTTCAAGAAGTTCTACAGAACCACCAGCAGCTTCAATAGCAGCTTTCGCAGCAGAAGATGCTTTAGCAACGTTAACCTTAAGGTTTTTAACTGTCAATTCGCCGTTAGCAAGAACTTTGATACCAGATTTAACATCTTTGATGATTTTAGCAGCTACAAGAGTTTCAGCTGTAACTTCAGCACCATCACCAAGACGGTTCAAAGTGTCAAGGTTTACGATTGCGTATTCTTTACGGTTTACGTTAGTAAATCCGCGTTTTGGAAGACGACGGAACAATTCTGTTTGTCCACCTTCAAAACCAGGACGTACGCCACCACCTGAACGTGATTTTTGACCTTTTTGTCCACGACCAGATGTTTTACCGTTACCAGATGAAGTACCACGACCTACACGGTTGCGAACTTTACGGCTGCCTTCAGCAGCTTTCATTTCATGAAGTTTCATGTTTTCTCCTTATTTTGTACAATGCTGCCGCCTCGCTCCACTCTAAGGAAGGATGGAGTTCAACTCGCCTGTACTTTTCTAATTTTTGGCTTTTAAACCTTTTCCATTTTACTAAATTTACTCTGAAAAAGCAAATCATTCCATAGTCTTTTCTTTTTTTAAAACAGAAAAAAAGAGTATGTCTTTCATACCCTTTTTTAGTTTATTTTGCTGGAACTTCAATTTTTCCTGAAACAATATCAGCTTTTGCTGCTTCAACTGCTTTCCAAGCTTCATCTGAAGCATTATCTCGAGCAAGTGTTACACCGCCGTTAGAAAGATCATACTTGAGGTTTTCACCACCAGGGAATTTCCCTTTTTCTGTTCTATTGGCAATATCTTTAACTGCGTTTCCAACTTCTTTAACTGTTGAAACAAGGACAAAGTTTGATTTTTTTCCATCTTTTGATGTATACCCACCTAAATATTCTTGGTCCTGGTCAACACCAACAACCCATACTTTATCTTCTTCTTTTCTTGTTTCATTCAAATTCTTAGCTTCTGTGAACAAACCTGTTCCGACACTACCTGCTGCTTGATAAATCACATCTGCACCACTAGCGTACATTGCTGAAGCCATTGTTTTACCTTTGCCGGCATCTGTGAAGGACTGCGCATATTGTACATCAACTTTGATATCTGGTGATACTGATTTGGCACCCGCTGTAAAGCCTGTTTCAAAAGCGGCAAGAACATCTGACTTGATCCCACCGATGAAACCAACATGATTTGTTTTACTTGTTTTTGCTGCTGCTACACCTGCAAGGTAAGCTGACTGTTGATCCGCAAAAGTTGCAGAGACCACATTGTCTTTACCTTCGATGACCGAATCGATAACAGCAAATTTTGTATCAGGATTGTTTTGTGCGGCTTGAGAAGTTGCTTCGTGCAAAACAAAGCCAATGCTGAACACAAGATCATAACCACCTGAAACGGCCGAATTAAAGTTTGAAGTGAATTCAGCTGGAGAGTTAGATTGGAAGTAGTTAATTCCCTTTCCTTTTGAAAGCCCGTTATCTTTACCCCAAGCTTGAAGACCTTCCCAAGCTGATTGGTTAAATGAGCGATCATCAACCCCATCATTACCTAAAACTAAGGCTGCATTAAGGTCTGTTTTTCCTTGCGATCTTTCTGTATTGCGTCCTCCGCAACCTGCAAGTACAATTACTGATGCAAGTGCTACTGTCGCAAGTGCAAAAATTCGTTTGTTCATTCTTCTCTTCCTTTCACATTTAAAAACAATTATACCTTAAAATTTAATGTACATTTTTACTTATTTAATTCGACATCTTGAAAATTTTTACAATTTCCTCAGAAAAAAAGTCCAGATAATCTGAACTTTTTTAATTACTATTTAACTTCTTCAATTGTTACCAAGTGTGAAATTGAGTTAGCCATGCCGCGAAGTGCTGCATTGTCTTCTTTCACAACTGATGAACCAAGTTTACCAAGGCCAAGTGCAACAACAGTTTTACGTTGTGCAGGGATACGGCCGATTGGTGATTTTACCAATGTAATTTTGATTTGAGCCATGATATCCTCCTTATGCCAAATCGCTTACTGATTTGCCGCGGAGTTCCGCAACTTCTTCAGCGCGTTTCAATTGTTGCAAACCTTCAACTGTTGCGCGAACAACGTTGATTGCTGTGTTTGAACCTAATGATTTAGATGTTACGTCAGCAACACCTGCGAGTTCGAGGACGGCACGAACGGCACCACCTGCGGCAACTCCAGAACCTTCTACAGCTGGTTTGATAAGGATTTTACCACCGCCGAATACACCAAGTACTTCGTGAGGTACAGTAGTTCCTACCATAGGAACTGTCACGATGTTTTTCTTAGCTGCTTCGATAGCTTTACGGATTGCTTCTGGAACTTCTTGAGCTTTACCAGTACCGAAACCTACGCGACCGTTACGGTCACCAACTACAACAAGTGCAGCAAAGCGGAGACGACGTCCACCTTTAACAACTTTAGTAACGCGGTTGATTCCAACAACGCGTTCTTCGAATTCTTTAACTTCTTCGTTTCTAGCCATTTTAATGATTACCCCTTTCCTTAGAATTTCAATCCAGCTTCACGTGCAGCTTCTGCAAGTGCTTGGATACGTCCGTGATAGAGATAACCACCGCGGTCAAATACAACTGCTTCGATGCCTTTAGCTTTAGCAGCTTCAGCAACAAGTTTACCAACTTCAGCAGCTTGTTCTGTTTTAGTACCAGTCAATTTGAGTGATGATGCAGATGCAAGTGTTACAGCTGCTTCGTCATCAATAACTTGTGCATAGATGTTTGTGTTTGAACGGAAAACGTTCAAACGTGGAGTCTCAGCAGTACCTGAGATTTTTCCGCGAACGCGAATGTGGCGTTTTTGACGGAGTTTGTTTTTATCTGGTTTAGAAATCACAATTCTACCTCTTTAAATATTTTATATTTCGATAGTTTCTGCCATCGATTTTCTTGCAAAAAATGCAAGCGGGAAGTTTCTGTCTGTACAGAATTTTGGCAAACTTACATTCACCAAATGACGGATCATAATCTCAAAGAGATTATTTACCAGTTTTACCTTCTTTACGACGTACGAATTCGCCAACGTAACGAATACCTTTACCTTTATAAGGTTCTGGTGAACGACGGCTACGGATGTAAGCAGCTGTTTGACCAACAACTTCTTTATCTGAACCTGAAACGTTGATGTGTGTAGCATCTGGAACTTCGAAAGTGATTCCTGCTGGAGCTTCGATTTCGTCTGGGTGAGATTTACCAACAGCCAATACAAGTTTTGAACCTTGAAGTTGTGCACGGTAACCAACCCCGATCATTTCGAGTTCTTTACGGAAACCTTCGCTAACACCAACAACCATGTTGTTGAAGTTTGCACGAGTTGTTCCGTGGATAGTTTTCATTTCTTTAGAATCATCTGGACGTTTGAATGTTACTTCAGAACCATTGATTTCCATTGTGATTGCTTCTGCAAATGTACGAGTCAATTCGCCTTTAGGGCCTTTAACTGTTACTGTTGCGCCATTTTGTTCAACTGTTACACCAGCTGGCAAAACAACGACTTTATTACCAATACGTGACATGTTTTTTTACCTTTTCTGTTAAATTATCAAGAGTATTTCTACTACCTGTTTTCACAATTATAATACTTTCAGCTTACGGGTAAAAGATTACCAGATGTAAGCAAGAACTTCACCACCGATGTTCTTAGAACGTGCAGCTTTGTCAGTTACAACGCCTTCAGAAGTTGAGATGATTGCTGTACCAAGTCCGTTAAGTACGCGTGGTACTTCGTCAGATTTAACGTAAACACGGAGACCTGGTTTAGAGATACGTTTCAAGTTAGTGATAACTTTTTCGTTGTTTTTTCCGTATTTCAAGAATACACGGATAACACCTTGTTTGTTATCTTCAACGTACTCAACGTCTTTCACATAACCTTCAGCTTTGAGGATTTCTGCGATTTCACGTTTGATTTTTGAAGCAGGTGCTTCAACAACTTCGAAACGACGCATGTTTCCGTTACGGATACGTGTGAGGAAGTCTGCAATTGGGTCTGTCATTACCATAATGTAATTTCTCCTTATTTGTAGTTTGGGTTTGTTCAATCCCACTTTCAAATTAATGAGGTCTTTTTAAAAAGACCGAACTTATATAGTTTATCAAATTATTTCTCTCGTGTCAATAGGCTCGGGTGTTTCTTCCTCCATTTAATTTTTGAAAGATAAAAAACACAGCTTCTAAAATATACGCTGTGTTTTCTCATTAATAAAGATATCTCGACTAAAGAGTTATTCTTCTCTCTCTTCCGTTTTTTCCTGAAGAACCGAGGTTTTGGAAAAAGAAAATATTTTAAAGACAAGGAAACTTAATAAGATACAAATAATAAGAATTTCCATCATCTATTCTCCATTTTCTAACCTCTGCATAGTATTTAAAGCTTCTTGCCAGGTTGGCACTGAAAAACCAATAGCTTCTGTTTTCTTTATACTCAATGTGGAATTGTAAGGGCGTTTCACATTTGATGCAAGCTCTACTGTAGCAAGGGGTAAAAGCTTGACTTCTTCTTGGCGCAAAATATATTTTGCAAATTTAAACCAAGAAATATTTTCGACTTCAACTTTTGCGTTGGACAGATGATAAATACCATATTTTGGTTTATGCTGCACCAAGTAAATCATAAAATCAGCTAATGTTCTAGTCCAAGTTGGGCAACCAAATTGATCATTGACCACCATAATTACTTGATCATCTTTATTCTTGGCTTTATTTTTCATAGTGGAGACAAAATTATTACCGTAGCATCCAAAAAGCCAGCTTGTACGAATAATATAATGTTTGGTAGTATTTTTCTGCACAGCATTTTCACCCAATAGTTGTGTATAACCATAGTGGGTGTGGAACATCGTCTACTTCCCATTCTTTCCCAAGCTCTAAGTTGCCGCTGAAGACATAATCAGTAGAGATATAAAGTAATAATGCTCCCACATTCTCAGCTGCTTGTGCAATATTTTCGGTACCAACAGCATTGACCTGCTCGGCTAAATGTCGTTCTTCTTGTTCTGCTTTTTCGACTGCAGTATAGCCTGCACAAAGATAAATAATTTGTGGTTTATGACGAGAAAAATACGCATCGACTGCAACTTTATCGGTGATATCTAGCTCGTGTGACCCCGTAGCCAGATAAGGAATTTTTTCTCTATCAAACCGTAAGCAAAGTTCCCGTCCCAACAAACCATTTTTTCCTATAATCAGATTCATTCTTGACTTTCTAGTGACTGAATCACTTCACGCAACTGTTTAACGGAGTTTTTAAAAGCTTTACGTTCGTACGCATCAATATTTAATTCGATAATTTCTCTTACGCCAGTTTGGTTTACGACAGATGGCACACCAGTGAAGATACCTTCTTCACCATATTGACCTTCTAGGTATGATGAAACAGGAAGAACTGCTTGTTCATTATTTAGAATAGCTTTTACTATCCTAGCTGTACTCATTCCGATACCATAATAAGTCGCCTTTTTACGGTCAATAATTTCATAAGCGGCATTTTTTACCTTGTCTGATAAAGTTTGTAAATCGCCAACTTCTAAGCGATTGTTTTGCACGATAAATTCAAGAATTGGTTTACCACCAACCGTCGTATGCGACCATACCGCAACTTCTGAATCCCCATGTTCACCAATAATATAACCGTGGATACTTCGAGGATCCATCTCAAGTTTTGTCGCGAGTTCTTTACGAAAACGTGTCGTATCTAAGGTTGTTCCTGTTCCAACAACCCTAGAAGCTGGTAGACCTGAAGCTTTCCAAGCACAGTAAGTCAGAACATCTACTGGGTTAGAAGCAATAACAAAGACGCCATCAAAACCAGACTTCATTACCTCATCCACAATAGATTTCATTATTTTAGCATTTGTATCTACAAGTTCTAACCGTGTTTGTCCTGGTTTTTGATTAATCCCTGCTGTAATGACAACTACGTTTGCATCTTTACATTCTTCATAACCACCAGATTTGACATTTACATTTTCTTGACCCCAAGCAATTCCGTCAAGGAGGTCCAAAGCTTCCCCCTCAGCTTTTTCCTGATTCACATCAATCAGCACAAGGTCATTAACAATTCCTTGATTAATCATCGAATAAGCAATGCTTGTTCCGACAAATCCTGTTCCAACAACGACTACTTTTCTATTTGTTACTTGCATATTTACACTTCCTTCTGTATTATTTCTCTATCTCTATATTAAGCCATAATTAGATATTTGTAAAATGAATTAATTTAATGATAGATATTAATTTATTTAATTAAATTTGGCGTTTATACTGATGTAGAAAAATACTGCTCATCCGATAATAGCGTGGAGCAAACTGCCGAATGTTTTCAGAATGATAGCCCACTAAAAATTTATTATGATCAACAATCAAAGGTGTCTGTAACACCTCAACATTTTCGCTGAGATAAACGACTGCCTCATTAAAATGCATCTGTTGGATCTGAAGAATTTTTCGGTGCAAATCCTCTGTGCAACGCTTCGTCGACTTCACAATTTCATCAATACCATTTTCAGTTAGTCGAAGCATATATGACAAGTCTTCACAGCTCACACAATCTATCGTACATTTTCGATAAGGAATATGATGTTCATTCAGCCAATTTATCGCCTTTCTACTGGATAAACAAGAGTTGCGATAGTAGATATAATCATTTTTTTCTCCTTTATAATGTCTGTGCTTTTTCTATAAACATTGTAGAGCTTTCTTTTTAATTTGTAAAATAAATCTATTTAATACAAAGAATTATTAAATGTAATCAAAACTTCAAATAATTAATTAATATATATAATTATAACTATCAAAAAGATTCATTTTACCTATCCTTAACTTTATAGTATACTAAGACCGTAGTTAATCACTCAATCATGTTGAAGACACCTTGAAAAGTTCTTTGGTCCTTAGAGGCCCTTTACTCAAAAAATTTATGACAAAAAACAATTACAATTCTCTTTTCAATCTGTTAAAAACTTGATTTTAAAGCAGTACTTTTCGTACTGCTTTTTTTACACTTTATAATTCAATACTTCTGCGATATGGAGGATATCTGTACTTATTTTTCGTAAATTGTTAAGAATTCGAATATCTTCAAAGTCTGATCGTAGTAAATCTCTATTGACTTGAGTAAGATTAAGAATTTCTCGCTCTAACTTTTTAATCTCATCCAGTATTGTTTCTTCTTCCTGATGTTGTTTATCTTTAAGGAATGTAAAAACTTGATCTAGCATCCTCTCTATTAATGGTACGATAGACTCCATGACTAGCTTAATGGCCAATTCATTTTTTTCCTTGTCCTCTTCCTCCTCCGAGTAATCGTAAACATTCAGTGTCAATACGATATCTTTGGTATATGCCTCAATCTGGGCCAAATAATTTATAGTTTTATATGCCCTTCCGACAGAAATAGCATATTTATCCTTTAACTCAACTGTATTAAGATTGACAAGTGCCCTATTAACCTCCTGTACCAAGTAGTTAATCAAAGTTTCATTCATAAGACTCGTGCTATTTTTTTCTCCACGTTGAATATTCACTCCTTCGGTAAAATCCTCTTGCACAAGTTCAAATGTTCTTTGAATTTCTTTAAGGATCTGCTCAACTTCAATCTCTGGTGTGCGGAGTAACCTTCGATCAATAAATTTTAGTTTCAGGTGCGCTGTATCATCTGGTGCATTTTTAACACACTTTTCCGCCAACTGAATAATAAATTTCGAAAGTGGTAACAAAATAAAAAGTGTTGCAACATTAAAAATAATATGAGCATAAACTAGTTGCAGGGCAATACTTTCAGAAGTATTCTGAATGAGGCTGACAAAGCCGAAAGGTAAAATAGTCAAAGCTGTGAAGATGAGCGCTCCAATAATATTAAACCAGACATGGACCATCGCAGCCTGCTTGGCTATTTTATTTCCACGAATTGATGCAAGAAGAGTGGTCACAACAGTCCCCACATTAAACCCATACAGAATAAATATAGCTTGATGTAAATCCACCACAATACCTGCGGCAACCATCGTCAGCAAAATACCTACTGAAGCAGTTGAACTTTGAATTAAAGCAGTAACAGCAAAACCAACCAATAAACCTACAAGAGGCATTTGCGTATGAGTAAACAGTTCCGCCATGAGAGGTGCTTCTCTTAAAGGAACCATGGATACACTCATCAGATTTAGCCCTAAAAATAAGAGTCCAAACCCTAGCAAGATCATTCCCATGTGATTGAAAGCCTTACGTTTCATAAACAGCGTGGCAATCGTGCCTATAAAAATGACAAAGGGAACAATGTCTTGAATATTAAATGTAAATAAAATGCCTGTTATGGTCGTTCCAGCATTGGCCCCCATAATAATTCCTGCAGCCTGGCTCAAATTCATCAATGACGAATCAATAAATCCTAAAACCATAACTGTTGTCGCTGTAGAACTCTGAATGACCGCGGTGATGATAAAACCTAAAAAAGCGCCGAACCATTTATTACGTGTCAAACGCTGTAAGATCTTTTTCAGTTGAGAACCGGCAATCAAGCTTAAACCATCACTCATCAAGCTCATACCGTATAAGAAAAGGCCCAAACCGCCTAATAAGAAAAAAATGTCGTAGATGGTCATCACAAAATCTCCAGATTGCATTCATGTTTTTATTTATTTTTCACTTATATTTAAGTATATCTTATTTTAATTTCATTAAGAAATAATATTGTAACAAAAATGTTTTTGAAAACAAAAACACTTCCTCAAATGAGAAAGTGTTTTTTTCTGTTAGAACCACAATCCCCCGTGGAGATTGCATGGGCAATAAGCTAAGCTTCTGAAATGCCCTTTTTATATCAATTTCAAATTACCAAGATGCTTTCTTAACGCCTGGAAGTTGACCTTTGTAAGCCAACTCACGAAGACAGATACGGCAAAGTTTAAATTTGCGGTAAACTGAATGTGGGCGTCCGCAGCGTTCGCAACGAGTGTAGGCTTGCGTTGAGAATTTTGCAGGGCGTTGGTTTTTAACAACCATAGATTTCTTAGCCATTAGTTATTCTCCTATCCTATTATTTAGCAAACGGCATGCCAAGTTTAGCAAGCAATTCATGTGATTCTTCGTCAGTGTTCGCAGTTGTTACGATAACAACATCCAAACCACGTACTTTATCAACATCATCGTATGAGATTTCTGGGAAGATCAATTGTTCTTTCACACCAAGTGTGTAGTTTCCGCGTCCATCAAACGCTTTGTTTGATACACCGTGGAAGTCACGTACACGTGGAAGAGAAACAGTTACGAGTTTATCCAAAAATTCGTACATGCGTTCGCCACGAAGAGTTACTTTCGCACCGATAGCTTGACCTTCACGAAGACGGAAAGCCGCGATTGATTTTTTAGCTTTAGTAATCAACGGTTTTTGACCAGAGATCAAAGCCAATTCAGCAACGGCTTTGTCAAGGTTTTTAGAGTTGCTTACTGCATCCCCAACACCCATGTTAAGCACGATTTTTTCAATTTTTGGTACTGCCATAATTGAAGTGTAACCGAATTTTTCAGTCAATGCTGGTACTACTTCGTTAGAGTATTTTTCTTTTAAACGATTAGTCATATTCTTTCTCCTTCCCGTCTTAGTCTAGGACTTCGCCTGATTTTTTGTTGAAACGAACTTTTTTGCCGTCAACTTCTTTATAACCAACACGACCAGCTACACCGTTTTTGTCGAGCACTTGTACGTTAGAAACGTGGATAGGTGCTTCGATTTCAAGGATAGCGCCGTTTGGATTAACAGCGTCTGGTTTTTGGTGTTTCTTCATGATAGCAACACCTTCAACGATGACTTTGTTCATTTTTGGCAAAGCTTTAATCACTTTACCTGTTGTACCGCGGTCTTTACCTGCGATAACTTTTACAGTATCTCCAGTTTTTACAAACATTTGATATTCCTTTCTTACGCCCTCTGGGCACCCTACATGTAGGGGACTATTTCTATCTATGATAGAAGTGGATTTATAAATGTGGAATAAAATTCCTTTTGTGATTTTGACATCAATAGCGGGATACTCTCCCGCTATTTCGACATCCTCTAAATATTAGAGAACCTCAGGTGCCAAAGAAACAATCTTCATGTAACCAGCTTCGCGAAGTTCACGAGCTACTGGGCCAAAGATACGTGTTCCTTTAGGTGTTTTATCGTCACGGATAATAACTGCTGCATTTTCGTCAAATTTGATGTAAGATCCATCAGGACGTTTAGCACCAGATTTAGTACGAACGATAACAGCTTTAACAACTTCACCTTTTTTAACAGCTCCACCAGGGGCAGCTGATTTTACTGTAGCTACGATAACATCACCAATACCAGCGAATTTACGGCTTGAACCACCGAGTACACGGATAGTCAAGATTTCTTTGGCACCAGAGTTATCTGCAACTTTCAAACGGCTTTCTGTTTGAATCATGCTTTTTTCCTCCTAGTTAGCTTAGATAATTACAGCTTCTTCAACGATTTCGATCAAGCGGAAACGTTTGTCTTTTGAAAGAGGACGAGTTTCCATGATACGTACGATATCACCAGTTTTGGCAGTATTGTTTTCGTCATGAGCTTTGTATTTTTTAGAGTAGTTAATGCGTTTACCATAGACTGGGTGGTTACGTTTAGTTTCTACGACAACTGTGATAGTTTTATCCATTTTGTCTGAAACCACGCGGCCTTGATAAACTTTACGTTGATTACGTTCCATTTATGTATTTCTCCCGATCTATTTAGTCAATTCGCGTTGCACAGTTTTAACACGTGCAATTGTTTTCTTCACTTCGTCAAGTTTCGCTGTGTTTTCGAGACGACCAGCTGCAGCTTGGAAACGAAGTTCAAACAATTCTTTTTTCAATTCAGCTTCGCGTGTAGCCAATTCGTCGATTGACAAAGCGCGGAGATCCTTGAGAAGTGATTTTGTTTCGTTCAATTTCATTCTGCGTCACCTCGTTTTACAAATTTAGTCTTGACTGGAAGTTTGTGAGATGCAAGACGCAAAGCTTCACGTGCTACTTCTTCACTTACACCAGCAATTTCAAACATGATTTTACCACGTTTAACTGGTGATACCCAACCTTCAGGAGCACCTTTCCCTGAACCCATACGCACACCAATAGCTTTGGCTGTGTAAGATTTATGAGGGAAGATTTTAATCCAAACTTGACCGTTACGTTTCATGTAACGAGTCATAGCAATACGGGCTGCTTCGATTTGACGGTTAGTGATCCAGTGAGAAGTAGTCGCTTGAAGACCAAATTCACCGAATGCGATTTCTTTACCGCCTTTAGCTTCGCCACGCATTTTACCGCGGAATTCACGACGGTGTTTTACACGTTTTGGTACTAACATGGATTAATTTTCTCCTTTCACAGATTTTTTAGTTGGGAGAACTTCACCACGGTAGATCCAAACTTTAACGCCGAGTTTACCGTAAGTAGTGTCTGCTTCTTCCCAAGCATAGTCGATATCCGCACGCAATGTGTGGAGTGGAACTGTACCTTCAGAGTATCCTTCTGCACGGGCGATGTCCGCACCGTTCAAACGACCAGATACTTGAGTTTTGATACCTTTAGCTCCTGCACGCATAGCACGTTGGATAGCTTGTTTTTGAGCACGACGGAAAGCGATACGTGCTTCAAGTTGTTTAGCAATTCCTTCACCAACTAAGTGAGCATCCAAGTCAGGACGTTTGATCTCAACGATGTTGATGTGAACTTGTTTACCAGTGAGTTTGTTGAGGTCTGCACGAAGTGCATCAACATTAGCACCAGATTTACCGATAACCATACCTGGTTTTGCAGTGTGCAAAGTAACGATAACTTTGTTTACAGCACGTTCAGTTTCAATAAGTGAAACTGAAGCATCAGCAAGTTTTGTTTGAACGAGTTGGCGAATTGCCAAATCTTCGTGAAGGTAATCCGCATATTCTTTCTCAGCATACCATTTGGCATCCCAGTCGCGAATAACGCCAACACGCATACCAATTGGATGAATTTTTTGACCCACGATTTTACCTCCTTATTCTTTCTCAGCCACTACTACTGTAATGTGGCTAGTACGTTTGTTGATTGGTGAAGCTGAACCTTTCGCACGTGGACGGAAACGTTTCATTGTTGGTCCTTCGTTGACGAAAGTTTCGCTAACTACCAAGTTAGCTTTTTCAAGACCAAAGTTATTTTCTGCATTAGCGATAGCTGAGTTCATTACTTTAAGAACTTCTGCAGCACCTTTAGTCGGTGTGAATTTCAAGATTGCGATTGCATCCGCAACACGTTTACCACGAATCAAGTCTGTAACAAGACGAGTTTTACGAGGTGAAACGCGAACTGTTTTTGCAGTTGCTTTAGCTGAAGTGATTTCTGCCATTTTGTTCTCCTCCTATTAACGTCTAGTTTTCTTGTCGTCAGCAGCGTGACCACGGTATGTACGAGTTGGTGCAAATTCACCTAATTTGTGTCCAACCATATCTTCTTGAACATAAACGGGAACGTGTTTGCGACCATCGTAAACAGCAATTGTAAGTCCTACAAAGTTAGGGTAGATTGTAGAACGGCGTGACCAAGTTTTGATCACTGATTTCTTTTCGGCGTTTTCTTGAGCTTCGACTTTTTTCATCAAATGCTCGTCAGCGAAAGGCCCCTTCTTAAGACTACGACTCATGTTTTTGAGTTCTCCTTTAAATTTGATACCACGCTGGCTACTAGGGCCAGGTTGGCGGATGATTTATATAGATATCTTCTCGACATCTTACTAAAGTTGACAAGATTTATCAATTTTAGCAAGACGCCGAGAAGGCATCTCAATAAAATATCTTACGCACAGATACAAACTTAACTTTTTTAACAAAAGTAAAGCTTGCCTTATGCTGCAAAATTATTTATCGTTGATACGTTTAACAATAAGTTTGTTAGAACGTGCGTTTTTATTACGTGTTTTGAGACCAAGAGCTGGTTTGCCCCATGGAGTCATTGGTGATTTACGACCAACAGGTTGTTTACCTTCACCACCACCGTGTGGGTGATCATTCGGGTTCATTACAGAACCACGAACTGTTGGACGGATACCACGCCAACGTGTACGACCCGCTTTACCATAGTTGATCAAGTTGTGTTGTTCGTTACCAACTGTACCAACTGTAGCACGACAAGATGAAAGAATCATACGCATTTCGCCTGATTGAAGACGAACGAGTGTATATTTACCTTCTGTACCAAGTACTTGTGCAGATGTACCAGCTGAACGTACGAGTTGTCCACCTTTACCAGGTTTCATCTCGATGTTGTGGATCAAAGTACCAACTGGAATGTTAGCAAGTGGCAATGCGTTACCAACTTTGATATCTGATTCAGGACCAGATACAACTGTCATACCAACTTCAAGACCTTTAGGTGCAAGAATGTATGATTTGATACCATTTTCGTATACGATAAGGGCAATATTAGCTGAACGGTTTGGATCGTATTCGATTGTAGCAACTTTAGCTTTTACGTTATCAGTTGTACGTTTGAAGTCGATCAAACGGTATTTACGTTTGTGTCCGCCACCGTGGTGACGTACTGTAATGCGGCCAAGGTTGTTACGACCAGCGTTTTTGCTAAGACTTACAAGCAAGCTCTTTTCAGGAGTACTTGTAGTGATTTCTGCAAAATCGCTACCAGTCATGTTACGACGACCGTTTGTGGTAGGTTTGTAAACTTTAATTCCCACGATTTTCCTCCTCTATTATTCTGCGTCTTCGCCGAAGATATCAATAGATTTTGAACCTTCAGTCAAAGTGATAATTGCTTTTTTGTAGCCAGGTTTGAAACCTGTGTAACGACCAACACGTTTAGCTTTAGGCTTAACGCTGATTGTGTTTACAGATGCAACTTGAACACCTTCAAATGCTGCTTCAACAGCTTGTTTGATAAGGAGTTTGTGTGCGCGAGCATCTACTTCAAAAGTGTATTTCTTTTGATCCATTGCTTGCATAGAAGCTTCTGTAATAATTGGTTTACGGATTACGTCATAAAGAGACATTATGCAAGAACCTCCTCAATTTGAGACAGAGCTGCTTGAGTAGCAAGAACTTTGTCAGTGTTTACAAGATCAAGTACGCTTACTGAGCTAGCAGTTGATACTTTCACGTTTTTAAGGTTACGAGCAGAGAGTTCTGCGAATTCGTTACCTTCGTTAGGAAGAACAACAAGCACTTTACGTTCGATTGAAAGAGCTTCAAGAACTTTAGCGAATTCGCTAGTTTTTGGTGCTGAGAAGTTCAACTCGTCAACAGCCAAGAGTGTGTTGTCGATAACTTTTTGTGAGTAAGCTGATTTAAGAGCCAACTGACGTACTTTTTGTGGAAGTTTGTAAGCATAGCTACGTGGGTTAGGACCGAAGACAGTACCACCACCACGGAATTGTGGTGAGCGGATTGAACCTTGACGGGCACGTCCAGTTCCTTTTTGACGCCATGGTTTTTTACCGCCACCAGATACGAGTGAACGGTTTTTATGAGCGTGTGTACCTTGACGGAGGCTAGCACGTTGTGAAAGAACGACATCAAATACTACAGTTTCGTTTGGTTCGATACCAAACACTGCATCGTTAAGTGTTACTTCACCAGCTTGTGTGCCGTCTTGTTTAAATAATGATACTTTTGCCATTATAATCTATCTCCTTTCCTTATTATTTAGATTTGATCGCTGATTTAATAACGATCAATGATTTTTTAGATCCAGGTACGTTACCTTTTACAAGGATAACGTTTTGTTCTGGAAGTACTTGTGCGATAACAAGGTTTTGTACAGTAACTTTTTTGTTACCCATACGTCCCGCAAGGCGTTTACCTTTAGGAACTTTGTTAGCCGCAACAGGACCCATTGAACCAGGACGACGGTGGTAACGTGAACCGTGAGCCATTGGCCCGCGTGATTGACCCCAACGTTTGATTGGTCCTTGGAAACCTTTACCTTTAGAAGTACCGGTAACATCAACGACATCTCCAGCTTCGAAAGTATCAACTTTAATTTCTGATCCAACTTCTAAGCCTTCGATTCCTTTGAATTCACGAATGAAGCGCTTAGGAGCTGTGTTAGCTTTAGCTACATGACCTTTGGCAGGTTTGTTAGACAAAACTTCACGTTTGTCATCGAAACCAACTTGAACAGCTTCATAACCGTCTGTATCGACAGTTTTAGTTTGAAGCACAACGTTCGGAGTTGCTTCGATCACAGTTACGGGGATTAATTCACCGTTGTCTGTGAAGATTTGAGTCATTCCCACTTTTTTCCCTAAGATTCCTTTTGACATGAGAATTACCTTTCTTATAATTTAATTTCGATGTTTACGCCACTTGGAAGATCAAGTTTCATCAATGAATCAACAGTTTTTTGTGTTGGTTCGATGATGTCGATCAAACGTTTGTGTGTACGCATTTCAAATTGTTCGCGAGAGTCTTTGTATTTGTGAGTCGCGCGGATAACTGTGTAGACGCTACGGTCAGTTGGAAGTGGGATTGGACCACTTACTTCTGCGTTTGTACGTTTTGCAGTTTCTACAATTTTTTCAGCAGCAGCGTCAAGGATACGGTGTTCGTATGCTTTGAGGCGGATACGGATTTTTTTAGTTGCCATTTTTTCTCCTTCGTCTATTTGTTAATAGGCTAGCTCAGCGGGAAAACCGACACTGAAGTATGGCAATACTTTCGGGTGTGTCGCAACCTCTCGCTTCGTCGCTAATACTGTAATTTTTACAGCACCTATCTATTCTACCAAAGCGACTTTGTCTTGTCAAGGGCATAATACCTTTTTATTTAATTTATTTTTAGCTCACTCATATGTCTTCTCTTTTACTTCTAGCCCTTACTTTACGTGAATATTTTGCGACAGAATAATTCACATGGCTTTAGAAATACTATATAATAGTAATAAATACATATTAATTAATATAGGAGAACTTATGATTAAAGAATTCAAAGAATTTATTTTACGTGGTAATGTCTTAGATTTGGCAGTTGGGGTTATCATTGGTGCTGCTTTTACGGCCATTGTCACTTCTTTGGTAAATAACCTTATCAACCCACTTATTGGTCTTTTTGTTCAAGATGGCGCTTTGACACAAATGTCAGTTAAGGTTGCTGGTGCAACTTTTGCTTATGGGGCTTTCTTAAATGATGTTTTAAACTTCTTGATTACAGCCTTTGTCATCTTCATTCTCATAAAAGCCATCAACAAGCTTTTCCCTAAGAAAGAAGAGCAAGAAGAAATTGTTTCTAACGATGAATTAGATACTCTGCGTGAAATCCGTGACCTTTTGAAAGAAAAAGAACTTTCAAAATAACATTACACACTAAAAACCTCTATTATAATAGAGGTTTTTAGTGTGTAAGAAAAGTTCTAACTTTCCTATCAAAATTGAATTTTAAAAAGACAAAGCGGAAAAAATTATCTGCAAGCACGGCAAACCAGATGCCTTCTAAGCCCAAGGTAAATGTTTGACTTAGAATATAGCCGAGACCCACACGTATAATAAGCATCCCGATAATTGTTGTATATAAAGGAAGTTTTGCATTACCTATTCCTTGAAAAGCCGCCGTATAAGTGGTCGTTCCAGTGACAAAAAAAGTTGCCAAAAAAGAAAAGAGGATAACTGTGTTACTTGAAGCTATAGCGACAGTGTCTGTCGTAAAAAGATTACTTAATGATGTAGAAACTAAGACAAGAAGCAAACCAATACTCAACATCATCCCTGTCGCTAGCCAGTAGGTTCTTTTAATATATGACTGAATGGCTCCATAGTTATGTTGTCCAAACTCTTGAGCCACCAAAATAACTGTTACGGTAGCTAAACCGAATGCCGGCATATAGTTAAACTGAGTAATACTTTCGCCGATCGCATTTCCTGCAAAAACCCGATTTCCAAGAGCAATAATCAGCACCATGATTACCAAATCTCCTAGACGCATCGCCAAACGTTCACCAGCGGCCGGAATTGTTAAAAAGATCAGTTCTCTACTGATTTTTTCAGAGAAAAAGTTTTTCGTAGGTTGTAAATCCTTATCTTTGAGTTTTTTCCAGAGATACAGAAGCGCTACGCCCCTCGAAAAGATTGCTCCTAAGGCAGCTCCCATAATTCCCATATGAAAAACAAATATCAAAAGGGCTGAGAGAGCGATATTTAAAATATTGGCAAAGAGACTCGCATACATGGGTGTACGGCTGTCCCCATTTGCTCTGATAATGGCTCCAAAACTGGTCATTAAAGCCAGCAAAATAATTGTCCCACCAACCAAAAGGAGGTACTCTTGACCTAAAGTCGCTACATCCCCACGCCCGCCAAAAAAGCGCACGAGAGCTTGTGCAAAAAGAGCCGTAAGAATCCCAATAGTCCCTCCCAGTAATGCAGTGAGCTTTACCCCTGCGTTCACCATTTTCTTTGACATTTCACGTGCAAGGAAGCTTGATAAAATTGTCCCTAAAGCTATGAAAACGGCCTGATAAACGGTGATAATATTATTGGCTAGTGACACACCTGCTACAGCTGTGAGTCCAATTCGGGTGACTAAAAAGGTATCACTAATCCCCACCAGCATCTGCAGAAAATTCTCAACTACGGCTGGGAGCGCAAATTTTAATATTTCTTTTGTAGATTTCATATCCCTAATAAATAAGAGCGCACCCTTAACGATACGCTCTTATTTTTTATCCTTCAACTTCTTCGATTTGGTGTAAATCAAGCTCTACTGGTGTTTCACGACCAAACATATCGACCATAACTTTAATCTTATCGTCGCCTAGGACTTCTGTGATTGGCGCTTCAAATCCTGAGAAGGCGCCATCAATGATACGTACACGTTTACCCACAAAGATATCAAAATCAATTTCACGTACAACTTTACCCATACCAATAAGGATTTCTTGAATTTCTTCTTCAAAAAGTGGCGTTGGTTTTGAACGGTTACCGTGTGACCCAACGAAACCTGTAACGTTCGGTGTATTACGAACGATAAACCAAGCTTCATCTGTCATGTTCATTTCTACCAAAACATAACCTGGGAAGAGATTTTCTTCAACATCTTTCATCTTACCGTTCACTTCTGAGCGAACTGTTTCTGTCGGAATTTCAACACGAAGAATTTTATCTGCCATGTTATAAAGTTCTGCACGTTCAAGTAAATCTTCTTTTACTTTTTTCTCGTAACCAGAATAAGTTTGGATAACAAACCAGCCTTGGTCAAAACTTGTTAATGTACTTTCGTCCATTGGAGTACCTCTTTATTGTTTTTTATTTTTTTAGTTTCAAATTTATGAGTTCATGTTCTGAACGGATTGTATAAGAAAAAGGCTTTCGCCTCTTCTTTCATTATATCACTAATTACGTACAAATGGAAGCAGATGCTGTACAGCACTTGTGATACCATTTTGTGTTACCCAGTCAAAGATCATCAAAAAGATGAGGAAGAAAACTGTATATTCAATAACCATGAAAAAATCAATGACAGACTGCTTACGTGTCGGCCACGTTGTTAACTTCATTTCTTTGACAACACTTCCAATAAATTTAAACATTTGACTTATCTCGTTTCCTTATGCAAAGTATGTTTGCCACAACGTGAGCAAAACTTCTTGACTTCTATGCGTTTTTCTTTTGCTGTACCGGACAGTTGAAGAGAATAGTTTCTCGAACCGCACACCGTACAGGCCAATCCTGCTTTTTTTAACATGCTATTATTTTAGCAGAACTAAGAGAAAAATACAAATCTCTCTATTTTTTTGTCATATTTTCTAAGACAAGGCGTGTATAATTAATTGCCCCTTGGTCCTTCGGATGGATAGCATCACTATAGAACCATGAACTTTGATTTGCTGATAAGCCATGCCAATCGATGATTGTCAAGTTAGGATACTTCTTAGCCATCGCTTCTAATTGTTCATTGTTATTGCTTTCCCACGGGCGTGGCATTTGATTATTAATCCAGAAGACCGGTTTATCACCAACTTCTTCCATAATTTTTTCCACGTAATTTGTATTGCCAACGGTCAGTGTGCCATTAGTTCCAAGACCAATTAAGACAGCATCTGCTTTTTCAACTGCTTCTTTATTCTCTGCTAAAATGGTCGCTCCACCATCTACTTGCTCACCAACAACAGCTTTTATCGTCATTCTTGGGAAGGCTTCCTGTAGAGTGGTTGACCCTGCAACCATCACAGAATCACCAACTGCAAAAATTTGCATCTTACTTGCTCTTTCGGCAACCACTGGATCAACACCATATTTTTCAGCGATAGTCTTTAGTGGCGTGCTGACACGGGCATTAGCAGCTTTTAAGTTTGCAGCTTCAAGCGCTTTTTGTTGCTCCATAATTCGAGCTTCTAACACTTGCTGATCATGTGGTGATTTTGGAGAAGTAAGAATCATAACGAGTGATACAAGCACTAAAACGGACACTAGGATTACGCGGACGGGTAAGGCGCGCCATTTTTCCTGCTTAATTTGCTCAACTTTTGTCATCACCCAAGGCCATAAGTTGCTGTAATCATAAGCAACGAGCGGACGTTCAATAAAGCGATATGAAAACTCAGATAAGGCAAAAATCAAGACCAACTGCCAAATGACGTTGTACCAACTTGTCGGATTAACGACTTTAGCAGCAACTAAAGCAAAGACTGGTAATTGCCAGAGATAAATCCCATACGAACGTGAACCAATATAATCAAAAAGTTTATTTGAAAATATTTTATTTGCTTTCAAGCCCGGATGAACAACCAAAAGGATTAATAACATTGTTAAGAGACTGACAAACCAAAGGCCGCCATAGTAAGTCACTGGACTTTGCGCTGGCATAAAAACATATAAGATTAAAGTCAGTGCAAGCACGCCCCATAAAAGGTTACGTCCAAAAGCTTGTCCTTTTTTATTCAACTTGGCAGGCATTTTGTTCATTGGCCAAATGAAAGCTATACTTGCCCCCATCAGGAGACTAAAAATACGGGTATCTGTGCCATAATACACACGCGTTGGATCTTGCCCCACCTTATACTGAGCAATCATCAGAATCAATGAGAGAATGGCTAAAAAGTTTGTCAGAAGGAAACTGTGCTTCTTACTCCGAATGACCTTCACTAAAAAGATCATAATGAGCGGCCAGAAAATAAAGAATTGTCCTTCAATCGCCAGATAATATATATGCTTAAAAGGTGATTCTCCTGCAGCATCAGCAAAGTAGGATGATCCCTGCTGAATTTGCCACCAGTTTTGCACCATAAAAATACTTGAGAGAAAGTTTGACCTGAGGCCCTTCATCTGATTTTGTTGGAAGAAGAACAAATAAGGCGAAACAATCAAGAAAACAGCCAAGAGCATGGGGTAAATACGCTTGGCTCTTTTCCCCCAAAACTTAAGTGGTCTTATCTTTTTAGTTTTAGTATATTCTCTTAGTAGTGAATCCGTGACTAAGTAGCCGGACAACACAAAGAAGAGAACAACGCCTAAAAATCCCCCTTGGATTTTCTGTGGATAAAGATGATACAAAATGACAGCAAGAACCCCAAGGGTACGTAAGCCATTAAAACCTGTTACGTAGCGTTTTTTTGCTTCCAAAACTGTCCTCCTTCTAAAAAGTAAGATTCACTTTTATTATTCTCTTTTTATATTTTTATTTCAATAATTTTTTTCATATATTTGCAAGAAAAAGAGCCGTGCCATGACTCTTTTTCTCATCTATGCACTACCCTTATTTTATCACTTTTCATGCTGTTTTAGAACAATTTACCTACCGAAAAAACCAGTAATTTTATCCCAAACATCTTTGGTAGCATTTTTAGCATCATCTACTGTTTTTTGGAAATCAAATCCGCTGCCTTTTTCAGAAGAATCACTGCTAGAATCTTCTGTTTGTGGCATATTTCCTGAACTGTTTTGTGCACTTTGCTCTTGATAAACAATTGCATCTTGTTGATCACGCAGAGCTGTCCAAGCTGGAGTTATTGGTGCAATATTATGCATGGCATAGGCATTTTCAGCTGTAAAGGCGGTTCCATCTGTATAAGGAAGCAAATAGCTGGCTATATTCCGGAAGATGACTGAAGGTTGCCCCTCAGAAGAACCTTCTAGTTGTTGCTGCTCATTTGTCTCATTCGGGAAACCAATCCATAGTGCAATCGCAATATCAGGTGTATAACCAACCACCCATTGGTCAGTCGTATTATTTGTCCCTGTTTTACCTGCCATTGCATAGCTTGCCGGTGCAGCATTCCAAGCTGAACCGTTGGTAAATGTACCCAACATCATGGAATTCATCTTCTCTGCTACTTCTTTGGTCATGATCCGTTTTTGTGTCACGTTGGCTGTTGCGATTGTATCCCCAGCTGCATTTTCAATTTTAGTAATCAAATGCGCGCTGTTCATTACACCCTCATTCGCGAAAGTTGCAAAAGCTTGAGCCATTTCCCAAGGATTTGTTTCGACACCAGAACCAAGAACGGTTGATAAAGTGTTGTTTTCATCTTTTTTATTGAGATTCAAACCAAATTCACGCCCAACAGCATTCCCTTTTTCTGGAGTGATATCACGATAAGTATTAATAGCAGGAATATTGTAGGAGTTAGCTAAAGCTTGATACATTGGTACAGTACCCAGGTACTCTCCACTGTAATTTTGCGGTGTCCAATTACCTGGATAAGTGGTTGGTTTATCTTCCAATACTTTATCGATTGGCCAACCTGCTTGGACTGCGGGCAGATAGGCGATTAACGGTTTGATAACTGAACCTGTCGAACGTTTCGATTGTGTGGCATAGTTAAAGTCAAGGAAACTGTTATGGTCTTCTGATGTGACATTGCCAACAAGAGCCTCGACGCCACCAGTTTTCGGATTGATTGCCACCGAACCTGACTGTGCGTGCGTGCCATCTGCAGCTTGTGGGAAAAGTGCGGCATTGTCATAAGTGACCTGCATCCCTGCCTGCTTGTTTTGATCCAAAGTTGTATAAATCTTATAACCGTCATTCATAATGTCCTGCAAGCTAAGGCCATATTTGCGTTCAGCTTCCGCAATCACAGCATTGAAATAGCTTGGATACTTGTAAGCTTCTGACTGAGAAACATAAGTATCTTTTACCCGAGAGGCCAGATCGACCGATGCATAACTGTCTGCTTCTGACTGCGTGAGGTATCCTGCACTGACCATGTTCTGCAGTACCGTATCTCGTCGCGGTGTCGCATATTTTCCGTCCTGGTAAAGTGGGTTATAAATTTCTGGACCCTTCAACATCCCCGCAAGCGTAGCGGCCTCATCTACGGTAACTGCATTTGCTGAGACTCCAAAGTATTTTTTACTGGCATCTTCAATCCCCCAAACACCATTCCCAAAATAAGCGTTATTCAGATACATTGTAAGAATGTCTTGTTTACTGTAATGTTTATTGATTTCTAAAGCGAGGAAAAATTCCCGGGCTTTACGGTCAATCGTTTGTTTCTGAGTAAGGTAGGCATTTTTGGCCAACTGCTGCGTGATGGTAGATCCACCACCAAAACGCCCCAAAGTAACAACTGCTAAGCTAAAGCGACTCAGATTAACCCCATGGTTCTTATAAAAAGTACGGTCCTCGGTGGCGACTACGGCATTTTTAATATTGTCACTTATGGCATCAAACTTAACTGTTGTTCCTTTACTTCCATAAAGTAATCCTGCTTCATCACCATTTTTGTCCACAATTTGCGTTTGCGCATCAATGGATTTTTGCAAGATGGATACATTGGCCGTTTTTGCCAAATAGAACAAATAAGAACCAACAGCAAGAATCATAACCAAAATAGCAATAATAGTAATTTTAGTTAAATTATACTTTTTCCAGAAACGTTTTACTGGACGTAAAAATTGCCTTATTTTTTCTGTATAAGGCGCCATCATTCTTAAATATTTTTTTATGCCTTTAAGGTCTTCAAGCGGAATTTCCGCTTCTTTCAGCTCTTTTTCTTCTTCATTATTATTTTCTATTTTTTTAGATGATTTCTTGTTTTTAGCACGACGACTAAAATTTTTATCTTTTTCTGACATGATTTTTTAAAAATCCTTTTGTATTCTATATTTTGCCTATTCTAACAAAAAAGCCTTTGTGTTACAATATTCTATATGAAATTTAGTTTAATTTTACCAAAAAAAATTAAAAAGCAAAGTGTTTCGCATTTACTGGAGCACACTTGGCTCGTTCCACGCAAACAAAGACACCTTTTAAGAACCAAAAAACATGTCTTCCTTAACGGCACATTGGCAGACTGGGAGGATTCCATAAAGCCCCAAGACGAAGTTACTCTTATTTTTGATGACGACGATTTCAGGCAGCTGGAGGTTCCCGTAGGCAACCCTCATCTTGCCGATATCCTGTATGAAGATGAACACCTTGTGATTGTAAATAAACCCGAAGGCATGAAAACTCATGGCAACACTGCTGAGGAAATCGCCCTACAAAATCACGTGACAGCTCGCCTGAAGAGCCCCGTACATGTCGTTCATCGCTTGGACAAGGAGACCTCTGGAGCAGTCCTCTTTGCCAAAAACCAATTGATTCTGCCCATTCTGGGTAAAATGTTTGAGGAAAATAAAATCCATCGCTCTTATTTGGCAGTTGTACAAGGTTATTTTAACGAAAAAAGCTTAACTCTTAATAAAAATATTGGAAGAGATCGGCACGACCGAAAAAAATATGTCACCAGTAAAAATGGAAAAAGAGCCATTACGCATGTGACTGTACTCGAAAAAGAACACAGGCACTCCCTTGTAAGATGTACTCTTGATACCGGCCGTACGCACCAAATACGAGTTCACCTTTCCAGTGAAAGGCATCCTATCGTCGGTGATCCCCTCTATAATTTAGCGTTAAAAAATCAGCGCTTGATGCTTCACGCAGAAAAAATATATTTCTTTCATCCTTTCACAGAGGAATTAATAGAAATTAAAGCATCTAGCCAGACTTTTCAACAAGGCAAAAAAAGCCTACTTTCGAAAAGTAGACCTTAGGAGTTTTATGAAAAGATTTTTTTAGGAAGGTCTTTATTATAGTGAAAGCTTCTTAAAATAAGCTTAAGTCTTATTTAATTGTTTCTTTCAGTGATTTTAGGTTTTCTTCCATAATTGTCAGGTAACTTTCACCTGATTTTTTTTGTTCATCGGTCAATCCCTCAACAGGGTTAATCACCAACAACTTGGCTCCTGCTTCCTTGGCTAAAGTCTCCGCTAGCTTACTGCTAGAGTTATCTTCAAAATAAACAGTATTTAAATTTGCTTTTTGCATCTCATTTTTCAGTTTAATCAATGTTGCACTTGAAGGTTCTGCTTCAGGATCAAGGCCTGTAATGGCAATTGTTGTCAATCCATAATCACGGCCCAGGTAGCCAAAAGCTTCATGCTGTGTGATAAACGTTTTATTTTTAGCATTTTTCAATTGATCAAAGTCTTGATCTATTTTTTTCAACTTTCCAATATACTCATCAGCATTTTTAGTGATATCTTCCTTATATTCAGGGAATTTTTTTGATAATTCATCTGCGATATAGCGGACTTCAAGTAAGGCTGCTTTAGGGCTTACCCATGTATGCGGATCATCACCAATTTTTTCTACGGGTGTACTTGCTTCTATTTTAACACCTTTATTTTTTACAGAAGGGGCCCATTTTTCAAGGTATTTTGAATTATAAATAATAGCATCTGCATTTGTCAAAGTAGTCATGTCTTTTGCACTTGGCTCAAAATCATGTGCTTCTTGATTAGCAGGAACGATATTAATAATGTCAACTTTATCACCAACGACAGCTTTCGTAAACTCATACATTGGCTCAAATGTTGTCACAATTTGTGGTTTCTCACTTGCTGTTTTTTGACAAGCTGTCAATAATAGCAAGACTGGGATAAGGAATAGAAGGGTATATTTTTTCATAAAGCTAGTATAATACAAATTTAAAACAAAGTCAACCGGTTAACTACCAGTTAACTATTTTTCATTTGTCATGTTTTTCACGCTGTATGATCTTTTCTCTTAACTGCAGTTGGAGTTGATTCCGTTGCAATAAGCGTTGTTTTCTAGCATTAATAGCTCCTTGCAAATAATACTGTAAAAGCAAGCTGAAAAGAAGGGAGATGACTAGTGTATAGAGTAAAATACTGGCTCTTAACTTTCTTTTTCTGAGAACTTGTAAAGAAATATGCGGTCTCCTCCTTTTTCAAAAGACAATATAATTTTTACCTGCCCTCCCTCCTGGCTAATTTTAGCATTTTTTATATGATGGATCATGGGTTGATAACCTCGCCCATTAGCATTAGTTTTCCGAAAATCGCCTTTAGAGGAAAGCCCAAATCTTAGATTAACATGTTTGCGTACATAAAGATAGTTATTTTCTACCTTATCTAAGCTTGCTCCCTCAAGTTCGCTTCTCAGTAGACTGCAAAAAAGTTGCCAATCTTGGGTGTGATCTATTGTTGCTCGTTTTACTTCTTCATGAAAAATTTTAGTAATATCTAGAAAAAGGGAAAAAGTACCTACTAACACGAGTAAAGCAAGGAGTGATTCCAGGAGAGTAAAGGCTGTAACTTTAATTTTTTTCAAGAACAATCAATACCTTTCCCGACTCACGGATAGTCATTTGCGAAGTAGTTTCCTCAATCGAAATCTCCACACCATTTAATTTCAAATGCTTTTTCCCCGTATCTATTGCCATATGAGCGACATTTAAGGCTTCGATATCCTTATTTTCCATCTCCGTTTGTTTCTTAACCTGAATAACTTGTTCTAAAATAACCGTGACGAAAAAGACAAGCAAACTCATAGCAATTAAGCTCTCTAATAGAAGATATGCTTCAAGTGATTTTTTTCTTATATTTCCCGCTTCCAATTTCCAATTGATAAGAGATGTTTTTTTTCTGATAAGGAAGAAATATTGTAATTTTTTGTAGGCTCGAGTTGCCTGATTTTTGATCAAAAGTAATAGAAAAATCATTTATTTCAACCTCCTCTGGAACTTTCAGCACTTCCTCTTGGCTGTATAGTGTACCATTACTCGCACTCAATGTCTGTTGCTGTCCCTTTAATCCTGCCATACGCTGGGTATCCTTATAAAGTCGCTCAAATTGTAAAATAAAAATCTCTGCGCGTGCTATCCTGACACTTTGTTTGGCCGAACCTGAAAAGAGAAAAAGAACAGAAGAGCAAAGGAAAAGGACTAGTAAACTCTCTAGTAAGGTCAAAGCTTTAATTCGATACATTACGTTTTGCATTAGGGTTCTTGGTATAATAATCATTGTAGCTATCGGCTTGTTTTTGCGTAATTAAACCGTCGGAGACAAGCTTCCCTAAGTTAGGACTATCCTGTTTATCAAGTTGATAAAGTTCGGCTTGACCTTCGACAACCTTAACAACCGCTGTTTGACCCGTATTTTGGATATTCTTCTTTTCTTTAGCCAAATTTGGGACAAACAATAAAAGTAACACACTGATAATAAGTAAGACGACAAGCATTTCAATCAAAGTAAAAGCTTTGAGTCTCTTTTTTTTCATTCATTCCTCCATGTTCTTTCAAATCAAGTTTCCCATATTGCTATATATAGGAAGTAGCATTGCCGCATAAATTAAAATAATCAACAGCGCCACGAGCAAGAAAACGATAGGCTGGATAAGTTGCATTGCTCTTTCCATCCTTTCAAAAAAGAGCGACCAGTTTTCTTCAGAAAAAATCATTAACTCTTTCCCTAGCTTGGACTTTAGTTCACCATATTCCACAATTAATGAGAGCTCCTTGGTAAATATGGGGTAAAATCGAAGAGCATCTTCAAACTTCTGACCACTATCTAATATTTGAAGAAGCTCAAAACCGAATTCTTTGAAAATTCGACTTTTTTATTCTTGCATAATAAAACAAATCTGACGTAAATCGACAGCTTGAGCAATTAAGTTTCCCCATTCTCTTGCAAAATAAGCTGTCAAATAAAGCTGGACAAAACGGCCAACAAAAGGTATTTTGACCATTAGCCTCAGCGCTTCTAAAGCAGTTTTTTTCTTCCAATAGTATCTGCACAGATAAAAGAAAACGAACAAACTGAAGAGCCACCCTAAAAAGAGGGTCGGAAGATTCTGTATGGCATAAGTTGCTAATCCTTTGTTTTCTTCCAGTTGGGGCAGTAAATAATTTTTCAATCCAAGCATAATAAAGATTAGAAATGCCAGAAGAACAATCGGATAAGTGGCAACTTGGACAAGCTTTTTGCGGATGTTCAAAACACGTATCAGTTTTTCTTCAATCAATCCTAAAGTATACTCAACATTCCCATGAGACTCAGCCAAAGAGAGCTGAGTCACAACATCCTCATAAAAATTTAGCTTCGCCAAAATACCAGAGAAACTTTTCCCATTAAGTAAACCTTCACGCATTTTGGAAATAAAGTATGCTTCCGCAAGACCCGATCGTTCAAGGAAATCAATAATTTCAGAGAGGTGAAAGCCACTTTTGAAAAGATTATTCATGAGTTGAATGAGCTTAATCTGCTTTGCTAAACTCAATTTTTTCGCGCGCAGCTGCAACAGCTGAGATAAATCCATCTGCAACCAACTGATCAATCTGGTCATTCCATTCGTCTGGTTTCCATTCTTCAAACTTTTCCTTTTCACAAACAAGCAATCCCTTTCCTGCAATTAATCGTTGATAAATCACCCGCTGAAGACTGGATTGTAGCTCCCAATCACTTAATCCAAGTTCTTTTAAGCGTGCAATTACACCTGATATTGAGCGTGCATGAACAGTAGAGAATACTGTATACCCAGTCAAACTTGCACGAAGAACAGCTTTTGCCGTTTGACTATCCCTAATTTCACCAACAATAAGTAAATCAGGTCTGTGTCGCAGCGAAAGCTTAATCAAGGAATCATAATCATTCCCTATTACTTTATTGACTTGAAGTTGCAAAAATTCATTTTCTACTAACTCCACAGGATCTTCTATACAAATAACTTGTTGATTTTTAAAATGCTCCCTTGCAAATTTGTACATAAGACTGGTCTTACCTGAACCTACAGGACCTGAAAAAAGGTAAAGGCCTCTTCCCCCAATAATAGTATTAAAGATCTCTGAATTCCAAAAATGAAGTTGGTTTTGTTGATGATGCAAGAGTCGAATAACCAAGCTTTCTTGACCATGAAAATCACCGACAGTAGATAAACGTAAGCGCTGCTCACCTTTATCTAAGATATAAGTGCAAGCCCCCAACTGTACTCGTCTACTTTCTCCTAGATTCATACCAGATAAAAATTTCATATGAGCAATCAGTGCTTGCCCTTGCTCAAGGGTGAGTTCTCCTTCAAACCTCCTTTCTGTTGTTGTACGAAAATAGAGAGAATACTTTCCTTCTAATGCTACTAAATAAAGATCGTGCACCATCTGATCTACTGCTTTTTGTAAAAGGTTTTTTGCCAAAACCTGTATCATGATTGACCTCCTTAGCTAAGCTTACTTATTAACACGATAAAGTTAACAAGTTATCACAATTTTTTTGAAAAAATGAGCAGATAATTTATAATAAGCTTTGTTGCTTACTTGATACCCTTTCTCAATGCATAATAGAGGCAAGAGTAATAAAAAAACCTGCCCAAAGGCAGGTTCAAAATTTTCAATTAGAATTTTTTACGTTTACGTGCAGCTTCTGATTTACGTTTAGCTTTTACAGAAGGTTTTTCGTAGTGTTCACGTTTGCGGAGCTCTTGAAGAGTTCCAGCTTTTGTTACTGAACGTTTGAAACGGCGGAGAGCGTCGTCAAGCGATTCATTTTTACGAACGATAGTTTTTGACATTGATTTCACCCCATTTCATTTTCGTATTTACTCTTAAAGAGCACTCCTAACATTCTATCAAAAGGCTGTATATTTGTCAACTAGATGTATAAAATAAAAAAAGCAGATTGTCTCTGCCTTTTCGCTTATTGTACGGAGTAGTTTGGAGCTTCTTTTGTAATTTGAACATCGTGTGGGTGAGATTCTTTCAAACCAGCACCTGACATTTCGATAAATTGTGCTGACTCATGTAAAGCAAGGATATCAGCTGCTCCAGTGTAGCCCATACCTGACTTCAAGCCACCAACCATTTGGAAAACGATATCGGTCGCTGTACCTTTATAGGCAACCCGACCTTCGATACCTTCAGGAACCAATTTATTTGCTTCATTGACAGAGCCTTGGAAGTAACGGTCGCTTGAACCTTTCTTCATTGCTGCAAGTGAACCCATACCACGGTATGTTTTAAATTTACGCCCTTGGAAGATTTCGAATTCACCTGGTGATTCGTCTGTACCGGCAAGCATTGAGCCAAGCATTACTGCATCTCCTCCTGCTGCCAAAGCTTTAACGATATCGCCAGAGTATTTGATTCCTCCATCGGCGATGATTGTTTTACCGTATTCACGCGCAACTGCTGCCGCATCATAAATAGCTGTGATTTGTGGCACGCCTACACCTGCGACAACACGTGTAGTACAGATTGAACCTGGACCAATTCCGACTTTAACAACATCAACACCAGCTTCAAAGAGTGCGCGTGCACCTTCACCAGTGGCAATATTCCCTGCAATCAATGTACGTTCTGGGAAATGTTCACGAATTTCTTTGATTTTACGTAATACACCTGCCGAATGACCATGTGCAGTGTCAATGACAATAGCATCGGCACCAGCTGCAAAGAGAGCTTCAGCACGATCAAAAGTATCAGAGGTTACACCAACAGCCGCAGCTACTAAAAGACGACCTTGACTATCTTTTGCGGCGTTAGGGAATTCAATCACACGTTCAATATCTTTGATTGTAATCAAACCTGCAAGCTTACCGCTCTCGTCAACCAATGGCAATTTTTCAATCTTGTGTTTTTGAAGTGCTTCTTCAGCTTCACGCAATGAAGTTCCCACAGGTGCTGTAATCAAGTTTTCAGAAGTCATTACATTCTTGATTTCTTGATTGTAGTTTGAAACAAAACGAAGGTCACGGTTAGTCAAGATACCCACAAGCTTGCGATTTTCCAAAGTTTCAACAATGGGTACACCCGAAATACGGTAAGTCGCCATCAAGTTTTCCGCTTCTTCAATCTTATGCTCAGGTGTCAAGAAGAATGGATCAGTAATAACACCAGATTCTGAGCGTTTTACTTTGTGCACTTCTTCAGCCTGTTCAGCAATGCTCATATTTTTGTGGATAACACCAAGTCCACCTTGACGTGCCATTGAAATAGCCATTTTACTATCTGTTACAGTATCCATTGCAGCAGATATCATCGGAATATTCAATGTCAAGTTCTTCGCTAGTTTGGTACTCATGTCTACCTCGTTTGGCAGTACATGTGATTCCGCTGGAATCAATAACACATCATCAAAAGTGTAACCCTTCTTCAAAAACTTTGTTTCCCAATTTGACATTAAATCTATCCTCCAAATATATATTTTTACTATTCTATCACTATCTTTTAGGGATTTCAATGATTTTTCACCATATTTGTCAATATTTTTTCGCAAAAGGCTTTAATTGAGTTAAGGTTTTTGTTAAAATAAAAGATGTGTAAATAAAGAAATAATAATGAGGAAATAATGATCAATTTAAGAAAAGCAGCCGTATTTACCGGTTTATGTTTCATCGCGCTTGCTGCTCATGCAGCACAAGCAGATACTGCTGAAGTACCTGTGGACAATCACCCAATGGGGTATTACGCTGAAGTACAAACCGAAGAAAATCCAATGACCGCTCCTATTGATGCTCAAGGAAACTTAGCGCCCGTCGATGAAGAAGGGCAAACAGTAAAGGAGGAAATCCAAGAGGATACTGAGACTCCAAAAGTTTCCAGCAGGGTTCGTCGCGCTATTGCTGACGATGCGGAGACAGCCCAAGCCAGTTTAAGAAATGCCCCCTCTGACCTGGTATCCAATGATACAAGTCTACCACGAAAAGATGCTGTCGACATTGCTTCGTGGCAAGATTGGATGACACAAAGTGATTTCAATCAACTTAAAGCACAAGGTGTTAAGACAGTGATTGTTAAACTGACGGAGAGCACAACCTACATTAACCCAGCAGCTAAAGCCCAAATTCAAATGGCTAAAAATGCCGGACTAACTGTTGCTGTTTACCACTTTTCACATTTCTCAGAATCAGGAAAAACGGCTCAAGCGACTGTTAACAATACTGCACGAGCAGAAGCTAATTTCTTTGCAAATGTTGCTAAACAGTACGGTCTTTCAACAAGTACTGTCATGATTAACGATGCCGAATATGTTCCAAAAGATAGCGTGGGAACCATGCCTTACTGGGACTGGACGGTTGCCTCACAAAACTTTGCGGAACAACTTAAAAAGCAAGGCTTTGTAAGTACACGTCACTATGCTTCAAAAGCTTGGGCAGTGGATGGTGTTGGACAAATGGAACCAAGTAAGTTGGGGGCAAAAAACATGTGGATCGCTCAGTATCTGTATGGAAAACCAAGTGCTTCTAATCTTCAAAATACTCAGTTTGGTTCATGGCAGTATACAAGTCAAATGTACTTTACAAACTTCAGCAGACGTAGCCCATTGGATGTAAGCATTGACTATGCAAATATTTTCAGTGGAGATTTACCAAGAATCTCAGTGAAGTTTGTTAATCTCCCCGTGAAAAATCCAAATCTTTCCCCATTTAAGGATATCTCTCAATCTATTTATAAAAACTATATCAACTGGAATTATAAGGTAGGAATCACCACTGGTTACACACCAACTACTTATAAACCCGATTATTATGTTACTCGTGGTGAGATGGCCGTATTTCTTCACCGTTTAGCTGGATCGCCAGCTTATACCCCGCCATTCAATGTTTACACTGACGTTAACCAATACAAAAATCAAATTCTTTGGTTAACTGCCGCAAACATTTCAAATGGTACTGCGCCACACTATAATCCTAACGGCAATGTAACACGAGGACAAATGGCTGCTTTCTTACATCGTACTGCAAAAGCCATGGGGAAAGCCCCTGCCTCAGGAACATACACTTCGCCATTTACAGATATCAGCAACAATATGTTCAAAAATGATATCAATTGGTTAAAAACAAAAGGAATCACCACTGGTTACACACCAACTACTTTCCGACCTGATGCTCCAGTTACACGTGGAGAGATGGCCGCATTCCTTAATCGTTTCTACAACACTTTTAAATAATAATAAAACTCTGCGTGAATCACGCAGAGTTTTTGTTGTAAAATATATCATCATTTTTAAAATATAAGTATAAGTGGAATAAAAAGGCAGCTCTTAATAAAGGTCCGCCTTCCATATCAATCATTATTTTTATTAAAGTTTCCAAACAAGAAGTACTCCAATAAAGATAATAAATAATATAATCAACATTATTGGAATAATGATACTTTTTATATTTATACTTAAATTACCTATATCAGAAGTAACAGATAAGGCATTAAACTCATTTGTACCGGCAATATAGCCAGGAATCTGTCCATTAAGCTTCATAGCTTGTTCTGTAGCAAAGCCGATTGAATCGGAATTTCTAGGTGACTGTAAGTTATTTTTATTATTATGTACTGTAAAATAATGAGGTTGATCTACTTTACTATATCCCTCTGGTGCTTTAACTTGCATAACAAAATATTGTTTGCCTTGTCCCAAACCTCTTATACCTAAAAGTGATTGATTTCTAGACTGGATTGCTTGAAAATCTCTATCCCAATTTTGTGAATTAACAGCCATTGGTATCGCTTGATTATCATCTAAGTTATAAATATTGCCACCACTCAGTAGAATATAATCATCAAGATTAAGATGCGAAAGGTTGCTTTGTTCAACTTCCTTCCAGCCTTTATCAGAGGAAATATAATATTTATCAGCTTCTTTTTTACCCAACACATATTGAGCACCACTGATAAGTTTATTTTTTTCACCATCAATCATAACGAAGTTTATACCTGCAGAACTCAGAGGAGCAGATATTATACTTGCCGCACCAACTCCTTCTCCTACTTGAACAGTAATTTGAAAACTTGAAGGTTGTTTAACATTTGAACCGTCTTGCATGTTAAAATTATGTAAATTCAACTGAGCAGTAAGTGGTAATGTATTAAACAAGAAGTTTACTTCTTCTGGTACATTTGGTGATACTGATAGTGTCCCTGTAATCGTAATATCTTCATCACTTCGAGGTAATGTATAGTAATTTTCGTTAGTATAAGTACTCTTCAACTTCTCAGAAGTCATAGAAAATACTTGTTGTTGGAGCAGCTCATAATTATCACTAGTCACAGTTAGCCCTTGATAATAAGCCTCTGGTATCACTGAAGGTAATAAAGATTTTTTTTGCAGTGGAACTGAGGAGCTATCAATAACTACGTTTGGTGGAGTTTGGATACTAAATACTTGCTCGCTTTCCTTAAGCAAATCTTTTGAGATTGTTATTTTATAGCCAATCTTTTGATTGTTCTCTAAAATGTAAGCTCCAGAGGCGTTCTGAGAATTTTCAGGTATCCCTGTAAACTCTAACGAGATACCGCTGCTAGTACCATCCAAATCAACAGATATATTTTGATTATTAGAAGCTAAGTCTACAAAACTAATAATCATAGCATTACTGATAACCGCAAGAAGTCCCCTTTCAGCTTGTGCAGAACCTTTTCCATTCTCATCAGTTATGAGGGATTTTATATCACTCATAGTTTTATGGGAGGAACCATTAAGAAATTGAAAAATATCAAAGTTAGACTGAAATAATATTTGTATTATTTTTTTTGCTTCTTCAGAAGAATGCGTTATTCCCTGTCCCACTCTTAATCCATCGCCTAAGTTAATAAAATTTTCCTTATTGGTCAAAGATGTATTCCAAATAACACTTTTTTCTAGTTCATTAGGAATATTCCCCTTCATTATATTTTCATAAGCTGTTTGAATATTTTCATATGCAATACTTGAAGATGCAGCTGGTTCTCCTTGCTGGGTGGCTGAGATATTGAAAGTTACCTCTCCATTATCTGCCTCTGTGGCATAAGTGCTCTTTCCTGAATAAACGCTGATTAGCATTACAAACAAAAGAGAAAATACTTTGATGTAATTTTTATTTTTATAAAATGTCATCTGTTTATCCTCTCATATCAATAAATAATCCATGCATGTTTGACAACGTATTGGTAACAATCAGTGTATTTGAAATAATAACAATAATTATCATAAGAACAACCACTATTCTCTTCGGCTTTATTTTTAATTTAAATGCCTCATTTCCCATAAAAAGAGAAAGAAGTAATAGTACAGGAGTAAAGTACCTCCCTTGTACACCATAAATTTGGCCTGATATCGCATTATTGTAAGAAATAAAAGCCATATATACAACTAAAATAGAAATGCCAAACACTCCCAATGCTCCAAATGAAATCACTTTTGATTTCACATACTTATCTTCAACTAATAGAATACATATTAATAAAGCGAACCAAACCCCTGCTATCCAAAAAGGTATACCATTTGTCATTCTGTTAGTCTGGGCTAAGAGTGTTTGGCTAACTTGACTCGATGTCGGAGTACTAAGAATACCAAATGATGCCCAAAGTCTTGAAACAACATAGCGCACACCTCCATTACTATGTGTCCAATAATAGAAAGCACCACTTCCAACTATAAAAGTCAGAAAAAAAACAACTGCTATCACTCTATATTTACTCTTCTGACGCACAGCATCATCTCCATAATAATTAGAGATTAAATAATTAACAAGGATAATGGCTGGCATGGCAAACAACAAAAGAAAATTTGTTTTAAACCACAAAACGCTGGTCACACCTAAAACTGCAAGTATGGGTAGCTCTTTCCTCAATACTAACTTAGATCTAAGTGACATATTTATCATATAAGCTATGAGAAATGCAACCCAAACAAAATTAATAGCATCATAAGACAAGCTAGCAAAAGAAATAATTGCTACCGGACTCAACATTACACAAGCAAAAAGAAGTTTACCTTTTTTTACCCATTTAATAATGAAAAACATCATCGTAGCACATACTATAAGATTAAATAAGCGAGCAACAACTGTCATTACTCCAAGAGAGGGATAAATATGATACCCTACCCAAACCCCCAATGCAGGAATAATGTGTCCCATATAATCATAGTTAAATTTACTACTAAGAGCATTTATTTTTCGAGGAACATCCTCTTGTGGAATAATTTGAACTTTTTGCAAATAGAATTGTTGAAAGTGAGTCCCGTTCTGATAAAATTGCTTTTGATTATCCATACCTGATCCCACAACATATTCACCATAATTGGAAAGGTTTACAGGAAGATCAACCATAGCACTCGAAGCTGCAAAATGATATTGTCCATCTTGCTCATGAAAAATAGGCATAGCTATCGAAAAAATAATACCAAACAACAATGCCAGCACGATATAAATTTTATGAACAGGCAAATTTTGTTTCGATAACTTCCTTAAATTTTTAGATACATATTCCATCTATACTTTTCATCCTATATCTATTTAGTGATTTACTTCAGTAATACTAATTTTAAATTTCTAATTTTTCTTTCTTAGACGAATGATACTCTTGATGTCAGCAATAATTGGAGCTTTTAGTAGCCACACAATTAGAGCATACATACTTGTTCCGAGCACCGTTTGAATAATATAGTTTATCACACTTACATTCATCAACTGGCCTAAATTAAATACAACAAAAAAGGTCGCTAAGCCCGCAAGAAGATACTTCCAAAAGCCATGCAGTATTTCCCTCAAAGAAAAAACATCGCGTATTGACCATAACTGATAGAGAACCACAGCTAATTCAGTTAACACGGTTGTTATTACTGCGCCCATCACTCCAAAAAGAGGAATCATAATAAAATTAAAAATAACGTTAACCACTAGGCCAATAGAAACAGATACCGTGTATTCTTTTGTTCGATTTGAAGCTAATAAATATTGATTACCAGCAACTACAGCTATCCCGACAAAGAGGATCATTATACTTTGAACAAACATCAAAGAGCCAACTTCTTCAAAATCTTTCCCAAAGAAAAATACCGCAAATGTTTGTGAAACCCCCATAATCCCTGCCATGATTAAAATAGATAATGTTGCACTTAAATTAAAGGACTTTAAAGTTAAACTTTTAATCTCAGAATGTCTTTTTTCCGAAAAAAGACTCGATAAGCGGGGCAAGAAAGCCGAAGCAAAGCTAGAAACTAAAGTAAAAGCTGTACGAATAATCATATCCGACTGGCTATAATAGCCAGCACTCACAACACCATCCATAATTCCTAGCATTGTTTTATTTAAGGACAGATAAATCATCATCGTTATTTGTGGTAAAAAGAGTAGTAGGGTAGGTTTTAAGTGCCTTAGGATATTAAGTTCTCTAAATTTTACAGGAACAAATTCTTTTTTTAAAAACGGCCAAACAGTAAGATTACCTAACAGGGGAGCTAACATGGTTAAGAGAATATATATCCATAAATCATCTGCTGTTTTAACTAGTACAAATGTTAAGATAAGGAGGAGTAAACGAGCAATCGTATTTCTTACAACTAGTATCCGAAAATTCTCTACACCCATGAAATACCAAGAAATATCTAATGCTGAACCTAATAATGCAAGACCTTGAAGCATGAAATAAATCTTCAAGTCTCCTTGATACATTGAAAAAATCAAATAAGGTATAGAAGCAATGAATATGGCTATAAACTTTAAAATAACCAATTCATAAAAGACCTTACTTTTTTCTTCAATATTTCTTTGATTATAGGCAATCTCTCGATTCCCATACAACTGAATACCTAACCCGCCCGCTAACACGAAATACATCACAATAGAGTAAGTATAAGCATTTATCCCTATCCCTGTGGCTCCAAGAACCCTAGAAACATAAGGAGTTGTAATCAGGGGGACAATTATGCTTAACATTTGATAGACTGTACTATACAGCATATTCTTAACAAATTTCATCTCTTTATTAGTTGAAAATGTTTATAAAAAACACTACAACGTACCATCCTATCTAATATTTATTTCTCAAAACCACTCTTATTAGGTAACTTATTTGTAAAAGCAGTATTCATTTTGTTTACAATATCATCAAAATCTTCTTCAGCTACAAAATCTCCGTCTTCTAGACAAAGTACTTTATATTTTGATTTAAATAATTTTTCAAAATCAACATCTTTTCCTAAATTAACTAGGCTCCCAAATTTAAAAGAATTCATTGGTTCGAATTGATTTGTTGCACGTGCATAATCTGCAATCGCCCAGTTAGAAATTCCTCTCACATCTTGTGAATTTCTAAATTTCCCCTTACTCACAAAATCAAAGTATTCTGGTAATGCCTCTCTAAATTCACGATATATCGTTTTTGTCAGTGGAAGAGTAAGATGGTCCGCTCTAAAACCTAGAAATTTTCCGTAAAATTTTAAAATTGGTAACAAATACAGATTTGATAATGCAGCAAATAGCCCATTCTTCAATGAAAACATCTTAGGATTTATCAACCATTTTGTATCAGCAACCTTATTTACAGCTAAAATATTATTGGCAAACAGCGCCAGAGTTGGCATAAAAGGAGCATGCATAATTTGTAATTTTGGAAGACCATTTTCAAAAAAATCAGTAGGTTGAGTTGGTGCATTCAAAAACATATCATCGTTAAAATTAACAAATTGCTCCGCAAGACCTGGAATTCTATCAAAATTCAACTCAATTGGATTTGTATTAAAAGTTGGGAGGTATTCTTCTGGTATAAAATCTCGGTGATTAACAATATTAATTTTGGGATTTTCTGTATTCAACCATTCTGGAATATGTCCCCAAGTCACAATATGAATCTTATTCACCCAAGGAGCGAATTTCTCAATAGAGCGTAAAAGAAAGTGAAAGTTGTCCATATTTCTATACCTGCTATCGCCATTTTCTTGTGTTACAACTCCTTGAATTTTTTCACGATAATAATTTCTCTCTTTTATCCATTCTGGATCTGCTCCATCTAAATAAGTAATCACAAAATCTATCTTATCAGCCATCTTCAACTCCTATTACTCTCTTAACTATTTTTCTAACTTAATCTTCTGCCATACTCTCTGTATATTAACTTTAAAAATTCAGAAAATCAATTATGAAACATATCTACTTATTTATTCATCATAAGGTGTTCTCTTACAATTTCACTTAAACTTCTATATTCTATTTAAACGAAAACATGACCTTTTCCGAACACATTTAACTATTGAAGAATTTCTTCCCAAATAGATATAATCTTTTCTACACTAAACATATCTGATCTTTCCTTCGAAAGTTTCCCATACTTGGTTTTTAAATCTGGTGAATTTTGAAATTGTTTCAACTTAACTACAAACTCTGCAACGTCTCCTTGCTTCACCAAAACTCCATACTCACCTTTATTCAAAACTTCAGCTGAACCTGAATTTTTCATGGCTATAACTGGTAAGCCAAAACTCATTGCCTCAGCAAAAACCAGTGGGAATCCTTCAAAGCGGCTTGTACTAATAAATATGGAACTATCTTGAAAATGTTTTTTTAAATCATTTCCACTTTTAGCACCATGCCATTGAATTTTTTTATTTAGCTTTCTCTTTTTTATTTCATAAGCAAAGCGTTTTTCTTCAAAAAACAGACCTTTCCCTGCAACTTGAATGCTCCAATTATCTTCCAGTTCTTCAGCAATATCTAGCAAATAGTCCAAACCTTTAGTATGATAATCAATCCTTCCCACAAAACTAATTTTATTACTTTTTAAATTAGCTTTCTCTGTATGAGATTCAATTGTTAATGGATTATGCATTACCCTTACTTTTTCAAGGCCCATACCATTTAAAGTTAATCTATCTTCCTCAGTTAAGACACATATCAAATCAGAATACTTATAACTATTCACTAATCTACTATAACTTTTCCCATACAAAAAAGTTTTATACATTGTAACATTGAAATGTAACCACGAAATCAATTTAACATCTGGTAGTTGCTCTTTTAATTCTTGCGCTACTACAGCCCACTGCTCAACTAAAACCACCGTTTCTATATTATTTTCTTTAACATAGTCCACCAAATCCTTAACCATACTAGGATTTGGTATGACTGTCATATCAACAGGCTGCCTCAAAATATATTTTTGAATACCAGTTTTAATAAGTATGCTTCGAAATTGGCTGTGAGTCATGGCATTTTTTGCAAAAATAATTTCTGGTTCTACATGAAAATAGCTTTCAACTTTTCTCATAGAAAAAAAAGTAATATCGAATTTTTTTCTATTCAAATTATTAGCAATTACGCTTTGTACTCGCATAGAGCCACCCATGCGTAAATCTCCAACAGCAAAAGTTATTTTCTTCATTTCTAAATATTTCCTTTTTGATTATTCACATAAATTTTCATAAGAAGCTGAGTCATATTCTCACCCCAGTATCGACGAAACATATCATACTCTTCTTTTTCTCTATTTTTGTCAATAGTATTTGCACTTGTTTCTGAATCACTGTGAATACGATGAGCCATTAACCTTTCTGGCAAATATTTGATATAACCTGGTCGACGCATAATTCGCTCCCAAGCATCCCAATCTAAAGCCATTCGAAGTTCTTCATTGAACTTAAAATCACTCAGACGTTCCATATTATAGGAGACAGCAGGACAGCAAATAAAGTTGCCAAAAGAATAAACTCTACGTTGATATGACTTATTCTTAAATAGAGAAAGTAGACGTAGGCCAAAAGTTTTAATTTTTAAATTAATATTTCGTTTTCTGAGATTATCATTTTCATCAATCTCATAGTAATCAGAGAAAACAATATTTAAATCTTCTTGTTTTTGGAAAGCTTGAATAATCTTGGTTCCATACTCCGGCTCATAAGTATCATCTTGGTGAGCGATGGTCGCATATTTTGTCTGTACAAAAGATAAGGCACCATTCCAATCGGCACCAATACTTCCACCTGTTCCTACAAAATATTCAATACTATAATTTTCAGCCGTCTTAATCATTAAACTCGTGGGAGTTGAGGTGTAGAGAATAATTTTTGATTTTTGTTCTCTCACCGAAGACTGTGATAATAATGACTTAATACATTTCTCTAAGTATGGTGAATCTTGATATGCACAAATAACAAAAGTATGTGCAAATTGTGTGTTTGGCATAAAAAATAGGCCTAACCTTTCCTTTTATTGTTAAAAAAACAAATTTTCTGATGTATAAAAATATTCGTAATTTAAGTACTTAATCACGTCTCTTTCAATCACAAAAACCCAAAATTAAACTTACATATATTTTTATCGTAAAATTAGAACCATTTAATACTTCGAAATACCTAAGTAATGAATCTGCCAACTATCATTAAAACTAAAAATTATAGAATCGGAATGCTCAATATACAGGTAATATACTATCTACCTAAATAAGAAAAAACTTCAAATAGTATAATATATATGAACATTTCTTAAACTTCTTCATCTTTCTACTTTTTTCTTGATTTATTAAATAATTATAGTTCCAAAAAGATAATAGATATTATTAATATCTATTAAGAATTTGAGCAAAAAAGAAACAAAAAGATTTTAAACTACTAGGGTGTCTCCGATTTAAAATCACTTTTTAATTATGAAATTCATAATCTAAGTACTTCTTCATGCCACTTTCGAGATTATATTTTGGACTGTATCCTATTTTTTTTAACTTTTGAATACTACTAATCGAAAGCTTGATATCACCTTCTCTGGGCTCTACATACTCCACATCTAATTTTTTGTTTAAATTTCTTTGAGCCAAGAGAATTAAATCATTCAGAGTAGTTTTTGTCCCAGTTCCAACATTATAAACTTCCCCTAAAGACTTATCTGATGTCGCAATCAGAATCAGCGCTTGAAGAACATCATCAATATAAACAAAGTCGCGCGCCTGCTCACCGTCACCAAAAATTGTCAAGGGAGCTCTTCTTTTTAAACGATCAACTAAAATCGAAATAAAGCCCGAATAAGGGGAACTAGGATTTTGGTTTGGGCCATAAACATTAAAAAATCGTGTCGCACTGACTGGAATTTTATATAAATTATTATAAACCATCGCCATTTTCTCTGAAGCAAACTTATCCACTGCATAAGGTGTTAAAGGGCGAATCACACTTTCTTCTTGTTTAGGTAGAGTTGGTTCATCCCCATAGACCGCAGCACTTGAAGAAAAAATTAGACGTTTCAATGACTTTTTATTTCTTCGAAGTATTTCTAAAATCGTCATCGTACTATCAAAGTTAACTTGATGAGTTTCATAGGGACGAGCGACAGAATCTGCTACAGATGCTACTGCTGCTAAATGGAAAATATAATCAAAATCATTTTCCCCAAGAATGTTTTCAAGCAAAGATTTATCCGTTACAGATCCCTCGATTTTTGTTAAATTAATCGAATTATCTAGGTTAGAGAAACTTCCCATCGAGAGATCATCAATGACCATAACTTTGTTATTGGGAATAAGCTTATTTGCTAGAGAGGAACCAATAAAACCTGCTCCTCCCGTTATTAAGATATTATTGTTTTGAATCATTCTTATTTTCTACTTCTTCCACTTTCTTCTTCAGTAACGACGTTTCTTGAACTAAATTTTTAATCTGCTTTTCCGCGGAGATAAGTGACATTTGATACTTCAAAGATATAAAAAGCAACAAACTCACTAATATAAATAAAGCCAAAGATGTTAAAGTCTGTATCCCCATAAAATGGGCAATGCTACTTCCTAATTCAGGGAAAAGCGCACCAAATAAAATAATTATTGCAAGTATGAACCATTTGAGCATATGGCGTATCTCAGCTTTATCTTTTTTTATAAGTTGAATAACATAAATAAAAAAGATAATTGAGAAAATAATTGCTAAGACGCGTAATTGAATGGGCATTAATTTTTCTCCTTCCCAATCATCGATGATACAAGGACAGCGAGCGAAACGCTAATCATATAGTTCACACCTTTTAAAAGATTTATACTGGATGTTCCTGTGGTACGTTCAAACATTCTCACGCCAACTTCTTTCACCCGAATATTTTTCGCAAAAAGATGCATATAACTTTCTGGCTCGGGATATTGACGTGGATATCTCTTCACAAATTGTTCGATAACTTTACGATTACCTGCACGGTAGCCACTAGTAACATCCATTATACGAATATTTGAAGTCAAACGAATCAAAGCTGAAAGAACTTTAATCCCAATTTGCCGTGTTCTTGAAGATTTGAATTCTGAATTACTATCATCAAGGAACCTAGAACCAACAGTAAAATCTGCTTCGTTATTTATAATTGGATCGACAAGTTGAGGAAGCGATTCAATATCATGTTGCCCATCTCCATCAAACTGCACTGCAATGTCATAACCATTTTCATCTGCATACATATAGCCTGTTTGCACAGCACCACCAATACCTAGATTTTGAATAAGCTCAACATGATTAATATTGTTCTCTCTTAAAACCTCTTCTTCATTATCTGTAGAGCCATCATTAATGACCACATAATCTAAATTATAAGGAGAGCTTGCTCTATACTGCTCTACTTTTCGTATGTTCTCTGCAATGCCTTCTCCCTCGTTATACGCAGGAATGATTAGAAGAATTTTTGCTTCATTAATCAACTTTATTCAAGTCCTCTCTTACCCTCGGGTTTGTTGGTTTTTACTTTTAACATCACTTTAATCAAGCTCTTCCATCTGATTCCAGAATCTCTTTTCAAAAAACCTTTTAGAACCATTTTAACATATTTTTTATTAAGTTGACAGAACAACTCCGGCTTATAGGCTTTATAGAACCTGTATTCACTGCTAAAAATGCTATAAAATCTCTCCTCTGACAAACTCGACAAGTCTTGCACTGAGAGTTGATGATTTAATTGACAGTTTAAGACTTCCACCTTTTTTTGGTTAAAGATAATCTGAGAAAACAGCCAGTGATCTAAATAATCGAGGGGAAACTCTTTAGAAAAGCCCCCTATATCTTCGATAAAAGCTTTTCTCAGCGTTAAAGTACTAGAAATGCCTGATATATCTTGTTTGTAGACTCCTGCTTCCTTTGGAAATAAGAGCATATCCAACGTTTCACTTGCCGTTGGGGAAATCTGTGTTACACCATCGTATATTTTTGCACAGTAGGCAACAATCTCTGTGTCTCTGATCTTACTTCCTAATTCAGCAAGCAAAAGACTCAGATAGTCTTCTGTAAGGGAGGTATCATCATCGAGTAGCATCAGCCATTCATCATTAGAGTGAGTGAGAGAAGTCTCGTATGCTATGCGTGTCCCACGCTCCACATTGTCCTTATTATAGATATAGGTGAGTGAATGAAAACCAGAAGGTAGAGCGACATCGGAATAGTCCGTACTTCCATTATCAAAAACAATGATATTAAGCTTGTTTTTGATAATGTCACTCATCCTAAGGAGTGACTCGAAAGATTCAGTTTCTGTGAATTTTTGTGCATAAGCTACTAAAGAAATAGTTATATTCATCGTTATCATTTCTTAATTTTCAAAAGAACCTTTTTAACGATTCTTTTTATTTTCGAGCTCGGTGGATTTGAACGTTCCGTATTCAAAGTGACCAAATTTTCTATATGTCGTAGAATTTTTTTGCTATTACCTTGTACCATCTCTGCACTTTCAATAAACTCTTTGTAAACAAATTCTAAAGAATATTTTTCCCGAACTTCCGGAATTTTATTGATACTGTGTTCCTTTTTTGCCTCAAAATCCGTTAAACTTCTTGATAATATTTCAGATAATTCTTCAATATTTCCGAGATGATATTTTTCACCTTCTTGGAAGATGTTATATGCAGATTCATAGCCTGGATTATCCGAGATTATTACGGGCAAGCCTTTGAGTAAAGCCTCGATATAGACCAAACCAAAGGTTTCTAGAGCTGAGGAGCTCACAAAGATATCTTTGTCTGTGAGTACTTCCCAAGGCTGTTCAAGGTGGCCAGTTAACTTCACATTCTTCAGGTTATGCTTCTTGATGTAACTCAAGCACTTAGTTTTATAATCCTCATCTTGAGCGCCAACCAAAAGAAGCTCCACATCTGTCTTTCCAGACTTATGATAAGCTTGTAAAAGCTCCATTTGGTTTTTGCGCTCTGTCAAGCGACCGACAGAGACAAAACGGATTTTTTCTCCTTTTTTCAAAGGTGAGATATCCACTTCGCTGTAAGGAATAAAATTTTTGATTTCTTTGTTCTGAAATAGAGTATTCAGATTCTGGTTCAGAAGACCAGTTACACTATAAATTTCATCTGAATACTCTTCAATAAAATCTATCTTATCTCTGTAATAGGCAAATTCATTTTCGGGAAATTCGTGAATTAACCAGAAATGTGGTATTGATTCACAGGCTGCGGCAACAGCCCCTTGAAACATATTGACTGTATTGGTAACCACGAGATCAATATTATTTTCTTGAATGAGTTTTCTAATTTGGGCGATATTTTCCCGATAATAGAAAGCACGAACCTTCTCATCTTCCGGAAGGCCACCTGGAGCATCCTCCCACCACCATTTTCCTGCGGGAAGAAAATATGTCTCGATACCCGAGCTATCAAATTTATGTTTATAGGCTGTCTTATCTACTCCTGGATAATCTGGCACAACATTAATCACTGTGTTCCCGCGTTGTACAAGCATCATCATCAGATAAAAAATTGAAATTTCAGCTCCATTGTCAAGAGTCCCTGTCGGAGAGACAAATAAAAATTTTTTCATTATTGTTTCCTTATCCTTTAAAGTGTGATACTTGTTGTTCGCCAATAAGCAAAGACACACTGTCAAAAAAGACAAATTAGAAAAGTATGATTCTTCCCTAAAGTCATATCTACAAATTTTTTAGATACTTATGCTCTTTGTAAATTCATCCGTGTGCTCTTTAATTGTACAATTCTCCAAAACAAAATGATAGGCATTTTCTGCAATCATTTGTCGTTTGCTTGGATTTTCAATAAGTGTTTCCAGTTTTTCATACCATTCGTCGGGTTGGGCCAAGATTCCTGTTTCATCATTTTTTACCATTTCTTCAAATGATCCCAAATAACTAGCTACAGTAGGTACTTTCACAAGCGCTGCTTCGAGCCATTTAATCTCTGATTTTGCACGATTGAAAACACTATCAACCAAAGGTGCTAAGTTGATATCCATTTGGCTAATTAATCTAGGGAGCTCTTTCCAATCCACATAGTCATTCATTATGATTTGCTCTGTGTATTTTTTCAAGTCCTGTGGAAGGTCAATATAGCCGACCAAATGCAGTTCTACATGTGGGTATTTTTCTAGAATTTGCATGATTGCAGGTTTAATCATCTCAAAATTTTCATTGTGTGTGATTGAGCCAGAAAAATATCCTATCTTAATTTTCGAAGAAACTTGTGTATAATCCTTGAGCGTTTCTTGACTTAATCTTACCAATTCTTCACTAGCAAGATTTCTGTTAATTATCACCTCAGAACTATAATTTTCAAGCTCTTCTTTTAAGGTTTGTGTGGTTGTAACGACAATGTCGCATAAGGCCATCATTTTCCCATAAGATTTTACACTACTGTCATAATTATACTTATCGACCTCTGAAAGTCCTTGCGTATAAGCCAATAAATCAGTATATTTGGTATCAATAACAAGATCATCAATGTCATAATAGACTGGCTTATTGTGTTTTTTTGCAAGATGACAGAGTTGTTCGAGTACTTCCGAGTAACCGGTACGATAGATAACAATATGGCTCGCATTCTCTGCATCACTCATTTTAAAAGCCGAAGCATTGACTGTCAACACATCATAGCCAAGCTCCCTTAACTGTGCCGCTTTATTTTCAACCCGATAGCGTGTACATTGCGGGATAGCATTTTCCACACCATCAATAATTAAAATATGCTCCTTAGGCGCACTAGTTTTGATATCCTCCATCATCTTATCAATAACATGGGCAGGGTAAGTTGTATTGGTTTTAATGTATTCAATCAATTCTGGAACTTGTGTTTTTCTGGAAATGCCTTGCCATAAAAACTTATCATCACTATAATTTGAAAATGCTGTATATTTTACAAGAGGAACATCAAAATCTTTTAACATCGTCAATGGATGAATATACATTGCACTGTCACTATTATTGTTGCTCACTGCACCGTGTTTAAACCCTAAATATTCAAAATGCTTTGTGAATACTGTTTCATGTTTACCAATAGCTTTATCTCTAGAATCCGTGTCATTCATATTTTCCCAGTACTTTATAAAGCCAGAGTAAGTGAACATACTTTTCTCAATGACGAGGAAATAAGACTGAAGATGAATCGGAATGGTTTTATATTTATTATAACCGGTAATATCTGGTTGAGGTTCACCATATGACATTCCCCAAAAATCCAGTTTTTGTGAAGCCATTTTTTCAAAGATTTTTTCTAAATCAATAAAAGGACCCACATTGGTATCATTGACGAGTAACAGCTCATCAAAATGTGAAAGTGATTCATTTGCGAAAGCAAGAATACCATGTCTAAACGCTGCTGTGTCGTAGCCTTTGTTGGGACGAATGTCTACGCGACCATAAGTTTCCAAAATCGTCTTATCTTCTGGAATGAGAGAACCATTGACCACAATAATAATCTCGTGGGACAGTTTAGCAAGTGCTTCCAAGAAGATGATTTTGTATTCTTGAAGTTTTTTACCATCTGCATACACTACGTAAACAAGTGCACGTTTCGGATTGTGGTAGTTGTTTTTCGCACGCGCTTTATTGCGTAAAGGACGAAGCAGAGCTTTCCTCATTTCGAGAAGCGGATGAAAATTTAAAGATAATTTGCGGTAAATTTTTCGAGGAGCTTTTAATAATAGCTTAGGTCTTTTTAAGACAAAGAGCGTACGCTTCGTATTGTGTATAATAAGATTCCCTAATTTATAGCTTCTTGACTGGATAAGATTTTGGAGTTGTTCCTCTTTAACTTGAAGTTGTTGCTCATTATAATGCAATACTTTCTCTAAATCACGTATTAAAAGAAGACGCTCTTCTGCCAATCTATTCATCTCTCTAAAATTATGAGAAGTTGAGATGAGACTTTGCTTAATCGCCTGTTCATACTTGTCTCCTAGTAGTGGCTTATACTTCTTCAAAATATAAAGATAATCTTCGAAATAGCGATTGAGATCATCTCTTTGACTTCGAGAAGCATCTAAAACTCTGTAGTTTAACTTCGTTTCTCTTACAAAAAAAGCTTTCGCTCCGTTCTTAAGAATTAAATTAAGCCAAAAATCATAATCTTCTAAGCTTTTTAAATTTTCATCAAATTTTGCGCTTTTTATAGCTGTTGTTTTAACCAAAGAAGACATATCGATAACATTTTGTACCAGCTCATCTTCTAAAATAAAGTCGAGATTGTCGTGTAAAATATTACGCTTCTTTTCAAAATCCCAAAGCTGGCAGTAAGCAATATCAGCATCGCCATGTTTTTTGGCTTCTTTGAGCAGGATCTCAACATAATCCTTGCTCAAAAAATTATCACTATCCACAAACAACAAGTACTCACCTGTTATTTGTTCTAGGGCCGCATTTCTAACTTTTACTACACCTTGATTCGCGCCTGAAAAGTATTTTGTTTCTTTAAAAGGAGATTCTAGAAGTAACGAAGAGATAATCTCTCCCGAACGATCTGTAGAACCATCGTTAAAGACAATAAGCTCAATATTTTGATACGTTTGTTCAAAGATACTTTTGATACATTTTGCAATATATTTTTCATGATTGTAGCAAGTGACTACAACAGAAACCTTATCATTCATGGGGGTTTTTACTCCTTTTTAAACAACTCCTGTCGGTTTTACTCTTAGAATAAATCCTCGATAGAAAACGATAAATAAATAAAGAACCATTATCGTAATTGTAGAGACTTTTGCAATATTTGCGACTGTTCGTTCTGAAAGTTGGATATTATACTTTGCGCCCAAGTTTTGTAATGCTGGAAGGAAGAAAATAATCAGGGGCTGGAGATAGCGACCAGAGAGTTCATCGAAGGTCGAGAGCGCTCTCTGACCAATATAGAAGCCTGCGAAAATACCAATCCAGTTAATAAAATAAGTCATTCCTGAGCTCCATACTGTCCATTTAGGATACACACGTCTGAACTCCCCCATAGCAACCCAGCAGAATAATAAAATCCATATGATATTGAAAAAGTCTGGAAGATTCATTGGAGTAATCATCCACATTCTTCGTGCGTTAGGGCCCATAGTTGCAAAATTTAAATAGTTATTAAAAAATACTTTTCCAAAATGAATTAAGCCAAGTTTTTCGTTGAAAAGAACAAGTCCTGCGATAACCAAGGCAACAATTAATGTAGATAACACAATTATTGTGTGTTTCTTCATTTTCTTAATCGTGGTAACAACAGGTTTATAGACCATTGGTAGTCCAATAAGGGCAAAGAGAGAGAAAACATAATTTTTCTTCGCTAAAAAGAGCAACAAGATAGTCGCTAAACTATAAATTTTTTGCTTTTTACTCAACTCTTTAAAATTCTTGATTTGTGTTAACTCTAAAAAGTTGAGCGTAAACATTGCAAAGACAATAAAACTAAAGATATCGTAACTTGGACTTGCAATCTTCATAAGGTAAGGAACAGTAAAGAGCATCACGAGCAACCACTTACCCTGATTACTTTTCTTGATAATAAAGTAAAAGCAAAGAGCGAAAAACAGGAGATTAGCAAGTCTACCACCATAGTCCATCACACCAATGCTTGGATAGATAAGACGGGCGATTAACACACCTATGGACGCTGGGAGATGCATAAAATTAATGGGGACAAAACTATTTCCATTATTCGTGAAATTGAAGCGAATACCATCATTCTCTAAATCCACTTTTTTGAAAATAGTATCCTTAATACTGATATTTGCTGTACTACCTGTAGAACCACCAATCGCCTCATTCTCTATAATTCGAAGGTTCGGCGTTACCATAACCTTTGGATGATTAGCCGAGAATTGATTATAAGCATAACTAAGATGATAGCCTTCATCACCAGTCGTCATCGGAGGTGTGAGAAATGTTGAGAATGCACCAAAAATGAGCACAACGATGATAAAGAATTTCTCTGCAGGGAGTTTTAATTTTCTATTGTCCGTCGTGTTCATTTTTTTCTCCTTATGAAATGATTTTTAGTTTAGCTAATAATGAATAAATATAGTTTGTTCTTCTATAGGGGAAGGCTTTTAATAAGGCTTGCTGTTTTTCTTCAAGGCCTTGAATAGGGAAGTATGCTGCAATTTGTTGTTCTTGGTAATCTTGATTCAACATCAAGTCCAAGTCTGCCAACTTATGCTCTTTTCCTATTGCTGAATAATAATCTTCAAATTTGAAATCTCCCCCAACCAGACGGTCTGAGAGATTCATATGTAGATTAGGAATCTTGAAACTGTCAGCAACGATTAATCCATGAAGTGAGGAAGAAAAAACAAGTTTACAAGAGGTGATGTCAGTGATTACTGCTTGCGGTGCACGCAATACATCAATAATTTTAAATCTTGGATCTGCAGCCAATTTTTGAATAAAAGGGTAGTCTGCTTCCTCAAAATGAGGAATGATTCCTATTTTATCTTCTTTATTGGGGCTTTCTTGGTAAACTTTATTAACAAGAAGTCCTGGATCACCTAGTGGAAGGGGTGGGAGCTTCAAATCTTCTTGCGTAAGCTTTCCACGTACTGCATAAAATTTTAGTTTCGAAAAATTAAGCTCTGAAAAGTTGTGCAAAGGATATGTTTCCTTGATTGACCCCACTTCTGCCTGAAGTGGATAGATTGTACCAGTGCCCCAAATATGTACCTTTTTCGTTGGGCGATTATACTCTAAATCAAGTAAAATATGTAAAAGGCTCCCAACAGAGAGCAGATCTGCTTTTCTGATATCTGGTTCATAAACCACTTCAAGGTAAGAGAATAGGTTTTGGATAATTTCCGGGCCAAGTTCATCCCCAAAGTTAGGCCTGCCTCCAGGTGCTTTCCATGAATACAGTTTGATTTTCTTTTTTGGGATCATTTGATTTCTTTTAAAAGTCCATAAGTGCGTTTGTCTGAAGAATCACGATAAACAAAGCTAAGTAACGGCGAGGCAGTCAGAAGCTCAGTTTCAATGAACCCATCCTCTGCTACACGCCGTTTCATCCGGATTGTTGCAACTAAGCCGAATTCGGTATTGTGAAAATTCTCCATCGGGATTTCAATAGTGTCTACTGTGTGTATTGGCATTGAACCACTATCGTAGATTATTCCACCACGTTTTACATCGTGAAGGCTGTAAGAAATAAATAAATCTGATTTATCCAATGTTTCATCAAAAAGTTGTACATTTAATTTTCCAACAAACTTATCTTCTGGTTTTGAAAGCGAAAGAGGAGATACTGGTTCAATTGCAATCTTTGCGGCAACAGTTTCTTCTTCTCCAACGGAAGTGTTATTTCTTGCAAGATTATCTTCAGAATATTTATTGGTGATATCCTGAATATTACCTTTTTCAACAATGCCCTCTTTAATATAAACAGCTTTATTACAATATTTTTGCACGGCATTCATATCGTGAGTAACTAAAATCGTTGTTTTACCTGAAGCTTTGCGTTCTAAGAAATAATCGTTACATTTACGTTGAAAGGCTTCATCTCCCACAGCAAGTACTTCGTCAAGAACAAGTACATCACCTTTAGCCTTGATTGCGACTGAAAAGGCCAATCTCACTTGCATTCCACTTGAGTAGTTCTTTAACTTTTGATTCATAAATTCATGGAGTTCAGAAAATTCCACGATATCATCATACATCTGATCGATCTCTTCGGTAGAAAAGCCAAGCATTGCGCCATTAAGATAAACATTTTCTTTACCTGTAAGTTCTGGGTTAAAGCCGACGCCAAGCTCAATAAAACTGACCAGTTTTCCATTAACGGTAACTGTTCCTTTTTCTGGTGTATATATTTGAGAGATAATCTTTAAAAGTGTTGATTTTCCTGAACCGTTACGACCAACAATTCCAAAAAAGTCACCTTTTTCAACGGTAAAGTCAATATCTTTGAGAACATGTTGTTCCTTATATCCTTTAATGCCTCGCATGCGATTGACCAAAGTTGTACGTAGACTCGTACTTGCTTCAGTTGGGAGGCGGAAGTATTTACTTACATGATCTATTTTTACTGCTACTTCTGACATTCTTTCCTCCTTAAACAATTTCCGCAAATTTATTCGAATTTTTATTGAATACCCACAATCCTAAACCAAAAACAAGGACGGAAAGAACATAAGGGATAGCAATTACGAATGAATTATCCCAAAGTTGCCATAAGGTCGGATTCGTATTATTACTAAAGGTTAACACGTAACGCATATCTTGAATAATTTGTGCCATTGGGTTCAACATTTGAAATTTTGCTACGGTAAGATGATTGGTTGAAATCTGAGTAATTGGATAAATAATCGGCGTACCATAAAACCCAGCTTGCATGACAACTTCCCAAATAGGCCCCAAATCTCTAAAATAGACAAAAAATGTCGCGAGCATAAAGGAAATCCCTGTAGTAAAAAGAATAAGCTCTAATAAGAGTGGAACGACAAAAATAACTGTCCATGACATCTGAACGCCATTGATGAAGGCAAAGACAGTCACCACTGCAAGTGAAATCATCAAATTAATAAAAGCGTTGACAGCAACTGAAAAAACGATAACTGATTTTGAAAAGTTCACTTTTCGAAGCATATCCCCTCGACTTACGACCGAGAGCATTCCCATTCCTGTTGTCTCGCCGAAGAAATTCCAGATGGTTATCCCTAAGAGCAGTGCTACAGCAAAGTGAGGTGTTCCTTCACCAAAACGCATGAAACGTACAAATACGAGATACATAATCAAGAAGAGCATTACGGGCTTGAGGATTGACCATAAATAACCAATAGCACTCCCTTGATATCTAAGTTTGAAGTCTGTTTTAATCAGTTCTTTAAGTAGAATTTGATTTCTACGGCTGAAGAAATTCATTTATTTTTTCCTTTATATGCAAATTTTGTAAGAATCAGAGTACGGAAGATTTTAGTATGAAAACTTTTATTCTTTCGTAACTTGTACTGATTGAGTGTTTGGCGGCGCTTTTCCTTTGGCATGTTGAGCAAATCAACATAGTCTTGGATAAGCACCTTGTTCGACAATGATAACTTATCCAGTTTCTCTGTCAGCAGTTTTTGTGCTTGCTTTTGACTAGATTCGATAAGCCACCAATACTTTTCAAACCAAAGATGGGGGCGTAACCATTTTTTCATCCGCTTCGTCCACGTTCTTGCCCCCAGAACATTCGCATCGTGCTGGCGATAGAGGTGCGTTGGTTGATCTATGTAAACCAATTTCCCTATTGCGGTAGCTAGAAGTGCTAAATACCAGTCATGCATGATAATATCCTCAGTGGTTTGCCACTCTTGTGCTAAAGCATGATTAATCATGCTCGCACCACCAGTAACAGTGTTTTCTGTGAGTTCTTGAACCAGTTCCGTATTGGCATGATCGGACTGACTGCGAATCATACTTTCCGATAAGATATTGAGTTGTTTATCAACAATCTTAAGGTCCGTGTAGTACATGGTGGGGATATTACTATCATGCTTTTCTGCTTCTACCAGAATAATTTCCAATTTTTCTGGTAGCCAGTAATCATCCTGATCAGCAAAAAAATAAAAATCAGCAATATCAGCTTTTACCAATTGATAAAAAGATTGAATTACACCAACGTTTTTGGCTTTGATTACTTTAATTCGATGATCTTTACTGGCAAAATGCTCGATTATTTTAACGGTTTCGTCCTTGGACCCATCATCTCGAATAATCAAGTTCCAATCTTGAAATGTTTGTTTCTGAATGCTTTCAATTTGCTCAGCAACAAACTTTTCACCGTTGTAAGTCGACATTAAAATATTAACTTTGGGCATGTTGAGAGGCCTCTTTCGGTTTCAGTCGCTTATTTTTGTAAATAAGGTTTCATACTGGGCACAAATGTGTTCCCATGTGTATTTTTCTTCAATAATTAGTCTTGCTTTGTTTTGTAAATTTTGACGTGCATCAGTTGTTATTTTTTCAACTTCTGAAAGCACGTTTGAAAGGTTTTCCTTATCGAAATAAATGACAGAATCTCCCGCAGTCATCCGATTAAAATTCACACCAAGGACGACATTGACTGGAGTCGACCACATGGCTTCAAGAAGACCTGGGTTGGTTCCGCCCACCTCATGACCATGCAGGTAAGCAAAAGCCTGCTCGCGGATAAAACGCAATTCATTTTGATCATAAACTGTGCCCACAAATTTGATCCGAGGATCCCTGTCAAAATTTGTCTGAGCTCGGAGTTCTTCATAATAAGGATTTCCTTCGTGATTTGTAATAATCACTAAATCCCTCTTCGTTTTACTTTTCATAAAGTGACGAATGAGTAATTCATAATTGTTTTCAGGCACAAATCGCCCTACAATCAAATAATAATCACTAGTTTTATATTTTACCAGAGTTTCTGATTCTGTCAAATTTGAATTGAACTTCTCTGTACCGTAAGCAATCACTTCACTCTTGACCTGACCATATTCTGCACGTAAATAATCAAGAATACCTTGATTGTCACTAATAATCATATCCGCACTACGGACCATTTTTTTCTCCGCATGCTTAAGATAGCGGCGCACAGGTTTCGGCCACTTGGTACGTTTCCACTCAAGCCCATCTGGATTGACAAGCAGCTTTCCGCCGACCTTGTGAATTTTATGAGCATAGTGACCAATAATGCCACCTATTGTATTTCCTAATATATAGAAGACTGGTTCAATAATTTGTTCCTCTTTAATTTGCTTAAGGGCTGCATTAATTGCCAGAGCATCATATGCAATTACACGCGCTGGTCCAATGTTTGGCACATTAATAACAAAGCAATCAGCCCCTCGATAATCAAAATGACCATCCACAACTTCTATATCTGAATTCTCGCTTTGACAAGCCACATGATATTTAATATTTTGATTACTTTGGTGTTTAACCAACTCTTCTACAAAAGTCTCAAACCCTCCATACTTTGCTGGCAATCCACGACTACCAATAATAAAAATGTGTTTTTTCATGTTTTTCTACGTTTGCAAGCGCAAACTTTTAACCTCTCAAAGCGAGAATTCTGCCTTAAAGACAGAATTTCGCTGTTTTTTATCATCTCCAAAACTTGTCGATGCCATATTTATTTTGCTGTTTCGCCTTTGACTTTGTCTTTATTTTCTCTTAAGTCACCAATAGTCAACAATTGTGCAAGAGCTTCTTGCCATGTTGGAATATTAAATCCTGTAGCTTTCGCTTTAGCAAGACTCATCGTTGAATTAAATGGTCGTTTCGCGGCAGATGGGAAATTACTTGAATCTACAGGTTTTACAACTGTATCTGTATCTTTCAAAATTTCTTTAGCAAAATCAAACCATGTTACATCTTCTCCAGGTGCAGCATCGTTTGTCAGGTGATAATAACCTGCTTCTGCTTGTTGATCAACCAAGTAGACCATAAACTCTGCTAATGTACGGGTCCAAGTAGGACGACCGTGTTGATCATTAACAACGGTGATTTCTGGAAAACGAGTGGCGAGATTTTGCATTGTAAAAACAAAATTTGGTCCGTAGCTACCAAATACCCATGCTGTACGAATCGTATAAAATTTCACACCAGATGCTTCAACTGCTTGCTCCCCGAGTAATTTTGTACGTCCATATTCTGAAACAGGGCCTTTTGGCGCATCAACTTCCCATTCTTGACCAACAGGTAAATCACCATTGAAAACATAGTCCGTTGAAATATAAACAAGTGTTGCTCCAACACGAGCAGCTGCCTCAGCTACATGACGTGTGCCATCAACATTAATTTTTTCGTTAAGAGCTTTACCTTCATCTTCTGCTTTATCTACAGCAGTGTAGGCAGCGCAGTGATAAACCAATTCTGGTTTATTTTTGTCAAAGAAAGCATCAACAGCAGTTTTGTCCGTAATATCAAGTTCATTAACATCTGCTGCAAAGTATTTTACATCCCGTTCATCAAGAAGATGGCGTAACTCAGTACCAAGTTGGCCATTTCCACCAGTAATTAAAATCATATTTATTCCTTTATCTTAGAGAACTTTTTGGCTTTCAGCATATTTTGCTTCAACAGCAGCTTTTTCTGCCTTCCACCAGTCTTGATTTTCAGTATACCAATCAATTGTTGCCTTCAAGCCTGACTCAAAGTCTGTGTGTTTAGGCTCCCAGCCAAGTTCTGTACGAAGTTTTGTATTGTCGATAGCATAGCGCAAATCATGGCCAGCACGATCAGTTACACGATCATAAGCGTCAGGTGCTTGTCCCATCTCCGTTAAGATTTCTTCTAAAACTTCTTTATTATTTTTTTCGCCATCGGCTCCGATAAGATAAGTTTCACCCATACGGCCTTTGGTCAAAATTGTCCAAACGCCAGAAGAATGGTCTTCTGTATGGATCCAGTCACGCACATTTTTACCATCGCCATAAAGTTTTGGTTTAATCCCTGATAAAATGTTTGTAATTTGACGTGGGATAAATTTTTCGATGTGTTGGTAAGGTCCATAGTTATTTGAACAGTTTGAAATTGTCGCTTTCAAGCCAAATGAACGTACCCAAGCACGGACAATTAAGTCCGATGCTGCTTTAGTCGAAGAGTAAGGACTTGATGGATTGTAAGGTGTTTTATCAGTGAATTTCTCACCTTCGCCTTCGCCATGTCCTGGTAAATCTTCGCGGTAAGGCAAATCACCATAAACTTCATCTGTCGATACATGATGGAAGCGTAAATCATATTTTCGTGCCGCTTGAATCAACGTATATGTCCCAATAAAGTTCGTTTGGATAAACTCATCTTGTGATTTAAGTGAGTTGTCGTTGTGGCTTTCTGCCGCATAGTGCACAATCGCATCTGCCTTGGAAGCAACCTGATCCACAATCTCTGGATCTGCAATATCACCAACGACAAGCTCTACACGATCTCCAAGAATCATGTCAATATTGGCACGATTTCCCGCATACGTTAATTTATCTAAAACGGTAATATGTACATCTGGATGATTATTATAAACGTAGTGTACGAAATTTGAACCGATGAATCCAGCACCACCAGTGACTACGATATTTTTAAATTCAGTCATTGTTTTTCCTCTAGTATATTTTTTATTGCAAGCGACAGTCTTGTTTGAATTTCTGCGCTGACACAATTTTTAAATATTTGCCATTAAACACCAGAAATTCATCTTGAGCAGCGTTAATCTTGATCAAACCACCAGTATTAACAATACGTAATGTTTTATCATTTAACCAAGAAAATCCACCTGAAGCAAAGACCTTCTTTACCCACACAGGTTGTTCATTTTCCTTATTCACTTGCCAAAACTCTAGTATTCTTTTACTTTGTAGATGTTTGGCCTTCATTTTAGCCGAGTAAATCTGCGGTTAGGGGTTTTACATCTGCAAGCAGTGGGTGATTTTTGTCTGCTTCACTCACTTCAGCATGTGCAAGATCTTCCCACTCAATACCTAAAGTTGGATCTGCATAATTGACGAAAGCGTATTTTGGTTTAAGTTCCAAAGCCCAATAGTCATTTACTAAGTAAGAGTAAGAAACAGTATCACTTAAAACTTGGAAACCATTGGCAACGCCACGTGGTACAAAAATACCCTTGCTGGCATCAATCACTGTTTGGTAAACATGACCAAAGCTCTCGCCTTCACGAAGATCTACCCATGAGCCCAAAACACGTCCACCATCTGCTACAGAAATATATTTGTCCCATGGTTCAGCGTGTAAACCGCGCAAAACATTTTTACGTGAGAAAGAAACGTTATTTTGTAATTTTCCTTCTGCGAAGAATTTTTCTGGGAAACCGAGTGGAAGCATCTTTTCTTTTTGAAAGTTTTCTTTAAACCAGCCGCGATTATCACCATGAACCGGAATATCAAATTCTAACATACCTGGAATAGCTTCAATTTTGCGAGCTGCAAGTTCTTTTCCAAAAAAGTTATCCGTCATTTATTTATCACCTACCAATTTAAGTAAATATTTACCGTATGCGTTTTTCTTAAGCGGTTGTGCAAGTTCACGTACGGCTTCTTCAGAAATATAGCCCATACGCCATGCAATTTCTTCAAGGTTAGCAACCATAACGTTTTGCATACGTTGAACTGTTTCAATATATTGCGCTGCCTCGAGCAAGCTTTCATGTGTTCCTGTATCGAGCCATGCAAAGCCACGCCCCATAAGTTCGACAGAGAGATCACCACGTTCAAGATAGGCCTTATTCACATCTGTGATTTCCAACTCTCCACGTGGTGAAGGTTTGATGTTTTTAGCAATCTCTACAACATCATTATCGTAGAAATAAAGCCCTGTTACTGCGTAGTCAGATTTTGGTACCTCAGGTTTTTCTTCAATTGAAACAGCGTTCATATCTTCGTCAAACTCAACAACACCAAAACGCTCTGGGTCTGGCACTTGGTAACCGAACACAGTTGCGCCTTTTTCTTTGGCTGCAGCAGTTTGAAGTAACTTAGACATCCCTGGGCCATGATAAATGTTATCACCCAAGATAAGAGCAACTGAATCATCACCAATAAAGTCTTCGCCGATGATGAAAGCTTGAGCCAAACCATCTGGACTTGGTTGAACAGCATACTGCAAGTTTAGACCGAATTCAGAACCATCTTGCAAGAGTTCTTGGAAACGCGGTGTATCTTCTGGTGTTGAGATGATCAAAATATCTTTGATCCCAGCCAACATCAGTGTAGATAATGGATAATAAATCATTGGTTTATCATAGACGGGCATCAATTGTTTACTTGCTGCACGAGTCAGTGGATACAAACGCGTTCCTGATCCACCTGCTAAAATAATCCCTTTCATGAGGTACCTCACTTTATTTCTTCTATTTTATTATAGTTAATCAGCATAATTATAGCATATTTTTACTTTTATTTCATTCTAATTCTGCCTGAGGTAGGAGCAAAAAGGACTAGAAGCAACGCTCTAGCACCTTTTGTTTAGTATGTTTCAATTATAATTTTTTAAACATGAATAAGGCTCCCTTTGTCAGTAAATATTGTGCAAGAGGTGCAACAATAAGAAATGGGATAAGTAATGTAAAGTGAAGCGGACTCGGCCATGCTAAATTAAGAAAATCCGTACCCACAATTAAAGCTACAAAAAAAGAAAGCTGTGTGATTGTGAAAATCCATAAGCGGTAGCGTTTAATAGGCCAAAATATCTTGCGCTGCATTAAAACGTAGTTCCATGCAGAAAAGAGAACCGTCATCATCGCAAGTTCAGGATGTGTAATGCCGAAGACTCCGCCTATTGTAACGATAAGTATTGCACCGACAGCAATACTAAAACCCATAGGAAACGCACGCTCAAACAGCGTCCGCAAAAAACGGCCTTCAACTTTTGAAAAGTCTGATTCAAAACTCAAGAAAAAAGAGGGAATCCCGACAAAAAACGCGGTCAAAACAGTAAGCTGGATTGGCTCAAAAGGATAGACACTCCCCGCAAATAAAGTCAACACAGTTAAAGCTATCGAAAACATCATCCGCACCATTAATAAAGATCCTGTACGGGTTAAGTTATTAATTACGCGTCGCCCCTCATTAACAATATACGGCATCGCCGAGAAGTTATTATCCATCAAAATAAGATTGGCGGTTTGTTTCGCTGCTTCACTACCTTCGCGCATGGCAATCGAACAATCGGCTTCCTTAAAGGCCAAAATATCATTGACACCATCTCCAGTCATCGCTACTGTGTGCCCCTGCTTCTTCAGGATTTGCACCATCATTTTTTTCTGTTGTGGGGAGACACGACCAAAAATTTGAAAATTTTCTACTGCAAACTCCAGTTCTGCCTCTGTTTTTAGTTGACTGGCATCAACATACTGCTCGGCATCCGGTAAGGAAACAGCCTTCGCAATTGCCGATACTGTTACAGGATCATCTCCTGAGATGATTTTACAACGTACACCCTGCTTTTTAAAATAGGCCAGAGTCTGTTTAGCATCGTCACGTAAAACATCAGAAATAACAATGAGCGCTTCTGCAGTTAGGTCTTCAGGAAGTCGGTCTCTATCAAGTGCTTGTTTTGAGCGGGCCAAGACTAACACACGATAACCCTTTTCTGCATACTTTTGTGCGTGCTGTTCTAACACGGCATTTCCCTTTGGAAACAAAAACTGCCAAGCACCTAAATAAAAGGCCCCTTCTGTAAACTCAACTGCGCTGTATTTTCTCTCAGAAGAAAATGGCAACACTTGAGAAACTTTGTAATCCTTTAATGAAGCAAAATACTCCCTTAAGGCTTGTGCAGTGACGTTTTGATCTGGGAGGTTTTCTAGAAGATTCCCCATAATATGGACAATGTGCGGCTCAGAATGTTCAGTCAGACTCTCAATCTTTTCCACTTTCATTTCACCCGTCGTAATGGTCCCTGTTTTATCCAAGCACAGTACATCCACTCGTGCAAGCGCATCAATCGTATGCAGCTCTTGAACCAAAACTTTTTGCTTCACTAAGTTGATAACTCCCAACGTTAAAGCCATACTAGTCAATAAAATCAACCCCTGTGGGAACATACCCTCTAAGGCAGCAACCGTTCCTAGAACGGCTTGTTTGTGGCCCGTATCAATGACATAAAACAACTTGAGGTAAAGCAAAATTCCCAAGGGTATCATAATGAAACTTACGATACGTACAACTTTTGCTAAACTGTCACGCAACATTCGTTTCTGTTTCTTTATTTTTTGAGCTTCATGGGCTAATTGATGAATATAATTGTCTTTTCCTACATGAACAACCCGCGCAACAGCTGTCCCACTTGTGACAAAACTACCCGAAAAAAGTTCTGCATTTTCTTTTTTAGTCAGCGCGTCAGCCTCTCCGGTAAGCAAAGCTTCATTTACTTCCACTTGCCCTTCAATGATTTGGCAGTCACATGGAATTTGATCTCCAAGTCCCAGAAGAATAATGTCATCAAGCACAAGCTCTTCTTGTTTTAATTCAATCTGTTTCCCTTGACGAAAAGTCTTGACCTTACTTGTATTCAATAAAGAGAGCTTGTCGAGCAAGCGACGTGCTTTAATTTCCTGATATAAACCAATTCCTGCATTCACTGCAACAACAATAATGAAAAGCGCATTTCGATGCGAGCCCACTGAAAGCACTAAAATAAAAAGGAAAATATTGATTAAGTTAAAAAAAGTCAGCAAATTACTCGCAAAAATTTGGCCGTATGTTTTACTGCTCTCATTCTTTGCGATATTGACCTGACCTGATTTTAAACGATTTTTAACTTCTTTTTGTGATAAACCTTCATATTTAAATGACATAAGCTCTCTCCTAACTCTTATTCTATCCTAACATTATTAGAGAAGCAAATACCTTACATTTTCGAAATAAAACCCCGTCACAATGAGGACGGGGTTAATTAGTTTACTTTGTTTGACGTGCCATCGAAGACTGCACATTGAATTTACGTTGAATAAGAAAGCGAATTCCCATCACGGCTGCCCCGAGAATAATTGTAATGTACGGAGCAAGTACAATATTGATGGATTTTGGTAAGAGAGCGACCAAGACAGAAACGCCTGCCCATGCCAACATCGCAACAGCCAACATCGCAAAACCTTTGCCTTTTTTCTGTGGGCGTTGTGCACTGTAAAAATATTTATACATCCAGTACATCACCAAACCAGCGAGAGCAGAAGAAGCCAGCGTTGTCAATAGACCGTAAACACTTGCTTGTGGCTGGAAGAGACCCATCAGTCCCATAACCACTGAAATCACACCAAAGAAAAGTAAAGCACTATCTAGCCACATCAAGAAGGGTGATTCATTTTTCGCTGTTTCCTGACGTTTTACCTTATCTTCCTCAGGTTTATACTGTGTCGCAAATTCCATTGGTGCCCCCAATAATTTGCGGGCCAGAATACCTTCCTTTTGTCCTTCAATGATTTTCGGCAAGATTTCAGCGAGTATTGCTTTGATTTCCTCGTCTGATTTTCCTAAAAGCATCAATTGCTTTGTTACGTTATGTACATATTCGCTATTTTTGGCAGTGAGTTGCTCGATTAGATTTTCCATATCTCCTATTATATAAAAATTTTGGTGAAATTTGGAAATAAAACTTGATTTTTTTAATAAAAAAATGTTATACTAATTTGGTATGTTATTTTGAGGGTTTCTGTAAGAATTGTGTTTCAGATCTGAATTTTTAGAGATGCTCTTTAAAAAAAGCATAAAATTTTTAAGGAGGAACCAAACCATGTCAAAAGAATGTTATTTTACTGGTCGTAAGACTGTATCAAGTAATAACCGTTCACACGCTATGAACCAAACTAAACGTGTAGTTAAACCTAATCTTCAAAAAGTTCAAATTCTTGAAAACGGTGAACTCAAAACTGTATGGGCTTCAGCTAAAGCATTGAAAAAATTGCCTGCAGGCGTTGAGCGTGTATAATTGGATAAAATAAAGAAAGCTAGTGAATCTTATTTACTGGTCTTTTTTATTTTCTTCTCTTTCTCCAACACATTAAAAACCAAAGGTCATAATTAACGATTGATCTTTGGTTTTTTATCTTCTAAAACTCTTTCGACTTAGGACTCCCTCCCCTAAAGCACTTACAAGGCTAAATTGAACAAAAAACCAATAAAACAACTGTTCTATTTTACAAAATTATGATAAAATGAAGTGATACATAAATTATTATGGAGGAAAGTGCTGTATGATTCAACAGCACGCATATGAAAATGACCGTTACTATTAATACTCAACATGGTAATGTTGACATTGCAACAGATGTTATCGCTACTGTTGTAGGTGCAAGCACTACTGAAATTTTCGGCGTTGTCGGCATGACAAGCAAAAATGCTGTAAAAGACAATTTCCGTAATATCCTCGGACAAGAAAACTATTCTAAAGGTGTTGTCGTTACGACAACCGATAACCAAACAATCATTGGTGTTTATGTTGTTGTCAGCTATGGTGTTAAAATTAGCGAAGTTGCCAAAAACATCCAAGAACGTATCCGTTTCAATCTGGAAAATCAACTTGGCATTGTAGCAGCTAAAGTCAATGTATATGTACAAAATGTGAAGGTGGTCGAAGACTAGTGTCAAATATTAACGCAAGTAAATTTCAAGAAATGATTCAGGCGGCAGCAAGTCGCCTTAACGAACAAGCTGAATATGTCAATTCTCTGAATGTCTTTCCTGTCCCAGACGGAGATACAGGAACAAACATGGGGATGACAATCACAAATGGTGCCAAAGATGTCGCTGAAAAGCCAGCCGAAACTGTTGGACAAGTTGCTCAAATTCTTTCCAAAGGTTTGCTCATGGGCGCTCGTGGTAACTCTGGTGTTATCCTTAGTCAAATCTTCCGCGGTTTTGGACAATATGCCAAAGACTACGATGAACTTGATGGTATTCATTTAGCTAACGCTTTGCAAAATGGTGTTGAAGTCGCTTATAAAGCGGTTATGAAACCTGTTGAAGGTACAATCTTAACTGTTTCACGCGGTGCTGCAGAACTTGCAAATCGTAAAACTAATGAGACTGACGATGCAACAGCTATTATGGAAGCTGCTCTTGAAGGAGCTAAAATCGCCTTAGCGAAAACACCAGACATGTTGCCAGTCCTTAAAGAAGTTGGCGTTGTCGATTCAGGTGGTCAAGGTTTGGTTTATATCTACGAAGGCTTCTTGATGGCTCTCAACGGTGAATTCGTCCCTGAAAATCCTGAGCAAGGTTTAGGTGCCATGGACCGTATGATTAACCTTGAACACGAGTCTGAAACAAGTGTTGCGGGTGCTTCTACAAGCGATATTAAATACGGCTACTGTACAGAGATTATGGTCGAGTTAGGCCAAGGTCCAACAGCCCTTGAGAGTTATGATCACGATAATTTCCAAGCTTACTTGGCAGGTATCGGTAATTCACTTTTAGTTGTTGATGACGAAGAAATCGTTAAAGTCCATGTCCATACTGAAGATCCTGGTCTTGTCATGCAAGAAGGGCTTAAATATGGTCGTCTGGTTAAGGTTAAAGTTGACAACATGCGCCTCCAAAACGAAGGCGTTGCTGAAAAAGAAAAAACAAACAACATCAGCACTTCTACTTCTAAATCTGACTGGGGCTTGATTGCCATCGCTGCTGGTGATGGTCTTGCTGATATTTTCCGTGAAATGGGTGTACAGCATGTGGTTTCTGGTGGTCAAACAATGAACCCATCAACAGAAGATATCCTCAAAGCTATTGAAGCTGTCAATGCCGAAAAAGTTATTATTCTTCCAAATAATAAAAATATCTTCATGGCTGCCAAATCTGCCGCTGAAGTTTCAGATATCCCTGTTGAAGTGATTGAAACAGCAACTGTTCCTCAAGGTTTTACTGCCTTGCTCAGCTTTGACCCAACAAAATCAATTGAAGAAAACAAAGAAAATATGACTGCTTCATTAGCAGACGTACAATCTGGTTCAGTGACACAAGCTATTCGTGACACCAATATTGATGGTATTGATATCCATAAAAAAGATACACTTGGCATGGTCAATAATAAAATTGTCGCATCAACCAAAAAAATGAACGATGCTATCTTTGCTGCTTTTGAAAAAATGATTGATGAAGACAGCGAAATTGCAGCAATTTATATTGGTGAAGATGGTAAAAAATCAAATGCCGAACGTATTGCCAAAGAACTAGAAAAACGTTACCCTGAACTCGAAGTAGAGATTCATGACGGTAAGCAACCTGTTTATCCATACATTTTCTCTGTAGAATAAAACACAAAAAACTGGCCTCTCAAAGCTAGTTTTTTTGTGTATTTGTTTTCACGTGAAACATTCTTTTTTTATTCACTTCGTCCCATACACAAATTTCCTCGAAATTACAAGTAATTCGTGTTATACTTATTGTAATGTCAAATACTTTTTACATCCCATTGAAGGAGCATGCATGAAAACACTGAATACTGCCCGTATCGGCCAAATATATTATGTAAATAAAATATTAAAATCCGAGCATGCTGGAAAACTTCGAGAGCTTGGTTTTGCCCCTGATACGGAAGTTGTTTTAATTTCTATGGACGGGGAAAATGCGCTTTTAAAGATTGGTCAGACACGTTTAGCGCTAAGCAGTTTCTACCTCAACACGATTTTGATTAAAGATGAACAATCAAATGAGGAACTTATACCTCTCTCGTCTTTGAATATCGGTCAAAGTGGCGTGGTCCGATTACTCGAGGGAGAAAGTGAAATAAAACGCCGGCTTATGGATATGGGGATTACGAGGGGAACAAGTATTGCGGTGCATAAACTTGCACCACTAGGAGATCCTATGGAGCTTCATCTGCGGGGTTACTCACTTTCTTTAAGAAAGAAAGATGCTGAAAAAATAAAAATTGTTGTCCAAGATTAAAAGGAAATAAAGATGACTAAAATCGCTTTGCTAGGAAACCCAAATAGTGGGAAAACAAGTATTTTCAATATATTAACTGGCAGTAATCAGCAGGTAGGAAATTGGCCAGGTGTAACAGTTGAATGTAAAACAGGACGTTATAAAAAAGACAAGAATATCGCTATTCAAGATTTACCGGGAACTTATTCTCTCTCACCTTATACTTTAGAAGAACAAGTCACACGAAATTATCTCAGAGAGACACCACCAGATGTCCTTCTCAATATTATTGATGCAACAAATCTCGAACGCTCACTGTACCTCACATTACAACTGATGGAGTTTAATATTCCTATCGTCATCGCTCTAAATATGAGCGACTTGCTAGAATATCAAGGTAAACAGATTGATATCGAAAAACTGTCTTACAGTTTAGGGCTACCTGTCGTACTTACTAGTGCTTTAAAGAAGAAAGGCCTAGACGAAGCTATTCGAAAAGCTTGCCAACCTCTTGAAGTGACTCCTTTAGATTATGATCACCGTCTTGAAAGTGCCTTAGCAGAAATTCAAACGATTTGTCCCCAAGCAAAGAATCGTTTTGAACAAATTAAACTTTTTGAAGGGGACAGTTTAGCCTCGAACACCCTCACTGCCTCACAAGAGCAAGAATTAGATGAAATCGTAGCAATCACCGAAAAAATTATGGGCGACGATCGTGCATCCATCATCGTTAACGAGCGCTATGATTTAATTGGTCAAATTGTTCGTTTAGTTGTTACAAGCACACATAAAGGACAACTTAATCTAACAGATAAAATCGACCGCATCGTTACCCATAAATGGTTGGGCCTTCCTATTTTTATCCTTATCATGTGGCTCGTTTACTTTTTAGCGATACAGGTCATTGGTACACCCGCTAGCGATTGGCTCAATGATAACTTTTTTGGTAGTTTTCTGCCAGATATTTTACACCAAGTAATGGATAGCTTGGCGATTGTTCCTTGGGTCCAATCCCTACTCCTTGATGGTGTCCTCGCTGGAATTGGGGCTATCCTAGGCTTTGTTCCACAAATCTTCGTTCTATTCCTCCTGTTAGGCTTTCTTGAAGATTCAGGCTATATGGCTCGTGTCGCATTTGTGATGGATCGTATCTTTAGAAGATTTGGCTTATCTGGTAAATCCTTTATTCCCATGTTGATTTCTTCTGGCTGTGGTGTACCGGGAATTATGGCTACCCGTACAATTGAACAAGAAAGGGACAGAAAAATTACCATCATGGTGACCACCTTCATGCCCTGTTCAGCAAAGTTGCCGATTATTGCTTTAGTTTCAGGTGCCTTTTTTCACTCCACCAGTTGGGTTGCACCTAGCGCATACTTCTTAGGCATGGCCATGATTATCCTCTCAGGAATTATTTTGAAAAAAACGAGAATGTTCGCGGGAGATACTTCTGCTTTCATCTTAGAATTGCCTACTTACCATATACCTCACTTTCCTACAGTCTTTAAATATGCGTTTGATCGAGGTTTGAGTTTTATTAAGCGCGCTGGGACAATCATTTTTGCGCTCAATGTCGCACTCTGGTTCTTGTCAAACTATAGCTTCACTTTGCACCAAGTTGAACCCGGCCAATCAATATTAGCAACGCTCGGAGGATACCTGAGTATTGTTTTTGCTCCTCTAGGCTTTGGAGAGTGGAAAGCCACGGTAGCTACCTTGACTGGACTAATTGCCAAAGAAACTATTGTCGGAACTATGAGCCAATTGTACGCCCAAGGTGCAGAGGTAGAAAATAACGGTCGAGCCATTTGGACGGCTCTACAAAATAGCTACACACCACTGGCCGCTTATTCTTTACTTGTCTTCAACCTGTTATGTGCACCCTGTATTGCTGCTATTTCGACAATTTATAAGGAAATGGGTGAAGTTAAATGGACTTTACGCGCTGTGGGCTTTCAAACCGCTGTGGCTTACAGCATGAGCTTTATCATTTATCAGTTAGGCTCTGCCTTTCTTACACAATCCTTTAGCATTAGTACATTACTTGCAGTACTTCTCTTGGTTTTTGGCCTTTATCTTATCTTCCGTCGACCAAAATACACATCAAACAAGGAGGAACTTTCTCTTGAACTTAGCTAGCATCGTTCTTTTATCCCTTATTTTAATAGCAGCCTTCTTTTCACTGCGCAAAACAGTGCGGAGCAAAGGAGCTTGCGATGACTGTACAACTACGACCTGTCCTGTTAAGGGGGTCTCTGCCTTAGAAATCCCATCGAAAAAAGACTGTTGTGAATAAGAAAAACCTTCCTTAAGAGAAGGTTTTTCTTATTCTCAGAGAACTAAAGCAAGCAGCATGAGACCCGCTTGCAATAGCGAGAAGACCATTAATATTTTTACTGAAGCAATAAAAGTTTCACTTTTTACTTGTCTTTGGAGGTAAGGACGCGCTTGTTTGATAATGAAAGGCAAAAGTATAAACATGAGCAACATGAGTGGAGAGATTAGTCCCAGAACTACTGCCCCAACGATTGAGATATAGGCCAATATAATGGCTAATGTCCACCAGCGCAAAGCATTCTTTCTCCCGATGTAATGCACGATAGTATATCGATGATTACCTTCATCCTCTTCCAAATCACAAGTGTTATTCGCCAGCATCAAGTTAGAAATTAACAAGGTACTTGGTAAAGCAACAAGGAAGGTTGATGCCAAAGTTGCAAAATCCCAAACAAAAACAGCACTCGTATTGATATACACACAGATCAGAAAAATTAAGTAGCCCATTGTTAAACCACTGGCCAACTCACCTACAGGTAAACTTGATAAGGGTTTTGGTCCAGCTGAGTAAAAGATACCAATGAAATAGCAAAAAAGTCCTAACCAAAACACCGGCCAGCCCACAAGTCCTGCTACAATTAATCCTAAAATCAAGGAAAGAGAGAAGAAGAAGAGTAACAAGCCCTTTATCAGCGAAAGTGATAGATTTTCCCGACCAATGATATTGGTATTTTTCTTGTAATCTTCCGTATCCACAGCCTTATGGTAATCATTGTAGTTGTCCCAAATATCTACAAAACAGTTAAAGCAGAACATAGCCACAAAGTAGATGATTAATGGGCCAAAATTGGCTATTTGATAATGATAAAGTGAATAAGCAACTCCCAGTATAAAAGGAAAAACGCTCGCTGTTTTAGCTTTCAGCTCAATAAGCTCAGCAAATATTTTAAAGTTCATTTTTTAATAATTTCTTTGTAATAAGGTTTGGGTAACTTCCATCAAAATTTCGCGGTTACGAGATTCTGGGAATTTTTCTATTTCAAGTAACGCTTGATTGGTTAGATGTTTTGCTAAGAAAAGACTTCCTGTTATACCTCCTAGATCAGTGACCAATTCGGAAAATTCGATACATTCTTGACGACTCAGTCCTTCTGGCGCTTCCAGATAGGGCATGACTTTCTCAGGCGCTTCTTCTTTTGCCAGCAACAAGGGTAAGGTATAAATCCCTTGACGAAAATCCGTCAATATTGGCTTATCAGCTTCTTCCAAACCGACTGTGAAATTAAGTACATCATCATAAATCTGAAAAGCAAGACCAATCGCTAAACCAATCTTTCGTGCAGACCGTTGCATCTGCTTATCACCACCAGAGAAATACACACCTTCTAAACAAGCTAAACTCAATAGCTCTGCAGTTTTACCACTGATAGCTTTAAGATAGCGTCTAATACTGTTGTCTGCATTAAAAGCTGATTGCATCTGTGTAAGTTCACCTTGAAGAATCTTTTTCATCGATCTTGCATTACGCGGCAAAAATGGTGTCGCAGCCATTGTTTCACAAAGCAACTCGAAGTAAACCGTATAAATAAAATCACCCGTGTATACTGCAACATCCTTGCCAAATTGTGCTTCAACACTCGGCAAGCCTCGACGTAAAGGGGAATCATCAATAACATCATCATGAATCAATGTTGCCGAGTGTAACAACTCCAAACTGGCTGCTATTTTAACCAAACGTTCTTCGTCTTCTATCTCCTCGTCAACTAAGCCAGAAAATAGAAAAAAAAGCGCTGGCCGAACCATTTTACCTCCGCGCGTCGTAAACTTTTGTAATGCGTCACGTATATCTGTATTATTTACCGCTAAACGTTCTGTCATCATAGTTTGTACTGCGATAAGTTTTTCCTTAATTTCAGGATAGTCCTGCCAAAAATCTAGCACTTTTTCCCCTTACTACCTATATCTATCGTTTTTATATCTCTCTTATTCTAGCAAAATCCACCTTAAATTTCGATATAAACGACTCACTTTTTTCTCTTATTACTTATTATCGAATTTCAATAATATTTTGTTGTGGCAAGCGGTAACTTGCTTGACCTTTTACTTCTGATGAGCCCAATACAACCAAGAGCTCTGGACGGTAACGTTTATCGACTTCGAGAATTTCATTCACGCGCTCAGTACGTTCAAAGCCAAGAATAATATTGCCTTCATAGCCTCTATTTTTGATGACATACATGAGATTCATCGTCACAAAACCAATATTCAATGATAAATAGCTTGCTTCCATCATCTCGTCCATATTTTCAAACATTTGGGGATAGCGACTATTGAAACGTTGCAGTTGTTCACTATCCATTTCTCCAGCCCCAGTACGTGCAATTTCACTTGAGCGTTCAGAAAGATTAGTATCACTAAAGATAGCAATGACCGCTCCAGCTTCTTTCACTTGTTGACCATTTTTTCCATGAACAACGGATAGAAGTTCTTGACGTTTTTGTTCACTCTCAACAATGACAAAGTGCCAAGGTTGGATGTTATGTGCAGAAGGTGCTAAACTTGCAGCAGAGATAATCTGTTTCACATCTACTGTTGGTATTTTTTTACCGTCAAATGTTTTTACAGCGTGGCGTTCTTTATTAATTTTTACAAAATCCATGAATATCCTCCTCTCATTATTGTACCAAATTTGCATATTTTTAGTATATAAAAAAGGGGTAAATCCCCTCTATTATCCTATTTGTTATATTCTCGCAAAAATTGAGACAAAGCAGACAAACCCTCGCGTAATGTCTTTTCATCCGTACAATAGCCTAAACGTGCATAGCCTGGCAAATCAAACCTATTTCCCGGTACTAAAAGAACGCCTTTGTTTTTAAGCAGGGCCACGCAAAATTCTTCTGTTTGGGCCGGATCGAGCGTTTCAAATTTCACAAAGCTTGTCGATACTGCTTTAGGAAATATCATTGATACAAGTGGCTCATTTTCCACCCACTCCCGAAGTATCTGCAAATTATTAGTGACGATTTCTTTATTCCGCGCCAGTACTTTATCACGGTGTTTTAAGACTAGAGTTCCTAAGGCATCATCAAAGACTCCACAACAAATCATTGTATAATCGCGGTATTTGCGAAACTCATCTGCTAGTTTTTCATCTTGAGTCGCCACCCAACCTAAACGTACACCAGGTACAGAATATGTTTTAGAAAGCGAGTTCGTCGAGATACCTTTTTCATATAAGTCAACAATTGGCGCATAATCTTCCGCATCATCAAGAGGCAAGTAAACCTCATCGACCAAGACATAAGCATCAACTGTTCGAGCCAGTTGAATGACCTCTTCTAAAAAGGCACGGTTTAAGGTTGTACCTGTCGGATTATTGGCATTGTTCAAACAAATCATCTTTGTGTTTGGACGAATCATCTGACGGAGTTCATCCAAGCGTGGATACCAGTTTTCAGATTCATAAATTTGCCAAAACTCAATTTCGGCTCCTAAAGATCGTGGAATATCATAGAGCTGCTGGTAGCTTGGGTACTCTGCAATCACATGATCTCCCGGCTCGATCAAGCCATACAAGACCAAATGATTGGCACCCGTTGCGCCATTTGTCGCCAAAATATTTTCTGCAGGAACTTTCGTATAAAGCTTGGCTACTTCTTGCTTAAATTCAGGAGAGCCTTCAATCCATCCGTAGTTAAATTTTTCCTGCATTAAGTGAGACATAAAGCTTTGGCCCTTGTCTTCTTCCAGATTTAATATTTCTTGCAACGTCATGGATGAAATCGTTGATTGAGCAATGTCATAAACTGCTTCTTTTTCCCATACATTGAGCCATTCTTCTACTCCAAAACCATCTATCTTCATATGTGCCCTCCTAAATATCAATTATAGTATAAGTATAGCATTGTGCATCCAGTATTTTAAAGCAATCTTCCATTGGAAAAAAGATTGTCTTTGTATTGTCATTAGGGTGTAACGTCATAATGTCATGCTCCTCAAGCATATCTCGGTCAAAATAAACATGCATATTATCCATTTTATTATCAACCAGACCATAAATAGAAACAATCCCAGACTGCAGTCCCAACATGCTTTCCAAACGTTCTTCTGATACAAAATGAAGTCGATTTACTCCAAGTACCTCCCCCAGTTTGTTCATCTCAACGCGCTTACTATCATCCATAATAACCATATAGAATTGGGTGGATTTTTTATTAGCCAAAACTAAAGTCTTCGACCTACAACCTTCATGTCCTTCAATATAATGGTCAGATTCTTCTGTAGAATGACTGGCCGGATGCTCGACAATTTTATAGGGAATTTCGAGCTGAGCCATTAACTTCTCTACTTCTTTAAAGTCTCTCATTCAGCCTCCTCATATAAGAAAAAGGCCGCGCAAAACACGGCCTCTTACATTTTAATCAGCAACAATTGTTGTTCCTGAACCATTTGCCAAGAAATCTTCAAGATTTTCAAGGGAAGTAATTGTTGCCGCACGACCAGTACGTTCTACAAAAGCCATAGCTGCTTCAACTTTTGGTTTCATAGAGCCTGCAGCAAATTGACCGTCTTCCAAGTAGGCACCAATTTCAGACAAAGTAACTTTTTCCAATTTCTTTTGATCTGGTTTGTTGTAATTGACAAAAACATTGTCCACACCTGTCAAAATAACTAACTCGTCACCATCCACAAGTTCTGCAAGTTTAGCTGCTGAAAAGTCCTTGTCTATTACAGCTTCCACTCCTGTGTATGTACCGTCTTCATGCTCAACTACAGGGATGCCGCCGCCGCCTGATACAGTAGTTAAAACTGCAGCATCTAACAGTGGTTTGATGGCTTCTGCTTCTACAATACGTTCTGGTTTTGGACTGGCAACAACACGACGATACCCACGACCTGAATCTTCGACAAATTTCCAATCTGGATATTGTTCCAACATTTTGTTCATTTGTGCTTCGTCATAGAATGGGCCAATCGGTTTTGTTGGGTTTTCAAATGCAGGATCGTTACTGTCTACCACGACACGTGTGACAACAGAAGCTACAGGAATTCGTTCCAAGCCTTCTTTGATTAAAGCTTTAGTAAAGGCTTGAGTCATCCAGTATCCAATTTGTCCTTGAGTCATAGCCACTGCGGTATCTAAAGGCATCGCAGGATTTTTGGCACTGTCTGATCCCAGTTGTTGTAAAAGTAAATTACCAACTTGAGGGCCGTTACCATGCGTAACAACTATTTCTACATCGTTATCCTTAATGAGCGGGATCAATTGACTCGCTGTAACTTCAAGCGCTTCTTGTTGTGCTTGAGCTGTTGGATCATCTGTCAAAATAGCGTTACCGCCAAGAGCAACTACAATACGTCTAACCATAATTATTTTCTCCTATTTTACGTTATTAAAGCGCTTACTTTGCGCTTGAAAGAATAAAACTTTTGATTGCTCAAAAATTTTACTCTAAATTTTCTTTTTAAATACCAAGTAACTCTCTCAAACCAAACTGATTAGCAAGCAAGCCATAAAGAGCGAGCAAAGCGGCAAGAGTAAAGATAATGATAGCAAACCATTCGCCTGTTGAAATAGTTCTGTTGTTTTCACGTTTTGCACGGATATAGAGGACAAAACCAACTACATACAGAATGGAAGCCATCCAGACAAACTGCCAACCACTCAGGTAAAGGGCAATAATTTGGAATGCCATGGCAAAGAAGCCGATTAAAATATTTTTAGTTGATTTTTCGACTAAACCAACTTTTAATAGATATGCACCGACGAGAGCGTAGCAAACCATAATTACTGCAGTACAGAGATAAACAAAGACATTATAAGCATCTGAGGCAAAGTAAGTAATAATGATAAAGAGTTGTACAAAACCTTGAGTCAAAAGCAATGAATTAACAGGTGCACCAGCTTTATTTTCTTTTCCAAACCAAGCAGGCAAGAGCTTTTGTGAAGCCAATTGAGAAGTTGACTCAACTGGAAGCATCGTCCACGATAACCAAGCACCGAGAAGTGAAATAATCAACCCGATAGCCATCAAATTACCACCCCAAGGGCCAACCATCTCACGTAAGATACCAACCATACCTGGTTGTGGCATACTTGCAAGCTGTGCTTGGTCCAAATATCCATAAGGTAAGAGCGAGAGCAAGATATAAATCACCAGCAAAGTGAATAATCCAATAATTGAAGCTTTACCAGCATCTGATTTTTTCTTAGCACGGTCGCCCATCATTGCCGCACCTTCAATACCAACGAAGACCCAAATCATAACCATCAAGGAACTTTGAATCTGTCCGATTAATCCTGAGGCTGTCATCTGAGTAAATGCTGCTGATCCATCTGCATTAATGACGACATTTTGCCAAAAATGTTCTGTAAAGACTCCTGCTCTGAACATAACAATAGCAACAACGGCAAAAATTGCGATTGGAATTAATTTAGCAATGAGTACAATAGCATTAATTACTGCTGCCCCTTCAACACCACGAATAACAAGTGCGGTTAATGACCAAGAAACGACTGAGACAACGATGACTGATAAAAAGGTCAAAGAACCGTCTTCATTAGCAAAAACACCAGGAAAGAAATAGTTGACAGATGTCATCATCAAGACAGCGAAAGCCACGTTACCTGCCCAAGCAGACAACCAGTAACCCCAGCCTGATAAGAATCCGGCAAAATCACCAAATCCTGCGCGGGCATAATCTGAAACACCGGAGAGTTCTGGTTTATTAACAACAAGGTGATTTAAGCTCAAAACGAGCATAAGAATACCAAAACCAATAAAGAGCCATGAAATGACCACACCACCTGGTGTAGCTCCATTTGCCAAGTCGTTCGAGAGGTTAAATACCCCACCACCAATAGCTCCGGATACGATAATTGCTACGAGGGCCATGAGCCCTATTCCTTTTTTATTTTCTACTTCCATATTACTTCCTATTTTTTTCATAAAGTCATATGCTTTAAAAAAGTCTCCAATTATGAAAATATACGAGGTCTGACCTTTTCAAAACAAGAGTTATAGAGGGAACCAAAAATATTTTTTCCAGATTTGTGCAAACTTCCCACCGGTATTAGGAAGTGGAAAGTCTGTCAAATCCGGAAAAAATCAAATTCAAAATTTATTATTTGATACTTGGTACATCTGGAATGAAGAGGTTACCCAAAGTTGCTGCCATAATTGCTTTAATTGAGTGCATACGGTTTTCAGCTTCTTCAAATTGACGTGCATATTTAGAACGGAATACTTCGTCAGTAACTTCCATTTCAGTCAAGCCATACTCTTCTTTAATTTCTTTACCATATTCAGTTTCAGTATCGTGGAAGGCTGGCAAGCAATGCATGAAGATAAGTTCTTCATCTGGAGTACCAGTCAATTTCATCATATCCATTGTAATACGGTATGGAGTGAGAAGTTCCACACGTTCTTCCCAGTTTGATTCACCCATTGATACCCATACGTCTGAGTAGATAATGTTTGCACCTTTAACCCCTGCTTCAATATCTGCAGTTGTTTCTGGTTTTGCACCTGACTCAGCTGCAAATTTACGCGCAATTTCCATAACTTCTTCAGAAGGTTGAAGTGATTCAGGCGCTACGATAGTTACGCTCACTCCAAGCATCGCACCTGTTACGATAAGAGAGTTAGCCATGTTGTTACGACCATCACCGACATAAGCAAGTTTAAGACCTTTAAGGTAACCAAATTCTTCTTTGATTGTCATGTAGTCTGCAATCATTTGAGTTGGATGCCAATCGTCAGTCAAACCATTCCATACAGGAACTCCTGAGTATTTTGCCAAATCTTCAACTTCTTTTTGTGAGAAACCACGACGTTCAATCGCATCAAACATTGAGCCAAGAACACGTGCTGTATCTTCAGTAGATTCTTTGATACCAAGTTGAATATCATCTTTACCAAGATATTCCGGGTGAGCACCAAGGTCGATAGCTGCTGTTGTAAATGCAGCACGCGTACGTGTAGAAGTTTTAGCAAAAAGTAAGGCGATATTTTTTCCTTCAAGATAATGGTGAGGGATGTTATTTTTCTTCAATGCTTTTAAGTGAATAGCAAAGTCAACAAGATATTGAATTTCTGCAGGTGTAAAATCTTTTTCTGCTAAAAATGAACGGCCTTGGAAAACTGAGTTAATTTTTGGTGTTTGCATTTAATTTTCTCCTAAATATAATTTTTTTATTTTTTGAAATAAGGACATTTGCTTGTGCTATAAGCAATAGAGTGTCAACGAGGTTGACAGAGCTGTAAACCAAGCAAATAGAGGGTGGATCTTTGATTAAATATCTTCACGCCACAATGGTTGAGACATACAACGTGCTCCACCACGACCACGTGCCAACTCGCTTGAAAGAATCTCATGTACTTTGATACCATGTTCTTTAAGTAATTCGATTGTGACATAGTTACGGTCATAAGTAACAATTTCACCTGGAGCGATAGCCAATGTGTTTGAACCATCATTCCATTGCTCACGCGGTGCAACGATTGGATCTCCATTACCACATTCAATCAAATCAAGTTCTGAGAGTTCCAACACTTTCTTAAGAGCAACTTTAAGGTCTGTCAAATGTTCAATTTCCACATCTCCATCTTTACCTGGACGTAAGATGAATGCATTGATATTTCCAGAACCATCAAAGATTCCTGGGAAGACTGTAAACTGATCATGATTAATCATTGTAAATACAGTATCCAAGTGCATCATTGCGTGATTATGCGGAATTTCAACAGCAAGTACAGTGTCAAAGGTTGACAATGGGTTTGCAAACAATTCTTTTGCTAAAGCTTGAATTGTTTTAGATGAAGTACGTTCAGAAACACCAATAGCTACAGTGTGTTTGTTTAATACGAGTTCATCACCACCTTCGATACGTGTTGTATGGTTACGATCACGCCAAATTGGAGTGTCTTTAAAACGTGGGTGATTTGCCATTACATATTCTGTAATCAATGATTCAGGTTGACGTGCTGGGAAAGTCATTTTGTTAATAGTCATCCCTACACCCATAGATGCTTGTGGGTCACGAGTGAAGTAAGCATTTGGCAATGGATTAAGGTAGAAATGGTTTTCGGCATCAGAACCGGCCATGTCGCTAAGAACTGTACGTTTTAGGTCCAATTCATTTTTACGAACACCTGCATAAATCTTGTCAACCATTGCTTTTGTATCCATGCTTGTCAAGTACTCAGTCAAACCTTCAAGTGTACGTCCTGGACGGTAGCCTGCTTCATGCAAGAGTCGAGCCAAGAAATCTTTTTTAACACTTTCAGTTTGAAAAACATCTGCGGCAAGATCTTCTATATAGACAGTTTCTGCTCCGTTATCACGCAATGTTTGAGCAAAGAAATCGTGTTCCTTCTGAGCAATTTTCAAGTAAGGGATATCATCAAACAAGAGTTGATGCATTGTGTCTGGTGTGATGTTTTCGACTTCAGCACCTGGACGATGAAGGAGAACTGATTTAAGTTTTCCGATTTCTGAATTGACATTGATTGCTTTTTCCATGAGATAAGCATCCTTTCTTTTATATAAAACTATATATTAAAATTGTAAAAGCGCTTTCAACACCTTTTATTATAGTCTAATCTTTTTTTGAATGCAAATTGAACGTCATTATAATAATGCGCTTTCATTTCATAAAAAATAATAAATATACAAAAAGAAACCAGCAATACCAAAGTTGAGCCTTTGTGATGGTTTCTTTTATTTTTTTATTACTTTTCTTTGTTTTTTCTAATTTGTTTACTTCTAAGTTGTCCGCAAGCGGCATCAATGTCTGTACCATGCTCTTGGCGCACAACACAGTTGATACCATTTTTCTTGAGTACATCGTAAAATTTCGCAGTATCATTTCGTGTTGAACGTTCATATTTGATATGCTCAGCGACAGGATTGTAGGGAATCAGATTGACATACGAAAGTTTATTTCGGGGTTTTATTAAATCAGCTAATTCTTGTGCAATTTCCGGAGTATCATTTTCTCCAGAAAGCATAATATACTCATAGGTTACACGACGATTTGTTGTTTCAGTATAATAATCTATCGCATCAAAAAGTTTTTCAAGTGGTGCGCTACGTGTGATACGCATCAGACTTGTACGTAATTCATTGTTTGGTGCATGTAAAGAAATAGCCAAGTTCACTTGCAAGTTTTCATTTGCAAATTCTTTGATTTTTGCTGGCATGAAACCACAGGTTGACACGGTAATATGACGTGCCCCAATAGCAAGGCCATTATCGTCATTAATTGTGCGTAAAAAGTTCATCAAGTTTACATAGTTGTCAAATGGTTCACCGATACCCATAACTACAACGTGAGAAACACGCTCATCTTGGCCTTTTTCATCGAAGTATTTTTGGACCAACATAATCTGAGCGACTATCTCTCCTGCTGTCACATCACGCTCTTTTTTTAGAATACCAGAGGCACAAAAAGTACAGCCCATGTTACATCCTACCTGAGTAGTCACACATACAGATAAGCCATAAGATTGGCGCATCAATACAGTTTCAATCATCATTTTATCTGGTAACATAAAAAGATATTTAACTGTTCCATCTTCCGACTCTTGTACGACGACTTGCTCCAGAGGATTCATAATAAAATGCGCGTTCAACTTTGCAATAAAATCCTTGGAGAGATTTGTCATTTCTTCAAAAGTTTGGACACGTTTTCGGTAAAGCCAATCCCACACTTGGGTTGCCCGAAATTTTTTTTCACCATTTTCAATCGCCCAATCAATAAGTTGATCACGTGTTAAGCCGTAAATTGTTTGTTTTTCCATTATATCTCCGATATTTTTCCCCCAAAAAATTTTTGAGGGAACTTTTTTGTATATTATTCAATAACTTTTTAGACATATTTTTAACATTTGTCTATTTTATTTTTTTGCACGTTCGCGTATTACAAAATTAGATTTAGAGGTTGTATTTTTCTCATTTTTCTCATTTTGTTTTATTTTAGCAGGCTTCTTACCTGATTTCTCGCGAATTTCAAATGATTTTTTCTCATTTTTCTTTTGCTTTTCTTGAGAGCTTCGATTTTTATTGCGATTATTTCGACGTCGTGCTTTTTCAAATTTAGGTTGACGTGGCTTGTCTTCAAAAACACGTTCGGATGTGTAAGATTCATCTTGTGAGCGTACACGACGTAAAACAAAGTAGGCACAGCCATAATTGCAATATTCATTGATATAATCTTCTAATCGGTCAATCTTATTTTCAGATTGCATTTTTTTTCTACTTACTGAAAAAAAGCCTTTTAAACGGAGCTGTTCAAAGCCCCAATCTCCCACGATGTAATCATACTTATCGAAAATATCGCTAAATCGCTGCTCCAGCTTTTCAGCATCAAACCCTTCACGATAATTGTAAACCAGATGAAAGGTCTTACCACCTACTTTTACAATGTCATCTGTAGCAGTTACCCGCTCACCAGGGAAACGATTATAATTTAATTTTGATTCGTCAACTTCTTTTGGCACTTTCCTCTCCCTTTCTCTTTTTGTTCATTTTCTCATTTTTTAATTCATTTGCTACTATTTCTCGTAGAAAATACGGAAAAAGTATTTCGGCTTTCTCTTGTTTTTTCAATAAAGGAAAATACCAAGCAAAGAGATACTGATCAGGAACGACTATGCTATAAGACTCAGCATCGACCACATCCGTATTTCTATAATAAAATTTCCCTCTGTTGAAATTTATTCCCTGAAAAATAAGCCGACCAAATTGCTTCCCTCGAAAACCCATACCTCGAATATTTTGCCCAGACAGCATTGCAGATACATCAAGCATTTCACGTAAAACTTCTTTCAGTACCTTACCAGTCATCGTAAGCCGCACTAAACGCATGGAATGGGGCAAAAATTGGTGTAAATCATCTAAAGTAAGTTGATTTGGCAATGCTTCTGTAACCAAGAGCCCAGTATTGAAAACACAGGCTCCCACCTTGCCATATCGGGCAAGTAACTCTGCAATAAAATGACTTGCATTATAATCAGGATAAACATTGGTCAGGCTATAGGGAAGTTCTCCGACAGTCTTGCCTTGCAACATTTTACGTCCTTTCAACTCCCACGAGTTGATGTGTAAAGCATCACTTTTTACTTTTTTGAGCGTGTTGGTAGCAATTGTGGAAATTTCCGAAGCAATTACTTTGTTATTTTGATCAAAAGTAAGATTGATTTCGCCGATATGCTCCCCGTATCTTCCTGCAGCCGCAAGTAAGGTGTCATGTAATTCCACTCCGTGTTCAAAAAGATGATGCGTATGGCTTCCAATAATTAAATCAATATCGTAATTTTTAGCGATTTTCTCATCAACGGTTTTACCCAAATGACTCAAAAGAATCGTAAAATCACAGTCCAGTGGCAAGAGCTGATCCAAGCAAACTAAAGGATCAACAATATCCCAACCTGCTTGTAAATAGGCTAGATAAGGAGCTGTTAAGCCAATGATTCCAATACGCATCCCCCAACTGCTCTCTATAAATTTAGGACCTTGAGCAAAAGGCATATTACTGATATTTGAAAGCAATATATCAAATTCGGCTTGATTGTATAAATGGCTTAGCATATCATGAGTTAATCCTAAACCTTCATTGTTACCGAGGGTCGCTCCTGTCAAGTCCAGCTTATTCATCAGAGCAACATTAATCTGTCCTTCTGTTGCCTCAGTTAAAGGATGTACCCGGTCAACATTATCCCCTAAGTCAAATCGCAAGACATCTGGAAGTCCAACTGATTTTTCCGCAAAAAAACGCTCAATCACTGGAAATCTTTCCAAATGCGAGTGCAAATCGTTCAAGTGAATAATGCGCAATGAATTCATTTTACCATTATATCATGCTTACCTTGTTTTAGCACCCCTATATTGCTATATCCCCCTATTTCCCAACCTATCAACTTTTGGAAAAACATTACTTTCCTCTAAAAACCTCTCAGTTCCTATTACTTTTGGTTAGTTTTTGGTTAGTCTTTATATAGATAAATTATTTAATTTTTCATCTAAATTTTCTTTCATATTTTTAGTGACATGAGTATAAACTTGTAAAATCATCTTTTCATCAGAATGTCCTACTCTCTCCATAATCAGTTTAATAGGAACATTCATTTCAACCAATAAAGTAATATGAGAATGCCTTAACATATGTAAGTTATATTTACGATTTTCAGTTTCTTCTCCTAAACACTCTTCACATAGTTTTTTGAAAGCATACGTTAGATTGTTTGTGTTAAAAATTCTACCCCTATTGCTTAGAAAAAGAAATTCATCCTTTTGCATTCTTTCATGAAAATACTCTAAAATTTCAATGCACCTATCATTAATTGAAATTGTACGATAAGAATAGATTGTCTTAGGAGATAGTAGTTGCCGATCATTAGGTACATACCCATGACAATTTAAAGTGTGGTGTACATTTAACAATTTATTCTCTACATCTACATTTTGCCACCTCAAAGCAAGAGCTTCACCGATTCGTAAACCAGTCAAAAACAAAAACTCAAATAATAATCCTTTTCTCTTGTGTACACTATATTTAGAAATATGATTAAGTAGAATTTTCATTTCTTCCTGAGTTAAAAATTTGTTTTGTTTCCTATGCACTTCTTCCATTGTAGCTTTACTTCTAGGTAAGGCTACTTGCTGCATAGGATTTATTTCTACATAACCTACTCCTGCTGCATATTCAAAAAATAATTTATAGTAAGATTTACGTAAATTTCTTGTCGTCCCTGAAAGACCTGAATTTAAGAGAAAATATTGTATTTCTTGCGGAGTAACTTCCGTTATATTTTTACTACCAAACTTCCTTATAAATTTTTTAAAAGCATTTTCTTCCACATTTTGAGTGGAGGGTTTTATTTCTTCATTCCTTAATTGGCGCCATTCCAGATATACTTCTTGAATAGTTGGTATATTCTTTTTTTGACTTTTTGATAAACAATCTTCAATTTTTCTACTCAACTTATTTTTAGCTTCTGATTGAGATACTCGACTTTTTGAGTTCATAGTCACAGTTACCTGTCGCCATTTTCCCTGATTATCATCAAAATATTTTTCAAAATAACGATATTTACCGTTCTCTAATTTTTTATAAAACATTTTTCTCCTTGTTTTCCAAGCAAGAAAATGTGTGTACTTTGTATTATAACATTTTCTTACGTTGTGCTTCCTTATACTCCATGTACTTATAATACCCTGCTAAACTTACTCGTCTTAAATCTTTCGTAGGTGCTAAGATATATTTTGAAAATTCATTTCTTTCCATTTCTGTTAAATGTTTTTCTACAGTTTTTACTGACCAATGAAAAATTGCTGCCAGTTGATATTTTGTTTTTAAGTCTACAATCATAATTCCCCCTATATACAAAAAAACAAGGGCGAGATTTCTCCCACCCTTAATTATTCACCGATTTTATTTTAACTACTTATAATGCTTGTCTTATACCATATATTTTACCCCTCCAATTTTAATTGATATGACTTTCCATTTATCCAATGTATAGAACCTAGCTGTCTAGCTTTATGTAATATTTCGTTTATTGAAAGACCATTTTTTTCCAAATCGTCCACATAACCTTTAACATATCGAATACAATTATCTAAGAAATTCAAAAAAACATCTAAACGTTGACTATACCTCTTATCTAAGCTCACTAAGAAACTTACAAACTCTGACATAATAGTTATCGCTCTATTATCTTTACTTTGATAATCATATATATTATGTTCTAACTTTCCCCATGCTTCACTTGATAAAGTCATAGTGGATTGGCGCATAAGCTCAATTTTCTGTTCATAAGCAGTCAATTTTTCACACCAAGTAACTATGTCAGACAAGCGAGCATAAGGCGGTAGAGATAGTTCTTGTTCGATTTCTCTTAACCTCTTGTCAAATGCAATATATTTCATATTAAATTGACTCTCTGCATTTTTTGCTTGATTTCGAAGAAGTTCTAAATCCATTTCCTCTCCTTATATTCTTATAGCTACTAGATATTACGGACAAAGCCATTTGTTGTTTTAGCATAATCAGTTAATGCTAGATCCCGACCATAGGCTGCATAGTTAAAGTATCTCTCTAAGAATTCTTTTCCTAAAGATTCTAACCCTCCCATTTCTTGAATAAGCTTATAGGCTAAATCTTCCTCATCATCTACATCTATAAAATATAAATCTGACTGCTGAGAAATAATATCATCAATTGAATATATTTCTAAAAATTCTTCAACATTATCCAAATATGATATTTCTTCTAACTTTTCTGCATAAGCATTAAGTTCTTTAATTGATGAATACTCCCCAACTCTATATCCCATAAAGTTTTCAAAATCATGTATTGCATATTCTTCCCCATGTTCTACATCTAATTGGAGTTCTCGTTTAACTTTATTAATATCTACCGGAAGTTCGAACCATTTCCCCCTTGTATTTCCGTTATTATAGCTGCTTAAATTTACAATATATACTCTTGGTGTTTCCATATCTATTTCCTCCAAAGAAAAAAACCTATCATATCTGATAAGCCTTTAATTTATTATTAACAGTAAAATAACTGACTGATTCATCTCTTATTCTATTCATCTTTCCTCCTAATTCATTAATGGAAAAGTAACCTTACTTACTAAGTAACTGTCACCGTCTTGTTCAACTGTAATCTTGAGTACCTGCGGAGTAACCTTATTTCCATTTAGAGTATATGAAACTAGAGCCAAATATTCTTCATCATTATCACTATAAATATCTGATGAATCAACGCTTGATTCCATTTTTATATCTTTATCTGTCTTAGTTAACCCTAAGTCCTTTTGAACACTAGAATTACAAAAAGCTTTTGCTGCTTCATTACGTGCATTTGCAGAAGAAAAATTATAGTAGCTATCAATAAAACCTGCCACAGTATCCCTTGCCTTTGCACTATTAAAGTCATAACTTTTAGATTCTGACGTCTGCTTTGTTTCTGTTGTTTTAGTTTTTTCAACTTTTGAAGAATGTTGCACAACCTTTGATGATGAACTTTCTACTTTTTCTGGCTGAACAACACTATCACTTCCACAAGCTGAAAGTAACATCAGTGATGAAACACCTAAAATAAATATACTTTTCTTTTTCATAGTTTTTATTTTTCTTACTTCCTATCCTTTGCTCGGTGGAATACAAATACTTGTAATACTGTTATCCCACGTCCTGTTTTCTTTTTGAACAATCTGAACACCACCTACATTTTGTTCATAGGTCGTAAAACTATTACCTTTTACTGTACTAATAATCCCAGTATGTCCGTATGGATTTTGACTCACTGCTCCTGCTACAGGACCTGGACCCCAATTTATAACAGCTCCTGCCACAAGTTGGTTAGCCTTAGGTTTCATAATGACTTTCCAACCATGAGAAGTGAACTCGCTAAAGTTATCAGAGCCAATATTAAAGGCACATAAGCCATGTAAAGTAAAACCGCTAATATGATTTACATAGTACGCTGACAAAGCATAACATTGTCCTGAACCTACTTGTTTGCCCAAAACATCATTTAAGAACTTAATATCCCCACCTGATGAACCAGAACTATTAAAATAAGCGTACCATTGGTTCGCTAACTGTGATATTAATTCAAGATTAGTCTGACCGTCAGATAAACTCACTCCCTCATAATAAAGTGACCAATCTTTAGCTGCTTGAACGGGAGCTTTAGACTTTGTCAATAGAGTTTTAACTTTTGAATAAGACCCATTCAGCTCTTTATCTACAAGTTTAAATTCATTTTCAAGTGTAAGAGTCGATAAGTCCATACCTTGAATCGAACCCTCTGAGTGAATACGGTCACCATTAATAAAGCTCCCCCAACCTGACCATTGGAAAAGTCCTGCCACACCCCCTGCTGGATTTAAAGCCTGAGGATTAAAACTACTTTCACGTTGAGCAACTGCTAATGCTCCTGAAGCCCCTGCAGAAGTAAACTTTTGTTTTTTAATCAAATGTTCATAAGTTTTTGTAGCAACTTGAAGAGCTTGTCCTGTTACTGGAGGTGTACCATTCCCTGAAATATCCGAAGAATCATCTGGTGACGAACCTATAATAGAGGTCATCATAGAAAGGAGTAACAATCCCAATAATAGAAACGGAACGATAACCAAAGAAAATTTGAATATTTTTTTCATTCTATCCCCTCATTTCTGTTAAAATTCCTGAGGCTTCTTCCCAATTTTTGGCAATTTCTTTTGAATTTTCAAAAGGTTCGTCCATTGTAATTGGTTGAGTCTGTTCTGGCTCAGAATAAGGGATATTTTCAATATTTTTTGATTGATTTGACATATCATTTGAAGAAAGAAATTCTTCTTGATTATCTTCTATTTCATCATCAGAAATTGGAACTTCTTCGACTAAAGTTGGAGATGTTTCTTCTTGTGATGAAGGAGTTTCTAGCGTTTCTGATAAATCAGAAAGGCTTTCATGTTCCTTAGGTAAAGTTTCATATTCTTTATCTTCTAAATCAGGTGAGATACTTTCTTTATCAGGATAAAATTCAGAAACTTGTTCCATTCCGTCTGGTGCTTCATTTGAAAGTGATTCTTCCTTCAAAGGGTTCGTATCATCTTTTTCAAAAGATTCTGGAGTTTGCATTGTATTTTGAGTTTGCTCTTTTATATCTGGTTGAGATTGAACAGAAGATGAAGATTGAGTTTCTGTTTTTGGTGCTAACATTTGCGCTCCGTCTACGGCAAGAGCAGGATTTCCTGTTGCTGCACCTACCCCTACTTCCGCAGCTCCTACAGCTTTATTACGAATATTTTGAACACCTTGTGAAACATTGTTTGAAAGTGTGTCTGCGTGCTGCATTAACTGTTGACCTGCAGAACTGCCACCTGTCACAAAACTAATCACTTTGCCTTTATTCTTCCAAATAAATATCATGAAACTTAACTTCAAAATAAAAATAGCTGTAAGCACAGCCATTAAAACAGGGCCACTTATCAAACTCATAGAAGCCACGAGATCCGTAACACTTGTACCTGTCGCAGATGAAAGAACCGCAAAATCTATTCGTGTAACGAGATAGAAAATAAAACTCATGAAAATAGTGAGTAGTGTTGGTGCAATTAAAACTCCAAGCGATATTTTTATAACATGGAAAAAAGCATTTCTAAATATAGGAATAAAGCTCAATATTGCAGACAAAGGCCACAACATAATTAAAAGACACAATATAAGAGAATAGATTGAAATTAAAACTTTAATCAGTAATACAGGAATAATATACATGAAGAGGTTCATAACCTCAATACCAATCCCCATAAATTCTTCCCCAAAATGTCCTCCGTTATTTTGAAGATAACCATTACTATTTTTGGCTACAGAATTTACATATTTTTGACCTTTTTTCTTATCCTGACTTTCTTTTTTACCATTCGCAACATCATAATCAAAATAACTTTTACCGTCTGCTAGCTTACCGTCCACGTTACCTAGATTGGCTAAATTAGCTGCTGGTTTCAAGACAAAAGACTCAAAGAAATCAGAAGATTCATCAGGAGTAGTATATCCTGTAAGACTCTTAGTAATACTGTCTTGTGCTGTTTTAGAAAGATTTCTTACTGTATCAAAAGCAATTTGACCTCCCATATCTGTTTTTGTTTGTCCTTGAGAATTAGTATAGGTAAAACTTCCAAAGAAGAAAAACATAGTAGAAATTATGGCAATCAAATGTACTAAAGACGACCAAAATTTCCCTTTACCACTAAACCAATGATAAGCAAGATAAAGCATAGTCAAAGTAATAAGGACACCTGCTACAGAACCTCTTGTTATTGTGCCGTTTGACCCACCAATTAATGATAGAAAAATACTCTGTGAAGTACTCATAATTGATTTCTGAACACCACCCAAAGCACTGGAAACATCTAGTAACTGAGAAAGAACAGTTGCAACACCTACAAGCACACGCAAAAATTCTAAAGGAATGTTAAGAAAAGTGTTACTTAAAAAGTTATTAAATAAATGTGAAGGCTCTGCTACTCCTCCATGAACTTCTTCCCTATAAATTTGATATTTACTAAAATCTGGAATTTTTAGGCTCATAACACCCCTTTCTAAATTGCTTTATATTTTTGTTCCAATTGTGACTGCTTACTTTCTTTCTTAGGCGCAATTAATTTCAACCAAGCAGGCGGTACTTCAATAGAAATACGGTGTAGTTGTCCGAATACATCACGGTAAATACATTGCCCTTGATTCATATTACTAATCCATTTCACATTTACTTCATTCACTTCAAGTTTTAATGCTCTTAGAATATCCTCTTCCTCACCAGATTCATAGAAACAGAACCGTTCTCCTGTACCTGTTGTATCATTTTCATCTTTTGTATCATTGACAGATTGAGAAATAAGTACCAATTTATTATCTTGTGAACGTCCTAATCGCTTCATACTTTTAACAACTTGACGTCCTTCTTTAGACTTCATCAATACCCAAACTTCATCTAAGAATTCAATTGTTTCTTCGTTTTCGTTTTTCTCACCAAATCGTTTACAAAAGACACCTAAAGACATCATAACTGCAACCGAGTTTCTTTCTTCTTCATTCAAATCATCATTATCCGCATCAGGTAACTGTAAATCAGCTATTTCAAGAATAGTAGAATGTTCATCAAATGAAATACCTTCTGTTGTTCCACGAGAGAAAGCCAATTCAAGAATAGAGCCTTCAATACGTTCATAAAGTGATTCACCAACATCACGAATATTTTTATCATCATGTTCTTTAAGTAAATCAATAACGTGCATAAATCCTAAAGTTTCTCCTTTAGCTCTACGCTTTACAATTTCCTTAACTGCTTTTGACACTGCCGTGTTTTGATATTCTTCCCAACGGTTATCCATGAGATAAAACAACATCATTTTAGCCACATTCAATGCTTCTTTTGCTTCTAAAAAGATAATTGGATCTAGGATACCGATATTTCTTTCATCTTCTACACTCAATGTAAGAAAGTTAATTGAACGTATTACATCTGCAAGTTCAGAGTTTGCCGCAACCCACTGTTTATCCTTTAATATCTTTTGCCATTGTTTACGTAAAGTATGTTTAGGGTCAATGTAAAGAGTTTTAATTGTCGAAAGGATAGATTGTAACAAAATCATTTGAGCAAGAACTGTCTTACCTGAACCTGTTTCACCAGTAATTTCCGTCAAAAGGTTTTTTGTTTTCTTTCCTGCAATATCTTCTTTATTCGCAAGCATTGGACTATAAAGAACAAGATTACGTGAAGCATGAATCGCTGTTTTCAAATCGTCCCATTGATGATAATTACTGTCTAATCGACCAATAGGAAAACCTGTTTTTGAGCCGCTTTTTTGTGTCGTAAACATAAGATATTGTGAAAATCCTTTTGAATTTGATAAACGATACCAAAAACGAGTATCTAAAGAGATTTTATTTCCATAGAGTAAAGACTGGAACAGGTAAGGTTGGTCAAATCTCGCTCTTTGTTTCTCACCAATCGAACCCAAACTATTCATAACAGTATTTACTCTAGCTCGCCACTCAGGCTTTGTAGAAGCTGACACAATCAAAAAAAGCCCGTGTTCAATCAAAGGCTCTTTTGCTTCTACATCTTTTGCCATTTTATTTAACGCTCTTCTTCCCATAACAATTTTGTCATAGACAACATTACCTGTACGTGCAGATTCAGTCATTATCCCCTTAGAACGTGTGAAGGCTTGTTTCATTTTTGATAAATAACCCCCTGTTTTCTTCATTACAGGAAAACGTCCTTTAACTTTTAAACCTACTGGAAAATCAAAACGCTGTATCAATTCTCCAAGATGATTATTATTAAGTGATTTATCCGTTTTTCCTATCGGAATAATCGTAGAATAGCTTTCCCCATATTGCGAGGTAAATTTCATACACCCTAAACCGTCTTGGTCAATTAAAGTATCTGTAATATTAGATACAGAGCGACTTTCAAGGACTTCATCAAAACGGTGTGTGATATGTGGTAAAAATTGAAGCCGTTGATGATAATAAACTTGGTCTGCATTCAAAGGCACTGCTTTAATCGAAGATAAGGCTTGTCTTAAAGAAAGTTCTACATTAACCCATACTTTTTCCCAACCTTCTGGAGTTTTTATTCTCCTATTGAATAAACTCATTAACTGGTGCATACGCTTTTGTGCCTGCTTTAAGAAAAACTCTTTAAGAGATTCTGCCGATTCATCTTCTTTAAGAAAAACAGCTATCAGCCACTCATACTCATAAGGGATTTTCATTTCATGAGTTAACGTTCTTTTTCGCTCGTCAAGATATTTTTCTCCTGCTTTTCGATGTTCAGGATAAAGTGTTTCTTTCAAAGCGTCCATTTTCTCACCTAAAAGAAAATCTCTAGGCACTAAAGCAATTTCAAAATAGCTATTAGGTGCTATCTTTCTTATTGCAGTTGCAATAGATTTTTTAATTTTTACTTTTCCTGAAAAATCAATAATGGAACTTGAAAAGTACGGCACAGTATAAAAAGCAAGAGTTTCTCCCTCCTTTGTACGTGCAATATTCCCATGTGTTTTGACAATTGGATAATCTAATTTCAATCTTTACCTCCTATAATTCTGTTTTTTCAAAAATAATCTTTTCATTATTTTTTTCTCGACGTTCTTCTCCATAAATAATTCTAGAGTCTAAGACAAATTCTTTAATGTAGCGTATCATACCCCAAAGGTAATAGTGTATCTTTTTTCCGTCAGGGTCTGTTTCAACATATAACCTTCCTACACGCCACGGAACAACAATCCAAAGCGTAAGAGGGATAAAAGCAACATTGGCTAAGACTTTTAAAAAGGGAAGAGTTAAAAGAAACATGACAAGTGCAGTTAATGCTGTTATGCCAATAAAAGCCACAGATACAGGGGTCTGAAATGTCCACCACAATTTCCCCTTGATACGAATTTCTTGAATCCAATAAGGGGTGTCTAAACCGATAGAATAATCATACTCTTCTTCTTCCATTTAAACCTCCTACATGTGTAATCCAAATACACCAAGAACTGCTGTAACAACTTTCCAAGCCATACCGAACAGGTCTTTACCTGATAGCATAGCCCAAACAATCGATCCTGCACCAATAACTCCTGCTATTTTCAAAAAAGCAGCTTCTTTCCAATGCTTTACAATAAGTCCTGCACCAACAAGACCCAGTAATGTTATTGCACCATTTGTAATTTGATGAATGTTCATTCTTTAATCCTACTTTCTACTTTTTAGATTTTTCTTTATGAGGTGTAACTTGTTTTTGCTTAGGAGGAGTCTTTTTCTTTTCCTCATTTTTCTTCGACTCCTCTTGTTTTGCTTCAAAGCCTTTAACTTCTTTTTGTAGTTTTTCCACTGTTTGAGATAAAGATTTTTGATTTTCATTTAAAACTTTAATTGATGTATTCGCAGACTTCTGTAAATTCATCATTTGAGTATTTGCACGTATCGCAGACACTCCGCAAGCAATTAACAACAAAACAACAAAAACACTGACTACTTTATAAATTGTTTTTGCTTTCTGATAATCTACTTCTTTAACCTTTGCAGGCTCTTTTTTCTTAGGAACTTTTTCATAGTTTTCAATATTTTTTTCGACAAACTTTGAAACTTTTGGAAAAATCTTTTTTCGTTCCTTCTTTTTCTGAACATTTTTTTCTGGTAATGATACCTGAATATCATCTTTGGCAGAAATAGGTTCAGGCTTTTCAACTTCTGAAACTGAATCGAGAATACCTCCTGCTTCATCAAAAGCTTTCAAAACCTTTACTTCTTCATCAGGTGTCAAACTTGAAGCAATACTTTTAGCTTCAATTCCTTGTTTCTGAACAAATAAAAGGAGGTCTTTTTTATCAACCCCCAAATCATTTGCCAATTTATAAATTTCCAACTTTCACCTCCATGCCATTTATTCCTCCCACCACCATTCACTGCTTTTCACAGTCAATATTTTTTATTTTTTGTCTTTACTGAAAAAAGCTTTGATTTTTTCACGTTGCGCCACTGCCAATGCTACAAGTAAGATACCTACACCTGCCAAGCTCCACAATGCCTTTTCTTCACCAGTATGTGGAAGAACACTTTTTGGAGTCTTTGGTGTTTCTGGTGTTGGAGTTTTTGGAACTACAACACTGAATGTTTCTTTTTCATCATCTTTATCATGATGAGAAATGATTGGTGTATCTTTTGGAGTTTTACCATGCCATGCGTCCTCATAAAATGTAATTTTATGTCCTGCATACTTCTTAGCATCAACTTTGACTGGCACATCTACAGTACCTTTTGTGTCTGTAGCTTTAAAGGTTAAGCTGCCGTCAACATCAATAACTTTTTTCAAGTCATGATCATACGCTTGTGAAATCTTAACAGTGTAAGTGTCACCTTTAACTAGTCCTTCATAGAAGAATTTATCTGTAACTGTTGTTGTAGTTGTTGAAATTTCTTTACTTTGTACTTCTGTATGACCGTCTGCCTTATCAACTTTTACAGATTGAGAAGGATTATCTTTATAGTTGTTTTCTTCTACAACTACAGTACCTTCCTTATCTTTTGCGACTTCTTTTACCGTGTAGACTTTATTTTGGTCTTTCACAGTATTAATCGTTGGGAAATCAAGTTGAACTGAAGCTTTTCCTTTATCATCTGACTTAAACTCCTTAGAAGCAGTGATAGCTTTTCCTTTATCATCTTTTACTTCTTTACCAGAGTCTTTATAAACTACCGTACCTGTTAAGGTAAGGTCTTTAGAAGCAGGTAAATGTTCCATTTCTGCTTTGTCTGTAACTTGTGCTTGACCAACACCTAATGTTTTATCACCGTCTGCTTTATCAGTTGCAGTTGTAGTAATTTTGGGCTGCTCTTTTTGTTTATCTGTAAAGATACCGAGATTGAGTTTGAACATCAAGTTATTATCAACCAGTGATGAAGCTTCAACTGTAACTTTATCAATTTGCTGTCCTGTTACAGTATCTGTAAAAGTAGCTGTATAAGATACAGGTGAGCCGTCTTTATCCAATTTATCCGTAATAGAAATCGCAATAGGATTAATTGGTTTCAAGCCATTTGGTGTTTTAATCTCAGTCAAGAGATAATCACCAATTGCAATTCCGTCTTTACTTGGATTTCCTGCAAGTGCATTAGCTTTTCCGTCAAAGACAACTAAACCATTTTTTGTATAACCGTTAGAGTCTGTACCAGTACCTGATACAGCTTTAATTGGATTACCTTTTGTTCCTGATTGCTGTTTGAGTTCAAATTCTGCTCCATTAAGACCTGGAAGAGAACCGTTAACATCTTGTGCTTTTTCAAACATAAGATTAAAGACATTTACTTTATCTGCTGCTTTGTCTTTATCCATGAAGTCATTAGTCGCAACATCTACTTCACTCTTATCATCAAAGACAACTGGAATTTTCTTAGATGATTGTGAATAGCCTGATGAGGTACGCAGTTCTTTCCAATAGAAGGATTGACCATTTTCTTTAAGTGGGAGGTTTTGCACTCCAACTTTATTTGAACTATCAATCGTCAATTCTACTTTCTTGTTGTCTGCTTTTGTACCAAAAAGCGGAGTAATTGGAAGATTTTCAGTAGAACCTGCGGTCTTATCTGTTAAGCCCTCAGACCATTCAACCGCTTTTCCGTCCGAATGGAACAATCCATAAGTAACACCTTTAAGCGTTGCTTCACCTTGTGTTTTAGAAGAATTTGTGTCAGAATCGACTTTTGTTAATGTTGTTGCACCTGTTGGAATATCTTGTGTTGCAACATCATCTTGATAGTTGTTTGTTGTACCGTCAAACTTAGAGTTTTCATCAAATGAAACTTGAATTTTAGTAGCATTCATAGCAAAACCTGCAGGAGCTTTTGTTTCTTGGAAGTAATAGCCTTTTGTATAATCAAGGTTTTTAACCCCTAGCTTACCGTCAGCACCCATTTTAAGAACAACATTTGTATCATTCGCCTTTGTACCTGCAAGAGGTGTAATAGGATAACCTTTTTGACCGTCAGACCATTTCACAGCTTTACCGTCTTTAGTAAAGAGGGTAAATTCAGCACCTGCCATAGCTTTATTTGAAAAGGCATTATTAGTCGAAGTCTTTTGAAGCATAGCTTCACCTAAACCAATAACATTAACTTTCAATTCACCGTCTAAACGTGCGGGATCCGTTGTTGCAAACAATGTTTGACCAACTGTACTGTCTGGATTGATTGTGCCATAAATATAATGTGGTACAAAGTTTTCATTGATATTATTGTAAACTTTGACATTTCCAGTATTCCCAATAGCAGAAGGTGAAGCAGTCACTTTTAGCGAGTTACCTTCACGTTTAGCTGTAAGCCCCTTAGAAGGAATAATTTTATCAAATGGTGTACCATAACCACCTGCACCACCTGCAAGAGAATTTGTTGTATCTGTGGCAGTTGCAGTAGTTCCTGCAAGAACGGTCAATGGATTTGGATTAAATTCAGGATTTCGTGTACTTTCTACAGCTTGACGTAAAATAATACCTGCATAACGAACGACTTCACTAATATCAGCACCAGTTGACTCCAAACCTGTAATTGTATTACCACCCACAACATTATTTAATTTTGAAGTATCTACCTCTTTAACTTTAGGAAACAGTCCTGCAACTTCATTTTGACCTGCTTCAACAAGCCATAAAGAAAATTGTGTTGCTAAATTGAGATTAGGGTCTGCTTCAGCATTATTTACTTCACCAATGTAAGTAATATTATTAATCAAATTGCGTTGGTACTCTGTCATAGCTGACCATTGTTTTTGAGCTGCGGCATCTTGTCCTGCTTTAGTAGCATAAGCACCATTAAATACATCTACAAAAGGTTCTAAACAGAATGTTGTTGCACCGTTGACCTCCATAAAGTTTGCGGAAGCTTCATGACCATTAGACCATTTAACCGTACCTGTTCCTGAGTACTTATAGTTCACTGACCCTTTATCTGGAAGAGAGATAGAACGTGCAGGGGCTGAAAATAAGCTTGCACTAAGTACATCTGCATGAACAAGCCCTGCGACCGTACCGCTTACTGTAAGGACAAGCATAGCAGTTGTAACGAAGTGTTTCCCTGATTTACGTAAACGGAAACGAGATTGTTTTTCATCTGTAAGTGCTTTTTGAAGTTTTTTCTTTTTAAAATTAGACATAAATTTTCTCCTAGTATTTTTTATTCTGCGCAAAATAAAAAAGCGTGTCTTGGCTCACACTTTCTTGAAAATATTGAATTATTTAACCGGCATAAATTCACCTCTTTTCTACAGATATTTTACAATCCTTTTAATGTCATGATTGAGGACAAGAAAAAAAACGATAATTTCAGTAGAAACTATCGTTTGATTTTTTATTTTAATAAGCTCCAGACGACCAAGCGTCCTCTGGATTAGGTTGTGCATTCGCCCAAGCTGCCGCTGCACTTGCTGCTGCTTCTAGTGTTGCAAATCCACCTTGTGTCCAAACTGTTTGTCCTGCTCGATTTTTTACCCAACCTGTAAATGTTGGTGCAGGGGTAGGATCAGGAGTAGGTGTTGGGTCTGGTGTTGGTGCAGGAGTAGGGTCTGGCTTAGGTGTTGGTGTTGGTGTCGGTGCAGGAGTAGGTACTGGACTTGGCGCTACATTACCATTTGAACCACCATTAACTGAGATATTTCCTCCAGTACTAGCTTGTACATTTGAATTAGAATCACTAGAAACACCATTTGCACTAGCTGTAGTATCAGACGTTGACGTTTTTACATCTGAACTTTTAGATTGAGCAGATTCATTAGAAGAGGTTGTATTATCTGCAACTTTTTTATTATCTAAACCTTTTTGAGAAGTCATGTGTTTCTTCTTTTTGGTATTTTCTACAGATTTTTTCACTTTATCTAAACGAATTTGCAAACCAATCTTTTTAGATTTTATTTTTTCATCTTTTATATTGTCTATAGCTTTTTGAGCAGTTTTTACATTGGTATCATTTTGAATTTTTTCAGCATTAACGACTTTTTTAGTCGCTTCATTTATTAGATTCCAATTTTTTTGAACTTTTTCTATACGATTAACATAGTCTGACTTTTCTTTATCGTCAAGTTTTTTGATAACATCTTGTGCTGTTTTCACATCACTTTCTGACTGATAATTTTCAGCTTGTGCAGTCTGTTCTTTTACACTTTGAATCAGCTTATCATGTTTATCTTTAACCTGTTGAGCAACTTTCGCAGCTTGCACATTATTATTATGAACAACACCTGCTGTAACTCCACCTGCTAAAAGAACTGCAACTACTCCACCTACAATAACTTGTTTTTTGCTTAATTTCATAAATTTTCTCCTAAAATAATTCCCTAATCAATATCTTCAAAGCTAATAACTAATTTTTTATTCATAGCTACAGCAATTTCCGCAAGTGATTTAATCGAAGGGTTCACGTTCTCACGTTCTATAGCACCAATATTTTGTCGCTTTTTACCGCTTAAGTCTGCTAGCTCCTGTTGTGTTAAGCCCTTTTCAAGACGAGCCGTATTCAAATTGAGTGCTAACTCTCGCTTAGCTTCTGAGAAAGCCCAGTCCTCTCTATAGTCCTTATCCATTTCAAATAATTCCTTTGTCGCTGTTTGCCACTCTTTATCTGTTACCTTATTCAAAATGCCCTCCTTAATTACTATATGCATATTATATCATGCATTGCGTTTCGAGTCAAGAAAAAAGCATATTATATCATTCTTTTACTTTTAGAGCAGTTTCTGTCGCAATAAGTGCTTCCTTTAATTTTGAGCCTGCAATAAATGCCATACGGTCAAACTTAGAACTTTTCTCTCCGAGATACAAGACATCTAAATCAATTTTATTAGTCAATTTTTTAATTTTTTCAAGTTCTTCCAGTTTATTATTTTCCAATGTTTTCTCCTTTTTCAAATTTCTATCAAATCTTTTACTGAACAACCCAGTGCTTCTGCCTAGTGTACTAAATCAGCTTTTTTATTTTAATAAATTTAAACTTATTTCTAAAATTTGCAAAACTAAAATTACTCCGTATAAAGCAACCCTTATTTCATTATGACGTTCAAAATTTTCTGCTATTAAATTAACTAATAAAACAATTATTAGAACCTTATCCACTTTTCCTTCCTTTCCATAAACCTTGCACCCTGCAAGAGATTTTTTTATTTTTAAAACAAGAACAAGGAGTCGAACCTTGAACTTGTGAGAACTTCTTTATAAAGAACTCCACCCTCATTGATTTTTAGAGTTGAGTATTTAGGGCTTTTTGACCCATGCCATAAGCACGTTTGCCTACTGCTTCAAGTTGGTTATTGATATTGTAATAGTTCTTAAGAACACCATTGATAGCTTCATAATCTGAACCTGTCATTACATCTTTATTTGCTTTAAGATAAGCATTTAAATCACCTGCTGAAGTCCATGCTTCATCATATTTTTTTGCAGTCATTAACTCACCGAGTTTTTGAATTTTACCTTGTGCTTCTTTTTTATTATATGCCATGATATTTACCTCATATTTTCTTTTATTTTTTAGCCCTCCCAACCTTTATAAAGCAGTTCATCATAACGTTTTTGATAGAGCCTAATAAAGTGAAGTCGTCTTTTGACATTATAATTTTTTGCTTTTTCAATATATTGTCTTGCTTCCTCACTATCAGGCGCATAATGCCGTGAACACAGGCAGTCTATTTTCAAACGCAACTCTTGGCACTCAGGAAGGTTAAGGCGACTTGCAATATGCTGTCTTAATCGGTCAGAGTATTCTCTACGCTTTTGATTTTCTTCTTGCCTACTCACCTCTACCTTCCCCCATTCCTATTGCTTCAAGAAGTTTACGACCCTTAGAAGTAGACCTTGCTTGATACTGGAACTCTTTATTCTTCAAATATTTTGTTTCTTCCTCAATTCGCAATTCTTCTTCTTCTGAAAAATCATAACTTCTTATAGAGTCCATTAAAAAATGCACCCCTGTGTTCTTGTTTACCGCGTATTCAATACTTAATTCTCTTAAGAGTTGACGTGTAATCCAACGTCTACGTTTTTCTGGTGAAATTTCTTTAGGCTCAGTAATGAACTTATAGCGTTTAGAACTTCCTAAAACATCGAGCCATTCACGGTCTAAATCTCCTTCATCATCATAAAACGTAAGATAACTTGAAATGATACACACCGCTACTTCGAATAAGTTTGACTCCTTAAAAGCATAATCATATATGACTTGTTTTGCCTTATCATGACTCAAACGCACCTCATAACGATTTTTAAAACCGTAAATTTGTTGCACATCTTCTACAGGTAGTTCCCTTTTCAGTGCTTGCTCCTTGTCTTTCTCGTAAAACTCCATAGCTATTGTGCCACCTCTTTTACCAAATGCTAAAGACAATCCTTTAGACTGGAAAAGACCACCTACAGGAGAGAATGCTTCATGGGGTTCAAAGTGCTTAAATAAAGTTTTGACTTGATTATTTCTCACTTTCCCCCACAATTTGAATAAATCATAATTATATTCAGGGTTATAGCGTTCATCTAAAGCAATATCAAACTGAGTAAAATTAAGATAATCTTCTACAGCTTCTTCATCTATTTCACCTTCAATTTGTGTCGCCTTTACTGCATAAGAACGACAATCTCTTAGAAATTCTCGCCATGTGCGATCCTGCTCTTTTAAGAACGTTTCAAATAAACGGCAGCCACTCCCTGTCATTTCAATCAGAACACCCATATCAATATTTTCTTCATGTTCCGTATCTTCAATCTGATAATACACTTTAATATTGCCATGTTCGATACGACAAGGATAACCTTGACCGCCCCCTCGCCCCACATTGAACTTATCCAATGGAATTTGAAGGAGTTTTTTTACAACATTTTCATATTGAAAAGTTTTCAAGCGAATCTTTAAATAGTCAATCAAAACGGTCACATCAGCTTTTGGCTTTATGTTCAAGTAAGCAACGAGTTTCTCTTCTTTCTCTGCTGTTAAGGTTTTACGTCCATTTTCTACAGCCGATACAAAGCCTTTACTTACACCCATAATTCTTGATACATCATTTTGAGAAAGTCCAAAAGACTTTCTAACTTTTAATAAATCCACTTTCAACCTCTCTATATTTTTTAGGGGTATACCTCAATAAACCCTGTAAGCTACTAGGGTTGGTATGTTGGTATACTACTTGTACCCCGTGTTACCAAACGGGGTACCGCAAACACTCGCTTAGCCCAGACTACGTCTGGACTAAGACTCTTTCTAATGGCTCTTTCTCTCGCACTCAGACGCTACTTCACGACAAAAAAAGACCGTAAATTTGTACGGTTCTCCGCTTCGCACTCACTCCGGGGCTTTCGCCCCTCGTTCGCCACGTCAGCGTTTAACCTACACTTTATCGGCTTTCTTTGTCTATAGCTTACCTTCGCCACTTCGAGAGAAGCCAAAGACGAGTCGTTTTTAATGTCGACTCACAACTTCATTGATAATATTATCCAAGGTATCAGAACTACTTTCCTTCACCTTAAGAATTTCTTCAAATAACTCCTTATCTTTCAAGGAATAGTCTTTTGAAACAAACTCATAGCTATTTTCTATCAGTTTACTTTTTATTTTTTTGAGTAATCTCACATCAGAATTTAGCGCATTTGCCATCTCTTCAAGTGTAAATTTCTCCTCAATTACAATACTAGGTGACGTTTCTTTTTCAATACGTGGCAAAGATTTAAAGTCCATATAAAAACTATAAGTTTCTGCATCAGGCAAAAGAGGTGCATAAAATTCTCTTGCACTCCCTCCAAAAATACCATAATAGCCACGTCCAAAAATCTTTTGACCTGTATCTCCATCTTTTTCAACGTACTTAAAGTGTTTTTGCTTATTTTCTTCACCAAATAGCGTGTCATAACTAAACTGTGCCAATCGCCCTAAAGTTATACGAGTCATCATATTATCCTTAAGAGTAGATGGTAAATCATCAGCTTTTACATTTTGAGTCGAAATAACAACATAAACACCAGCTTGACGTCCTTTAAGAACGATTTGCTTCAAAGCACTCATAACTTTCATAGAATCAATCACACCGCCATAAGGCAAATCTTCTAAAGCAGAAACAAGAGAAGGTTCTTCATCAATTAAAATAAAAAGAGGTTTCATGTCATACTTATAAAAAGCACCTAATTCTTCCTCATTTTGTTCCTCTGACCTTTGGCGCATGATTTCATAACGCTGTTCCATTTCTTCTTTGAGGTCAATTAAACGTTGCCCCATTTCTTCTGTCGTATAAGTCACTCGACCTTTTAGAACATTAAGATTTTCTAGTTTTACAAAATCTGACTGCTTAGGGTCAAGAATTTCTACTACACCTATACGTAACAAACCAGTCAAGAGTGAGCGTAAGAATACCGTCTTACCTCCTCCAGTACCACCTGCTACAATCATATGAGGATCATGCACAAAATCCCAAAAAACACCTTCTGCGAGCTTCACACCCTGTTTAACATCTGCCACAACATCTTTACCAGAAATACGACTACGTACAGAGTCTATCGCATAAGAGTACACGACATAACCCTTCTCGTCCGAAATTCCCATAAGGTCACCTGAGAACATTGTTTCAAGTATGCCCCCTAGTTTAAGAAATTGTTCTTGGAACTTAATGCCTTCAAGTTGAAAGCTTGCTCGAAGTTCATATTTTTCTTGCTTTAAATACACCTTAGGAAAGTATATTTTAGGTTTTCCTTGCCTATTATTACCGTTTCTTTCTTTCGTAAAATAGAAATTATTTTGATACATAAAGCGCCATAAAAGAAAATGTCTATATTTACGTATAAAGAAAAAACTCTTTTTCAAGAGTATGCGATACAGCCAATATGAAAGCAAGAACCCAAACAGAATAAGCCCAAAAGAAAGCCCCCCAACAAGAGCAATTTTAACTTTTCCGTAAAGCAGATAAAGAGCAACACTAGCGCCCCCTGTCAATAAAAACACTGGAACAGCAACAAGAGCATACAATCTTAAAGGAATACGACGATCACGCTTTTTTAAACGGTGACCTTTTGGAAACAATTTGTTCATGTTTCCCTCCTATCCTTTATTTATTTTTGGGCTTAGACTGCTCTTCTTGTGCATTTGTACGTGGTGGTTCAGAGTTCGTATTTACATTAGAATTTGAACCTGTCACAACTTTAACACCTGATGCCTTCAACGGGAAAGTAATTTTAGGAACACGTTGTACACGACCATTATTTCCTACAACTTCATGATTTGATTTGTATACAGAAGCTGTCACAGGTTCAACAAGTTCAATTTCACTGCGGAAAGGAACTGTTTTTTCATCAAAGTCAAGAGGTACTTTAATATCAATTTGTTTTGGATAATTTGGAGAAGCAATCATAATATACTTTTCAGCAATTTCACCAGTAGGAACTGCTTTAAGTGTACCTTCTTCATTTTGTGTTTCAAATTTTTCACCATTTTCATCGTAATAAACCATTTCTGGAATATTTTCAATACCAAGATAAGTCATAGTGCCAAAAAGTTTTTTAGGGTTTTGTGTAATTGTGCGATTGAATTGATTAAGTCCGTATTTTGCCATTGTTATTTTCCTCCTTTGATTTTGACTTCATTTAAACGTAAAGCCATTTGATTTTTTGTAACACCATTTTCTGCATAATTAAAATCAATAAGTGTTGGTTCATGTCCTTCGACTTCAATTTCAACCAATCCACCAAGAACGGCTTTTCGTAACTCGTCCTTTTTAGGCACTTTACCAAAGCAGACGATATGGAAATTTTTCTCCCCATCACCTGCGCCTGAGAAAACTGTATGTTCAGGCATATCTGCTGTACGTGCGACAGTTTCATATTCTGGTAAGACATAGACCTTACCATCATTTGTGAGTTCTTTTAATTCCATTACAGGAACTTCTTGTAATTGCATATTTTTTCTCCTTATGCTCTTTATTTTTTAATGTTTAACGTCATTTCTGACAAAGCGCTTAGCAGGGTTCGAACCTACAATACTTGTATATTCACCTCATACAAGTGTCTTACCTTAGGAAAAATGAATAAAAACTATTAGACTATAAGCGCAAAATTTTATTAAACAAAATTTATAAAAGCCATACGACCTAAATAAAAAATAATAGATACCAATACGATAATGAAAACTATCAAAACCAAACTTAAAAGTACCACTCCTAAAGTTGGTGCTTCTTCTTCATCTTTTAATGTTTCGTGTAAATCCAATATCATAAATTCTCCTTTATTTTTTGTCCATGCTCCTTTGAGCAATGTTGCCAACAGGAGTCGAACCTGTACCAAAAGTCTAGAAATACTTTTGGAGTAACCTTTATACTACAGCAACAAAAAAGAGCTGTACTCACTAACTATAGCTCTCATTATTTTCTATAATCCATCAATCAAAATTTGTTCAATCTTTTCTCGCTCAACACATCTTATTTTAGGATGTCCTTTTGTTCCAAAATAATCCATAAGTGCATTGAGGACTCCAATTTTTACAAATCCATCTAAATTATTATAATCGTACATTTTTTCTAACAAACCCAGAATACCTGAACGTTTAGCATAACGTAAAATTGAGGCATGAGAAATAGCTTCTTTTTCCATTTTTAATTCTCCTTAATCCCAAGCAAATTATTATAAATTCTTTGGCTTAATGTAGTTGGTGATAGCTTATAAGTATCAATTATTTTTAATACTTCTTCTTTTGTGAGTTTCACTCCTTGAATAAATTTATGAGGTAACTTACTTAAATCAGTATAAAACCGTACATCATAAGTTGTTTTTCCTTCTGTTACTGTATGTTTTTTTATATCAATCATTTTTTCACTCCTTAATATCTTTTACTGTAAACAATTGCCGTCCACATTTTGAATTAGCACAAAACCAACGTTTTCCGTACTTATAAAATAAACTATCCGTAGGTTCTGTAGTATTGATAAATTCGCCATCTGAATTATATAAGTCTGCAAATACTCCCTTTGTAGTTCCCTTCACTTCAAAGTAATTACCTCCACAATATTTACACTCACTAACTGGAAATTTCATTTGCTCCACGCATTCAAGGCTTCACTTGCCATAGCTCCTGCACAACTGCCCATTTCCGCAATCATTTCTAATACTTCTTGAAAGTATTCTTCTTTACTTACTAGATCAGTGTGACCTGTTAAGTAATCAATCGTAACGTTATAATAGCATGCAAACTTTCCTAATAATTCTATATCGGGAACACGTAAGCCCGTTTCATATCTTGCATAGCTTGTAGGAAGTAGTCCTAAAGCTTCGCATATTTCTTTACGCTCTAAACTTCTTGCACGTCTTAACCCAATTAAATTTTGAGAAATTGATGTCATAGTATTCTCCTTTAAAAACTATATGAAATCAAAAGAACCAAGTAATTTATAGATAATCCCTGTTTCAATTGAAAAATAATCTGTTCAATTTCTGTATTTACATCTACAGAGATATTTAATAAAAAAAGTTGTTCATACTTCTGTACTTTATCTTCTAATTTTTCAATATTAATAAATAATTGTTCTCTATTCGAAATCATAAAAAATCCAATAAAAAAAACAGCCTTAAAGCTGTTTATTTCTTCTTTCTTTTTGAATAATCATTTGTAAATCTGCTATATTACCTCTTAGCTCTGATTTTAATAATGCTGAAACCTCGCTCCAGTCTATACGGTCATATTCATGTACACCCATATTTCGATAACCTTTAATAGCTCGCCATGGAATATAGTTATACCGCTCCTGTAACTCCTCAGAAATACGACCAACCGCAAGCATCTCTCCCATTTGTTCTAAGCTCTTAGAAATACCTTTTTGATATAGACTATCATTAAATAAACGTTCTTCTGAGTTATCAATTTGACTAAAAAATTCAAGAGCTTCCTCTGCATGATATACCATTTGTTCTAAATAGTATAAATCACGGTTATGCTGCATAAATTTCTTCTCTCTCCTGTTCAATATTTTCTAAGATTTCATCTGTGCCTGGTACTTTTTTATTCATTACAAAAGCCTGTAATGAAACTAAGTCTACTTTCTTTCCTAAACTATCTTCTAGTTCATCAAGCAACATGTACTTAGTTGTCAGTGACATTGAATTATCAAATTTCACATACAATAAATCAATATCACTATCTTCTCTTGCTTCACCTCTTGCATAAGAGCCAAATAAATAAACTTCTTTCAAATTATATTTTTTCGCAATAGGTGCTACTTTTTTTGTAATTTCTTCAATAGTTAAAATCATGTTGTCTCCTTTCAGAAGTATCTCTTTCTACTCTTAGTATATCACAAAGTAGAACAGGTACAGAGGGATTTGAACCCCCACAGCAAGTTTTGGAGACTTGCGGACTAGCCATTATCTTATGTACCCATAAAAAACCTGTATCTCTTTTCTTAGGTAGTCATTATCACACCAACAAGGAAATACAAGTTTTTAATATTATTCACAATAAAAAGCCCTGATAATCAAGGCTTTTCTTTTTTAAATATGTTTCTTTTCAAATTCATTAAAAATGAATACTACAAAAGTATTCATAAACTAACAGACCTTTATTATTCTTAAGAAATGAATAGTAAAAAATCTGTTAGGTGGATTAATACCCGTTTCAGAGCATTAATCCCCGCCTTGCCTATCATCACGACAGTCAATTACTTAAGAGTCTATTCCAAGAATTTTAGAGGAATAAACGGCGGTAGGATCTGGACAGCGACTGCGATAACCCCTTAGCTGTGAGTGGGTACAGTATCAGTTTTAAAAGTGAAAATTACGTTTTCCTTGAAATAAACCCTTTGTATTACCTGTTAGATAGAAGCAAGTGTTACTCTCAGCATACTTAACTTCCCGACATTTTCCTGACTTTCAAGCGTACAACTTATACACTCCCATAATCGCCACACTTAAGGGCTTTCTGGGTGACTGTCTACATTTCTTTCTCCTATAACAATTTACGCTCTGCTAAGCGTGCTGTAAGTAGCAACCCTTTATAAGCATTTGTCGCCATTGGCTTTTCTCCTTCAAAATTGTTATAATAATAGTGTCTAGTTATTAAATAACAATTTTGCAAGAAGCTCCACTCACTGGGGCTATTTGCTTATTATTTTTGTAGTTTATTTATCTACACTCCTAATTGTATATTATTTAACTACACTTGTCAAGAATAAACAAATTTTTTCAAATATAAATATAATCGTAGGAGGAAAATATGAATTTTTTTGAAACTTTACAAGCTCTAAAAGAAGAATCTGGTAAATCAATGAATCAGATTGAAAGAGAACTAGGTTATCCAAGAAACACTTTATCTAGTTTTAAAAGACAAAAACCTTCCGTTACCCGTTTAGAAGAAATCGCTAAATATTTTAATGTTAGTACAGATTATCTCCTCGGAAATACTACTGCTAAAGATTATGACTCCAAACGTCTTGACGAAAGCATTGAAAACTCAAAAAGTTTTGATGGAAGCCCCCTAGATGATGAGGATAAAGAAATTATCCATAACTTAATAAAGGATTATCTCGAGAGTAAAGGAAAGTAATTTTTTGATACATAAAGTATGGCGATTTTGTAAAGAAGAAAATGTTACCCTTCTTTACGACTATACAGGAACTTTAAAATCTAAGGGTAAATATATCCATGATAACGGAAATGATTATATTATCGTTCGAGCAGGACTTCCTGAATTAGAAGAATTAAAAATAATCTTACATGAATTAGAACATGTTAGACATGGTGATATAGGATTTTATAATTCTTTACAAATACTTAAAGTAGAAGCTTCAGCAAATAAAGATGGAATTGCGGATTTAATATCTTTACTTGCAACTGAAGAAATACCTCAACCTAACTATTTGAAAATTGCAGAATATCTTGGAGTTGATCCTGAATATTATAAACCTGTAATCTCTGAAGCTTTACAAAAATATCAAGCAGAATACTAAAATTTAGGTAAGGAAAAAGAGTAGAATTTAATCTACTCTTTTTCCTTTTTCCATAATGATTTCCTATGCCCCCTATGTCTGTAATTTTTCCCTTGCCCTTATTGTTAAGACAATATCATAATTAAGAAACAGTATATAAGCTTTTTATTATTTTAAGTTTTATTACGGACGTATAAAACTTAGACCAGCAGTCGAAACTTCGCGAGTAGAGCGAATACCTAACCCTCCACCATTTGGTCCTGAAAAGTTTGTTTCTGAGACAGTAAGTTTATCACCATTTACAGCCGTGACCACAGCAACGTGACCAAGTCCACCAGCTCCTTGGTTCCCCGCAGGGAATACCGCAATTGTACCTACAGCTGGCCCGCTATTCGCATAAACTACCCAGTCGCTCGCATTACCTGCATAAGTTGGAACTTTCCCTCCAAAGTATTCCCACACACCCCAAGTACACTGCCCCCATGGATAAGGGTTTACTGCATTCGATGGAGGCGTTACAGCTCCCCCGGACGTATTACTGTTTGAATTATCATTGCTTGTATTTTTATCCGTATTCTCACTTGACGTAGGGTTATTATTTTCAATTATTGGCTTCGTCACAACAGGTGTAGTTGTTGTATCAGTGACGTTAGGCATCTTAACTTTATTATTATTATTCACATTAGACTGTTCTTTCTGTGCCTTATTAGCTTCTTGTGCTGCTTTTTCTACTCTCTCCTGCTGCAATACAGCATCCGCTGCTTGTTTTGCAGCTGTTGCTTTTTGATCCAGAAGATTTTGTTTTTTACTTTCAGAATTTTCGATTGTTGACTGATAACTTAATTGTGCAACTTTAAGAGCGGCTTCTTGACTTGCCAACTCCGCGCTTTGAGCTTCAAGTTCTTGCTCAAGCTTTGTACTTTTAGCATATTTTGACTCATTATCTTTCAACTTAGATTGGATAGCTTTCTCATCTTCCTGCTGCTTTTCAAGCATAGCTTTATTAGCTCCAGAAACTGTGGCAATTGCTGTCATTTTTTGAATCGCATCTGTCAGTGATTTAGAATCCAAAATAGTAGACATATAATTAGTAGCAGTGCCATTTGTTTGTGCACTGCGTGCTTGCGCTTCCAGTGCAGCATTACGTTCCTTAATATTTTTATGTAAATTTGCAATTTTATCAGATTGCTGCTGTTGCTCTACAATTAGTTTATTGACTTCATTTGTTATTGAAATTTTTTTAGTTTGTAAACTTTCAATTTTTGTTTTTATTTCATCTACTTTTGTCTGTGCAGCTGCAGATGAATTTTTAGCAGCTTCAATAGTAGCATCTTGTCTCGCAATTTGTTCATCTGTACTGTCAGCCTTTACTGCTCCAAAAGGTACAGCTGCCATTAAAACTACAGATGATAACATTAAGGTTGTAATAAATTTATTTTTCATATTTTTCTCACTTTCAAGTTGCTTATTTATAATATAATTTTAAAAATATAGGAAGAAGTGTGGCTGACAAAATGTTAATTTATTTTGCTGTAAAACTTGCCATCATTCCGTTATCTTCATGATTAAGGATGTGACAATGAACCATCCATACTCCAGGTTTATCAAATACAATTGCAATGTCTGTTTTTATACCTTGTTCCATTGGATAAGTATCATACCAAGTTGTGTCATTTGTTGCTACACCATTTTTTGAAATCACTTGGAAATGGGCTCCATGAATATGCATGGGATGAGACATATCAGGCATTGTATCTGCATTTTCAAACTGAACTTTATAAGCACGACCAACTTTTACGTTGTACGTCCCAGTGTCTGGATAGATTTTCCCGTTAATCATCTCATCCATTTTCATCCCCGATTCATTCATGACCATATTCTCTGTCAGCTTCATCGTAATATCTGGTGTTTTATTGAACAGCCCTTTTGCAAGATTTATTTCTTTAGATGGGATAAATAAAGATTTAGCTTTTTTATCATTTGTACCTTTGTAATTAATATTTACTTTAGCATTTCCATTTTTAATAGTATATGTTTTATCTTTCGTTCCTACTAATGCAACTTCAACATCTACACGTTGTCCCGGTGCTAGTTCAATTGTTTTAGCATTATAAGATTTATCAAGCGTATAACCATCTTTAGCAATTACTTTTACCTCAAAAGGAAATTCTATAGTTTTAAAGTTATTTGCTGAAGCATTGATGAAGCGCAACTTTCCAATTTGCCCCCCAGATAATTCAAGATCAGGCGCAATACTTTTTCCATTAATTGTATCAGTTACCAAAGACTCCCCTGACATATCCATGCCCTCCATATCCATACCAGAGTTCTTTGAATTATCATCATTTTTTTTCTGAACATCCCCTATCATTAGGATTTCGTCAAGATTGTATAATTTATCTCTTTCATTTCGAACAATAAGAGGTGCATACATTCCTTTTTCTACTTGCGTCTCAACAGGACGATAATGAGAGTGAACCCAAAATGTACCTGCTTCTTTCGGGGTATACTTAAATGTATGTGTAGTTCCTTTCTCTATCTTCAAATCGGTCCATCTTGATCATTGGGAATATTCAATCCATGCCAATGAACGTTTGTTGCGGTTTCACTTGAATTTTCAACTTTAATTATTGCTTCCTTTCCTTCATCAAGAATAATAGGAATACCAGCAGGATATGTATTCTTTTCTTTATCTGTATATTCATATCCCTTCTGCTTAATTCCCCCTCTCTCTATAGTGGTTGAAACAATATCCACATATGGATTTTGTATTGATTCACTTTGAGTAATATTATAAGGATCTTTTTCTTCATTTTTATTTGAAATTAATTTGTTGTTAGAACAGGCTGTTAATATTATTAATATTAACAGTATACAACTTGAAATAAGAAATCTTCTTTTATGATTCATTTTGTATTCTCTATATACTCCATTTTTATTTTGACATGTCCATATCTTACTAAACTATATAATTTTTAATATTTAAACTTCAGTATCAGTATTTTTTACTTTTACTAAATTAGATTGATAATTACGTTTTAAGTTATCTATTTCTTTAGTTAGTTGAGCATTTTTAACTTTGAGTTGATCAATGTCATCTTGTGTATGCTCTTGGTGAGATTTCCCATGCATCCCTTTCATCATAAATATCATCATCAATGGACATACTAGTATGAAAGCATACGGGGCAATAGTGGATAAAATTTGTGTCATGATAAGACTCCTTTTGTAAGATTATATTTTTCAACATTTTTTAATTTAAATCGCCGATAAAGGATAAAGCCAATACCAAATAGAGCAAGAAGCAATGAAAGAAACTGCGAAATGCGGATTGAACCTAACATGAGGCTATCTGTACGCATACCTTCGATGCTAAACCTAAGTAAGCCATACCAAATTAGATAAAAACCAAAAATTTCTCCGCGACGTAAATCTTTGATACGATGACGAAAAAATATAATCAATGCAAATGCGCTAAATGTTCCTAAGCTTTCAAAAAGAAAAGTTGGCAATCTATAATTTCCATCAATATACATTTGCTTCTGAATAAAACTTGGAAGCCAATCAAGATTATCAACTATATTTCCATAAGCTTCTTGATTAATAAAATTACCCCATCGTCCAAAAGCCTGTCCGAGTAGTACTGCTGGAACACTTATATCAAGTAAATCTAGTGGGTTTATAAATCGGTAATAACTGAAAGCGAAGAGAACAATTGTCCCTGCGATTAAACTACCATAAATTGCACCTCCCCCATCCCATAAGGCAATGATTTCACCAGGATGTTGGCTATAATATGACCACTGAAAGAGTACATAATAAACCCTTGCTCCCACTAATCCTGCTGGAACCCCCCAAAGAACAAAGTCAATGACATCATCTCCTGACAAATGCCGTTTTTTCGCTTCTTTATAGGCTATCCACACTCCAAGTGTTGCTCCCCCAACGATAAAAATAGCATACCATCTAATCATAAGTGGCCCAAACTCAAGAGCAATTTTATTTATTGCTAATGTTATCAATTCTTCTCCTCACTTAAATTTGCCAATAAAACACATTCGATTACCATTACTGTGGCCTTTATTTTATTCACAAATATCATATTACTTTTCCATTATATAAAACAAATTTGCAGAAGTTGTGCAGATTAAAAAAAAGTTACAGACAACATTGTCCATAACTTTTATTTATAGGGAAGCTCAATAATAAAGCTTGTTCCTTGATTTTGAATACTCTTTACAGTTATTTTTCCATTGTGTAATTGAACAATATCTTGAACTATTGCAAGTCCGATACCTGTGCCACCTGTCTTACGTGTCCGTGACTTATCTACCCTATAAAAGCGTTCAAAAACATGGGGTAAATCTTCCTTCGGGATACCTTCTCCTTCATCAGAAATAATGAATCGAAATATATCTTTATTAGCATTAATAGAAAAAAATATTGTGGAATATTTATCTGAATACTTATAAGAATTCATTAGAATATTAATCAAAACTTGTTCCATGCGTACAAAATCAAGATCAGCCCAAAAATTGAAATCCCCAGATACATGTAGATTGATTTCTTTCTGTTTTAAAATTCCTGACACTTTGCTAACTACTGCATCAACCAGCTCTTGAATCAAAATTTGTCTTTTCTCAATTTTGAATTCATTTTCTTCAAGTTGTGCAAGGCTCATTAAATCATCCATTAACTGAGCTAAACGTGAACTTTCTTCTTGAATAATGGTCAGATAGCGCTCTTTACCCTCCATTGAGGTCGTGGAGCGGTTCGCAATATCAGCATATCCTTTTATAAAAGTCACTGGAGTACGTAATTCATGCGCTACAGCTGTCAGAAATTCATTTCGCCCTTGTTTTAAAAAATTAAGCTTTTCAGCTAAGTTTTCTATAGAATTTGCAAGTTGCCCAAGCTCATCAGTTGTATTAATTCCTAATCTAACAGCTAGATTACCCTGAGCAATCCTCTCAGTTCCTGACTTTATTTTCAATATGGGATATGTCACTGTCCGAGTAATATAAAAAATTACTAAAATAGTTACTAATAACGTAAACAAAACAAGAACAGCAAAAATTACTGTAAAGCTAAAAACCATTTTTTGAATTTTTCGAGTAGACAAAAACATAAACACATTGCCTAGCACCTTGCCATTCTCTCTAATAGGAGTTTTTGAAGCAATATAACTATCACTTAACCAATGAAGGTGGAATGCTTCATTCTTTTTAGAATTTTCATTTTTTAATGATGAAATATGCTTGTTCATCTGATCATTAACAGATTGTGAAGCACTTATTGTTTTTCCAGACGGATTTTGTATCACAATCCCAGTTTGATTATTTCCCTTCTCCATCAAGACAACATGTTTAATTGTCTCGGAAGAAAAGTCTCCCGCTAAGACCAGCGCATGATTTTCTCCCCGAGCCACAAGCGAATTTACTTCCTCACGAACCCACGTATTAACCACAAGTAAATAAAGACTAACAAAAAGGCCAAGCTCAATTGCGATAATCACAGACAGGAATGAGCCAGCAATTTTCATTGAAATTTTGTTGGTATTTTTCTTTAGTGTTATTGCCATTTATACCCTATCCCATACACGGTAATTAAAGTGTTCTCAACATCAAATGATGCCTTACATAATTTATCACGAAGATTTCTAACATGTGAATCCACTGTTCGATTTTCCACTTCTGAATTAAATCCCCAGATATGCTCAATCAATTGTTCACGACTTAATACTTGGTTTTGATGAGTCAGAAAAAATTCTAATAAACTGAATTCTGTTGGTGTTACCGCTAATAGAATTTGATTAATTTGTACTTGAAAATTTGATTTGTTAAGTGTTAAATTTTTGTAATCAAGAATTTCACTTTTTGTTGTTCTTCTTAAAAGTGCGCTAATTCTCGCTAACAAAACCATCTCATCAAAAGGTTTTGTAATATAGTCGTCGGCACCATTTTCGAGTCCATATGCTACTGCTGTATTTTCCCCACGGGCACTCAGCATAATGATAGGTATATCACTAAATTCTCTTATCTCCTTACAAACATCCCATCCACTCATATCAGGCATCATTACGTCTAATAAAATCAAATCAAATTGTTCTGTTAATATGCGCTTAATTGCCCCCTTCCCTGAGTTTTCCTTTTCACAATTATAAGATGAATTTTCTAGATACAAAGCTAATAAATCTAGCATACGCTGCTCATCATCTACTAATAATATTTTTTTCATTTCTAACTATACTTCTATTCTATCCTAATAAACTGTCTTGTACTATCTTGGAATAAAAACTCTGTCAAATCTAACAGAGTCTTAAGAATTATTAAAATTTAAATTAACTCATAACCAGCATCTATAACAGCTCGCTTAAGCACTACCTTATCAACTGATTTATCAACACGTAGCTCAACTTGCCCATTTTCTAAAGAAACCTGAGCCTTGTAAACACCTTCAACTTCTTCAAGTGCTCGAGTGACATGATGTGCACAATTATTACAAGACATACCTCTAACATTGTAAATTTTTACAATTGAATTTTTATCTAATCCGGTATGTTCTTCTTCTTTTAGAAAACGAGTATCTTGACAACAACAACTATTTTTTTCTTGCATTCTAACTTCTCCTTAATTTAGCTATATATCGTTAGTTAATTTTTTCTTTTTTTTCGTAACGCAATCCCATTGCATTAATTGCAACAACTACTGTTGACAAGCTCATCAATATCGCTGCAGTTAATGGATCAATCATAATTTTAAATGCTGGATACAGCACACCAGCAGCAACAGGAATAGCAATAATATTATATCCTGCACCAAACCAAAGATTTTGTTTCATCTTCCGCATTGTTTTCTTGGCAATACCAATCATGTCTAGGACAGCTGAAGGATTTGAATTAACCAAAACAACATCTGCAGTATGAATAGCAACTGAAGTACCCGCTCCAATTGCAAAACCAATATCAGCTGTTGCAAGAGCTGGAGAATCATTTACTCCATCTCCAATAAACATTACTCCTCCCTTTTGTTGGTATTTTTTTACAATTGAGGCTTTATCTTCAGGCTTCAACTCTGCCAGAAACTCGTCAACACCTAGAGCTTGTGAAACTTTCGCAGCTGTACCTGCATTATCGCCAGTTAGCATGACTGGGGTGATGCCATAATTATGTAACCCCTTGATAAAATCTATTGCATCTTCTTTTGGTGAATCTCCCAATGCAAGGAAACCAAGAGCTGTTTGACCTTCTAAGAGAACGCTTATTGTTAGTCCCATTTGAACAAATTGAGACGTCTCCCCCTCATCAAACTCAATATTATTTTCCCGTATCCATTTTAAGCTTGTTATTTGGTATGTCTTACCATTTACTTCACCAATCAAACCACTACCTGGTAAGTTTTCAACATTTTTCGCGGAATATTTCAAATGTCCAGCTGCATTAACAATGGATAAAGCTATTGGATGTGTTGAACCTGCTTCAATAGCGGCCATAATGTGGAGTACGTCAACATTTTCATCAAATTTAACTTCATTACGTACAATAAATTTCCCATCTGTTAATGTGCCTGTCTTATCCATTAAAGCATATTTTATGTCATTTATACCTTCAAGTGCTGTCCGATTTTGAATTAATAGCCCATTTTTAGATGAAAGTACAGTCAACCGAGAAACAACTAATGGAACTGCTAAACCGAGAGCATGCGGACATGCAATAACAAATACTGATACTGTTAAAAGTAACGCGAAAGTAAAGTTTGCCGTTAACGTCCAAATAAATAAAGATGCTATACCCACAACCAGCGCTGCATAAAATAGGTATCCCGCTACACGATCCGCCATATTCTCCAAATCAGACTTTTGTGACTGTGCTTTTTCGACTAACTCAGCAACTTGTGATAAAAAACTATCTTTTCCAAGAGTTGTAACAGTCATTTCAAATGGTAAATTTTTATTAAGAGACCCCCCATAAACATCATCTCCTGATAATTTATTAACCGCACGTGATTCCCCCGTAATCATAGATTCATCAACAAGAGCATTACTTGAAATTCGCCCATCTGCTGGTACCTTCTCATTTTCCTTTACAATTAGGACATCACCAATTTTTAATTCAGACAAGTCTACATCTGTTCCATTTTTTAAATGGGCTTTCTTTGGAACTAATGAAGCTAAATCCTTTAGTGCATTACCAGCACCATTAATAGCTTTCATCTCTATTAAATGCCCAATTAACATAATTACAATTAGTGTAGAAAGCTCAAACCAAAAATTCATAGCCATCCCACCCATTAAAACAACTATTGTTGCATAAATTGAATAAAGATAAGCAGCTGTGATACCCATTGTAATCAACGTCATCATCGCAGGTTTTTTGTTTTTCAACTCCCCCCGCGCCCCACTAAAAAATGGTGTTCCACTATAGAAGAAAATTACTGAACCCAGTAAAAGCTGGATAATCTCTGCTCCAGGGAATTTAATTAGAGTAAAGTCTGCAATAGGTGAAATTAACAATAAAGGAATCATGATAATAATAGCAACTTTTAACTTTTGTGACATATTCCCCATGTGCATCATGTGTCCACCATGGTCCATCATATCCCCATGTTCCATGTGTCCACCATGGCCCATCATATCCCCGTGTTCCATGTGTTCATGATGGTGCATCATCTGATGTTCTGTTTTTTTATTTTTAATTTCTAGACCATCATCCATTGGGTGATGGTCGTGTCTCATATGTTTATCATGTTCATGTTTTTTATCCATTTTTATTTCCTTCTATTTTAACTAACAACTACAATACTGCATGTTATTTAAACAATCGCATTTAACTTCCTCAATACTTTCTTTATCTTTAAGACACACTTCAACCTTTCTCTTGGTATCATCTGTAAATTGTGTTAAATCAATCATTTCAACAATAACATCTGAATGTTTTTTTGCACAAATTTTTCTTAAAAACTCTTTTGTCATTAGATCAATTGCTTCATCTTCACTTAAAGTAGGTCTATAAATATATTTGCGACTAACTTTACTATTGATTAATACTTTCTTTTTCACAAGCCTTGCGAGAAAAGTTTTTACTGTTGATAGAGACCACTTATATGTTTTCACTAACTCTATATTAATTTGATCAGCACTTGCCTCTCCAAGAGTCCAAATGACACGCATGACAACCAGTTCGCTGTCTGAAAGATTAAGCTCTATATTATGATATCTATTATCATGTATTTCATATTCTATTCCTTCCATCTCGTTCTCCTTTTATAAAAATTAATTCTACTCTTACAGTCTACACTTGTAGATTTAATTTGTCAAGAAAAAACTACAAGTGTAGATTTTAAGTTTTATCAACCTTAGCCTTATCTCCTTGATACAGTTCTTATATTATGGTACTATATATACGGTACGGGGGTACCCTAAAAAGGAGAGAATATGTCACATTTAGTATCACATCATAATGATGAACTAGTAAAACGTTTAAATAGGATTGAAGGACAAGTATCTGGTATTAAAAAAATGATCAGAGAAGATAAAAATTATGAAGATATTTTAATCCAATTAAATTCTGCACGCTCAGCAATTCAAAAAGTTAGTCAAATTCTCTTAGAAGCACAGGCAGATCATTCTCTAATGCATGTAAGCGAAGGTAAAGATTTAAATACTGAAATGAGGACTTTACGTAGGGTCATCACTCAATATAATAAAATAAATTAGAGTTAGATTTCAAAAATGAAAAAATTAAATAATAACACCTTACATTTGAAAAGAAAAATCATAAATCTAGCTCTTCCTGCAACTATTGAAAATATATTAGAAACTTCTGTAGGTTTTATTGACACTTTAATGATTTCAAAGATTGGATTATTAGCTGTAGCAGGAGTTAGTGTAGCAAATGCAATATTGAATGTTTATATAGCTTTATTCATCGCACTGGGGATAGGAACTTCTTCTATTATTTCTAGAAGTATAGGTGCTAAAGATATAGATAAAGCTAAAACTGTATCTCAACAGTCTCTTGTTTTAGCTATTTTTTTTGGTACAGTTCTCGGAATCATAAGTATTTTTGCTGGTGAGCCAATTTTAACTTTAATGGGAGCTTCCAATCAATCTTTAAATTATTCTATACAGTTTTTTAATATTGTTGGCGGCGGTTCAATTTTTATTGCTACTATGATAATATTAGGAAGTATGTTAAGAGCAATTGGTGATACTAAATCTCCAATGAAAATTGGTATTATCGTAAACTTTTTAAATATCATACTAGACTTCATATTAATTTTTGGTTTAGGGCCTATTCCTGCTTTAGGGGTTATTGGTACAGCTATTGGAACTTTAATTTCTAGAATTATAGGTACGTTTTTATTATATAGAAAAGTACAACAATCTGAGATAAATTTTAGTGTTAGCTCAATCTTTAGTAGAAGTAACTATAAAGAACTTCTTAATTTATCAATTCCAGCAGCACTAGAGCGATTAATTATGAGATTAGGACAAGTCGTTTACTTTGGTCTCATTGTTGGTTTAGGAATCAAAACTTATGCTGCACATTCTATTGCTGGCAGTATTGAAAGCTTCGTCTATATGCCTGCATACGGGCTAGCTACTGCTGCTGCCGTTTTAACTGGAAACAGTATTGGAAAAAAAGATTACGATGAAACTAAGAGGGTTGTCTACCTCTCAATAAAATATGGTATTATCATTTTAAGTTTACTAGGTATGGTATTATTTTTGACGATACCCTTCATAGCTACTTTATTTACTAAAGATTCTGAAGCTATTAAGCAGATTATTATTGCCTTAAGAATTGACGCCTTTAACCAACCTGCTCTAGCATTTAGCCTTATAATAACCGGAGCCATTCAAGGAATGGGGGATACAAAATCACCATTATATAGTACCGCTTTCGGAATGTGGTTTGTAAGAATCTTGGGCGTAGTTTTACTGGGAGAGTATTTACACTGGGGAATTGCTGGTATATGGATTGCCATCGGATTCGATTTATACAGCCGTTCATTGTTCTTAAACTATAAATTTAATAAAAATCTTAGTAGATATAATCAACGAGAGCTCTATTAAAATATTAAATATTTATTTTTTTGATTTTAAATTATTTTTATATCTCACTATTATATTTTGCTTTTCAGTTATAAATACTACACAAATATACAAAATAAAGGATTGCTACAAGTTTAAAGTTTAGCAGTCCTTTATTTTGTATATTTTATTCATATATCACATATTAAAGATTTAGTGCGTTATTGTGTTCAAAATTTAAAATATGCGCATTTGCAGTGCTTTTTATATCTTGACATCTTGGTAAGGTAGAGGTCATAAGTAAAGGTTACTGAAAATATAAACAGTAACCTTTTTATTACATACACACTATTTTTCTTCGCTTGGTTAGTTTTCTGGTTAGTTATTGTTTTTAGAAACCTAGATTCGCCTATATACTAAGGTTCACCAACCTTTAAATTCATTTTACCATTATAGCACAAAAAAGACCGCTAAAGCGGTAGTTTTTGTACTTTTATACTTACGCCTGCAAATCAAAAGCAAGGCTTCATTCCTATTTTCCTGTTGATCCGAAGCCGCCAGTTCGTGTAGATTTAGTCACTTCAGCATCCCCATCAGCAACCAAGAAAGGCATAAAGACCGCTTGGACAATCCTCTCACCTTTTTCCAAGACCACTTCTGATTCCGTAATATTTTGCATTTGAGCAAATATCTCGCCCTCATTCCCTGGGTTATTGTAATAGTCACCGTCAATGACACCTACCGAGTTAATCATCACTAAACCTTTTTTACGCGGATTTGACGAGCGATCAAACAGATACAGAACTTCTCCTGCTTGCATATATGCCTTAAGGCCTGTTGAGATCAGTTTAATTTCACCAGGTTTAATGGTAATGTTTTCAGCCACTGATAAGTCATAGCCTGCCGCATGCTTGGTCGCACGTATTGGTAATTCTAGGTTTTCATTTTGGTATTTACTTACTATTTCAAATCCACGTGTTTTCATAATTACTCCTTATTGGTTATTTTTAATCTATTTATTTTATAAAGGGCAAAATCAGAAAAACGATAAATAAGACAACAACCGTTACTCCTGATAAAATCCGATTTTGCATTGGTACAGAATTCTTGAAATATTTAGGTGGAAAAACAGGAGCTAAAAGAAGTCCGCCCACTGCTCCTCCAACATGTGACCAAATATTGACCGAGCTAAGATTAAACATATTGAAGAAAAGATTAATCGCAATCAAGATGGTAAATGTCTTACCAATCTGTTTTAGCATCGGATGGCCTGTAAAGAAGCCAATTCCTGCAATAGCTGCAAAAAGACCAAAAATCGAAGTTGATGCTCCTGCAGATAAGGAATTGGGTGAAAAGATAAAGGTTGCTGCATTACCAAAAATTCCTGAAAGAATGTAGATTAAACTGAAATTAAGGCTACCAAATACAGCTTCAACCTGACGTCCAATAAAAAAGAGCGTCAGAGTATTCATAAGGAAGTGAGTCCATCCAATATGAATAAAAATTGGTGTCACAAGGCGCCACAATTGAGTTGGATCAGCTAAAATGGCTGGTGGAAATAATGCACCAGTATTAAAAAGGTTAATTGCCGAGGTTGCAGCTAAACCATAACGTAAAAATTGATAAAGCCAAACCATCGTTGTTAAAAGTGATAAAATATAAGTCGCTTTATGCTTCATAAAGTCTTTTTTTATCATATCAATGTTCATAAGTAAATATTTCTCCTATGCTTATATCATGAGGTTCTGGATGAAAATTTCTGTGCTGAAAATCATAACATAGACTAACTGTCTGTCCAGAAAAGCTTGCCAGATAACGGTCATAATATCCCGCGCCAAAACCAATCCGATAACCTTCTTTATTCCAAGCCAAGCCGGGGACCAAAATCAAATCAGGCACAACTTCGTTTTTCGACTTAGGTTCTAGTATACCAAATTTTGTACGTTCTAAGTCATTTTTGTCGTATTTTACAAAAATCATGTGGCGATCAGCCAAGGTTTTTGGTATAACTATTTGTTTATCTGCCTGCTCAAAAAGGGGTTGCAAATCAAATTCAAATTCTTGCGGCATATAGAGCGCCACGGTTTTAGCTTTTTTCCATTGTTCTGAGGCAAGCAGCTCTGCAATAATTTTCTGACTTTGACGGCTTTTGTCAGCAAAATCAAAACTTTTCAGTAAATTTATCATTTCTTTTCGAATTAGCGCTTTCTTTTCCATACTTTATATGGTATCATAAAGCTGTAAGTTTTTTTCAAGTTAACGTTTATGCTTTTTGTTACACGCTTTCCGAAGATAAGATTTACCAAACTAAAGAAAGGATGTATTCAAATGGCACAAGGAACTGTAAAATGGTTTAACGCTACTAAAGGTTTTGGCTTCATTACAACTGAAGAAGGCAACGATGTATTCGTACACTTCTCAGCTATTCAAACTGATGGCTTCAAAACTCTTGATGAAGGCCAAAAAGTTAGCTTTGATCTTGAAGAAGGCCCACGTGGACCTCAAGCAATCAACGTTACTAAATAATTGGTAATTAAAGCACCTTTACGGTGCTTTTTCTTTTTGTTTAAACACCACAATAAAAGCAGTTATGCTATTGTTTTATAGATATAAAAAGTTTACAATGTATAAAGCAAAGAATTTAGGAATATTATGAAAGATTTAACAAAAGGAAACATTCTCAAAGGTTTAATTACCTTCACACTTCCCCTGCTCTTGGGAAACTTTTTTCAAGTGCTCTATAATACTGCAGACACACTGATTGTTGGTCAAACGCTAGGAAAAAATGCACTTGCATCAGTGGGGGCTACGGGATCCATCAACTTTTTAATCGTTGGTTTTGCTCAGGGAATGACCGCAGGGCTCACGATTATTACTGCGCAACGCTTTGGTGCCAAAGATGCACATGCTGTCAAAAAGTCCTTTGTGACAGGGCTGTATTTTACGATAGCTATCTCCCTCTTGCTCAGTGTCTTGTCTGTCCTATTTGTGGGTCAATTACTACAACTTATGCAGACTCCAGCTGAGATTTACGAAGGTGCACACACTTTTTTAAGTATTATGTTAGGTGGACTTACAGCGACCACACTATATGCTTATTATTCGAACGCGCTCCGCGCCTTAGGTGATTCCAAGACACCGCTCTATGCACTTATCGTCGCCAGTATTTTAAATATCGGCTTTGAGTATTTCGCAATCCTCGTTCTCCATTTAGGCTTAGCGGGAGCAAGTGCAGCCACCATTTTGGCCCAATGTATCTCTGTGCTTTATCTGGTTTTACATATTAAACGCAAAGTGCCTGAGTTACACCTTAATCGAAAACTCCTTGTTTACGATACCCAAGAAATACGTACACATGCACGACTGAGTATTCCCATGGGATTTCAATCTAGTATTATCGCTATTGGTTCTATTACGCTTCAAGTAGCACTTAACACTATGGGAACAAACGCTGTCGCCACTCAAGCTATTGTATCTAAGATTGACCAAATCGCGATGTTGCCAATGATGTCGATCGGACTTGCTATGGCTACCTTTGGAGCCCAAAACTATGGTGCAAAACAATACCGCCGAATAAATCAAGGGCTTTTCCAATCTCTCCTCATAGCTGTTTCCTGGGCGATTGGCTTTGCCATTCTTTTGGTAAGCTTGAACTATTACTTCACGACGGCTTTTATCTCACCAAGCCAAACAGCTGTTATTGATATGGCTAGACATTACTATATTGTGAATGGTGGTTTCTACTGGCTACTTGCTATCCTCTTCGTTACCCGCTCAACATTACAGGGTTTAGGCAATGCGCGCATTCCAACAATTTGTGGTGTGGCAGAACTGGTCATGCGTGCTGCAGTGGCCATCATCGGAGTTAACCTCTTAAATTACACCGTGATTATTTCATCCAATCCAGCTGCTTGGTTGGGGTCAACCGCTATTCTGATCCCCACAACCATCCGAATGGTGCGCCGTTTTAACCGCGAAAATGTACAAGAAAAAATCGTTCTAAATTGAACGATTTTTTTATATTAGTCTTTATCCAATTCTTGATAGAGCAATTTTTGCGCTACTGTTGGATTGGCTTGTCCTTTTGTAGCTTTCATGAGCTGACCAACTAATGCCTTAGCTGCATTTTCCTTACCGCCACGATAGTCAGCAACAGATTGTTCATTTTTAGCAAATACTTCATGAATGATAGGCAAGAGTACAGCTGGGTCAGAGATTTGAACCAAGCCGGCCTTTTTAACGAAAGCTTCTGCTGAACCACCGTTTTTAGCTAATTCGAGGAAGACTTTCTTCGCAATTTTCGATGAAATAGTCCCATCTGCAATCAAACGCAACATTTCTGTGAGATTTTCTGGAGTTAAGTGAATATCTTTAAGTTCCAGATGTGCTGTGTTCAAGTACTGAGCAACTTCACCTTGAAGCCAGTTGGATACCAATTTGGCATCACCACCTGATTTAACAGCTGCTTCAAAGAAATCAGAGACATCTTTTGAGCTTGTCAACTGGCGCGCATCGTATTCACTGAGGCCCATTTCCTCTACATAACGTACACGGCGTGCTGCTGCAAACTCAGGAAGTTCCGCACGAACTTCGTTAATCCAAGCTTCGGAAATTTCAATACGTGGCAAATCTGGTTCTGGGAAATAACGATAATCAGACGCACCTTCTTTAACACGCATCAAGATTGTTTCACCTGTTTTATCATCAAAACGACGTGTTTCTTGACGAATTTCACCACCAGCACGAAGAATTTTCGCTTGGCGATCAATTTCAAAGGCTAGGGCTTTCTTCACATTACTGAAAGAGTTCATGTTTTTCACTTCTGTTTTAACACCAAACTCTTCTTGGCCATAAGGACGCAATGAAATATTGGCATCACAGCGCATGGAACCTTCTTCCATCTTCACATCAGAAATACCTGTATAGAGAATCAATTCACGTAAGGCGGTCAAATACGCATAAGCTTCATCAGCGCTTCGCATATCTGGCTCAGAAACAATCTCAATCAATGGTACCCCTTGACGGTTCAAGTCAACATAAGAATAGCCATCTGTTCCGTGCGTATTTTTACCAGCATCTTCTTCAATATGTGCACGCTCAATACGAACAGTGGATTTTGTACCATCTTCAAGTTCAATTTCAATAGAACCATTGTAACCAATAGGTTCATCTGCCTGCGAAATTTGGTAAGCTTTAGGATTATCAGGGTAAAAATAATTTTTACGATCAAAATGCATACTCTTTTGAATCGACATATTCATGGCAAGAGAAGCTTTCATCCCAGCAACGACAACACCTTTGTTCAATGTTGGCAAAACACCTGGCATTCCCCAGTCAATAACATTCGTATTGACATTTGGTTCAGAGCCAAATTCAGCTGGAGTTGGGCTGTAAATTTTTGAGTTTGTATTTAACTCAACATGGACTTCAAGTCCAATGACTGTTTCAAAGTTCATCTTATTTTGCCCCTCCTTCTGTAAAGATAATTGGTTTTTTCTTATGATGATCCGTTGTTGCTTCAAACGCTGCTGCGACTTGATAAATTGTTTCCTCATCATAGCGTTTACCAATCAATTGCATCCCAACAGGTAGACCTTCAACATAACCCGCCGGAATCGAAATTCCTGGTAATCCCGCGAGGTTGACTGGAATTGTTAAGATATCTGAAAGATACATTTGAACAGGATCTTTTGATTTTTCATCAAAGCCAAAAGCAACCGTTGGGGCTGTTGGGCCAAGAATCAAATCATAATCCGCAAATACTTTATTAAAGTCTTCGATAATCATTGTACGCACTTGACCAGCCTTTTTAAAGTGCTTATCGTAGGCACCTGCAGAAAGACTAAATGTACCTAGCATAATACGACGTTTGACCTCATCGCCAAAGCCTTCTGAACGTGATTTCACATAGACATCTTCAAGGTTTTCGATATCCTGTGCACGATAACCATAACGAATACCATCGAAGCGTTGGAGATTTGAGCTCGCTTCTGAAGAAGCGATGATGTAGTAAACAGCTACCCCATACTTGCTATGTGGCAAGCTCACTTCTTCAACAATAGCACCTAAAGATTCTAAGTGTTTCGCCGCCGCCATAATTTGCTCTTTGACTGCTGGATCAATACCTTCACCAAAGTATTCTTTAGGCAAAGCAATCTTCATTCCTTTAATATCTTGACCTATTTTTGAACCAAAATCTGGCACAGCTACTTCTGAACTTGTAGCATCTTTAGCATCACTACCTGAGATAACATTTAAAAGTTGTGCATTTTCTTCAACAGTAGCTGAAAAGGGACCAATTTGATCAAGTGAACTAGAAAAAGCAATTAAACCATAACGAGAAACACGTCCGTAAGTTGGTTTCAGACCCACAATACCACTGAACGAAGCTGGTTGACGAATCGAACCACCTGTATCGGATCCTAATGACAAGCGTACTTGTCCACTCGCAACAGCACTAGCTGAACCTGAAGATGATCCACCAGGTACTTTTGTTTGATCCCACGCATTGTATGTTGGCTTAACAGAAGAAGTTTCCCCTGAGCCCCCCATTGCGAATTCGTCCATATTGGCTTTACCAATAATAACCATGCCATTGTCATAAAGCTTTTCAACGACAGTCGCATCATAAGGTGGGATAAAACCAGAAAGAATTTTACTTGCTGCAGTTGTTTCAATATTTTTAGTAACAATATTGTCTTTAACTGCTAAGGGAATACCGTCTGTAAGTTTTGTTGCATCAATTCCACGCGCATCAATAGCAGCTGCTTGCGCTAATGCTTCTTCATCTAATACAGAAATAAAACTGCCCATTGCTGCTTCACGTGCATGCACATCATCCAATGTCGCCTGTGTCAAGTCAACAGCAGAGATTTCCTTTTTCACCAAGAGGTCATGCAACTCTTTAATTGTTTTATTATTCAATGACATTATGCATCTCCTCCATCAGCCAACATTGCGGGAACCTTAATAAAGCCATCTTGCTTCGTTGGTACATTACGCATTAATTCATCACGGTCATCACCCGGTACAGCAATATCTTCACGCATGCGGTTTAAGTTATCCGCAACACTCATCGTAAATTCTACATTTTCCGTATTGACTTCCCCTAACTGCTCCACCATTTCGATAATTTTATCGAGTTTATCCGTCACAGCATCAAGTTCATTTTTCTCAAATTTAAGCTTTGACAAAGTTGCCACATGCTCCACTTGTTCTTTTGTAATCTTGCTCATGTTATTTTCCCTAACTATTAAAGATTTTCATTCTCAATTATAGCAAAAATCTTTAAAAACTGATACAGCTAGGCTTTACTGCCTACTGCCTTTACCACAAGTAAAAAACCTCTCACTAAGAGAAGTTTTTTTATTACTTTTAAGGTTAGAAGTTACGACCTTCAAGCTTTGTAAATAAACCTTGGTTAAGAACTTTTAGGTAAGTCCCTTTCATTCCCAACGAACGGCTTTCAATAACACCAGCAGATTCAAGCTTACGTAGTGCATTAACGATTACTGAACGTGTAATTCCAATCTTGTCGGCAATGACTGAAGCAATAACATGTCCTTCTTCACCATCAAGTTCTTCAAGAATTGCTTTCACAGCCTTCATTTCTGAATACGAAAGTGTATTGACTGCCATGTTAGCCATCGTGTCTTTACGGATATTTTCTTCCATTTGTTCAAGCTTAAGATTTGAAAGTTGAACACCGATAACTGTTGTTGCAAGCTCTGCAAGCACAAGATCATCATCACTGAATTTTCCGTCTGTACGCCATAAGATGAAGGTTCCCAAGCGCATACCACTACCATAGATTGGTGCACATGTTGTCAAACCATTAGGATACTCACCTAAAAGTTCTGCAGGAAATACTGACAAAGGCTCGTTAATTGTGATATTTGCTAAAGTGTCGTAGATACGGATAGCCGCACGTGCATAATCTTCTGGCAATTGTTTTTGTACATGGAAAAGTTCATTAACACGATCGTTGTTAATTTCGTATGGCAGTGAATAGCCCAAAAGTTTCCCTTTTGTATCAATGATACAAGCATTACAGTCAATAACGTTGGCTAAACGCTCTGTCATGTTATCATAGGGTAACTCCTGCTTTAAATCAGTTACTCCATCTTGCAGAACTGATGTAATTTTGCGGGTTTTTTCTAGTAAAGTAGCCACGGTTTTCTCCTATTATATTATTTTCTAAATAAACTCTTAATGAATTATAACACAAAAAAATTCAAAAAACAACAGGAATAGTCAGAAAATTCGCTTTTTTCATTATAATAAAACAAGATATACAATTATGTATATCTTATTTCTTTTTATATACAGAAAATTGACTAACATTACCAACTTCCACTTTTTTGTAAGAATCTTTAAGTGTTTCTTTTACTGAATCTGAAAGATCCTGTCCACTTTGCACTACGACATACTTGTTGCCTGCATTAGCAAAGAGCAAATCAAAGTTCTGATGGAATCTCACTGGATAATGGCGAGGGAAGTCATCTATGCCACCCACACGCTGTGATCGCAAGTTAATGTTTTTATCCGATGCTATAGCCAGTACTTTATCCTCTTTTGTTGTATCGGCTTTCACAAACTGTGCAACTTGTTGTTCTTCTGAGAAAACTTGTTGATGCATCGTTTGGGTAACGATCGGAGCTCCTATCACAAAGAGCAGAGCTAAAATTGGCGCAAAAAGCTTGGCCTTCATATAATCTTGTAGGATATTCTGACGTTGATCCACCGCATCTTGTATAGTATCGCTGACGAATAATAAAAGTAACGGCAAGATGGCAAGCAAGTTTGAACTTTCGAATACTTGAGAAAAAACAACAAATCCTAACACAAGAATTGAACCCAATAAGAGTAAAAGTTGCCAGATAAATGTTTGACCCGAACTTTTAATATTACGTACGCCATGTACGAAATTGGCCGCAAGACCAAACACCAAAAGAAAAACGAGAGCTTTCAGAAGTGACATCCAGAAATTATCTGTAAAGCCTAATGTCGTAAGCGGAATGATAATGGATTGTTCGATGGATGTATACAGTACTTGAGCATTTAAGGAGTAAAAAGCAACAGTATAACCTACCAACAATAAACCAAATAAAATTGCTAAAAGTTGATAAATACCACGCCCAATTCTTTTATTCTGAATATTAAAGACAAGCAAAGCGAGACAAGAAAGAAGCCACAAAATGGTCATGATTGGTGATATGACAAACACAAGAGCTCCGCTCATACCAAAGAAGATAAAAGCTTCGTCACGTGCATCTTGACGTAGATAACGATCCAAGAACTGTAATGCCCATAATGCAAAAGGCAAGGCGATTAAGGTTGGCGCTGTACCACCTTGAGCCAATCCTGCAATCGAAACCAAGGTAAAACCTGTGGTAATTCGCGCTGCCAAACGGCTACGAGTACGTTGTGAAATTAAACGATAAACTTGCACACCGCTCATAAATAAAGCTAGCATTTGGAAAAGGTAAAGGAGCCAAGTTGTTTGACCAAAATGACCGAGCCAGTTGATCAGATAAAAGACAATTCCGCCAGCACCCCAAAAATCATTGTAAGGGACCAATCCTGCCTGCATTGCCATTCCCGAATAGAGGTATTGCGACTGTACACCTGTAGGTTGAAGATTGAAGATAGGGAAAGCATAGAAGCTTAGACTAAGCACCAAGGACACGAGCCCAATAAATAACCAGTCAGCTGGCATAAGCCGTGGTGATTTTTCTCGAGTTGGTACAAAACTCGCTTCTGATTTATGACGACGCGAATAAAACCCAGTCTCTTCCGCAGGAATTTCAAGGTCTTCATTGACCTCAAGCTCCTCGATTTCTTCTGATTGTTCTAATTGTTTTTTATGTTCATGCCTAAGTGAACGTGAACCATATCTTTTTTTCATTTAATTTTCCTTCAAAGAGTAATCACTAAATTATAACAAATTTCTTCGAAGTACTCAATTTTTGCTAAAAATTTTATGTAATAATTTATAATATTTCAATATTAATGCAATAAAAAAAGAGGCTTTGCCTCTTGATTTATCAATAAACTTCGTCGTCTTGATTTTCCATAAAGTTATTAAAAACTTCTTCAATCATATCCCATTCAGCATCTGAATCTTCAGCGATAGGTTGTAAATCACCTTCAGTGCCATCTTCATTTTGAGTAAATGAATAAGCTTGGATTTCAACTTCACCATTATCATCTTCTGCACCGTCAACAGGCATAACGAGGACGTAATTTTTACCAAATTCTTCTTGGCCATCAATAGTGATCAAGATTTCAAAAAGGCTTTCATTACCGTTATCATCAATCAGAGTGATAAAACGGTCTTCGTGGTCATGGTCATGTGTATGTTCTGACATAATACTTCCTACTTCTAAAATAATTTGTGCGCATCAAGATAATTTTGTAATATCAAGACAGCGGCGAGTTTATCAATTGATTTTTTACGGTCCTTGCGTCGGACGCCACCATCAATTAATACTTTTTCTGCTTGCATTGTCGTCAAGCGTTCATCTTGGTATTCTACAGCGACATCAAACGTTTCAGTAATTTTTTCACCATAGTTTCTTGAAGCCTCTGCACGAATACCTTCATCATTATTCATATGTTTGGGTAAACCGAGTACAATTTTTGAAGGTTTATATTCTGTTATTAGTTCTGCTAAGCGCTCAAAACCAAATTCACCAGCTTCACTGTCAATCTTTATTGTTTCAACAGGCTGAGCCGTCATTCCCAATAAATCACTCACAGCTACACCAACAGTTTTCGTACCGACATCCAAACCTAAAATTCTACTGTACATTAAAGCTGTACACCATGTGCTTTTAAGTATTCTTTAATCAGTTCTTCAACAATATCATCACGGTCAAAACGACGGATTTTGTTACGTGCATCGTCGTGACGTGGAATATAAGCTGGATCTCCTGACAAAACATAACCTACCATTTGGTTGATAGGATTGTAACCTTTAGCATCAAGTGCACGATAAACATTTACAAGTGTTTCGCCGATTTCTTTTTTACTTGAATCATCAAATTCAAAGCGGACTGTTTCATCTGTAAAACTCATAATATGTACCTCCTTTGGGGTAGGTTCAAGCAAACTGCTTAAAAATCCTTTTAATTAATTTTTTCTAATAATGCTCTTTAATTATACATCATTTCTGACACTAATTCAATCTATTTCGTCTAGTAGCTAGAATAAATGGCCCTCTAGACGACTCTACTAGACCCTTTTATCACTTAATGCTAAACTATAAATTTACCGGCTTAAGGGAGAATATTTCCAGCTGCCATATACAAGTCATACCACTCCTCACGGCTGAGAACCAGATCACTGGCATTTGTTACTTCCTCTATCCGTCGTTCCGTCATCGTACCAATTATTGTCTGCATACGCGCTGGATGGCGGTTAATCCATGCTATAGCTATCCCTGAAGGGGTAAGATTATATTTTTCAGCATATTCTTCAAGCTTTTTGTTTAATTCTGGGAATTTATCATTACCAACAAAAGGACCATCAAAATATCCATGTTGGAAAGGAGACCAAGCTTGAATCGTCATCTTATTTATACGGGAATACTCTAGTACTGAACCATCTTGCATATGACTGGCTTGATTAGGAATATTCACATTGAGACCTGCATCAACCATTTCAGTGTGCTTCAAGCCAAATTGAAGCTGATTAAAAAGTAACGGCTGCTTCACTGCTGTTTTAAGTAACTCCACTTGCATCGGATTTTGATTGGAAACTCCAAAATAGCGAACCTTTCCAGATTTCTCGAGCTCGTAGAAGGCCTCTGCGACCTCTTCTGGCTCCATTAGCGTATCGGGGCGGTGCAAGAGCATGGTGTCGAGATAATCCGTCTGTAGCCGTTGTAAAGAGCCTTCTACCGACTTGATAATATGTTCTTTTGAAAAATCAAAGGCAACCCCTGGGCGGATAGCGCATTTCGATTGGAGATAAATGTCTTCCCGTCGAATAGAGGTTTGCGCCAAAGCCTCGGCAAAAACCGTTTCACACTGTCCAGCACCATAAATATCCGCGTGATCAAAAAAGTTAATACCATTTTCATAAGCTGTTTCAATAACTTTGACAGGGTTCTTTCCTGGTTCTATGATACGCATACAGCCTAAGATAATTTGTGAAGCTTGCATATCGGCAATTTGAATTTTTTTCATTAACAAAAACTCCTCTTCTTTTACAATAAATTCATTATATCACAATAAAAGTAAACGCTTTACTTTTCCAAGAGTTATTTTTGTTCCTTTTTATGAATCATGTTTCCAAAAGAAAAAACCCACCCGAGGGTGAGAATCCTTTTTTACAATTAAACTGTAAGTGAAGCACGTCCTTTACGACGACGAGCTGCAAGTACACGACGTCCGTTTTTAGTTGCCATGCGTGCACGGAATCCGTGAGTAGTCTTACGAGGTTTTTTATGTGGTTGGTAAGTACGTTTCATTTGTTAAATCCCTGGGCTACTTCACTTGGGAAAGTAGCTCCACCGTTCTTGCGGTGTTCCTTTCTTTCATTTCTGTGCTTAAAGCATACTAAAATATTCTACACCAAATCATCGCAAATGTCAAATTTCTTTTGTAACGGTGATATAACGATTGTATTCATTACCTTCAGAATGGCTAGAAACACCTTCTTCTTTCGAAATAATTGTATGCACAATCTTGCGTTCATTCGACTGTAAATCATTAATATAGACAGTTTCACCAGAACGAGCACGTTCTGCTGCACGATGCGCCAAGCTGGTAATATATGCTTTACGCTTTTCATGATAATCGCCAACATTGACAGCAATATTTATACGGGTACTTAAAATACTGTTAGCATAAGCTTTAGCCAAGGTTTGTAAACTTTGCAAAATCTTCCCATGTTTACCAATGAGTAAAGCATCTTGATTCGAATTTAAGTTAAAAACAATCAGAGTTCCTTCTTTTGCTACATTTACAGTGATCGCAATACCCATTTCAGAGGTAATATTTGTTAAGTAAGTCGAAATTTTATCCGCAAACTCTGTTTCCTCAGCAGTTAATTCCATCGGTACAGCCTTAGCTTTTTCTTTTACTTTCTCAGGAACCTCAACTTCTGGAAGCGGATCTTTGCTTTGAGCAATGTCTGCTTTAACTTCTTCAATTATAACTTCACGTTCTTCTGGAGTTAATTCACCTTCTTGTTCTTTTTCAGCTGCACGTACAGCTTTAACAATTTGGCTTAACTCAAGAGTTGCTTCCATAGCAGACTGTGCTTTAGGCACACCAAGGTTGATATCTTCCACACCACGTTCTGCTAATCGATCCGCTTTACGAATGGTTTCTTCTTTGATTTCTTCTATATCTACGAGGGCTCGTTTTTTACCAAATCCTAAAAAACCACGTTTTTCTTTTTGTTTTACATGAATATGCACATTCTCACGCTTTACACCTAAACGATATAAGCCGCGTTCTATTGCTTCTTCAACTGTTCTCCCAGTAAAAATAGTCATGATTTAAAACTCCTATCTCCTGATTTACTTTTTATTTTTCAAAGCCTTCTTTAATGCCTTCTCACGTGCTTTTACTTTATCCTTTTCCGCTTGGGCTTTAGCTTCACGCGCTGCGATTATTTTGAAGGGATTGGCAATAAGCAAAGTTTGTAAGACTTGGAAACCATTTGATACTACCCAGTAAAGAGCAACACCGCTTGCGACATTGATCGCAAAAACAAAAATCATCACTGGCATAGCAAATGTCATCGTACTTGTCATTGCATTTTTCTCAGGGGCTGATTTCATTGTCAACCATGAGCTAGCAAATGTAAAGAGTGCTGCCAAAATTGGCAAGATAAATGTTGGATCTTTATCTCCGATATTAAACCAGAGGAAAGTTCCGTGCTTTAAGAAATCTACACGTGTCAAAGCTTGGTACAACGCCCATAATATTGGCATTTGCACTAAGAGTGGTAAACATCCTGCATAAGGATTTACCTTGTTTTTAGCGTAAAGTTCTTGTGTTTCTTCTTGAACTTTACGACGCGAATCCACGTCTTTACCTGGATATTGCGCTTGTATTTTTTTAATTTCAGGCTGAATTTCCTGCATTTTTTGGCTAGACTTGATTTGAATATTCATCAAAGGCAAAAGTGCCGCACGAATAATCAAGGTAAATAAAATAATACCAACAGCTGTCATACCACCAAATGACAAGAAACGGATAACCTGAGCAAATCCATAAACTATCTGTTCCCAAAAGTTTGTTGAATGTTGTGTGACCTCAGAACGTCCACAGGCAGCCAATAAGAGTAAAGAAGCACTTGCCATCGAAAGCAAAGTTATTTTCTTTTTCAATTCTTTTCTCCATCTTTATAAATTTTAGACAATTTCAATACATGCTTGAGATTTTTTCTTACTTCATCAAAACTGAGTTTTTCGACTCCTGGACGTGCAATAATCACAAAATCTTCGTCTTCTAAATGAGAAGAAAACTCTGCTACTGCATGTCTAATGAGTCGCTTCACACGATTCCGTGTGACCGCATTTCCAATCTTTTTACTTACTGAAATCCCTGTACGAAAATGCTGTTGCTCAGTATCGAGTTTATATACAACAAATTTCTTATTGGCAAAGCTATTTTTCGCTAAAAATATTTGTTCAAAGTCTTTCGAGCGTTTTACACGATAGGTCTTTTTTATAGCCAAGCCACTCTCTCCCATACTAAAAATTATCTCCATTATTTTAACACAAAGTAGAGGAAAAGTCACTTTTTTCCGAGAAAGCGCTTTTTTAGCTTTAATTTTTGTTGCATATCATTACTTATAAGCTCAAAACCATGTTAGAATAAAGGTAAATAAAAGATAGATGTAGCCAAGAGCCAATAAAGTGATCTTCATTTCGCTTCCCTAAACATAATGGCTCAAAGAATCAATCCCCTTTGATTCCCGACTACTCCTTTTCCTTCCCACACATTTGTTGGCTCTTGTGGGAAGGTTTTTTCATACGAAATCATATTTATTGGTATGAACGTTATGTCTCTTAGGTAATATTATTCCTATTTTCCTTAAAAAATTTGGTATAATAATGCGATGAAAAAACGTAAAAAGAAAATTTTCGCTTTATGGACAATTAGTATCATAAGCCTACTGCTGCTCGTTGATTTGGGGATTACTTATTATTTCTACTCCGTTGCCTATGTCCGCAATGATGCTCCCGTGGGCCAAGTTCAAGCATCAAGTAAAAATTATCCTCTTGTCACACAATTTGATAAGCTGAATAAAAAAACACTTACTATGGAAAATGGTGGCTTAAAGCTCAATGCTTGGTACATCCCAGCGGAACATAAGACAAATAAAACAGTTATTGTTGTCCACGGTTTTCGCCAAAATAAAGAAGCGATGCGCCAATATGGACAACTCTTCCATGATTTAGGCTATAATGTGCTTATGCCTGACAATCGTGCTGCTGGATCCTCAGAAGGTCAGCTCATTACTTATGGTTACTACGATAAAAAAGACGTGATCGCCTGGTCAAAAAAATTAACACAAGAAAACCCTGAAAGTCGTATTACTTTATTTGGACTTTCTATGGGAGCTGCAACTGTTATGATGGCATCAAGTGAGACAGAATTACCTAGCTCTGTCAACAGTATTATCGAAGATTGTGGCTATACTGATGTTTGGTCGGAAATTACCTATCAAGCCAAATCGACCTACAATATTCCGCCATTTCCCCTTGTCTATAGTTTATCCGCTATGAATAAAGTGCGCCAAGGTTGGTTTTTAAAAGAAGCAAGTGCGACACAAGCACTCTCTCAAAACAATCGCCCTATCCTCCTTATCCACGGCGATTCAGACACTTATGTGCCTACGTCAATGCTTAAGGAAAACTACCAAGCAGTCAAGACAGGAACACCAAAGGAAATGCTTTTGATTAAAGGTGCTGCACATGCCAAGGCCTTTGAGACAAATCCTCAACTTTACCGTCAATCTGTTGAAAAATTTCTGAAAAACTATAACGATTGATTATTTTACAGTGCTAAACACCCTATTACAGTTTATTCTTGCATTCCCCTTCCTAAAATGGTATTATATTAAAGTACCAATTCGCGGAAGTGGCGGAATTGGCAGACGCGCAGGATTAAGGATCCTGTGGCCTATCTTGGCTGTGCGGGTTCAAGTCCCGCCTTCCGCATATTATTTAAACGTCTAGTAATTAGACGTTTTTTTGTTTTCTCATCTGCTTCAAAATCATTCACAAAAATGGTATAATAATGACATCAAGAAACTATATATTTGCAATACTCAAGGCACTTAAGTCTTGAAACAAGGAGATAATAAACCACGATGATGAATATGCAAAACATGATGAAGCAAGCACAAAAATTGCAAAAACAAATGCAAGCTTCACAAGAAGAAATTGCCAACACTACTTTTTTTGGTAAAGCAGCACAAGATTTAGTAATCGCTGAATTTTCTGGTGATCGTAAATTAACAAACTTGACAATCAAGAGTGATGTGATTGACCCTGAAGATCCTGAAACATTGCAAGATTTGGTTGCAGATGCTGTAAATGATGCTCTCACTCAAATCGAAAAAACTACTGAACAAAAACTCGGTAAGTTCTCTAAAGGACTCCCCTTCTAATAAAATAGCCTCTGAAGGCTTTTTTATTTTATTCTTCTTATTAATTAGAATAATAAATTCGAAAATAAGGACTTTGATCATTCTTAAAATACAAAAAAAGCGCGAATTTCTTCGCGTTTTTCTTATTTTGTATATTCTTCAACGAGTGCGACAACTTCTTCCATTGTTGCACATTCAGTAAGAGCTTTGTTTGAAAGTTCTTCCATCTTAGTTGAGTCCAAACGTTTCATCAATGAACGTGTTTGGAGAACAGATGTTGCTGACATTGAGAATTCATCAAGTCCGATACCCATGAGAAGTGGAACAGCAGTTTGATCACCGGCCATTTCACCACACATACCAGCCCATTTGCCTTCTGCATGCGCAGCTTTAACAACATTGTTGATAAGGCGAAGGATAGATGGGTTGTAAGGTTGGTAAAGGTATGAAACTTGTTCATTCATACGGTCTGCAGCCATTGTGTATTGGATCAAATCGTTAGTACCAATTGAGAAGAAATCAACTTCCTTCGCAAATTGGTCAGCCAACATTGCTGCTGCTGGGATTTCGATCATGATACCTACTTCGATACCTTCAGCTACTGGAACACCTTCGGCGATCAATTTAGCTTTTTCTTCGTCGTAGATTTTCTTAGCAGCACGGAATTCTGTAACCAATGCAACCATTGGGAACATGATACGGAGTGTACCGTGAACTGATGCACGGAGAAGTGCACGAAGTTGTGTGCGGAACATTGCATCACCACTATTAGAAAGTGAGATACGTAAAGCACGCCAACCCAAGAATGGATTCATTTCTTCTGGCAAGTCGAAGTATGGCAATGTTTTGTCACCACCGATGTCCATTGTACGAACAACGACTGGTTTACCCTTCATGCCTTCAAGTACTGCTTTGTAAGCTTCGTATTGATCTTCTTCCGTTGGGAAGTCTTGAGCATCCATATAGAGGAACTCTGTACGGTAAAGACCAACAGCTTCCGCACCATTGTCGTTAACACCTTCAACATCTTTAGGCGTACCAATGTTTGCAGCTAACTCAAAGTGTTTACCATCAGCTGTTACTGTTTCAGCATCTTTAAGAGCAGCCCATTCAGCTTTTTGTGCCGCATACGCTTCACCAGCTGCATGGAATTCGCTTTGTTGCTCTGGAGTTGGATCAAGAACAACTTCACCTGTTAAACCTGATACAGCCATAAGTTGACCTTCAGAAACAAGTTCAGTGATATTGTTTGTACCCAATACAGCAGGAATTTCAAGCGTACGTGCCATGATTGCTGAGTGAGATGTACGTCCACCAATGTTTGTAACAAAGGCCTTAACGTACTTCTTATCAAGCTGTGCAGTATCTGATGGTGTCAAGTCTTCAGCAACAATGATCACTTCTTCGTTAATCAAAGCTGGGCTTGGCAATTTAACACCAAGAAGGTTTGCCATTACACGTTTTGTAACGTCTTTAATATCGGCAGCGCGCTCTTGCATGTAAGCATTGTCTTCCATACCTTCAAAGATAGCAATGAACATGTCAGTGATTTCTTTAAGGGCTGCTTCAGCATTAACTTTTTTAGATTCAATAGTAGCTTTGATTTGAGCGGTCATATCTGGGTCTGCAAGAACCATCATGTGTGCGTCAAATACGGCTGCGGCTTCTTCTCCGAGGCTATCTACTGCTTTATCTTTAATGATTTGAAGCTCGCTTTGAGCGGCAGCAAGAGCTGCATCAAGACGAGCTTCTTCATTTTCGATATTCTCAACAGTCACTGTCTCAAATGACAAATCAGGTTGAACAAGCAAGTATGCCTTCGCTACGGCTACACCTGATGATGCAGCGATACCTTTAAGCATAGATGTCATTATTCAGCAAGACCTTCCTTAACCATTGTTTCAGCGATTGTGCTCAATGCGTCATCAGCATCAGCACCTTCAGCAGTGATAGTTACATCAGCGCCTTGACCAACACCGAGTGACATAACACCCATGATTGATTTAAGGTTTACAGATTTACCTTTGTATTCAAGGTTAATTTCTGAAGTGAATTTAGAAGCTGTTTGAACGAGCAATGTAGCTGGACGTGCGTGGATACCAGTTTCTGCAACGATGTGGAATTCTTTAGATGCCATTTTTGGAATCTCCTTATTTCAATTTTTATTCGATAATGCCTTTTTGTTCAGCATATCTATACTTTAACATTATACTACAAAGTGAAAAGGTTTGCAATCATTTTTTCATTAAATTATCTTCATCATTTCGGCTTTTTTATTTATCCTCTGAAATTATTATATTTCCGCTTGATAAATCTCCTGAATCAAGGCCTCTGTTTTCTCCCAACCAAGACAAGCATCCGTGATTGATTTTCCAAACACTTCCGGTCGGTCTTGACGTCCATCTTCTAAATACGACTCAATCATAAAGCCTCGTACATAACGGCGTATTTTTTCATCCCAATCACGATTGACTAACGTTTGTCGTACAATTCGAATTTGCTCCATATATTTCTTCCCAGAGTTATCATGATTGGTATCCACAATGATAAAGGGATTCTTTAATCCCATTTTTTCGTAATTTGCAATGACTTCCTGCAAATTATCCGTATAGTAATTGGGAAGATTTTTGCCATGCTCGTCCTGCCCCCCACGTAAAATGGCATGTGCCAAAGGGTTCCCTGCAGTTTGAACTTCTGCACGGCCAAAGAGAAAGTCTTGCTCTTGCTGTGCTGCGTAAATGCCATTTAGCATGACTTTGATATTACCAGAAGTTGGATTTTTCATCCCCGTTGGCGCATCAATACCGGAAGCCACGAAGCGATGTTGCTGATCTTCCACTGAGCGGGCGCCAACTGCATAATAAGAAACTAAATCATCTACTAAAGGCAAGTTCTCTGGGTACAACATTTCATCAGCAGTGGTCAGTCCAGTTTGTGTAATAACTTTATAGTGAAGATCACGTACCATACGAATACCATTGATAAGATCAGTTTCACCTGCTGCATCTGGTTGATGAATGATTCCTTTATAACCTTCCCCGTTTGTTCGCGGTTTCGCTGTATAAACACGCATTACCATGAAAATCTTGTCTTTTACTTTTTCTTGGAGTTTAGCCAAACGATGTGCGTACTCCAGAACAGCTGCTTCATTGTCCGAGGAACAAGGACCAATAATTAATAAAAGCCGGGAATCCTCACCTTTGATAATTGCTTCTAATTCTCTGTCTCTTGCTTCTTTTCGCTGATGTTGTTCGCTATCAAGGTGGCCCAGCATTTTGACTGCATCAACATTTATCTCTGGGCTTATTATTTTGAAAGACATCTTTCTCCTTTCAATTTATTGATATCTTTTGTATTTATCAACTTAGAAAAATGAAACACCCTAAGTTAGGGTGTTTCGTCTATTTTATCACTTTTTTATCTAAGCTGTGTGAACGCGACCATGACAGTTCTTATATTTTTTACCTGAACCACATGGACACATGTCATTACGGCCAACTTTACTGAAATCAATACCTTCTGCAGAGGATTGTCCCACATTTGTCAAGTTTTCTTGTGAAGCCGTTACAGTTACACGCGGTGCTTGTTCTTGAACAGCGGTTTGCGGATGAATTTGAGCTTTCATCATCAAACGAGTTACTTCAAACTCAATAGCTCCAATCATGTTATTAAACATTTTGTGTGATTCTTCTTGATATTCAACAATCGGGTTGTTTTGTGCATAACCACGTAATCCTACAGACTGACGCATTTGATCCAAATGATCGATATGCTCAGACCAATTGTTGTCTACTACACGAAGGATAACAGCACGTTGGAAGTCAATCTGACGCTCTTTATCGCCCAAGCGTTCCATTTGTGTTGCATAATGTTCTTTAACTTTTTCAAAAAGAAAATCTTTAATTTCTTGTGGGCTTTTACCACGAAGATCTTCAATGCTAAAGACATCCGCTGAAAGCATTGTATTTTCAACAGTTTCATAAAGATTGAGCAGATTTGCTTCTTCTTGAAGATCCCCTGTTGCTGCATGGCCATCAACTTGGCGATCGATTGTACGCTTAAACATACCATACAGAGCAGGTGTCATATCTTCAGTCGCCACAATCACTTCATGGCGTTGTGCATAAATAACTTCACGTTGTTCACGAATCACATCATCATATTGCAAGACTTGTTTACGTGAATCGTAGTTATTTCCTTCGACACGTTTCTGTGAACCTTCGATTTGTCGTGTGATTAAGCCAGATTTGATGACGGCATCATCACCACTGATACGCATACGATCAAGGAAGGCAGAAACGCGTTCGGAACCAAAACGTTTCATTAAATCATCTTCAAGTGAAAGATAAAATTGAGAGACACCAGCATCCCCTTGACGACCAGAACGTCCACGGAGCTGATTATCGATACGACGACTTTCATGACGTTCAGTACCGATTACCGCAAGACCTTGATATTCTGGATTTGGATGTTCTTTAACACCAGGGCCAAGCTTGATGTCTGTACCACGACCAGCCATATTGGTCGCAATGGTTACCGCTCCTTGTTGACCGGCATTCATAATGATTTGTGCTTCACGGAAGTGGTTTTTCGCATTCAAAACTTCATGCGGGATTTTAGCTTCGACCAATTTTTTCGAAATAATCTCAGAAGTTTCAACAGCCACAGTACCAATCAAAATAGGTTGCCCCTCAGCATGACGTTTCTTCACGTCATCCAAGACAGCATTTAGTTTTGCTTCAAGGGTTGGGTAAAGCAAGTCTGGATGGTCCACACGACGGATTGGGCGGTTCGTTGGAATCGGAATAATTTGAATATTATAGATTTCACGGAACTCTTCTTCTTCCGTTTTCGCTGTACCAGTCATCCCTGACAATTTTTTGTACATACGGAAGTAGTTTTGAATCGTAATTGAAGCCATGGTTTTAGATTCATCTTGAATCGGCACACCTTCTTTGGCTTCAATCGCTTGGTGTAAACCATCAGAATAACGACGCCCAGGCATTGTCCGACCTGTAAACTGGTCAATAATCAAGACTTCTTGTTGGTCATCAACCATGTAATCAATATCATGAAGCATGATATAGTTGGCACGGAGTGCATTGTCCACAAAGTGAGTCAAGGCAACATTTTCCATGTCATAAAGGTTTTCAATATCAAAGAAACGTTCTGCTTTATCTATCCCCTCATCTGTGAGTGAGATAGTTTTAGATTGTAAGTCAATCTTATAATCATCGCCCTCTTCATAATCTTCACGACCAACCAAAGTCTTAGCAAACTGATCTGCACGGTAATAAAGCGCAGAAGAGCCCTCTGCTTGACCTGAAATAATCAATGGTGTGCGCGCCTCATCAATCAAGATGGAGTCAACCTCATCGACAAGAGCATAGTTGAGCGGACGCTGTACCATATCTTCAAAACGAGTGACCATGTTGTCACGCAAGTAGTCGAAACCAAGCTCAGATGATGTCGAATAAGTGATATCACAGTTATATGCTTCACGTTTTTCTTCTGGTGACTTAGAGTTAAGGTTAAGTCCAACAGTCAAACCGAGCCAGTTGTATAATTCACCCATTTCGGTTGCATCACGTGTTGTCAAATACTCGTTGACTGTTACTACGTGTACACCTTTGCCAGAAATCGCATTTAAATAAACTGGCATGGTAGCTGTCAAAGTTTTACCTTCACCAGTACGCATCTCCGGAACGTCACCATTGTGGAGGACAATCCCCCCCATAATTTGCACGTGGAAAGGAAAAAGACCAAGGACACGTTTTGCTGCTTCACGGCAGACAGCAAAAACTTCATACAGCATATCGTCAAGACTCTCACCGGCAGCTGCACGTTCTCTAAATTCTTCTGTTTTGGCCTGCAGTTGCTCATCTGCAAGGGCAGCCATTTCTTCTTCGTATGATTCGACTTTTTGAGCCATTTTATGTAATCTTTTAAGCTCTTTTTTGTCGTTTTCTACTAATTTTTTAATAATATTTGCCATGTATTCTCCGTTTACTATCCAATAAGGGATATTTCCTTAATTTTAGCATTTTTAAAGGTTTTTTCCAATAGTTACCTCAAAAATATAAATACAGCTGTATTATTTAGCAACGTATTTGTAATTTGGATCGATTTCCTTATCGAGTTGAGCAAATGCAGCTTCCAAACGGCGATTCACTTCTTCGATACCTTCAGCATTTGCTTTTTTAATATCTGAAATATCAATAGGTTCCCCAAAATTCAATTGTACTTTTTCACGCTTAAAAATACCCTTCATTGATAAAGGACCCTGATAAACAGCAGGAACAATCCGAACTTTTGCCATTTTAGCGATAATCGTAACACCGCCTTTGAGTTCGTTGGAGTGCCGTGAACCTGTTGGAAACATGATGAGAGATTTATCTGATTTTTTTAGCATCTTTACTGGATACTGAATGACTTCACGTCCAGGATTTTCACGATCGACTGGGAAAGCCCCACATTTTTTAATCCACCACGCAAAGAAAGGATTTTTAAAAAGCTCTTTCTTGGCCATAAAGATAAACTGTTTTGGACGTGTCGCAAAAGCCATGTAAACAGGATCAAGAATCATGCGGTGTGGCGCTACCAAAATATAATTCTCAGACTTGTCTGGAATGCGTTCCGTATGATGGTATGTAGCCTTACCATTAAATATGAAAAGTAAAAAGCGAACTAAACCGCGTAAAAATATATAAAACATAACTGTAGAATACTCCTAAAAATATTTAGCTTTATAAATTTTATACTATTTACTTCAATTTGGCTAGTCAGAAAAGCAAAAAAACTCCTTCTGGAGTTTTTATTTATCAATTGACTTGACGCTAATCAATTTCTAAGTCGAGAATGGTCTGAGGCTTTTGGAGATGAATTGTTTGGAGCCCCACCTTCTGTGCTCCCACTATATTAGCTAAATTATCATCTATAAACAAAGTTTCCGCCGCCTGTAAACCAGAGCATTCTAAAACCTCTTTAAACGCAGCCATATCTGGTTTTCTCAGGTGTAAACTATGTGAATAAAACACCTGTTTAAAGTAAGTCTCCAAAGTTCTTCCCGTTTGTTCTGAGCATCTTTTTTCAAAACATTTTGCATGAATACTGTTAGTGTTTGAAAAGAGAAAAATGTTATATTTTTCAGAAATTCTTTCCAGATAATTCATCCGCTCTGAACTGAAATCTTTCAAAATAAGATTCCAAGCTTCTTCTATCGCCTCATTATCCACATCGACTTTTGCTTCTTCTCGAAGGCGGTCACAAAATCCTTCTGGTGTGATGAGTCCCAACTCCAAAGCTTCGAAAAAATCCGCCTGTTTTTTCAAGGTGAAATAATCTTCGAAATCTGAAATACCTAATTTGTGGAATTGCTGTATCATTCTTTCAAAATCTAGATCAAGAATCACACCGCCGAGATCAAAAATGATATTTTTAACTGTCATCGATTGTCCTCTGCTTTCTATTTTCGTGCACTTTTTGTATCAATAATTATTGTTACTGGCCCATCATTAATTAAACTGATTTCCATATCTGCACCGAATTCTCCTGCTTTAGTCGGAACAATCTGGTTAAGCTTTTCATTAAATTTAAGATACATCGCTTCTGCATATGCTGGATTCCCGGCTTGCGAAAAGCTTGGGCGTGTTCCTTTGCGAATATCCGCATAGAGTGTAAACTGTGAGATAGAAAGTACTTCGCCAGAGATATCTTGTACAGATAAGTTCATCTTGCCATTTTCATCTGAAAAAATACGCATTTTACTGATCTTGCGTACGGCATAATCTAAGTCAAAATCTGTATCTGCATCTTCTACTGCAACGAGAAGTAATAGGCCAGATGTGATTTGATTTCTGATTTTATTTTCAATTTTTACTGAAGCTTCTTTAACTCTTTGGATTACTATTTTCATAATTTCATTTTAACAAAAAAACTATCCAAAAGGACAGTTTTTTGCTATTTTCTGTTAACCATTGGTCCGTTTAACACTATAGACATCTGGTGTCATCTTAATCTTATCAACAATCAAAGTCAAATCAGATAGATTTTTTATTCCAATAGAAAGATGGATATTGGCCATTTTTTTATCCTTTGTTGGATGAGCATTAATTGAGATCAAACTTTTTGTTGTATTAGACAACACTTGAACGATATCATTAAGCAGATTCGGACGATTAAACGCATACACATGGATATTGGCCACGTATTCTTTAGTAAGGTGTTGTGAATCATCCCATTCTACATCAATCAGACGCTTTTCATAATCTTCTTGACTGCGAACATTTTTACAGTCTGCGCGGTGGATGGAAACTCCTCGACCTTTAGTGATATATCCGACAATCTTATCCCCTGGCACAGGGTTACAACATTTACTGATATGCACCAACATGCTATCAACGCCAGAAACACTCACACCACCATCATGGCGAATTTTCATGACATTTTTATTTTTGTTTTCGCGTTTGACTTCACCCTTCATTAGTTGTTCAGATTCAGCTTTCAGCTTTTCTTTCTCAACTTTACGGCGCTCACTTTCTGTCAAACGATTGAATACAGAGGTTGCTGATATTTCACCAAAACCAACTGCAGCAAACAGGGCTTCACTGTCCCGATAACTTAATTTTTCAAGTACTTCGTCCAGATGTTTTTTATCCAAATATTGGTTCGGTGTAAAACCATTCTCTGCAAGTTCCGTTTGCAGCATTTCACGGCCTTTGTGGATAGAGAGTTCCTTATCTTGACTCTTGAAAAATTGCTTAATCTTGTTACGGGCTTTATTGGTCTTAACGAGTTTAATCCAATCACGACTTGGTCCAAATGACGTTTTGGAAGTAATAATTTCTACTTTATCACCTGTTTTCAGAACATAATTCAGCGGTTGCATTCGCTCGTTAATCTTCGCACCTGTTGCATGATCCCCCACTTGCGTATGGATAGCATATGCAAAGTCAATAGGACCGGAGCCAGCTGGCAATTCCTGAACTGCTCCTGTTGGTGTAAACACATAAATTTTGTCACCAAGAATATCTTCCTGAACTGCTTTAACAAATTCCTCTGCGGAGTCACCTGATTGTTCTTGAAGTTCCACCAATTCGTTAATCCAGTTTAGTATTTCCGAAATCTCATGAACGTCAACTTTAGCTTTACGCCCTTGCTTGTAAGCCCAGTGTGCTGCGACCCCGTACTCAGCAATCTGATGCATCTCATGGGTTCTGATTTGGAATTCCATCGGCCCCTTAGGACCGTAAACCGTGGTGTGAACAGACTGGTAACCATTAGCTTTAGGGTTAGCAATATAGTCCTTGAAACGCCCAGGCATCGGCTTCCATAAATCATGGATATACCCTAGTGTCGTGTAAACGTCGCTTGTCGAGTTTGTCAAACAGCGAATGGCAATAAGGTCATAAATTTCATCAAAACGCTTTTTCTTATCGTGCATTTTACGATAAATAGAATAGATATGCTTTGGTCGCCCATAGATTTCAGCGTCAACTTGTGCATCTTTCATACGCTCATTTAGCTTCTCAATCACTTCTTCAACTAAATTTTCACGCGCTGCACGTTTTTCGTTCATTAAGCCACGGATACGATAGAACTCTGTTTCATTAAGATAACGGAAAGAGAGATCTTCAAGTTCCCATTTAATGCTTCCAATACCCAAGCGGTGTGCAAGCGGCGCATAAATCGCCATAGTCTCACTTGAAATACGTTTTTGTTTGTCTGGTCGGAGATTTTTGAGAGTGCGCATATTATGAAGACGGTCGGCAAGTTTGACCAAGATAACTCGAATATCCTTGCTCATGGCCATCAACATCTTACGGTGATTTTCCGCAAGTTGTTCTTCATGCGATTTGTATTCTACCTTACCAAGCTTCGTTACTCCATCAACAATATTCGCAATCTCTTCACCAAAAAGTTCCACCAAGTCTGACTGTATAAAGTTAGTGTCTTCAACAACATCATGCAAAAAGCCTGCCGATACAGTTGCTGCATCAAGCTGTAGTTTAGATAAAATTCCCGCCACTTGGATAGGATGGATAATGTAAGGTTCTCCGCTTGCACGATACTGTTCAGCGTGAGCTATTGATGCACACTGTAAAGCTTTACGCACCAGCAAGATATCTTTTTCATTCATGTATGCGGAGGCAAGTTTAACCACTTGATCTCCGGTAAGATTTGGTTCTGAGGGCATGTTTTATTTCCTGTGAAGTAGCTCCACTTTCCTCCTTGATATATTTTTACTATTCTAACACATTTCTGCCTATAAATTTACGCTTTTAGTCCTTAAAGCGCGAGTTTTTATCTCTTTGTTCGGTTTATTTCAACAAATCAAAGTAAGTTGAAAAGGCCGACAAGGCGTAGAGCGGTGCTGTCTCAGCACGCATAATACGCGGTCCGAGCCCGACAATCTCTGCACCTGCTTGTTCAAATAGCGCAATCTCTTCCGGTGCAATACCACCTTCTGGTCCAAAAAGCAGCAAAACTTTTTGGCCTGGTTTTAAACTCGTCATATTTTGAGCCAACCTCGCTTGCTCCCCTGCTTTAGCAGATTCTTCATAAGCAATTAAAACTTGGTCAAATTGAGAAAATGTAGCAACCAGTTCAGACAGCTTTTCAAAAAAACAGATTTCTGGCAATATTTGACGGCGAGATTGTTCTGCAGCCCCCAATACAATTTTATCTAATTTTTCCTTCTTTTTGGCAAGCTTTTTGCTGTCCCATTTGGCCACAGACCATTTGAAGGGGGCAGCCCAGATTGCACTTGCGCCAAGTTCCGTTGCCTTCTCACTGATAAATTCTAATTTATCGCCTTTAGGGAAACCAAGCGCTACAGTAATGTGAACTGGAAGTTCCGTTTGCACATCCAGTACCTCTAATAAACGTACCGTACATAGCTCGCTAGAAACAACTTCGGCAAGACCCACTTTCCCCTCTTCAAAAACTAGCTGTATCTTCTCCCCCACACTCGTCCTCATGACTGTAAAAATGTGATGAACAGCTGCCTTATCGTCAATAGTAAAGTCTTCACCAATTTCTGGTTGCTTTTTGAACACAAAATATTGATTTGCCATACTTAACCGCCAATTACCCCTTCACGGTTTTCTGTCTTTTTGAAAATCACACAGTTCCATTCGCCTTGAGTCATACGCGTTTCAAGGAAGAAACCAGCATTTTCTGCGGATGCAATAACTTTATCTGCTTTATCAGCGATGATACCACTCATAATCAAATAACCTTCATCTTTGACGAGACGGAAAGCGTCGTCAGTCATAAGTACAAGAATATCCGCCAAAATATTTGCTACGATAACTTCTGCTTGTTGCTCGATACCCTCCAATAAATTATTGGCTGAGATTGAAATTTTATCCGTATTTGGGTTAAGCTCAATGTTTTCACGTGCTACACGCACAGCAACTTCATCAATATCATAGGCATGAATTTCACTTGCGCCAAGATAAGCGCTAGCTACAGAGAGCACACCAGAACCTGTACCTACATCCAAGACCGTTTCGCCACCGCGAATTATTTGTTCTAGAGCATAAAGACTCATTTTTGTTGTTGGGTGCGTTCCTGTACCAAAAGCCATCCCTGGATCAAGGCGAATCAGCTTCTCCGCTGAAGATTGTGGAGTATAATCTGTCCAACTTGGGACAATCGTCAAATCATGAGTAATGCGAGCTGGTTCAAAATACTTTTTCCAAGCATCTGCCCAATCTTGTTCTGCAAGATTATTTGTACGTACTTCAACGTTGGTCACGTCAAAGCTTCCTGCTAAAGCATTTATCTTTTGTTCAATATCTGACTTGAGCTCAGTAATTGGCATATTTTCCGGATAATAAGCAGTCACTTCCACCATTTCTGACTGTTCTACCTGAGGAAGCACTTCTCCGAAAAGGTCCTTGTGATTAAGATAATCTGCACTGTCGTTAATTTCAACCCCTGCTGATCCTGCTTCAACTAAAATATTACTGATTGCTTCTTCTGCTGCACGAATGATGCGTACGGTGATACTGTTCCAATTATTCATATTATTGCTATTCTCTTCCTTATATTAATAACGAGGATACTTGAAAAAAGTTGTCTCCTCAAGATTTTCCAAACCTTTTTCAAATTTTTCTTTATCAAATTCAAGCATAAATTCTTCTTCATCGGAATTTAAGAAATCTATCAAAGCATCTAAACCTTCATCCGCTGTTTCTTGTAAGAACTCAACAAAGTAAGCAATATATTCACGAGATAATCCCTTATCTGAATACGCCACACCTGCTAAATATTCTTCTTCTGAAAACTTCGACTTGTTCGGATTATAAAAAATCACGGCATCTTCATAAAGTACATTTTCTTCTGACTCGACACCATCTGCATCCGAAAGAACAACGCCTTCTGGATTTGCAGCTTCCAAAAGGAAGCTGACTTCGACAGCGAAATTTCTTTTATCCCAATTTATCTCAAAATCATAACTGAAATTCTTGCTCAATTCTTCATCTAAAATATCTAAAAAACCGTACTTTGCCATTTTCTACCTCTTTTTTCTGTTACAAGCAATTTCCTCTCCAATGCTTCGAATTAAAATAGCAATTGGGAGTTTAAACGTCGTAATACTTTTCTGTTATAATTATAACAGAAATAAAAATTATCTCTAGAGAGAAATATATGAAAATCAGACCTATCGAACCCCATGATTTCGCTTATGTGGCTAAAATCGAAAATCAAAACTGGACTTTAAAATCCACACCCTTTGTCATCAACAGCTCTGCTGAAAAAATAATGAAGAAAATATTGAAGGGAACACGTTATCTTCTTGCGGAAGAAGAGGGTGTTATTTTGGGTGTTTTAGATTACGGTCCCCGTAATAAGTCTGAATTTGGTTCACATGTAATTACTTTCGGTGTAATGACTGTAAAAGAAGCAAGAGGAAAAGGTGTTGCGACTCAGCTTATCCAACATCTTATCCACGAAGCACGTACCGAAAAATATGAAAAGATTACCATCAATGCAATGTCAAGCAACCCTACAGCATTAGCTCTCTACGAGCGTCTAGGATTTCAACTTGAAGGGCGACTCAAAAAAGAGTATTTCATTGATGGTCTCTATGTTGACAGCTTAATTTACGCCTATTATCTCTAGGTAGTAAGGAGAACCGCTTTATATGACACATCAAAATTTAGCTCGCCGAATGCGACCGCGTAATATTGACGAGATTATTGGGCAATCTCATCTTGTTGGCCCTAAAAAAATCATTCGCCGGATGGTCGAAACAAAACTTTTGACTTCCATGATTCTTTACGGTCCTCCGGGAATTGGTAAAACTTCCATTGCCTCTGCTATTGCTGGCACGATGAATGCCGCTTTCCGTAGTTTTAATGCGACAACAGACAGCAAGAAAAAACTGCAAGAAATTGCCGCTGAGGCGGAATTTTCTGGACAACTGGTCCTTCTCTTAGATGAGATTCATCGTCTGGATAAACCTAAGCAAGATTTTCTCCTGCCTCTGTTAGAAAATGGTCAAATTATCTTAATTGGCGCTACTACGGAAAACCCTTATTTTAGTGTTGTGCCTGCCATCCGTAGTCGTGTGCAGATTTTTGAGTTAAAGCCTCTAGAAAGTGATGATTTACAGAATGCTGTAAACCTTGCCCTTGAAGATACGGAACGAGGCTTTAACTTCCCTGTTACTCTTGACGATGATGCTCTTTACTTCCTCACGCACTCAACCAACGGTGATTTACGCGCGGTTTACAATGCTTTGGAACTTGCCGTCTTATCTTCCGAAAACCATCATGTAACCCTGGAAGATATGGAAAACTCACTTCAACGTAAAGCACTAAGTTTTGATAAAGATGGCGATGCTCATTATGACCTGCTTAGCGCCTTACAAAAATCAATCCGCGGATCTGATGTAAACGCAAGTTTACACTATGCTGCACGCCTAATTGAAGGTGGAGACCTTCAAAGTCTGGCACGAAGATTGACAGTAATGGCTTATGAAGACATCGGTCTTGCCAATCCAGAAGCCGCTGTTCATACAATGTTAGGTTTACAAGCTGCAGAAAAATTAGGGTTTCCTGAGGCAAGGATACCGCTAGCAAATATCGTTATTGACCTTGCCCTCTCCCCTAAGTCCAATGCCGCTTATATGGCTCTGGATGCGGCAATAGGAGACTTAGGAAAATACGGAAATCTTCCCATTCCTGCGCACTTGCAAGATGGGCACTATGCGGGAGCTAAGGATCTTGGGCGGAGCGAGGGTTATAAGTACCCACATAATTTCCCAGAACATTGGGTGAAGCAGGATTATCTTCCCGATAAACTGCGAAAAGCAGATTACTTCCACCCTGATAAGATGGGCAAATACGAATGGGCCTTAAATGAACGTAAGAAATGGATCGAAAACCAAAAGAAAAATCGTCAAAACTGACGATTTTTTATTACTTATTCTTATATCCCTTCAAGGCTCTTAAAGCATAAAGAATCGAAACAACATCGATAACCTCTTGGAAAAGAGCACCGATAATTGCCGGAATAAGCCCTGTAGCAGCAATTAACATCAAGATAACACAAATGATAATCCCAATCAAAACCGATTGTTTCGCAATGGTTAATGTATCACGACTAATATGAACTGCTTTTGTTACAGAGGACAAATCATTTTTCAAAAGTACAATATCAGCCGCTTCACTAGCAACAGTATTGTTCCCAGTCCCAATAGAAATACCAACATCCGCAAGCGTTAAAGCTGGGGCATCATTGACACCGTCACCAACCATAATCGTTGGATGAATAGTTGAAGCTTGGATTTTGGCAAGCTTTTCTTCTGGTAACATACTACTGTAAACCTCGGTAATCCCTACTTGTGCTGCAATTTTATCGGCAACACGAGCATTATCCCCTGTCAGCATCGTAATGCTCTCAAAACCTGCTTGACGTAAATCTTTAATCACAGCGGGAGCATTGGCACGTAAAGTATCTGAGAAGGTTACTGCACCGATATATTGGCCATCACGTGACACATAAAAAGCTGTTTCAAAATCTAACCCCTCTGGTGCGCCCACAAAACTTGCACGCCCGATTTTAATTAATTGACCATTGATTTGCCCTGTCACACCTAATCCTGCAACCTCACTGAGGCTTTCTAAAGCAAGACTTTGGACATTATGTGACTCTGCATAGCTTGAAACAGCCTTGGCCAAGATGTGAGTGGAAGATTTTTCGATGGTGTAAACAATATTGAGTAACTCTTCTTGCGATATTCCTTCTGCTGGAACAATGGCATCTACTTCGATTTTACCATCGGTAATTGTTCCCGTTTTATCAAAGAAAATTGCCTTGGCTGTTGCAAGTTTCTCAATGATGGTTCCATTTTTAATTAAAAAACCATTTTTTGAGGAACGACTCATTCCTGAGACAAAAGCAATGGGCGCAGCCAAAATCAAAGGACATGGACTTGCGACCACCAATACTTCTGCAATACGGACAGGGTCACCAGAGATAAAGTAAGCAACAGCTGCAATGATGTAGGCCATAATCGTAAATGGCACAGCGTAACGATCTGCTAAACGTACAAAATTTGCCGGCGTTGCTTCTGCTTCACGAACAAGAGCAACGATTTTTTGAAATTGGGATTCACTTGCTGCAACACTTGTGCGGATTTCGATACTGGAGCTGCCATTAATTGCACCTGAAAGAATTTCATCCCCTTGTTGTAACTCATTCGGTTTAGTTTCACCCGTGACAGAGGATTCATCCAGAATAGCTGCTTCTGAAAGGAGAACCCCATCGATAGGCACAACTTCCATAGGCTTAATCAAGAGATGTGCCCCTATCTCAACATCATCTAAGTCCATGTCGACGACTTTACCCTCTTGCATGACATGGGCAATATCTGGTGTTTTCTGCAACAGGGCAGACAATTCACGATTGGCACGTCCCGCTGCGTAATCCTCAAGCGTTTCACCTCCAACCAACATTAAAATAATGATTAATGAGGCCCAATATTCTCCTACCAATAGTGTCGCAATGATCGCAGTAATTGCGAGTAAGTCAACACCATAATTTCCTTTACGCAGTGTTTTAACCATCTCAATAAACATTGACAGTGCTAAAATACCACCTGCAATAGTGATGATAAATCGTGCTATCAAAGGTGCATTAAAAGCAAACTGAGCCAAAAGAGACGCAGCTGCTATGAAAAATACTAAAACAAGTTTTTGCCAGTTTTTCATGTTTTCTCCTTATAAAATAAATTTCCTGAAACTTTGCCCTGTTTGACTCAAAATAGTTTTCATCGAACACTGATTTGCTCGGGATAGAAAAATAATCCTTGTCGCACTTTGATTCCGAAGAACTGAGCTTTTATTTTATAAGTTACAACATTCTTAACTATATATTAGCAAAAAACAGGGAATATTCCCAACCAGACAGCTGTCAAAAGTCTTTGTCATTTTATCTATAGAACTTTTTCACCCAATAGCCACCTTAAAAAAAACGTCAAGTAAAAATACTTTACAAAGCTTGCTTTTTGAAAAAGATTAGTGTATTATAGTAAAGTACGTTTTTGGGCTTATCCAAAACGAAAAAATCTACGGAGGAATCAAACCATGGCAGTACCTGCACGTCACACTTCTAAATCTAAGAAAAACAAACGTCGTACACACTACAAAATGACAGCTCCAACTGTTACTTTTGACGAAACTACTGGTGACTACCGTCACTCACACCGTGTTTCACTTAAAGGCTACTACAAAGGCCGCCAAGTAAAAGACGCTAAATAAAAACAGTAAAAAAGTCAGAAAGGAACAGTTATGCGCGTAAATATTACACTTGAACACAAAGAATCTGGTGAACGTCTTTACCTTACTCAAAAGAACAAACGTAACAACCCAGACCGTTTGGAATTGAAAAAATACTCTCCAAAACTTCGTAAACACGTTATTTTTAAAGAAGTTAAATAATATTAAACCGCTGTGGCGGTTTTTTGTTTCTCGAGAATACTCCTCCTTGAAACTAAAAAGGTACTATTTACCTAGCTTCACAAACAAAAAACTTCCCAACATCATGTGGGAAAGCTTTTCCTATTTTTTATTATTTAAGATTAAAGCGACCAGTAAACACCTGCACGTAAATTCTTCACCGTCATCATAGCCAAGAAACTTAAAATATAGAGCACGGAGATGAAGAGCATAACAGTCATGATAGAGTAATGTGCCAAGATAAAGCCAATAACTATTGAAGAAAAACCTCCAATACAGCGCCCCGTATTCATAATCACATTATTTGCTGTCGCACGTACTTCTGGCGGATATAGACGAGAAACTACGGCCCCATATCCTGTAAACATACCATTTGAAAAGTAACCAACGACGGCACCAACTAAAGTTAGTGATGCGAGTGTTGTTGGAATGGTCAAGACATAAACAGCCAAGGATGATGCGATAAGGAAGAGACCAAAAGCTACTTTCGGACCAAGTTTATCCAAAATTTGCCCAAAAGTCAGCATACCTAAAGACATACCGATAATGGTCGCAATCATCCATGATGATGAACCAGCGACTGTTAAGTTCAGTTTTTTCTGCATAATTGTTGGGAGCCAGTTCATCAGACCAAAGTAACCAGCGATTTGAACGATCGCCATCCACATCAGAACAAGTGTTTGGTGTGTCAATTGGCGTGTTTTAAACAAGTCGGAAATTTTTCCCTTATTTTCAGTTTTTATGGCTTTGAAAGAATCACTTTCCTTCAGGTGCTTTTGAATAAAGACTGTCAAAACTACTGGCACAAGTCCAAACAAGAACAAGAAACGCCAACCATAAGTGGGTAAGATATTCATTGACAAAATTGCTGCACACATCGCGCCAACTTGTCCCGCAACGGCAACAATCGAAGAAGTTCGACCCAGCTTTTTCTTACTGAAATTCTCAGCGAGAATAGTCATTCCGACCCCATATTCACCACCGCCACCAATTCCTGCGATAAAACGTAAGATATAAAGCGAGGTAACACTGTGTGAGAAATAAATCGCGCCCGTTGCGAGACCAAAAATGAGAATCGAAAGGGATAACATTTTTACACGTCCAAATTTATCGGCCAGAATCCCAAAAAGAATTCCGCCCAGCAACATCCCCAAGTTAGTTACTGTAGAAATTGCTCCCGCTTCGGTCGTTGTTAGACCAAATTCGCCAATAATTGACGATAGTGCGAATGAAAGAAACATGATATCCATGTTTTCTAAACCAAATCCAGCAGAAACCAAGGTTCCTACTTTGACTTGATAGGCGCTCACAGCCTTGGGATGTGCCGATGTGTGTGTTCTCATATTTAATTCCTCCAAATGCCAGATCTCTGCCTGACTTTATTTGCTTTTAGACAGTTTATCACTTTAAAAATTGTGATTCAAGGCTCAGCCAACCTTACACGAAACTAAATCATCAAATGTTCGGCTTTTGCTATAATTTATCTTTATTCTAAGAAAACACGAAGAACTATATTTCCTAGCCCGTCAATAAGACATTTATCCGAAGCTAGGAAATTTTTTTTGCTAGAATAGAAATATGTGTACAAGTATAAAAATGCAAGCTGCTGATGAAAGCATCGTCTTCGCAAGAACAATGGATTGGCATAGTTTTATCCCCGAAGCTCTCATTCTACCACAAAATTACCAGTGGAAAAGTGTCTATAATAACAGGAATATCTCCAATGTTTATACTATATTAGGAGTAGGACGAAATATTCCGGATTTGCATGCGGATATCTCAGATGGCGTTAATGATTTTGGACTTTCTGTCCAAAAACTTACTTTTTCTAACCACTCAGAATACGCTGAATATGCTCATGAGGATAAATTACAGCTCGCGCCTTTTGAATTTGTCACTTGGGCTTTAGGAAACTGTCGTTCAGTAGCCGATTTGATAAACCAACTTGAAAGTGTCCAACTCATGAGCGACACCTTTTCGCATTATAAATTTGGCCGGAGTGATTTGCACTTCTCCGCTGTCGATCCAACAGGTCGTATGATTAATATTGAACCGCGCAATGGCAGTTTTGAGATTATCGAAAATACAATCGGTGTGGTCACAAATGCTCCTAAATTTGAACGTGAAATCCTCAAGTTACAAGATTATATGGATCTAACTACTCAACCCTTAGCACCTAACCGTATTTCAACTGGGGATTTCAGTGGGAAGCCTGTTTTTCCAGGAGGGTTTACCCCAACCTCGCGCTTCATCCGTGCCACAATTCTTAAAGAACGTGCAATTCTGCCTGCTGATGAACAACAGAATATCAGTGAAATTTGGCACATTTTAAATGCTGTCACTGTGCCCAAGTCTGATGGACGTTCAGATACTTATACTGTTTATCGCAGTGCGGTAGATTTGAATAGCCGTACTTTATATTTTCAAACTTATGATTCTCTTTCCATCATAAGTTATCCATTTCCTGATTAGTTTAAAACCGCCTCAAGCGGTTTTTTGCTCTTTTTCTTCTATAGTAATAATATTCTTTAAATGAACTCCCTTTCTTAAAAAAAATCAAAATTTTAACGCAAAATTATAGACGCTCCGTCCATTTTGTGCTATAATTGCATATCGTAAACTCAATAAGGGTTGTAATGATAATCTTTGCTAATTATAGACACGTTGTTCTTTTATATTTTAGTAATAGAGGAGGATTTATGGAAAATAGAAAAGAACGTACGAAATCAAAACTTCGCGACGCAATAACACAACTTTTACAGGAAAAATCGTTCGATCATATCACAACAACTGAGCTTGTGAAGGTTGCTAAAATCAGCCGAAGCGGCTTTTATACGCATTACCAAGACAAGTATGATATGATTGACCAATACCAAAAAACCTTGTTTAATACGATCGAGTATGTCTTTGAAAAAAATAATGGCGATCTTCATAAAACCATGTTAGAAACTTATGAGTTCCTTGATAACAACGAGATTTATGCTGCTTTATTTTCAGAAAATGGCAGTAAAGAAATCCATCAGTTCATGCAAGCCCAACTGAAAAATATTTTGGCACGTTCAATCCTGCCACAAAACCCTAAGCGTGAAAAACTGGACAAGTTGGAAAGTATCTACACCACAACTTATTATGCTAATGCCATTTTCGGTTTAACTCAAGCTTGGATTCGGCGTAAACGGAAAGAAACACCAGAACAAATTTCAGAACTGTTGATGGCTCTGATTAGCTGATAACAAAAATTAAAACTGCCTTAGATTTACTAAAAGAGGAGAATATGTGAAACATATAAAAAATACTGGGAAACTATTTATTCTGGATTGGAAGCGTATCTTTAAAAATCCAATAGCAATCTTTTTAGTGATTGCTTTGATGTTTATTCCATCCTTATATGCTTGGTTTAATATTAAAGCCCTTTGGGATCCTTATGCGAATACTTCACAGCTCCCAATAGCGGTTTATAGTGATGACCGAACAGAGAAATTCCAAGACAAATCGATTAATATCGGTGATGAAGTCCTGAAAAATCTTAAAGAAAATAAACAACTCGGTTGGAAGTTCGTTGACTCTAAACAAGAGTTGGATAAGGGTGTCAAATCTGGTAAGTACTACGCAGGTATCTATCTGCCAGCGGATTTCTCTAAAAATTTGCTTAGCTTCACCACAGGGGATATCCAGAAGCCTAAAATCGTTTATTCCATCAATGAAAAAATAAATGCTATTGCCCCAAAAATTACTTCGAAAGGTGCGTCTTCATTACAAAGTCAAATTTCCGAAGAATTTATTAAAACGGCAAGTAGCACATTGCTTAAAACTTTTAATGATATCGGATATGACATTGATAAAAACATGGTCAGCATCCAGAAAATTAAAAACACTATCTTATCTACTAACGATAATTTAGATACAATTGACCAATATACTCAACAAGTCGTTGATTTACATGGCAAAATGCCTGATTTGAAAGCGAAGCTCGCTAAGGCAAATGAGTTTATTGACTATTTGCCTGAGGTTGATGCACTTGGTCAGAAAGTGGTCCAATTGGACGACAGCATGCCAACTGTGAAAAATCAGCTTGCAATTATTATGACCTTGCAAGAAAAAATCCCTGAAATTCAAAATGCTGGTAAACAGATCGCAATGATTGACAATGACTTTGCCTCTGTTGAGCAAACCATGAATGAGGGTATCCAAGAAGCCAAACAAGGCTTGACTATTATTCAACAAGTCCAAACTGCCTTGCCAGACATCCGCAAACTTGGCAACCAAGCCAATGAGCTAGCTTCTACTACTTTGGACGGTGCAACGCAACTTCAAAATGCTTTGCCAAGTATTACAAGTAGTGTAGACATCACTCTTAAATCACTTCAAACCTTTGCTGATTCGACATCTTCATTTATCAAATCAATAAAGGCAGTCATAGGAGATAAAACTCTTACAACTGAGGAAAAGATTGCTGTAATTCAAAACTTCCAAGATAATGTCAAACAACAGCAAAATACTGTTAAATATCTGATTAAATTTCTGGAAGATATGCAAACAAGTACAGGAAACAACAACCTTGACGGAGTGATTACACAACTCAAATCCTTCTCTGAAGAACTCACAAAACTTGATGGGCAGCTAGACACTTTGAAAGCGGCTGTTCAATCTGACATACTTCCAGATATTAATAAAGCTCTAAATGATGTTGAAGAACTCGCTAATAACATTTCTGGACTTGTTAGCCAAATAGATGTTCAAGATATAACCGCAAAAGTGCAAAACGTCCTCACCCAACTTATCGATACCATCAAAAATGCCCAAGGTCTCCTAACAAAAGCCCAAGCTATTGATTTTGAATCCTTGCTCAGCTCAACAAGTAAGACGGTTTCTAATGCGATTACCTTGCTTGAAAAGTATCAAAAAGAAATGCCTGCGATTAAGCAAGAAGTTCACGATGCCAACATTATGCTTAACGGCAATATGAACACTATTGTCAACGCAATTAATAAAGGTGCTTCACTTTATCAAAATGAACTGCCAGTTGTGGAGCAAAAACTTGATAAAGCCGCTGATTTTGTCAAAAATGATTACCCAGGTATTCGTAAAGATTTGACAGAAACTTTAGGTACAGTCAACCAAAAAATGCCTGATCTTGAAAAAGCCTTGAACCAAGCAAATGACCTTATCGTCAATGACTGGCCAGGAATCAAAACAGGAATTCGTAAAGCCGCTGATGCTATTCGTAAAGGTGAGAAAGAAGTTGATTTAGGTGAAATTGTAAAACTACTAAAACTTGATGCAACGAAAGAAAGTGACTTCCTGACACAACCTGTTGAGGTCCAAGAAAATGCAGTCTATCCAATCGCAAATAACGGTTCAGCCAGCACACCGTTCTATACTGCCCTTTGTTTGTGGGTTGGCGCTGTCCTCTTCTCTAGTGTCGCTGTCACCGGCTTCCACTTAGAAGGCAAAGATAAACTGCTTTACTCTAAACGTGAACAATTCTCAGCACGTATGCTTACTTTCATCGTGATGGGACTAGGACAAGCGCTTATCGTTACCCTTGGGAACTATTTTGGCCTTGGTGTAGACGTACGTAATCCTGTTTATAGTGTCTTATTTGCCTTACTGATTGCTATAACCTTTATGATCATGGTTTATGTTCTAGTAGCTTTGTTTGGAAATATCGGGAAAGGGATTGCCATTATTATCTTGGTCCTCTCTATTTCCGGTGGGGGCGGGAACTATCCTATTCAAGTCTCTGGTAAATTCTTCCAAGCGATTAACCCTTACTTGCCGTTTACCCATGCGGTCAACCTCTTACGAGAATCTGCTGGTGGTATTTATTGGCCAAACGCTTGGCTTGCCATCATCATCCTCGTAGCCGTTTCTATTGTCTTTTTAGTCGCTGGGCTTATATTCTTCCCACATCTCGAAAAAACCTCTAAAAAGATCTCAGAAATGACCCAACGGAGCCATCTCTTCCACTAATCAATATAAAAAAACTCATATTTTTATGAGTTTTTTTATATTTCCCTTGACCTTGACCTAAGGTCAAGATATATAATATTAGTATCAATGAAAGGAGCGTTATGCAAAATATTAAAGCTATCACGAAAATAACAGGTCTAACCTCCAAAACTTTGCGCCATTGGGAGTCTGTTGGACTTCTGGCCCCAGCGAGAGATCAAAACGATTACCGTTTATATTCTGAACAAGATATTGCCCAAATTTTTTATATCATGAGCTTAAGAAAGTTGGACTTGCCGCTTGATCAAATCAAAAATATCCTCTCACAAGATCAAGATGAAAAGAAAACTTTAAGCCAACATTTGATGCGCTTAAATGATCAACTCAAGCACCTTGAAAAATTGATTGAACATCTGTCATACAAATTAGAAAAAGGAGATTACCACATGAATGAACAAGAATTTGAACTTCTCAAGAGTACGCAACTGAAAGAAAACGAAGATAAATATGGCGCTGAAATCCGTCTAAAATGGGGCAGTGAGCGCGTCGATAAGTCATATCAAAAATATGCCCAAGCCGATCAAGCCAAAATCAAACATTGGCAAAAATCCCACGAAAAAATGATTCAAATGTTGGAAGAAGCTTATGAAAACAATGATGATAATCTCGCTAAACAAGCTATTACCCTCCATAAAGAAATCCTGGAACTCTTTTGGCCCGAAGAAACTATCGCTCCGGAAGCACATATTGGCTTAGGGCAAATGTATGTTGAGGATCCTCGCTTCCGTAGCAATTACAACCAAAAGCACGCACAACTTCCAGAGTATTTCTTAGAAGCAATAAAAAATTACTACAAATAAAAAAGCCCAAAGGCTTTTTTATTCTATTTTTTTCCGCAGTTTTTCTACAAAAAGATAAGCCGCTGGACAGGTCACTGTGTTTTTCAAGGTCAGATTATTGATTTGATAAATCTTTTTTCGATCTGTATGGGGAAATTCACGGCAGGCCTTAGGACGAACCTCGTAAATACTGCAAAGATTATCACTTCCAAGAAAGGGGCAAGGCATCGTTTGAAAAACCTTGTCACCATCCTCGTCTATGCGTAAATATTGGGCTTCAAAATCGGCCGCCTTCATGCGCAGATACTTCGAAATACGGGTAATGTCAGCTTCTGTAAAAAGCGGACCTAAGCTCTTACAGCAGTTAGCACAAGCCGTACAATCGATTTCAGCAAAAACTTCATCATGTGTTTCTTTTACAATGTAATCTAGGTTTTTGGGTGCTTTCTTTTTTAAGTTGCCCAAAAATTTCTTATGCTCCTTCTTTTTTTGCAGAGCCAAATCTTTATAATGTTCTATATCCATTTCTTCATCATTATATCATAATCAAAAAAAACAAAAAATGCCTGAGTTCACTCAGACATTTTCTGCATTTAGGAGTAGGTTTTATGAAAAATTTTATTGGAATAAAGATATTATAATGGACACGACTTAAGCTAGGCTAAAGCCACACTGAAATAAAACTAAAAGTGCACTTTATCCCAAATTATGCTGTTTCAAAAAGACTTAAAATATGATAGAATAGGGCGATAACCTTTATAAAAGTTAACTTTTATAAATCAATATACTCTAGGAGAAAAATATATCCATGCTTACAGTTTCTGATGTTTCATTACAATTTTCTGACCGCAAGCTTTTTGATGACGTTAACATCAAGTTTACGGCAGGAAACTGCTATGGTTTAATCGGTGCCAATGGTGCCGGTAAATCAACTTTTTTAAAAATCTTGGATGGTGAAATCCAACCCACAACTGGTCACGTTTCAATGGGACCAAACGAGCGTATGTCTGTCCTCCGTCAAAATCACTATGACTATGAAGATCAAACACCGCTTGATGTTGTTATGATGGGTAATGAAAAGCTCTATGCCATCGCACAAGAAAAAAATGCCATCTACATGAAAGAAGACTTTTCGGATGAAGATGGAATGCGTGCTGCTGAACTCGAAGCGGAGTTTGGTGAAATGGGCGGTTACGAAGCCGAAGCCGAAGCAGCTCAACTGCTTCAAAGCTTAGGCATTAAGACTGAGCAACATTATGATCTCATGGCAAATCTGACTTCTGGCGAACACGTTAAGGTCCTTCTGGCACGCGCTCTTTTCGGTAAACCCGACGTTCTTCTCTTGGACGAACCAACTAATGGTTTGGATATTCAAGCGATCAACTGGCTTGAAGACTTCCTTATCAACTTTGAAAACACCGTTATCGTTGTATCCCATGACCGTCACTTCCTCAATAACGTTTGTACTTATATGGCTGACCTGGATTACGGCAAAATCAAACTTTATCCTGGTAACTACGATTTTTGGAAAGAATCTTCCGAGCTTGCCCTTCGTCTACAAGGAGATGCAAATCGTAAGGCTGAAGAAAAAATCAAAGAGCTGCAAGATTTCATCGCCCGCTTCTCGGCCAATGCTTCTAAATCAAAACAAGCCACATCACGTAAGAAAATGTTGGATAAAATCGAAGTGGAAAGCTTTGTACCTTCTTCTCGTAAATATCCTTTCATCGGTTTTGATCAAGAACGCGAAATCGGGAATGACTTACTCCGTGTAGATAATTTGTCCGTCGAAATCGACGGTGAAAAAGTCATTGACAACATCAGCTTTATCTTAGCCCCTGGTGACAAAACTGCCTTTATCGGTCAAAATGATATCCAAACAACTGCTTTGATTCGTGCCTTGATGGGCGATATCGAATACACAGGTGAAATTAAATGGGGTGTTACTTCATCACGTTCTTATCTTCCAAAAGATAACAGCCGTGACTTTGCGACAGACGAATCTATCTTGGATTGGCTCCGCCAATTTGTCTTAACTAAAGAAGAGGATGACAATACTTACCTCCGTGGTTTCTTGGGACGTATGCTCTTCAAAGGCGAAGAATCTCTCAAGTCTGTTTCTGTCCTTTCAGGGGGAGAAAAAGTTCGTGTTATGCTTTCTAAAATGATGTTGCAACGTGCAAATGTTTTAGTTCTTGATGATCCAACTAATCACTTGGACTTGGAGTCAATTTCTGCACTTAATGACGGACTGAAAAAATTCAAAGGCAGCATTATCTTTGCTTCACATGACCATGAATTTATCAATACGTTAGCAAATCATATCGTTGTTATTTCTAAGAACGGTGTCATTGATCGTATTGGAGAAACTTATGATGACTTCTTGGCTAATGACGAAGTCCAAGCTAAAGTGAAAGAACTTTGGTCTGAAGATTAAGATCAACTTTAAAAGAATAAATTGTTGCTCCGCCAAGACTATCTTGAAGCGGAGTATTTTTAATAAGGGGACAAGATGAGTAATCAATTGAAAATATTTGCGACAGATATGGATGGCACTTTTCTCGACGAAAACCGTGCCTACGATAAAAGTCGTCTACGTGATATTTTAAAAGAATTTAAAAAAAGAAATTATCTTTTTTGTGCAGCAAGCGGACGTCAACTCTTGGCTTTAGAAGAACTTTTTGACGAGTTCCAAGACCAAGTCGCTTTCTGTGCGGAAAATGGCGCCTTGGTTAAATACCAAGGCGAGATTCTCTACAGCAGTATCTTAGGTCAAGATAAGGCCAGCAAACTCGTTGAACTTGTACGTCAAAATCCACACATGCATCGTGATGTTGTTCTCTTTTCAGGACTCAACGGTGCTTATGCACTTCAAACAGCCGATCCACAATTTGTCGAATTTGCCAATCTCTATTATTCTGATTTAAAATTGGTACAATCAGTCCATGATATTGAAGATGAAATCTTAAAAGTCTGTGTGGAGTTTCCACCAGAACAAATCCGCGAATGTGAAGACTGGATAAATGCACAAATGACCGATATTCGTGCAACAACGACCGGCTTCCGCTCTATTGACATCATGTCAGCTGGAATCAGCAAGGCTACAGGCCTCTCACACTTGCTCACACACCTCCAATCAAGTCCGGAGTCACTTACAGCTTTTGGTGATCAAAGCAATGACTTAGAAATGCTGGAATTAGCAGGTACCGCTGTAGCCGTTGAGAATGCTATTCCGGAGGTTTTGAAAATTTCCGATAAGGTTATCGGTCACAATCGCGACGCAGCAGTCTTAACTGAGCTCGAAGCCATTTTGGCACATTAATCAAGAGTATGAGCCTTGCCTCATACTTTTTTGACTGTTTTCAGCCTCAATCATATTGGCAAAAACAAAAGATTTTCGTTATAATTGAACAGAGAAATTATCGGAGGATACACTATGAGAATCGCAATTGATGCTATGGGTGGCGACTTTGCACCCGAGTCAATCGTTAAAGGAATTAATTTAGCAAAAAAAGAATTTCCAAATATTGAGTTTCAGCTCTACGGAAAACCTGAAGCAATTAAAGCACATTTAGAGGATGAAAAAAACGTAAAAATCATCGCAACAACTGAGCTTATCGACTTCCACGATGAGCCAGTAAAAGCTATCCGCAAGAAAAAAGATAGCTCTCTCGTCCGTGCGGTTAAAGCAGTCAAAGATGGTGAAGCTGATGCTGTTCTTTCTGCGGGAAACACTGGTGCTCTGCTTGCTGCTGGCTTATTTATTGTCGGTCGCATCAAACAGATCGACCGGCCAGCTCTTATGAGTACACTTCCTACTGCAGATGGTACAGGCTTCGATATGTTAGATTTAGGTGCTAACGCTGAAAATAAACCTGAACATCTGGCTGACTTCGCTATTTTAGGAAGCTACTATGCGGCCAATGTACGTGGTGTTAAAAATCCTCGTGTAGCACTTCTCTCCAACGGATCTGAAGAATCAAAAGGTTCAACGATGATTAAAGAAACGCATGCTTTACTCTCAAATATTGAAGATATTAATTTTATTGGTAATATTGAATCGCGTGACATCTTGACTGGAGCAGCTGATGTCGTTGTCGCTGATGGTTTCACGGGAAACGCTGTGCTTAAAGCTATCGAAGGGACTGCAAGTGTTCTGATGCGTCAAATCAAAAACGGCATCATGAATGGAGGATTCACCACTAAAATCGGTGGTGCTCTTGTGAAAAAAGAACTCAGTAAACTCAAAGACACGATGAGTACCGATAGCGCGGGTGGTGCAGCTTTAGTAGGTGTCAAAGCACCTGTTATCAAGGCTCACGGTAATTCTAGCCCTGAGGCCATTGTTTCAACGATTCGTCAAATCCATCGGATGCTAGAAACGGATGTTACTGGCCAACTAGTGAAACATTTCGAAGACAAAAACTAATAAAAAAGCTTTACCATTATGGTAAAGCTTTTTTATTAGTTATATTTCTTGTAGTACACATTTTTGACAAACTGTAACAATAAGAGATAAGCAAGGATAATTAGACCCCAGTAGAAGAAGAATTGAACAGGCAAGTGTGCTAAGTCAATAATTGATCCATATGAACTTAAAATCAATGTAAAGCCAACGACAAATGCGCCAATTGTGGAAAGAATGACTGGCAATGAAGGACGACTTTGCAAGAAGGGGACTTTTTTGGTACGCAAGATATGGAAAGCCAAAGCTTGTGTACCTAAGCTGACTGCAAACCAACCTGCTTGGAAAAGGTTAGCATGGGCAACTGTATTGAAGCCAAAGACATACCACAATACAAGGAAAGTGATGATGTCAAAGATAGAAGACACGGGTCCAACAATAAATGCAAAACGGGCAAGACCTTTAGTTTGCCATTTCACTGGACGCGCAATGTCTTCTTCGTCAACATTATCCCAAGGGATTGAAAGTTGACTCATGTCATAAATCAGATTCAAAGTTAAAATTTGTAAACTGAGCATTGGCAAGAAAGGTAAAAAGGCGCTAGCCACCAAGACTGAAAAGACATTCCCAAAGTTTGAGGATAAAGTGATACGAATATACTTCATCATGTTTGTAAAGACTTTACGTCCTTCAGTGACACCCGTTTCCAAGACCTGTAAACTTTTCTCGAGCAGAATGATATTTGAGGCGTCTTTAGTAATATCGGCTGCAGTGTCAACTGAAATCCCGATATCTGCCGCACGTAAACTTGGGGCGTCATTTATTCCGTCTCCCATAAAACCAACCGTGTGAACCTTACGAATAAGTTCAATAATTCGTGCCTTTTGCATCGGATTTAATTTTGCAAAAAGGTGTACTTCCATAGCTGTATTGAACAGTTCTTCATCATCCATAAGATCAATTTCACTTCCGATACAATAACGATCAACCGGAATTCCAACATCTTCACAAACTTTTTGCGCTACAATGGCATTATCACCTGTCAACACTTTTACAGTTACACCGTGATTTTGTAAACTATTGATTGCTTTAGCAGCAGATTCTTTAGCCGGATCCAGGAAACCGATAAATCCGACAAGTGTCATATCACGCTCGCTATCAGAGTCAAAGTCTTCTAGTTCATCATCTGAAATGATTCGTTCAGCAATAGTTAAGACACGCATGCCTTGCATATTCATTTCACGGTTGACTTCTTTCATCTCTGCTAAACGTTCTTCCGTAATTTCAACACGTTTCCCGTCTTCCATTACATGTGTACAGATGGCTTGCATCTCCTCAACGGCACCTTTTGTGACCATCAAGTTTTTATTATCGGTTTTTACAACGACAGATAAAAGACGACGTGAGAAATCAAAAGGAATCTCATCTACTTTTGTAATATTTTCATCAGGCAATTCACGGCCCAATTTTTTGAAATAGTCAATGACAGCAACGTCCATCAGATTTTTCCAACCGGTTTGGAAGTTAGAATTGATAAAAGCGGAATTTAATACTTCATCTGCCTTATTGCCACGAGAATTTACATATTCAACCATAACGACACGGTCTTCTGTAATTGTGCCTGTCTTATCTGTACAAAGTATATCCATCGAACCTAGATTCTGGATAGCAGATAGATTTTTTACAATGACTTTTTCTTTACTGAGAGCCACTGCACCTTTAGCCAAGTTCGCATTGACAATCATGGGCAGCATTTCAGGTGTAAGACCGACAGCTACAGCGATGGCAAAGAAGAATGATGTTTCAAAATCGCCTTTTGTTACCCAGTTCAAAACCAAAACAACTGGGAACATAATCGCAACTAAAGTCAATAGAAGGCGACTTACACGGCTCAATCCTTTATCAAAAGCGGATTCAACCTTTGTTGCTGTGGCTTTACTGGCAATATCACCGAACATGGTAGAAGCACCAGTTTTAACGATTAAAATCTCACCATTTCCTGATAAGACATCTGTTCCCATAAAGAGAACATTTGGAGCATCAAGTGCTGACGTAACTTCCCAATCAATTTGCTCATCTTCATCTAAATCCTCCGGCAAACGCTTCTCGACTGGGAAAGATTCACCGGTTAAAGAGGCTTGATTGATAAAGAGATCTCGGTGTGAGAGTAGAATAGCATCTGCTGGTATCATATCTCCCGTTTGAAGTTGAATGATATCTCCTGGAACAACTTCGTCCATTGGGATTTCAAAATTTTCCGCTCCACGTTTAACATTTGTGGTATTTTCAATCATCTCATGTAAAGCGATTGAAGCTTTTTGTGACTTGTATTCCTGTACAAAACTAACACCAGCAGATACGGTAACCATGAGCAACATGTAAAGTGCGCCCTCCATATCTCCTGTCAATGCGGAAACAACTGCCAAAAAAGCAAGAACAAAAACAAATGGATTTTTAAAAGCATGGAGCAGAATAATATACCAGGGAATGGGTTGCTGACTTGCAACCACATTCGGTCCGTATTCGTCTAAGCGTTCCTCAGCCTGTTCAGCGTTCAAACCCGTAAAACTCGTGTTTAAACGTTCAAAAAGCTCGTCACGATTCAACTGTGCCAACTCTTTTAGCACATCGTTTTTGTTTGTTTTCATTTTTTGCATACTTGCACCTCCCTCATTTCTAGGGCGTAAACCTTTGAAGGCCTACTTTTCTTTTATTATGGTGTGGTTTGCGAAATTCCTCTCTTTATTCTACTACAAATTATAGGAAAGTCCTATGAAGATACTTAATCGAAATTATAAAGTAATTTATTATACATACATGAACACACTTCACTTCTTAGTGTTATATTTGTAACCAAAACCAGATGAACCACATGTAAACTTAGTTGACACATTCTTGACAACTCCTCTTGTCTTGCTCGAAAGGTTATGCACATGTTTACAACTTTATTTTTGTACAAAAAAAACATGTGGAAAGATATGGAGGCACCTTTCCACATGTTAATAACTGTAGTTTAAATCACTAATTCAGCATCAAGTTCAATAGGAACTGATGCTAAAGCTTTAGAAACCGGACATGTTGCTTCGATTTCTTTTGCTAACTTTTGGAATTCATCATCAGAAATTCCAGCAATTTTAGATTGGTTTTTCAGATGGATTTTTGTAATCGCAGGACCATCGGCTGTTACCGCAAAGGTAACATCTGCTTGGGTATATATATTATTGACCTTGTAACCTTTTTCGCTTAAAAGCAATGAGAATGCCATGCTAAAACAAGCAGCATGTGCTGCACCCAAAAGTTCCTCTGGGGTTGTTATTGATGCCGAATGCTCTGCGCGCGCTTCAAAATTATAAGGTGTATCAGTAAATACTTGTGAAGAATCTAGACTGATGGTACCTGAACCATTTTCTAAATCTCCTTGCCATTGTGCTGATGCTGTGGATACATTTGCCATATTTTTCTCCTTTTTATGTTATAAATAGTTAGTTTTCCTATATTCTCAGTATAGGATTTTATTATAGCCTTTTCAAGAGATTGGGCTCAGACTTATTTGACATTATTTGAAAATAAATGTAGAATTTGTACTATCAGAAGAGTAGCTTTTCAAAGAATTCTTTAGGAAGTTGACGGTTGTGCAAGTCAATGTTTTCAGAAAAGTGAATGGGCTGATAATAACAAAAAATGATTTTAAGCAATATAAATCACGGCTGCTCCCGTTAAAAAAGCACTCGTTCCTAGGACGAGCTAGAGGAAATTCTTAAGGAATTTCGAATTACGGTGGTACCGCGTGTTAACGCCCGTAAAGTATTTTTACAATGCTTTACGGGTTTTTTTGTTATAAAAATTTGTACATCAAGAAGGAGAGAACTATCATGAATAAACCTACAATCTTAACTGGCGATCGCCCTACGGGCAAACTCCATATCGGACATTATGTTGGCTCACTTAAAAATCGTGTGCTTCTACAAAACACAGGAAAATACAACATGTTTGTTTTCCTTGCCGACCAACAAGCACTCACCGATCATGCTAAAGAACCAGAAAAAATTATCCAATCTGTTGGAGACGTGGCTTTAGATTATTTGGCTGCTGGCCTCGATCCAGAAAAATCAACCATTTTTATCCAGTCCCAAATTCCTGAATTGGCAGAACTTTCAATGTATTATATGAATTTAGTCTCTCTAGCACGACTTGAACGTAATCCTACAGTTAAAACAGAAATTGCTCAAAAAGCCTTTGGTGAATCTATTCCTGCTGGCTTCTTAGTTTATCCTATCGCTCAAGCCGCAGATATTACAGCCTTTAAAGCCAATCTGGTTCCTGTAGGAAATGACCAGAAACCAATGATTGAACAATGTCGCGAAATCGCCCGTTCTTTCAATAATGCATATAACTGTGACGTTTTAGTTGAACCTGAAGGACTTTATCCAGAAAATGAAGCGGCAGGACGTCTTCCTGGGCTTGATGGGAATGCAAAAATGTCTAAATCACTTGGTAACGGCATCTATCTGGCTGATGATATGGATACGCTCAAAAAGAAAGTGATGAGCATGTACACAGATCCCGACCACATCAAGGTTGAGGATCCAGGTAAAATTGAGGGCAATATGGTCTTCCATTATCTTGATGTTTTTGGACGTGAGGAAGATGCTACTACTATTGCTGAGATGAAAGAGCATTATCAAGCTGGGGGCTTAGGAGATGTAAAAACTAAACGCTATCTATTGGATATTCTCGACCGTGAACTCTCTCCAATTCGTGAACGCCGCATCGAATTCGCTAAAGACATGGGCGCTGTTTATGATATGCTTCAAGCGGGCTCTGAAAAAGCACGCGCTGTTGCTGCAAATACCTTATCTGAAGTAAAATCAGCGATGGGTATTAACTACTTTGATGCTAAATAAAAAGAAGGCAAGAACTTATGACAACTCAAGAAAAAATTGCCGCATTTGCCAAGAAAATCCATGAGAATAACAATGATGGACATGGCTTTGATCACGTCAGTCGCGTTGTCAAGCTCGCAAAGCAAATTCTTGCTACTGAGCCCCTTGCAGATTCGGATTTAGTTATTGCTGCGGCTTACCTGCACGATATCTATGATGAAAAGCTCTGTGCCAATGTTGACAAACACAAACAGGACCTTGCAGCCTTCTTAACTTCCTTAGATTTTTCCAAAGAGAAGCAGGATAAAATCTTTTACATCATTGACAATATGAGTTATTCTACTAACCTTTTGGAGAAAAAAGAACTCGACATCAATGGTCAAATCGTCCAAGATGCCGACCGTCTTGATGCGATGGGCGCTTGGGGCATTGTGCGGACTTTAGAGTATGGCTGGGCCAAAGGTCGCACCTTTTACGCCCCACAAATATTACCCGAAAAGTTTGAGAATAAGCATACTTACCACCAAAACCAAGGCACAACGCTCAATCATTTTTACGAAAAGCTCTTTTTGCTCAAAAATTTACTAAACACAGCACATGCTAAAAAATTAGCTGAGAAAAGAGATAAAATTATGCATGATTTTGTCACGGCTATCGAAGATGAATACAATATTTAGAAGGAAAAGATATGGACTTAGAGAAAAATGATTCTTATATGAAAAATCAGAATACTTGTCTTATTTTTGCTCACCGTGGCTCAAAATGTAACCGACCTGAGAATACGTTAGCCGCCTTCCAAGAAGCTCTTCGTGTCAAATCAGACGGTATTGAACTCGATGTCCATCTGTCTAAGGATAATCAATTAGTCGTCATTCATGACGAAAAAGTCAATCGGACAACCTCTGGAAAAGGACGTGTCCGTGACTTAAGACTGGCAGAACTTAAACAATTAGATGCTGGCTCTTGGTTTGATAGCCGTTTCAGGGGAGAACGTATTCCTACATTACAGGAAGTTATAAATCTGCTGACAAAAGAGAACTTTACAGGCTTCTTAAACATTGAGTTTAAGACCGACATTATTGACTACCCAGATATCGAAGAAAAAGTATTGGAGTTGGTTGCTCAACAAACTCTTCCATTTACAATCATCTATTCTTCTTTTAATGTCAATACACTTCAGCGGCTTCAGGATCTCGGTGTAAAAGATGAAATAGCCTACCTTGCAGGTAAAAAATTACAGAAGGTAAGCCTAAATAAAGTAGAGAACTTTATGTCCAGTCTTCATTTGAAAAAAAAGTATGTTTTAAAGTACCCCGAACTTCTAGCTTCTGATCATCGGCCAATCCGGCTCTGGGGGATTGATTCGGAAACGGACATGCGCTATGCCTTTCAGCATAATATAGCAGGAATTTTTACAGATTTTCCTGAAAAAGCACGACACATCAGGCAAGATTTATAAAAATTATTGAACTCATAAAAAACATGCCAATGCATGTTTTTTTTACATTCATAACTTCACAAATTTTTCAAAGAAATAGCATAATATTCAATTATGATAGCGGAGTCATTTTTCTTTACATTCTATTTCACAAGGGATATAATGAAACTATATGTGTTCAATGTCAAAGACATTTGACATATATTTTTAATGGAAGGAGAATCTATGCAATATATCAATTATCTCGGGCAGGATGCCTATACTAACATTGCGATGGATTCTTGGTTATTAAACAATCTGAAAGCAGACGAACCCGTATTTTCCCTTTGGCAAAATAAGCGCGCTGTTATCGTTGGACGTAACCAAAATACTTTTGCTGAGATAAACCAAGATTATATTGATCAACATGATGTACAAGTTGTACGTCGCGTATCTGGTGGTGGTGCTGTCTATCATGATGAGGGAAATATTTGTTTTACATTTTTTGTTCCCGTAGCCAGTTCAGCCCAGGTCAACTTTCATCAATTCGTGAAACCCATGTATGATGCACTTCGCTCCCTTGGTATTGAAGCCGAAATTACTGGAAGAAATGATTTAGAAATTTCGGGGAAAAAAGTTTCGGGGAACGCTCAACGTTACGCTGGTGGTTACCTTATGCACCACGGTACTTTACTTTGGGATACTGATGTGGAGGCGATGATCCGCTCACTGAATGTCTCTGACGAAAAGTTTGTCTCTAAGGCTGCTAAATCTGTTCGCGCACGTGTCGGGAACATTAAAGACTTTGCCCCTGACTTAAACTTAGATACTTTTATCGATGCCCTCAAATACTATTTGACGGACCAAGGTAAAGATGGTGAATATATTCTGAGCGATGAACAGCTGGCTGGTATAAAGGTTGCACGTGATGAACAATTTTCAACTTGGGATTGGAATTATGGTGAAAGCCCTAAATTCAGTTTCAACAACCATGCCAAATTTACTGGTGGATCAATTGATATCCAAGTTGACGTTGATAATGGTCTGATTACTGATATTAATTTCTTGGGGGATTTCCTTGGTGTCCGTGACTGGCGTGATATCAAACAAGATTTTATCGGTCTTCCATTTAATCCAGATGCTGTCTATGAAGTTTTAGAGAAAAACAAAGCAGGTCAGTATTTTGGAACAATTGAAAACAACGAACTTTCACAGCTTTTTAGAGCTGATGAATTAGTTTAAAAACAAGAATGAAGAAGAAAGTGAGATATTTATGTCAAACAGCACAAAAATCCTCGATTTCAAAGAACAATTAGAATTACAAGATAGCGCATTTCCAACGCTTCAAATCTTAGACGAAAATGGAAAAATCGTTGACGAAGAAGGCCTTAAACGTGCCGATCTTTCAGATCAAGATTTAGTAGAACTCTTTAAAAACATGCTTCTTAGTCGTCAAATTGACATCCGTTGCATGAAGCTTGCTAAGCAAGGTCGTATGGGATTCTTTGGACCAACTGCAGGTCAAGAAGCTTCTCAAATGGCTTCTGCTTTTGCATTCACTGACGAAGACTGGCTTTTTCCAGGTTATCGTGACTTACCACAAATTTACGCAAAAGGTTGGCCAATTTGGAAGGGGCTCCTCTGGTCTCGTGGTCACCAACTCGGTAACGAATATACAACAGACGAAGGTGCGGAAGTAAAATCTTGGTTCCCACAAATCATCATTGGTGCTCAATATGTTGAAGCTGCTGGTGTTGCTTTGGGCCTTAAAAAACGTAAAAAAGATGCAGTTGCCTTTGTTTACACAGGTGATGGTGGTTCATCTCAAGGTGATACTTATGAAGGTATCAACTTTGCTTCTGCTTACAAAGCTCCTCTTGTTGCTTTTATCCAAAATAATGGTTATGCAATCTCAACACCACGTGAACTCCAAACAGCAGCACCTCACTTGGCTGCTAAAGGTTGGGCAGCTGGTGCGCCTTCTATCGTTGTAGACGGTAACGATGCAATCGCTATGTATTTAGCAGCTAAAGAAGCTCGTGCTTGGGCTGTTGCTGGTAATGGACCGGTAGTTATTGAAGCTCTTACTAACCGTTTGGAGCCACATTCAACAGCTGGTGATGATCCACTTCGTTACCGTAGCCAAGAAGGACTTGATGCTTGGTGGGCAAAAGAGCCATTACTCCGTATGCGTACTTACTTGACTGAAAAAGGTATCTGGGATGATGCTCAAGAAGAAGCTTATATCGCAGAACTTGATGCTCGTATCGATGCAGACATCAAGAAAGCAAATAATGTTGAAAAACAAAAAATCTCAAGCTTCTTGAAAAACACACTTGAAGTACCTAGCCAAGTGATGGCAGAACAAATTGCAAAATTTAAAAGTGAGGGCAAGTAAACATGGCAGTAAAAACTTATATTGCAGCAATCACAGAAGCGCTTGACTTGGCGCTTGAACGTGACGAAAACACATTGATCTTCGGTGAAGACGTTGGACAAAATGGTGGGGTATTCCGTGCAACCGACGGACTCCAAGCCAAACACGGAGAAGACCGCGTCTTCAACACACCTTTAGCTGAATCTGGTATTGGTGGTTTAGCAATTGGTCTTTCAACTCAAGGCTTCCGCCCTGTTATGGAAATCCAATTTGGCACATTTGTGTATGAAGTTTTTGACTCAATTGCTGGACAAATGTCTCGTACACGTTACCGTTTTAATAACACACGTCATAACCCAATTGTTATCCGTACACCTTATGGTATCGGTACAAAAACACCTGAAATGCATGCCGATTCTATTGAAGGGCTCTTTGCTCAAATTCCTGGTCTTCGTGTTGTTATGCCTTCAAATCCGGCTGATGCTAAAGGTCTCCTTTTGGCAGCCATTGAAAATAATGACCCTGTAATGTACCTTGAAAACTTACACCTTTATCGTTCTGTTAAGGGTGAAGTTCCAGAAGGTTATTACACAACACCTTTAGACCAAGCAGTGGTTGCTAAAGAAGGTTCAGACGTTTCAATTATCGCTTATGGTGGTACAGTTCCTTTGGCTATCAAGGCTGCTGAACAACTCGAAAAAGAAGGTGTTAGCGCTGAAGTTCTTGATTTGCGTACTGTTTCACCACTTGACATCAAATCAATCGGTGAAACAGTTGAAAAAACTGGACGTGTTGTTGTCGTTCAAGAAGCTCAACGTACAGCTGGTATTGCTGCTAACGTTATGGCGGAAATTTCAGAACGTTTCGTTCTGTCACTTAAAGCACCTATCGGCCGTGTAGCGGGGCCAGATTCTATCTTCCCATTTGCTCAAGCCGAAAATGACTGGGCAATTAAAGCTGACGATATTGTGAAAAAAGTGAAAGAGGTAGTAGATTATGACTGAAATTTTTAAAATGCCTGATATCGGCGAAGGCATGCACGAAGGCGATATCGCCAACTGGCTTGTAAAAGTCGGAGATGTCGTTAAAGAAGACGATCCAGTAGCCGAAGTACAAAATGACAAATTGATGCAAGAAATTTTGTCTCCTTACTCTGGTACTGTAACAAAACTTTTCGTTGAAGCTGGAACAACTGTTGAAGTTGGCGCTCCACTTATCGAATATGATGGAGATGGCTCAGGTGAAGCTGGTACTACTGAAGCATCTCCCGCTGCTGCTTCTGAAGCTCCTTCAGGTGATGCTCAAATCTTCACTATGCCTGATATCGGTGAAGGTATGCACGAAGGTGATATCGCCAACTGGCTTGTAAAAGTCGGAGACGACGTCAAAGAAGATGATCCTGTTGCTGAAGTACAAAACGACAAATTGATGCAAGAGATCTTGTCTCCTTACTCTGGTAAAGTTACAAAACTCTTTGTTGAGGCTGGAACAACTGTTGAAGTCGGCGCTCCACTTATCGAATACAATGGTAATGGTTCTACAGCTGCCGCTACTCCAGCTCCTAAAGCTGCTACAACAGCAGCTGCCGATACAGCACCTTCTGCTCCTAAAACTGAAGGTGGTGCTACAACACGTACTACTGCAGACGGTCGCGTTCTTGCGATGCCATCTGTACGTCACTATGCGCGTGAACACGGTATTGATTTGACTCAAGTTCAATCTACAGGTCGTCATGGACACACAACCTTGGCAGATGTCAAAGCCTTTGCTTCTGGCGCAGCTGCTCCTGCGGAAGCTAAGCCAGCTCCTAAGGCTGATGCAGCTAAACCTGCTGCTCCTAAACCAGCTCCAGCTCCTGTACAAGCAGCTGAAGGTGATCGTCGTGAGCCAATGACGCCAACACGTAAAGCCATCTCAAACGCGATGAGCACACAAAATGCAAATATTCCAGCGGTTACTAACTTTGACCAAGTGGAAGTTTCTAAACTTGTTGCTCACCGTAAAGAATACAAAGAAATTGCGGCTAAACAAGATGTTAAACTTACTTACCTTGCTTACGTGACTAAAGCCTTGGCTGCTACAGCTAAGAAATTCCCAGAAATTAACGCATCTATCGACGGTACGGATATTGTTTACCATAATGATGTAAACATTGGTATCGCCGTAAATGCGCCAAGCGGACTTTATGTACCTGTGATTAAAAATGCAGATAAGAAATCAATCTTTACTATTGCTAAAGAAATTTCTGAACTTGCTGAAGCTGTACGTACTGGTTCTATCAAACCAGACCAAATGCGCGGTTCAACAATCACAATTTCAAATATTGGTTCTGCTCGCGGCACTTGGTTTACACCAATCATCAATGGTTCTGACGTTATGATCCTTGGCCTTGGTTCAATCGTTAAAGAACCAATCGTTAACGCTGAAGGTGAATTAGCTGTTGGTCAAAACATGAAGCTTTCTGTAAGTTATGACCACCGTCTCATCGATGGTATGCTCGGACAAGGTTCATTGAACTATCTTAAGAGTCTTTTAGCTGATCCAGCTTACATGCTCATGGAAGTTTAAGAAGAAAAGAGGAAAGAATAATTATGGTTGTTGGTGCACAAGCCACTGAAGTAGATACAGTTGTCATCGGATCAGGCCCTGGCGGTTACGTTGCGGCGATTCGTGCGGCTGAACTTGGTAAAAAAGTTGTTGTTATCGAAAAAGATAACGTAGGTGGGGTCTGCCTTAATATTGGTTGTATCCCTTCAAAAGCCTTGATTAACGTGGGACACCACTATCAAGACGCTCTTAAACAAGAAGCAGTCAAAAGTCCTTTTGGACTTTCTAACGGTGAAGTAAATCTTGATTGGGCCGCTGCTCAATCATGGAAAGATGAAAAAGTTGTGAAGCAACTCACTGGCGGTATCGCAATGCTCCTGAAAAAGCATAAAATTGAGTTGATTAAAGGAACAGCTGAATTCATCGATAATGAAACAATTAACGTGGAGCAAGAAGACGGCTTCCAATTGTTGAACTTCCAAAATGCAATTATTGCTACAGGTTCACGTCCAATTGAAATCCCAAGTTTCCCTTACGGCGGACGCATTATTGATTCAACAGGTGCCCTTAATCTGAAGGAAATCCCTAAACATTTGATCATCGTTGGTGGTGGTGTTATCGGTTCTGAACTTGGTGGCGCCTACCGTATGTTAGGTTCTAAAATTACTATTGTTGAAGGATTAGATCACATCTTGAATGGTTTTGACAAAGAAATGTCAGACATCATTGCTAACCGTGTAAAAACTGCTGGTTCAGAAATCTTCACTTCTGCTATGGCAAAATCTGCGACTCAAACAGATACAGATGTTACTTTAACTTTCGAAGTAGATGGTAAAGAACAAACTGTTACGGGTGACTACTTACTCGTATCCGTAGGTCGTCGTCCAAATACTGACATGTTAGGTCTTAACAACACTGACGTTAAGCTTACAGATCGTGGCCTCATCGAAGTCGATGACTCATTCCAAACTTCTGTACCACACATCTATGCTATTGGTGACGTTGTTCCTGGACCAATGCTCGCACACAAAGCATCATTCCAAGCGAAGATTGCGGCGGCGGCCATTGCGGGCGGAGAAGACGCTGTGGACTTGCATATCGCTCTTCCTGCTGTTGCTTATACAACAACAGAGTTGGCTACTGTAGGTGAAACACCTGAATCTGTAAAAGATCGTATGGATCAAGTTAAAATCAGCAAATTCCCATTTGCAGCTAACGGACGTGCTATCTCAATGGACGATACGACAGGTTTCATTCGTTTAATTACAGAGAACAAAGAAGGTGCCGTTATTGGTGCACAAATCGTTGGTCCTGGAGCTTCTGACTTGATTTCAGGTCTTGCTCTTGCAATCGAAAACGGTTTGACTTCAAAAGATATTTCCTTAACTATCCAACCTCACCCAACACTTGGTGAAGCTATCATGGATACAGCTGAAATTGCTGATGGATTACCTATCCACGTTTAAAAGAATAAAAAAAGCATTCATCTGAATGCTTTTTTTATTCTTTCATAATGTCGGCCCAATCTTTCATTCCATCTAAAAACTTTTTAGATTTCAAATGAATACCCACATACTCATCGTAGATACCATCAATAAATAAACGTATCTTTTCTTTCATCTCTCTTTTAACAGATATTTTCTCGAGTTGATCTAAAGATATTTCCTGAAAGAGATTAACCAAATAAAGAACGTTTGGATCCAGATGTAAGCGACGCATATCCTCATCAAAATGATTTTTGCAAAGGCAAGCGTTGAATTTATAGGAATAATCAAAAGGACCTTGCTTACTATGGCAAAAAGCACATTCCGTACAATTTAGAGCAACTCCAAAACGACTTAAAACTTGGATTTCAAAAATATTGGTAATGATTTCTTTATCAAAACCTTGATCCAACAAGTCCATACACTTAATCACGAAAGCATAAAGAGAAGAATCATATTGGTTATCCGGAATTGCTGCATCAGCTAGACTAATAATGTAAGAAGCATGAGCATTAAGGAAAATATCCTCACTGATACGCTTATAAGTTACGGCTTCACTTACATCATCAAGAAAGGAAAAACCTTCATCATTGATTGTTCCCATCAAACTTGCAGCTGTAAAGTTTTGTAAACTGCTGGCATATTTAGAACGTGCAAAATTTTTAACAAAAAACATACGCTTGCCAAAAGACTCAGTAAAAATCTTGACCAACTTATCCTTTTCACGATAATTTTTAGTATACAGGACAAGCCCACGGGTTTCAACACTCTTCATTCTTATATTTTACCACACCACTTAAATAAGGCCTAATGAGTGTCACTGAATGTAAAATATTGATTAAAATATGAAATTAGGTATAAATAACATATAATGACTTTCAACTAAAACGTAGTTAAAAACGTAACTAATTTTTGTCAGGCAAGGAGCTGTATATTAAAAATATACGGCTTTTTTTATTACCAAAATCTTACGAAAAACAGTCCTTTTTTACCATTGCTTTTAGGACAAGTACAAGATCTAAAAATAACGTGTATAAACTTTTTCACTATTGTGTTCCCTTAAGAACTACTTTTACAAACGTGATAACCACGCGCTTTATAAGCTCTGTTTTGTGTCTTTTTCGCAGTTCTTATGCGTGCTAAGGACACTATCAAATGCTATTTATCCCCACAGTTGAGCAATTTCTACTCAGAAAAAAAATATTTTCAGAACTCCGTACACTTGGAAAAAGCTAATCTCACTCGGTTCTTTTAGCTTTTATTTTTTTATTCGAGAGGTGGGGGGATAGTCAATTAATAATTTAACACCCCCTTTACTTTTTAAAATGTTGTGCAACTTTATCCGTGACTACACCTAACCTATCCTCTATCGAAATTTTTCATTTTATTTTGCACAGGGTGCTTGATACATAGACGTTCATCATTAACTATACATAATATATCTAATATCCTTTAATTATGGTAAATATATAGTATAATCGGAAATTGATTTATAAGTTGTAACTTGGCTTAACTACTGGAATTACAGCCCTTTTTATCAATCATTAAAACGATACATTTTTTCAATACTAAAAGCCCACAGTTTTGTGCTGTGAGCTTTTTTATTAGTTTAGTTTTACATGGGATTTAATTGGTTAATTATTATTATATCCAAATTTACGTGACTGTAGCATATTTTTCCAATAACTTTCGCGTTCCAATGCATTTTGCTTACCAATATCATTTTTATTAAATATTTCTAGAATACTATATTGAAAATTTTTCTTTATATATTCTATTCCCTTAACATTAACTATTTCCTTCAGTTTTGTATTGGGATATTTACTATCTTCTAACTCATTTTTATCATATCCCTCAGCAAGATATGTTGACCACCTACCATAAATACCATGTTTTCCTGTAGCGGATCCAACATATAATTTACCTGTTTTTATATCGGTAATTAAATAGACACCATAGACTTCTGATAAAGCCTGAATCCATGATTTATTATTCCAGTGCTGTTTTAAATCATAATAACTCTCACAAATATTATTATATCCAGGGAAATCGACATCTAATTCAAAATAAGGCTTAGGCAAAATAGAATTTATATGAATACTATTTATAATATCTTGGTTTACATAGAAAAAACTTTGACCACGGTTTTTAAAATTGACAACTAACTTTTCCATAAACTTGTCGTACTCTTGGAGTCTGACAGCCTCAGCATAACTTTCTGAGAACTCCTCAGATAAATCGTAAGTTAAGCTATGCTTTGTTTTTATATCGTATGCCCCTACAAAAAGCCATTTATGACGTTCTACTTCAATGAATTGGAACTGTATATCCTTTTCTGAGTTTCGAGATTGTTTTTTATTTCCTACCGTTAACATCATTGGAACAAATTTGTTTTCTTTTTTTCTACACATATCAGCATAATCAAAAACCATACTATTTTCTTGCCAATTTGTATTAAATCGAAGTTTAATTCTTTTTCCATTATATTTTTTTAACAAATCCTCGAAGTTAAAAATATCTTTTAGTAAAATGGTCATGGGTCTTCCTTCTAAAAATTATTAAGTTATTAATAGTATATCAAATTAAGCATTATCTCTGATAAACATATCTATTCTATTTCTTAACTACTTGATATTTTATAAATCAGTAAAAGCGCGTGACGGTACACAAAAAGCCCACTGGATATGGACTCCCTGCACTCTAAATTATAACATACACGCATTTCTGCGATTTTTATTTTGTAAGACTATTATGTTAAATGCCAGTATTTATTTCTTGTAATACTCTTTAGTCAATTTCTTAACTTCTCGGACAGGCTCAGCACACAGGCTATAAACCTTGTTATAAGTTAGTCCTGTGCGTTCAGCAACGTCTATAACCTTTAACTCGTCCACAAATCTTAACCTCATAAGCTCCAGTACCTGCTCACTGAGAGGGTTAAATATATCGTCCAGCTTGTCAATAGTCTGCCTGTTCCTTTTGATATTGGTATCATCTCCTCCGAAACGCTCGACAAACTTCTCTGCTCGGCTAGTAGACTCTTGTATGAACCCCAGTAAATAGAAACGTATTAAAAACTTGTAATTGCTCATGATTTAGCTCTCCTTTTTTAGATGCGATATAATATTCATGGCAATATTAAACTTAATGAAAAATGAATTACACTTCCACGTCTTGCCAGCGTGGTTTTTTGTTTATGAAAAAAGTTGTGTTAAAATTTGCACTCTATACTCATTGTCTGGTATACTAATTTTGTTGTCTGTCAACTGCTTTATTTAACACAGGTCTTTTTTCCAAAGTGAGAGGCAAATTGGAGAATTACTCAAGAGGCTGAAGAGGACGGTTTGCTAAATCGTTAGACCGAGAAGTCGGTGCATGGGTTCGAATCCTATATTCTCCTTTCCTATAAATAGGATATTCATTAGAGCACTTGGTTATGCAAGTGCTTTTTTTCGTTTGTAAAAAAAAGTTAGGGTATTACTTGAATTAATATTTTAACGTTTGGTACAATCACTACGTCAGGCAAATTTATATTAAAATTAGGTACCTTGCTTCTTGTATTTGTCTGATAAGCTCCCTCTTTCAAGAGGCTTTTTTCATGTCAACAAAAGTCAACATTTCACTTCAACATTTTTCAACATGACTAGCCCTTTTCCTTACCGTAACCTTACCGTTATTACTCTAAAAATTTTAGTGGAAACCTTGTAGTAACCTTGTACCTTTCATTGGTGTAACCTGGGTTTTGTTTTCAGTTATAAATATTACTGTTAAGCCAATGATAGCAAGCACAAACACTACTTTTATAACTTTGCTATCAACATACTTTTTATGCCAACATTTGCCAACAATACGTACCTCTTACCTTAGTAAAACCTTAGGGTTCTGATATAGTAAAAATTAGTATTATCGTACCTTTTAAAACTATATTCGTACTCGGGTACGATATTACAGTATTTAAATTTAACGAACGTCTAAGTAATGTAGTATACAAAAGGCTTTATACTTATTTTATATTCAATCAAAAACTCCGAAAACATGAAAAAACCTGCAATTTCGTACCTCTTTTCCTTAAGGGTATGATCAATTACACAAAACCAAACACTGAAATTTTCGTTAAACTCCTACTAAGCGAGTAAATACAAGGCTTCACATTACTTTTCAAATTCTCAAAAAGTCCCGTATTCGTTTGGTTTTGTATTATTTCGTACCTATTTTTTATCATACAGTTGCAAGAAGTAGTAAGCCCCATTCTTACACAGCTTTCTAATATAGCCTTCTGATACTCTCTGCTCTCTTGCTATGGTTGTATAATACACGCGCTTTAGATAGTGCCTAATGATGATGTCATGCTCTCGCGGGTGTTCTTGCTTGAACTGTTCAAGGGTGTTATTTAAATACTCTATTTCAGTATCTGAGAAACTATAATACTTGTCATTCCCAAACTCATAGACGTGCCATACCTTGAAAAATAGGCGTTCAAATCTAGTAAATTCATCTTCAGTTATTTTTGCTTTGCTCATGTTTATATGTTCCTTTCTGGTAAAAATAAATGTCAAGTTTTGTCAGGTTTTCGTACCCCTTTAACTCGTACGGATATTCCTACATTTTCCAACAATTCGTACTTTCTATATAGGTTTTAATGTTAGCATTTATTAGCAATTTCTTTTTTTAGGGACTCAGATAATGAAAGATAGACTCTTTTTAGGGACGGCAGAAAGGGAAATATCGTACATTTTTATTTTGAAATACCTACCCAAAACCTTACCTACTTAACCACCAAAAGCCCAGTCAATCGACCAGGCTATTTTTTATTTTGCTTTCTCATAACCTCGTGAGAGAGCTTGTGCTATTTCTGAGTGCGTACTTTTCCATTTCGAGAAAATGGCTTTGTCTACGCTTATAATTTTTGTTGCAATGTAAGACTGTTTAAAGCCTTGTCGTGCGTATTCTTCAAGTTTCTGCAATCCCTCATCAGTCAGCCACTCTGTTACGCTTGGCTTTCTACGTTGTAAGGGTCTTGCTCTGAACCCCAAGAAAGTATTGTCTGCATTGTAAGGATCACGTTTATTTATTTGTTCCTGTGGCAATGGTGCGAACTCTTCGGCAAGTTGTTCCAGCCCTCGGCTTGGTATGCCTGCGATAAAATCACAGACCTTAATTATCTTATCTATGATTATTCCTCCTCATGGTCGATTACACCTAAACTGCCTTCAAGAATAGAAATAGCTGTTTGGACTTGGTTCATGCTTACAGCATCTTGTCCGCTTTGTAAAACGTGATCTTGAACTTCATGGAGCTTATTCAACATATCCACGTTGAGCTTATCCTCTGCGGGTAGGCTTTCATAGACTTCTTGGTCTGCTAACTTTTCTGCAGTAGCTTTTACCCACTGTTCCCCCTCTACGATATGAATATCACGAATGCTAGAGAGTTCTTCGATACCTAATAAATCGGCTAAATCAAAAACATAGATACGCCCAAAATCTCTAAGACTTACAGGGTTCAAATCTTCGTTTGTAAGATCGTCATATAACGCTAAGAGAATATCCTTTACAGATTTATGTTTCTCCTTGTGCTCGTTAGTAGGTACTTCACTATCGCTCATATCTTCAAATCCTAGAGCATTACATAAATCTGCAACATAAGAGTAAATGAGGTCGCCTAAGACATCCATATCTTCCCCAGCGTATTCGCTCGGACGTGCAGAAACATCTTTAATATTTTGGATAATTGATTTTACCGTGTCCTGCGGTTTCTCTTCGTGGCTCTCGGTTACTTCATCTACCGAATAGCCTAAACTATCTGTAAGTTCGACAAGGTTGGTGCGTAAAGCCTTGGCAAGTTCCTGCTGTGTGGCTGGTGTTTCTGCTCCCTTATCATCAACGACGATAAAGTCAGTATCTGAATGAGATAGACCACTGGCAAGCGTAAAGAGAGTGAATAGCTTTGTTTTGATGTCATGGCTTCGGTTATTGCTTACTAATTGTTCTAGTGTCTTGGTATAGTCCTCTGTGTCTGAATAGCTAAAGCCCTCTGAACCCGTTTTTAATAGTTCGTGCATATCTAAATCGATACCTAAGATATTGCAAACTGTAATCATAGCTTTATTAAACTTTTCGTGTCGTTCTGTTGCTGTCAGTTTTGGGAAAATGTAACCATTTTGTAAGTCACTAATAGCCGTTAGTGCCTCCGCAAGTTCAAACTTCATTTTTCCGATTTCTGTTTTTGGTGTGTGTTCTTCGTTAAATTTGATAATATCTGTCATTTTGTGTTTTCCTTTTCTGTTTTATCTGAGGTTCTAGGCGTACCTATACGCTTGCTCACAAAAGCCAACGTATTGCCTAGGTCTTTATAGTTCAATGTCATAAGTGCGTGCCTAAGGCTCACTGGTAGCCGTATACGCTGTGTCTGCTCGAACTCATTAAGAAGTGCCTGTTTTTCCTTGGGTGCGTTATGGACGATTATAGGCGGTGTTCTGTTTTGGTTTTTCATGGCATTAGTTCCTTTTCTTTTCCTTGTTTTGAATAGAAAGCACAGTAGGTAGCTAATGAGGTTTCTTATAATTTCGTTTTGACTTCGCAAGTGGCATATTGAGTACCTTACCGTCTACTAAATAAATTAACGTTTGGGTTGCTCGGACTTGTACAGCTTGATTTTTGTTATCTAATAGGTGTGCCATACGTCATGAGCTTCAATACTTTGAAACACCCATAAAACGATATTAGAATAATCTTTCCCAAAATTTAAGACATAACCGCCCTCTTGACCATCACTAATACTTATCCCGTGTTGCTCCATGACGTGCTCAATATTAACAAAGGAACTATTACCACCGTCCTGCTTTATAAATTCGATACACGCTTTTGCAGCCCTGATTATTTTATCTTCCATTCTTTACCTTTCCTAAATTGGTATAGTTGTAATTTCACTGATTTTAAATCATCAATTTTCTTTTATTTATGAGTTACATTAAGCGTTTTTAGCAAATGTAACCTGTCAGTAACCGATTGTACCCCATTGTGTAACCTATCGAAACCGCATGGTTGTCACATTTTTAGCGTGTAACCTGTGTAACCTGTTCCTATACAAATTTTTAATAAAATTTTCTACTCCATAAAATGTTAATTTTATAAATTGGTATAGTTCATCTTTTATGTAGATATAAAATAAAAACATTAAGGGGGGTATAAATATAGGTTACAGGTTACAAAGGGTTATAAGGTGTTGGTATCACTGGTCTAAAGGCTGTAACCTGTATCGGTTACAACAGGTTACTGGCGGGTTACACTATCAATTGTCACTCATTAAACTTTCAATCCATGTTGTGATAGCTCGCTGGGCTCTTAAAGCGTCTTCTATAACCCACGCTTTAGTAACTTTCGTATTTCCCTCGTTATCTCTCCACCTTTTGGGCTTATAGACTCTACCAATTTCGCTCATGCTTTGATCTTTTAATTTTTTATTCCGACCAAACTCTTCTGTCATAATTTCAGAAAGTTCAGGAGTGACAGGGGTATAATTTAAACTGGTTTTTTGCTGGTGTTCTAAGATATAACTTTGACTTTCTCCAAAATCGCTAGTATTTCTAAAGTTATTCATCTCCACTCGGCGAAACGTTAAAACAAATTCTTCTGACTGCCAATAAAGAAAAGAATGAATAAGGAAAGCGATACCTGCAGTATCTTTTGGGCTCAAATTACTACTATTTGCCTTCTGCTCGGTAAAGTTATCCCAATAGGGTTTAAAGACCTCCTCACGCGCCTTATCGCTCTCTCCTGCGGGTCTATCATGGAAAGATATATTAACTGCTCGACTACTGAGCTGGCTTGAAAAACTCACTTTCTCATTCGTATCAATTGACAGGACACCACTCAAATTAACATCAACGGGATTGCCTCCTTGTGGTCTTGCTTTATGCGTGGAGTTTGTCGCCAAAATTTTAAGCACACGATCCATATTCGTAAGTTCGCCACTTTCTGGAACAATAAGCATTTCTCCACCGTCTAAGCCAGCCCAATGAATATCAGATACACCACCGATTAAGTTAGATAATTCTACCGTTTTATTTTCAAAGAGTGTGGCTATAATATCTTGCCTCAAACTTTTACCCGTACGTGGAAAGGATTTACTTACAAAGAAATGCCGTTTTGTATCTAATCGACACGCGACCAGCATTGTATAAATAATCTGTAACGTTGCATTATGCAAACTATCATTATTATTCATAGTTTCATCATAAAAATCTCTAACAAATGGCTGTAAGTCCATAACTTCCCGATAGGTGCAATCATATACTTTAAAATAAGACTCTTCTTGCTTAGGTTTGGTATCAAGCAGTAACTTTTTATTGTATAAGTCCAATTGAAAGTCTTTGAATGCTAAGGTATATCTTTTTAAGGACTTAGCGGGCTTTATTTTAAGCTGTTCATCAATAAATAGGATAACCTTTCTAAGCTCTGTAATATTGAAATTTCCGCCTTGACTCCCTTTCTTAGAAATTTTATAAATTCTTGAAAGTTCTAAATCTGACAGCAAAATAAACTGTATGCCCTTAACAAGATATAAGCTCCCCTTATCAACGACAATGCTTCCGAAAAGATAATCTAATATAAAAGGTACTTCTCTAGGTATCTTTTTGAGAGGCTGGGCTGTAACTGTGGTTTTTTCAATTGTTTCGTTTCCCTCGGGATCTTTTTCTTTTTTATCTGCAGTATTTACTGTGCCATGAAAGATTGATACTGTGGCTATGCCGTTGTTTAAGTAAAGACCAGGTCGTTTTATTCTTAAAGGTTCGGCACCGTTTCCTTTAATTTCAAGATAAGGGTGTCTGTAAATATCTTGGTGTAAGACATGCACGCTATCCAAATTTTCAGGTATCTTTGCACTATCGACGTTGTCGAAATTTTCCCACGGTAACGACTTAACAGCTTCAAGATTTTTTTCTAATACTTCCCATGCTTTACGCTGTTTCTCTAAGTAGCTCTGTTTTTCCGTACTGATTGGACTTATTTCATCATCCCAATCTAAAAGAGCCATATCCTTTTTTTTCTCCGTCACTCGTGAACCTCCTCTAATATCTCGTTGATACGCTCTTGGGGTGTTCCCTCTTTAACGATAACTGTATCTTCCATAAAGTTATAAAGATACTCAATACCAACTAGAAGGGCTGTTTTTACTTGTGTCATTCAATACCCTCCAACTGTTCAAGCCAATTCAACTCCGCAAGGTTGTAGCCGTCCACAGCGCGTGAAATACTGCTCCCTGTGCGCATTTTCTTGATGATCCCTAGCCGTCTTTCTTCCTCAGTCGTTGGGATAAAATAACCGTTATCAATTGAGCCAATGGCGCACCCCATGCCTTGTAGCACCTCAATTCGACTCTGTAAGCCCCGTTCTGTGAGTTTAAGCTGTTGGGCTAATGTGTTTAGCTTAATGGCTCTATCAAGGCCAATATGTGACTTCATAGCTGTTATAATAGCTTGGTCTGTCTTTGGAAAGTCTGTTAATTTCATTGTTCCTGTCCTTTCGGTTTGTTTTTCCGTGTGTTTTCTATACTTACTTATTGTTCAAATTCTCTTAACTTCGCCTTGCCTGTTAAAGTCAATAATTAAATCGGTGTAATTCTTCTAAAAGATAGAAGATTGAGCCACCTCTTACAGTGCGATTTAAGCCGTTATTCTCCCATTTCGCCAAAGTATTGGGGGATATACCTAAATCTTCGAGTAGTTCGCTTTGTCTGATTTCTCCTGTCTTGCTTTCACGCTTCAGCAGTTGTCTTTGTATCTCTAGACTCTCATTGAGCTTTTGACTTACTTCTTCAACTAAACCACGCGCCACCAATGCAGTTAAAGGATCATGTTGGTTACTCACTGTCGTCCTCCTTTTCCCTATGGAGTTCAGCTTCAATCAATTTGTCTGTAAGTTCCGCAATATCCTGCACTCGCTTATCAATCATGTATAGGGAAGTAACAAGAGAATTTTCTAATCGCTTAATTTCGTAAAGTCGTCCATTGCTTTCATTTTGATATAAACCTGTTATTTCATCTATGATCATAGTGATTAAAGCTGTATTTTCTGCGTTTTTTTCTCTTATATCTTCAATCATGCTACACCGCCTTTCTGCTTGCTGTGAGTCCAAGTACTGCAGTATTGAGCTTATTTATATCAATTCCAAGTGTCTGGGCTAAGTCTGCTATATCATTGCCAGTTAATGAACCGATATTACTCTGTTTTTCTTGATGTTCCCTTTGTGATTGTCGTTGTTCACGTATTCCTCTTGCATATCCAGACCAATACATTTCTTGGCTTATCCAATAGGGGTGCTTACCATTTGCATTATTGCTTAAAGATAATTCAAATGCTGTAGTAAATAACGGCTCTACAACTGATTTATCACGTCCAGCTTTTAAATCACGTTTCGCTTGTTGTATTAAGCGGTATTTATCAGCAATTTCTTTCGTAATAACAAGAGGCTTTCTCTCTGTATTTTCAGTGAAGTAGATGAACTTACTCACTAAAGCATGACTTTGCTTTTCATCACAGATAAGCAGTGTAAGATTTTTGGTTCGTCTTACTGTTAACGTATATTTTCCTAATCTCATGCTTTTACACCTCCAATATACTCCACTTGGTAACAATCCCCTAAAAAAGTAAAAGTAACGATAGTTTTGCCGTCAAACAGCTTGTCTGTATTGTCGTCAACCTCGATATGGTGGCGTGCTTTGGCTAAACATTTCCCAAACAATATTTTTGCCTCGTCTACATTTATAAATTGTGTCATTATGCTAACTCCTCTGTTATCATTCCTTTGTTTTTTATATGTGATAATTCTTTGCTTGCGTACTGATCAGCTACAATAAAAATAGTTCTGCTGTCTTGGCTTGTAAAGATTTTAGAAAGTACTTTGCGTAAAGCTGTTCCGTTATCCCTGTGTAAGACAAGGAGATAGCTATATAATGACGGTGCTGTTTCTGATTGATAGTTGTAAATATCAAAACTGTAAAATTCTTGTATCTCTAGCAGTCTTTTAAGAATGCGCCGATACATTAAAACAGTATATGGTGTTTTTCCCATTTCTTTTTAGCCTCCAATTTGTTACAATTAGAGAAAGAGAGCGCGTGAGTTCACGAGATTTTCTCTAATTTGGTTTAAAGTCGTCTTCGCTCTTCCAAAGTTTCAGACGGCTTTTTCTTTTGTCAAAAATTCTTTAATTTCATGAAATGCTAGTCCAGCTTGCAACATGCAGATAATGCTATCTGTGTAAGCTCTAAGCGTTTCTTTTTGTTCTGTGGTTAATTTATCGCCTGACTTCTTAAAAGCTGTCAGACTGCGATATTTCCCCTCTGTCGTGAGCTGTACAAGCAAGTCAATAATTATTTTATGATAGTACGGCTTAGAGTTTTTACTCTGTGAAATAGCTTGATTTAATCTGTTCATATTCTTACTCGATCGCTGGGCACGCGCTTTAGTCAGTAAAGGTCAGTTTATTTTGTAGGCTTCACATACTGCAGTGATAAAAATATTCGCGTATGGTGTGCCTTTCTATTTCCCTAAGAGAATTGCGGATACATCTTGTTTAGGGTATCCAGTTAATCGCACTAAGGCCTGTTGAGTCCAGCCCTTATCTGACAGATACTGCTTAATTTTCAAGCGGTATGCGTCCATGTTTTGCGTTGTGTCAATCATTGTTAAGTGTTCCTTTCTTTTTGTGTGTAAGGTATTTTGTAAGACTAAAAACGTGTTTTCCCTTGACAAAAACTAGAACAAAGTTTAGAATTAGTGTATAGAAAAAACTGCTTAATAAACTAATATCAACGGCTGGGGAGCTTATCGAATTTGTTTATAAGTGCTTTTTGCTTACGATTTATCTTACATTTCATATCCTAAACTTTATTCTAGTTTATGTCAAGAGATAACTCGTACAAAGTTTAAAAAATTTTGAGGTGTGTTAGATGACTGTTTATGACAGAGTTAAAGAGCTTGCTAGCCAAAGAAAAATGACTATTGCAGAGGTAGAAAAAGCTCTTGGAATGGGACTCAATTCTTTATATTCATGGAGAAAAAAGAAGCCAAATAGTGCCAGTTTAGAAAAAGCTGCCGACTACTTCAACGTATCCGTAGACTATTTACTAGGGCGTGAGGAAGTGAAGCCAATAAATGAACCCATTGACTTAGCAGAAATCGCAAACTCTGATGATGCTATTTTTGACAGCATTCTTAGCGCTGGTGGTCGTCCTCTTACTGATAAAGATAAAGCTATGATTAAATTAGTATTTGCGGATCGTTGGGAAGAACTCCAACAAACTGCAAAGAACTTGAAAGATAGCGAAAAATGAGGGCGATAGATGAATCAGGAAGAACTAATTGCTCTTGTAATAGCTGAAGTTGATAAACTGGGTATAGATTATCGACCTTTCGATTATAATAACCAAAAAGCTTGGATAGATGCAAGACTTTATATTGGGGGCTACAACCCGAACACAGCAACAGCATTTGACCATGCTCACGAATATATGCATGCCTATTACAAAGATTCCAGACGAGAAAATGAATGTGATACTCTAAGCCGCATAGAGAGGAGAGCCAATAAAGAAGCGATTCTCATGTTATGGGATTGGTTTATACAATACGGTGGGAAATTTAGCGATATAGCTCAATTCTGTGCTGTAACAGGTTGCCCTTATAGCATGACTGTAAGGCTTGTTACGTCATTGTGCTGTGATATGCGCGATAAAAGTTTTCGTGAATGTGCAATAGAATATCTCAGCCAATTTGATGTTATCACGCGCGACACGATCAATATATATAATTTCCTGGACTATTACGGCTATCATCACAACGCTTATGACGAAGCGCGTGCCTTGCTCTTTGATCTGTGTTGGTTTGAGTTAGCGGGGTGAGTAATGAAAAGGAAAAATAATAAAGTGTCAAAAAAAGAATCAGGTAAAAAGTTTATTTTATTCCAATTGATTGGGGATATTATTCTAGGCTTACTTGGTATTTGAACACACTTGCGGAAAGGATAGATATATGAAAGTTAAAATGTTGCATTCTTGGTGGAGCGATAAGCACTTAGAGGAATATATTAACGGATTTTTGGAATACTTAGATTACGAAGGACTAGAATTAGTAGAGATTCAATATAAACCGACTATATGGGGGTATTTTGCTGCGATTTTATACAGATAACCACTATTCCTAGATAATTTTTTGTTTGATTTTGTAGATATAAAATAACTGTATACATCATATTGTAGTAATTGCACGATAAAAAATATACAGGGTCGGTGTGAATCATAATATACGCTCTACTACATATCATATCGACAAACCTTAAAAATTATTAACAAAAAAGTTCCTATTACATTATTTTTAATTTATAAATTAAAAGGAGAATATAGTGAAAGATGTACAAAAAATGGGCTTCATTTATAAAATAATATTAACGATTATGATTTTCACTTATATAGTTATCAATATCTTTGTAAAAGATATCTTTGTAAAAGATATTTTTGAAAGTAGTTATATACCTTTTATTCAAGCCTTTACTGTTTTAAGCTATATTTTTATTGCAAAACTTAGTAAATCAATAGCTATAAATACTGTATTAATATGTTTAACAATCATTTTGTTTATCATTTCTTTATTCTTAATGTTTAATTAGTAACTAAATCTAACAAGGAGTAAAAACACAATCCCCTTAAAGGAGGGAACATGATCAAATTACCTAAGAAGTTAAATAATTTTATAAAAATAGTTATCTTAATTAGTGTTGCTATACAAAGCACTCATTACTTTCTATTATTTATAAATAATATTTTTAATAACTCGATACATTGGACTATACAAACGATTATAAGTGCAGTCATAGCTGGTTTTATTGCTAGTTGTCTTGTATCTGTATTTTGGGACAGAGACTAAAACAAACGGCTTATATTTTTACCGTTTATTCTGTATTTATAGTATGTATCACATTAATTGTATTAAAGGGGAAGAGAATGAAAAATAAGATAAAACAAGCAGAAATTGATGTTTTAAATGATTTATATAATACTATTTTAAACAATCATATTAACGGCTACGAAAGAGATATATTATTGTCCGCAAAAAATGAATTGGAGTATGACCAAAACTATACTAAGACGATAATGAAACTCCAAACTGAATTAAACGGCTTTGCAATTAATTCAAAGTTATCTCCTGAGGTCAGCAACTTTTATAAACAATTGCCCGAGTATCTTTTAAGAATAGCTCCTACCAATTTTACAGGGATTTATAGACCTTTTTAGCTCTGATTTAACTGTCATTTGAAATGACAAGCCTTAACATTTATTAACAACTAAAGGAGGGTATTATGAATACTGTATTTAATTTTTTGTTACTTATTATAAAAGTGGCGTTAGCAATGTATATTGCAATTTTCATTTTTGTGTTAGCATTTGACTTTTGTAAGGCAATATATGCAAAGCGACATAGCCAAAAACAGGTCATGGATATTTTTATATTTGAATTAAAAAATGATTTACATACTACATTTGTGAAAGTGCTTAATCCGCTTAGGTTTATTTCATGGATTATTTCTATAATTTAAGAAAAATAACTGAGGTAGTTTATGAAACAAGCAGAACAATTTGAAAAACATAAGAAAGACTTTCTAAATTCATTGTATAACTTAATTTTAAGTGAAGATATAACCACTGAGGAACGTAGAGTAATTACTAAAGCAAAAGATTTAATAGAACAGGGAGAATATGTCGTAGTAGTGATACGGCGCTTAGAAAGAACCCTAGCTATAAAGTCTATGTCTGAAAAACGTTCGCCTAAAGTAGACGATTTGTATAAAATCTTACCAGATTTAATTTATAACTTTACTATTTATCCCTATACTTACGGTATATTTGGAGAAATAATCACTCTTCTATAAATAATTAATAAAATAAAAAACGCTGGGCGCGTGAAAGGAAAAAATAAGTGAATAATATTGCAAATGAATCAGATAACCTTATTCAAATTTTTAGTCATAATCCATTAGCACTTATCGCATGTATTATATTGGGTATTGGTCTTTTATTTACTTTTGTGAGTAGACAGTTTATCATAATTAGATTACTCTTAGGAGATGTAAGCTTTATTAAGCAAAAAGTGTTAGGAATAATTTTTGGTTTAATAGGAGCACTGCTATTGATGTATTCAACTGGGAATTTATAAAAAAAAGGAACTTCAAGTCCAATATACCTCCCCAAAATCTCCCTAAATACCTTGTCAAAACCTTGCCTAATTCTAGCAATTTAATCGACGCCAAAGGTTGCCATATTTGTAAAAAAAGCGAAATGGTTGCGCAAGGGTGTGATGTTAACTGATCGTACCTAAACCGACAAAGTGTCGGGTATGCTTTATCCTTTAAAGTGTATAGCTAAGGTCGCATTTTACGACTTTAGATACTTGGTACAGGTTGTTTTTTATTTCCTACGGACAACTTGGACATAAACTCAGTGGCTCTGACCCATTTAGAAACAGGTCAATCAAAATGACCGAAAAAGTACAAGTGTAGTTTCAACTACGGAGGTTTAATGGCGTACCTGTAAGTACCTCTATCCGTTATGGGGCTGGACCATAACGACATTTGGACGAGTAACTTTTTACTTGTCCTCAACTTTCAGAACTTAAAACGAGGAGCGTATCTGTAACTACACACCACTTTTATAGCTCATATCATCATGAGGGAGTAGTTCAACCCGCACTCTAGCCATAATATCTAATCAAATGTACCACCTCACGCACCCTGTAACGCTCAAACTGCGCGTGTCTGATCCTTACGTGCAATACTAAGCCACCAACACAAGCTCATGTAATGCCTTCATTCTTGGTACAACAGTCAAATTTTTACGTGTTCCATTTTATACTCATTCAAATTCTTTTAACTTTGCCTTGCCTGACAATAGAACAGGAGAATAAACATGAATATAAAACAAATCACAAAAAAAGACGGCACAATCGTGTACCGCGCTAATATTTATCTTGGCGTTGATAGTTTGACAGGTAAACAAGTGCGTACAACTGCCACGGCTAAAACTCGCAAACAATGCGAAATCAAAGCCAACCAAGCTATAAATAAGTTTAACAAAAATGGTTGTACGGTAGCAAGGGAAAAAGTTGTATTTAAGGATTTTGAAGAGCTGGCTCTAAGTTGGTTTGAAAGCTACAAATTGACGGTTAAAGAGAATTCCATAAGAGTTGCGAACAACCAGTTAGCGGTTTATATATTGCCTGCTCTCGGCTCATATAAGCTTGATAAGATAAATACCGTCTTATTACAGGGGATAATCAATAAGTGGGCAAGAAACGCTAATACAGCCACCATAACCAACGGACGACGTGAGAAAGGCAACTCTAAAGATTATAAGTTACTACTTAACTATATCAAGCGTATTTTAGACTATGCAATGCAACTCGGAGCAATCGATATTAACCCAGCTAAACAAGTTATACCCCCTAAACTCAAAGTAAGAAACAACCAGAAAATAAAATACTTTGATAATGACGAACTAAAAAATTTTTTAAAGTACCTGGATAATTTAGAATCAACTGCAGAAAACCAAAGAATTGCTACTTTATATAAGTTATTGCTTGCCACTGGTTTACGTATAGGAGAAGCCTTGGTACTCTATTGGTCTGATATCAATTTTAAAGATCAGTGCCTTATTGTATCTAAAACACTGATACAAAAAAATAATACAGCTCAAAATAGTGCTAAAACAAAGGAAAGTAACCGTACTATATTTTTAGATATTGATACACTTCAAATGTTGAAAGAGTGGAGAATTAAACAAAACGACGGTACTATTTCTTTACAAGATTGTTTAGTTTTTTCATATCATCAAATCATGAAGTACTACTCAACCGAAAGAGAAACTTTGGTCAAGCATTTTAAAAAAGCTGGCGTCCCTAATATCGGATTTCACGGTTTTAGACATACTCATGCAAGTCTTTTGATGAATAATGACGTCAACCCAAAAGAGATACAGCACAGGCTCGGTCATTCTGATTATGGTATAACCATGAATACTTACAGCCACCTTGCTAAACATAAAGAAAAAGATACTGCAGAAAAATTCGGCAATATCTTAAAAGCTCTTTGATTTTTTGAGTAAACGTAGTTAAAAGCGTAGTTAACTAAAAATAAAAATGGTATAACCCTTTTAAAATAAGGGATATCAAGAGTTTTACTCTTCATTCTTATATTGTAAAGCCAGAGGTCTATCTTTGTCAAGAGACTTATCCTATTGCACCTACAGCTAAGGCTGTTACTCAGATAAGCAAGATAACATTACTACTATGAAAATAGCTTCAACGTCTTTTATCATCTTAATTCGATATAAAAAACAGTCTCTTCTTAAAGATGAGACTGTTTATTTTATAGTGCCCCCTGCAGGGCTCGAACCTGCGACCCATAGATTAAGAGTCTACTGCTCTACCAACTGAGCTAAGGAGGCTATTCACATGTAATAACTTACTTTATTAGTATAGCACTTTCAGTAAAAATTGCAAGAATTTTTGTATTTATTTCTCCCATCCTTCAAGGCTCCATATGAGCTCTTTTAGCGTCTTTTGCAGACCCTAGTAAAAGAGATATGTGAAACAGGTTAAGAAAGCTCACAATGGCATTTTATAGCCTTTTGAGTTAATAACTAAAGATACTAAGAGAATGACTTTATTTGTAAAAAAAATTTATAAATACACAAAAAAAACACTGATTGAATGCCGTATGCTTACTCCAGTATTGAACCCGCCAAGAAGCCAGGTGGGTGTTCTCGCTTCAGATCAGCTGCTCTTACTTTATTCAGAGTCTTAACGCTATCGAATGTCTCTTGAACCCCTATGCAATACAAATATAGTCGGTCAAAAATTTGAGTAAACTCGCACATTCCAGTGCTTTTCTATATACATATACTAACATGTTCCGAGGTCTTTTTCAAGTAAAAGAGTTAGCGGTTTCATCAGTAGTATATAAAATAAAAAAAGACAACCCTTAGATTGTCTTGGGACTGCGGATGTCAGACTCGAACTGACGACATCATGATTAACAGTCATGCGCTACTACCAACTGAGCTAATCCGCAATACTTGGCATCTACCTTATCTCACAGGGGGCAACCCCCAACTACTTCCGGCGTTATAGGACTTAACTTCTGTGTTCGACATGGGAACAGGTGTATCTCCTATGCAATGAATACCAAATATGGGAACACGAGGATTTGAACCTCGGACCCCTGCGTTATCAACACAGTGCTCTAACCAACTGAGCTATGCTCCCTCATATTTGAAATGTTTTTCATACTTTTATAAAAAACAAAGCGGGTGATGAGAATCGAACTCACAACATCAGCTTGGAAGGCTGAGGTTTTACCACTAAACTACACCCGCAAATGGCGCGAGACGGAATCGAACCGCCGACACATGGAGCTTCAATCCATTGCTCTACCAACTGAGCTACCGAGCCAAAAATGTAATTCAACAATTAATTGCGGGAGCAGGATTTGAACCTACGACCTTCGGGTTATGAGCCCGACGAGCTACCTAGCTGCTCCATCCCGCGATAATAAAAAGGAGGATGTGGGATTCGAACCCACGCACGGTTTTACCCGCCTGACGGTTTTCAAGACCGTTCCCTTCAGCCGGACTTGGGTAATCCTCCAAAAATAGTCCGTACGGGATTCGAACCCGTGTTACCGCCGTGAAAAGGCGGTGTCTTAACCCCTTGACCAACGGACCATCTTATTATTGCGCTGTCCTCTCGAACAGTACTTTTCTATTATACACTAATTTAGAAATATGTCAAGAATAAACTGTAGTTTTTCCAAAATAATTTCTTTTTAATTCGTGTTTAGATAGAACTTGTTGAGTGACAACTATATTAGTATACCATATTTTTATTTTTTGTCAAAGAAAAACTCGAATATTTAGATTATAAATATTCGAGTTTAGAAAAAAACAGTCTTATTCGACTGTTTTATCTTCTTTATTTTCATTAGCTGCTTCTTCTTGAGCTTTATTTGCATCTTCAAGGACTTCCTCGAATGATTTTGCTTCTACAGGCTCATTTTCGTGTTCGATAACATCATCCGGCATTTTACCTGTCTTATAAAGAGACATGATTTGTTTAGCATCCAATGTTTCGTATTTAAGAAGGGCAAGCGCAATAGCTTTATGTTGTTCACGGTGAGCTTCGATAATCTCAACAGCTTTATCGTAAGCTTCTTTCGTAATTGCACGGATTTCTTCATCAATAGCTTGTGCTGTAGCTTCTGAGTAAGTTTTTGTTTGTCCGTAATCACGTCCAATAAATACAGCTTGACTGCCTTCGTAACTGATTGTGCCCAGTCTTTCTGACATACCGTATTGTGTCACCATACCACGAGCGATACGCGTAGCTTGTTCAAAGTCATTTGAAGCGCCTGTCGTGATAGCATTAAAGATAATTTGCTCAGCTGCACGGCCACCCATAAGACCTGCAAGGTTTTCTTGCATATCTTCTTTTGAAAGAAGGAATTGATCTTCCTTAGGAAGAGCAATCATATAACCACCGGCGCGGCCACGTGGAACGATCGTAACTTTATGGACAGTATTAGCATTTGAAAGGACCAAACCAACGATTGTGTGCCCTGCTTCATGGTAAGCCACCATTTCACGTTCACGTTCAGAGATTTTCTTGTCCTTCTTAGCTGGTCCTGCAATAACACGGTCTTGTGCTTCATCAATATCTGAAGCATCGATAACTTTTTTATCACGACGTGCGGCCACGAGAGCAGCTTCATTAAGGACATTTTCAAGATCGGCTCCAACAAAACCTGGGGTTTGTTGTGCAACAACTTTAAGGTCAACACTTGAATCAAGGGGTTTGTTTTTCGCATGCACACGAAGTACAGCTTCACGACCTTTAACATCAGGGGCGCCAACAAGTACTTTACGGTCAAAACGACCTGGACGTAGCAAAGCTGGATCGAGAACGTCTGAGCGGTTTGTCGCTGCGATAACAATAACAGAGTTATCATTGTCTTGGAAACCATCCATCTCAACCAAGAGTTGGTTAAGTGTTTGTTCACGTTCATCATTACCACCGCCAAGACCAGCGCCACGTTGACGACCGACAGCATCAATTTCATCAATAAAGATGATTGATGGTGCTGTCTTCTTCGCGTTTTCAAAAAGGTCACGTACACGGCTGGCACCGACACCGACAAACATTTCGACAAAATCAGAACCAGAAATAGAATAGAAAGGAACGCCAGCTTCACCGGCAACAGCTTTTGCAAGCAAAGTTTTACCTGTACCTGGAGGGCCCTCTAAAAGAACACCCGCAGGGATACGTGCACCAAGATCATGGTATTTTTTAGGATTTTTGAGGAAATCAACAACTTCGACAAGTTCTTGTTTTTCTTCTTCTGATCCTGCAACGTCTGCAAAGCGAACTTTTGAAGTTTTAGCGTCTTGTTGCTTCGCTCTAGATTTACCAAAGCTCATTGGATTGCCGGCACCGCCGCCACCACGTGAGCCCATTCCGCCCATCATTAGCCAGAAGAAGCCGACCATGAGAAGCATTGGTAAGATGTATGAAAGAATTTGGATCCACATACCGCTTGTTGAAGCTGGAACAACACTCACTTGGATTCCTTTTTCTTCTGCTGCTGTTTGGACACCTTTAATCACACTATCTGTAGGGATAATAAGCGATTGGAAATTCGTTACTTTAGAATTGTTGCCTGGTAAAAATGGAAGGTTGTTATTACCTTCTACAGGTTTGGGATCCTTGTATTCGCCAGAAACTGTAAACAGACTATCACTAGGCTGCATTTTCAGTGATTTAATATTACCGTCTTTAATGTCACTCATCAATGTAGAGTAGCTGATTTTATCAACGTTAGATTGATTGCCACTAAAGAAAGCATTAATACCGAAAACGATGACGATTACAAGCAAGACCCAACCTAGAGTACTTTTAATAAAGCCTCCGTTTTTATTGTTGTTAGGATTTGGATTGTTCATATTTTCTTCTTTGCCTTTTATTTTTTTATCTCTTAGTTATAGCATACTTACGTATCTTTTGCTATTAGTAAGCCCTATCATGAGCATTTTTCATACTTTGGTATGAGTTTTTTTATTTGTTATAAACTTCTTCTTTTAATACACCGACATAAGGGAGGTTACGGTAGTGGTTATCAAAATCAAGTCCGAAACCGACAACGAATTCATTTGGAATTGTAAAGCCAGTATAATCTGCATCAATTTCCACAACACGTCCTTCTGGTTTATCCAAAAGTGTTACGATTTTAACGGTCGCCCCACGGTGTTCGAGAAGCTCTTTCAGATATTTCAAAGTACGGCCAGTATCGATGATATCTTCAACAATAATAATTTCTCGTCCAGTTACAGGAGTAGCCACGTCAAGAAGCAACTTTACTTCACCTGAAGACTCTGTTCCGCCATGATAGCTTGAAACGGTCATGAAATCCATTTCCAATTGGATATCCATGCGTTTAACTAATTCCGCAAGGAAGGGAACTGAGCCACGTAAAATGCCTAGAAGCAATGGATTTTTGTCTTTATATTCATCAGCAAGAATTTTTCCAAGTTCAATCGTTTTACTCTGGATTTCTTCTTCTGAAATGAGTACTTTTTTTATGTCTTTTTCAAGCATTATCAATATCCTCTCTTATAGTGGGTTTGACCCACAGCGTCCTTTTCATTTTATCATTTTTAAGGGCTTTACTCAAATCTGAAACAGTTAAATCAGTGATAGCATAGATATCTTTCTCAACTAAAATTAAAAGATTTTCGCGCTTTTCTAATGGAACATGTTGTTCAATAAAAAATTTCCGCAATTTTTTATGATGCCCATTTATCAAAATATAATCCCCTGGCTGACGCTTCCTTATTTCAATTTCACCTTCCATTGGAAGATCAACACGCATGAAACTAGCATCTTTGGGATCATTCTCCCTTATTTCGATTTCTTTTTTAGGGAAAGGTTGATTCGGAACAATCATGAAATACTGGTCATTTTTCACAAAAAAATAGGCGCTAGATAATTCCGAACGATATTGCTGCGGACGCTCAATAATCCATAAAAGTTCTGAAAATTTTGCTTTGGAAACCTGCAGGTCAGGGAATTTTTCTAGATATTCTTGAAGGATAAAATGTTGCAAAGCCCTCGATTGTCTGAGAAAAAGTTTGAGATTGATTTCGTCCTTGATAATTTCTAACTCTGCTATCTTATCTTTGATTACTGAAAAAGCCAAGGTAATTTCTTGCGACATACTTACAATTGCCTCAGAAAACTGTGGATTTTCCTGTGTAAGTGCTGGTATATATTGATTACGTACACGATTGCGCAAATAATCCGTTCCTGCATTTGTTACATCCTCAAAATATTCCTCCGCATCAAAATCTGCTTTACTAAAAGTGAGTAAAGGACGAATTAATTCACCGGTACCAAAGGCCTGACGTTCAGGAATTCCGGTCAAATGGCGTAAACGTCGTCCTGTAATTTCGCGCATGAGGACTGTTTCAACTTGGTCGCCTTTGTGATGCGCTGTGACCAAAGCAGTACAGTTTTTATCTGCCATAACTTGACGAAAAAACTCATAACGCATGTTTCTTCCTGCTTCTTCACTGAATTTCTCATCAGAATCATAATGAGCAACTTCCAATTCAATCTGGAGCTCCGTCATTTTTTGCTTCAGTTGTTCTTCTTCCCAATCTGCAACATCGCGTAAACCATAGTTTACATGTGCTGTAAACAACTCAACCTCAAGTTCTTTGCGATAAGTATAAAGCCAATTGAAAAGAGTCATTGAATCTTTCCCACCAGATAAGGCAACTAAAACGCGTCTGTGCTCTTTAAAGAATTCCTTTTGTTGAACCAGTTTTAGAAATCTATTCATTTGAGTACCTCATAGACATCCTTGGAAATTTGAGAAATGATCTTGTCACTACCACCTTTTGTTTCTACCACCAAGATATAAGGTTGATTTGTAAAAACAATAGCTGCATCATGATTGTAAGCATCAGCAGCACCAATTTTATGAGCAACACGAACATTTTTAGGTAAACCTGCCTGTATTTTTACATCGTCAAATTGTGTATCAAATAGAGCATTGAAGGAGTAACCTCCTTCATTATACAGAGCTTCGAGCACTCTTCCGGTCATTTCAGCTGAGGCTTCTCGCTCAACCGGATCCCAAGCTTCCCCTGCGATTTTTGTAATCTCATTTCGAAAAGCTGGAGAAAATTGTCCCGTTTCATAGTAGGCTAAAAGATTGCTTCCCACATTATCCGAGTTTTTTGCTGTCCGATCGATAACTTCTGATAAGGAGTAGCCTTTATTATCAGCTATAACTGGTAGTGTTCCTGTTCCTCCAGCTTCAAATGAACCTTTAAATGTATTAATTGCAGTATTATATAGCAATTTGTCGCTTAAGGTTGCTTGACCTTCATTTAAGCGCTTTTGTGTCCAATACAATATCGGAAGCTTCGATAAACTCGCTGCATACATCTTTTGCTTTTGGTTGACACCTATTGTAAATGAGTTGTCCAGTTGTTTAACATAAATAGAATACTTTGAATCGTCATACTTTTGCTTCAACATCTCTTGAGCCTGAACCATCTTAGGGTCTTCAAACTTCAAGTTTTCCTTGCTAATCCATCCTGTTTGTCCCCCATTAAAGCTAACCTCATAATAAGTGCCCCAATGAGTTGTGGCAACTTGATTGGTAAGCAGTTTTTGACCACCTGAAAGTTTTGTGTAAACTTCCTTGTCATAAGTCGTAAACGGACTATAATAAACTTCAGCTGTCTTTGCTGTATAAACACTTATCTTTTGCTCTTCTTTCTTCAGTAAAACATCTGAACCTATCATTTTCGGATCTGCTTTGACAAAAGTATGATTGGCCAATTCAAACATATTTTCTTTTAAATTTATAATTTCAAGCTGTTTCTGCCTCGGAATTTCCCCGATTTTTTGTGTCATGGATGCATCTTTGTAGGCTATTACTTGAGTAAGCGTCACGGCACGAGAAGGTATGCTTGTATAGTAATTTTCCTTACTTTGTGTTAAGCTTTTTACTTTGGAATCAATGCTTACATTTTGATTCTTCTGCGGCAAGATAAAAAAGGCTGGCATGAGCATTATAATCATTACCAACCAAACAGCTATATTCATTTCATTCTTCAGTTTTTGCATTTTCTAAAACCTTATCAATCATATCGTATGCTTTACTTAAGTCTGCGGTTTTCCAGTGCATATTCTTAATCCACATTGGATTACCACCGTGCAGAAATTCATAAGTTCTTTGGCGTTGGCCAAAAGATTCGCCAGTAATATCCCAAGCTAAATTAAGCAGAAGTGCACGATCCTCTGCCTGAAGCAATGGACTAGTCATACTTGCTTTCAAAAGGTCAGCTATTTCGGAATTTTCAAATTCTCGAAAATCTGGCACGCCAACAATTGAGCCACTAGCAAATTCAGCAATGGCCCGAAGAGCTTCATCATAATACTTTGTTAAACTCGCACGAACGGCAAGTAAAACTTGCATATTTGGTTTTAAGACTTCATTTTCTATCTGCGCAGTATATTCACTCGCCAGAATACTGGATTTAATTATTTCCAAATTTACTGTTAAAGTTCCTAAAATCTCTTGCACACGCAAAAACTCAGTCAAGCCTAATTTTTCTGCTAAGCGTACAGCTAAGCCTGTTACAAATTCTAACTTCACATAGCCGCGAACTTCATCTTAATGTGCCGTATGTACAAAAAAACCTGAACCTTCAAAGAATGCATTCGACAAGGCAACATCACCACAAACAAAAAGACGTTCGTTTGGGATAAAGACATCATCAAAAATGATAAACGCATCCATCTCGTCAAAAGATCCCGAAAGGGGATAATCTTTGAGAGAAAATTCCTCTCGCATTGTGGATTTACGACAGACAATCTTCATACCTTCAGTAGCTAAGGGAACAGAAAAAGCCAGAGCAAACTTTTTATCTTCAGCTGAGAGCCCCGGCAAGTTAAAGACCATTAATTCATCAGCTAAAGGCGCCAAAGTATTAACCTGTTTGGCACCCCGAACAAGCACACCATCTGGACGCTCTTCTTTGATCCAAACTGCTGCAAATTCTTGCCCTTCTTCAAGCAAGGTATTCAAATTTTTCGAACGATCCACTTGAGGATTCTGAATTGCATGGGAAACGAATAAGTCTTTCTCCTTAACACCTTCTCCCCATTTTTTAGCATTTAGTGCATAATTCGTGCGTTGATCTGCTCCTAGAATATCAGCATAATAATCAAGAACAGCAATGCCCGTATCAATAAAATCAGGTGTACGTCCTAGCATCCCAAAGCTTTCACGCGCCACATCCTCATAAATCTTACGTTTTTTGGCCAAATCCTCAATACTTTTAGGTGGAAGAAACATTGTAGGACGCTGAATACCCTTTTCATCATACATATGCCCTGCTTTTTCGTTTTGCAACTCGTAATAACGTTGAATATATTTTAAAGTCCGTGCAAAAACTGGTTCTGCTGTAAAATCTTCAATGCGTTTTCCTTGATAATATACAGCACGTCCGTCATTCAAGTTTCCATCTTTTGTCGTCATAATCTTTTAAGGTTCCCGTTTTTTGTGCTTAAATCTCTCAGCCGATCTTCAGTTTCTTCCAAAAAACTCCCAAAAGTTTCTTTAAAATCTTTTTCGATAAAAGATAGTTCTATTTTTCCATCTTCACGTTCCTTCAAAACTTCCACTTCAATAAGATCGCCTGCTTTAAATTTTATCTGTCTTTTAGGTATATTCGACCACCGTAAAAGACCTGTTTTTGAATCAGAAAAAAGGACAAAAAGTCCAAATTTACTGATTGATTTTATTTTTCCAATCACGGCTCTATCCCACCATTGACAAGTTCTGGAATGCTAAAAACTTTCTCATTTGCTTGGGAATCATCTAATTTAGCACGCGCATATTTTGCTAAAAAGGTTGGATCTTTGAGTTTACTGATATCTGAACTTTTAAGGGCTAAATCGTGGTCCAATGCTGCATTTTTCTGTGCAGCTTGAGCCTCCATTGCAATTTGTTTTTGCAAATTTTGATAAGACTGTACCACACTGATAGTTGCTAAGCTAAAAAGCAACATTGCTCCAATCAAAATAATACCTAGATGTTTCCGTCGAGGTAGAGGTTGGGAGTTTCTTTCTGTTTGTTTAGCATTCGTATAATCATTTTTCAAATGAATAATTTGTTTGTCCATTTTTCCTCCGAAAAATTTATAGCTGAATTATAGTTCAGTATCTGCAGTAATCCGTGTTTCACTCAAAATTTTATACATTTTTTCTGCATCTTCTTTACGCGTGAATTCTTTAAGTTCTAGAACACTTACTTCTACAATCTTGTTTCCAAAGCGAATTTCAATGACATCATCAAATTTAACATCACTTGAAGATTTCGCTATTTTCCCATTGATCTTAATTCGTCCCTTATCAGCAACTTCTTTAGCTACAGGGCGACGTTTTATCAGACGAGAAACCTTTAAAAATTTATCTAATCTCATAGTGGTTATTATAACACACTTCAAGCCTTTTGAAAAATCACTTGAAATTATTTTTAGAGTCGTTAAAGGCTTTTAAATAAAGAGTTTTCTAAAAAAAGAATAATGTTTCATATGAAACATTATTCTTTTTCGTGCTTATCTCTTAATTCTGAAAGTTTTTCAGTAAAATTCATGATTTCACGTAGAAGGACGACATCTTTTCGATTTTCAATTTTAAAACGAAAAGTCATTTTTCCTAGCTTCTCACCCACACTTGCTTTTAAGTTTGTTTCAGACAAAGCTTCAAAATACTCTTGTGGATCGTACATCGTATTGGCTGATTTAGCCATTGTTAGCACAACTTCAAATTTATTTTTTTCGATTTTTTCAACGAGAGCATTATCCGCAAATGTTTTCAATAACCCAATTTCTAACAAGTAGGCAACCTCATCCGGATACTCTCCAAAACGGTCCATCATCTCATCTTGTAGTTCTTCATAGTTTTTTCGAGTATCCACTTGGCGAATACGCTTATAAATCTCAATTTTTTGTCTTTCATCACCGATATAATAACTTGGAATAAAAGCATCTAAGCCAAGCATAATTTCCGCATTGGTCTTCGTCTTAATCTTATCGCCACCCATGCGTTTATGGACTGCTTCTTCAAGCAATTGCGAGTAAAGTTCAAAACCAACCGAATCAATAAAGCCAGATTGTTCTGCTCCCAGCAAATTTCCTGCGCCTCGAATTGAAAGATCACGCATTGCAATTTTGAAACCTGAGCCAAGTTCTGTAAAGCCCTTGATTGCTTCTAAACGCTTTTCTGAAACTTCAGATAAGATTTTTTCTGGTTTATACATAAAGTAAGCATAAGCAACTCGACTGCTTCGGCCCACGCGCCCCCTTAATTGATACAGTTGCGATAATCCCATCATATCGGCATTTTCAATAAAGAGCGTATTGGCATTTGGAATATCAACCCCTGTTTCAATAATCGTCGTTGCCACTAAGACATCATATTCATTATTTATAAAATCCATCAAGGTATTTTCTAATTGAATTTCTGTCATCTGTCCATGAATATAGCCAATTCTTGCCTCAGGTATCAACTCTTCCAGTTGGGAAACTTTTTGCTCAATACTGTCTACTCGGTTATGAACGTAGTAAACCTGCCCACCACGCGAAATCTCCCGAAGTACCGCATCACGTACAACTCCATAATTTGTTTCCATTACATATGTTTGGACAGGATAACGGTTTGTTGGTGGCGTTTCAATGACTGATAAATCACGAATACCTAACATTGACATATGCAAGGTTCTCGGTATAGGTGTTGCGGTAAGTGTCAAAACATCAACCTGTGTTTTTAATTCTTTCAAACGTTCCTTGTGTTTGACACCGAAGCGCTGTTCCTCATCAATAATCATTAAGCCCAAGTCAAGAAATTCGACATCCTTGGATAAAAGACGATGGGTACCAATGATTAAGTCCACGCGTCCTTTCTTTAACTTATCCAAAATCGCCGTTTGTTGAGCCTTGGTTTGGAAACGACTCAAAACAGCAATGTTTACACCAAAGTTTACAAAGCGTTCCATAAAGTTATTATAGTGTTGTTCCGCTAAAACAGTGGTTGGTACTAAAACGGCGACCTGTTTACTGTCATTAATTGCTTTAAAGGCTGCACGCATTGCAACCTCTGTTTTCCCAAAGCCAACATCTCCCACTAATAGTCGATCCATCGGTCGCTCAAGTTCCATATCCTTTTTGATTTCACTAATTGAGCGCAACTGGTCTGCAGTTTCTGGGTAAGCAAATCCATTGTCAAATTCTTCCTGGTTAACATCATCCACAGAAAAAGCATGACCTTTTAAAGCTTGTCTTGCCGAATACAGTTTGATCAGGTCCTCAGAAATATCTTCGACTTGTTTACTTACAGACGACATCGTTTTACGCCAACGGCCATCATTAAGCTTATTTATCTTGGGAGTTTTTCCCTCTGCAGCAGAGTATTTACTTAATAGATTCAGATGGTCTACTGGAACTGATATCGTATCACCATTTTGATATTGAATCGTCAAGTAATCACGATGCATTCCTGATACTTCAATGGTTTGAATACCTAAGTATTTCCCTATCCCGTGATTTTTATGTACAACGTAATCACCAACTTCGAGTTCGTTGTAATCTTTTAGACGTTCTGCATTAGTGATATTTAAACGCCGTGTTTTTTTCTTTCTTGCTTTACCAAAAATTTCTGACTCAGTAATAACAACAAGTTTCTCATCAATAAAATTAAAACCATTGTTAAGATTTAATTTCAAAAGGTTTATTTTTCCTTTTTGGATTTCATCAATGGACACCATTTGAAGCTCTAAATCTAGTTTCTGGAGCTCCGAACGTAGTTTCTCAGAAGACACAGCCAAAACAACTGTAAAACCCTGCTTTACAAACCTGTCAACTTCGGTGTAAAAGAGTTCCATTTGCCCAAAGAACTGCTGCATCGAATGTTGATTAAAATTATATAAAGCATCAAACTTTATATTACCTAAGCCTTTTTGAAAATTCGAGAAAAAACTTGCCGGTTTGTGAGAACGTAACTTAGAAATAACATCTAAAAGATAGGTTTGTCCTTCAAAAGAGCGTCCCATACTTTTTTCCGAAACAATAAATTCTGCAAGTTCTTGTTCTGTTTTATTATTGGCTTCGTTAATTTTTTGAAAATCATCAATAAAGATTTGAATATTTTTCGGAAAATAATTCAAAAGAGAGGCTGGCTTTTCGTAAAAATATTCTGCAAACTTGCGTAACTCTTTATGATAGTAATGATTTTCCGCTGCTGCAATCACTTCTTCAAAATAAGATTGAGCTGTAGGATCGGTTACATTTTGTAGCTGAGCACTTAATTTTTTTACACCTTGCTCAAATTCCCAAGGCATTAAAATAAAATCGCTCGCCGGATATATTTCTACTTGATCCATATTTTCGTGCGAGCGTTGTGTCTCACTATCAAATGCACGAATCGTATCTACTTCGTCGCCAAAAAATTCCAGTCTTAAAGGTTGAGCTGCATCGAGTGGATAAATATCCACGATATCGCCACGTTGTGAAAACTCTCCAGGTACCATCACACGCTGTGTCTTCTCATAACCGGCGCTGGCTAATATTTCGAGTAGACTTGTCATCTCAAATTCATCACCTTGAGTCAGGAGAAGGTAGTTTTCTTGAAAATTATCAGGGTGAGGCAAGAGCGAACGTAAAGCCATAAAAGGAACGACCAAAAATCCTTTTTGCTGTGTATCAAGCAGGAAATTTAGAGCTTCAAGACGATAGGCTGTCCGGTCTTTACTTGCTATTGCAAATTCAGCATAGACATTGTCATCTGAAAAAAATTGGTAAACCTTCTCATCTTCAACAAGATTAGTCAGTTCATCATAAAGTTCGTTTGCGTGGTATTGATTATCAGTGACAATCACGTACTTATCCGGATTATTCTCATAAGCATTAGCCATAACCATCGCCTGAGCAGTTCCAGATAGACCGGTTAAAAGCGTACGCTCTGCTTTTGCAAAACTTCTCTGCCATGATTGTAAATCGTGGTTTTGATCAAAAAATTCGTTTATCTTCATTGTCCGTTAAATTTATTCATTGCTTGTGAAAAATCATTTGATTCAATATAGAATTTAACTGCCTCTACAGCCTTGTTTATGCCGTCCTGTGCAATTTCTACATTTTCTTTATCAAATTTAGATAAGACATGTGCAACTACTGTTTTTCCATGTTCTGGACGTCCAATCCCAATTTTTACTCGGTTGAACTGCTCTGTTCCTAGATGAGTGATTGTTGATTTTATTCCGCGTTGACCACCTGAAGAACCTTTTTGACGCAGTCTCACGCGTCCAACAGCCGAGTCCATATCGTCAACAATAACCGTCAAATCTGCTGGATCCAGATTATAGTAAGTCAACAAAGGTTGGATGGCACGTCCTGATTCATTCATGAAGGTTTGCGGTTTTACTAGAAAAACTTTTTCACCATTAACGAAAGTGGAAGCAACTTCAGCCATAAAGGTTTTTTCCATGCTAAAGTTTACACCATAGTCTTTTGCAAGTAAATCAACAGCCATAAAGCCCATATTATGTTTGGTTTGCTCATACTTGTCGCCAGGATTTCCTAGCCCTACAATCATTTTTGTCATTTTTCTCCTCTTTCCCAAAAATAGCAAAAGGCTGATTCATACAAATCAGCTCTTTTTAGTTATTGTAAAACTTTTTGGCTCATAGACTTAAACGCTTGGGGAATTATCTTACACGTTAAAGCGGAATTCCATGATATCGCCATCTTGTCCCACATATTCTTTACCCTCTTCACGTAAACGTCCTGCTTCTTTAACAGCCTTTTCACTACCATATTTCATCAAATCATCATAAGACATAGTTACAGCACGAATAAATCCTTTTTCAAAGTCACTATGAATGACTCCTGCCAATTGAGGAGCTTTCATGCCTCGCTTAAAGTTCCAAGCACGCACTTCTTTTTCGCCAGCTGTAAAATATGTGGCAAGTCCAAGTAAGTGATAAGCTGCTTTTGTCAATTTATCAACACCAGATTCTTCTAAACCGAGTGCTTCAAGAAACTCTACTTTGTCCTCATCATCAAGTTCGGCAATTTCTTCTTCAGCACGTGCTGAAATAACAACAACCTCTGCATTTTCAGTCGCTGCAAATTCACGAATTTGTTTCACATATTCAATGTCATCTGGTGCACTTACTTCATCTTCACCTACATTAGCGACATACAGGACAGGTTTTGTAGTAAGTAGGAATAGCTGTTTGACAACTTTTTGCTCTTCTTCATCAAATTCTAATGTTCGCGCAGATTTTCCATCTTCCAAAACTGGCTTGATTTTAGACAAAACGTTGAATTCTGCTACCGCATCTTTATCCTTAACCGTACGTGCGACTTTTTCAACCCGCGCATAGCGTTTGTTTACGGATTCTAAATCGGCCAAAATCAACTCTAAATTAATTGTTTCAATATCTGCCAATGGATCAACAAAAGAATCCTCACGGTTATTTTCGCGCATCACGTTTTCATCATCAAAAGCACGAACCACGTGTACGATTGCATCAACCTCGCGAATATTCGCAAGGAACTTATTACCCAAACCTTCACCTTTAGAGGCACCTTTTACAATACCTGCAATATCTGTAAATTCAAAAGTTGTAGGAACAGTCTTTTTAGGTTTGATTAATTCTGTGATTTTAGTCAAGCGTTCATCGGGAACTTCAACCATACCTACATTAGGCTCGATGGTTGCAAAAGGATAGTTTGCTGCTTCAGCACCCGCTTTTGTAATTGCATTAAAAAGAGTAGATTTTCCGACATTAGGAAGGCCGACAATACCTGCTGTTAAAGCCATATTTATTCATTTCTCCGTCAAATTTTATAGTCATCCAATTATACCGTAAATCATGAAAAAAGACAAAAAAGCATATTCTATCAAGGTTTTTAAAAGCCCAAACAAAAAGTTGTGACTACATTGTCACAACTTTTTTTATTTTTTTATTGAAATCATTACGGTTCATCATAACGACATGATCACAATTCGTACATCGAATTTTGATATCTGCACCCATTCGAATTATTTCCCAACTGTTTGCTTTTTTTCCCGTTGATTTGATTGTACAAGCATGTGGTTTCTTCATTTCAACAATTGATCCTAATTGATAGTCTAACATTTTACAACCTTTCTACGACGACTTTTTGAGGTCCACCTAATAAAATCAAATACTTGTCAACTTGGTTGACATGATAGGCCTTCCTTAAAGCATCTGCATAGAGTTCCATCTGAACTTCATAATTTTTCTTGATTTCTGCAATCTGCGCTTGATTGCGAAAATAATCCGTTTTATAGTCAAACAAGATAATCTTATCTTCAAATTTTATAAAGCCATCACATATTCCTCGAACAATATATTGTTCTTGTGCAACTTCATCTGTTTTCAACATAGAAAAAGGTACTTCCTTGGTTGTACGCTCCACGTTATCAACCAGGACTTTACCAAAATCTGTGTCAAATAAAGTCAGAATTTTGGGTAAATCAATTTTGTTTTTCACTTCATCCAGAAGGTCCATCTGATCCAAGGTTTGTTGGAAGTCGAATAAGTTTGGTCGTGAAAAATCTGCATATTGCATAAAACTATGGGTAGCAGAACCTATTTCGGCAGCTGTAATTTTATGTTGACCAAAATCCAACATCTCCAACTGTTTTACACGTTCATACTCACTTGATGGTAAAACATTTCCCAACTCTAATTGCTTTTCATAACTTCTTTTTTTTACTTGACTGGGAGTTTGAATGCTTGAAAGCTTCGTTGCTGCTACCTTTGGATATTGATAATCTAATATAGCACGCGCTTGTTTTACATCGGATAAGCTGTCCATTATTTTATCAAATTTTTTCGCGTCTTCTGCTAATTTTTTAAAGTCAGGATAAACTGTAAACTTTTTATCAACTCCTTGTAAATCAGCAGCCTTGATTACTTTAAAATTCATCGGTAACTTATGTGCTTTTTGAAGAGCTAACAACCAATGTTGGTAGCCATTCGCAGCTTGACGATATTTAAGAGGTAAAATGCCTTTTTCTAATTTCGTTTCCACATATTTTTCCAGATCTTTTGGTTTGATTTTACCAACCATATAGAGTTTTTTCTTCGCTCTTGTAAAGGCGACATAAAGAACACGCATTTCTTCTGAAAGCATTGCATTTCGCTTCAAATCCTTATTGACGAGATACGGTAAGGTTTCCATTTTAACCAAAGCATAGGGGAAATCGGTCTCTACAGCTGACTCATTTTTTAAATCAGCAGTATATTTCATTCCTAAGCCATTTTCCCGAGTAAGTATCACCGAATCTCTTAGATCTTTCTGGTTGAACTTAGTTTGTAAATTCATGAGAAAGACAACATCAAACTCTAACCCTTTGGACTTATGAAAAGTCATTACTCTTACCGCATTTTGTGGCAACTTAATATTCACAGAAGCAAGGTCGTTGTTTTGTTCCATAAATTTATCAATCATCTTGATGAATCGGAAAAGACCTTTATAGCCCGAACTTTCATAGGATTCAGCCCTTACTGAAAGAGCATGAAGATTGGCTTGACGCATCTCACCATTTGGTAGCGCTCCAACATAGTCCAGATAAAAAGTTTCTGTGTAAATCTTCCATAGAAGTTCATGGATAGTGACTTCGTTTACAAGTTTACGCCACCCTGTAAATCTCTCCAAAAAGGTATCAATCTTTGTTTTAAGGGATTTGTCTATCAGCTCTCCATCACTAAGCTGCAACTTCTGCCAAAACCGGGTATCAGAACCAGCATTCAAACTAATCCTTGTAAGATCATCCTCTGTAAAGTTAAACATTGGTGAGCGTAAGGTCGCCACTAAAGGAATATCATAGAGCGGATTATCTATAGCACGCAAGATATCCAAAATTAAGGTTACTTCAAGAGATTTTAAAAAGTCAACGCGCCCCTCATCCAAAACGACTGGAATATCGTAAGCTTTTAAGATATCTTCAATTTTATTATTTTGAGATTTGGAACGTACCAAAAGAGCGATATCTTTATATTCTAAGTTCTCGTCAGATGCTATCAGCTCCTTAATTTGTTGAGCAACAACTTTTATTTCTCCATCACTCATTTGTTCTGACTCATCTTCTAAAGTATCTTCTTCATAAAGAAGGAGCTCAGGGTAAAAGTTATCTTTTAACTTCTCCGGATAGTCCATAAGATTCCCTTGGACCAATTCCTCTTCTTTACCGTAGATCATTTCTCCCACTTCTTCGTCCATCAAATGTTTAAATACCTCATTTGTGAAGGAAAGAACTTCACCGCGTGAACGAAAATTTTCTTTGAGACGAATCAGTTGATTAGGATTCGTTTCATCAGCATAGGCCATGTATTTCTTGAGAAAAAGACTAGGATCGGCCAAACGAAAACCATATATCGATTGCTTAATATCACCAACCATAAAAAGATTATCAGAGCCGTCACCATTTTTACTCAGCAACCGTAGCATCGCTTCTTGGACATGACTGGTATCTTGATACTCGTCAATCATGATTTCACTATATTTATTACGATAAGCCGTTGCGACATCTGGATTTTCTTCTAATATTTTAATTGCAAAATGGGCAATATCCGAATATTCAAATGCATTTTCCGAACGTTTTCGCTCCAGATAGACATTATAAAAATATAGAACAAATTTTTGAAGGGTTTCAGCCAAAACTTTTGCTTCAGGTTGATATTTTTCAATCGTTGACAAATGTTTTATTTTTTCTAAAAAATCTCTCACAAGACCTGGAGCAGTCTTGGTTCCTATCACAGACTTAAAACTTTCTGCTAAAATTTCATCTTTCTTTAATGACCAGCGCGAAAAGTCAAGAGATCTAAAAATTTCCGTAAATTGAAGATAATCTCTCCGAGCTAAACTAGAAAGAAGATGTTCTTGATTATCCACTACGATCTGTGCTTTTTCTAAAGTTTTCCCCGTAAGATTTTTTTCCGTCAGAGATTTCTGTAAATCTAAAATAAAGGTTTCGAGTTGTAAGACTACATCTTGTGAAAATGATTCGGGTAAATCAGAGAATTTTTGATAAAAATCAAATCCTTTAAGAAATTCATTTTTTAACCAATTTTCAGGACTTTCTGTTGCTGAAGCAAAGTTGTAAACCGTGTAAACCACGCTCTGGAAGCCTTTAATATTCCGATCTCTTGAAAAATTTTTTACCAGCTTTTCAAAGGTCTTTTTATCTATTTTTGCTATCTCTTTGATTTCTGATTGTTCTGAAAGATATTGCTCGACCAGATCATCAAAGACTTCTTGCTTCAAGAGATCACTCTCTGTCTGATCTGCTAGAATTCTAAAGTTTGGATCAATATCTACACGATTAAAATTTTCTCGTAACAATTTCTGTGTAAAGCTATCCATTGTACCAATGTCTGCATGAGGTAGTTTTTGTAATGCCAGTTTAATCCTTTGTTTTTCGATACTATCTTGAGATTTATAACTTGCTTTCTTTAGATCTTTTTCTAAACGCATGCGTAATTCTGCTGCCGCTTTTTTAGTAAAGGTTGAAATAAACAAGCTCTCAATATCAATGCCATTTTTTATTTTTTCAACAATCCGGTTCGCCATGACAAAAGTCTTTCCTGATCCAGCACTTGCTGAAACGAGTATATTATGTCCTTGGCTATGTATTGCTTCTTCCTGTTCGGGTGTCAATTTTACTTCAGTCATTTACTGGACCTCCTTTCAACTCTTCAAGAATCTCTTTGCGACTTTTTTGACCGACTTCACGGGCATAATCATTCATATGCCTGCTTGCTTCAAAGCGACAGATTGATTTTAAAGGACAATAGCGACATCCGTGTACATTACCAGATTTATCGATACCTTCTTTAGTCATGACTGGGTTAATCGCTATCTCTCCCTCACGCAGTCGTTCTCCCGCACGAGCATAATGACTTTCGTTGAGCTTGATAAGGCCTTCAAACTCCTCTTGACTATAGACATTATTTCGATTAATGTTAACAACGTCAATTTCCTGATTTACTTTATCCTTATACTCTTCCAGAATAAGACCTTCATAGCGCATTTTTTTAGCTAATAAGGCAGCTATTTCTCCTAAATAATCTACATCAGAAAGGTTGATGCTTTCGTTTTTTAACTGCAGGTAAAGAGCGCCCCAAAGCTTTTGATCAGCATTCATTTGCTTGAGGACATCTAAATAAGTAAGAAACTGTAAACTTGTTCCATCATAAGCTGACGCAAGATCAAATTTATGCTGACTAGATTTATAATCAATAGCACCAATACTATCATCAAAAAATTGATCAATTCTATCAATCCTTCCACGTAAATTAATATTGTCTATAGAAAAATTACCCAATTCACTTTGTGGTAAACCAAAAGCACTCTCGGTTGCTAAAGTCTTCATCTGAGCATTTTCCAAGCCTTTTTTCAAAACAACTGCAGTTTGCTTGACGATTTCTCCAAGATTTGTCCATGTAAATTGTGCTGTTGCATCTTGGGTGAAATAGCGGGCATAGGAAGTGTCAACATCACGTAAAACACTTTCCAAGTGATCATCGAAATTTTCGCTGGTCAAGTTAGGATTATCTAGGAGCTTTTCAAAAACTTCATGAAAGAAATTACCAACGACTTTTGAATTCAAATCTATATTTTCAAAACTTTCTAATCCTAAGGTCTGTTCTAAAAAGTACTGGTACTCGCAATTATAAAAACGTTCAAAACTACTCACAGAAGCATGGATTTTATCCTTGTAAATTTCTTTTACAGTCTCAGGATCCAAGGATACAGGGGCTATATCTTGATCAAGATTATAAATCAAACGTTGAAAATCTGGATTTTCTTTAAGAAGAATACGGAATAAACTGGACCAAAAACTACGTTTATCCTCTACCCCATCGATTTCCTCTTGAGCAAGTAGATGTTCAATTTTCCCAATATTTGTAATGAGAGAACGTGTATTCCCTATATGCGTTACAGTTTCCAGAAGATTAACTGAAGAGACTTCACGTTTAACACTTTCTCCTGCTTTTGTATGTTCAATAAATAACTGCAATAATGCCGAGCTATCATCTTGCGCATTCGCATAAATTTGAGGTGTCGAAAGTACGAGCTTTTCTGTTGCTGAATTGACCAAAGAGACACTTGTAAAGGTATTCTTACTAGAGTTTGTCACATTTAATTGCTCAATAAAACGAAAATCATCATGAGATACATTTTGATTAATAATCGCACGTTCTTCATCCGAAAGTAAGCTAGAATTTTTCTTGATTTTGGGAAAGTTAGCCATTGTCAGACCAATAGCATAGATATACTTATTGGTTCTTGCTTCCACCAGTTCATAGTCTTTTACATTGACAACATCAACATTTGCAGGAATTTGGCGATATTTCGCACCTTTCAACCCAGCTAAGATTAACTCAAGAAATTCGAGCACTTTCATCTTTTGCTCAGCAAAAACGGCCTGAAATTCCTTCAAATTAGAAAGCAGTAATTTCCAAACCTGTTCGTATTTATCTGCCAAGACATGATTTTCTTCAGCTTCAGCTTGATTATAAAGTAGATTCATATTCTCAAGAACATTGCCATTTTGGATAAAATGTTGAAATTGTTCAAGCCACTTGGCTCCCGTTTTTTCTGAACTACCTGTCAAAAACTTTTGAAGAGCTGAGGATTCACCAAGCATCTCTTCTCTTAAAGTTTCAACCTGCTCTAATTCTAAAAATTCACTTTCTTCAAAAGCAGTGGCAAATTTCTTTCTGCCTCGAATTTTATACTTGTTCACATAGTATTCAAAGTAATCTAAGGCATCTTGGCTAAAGTTTACACCACTGTAAACTTTGCTTTTAAGGAGATTGACCACATCATTCGTACGGTAATTGTTCTTTTTTATTGCATAAAGACTTTCTAAGAAAATTATCAAGGGATGCTGACTCATTGCTTCTTCCTGAGCATAGAAAAAAGGAATCTCATACAAATCAAAGATTTCTTGAACTGGTATTGCGTAAGCTTCCACATTACCAACCAATACCGTAAAGTCTTTAAATAAAGCGCCTTGAGCTATCTTTTGACGAATTTCTTTAGCAACGGTTTCGATTTCTGCCATCTGGTTTTCTGCTTCCCAGATTTCAAAATGTTCTTTATCTTTAGACTCTAGCTCAATATTTTCTCTTTCTTGAATAAAATTAGTTTCCAGTTCAATCAAACGTGTCAACTTATCATATACTTTATCTGGTTTTGTATTCGAAACAGAAGAGATTTGAGCAGAAAACTTATTGCGAAAACGTTGAATCATCTCTAGAGCATTCGTGTAAACCGACAAAGAAAAATCTGTCAACTTATAGTCTGATGAACGAGCATAGGTCCCAATGATGATTTCTGAACCTGCGGAATGAAGGGCAGAAATAAAACTTTCCTCTTCAGCAGTAAACCGCGTATAGCCATCAATAATGATTACCGCCTCATGTAACACCTGATTAAATTTGCCCTCATTTATACTTTGTATAAAATGTTGAAACTCTGAAAAATTAGCATAAGAAAGATTTAATTCATCTTCAAAACGTGCTAAAATTGCTGATAACTCCATATTTTTGGGACTTTCGGGTAATTCTTCACAGGTTAAATTTGCAGTAACTAATTCTGCACGCAAATTCACCAACATTTCAAGAAAAGCTGGTGAACTTTGCAAACTATAATAGAGTGGCAATTCTTCTTTAGAAAAAGACTTCAAAACTTTACGAAAAAGCATACTCAGTCCAGACTGACTGAGTTCGACTTTTTCATCTGTATTTTTTTCTTTACGATCAAAATAATAAGGAAGTTGCTTAAAACGTGTAACTAAGAGGTCAAAAACGGCTGTATCTGCACCTGATGAAATACGCTCTAAAATTTCCTTTTCTTTTTCAAAAGATATTGAAGATGGAACAATATAATAAACTTTTTTCTCTTCTTTCAATGCCTGTTGAGCACGCTCCAAAAGAAATTGAGTTATATCTTGTGTAATTTCAGTATAAATGATTTCCATAAAAAAATAGACCTCACTTTCGTTAAGTCTATTCTAACATTTTTTAGTTTGTTCTGACAGGTGTAATAAGCTGTACGAAACTGTCTGTATCATTTTTAGGAAGAAGTGTAAAAGGACGAACGTTTGAAATGAAACGAATACGAACTTCCGGTTCTTTTATAACACGAAGCGCATCAATCAGATATTGTGGGTTAAAGCTGATTGCAATATCCTCACCGATTTTTTCAATTGCAGTCAACTCTTCATGAACACTACCAACTTCAGGTGAATTGGCTGTTGTAATTACTGAATCTCCTGAAACAGTAAGTTTAACGGTACCATTTGCTGTTGCATTTGATAAGAGACGTGCACGTTCCATTGTACGACGTAAAGCAGCCACATCAAAGACGAGATTTAAGCTATAATCAGCTTCATTAGGTATTAAACGATTCGTATCAGGGTAAGTACCTTCAATTAGACGACTGTAGTAACTGATACGCTCATTACGGAAGAGAATTTGATTATTCGCCAAGGAAATATCCAAATCTTCCTCATCATTAGTAAATACATTTTTGAAACTTTGGATAGACTTACTAGGAAGAACGACATCAAAATCAGAACCGTCATTCTCAAGAGCAAGCAAGCGTTGGCTCATACGATGTGAGTCAGTCGCAACAGCTTTGAGATTTTTCTTATCTGATAAGACCAAATGTACCCCAGTAAAAATAGGACGACTTTCTTGCGTACTTACAGCAAATACTGTTTCTGTAAAAATTTCTTTCAAAAAACCAACATTAATTTTAAGAGGATTTTCTTGTGAAATTTCTTGAATACGTGGATAAATTTCGGCATCCTGTCCTTTTAAAGTAATTTCTGACTTTCCAGAAGTGAGTAGTACTTGTTTTTGTTCTAATTCTTCAAATTCTAAAGTAAGTTCTGGCATTTGACTAACTACACTTTCAAAGAATGAAGCTTCCAATAAGATACTACCAGTACCAGAGATATTCATTCCAGCATCTTTATCACTGGCAGGTAAAAAGTTCTCAATCGAAATTTGACCATTGGATCCTGTTAGTGTAATTCCTTCTGCACTGACTGTAATTTTTAATTTGGTTAAAGCAGGAATAGTAACTTTTGAACCAATCGCTTGTTTAGTAATTTTTAGTGCATTTTGAAAAGCTACTTTGTTAATTGAAAATTTTATCATGATAGTCCTTTTCTTTATTTATTTATATAAATATATTAGTAATAGTAGTAGGTCTTGTGAGTATGGGGATAAGCGCGAAAACATGAACTTTTATAAGTTTTCCACTGTGTATAAGTAGAGGATAACTCAAGGAAATCTTTTGAAGTTTTCCACAGGTCACTTTTTATTGAAACAGTCGCTTGATGGCGTCAATGTCTTTTTGAACATCGATGTCATTTTTCATTTTTTCTGTTATTTGCTTGTGCGCATACATGACAGTAGTATGATCGCGTCCACCAAACTCATTGCCAATAGCTGGAAGACTGAGTGCCAACAATTCACGAATCAAATACATTGCAATTTGTCTTGGAAATGCAATTTCTTTTGGTCGTTTAGGCCCAATAAGATCAGCTGTTGACACATGATAGTATTTTGCAACCTCATCTTGTATTTTTTTGACTGTCAAATTTGACAAAGGTTGCTGCGTATTACTTTTAAGAGAACGCAGAGCTTCACTGGCGGTATCAATATTGACTACCGTTTGGTTGTTTGTTTTCGCAACAAACTCTACACGATTAAGTGCACCTTCAAGTTCACGGACATTTGAGTCAATTTGGCCAGCGATATAACTAAGAGTTTCTTGAGGGAATTCTAAATTACTGCTCTCAGACTTTGTCTGGAGAATGGCCATACGTGTTTCATAGTCAGGTGCTGTGATGTCTGTCGTTAATCCCCATGAAAAACGAGTCACTAAACGCTCCTCAAGTTTATTGAGTTCTTGTGGTATACGGTCCGAAGTGAGAACGATTTGAGCACCACGATCATGAAGAGTATTAAAAGTATTGAAAAACTCGTTTTGGGTACCTTCTTTATCACTAAAGAACTGGACGTCATCAAGAAGAAGTATATCTAAGTTTCGATATGTTTCTTCAAATTTTGCCATCTGTCCTTTACGTGTTGCATTGACATAGTCATTGACAAAAGTTTCTGCAGATACATATTTAACCTTAGAATGCGGATTATCTTTCAAGATTTCGTTGCCAATCGCATGCATCAAATGTGTCTTGCCAAGTCCAGAACCTCCATAAATGAAGAGAGGATTATAAACATCCCCTGGTTTATCGGCAACAGCAAAAGCAGCAGCTTTTGCCCATTTATTACCTTCACCTTGGATGTAGTTATCAAAAATGTACTTTGGATTTAAGCGCGTGAAGTCCGGAGTTGCTAGAGCAGGTGCTTCATCAAATCCATCTTGTTCATTGGTTTCTTGTTCAATTTTTTCTGAAACTTCTTCTTCTGAAAGTAAATTGAAACGAATTGGTCGATCAAAAATTTCAAACCCAGCTGTACTGATTAGTCCTTCCTGACTCCGCCAAAAATCTTTATGAAACTTCGCACCCACGATAATGGTTGCTACATCATTTTCAATTTCTAACAGTTGGGCAGGCTCAATGAAGAAATCATAAGACTGCGGCTTGATATTTTTTTTCGCTAATTCTTTTACTCTCGTCCAAAATTCTTTTTTTTCTTTTTGGAGAGCCAT